>CAXXQU010000001.1:0-3151369 GCA_963666395.2 uncultured Aminiphilus sp.
TGGGAAGATGTTATCTCGACGGAAAGGGCGTTGTTTTGGATCCTTCCCGGGGAGCTTCACTTATACAGAAGAGCGCCGCCGAAGGATATGCCCCGGCCCAGGTGGATCTGGGATCTCTCTACTGGGAGGGACGGGGGGTTTCCCGAGATGAGGAAAAGGCGGTGGAATACTTTCGAAAGGCAGCGGGAAAAAACCTTCCCGAGGCTTTTTATCTTCTCGGTCGGGCTTATGAAGAGGGGCGAGGCGTTCCCAAGGACGGCAAGCTCTCCCTGGAATGGTATCTGCGGGGAGCTGAAGGAGGAGATCCACGAGCCCAGAGTAGCCTGGGAGTGTATTATTTTTACGGCAGAAACGTGGGGGGAAATCGGATGGAAGCGGAAAGATGGTTCCGCAAGGCCGCGGATCAGGGTGACGGAGAGGCCAAGAAATTTCTGCAGAGTTACTATTAGAGAGATTCCCTTTCATATGTGGCATCTTGGAAACTGCAGAGCCTGGGTTTGTGACTCTCCGGCAGGGATATGGTGATCGGCGAAAGGGTCTTGGAATCGGAAGGAGGGGATTTTTTGGAAGAGCGACCTTTTGAGAAAGAGAAGAGACCGGGAGATGCTCGGGAGATGGAAGAGAGGGCTTTTCCCTATGCTCCGGTGGAAGTGAACGAGCCCTACGAGGAAATTCCTCCTCTGAAAAAGATTCCTCCGAAGGAGGAAAGGACTCTCTGGAGCGGTTACGTGCCGGAGTGCACCTTGAAGCCCCTTGAGGAATGTCCTTCGGTGCAGCGGGAGAACATCCGGCCTCCGGAAATTTACAAGGGGATTCTCGGAGGAACCAACCGATGGCTGGATATGGCTTGTCAGGAGGCTTTACGTTCCGCCCGAAACGGAGGAGGTCCCTTCGGGGCGGTGCTGGTGCAGATCGACGACGATACGAAGCGGGTGCTGCGGTACTGGAAAAATCACAATCACGTGACGGAATGGCGGGATCCCACGGCGCATGCGGAAATTTCCGTGATCCGCCAGGCCTGCCGGGATTTGGGGGTTTTCCACCTTTTCCGCATTTCCCGGAAGGAATCCCGGCTCCCTCAGGAAGGAGCCTTTTCTCACTGTGAAATCTATTCTAGTGCGGAGCCCTGTCCCATGTGTTACGCCGCCATCTGTTGGGCCCGTATTCCCGCTCTCGTTTTCGGAGCTACCCGATTCGATGCGGCCGCGAAGGGCGTGGATTTCAGCGATGCCGCGATTTACGAGGAACTCTCCCGAGCTTACGGGGAACGAGAGGAATTTCGGCGGATTCGTCAGGGAGAAAGCCCCTATTCTCTAGATGCCTTCAATTATTGGAAGCGTTCGGAAAAAATCGAGTATTGAGATTCGTCAAATCGAAAGTTCGGAAAACCCCAAGGCCCCGGCGCATGCGCCGGGGCCTTGGGGCGGATGAAGGTCGGAAGGTTTTTTACGCGAAGGTGACCATGTCCCGGTACCGCGGATAGGGCCAGAGGTCTCCCGCCATAAGAGATTCCACCCGCTCCGAAAGTTTCCGGACTTTTTCCATGAGAGGAAGCGCTTCGTGGGTGAGGCGGTTTGCCTGCTCCTCTAGGCTGAGCTCCTCCAGGCTCTTCTGGAGGGATTCCAGAAGAAGGATGGTTTTCAGAAGCTGTTGTTTCAATTCTCCGAACTCCAGAATCATTTCCTGCCAGGGACCTTCTTTGAAGCTTTCCGGAAGGGCCGAAAGGCTTTTCGCCTCCAGGGAAATCTGCCGGGAAAGCGCCGGAAGCACTCCCTCCCGCACCATGCCGAGAAGAACCCCGATTTCGATGTCCACGCTATTCACGTACTGTTCCAGGCGAATGTCGTGATAGGCGAAGATTTCCCGTTCGGTCATGATATTCAGATCCCTGAAAAGTGCTCGGTTTTCGGGATCCAAATAGAGCTTCAATCCCTCCGGAGTGGATGGAGCGAAGGGAAGCCCCCGGCGAATCGCTTCTTCCATCCATTCCTTGCTATAGCAATTTCCTTCGAAGCGAACTTTCTTGCTCTCCAGAGTGGCGTACCGAATGGCCTTGAGAGCCGCTTCGGTAAGATCTCCCGAGGTGTTTTCCTCTTCCATGATGCGGGTCATCTCTTCGATTCCCCAGGCCCAGATGGCAAAGATCGCCGTGAGGGGCCCCGCTGTGGACTGAGAGGCTCCAGGAGCCCGGAACTCGAATTTGTCCCCCGTGAAGGCGATAGGGGCGGTGCGATTGCGGTCCGTGTTTTCCGCGAGAATACAGGGAAGCCGATTCAATCCCAGGTCCACCTCGCTTTTGGTGGAAAACTGTTCCGGAAGCCCTTCTTCGATGTCTTCGAGGATTCGGGTAAGAAGCTCTCCGAGGTAGACGCTCATCACTGCCGGAGGCGCTTCGTTGCCTCCCAGGCGGTGCATGTTGCCGGGGTTGGCGATGCTTGCCCGGAGAAGCCCTCCGAATTTGGATATACCCAGCAACATGCCTCCCAAAAAGACCAGGAACTGAAGGCTTTTTTTGGGATTGTTCCCTATGGGTTTCAGAAGATTGCGGCCTTCGCTGTCCTGAAGAGAAAAGTTCACGTGTTTCCCGTTGCCGTTGAGTCCCGCAAAGGGTTTTTCGTGAAGGAGGAGCCGGAATCCATGCTTCCGGGCGGCCTTGCGCATCACGTCCATGAGAAGCTGATTCTGATCCGTGGCGAGATTGGCCTCCGCAAACTGGGGGGCGAATTCGAACTGTCCCGGAGCCACCTCGTTGTGCCGGGTGCGAAGAGGCAGCCCCAGCTTGGTCATTCCCTCTTCCACTTCTTCCATAAAGGAGAGCACCGAGGGGTTGATGGCTCCGAAATAGTGATCTTCCATCTGCTGGGCTTTAGGAGGAAGGGCTCCCATAAGAGTACGTCCGCAGAGAAGAATGTCCGGCCGCCGCTGGGCGAGGTCCTCCCGGACGAGGAAGAATTCCTGTTCCGGCCCCACCGTAGGACAAACCCACTTGACCCCCCGGTTGCCGAAAAGGCGAAGAAGCTTCAGGGCTCGTTCCTCCAGAGCGCTTATGGCTTTGAGGAGAGGGGTTTTCATGTCCAGAGGCGTGCCGTCGTAGGAGAAGAATACCGAGGGAATACAGAGAGTGCCTCCTCGTTCGGTCTCTACGATAAAGGCGGGGCTTGTGGGATCCCAGGCGGTATAGCCCCGGGCCTCGAAGGTGGAACGCATGCCTCCCGAGGGAAGAGAGGAGGCATCGGGCTCGCTGAGAATGAGTTCCTTTCCCGAGAAGGATTCCACCGGAATGCCTTCGTTATCTACGTTGAGAAAGGACATGTGTTTTTCCGCAGTAAGTTCCGTGCGAGGCTGAAACCAGTGGGTGTAATGGGTGGCTCCCCGGGAGATGGCCCATTCCTTCATGGCCATGGCCACGATGCCCGCCTCCTGGTGATCCAGCTTTTCCCTTCCTTCGGTGGCGGCGAGAAGCTTTGCGTATACATCCTTGGGAAGCCGTTCCCCCATGGCTTTGCGATGGAATACATTCTGATTGAAAAGTTCCGACGGGCGTTTCCGAAGCATGACCTCCATCTCCTTTGTGAAAAAATATGATGGGAATATATACCACGAAAAATATTTTTATGCAAGTCTTTTTTTCGTTTTTCTGCATGAATGGCGTACTTGATAGGCATATATAAGTATACAATTCGATATATGCAAGATTGCCGGAAAGAAACATGATGTAATTTGATTCCTTTTCTTTCTCGGGTATACTTGAAAGGAGAAGATTTTTTCGTCGGGTTTTTTTCAAAAACGAGAGGAGAGAAAGAGTATGAGAAAAGAAAAGGTGCTTTTTGTTAGATTGAGGTTTTGGACAAAACTGTTTCGCCGTGGAGGAGGAATGCTTCTTCTCGGCCTTCTTTTAGGAACATCTTCTCCTCTTTTCGCGGCGGTGTCCGAGGATGCGGTCTTCGGAGAGGCGCAACCGATTTCCGGAGAGCGGAAAGCTGCGGTTTCCCAGGATCGCCTTGCGCAGATCGACGAAGAGCTGATGGCGGTAAAACGGGAGCTGGAGAGCGCTCTCAACGATCAGGAGTTGGAGTTGCTCAATCAGAAGGCTCAAAATCTCCGTTCTCTCCGGTCCCTGGTCCAGCGTTCCCGGACGCTTCAGGAAAAATACAAAACCCTTACGGAACAGTTGGAGAAAGCCCGGAGCACCGCCTCTTCCCTTTACGTCCTCGAAGGGGAGCCTCCTTATAGCCTTTCGGTGTACGATAAGTTTTTGAACGATCTCGAAGTGCTGAACGAGCAAATCTTCTCTCTCAAGACTTCTCGGCTGGCGGGGCAGAAGGAGCTTGCCACGGTGCGGGAACGCCTTAAGAGCGTGCAGGAACGGCGTCGAACTCTTCAGGAAGAGGTGGCCTCCTACGAGACGAAGGAGGAGACGGTTCCCCGGGAGCTTCGATTGCAGTATGATCGGGTACTTTTATGGGAGGAGCAGCTTCAGACGAACGAGCAGTACGAACTGCTTCTTGAAGAGGTTTCCAAAATGGAGGAAACCTTTCTCCAGTTGAAGAAAACCGCGGTAACCGATCTTCTGGTAAAAATAAAGGCGAATCTCGGCTATACCGAGGAAAACGTCAAGGCCCGCATGGCGGGTATCGATGAACAGGTAGCTCAACTGGAAGAGAAGATTAAAAAGGCTTATGCGGAACGGGAGAAGGTCTCTTCCGCCCTCGTCCGGGCTCAGGATCGTCTTAACGGTGCGGAGGACGAGGAAAAACGCGTGGTGGCGGCATCGGAAGTGGGAGAACTGCAGGCCTGGAGGGATTATTTCCAGGCCCAGATCGAACAGAAGGAACTTCTGCAGCAGTATCTGGAACTCAGTAAGGAGATGTGGAGTTATCGGTACGCCCTTGTGGGGGGGGCTCCGGGAACCCTGGAAAATCTGCAGGAGGTAAAAAAAAGGGCGGAAATCTATGTGGAGGATCTTGCCCGGCTTTCCAAACGGAGCCAAAGCCAGCAACTGGCCATTCAATCCCGTATCGGGGCGGTGCAGAAGAAGCTCGAGGATGCTTCCCGCCCCTATGCGGCCCTAGAGGACGGGCAGCTTCGAGGCGAGATGGAGGCCCTGCAGGAGCTTGCCCGGGAGACTCTTCTTTTCGCTTCCTCCATAAGCCAGATCTCTCTTCTCGCCCAGCGCTTTAACCAGGAGTTGGGGCAGGCCATAGGCTCTTTCGAAATCGCGGAACACGTTACGGCCATGGGGAAAAAAACTTTCCAGGATATCTGGAATATGGAGGTTTGGGTTATCGAGGGCAACCAGATCGTAGTGGGGGAACTGGTTTTGGCCCTGGGGCTTCTGGTGGGAGGTTTTGTCCTTATCCGCCTGCTCAGCCTGTGGATAGGCCGGCGTTTCCAGAAACGTTTCAAAATGACCGCCGAAGGAGCCAGCTTGGTTCAGCGGGTCTTTTTTTACATCTTCTTTTTCCTTACCATTCTCTGGGTTCTGAAGATCGTGAACATTCCTCTCACGGCCTTCGCCTTCCTCGGGGGTGCTCTCGCCATCGCCATCGGTTTCGGGGCTCAGAATCTTTTTAATAATTTTATCAGCGGTTTTCTCCTGATCATTCAGAAACCCATCAAGGTGGGAGATATCGTGGAAATCGAGGACGGTACCGTGGCGTTAGTCAAGGAAATAGGCACCCGGCATACCCGAATCCAGAACTTCGATGGTGTGGATATCCTTCTTCCCAACAGCTACCTTCTGGAAAACCGAATCACCAACTGGACCTTCAGCGACCGGAAGCTGCGCAACAAGCTTTTCGTGGGAGTCTCCTACGAGGCGGATCCCAAAAAAGTGGAGGATCTTCTTCTTCGGGCGGCCCGGGAGCATCCGAACGTGTTAAAAAATCCCTTTCCCTTCGTCGTTTTCAAGGAGTTCGGGGATAGCTCCCTGAATTTCGATATGTACTTCTGGGTGGATATGCAGTACGCCTCGGGACTCACCGTGGGAAGCGAACTCCGCTACAAGGTGGTGGAGTTGTTCCGAGAAAACCGTATCGAAATTCCCTATCCTCAGATGGACCTGCATTTCAAGCGGAACGTGATTTTGAAAGAGGAAGAGATTTCGGAGGCCCCTGAGGTCCCGGAGAAATCTGAAGCGGATGGAGAAAGCGGAGGAGAGGGGATTTTCCTCCAGGACGATATGGATCCTACCGAGGGAATTATTCGGGGGTAGATTTTCGTAGCTCTCGAAGGTGCAAAGAATGTCAAGTCCGCAATCCGCAAAGAGGCCCCCTGAAAGAGGGGGCCTCTTTGCGCGTAATTTCATGTAAAAATCTTGAAATCTTGTTTTCATACCGCCTCTTATCGTGAGGTTCCGGCCCTCTCCAGAAGGATTACCGTATAGGGGCTCGTAAGGGCCTGGGTCACCATGCTTCCAGGCTTGGGGGTACGAAGCAGGTAGCGCACATCCAGCTCTTTGTTTTCGTAACGGGCTCCGGTAATCTCCAGTCGGTATCCTCCGCTGGGGCGTTCCCCCGCGAAAATCGCCACCACCACGCAGCGATCGAAATCCACCACCACTGGAGGACGTTTGGCAGGAGAGATGTCCTCTTTGTAGAGCCGTTCCAGAGCATCGGAGCCTTCGGCCACCACAATTCCCGCCTCTTTCCGGGAAGCGTAAAAACCCTCTTCGAGAAGCTGGAATGTTGTTGCCGTGTTCTCCGAAGTTGGAGCAGGCTCCGCCTCTGCGTGGCTCAGATTGCCGAAAAGTAATCCGAGCGCAAGAAAAACGCCGAGAATTCCCGTACCTCGTATCATGCCCTTTCGCCTCCTCCTCAGAAATTTTCGATTCCTTTCAATATGCAGCATAACATTTTTCAGCCATTATTTCCTTCCGTCGGTCCTTACGAGAAGGAGAGGGAACAGGAAAAGAAGGCTTCCCAGGAAAGCGAATCCCAGAGAACAGCCGCCTCCTCCGCCACTGGAAGCTCCCGGTGTAGAGGTGGGGTTTTTCGTGGGGGTCGCAGTCGTTGTAGGAGCCGTGGTGGGAGTGGGGGTCGTGGTAACCTGTGCTGCTGCTGCGGCTACGGAACTTGCCGCATTCACCACCTTGCCGGTTACGCAAAGTCCCGCCAGGGCTGCGGAATCCGTGCCGTTTTGGAGCAACAGAGTGCGTACCTGAGAGGCGCTCAGCCCGGGATTGGCACTCCAGGTCAGCATGCCCGCTCCGAGGGTGACGGGGGTGGCCATGGAGGTGCCGTTCCAGGAATCGTATCCCGTGGCATTCACGAAGGTGGGCACCGTGGAGAGAATGGAGCTGCCGGGAGCGAAAATATCCACCGTGGAAGCCCCGTAATTGGAGAAACTCGCCCGGTAGGTATCGTTGACGCCGGTGGCTCCCACCACCACACTGTTGGTAATCTCGTAGTTCGCGGGATAGACTGCGTTCCAGTCGTTATTGTTGTTCTCGTTTCCTGCGGCGATGAAGATCAGAATTCCCGCATCCGCCACCCTCTGGTAGGCCTGGCGCATGGCCTCGTAGGGAGTTTCTCCCGGATCTCCTCCGAAGGAGCAGTTCACCGCCTTGATGTCGGTTCCCCGATTTTTCATGGCCAGGATGTAATTCAGGCAGACCGCCACGTCCGTATCCCAGGTTCCGGATTCTCCTTCGGCGGCGAAGTAGGTAAAGCTGCGCAACCCCATTATCTTGACGTTAGGGGCCACTCCGAGAATACCCACGCCATTGATGGGGGCGGCGATGCTCCCCGCCACGTGGGTGCCGTGTCCTCCGTCGGGAAGAATGTCATCGGGATTTCCCGTGACGGTGCTCCCGTTTCCATAGGCCGCCATGCCGTAGTAGTCGTCCACGATGCCGTTGCCGTCGTCATCCACGTTGTTGTTCGGGACCTCTCCCGGGTTGGTCCACATGCTGGCGGCGAGATCCGGATGGCCGTAGTCCACTCCCGTATCCAGCACCGCCGCTATCATGGATGAATCTCCTTTGGTGGTGTCCCAGGCTTCTGGACAGCCGATGGCGGGCAGATACCATTGGTCGGAATACAGAGGTTCCGTGGGAATGTAGGTGCGGGAGGGGGTGCCGGCAAAGAGTTTGCTTTTTCCCGGGAGGTTCGCGGATTGTACGCCTTCGGTATTCCGAAGACTTTCCAGGGCGGCTTCGGGAGATTCCGAGGTTCGCAGAATGGCGAGGCCCAGATAGGGGAGAGGAATCATTTCCTCCAGCGTTACGGGGGCTGAGGCGAGAATGTTCTTGGCCTGACGGGCGAAGGCGTTTTCCGCCGCTGCAAAGGTAAGGGCACCGGGTTCCGCAGCGGGAATGTCCAGGGCCACTAGAATGGAGGTGCTTTCTTTGCAGAATGCCGAGGACACGGGAAGGAGAAAAAAGAGGAGAGCGCAGAACAACAGAGTTTTTTTCATGAAGTCACATCCTTTGACTCGAGATATAAAACCATTGCATGCAAGTATATCCCAGACCTCCAGAAGAAAAGAACCCTGAAAAATGGTGAAAAGTGATGAAAAAAGGCAAAAAAACGTTTTTTGGAGATCTAGATGCTTTTTCACGCCCTTTTTCGACCAAAAGTGATGTTGATCTATACTGACCTATTGACCTATACTGACATCACGACGAAGCAATTCCGACGGCACACTATAAAAACTCTGCGTGAGACACATAAGGAGGGAACAGTTATGAGAGGATTGGTACGGTATCGCAGACCTTCGTCCCTGGTATTTCCCGAGGTGGAGGATTTTTTCAAGGGCATGTCCGATGTTTTTTCTTCCATGAACCGGGAATTCCCCCTGGATATGTACGAGGAGAACGGCAACCTGGTGATTTCCATGGATGCCCCCGGAGTGGATCCCGACAAGGTGGATATCCGGGTATTTCCCGATCGAGTGACACTGGTTTCCCGGGAGGAACAGGAGGAGCAGCCTTGCGAGGAGGGAAAAACCTGGCACTGCAAGAAGCAGCGTAAGGTGCTCAACTACAGCGTATCCCTTCCCCGGGAAGTGGATCCCGAGGGAGCGGAAGCGGAGATCAAGCACGGAATCATTACGGTGAAGATGCCCAAGAAGGGCACCGAAGAGGGTAAAGTGCTGGAGCTGAAAAAAGGGGACGTTTAGATTCCCTAAAGCGAAAGGGGGGGGAGAGTGTCCCCCCCCTTTCGCTTTCTCCTGCGTGCAGCGCTTTCTGAAAAGAGCTATTTTCGGAAGAGTGCGAGAGGAAGCAGAAGGACAAGAACCCCCGGAACAAAGCCCAGGGCGCATCCTCCGCTTCCGCTGGAGGGATATCCGGGGGTTCCCGTAAAGTCACGTCCCCCGAGGTTCCCTGAAGGCCCCCAGCTCTCCGAGGTTCCCACTTCTTCGGTTCGGATGTCGGGTGAAAACATGTACCCCCTTGCGGAAGCCCGCAGAACATAGGTGCTTCCCGAGGGAATTTCTCCGAAGGCGTAAATTCCCCGGGAATTCGTTACGGCAGTTCGGGCACCGGAAAGGGCGGGTCCCGAAAGAGTCACCGTTGCATTTTCAAAGGGGTTTCCCTCTTCGTCGAGAATGCGGCCGCTCAGAATTTCTCCGGTTCCTTGGGGAAAAATGTTGTACACCACCTTGTACACAGAAGAAAACATGGGTTCGTCACTTTCCGGATCTTCCTGTTCCACGTCGATGTTCGGAAGATTGTACCAGGCGTTGGAATTTCCTCCCCATCCCATGTTGAGATGATGGTAGAGGGTATTGTCCTGATAGCCGTAGCCATCTCCCACGATGGCATGGCCTCCCTGGGATCCCGTAATGCCGAAAAGCACGGGATATCCCGCGTCTAAATTTGGAAGTACCGCGGTATTCCGGAAATCTTCGGAGATGTTGCTTCCGGAATTGTGTGCCATGATGGCATTGGAATATCCGAAAGTCTCCGTAAGAGCTTGCCCCGCCATAAGAGTGTCCGTGCCGGAGCCCTCTTCGGCGTACCACATGTTCACCGAAAGCCCCGCATCATAGGTAAGAGCTCCTATGGCCTGTCGCTGTGCCTCGGTGATGGATGCGTCCGGCTGGAGAGTCATGGAGTTCCAATCGTAAGGGCCTCCGAGACCATCGCCTCCTCGGGTGATGCGATCTTCGGAAATTTCGTCTATGTAAATTTCGAAGGTCATCGCTCCGATGCCCCGCGAGGGATGTTCGTGGAAACGCATAAGCTGAGTCATGGCGGTAGCCACACAGCCGCAGGGGTACTTGTTGGGCGTAAAGTAGTTGTAACACGGAGATTCTTCCACTGTCGTCTGGCTCCAGGTGGACTGGAGAAGAGGGGCTACCCGGACGTCCGGAAGGGAGGGGAGGAGATCCCTTTGGGAAAGGTCTTCTTGCAGGAGAGTTTTCCACTTGGTCGTATTGGAAGCCCCTCGTTCCGCCGAAGTTCGGGAGATCCTCCGGGGGGAGTGAATTTCCTGGGTTCGGAGGGCAAGGTCCCGGTTTATCAGGGCTCCCAGGGGGGTCTTTTCCGAAGGGTCGTAGGCGGTTCCTGCGGGAACAAGGGCGATGACAGGTTCCAGAAGATCGTCTCCCGCTACTACAAGAAAGCCTTGGGGAGCGAGAAAAACCACGTAGTAAAGGGGGTTTCCCCGGACGTCGCCGTAGGGGACGATATCCGTTACGCTCTTTCCCGTTCTTTCCTCCAGGGGGTTGGCATGGCGTTCAAGCCAGGAAGTGGCGGCCTGGAGAGCCTGGCTTTCGCTGATCGGAGCGGCATATCCTTTTTGGGAACCTAGTAGAAACCCTCCGAGGAGGATGCAAAGAGTTAGGATACACATGATTCCTATGCTTTGGAGATCACTTCGTTTCTCTCGGTAACACATGTTCTCATTCCCTTCCGATGGGGTTTTCCCCGAGCGCCTCCGAGGATTTCGAGAAAAACGGTTCGTCTTTCTCAGGACTGTGCCGGGAGATATCCTTACGTATACCATAAGGTGCCTTGGAAACAAAGGTTTTTTTGAAAAATCCTTTGCCTACTCTCCGAAACGTTCCCGGGCGAGGGTGATGTGGCTTTGCACGATTCTTCGGGCCTTCTCGGGATTCTTTTCCTCTATGGCCTTTACGAGGCCTTCATGCTGCCGCAGAATCGTGGTGGGCCATTTCCCTTGGGAAAAGGCCAAGGCCCGGCTTTGGCCGATGTATTTGGTCATCACCGCGGAAAAATCTTCGTACACCCGGGAAAGAAGCCGATTATCCGCGGCTTCCACGATGACCATGTGGAGCAGAGAATCCCAAGAGGCCCCTTCACCGGTTTCCCGCTCTCCCTCCTTTTCGATGCGTTCCAGGTTTTCCAGGCACTGGCGCATCTTCTGGAGATCTTCGAAGGTTCGTCGTTCCGCCGCCAGCCCCGCTGCGGGAACCTCCAGAAAGCTGCGCATTTCCAGAAGATCCCGAAGCATGTGTTCCGGCCAGAGCCGTACCGTATCGAGATGGAATTCGAATTCCGGAAGTTCCCCTTCCTGAAGGTAGATTCCCTCCCGTCCCCGGGTTTCGAGAATTCCCATGTATTCCAGAGCCACCAGGGCTTCTCGCAAAAGATTGCGGCTCGTGCCGAGCTGCTGCGCCAGCTCCCGTTCCGAAGGAAGTTTGCCTTCTTCTCCCAGAGAACCCTGGCGGATTTTTTCGGTAATGTCCTGAATAAGCTGATCCCGCTTTTTTGCCATGGACGTTTCTCTATCTCCTCTCCATGCTTTTTCTGTGCTGCGAAAGTACGAAAAAGAATTTCTATCGAAAATTCTCTTGTTTTTCCGTATAGAGCATACTATAATACCCTATAAAATGGTAGTACCACGGTAGGTCCATTATTTTGAAAAAGATTGGGAGGAAAAATCATGCAGAAACGGATGAAGGTATTTTGTGCGGCATTGCTGGGAGTTCTCGTGAGCGTTTCCGGAGCTTTCGCGGGAATCAATATCAAGGTGGCCCATGTGGTGAACGAACAGGACGCCTTTCAGGTCTGTGCCCTGAAGTTCAAAGAGGTGGTGGAGAAGGAGACCGGCGGGGAGATTACGGTAACCGTTTTCCCCAACGCCAAGCTCGGGGACGAGCGGACCCTTCTGGAAAACATGAAGATGGGAGCGGTGGATGCGGGAATCATCACCAGCGGTCCCATCATCAACTTTTTGCCGGAATTCGGCATTTTCGACCTCCCCTTCCTTTTCCGGAATCCCGAGCAGGCCTATGCGGTGCTGGACGGTCCCATCGGCAAGGAGATGCTTCAGAGTATGGAGAGCCAGGGATGGATTGGCCTGGCCTACGGGGAGCGGGGATTCCGGAACCTCACCAACAGCAAACACGCGGTATCGGTTCCCGGAGATATGAAGGGGCTCAAGATTCGGCTCATGCAGAATCCGGTGTACGTGGAAACCTTCAAGATCCTCGGAGCCAATGCGGTGCCCATGGCCTGGACCGAAGCCCTTACGGCGCTCCAGCAGGGAACCATCGACGGCCAGGAGAATCCCCTGAACGTCATCGTCTCCTTCAAGCTCTTCGAGAGTCAGAAGTATCTCACCCTTACCCGGCACGCCTATGCCCCCAACGTGATCATGATGAGCAAGATCACCTGGAACCGGCTCTCTCCGGAACAGCGGGAAATCGTGAAAAAGGCGGCTCTCGAAGCGGCTTGGGCGAATCGGAACTACGATAACGAGAAGGCCGCGGAATGGCTTCAGTTCCTGAAGGATCAGGGCATGGAAGTGGTGGAAGATCCGGATATCGAGGCTTTTCAGAAGGCGGTGCAGCCCATTTACGACAAATACGGAGAAAAGTTCGGCAAAGAGCGTATCCAGGCCATTCTGGACACCAAATAGGTTGCGGGGAAGCGGGGAAATTCTTGACTATGCAGAATTGCGAAACCGCGCATAAACCCCAGGGCGATCCTTCGGGATCGCCCCTTTCCCGTCTCTCGGACCGGGTGAACTCCCTGTGCGAGATGCTGCTTTTTGCGCTCATGCTCGCCATGGTGGGAGTTACCACTCTTCAGATCATCTGCCGTTTCTTTTTTTCCGCCCTGGTCTGGTCCGAGGAGCTTACCCGGTTTCTTCTGGTCTTCGCCTCTCTGGTAGGAGCTTCGGTGGGTTTCAAACGGGGGAGCCACATCGCCATTACCGCCCTTCGGGAGCGGCTTCCCTCCAAAGCGGCCACTCTGATGAGCCTGGGAACGCAGCTTCTGGGAATTCTTTTCTTCGCCGTTCTCGCCTGGTACGGCGGGGTGCTCATGATCAGCGAGGCCGGCCAGACCACGCCGGGCATGGGAATTTCCATGATGTGGATCTACGCCATGTATCCCCTTATGGGATGCGTCATTCTGCTGCACCTTCTGGTGGGGCTTCGGAAGTGCGGGAAAGACGGGAAAGGAGATTGACATGGGCTGGATTCTAGGCGGTACTTTCGGACTTCTCATGTTGGCGGGAATGCCCATAGGTCTCGCCATCGGCGTGGCGGCCCTGGTGATTCTCCTTCTGAACGGGCTTCCCCTGGCCATGCTGCCCCAGATGATGTTCATGGGGAACAACTCCTTCGCTCTGGTGGCGGTGCCCTTCTTCATTCTCGCCGGGGATATTCTCGCCAAGGGAGGTATTTCCGAACGGATCATCTCCTTCGCCGAGGCCACTCTGGGACGCATTCGGGGAGGTCTTTCCATCGTTTCCATCGTGGCCTCCATGTTCATCGCCGCCATTTCGGGATCCGGAGCGGCCACCACCGCCGCGGTGGGTTCCGCCCTGCTACCGGATCTCAAGGAGCGGGGATACGATCTTGACTTTTCCGCGGCCCTCATCGCTTCCGCGGGAACTATCGGAGTGGTGATTCCTCCCAGCGTGCCCATGGTGCTCTATGCGGTGATCGCGGGGGAATCCGTGGCGAAGCTCTTTCTGGGAGGGTTCATTCCCGGAGCCCTCATGGGATTGGGACTTATTTTTCTGGCCCTCTACGTGGCCCGGAAGCGCAACTATCCCGCAGCGGCCCTGGTGCCTTCCCGGGAAAAATGGGGGCGTTTCAAGAACGCCCTCTGGGGGCTTCTGACGCCGGTACTCATTCTCGGGGGCATCTTCTCCGGCTGGTTCACTCCCTCCGAGGCGGCGGCCATCGCGGTGGACTACTCTTTCCTCGTGGCCTTTCTCGTCTACCGGAGCATGACCTGGAAGAAATTCTACCAACTTGTGGTGGGGGCGGGAATCACCTCTTCCATCATCATGTTCATCATCGCCACCTCCAAGCTCTTCGGCTGGGGATTGGCCTTCTATCAGGTTCCCGAGGCGGTGGCCCAGGCCCTCATCGGGCTGGCGGGAGGAAACAATGCTCTCATCTACTTCATGATCCTGGTGATCATTCTTCTGGCGGGAATGGTGATGGAAACCGCTTCGGCCCTGATCATTCTCACTCCCATCTTCCTTCCCACGGTGCAGCAGCTCGGAGGGGATCTGATCCACTTCGGAGTGCTCATGGCGGTGGGGCTCGCCATCGGTATGGCCACCCCTCCCGTGGCCATCGACATCTACGTGGCCAGCGCCATTACGGGACTTTCGGTGGAGGAGATCAGCAAACCCATCATTCCCATGGTGCTGGTGCTCATCGGCGTGCTTCTTCTCGCGGCTTACGTTCCTTCCCTGGTGATGTTTTTGCCGGGAATCTTCTAAAATACACACCTCTACGTGACGGAAAGCCTTTCCCTTTCGGGAAAGGGTTCTGAAAGGATGCGATAGTTATGATCAGCGATCGGGCGAAAAAGGGAATTTCCCGAGCCCCTCACCGTTCTCTTCTCAAGGCCTGTGGCTATACGGACTGGGAAATCGAACGTCCCTGGATCGGGGTGGTGAATGCCTTCAACTCCATCATTCCCGGGCACGTGCACCTCAAACGCATTACCGAAGCCGCCAAGGCGGGAATTTACGCCGCCGGAGGACTTCCTCTGGAATTTCCCGTCATCGGAGTCTGCGACGGCATCGCCATGAACCACGAGGGAATGAAGTTCTCCCTTCCCAGCCGGGAACTCATCAAGGATTCCGTGGAAGTCATGGCCCGGGCTCATGCCCTGGACGGAATCCTCTACGTGACCAACTGCGACAAGATCATTCCCGGCATGGCCATGTCCGCGGCGGAACTCAACCTTCCCGCCCTCATTCTGAGCGGCGGCCCCATGCTCGCGGGCATGGGAGCTCCCGGACAGAACGATACGGACCTCAGCAGCGTTTTCGAGGGAGTGGGACGTCGGGGAGCGGGAACCATGACCGAAGAAGAGCTGTGGGAGCTCGAGGAGAGCGCCTGTCCCACCTGCGGCTCCTGTTCCGGTATGTTCACCGCCAACACCATGAACTGCATGATGGAGGCTCTGGGAATGGCCCTTCCCGGAAACGGTACCATTCCCGCGGTATACGCCGCCCGGGAACGTCTCGCCAAGGATGCGGGACGGGCGGTGATGGTGCTGGTGGAAAAGAATATCCGTCCCCGGGATATCTTCACCTTTCAGGCCTTCGAGAACGCCGTGGCGGTGGATATGGCCCTGGGGGGCTCCACTAATACGGCGCTCCACCTTCCCGCCATCGCCCACTCCGCGGGGCATGTGCTCTCCCTGGATCTGATGGACGAAATCAGCCGGAAGACTCCTCATCTCTGCAGCATGAGTCCCGCAGGAAAGTATCACATTCAGGACCTCCACGAGGCGGGAGGCATTCAGGGAGTGATGCAGCGCCTGGCTCCCGCAGGGTTGATCTCGGGGGATCTCCCCACGGTGAACGGTAGAACCGTGAAGGAGAACTACGAAAAGGCGAAGATCCGGAATTCCGAGGTTATCCGGCCTCTGGACAATCCCTATCACGCCGAAGGGGGCATGGCGATTCTCAAGGGAAACCTGGCGCCTCTCGGTTCCGTGGTGAAGCAGAGTGCGGTGCTTCCCGAAATGATGCGGCACTCCGGCCCCGCCCGGGTTTTCGAGTGCGAGGAGGATGCCAGCACCGCCATCGCAGAAGGAAGGATCAAGCCCGGGGATGTGGTGGTAATTCGTAACGAAGGTCCCCGGGGAGGCCCGGGAATGCGGGAGATGCTGGGGCCCACCTCGAGCATCGCCGGCATGGGGCTGGATCGTTCCGTGGCCCTTCTTACGGACGGTCGCTTCTCCGGAGCTACCCGGGGAGCCTCCATCGGGCACGTGTCCCCCGAGGCGGTTCTGGGAGGCCCCATCGGTCTCGTGAAGGAAGGGGACATCATTTCCATCGATATCCCCGCCCGGCGCCTTACTCTGGAGGTTTCCGAGGAGGAGTTGGCGGAGCGGCGCAAAACCTACGTCCCCCGGCCTCAGCCCATGGATAGCCCCTTCCTCAGCCGATACAGGCACTTCGTCACCTCCGGAACCGAAGGGGCGGTGCTCCGGAACGGGGAGATCTCCGAAAAGGATTGATAGCGCGAAAATTCTGTTACAACACCACCATAGAACATGTAAGGGCACCTCGTACGAGGTGCCCTTACATGTTGTTATTTCAATGAAAATCGCTTTAAATAAATCTTGTTTATACGGAAATGAAACAGCAGAATCTTATCTTCTATATGATGGTACGTGCTTATATTGCCAATTCCCGTGAATATTTGAAAAAATTGAACTTTGGTCCGAAAAACTCGAATTTTAAGCCGTCTCAAAAGGTATGCATATGGAAGACTGGGTTTCTATCATGAACTTCAAACTTCGACAATATCTCCCACATTGCAGAAGAAAAAGCGGTCCCCGAATTCCTGGGCCAATCGCATGGCCGGTTTCAGCCCAGTGCAATGGGATACGCCAATGCGATCCATATCGAATTCCTTGAGGGCTTCGATGCTCTTTTCCCTTTGTTCTTCGGTGACGGGCCAAAGGTGAGTGCCGCCGATTACGGCGTGGATATGGCTTTTCCCGGTTTTTTCAATAGCGTAATTCATGATGTTAATGATTCCGGCATGAGCGCAACCGAGAATAATGAAAAGTCCTTTTTCCGTATCCATCACAAGAGACAGATCGTCCACTACGGGATCCGGAACAAATTCGCCTTTTTCATTTTTTGTTTGAATAACTTCTTCAACCTTTTCAAAGGGAGTTTTCCTGGGAACTTCACCGGTCAGGTACATGCGTGGGGCAATTTCTACCCAATCCCGATTCAATCTAAATTCTGCTCCCCTACTTTCCAGAAGCTCACGGACAAAGGGGACGCCAATCTGGAGCCGTTTTCCCTTACGGGTGATGTACGTTTCTCGTTTAAACAGATCGGGATGTGCGTAAACGGGAATCTTTCCTTCAACTGCCGAAACCGCGTCAAGGAGTCCTCCCGTATGATCTACATGGTGATGGCTGATGAGGATTCCCCGGATATTCGATAAATCGACCTTGAACTTTCGGGCATTGCCTAAAAGACCTTTGCCCTGGCCCGTATCAAAAAGATAATTTCCATGGGGAGTTTCAAGGTACACTGCCCAACCATGCTCGGCGATAGCGCCCAAATTGCTCATGACATAATTCTCGCAAAGAACTGTGGCTTTTAATTCCATTTTCTTCTCCCTCGCTTTGTTATTTTTTAATAAATTCGCCGGAAAAACCTTTGGGATGATTACATTCCCCATCCACACAACACACTCTTTCCTATCAATCAAACCATGAAAAAAATGACGAAGATCTTGCAAAAAATGGTTATGCCTCCAAATTGTTTGGTATGCAAACTATATTGGTAAAAAAATATTCTCAAAATCGACTGCTCCCTTTGTGTTTGTTGGGCAGTGCGTTGCAAATTTCCCCGTCTATATTGTCCATAATTTTTAACAAAATATCTTCAAATACGTCCAATTGTTGCAATGATGCGTTTTGGCATATCTTCATAAAATTTAAATACATTTTTCTGTGAAAAAGCTGGTGTCCCTCAAAGGCCTTTTCCCCTTTTTCAGTGAGTTTGAGCGTGATTTCTTTGTCGTTGCGGTCACCTCTACTCTTCAGAACGAGGTTTTTTTTAGCCAGCTTGGTTATCAACTGTGAAAGAGTGCCCTTGGTTATTCCTAACGTGGTTGCAAGTTCTGTCAGGTTGGTTCCCTGATTATGCCCGATCGCCTCAATTGCATGAATTTCCGAGCGATAGAGTATATCTCCGCTCCCGAAATCCGTGGGGGTATCTTCCAGTTTGTTGAACTGGTGCATAGCCTTCCGGTAATGCTCCAGGATTTGTTTAAATTTTTTTTCTTTTTCGTCCATAGATTTGTCCGCTTGGCTGAGTTTTTTGTGAAATTTTTCCAATGTTTTCCCCGGGCCCATGATTGGTTGGATAACCAAAGCGGTCCCGTGCCATTACATGAAAGGCTGAAGCCTATCAGGGCTGTAAACCCGTAATTTTTAGTCTTTTCATGATTGTTGTGGTTTTTTGCTCATATACGTTACATGCGATTGTATGGCACCCAAACAATCCTGTCAAGGTTTTTAAATATTTTGACGGGTTGAAAATTTTCTTTTCGCAAATGTACAAATGAAACTTGTGCATCAGAGGACAAGGCGCTACAATCTTGCGCAATGTATACTTGTTTCGTACTTTGCATACCCGAAGGGGGAGAGAGACGCATGACAGTGTATCGCATACGCAACACAAAACGCTCTTGGGACGGAGAATCCATCGGTATTCTCATTCTGGATGCAGCCTATCCCTGCGTGCCAGGCAACGTGGGAAACGCCAGTACCTTCGATTTTCCCGTTCGCTATAAGGAGGTTCGGGGAGCCTCCATCGAAAGACTCCTGAATCAGCGGGATCCCGCTCTTCTGGAGCCCTTTCTGGAGGGAGCCCGACAGCTTCAGGACGAAGGGGTGAAGGCTATCACCGGAGCCTGCGGCTTCATGGCCCTTTTTCAGCCCCAGGTGGCGGAGGCGGTGGAGATTCCAGTATTTCTTTCCAGCCTTCTCCAGATCCCCTTTATTTCTCGAACTCTTAAGAAGGATCAAAAAATCGGTGTTATTACAGCCAACAAGTCCGTGCTCACTCCACAGCATTTTGCCAACGTGGGCGTGGGGCCGGAAATTCCCCTGGCTCTCTACGGTATGGAGGAGAAGGAGGAGTTCACCTCTTCGGTGCTTCTGGAAAAGGGAACCATGGATTCGGAGAAGGTGGAGGAGGAGGTGGTGGATGTGGCCCGGAGAATGATCGAAGAGCATCCCGAGGTGGGGGCCATCGTATTGGAATGCAGCGATCTGCCACCTTACGGATTTGCGGTGCAGCAGGCTACGGGGAGGCCCGTTTTCGACTTCATCACCATGATCAATTATGTGCATACTGCGGTGGTGAAGCATCGCTATCAAGGCTTTATGTAGAAATGGTATAGTTTTTTCTTTTTTAGAGAAGTCTTTTGCGAAGGAACCCCGGAGAAAAGCAAGCTTTTCTCTGGGGTTCCTTGTACTTGTGCCGGGAGAGCGTGAGAGGTTTCGAGAGATTCCGGATTCAGAGAAACCACAGAAGATTGGTATCTTCCTCGGTGAAGGTGTGAAGGTCGGTGAAAGTGTGGCTTGCATCGGGTTTGGCGTAGAACTGCATTTCCTTCGCCTGGGCGGCGAGCTTTTCCTTGGTTTCCCGGGAGAGCCCAAGATCGTAGAGAATGACGAAGGGGCGTTTTTCCTCGTCGGTAGTGCCGGCGGTATTGTACATTACCCCGATCCAGTAGCTGCTGTTTCGGGGGAGTTTGTCCGCATAGCTGTCGGGGAGCGTGGTATTTCCCTCGGGGGCCATATTCTTGTAGGTTCCTGAAGAATAGGCCCAGATGGGCCAGTTGCCGAAATCCGCATAATAGAGGGCGGCCAGGGACTTCATGATGCGCAGCTCCTTCACGATGCGGGTGGCCTCCGCCTTGTGCGCTGCGGAGCCTGCCAGAAGCATCATGGAAGATGCGAGAACCCCGATGATAAGGATGACGATAAGAAGCTCCACCAGGGTGAAACCCCGGGAGTATCCTTTCGGATTCGAAGACCTTTTTCGAGAAGAGATGGCGTGGCCCATGGTCCCGAGATTTTCCTTCGTTCCCTAACTCTGTCGGCCCGTGAGGCTTTCGATGAAAACCCGGAAAAGGGCCAATCGCCGGAGCATGGGTTCCGGAAAGGTGTGTTCCGAAGGTTTTCCCGTATAATGCCGGACGATAATGTTCAGCCCCCGCTGCTTTTCCTCGGGGGATTCCAGGAACTCCGCTCTTCCGAATCCCACCAGGGTGCGGTAATGCATGCCCCACTCGCAGGGATCCTCATTTTCCACAAGGGAGACTCCCTCCTCGATTTCGAAACATACCCGAGGGTTTTCCCGGAGCAGACCGTGCTTGTGTCCTCCCGCAGAACCGTGAAAATAAAGGGAGTGCTCCTCTTCGGAGTACCCCGGACACAGAGGAACCATATAAGGTTCTCCTTGCAGAGAGCACATGGCGAGGCGGCATACCTTGGCGGCTCGGAGCATTTCCCGAAAAATCCCGGGATCCACAATTTCCTTGTCTTTCCGTCGCATTGTCTCTTTCCCCCTTTTAAATATTAAGTCTCTTCGTTTATACTCTATGATCGTGGAATATTTTTGTTGTCTTTCTCGTTAGAGCGATTTTCTGAAGCCTGGCATTACGGAAAATCCGAACCGGAGTTTATGTATCCCCGGCAACGTAGCGGTAGGCGAGCGCAGCTTTGCATCACGGAGGTGCGGCGTCGGCATAGAATGTGCCGACAAGCCCGGAGGTGCGTACTTGGTCGGCAGAAATCCGAGATGGCGGATCGGAGCGGAAAAACAAAGGCGTGGTTCGATGAATTGAGGAACAGAGGAAACATGTAAACAAAGGCCCCTACCAAATATCCCAAGATGCATATCATTCACGGAATATTTCTAATGAAAAAGTTTTTTTATTATCATGGCATCTTTGGTAACTTCTTCCAATTGATCCTGCAAGCTTTTTTAATATGACCTTCCGAAAAAGATTCTCCGAGAAAAAAAACTCCGGTAGCAGCTTCTCATGGAGGGCATCCTCTTATTAAACTCCATTGGAATAATTTCTTGGGGCGGTTTTCTTTTTGATGTCTAAACGTAATTTTTCCAGAGCAACAAAAAAATAATTCCAACTTGTGGAATGCCGCACTACCGAAAATGGTCACTTTAGCTAGTCTGTGAATGGAAGTGATATGGATATGAGTATAGAGCTTTTTTTGCGGGATGTACAAGGGTCTCTTTCCTATGGGGATATGATCGCACGCACCTGGGCTACAGAGAGAGGCATCGTTTATTCTTATAACGAAAATTATATTCTTGGGGAGACGGCACAGTATGAAATCTTTGAGGGCGTGTGGTTTTTATACCACGATTTAGTATTGCATGGGCCGGATTTGCATCCCTTGGAAAGAGACGGATTCGTGCAGATAAATTATTGCATTTCCGGAAGATGTGAATTGCATTATAGAAAGGATAAGGTTTTTTACGTCGGTCCGGAGGATCTTATCGTTGCAGTATTGAAAAACAAACAATACAGACATAGTTTTCCTCTAGGCCATTACAAAGGAATTTCTATCGTTACGACGGAAAAAACGCTAGATCGCTTCTTGCGATCGATTTTCCCGGAAACGAAACTGACAAGCCGTATTTTTTTGCTCCAATTAGAAACATGTGGGGGATATCTCGTTTTTGGAAATAATATTGAAATGAAAAATATAATACGAGAAATTGGTGACCCCAATCAAGCGTTTTTTCGGGAAAGAGCAATTTTAAAATTCGCCGAACTTATATTGTTGTGTCTGGATTATGATTTTGACCAAAAAAAGTGCGAAAAATACTATGGAGTGCAAGTGATTAATAGAGTGAAAATGATTAAAAAAGAAGTGACTTCCAATATCGAAGAATATATTACATTAGAGGAAGTGGGACGTCGCTACCAAATCAGTACGAAAGCTTTTTCCGGGTGCTTTAAAGGTGTCTATGGAAAATCATACTGTAGATTTATTAAAGAATTTCGGATGAAAAGGGCTGCGGATTTACTACGCGAAAAGAAATATTCTGTAGGAGAAATTGCCCTTATGGTGGGTTACCAAAATGCCAGTAAATTTTCTAAAGCTTTTTACGACATCATAGGTATGACGCCGCTTTGTTATAGAAAACAGGATTCAATTCCTCCTTTGGAGTAAAACGGAGTAAACGGAGTAGATGTGCGAAAAATAAAAAACTATAATGCGCATGATTTCGCTTCTCCCGTTATCCGTGCCGATCGGTTTTTGTTAAGGACTTGCGGAGTTCCCTTGTACTGACTGCGGAGCATGGTTTTTGTAAACATGACGTCATTTTCCAGGCATTTTTTGAATGATTTTTGAGAAAGAGATATGCCGGGCAGGAAACACGTACATGGTGAAGATATGCGTTTCACTGTTACGAGTTCTTTCCGGAATTTGCGGCGTTTGAAGAGGAAGATCCATCGATGACGATTCTAACCATAATCAGGGAGTTTTTTAAATGGAAAAAGTGATTAAAAGCGCATCATATTCTCGAGTGTTGTTGAAATTTGGTGTTCCTGCGATCGTCGGATTTTTGATTACTGCAGTATATAATTTCGTGGATGCTATTTTTGTGGGCGGTCTGGGAACGAGAGCGATGGGAGCATTGTCGGTGGCATTTCCCATCTCGATGATTACAATTGGGATAGGATTGATTTTGGGCAGCGGTGCGGCCTCCTTTGTTTCCAGATTGTTGGGGAAGGGAGATTTGGAACAGGCAAATATTATGTCCTCCGTCGCATTTTGGGGTAGTATTTTTTTGGGGTTGCTTTCTGTTTTTCCCTGCATGCTTTTCATGGAAGGAATTTTAAGGTTTTTTGGTGCAACGCCGACCATTATGCCCTACGCAAAGGACTATATGTATGTATTTTTTCCGGGATCCGTGTTTAATATTATAAATATTGCACTGAATCATTTGGCAAGGGCCGAAGGGGCAAACAAAACGAGTATGAATACCCTATTAGCCGGGGCGGTGCTTAATATTTTTTTGGATCCCATTTTTATTTACACCTTGCATATGGGGGTCCGGGGGGCTGCCCTTGCAACCGTATTGTCCCAGATGCTTTCCACATTCCTGTTGCTCCGTTTTTTTTCTGGCAAAAGCATTGTGAAAATATCCTTTCGCTATTTTCGTCCCTCCCTGCAAATGTTGTCCGATATCGTGAAAATAGGAACCCCAAATCTTGTGGTTCAAATCCTGTCGGGAGTGTCTATTGGGTTAATTAACTCTGCTGCTTTGCCCTATGGAGATGCTGCAGTAGCTGCCATTGGCATCGTAACCCGAATTTTTTCGATAGGCACGTATGTCGTTTTGGGTTTTTCGAAAGGTTTCCAGCCCATTGCGGGCTATTGTTACGGGGCAAAAGAATATGTGCGCTTAAAAATTTTCCTGCGCATGGCTTTACGCTGGACGTTTTGTTTTTGCCTACTCTTTACGGCAATTGAAGTTGTTTTTGCCGCTTCTATTGTATCCCTCTTTACGAAGGAACCTCAGGTCCTCCAGATTGCCAGCTACGCTTTAAGGGCGTACGGCGTCGTGTTTCCCGCATTTGGATTTCAAACTATTTATATAGGATTGTTTATTGCATTGGGAAAAGGAGGAGAAAGCTTGATGTTGAGTCTTGGGCGGCAGGGCATTTTCCTCATTCCAGTTATATTTACATTGCCGTTATTATTCGGATTGAATGGAGTCATTTACGCGCAACCTCTTGCCGATGTCCTCACAGTATTGCTTACTTTTTACTTAAGCATGCGGCTGAAGCGCATTATGCTCATCTTTGCAAATCCGAAATCATCGCTTGTATAAAACTTTTTCCCTGTAGTTCTTAAGGCGCTTTTTACTGCTATCGGGGCATTTTTGCAAGTAAAATCTAATATTTTTCTAAAAGAGACCCCCGCTTAGGGGGTCTCTTGGCTTATGTGGTCGCAAATTGGGAAAATATATATAAAAAAGATCGTTTCGGCGAATGGCCTATAAATTAATTCCAATAAGAATATGTTCTTTAAAGATTTTTCACAGAAGTTTTTCTGTGAAAGCGTGTCTTTTTTATGAAAAAACGGTTGTTTTGAGGAGTAAAAGATGTGATATAATAAAAGGGTGGCATCGCAGATTTTCTCTTAGGAAAAAATTCCTTGTTTCTTTAGTCTTCGGAAATTCCTTGTAGTAAGATGCGGGTCCTTCCTTATTTTGGGAAATCCTTTTACGCTGTGCTTTTTCTTTACGATGTTCTTCGAAGGTTTGTATCTTTTTGGGATTTCCCGAAGAGGTTGCTGTTGTGTTTTTGTCTTTTTGGCGGACAGGGCAGTGGTGCCCTTGGAGTCTCATAGATGTTTTTTGAAACACCCTATTTGAGAGGAGTTTTGCATGAAGAAAGGTTTTAAAGAAAAAGGATTGAAACTTGTGGTATCGTGCATGGCGGCTTTTCTGCTTATGGGAACTGGAGCGGCATTTCTTGGAGCCCGGGAACGGCCTATCCGTTTTGCGGATTTTAGCTGGGAGAGCGCTCAGCTTCATAACCGCATGGCCGGATATATTCTGGAAAAGGGCTTCGAAAGACCCGTGGAATACGTTTTGGTAGAGGAAATTCCAGGGTTTGTGGGACTCGAACGGGGAGATCTGGAGATCGCCATGGAAACCTGGGTGGATAACTCTCCGGATTTCTGGAAAAAGGCCTGGCCCCGGAAAAAGGTTCTTTCCCTGGGAAAGAACTATCCCGACGCTCCTCAAGGGTGGTATGTGCCCACCTTTATGATCGAAGGAGATCCGGCACGGGGCATCGATCCGGTAGCTCCGAATCTGCACTCCGTAAAGGATCTTGCGGCATACGCCCATCTTTTCGAGGATCCCGAAGATCCCGAAAAGGGACGATTTCTCAACGGTCCTACGGGTTGGGTGATCTGCTCCATGAACGTGAAAAAACTCGAGGCTTACGGGCTGGAAGAGAGTTTCAACAACTTCTATTCCGGTTCCGCCAGCGCTCTCGCCCTGGGAATCGTGGAGGCCTACAAGAAGGGAAAACCCGTGCTCGCCTACTATTGGGAGCCCACTCCCGTTCTCGGCATGTACGATATGACCAAACTCGAGGAACCCCCCTACGACAAGGAAATCTGGAATACCACGGGGGGGTGCGATTTCCCGAGCTGCCGGGTGCTCAAGGTGGCCAACCGGGAATTCCTCGAAGAAAATCCTTCCATTCGAACTTTTCTCGAAAGCTATGCCACGAGCCTGGAGCTTACCAATAAGGCTCTGGCCTATCTGGAACGAAACAACGCCACCCTGGAGGATACAGCCCGATGGGTTCTTCGGAACAATCCGGACCTCTGGAAAGGTTGGATTTGCGATTCCGAAGTGGCGGCCCGAGTCGCGGCATCTTTGGAGGAATAGAGCGGCTCTCGATACGAAAAACGTTCTGCCGCCGCAATTCTCGCATAAATGCTCCAAAGCCTTGCAATTATTGAAGATGCTTCCTGAGAACATCGTACCGGTGGCCTTTTCCGTGCGTTTCCGGGAGTGCTTTCAATGCTTTACGAATTTTTATGCGGAATTGCGGCGGCAACAAAAGCCCCTGAAGCGCTTTTGTATCTTCACGGAATTGAGGTGATTACATGGTTTACTCCGCTTTTCCTGCCGAGAATTCCCTGCCCCTTTTCGAAACGGAGCCTTTGGAAGAAAGCGTTGCCCGTTTTCTGAACTGGGCGGAACCTCTTTTGGATTCTCGGGAATACGATAGTACCGCGAAAAGCGCCGAGGCTCTGTTGGACCCTGCCGGAGAAATTCGGAAACTCCATGAAGAGCTTCGGCGGAGCCTCGAAAGGGACCCTTCTCTTGAAACCCTCCGTCCCTTCTGGGAACGTTGGTATCTGCGTCATTCCATGGAGCTTCCGATAAATCTCAACCCCTACTATCTTTTCGATCTGGAATTTCCTTCCGGTCCGGCTTTGGCGGCGCATCTCACGGTTCGGGCTTTGGAGTTCTACCGCCATAGTCTGAACGGAACTCTTCCCCGAGACGAGGTGAAGGGGGTTCCTCAGTCCATGAGCCAGTACGGAAGGATTTTCGGCTGCGCCCGGCTGCCCGGGAGAAAGGGGGATTCCACTTTCGTTGCGGAAAATTCCTCACACATCGTTCTTTTTCGCCGGGGGCGTATCTATTCCCTTCCGGTACTGGATGAAAAGGGGCGTATCCCCGCAAAAAAGGATCTGGAACGCCTCTACGAGGATCTCTGGAAAAAAGAGGAGCCCCTCGCCCTCTCTCCCGGAGTTTTTACCGCTGCGGAACGGCCGGAATGGGCCTTCTGGCGGGAAAAACTTAGGGACCATTCCGGAAACCGGCGGAATCTCGAAGTGGTGGAAAGGGCTCTCTTCGTGCTGGTGTTGGAGGATTCGCCGGGGGAGGAGGAAGTTCGGTTCTGCCGGAACCTTCTCGGGGGAATGCCCGATAACCGCTGGTACGACAAATCCCTGCAGCTCATCGTCTATCCCGAGGGAATAGCCGGATGGAACTACGAACACTCCTGCCGGGACGGAGATGTGATGAGCCGCTTCGCCGCCTTTCTGGGAGAGAAATCCTCCGAAGAGACCTCTTGCGGAGAGTTTTCTCTCGTGCCGGAGCCTCTGGAGTTTGTCCTTACGCCGGAGTTGGAGGAAAAAGCCCGGGAAATTCGCGGAAGCAATGCCCGACTCCGTCAAAGGGTGAAGCTGGAAATTCTGCGGTATCCCTTTTTCGGAGCCTCGGAGCTTAAAAAGGCGCATATCAGCCCGGACGCCTTCGTACAGCTCGCCCTTCTGGGAGTGCAGCGGGAACTGTGGGGAAAACTGCGTTCCGCCTTCGAATCCGTAAGTCTCCGGCACTTCCGAAATGGCCGTACCGAGGGAACCCGGCCTCTTACGGCGGAGGGAGCCGCATGCATCCGGGCCTATGGAGAAGGCGCTCGGAAGGAGAGCCTGGCACCTCTGCTGCGGCGTGCGGGAAAGGCCCATCAGGATCGAATCCGTCTCTGTCAGAAGGGAAAGGGATTGGACGGGCATCTGGGGTTTCTCGAAAGCTTCGCCCTTTTTCGGGGAAAAAATCCCGAAGAAATCCCCTTTTTTGCAAGTCCCGGATGGAAGCTCTTCAACGAGTTCTGGATGAGCACCAGCGCCACCGGAGGTAAGGGAATCCGGGTGGCCGGCTACGGTCCCGCGGTGCCCGAGGGCTTTGCGGTGCGGTACGTGAAAAATCCCGGAGAGATCGAACTGTACCTCACCTCCTTCGAGGGAGATGTCCGGGTTTTTGAAAGGGTTTTCGAAAAGGTGGCCTCGGATTTCCTGGAGGCTCTGAGGTCTTCCGAAGCGGAGTAGATAGGGTTTCCGGGGACGAGATTCCTCGGAAAGGGCGGAGCAATTTTCCGGTTCTTCTATTTCGGGCTTCCTGAATAAGAGACTTCTCGGGAAAGCCCTTCAAATTATGCCGCAAAAGCGACATTGTGGATAAGTGACCCTTGAAAAATCAAGAAAAAACGCCTCAAAATCGATTGGAATAAGATTAAGCGAGGGCGCAAAAAATCTCGGAGCATGCTCCAGAGATTCATCGTTATGAACTGAAGAACGATGAGAGTTTCGCTTGTATCTTTTCGCTTTCCCCGGATGCACCCCAGGTTGTAGGCTCTTTTGGCTTCTCCGAATTTGCCCTCCACGCTGTTTCTCGTGGCTGCATCCTGCCGGGTTATACGTTTGCGTTCCCTGTTTTCTTCGGGATCTACGGGAGGCCTTCCCAGAGGAGGACCGCTGAGCCGAATTCCCCGTTCTCGACAGTAGGCGAGGTTTGCTCGATTCCGGTAGATGGCATCCGCACAGATTACTTCCGGGTAGTGTCCATGGCGGTTCCGATAGTTTTCCGCAGCCTGTGCGAGGGTAAGGCCTTCGTTGAAGTTTTCCCAGCTGAGCAGCTCCACCAGGGAGTAGCCGTTGTCGATACTGAGGGCCAGTTTCGCTCCGAATTCCGTGTCGGTCCGGGCTTTCCCCCGAACTATGGGGCGTACGTGGGGCTGAGCGATGCTTACGATGCGGTGCTCCGTCCGGTGGTTGCGGTTTCGGTACATTTCCAATTGCTGCCGATAGAGGGTTTCCAGAATGCGGAGGCGGGATTCTTCCTTTTCCGAAAGGAGCTTTCTTTCCGGGAATTGTTCGAGCATGTCCGCTATGAATTTGAGGTTTCTTCGAAGGTAACCGAGCTGCTTGCGGAGAGCCTTACGAAGGAGAGGCCCCCGAATTCTTCTCTTTTTGGCGGCTTTGAGGTATTCCCGCCTCGCTTTTTTACGATGCATCCTGGGTTTGGAAAGAAGTCCCTCGCTGCGCTCACAGATGCGGTCTATGAGGTTTTCAAGGCATTCTCGAGCATGGTTGAGAAGTCGAAGATCCGTGGGATAGGCGATGTCCGCGGGGGTACAGGTGGCATCCAGCACAAGCGTTCCCGAGGGGGAACTTTCCGATGATGCCGCCTCGTTATCGGAGTCTTTTGGGGGAGCCTCCTCTTCCGGAGGATTCCCCTCTGGAGATTCGGGGTTGTGGGAATCCTCGTTCTTCTTTTGGAGTTCCAGGATTTTCAGGTTGAGACGATTCATGGTTTCTCCGGGGAGACGTTTGCGGAAGTGCACCATCAGGGAAGGGCTGAAGGGGGCGTGGGATTGGTACACTTCAAGCCCGAGAAAGTATTGGAGATAGGGGTTTTCCGATACCTGCTGGCAGGTTTCTTCATCGGTGAGTTTGAGCTTTGCCTGGATGAGAAGGGCACCGAAGGCGATACGGAAGTTTTTGGCCACCTTGCCGCTTTTTCGGAAGTTCTTCGTGTACTCCGAGACTTCCTCAAGTTCATTCCAGGGGATGAGGTGCCCCAATCGGATCCACCGGTTTGTCGGGTCGAGTTTTCCACAAAGGAAGAGGTCGAAAGGAAGTTTTTTCTGGGGGTCCGATTTCTTATACACAGGCATCTCCTCCATATATGCAAGCCTTTGAGCCCTTAAAGCCCTTTTTTCGTGCACCATTATGGCAAATATGGGCACATAAATCCAGTGTTTCCAAGAGCTTTTTCTTATTCAGGAAGCCCTATTTCTGAAAGGAGTGTCTCATGAGAAAAAGGGGGTTCCTCGCTATATCGTGTGGGTAACCCCGCAAAGCTGAGGTAATCCGAGTTCAAGCCGACTGGCCACGAGGTAATATGCGGTGATGGCATTGCGAAGCGTTCTATATCCTCGAGCCTTGGCTGCAGCAGCCTTGAAAAGGCTGTTCAGGCCTTCCAGAATGCCGTTGGAGATTTTTGATTTCGAGTAGTTCAGGATCCCCCGGCGGTGCTCTTTGATCGTTTTGGCGAGGCTGACGATGGGATCGAGACGGCTATGACTGGCCCACCAGTGCCATCGATCCAGAAAATAGGGCGCCCAGTTGCTGTCATAGGTGAAGACGTCCTGGAGAGCAAGCTTGATCCTCCATGCCCGGGCGACCTTGAGGTTGCTCGAGGCACCTCCCAGCTTCCGGAGGCTTTCTTTCTGGTCTTCCGTGAGGTTTTCCGGATTTTTGAGCCAGAGATAGCGGCTCTTTTTCAGAGCACTGTTTCCTTTCTGCTCCTGTCGGCGTACTTCGTCCAGGGCCTTGTTCATGAGTTTCATGACGTGGAATTTGTCGAAGGTTATCTCCGCTTCGGGAAAGTGTTCTTCCGCTCCTTTTATGAAGGCCGGGGACATGTCCATACTGATATCCTTCACGTTTTCCGCACGTCCTCCGTGGGTTTCGAGAAAATCTTTGAACGCTTCCAGAGTGGAGGCATCTTTGCCCGGGGTGACGAAGACCGCACCTTTTTCGTGAAGATCCACGAAGGCGGTGATGTAGCAATGTCCCTTTCTTCTCGACGTTTCGTCCACTCCCAGGGCGGTAAGAGAGGAAAGATCCTGTTTCTCCACGGCCTTGTCCACGTAGGCGTGGGCGATTCTCCAGAGGCGGGTATCCCATTCATCGACTATTTGCGAGGTCGCAGCTACGGGCATGAGTTTGATGAGCGACATGGCAAAAGCCTCGAAGAGCAGGGTGAAGCCGCTTCCTTCCCGGGCCCAGGGGACGTGAACGAGATGCGTTCCATGTTCCGGACAGGCTACCCGGGGAACCCGGGCATGGAGATAGGCCTTGTACTGAAAGAGATTGAGGTGCCGCCAGGTCTTTTCTACCGTATCGTAAGCCTTGCGCTGCTGTCTGTCTTTCCCCTCACAGAGGGGACAAGAAAAGGTTCCGCCTTTCTTGAAATCCAGGTAGATGTCGATTTTCCATGACTCCTGGTCCAGACTGATCTCTCGAATATACCAGGGCTTTTCAAGCTCGAGAATTCTTTCAAGAAAGGGCTTCAGGTCGTTCATGATGGGAACCTCCGTGGGGATTAAAAGTAAACTTCGCTCCCTATGCTAGCAGATTCTCACGGACAGCACATTACCTGTTACCCACACGATATAGCGAGGAACCAAAAAGGGTATTGCGAAGCATCCTTGGTTTGAGTTTGGCCGCATTTTTGTTGCTTCTCGCCGGAGGGTCCGCTCTTTACGCGGCGACGGAGCCCGTAAGGTTCGCGGATTTTTCCTGGGAGAGCGTACAGCTTCATAATCGGATCGTAGGACATATTCTGGAAAAGGGTTTCGGTAAAAAGGTGGAGTATATTTTCGTGGAATCCCTTCCGGGGCTCATGGGGATCGAACGGGGAGACATTCAGCTCTCCATGGAGGGCTGGGTGGATAACGTGCCGGAGTTCTGGGCCAAGGCGCAGAAGAAGGGTGACATGGTCTCCCTGGGGAAGAACTTCCCCGACGCTCCTCAGGGATGGTACGTTCCCACCTATATCATCGAGGGAGATCCGAAACGGGGAATCGAACCGGTGGCGCCGGATCTCCATTCCGTGAAGGACCTTCCCAAATACGCCCATCTCTTTCCGGATCCCGAGGACCCGGAAAAGGGCCGTTTCCTCAACGGTCCCACCGGGTGGAACTGCTCCAGCATCAACACTCAGAAGCTGAAGGCCTACGGGCTGGACGAATACTTCAACAATATGTTCACCGGTTCCTCCAGCGCCCTCGCCACGGGAATTGCCGAGGCCTACAAGAAGGGAAAACCCGTGCTCGCCTACTATTGGGAGCCCACCCCCATTCTCGGCATGTTCGACATGACCCTTCTCGAAGAGCCCCCCTACAGCAAGGAAATCTGGGACACCACCAAGGCCTGTGCCTATCCGAGCTGCCGGGTACTCAAGCTGGCAAACGCGAAGTTTCTGCAGGAAAATCCCACGGTGGAGGCCTTTCTGACGGAGTATCGCACCACCCTGGACCTTACCAACAAGGTGCTGGCCTACATGGAGGAGAACGGAGCGAGCCTGGAGAAAACTGCTCAGTGGTTTCTGAAGGAGAACTCCGATCTCTGGAAGGGCTGGCTGAAGGGGCAGGATCCGGAGGTTATTCGGAAAGTGGAGGCTTCCCTGTAGAGGATTTCTCTTTCCTCCGCTTCGGCGGAATCACTTTTTTTGCGTTGTAATTCCTGGCCGATTTTGATTTACATGTTGCCACAACGTAAAAAAGAATCTCTCTGTTACAAGAAGGCTCCCGCCGCATTCGCGGCAGGAGCCTTCTTCATGGCTTTCATGTTTCTCCGTAGCACAAGGGTGCAGAAACGCTACAGATCCAACCCCTTGTAGATGTCGAAATACTCGTCTCCCCAATATTTACGGATAAACTCATCCCTTCCGGATTTACCCCGGTCAAGCTTGTACTCTTCGGGGTTCTTCGAATAGAAATCCTGGTGGTATTCCTCGGCGTCGTAGAAGGTGGGGGCCTCGAGAATCTCCGTAACGATGGGGGCATGGAAGCGTTTGGATTTCTCCAGGGCTTCTTTCGATGTCTGGGCTTGTTCCCGCTGCTCCGGGGTGGTGTAGAAAATGGCGGTGCGGTAGGAGGGGCCCCGGTCATGAAACTGCCCCTCCGGGTCCGTGGGGTCGATCTGACGCCAGAAGGCCGCGAGCAGGGTAACGTAGCTTACGATTTGGGGATCGTAGAGAATCCGGATAACCTCGTAGTGTCCCGAGGTTTGTTTTTTCACGTCCTTGTAGGAAGGATTTTCCAGATGCCCTCCCATATATCCCGAACGAACCTCGAGGATGCCCTCGAGAATATCGAAGGGGGAAACCATGCACCAGAAACAACCCCCTGCGAAATACGCTGTTTCTACGTTAGGAGCGTTCTTTTCCATGATCTTATCCTACCGAAAGAGGCCGTCCCAGGCCACGTACTTGTGCAGGGTTTCCACGAATTTCGAAAGCCCCTCCGCATCTTCCCGGGAAAAGCGCTCTTTCATGGGGCTGTCCAGGTCGAGAACTCCCAGTACCCGGTTCTCCCGTATGAGGGGAAGCACGATCTCCGAGGCGGAGGCTCCGTCACAGGCCACATGTCCCGGAAAGAGGTGGACATCCGGCACGATCTGGATCTCCTTTGTCCGGGCCGCGGCACCGCAGACACCCTTCTCCAGAGGAATTCTGGTGCAGGCGGGTTTTCCTTGGAAGGGACCCAGTACCAGGGCCTGTTCCTCCTCCCGCATAAGATAGAATCCCGCCCAGTTCAGGTTATCCAGCAGCAAATAGAGCAGAGCCGCGGCGTTGGCGAGGTTTGCCAGAGGATCCGGTTCCTCGCAGATCAGGCCGAGGAGTTTGGCGTTCACGTAGCTGTAAAGCTGGGCCGGAGTTTCTGCCGTAATTTTGACGATCTCCTTGCTCATGAGAGTCCTCTCCTTTCCCTTCTGTCCGTTCTTTATACCCCGAAAAAACGCCGGGACATCTGGTCGAGAAATTCCTTGGTGTGTACCTCCGTGTGCATCCGGGCGGCTTCGGCGTTTCGCTCCCGAAGGGCCTCCGCGATGCTTCGAAGGGATTCGCTGAACCAGGTATAGTCGCTGATGATGTATCGGATATACTGGAGAAACCGGGCGGTCCGGGTGTTGAGCATGTCCAGAATTTCGATGAGCGTTTCGTTTCGGGAGGCCATGCGGGTGATCTGATGGAACCGCTGGTCGTCCTGAATGCAGAGCTTGTAGTCCTCCACGATGTCGTATCCCTCGAAACGCCGGATAATGGCAAAGAGTTCCTCGATTTCCCTTTCCGTGGCTCGCCGGGCCGCCAGCTCCGCCGCGAGGCCCTCCAGATTTTTCTTCACTTCATAGGCGTTTTTAACCTGCTGCAGGTCGATCTGGGTCACGAAGGTTCCCACCCGGGGACGGGTTTCCACCAAACCTATCTGAGAGAGCTTGATGAGGGCTTCCCGCACGGGGGTTCGGCTGACGCCGAATTCTTCGGTAAGTTCCTTTTCGTTGATGGCGTTCCCCGGTTCGAGTTCGAGTTCGATGATGCGTTTCTTCAAAATCTCGAAGATGGATTCTCTGTTCTGGTTCACGGACTTCATCCCTTTACTTTGCGAAGGCTTCTTCCGGATCGGCGGAACGCCGAAATTCGGTAGGGCCCATTATAGCAGGAGAGGGGTTCCTCTTTTTGTCGTGAGCCGAAATGGGAATTTCCGAATCCTTTCGGAAAGGAGCTTGATTTTGGCTCAAAGAGCTTTACCCGGTTCCGCCAGAGCCCAGCGGCCGTATTTGCTTTCCCAGATTCGGTCCCGTTCTCTTTCGAGAGTTGCCAGATCCTCTTCCTTGAGATGGCGGAAGCGTCCCTGCCGGGCGAGATGATCTCTCAGGGAGGCGAACTTCGAGGGTTTTCGGTTCAGCCGGAAGGCGCCTGCCTCGAACTCTCCGAGGAACCACAATCCCGTATCCACCGCTTCCTTCGCCAGCTCCACGGTGATTTCCGGAGGATAGCCCCATCCGGTGGGGCAGGGGCAGTAGACCTGGATATAAGAAGGCCCCTCGGTTTCCTTGGCCTTCCGCACCTTGGCGAGAAAGTCCTCGGGATAGCCCACGCTGGCGGTGGCGGCGTAGGGAATGCCGTGGGCCCCCACGATTTCGAAGAGATTTTTCTTCTGTCCCAGGTTTCCCCGAACCGCTTTTCCCGCAGGGGTGGTGGTGGTGGCGGCTCCGAAGGGAGTGAGGCCGCTCTTCTGGATTCCCGTATTCATGTAGGCCTCGTTATCCGTGCAGATGTAGAGGAACTTCCGATTGCGGTCGAGAGCCCCCGAAAGAGCCTGAATGCCGATATCCGCGGTGCCTCCGTCTCCGGCGAAACCCACCGAGAGAGGAGCTTTCCTGCCCAACGCCTTGAGCCCCGCCTCGACTCCCGTGGCCACCGAGGCGGTGGCGGCGAAGGGGGTGATGATGGCGTTGTTCCGAAAGGCCATATTCGGATAGATGAAGGAGACCGCCGCCATGCATCCCGCGGGAAGGGAAAGGTAGGCTTCCTTTCCCAGAACCTTCAGGGCGAGCCGGAGGGCTAGGCTTTCTCCGCAGCCTCCGCAGGCCTTATGGCCGTAGAAATGTTCTTCCTCCGAAAGGGTACGGGCGTTCAGTTTCGTCATAGGGTACACCTCGCATTGAGATAGTGAATCTTCTCGGTGGTTTCGCGGGATTCCTCCAGAATGCGCACCATGGATAGTACATCCTGCCGGGTGATGTCCCGCCCTCCCAAGCCTCCGATAAAGTTGTAGCTCCGCAGGGAAATTCCCTCCTGATAGAGGGCGGAGTTTACGTTGGTGAAGAGGGTTCCCTCGTAGCCGAAGGAAATATTTTTGTCCAGCACTCCCAGGGTTTTGGCTTTTGCGCAGAGGGTTGCCAGCTTTTTCGTCGGAAAGGGACGGAGCATGCGCATCTTGAGGAGTCCCACGGAATGTCCTTCTTCCCGAAGAATGTCTACCATGTGGCGCAGAGTGCCGCAAACGCTTCCCGCAGCGAGAAGAAGATGTTCCGCGTCCTCGGTACGGTATCCCTCCAGAGCGCCTCCGTAGCTCCGGCCGAACATGGTTCCGAACTCACCGTCGATTCTCTCGAAAAGTTCCTCCGCCGGAAGAAGGTCCCGGTGCTGTCGAATCTTGAACTCCTGATTGTGCTGGTTTCCCGCAGTAATACACATGCTCATGGGATTTTCGTCGTTCATCATGTATTCCCGAGGTTTCGGGGCGGGAAGAAAGGCGTCCACCTTCTCCTGGGAGGGAATGTCCACCTTTTCGTAGGTGTGGGTGAGCACGAAGCCGTCCAGATTGAGCATCACCGGAGCGAGGATGCTCTCGTCCTCGGCGAGCCGGAAGGACTGGATAATCAGGTCCAGGGCCTCCTGGGCGTTTTCCGCGAAGAGCTGAATCCAGCCGGAATTGAGCACGTAGGGCATGTCCATCTGATCCCCGTAGATGTTCCAGGGAGTGGCGATGGAGCGGTTCGCGTTCATCATCACGATGGGAAGCCGGGCTCCCGAAGCGTAGGGAAGACATTCCGCCATATAGAGCAGTCCCTGGGAGGAGGTGGCGGTAAAGGTCCGGGCTCCCACGGCGCTCGCTCCGATGGAGCAGGACATGGCGCTGTGTTCGGACTCCACATGAAGATACTCGCAGGGAAGATCTCCGTCCTGCACGAACTGGGCGATCTTCTCCACCGCCTTGGTCTGGGGGGTGATGGGATAGGCCGCCACCACCTGAGGGCGGGAAAGGCGCACTCCCCAGGCGGCGGCCTCGTTGCCGTTCAGAAAGGCGTAGTTGTTCATTCCTCTCCCTCCTTGCGCATGGTAAGGGCTCCGAGCTTGCACTCGTGAGCGCAGATGCCGCAGCCCTTGCAGAAATCGTAATCTATGGCGACGGTTTTCCCCTCCCGATGGATGGCTCCGTCCGGACAGAGCAGATAGCACCGGCCGCAGCCCACGCACTTCTCTACGTCCAGCACGGGACGGAAAACCCGCCATGCCGCATTCTTTTCGGTAATGTAAAAGGAGGGAAAGCTGCTTCCCCTGGGGAAATCCTCGAGATTGTCCAGCCCGGGAGGGGGAGACATGCGGAAATTTTTCACGGAGCTACTCCTTTCCTGCCCGAAAGGCCGCTTCGAAGAGGGCGGCGTTCGTTTTTGCCAGGGCGGGCTTCATGGTTTTTTTCAGGGCTTCCAGACACGCCTCGGAAGAGACCATGTGGGGGGCCTTGGCGGCGAGAAAGCCCAGCATGGCGGTGTTGGCGATGGGTTTGCCGAGAATTTCCAGGGCCAACCGGGTGGCGTCCAGGGAGAAGATGGAGGGGTTTTCGAAGGTCCTGGAAGAGTTCATCAACACCAGGGCTCCCGGTTTGAGATCCTCCAGAAACCGCTCCTCCCAAAGGGTTTCGTCCAGAAGAAGAATGGCGTCGCACCGGTCTACCTCGCTCCGCAGATGGATGGGGGTGTCGGAAATGCGGTTGAAACCGAGTACCGGCGCTCCCCGGCGTTCGGGACCGAAGGAAGGAAAGGCCTGAGCGTACCGATGGTCGTAAAGGGCTGCGGCGGCTCCGAGAAGTTTCGCTCCCGTGAAACTTCCCTGGCCTCCCCGGCCATGCCAGCGTATTTCGTACATGGGGACCTCCTTGTATTGTCGTAGTATATTACAAGTATGTCTATGATTTATCATAGGATTTGGGAGGGGTCAAGAGAAAAATTGCTCAAGCCCGGAATTTTTTAGAGAAAAGGGTTTTGCCGGCGCATTCGACGAAGGTGCCAGGAAAGGGTGCGGAGAGGAATCTGCAGCTCCTCCGCAAGATCCGAAAGGCTTTTACCTTTTCGGTGCTTTTCGAGATAAAGGCGAAGCTGGGCCACGGATAGGTCCGGCCGGCTTCGAAGGGGTCTGGAAAAAAAGCTTTCCAGAGGAAGAGTGCCCCTGGGAGTTCGGAGCCAGGTGGCCCGGGCGATGCGATGTACCGTGGAAGCTGCGAAACCGAGATGTTGAGCCACTTCGGTAAGAGTGAGCGGCCCCGGAGCATCTTCCTTTCCTCCGAGAAAATGCTTTTGTACCGCCCCGGCCTCCCGGGTTACCAGCATGCGTCCCCGGCAACGCAGGGCGAGGCAGACGTTCAGACGGAGAAATTCTTTCCAATGCCGCTGAAGCCGGGGTTCCTCGCGCCAGGAAAGCATTTCCGGATCCGCCGTAATTTTGGGAAGATATTCCCGAAGAAGGCGAAATTTCGGTACCTCCTCCTCCAGGGTTATTTCGATTTCGGGTTGTACATAGAGAATGGTTCCGAAGGAATTTCCCGGAGCTGGATCGAGGCTTCGAAGAGCCTCCAGGGCTCGTTCCAATTGGCGAGGGGTCCACTTGGCGGCCTTTCGGATCTCTTCGAACTTTTTCTCTTTCAGAAGAGGGGCATATTTTTCGAGAAGCTCCAGGGCTTCCGGAGAAGGTTTTTTCCGGTGCCGGAGCTGAAGCAGCAGGCATTCCGCCAGGTCTCGGGCGAGAAGCCCCGGAGGGTCCACCCAATGCTGAAGATTTTTCAGAGTCTCTTTCCAGGAGGATAGGGGAATTCCCAGGTTTTCCGCTATCTCCCGGTCACTTCCTCTCAGGTATCCCCGGGAATCCACCCAGGAAAGCAGCCGCTCTCCCAGACGTTCCGAAAGATCTTCGGGAATTCCCGGACAAAGAACGATTTGGGGAAGCAGATGTTCCTCCAGGGTTTCCGTAGCCCTGGCATTCTCCTCCTCCCAGGGTTCGAGCTGTTGAAGCGAAGCGGTCCATGCGGGAGGGCGGAGGGTGCCGAAAACGTTGCCCTCCAACCGTTTCCGGAGGATATCCTCCAGAGAGGCCAGCGGAGCCAGAATCAGGTCCAGTTCCGAAAGGAGAAAGGGAAGGGGAGCCTGGCGGAGGGAAAGCTTCTCGGAGAGTCGGGGTTCCAGGCTAGTCCATGGCATGGCGCTGGAGTCTCCGGATTAAGGCGTATCGGGAAAGCCCGAGAATCTCCGCCGCCCGGGTGCGGTTTCCTCCCGCCTCCTCCAGGGCTTTCTGGAGGAGTTGCTTTTCGAAATTCCCCACCTGTTCCGCGAAGGACCGTTCTCCCGATGAGAAAGAAACTCCGTTCTTTCGTGGAAGGGTTTCCAGCATCTCCTCCGGGAGGTCCGCCAATCGGAGCTCCTGTCCAGGAAGGTTGCGAAGAATGAAAAGGCGTTCCACCAGGTTTTTCAGCTCCCGTACGTTTCCTCTCCAGGGATAGTGAAGAAAGAGCTCCTCTACGTCCGGAGAGAGCACCAGAGGATGTCGTCCCATCCGGGGAGAGAAGTGCGCCGAAAAGTGTCGGAACAGCTCCAGTACATCCCGGCCCCGTTCCCGGAGCGGAGGAATCTTCATGGGAAGCATGGCGATGCGGTAGTAGAGGTCCTTCCGGAAAGATCCCTCCCGAGCTTTTTTCTCCAGATCCTCCCAGGTGGCGCAGACTACCCGGAGGGAAATCTGCTTTTCCCGGGTGGATCCCAGAGGGCGGATGCTCCGGGAATCGAGAAAGCGCAGGAGCTTGCTCTGAAGAGGAAGAGGCATGTCCCCGATTTCGTCGAGAAAAAGGGTGCCTCCCTCGGCGGCCTCCACGAGTCCCTGACGATCCTGGGAGGCTCCGGTATAGGCTCCTTTCTTGTGTCCGAAAAGTTCCGCCTCCAGCAGGTTTTCGGGAACCGCCGCACAGTTGAGGGCGATAAATTCCCCGGAGGAACCGGATTTTTCGTGAATCAGCCGGGCCACTACCTCCTTGCCGGTGCCGCTCTCTCCGGTGAGAAGAATGGTGGTGTTTTCGAAGGGTGCCACCTTTTCAATGAAATCGTGTACCCGTACCGCCGCTTTCGAGGATCCCACGAAGGCCAGCCGGGTTTGTTTTTTCTGCCTGGATACCCGGCGATTCAGGTCGATGATTTCTCCCGCCCGGGCGGCCATGTTTCGGGCCGCCTCCAGAGGAAAGGGTTTGTCCAGATAGTTGTAGGCTCCCTCCTTGATGGCCCGTACCGCAAGGGAGGATTCTCCGAAGGCGGTCATCACGATGATCTTGCTTTCCGGAGCGTGTTGGAGAAGATGGGGAATGCTTTTGAGGCCGTCCCCGTCGGGAAGCCGGATATCGAGAAAGACCACCTGGGGAATTCCCTTTTCCAGAAGTTCCCGCAGATCTCCCAGAGAGGAGGCGATACGCAGGTCGTGCCCCTCTTTTTCGAAGGCCATGCGCAGCCCCTGGGCGAGGCTGGCTTCGTCTTCCACAATCCAGATGTTCATGAACGTTCCTCCTTGAATAGGGCGGCATCCTCCCGACAGAGGGGAAGAAGAACGGAAAAAAGAGTTCCCTCGGAAGAGGATTCCCAGGAGATGGAACCTCCGTGGAGATCCGCGATACGGGCGGCGATGGAAAGCCCCAGGCCGGTTCCCTCCTTGTGCCCCGAGACGAAGGGATCGAAAAGCCGGGAGGCGATGTCTTCGGGAATTCCCGATCCCTGGTCCCGAACCGCGAGAAGGCACTTTTCCTCCTGGTAAGAGCCTTGCAGGGTGATGGTGCCTTTCTCTGGGCTCGCCTGAATGGCGTTCAAGACCAGGTTCAACAGGAGTTGCTGCAATTGAGGCATGCTTCCCAGTATCCGGGGAGAGGGGGAGGGGAGTTCTAAAAGAAGAAAGAGATGTTTCTTTTTGAGCCGTACCGAGGCGATGTTGCGGCACCAGAGAAAAAGCTCCTCCAGCGCTACCGGGCCATGAACGCTCTCTCCGGGGCGAGCGAAGGTGAGAAGTTGAGCCACCAATGTGTTCAGCCGATCCAGTTCTGAATCCAGCATCTGGAGGGATGCTCGATTTTCGGGAGAGGCGGATTCTCCAAGAAGATCCACGTGAACCCGCATACTTGCCAGGGGGTTCCGGATTTCGTGGGAAACCCCCGCCACCATCTGTCCCAGCGCCGCCAGCCGTTCCATGCGGAAAACCTGATGCTGCACCTGCTGCCAGTGCTGCAGTTCCTGCACCATGGTATTGAAAGCCTGCTGCAGAAGCAGAATCTCCCGGGGGGCTCCCGGAGCCAGGGGAAGGGGGTCCCACTTGCGCCTCGCGATGCGTTCGCAGGCCCGGGCGAGCTGGTGCAGAGGCCGGGCGAGGGCATAGGCGGTGAAGATGGCCACTTCCATGGCGAGGACCAGGCCGATAACGCTCATGACGAGCACGTGCCGCTGTTGAAAGAGGATCTCCGCCATCACCCGGGGAGGATGGAAGCGTACCGCCAAAAGCTCTCCCTCCCGGGTCCGGAGAAGGGCGGAAAAGGAGTTTTCCGGAACTTCCAGGGGTTCTCCCGAAGGGTGGAGGTCCCAGTAGAGAAAGGATTGTCGCAGAAGGGAGCGCAGAGATTCCTCGGAAATTTCGGGAGCCACCTCCTGGAGAGCCCGGATGCGCCGCATCTCCCCTTGGAGCACGGATCGGTACTCTCCGTAAAATACCGTGGAGGTGAGAAGAAGGATGAGGAGCAGCGAGAGGGAGGCCACCGCCACCTTGATGCGGAAGGAAATGCTCCTAGACCGCATGAAGTGCCTCTCTTCGGGCGAGAAACTTCCAGCTTATTCCCTCCAGGGCCAGGGCGGGAAAGAGGGCGTACTCCGGAGAGAGGGGAGTGAAAAATGCCAGGAGCGTGTGCACTCCCAGAGCTCCGAGAAGGGGGAAGAAGAGCTCTCCCTTGCCGCAGGGAAAGTAAAGGGGGAGAAGAAAGCAGAGGGTCACCACCGCCCAGCTGTACCTTCCCAGGGCGAGAATTCCCGGAAGGGGAAGAAGGCTCAATCCCAGGGCTACCGTGGCGATAAGGGCCACCATGAGGCGGTTCCGGAAGAGAAAGCGATCCTCCCGAAAGGGTTCCTCCGCAGGAATGTTGCGTTCTCCCAGGCCGAGATCGTAACAGAGGGAGCAGGCCGCCAGAAGAAGCTGGGAATTGGCGGTGCTGATGGCCGCCGCCAGGGCCGCCACGAGCATGAGCATGGCGGGGAGCGGGGGCAGCACCGAGGTGCAGAGCGCCACGTATCCCGTTTCGGTATCCACTCCCGGGGGGGCCGAGAAGAGAAGGCTGCTTCCCAGGCCGAAGAGGGTGAGGCAGACATAGATCCATCCTACCACGAAGGGGGCCAGGGCCAGCATTTTCCAGGCGGTACGGGAGGACTTGGCGGAGATGATCCGTATGGCGTACTGGGGGTTCGAAGCCACTCCGAAGGCCCAGGTGAAGAGCATGGCGAAAAGATAGAGCGGAGATTCTCCCGCGAAGGGAGAGAGCATTTTCGGAGAAAAGCGCAGAAGTTCCCGGTGAATGTGGAGGGGGGATCCTGCGGAATTCAGTACCCAGAAGGCCCCCAGGGAGACTCCTCCCAAAATGATGGCCAGGTTCAGGCTGTCGCTCTTCACCACCGAGGGAAGCCCTCCGAAGGTGGTATAGAGCACGAAAAGATAGACTATCACCGAGGCCAGGGTAATCCGGATGGAAAGAAGATGCGCCACGATGGTGCCGAAGGCCCGGAACTGGATCACGATGTAGAGGGTGTAGGCCATGACGAGAGCGATGGCGGCCACCTTGCGGAGCCGTTCGTCCCCGTAGGCTTTGGAGAGCCATTCCGGCAGGGAGAGCACCCGGAGAGTTCGGAGCTTTCGTACCGCGAAGGGAAGGAAGACGAGTCCCAGAAGCCAGCCGTATACGGAGCCCGTAAAGGCGGCGTAGCCTCCCGAAGAAAGCCAGAAGGTGAACCCCGTAATGGAGGCGGCGCTCATCCAGGTGGCGCAGAAGGTGGCCAGAGAGGGCCAGAGCCCGATCTTTCGGCGATCCAGATAGAAGGAATAACGATCCTCGGTCCAGGGAAAGGCCTGGGCCGCCAGAAAGATGAGAAAGAGGGCGTAGAGGAGGAATGCCGAAAGTTGGTAGAGCAGAATCGTAAGCCTCATGGGCGGGGTTTCCTCAGAAAGCAGCGAAAGACGATCATTCCCGGAAGAGCCAGGAGAATCAGGAAGATCCCCCAGAGAAGCAGGGGGGCGAGAGCGAGCATGGGTTCATGCCCTCCACTTTCGGTGCAGTTTCTCCAGAATTTCCGAAGCCCCTTTTCCCCGGGAGGAGGCTTCGATAATCCGGCGAGGAATTCCTTCGGTATCGGAGACTTCCGCGCTGAAGCGGAAGATCCAGAGATCTTCCTCCGGAGGGGATTGCCATCGCTCCCCCCATTCCACCAGAAGCACCCATCCCCGAAGGGGGTACTCCTCCAGCCCCAGCTCCTCCGTTCCCTCCTCGTCCAGGCGGTAGAGGTCCCCATGGGCCAGGGGAGGATTCGTTTCGTACTCGTGAATGAGAATGAACGAGGGGCTTCGGACTTCTTCGGTTCCCAGAGCCTTTCCCAGGGCTCGGACGAACTCGGTTTTTCCCGTTCCCAGGTTGCCCAGAAGGAGCACCGTCAATCCCGGATAGATCTCTCGGGAGGCGAGATCTCCCAGGCGAAGGGTCGCCTCCATTTCGGTAATGTCAAAAAGATAGGGTTCTGCCCCGAGGCCCATAGAAAAATTTCAGTCCTTTCCTTAATCCTTCAAAGTTTGGGAGACGAGTTCCCGAAGCACTTCGGGAACCGCCCCGGCGATTTCCGAGGCCAGTACCCCTTCGCTGCCGGAAGTTTTTTCCACGATCCGTCCCGCCATGCCGTGTATCCAGGCCCCCGACGCTGCAGCCTCCGGTGGCGTCAGGCCGCTTCCCAGGAGATTGCCGAGAAGGCCGCTCAGTACGTCCCCCGATCCTGGCACCGCCAGGGCAGAAGAGCCTGAAGCGGTAAGAAGGGGGAATTCTCCTCCCGAGATGATCGTGGTGGCTCCCTTGAGAAGTACCGTGCCCCATCGTTTTCCCAAAGCCTCGGCGGCTTCCAGTCGATGACGGCGTACCTCTTCGGAGGAAGTGCCGAGAAGCCGTGCGGCCTCCCCTTCGTGAGGGGTGAGTACCGCATTTTCCCGCCGGGAGAGGTTCTCTCCCCGGCAGGCCAGGGCATAGAGAGCGTCCGCATCGAGAAGAAGGGGTTTTTCCCACTCCTTCCAGAGAAACCGTATGGCCTCCAGGCTTTCCGGAGAGCGCCCCATGCCGGGGCCCGCCACCACGCAGGAGACCCGATCCTTCCAGCCATGGAGGGCGGAAGCCACGTTTTTCGGGGAAAGGGTCTCTCCTTGCAGGGGTTCCAGCACCGCTTCGGGAAGAAGGGAGGTGCAGGAGGAGGCCAGGTTTTCCGGAACTCCCAGAGCTACCACCCCGGCACCGCATTTCAAGGCCCCAAGGGCGGTCAGGGCGGGAGCCCCACGGTAGGAGGAAGATCCCCCCAGAATCAGCAGGGTGCTCCGGTTACCCTTGTGCATGGAGGAAAAGCGCCGGGGGAGGCCTTTGGCGGTATCCTCTCCGAGCCAGCAGGCGGCGGCGGGTTTTTCGAGAACCCTTTCCGGAGGTATGCCTAGAGGAATCGTAAACACCTTACCGGCGTACTCCGCTCCGGGAAGCACGAAGAGCCCCGTCTTCGGAGCAAGGAACGTGAAAGTCCAGGTAGCCCTCGCGGGAAGCCCCAGAAGGGCTCCCGAATCCGGGTGAATGCCGCTGGGAATATCCAGGGCTACCAGAGGAAGCTCCGGGAATTCCCGAAGTATTTCGAGAAGGCGGAGCACCTCTCCCCGAGGGGCTCCGCGGGTGCCCGTACCGAGAAGGGCATCCACCAGAAGATGCTGGGTGCCGAGAAATTCTCGAAGCTCCTGGTCGGTTCGCTCCGAGGATTGGCATGCGGGAATTTCCAGAGCCCGGAGGATTTTCAGATTTTTCTTCGCCTCTCCTTGATAGTTTCCCGGAGGGGCCGCGAGGATTATTCGAGGGGAACGCCCCTCCGAAAGAAGATGCCGGGCCACCACGAAGCCGTCCCCTCCGTTGTTCCCGGGGCCGCAGAGAATACCGATCTTTCGAGCCTGAGGAAAGGCGTGGCAGATGCCCCTCGCCGCTCCGGCACCGGCGTTTTCCATGAGCACTTCCCCGGAGAGATGGTATCTTTCCAGGGCTCTTCGATCTCCCGAGCGCACCTCCTCGGCCTTATAGAGCAGAAGCATGGATATTCCCCCTTTGTTGCGTCTTTCAGGTATTGAGTGCTCTAGGCAATTCTTCTCCAGAAGAGCCCGCAGTTTTCTTCCACCGCCTCCAGGGCCCCTTCTTCCGCGAGGTAGGTGATGCATGCGGAAATCGTGCTGTTCCCCAGCACGTATTGAGAGGGACTCATCTTCAGGCCGTACTTTCGAAAGAGCAGGGTCAACAGGGTATCCCTGCTTCGAGGTTCGTCGCAGAGGACAAGAAGGTCCTCCGTAAGGGTGAGCAGTGCTTTTCGGTTGATCTCTATAAGGGAAGCGATATTTCGAGCGGGTTCCGCATGGCAGGGCACGAAATATGCCGCCTCCTCCCGCTTCAGATCTTCCAGAGTGGCGAGCCATTCCCGAATGTTCAGGGCGAAGAGAAGCCGGTATTTTTCGATGATCTCTTGAGAAAAAAGGCTATCTCCCAGGTAGAGGACCTCGTCGGGGCTTCGGAAACCCACCATCTCCAGAGCATGCCCTTTCAGGGGAAGCGCGGCAAGTTCCGTGCCCTCCACCTTCTTTCCGGGGAAGACCGTAAGGGAAACCTCGGAAGGAGGCGCCTGAAGAAACTTGTTCTGCAGATCCTTGAAGGGGGCGGCTCCCCAGAGAAAGGCGGGCTCCAGGGAGGGGTCCTCGATGAAGGGAGTTTCCTTGAGAGGGGCCCCTAGGGGGCAGCCCGTTTTCTTTTGCAGATAGGCGTTTCCTCCGATGTGATCCGCATGGGAGTGGGTGTTGAGAAGGAGAGAGAGGGTACGTCCTTCCTCTTCGAGAAGACGGTAGATTTTCCGTCCGTAGGATTCGTCGTTGCCGCTATCCAACAGAATCGAGGCGGTGGGGGGGCCATAGAGTCCCAGGTTGACCGCTCCGGGAAGATAGTAGCTTTCTCCCCGGATATGTACGAGTTCCAGCTTGGAGGCCATGGTACGCTCCTTTCTTCGAAAGAGTTGCTCCGATTTTCTCCGTTTTGGAACGGAGAGGGAAGAACATTTCGATTATACATGGGATTTACGGGAAAACGGGGACTTTTTTGTGCCGTATTGGACGGTTCGAGATGGGGCCAATTGGCCCTCGTGAAGCTTGGGGGAGAGGTTTATACTGTGGAGTATTTTGGAAAACCTTCGGAATCCTTCCGAAAAGGATTTTCGACATGGAAAGGAACCACTACGAAAGGAGCGCAACCATGCGGATTTCGTTGCGCCGGGATCATCCGGTGCCTTTGTATCTCCAGATCAAGGCGGCCATTCGGGAGAAAATTCTTTCCGGAGAATTGCCCCCCTACTATCGTCTCCCTCCGGACCGGCGTCTGGCGGAGAACCTCGGAGTCAATCGCAGCACCGTGGTGAATGCCTATCGGGAACTCAAAGCGGAGGGGCTTGTGGAAAGCCACGTGGGCCGGGGCACCACGGTGTGCGAAATGGAATCCGACGAAAATGAAGCCTGGCGTCAGTCCGTGATGCCTCTCAACTGGGAGCGCTATCTCCGGCTGGGAGAGAACGAGCGTTCCAAGGATATCAACCGTTTTATCCGGGAAGTACGGAGAGAGCGGAGGGTTATCGATTTCTCCACATCCTACGTGCCGGAGTTCTTCGAAAATCCCCGGCTTCACGAGTACATGGGGAAGCGGTCTTTTTCCGAGATCCGCCGGGAATACTACGCTCATCCCTGCGTGGAGGGGCTTCGCTCCCTTCGGGAGGCGGTGGCGGAATACCAGAAATCCCGGGGAATTCACGCGAGCTATGATGAAATTATCATAACATCCGGCTCCCAGCAGGCCATCGATATGGTGGCTAAAACCTTTATCGGCCCCGGAGATATCGTGCTGGTGGAAGATCCCACCTACGTCATCGCCCGGCAGAGTTTTATCGCCCAGGGGGCTCGGGTTCTGGGCATTCCCACCGAGGAGGGGGGAATGCGGCTGGATATTCTGGAAGGCGTACTCAAGCGGTATGCTCCGAAGCTGATCTATACGGTTCCCACCTTTCACAATCCCACGGGGAGCTGCATGGACCGTAAGGCCCGAAGGCAGCTTCTGGATCTGGCCTACCGTTATCAGGTGCCCCTCCTGGAGGATGATCCCTTTTACGATCTTCGTTTCGAGGGTAGCCCCGTACTCCCCCTCAAGGCCATGGATCATATGGAGTACGTGATGTATATCAGCTCCCTGGCAAAGCCCGTGGCGCCGGGATTGCGCCTTGGCTGGATCTGCGCTCCCCACGCCATCATGGATCGCCTGATCCAGGCAAAGAAGATCGCGGATCTCGCCTGTAGCGGCGTGTTGCAGCGGATGCTGGATTCTTTGATCCGGGAGGGCGTTTACGGAGAGCTGGTGGAAAATGTACGGGAGAAGCTTCGACAGCGCAGGAATCTGGTGGTGGAATACATGGAATCCTCCTGTTCGGATCTTCTCGAATTTTTCCGTCCCCAGGGAGGATTCGATCTCTGGTGTTCCTTTTCCAACGAGATTCATGCCACCAAGCTGCTGTACCGGGCGGCGGAGAAGGGAATTCTCTTCACTCCGGGAGAATACTTTACCCTGGAAAATCGGGGGCTCTCCTGTGCCCGTTTCAGTTATGCGGGACCCAGGGAGGAGGAGTTGTTGGAGGGCATGGAGATTCTGGAGGGAGTTCTGCGGCGTTACGCCCGGGAGTGTTGCCTTCATCCCCGGCGGGAGCGGGAGGAAACCCGTCCCATCGTGTAGGAATCGGTTTGGGGTTTGTTGCGGAAAGAAAATGCGAACGACGAAGGAGCTGGTTTCCCTTATGAAAAGGTGGAGAAGTCTGGGGGAGCGAGGACAGGTATTTCTGTTGTCCCTCGGTCACTGTATCAACGATCTGCATGCGGTCTTTCTGCCCACCCTCATGCCCCGTTTCGTGGAGGAGCTGGGGCTTTCTCTCACTCAGGTGGGGTTCTTCGGTTTTATCAACGGCATCACCCACGTGGTGGCTCAGCCTCTTTTCGGGCATCTGGCGGATGCCACGGATCGGCCCTGGTATGCGGGGTTCGGCCCCATGGTGACCGCTCTGGGAACGGGGCTTCTTCCCTACTCCCCGAATTACGCTTTCATGCTCCTCTGTGTGGGGCTCTACAGCATCGGGAGTTCCGCCTTTCATCCCCAGGGATGTGGCAGCGTGGGAGCCCTGGTGCCTCCGGAGCGTCTCGCTTTCAGTATTTCCCTCTTCAATGTAGGGGGGACCTTGGGGGGAACTCTCAGCCCTTATTACGCGATTCTCCTGGTTTCCCTCTTCGGGCTCAAGGGGCTTCCCGTAACGGTGATACCGGGGGTTTTTATCGGGGTGGCCCTTCTCCTTTTTCTGCCAAATCTGGGAAGTTCCTCCGGCGAAAAGGGAAAGGACAAAAAATCCCAAGGTATGTTTTTCCAAAATATCTTTCGGGTATTGCGCAAAGTCCTTCCCGTATGGGGCATTTCCTTTCTCACGAATTCCTCGAATCGGGCCATTACCTTCTTTCTTCCCCTTCTCATAACTTCCCGGGGAGGAACCCTTCTTCAGGGGGGGACCGCCCTTTTCGTGATCGGTATCATGGGCACTCTCGCTTCCGTGGGGGGTAGCAGGATGGCGGATAGAATAGGAAAGCGCCTTTTCATCGGCATCATGATCGCTCTGGGGCCTTTGCTCTTGTTGCCCGCCATGTATACCCAGGGAAATTTGGCTCTCCTCTTTTTCACCCTGGGCATTTCCCTGCTCATGGCCACCTCTCCGGTTCTCGTGGCTACCGCCATTGAAAGGGCTCCGGAATCCCGTTCCGTGGCAAGCTCGCTCATGATGGGGGTCTCCTGGGGGCTTGCGGGGCTTATCACCTTTCCTATGGGAACTCTGGCGGATCTTTTCGATATCGAAGCCGCCATTTGGAGCGCCCTTTTTCTGCCCTGGCTGGGCATGCCCATTCTTCTCCGTCATCACATCGCAAGGTTCTTGAAAAAATAGGGTTTCCCCAAGGGGTTTCCGGAACTGTTCCGGAAACCCCTTAACGTTTGGAGTCTTTGTGTTCGTACATCTTTTTGTCTCCCCGGGATAAAAGTTCCCCCAGGGAAACCGGAAGCCCGGGATCCCATGAAGCGATACCCGTACTTATGGCGAGATGGTAGGAATGGGTATTCTCTTGGTTGTGCCTTTGAAAGGCCTCTTCGATTTTACGGCACGTCTCCAGGGGGGGGCGATCCTCCTCGTGTTCCACCAGGGCCGCGAATTCGTCCCCTCCCACCCGGGCGAGAAGGTTCCAGGAGCCGAGAATCTTGTGAAGAAGGGCTCCCGCTTCCTGAAGAGCCCGATCTCCCTCCTCGTGTCCCAGGGTGTCGTTGATGTTTTTCATGCCGTCGAGGTCCGCGAAAAGGCAGGTGGCGTGAAGCCCCCTCTTCCGTGTTTCTTCGAGAAAAGCCGTGCCCCGGGCAAAGAACCCCCGCCGGTTGAGGAGCCCCGTAAGGCTGTCGGTGGAGGCCTCTTTTTCGAGAAGTTCCCGGAGTTGTACCGTTTCGGTGATATCTCGGATGGTGACGAGCCGCACGAGTTCTCCGTTCCAGTTGCAGGTGGCGAGCCGCAGATCTCCGATTAGCGGATCTCCCCCGGAGCGGGGGATGCGGATTTCCTGACGCTCCTCGTCGTTAAGGGGGAGGGCGGGAGGATTTGCCTCGAGTTCCTCCAGAGAGGCTTCGAAGAGAATTTCCGCTCCGGGATTGGCGTAGTAGATGTGACCTTCTTTGTTCATCACCAGCACCGCATCCTCCATGGTTTCCATGAGAGCCTGGAAGTTCGCGTGGGCCTGTTTCACTTCCTTGAGAGCGTTGTGATATTCCCCTCCCAACTGTTTGAGTTGGTTGTTCTGAGCCACCGCGGTTTCGAAGGTGGAGAGCAGCAGGTCGATGATCTGGATGCGGTCCGCCGTAAGGCGATGGTACTGGCCGGAGAAGAAAACCTCCACCGTCATCTGGGCCTGTCCCACCCTGCGCAGCTCCAGATTGGTGAGAATGATCTTGATGCGTCGAAGAAGCTGGTCCGGATCGTAGGGTTTGGGATGGAAGTTGTCTGCCCCGCATTTGAGCCCCTTGATGACGTCCTCGGGATCCGAAAGGGCGGTGAGGATAATGACCGGTGTGGCGGCGAGGTCTGGTTCGTCCTTGATGCGGCGGCACATGTCGTAGCCGTCCATTTCGGGCATCATCACGTCCGTGATAACCACGGCAGGTTTCTTTTCCCTGGCCATTTCCAGGCCTTCCAGGCCGTTTCGGGCGATGAGCACCGTATATCCTCCCTTGGCGAGGAGATGTTCCAGCCGTTTCGCCTGGGTAAGGCTGTCCTCCACGATAAGTATGGTGGCGTTTTTATCCATGATCATCTTCCTTTTGAGATGTGAGATTCAGAATCGTTGCCAGGGTATGGGCGATAAAGGTGGGGGATCCCACATATCGCGCGGCATCGAGCCGTACCGCCTCTCCTGGCATTCCCCAGACCACCGAGGTTTTTTGATCCTGAGCGAAGGTATATCCTCCGAGATTCCGTAAATGCCGAAGTTCCAGAGCTCCGTCCTTTCCCATACCGGAAAAGAGAATGCCCCCCGCCTGGCCTCGGTAAACCTCCGCAACTTTGCGAAAGAGCCAGGATGCCGCAGGGCGCACTCCGTGTTCCGGAGGATCCCTCGAAAAGATCAGGGATCCCTTGGGATCGATTCCCAAATGGACGCCGCTCGGAGCGAAGTAGACCGTTTCTTTTTGAGGAATTTCTTCCTCCTCCGCCACTTTAACCTTGAGAAGCGTCCGTGTGCCGAGCCATTCCGCCAGTCCTCGATCGAATCCCTTGGTAATATGCTGTACCACGAGAAGGGGCACCGGGAGATTGCCAGGGAGGTGAAAGAGAAACTCCCCCAAAGCCTGAGGGCCTCCCGTGGACGCTCCCACCGCTACGATCTTGATTTCCGGAGAGTCCGGAAGAAGAGCTTTCTGAGGTCCTTCTCCCATAAATCCTGAGGTTTTTCTCGGCCGGAGGCGTTTGATCCTTGCCTGAGCGGCGGATGTGAGGGCGGAAAAAAACTGGGGCCAGTATTCCCCGGATTCCAGGGCCTCCCGTTTGGGTTTGGGAAGAATTCCCAGGGCTCCCGCATCCATGGCCTGAAAGGTCTTTTCCACTTCCCGGGGATCCCATTGGGAGCTGATGATAATGACCGGTGTGGGATGAGAGGATTCCATGATGCTTCGGGTGGCGGCAAAGCCGTCCATGCCGGGCATGAAAATGTCCATGGCGATCACGTCTACCCGCTCTCTTTCCAAGAAACTCAAGGCCTCTTCGCCGCTCGAAAGACATGCGACCACGAGAAATTCAGGATTCCGGCCCAGCATATCCTGAAAAAGCTTTCGCATAAGAGGCGAGTCGTCCACCACGAGCACTCGAATCACCCTCATCCCTCCTTTTTATTTCGGAATTTTGCGTTTTACAGAAGCCGATGTATGGTATCGAGAAGATTTCTTTGATCGAATCCACTTTTTACGATGTAGGCGTTGGCCCCCGCCTCGGCTCCCCGTTCCCGGTCCTCCCGGGATTCCAGAGACGTGACGAGAATGACCGGCAGTTCCCCTTGGGAGGAGCGAATGGCGGCGGTAAGCTCGAACCCGTTCTTTCGGGGCATTTCCACGTCGGAGATCACCAGATCGAAGGGTTCCTCCTGTCGGAGCTTTTCCCATGCCTCCTGGCCGTCCACGGCGGTTTCCACGAGGAATCCCGCTGCGGAAAGGATGTTCCGCAGCAAGGTTCGGGAGGTGAGGGAGTCCTCCGCCACCAGAATGCGGGGAAGAGGCTTTTCTTCCGAGGTCTCCGGAGAGAGCCGGGATCCTCCCTTTTCCGAGAGGGAGAGCAGGAGGTCCGTGGGGTTGAGCACGGGTACCACCTTTCCCGATCCCAGCACGGTGGCTCCCGAAACGTTCCGCACTCGTTGCAGTTGTTTCCCCAGGGGTTTCAGAAGAACCTCCTGTTCTTCCACGATCCGATCTACTCCGAAGGCCCCCCGGAGAACTCCCGAGGAGAGGATCAGCAGGTTTTTGAGATTTCTCCTGGAGCTTTCCGAAGAAGCTTCGGGAAGCTCCAGCACGTTTCCGAGAGAGACCAGGGCCAAAGGCTCTCCTCCGAAAGAGATGGTTTCACACTGTTCCAAGGTTTTGATATTTTCCCGATCGATTCGCCCCACCCACTCGAGGTTCGCCGAAGGGAGCACGAAAAGGCGGCCTCGCTCTTCCACCAGCACTCCCCGAAAGGTGGCCAGCGTGAGGGGGAGGGAGATCCGGAAGGTGGTTCCCCTGCCGGGAGTGGAATCTACCGCGATGGCCCCCCCCAGGGATTCCACCTTCTGCTGTACGATGGCCATGCCGAGCCCCCGGCCGGAGATGTCCGTAATAAGCGGGCTGGTGGAAATGCCCGAGCGGAAAAGAAGCATTCGTGCCTCTCCCTCGTCCAGGGTCTGGGCTTCCCGGGGCGAAAGAACTCCCGCCTTTACGGCGCTTTCCCGGAGTTTGGCGGTATCGATGCCGCCTCCGTCATCCTGTACGAGAAGCTCCACCCGGTTTCCGTCCACCTGGGAAATGTGGATGGCCACGTTTCCTCGGGGCCTTTTCCCCCGGTCCCGCCGTTTCTCGGAGCTTTCCAATCCGTGGTCCACGCAATTGCGGAGAAGGTGAATGAGGGGGTCCTTGAGCCCTTCGAGAATGCGTTTGTCCACCTCCACCTCCCCTCCGAGAAGGAAAAGTTCCGCCTCCTTCCCCAGATCTCGGGAGAGATCCCGGAAGATTTTCGGAAATCCCTGAAGAAGGGAGGAGAAGGGGACCATCAATACGGACCGGGTACGATCCAGAAGATTTCGTACCAGAGTCCGGGTGGTGCGCTGATCCTCCTGAAGAGCCCTCCGCAGATGCCGGACCTCCTCCTGAAGTCCCCGGATCCGGAGGCTGCCGGTTTGAAGAAAAGCGGCGGTTTCCCGGAAGAGGCGGTTTTCCTGACGTTCCGAACGCTTCTGAGACCGGAGAAATCCTTGCCATTCCTTTTTCCAGCTTTCCAGGGACGAAAGGAGATCCTGGGTTTCCTGATGTCGCATGCCAAGAGCGAGGTTCAGGGAGAGAAGCTCCTCGGCCTCCAGAAGCAGGTCGTCCATCTTGGAGGCCCGGACGCGGATCATCTCCGAAGCGTTTCCCCGAAGACCCCCCTCCTCCGGAGAAGCCGGGGGAGAAGGGGAGGCGGAGGTGAGGGCAGCACTTCGGGAGTCTTCCGAAGATTTTTCTTCCGGGAGTTCCGGAAGGAGCGAATCCTCTCGGGCAGGTTCTTCCGGAGGTATCCGGGAAAGCGAAGGAGAGCCCGTAAGGGGTTCTCCCGTTTCCAGAAGTTCCTCCATTTCCCGGGCCAGAGATTCCGCCTTCCGGAGATCCTGATGCTCCGGAGGAAGGGAAATGAACTCTCCGAGAAGATCCGCTCCCTGCTGGAGAAGATCGAAATCTTCCTTTTCAAGTTGAAGCAGCCCTTTTTTCATCTGGGAGAAGGCGCTCTCCATGGCCTGGCAAAGAACAGATATGGCGGGCATCTCCACCGCCTGGGAAGCTCCCTTGAGGCTGTGGGCCGCCCGGAAGACGGGCTCCAATATTTCCGGGGCATGTTGAGAGGGATCCTTTTCCAGCTCCAGCAGCCCTTCCACCATGACCTGAAGATATTCCTCCGCCTCCAGAACGAAATCCTGTCGCAGTTCTTCGAGAAATTCCCGGTCCTCGGAAAACATGGTCATCTTCGATCCGGGACCTTAGAGGGTGTACCGATCGATCAGCCCGGCGAGTTCTTTTCCCAGGTTCTTGAGGTTTCCCGAGGCGGCTTCGAGATCCTTCATCCCCGTGATGTTCTGTTCTCCCGCCACCTTGATGTTTTCCATGGCCTGGGTTACCTGATCGATCCCCGTAAAGAGTTCGTTGTTCGCCGCGGCGATCTCCGCGGCGGTCTGGGCGGATTCCATGAACTGCCGGGTTATTTTCTGTATGGATTCCCTCGAGGGAACCGCATCCCTGGCTCCCTGATCCACCGCCTTGGAACCCTGCTCGATGGCCATTACCGCGGCTCCCGTGGCCTTCTGGATGTCCTTGAGAATGCGCTGTACCTCCTTGGCGGATTGTTTCGACTGTTCCGCCAGGCTCTTGATTTCCTGGGCCACCACGGAAAAGCCCCGGCCGTACTCCCCCGCCTTGGCGGCTTCCACCGCAGCGTTTACCGCCAGAAGATTGGACTGTTCCGCCAGATCTTCCACGGTTTCCGTGATTTCTCCTACTTCCTGGCTTTGTTCGCTGAGGCGCACGATGGTTTCCGCAATGGAACCCATGCGTTCTCCGATGTGCTCCATTCCCGCCAGGAGCCTTTCCGTGGCGTGCTTGCCGTTTTCCACCACCTCCAGCCCCTGCCGGGCGAGTTGGGCCACGCTGGTGCTCTTGCGGTTGGTGGTTTCTGCGGTGGTACGAACCTCCTCCATGGTGGCGGTGGTTTCCACCACCGCCGCGGAAGCCTCTTCGGCTCCCGCGGTGATCTGGGAGACCGAGGCGGAAATTTGGTAGGCCGAAGAGGCCAGGGTGCCCACGATGTTTTTCATGGTTTGTATCTGGGATCGGAGGCTTTCGGTAAGCTCCTGGGCTCCCCGGGCGAGAGTGCCGATTTCATCGCCCCGGTCAAGAAAGATTCCGGGCAGATTCTGTTCCAGCTTTCCCTGGGAGAGCCGGGAAAGAAAGGTTACCGCCGAAACCAGAGGCACCGTGATGCTCCGGGTCATGAAAAAGGCGATAACGCTTCCCGCAAGAATCGCGAGAATCATGGCGGACAGAAGAAGGAAGATGGTCTCTCCCAGGCTTTTCGCGGCACCCTCCGCGGCGCCGGAGGCGTTTTTCTCGCCCTTTTCCGCCACTTGCTGGGCCTCCAGAAGCATCTTGTCCCCTGCGGCAATGCGCCGGGCCTCGTATTTTCCCAAAAGACCCCACTTTTCGATGGTGTTCTGCATTCCCTGCCGGTAGGATTCTGCGGCCTTCTGAATGGCGTCGATCTGGCGCAGATGCTCCGGAGAAGGGTTTGCGCCGCGCATTTCCTTGAGAATTTTCCCTATTTCCCCGAAAACTCCCAGGGCTTCCGTCAGGATCTCCGGTTTTCGAAGGACTTGGCCCTTGAAGTTGGCCACCAGGATGTCGTTTCCCAAGTCGATGATGCGGTTCATTTTTTCCGTATTTTCGACTCCCCGAAGAATTTCCGGAAGGTTTTCGGATCTCCGGAAATGTTCTTCCATGACGGTTTTTTGAGATTCCAGATAGGCCCGGGCATTGGCAAAGAAGATATCCTGGGCTTTCTCTCCCTCTTTCCGGGAATTCTCGATGGAGGCTACTGCCGTTTTCGTTTCCTCCAAAATTCGTTTGTACAGGTTCAGGGATTCCGAGGCTTTTCGGGTTCCCTCCAGCAGGGTTTCCAGGGAGGTCCGGGCTCCGAGTTCTTCCGCTTCCTCGAGAGCCTCGCCGAGTTCCTTCAGGTGTGCCTCCCCCTCTTCGAGATAGGATTCTTCCAGAGTGTAGGCGTATCCTCGAATGTCGTACATGGCTCTTTGGGCGAGCCGCTGTACCGACGAGGCGGCGACCATTTCGGGGAGCGCCTCCCTTGCCAGGGAGCGAGCGGTTTTGCGCGCTTCGGACATGGTATGCCAGCTTACCAGTCCCACTCCAGCGAAAATCAGGAGAAGCACGCCGAAGGCGCTGCCGAGCTTCATTCCGAGGGTTTTTTTTCGTAACATTCAGTATCCTCTCCTCTTTATTGTCGTACTGTAAAGCGGTTTCACCAACAACGTACGTTCCGAAAGCCTTTCCCCAGGCCTTCGGCGGGTTCCATCAGATTTCTTCCCGCACGATCAGGGAGGGATCCTCCAGAATTGCGGGTACGTTCAGAATGCCGAGATCTCCCTCCGCAAGCCCCAGAAGATAGGCTCCTCCTATGCTCGTCATGGTGGGGAGAGGGGGGGCGATTTTTTCCCGCGGAATCTGGCGCACCCCTGCAAGGGCATCCACGAGAATGCCCATCTCCATTTCCGGGGATTGCAAAACCAGCACCAGGGCTTTTTCGGAGGTCTTTTCCCGGGGAATGCCGAAGAAAAGCCTGAGATCCACCACTGAAACGATGCGTCCCCGAAGGTTCACGATTCCCGCCACGAAGGAGGGGGTGCAGGGGAGGGGCGTGAGATCCCGAAGAGGAAAGACCTCTCCGGTATACAGGGAATCCGCTCCATATCTCTCGTGGCCGAGATGAAATTCTACCACTTCCAGAAGTTCTTCCGAAGGTTTTTCCTTCAGGGAGTCCCGAAGGAGCCGGGCCGCCCGTTCGTGAAGGCGTTTCTTTTCTCGCTCTTCCCCGGTTTCCCGAGGGGTATGGCAGCTCATATTTTCACCATCTTTCATTGGGCCTGGTTCACGCATTCTTCTCCCCGCTCTAGAGGGTCGTTCCTGCTTGTATCGTGAGCATGAGAAAGGGAGGCCTCCTCCATTTTGCGCGGGAATTATTCAAGGCACGATATTAGCCGGAATGATCCACTACTCGCTTTTCCTCATTCGTCTTTTTTCAGAGCTTCCAGAAGATCTTCCCGGGAAAGTCCTTCTCCTTCGAAGAGAATGGATCCCGGAGGAAGAGACGCCGCAAATGCCGCGGCATTTCGGAAGTGCCGGGAGGCTTCTTCGGAATGTCCCCTTTTCAAGGCAAGAGTTCCCAGGGCGTAGTGAGCCATAACGAAGTCCGGCTCCAGAAAGAGAACCTTCCGGAGGGTTTCTGCGGCACGCCCATCTTCTCCCGTCTCCGCATGAATGAGTCCGCAGAGATAGACGGAAGAAACTTCCGTGGGATTTTCTCTGAGAAGGCCCTCCAGAATTTCCAGGGCTTCCGGATATTTTCCCCCATTTGCCAGACTTCGGGCCTTTTCGAGAAGCACTTCTTTTTTCGGTTCCTCCGAAGGTTGTCGGGGAGGCTCCGCTGCCAGGGCTTCCGGCAAGCTTTCCTCCCGCAGAAGAGGAAGAAAGGGAGGGGAGGAGGAAACTCTCTCCTCGTAAGGGGTCGGGGGCATCTCCCGAAAAGCCTCCCGAGGAAACTGAAAGAAGGGTTCCTCCTTTTTGCGAAATTCTTCTTTGCGGTACAGCGTGACTCCCGGAAGGTGGAGAGGCGCAAAGCGGGAGCCCAGAAGAGCGGAGGTTTCACAGGGAGCCACCACGAGCCATCCCGAAGGAGGAAGAAGAGCGTGAAAACGTTCCACGATCTTCTCCCGGGAGGATTCGGTAAAGTAGATGAGCACGTTCCGACAGAAAATGATATCCGGCGGGGAGCTTTTCTCCCAGAGAGGCCAGGCGGGAGCGAAAAGATTGCAATGGGAGAAGGAAACCGCCTTCCGGAAGGAGGGTTTTACCGAAAAGGAACCCTTTTCCAAAGGATCGAAAAAAAGGCGCTTCGAGATTTCCGAAACGTTTCGAAAGGACCAGGAGGTGTAGATCCCTCGGCGAGCCTTGTGAAGGGCTTGGGGATTGATGTCCGTACCGAAGATGCAGGGGTTTTCCGGAAAGGGCCTTCCCTGGGGGCCGTAGAGAATCATGGCGAGGGTATAGGCCTCCTCTCCGGTGCTGCATCCGGCACACCAGATCCGGGGAGATCCTTTTCGGGAAAAGAGAGGAAGCACCTCTGTTTTCAGGGCCTCCAAAGTTCGGGGTTCCCGAAAGAAATAGGTTTCTCCCACCGTAAGGTGCTGGGCAAAATCCCTTTCGAGATTTTCCGAAATGTCCTCCCGGAGAATGCGCCGGAGCAGTTCTTCGGGGGAAAGCTTTTCTGCGGAAGCTTTGCGCAGAAGAAAGCTCCAGAGATCCAGAGCCCGTTTTTCCGAAAAGGCGAGGCCCAAACGCTCTTCCACCTTTTTGCCCAGATGATGCAAATCTTTTTGCAACGGTTTGGGCAGGGAGCTTCTCCGGTTCATGCCTCAGAAGCCTCCCGAGAAGAGATTTGTTCCGCTCCGTGGTGGATCTCCCGAGGAACCATGGCGAAGAGGGTTTCCAGGTTCTGGATGCAGAGAATGCGGTTTTCCTCTTCCGTCTTGCCTATCCGGGGAAGAGCGAAGTTTCCCGGAAGCAGGGAAAGGGCTTCTTCGGGAAATCCGAGAGGTTCCACTTCCAGCATGACCACGTCCTCTACGGTTTCCACGAGAAAGGCCAGAAAGAGTTCTTTCCGCTTCACGAGAAGAAGCCGGTGTTTCGAGCGAAGCGGAAGAGGAGAATATCCCATCTGTATCCGCAGATCCACCACGGGCACCGCCGTTCCTCCCCAGTTGACCATTCCCCGAAGAAGGGGAGGAGCTTCGGGAAGCGGAATAAGTTCCGCCGCCCCAGCCACTCGTTCGATCTCCTCCACCGGTAGGGCCAGAGTTTGTGTGCCGACTGTAAAAAGAAGAAAGGGATGTTTTTCCGGAGGGGTCATTTTTTTTCCTCCCTTACGAAGATGCGCTCCTCGGATTCTGAGGGATATTGTACGGGATTCCTCGTTTTTTCCCAATCGGGAAGTCCTCTTTTTTTGAAGAGTTTTCGATTTCTCTCGCAAATTCCCCTCTTTTCGTTTGTCGTGATACACTTATGATGGAAGTTCTGGAAAAGGTGGGGATGAAAGGTGCTGTCCATTCGCAGGGCCTTGCCGGGAGATGCGGAGGAGATTTGGCGGATGCATACCGAGTGCATTCGGGAGTGCTGTGCCTCCGCATATTCCGAGGAAGAAATCGAAGCGTGGTGCGGGGCTCTCAGTCCCGCACGATATCGGGAAGCCTTGTCCGGGGGCGTCGATTTTTTCGTGGCCCACGAAGAGGAACAGATTCTGGGGCTCTGCCTCTTTTCCCTTCCGGCGGAGGAGCTTTTCGCCCTTTACGTATCTCCCTCTCATACGGGACGCGGAGTGGGAACCATGCTTTTGCATTATGTGGAATCTCTGGGAGTCCGGTGCAATGTTCCGGGGCTTACGGTGCGCTCCACGGTGAATGCGGAATCCTTTTACGCTCGGCACGGCTTTCTCCGCCAGGAGGAGGATCGTCACGAGCTTCCGGGAGGGCGGCAACTGCGGTGCATCCGCATGTACAAAAGCCTTTCCACTCCCTCCAGGGAGGGGTTTGACGAAAAGAATCGGAGGAATCTCTCATGAATTGTAACCTCTCTATTTCTTCTCCGCGATTGGAGGCGTCCCTTCGGGATTTTGCGGCTCTCGGCCGCCGGGAGGACGGAAGCATCTGCCGCCTCGCCCTCTCCGATGAGGATCGTCTGGGAAGGGACCGGATCGTCTCCTGGATGAGAGATCTGGATATGGAGGTTCGGATAGATCCTATCGGCAACATCTTCGGATTCCGAAAGGGAAAGGACCCCGAACTCGCTCCCGTGATGATGGGTTCCCATATCGATTCGGTGGCCACCGGTGGGCCTCTGGACGGCACCTACGGAGTTCTCGGAGCCTTGGAAGTTCTGCGTACTCTCGAAGATGCGAAGTGTTTTACCGAACGTCCTCTGGCCATAGGAATCTTTACCAACGAGGAGGGAGTGCGGTACACTCCGGATATGCTGGGAAGCCTGGTGCATGTGGGGGGGCTGCCTCTCGAGGAGGCCCTGAAAATCCGGGGAATCGATGGTTCCCTTCTGGGGGAGGAGCTTCGGCGAATCGGCTATGCCGGGGAGTACCCCTGCGGAGAACTGCGTCCCTTCGCCTTCTTGGAACTTCACGTGGAGCAGGGGCCCTGCCTGGATCGGGAGGGAATCGCTCTCGGGGCTGTGACCGGAGTGAACGGCATCTCCTGGCAGGAGGTTACTTTGGAAGGGGAGGCCAATCATGCGGGAACCACTCCCATGGATATGCGGGCCGATGCGGGAGTGGGAGCGGCTCGGCTTATCGAGGCGGTTCGCGAAATCGCGAAGCGCATTCCCAACCAGCGCGGAACCTGCGGTTCCCTGGAGGTGTATCCCAATCTGATCAACGTGGTTCCCCAGAAAGCGGTCTTTTCGGTGGATCTCCGAAACGGGGATAACCGGCTTCTCCGGGAGGCGGAGGAGGCCTTTGGAAAAGCCGCGGAAAAGGTGGCCCGGGAGGAGGGACTGGGGCTTTCCCGGCGGCAGCTCGTGCGGTTCGATCCCGTAATTTTCGACGAGGCTCTTCTGGAGCGCATCGAGGAGGCCGGGGCATTCCGAAACGCCTCCTGTCGGCGCATTCTCTCCGGGGCGGGACACGATGCCCAGATGATGGCCCGGATCTGCCCCACCGCCATGATCTTCGTTCCCAGCAAGGGTGGCATCAGCCACAATCCCCGGGAGGAGACGGAACCGGAACACCTCGCTCTCGGAGTACAGGTGCTGCTCGACACGGTGTTCTCTCTGGCGGAGAAAGCTTAGGAAATTCCGGAGAAGCCTTCTGAAAAGAGCGCAAGGCTTTTGCCGGAATACGTGGAATATCCATATGGAAGGTGTGAAAGGAGTGGATAGGTATATGATACGACAAAAAACGAAAGCTTTTCTCGCAAGTATGGTCCTCCTGTTGCTTCTGGCCTTTGCCTCCTGGGGAGGCGAAACCAACGGAGCCCTGGTATTGCAGACGGATTTCGGTCTTCTGGACGGGGCGGTATGCACCATGAAGGGGGTGGCCTTCGGGGTGGATCCGAATCTGCATATCTTCGATCTCACCCACGAAATTCCCGCCTTCAGTATTTGGGAGGCCGCTCAGCGGTTGGAACAGACCGCAAGCTACTGGCCTGGGGGAACGGTTTTCGTTTCCGTGGTGGATCCGGGAGTGGGAACGGATCGCAAGTCCGTAGTGGCCAAAACCAAGACGGGGCATTTTTTCGTTACCCCCGATAACGGCACCCTTACCTTCGTGGCGGAATCCCTGGGTATCGAGGCGGTGCGGGAGATCGACGAAAAAGTGAACCGATTGGGAGGATCCGAGGAATCCTATACCTTCCATGGCCGGGACGTTTACGCCTACACCGGTGCCCGCCTCGCTTCGGGAACCATAAGCTTTGCCGAGGTGGGGCCCGAACTTCCTGCGGAGGTTTTCCGGATTCCCTATCAGAAGGCGGTCTTCGAGGATGGAGTGGTGACGGGAAACATTCCCATTCTGGATTCCCAGTACGGCAACGTCTGGACCAGCATCGGCAAGGAGGTTTTCGCCTCTCTGAATCCCGAACTGGGACAGATGTTCCTCGTTACCATCGTAAATGGTGAGGAGGAAGTGTATAGAGAAAAGGTTCCCTATGTGCATACCTTCGGAGATGTTCCCGAAGGAGAGGTGCTGCTCTATCAGAACAGCCTGGGTAACCTTTCTCTGGCGATCAACATGGAGGATTTTGCGGGAACCTACGGAGTGGATTCGGGGCCCCAATGGACGGTGCGTATCGAAAAAGCCGCTCCCTGAGGTTCGAAAGGTCTTGAGCCGTTTTTTTCTGTGACAGTGCACAATAACAAAAGGAGGGATTGCAGCATGTACCGAGAGATTGAGTCTTTATTGGGAGATCAGGCAGAATCCCTGTTGAACCACGTTTGTACCGCCGTGCCCAAGGAGAATCTGCATCTTCCGGGGCCGGACTGGGTTGACCGCATCTTCGCTCCTTCGGATCGGTCCATCCGAGTCTTGCAGAGCCTCGCGTGGCTCTTCCAGAACGGACGGCTCGGAGGAACGGGATACCTCTCCATCCTGCCCGTGGATCAGGGGGTGGAGCACTCCGGAGGAGCCTCCTTCGTGCCCAATCCCGAGTATTTCGACCCCGAAAAGATCGTGCAGCTCGCCATGGAAGGCGGTTGCAACGGAGTGGCCTCCACTCTGGGGGTTCTTTCTTCGGTGGCCCGGAAGTACGCCCATAAAATCCCTTTCATCCTCAAGATCAACCACAACGAGCTACTGACGTACCCCAACAGCTACGATCAGATTCTCTTCGCCCAGGTGGAGCAGGCCTACGATATGGGAGCCGTGGCGGTGGGAGCCACCATCTACTTCGGATCCCCCGAAAGTTCCCGGCAGATTCAGGAAGTCTCTCAGGCCTTTGCAATGGCCCACCAGCTCGGAATGGCCACCATTCTCTGGTGTTATCTCCGGAACGATGCCTTCAAGAAAGACGGCGTGGACTACCACGCCAGCGCGGACCTCACGGGGCAGGCAAACCATCTGGGGGTTACTCTGGGAGCGGATATCATCAAGCAGAAACTTCCCGTTCGCAACGGGGGCTATAAGGCTCTCAACATGGGAAGCTCCGGATACGGCAAGTTCGACGAGCGGATTTACACGAAACTCTGCTCGGAGCATCCCATCGACCTCACCCGGTACCAGGTGGTGAACAACTATATGGGACGCATGGGGCTCATCAACTCCGGAGGCCCCTCGGGAAAGAACGATCTCGCCCAGGCGGTGCAGACCGCAGTGATCAACAAACGGGCGGGAGGTATGGGACTTATCAGCGGCCGCAAGGCCTTTCAGCGGGAGTTTGCGGAGGGAGTCAAGCTTCTGAACGCCATTCAGGACGTGTATCTCTGCAAGGAGATTACCGTAGCCTAGAATAGCGGAAAAACAGGCAGAGCTGCAGACCGGGGCCTTCTCTTCTTTCGAGGAGGCTCCGTTTCTTTAGAAATGTTCCCGCAGCGACTCTTCGTAGATGCGGTACAGGGCTTCTCCGAAGCAGACCAGGTAGATTTTTTCGGGAAGCTCGTGATGCTCCAGAAATTCCCCTATGGTTTCCAGCGCCAGAGGGCAGGCTTTTTCCGGAGGGTAGCCGTAGACGCCGCAGCTTATGGCGGGAAAGGCGAGGCTTTTGCAACCGTAAGCCTCCGCCAGGTGAAGACAATTCCGATAGCATGAGGCGAGAAGTTCCGGTTCGCCTTGGGTTCCTCCCTTCCAGACGGGGCCCGGAGTATGGATGACCCAGGAGGCGGGAAGGTCGTAGCCCCGGGTGATTTTGGCCTTTCCCGTGGGGCAGCCTTCCAAGGTGCGGCATTCTTCCAAAAGCTTGGGCCCCGCAGCTCGATGAATGGCTCCGTCCACGCCCCCACCCCCCAGAAGGGTGGTATTGGCGGCGTTTACGATGGCATCCACTTCGCAGCGGGTAATGTCTCCCCGGAGCAACGCAACGCGCTTTTCGAAATCCTTGGGACTCTTCATGATGTTCTCTCCTCTCCCTGTTCTTTCTCGTAGGGTTCCACGTGCACCACCACGTCCGTTATGTCGGGAAAGCGATCCATCAGGGCATACTTCGTTGCCGATGCCAGATCGTGCCCCCTGCGCACGGAAATTTCCGGATCCACCTGGATGTGCAGATCCACCATGAGGGAGTTGCTTCCCAGATAGCGGGTACGTATCTTGTGGAGTCCGAGAACTCCCGAAACTCCCCAAACCTTCTCTTTCAATGCCTCCAGGTCCTCCGGGGGCATTCCTCTGTCCATAAGCTGATCTACGGGGTTTTTGCAGATGTCGTAAGCAGCCCGGAGAATGAACAAGGATACCAGAGCCGCTCCGAGGGAATCCAGAAAAATCCAGGAGGGGTCGATCATGGTGCCCCCCACGGCGAGAGCCACGGGAAGGGAACTCAAGGCATCCGAGCGATGGTGCCAGGCGTTGGCGGAAAGGGCCATGGAACGGATTTTTTTGCCCCAGAAGAAGGTCCACCGATAAAGCCACTCCTTGCTTACCATGGAAACCAGGGCCGCCAAAAGGGCGATTCTCCCGGGAGCGGTTCCGGGGGAATGGGGAATATGCAGGGAAGCGAGAGCGTCCCATAGGAGGCGGATTCCCACCAGGGCGAGGATCAGGCCGATGAAAATGGTTACCAGTGTTTCCAGGCGCTGATGTCCGTAGGGATGTTCCGCGTCGGGAGGTTTGTTCCAGAATCGCATTCCCACGAGAAGCGCTCCGTCCGTGACGGTATCCGAGAGGCTGTGAACCCCGTCCGCCAGAACCGCCTGACTGTTTCCCCAATATCCCGCACCGCACTTGAAGGCGGAAAGGGCGAGATTCAAAACGAATCCCGTGAGGGTTACCTGAAGGATCTTGCGGTTCTGGTTTTCGGTGTCCATTTCTTTAGTGTGCCTCCGCCTCGCGTAGTTTTCCGAACCTGCGCCATATCAGAGAAATTGTGCAGGCTCCGAGAAAGAGAAGAGATGCTCCGTGGATTTCCCAGGGAAGAACCTCATGAGTTGCCCCTATAAGCGCCTGGGGGTCCATCTGTAACTTCCGATAGATCCAGTCTACCAGAAGACCCGCACCTGTGGAAAGGATCCCGATGCTTCCCAGATAAAGGGCCACGCCCTTTTTCCCCAGAATTTTGAGAAGTACCGGCAGGGCGGAGAGATTCGTGGCGGGGCCTGCCAGAAGAAAAACCAGGGCAGCTCCGGGAGACACCCCCTTTAGAATAAAGGCTGCCGCGAGGGGGGTGGAGGAGGTGGCGCAGATATACATGGGAATTCCCGCGAGGAGCATGATGAGCATGGCGTGAAGGCCCCCTCCCATCCAGCGCTCCAGAAAGTTTCCCGGTACCAGGGCTCCGAGAAGTCCCGAGAGCAGAATTCCCATGGCAAAGGGGAGGGCGAGATGCCCCCAGAGCTCTCCCGTGGCGTAGCGAAATCCCTGTTTCAACCGCGCCCGGAAGGAACGTTTCACTGGTGAATTTTCCGTATTCTCTCCTCCGCAGCAGTTATGTCCGTGAGTATGGTGATGGGCATGGTTATGAGAACCATCCCTATCGTCTTCAGGAAAACTGCAGGAAGAGCAGGTTGCTGCGGTTTTTCGAAGAGATTCCTCAAAAGCTCCGGGAGCCTGTTTTCGATCGAGAAGAACCATTCCCATACCTGCGGCGAAGGCGGTGCAAAAGGCCGCCAGGGGGCGGAATACCGTAAGAAGAGGATCCAGAAGAGCGTAGCTGATGGCGATGGAATCCACTCCGGATTCCGGTGTGGCGATAAGGAAGGCCGCGGTGGCTCCTCGGGAGGCCCCCTCCTTTCGAAGGGCGGCTCCTACGGGGAGAACGCTGCAGGAACAGAGAGGAAGAGGCACCCCGAGAAGAGCCGCCTTGAGAACGGGTTTGAATCCGGTTCCTCCGAGATGCCGCTTTATGGTGTTGGCATTCAGGCCGGTTTTGATCAATCCTCCGAGAATAAGCCCCAGCACGATGTAGGGAGCGGCGCTCCAGAGAATTTCCCAGGAACTTGCCAGAAAGGTATGTACGAAGTCGCTCATAAGGATGCCTCGCTTTCGTCTTTTTCGTGAAGAAAGTGGGTAAGCCCCAGATTCACGATCTGTTCCACGTGTTGATCCCGGAGGGAGTAGAGAATCACCTGCCCTTCCCTTCGGGGCTGAACCATGTAAAGGTTCCGGAGAAGCCTAAGCTGATGAGAAACTGCGGATTCGCTTATGCCGAGAAAGATGGCGAGGTCCCGCACGCACATTTCTCCCTCCCGCAGAGCGAGGAGAATGCCCATTCGCGTGGGATCTCCCAAGGCCCGGAACATTTGGGCAAGTTCGTTTCGCACCTCCTGAGAAGGAGTGTTTTCGAGGGCCCTTTGCAGACGTTTCTTGTGAATGCACTGCGATTCCCGGCAGGGACAGGAATTTTTCATCGGATTGCGGCTCCCTTCGTAACGGAGATTTTTATATGAGTATATGCTCATATATGTGTATGGTCAAGTTTTCGGAAAAACTCAAATGGACGTAGCCTTTTTTGCCTTTTTAGAATAGAATGTCCGGGCTTTTACGAAAAAAGTGAGGAAGAAAATGTCTTTTATCGGGAAGCAAACGTTTTCCTTCACCAAAAAAAACGCCGAAAAGGGGAGAAGAATACGGGGGAATCCGGATATTTTCGAAAGAAATCCCGGAATTCCCGGGGTTTCTTCAAAAAATTTCTTTTCAAACGAAGAAACCGGAGGTTCAAAAATATAGAAAAAAGGGAAATCCGAAAAGATTTTTCTTGGAGATAGAGGAATTTGCATTTATAATATGTCAAAATCTCGAAGAGGGGTTTTTGTCTAAAGCCATTGATAAGCATGGAACATTCTGCATATTAGAAGGCAAATCTTGGAATGTAAAGGATGGATCGGCTAGTGAAAACGGAAAAAAGACGTACCACGAAAACCATCGTTTTTGAACGATTGAGAGGTGAAATCCTAGACGGCACTTTCAAGCCCGGAGAGCAGCTTCGGCAGGAAGCTATCGCTCGGCGTTACGGAGTGAGCCTCACTCCCGTCCGGGAAGCTCTCATGCAGCTTGAGATCGAAGGGCTTGTCACCTTCTATCCCAACAGCGGTGCCACGGTTTCCACGCTCATGCCCTCGGAGGTGCGGGAACTCTACGAAATTCGCTTTCTCTTGGAATCCGGGGCTCTCCGGTATGCCGCCCGGTCTCTTACCAAAGAGCATATTCTCAAGGCTCGGAACATTTTGGCGGATCTTCGGGAGGAAAAGGACCCCGGCCAGTGGTGCCGCATGGATGTGGAATTCCATCTGACCCTCTGCGAGGCCGCGAAAAAACCGAAGCTTCTGGATTTTATCCGCATGGTGCATACCAACGTGAGCCGTTATCTCCGGCTTTACTTCGACACCGAGGGAATCCGGATGGGGAGCGATATCTGCGACGATCACGCGGCCCTGCTCAAGGCGGTGGAGGACGGAGAAGTAGGCAAGGCTATCCAGATTCTGGACAGCCATCTTTCCGAGGGAGGCCGTCGGCTTTACGACTTCATGCTTTCCCAGGAATAGCGTAACAACCATAACCAAACGAAAGGCCGCCGGGAAAAATACTTTCCGGCAGCCTTTAGGTTTCGCATGTCACGTATTTGTACGCATTTGATCTGATGAGGTAGTTTTTTTTTCGATCTTTCGTTTCAGAAAAGATGAACCCGCAGAATGTTGCACCCCAGTACAATGAGAACCACCCCTCCTGCGGTTTCCAGCCACGGTTCCGCAACACATCCTATATTGCGCCCCAGGGCTACTCCCATGAAGGAAGCCAAGGCGGTGACGATTCCCGCCGTAAGAGCCAGGGGAAAAATGGGCTGTTCCACGAAGGCCAGTCCCGCTCCCACCGCAAAGGCGTCGATGGCGGTAGCGATGCCTACGAAAGTCAGGAGAAGCCATGAAAGGGTTTCCGAATTCTTCCGGGCCTTCCTTTCTTCCCTCGCTTCCCGGATCATGTGTATTCCCACCAAAACCAGAAGACCGAAGGCTATCCAATGGTCCCAGGCCTCGAGGTGTCGGGCGAAACGTATTCCCAGAAGCCATCCCAAAAGGGGCATGAGAAACTGGAAAAAGCCGCAAATTCCCCCCAGGCGTATTCCCAAAAACAATTTGTTTTCCCGGCTGCTCGCTCCCACACCGCAGGATGCCGCGAAGGCGTCCATGGCGAGGGCGCACGCCAAAAGTCCCGTATTCAGTGCGGCAGAAATCATGAATGCGCTCCTTTGTTCGGTTTTTGCCGGGGAATTGGCCTCTTGCGAGGGGTTCCCCGAAAGAGTATGCTCGCGTTACTCCCTTATTTCCCGAAGAGAAGTGTAGAACAGAAAGGGCTTTCTGTCGAGCCGTACCAGGCTTGGAGCTTTCGAAAGGGAGGGAGTCCATGAGGCTTTTGAAAGGAAAGAAACATGCGGTTTTGCAAGGTATTTTGATCTTCGGCTGCATACTGACGTTTTTTCGAGGATCCTGGAGAGAGGAGGAACATCTCATGAAAACCCATCTTACTCCGGAAGAGGAACACGTGATTCTGCGTAAAGGAACGGAACCCCCCTTCAGCGGGAAATACTGGGATTTTTTCGAGGACGGCCTTTATCGATGTAAACAGTGCGGTGCGGCACTTTACAGAGCCGAGGATAAATTTGCCTCCTCCTGCGGCTGGCCGAGCTTCGACGATGAAGTTCCCGGAGCGGTTCGGCGGGTTCCCGACCCCGACGGAAGGCGTATGGAAATCGTTTGTGCCAAATGCGGGGCTCATCTGGGGCACGTTTTCCAGGGGGAAGGGCTTACGGAAAAGAATGTACGGCATTGTGTGAACTCCCTCTCCCTCTCGTTTCTTTCCCGGGAGGAGATGCAATCCCGTAGCCGGGCGGTTTTCGCGGGAGGCTGTTTCTGGGGAGTGGAACACCATTTCGGGAAGGTTCCGGGGGTTCTGGAAACCACCGTGGGCTATACGGGAGGGCATACCGTGCATCCCACCTACGAACAGGTATGTTCCGGTACCACGGGGCATGCGGAGGCGGTGGAGGTTATATACGATCCTTCTCGGATTTCTTTCCGCGATCTCTGCACGCTTTTCTTCGAAATTCACGATCCTGCCCAGGTGGACCGTCAGGGGCCCGATGTGGGTTCTCAGTACCGTTCGGCCATTTTCTACACCGAACCTCTCCAGGCGGAAATCGCCCGGGAGCTCATGGAAAAGCTCGAAAAAAAAGGATATCCCGTAGTCACGGAGCTTTTTCCGCTGGAAACCTTCTGGCGGGCCGAGGAGTATCACCAGGATTACTACGAAAAAACCGGAAAGGTTCCCTACTGCCATATCCGTACCTCTCGTTTCTGATCTTTCCCGGTTCCCGGTTTTTTTCGGAAGACGTTTGGGGAATACCATTTCAAAAGGGTGCGCAACCCAAAGGAGAAATCTTCGTTATGCAGAACGCTCTCATGTATGCCGCAGCATCCCTCATTTGGGGTTCTACCTGGCTTGCCATCACCTTTCAACTCGGCACTGTGGATCCCCTGATTTCCGTGGTCTACCGGTTCGGTCTTTCTTCGAGCATCCTCTTCCTTTTCTGCCTCTTCTCTCGAAAGAACCTGAGGTATACGCTTCGGGATCATCTCTGGATGGGGCTCCAGGGATTTCTTCTCTTCGGAATCAATTATTGGCTCGTCTACGTTTCTGAGGTGCATATTCCCAGCGGCCTCGCGGCAGTAGTCATGTCGAGCATGCTTTTTATGAACATGTTCAACGGAGTGCTCTTTCTCAAGAAACCTCTGGAGAAAAACGTGGTTATCGGAGCTGCTATCGGCGTTGTGGGAATGATCTTTCTCTTCAGCCGGGAAGTCTTGGAGTTTCGGGTGAACCCTCTGGGAATGCTCGGAATCCTTCTGGCTCTTCTAGCGGCCTATTCCGCATCTCTGGGAAACATTCTCTCCGCGCGAAATCAGGTTAGGGCTCTTCCCGTCGTCCAGACCAACGCCTACGGCATGTTTTACGGAACCCTCTTCGCGGCTTGTATGGCGCTGATCCTGAGAAAACCCTTTACCGTAGAAATGAGTCTCCCTTATCTGGGAGCCCTTTTCTATCTGGCGGTTTTCGGTTCCGTGGTGGCCTTCGGCTGCTATCTTACCCTGGTGGGGCGTATCGGAGTGACGAAAAGCGCCTATATCACCCTTATTGCTCCGGTGATCGCCCTGATTCTCTCCACCCTGTTTGAGGGATATACCTGGACCCTCCCGGGAATTGCCGGTGTGATCTGTATTTTGGGAGGTAATCTGCTGGTTCTCCGAAGAAGATAACCCTTTTTGGATATTGGAGAAAAGATGAAAGTTTCGGGAGTCCATGTTTTTGGAGTGGTTTTTCAGTTTTCACGAAGTGCTCTAAGGAGGAAAGTATGTCGCTAAAAACATCCAACTGCGCCAAGTGTCCTTTTCCCTCGTCCGAACGAATTTGCAGCTCCACGGGAGAAAAAGCTCCCGCCTTCTGTCCTACTAAAAATTTAAAAAAGCTTGTTCCTCTGGCCCTGGAGGAGTATCACAAGCCGGAAATCGAGGAGTTCGCCCGCCAGGCATCTCTTCAGGAGGCTGCGGCGTATGGAAATAAGGAAAAGGGGTATGCCTGTCTCAAACCTGTGAAGCCCAGAATCGAGGAAACCATGGATTTTGCCCGGCGTATGGGATATACCCGATTGGGCCTCGCTTTTTGCGGAGGAGTGCATCGTGAGGCCTGTCTGGTAGAGGAAATCTTTACCCTCCAGGGATTTGAGGTCATCTCGGTGATGTGCAAGGTGGGAAGCGTGCCCAAGGAAGAGCTGGGGCTCACCGAGGAGGATAAACTTTCGGTGGGAAACTTTGAGGCCATGTGCAACCCCGTACTTCAGGCCATGGTACTGAACGAGGAGAAGACCCATTTCAACGTGCTCATGGGGCTCTGCGTGGGACACGATTCCCTTTTTCTCAAATATGCTTCGGCTCCCTGCACGGTGCTCGCTGCCAAGGACCGCCTTCTGGCTCACAATCCCCTGGCGGCGGTCTATACCTGCCATTCCTACTATCGGGCCCTTCGACAGAAGGAGTGACGGGAAATTTTCTTTTTCTGAAGCTGTGGGTGCCATGAAAAGCGATGATCAAGAATCAAGGGCCTTCTTCTTTCGGGAAGCAAGGCCCTTGATGTATGTAGCCGGGGTGCTCTTTTATATGTTTCTAATCCCTTGAGGTTGCCGGGAAGAAGAATACCTTTTCTCTAAATTGGTATGAGAAGCATGGTATCCTTCGAATTGTGCGGAAAAAACCTTGACCTGTTGTAGTACAGCTTGTATTATGTAATACAAGATGTGCCGGAAGAATCTTGAACCTATAATCTGCATGGAGGAGAAAATTCCCCTCCCGTGAGTTGCGGCAGCTAATTTGTTGTTTGCCTTGTTGTAAAATTAAGTATTTCTCCTGTGAGAAGTTCGGTGGTTCTCCGGAAAGAGGAGATGGCACTCCAAGGAGAAAACTGTGATTCCAAGAGGAGTGAAGTGCCGGAGTTATGGATGAAACGACGAAAGACTTTTCTTTTTTAAATTTCCAGGATGGCGGTATGCGTCTGGCAGATCAAGCGGCTTTGAAAATGAGGCAGATGATCGTGTCCGGAAAGATTCGGATGGGGGATCCCGTGGCGGAGGTAGCTCTTTCCAAGCTCTTCGGCATGAGCCGTACCCCCATTCGGGAGGCCATTTCGCAATTGGAACAGGAAGGTTTGCTGAAAATCATTCCCGGGCGGGGTGCCTTCGTGGCGGAGATTACGGTTCAGGATATTCAGGAGATAAACGAACTCCGTAGGGTCTTGGAACCTCTTGCCCTGGAATCCGCTCTGGATGCCATAACGGATAGCGAAATCGAATTTCACGAAAAGTTGTGGAAAAATTTTGCGGCTCAGTACGAAGAGACGGGAGAATGTCCTGATAGCGATGCTCTTACTGCGGCGGACCATGAATTGCACGAGCTTTTTTCGAGAAAATGCCGAAATCGGCGGCTGCGGAACTTTTTGAACATTCTTCGTATCCAGACTATCCAGTACATGTCCGCCTATTGGGGAACCGAGGAGCACGTGGGAGAGATCATGGGGCAGCATATACGCATACTGGAAAACCTCCGTCTTCGGAATGTGGAGGGAGCCCAGGAGGCTCTTCGGGAACATATCTGCTTCAATCGGCTTTTTTATACCTCCTCCTAGAGGAGGGAGGTTTTTTTTCTCCTCATCGTAATACAGCTTGCATTACAAGGGCTGAATTTTGCAAAAATAAGTTCGGAGGTATCCAAGTGTCATGGAAGGATATGCTATTCCCTACGGAGGAAAAGAAGAATACTGCACTCTTTCCCGAGAGGAGCTTCTTTTTGTGGGATCCATGCCGAAGGTTCCTCCTCTGGAAGATGTGGTTTCGGAACTCCTGAAAAAACTGGATAACCCCACGGGAACTCCTCCATTGCGCCATATGGTGCGGGGAAAGCGAAATCTGGTGATTCTCGTGGAGGACAACACGAGAAATACTCCTCTCAAAGTATTGCTTCCTCCCCTGTTGGACTATCTTTTTCGAAGCGGCCTTTCCAGAGATGCGGTCTCCTTTCTGGTTGCCACGGGAACCCACCGGGTAATGACGGAGGAGGAACTCGAAGAAAAGCTCGGAAAGGATATCTGCTCTTCCTTTCCCGTGCATCAGCACGATGCCACCCGGAGGGAGGATCTCGTCTTTCTGGATCCCGTGTATGTGGGGGACTACAAAATCCCTCTGGAAGTCAATCGCCGGGCGGTGGAGGCGGATTTTCTCCTCGGTCTGGGAAATATCGTGCCTCATGCGGATGCTGGTTTTTCCGGGGGAGCCAAGATTCTTCAGCCCGGGGTGTGCGGTTTTTCCTCCACCGCTGCCACCCATGCCTCGGCAGCCCTCTCCGGAGGTATTCCTCTGGGACGGATGGAAAATCCCTGTCGTTCGGGCATGGAGAAGGTGGCCCGCAGAGTGGGGCTCTCTTTCATCATCAATACGGTGAAGAACAGCGATGATCAGGTGGTTTCCCTGGTGGCGGGGGATTGCGTGGAGGCCCATCGGGAAGGAGCCCGTCGCGCGGCGGAGGTTTTTTCGGTACCCCTGCCGGATCGTGCGGATATTTTGATCGCAAGCTCCTCTCCCTGTGACGTGGATTACTGGCAGGCCAACAAGGCCGTCAGCGCCGCCTGGTTTGCTCTGCGTCCCGGAGGAATTCTCATTTTCGTATCTCCCTGTACGGAAGGACTGGCGCACAATCACCCCCGTTTCCGGGAATGGCTCGCTCTGCCTCTGGAGGAAATCCTTCCCAGGATCGCTGCGGCGAATCCCGAAAATGCGGAGGAGGATCTCATTGCGGCGGTACTCGCCTCGTGCAACGCCCGGGTGCGGGAGATGGCCTCCATTTTTGCGGTAACCCAAGGGCTTTCTCAAGAGGATCTTCATGTCCTCGGATATCGAGGATTCGATTCCGTGAAAGAGGCCCTTCGGGAAGCCCGGCGCCGAATTCCCGGAGGAACCGTGGGTATTTTGCCCAAGGGAGGAATTTCTCTACCCAGGCTTCTGTCGGGAGGTGATAGGGAATAAGGGGTTTTTTTGCGCGGGTTCTCAATGTGGTTCTCTGTTTTTTTATTCTACAAGTTCATGATTGGAGGAATTTTACGGTGTCCAGAAAAAGTTATTCTCTCGTTTCCCTGCTTGCCTTCTTGTTTCTTCTGATTTCCGCTTTCGCCTCCTTCGGAGCGGATCCGGAGTTCGTGTTCAAATTCGGCACCATCGTACCTGAGACTCATGCGGATTGCATCGCGGCCAACGAAGTGTTCAAACAGAGCCTCGAAGAGGGTTCCAACGGAAGAATCAAGTTCGAGCTTTATCCCAACGCCCAGCTCGGAGGAGATCGGGAGATGCTCGAAGCCTGCCAACTCGGAGTGCTCGAGGGATGCCTTCCCGCAGGATCCACTCTCGTGGGTTTCGACAAGCGATTCCAGGTGCTCGCTCTTCCCTACCTCTTTCCCACTCGGGAGGATGCCTTCGAAGCCCTCGACGGAAAGCTGGGGCAGAAGCTCAACAGCCTGCTTCCCGAAATCGAACTGGTGGGGCTCGGATTTACGGAGAACGGTTTCCGCCACGTAAGCAACAATCGGCAGCCCATCACCAAGCCCGAAGATCTTGAAGGACTCAAGCTCCGCACCATGGAGAACTCCATGCACCTGGCATATTTCAAGGCCCTCGGAGCGAATCCCACTCCCATGGCCTGGGGAGAACTTTATACTGCCCTGCAGCAGGGTGTGGTGGACGGGGAGGAAAATCCCGCAGCCCTGGTGAACGAGGCTCGGTTCGACGAGGTGCAGAAGTACTATTCCAAGACGGGGCATGTTTTTTCCGCCTGCGCCATCGTTCTGAGCAAGAGCTTCTACGACAGCCTTCCGGAGGATCTGCAGATGGTTTTTCAGGAGAGCGCGAAAAAGTACGCTCTTGCCCAGAGAGCGGAAATCATAAAGCAGGAGGAAGAAAGCTTCCGGGAACTTGCGGAAAAGGGCATGATCATCAACGATGTGGCCCCCGAGCAGATCGTCCGGTTTGCGGAGATTGCCACTCCCATTTATGCCCAGTTCAAGGATGAGATGGGTGACGAGATCTACGGCATCGTCATGGAAATTAAAAATAAATAAAAGTGATTCGTGCTTCCACGTGAAATGAAAAGTTTTATTCTGCCGGGGGCAAGTTCGAGAAAGTTCGGAACACAGAATTTTTTTGAATGATCTCGCGGAGAGGAGAGACTTTGCAAAATATTTTGGAAGTTTTCTCTTCCGATTGGTTGTTGGTGCGGGCAGGGAGTATGTGTATTTTCGAACATTTCCCTGCTTGCTTTTTCTAGGAAAATAACGGCGGGGGATAGATTATGTGGAAAAAAATATTTGACAATCTGGAAGAAAAATTCCTCGTATGGACCATTGCAATCAGTGTGTTTTTAACGTTTTTACAGGTTGTTATGCGCTACGTGTTTCATAACTCCCTTTCCTGGAGCGAAGAGTTGTCCCGATATCTTTTCCTTTGGTATTCCTGGATCGGTGCGAGCTACTGCGTAAAGGAGCGGGCCCATTTGCGGGTGGGAATTCTCGCGGAGAGGTTCTTCGGACGTAAACGGGCTTTTTTCGAGATCTTCATTCTTTTGATATGGATCGGTTTTTCCCTCTTTCTCGCATGGCAGGGAGGAAAGCTTACCTGGTTCCTCATAAAACGGGGGCAGCTTTCCGCGGCCATGGGAATTCCCATGAGCGTCGCCTACGCTTCGGTTCCCGTGGGATGCTCTCTCATGGCTCTCCGTCTCCTTTGTGAAATTCCTCCTCAGATCAGAAAACTTTTAGGAAAGGACGTGTAAAGCCCATGGAAGCACTGCTTCTTTTCGGAGTTCTCATTGTTCTCATCGTTTCCAGTGTTCCCATCGGCATTTCTCTCGGCATCGCCACCGCCATCTGCCTTTACGCCACCACTCACATCCCCCTGGTGATGGTTGCCCAGAAATCCTTTACGGGGCTCGATTCCTTCCCCCTTCTGGCGATACCTTTCTTTATCCTTGCGGGATCTCTCATGTGCAACGGGGGCATTTCCAAAAGGCTTATCAACTTTGCGGATTCTCTCGTGGGTTTCATCGTGGGAGGCCTCGGCATGGTCACCGTATTGGCCTGCATGTTTTTTGCGGCCATATCCGGCTCCGGTCCCGCCACGGTTTCCGCCATCGGCACCTTCATGATTCCCGCCATGAGAGAACGTAATTACAGCGGAAGTTTTGCGGCGGCCCTTACCGCGGCATCCGGAACCATCGGAGTTATCATTCCTCCCAGCATTCCCTTCGTCATCTACTGCGTGGTGGCGCAATCTTCCATCGGGGATATGTTCATCGCGGGCATCCTTCCCGGAGTGATCATAGGGGCCTCTCTCATGGGGACCTGTTACTTCATAGCGAAAAAGCGCAACTATACCAGCAGTGCGGAGCCTCCCACGTTTCGAATAGTACTCGCCCGGTTTCGGGAAGCCCTGTGGGCTTTGGTGGTGCCCATCATTATTCTCGGAGGCATCTACGGTGGCATCTTCACTCCCACCGAAGCGGCGGTGGTGGCGGTGGTCTATTCGATTGTCATCGGCAAGTTCGTCTACAAGGAACTCGATAAAAAGGCCCTTTACGATTCTCTCAAACAGACCGCCATCATCAACGGATCTCTGGAGTTCATGATCGGCCTTTCCATCGCCTTCGGCAACTATCTTGCCATTGCCAGAATTCCCGGCATGATGGCGAACTGGCTTACCTCCTTTTCCCAGTCTCCGGTGGTGCTGCTTCTTTTGATCAACGCCTTTCTCCTTTTGATAGGCTGTTTCGTGGACAACATCGCGGCGGTGATCATTCTCACCCCCATTCTGCTCCCCATCGTGAAAAGCATCGGAGTGGATCCGATTCACTTCGGTCTTATCATCACCTTCAACCTTGCCATAGGATTCATAACGCCTCCTTACGGCATCAACCTCTTCGTGGCCTCTTCCATTTCGGGAGAGGGTATAGAAAGCATTTCCAGAAGCATCATGCCCTTTATCGTCGCCATGATCGGTTGCCTGTTGCTCTTTACCTTTTTCCCCGTCTTTACCGTGGGAATTGTCAACGCACTTCACTAAAAATTGCTTAACGTAAAGGAGTTGTGGAAATTGAAACTTACTTCGGAGGAAAAAGAGATACTCCAAGGCAAACAGGGAAGGGGAATGCAGAAGGCCATGGAGCTTCAGGTCGCTCTCGGAGAGGCTTTCGAAGCGGAAAGGCTCATCGGGGTTTCCCGAACCCACGTGGCTCTCAGCGGCCAGGAGGGAGATACTTACTGGTGCGAACTTCTTGTGGAGGGGGGAGCTTCCTGCAAGGTTCCCTGTACCACGAACCCCGCATGGGACATCAAGGTTCTCACCCAGCATTACGGAGTTTCCCAGAAGGAACTTGATCTGGTAAAGCGAACCTACGATGTTTACACGAGAATCGGTGCCGTCATGAGTCTGAGTTGTACTCCGGAGCTGCAGCAGAATGTGCCCGCCTTCGGAGAGGTGGTGGCCTTTTCCGAATCCAGCTGCACTCCCTACGTCAATTCGGTGCTCGGAGCGCGATCCAACCGGGAATCCTCCGTGAGCGCCCTCGCGGCGGCGGTGACGGGAAAAACCCCTCTTTACGGCCTCATGTTCGATGAGAACCGCCGGGGTACCATGATCATCGAAGTGGAAGAAGCTCCGCAGGACCCTTACGACTGGGGCCTTCTGGGATACAATGCGGGAAGAATTATCGAGGCCGAGGTGCCGGTGTTCGTCTTCCGGAAGATGGATCGCCGCCCGAGCCCCGAAAGTCTGCTCTACTTCGGGGCGGAACTGAACACCTCCGGGGCGGTGCCCATGTACCACATCGAGGGAGTCACTCCCGAAGCCCCCACGAGAAAAGCCGCTCTCGGGGGCAATATTCCCAAAAGAGAGCACTACATCTCCCTTCAGGATATCCGGAACGAGGAGGAGCGCATCTCGGAAAAGGGAGGAAAGATCAATCTGGTGCTCCTCGGATGTCCCCACTATACCCTGGATCAGGTGATGGAGATCGACGCTCTCCTGAAAGGACGTTCCGCGAAGGTGCCTTTCTGGGTGCTCGTTTCCGAGGCCACCCTCTCTCTTGCCAAACGGAACGGTTCCTTCGAGCGGCTTGAACGTCTCGGAGTGTACCTCGTGGCGGAAACCTGCATCGACGAGCCCTGTTTCAAGAGTTTCGAGGGAGGTCTGGGACTTACGGATTCTCCGAAATGTGCCTACTATCGGGAACGCCGGGGGCAGCCCTTCGTGGTGCGCCGACTTTCGGAATGTGTGGAGGCAGCCTTGAAGGGAGAGGTGAAATAAGGTCATGGAAAGAGAACGCAACTATACATGCCGGGGTATCGTCAAGGGATGCGGAGCCGGAGAAGCTCTGGTCTCGGTGGATCCCGTCTGCTTCTATCTCTGCGATCCCGGAACGGGAGTCATGATAGAGAAGGGGCATGCCCTTAACGGCAAGAGCGTGGCGGGGAAGGTGCTGGTGGTGAAGTCGGGAAAGGGCAGTTCCGTGGTTATGGTGGACGGCCTCTATCAGCTCAAGCTGCAGAACAACCTTCCCGCGGCGATCGTCGTTCGGGATATCGAGCCGGTCCTCGTCTCCTGCTCCGTGGTGGTGGGGGTTCCTCTCGTGGATTGCCTGGAGGTGGATCCCTACGAGGCTATCTCCGATGGAGATCTTATTTCCGTGGATGCGGATAAGGGAATCGTTACGGTACGGAAGAGTTCCTGATCCATGTTTTGAAGAGAAGATACAGGGAGCGGGGTTTCCCTCGGGAAACTCCGCTCCTTATGTTTTATCCTCGGTTTCGCAAAACTTCCCGGAAATCAGGGGGCCTTCGTGTCTTCCAGGGAGTAGACGGAAATCAGCATCTGCCGCAGGGTATCCGCATTCATATAGGGATAGATGCTGCCCTGAAATCCCACCACGTAGTCCGCATTGCAGGGGCCCATGCAGGATGAGGGGGTGATGGACACCTCATCCTCCAGGCCGAGATCCGCCAGAACTTCCTGGGCCTGGGGAAGAAATTCTCTGCTGCAGGAGCGGCATATGTAGAGCTTTTCCGCCGCCTCCGCGGGAAGGACCATAAGGCTTGCACCAAGGAGCGCCATGCCGAAAAACATCGCTTTTTTCATGATCTTTCCCTCCTTTCAAAGTCTCTCAATCTCTCAATCAAGGCTGCTTGGGATCAGGAGTTTTCCGTCTGCCAGGGGCAATCGGGGTTGGTGCAGTTCTCTCCATCGCATTCGTTCTTCGGTCCCGTGCCATCCTTGAGTCCGTTGCCGCTGCCCTTGGGGCCGCTGCCGTCCTTGGATCCATTGCCCCCACCGTTCTCGCCGCCATTACCGTTGCCGCCTCCATTACCATTGCCACCGCCGTTGCCGTTACCCTTGCCGAGGAGTTCCAACCTCTGGCCGTCCAGAGGATTTGCCTTTTCCATCGCCATGAGCGGAGCCGTGAGAAGAAGCACTCCTACAAAAGCCGCAAGAATTGTAAGTCCCGTAATTCGTTTCATCGTTATCTGCCTCCTTTAGTATGGTGTATGTTTTTATGCGCGTTTTTTGAAAGCGCGCGAACTGCCGTAATTTCGGAAAAGCCTTTCCTGTTCTATTCTTTTAGAAGCTCCCGCACCGCATCGCGAATCTGGCTTACTTCGGCGTTCTGTTTCGCCGCCAGCTCCTTGAGGGGCCGGTCGGGGTCGCTTTCCTCCGGCCAGCCCGCGGTTTTGAAGATCTCCTTCGGGGATAGGCCGTATATGTGGGCTATCTCCGTTCCCGTCATGGAGCCCTTGATCTCTTCGGGATTGGGGAGTTCCGTTCCCGGAGGAAGGGGAGGAGCGGCCTTTTCCGCCGGGCTGTGATGTTCTTCGAAATACTGGTGCAGGGCCTCCCGAATCTCTTCATCGTTCGTTCCGGGAATGCTTTTCACCGAAACGTCCCGGGAGGTATCGTCGGGAAGGGCGCTGATTTGGAGTACCTTTTCCGGCTCGAGCCCAAGGGTATCCGCGATTTGCCGGATGCTCATCCAACCGTAAATTTTATCCGCCGGATTGGTTGCCGCGGTTTGGGTTGCCGGGGAGACGAAGGTCTGCCAGTACCCGGTAAGCTTCGCGCTGCCGTAAACGCCGAAGAAAATAAGTATTCCGAAAAGACCTATTCCGAAAACGCTTACCTTACGGGATTTCGTGCCGAAAAAGAGGGCCTTGCTTTTGGGGCAGGCTTCCACGCACTTGCCGCAGGCGAGGCATTCCGCGCTGGTTTCCACGGATTTGCTCTCCGGATCGAGTCCCATCGGACAGGCGGAGCCGCAGAGATGGCAGTGTACGCATTCGGAGTTCTCTCTTCGCACCTTCAGGAGTCCCAGCTTTTGAAGAGGGGCCAGAAGGGCTCCCAGGGGGCAGAGATAGCGGCACCAGAAACGCTCGATCATCAGAGAGGCTCCGATAACCGTCACGAAAAGCACCACGTATCCCCAGGGTTTTTCCACCATTTCGGACCAACCTGCGGAAAGATGCATCCAGGAAACCCAGGGATCGTAATCCCGCCATACCAAAGTTCCCATCTTCCAGGTGAAGCCGAGAATGAGTGTCAGGATAAGGTACTTGAGATAGCGCAGAGGGCGATCGATTGCGGGAGGAAGCTCGCGTTTGCGGATTTTCAGCAGGCTGCCAAGTTTGGCCGCCCCCTCTCCTATGGTCCCCAGAGGGCAGATCCAGCCGCAGAAAATTCTTCCCGCCAGGAGGGTGATGAGGATCACTCCGCCGAAAAGAATCAGGGAACTCGGGGCTATTCTGCGGAGCCACGCTCCGGACTGGAGATAGACGTAAAGGCTTTCGAGCCCCCCTAAAGGACAGAGGGCATCCACCGGGGGGGCTCCTGCGGGGCCTCCTCCCAACAGCTGATGCTGGTAGCCTATCCAGGAAATGAAAACAAGAAAACCGATCTGTACCGTTCTTCGAAGCCACTTTGAAGACATTCTCATCAACTCCTTTTCTCGTTTGTCTGTATACCCCTCATGGTATTTCAGTGTAGCCGAAAAATGTAAAGATGCCTTTGAGAAAGCGTGAAGAAGTGTAAAGTGTGGAGCAATATGAAGGCCGGAGAGGCCGAAGACCCGTTGCTTAAACCAAGAGTACTCTTTTATAAAAAACTGTCAAAGCGAATTTCTCCGTGATGGGTTTGTTCGGGATGGAATATATCCGTGGAAAGGTGATATAACTACCGTAGATTGCCGGCCTTCAGGGCCGGAAGAAAAGAGGTGAACGAGTTGGATTGGTACTATTTTTCCGGAACGGGAAATTCCCTGTATCTGGCACGGAAGCTCGCGGCATCCCTTGGAGGGCGTTCTCTTTCCATGGCGGAATCGCTCCGGAAGAGTCCGGTATCCGGTGGAACGGAAATGCTGGGCCTTGCCTTTCCGCTGTATTACGGAGGGCTTCCCGAAATGGTGGAACGTTTCGCAAAGACCGTGGACCTTTCGAAGGTCCGTTATATCGTGGCGGTGGTGACCAAGGGAGGTTCTCCGGGAGGGCTTGCCCTGGAGCAGCTTCGGAAAATTTTCGAACGCCGGGGAGCGAAACTGAACGGAGGATTCTATTTCCTTATGCCCGCGAACTACATAGCCCTCTACGATGCGCCTTCCGAAAAACGACAGCAAAAGCTTCTCCAGCAGGCCGAGGGTAAAACGAAAGAAGTGGAGGTGGCGGTTCGGGCGCGATTGGATTATTGCGAAAAGGAATCCCCTCTTCCGGGATTGCTGTGGCGGGGAATCTACCGCTATTGGCGGAAAAAACGCCCCGGACGGAGCAAACTTTTCAGCGTGGATTCTCTTCGCTGCGTATCCTGCGGTATTTGCGTGCGCCTTTGTCCTGCGGATATTATCCGCTTGGAAGAGGGAGAACCCGTTTGGGAAGAGGGATGCCAGGAGTGCATGGCCTGTATTCAGGGGTGTCCGCACCAGGCGATTTTGCGGGGAGAGAAAACGAAATCCCGCCGCCGGTACCGGCATCCCCGGATTACTTTGGAAGATCTTTTCGTGGATGGTTCGGAATCCTAGTTTTTTGGGAATCCTCAGATCGAAAAAAAGGAGTTTTTCATGTCCTTCGTAGAACATCATGCGGTACCGGTGCGGGCCCTTTACGGAAGAGAGGAGATGGAACAGCGTATTCTCGCCTGGGGAGGCTCCCTTATGCTTTCGGAGGTGAACTTCGCTGCGGGGGTGGTGCTGGATTCTCACAAGCATTCCCACGAGCAGATCACCTATGTTTGCAGAGGAAAGATACGTTTTACCCTTGGGGAGGAGGAGAAAATTCTCCGCCAGGGAGACAGCGTCTACATTCCTCCGGAGGTGCCCCATGCGGTGGAGGTACTCGAAGATTTTCGGGGAATCGACGTGTTTTCTCCTATCCGAAAGGATTTTCTGGAATAGTTCCGTAAGCGATTTTTTTCGAAGCTTGCGGGGTTTTTGTGGACAATAACAGGAAGTCGATATGAATATCGGGGAGGTGAAGAGGGACGGGGATTCCCGATTTTCGGAATAACCGCGTTTCTCGCAGACCATGAAAATGAAAACGATACTTCTTCTCGTGGCGGTAGGAGGTATGGCTTTAAGCCTTCTGACATTTCAGTGGAATTTTGCCACCTTTCGAGGAGTGGGCACGGGATTTATCTTGGGCTTTCTCGTGAGTCAGCTGGTGAACGTATTTTCTCCCCGGCGCCGATAGCCGGAGAATCGCGGAAAACGTAACGATGGACTTGTCTTGCCCCTGTTGCATTTGCAGCTTACATCTAAGCTTATGGAGTTTGGTCCCACCCGTCAGGAGACGGAAATCGCCCTTCTTCTCCTCAAGGGCCTCAAGGACATGAACATCTGCTCGCTTCTCTACATCTCTCAAAACACTCTCAAGTATCATTTGCGTAATATCTATCGTAAAATCGGGTCGGGCAATCGGCGAGAACTGAAAAGTTCCTTCGAGTAACCCTTGGGGTGAGATCTCTCACCCCAAGGGTTTGGGCGGAGGGGTGGGAAAACCCACCCCTCCTTTTAGTACCAGAGTAGGGGGCGTGCGTCCCTTTTTTGTGTATATTTAGGATATTGTTTCATGGGGAATATTTTCTGGAAGGCGAGGTGAAAACCCGAAGAATCTCCTGGGAATGTAATAGCCTTTGTGGATGGAGAGAAGGAAAACGCCGCACAACGTACTTTTGTCTCAAGCAGTCCGGGGTTTAGACGGAGAGAAGGAGGGGATGCCCTCCTTCACGAGAGAAACGAGAAACTCCGGCCCCTTCGGAAGCCTTCATGCATCTTCGGCCTTCATATGCAGAACCCTTCTCATGGTCTGTGCCGCCCTCCGGTAGCACGCGAGATCTTCAAGAAACGCTTTCAAGGAGGTATACGGTCATGACGGGCAACAGAAGAAGTTTCGTAAGGATTTTGCTGGTTCTTTTCTGTCTTTTCGTCTTTTCCCTCTCCGCTTTTGCGGCGGATCCCAAATACTCCAAGAGTTCCACCTTCGGTCCGAAAATTACCGATGGTGTTACCGAGGAGTTTCTCGGCATGGTTCGGGAAGATCCGGACATCGCCAAAGGCAAGCCTCTTCGCCTGGGAGGAGTTATTACCGAGGAGGATCTGGGAAAGCTCGTTCCCCTGGCGGACATTCTTAAGGGACTTGAAATTTCCGGGGTCAAGGGGCTGACGGATCTTTCCCCCCTGGCTTCCCTTTCCGGGCTCACTTTCCTGAAACTGGAAAACCTTAAAGGAATAACCACCCTGGCTCCCCTGGGAGCTCTTACCGCCATGAAGAAGCTCGAAATAAAGCAGGTGGAGTACCCGGATCTGGAGTTCCTGGCCCCCATGACCCAGCTCGAAGAGCTGTCGTTCTTCATGCAGCCCAAGGCGGTGGAAGATCTCTCCCCCCTCGGCGGCAAGGCCGCTCTCAAGGTTCTCCGGCTTTACGGGACCTCCGCGACGGATATTTCGGTACTGGCGGAGCTGACAGCGCTGGAGGAGCTCAGTCTCTACATGGTCAAGACCGGAGATCTTTCCCCGCTTGAGGGGCTGACGAAGCTTAAAACCCTCAGCCTGTACGGAGTGGCCGCTACAGATATGAGTCCCGTGGAAAAGCTTACGGAGCTGAAGGATCTCTGGATTTATGCCACCAAGTTCGAGGATTACTCTCCTCTGGAGAAACTTACCAAGATGGAGTCTCTCCGGGCGGGGCTCTCCAAACTGGAAAGCCTGGAATATGTGGTGCATATGCCGAATCTCAAGGTGCTGAAACTGCTTCGGGAGGATATTACCGACGTCTCCCCCCTGGCCCAGTGCCCCAAGCTTCAGGAGATCGTTCTCGAAGGTATCACGGGCCCCGTGGACCTCGCTTCCTTCGCGGATCTGAAGAAGCTGGAAATTCTCAATCTCGACAGCACCACCGTGAAAAACCCCGAGGCCATCACCGCCCTGCCGAAGCTCCGTACCCTGAACCTTCAGAAAACCCAGGGTGTGCCGGACTTCTCCATATTCAAGGATCTTCCCAAGCTTCAGTACATATACGCCAAGGTGGATCAGTTCCCTCAGGAACAGATTGAGCCTTACGGCAAAAAGGCGGTTATTCAGAAGTAGCTTGGCAAAACCACAGAGTCGCCACGGCAAAACCGTGGCGACTCTCGCTGTACGGGGGGGCTTGATCGAGATGCGAGATGCTCCCGGAGAATCCAGACCTAGGAGGGGAGTTCCCAAACGTTCCGGGAAGAAAGGCCTTTCCCGGGAAGAGATGCGGATACGCCTGCGACTTGAGCCTTTCGGGCTCACGAAAAAGGAGACGGAAATCGTTCTCCTCATGCTGGAAGGCGCATCCCGGGAGACGCTTTTGACGTCCTGTTCGATTACCAACAATACCCTCAAGTCTCACATACGCCAAATTTATCGCAAGCTTCGCATCTCCCGGCGGGAGGAACTGGTGGAGCGAGTAAGGCTATAGCGAAATATCTTCAAGAGAGAAGGTGATGTGATGAACGTAAAGAGATGGAGCCTGTTTGCAGCATGTGTCATGGCGTTTTTGGGAGCGGTTTCTCTGGAGGCTGGAACCTTCAATGCCCTTCCTCTTCGGTCGGATACCGCCATATGCGGCGTGGTGCATCTGGAAAAGGCCGGGGAGATGTGCCGACGAATCGGGAATTCCCTGCTTGCGGGGAGATTGACTGAGGAGCTGGGGCTTTCCTGTTCCGAAGCGGGATGGGAACTCTCCATGCGGAACAATCTTCCCGAGGTATATCCTCTCCCGGAGGGGGCGGCAAGGCGTTCTCCCATGGCTTCCCAGGAAAAAGTTCTTCTCGGAGGGGGTAATCTCTGGCTTGTGGCCATGAGTACCGTTCCTTTGGAGCTGGAGCATCTCCAGGCTCTTCGAAAGGCTGCGGAGGAGGGGCGCGAAGATGCCATACAGGCCGCGGCGGTTCTCGACGAGCTTGCCGCCATGGGAGTGGACGATGCAACCCTGGTGGGAGCGTTGAAGACCTTGGGCTTTGTGATGGGAGGCGAAAGCCGGGCCGGAGAAAGCCCTCTTCCTGGAGGATATCTGTACGTCTCCGGAGAGGAAGAGGCTTTGAAAAAACTTGCTCCCCTGATGACAGGAAAAGCGAAGATTCTTCGAAGGACTGCAGGACTTCTTTGCAGATTTTCGTAAAAAAGTTCCGGTGAACTTGGGAAGGACTCGATGATTAGCGGCTTTTGCCAGCGAGTTAGGTTGCTTCTCACATCTCGGGGGGGGGGGATTTTCTGCTTGTTTTTGCGATAAAGTAGCGTTACATCCCGAGCTCTCCGATGACACAGACCCGTTCTCCCAAGCGGTAGATCCCGGGATTTCGCAGATAATCCAGGGCGTAGTGAACGTGTCACGGGCTCTCCCCCGTGATATCCAGCCTGTGGGGATTCCAAATTCCGGTGACCATGAAGAGGGCTTCGGAACCGTCCCGGAAAAGATCTTCCAGGGTAAGACGTTTTCCGATAAGTGTGTTCGGGCGTATGGTCACTCCCGTGCGGTGGAAGTGTTAGAGAATTTTCTGGAATGGTTCGGTAAGCGGTTTTTTCCGAACCTTGCGAGGTTTTTGTGCAAAGAATTTCTCTTTTCTCTTGCCAGAAAGGTTTTTTTGTGGACAATAACAGGAAGTCGATATGAATATCGGGGAGGTGAAGAGGGAAGGGTACTTCAAATTTTTGGAGTAATTGAGCTTTCCGCACATTATGAAAATGAAAACGATACTTCTTCTCGTGGCGGTAGGAGGCATGGCTTTGAGTCTCCTCACATTTCAGTGGAATTTGGCTACCTTTCGAGGAGTGGCCACGGGATTTATTCTTGGCTTTCTCGTAAGCCAGTTGTTGAACGCGTTTTCCCCCCGGCGCCGATAGCCGGAGAATCGCGGAAAACGTAACGATGGACTTGCCGGTCCTTTTCCCAAAGGGGACCGGTTTTTTTGTATCTTCGAATGGAAGGGATTGCTTTTTTTGGCAACTTACGTGCTTTTTGGCGTTATTCTGAGCTCGGGAAGTCTTCTTCAGGGGATTGTGGGTTTCGGCTTCGGGCTCTTTTCGGTGCCCTTGCTCGTCTGGGCTGGAGCTCCTCTGAGCGTGGCGGTGGCTACCATGTCCATTTGTTCCTTTTCGCAATCCCTCATGGGAAGCATGGCTCTCCGAAAAGCCATTCACTGGAAGGAAGCTCTCTGGGCCAATGCCCTCCGGTGGCTCTTCATGCCCCTGGGGATATGGCTGCTTCTGCACATTCAGAGTCTCAGTCGGGATCAGGTGAAGCAGATCATCGGAGTTCTCATTTTGCTGGCCCTTCTCGTGCGGGTTTGCGTCCGGGTCGCTCCCAGGGATTCCATTCATCCCCTCTGGGGATGGGGGGCTTTCAGCCTCAGCGGCCTTCTCAACGGTATGGTGGGCATGGGGGGACCTCCTCTGGTGCTTTGGCTCACGGCTCATCGGTGGTCCAATCAGGAGTTTCGGGCTTTTACCCAGATCGTTTTCACTCTGGGCATTCCCTTTCAATTGGCGGTGCTCGCCTGGATGTCCCCTGAGTCGATCCTGAAAGATATGGGGTTGGCGGTGCTCTACGTTCCCTTCGTACTGGGAACGGGCATGGTGGGCATACGTCTGGGCAACCGCTTTTCCCGGGTGCTTCTCCAGCGTTTGGCCTTGGCTCTGCTTTTTGCCACCTCTTTCATGGCCATTCTGCAGCCTCTCTGGAAGAAACTGCTCTGAAGATCCCGAAGGCCTTGGAGTTGGCATACCGATGGCAGGATATGCGGCGGGGCTGGATCGATGCGATGCTCCGCCGCATATCCTGCTACCCTTTCTCAGGCTGATCGGGGCTCCGGAGATTTCTCTTTTCGAACAACCTGAGCTCCTCCGGAAATTTCGGAGAAATCGCGCTCCAGTACCTCCAGGGAACTTGCCTTGAAAAGAAAAACGCAGGAATTCCCCGGGACAATCTTCAGGGATTCGAAGCCGCTTCGGGTAACCAGGGCCTGAAGTCGCAGGGAGTTCTTCTCGGTTCTCCCCGTGATCCATACCAAGGGGCCCCGCTCTTCGGTTTTCTCGATTCTCAGGGGGATCTGGTTCATGGAAGAGGCGGCTATCCTGTCGCGAGCAACGATAATGTCTTCGGGGCGTACGGAGAGCGTGGCCTTTGTTCCAGGAGGAACCCTGCGGGTGGAGTAGAGGAAAAGGTCCTCCATCTCGAATTTGCCGAGTTCCGAGGAAGAGGGCACGCTGGATAGGGTGAAGAGGTTCCGGGCCCCCACGAGATTCGCCACGTAACCGGGACGAGGACGGCGGAAAACGTCTTCCGGAGTTCCCTCCTGAAGCAGCTTTCCCTCGTGAATCACCGCCACGTGGGTGGCCAGGGCCCAGACGTCCTCCATGTCGTGGGTTACGTGAAGTACCGTGATTCCCAGATCCCGAACGAGGTCTTTCAGCATGCGGCGCATGCTTTCCCGGGTTGCCACGTCGAGAGCGCTGAAAGCTTCGTCGAGAAGAAGTATTTCGGGATTCGTCACAAGAGCTCTGGCAAGGGCGGTGCGCTGTTGTTCCCCTCCCGAGAGGGTTTGTACGTCCCGATCCAGAAGATGATGGATGTGAAGCTGCCGGGCCATGGACTCCACTCTTTCCCGGATCTGATTTCTGGAAAGTTTCTCCCGCTGGAGACCGAAGGCGATGTTTTTATACACCTTCAGATGGGGAAAGAGCATGTAGTCCTGGTAGACGATGCCCAGGTGACGCTGTTCGGGAGGAAGAACGGTGACATCCCTTCCCCGAAGAAAAATCCGCCCTTCCTGGGGAGGGAAGGCCCCGATCACCGTTTCCAGAAGCACGCTCTTTCCCGCTCCGGAAGCCCCCAGAAGACAGCAATAGGATCCTTCCGTCACATCGAAGCTCACCTTTTCCAAGGAAAAATCTCCCAGTCGAACCGAGAGGTTCCGTATCGAAAGAAGAGGCATGATTACAGAACCACCTCCCGGTTGAGAATTTCGAAAACGATAATGGCTCCTAAAGAAATGACGATGAGAATGATTCCCGAGGTCATGGCCATGGCGAGATTGCCGTAGGAAATGTTAAGGTAAAGCGTGATGGGAAGAGTTTCCGTATACATCCGGGTTCCCCCCGCCAGAATGAGTACCGTGCCGAAACAACCCATGCAGCGGGCGAAAGCGATAACCGCTGCGGCGAAAAGCCCTCCCCGAGCCATGGGAACCGAAACTCGAAGAAAAGCGTTAAGCTGGTTGTACCCCAGGCTTCGGGCTACCATCTCGTACCGGGGACTGATTCCCCGAAAGGTGCCGTACACCACCCGGATGGCGTAGGGAGCTGCGGTGAAAACCTGGGCTATCACGATGGCCCATTTGCTGAAAACCACGTGTATTCCCACGCTTTTCAGCCAATCCGCAAAGGCCCCGTGCCCGAAAAGAAGCAGCAAACAGAGCCCCAAAACGAGTTCCGGAAAGGCCATGGGAAGGTCCACGATGGTGCGCAGCAAGTGGTGTCCCGGAAAGGTAAATCGGGCAAGAAGATAGCCAATGGATATGGCGAGCAACATTACCAAAGCCACCGAAAGAAGGCTCGTGGAAAGCGAGAGGTGAATGCTGTACAGCATTTCCTCGGAAAGGGCGCTCTCGAAAATTTCCCTCTTTTCAGGCATGAGCACCAACGAAACCATGGCCCAGATGAGAAAGCCCGAAAAAAGGACCGTCACCCCTCCCAGGGCAGCTTGAAATATTCTGTTTCCCATAAAGCTTCCCGGAACTATTCGGGTTTACTTACGGGGAAACCCCATTTCTTCCAGCATTCCTTGGCTTCCGGGGAAGTGATGAAGGCGATGAACTGCCGGGCCTCTCCGGATCGCTGGGAATAGGAAATCACCGAGGCGGGAATGGTTTTGATAATGTTTTTGGACGTTTCGATGGGAACGATGACCACCTTTCCCTTTCCCTGGGCCCAGGTAGCCTGATCCTCCCAGGCGATCACCGCATCCACCTGTTCCGTGGCGGTATAGATGAGAAGCTGGTTCACCGTACTCGGCCGGGTGACGACGTTGGGAGCTACCTTTTCCATGAGGCCGTTCTTTTCCAGAATCTCCGAGGAAACCTTACCGATGGCCGCCGCCTTGGGATCTGCCAAAGCGATGCGCAGCCCCTCCCGGGAGAGATCTTCCAGACCTTGTATGTTTCCGGGATTTCCCTTGGGCGTAAGAATTATCGGCACGTGATAGCAAATGATGGCTTCCCCCTCCGCCGCCACGAGCCCTTTTTTCAGAGCATCCTGAGTGTATTTGGCGGCGCCGGGAATGTAGACATCCCCGTTCTTCCGGGTGGCGATCATGCCGAAAAGCTCTCCGGAACCGGCGTAGATCATTTGCACCGGGGTTTTGAATGTCTCCTCATACTGAGCCTTCAGCTCGTCCATGGGCTTCATCAGCCCCGCTCCGCAATAGACGAGAAGAGGTTCCTCCGCCCAGGCGAAAGAAGCGGACAGCATCAGAAAAGCCGCCATCAAAGGAACGCACCACTTTTTGAACATATCTGAAAACACCTCCAAAAAAATACTCCTTCCAAAAGGAAGGAGCTATCAAAAGTGATCGCTCCGCTCTTTTCCAAACACGGGAGGCCTTTCCGTTTCCGGAAAAACCCTATCGGCCCGGAACCGTAGAATTTCTGATTTTTTCGGCGCATTCCCCAGGTTCCCAGGCTCAGAGGGAGAACCCATTAGCATATTGTTCCCATAGATACCATGTTTTATCTAACAATGCAAGGATAGTTCGGAAAATACAGGGTCTCTCGTTTCTTTCGTGAAATTCGTCTTTCGAAAGATCGAAAAAGGGCGGTATACTATCTTGACAATACACGGAGAAATGGGTAGGGTTACTATGTTGTGAAAATTTTGTAATTCTTCGCGGTGTTTTGTCTTTTCTCCGGAACCGAGGGGGAAACGCGTCTCTCGAAAGCCCTTTTCCGACGTTTTTGGACAATTTCGAGGGGCCTTGTATTTTCGAAAGAGAGGCTGCTTTCTTCTTTCTTTTAATTGGGGGAGTTGGAGCAAACGTCGTTTTTATGCGGATACAAGGGCTGGAACGAAGGCGTTGGGGGAGGCCAAGAGTAAGGATGGACTATGGAAAGAATACTGGAACTTCAAGGATTATCGAAGTATTTCCCGATTGACGGGCATGGAACGGTAAAGGCCCTGAACGGAATTTCCATGGGCATTGACCGGGGAGATATCTTCGGCATTGCAGGGGAATCGGGATCGGGCAAAACCACCCTGGGCCGGGTGATCCTGAAACTTATCGATTCCACGGAAGGCCGCATTTCCTACAAAGGCCGGGATATTACCCGGGTGAACATGGATCGCGAAAAGGAATTGCGCCGGAAACTGCAGATCGTCTTCCAGGATCCCTATGCGTCGCTTCATCCGAGAAAAAAGATCAAGGATATCGTTGGCCAGGGACTCCGCACCCACCGCTTGGCGGAGAGCGAACAGGAGATGGTGGAAAGGGTGGGGCGGTTCCTCTCTTTGGTGGGTATGAACGAACAGCATCTCTACCGCTATCCCCACGAGCTTTCCGGAGGGCAGCGCCAGAGGGTGGCCATCGCCCGGGCGCTCATTCTGGATCCGGAGCTGGTGGTGCTCGACGAACCCACTTCATCCCTGGACGTCTCCGTGCAGGCGGAGGTCTTGAAGCTCCTCAAGCAACTTCGGAACGAACTGGGGCTTACTTACCTTTTCATTACTCACGATCTCGCGGTGGTGCGGCTCTTTACGGAGAAGCTCGCCATTCTCTATCTCGGCAGAATTCTGGAAATAGGCGAAACCCAAGGGGTTTTTGCAGGTCCTCTCCACCCCTATACGGAAGCGCTCATCTCGGTAACCCCTAAACTGGATCCTTCCAAAAGAAAGGGCAAGATCATTCTCAAGGGAGAGATTCCGAGTCCCCTGGATCCTCCCCGGGGATGCCCTTTTCATACCCGTTGTTTCAAGAAGATAGGCGAAATTTGCGAAACCGAACGCCCGGAACTCCGGGATATGGGAAAGGGCCATTTCGTGGCCTGTCACCTGTACCGAGCGTAGATTTTTTTGGAAATTGGGAAAAACATGAAAGTCGAAAGAGGTGCTTCATGAGTTCCAGTGTAAAAATAATCGGCCTAGAGCTGTATCGTGCGGATTTCGAGTTGGCGGAGCCCTTTGTAACCTCTCTCGCTCGTATCACCAGCGCTCATAATATCGTCGTGCGGATTTACGGAAGTAACGGCCTGCACGGTACCGGCGAGGCTCGTCCCAATCCTCCGGTTACCGGAGAAACCCAGAGCGCCGCCCTTGCGGCGGGAGAGGAGCTGGCTCCGAAACTTCTGGGGCAGCCCGTTTCGGATATCGAGGGATCGGTTCGTCTTCTTCATCGGGGATTACTCAAAAACAGCGCCCTCAAGAGCGCCTTCGACATCGCCCTCTACGATCTTCTGGGAAAGACTGCAAATCTTCCTCTTTTCGCTCTTCTCGGAGGAGGGCGCCGTATCGTGCATACGGACAACACCGTGAGCCTTGGATCTCCCGAGGAAATGGTGGAAAAGGCTTTACGCTGCAAGGGGGAGGGATTCCGGGCCATCAAGGTGAAGCTGGGCAGTACCTTCGAGGAGGATCTGTACCGGATGGAGCGTATACGAGAGGCTTTAGGGGCCGAGGTGGCTTTGCGGATCGACGCCAATCAGGGATGGGATCGCAAGACCGCCCTGCGGGTGCTGCTCGCTCTGGAGCCTCTGAACATCGAATACTGCGAACAACCCGTGGCTCATTGGGATTATGAAAGCCTTCGCTGGATTCGGGATCGGGTTCGGATACCCATTATGGCGGATGAATCGGTTTTCGGCCCTCAGGATGCCTTCAAGCTCGCCTCCATGGGATGCTGCGACTACCTCAATATCAAGCTCGCCAAGACCGGAGGTATTCACGAAGCCCTCAAGGTGAACGCTCTGGCGGAATCCTGCGGTATGGCCTGCATGATGGGATGCATGACCGAATCCCGCCTTCCTCTCACCGCGGCGGCTCATCTGGTTTCGGCCAGGCCCAACATTCGCTTCGCGGATCTCGACGGGCACCTTCCCATGAAGGAGGATCCCGTGATCGGAGGGGTTTCATACAACGGAGGGGCCATTTCGCTGCCCGAAACGCCGGGGCACGGAGCGGATTACGAGGATGGTTTTCTGGCCCGGTGTTCCCGGATTCGAGTGGAGTAGGTACCGCACTCGGGTAGGGTTTTGAGGCGCTCCGAAATTTTCGGGCACCTTGAATCTGTAGTGTCACAACACATTCCAAGGGAGGTTGGTAGGATGCAACGCTGGAAACGTTTGTCCGTACTGGGGCTGCTCGCCCTGATGGTGGTTTTGGCAGGGGTGGGAGGTGCGGCGGCTCAGAAGCCGCTACTTATCGGCATGAACACCGGAGCCATCGTTACTCTCGATCCTGCGGCGTGCTACGAGGTGGAGGGGCACTGGATGCTCGGCAACATCTACGATAGCCTGGTGAAGTTCAAGGCGGGTTCCGCCAGTGAAATCGAGCCCTGCCTCGCCACGGAGTGGAAGGTGGACGGCCAGACTCTGGAGTTGACGCTTCGGGAGGGGGTCAAGTTTTCCAACGGAGATCTCCTGGAGCCCGAGGATGTGGTCTACTCTCTGAAGCGGGTGGTTGCCCTGGGAGCATCCCCCTCCTGGATTCTCACCCAGTTCGGAGTGGGGGAAGAGGATATCAGCGCCGAGGGGAACGTTATCAAGATCGAAATGGATGCCCCTTATTCGCCGCAGCTCGTCATGTCCTGCATGACCTATATTTCCGGGGTGATGCAGAAAAAAACCATTCTGGAAAACGAGAAGGACGGGGATAAGGGAGCGGACTACCTCGATCGGGCCTCCATCGGAACCGGCCCTTACTACCTCGAAAGCTGGACGAGAAACGAGAAGATCGTTCTCAAGGCCAATCCTCATTACTGGGGGGAGAAGCCTAAGATCGACACCATCATGATGCTGGACATTCCCGAATCCTCCAGCCAGCTGCTCCAGCTCAAGAGGGGAACCATCGACATCGCTTGGAACCTCGAATACGATCAGATCCCCGAGGTGAAACAAACCGAGGGGCTTTCCACCACCACCACCCCCATGTTCAAGATGATCTATCTCGGCATGAACGGTGTCATCGAACCTTTGAACAACCTGAAGGTGCGTCAGGCCATCAAATGTGCCATCGATACCGCAGGGCTTGTGCAGGCCGTGGGAGGAGGCGTTCAGGAACTGCATACCTTCATCCCCAAGGGTATGTTCGCCCATTACGACGGGGATCCCTTCCCCTACAATCCCGAGAGAGCCAAGGAGCTTCTCGCCGAGGCGGGATATCCCGACGGAGTGGAGATCAACCTTATCATTCCGGATTTCCTCGCCACCGCGGGCACCGTGGTGAAGGCCAACCTCGAAGCGGTGGGAATCAAGACGAACCTCCAGACCATAGCCTATACCACCCTTCTCGGAAAGTATCGGAAACAGGGTATCGAAGTGGTGCTCGCCCGGTGGGGAGCGGATTACGGAGATCCCGACGCCATGGCGAAGCCCTTCGCTCATTGCCGAACCACCGGAGAGGAGGCGAAGATCAAGCAACTCGCCTGGCGGAACGCCTACGCCAATCCGGAGTTGACGGATCTAGTGGAAGAGGCCCAGTTCATTCAGAACGCGGAAGAGCGTGAGAGTATGTACGTGGAAATTCAGAAGAAGTGGCAGGAAGAGGGGCCCTTCGAGATTCTCTATCAGTTCTCCGGTCAGATCGGCCTGCGGGATGCGGTGAAGAACTTCCAGCTCAGTCCCCTTACGGAAACCCGCCTGGAGTTCGTGGAACTCGGGAAATAGGAAAAGTGCCGTAAAACCTTCGTTTTTTCCGGAATAAGGAATTCCGGAAACTGAAAACCTTTCCGGCGGCGTGTTTCGCCGCCGGATTTTACAAATCTTGAAACCTTGGAAAATCCGGGCTTTTGGAAATTTCCCCTTTTCTTTTTCAAAGAAGTTTCTTGACATGCCAATGCGCGAGGAGTAGCGAATGAGTTTTAGTCGGTACCTGTTCAAAAGACTGGCTTTGTTTTTTCTTGTCCTTTTCGGAGTGGTGACGGTTACCTTCGTTATCTGCCGCATGGTGCCCGCGGATCCCGTGGGGGCTATCCTGGGAGAAAACGCTCCTCAGGAGTTGGTGGAGAAGACCGAACACATGTTGGGACTGGATCTTCCGCTCTATCAGCAGTATCTGCGAACCCTCAAGGGAGTGGCCACCCTCGATCTCGGCATAGCCCTGCGGACGAACAACCCCGTTACCACGGACCTCAAGAAATACTTTCCCGCCACGTTGGAACTCGTAATCTTTGCCATGATGATCGCTATTTTTTTCGGCATCGCCTTGGGTATCGTGGCGGCGGTAAAGCGGAATCGCTGGCCAGACACGCTGAGCCGGATCTTCTCCCTGGTGGGTATTTCCATGCCCGCCTTCTGGCTGGGACTCCTGATCATTCTTTTTTTCTACTACTATATTCCCCTGCTTCCGGCGGGAGGGCGTTTGGCTCCCTATCTGAGTCCCCCTCCTACGGTGACGGGAATGTACACCGTGGATAGCCTGATTGCGGGGGATTTTGCCACTTTCTGGAACGCCCTTTATCATCTGCTGGGTCCCGCTATGGTGCTCGGGTGGATTCAGATGGCCTACATCGGCCGGGTCACCCGGTCTTCCATGCTCGAAATTCTCAACGAGGAGTACATCCGTACCGCCCGGGTGAAGGGATTGCCGGAACGAAAGGTGATTATGCGTCACGCCTTCAAGAACGCCTCCATTACGGTGATTACCATGATCGGCATTTCCGTGGGTTACATGCTGGAAGGTTCCGTGCTCACCGAAACGGTCTTCGGCTATCCCGGCCTGGGGCGCTATTCGGTGAACGCCTTTCTCGCCCTGGATCTGAACGCCGTGGTAGGGTCCGTCACGCTCATCGCTCTCTGTTATGCCGCGAGCAATCTTGTGGTGGATCTGCTCTACGGTTTTCTGGACCCCCGAGTGCGGTCCTAGAGGAAGATCTTATGAATACGAAATCGATTACACCCAACAAAACTAAAACCTGGCGGGAACGCCATGCCTCGGAATTTTCCCAAATCCGGGAGTTTCTCTTTGCGGTGAAAAAGAGCAAGCTTACCCTGGTGGGGCTCGCTATCGTGCTGGGGCTGGTGTTTATCGCCCTTACGGCTCCTCTTCTCGCTCCCTACGATCCGGAGAAGATGGATCTTGCCAGTCGGCTTCAGGCCCCTTCGGCCTCCCACTGGATGGGTACCGACGAGCTGGGAAGGGATATCCTCTCCCGGGTTCTCTACGGCACCGGCCTGGCTCTGAAGATCATGATCATCGTGCTTCTTCTCGATCTTCCTCTGGGGGTGCTTCTGGGGATCGTGGCGGGGTACTTCGGAGGATGGATCGACGAGGTGATCATGCGTCTGGCGGATATCTTCATGGCTTTTCCCCGTTTGATTCTCGCCATGGCCATCGGAGCGGCTCTCGGCCCGAGCCTCACCAACACCATGATCGCCATCGCCGTAACTCTCTGGCCCACCTATGCCCGTCTCGCCCGGGGAGAGACCCTGAGCATCAAGGAGCGCACCTTCATCGAGGCGGAAAAATCCATCGGCACTCCCAAGTGGAGGATTCTGGTGTCCTACATTCTCCCCCTCTGTTCTTCCACTACCATTGTCCGGGCCACCCTGGACATGGGCAACGTCATCCGTATCGCCGCGGGAATGAGTTTCATCGGCCTGGGAGCTCAGGCCCCCATGCCGGAATGGGGGCTTATGGTGAGCACGGGACGGGACTTCCTGGTCAACCAGTGGTGGGTTCCCACCTTTCCGGGACTCGCCATTCTGGTGACGGTCTTCGGTTTCAACCTTTTGGGAGACGGCATCCGGGACATTTCGGATCCTCATCTGAGAAGGGGAGACTGATGAAGGATATCTTATTGGACATTCGGGATCTTTACGTCAATTTCTACACCTACCGGGGTATCGTTCGGGCCATCAACGGTGTGAACCTCCGGATCCGACAGGGGGAGTTCTTCGGCCTGGTGGGGGAGACGGGGTGCGGCAAGAGCGTTACCGCTTCGGCCATTCTCGACCTGGTGCGCAACCCCGGACGTATCGAGGGTGGGAAAATTCTCTTCAAGGAAGAGGACCTCCTGAGCATGGATAAAAAGAGAATGCGGAATACCATTCGGGGGCGCCAGATCACCATGATCATGCAGCACCCCATCGCGGCGCTCAATCCGGTGATGCGCATTCAGGAACAGATCGCGGAGGTTCTCGTTCACACCATGAGCAAAAGGGAGGCCCGGCGGGCCTCCATAGAACGTCTTGCGGAGGTGAACATTCCCGAGCCCGAGAAGGTGGCCCGGTACTATCCGCACCAACTCTCGGGAGGCATGGCCCAGCGGGTCATGATCGCCCTCATGCTTTCTTCGGAACCGCCTCTCCTCATCGCGGACGAACCCACCACGGCTCTGGACGTTTCGGTACAGGCCCAGGTGCTTCTGCTCCTGGAGGAACTCGTGAGAAAGAAAAACTCCAGCGTTCTCCTGATCACCCACGACATGTCCGTGGTGGCGGAAACCTGCGATCGGGTGGGGGTCATGTATGCCGGGGACATGGCGGAAACCGGGAGCGTCCGGGAGATCATCTTCGATCCGAAGCATCCCTATACCAAAGGACTCATGCAGGCCATTCCCTCGGAGGAAAGCATGGAACTGGAAGGCATTCCCGGCACCGTACCGGACTTGGTGACCCCTCCGCCGGGGTGTCGCTTTCATCCTCGATGTCCTTCCGCCACGGAACGGTGCAAAAAGGAAAAGCCCCTTCCCCGGGAAGTATCGGAGGAGCATCTGGTTTCCTGTCATCTTTACTGACGAAAAACCGGAATTTCTCGATGCCAGTGAGTGGAAGCTCACGAAAATATGTGAACAAAACACACGCCGCCCACTCTCTTTAGATTTGGGCGGCGTGTTTTGTGAACTCGTCATTTTTTCGTTTCTGACGTACAATCGGAGCGGAAAAGCTATTTTGAGGAAAAAACCTCCTCTTTTTAAAAACAGAGAGGGATCTTTCTTTCGATGAGGGAGGCATGTTTCATGAAAATGCACGGTAAAATTGCCCTGATCACCGGAGCTGCCCTGGGATTTAAGGATGGAGGGCCTTCCATCGGCAGCGCCATCGCTTTCAAGCTCGCGGAGGAAGGGGCGAGTGTGATCCTTGTGGATATTTTGGAGGAGATGGGGGAAAAAGCTGCGGAAACGATACGGAAAAGAGGAGGAAAAGCCCGTTTCGTAAAGGCTGATGTCCGCCATAGCCGGGAGGTACGGCAGGCAGTGAAGATTGCGAAAGAGGAATTTGGGGGCCTCCATTGTCTCGTCAATTGCGCCGCCTCCTATGAGGGGGAGATTGCGAGAAACGTGGTGGATATTCCCGAGGAGGATTGGCAGGGAATGATCGACGTCAATCTCAACGGTTATTTTCGATTTGCAAAATACGCGATCCCCCGAATCCTCGAAAGCGAAGGCGGTACCATCGTCAATATTTCCTCCTGCAACGCCTTCAAGGCTCTCGAAAATTTCAGCGTCTATTCAGTGACGAAAGCCGGCATCAATGCCTTGACGAGATCCCTTGCGGTGGATTTTGCACCCCGCATACGGGTTAATACCATCTGTCCGGGATTCGTGAAGATAGCCAATTCCGAAGGAGATCGCAGCCCGGAGGAGTTGGAGCGCTGGTACACTGAAATAGCCCGGAGCTATCCTCTGAAACGGTTGTGTTCCGGAGAGGAGATCGCGAAGGCGGCGCTCTTCCTGGCAAGTGACGATTCTTCCTATATTACCGGGCAAACCCTTGTGGTGGACGGAGGGAGAATGATCAAGGACAGCCATGATTTCTAGAGAGAGTATTTTCGATCTTGCGAGAGCCTACCTGCGGATAACGGTTGAAAGAGGGAAACCGCAGTATCGAGACGGGAATGGAGTTTCTTTCCGAAAATCTCTATCTCGTAACGCCGCATAACAGGCAGGTGATTGAGATTCTCAATATAGCTATGGTGGATGACGATCCTGAAATGTTGCAAGAATTGTCGCAAAGTGTAACTGCTTATATGCATAGGCGATCCGTTCAGTGCTCGGTACGTTTATTTGCCAGCGGTACGGAATTCCTGAGTCGCATGCAATACTTCGATTTAGTGTTTCTCGATATTCAAATGGATGGAATTTCCGGAATGGATACGGCAAGGAACATACGAATACACGGATTGGCGGAGTATATAGTTTTTATTACGATTTTGAGCGAATATGTTTACGATGCTTTCGATGTGGAAGCTTCCGACTATCTTCTCAAGCCCATAGATTACGAAAGGTTTGAGCGAATGATGGGTCGTATATGCGGGCATTTCCAGAGACCGAGAAAGCCTTGTCTACGGATCACCTCCAGGGGAAATGCTTTTAGATGTATTTTCTTTGCCGACATCTCTTATTGCGAAGCGGTAAACCATAAAATCCAAATTCATACGAAGGATACGCAGATAGAGTGTTGCCTTAAAATAAACGATTTGGGAAAACGCTTGGATGATCGTTTTTTCCAGTGTCATCGCAGCTATCTTGTCAATCTGGAGCATGTTTGCGGCTATGAAGACGGTCTTGTTCTGCTTAAAAACGGGGAGAGAATCCCGGTTTCCCGGCTACGAGCACGGGAGTTTTCTCGGAAAATGCTGCAATATATGAAAGATACGGTGAAGTAGTTTGGATGTTTTTTCTTGTGTGATTTTGGGAATAAACGAGATCGGGAAAATCGTGGGTTTCCGCTTTTTCTCCGAATTTCTAAGCAATAAGGCGAGGCCCGGTCACTACTGTATCTATGTGATGCTATCGGGAATGCTGTATGTGCTGGAAATGCGCTTCCAATTGAATTTTGCCGTTTCTCTTACCTTCGAAATAACGGTACTCTGGTTGATCGGAGTCACCCTGTATCGGCGTTCCTTTTCCACCGCTATTTCTGCGGCGGTTTTAACGGTATGCGTACTCATACTGTCGAATGGGGTTATGAATCCGGTTGTGCACATCCTCGGCCCTTTTATAATGCGAATCCGCAGCGGTTTGCTTCCGACCATGGGAGTTGCCGCTTCCTTTTTCTCGGTCCTGCTGGGATGGTTCAGTTTCCGGATTATTTTGCGAAAGCTTCCGGTTCTTCCGAATCGTTACCTTGTGGTGTTTTTTATTCCCCTTCTGCTTGTATTGATGATGGAGCAGTATATCTCGGAGCATGTATATGGAAATACGATCGTCATCGAGAATGGAGAAATTTTATATCCCGTCGTCGATAATGTGCAAATATTGATACTTCAGCTATGTGCCTATCTGTCTCTTTTTATCGTCTTATACGCTTGTCAGAAGCTGGCCGATTATTATTCCAGCCAAATACGTCTTGCACTTCTGGAACGGGAACTTTCTTGTCAAAAAGAATATTTGCGGGAAGCGAAAGCGCGTTACAGGCAAACTCAGGCCTTTCGCCATGATATCAAGGGACATTTGCTGGCCCTTGATGGATTGTTGAAAACCGGTGATGCCGAGAAGGCGCGGAATTATTTAAGCAAACTGGAGAGAGCTTCGGAAGCCCTTTCCTTCGTGTGTCAAACGGGGAATACCGTGGTGGATACATTGTTGACCAGTAAGTTGAGTATGCCCCGGCAAAAAGGTGTACACATCGATTGTTTCATCAAAATGCCCTTTCCATGTTTGATTGACGATCTCGATTTGTGCGTGATATTTTCCAATGCCCTGGATAATGCAATCAAAGCCTGTATGCAGATGCGTGATGATAGGCGCTACATTCGGATTTCCGGGAAACAGAGGGAGGATTTTTTTATGCTTGAATTCGAAAACAGCTATTCTCCCGAAGGCACTTCCGGGACCGGCATGGGGCTCTCGAATATCGAAACGGTGGCACGGAAATATCGAGGGGGTGTTACCCTTGAAAAACAGGACTCCACGTTTCGCCTGAATATACTGCTTGTCATTCCGCGTCATTTGGCCGACATCTCGGGCAAGATCACTTGATTCCAGTATGGAAATACTTACAATCGGGTTATGGCATGTGATCTTTAGTCTGACAGGGGGTATCTGGCATGAGAATTGATGCTGTTTCGATGCAAAGTAGGTTTGTTTTCGGCAATGATAAAACCGGCGAAGATGGTTCCTTGAAAGTTCGACAGCTCGAAGAAGCGGAAAAGTCCGTCCAAGAGGAGTTGGAGAAGATTCAGTCGGGCGATTCGGAGAATGAATCTCATTCGATAAAGCAAAAAAACATTCAAATGCAATTCGAGCATGCGGATAAAGAGATTGTGTCGATGATGCAGGATTACGCAAATCTTTCGATGCCGGAAAAAGTTGCAAAAACGAGCGAAAATTTCGTCGATCGCTATGAGAAGTCGGATGATTTGTCATCCCTTGAGGAGGCTGGAATTTACAGCCTCGGAAAAGATGAGAACGGAAATCCGAAAATCGTTTCCGGGAAATCCGAAGCGTCGAATTCCCATGTATTTTCCGGCGGATCTGAATATGCATCCGAAGCGGAAAAGCTTGATGAAACGGCGAAAGAAGATAAGCCCGAAGAAGTACCCGGCGAAGAGGATGCGTCGGAACGTTCTGCCGAGGCGGAGGATGACGAATCTGGAAAAGCGGTTGAAGGTTCTTCGAAAGATGGCGGTAAGAGGAAAGGAACGATAAATACCGATGGGGTTGATGCGGAAATTCGCAAGCTTAAACAGGAAAAACAACAGATCCAGCAGAGCTTGCAACGGGCTGCCGGGGATGATGCCAGCAGGGAAAGCCTGCAGAAGCGCCTCGAGATGATCGAATCCGAACTTAAAATAAAGGAAACAGACACGTACAGAAAACAACACTCCATATACACGGAAAGCAACGGGTAATTTTCGGGGATTTGAAGTATTGTGGAAGAAATCTCAAGATTTTCCCCAAAAATTGGCCTCCAGAGATGTCTCTTTGAGTGATCGTATTTCCTTGGTAATTTTCCCATACGGCATTTCGGGAAATTTCCCGGATTCCTCGAAATACCGTATGGGAATTGCGAATACGGCGGAACGTCTTTCGATCGATTTGCAGAGTTATTTTCCCTTACCCTGATCTCCGTGTTTTTCGAGAATTTTCATAAGCCTGGTTCCTTCCACGTTTCCTCCCGAAATGACCACTCCCACCTTGCGTCCACGGAGATCCGGAGTTTTCTCCAAGAGCGCCGCCACGCTTACCGCCGCGGCTCCCTCGATGATCTGGTGATGCTGGTGATAGACGAAGGCCATGGCCCTTTCGATGGCCTCTTCGGGAACTCCGGAGATTCCGGTAATGTTCCGATGGATATAGGCGAAGTTCTTGGCGGAGGCGCTGCCGCAAAGTCCGTCTGCGATGGTTTCTTCCTCCTCCACGGGAATCACCTTGCCCTCCCGAAAGGCTTCGGGCCATGCGGGATTGGCCTCCGCATGGGCTCCCCAGATCTCGATTTCCGGTTTCAGGGCCCTTGCGGCGGTCATCACCCCCGAAAGAAGTCCCCCTCCGCTTAAGGGGCAGAGAATCGCCTCCAGCTCCGGCTCCTCCTGAAGCATTTCCAGTCCCAGAGTTCCCTGTCCCGCAGCGATATACAGATCCTCGAAGGCGGAGACGTAGGTAAGCCCCTCCTCCCTCTGAAGGCGGAAGGATTCCTGTTCCGCCTCATCGTAGAAATGCCCCGCCACGTTCAGTTCCACGAAGTCTCCTCCGAGATTGCGGATGGCCTGGCGCTTGGTTTCCGGGCACATGCCGGGAACGCAGATGACTGCCCTCGTTTCGAGCATTTTCGCCGCCAGGGCCACTCCCTGGGCGTGATTTCCCGAGGAGGCGGTAACCACTCCCCGGCGTCGCTCCTCCTCGGAAAGGGAGAACATCTTGTTCAGGGCTCCCCGAATCTTGAAGGATCCGCATCTCTGTTGGTTTTCCCACTTCACGAAAACCTGGGCTCCGCTCCTTTCACTCAGGGGAAAGGAGTATTCCAAAGGGGTGGAGCGGATGCGCCCCCGCAGAAAACGTGCCGCCAAAAGAATATCCGTTATGGTGGGTTCGATGTTCATGTTTTTTCTCCCTTTGTATGCAGTGTTCCCGGGAAATCGGGAATTCTAAAGTGTATTTTTACCCTAGCCCCATGAAAAGAAGCTGTCAAGAGAAATCGTTTTTGCTGGGAAAAAAGAAAATTTCTTTAAAATAAGGCGTTTTTATTGCGGTGAGAATTTAAACGTGCTACTGTAAAAAAGTAAAATTATATTTTTTTCAAAGGAGGATGTTGGAATGAAGCGGCGCAATCTGGGATTTGTTGTTTTTGCGGTGGTTCTTTTCGCTTTTGCGGGAGCGTGCTTGGCGGCGGAGTACGGAGGAACCCGAATTTCCATAGCCCCTCTTGTGGTGAACGGGGTTCTCGTGCCGGATCAGATTACCCAGGCCCATGTGGTGGAACTTACAGGGGCGGTAAGCTCCGAAGTGGGAGCTAAAAGCCTTTACTGGAAGAGCAACCGAGGCGGAAGCGGAAAGCCTATCCTCTACGTGGGTTCTTTGGGAGAGATGGAGCTGAACGGCAAGTGGCGTATTCCCCGAATTCATCTGAAACCCGGACGGAACGAAATCAAGGTGACCGTGGTTCCCATGAGAGGAAAGGCCGTTACCGAACGCATAGTTATTTTCCGGGAAGACTGATTGTAATAAAGCCTTTTTTGTGTGCCCCCCAGGGGGCGCACTTTTTTTATGTAAACGATTTCTCCAGGGGCATGGAAAACTGATTGCGGAGTCGTGAGATTTAGAGTGGAGAAGCGAGGCAAAGAGGAAGATTGACATCTTGTAATTCTCGGATACCATGGTATGTGTTTTTCCGAATAATAAAAAATGAACTTGACGAGAAAAGGAGGGTAATCCATGTCGTTTGGAAAGGTCTGAGGAAATCCCATAGTCGTGCATGGTATGCGCGAAACGATCTCCGGCAGAGAAGGAAGATCTTTCGAGATGACGGGATTTCCTCTTGTAATTTTTAGTAAAGAGAAAATCCCCTTCTTTATAATTCGGTGGTCTTTTTCTCCCGGGAAGTCGTTTCGGGTAAAGTGAAAATTCGTGAAAGCTTTTAATGCATAAGAATAAAGGAGATCTTGACGATGCAAAAGTCTACCTTTGCCCTTACCTTCAGCTCCCTTTGCGTGGTAGTCAATCTTGTTTTAGGAACCGCCGTAGCCATGCTTCACATTCCCATGCTTTTCCTGGATACCTTGGGAACCGTCTTCGGAGCGGTGCTTCTCGGACCTTTTTACGGAGTCATCATCGGCCTGGTTACCAACGTGGTTCAGGGAGTGCTTACGAATCCCCGGGATATTCCCTTCGCTCTCGTCAATATGGTGATCGGCCTCGTGGTAGGGCTGGTAGCCCGGAAGTTCCGTTTTTCCCTTCCCGTGGCCATTCTTACGGGGCTCGTTCTGGCGGTGGCGGCCCCTCTCATCGGTACTCCCATCGCGGTATGGCTCTATGGAGGGCTTACCGGAGGCGGAACGGATTTCGTCTTTCTCTGGCTCAAGCAGTCGGGGCACAGCATCTTTACCGCCGCCTTCATTCCCCGTATCATGGGGAACCTCTTGGACAAGGTGCTGTGTACCGTCCTTGTCTCCCTCCTTCTTCCGGCTTTTCCTCCTCATATCCTGGCGAAGGGCAACAATCCCTTTCTTAAAAATCCTTCCTGAGAAGGGGGTTTGGGGATATGCGCAGAAACGGAACGATTCTCGTGGTGGCCCATTGTCTTCTGAACGCCAATGCCAAGGTAAAGGGACTGGCTCCCTTCGGCGGAGCCATGACGGAGGTTCTTTTTCCCTTTCTGAAAGCCGGAGTGGGGCTTGTCCAGCTTCCCTGCCCGGAGTGCACTTTTCTCGGTATGCGTCGCTGGGGAATGACGTCGGAACAGTACGACGTTCCTTCTTTCCGCGCTCATAGCCGGCAGCTCCTGGATCCCGTGGTTTACCAGGTCGAGGATGCTCTTGCCGCAGGATATAGGGTGCTCGGTGTGCTTGGCGTGGAGGGAAGCCCCAGTTGCGGCGTAAGCTTCACGTGCCGGGGATATCAGGGAGGCTCCTGCGGTGAGGGGAAACATGAAGCCTATAAAAGCCCCGGCAAGGGGGTTTATATGGTTTTGTTCGAGAAAATGCTGAAGGAACATAATGTTGCCCTTCCCTTTGTGGGAGTGGATGAAGCTGCTCCGGATATGAATATTCCGGAAAGGCTCCTTTCCGGAGAAGTATAGGATTTCTGCACGAAAAAGCCGGCCCTTTCTTTAAAAGAAGGGACCGGCTTTTCGGGTCCTCGGATCTTGCTGCTGGATTTGCAAAAAGATTACTGGATATCCGCCCAGCCCTCTTCGCCGTTCCAGTTAAGCGTAACCTGGCTAATCTCGCAGAGATTCAAACCTTCCCAGGTAAGACTGTCGTCGTTTTCGTCGGTTACCATGATATCCCAGATGCACTGGTTGCGGTCAAATCCCTCGAAAGAGATGGTAAGGCTGTTTCCGGTGGGAAAAACCTTGCCCTCAATCATGTTTTCCTCCCAGGATTCGGAAGCTGCGGAAGAAATGAAGAGCCCGTGAATTTCTGATCCCGTGTTGTTGACGATGGTGAAATCCTGTACCGCCGCAGAGGCTGCCACACAGGTGAAAGCAAAGAAAACCACTGCACTTACCAGAAAAAACCGTACTGCCCGTACCTTTTTCTGCACGTTTACCACATCCTTTTGATAAATAAAAAGCTTCTTCATCTCCGGCGGAGCCGGAGCCGGAGGATATTATAGCAGATAAAAATACGTTGGGAATATGGCAAAAATGTAAATTTCGAGCTGGTAAAACGCTGAGAAATCACGCGGTTTCGCTTATCCCTTTTTCGGAAAAATCAAGAGCGAAAAACGAGAAAGCTTCGACGGCTTGGGGAGCAAAGGGGACATATAAACGGAGGCTTCCATGGAACATTTCGGAGTTCATTCGTTGTTTTCCAGAACCGGGCTATTGCTTTTTGGAGAGAAGCCTATCGAGTTGAAGCGCATGATAAAGGGCCATGGCGTGGCGAAAATTCCGAATGTCCGCTCCGGTGATTTCGGTTATTTTATCCAGCCGGTAATCCAGGGTGTTCCGATGGATATGAATGGATTCCGAAGCCCGAACGTAGTTGAATCCTCCGTGGCACCAGGCGAAAATGGTTTCCCGCAGATCCTCCCAGTCTTTTCGTTCCTTCAGGGGTTCTAGAAAAAGGTTGCAATAATAGATGGCCTCGTCCCGGGGAATTTGTGAGAGCAATCGTTCCGGGCGAAGTTCCTGAATGGAGAAAAGCCGCTCTTCCGGCGAAAGGAGGCAGCCCAGCTCCAGGGCCTGCCAGGCTTCCTTGCACGAACGGGTGAGCCCCGAGAGATTTTTACTCCGTTCTCCCATGCCCGCGAAAAGGCAAAGTCCCATTTCCCGGAAACGTTCCCGCAGGGCAAGGAAAAGCTTTCGAAGATCTTCCCCTTCTCCGCAGTGGTGGAGGAGAAGAAATCGATTTTCCCCCGCCGGAGCGATAAGATCCCCGGCGCTGTCAAAAACGCTGCGAATTCGGGAAAGGTGGGGGAGAAAGGTGGTCTCGTCGTAATATGTCAGAGGAGCGCTGTCTGAAGAGAATCGGGAGAATGTGAGGGCGATGGCCCGATAGGGCTGGCGAGGAAGAAAGCCCAACCGTTGTCCCCGTTCGATAACGGCTTCTTCACCCCCCAGAGCGGGAACGTAGTTGTTGAGATCGTCCAGAAAGTCCCGAATGGCACGGTTACGGTGAAACTCCGCATGGAGAAGAGTTTTTTCCCGTAGGAGCATTTCGATCTGTTTTTTCACGATCAACGCGAAGGGTCGCACCTGGTCGGGATCTCCCGTAATGGCCATGGCTCCCACCACGTCGCCGGCGGAATTTTCCAAAGGATACATGATACCCGGGCGATTTGCCTCGTAGTGCTTTGCTTCGTGCTTGTCGTGAGTAATTCCTTTGCGTTCCGCCATGACCTCCAGGGCGGGAATGTTCCTGGTCCCCAAACGCTCCCGGTCGCTGGCTCCAACGATGACGGCGTTCGTGTCCGTGATTACCACGTCGAATCCGATGACCTGGGCGGTGGATTCCGCAATCTCCTGAGCGTATCGATGCATGATCACCCTGCTCCTTTTCGTTTTTCCGAGGCAAAATTATTTTTCTTTTCTACCATACATTCCGGTTTCGACTTGTCAAGAATTTATGCAATATGATGGAATCAAACTTCTTGCCTGGAGTGTAATAGTTTCGGTGGAAGAAACTGGAATCGTCATGGAGTTGCAAAATGAAGATACATTAGGTATATTGCTTGTGGTAATAGTAAGGGTTTGTAGGTCTAACATTGATAAGATTTTTAAAGGGGGATTTTTTGTGAAAAAGTCGGTTTTGTTTTTTCTGTTGGGAGCATTTTCACTCTGGTTATTGCCCGGTACGGTTTGTGCGGGCGTTACGGGGGATGCCCCGCTGAAAGGGGAGGAGCCCCTGCTTATTACCAATGCCGGCCAGGGGCCGGGAGGAAAGATGGGGCGCCTTCTGGTGCGCCGTTCCAAGGCGGTTCAGAATGTGACCTATAACGCGGAACCTTCTCCGGAGGATATCCTTGCGGGAGGGTACAAGATGGTATTGGTGGTGATAGGTTCCTCCGCCAAGGGATTGGGGGCTTCGGGCATTACCATTGATGAGGAGATCCTGCGGCTTAACGCCATTATGGAGACCTGCAAAAAAGAGGGTATTCCCGTGGTTGCCGCACATATCGAAGGCCAGGCCCGGAGGGGCAAGCCCGGAAGCGCCGACGAGCGTTCCATCGATGCCATCGCTCCCTATGCCAAAGCATTTGTCGTGAAGAAGGATAGCGATGCGGACGGTCGTTTTACGGAACTTGCCAAGCAGAACGGAGTCCCTCTTACCATCATCGACGAGACCATAGATTTCATGGTGGTGGTCAAAGAGATGTACTCCAAATAGGCGGGGGGTCAGGTTCTTTGTCGATGTATGCCGAAACATCTCTTGTTCTGGCGGTGATGGCGGCGGTTTTCGCTCTTTGCAGCTGGAAGCTGAAATCTCCGGAAATTTCCATGGTAATCACCGCCATGGCGGGTGCTCTCGCGGGAAAGCTGGGTTTCCCCGTACGTCTTTTGGTGGAAGGTACCTTTACCTATTTCGATGTGGGGCTGATCTTTATTACCGCCTCCCTTTTCATTAACATTTATTCCGCCACGGGGGCCATGAATGCTCTGGTGCGGAAGATGGTGGATCGTTTCTACGATAGCAAGTGGATTCTCTTTTCCATCCTTGCGGTAATCATGCTTATTCCCGGGGCCCTTACGGGAGCGGGCAGCGTTTCCATGTTCGTCGTGGGGGGCATGATTGCCACGGTGCTCCGCTATATGGGCATCGCTTCGGTGCGAACCACCGCTTTTATTTACGTAACTTCCATGCTCTCCGCAGTGGCGCCTCCCATCAATCTCTGGGCCATGCTCATGGCGGCCCAGGCGAATATGCCCTACGTGGGATTCACGGTACCTCTGCTGGCTCCCATTCTTGTCATTACGGCCTTCACGGTGGTGTACCTCCTTCGCGGGGGCACTCCCCAACCCAAGGAGAAAATCCTTCAGGAGCTACCTCTTCCTCCGGAGAAAATGAACTGGTTCCGCATCCTCGCCCCCATGGTTACCTTTCTGGTGCTGGTGCTTCTCTCCAAGTGCATGGCCTTCTCCATGCCCACCCTGGGGCTTCCTCTCAACTTCCTTCTTTGTGCGGGGGTCGCCATGATCTGTTCTCCCGTAAAGCGTTCCCTCAAAGCATGGTATCTCACCGCAGTGGATACCATGGAGCAGGTTTTTCCCCTGCTTGCCACGGTAATCAGCGTGGGAGTGCTGGTGAATATCATGACTGCCACGGGAGTACGGGGGCTTATTGCCATTACCTTCGTCACCCTGCCGGTGACGTTTATCTACGGAGCGGCACTTTTCGTTCTTCCCATGGCTCAGGGATCTCTGAGTTATGGAAGCGCCATTATCCTGGGAACCCCTCTCATCTTTCTCTTCAATTCCGTAGGGTTCAACGTCACCATAGTGGCGGCGGCGTTAAGCCTCATTTTCCCTCTGGGAGATTGTCTGCCCCCTTCGCGTATTTCGGGTAGAGTGGCCATAGAAGTATCGGGATACGAGGGGAGTTATATGTCCTTTCTTCGAGGTGTTCTTGTGCCGGGGCTTTTCATGGGGGTCGCAGCCTTGATCATGTTGATGAACGCCAACTTTTTCAAGTTTCTCGTTATCCGTTAGGAGGCCATGGTTATGATTCCTATGATGAACTCCCTTATTCACCAGGTTTATTATGTTATTGTGGCTCTTTGCGCTCTTCTTCTGCTTCGAAATCTTTTTTTCCGCAGAACCCGAAAAAGCCTGATTTACGATATCGTCTATGCCTATACCCTGATTCCCTTCGTGCTCAGGGTACTGCATATCAAATAGGAGAGGTTTCATGAGCGGAAAAACCGAAAAGAACCCTCCATCTCGAGGGGAGTTTATGCGTAAAATCGTGGTTTTGATTTTGGCGGGAGTAGTGGCCTTTTTCGGAGCCCGGGAGTTCCTGGAGCTTCGTTCCTATCGAGAGAGCGTGGTGGTCTCTCCGGCCTTTACCGAAAAGATTCCACTCAGCCGTTACTTCAAGGGCATCGAGGGGACCGGCGTGGATACTCCGGTATATCTTTTCGATTCCGGAGTTCTCGGAGGAACCCTGGTTTTCCTCGGAGGAACCCATCCCTACGAGCCCGCCACCATGCTGGCGGCCTACGTGGCCATGGAGAACATCGAGATCAGCAAGGGACGCGTATTTATCATTCCTCATGCGAACCTGAGCGCCTCCAAGCTCGGAATGCTCGGAAACGCCTATCCCAAGTTCCTTCACGTGGAAACCTCCTTCGGTCCCAAGGCCTACCGTATCGGAGATCGGGGAACCGATCCCCTGGATCAGTGGCCCGATCCCTTTACCTATGTGCATTATCCTTCGGGGCAGAACCTGGCCTATATGGACGCTCGCAATCTCAACAGAACCTATCCCGGTCGCCCGGATGGCAATCTCACGGAACAGCTTGCCTATGCCATTATGGAACTTGTGCGTCAGGAACGGGCGGATCTTTACTGTGATACCCATGAGGCCTCTCTCATGTATCCCGTAGTAAGTACCTACGTGGCACATGATCGGGCTTTGGACATCGCCATGATGGCCTCCATGGAACTGAGTGCCCGAGATTTCCCAATGAAGTGCGAAGCGAGTCCCAAGAGCTTACGGGGGCTTTCTCATCGAGAAGTGGGGGATTTTTCTCCTCTTCCCGAGGAGGGCTACGAGGGAACCCTGGCGGTGCTCATGGAAACTCTGGAGCCCTTTATCGACCGGGTGGCGGGAAAGGTTACCGAAGAGCTTATGATGGAAGGGAAGGATGAATTCCTCCAGACCGCTTCGGAACACGGTTTGCTCTATTGCGTTCCGGAGTACGACATCGAATTCGGGGCTCCCATGAAGTACCGGGTGGGACGTCATCTCTCTTCCATCGCGGAACTGGTTCGCCAGATGAACGATTTTTTCCCTGAAAAGGAACTTCTTCTCTCCTGGCCGGAATTCAACGATCTCATGGAGAAGGGTATCGGGGCCTATCTCCACGATCCCTCTCAGGCGGCGGAGGATAGGCTTTTCTGGAACTGATTCGCATATGCTTTTCGTGTCATCCACCATGAATCGAGAAGGGGGGAAAGAGAGAGTCGCGTGTAAAACGAAGGTAACCTTCAGCAACATGAAAATACTAAGAACAATGTAAAGGAGTGTGTGTACGGTGAGTAGAACAAGAAAAATGCTGTCGTTGAGCATGGCGCTGTTTTTCGTGACGGCTCTCGCTTTCGGAGCCTTCGGATGCACCATCGTGGCGGTGGGGAACAAGGCTACCACGAACGGAACTGCCATCATCACTCATAACGACGATTCCACCAGCGCGAATTTCAAACTGTGGATCATCGAAGAGCAGGATTGGCCTGAAGGTTCCGAGCGGGACCTCGTCATGAACGGTCATGATTATAAGCCCGGTGATGTCATGGGAAGAATGCCCCAGGCCAAGCATACCTATCGGTATTTCAAGAGCCGCTACTCTTTCATGAACGAGATGGGCGTGGCCATGGGAGAATCCACCTTCGGCACGGATAACGCCGCCATCAAGCAGGACCTCGTCAAGGACAGCGACGGCATCGTTGATTGCTGGCTCGCCCAGGATATCGCTCTGGAAAGGGCTGCCACCGCCAGGGATGCGGTGAAAATCATGGGTAGCCTGGTGGAGGAATTCGGTTGGGCCGGAGACGGCGAGACCATCAACGTCACCGATGGAAAAGAAGTGTGGATTGCCGAGTTTTACGGTCGAGGCATCTGGTGTGCGGTGCGTATGCCCGATGACATGTTCTTCGTGGCGGCCAACCGGGCCCGGCTTCGGAACATCGACCTCACGGACGAAGAGAACGTTATGCACTCCCCGAATCTTACCTCCTACGGCGTGGAGAAGGGATGGATCAAGGCGGAGGATGTGGACGAGAAGAATTTCAGCCCCGCCCAGGTGTACGCCCCCCACGAAGAGCGGCTTTATTCCACCCGCCGCGTGTGGCGAGCCCAGGAGTTGGTGGCCCCCTCGTTGAAGCAGGATCCGGGGGAACACAACTATCCTCTCTTCGTGAAGCCCGACAAACCTCTTTCCGTGTGGGATATCTTCAAGATTAAGGGAGACTACTATCAGGGAACCGCTTTCGACCTCACCAAGGGTCCCGCCGCAGGTCCCTGGGGTAATCCCCTTCGTCATGCCAACAAGGGAAAAGGGGATTGGGAGCGTTCCATCAACATGCATCGCACCTGCTACGTGCATATCGGCGAAGTCAACCCCAATCTGCCTGCCCCGATAAAGGGAATAAGCTGGTTCGGATACGGTGCCCCGGATACCACCTATCTCACCCCCCTGTGGCCCATTATGAGGGAGCTTCCCGCCTTTTACGCCGTGGGGTCCCGGTTCGAGGATTTCCGACGGGATTCCGGCTGGTGGGTCAACTCCTACGTGCAGGAAATGACTACCCTCAGATACTGCGAGGCCATCCAGGAACTCTACGCCCTTCGGGATCCCCGGATGTCCACCCAGTTCCGGGCGACTTACCTCATTCAGGATGGAGCGGCGAAACTGTGGAACCAGGGCGAAAAGGAAGAGGCCATCGATCTTGTTTCCCTCTTCGCCTACGACAGCGCGGTATCCTGGAATACGCTCTGGTTGAACTTCGGGGATCATCTCCTGGGGAACTACGCCTTGGGATACCGGAATTTCACCACCACGGGCTATCCCGAGGAATGGAACAACTTCGTCGGTTACGGTCCTCTGGAGCGGAATCCCGAGAAATAAATCATGACTTTTCGTTCGTTACAATCCCCCCTCCGGGGGGGATTTTTTATGTGTCTTTTCTGGGGAATGTTGTCCGGTTGTTTTTTCCTTTCCCTCCCCTCCCGGGCTTCGGAATCCGGAGGGGAAGTTATGGAAAGGATCCTTTTTTCTCTTCACGAGGCATTTCTCGAAAGGGGATACGTCTTTTCGAAGGATCTGGACCCTTACGAGACCGGTCTTCTGGGGGAAGAGTTTTCGCCGTTGACCACCACGTTGGGGGACGAAAAGGATAAGCGTACCAGCGCCCATCCTCTCTTTGCGGTGGCTCTCGAGAGATGTTTCGAGGAGCTGGGGCTGAAAAAAGGAGATGTGGTGGCCATCGGGGCGAGCGGATCCTTTCCGGGATTGTTCTTTGCGGCTTTGGCGGCCTGCGAGGCTCGGGATTTGGAGGCTTTGGTGATCTGTTCCCTGGGTTCTTCCATGTACGGAGCCAATAGGCCGGGATTTACCGTGGTGGACATGGTACGGGAACTCCAGGAACGAGGGGTGCTTTCGTGCCACCTTCTCGGCTATTCCCTGGGAGGAAGGAACGACCGTAACGAGGCCCCTCTTTTTCCCGAATGGGGGCCCCTCGTAACGGCCGAAGCCCGGCGACTAGGGGGGAACTGCATTATGGAGCCTACCCTCGAGGCGAGCGTGGCCCGACGCGCGGAACTTTACGAAGAAGCGGCGGCGGGAGCCGAAATTTCCTGTTTCGTGGGTGTCGGAGGAGCCGGAGTCACCTTCGGAGGAGGCGAAGAGGGGGCCCGTTTTCCCAATGGTCTTACCCGACATTCCTTCGAGGGCATGCCTCAAGAGGGGCTTTTCCGATACTATCTGGAGCGGGGAGTGCCGGTTATCCATCTTCTCTGCGTGCGTAAACTCTGCGAAACCTGGAATATTCCCTACGACGCGAATCCCTTCGATTGGCGGAAGATGCGTCCCTGAGAAATCAGGGGCGCATCTTTTTTCCCACCTGCTGTTCCTCCTCCGCCAATCCCTTGGCGGTATCCTCCAGATGTTCCCGCATGGCCTCCTGAGCTTCCAGGGCGTTCTGATCCAGAATACACCGTACGATTTTCCTGTGCTGAGAGAGAATGTGCCGGGACCAGATCCGGGGTTTTTCGGCGGCCCGCCGGCTTCGTAGCAGAATGACGGATCGTTCCATCACCGAGGCAAGCCCCTCGTGAAAGCGGACGAGCACCCGGTTGTGGGAAGCCCGGATGATGGCGTGGTGCAGAAAGGAATTCCACCGGGCTCCCGTGGCGGCATCCTGCCCCGAAGAGGCGGCGGCAAGTTCTTCCAAGGTATCCATGCATCGCTGGATTTCCGCAAGGTCCTCCCGGGTTCGCCGGGCTGCTGCAAATCCTGCTGCGGGAATCTCCACGAGATAGCGCATCTCCATGATCTCCGGGAGCATCTCTCCCGGAGAGGGCATCATGTGTTCCAGTCCCGAGGAGAAATCCGGCACTTCCGAGGAGGCCAGAAAAATTCCCTGCCGATCCCGCACGTCGAGAATTCCCCAGGCTTCGAGAATGAGAATGGCCTCCCGTACCTGAGGACGTTTTTCCCCCAGCATGGCCGCCAGGGTTCTTTCGGGGGGAAGTTTTCCCTGTTCCACGATATCTCCCCGGCGGATATGTTCCAAAAGGGTTTCAGCCAGAGCGCGTCTTTTTGGGTTCATACATGCATCTCTCCTTTCTTGTAATACGGAAAAACTTTAAGCGGTCCGTAGTGAAAGTGAATTTTTTGTCGAAAAAGAATTTTCGCTCTTTTGTATTATATGGGCGGTTGTTTTTTCTTGAAGGAAATGGTAGCATAGTTCCATCGAAATTGGTAGACCTTGGTCAACCAAAAGTGGGTGAGTATGGGTGAAGAAAGTGAAACACTACGACGTACTTATTGTAGGTGCAGGTGTTGTGGGATGTGCCGTCGCTCGGGAGCTTTCCCGATACTCCCTTTCCGTGGGAGTTGTGGAAAAGGAGAAGGATGTTTCCTTCGGCACGAGTTCTCGTAACAGCGGAGTTCTTCATGCGGGTTTCAACTACGCTCCGGGGTCCTTGCGGGCGAAGCTGGACGTGGAGGGGAATCGTCTCATGGAGCCCCTTTGCAGAAAGCTCAAGGTGAAGGTTTCCAAGATCGGCAAGCTTACGGTGGCTTTGAACGATGAAGAAATACTGGAGTTGGAACGCCTGAAGAAGCAGGGGGAGGCCAACGGCGTACCGGGGCTCGAAATCCTGGATCCTTCGGAAATGCACAAGATTCAGCCCGGAGTGGAGGGCGTGGGGGCCCTCTGGTCTCCTACCAGCGGTATCGTATGTCCCTATGGGCTCACCATCGCCCTTGCCCGGTGTGCCCGACAGAACGGGGTGGACTTTCATCTTTCCTGGGAAGTGGCCCGTATCTTTCGGGAGGAATCCGGATTTTTGCTGGAAAATTCTTTCGGCGAGGAATTGGAAGCCTCGGTAATCATCAATGCGGCGGGGCTTTTCGCGGACCGTATCGCCAGAATGGCGGGCATCGAGGAGTATACCCTCTATCCCTGTAGGGGGGAGTATTACGTGTTGGACAAGCGCCTGGATGGAACCTTGAAGACTTTGATCTATCCGGCTCCCCGAAAGAACGATCCCGGCCTGGGGATTCATCTTACCCCCACGGTGGACGGCAATATCCTTATCGGTCCCAGCGCGGAGTATACGGAACTTCCCGAAGATTGGTCCTGTTCCGCGGAGGTCCTGGAAACCCTTCGCAAAAAGGGGCGAGAACTCTTTCCCGATCTTTCCGCATCGGATTTCATTCGCAGTTTTGCGGGACTCCGCCCCAAGTTGGCTCCTCCCGAGGAGGGAGGAAACCGGGATTTCGTGGTGGAGGATCGGGAGGATCTTCCGGGGTTTATCAATCTCATGGGCATCGAAAGCCCCGGACTCACCTCGGCTCCCGCTCTGGCTCTTATGGTGCGGGATATGGTGGGCAATCACTTCGATCTGCAGGAAAAGGGCCTTTTTATGGAGGAGTTGCCGGGACGGGAAAAATCCTTCGCGGAAAGTTCTCCCGAGGAGCGGAAAGCTCTGGTGGCGGAAGATCCGGACTATGGCGAAATGGTCTGTCGTTGCGAACAGGTAACCAAACGGGAGATTCTGGATGCTCTTTCGGACCCCCTGGGAGCCCGAACCCTGATGAGCGTAAAGTACCGTACCCGGGCCACCATGGGGCGCTGTCAGGGGGGATTCTGCTTCCCTAAAATCGTGAACATCCTTACCCGGGAGCTGGGATATGCTCCCGAAGATATTTGTCTGCGGGATGAGAAGTCCTTTTTCTTTCCCGGTCGGGTGCGGAAGGAGGAAGCTTCTCTATGAACGTGGAAGAACGGGATCTTGTCATTATAGGAGGAGGTCCTGCGGGGCTTGCCGCCGCCGTATCCGCCTGGGAAGCGGGATGTCGGGATATCCTCCTGGTGGAGCGGGATCGAGTGCTCGGGGGCATTCTGAATCAGTGCATTCATGACGGATTCGGATTGCATACCTTCAAGGAGGCCCTTTCCGGACCGGAATATGCCGCCCGATACATCGAAAAATTGAAGGATACCGGCGTGGAGGTGCAGGAACAAACCATGGTACTCCGTCTCGGGGAGGATCGGGTGCTGCAACTCGCCTCTCGGGGAAGTTATCGTACCCTCCGTGCCCGGGGAGTTATACTCGCCATGGGATGCCGGGAACGGCCCCGGGGAGCCATTTCCATTCCCGGAACCCGCCCCAGCGGAGTCTTTACCGCCGGAGCCGCCCAGCATCTCATGAACCTGGAGAACATCATGGTGGGAAATCGGGTGTGCATTCTCGGCTCCGGAGATATCGGTCTTATCATGGCGCGACGCATGACCCTGGAGGGGGCCTCCGTGGCGGGGGTTTTCGAGATTCTTCCCTATTCCAGCGGTCTTCCCAGAAATATCCAGCAGTGCCTCAACGATTACGATATTCCCCTTCACCTCAGCACCACGGTGCAGAAAATTCACGGTTCCCGCCGTCTCGAAGGAGTCACGGTGGCCCAGGTGGGGCCGGATCGACGTTCCGTGGAAGGAACCGAGCGGTATATTCCCTGCGATACCTTGCTGCTCTCGGTGGGGCTCATTCCGGAGAACGAACTTTCCCGGGATGCTTCCATTTCCCTGGATTCCCGGACGAACGGACCTCTGGTAAATTCCAGCTTCATGACCCGAGTGCCGGGGATTTTCGCCTGCGGCAACGTGCTTCACGTGCACGACCTGGTGGATTACGTCTCTCAGGAGGCGGAAGAGGCGGGGCGTTGCGCCGCCGCCTGGATAGAGTCTTCGGAAAGCTGTTTCGGGAATTCCATTCCGGTGGTTCCCGGAGATGGGGTGCGCTACACCCTTCCTCAGGAAATTCATCCTTCCGGAAACACCACGCTCTCTCTTCGAGTGGCCGCTCCCTGTCGGAATCGGTCCATCCTGGTGCGGGAGGGGGAAAATGTTCTTGCCCGAAAAAGCCTGGTACGTCTCCATCCCGCGGAGATGATACGTATTCCCCTGGAGGCCAAAAGCCTTTCGGGAATTCGGAGTTTGGAGGTGGTTCTCCAATGAGCATTCGAGAGCTTACCTGCGTAGTGTGTCCCAACGGATGTCCTCTCAGAATAACCTGTACCGACGATAATCCCCCTCAAGTGACGTCCGTGGAAGGGCATCTCTGTCCCCGGGGTATACGCTGGGCCAGGCAGGAAGTGGAAACTCCCATGCGTACCATTGCCAGCAGCGTCCTCGTGACGGGAGGAACGGTTCCTCTGGCGAGCGTCCGGACGGATCGTCCCATTCCGCTGGAAAAGGTCCCCGAGGTTATGGAGGAAATCCGCAGTCTCGTTCTTCCCGCCCCCTTGGATTTGGGAGATGTGGTGCTGGAAGGAGTGGCGGGAACTGATTGTGCCATTATCGTTACTCGGGGGGTTGCATGCGGACCGAAAGGAAACGAAGAAGAAAAGGGGGTGGAAAGGTCTTCCTCGAAGGTGTGTTGCGGTTGATGCAATTGGTATTGCGCGGAGGATGGTTGTTCGGAAAAAATGCGAAAAAGCTACGATCGAAGGAGGAAGGTTATGAAAAAGCATCTCTGTCTCGTATCGGTACTGCTGGTTTGCTGCCTTTTTGGAGCCTTTATGTTTGCGGGAAATGCGGAGGCCAAGACTTACCGACTCAACCTTGCCACGGCTACCACCGGGGGAACCTACTATCCCTTGGGTAATGCCATGGCCCAAATCTGGACGAAGAATCTCGACGGAGTCAAGGTGGCAGCCCAGGCTACCGCAGGAACCCCTCAGAACGTGGAACTCATCGAAGGGGGCGACGTGAGCGTGGCCTTCGGGCAGAACGGCGTTTGCTACTACGCCTTCACGGGTACCGGAACCTACGACGGCAAGAAACCTGCCACGGATCTCCGAGGAATGCTTTCCCTCTATCCCAACGTGATGCATTTCGTGGCCAAGAAGGGCCTGGATATGACGAGCGTAGGGGAGTTCAAGGACAAGAAATTCGTTCCCGGAGCCGTGGCGAGCGCCACCGAAATCAACGCTCGGGAAATCCTTGGAGTCTATGGCCTGAACTACATGGATAATCTTGGAGAGGTCAACGTAAATGCGGATTTCGTGGGCTACAACGAGGCTTCGGACCTTCTGAAGAACGATCTTACCGATGGTACTCTTATCGCCGGCGGAGCCCCCACCGCAGCGGTTATTGACATGCTCTCCTCGGGAACCGCAGTGTTGCTCTCCTTGGAAGATGATAAAATTGCCGAAATTTGCGAAAAATATCCCTGGTATTTTCCCTATACCATCAAGGCGGGAGTCTATCCGCATCAGCCGGAACCCGTAAAGACCGTGGCTTTGGCGAACATTCTCTTCACTCGGGCGGATGTGCCGGATGACCTTATCTACATGCTGGTGAAGGGAATCTACGATTACCACGATAAGCTCGTTTCCGCCCACAAGGCTGCCACCAGCACCACTCTGGAGGGCGCCCTCGGAGGCATGACCCTTCCTCTTCATCCCGGAGCGGTGCGGTATTTCCAGGAACAGAATATTACGATTCCCGAAAAGCTTCTTCCTTCCCAATAAGAAGTGCCTCTTTACGGGAATTGATATCTGATTTGTCGTAACGTTCCAAGGGTTTTTAAGGGCGGGCCCGAGGCCCGCCCTTATCCGGACTTTCCAGGAGGTTGTTCTTTTGAAAAAAGAGAATTCTGCACTGCCAGAGAGAGAAAATTTCGAAGTTGAAACTGCGGAAGATGTGGAAAAGGTCCTGGAGAAGGTGGATTCCGAGTCCCGTTTCCGGAAGCTTGTAGGAAAATGGGGAATGCTGGTGGCCCTGGTGGCCATAGCCATGTCCTGCTTCCACCTCTACACTTCGGGGTTCGGTACCCTCATGGCCATGAAACAGCGGAGCGTGCATCTCGCCTTTCTGCTGACCCTCACCTTCCTTCTCTACCCTGCATCCAAGAATCGGTCCCCCAAGGGACGCCCTTCGATACTTGATATGGGATGGCTCGTTCTTTCCCTTACCTCGAGCCTCTACATTTTTTTCATGTTCGACGCCTTCAGCATCCGGGGAACCGCCATCCCCCTGGATATCGTCATGGGAACCATCCTTATCGTCTGTGTTCTCGAAGGAGCCCGGCGTACCGTGGGAAAGGAACTCACCATTCTGGCGATTATTTTCCTGCTCTACGGTTTCTTCGGGGAATATCTTCCTGGAGTGTTGGGACATACGGGATTCCGGTTTCAACGCATTATCTACCACCTGTACCTCTCCTCGGAGGGTATCTTCGGCATCGCCCTGGGAGTTTCCTCCACCTACATCTTCCTCTTCATCCTCTTCGGGGCCTTCTTGAGTGAAACCGGCATGGGACGATTCATCAAAGACCTTGCCATGTCTCTGGCGGGACGCACCATCGGCGGTGAGGCCAAGGTCTCCATCGTGGCTAGCGGACTTATGGGGATGATCAACGGCAGCGCCGTGGGGAACGTGGCCGCCACGGGAACCTTCACGATTCCCCTCATGCGGGAAGCGGGGTTCCGTCCCGTCTTCGCCGCCGCGGTGGTGGCGGTGGCCGGTACGGGCGGTATGATCATGCCCCCCGTCATGGGAGCCGCTTCGTTCATCATGGCGGAATTCCTCTCCATGCACTACTTCAAGATCATGCTCGCCGCGGCGATTCCCGCGTTCCTCTACTATCTTGCGGAATATGCCATCATTCACATCGAGGCCATCAAATGCGGCATGACTCCGGTGAAAAAGGAAGACGTGATTCCCTTCAAGAAGGTTATGAAGGAACGGGGGCATCTCATCATTCCTATCATCATCATCGTCTGGCTTCTCATGATCGGCCGCACTCCTCTCTACGCCGCCTTCTACGGCATCATTTCCTCGGTGGTGGTGAGCATGCTCCGCAAGGAGACCCGGCTTTCCCCGAGGTCCTTCCTCAAGGCCCTCGAAGACGGAGCCCGGGGATCCGTGGGAGTGGGAATGGCCTGTGCGGTGGTGGGTAACATCATCGGTATCACCAACCTTACGGGGCTTGGGCTCGTGCTGGGAGACAACATCGTTTCCCTCGCGGGGGGAACCGTGATCGGTACCATCTTCCTCACCATGGTGGTTTCCATCATCCTCGGCATGGGACTTCCCACCACGGCGTGCTACATCGTTACCGCCACCATTGCGGCACCCGCGTTGATCCAGCTTGACGTCAATCCCCTGGCGGCGCACATGTTCGTCTACTACTTCGCCTGCCTTTCCAACCTCACGCCACCCGTGGCCATCGCCTCCTACGGAGCGGCGGGGATTTCCGGCCAGCGGCCTTCCGAGGTGGGATGGACGGGATTCCGGATCTCCCTTGCGGCGTTTCTCATCCCCTTCACCTTCGTCTACAGCCCCCAGCTCCTTCTCGTGGAGGGAAGCATCTTTTCCATTCTTGTAGCTACGGGAACGAGCATCGTGGGGGTTATCGCCATCGCCGCAGCGCTTCAGCGCTACCTTGCAGGGCCCTTGAACCGCTTCCAGGCGCTTCTTCTCTTTGGCGGCGCGGTATGCCTCATCTTCCCGGGCCTCGTAACGGATGTGGCGGGAATCGGTCTGACCGTGGGAGTTTATGTCTGGCAGAAGATGCTTCGCAAGCCTGCATTGGTGGAGGAAAATTGCTGAAAACGTTACTCTGGGAGAGGAGATGCCTGACCTATGCGTATAGCCACCATCCTTTTGGGAGAGCGGGAAACCGCAGCGGTACTTGGAAAGAAAGGATACGTCCCTCTGGGAGAGATTTTTTCCTTTCTCGGGAAACCCTGGAATCCTTCGCTTCAGTGGCTTCTGGAGAATCAGAAGTTTTCGGAACTGCACGAGTGGTATCGGGCCGAGGGGGAGCGTTTCTTCACGCGCTATGAGGGACATTACATTTTTCCCGGAGAGGTCCGCTATGCCCCTCTTTACCGGCGTCCTCCCAAGATTTGGGGTATCGGCCTGAATTATGTGGATCATGCGGCGGATTTGGCGGAAAAGGCCCCGAACACGGAGCCCGCAAGCTTCATGAAAACCGCCAACACCGTTATCGGGTACGGAGATGCCATCCGGATTCCTCTGCAATCCTCGGGAACCACAGCAGAGGCGGAACTGGGAGTGGTTTTCGGAAGTCCCGGCCGAAAGGTTTCCCGGAAAGATTGGCTTTCCTGCGTGGCGGGATTTACCACTATCATCGACATGACCGCCGAGGACATTCTGCGGAAGAATCCCCGGTATCTTACCCGGTCCAAGTGCTTCGACACCTTCTTCAGCTTCGGTCCGGAACTGGTCACCCCCGATGAGATCCCGGAGGTTTTACAACTCAAGGTGGCTACCATGATCAACGGCAAGGTGCATGCGGAAAACGTGGTTTCCAACATGACCTTTCCTCCGGATTACCTGGTTTCATTCCATTCAGAGGTCTTTCCCTGGGAGCCCGGGGACGTGCTTTCCACGGGAACCCCGAGGGCGGTGCACATCTCTCACGGAGATACCGTGGCCTGCCGGATCGACGGTTTCCGTACCCTCGTCAACCCCGTGGTGGACAGCAAGAAAGAATAGCAAAAGCGGCAGAAATTTCCTTTTCGTACCAGTTGTCGGGCTGCTGGCACAGTCCGGATTGCGAAAAGGGAATTCTGCCGCTCCAACGTTCCGGAGTGCCCGAAAAAAGGCTTCTCACGGCTTCAGGCATTATATCACAAAGTGAAGGGGCCTTCTTTTTCGGGAATACAGGAGAAAGAAAAAAGGAGGACTCGAAGTGAAGGAGAAAATTGCCTACGAAGATCTCCTGGCCCTTACGAAGGCTCTTTTACGGACCTTCGGCTATCCCGATAGGGCCGGAACCATTACCGCCCGTACCCTGGTGGAGGCGGATGCCCGGGGAGTGTACTCCCACGGAGTGGCCCGGCTTCCCTTCTACCGGAGTCGCATGGAATCGGGAAACGCTTTTCCCGAGGCGGAACCGGAAATTGTATGGGAGACTCCGGTCTCCCTGGTAATCGACGGAAAGCGGGGGGTAGGTCCCTACAACGCGGATTTTGCCATGAAGGCATGTATTCAGCGGGCCGAAAAAGGGGGACTCTGTTTCGCCTCGGTTCGGGATTCCAACCATTATGGTATGGCGGGACTCTGGGCGGAAATGGCCTTGGAAAAGGGGTTCGTGGGAATTTCCATGAGCACCTCCAACAAGCTGGTACTTCCCACTTTCTCCAAAGAGCGTCTTTTGGGAACCAATCCCTTGGCGGTGGCGATTCCTGCGGAGGAGGGGGCTCCCTTTCTGTTGGATATGGCCACCAGCGGCGTGGCCCGGGGAAAGATCGAAGTATGCCATCGAAGGGATGTCCCCATGCCTTCGGGATGGGCGGTGGATCGAAGGGGAGAGGTCTGTACGGACCCTCACGAAATCGTATCGCTTCTCAAGGAGGATGCTCCCTGGGGAGGGCTGCTTCCCCTCGGGGGAAGCGGAGAGACCTCGGGAGGGCACAAGGGGTACGGCCTGGCTCTGTTGGTGGAACTTTTTTCCTCCAGCCTTTCCCTCAACGAATGGCGCCCCCGGGCGGATGCGGAAGATCCAATTCGGGTGGCTCACTTTTTCGGGGTTTTCGATTTGAAGCTTTTCGGAGATTCCCGAAAAATCCGGAATCACGTTTCCCGCATACTGGGGGATATCCGCAAAAAGGAGGCCTCTTCGGAGGAGCCGAGAATCTATATTCACGGGGAGAAGGAGCGGGAACGGAGGGAGCGGAGCCTCCGGGAGGGCATTTACCTGGATGAGGCTACCCGGAATATTCTGGAAAGCCTTCAGGAAGAGCTTTCTCTTTCGGAGAATTGCTTTAGAATATGAGGGCCTGAAATACGGTAAGTATCTCCTTTTTCAGGAGCATAAAATTTTTTGCAGAGCCTAACTCGAGGAGGGTTTATCATTTTGAAGAAGGAAGCCATCTACGAAGAAGCGTTGGAACTGCACCGGAAATACCGGGGCAAACTCACCGTGGAAAGCCGCATCGAAGTGAACACCATGAGGGACCTCGCCCTGGTCTACACCCCGGGAGTGGCGGAACCCTGCCGTGAGATCGAACGGAACCGGGATGCCCTCTACGACGTCACCACCAAGCACAACATGGTGGCGGTCATCACTGACGGCAGCGCCGTACTGGGGCTGGGGAACATCGGAGCGGACGCCTCTCTCCCCGTGATGGAAGGAAAATGCGTCCTCTTCAAACGCTTCGCGGACATCGAAGCCTTTCCTCTCTGCATCGACTCCCAGGACGTGGACACCGTGGTGGAAACCAGCCGCCTCATCGCCACCTCCTTCGGAGGCATCAACCTGGAAGACATCGCCGCTCCCCGGTGTTTCGAAATCGAGCGCAAACTCCAGGAAGTCCTGGACATTCCGGTCTTCCACGACGATCAGCACGGCACCGCGGTCATCGCCGTGGCGGGACTCTGGAACGCCCTCAAAATCGTGGACAAGAAAATCGAAAACTGCCGGATCGTCCTCTCCGGAGCCGGAGCCGCAGGAGTCGCCATCACCAAACTCCTCCTCTCGGTAGGAGCCAGAGACGTCATCCTCTGCGACCGCACCGGAGCCATCTATCAAGGCCGGTCGGAACACATGAACTGGATCAAGGAAGAAATCGCGGGCATCACCAACCCCACCAAATTCCAGGGAACCCTCGGGCAAGCCCTGGGAGGAGCGGACGTCTTCATGGGAGTCTCCGGGCCGGGCCTCGTCACCCAGGACATGGTGCGGAACATGGCCAAGGACCCGGTACTCTTCGCCATGGCGAACCCCACCCCGGAAATCTACCCCGACGAAGCCAAAGAAGCGGGAGCCGCGGTCATCTCCACGGGGCGCAGCGACTTCCCCAACCAGATCAACAACTGCCTCGGCTTTCCCGGCATCTTCCGGGGAGCCCTGGACGTCCGGGCTAAAGTCATCAACGAAGAAATGAAACTCGCCGCCACCAAAGCCCTGGCGGGACTCGTCTCGGAAGCGGACCTCTCTCCGGAATGCATCATTCCCGAAGCCCTGGATCCCCGGGTGGTTCCGGCGGTGGCGGCGGGAGTGGCGGAGGCCGCGAGAAAGAGCGGCGTGGCGAGGCTGTAGCAGCGTGGCATAGTTTTTTTGTCGCAGTAGATAACCGAAAGGAGGAGGGAGCATGGAATACCTGCTGCCCTACGGACGAAAAAAACTCTCCCTGGATCTTCCCGAAAAGCACGTGATGGGGGTACTGGAACCGAAGGAAACCAAAAAGCTGGAATCCCTGGAGGATACGGTGGCGGAAAAAATCGCTCGCCCCGACGAGGGCTCCTCCCTGAAGGAGCTTCTGGAGAGGAAAAATCCTGCCACGGTGGCGATTATCGTGAACGATCTTACCCGTTCCACTCCTACCGCGAAAATGCTGCCTCCGGTGCTGAAGGTCCTGGAAGCTCGGGGGATCTCTCCGGAGAATACGGTTATCGTCATCGCCACGGGAACCCATCGTGGGCTTACGGAGGAAGAGAAGGTCCAGGTGGTGGGGTCTGAAGCGTTCGCCTCCTATCGTGTGGAAAATCATGACTGCGACGCTCCGGATCTTGTTTCTCTGGGAGTTCTTCCCACGGGAAACGAGCTTCTCGTAAATCCTCTGGTGGCAAAGGCGGATTTCCGTATCGCCCTGGGAGAAGTTCTCCTCCACTATTACGCGGGATTTGCGGGGGGGCGGAAAAGCATCCTTCCCGGAGTGTCCGGTCGGGATACGGTAATGCGCAATCACGCCATGATGGTGGATCCCAAGGCTTCTCTCGCCCGGATCGACGATAATCCCGTAAGTCTGGAAATGATCGAAGCTCTGCGGTGCTGTCCTCTGGACTTCATCGTGAACTGCATCGCCAATTCCCACAAGGAGATCGTGGCGGTGGTGGCGGGGGATGCGGAAAAGGCCTGGAAGAAGGGAACCGAGATTTTCTACGATGTGAACAGCCTGCCTCTGGAAGAAAAGGCGGATGTCCTTTTCGTCTCCGCCGGAGGATTTCCCAAGGACATCAACATGTATCAGGCCCATAAGGCGGTGGAGATCAGTTCCCGAGCCCTCAAGGAAGGAGGAAGCCTGATCCTCTTCGCGGAACTCGAAGAGGGTTACGGCCATCCGGTCTACGAGGAATGGGCGAAGAAGAACCTCTCCGCCCTGGAGGTGGAGGAGGCCATGACGGAGGGTATCGTCTTCGGAGCACACAAGCTCTTCTTTCTGGGACGGCTCTCCCGGCATTTTTCCCTTCATCTCTACAGTTCCCAGGACGAGGCTTTCGCCAAAAAGAGCTTCTTCTCCCCCGTGGAATCTCTGGAAACCCTTCTTCCTCTGCTGGAGAAGAAGCACGGCCCGAACTACCGGAGCTACGTCATTCCTCAGGGGGGCATCGTATTGCCCTTGACGAAGGAAAAGTAACGATTCCTTCGAGGTTTTCCTGAAGACTTCGGCCATGCCAAGCGGCGGGCTTCTTCCCGAGGAAGAGGTCTGCCGCTTTTTCTCCTCTAGAGCGGTTTTCGTAGACATGTGGCATTGAATGAACTGTAGAGCCAGAGTTTATATGTTCCCGGCAGCGACATAGTGGTCGGCGAGTGCGGCTTTGCGTCGTGGAGGGCCGGTGTCGGCACAAGGACGTGCCGACAAGTCTCAGCCGCGCCATGGTCGGGCGCGGATCTAGCGACGGGCCGGAGCAGCAAAGCAAGGGAGCGGTTTCGCCACTGGCGGAGCAGAGGGAACATATAAACGGAGGCTCCTGTTAAACATTTCGCGACACATCATTTGTAAAACCGCTCTAGGGTGAAAAAAGATTTTGCGGCTTCCGAAAAGAATATTCTCCCCCTACAATGTGAGGACAAGGCGAGACTGGAAAGGAGATTTTTATGGGGCTGAGATTGCATTCCTATCTCCGGGTACATGAAATATGGAAAGATCCGGACTTTCTCTCCCTTCGAGAGAGAGATACCCTTTTCGTGGTGCCCTCGGGAAGAGAGCGTCCCTGGCTTCGGGAGGAACTTCGGGGAAAGGAAATCTTCGATGCTCCCCGCTCCATCCATACCTGGAGCGGCCTGGTGCGTTTCCTTGCGGAAAGGTTGGAGGACGGAGGGCTTCGGGTTTCTCTGCGCCGCCAGATCGATCCTCCGGATCACTGGATCATTCTCCGGCACCTTTGGAGCCGTCTCTGCCGGGATACTCCGGAGAATTGCCTTCCCCGGGGAATGCGGCATCCAGGATTCGTGCGCCAGGCAGGAGGTATTTTACGGGAAATGCTTCGGGAAGACCTTTCCTCCGAGCATCTTCGCACCCTCTGGGGATGTTCCTGCTCTCCCGGGGATCTCTGTTCCCGGAAGGACCCTCAGGGATATTTCTGCTGGCTTCTGGGGGCCTACGAACGCTATCTGAGGGAGCATAGCCTGGCGGACAGCGCTCAGGTGGCCTCCTTGGGGGCGGATCTGTTCCGCCTTCCCCGGGCTAGGGAGATCCTTTCCTCCTCTTTTCGGCGGCATCCTTTGGGGTTCGTGGGTTTTCTTTCCTTCGCCTCGGGACAGCTCCGGCTTGTGCGGGAGCTGATAGCCCTGGGAGGAGAGGTGCATCTCTGGATTCCCTTTGCGGGCTTGCCTTCCTGGGATCCTCGCAGCCGCGGAGGGCATTATTCCGCGGCGGATCAACTTGAATGTGCGGAAACCCTGAAGAGCCCCGGACATTCTCCGGGAAAGCTTCATCGCCTTTCCGGAGGGGATCGGGGAATGACTGCGGAGGTTCTGGCCCGAGAACTCGCCCTCTGGTCCTCCCGCAAGGAGCACTTTGGAGACCTTCCCTTTCCTTCCTGGGAGAAGATCGCTCTGGTGGTTCCCCGGGAAGAGGAGGACTATCTGAAAGAAGCCCTCCACAAGTATCGGCTTCCCTTCAGCTCTCCGGATCCTTTTCCTCTGGGGGTCACTCCTCTCTGGGGCATGTTCCGGCGCATGCTCTGCCTCGCCCTGGAGAGGTGGCCCGGAGAGGATACCGCCCGGCTTCTGGGGCATCCTTTCTTCGGGGGGGAGGCTTTTCCTCTGGAAGAAGCTTTGCAGGCCCTTCCCCGAGGGAGCGAAGAATGGACCCGCTTTTTCGAAAAGGCGGGAAATCCTTCTCTGAGGGCTCTCTGGAAGGGAATGGTTTCCTACGGCACCGTTCTTCTTCGGGGAGCTTCTCCCGAGGAAATTATGGAAAAGACGAAATCCTTTTTCGAGAAGGTTCTCCGTATTGCCGAAAAGGGGCGGAGCCTCGCGGCGCTTTCGGAGGACCTGGATTTCTCGGTGCGCACGTTCCACGGAGTGCTTCAGGAACTGGATCGGAAACTTCTCTTCTATCGGGAGCTGGTGCCCGATGTGGGAGAGGCTGCCCGGGAGAATCTGAAGAGTCGGGAAGCACTGGCCTTTCTGGAAATCTGGGCGGAGGAAACCTCTCTTCTTCCCCCTCCCTCGCTGAAGGGGAGCATGTCGCTCTTTCGGGAATCCCCGCCGATTCTTTTCGAATCTTCAGCTCTTTGCTGGCTCGGGGTTACCCCATCCCGATGGCCCGGAGCCACCGGAGAGGCTCCCTTTCTTTCGGACGAGGAACGAGCTTCTTTGGAAGATCTGGAGGATCCGAAACTTCCCCGGGCGCACCTCCCTCTCTCCTCGGAGCGCCGCATGGCCCAACACGCCCTTTTCCGGCGCATTCTCGCCACCGCCGGAGAAAGGGTGCTTTGCTGTTCCCCCCTTCAGGATTCCAGGGGAAGGCCCCTGGGAGAGTCTCCCTTTCTGGCCGCGGCGGTGTCCGGAGAATTTCCCTGGATGGAAGAAGTTCTTCCTCCTCTGGAGCGCTCTCTCGGGAATCTTCTGCCGGTCTCCTCGGAATGGCATTTTCGGGAGGTGGAGGTTCCCGGAGATCTCCCCGGAGGGGGACGGGTTCTTCCGGAACTGCGCTTCCGGGAGCCTTCGGAGGAGAAGGGGCGCATCTCCCGGATGGATTCCTTCAAGGAGTGTCCCTTCCGATACTATGCGGAGGAATTTCTGGAGGCTCCTCCGGGAGTTTTCGAATACGATCCCCGGAGAGGAGGCACTCTGCTTCACGCTCTTTGGGAACAACTCTTTTCTTCGGAAGAAGGTTTTGGAGAATCCCGGTTCGCCGAGCTGTGGACTCTTCTAGTGAAGGAGAAATATCCGGAGCTTTTGGGGCCTCTTCGGCGTCAGGAAGCGCTGCTGCGGTACCAGGCCTTCCGGGGGGCCCTTATATTGAATGAGGCGGAGGGGCGCCTCCGGGGGCGGTTGCAGGAACGCAGGGTGGAGGAGGATGTCCGATATTCGGAGCCCCTTTGGAAGACTCCCTTTTTCGGCCGGGTGGACCGGCTGGATTTCCTTCAGGACGGAGGCGTGGTGCTTCTGGATTACAAACTCGGCCGGGGAGAGAGGTATAAAAATTCCCTCCAGCTCGGAGCCTATGCCCTGGCCCTGCAGGAACAAGGCGTTTCGGTAAGGGGGTGGCTCTATTTCGGCCTTCGGGATTGCAGAATGATGCTCTGGGGAGATGATGCTCTGGGAAATCTCTATCTGGGAACTCCCGAAAAGGGGAAGCATAAGGTCCTTCCCCCCGAGGAGGGAATGGAGGAGGCCCGAAAGGTCCTTCAAGCCTGGGGATCCTCGCTGACCCGGGGAATCTATTCCCCCCGCTACGAAAGCTCCAACTGTTCCGGCTGTCCCTACCGCACCCTCTGCCGCCGGGAGGAAGCCTATCGGAAGGATTTCGAGGAGGAAGATTTCCATGACTGATGCTCAAGCTCTGTTTTTTCTCGAACGCCAGGGAGCCCGGCCTCCCCAGAAAGAGGCGGTTACCGCCCGGGAGCCCCTGGTGGTGGTGAGTGCCGGAGCGGGAACGGGAAAAACCCGTACCCTCGCATGGCGTTTCGCCTGGCTTGTGGCTACGGAGCGGGCGGAATTTTCCGAAATTCTCACCCTTACCTTCACCGAAAAGGCCGCCTTGGAGATGCGCCAGCGTATCGGCGCCACCCTTCGGGAATGGGGAGAAGCCTGTCCCCCCGAGATGTCCCATGCTCGGTCCCGGTTGCTGGAAGGGGCTTCCCGCATCGAGGAGGCCCGAATTACCACCATCCACAGCTATGCCTCCTCTCTGATCCGGGAGGCGGGGTTCGCCCTGGACCTTCCTCCGGGGGGCCGGATAGTTTCCGCTCCCGAGGAGGGGGCCTTCTGGAACGCCTTTATCCGGGCTTTGGATTTTCTCGATCGGGAATGGTTCGAAAACCTTCTGGCCCTTCGGGGAGCGTTGCCGGAATATGGGGAGGTCCTTCGTGCTTCCGAGGAACTTCTTTCGGTTCTCGAAGATTCCCGGGGAATGGAGGTGCTGAACCACTTCCGCCCTTCCGAGGTGGCGGCTTGCTGCAAATCTTTGGGGGACCTCTGGAAGAGCCGGGGAAAGACTCCCGCGGATCTTGAGACGTTTTTGGAGCATCCGGAAAGCTCCTTCGAGAATATCGCCTACAAAGAGATGGTATGTCGATTCTCCGGACGATGGAGAGAAGAGGGAGAGAACATTCTCACTCTCCTGGAAGATCTCGGCCCTCTGGAGGGAAACAACAAAACCGCGCAGAAGATGCGGATTTTCCGGGAGACCTGGCCTCGGGTTCCTCAGGAAAAAAGGATTCCCGAATTTTTTCTGGCCCTTCTGGAACTCTTTTCGGGAAACGGGGGAAACGAAAAAAACTGGAAGCGTTTCTCTCAAAGTTTTGTGGAGTCCTTCGGCGTATCCCCCGTGGAATGGCGCAAGGTCCGGGAGGAAAAGGAAAGAGTGCTGGCGGAACTCCTGGTCTCTCCGGATTCCGTCGCTCTTGACGGAGAACTTCGGCAGGTGCTTCTTCGCTTCGGCCTTCTCGGATGGCTCTGCTGGGAAATCTATCGAGCCCGGGAGGGACTGCTCACCTTCGACGATCTCATCGCCTGGGGAGAACGGGGCGTGCGGACGGATCCCTCCTGCGGCAGAGGGTTTCGGGCGGTGCTGGTGGACGAATTCCAGGATACGGATCCTCTGCAGGACCGGCTTCTCCGGCATATTCTGGAGAAAAACAGAGAACAGAAAGACGGAGAGCCCTATCCGGTCAGCCTTTTTCTTGTGGGGGACGTAAAGCAGTCCATCTACCGTTTCCGCCACGCGGAGCCCCGGATCTTCGCCTCCTACGTGGAGGAGGCCCGAAAGGGAGGTGTTGCCGGGCGGTACGTGCGGCTGGACGAAAGCTTCCGAAGCCGGGAGAGCATTCTGGAACACGTGAACGGCTTTTTCGGAACCCTTTGGAAGGAAGGACTCGGGGAGTCTCTTTTCCTGCCCTACGAGAACCTCCGCACTCCCCGGAACGCCCGGGGGGGCTACCTTATGGAGGAGCGGGAAAGAGCGCCGAAGCTTCCTCCGGTGACGCATCTTTTCGAGGAAGAGGGATTTCCGGAAGAAGGAGGAAAACCTCTCGCTCTGGAGGAGCGGCGGCTTTCACTTGCCCGAAAGTTGGGGAAACTCTTTCTCTCCTTTTTGGATGTTCCTCTCTGGGACAAGAAAGAGGGATGTTCCCGGGGATGTTCCTTTCGGGATATGGCGGTGCTGCTCCCGAGCCGTACGGGATACGTCGCTTTGGAGGAGGCCTTCGGGGACCTGAACATTCCGGTGCGTCTGGAAAAGAGTCAGGAGTACTTTTCCCGGGGGGAGATCCTCGACGCCGTGGCCTGGCTCAACGCTCTGGGAAATTCCCGAAATCATCTCGCCTTGGGGGGCTATCTTTCCTCTCCCTTTTCCCCTCTTTCCCTCGAGGAGGTGCGGGATCTTCTGGAAGAGTACCGCCGGAACCGAGGAGAGTCCCTTTCCGCGGTTCTGGAGCGGCTCTTTCCCGAAGCGGCCCGGAAACTGGAAATTCAGCGGAAGCGTGCTTTTTTCGAGGGCCCCCGAAAAGCTCTTCTCGATCTCCTGCACGCTTCTCCCGAAGGATTGGGCAGCCTCTCTCCCTATCTGCGTAAGCGGGGAGTCGTCAATCTGCGGCTGGCGGTGGAGCTGGCGGGGGAATACGAGCGAGCCTTCGGGCCGGACCTTCTCGGGTGCGCCGCCTGGCTGGAACGCAGTACCCGGGGAAGGCCCACCAAACAGGAGGAGGCCCAACCCTGGGGAGAAGAGGAGGAGGCGGTACGCATTATGACCGTCCACGCCTCGAAGGGGCTGGAATTTCCCGTGGTGGCCCTTTTCGGGCTGGAACAGAGCATTCGGGGGAACCCTTCGGATATGCTGCTGCCGAATCTGGTTTTCGGAGTTTCCCCCAGCAGCTATCCCGAACCCTGGGGGGAAGAGAAAAAGCCCCCTTCCCGGAAAGTGGCGGCCCTGTTGGAGGAGCGGCATGAGGAGGAGGAACGCCAGCGCCTCTTCTACGTGGGAGCCACCCGGGCCCAGGACGCTCTGATCTTCTGCGGCGTTCCGTCGAAAATCTCCGAAGAGGGAGAGTTGGGCTTCTCCTCTTCGAGCTATCTCTCTTGGTATCTTCCCTGGGCCTTTCCTCAGGGGCTTTTCGCAGATTCCGGATCTTCGGAAGCCGAGGCGGCGTTTCCGGCAATTTCCGTTGCCCAGGAGGAATCTTCGAAAGAGAAACCTCCGAAAAAGGAGAGTAGTTCTTCCCTGAAATGGAGCGTGCTGTTACCTTGTCGGGAAAAGCCGGGGCTTGCCCTTCTCAGCGCCACTTCCTACGCCCTTTTGCGCTACTGTCCCCGGGCCTGGCGAATCCGCTATCGTCAGGGGGGAGATCTGCTGTGGAAGGATTTGGGGGATTTTTCCGGAGAGCCCGGAGGGGCGGATTTGGGAAGCCTGGTGCATTGGACGCTCAGGCAGTGGAATTTTTACCCCTCCGGCTTGGATCGCCTGCTGGCTCCTCCGGGAGAAAACCGCATCCCTGGGGGGCTTCCCCTGGAGTACCGCCGGATCTACCGGGAGGAAACTTCCCGGGATATCGCCCGGAAATGGCTTCTCGCCTTCGGAGAGTCTTCCGAAGGGAGGGTGCTCCGGGATCTCGCCGAGGCGGGAGAATTGCATCGGGAATCCTCGTTTCGGATGGACCTTCCCGAAGGACCTCGGATAACCGGTACCCTCGATGTCTGGGGAAAGGAAGGAAAAGGTATTCGTATCTGGGATTACAAGACGGGACGCCGGGGGAGGGTTCCCCTGGAGATATACGAGGAACAGCTTCGGTTCTACGCCTACGGAATGCATTGGGCCTATCCGGAGTGCTCTCTCGAGTTGAAGCTTCTGCTGCTTTCCGAAGGAGAGGCCCTTTCCGTGAGCCTTCCCGCCTCCTGGGAGGAGATGGAGAGTTCTCTTGCGGAGATGGCCCGGCAGGGGGAGGAGGGGCCTTTTTCGGGGATTGCCGCAAAATGTTCCGCCTGCCCCTGGCGGGGGGATTTCTGCGGAGGAAGTCCATAAGCGAAGCCCCCCCGTAAACATTGAGCGGTACCCTCCTCGTAAAATCTCTTGGGGCGGATCAGAAGGAGAAACCCTTGTTAAAGACCTCTTCGCAGCACGATACCGCCTGGGGATCATAAAGAACGCCCCGATTTTGCCGAATTTCCTCCAGCGCCGCCTCGATTCCCAGAGCGGGGCGGTAGGGACGGTGCGAGGACATGGCTTCCACCACGTCCGCCACGGCGAGAATTTTGGCTTCCTCCGAAATTTCCCGATCCACCAGCCCCTGGGGATAGCCGGATCCGTTCAGTCGTTCGTGATGCTGCAGTACCACCGATGCCACGGGCCAGGGAAAGTCGATGTTCTTGAGAATGTCATATCCGATGGTTGGATGGGCCTGAATGAGGCTTCGTTCGATATCGGAAAGCTTGCCGGGCTTGCAGAGGATCTCGCTGGGGATATTGATCTTGCCAAGGTCGTGGACCAGGCTCATAATCCGGATTCCTTCGGCCCGATCCGAAGAGAAACCGCTTTCCCGGGCCATTTCCAAAGCCAGCTTCGCCACCCGCTCCTGGTGTCCCGATGTATAGGGGTCCCGAACTTCCACCAGGGCCACCAGAGAATGGATAACCCCCTCGGTGATGTTGCGAAGCTGGTTTTCCACCCTTTTTTTGTGTGTAATGTCCATGCCGAAAAACCAGGTGCGCCATCCCGGAACGGGGGTACTGGCGGCCATGGAGGACCAGGTAATGCTGTGTATCTCCTGATTCTTCGAGAGAAGGTCGAGTTCTTCGTGAGAAAAATCCCGGGGCAGAGAGGAGCCGAAGAGAGATCTGCCCCGTTCCGCTTCCGGAAAAAGGCGTTCCAGGGGATTTCCCGAATCCCGAAGTTCCTGAAGGGAATATCCCGTCAGCTCCTGGGCCTGACGGTTCCATCCCACCATTCGCCCCTCCCGGTCCAGGGCGAAGATAAGTACCGGCAATTCTTCGGCGATGCGGAGAAGCCGCTCCTCCGCCATGCGATGCTGTTCCTCTTCCCAGCGGTGTTTTTTGCGAATCTCCGCCTCCTTCAATTCACGTTCGATGGCGGGAATCAACCGGGCGATGTTGTTCTTGGAGATGAAGTCGTGGGCTCCCGCCCGCATGGTTTCCACCGCCGCTTCCTCTCCGGCGATGCCCGAGACGAGAATGAAGGGAATATCCAGATGCCGTTCCCGCATCCATGGAAGAGCATCGGTGCCCTTGCAGCCGGGAAGATAGTAATCCGCGATAATGAGATCCCACGCGGCTTCCTCTGCCCGTTCCCGGAACTCCCGGAGGTTTCGGGCCACCGCGCAGAAGAGGGAAAATCCCTCCCGTTCCAGTTTTCTCTGAAGAAGAAGAGCATCTTCCTCGTTATCCTCCAGAAAGAGGATGTGCAGGGGCTGGGGAGAATTCACGAAAATCACATCCTTATGCCGTTGTAGGGGCCTTTGTTGATCACCAGCCAATAGAGCCCGAGCTGACGGATGGCCTCGGAGAACTTGGAAAAGTCCACGGGCTTTTGAATGTAGCTGTTGGCTCCGAGTTGGTAGCTTTCGATACGGTCCCGATCTTCATCGGAACAGGTAAGCACCACCACCGGAAGAAGCCTAGTTTCCGAATGTTCCCGGATTTTCCGAAGCACTTCGATGCCGCTCAGCTTGGGAAGCTTTAAATCCAGAAGAATCATGGCGGGAAGCCGCTTCCGTTCCACGAAACCCCCGGAGCCGAAAAGGGCTTCCAAAGCCTCCTCGCCGTTTCGTGCTACCGCCACTTCGTTGGCCACGTTATGCTTCGAGAGGGCGTGGCAGGTAAGATATTCATCGTCCGGATTATCTTCAACCACGAGAATGGTTTTAGGCCGTTCCTTCATGAGGGCCCCCTTTCTCCCAAAGGGTAAAGTAAAAGGTGGCTCCCTCGTCGAGATGTCCCTCCGCCCAGAGAGAGCCCCGATGACGCTCGATAATACGCTGTACCGTGGTGAGACCGATTCCCGTGCCGGGGAAAATCTCCCGGGAGTGAAGGCGTTCGAAGGGAAGAAAGAGCTTTTCCCGATATCGCATGTCGAAACCCGTACCGTTATCCCGAACGAAATAGGCGGGCATACCCTTCCAGATTTGTTTGCCCAGGGAAATGCGGCTTTCCTCCCGTAGGGAGGAGAACTTCCAGGCGTTTTCCAGAAGCTGGAAAAGAACGCACCGCAGAAGCCCCGGGTCTCCCTGAACGAAAATATCCGGTTCGATTTTCCAGGCTACCTTGCGGGAGGGATCCGTTTCCTGAAGGTCCCGGGCGATTTGTTCCGCCGAATCCGAGAGGGAAAAGAGGGATAAATGCAAGGTTCCTTTGGAAATTCGGGAGAGCCGGAGAAGATCGTCGATCATTTCCCCCATGGCGAGGCTTCCCTTGCGAATTCTTTCCAGGTGTTCCCGGGCCTTTTCCTCCAGAGAAGGAGCGTATTCTTCCAGAAGAATCTGGCTGAACCCTTCGAGAGTGCGGAGAGGAGCCCGGAGATCGTGAGAAACGGAATAGCTGAAGGCTTCGAGTTCCCGGTTCGCCCTCTCCATTTCTTCCGTGCGTTCCAGCATGGTCTTTTCCAGGGTTTGATTGTGTTTTTCCAGCCGGAGCATGCGTTGGCAGTGTTCCTTTTCGTGGCGGAAAAGGTGGAATCCTCCGAGAAGAAAGAGGGAAAGAAGAAGTATCCGGCGAGCCAGAGACTGGGGGGGGACGTGCAGGATCAGAGCATCCAGAAAGGAAAGATTCGGGGAAAGCAGAAGACGGTCCAGATAGTAGTTGAAGGAGAGGTAATCCAGAAGGCCATCGAAAAACCAGTACCCCCCTCCCGCGAGAAGGGCGAAAAGAAGAAATTTTTCAGGACCCGTAAAAAGAGATATCCTGTCGTTTCGTGACATGGGAAGCTCCTTTTCGTTTTTCTCTGATCTCTTCCGGCCTTTTTTCGAGAAGTCTCTCCGTCGTAAGCAAATCGTTAAATTCAAATTCTCGGAAGGATTTCCGTTATTGTATCACGGAGAAAGCCTTTTCCGTCACTCTGATAACGTTTTTTTCTCCCGGTCTCGATGTGTGTCCGCGGCATGGGGGCAAAGCATTTTCTCCATGCGATGGCGAAGGAGAAGAGTCACGAAATTGGGTATATTCAAGGGGTTTCGGGAAAAGCCGAAAAGATGGGAGCTTCGGGAAGAGTCCGAGGCACCGAATCCGGGAACTTCCCAATCCGCCAGGCCGGAAAGTTCCTCCGCGAGAATTTCTTCGCAGGAATCCGAGGTTCGCAGGGGAATTCCCCTGAGAGCCTCCGCGTGCTGGCCGAAGTAGTCCGCATGCCAGTGAAGCTTCTTGCGCTTTCGGAGATGCCGGTTGATCCGGGAAGAAAGCCCCTTTTTGGCGGATCCCGCATAAAGGTAGTATCCACCGGGGTAGAGGAGATTTCCCAGAGATCCCGTAAGGATGTGCCGGGGTTCCGGAAGACGGTAGAGGATGAGGTAACAGCCCCGGTCGGCGTTTTCCCTTTCCAGAACGTTCCAGGGAAGGCTCGGCGGGTCCGAGAGGGCGCGGAGGGAAAAATCCCGGTTCCACTCCATTCCCTGGGCGCCGATCCAGAGGTCCCTTCTCCCGGCCAGAAGCGCTTCGGCGAAGGCGGGATCCGTATGGTAATCCGGAAGAAAAACTCCGCACTCCGAAGTCTGTATCAGAAAGAGCACGCCTCCCCGAAGATCCGGTTCCCGGGAGAGGTTTCGCAGCTCTTCCACATGTCTGCATCCCCGTTCCGTGGGAGCGTCGGGGAACATGGCTCCTTTTCCGTAGAAAAGGGTACAGCTTTTCAGTTCCAGAAGAAGCCGTTCGGATCCCCGGCGAAGGAGAAAATCGAAACGGCTCTTGCCGAAGGAAACCTCCCGGGCCTCCAGGCGCCACTCTTGGAGCCCCGGAATGCGGCGATGCCGCAGCAGAAATTCCCCCACGCCGTTAGCCCGTACCGTATCGAGCATCACCGGCCCTCGGGGGGTTTCGGCTCCGATGATCCGATAGGGGAGTTTTCCCTTCTTCGAGGAAATGAGATAGAGCGTCGTTTCGGGATAGAGAATTTCCCAGAGCCGCCCCGGATTGGGAAGATGCGCGTCCAGGGGTTTCCCTTCGAGAAGGCAGGTTACCACGAAACGGTTTTTCCGCCGTATCAGCGAAGCTTCGAAAATGGGCTCTTCCGGATAGAGCCGGAAAGCCGGAAGCCCCTTCATGATCCGCTATCCTCCGAAAGGCGGGGAGAAAGACCGTCCAGAAAGGATCGGATTCTCTGGTAATAGGCGTCTTCCGCCACGAAGAGAAGGTTGTTGTGTCCCCCCCCTTGCACCCAGTAGAATTCCTTGGGGACCTGGGGAGTGGAAAAGAGTTTTTTCCCCTGCCAGAAGGGGACCACGCGATCCCGGGTGCCGTGAATGGAAAGCAGGGGGCAGGAAATGTGCCGGATATGTTCCAGATTCGGAAGCGGATCCAGAGGATGGAGCCGTATCTGGGTGAGCACCCGGAAGACCGAAAGAAAGGCCCCTTCCAGAATCAGGGCGGCGGGAGCCTGTTTCCGGGCGAGATAAAGAGCGGGGCCCGTGCCGATGGAACGCCCGTAGAGCACCAGCCGGGAAGGGGAAATTCCCTCGGATTCCGTGAGATAGGTCCAGGCGGTGGAAGCGTCCTCGCAGATATTTTCCGTGGAGGGCCTGCCCTGGCTGAGGCCGTATCCCCGGTAGTCCAGGGCGTAGATCCCGTATCCTCGGGAGGCCAGGTTCCGGAAAAGAAAGCGCAGATGTCCCGTATCCTCCGCGTTGCCGTGGAAATAGAGGATCGAAAGGGCCTCGGGGTTTTGTGCGGGCAGGGCGTAGAGGGCCAGCCGGGTACCGTCCTGGGCGGTCAGAAAGCGTACGTATTCGTCCTTCTCGTAATACGGTGCCGGAGGATGAAAGATAAGAGAATTCCGCAGAAAAAAGCCTCCGAAAAGGAAGACGAGATAGAGGCTTGTTCCGAGAATACCAAAAAAGCCGAGCAGACGCAGTATCATGACGGGTCCTCCTCTAGGGCGGTTTTCGTTGATATGGAGCATTATGGAAACTGTAGATCCGGAGTTTATGTGTTTCCGGTAGCGACATAGTGGCCGGCGAGCGCAGCTTTGCGTCGCGGAGGGCCGGTGTCGGCACAGGACGTGCCGACAAGCCTCAGCCGCGCCATGGAAGGCGCGCCTGAGGCGACAGTCTGAAGCAGCAATGCAAGGGAGTGATTCGACCACTCCGGAGCGGAGGGAACACATAAATGGAGGTTCTCATGAAACATCTCAGAACATAATATTTGCAAAACCGCTCTAAGGCACGTATTTGTATCCTCTGCCGTACATAGTAAGAATGTGTTTCGGATTTCCCGGATCCTCTTCGATCTTTTTCCGGAGCCGGAGAATATGCTGATCCACCGTGCGGGTGGTAACTTCCTCGGAAATTCCCCAGAGAAGATCCAGCATATCTCCTCGATCCACCACCTTTCCGGGAGATTCCGCCAGAAGCCGGAGAATGGCAAGCTCTTTTTCCGTAAGGGAGAAGGTAAGGTCTCCCCGGATGCCCTCCATGGCTCCTCCGTCGATGAGGCAGTTGCCGAAGGGAAAAACTTCCTTCCCTCGGGAGCCTTCTTCTTCCCGGAGGGGTCCCATTTCCTCCATGGCCCGACGGCGACGCAGGGCGGAACGAATCCGAGCGAGAAGCTCCCGGGTTCCGAAGGGTTTCACCATGTAGTCGTCCGCTCCGAGTTCCAGCCCCAGAACCTTGTCCACCTCTTCCCCCTTGGCGGTGAGCATGAGAAGAGGCAGCAGCGGATGGGTTTTCCGGATTTCCCGGCAGAGATCGTACCCGCTCATGCGGGGCATCATGATGTCCAGAAGCACCATGTCCGGAATTTCCTTCCGGAAGGCTTGCAATCCCTTTTCTCCGTCCTCCGCCAGGGACACCCTGTATCCCTCTCCCTCCAGAAGGTCCTCCAGAGCGAGAAGAATCGAGGGGTCGTCCTCCACCACGAGAATATGTTCGTTCATCTACGCATCCTCCTCTCGGAAACGGGATACCTCTTCACTTAGGGGAAGCAGAAGCCGGAAAATGCTTCCTCCCCCCTTCCGGGGAAGGAACCTGAGGTCCCCCCGGTGGTCCCGGGCGATGTTGCGGGAGATGGAAAGCCCCAATCCCGCTCCCTGGGTTCGGGAGGTAAGGGAATCGTCGGTTCGGTAAAATTCCCGGAAGATTTTCTCCCCCTCCTCCGGAGCGATGCCGATTCCCCGGTCCATCACGTCCACCCAGGCGAAGCTTTCGTCCATGCCGAGGACTATCTGAATTTCCCTTCGATCTTCCGAATACTTTTCCGCATTCGTCAGCAGGTTGAGCAGAATCTGGGCGATTCCTTCCTCGTCCGCCGTAACCTCCGGGGATTCCGGAGCTTTCAGAAGAAGGGAGAATCCTCGTTGTTCCAGCCGGAGACGCTGGGCCTCCACGATGGCGGTTATGAGATTCCGAAGATCCGTCTTTTTCATGGAATAGCGCTTGAGCCCCCGTTCCCGTCGGGAGAAATCCAGAATATTTTCGATGAGCCGGGTAAGACGCTCGATCTCGGAAACCATGAGCCGCAGGTAGCGATGGCGTTTTTCCTCTTCCCGTATCCGCCCCTCCTCCAGCATTTCCGCAAAGAGCCGGAGGGAGGTGAGAGGAGTTTTCAGCTCGTGGGAAATCTTGGCCACGAAGGTGGTCTTTCGTTCCGCCGTGCGCATCTCCAGGCGAAGGGCCCGAAAGAGAAGAAAGCTTCCTCCGGAGAGGGAAAAGAGAAGCCCTCCGATGATCAGGAGATGCCGGAATCGGCTTCGGGCCGCCTGGGAGAACATGCTGTGAGAGGGGGAGAGAAAGGCCGCACATTTCCAATAGGGGAGGAGCGGGCCGATCTCCAGGCTTTCGTAGGGAGAAGTGCCGGAAAAGAGAGCCCCTCTTTCCGATTCCCATGGATAAATGGGCATACCGTGTTCGTCCAGCACCGCCAGAAAACAGCTTTCTCTGCGCTCCGGCCGGCTTCGGGCGAGAGAATTGCCGAGTTCTTTCTTGAGAAGATCCTCCCGGAGAAGACATCCTCCGATTTCCTCTCCCCGGCGGGCCCAGAAGAGAAAGATGATTCGGTTATCCATCATGTAAGGAAGAAGTCCGAAGGCCTTTCCTCGGATTTGTTCGGGAAAGGCATAGGGCTGCCGGAAAAAGGAAGAGGATTCTCCTCCATTCTTACGGGGCGAATCCTTGGGGTCTCTTTGAACTTCTTCGGTCCCCGAAGAGGGTTTCCCTCCGGGAGGAGCTGGTGGGAGCGTATCCTCTTCGGCGGCGGAGAAGCTTTGTGTCTCCGGAATCTTGGCGGATCTCCTGCTCAGAGAAAAGGATGCGGCGGGATGGAGGTTTTGCAACGAAGCATCCTCTTTTGGCGGAGCCGGAGGCGGAGGGCTTTCCGCTTCCGGAAAGGAGGAAGCGAAGGAGGATGCCTGAATGCCTTCGGAAGAAAGAGCTTCGGGATGAGCGAAAATTTCCTTCCATGCGAGTAGAATTCGTTCCAAACCTCCGGAAGAGGGAGTTCCTTCGAAGAAGGATTCTCCCCAGGAGGCGAAGGCCTGAATTCGGGGTTCCTCCTGACGGGCGGGTTGAGGAAGAACCAGGGCCAGCCGAGTATTCAGAAGAAAGGGAATATCCACCAGGGAATCGCTTCTTTGCCACTGGGGAAAAAGATCCTTCTCCCTTCCAGGAGGAATCCGTTCCAGTTCCTCCTGAAGTTTTCTTTCGGTCTCTTCCAGAAAGGAGAGTACCTGTCGGGAAAGGAGATGGACTTCCGCGTTCACGGTTTCCCGGAAGCGTTTTTCCAGAAGGCTCTCCTCCTTCTCGAAGGAGGAAATGGCGAAAAATGCCAGAAGCATGCCGGGAAGAAGCACCAGAAAAACGTAAAAGAGAGAGGCCTTCAGATTTTTCGAAAGGGGAAGAATCCCCTTGCGGGCAAGTTCTGCGCGGATTTTCATGGGGCACCTCCCTTTTCTCCGGATTATGCTTTTGCGGGGCGAAGTTGCTTTTTCGACAAGCATACAGGGAAAGAGAAAAAAAAGGTATCCTCGGGGTTACAAAAGTGTCACCATTTTCGCTTTCCCAGGTCGAAGAAAAGAGAAAAATTTGCGGGAGCCCGAAAAAAACGAAAGAAACCGAAGGCTTCATCGAGTATCCTTTTTCCATGGTAGAATATGAAAAAATCTCAAGAAATACGAGCATTTTTGGGGAATGGAAGAAAAGGAGGAGAAGAGTATGACAATTCGGCTGCGTTTGTGGATTCTTGCGGTGGGGACGGTACTGGCCATTTTCTGTATGGTGGGTATTGTTTATTTGCGGTCCAGTTCGGTGCTTACGGGAATGATCGACAAAACCGGGATTTCCATGGTGCAGGATGCGGCGGAAACCATGGATCTTTACTTCGAGAGCATGGAAAAGGTTCTCGTGGGGGCTGCGGATAGTCTGGGATATCTGGTGGAGCAGGCCAAGGTCACCGACGAGGATGCCATCGAAAAGTTTTTCACGGTTTTTTACGAAACCTATACTCCCCGAGGAGTTCAGGATGTTTTTATCGGCCTGGAGAGTACCGGGGCCATCGCCATTGGCTCCGGCTGGAAGGAGCCCGAAGATTACGATGCCCGAAAACGTTCCTGGTATACGGAATCCCTGGAACAGAAGGGAATTTCTCTCAGTAGCCCCTACGTGGATGGGGTTACGGGCAATCTCGTCATCAGCCTTACCCGGCCTCTTTATCTGAAAAACGGATCCCTTTTCGGAGTGGTGGGCATCGACATCAGCATGAACTATCTGGTGGAACTCGTTTCCCAGCAGAATATCAACGGAGTGGGTTTCGGGGTTCTGGTGGATGCGGGAGGTACCGTTCTCGCGGCCCCCGAAAAGGAATGGGTCCTCAAAGAAAACATTACGAAAACCTCCGACGTGATCTCTCCGGAGCTCGCTTCTTTCTCCTCGAAACTGCTTCGGGAAAAGGTCGGGCAGGGAGATTATCTGATCCGAGGCGAAAAGCAGCGCATGTACTTCGCCTCCACGGAGCAGAACTTCCGGGTGGGCATCGAATACCCTCTGGTGAATATCCGTTCCACCGTCCGTTCCGTAACCCTCTGGCTTCTCGTGGTGGGAGCCGTGGCGGTGGCGGTGGTGCTTCTTTTGGTATTGCCCATTCTGCGGAGCCTCCAACGGGATATCCGGGCGCTTCTCGAAAGCACGCAGCGAGTGGGAGAAGGAGATCTTACGATATCCTTCAACCAGAGAGGAAAAACCGAAATCCATTCCATTGGGGAGGCCCTGAACAAAATGCTCGCCTCCCTGCGGGGTCTTATCGGCACCGCCCGTTCCGGAGCGGATGCCTCTATGGAGCACGCCCAGCATCTGGCGGCCCTTTCCGAGGAGACCGTAGGGTCCATGGAAGAGATTCGGGGAGCCATGGGAATGATGGAAGGAACCTTCCGGGATAATGCGGCAGCCCTGGAGGAGACCAACGCCAGCATCGAGGAGGTGGCCAGCGGGGCCAACTCCGCCGCCCACTCCGCCACGGAGGGAGCCGAAGCGGCGGCCCGGGCCATGAGCACCGCCGAGAGCGCCGCTTCCCGGGTAACCAAGGTGATCGACGATATCTCGGTGGTGGGAAACCGTTCCGAAAAGAGCCTGGAGGCCATTACCCATCTCGCCTCCTCGGTGAACGAAGTGACGAGCTTCGTTTCCACCATCACGGGCATCGCGGACCAGACCAATCTGCTGGCTCTGAACGCCGCCATCGAGGCGGCCCGGGCGGGCGAGGCCGGACGGGGCTTCGCGGTGGTGGCGGAGGAAGTCCGCAAGCTCGCGGAGGAATCCAACAAGGCTGCCCAAAAGGTGGGAGAGATCATCGAGGAACTGCGGAGACAGTCGGACTCCTCCATTACCATGACGAAGGAAGCGGCGGAACTTATGCAGAAAACCGTGGTGGAAGCCAGCGAAGCCCAGGAAGAACTGAAGGAAGAGCTTGCGGCGATCCAGGCGGTGAACGAAGCCATGCAGAACATCGCTGCGGTTTCCCAGGAACAGGCTGCGGCGAGTACGGAAATGGCGGAGGCCGTAGGGAGCGTAACCGAGTCCATTTCCAAACTGGAGGAAAGCGTGGGGTCCGTTTCCGCCGCCACCGCGGAAGCCTCGACGGCGGCGGAAACCATCGCCAAGAGTGCCCAGGAGATGTCCCAGGAGGCCTCCCGTCTGAACGGAGCCATTCAGCAGTTTACGCTGTAGGTTTTGCACCTTCCGCATTCTTGTTTTCCGAAAAAACCTTTTCAAGGCGGATCTCCGGATCCGCCTTTCTTCATGCTTTCCAAAAGCTGCGGAACCTGGAGCGGATTGATGAGTCCGGAGGTTTATTTTCCGGAGTTTTGGGAATTCTTTTACATTTTCGTGTCTGGACAGAGAAATGTTCTGAGATATAATACCTTCCATACGAGAGGGGGATTGTATTCCATGTTTTGTTTTAGTTTTTCATACTTTCTTTATTATATACAGAAAAAACCTCCTTGCGGTACCTTCCGGGTTTTGGGGAAAGCCCGATAGGCTGACGAGGAAAAGGGGTGGCGGTTTTTTCGGGGTTCTGTGCCTGGAAATTTCGCCTTTCGCGAAGGGCTGACGAAAGGGGGAGCATCATGACAATTCGTTCGCGACTCTGGATTCTGGGAGTCGGAGTAATGCTGGCCATTTTCTGCATGGTGGGAATCGTGTATCTCCGAACGGGAGCGATTTTTTCCGATATGGTGGATTCCACGGGGCTTTCCGTGGTTCGGGAAGCTGCAAACGAGGTGGATCTCTATTTCGAGGGTATGGAAAATATCCTCCTTGCGGGGGCGGACGTGGTGGAGGAGTACCTTGTTCTTCACGGAACTCTCGAAGAGAAGGCTTTGGAAGTTCCCATGAAGAGGCTTTACGATCGTTTCCTCTCCCGGGGAGCTTTGAATATCTACTTCGGCCTGGAGAGCGACGGCCGGGTGGCGGTGGGTTCCGGATGGGACGAAGGAACGGATTACGATGCCCGGCAGCGCCCCTGGTACCAGGAGGCCCTGAAAAGCAAGGGCATCACCCTCACGAGCCCCTATATCGATGTTTCCTCGGGCAATGTGGTTATCAGCCTTACCACGCCTCTTTATTCCGATAAGGGATCTCTCTTGGGCGTAATGACGGTGGATATGGATTTGGAATACCTTTCCCAGCTTATCGAAGGACTTCGGGTAATGGGAGCCGGAGAGGGATATCTTTTCGACTCCAGGGGGAACGTTCTTGCGGCACCCGAGAAAAAATGGATTCTTCAGGAGAACGTTGCCAAGTCCAGCGAGGCCTTTTCCCAGGACTTCGCCCGGTTTGGGAACCGGCTTCTTCGGGAGGCGGAAGGATGGGGGGATTATTCCGGAAATGGCGAGAAACGCCGCATGTTTTTCGCTGTCACGGCCCAGGGTTTCCGGGTGGGCATCGCCTATCCTCTCGGAGTGACGTCGAAGCTTGTGGGGAAAATTTCCCTCTGGCTTCTCCTGTTGGGGGGAATCACCCTTCTGGTGGTGCTCCTTCTTCTCGTGCCGGTGGTGCGCTCCCTCTCTCGGGATATCCGGAAACTTCTCGAAATGGCCGAGCGGGGAGCCCGGGGAGATCTTGCCATTACCTTCGCGGATTCCGGAAAAACGGAAATACATCGCATCGGCAAAGGGCTGAATCACATGCTGGATACCTTCCGGAACCTTATCGGTCTGGTGGCGCGAGAGGCTCGGGCCACTCGGGATAACGTTGCCGCCCTGGGCATTGCATCTCAGGAGACCCTGGGTTCCGTGGAGGAGATTCGGAGTTCCATGGATATCATGCTGAACACCTTCCGGGAGAATGCCCAATCCCTTCAGGAGGCCAACGCCAGCATCGAAGAGGTGGCCAGCGGAGCTTCCGCGGCGGCCCAGTCCGCCACCGAAGGAGCCGCTGCGGCTTCCAAGGCTTTGAACGTTGCGGAAACCGCAGTGGCCCAGGTGCGGGGGGTTATCGGAGATATGAAGTCCGTGGGGGAAAAATCCCAGGGAAGTACGGATTCCCTGGGAGCCCTGGCGGCTTCTGTGCAGCAGGTGGTGGGTTTCGTTACCACCATTACGGGAATTGCGGATCAAACCAATCTACTGGCCCTGAACGCCGCCATCGAGGCGGCTCGGGCAGGCGAGGCGGGCCGGGGTTTCGCGGTGGTGGCGGAGGAGGTTCGCAAACTCGCGGAGGAGTCCAACAAGGCCGCCCAGAAGGTGGGAGAAATTATCGAAGAGCTTCGGTTGCAGTCTTCCACCTCCATGAATATTACCGAAGAGGTGGCGAAGCTTATGAAGAAAACCGTGGGAGAGGCCGAAGAGGCCCGCAGCAAGCTGGAGGAACAGCTTCTCTCTATTCGGGACGTGAACGAGGCCATGCAGAACATCGCGGCGGTTTCGGAAGAGCAGGCCGCGGCCACGTCGGAGATGGCCACTTCCATCGAAAGCGTTACCGAATCCATCGGCACGTTGCAGGAAGAGGTGCATTCCGTATCCTCCGTAACCCGGGAGGTGTCGAAGGCGGCGGAGGAAATGGCCCGAAGCCTCGAGGAAACCGGGAAAAAGGCGGGGTCCCTCGAAGAGGCGGTAGAACGTTTTTCCCTGGAGAAGGAACAGGATCTACGTGCCTTGAAAGGCCGTTCTTTCTCGAAATAAAACTGCTCCCGAGAATTGCGTAAAGAATATGTAACAGGGCCTCCGGATTTTCCGGGGGCCCTGTTCTTTCGGAATGAAACGGGTTGTTGCGGAACCGTTACATTTCCGCAACGGAGCTGTTGCACCCTCCGGATAGACTTTTTCGCAAGCATGGAACGCGAAATTCTACCGAAAAGGGGATCTATCATGACGAAACGAACTGCGGCGGCCATGAAGGGAGATCGGCTTCCCGAGGCGGTGATCACCCTCCTGGCTTCGTCGGGAGTGGCGATCATCCTCTTTATTCTTTTCTTTCTGCTCAAGGAGGGGCTCCCTCTGCTCCGGGAAGCATCATTGAAGGATGTTCTGCTCGGCAACTACTGGTATCCCACGGCGGATCCTCCGGAATTCGGCATGTTCCCCCTCTTGGTGGGTTCTTTGGGAGTGACTCTGGTGGCTTCCCTGGTGGCTCTTCCCATCAGTGTGGGGGCCGCGGTGTTTCTTTCGGAAATATGCCCTCCCGCCCTTCGGGAGTGGTTCAAACCCGTTCTGGAGGTGCTCGGATTCTTTCCTTCCGTGGTGTTGGGTTTCATCGGTATGGTGATCCTCGCCCCCTGGCTTCAGGAAACCTTCGGGCTCCTCTCGGGACTGAACCTCCTGAATGCGGCGGTGCTGATGGGAGTGATGGTGATTCCCGTGGTGGCCTCTCTCGCGGAGGATAGTTTGGGGGCGGTTTCCAAGGATCTCCGGGACGCCTCCTATGCCCTTGGGGCCACCCGGTCCGAAACCATTTGGCGGGTGGTGGTTCCCGCGGCGCTTCCGGGAATACTTCAGGCCTCCCTGCTGGGAGTTCTCCGAGCCGTGGGAGAGACCATGGTGGTGCTCATGGCGGCAGGGGGAGCAGCCATTTTGCCCCGGTCCTTTTTCGATCCCGTGCGGCCCCTTACCTCCACCATCGCGGCGGAGATGGGGGAAACTCCGGTGGGGTCCGATCACTACCACGCCCTCTTCTTTGCGGGAATCCTTCTTCTGCTGCTTACTCTGGGAATCAACGGTATCGCCCTCTGGATCGAGAAGAAAGGAAAGGTGATGCGCTGATGCTCTCCTCACGAAAAAACAAGGATCTCCTGATGACCTGTCTCCTCTGGGGCGTTATGGGAAGTATCATTCTTCTTTTAGGAGGAATTCTCGCCTTTCTCATCGCCAAGGGAGCGGGAGTGTTGAGCTGGGAGTTTATCTCGCAGCCTCCCCGGGATTCCATGACCAAAGGGGGCATTCTTACTCCCATTATCGGAACCTTTCAGCTCATCGGGGTTTCCATGTTCTTCTCCTTTCCCATCGGAGTGGCCACGGCGGTCTATCTCGTGGAGTACTCCCAGGGAGGCCCTTTTACGCGGTTTCTGAGGCTCGCCATACGAAGCCTTGCGGGGGTTCCCTCGGTGGTGTTCGGGCTTTTCGGGCTCTCCTTCTTCTGCATCTTTCTGAAATTCGGTTCCTGCCTTCTTTCGGCGGGGCTTACTCTGGGATGTCTGGCCCTTCCGGTAATCGTGGGGGCCTCGGAATCCGCGCTTCTCTCGGTGCCTCCGGATTACCGCCACGCCTCCTACGCTCTGGGGGCCACCCGGTGGCAAACCATCTACAAGGTGGTGCTTCCCGCGGCGTTTCCCTCCATTCTTACCGGGGGCATCCTCAGCGTGGGACGCGTGGCGGGGGAGACCGCTCCCATCATCTTTACGGGAGCCGCCTTCTTCATTCCCTCCGTGGCGACGAGCCTTTTTTCGGAGGTTATGGCCCTTCCCTATCACATCCTCGTGCTCGCCACGGCGGGGGTGAATATCGAACAGACCCGCCCCATTCAGTACGGCGCATCCTTGGTGCTGCTCATCCTGGTTCTGGGAGTGACCCTGGCGGGCATTCTCTGGAGAGCCCGGCTTCGTATGCAGCGCCGATAGATAACGGGCGAACAATAAAAGGAGGACCTACCTTTGGATACCCTTTCGAAACTCTCTGTGGTGGATCTGGATCTCTACTACGGGAATCATCAGGCCCTTATGGGCATTTCTCTCGACATGCGTCCCAAGGCTGTAACCGCCTATATCGGACCCTCGGGATGCGGCAAAAGCACTCTGCTCCGTTGTCTCAACCGCATGAACGATTTCATTTCCTCCTGCCGCGTGGAGGGGGAAGTGCTTCTCGACGGAGAGAATATCTACGGAGAGAACATGGATTGCATCGGACTCCGTCGCAGGATTGGCATGGTTTTCCAGCGTCCCAACCCCTTTCCCGCCTCTATTTGGGATAATGTGGTGTACGGTCCCAAGCTGCACGGAATAAAAAACCGGGAGGCCCTGCAAGAGATCGTGGAACAAAGCCTCAAGGGGGCGGCTCTGTGGGATGAGGTGGCGGACAAGCTTCACTCCCCGGCGCTTTCCCTCTCGGGAGGACAGCAGCAGCGGCTCTGCATCGCCCGGGCCATTGCGGTGGCTCCGGAGGTGCTTCTCATGGATGAACCCACCTCGGCCCTGGACCCTCTCGCTACCGCGCGAATAGAGGAGCTTGTTCGCGAATTAAAGAAAGACTATACTGTGGTTATCGTAACCCACAATATGCAGCAGGCCGCGCGCATTTCCGACGATACCGCCTTTTTTCTGCTGGGAGATCTGATAGAGTTCGGAGAGACCCGGGAGGTTTTTACGTCTCCCCGGAACCAGAAAACCGAGGATTATATCACGGGGCGTTTCGGCTAGGGTCGAGAGAGAATGAAAAAGATCGCGCAGACAGGCAAAAACCGCTTGGAAGCTGCTTGATAGAAAGGAAAAGAGGGAGCGCTTATGAATGGAATCAATGTCCGTCGGGCCTTCGACCAGGAACTCAAGGTCCTCGAAACGGATCTGCTGCGTCTGGGAACCTTGGCGGAAGATGCCATAAGCCGGGCCGTATGGGCTCTCAAGGAGCAGGATACGGCTCTGGCCCGGGAGGTTATCGCCGGGGATGATCGGCTCGACGATCTTACCGTGAAAATCGAGGGGGGGGCCCTGCAGATCATCGCCCGTTATCAGCCGGTGGCTCTGGATCTTCGCACCATTTCGGGAATTCTCTTTATGGCGGTGGATCTGGAACGTATCGGGGATCACGGGGTTACCGTGGCCAAGTCCGCCATACGCCTCGCCGAGGAGGGGCTGGTGAAGCCTCTCATCGATATCCCCTCCATGGCGTCTCACCTCAAGGAGATGGTGGATACCGCCTTGGGAGCCTTTCTCGATCGGGATACCCAGGCGGCCCGTCGGGTTTGCGGTATGGACGATTATATGGACGATCTGGAGCATCAGATCTTTCGGGAGCTTTTGGTACTGATGATGGAAAATCCCCGAATGATCCGCCCCGCTACGGAGCTGATCGCGGTGGCCCGCACATTGGAGCGGGCGGGGGATCATGCCACCAATCTGGCGGAGCGGATCATCTACATGGTTTCCGGCAAGGTGGAACGGGCCTCCCAGCATCGGCGTCCCAAGTCGGAAAAGCCCGGATACGCCGAGGGGTTGGAGTGATGTCCCGTGCCGGATGAGCGCATTCTCGTAGTGGAGGATGAAACCACCATCGGGGATCTTATCGCCGAAGGGCTCCGGCGCCACGGATATCTCGTGGAGCGTGCCGGAGACGGGGATACCGCCCTGGATATGGCGGAAACCTTGATACCGGACCTTATTGTGCTGGATCTCATGCTTCCCGGCATGGACGGATGGGAGATCTGCCGGCGGATACGGCAGTACCGGAAAACCCGGGACGTACCCATTCTCATGCTCACCGCCCGGCGGGATGAGCGGGACGTGGTGGCGGGGCTGGAACTCGGAGCGGACGATTACATGAAGAAACCCTTTTCCATGAACGAACTCATGGCGAGGGTAAAGGCCCTTCTCCGGAGGAGCACCCGGAGAGTTACCGAGGAAAAAAGGATCCTGGAGGGTCCCCTGGAATGGGATGCCGGGGCGGGAATGTTTCGGCTGGGGGGAGAGAATCTCGACCTCAGCCCTACGGAATATCGTCTTCTGGAGGAGCTTGTTCTGCGCCGCGGTAAGGTGGTGCTCCGGGAGGAGCTTCTGCATAAGGTCTGGGGGTATTACGGAGGCGATTCCCGCACCGTGGACGTGCATATTTCCCGGCTTCGCCGGAAAATCGAGGAGGATCCGGAATCCCCGCTTCTGGTGCACACCATCCGGGGACGAGGATACTGCCTCGAATGGAGGGAGAAGAAGTGAAAACCCTGCGCATGCGTATTATCGCCCTCATGGGGGCAAGTATTCTGCTTTTCGTCCTGTTGGCCCTTCTTTTTCAGAACCGGGCTCTGGAGAATCGGATGGCCGCCATGGCCCGGGGAGATCTTTCGATGCTCGTGGATACGGCGGCACTGCTTTTCGAGCGTCTTCCCCGGGAGGAACTGGAAACGGAAATCCGTCGGCTGGGAGAGCGTTCGGGATGTCGGGTAACCCTGGTGGACGAGAACGGGGTGGTTCGGGGAGATTCCGAAGCGCCTCCGGAGTCTCTGGACAATCATGGAAACCGTCCGGAAATCGCGGAGGCCTTTCGTGCAGGAGAGGGAATTTCCGGACGTTACAGCCGTTCCCTGAATACGGAAATGCTCTATTACGCGAAAAGGATTTCCTGGCTTGGAGAGCCCTACGTGCTGCGGCTTTCCTATTCCCAGATCCAGATGGAAAAGGTGATGGAGGCCGCCCGAAGGTCTCTCTTTCTGGCCCTTTTGATTGCGGGGGTTCTCGCCCTTGGAGGGGGGGTCGTGGCGGCTCGGCTTTTGGTGCGTCCCATTGTGGAGCTTGCCCGATCCGCCCGGGAGGGAAAGGCTTTGGCCCTTTCTCCGGGGAGGCTGGGAAAAACCGAAGAGGTGCTGGATCTCGCCAAGGCCCTTCGGGAGTTTCTGGATAAAAGGCTTCTCGCGGAGGAGGTTCTCAAGGAAGAACGTACCTGGCTCCGGCTTATTCTGAGTTCCCTTCCCGTGGGAGTGCTGGTGGTGAATCGGGAAGGAGAGGTACGCTACTCCAATCCTCCTCTTTCGGCACTGCTCCGTCGGGAGGCCCGGAAGGGAGATCCCTTTCAAGGGCTTCTTCGGGATCCGGAAATGGTGGCCTGCGTGGAGCGGGCCCTGGAAGGAGAGGCTTGCGTCGAGAGCGTCACCTTGCGGGGGGAAGAACAAAGCCGCATTCTGGTGCAGGGTGCTCCGGCTCCCTACGGAGCGGTGGCGGTTTTTCAGGATGTGACGGAACAGTATCGTCTGGAGGAAGCCCGAAAGGCCTTCGTGGCGGATGCGGGACACGAATTTCAGACTCCCCTCACGGTAATCCGGGCGGCGGCGGAACTTCTTTACGAAAAGGCCTCCGAGGATGACCGATCCTATCTGCAGCGTATTCTGGACCAGCAGGATCGCATGACGGAACTCGTGGACGATCTGCTTCTCCTCTCCCGGCTGGAGGCGGAGAAGGAGCTGGCTCCTCAGATGCGGGAGGAAGTGGATCTGACGGAAATTCTCCGGATTGCCGTGGAGAGCGCCCAGCTTCTTCCCCAGGCGGAATTTCTCGAATGGCATCTGGAATACCCCGAGGAGGCACCCTTCTTCGGATGGCGGGAGGGGCTTCTGCGCTGCATGACGAACCTTCTGGAAAACGCGGTGAAATATACCCGGGAACGGTACGGTGCCGATCCTGGAGGGATCGTTCGGGTTTCTCTGGCCTTTCGGGAAAATCGGTGGTTTCTTTCGGTACGGGATAACGGAATTGGAGTGCCTTCGCAGCTTCGACAGCGCATCTTCGAGCGGTTTCAGCGGGGCGAAGCGAGCCGGGCCCGAAAGGAATGGGGCAAGGGAGGATACGGCCTGGGTCTCGCCATCGTGCGCCGCATGGCGGAGCTTCACCGAGGGAGCGTTGTCCTGGACGATACGGAGGAGGGTTCTTCCTTTACTCTGATATTTCCCCGAAGGGAGGATCTGCGGAAGGAAGACCCAGGAGAAAAAGAAGCGTAGCGTTAAGAGCGGTTTCCGTTGCCATGTGGCACTCTATGAACTCCAGGAGCCGGAGCAGCAAAGCAAGGGAGCGTTTCGACCACTCGCATCGCAGAGGGAACACACAAGCGGAGGCTCCGTGAAACAGCACATGACACATCATTTATGAAACCACTCTAAGACAGGTTTCGCCGCTCCCGAATATCCCCGTTCGCGAAGAGGGAGGGGCGAAAAATAGAGAACGGCGAAAGGAATTGAGTCCTTTCGCCGTTTTTATTTCTTTTTCTCTAGGGTATACTATGTTCTCGCTCAAAAAATTGCATTCTTCCGGAGAAGAGAGACGTGGCACGATACAGAATACGACAGTGCTGGAAAAAACGGATTTTCTGGATCCTTTTTGGCTTGGGAGTAGCGGGGGTTGTCCTGGGGGGCAAGAGATTCCTTCCCTTCGAGTTTCTTCGGGAGCCCACCCTCGTGCAAATTCCGGAGGTCATTCTTCCTGTGACGGCGGTTCTGGAAAAGGAACTCGCCCGGGAAGGGCTTTCCGTGAAGAGCCTTTATGCCTGGGGTAACCGTTACCGTGCCGGGGGGCTTCTCCGGGTTCCCGACATGGATCCCGAAGATCAGAGAAGGGTGGTTTCCGTGGTTCGGTACATCCGCCGGCATAATCCGCGCCTCTCCCAATCCGTGGTGTGGCGGGAAGCGGCGGCTTTCGTGCACTATTGCAAAAAATACGGCACTCCCCTGGATTTCGCCGTGGCGGTGGGACACGTGGAGAGCCATTTCGATCCTCGGGCCCGGAGTCCCTACGGTGCGGCGGGGGTGATGCAGATCATGTGGTCCATTCATGATCGGCTGATGAAGGCAAACGGCATTCCCCGTAGGGATGCCCTTCACGATCCGGATTTGGGGGTTGCCGCGGGAGTGCTTCTTCTTTCCCGGTATCTTCGGGCCACCGGAAGCGAAGAGGAAACCCTCAACCGCTATCTGGGAACCTTCGCTCGGGCCTATGTCAGCAAAGTGCGCTGCTATCGCCAAGTTCTGAAAGCTTCCCTCCTTCCCCCGGAAACTTCGAAGAGAAACTGATTTCGGGGAATCTTTTTCGGAAAACAAAAGGAGAAGGATTTTATCATGGCTTATTTCAAGGAATGCATTTTTTCGTGTCCCCTTTCCGGAGGCGCTCTCTATCATCTGGATCTTCCCATGAACTTCCGGGGCATTCAAAGCTATCTCTCCCCATGGGTGGTGGTGGAACCCGGAGGGGCCTGTTTGCTCGTGGATCCCGGTCCCGCAGCGGTGGCGGAACAGCTCGTAAGGGCTTTTCGGCATGCGAGTCTTCCGGAGCCGGATTGGATTCTGCTCACCCACGTTCACCTGGATCATGCGGGAGGCGTGGGGCATCTGGCGGAATTTTTCCCCCGGGCCCGGATCTGGGTTCCTTCGGGAGGGGGGATCTTTCTGGTGCGTCCGGAAATTCTGGCTCATGCGAGCCGAAAAACCCTGGGCTCCCTGGGCGAAGCCTACGGATTTCCCCGTCCCCTGGAGGAGGCCAAGATCTTCTCCCGGAAGGAGGACCTTCCCTCGAGCGTGCAGCCCGTACTCACTCCGGGACACGCTCCGTACCATGCGGCCTTTCTGTACCGGGGATTTCCGGAGGAGCGCTTTCTCTTCACCGGAGATGCCGCGGGAATGCATCACGCCTCTTTAGGCAATAACTCCCGGGGGCTTCCTTACGTGCGCCCGGGAACGCCTCATAAATTCTTTTTCGAAGAATATATGGCCTCGCTGGAGTTATTGCAGTCCCTGGAGAGTACCGCTCTCTGTTACGGCCATTGCGGCATGAGCCGGGAACCTCGGAGGATGCTGGAACTTCATCGAAAACAGATGTTCCTTTGGCGGGATTATATAGCCTCCCGGCTTCGGGAGGAGGGCTTTCTCTGGAAGGAGACCGCTTCCTGCGACGTTTCCTGGAGCTACGATATCTTTCTGGATACCCTCCGGGACGAACTTCTCCGGGAGGATCCCCTGCTTTGGGGGGTTGCGGCTTTTTCCAGGGATCTCGCGGAGCGGGAACGGCATTTTTTGCGCAATTCCGTAAAGGGCATGGCGGAATGGATTCGGAACAGCGAAAGCGGTGAATCTCCGGAGGATCTTTTTTCGTGAGGAGCCGAAACTCCCTGAAAAAATCCTTTCTTCGGAAAGGGCGGAAGAAACCATGCCTTTCGGTGCTCCTTGTGATATGATACAGAAGCACCGGGTATTTATTTGCTTGTGAAAGGGAGTGGTGCCTATGCGGCGGTGGATCATTCTGATATTCCTCGTGTCCCTGGCGTGGACGGGAGCTTTCTCGGAGGGAAAAGCGGCGGATCGGGTGCAGTCGCCTCTTTCTGCGGAACCTCTCTCCCTCCCCGCCTTCGAGCTTGTCCATCAACGATTGCACCAGGATTTCACCTTTTACGTGTACCGCCCCCCCTTTCTGCCGTCCCCTTGGTATCTCACTCTTGAAGGATTTCCCGTAGTACAGCTTCCCAATGGCCTTTGGGTTTTCGGTTTCGCTCCGAATCCCCAGGAGCCTCAAATCTGTTACGTTACGGGGTTTGTGGTGGGCTCCATCTCGCCGCTCCGGCTCGGTCTGGCTCCTCTGGCTCCTCCCTACGTCTTTCCTCAGGAAAAGGGCTTTTTTTCGCCCGCCGCCGGGGGCATTCCCGCCCAGGCCGCCTCGCCCCGGCACGTTCCCTCCTGGATGGGGGATTCCATGTTCCTGGATATGGAAGCCCGGAAGGACGTGGTGGACCGCATGGGAGTGTTGAGCACTCTTTCCCTTCCGGTGGCATGGAAAGGAAACGCCCCTTCGGTACTTTTCGTCTGGACCGGCAGAGATTGGTATCATCTGGAAATCCGAAAGGACGAGACCATGGAGGAAGCTCTCCGGCGGGGGCGCTACGCTCTGGTAAAGCTGGCGAACCGAAACGCCTTCATGTGGAGCGATTGGGATACGGCGCTTCTTGCGGGAACCGCCGTCGCCTGGGGATATGCATGGGTGGGGACGGTGCCGTGGTGAGGCCTTTTTTCATCTCTTTTCAAGCCTTTCTGGGAGGAATTCTGGTGGGGTTTGCACTTTTGGGAGGGCCGGATTTTTCCTTTGCCCGAGAACAGGCTCTTTCCCATTCCGAATTCCGGGTGGGTATCTCTCTGGGATATGCGGATTTCCGGGGGGGGTTTCCGGTAACCTCGGTACTCCGGGGCACTCCTGCGGATCGGGGGGGGCTTCGGGTGGGGGATTGCATCTATCCTCCTTCCGGTGCGGGAGATACTTCCGAGAGCGTCATGGCGTTTCTCTCCCGAGAGCTGGAGGGAGGATTTTCTGTGCTTCTTTCGGGAGACCGGGAGGGGATTCCCCAGACCTTCTGGCTCCGCCCCTATCGGTTTTCCTCCGTTCAGAAGCAACTGGTGGCTTACTCCCTGGCTCTGGAGGAGAACGTTCTTCGGGGGCAATTTCTTTGGAAAGAGGGTATGGAGGCCTTCGACTCCTATCTCTACCGCTCTTTGGATGCAAAGGAGTTTGAAGCCCGGGTTTCGGCTCTCCGGGGAGACCTGCTGAAAACCTCTTGGGAACTCCGGAACAAGGAAATTCCCTCGGAACTTTCTCCGGAAATAAACGCAAACTTTTCGGCTGCCCGGGATGCCTATGCCCGGGCCATGGACTTGCGTCGGGAAGGCTTGCTTTATCTTCTGGATTTCGTGATCCATGAAAAAGATCCTCTTCCGCTGCAGCAGGGGCGGCGCCGGGAGGCGGAGCATAAGGCCCTTTTGGCGCGACGCCTGGAGTGCCGGGGAGGAGGAGAGCTTCTTCAGGCACTCCGGCGGGGATCTCTGGGGGAGGAGAATATCCAGCTTCTGCTCTCTTGGGAGCGGGGATTCGAAAGAGGCGAATCGGATCATCCCCGGGAATTCGAGGTTTCCTCTCTTTTCCGGGAACTGCGGCAAACTGCGGCGAACGAAGGGGAACCGGAAAAATACGCCTTTCTCCGAAGACCTCCGGAGGGTATGGATTGCTTTGCCTATTGGGTGGAGGAGGAACTGTTGGTTTTCTGGAGCCAGGAGATGCCGCAATACCTTTTTTTGTGGACCGGTGTTATGTGGTACCAAATCGCTCCGGAGGAAGGAGAATCTCCGGGGGAGGCGCTGCGGCGAAATGGCGGTACCCTGAGGCAGCAGAAACGGCAGAACGGTTTTCGAATCTCCCAGGAGGAACTTCCCGAAATCGTTCCTCTGGGGGAGGGGCAAAAATTGCGGTGGATGGGCATGCTGGGCTGGTAGAGATCCACGATTCTTCGGTTACGGGAAACCGGAAAGAGAGAATTGCACGGTGTGAGAGCAGAAGCACAGGGGAGAGAGCCCCGAAAAGAGGGGGCGTACAAAAGAGCGTACGAATACCGTACGATCATGGAGAAAGGGGATGCATGCATGGCGGCAGGACAGGTCAACAGCGTGGAGCTTGTGGGGGTTCTTCATTTCGTCAAGGGGAAACAGCATGACGAAAACCGGGGAGGCCGGTATTATCGTTTTTCCCTCCGTCAGGACAGCGTGGATGTGAGAGGAAATTCCCGATGTGATTACATCGTGGTTCGGGCCTTCGATCAGGAACTCAAGGATTGGATTCAGGAACAGCAAGAGGGAGCCCTCATCCGCCTCACCGGGGAGATTCGTTCTTCCGTGGGGAGCGGAGCCATGTACGTACTTGCCACTACTCTGGAGCTTGCACAATAGCAATTGAAGCGGCGTTTACGCGAGCGTAGCGATGCATCCGGCGCGGTTTTCGCGCCGGATGTCCTTTTTCGGGAATCAGGAAGAAATTTTAAAGAAACGAGAGTTTTTTAAAGAAAAAGCCGCCTATTTCCCCCAATAGATTTGTTCTTTTCCTGTAAGTTCTTGTAAGACGCCATTTCCATGGGCCGTTTTATTTGAATCTTTTTCGAAAGAAGCGTATCCTCTTAAGGTCACAAAAGGTCAAAATTGCTTTTCCCGAGACCTCAAAGGTGAAACGAGGTGAATTCCATGGATGTGGGTTACAAGGATTATTATGCAATTCTGGGGGTGGACCGTACCGCTTCCGCCGAAGAGATACGCAAGGCCTACCGCAAGCTTGCCCGGCAATACCATCCGGATGTCAACAAGAGTTCCGGAGCCGAGAGCCGTTATATCGAAATAAACGAGGCCTATGAGGTGTTGAAGGATCCGGAGAAACGGGCTAAATACGATCAGCTCGGTTCCCGTTGGCAGGAAGGGGAATCGGTGAATCCTCCTCCTGGATGGGAGTATGCGTCCCGGGAGGGAGGCTTCGATTTCGGTTCTTCCGGTTCCTTCGGAGGAGGTTTCAGCGACTTTTTCAATATGTTCTTCGGGGGTATGGGAGGATTCGGTTCTCCCGGGGGCTCTCCCTTTTACGGAGCTTCCGAAGGGGCCCGAAAACCTCCCAGCCAGGAGTTCGCTTTGGAAATCACCCTTCGGGAGGCCGCGGAAGGTACCACCCGAAAGCTTACTCTGGATGAGGGAAACGGCCGGCAGCGTACTTTGAACGTTCGTATTCCTCCGGGAGTCGCGGAGGGCTCCAAGGTGCGCCTTGCCGGAAAGGGAGCTTCCGTTCCTGGAGGAGAACCGGGAGATCTTTATCTCCGCATTCGCCTTCTGCCGGATCCGGTTTTCAAGGCGGAGGGGCGGGATCTGCACATTCTTCTCAAGCTCGCTCCCTGGGAGGCTTCTCTGGGAGCCAAGATTACCGTGCCCACCCTGGAGGGTGATGTGGTGATGACCATTCCCCCGGGTACCCAGGGAGGGCAGGTTTTTCGACTCAAACACAAGGGACTTCCCCGGCGCAAGGGAGAGGGGGGACACCTTTTCGTCAAAACCGAGATCGCCATTCCCAAACGTCTTTCCTCTCGGGAAAAGGAGCTTCTCGAGCAGCTTGCCCGGGAAACTTCCTTCAAGCCCCGGGGGTAGACGTTTCGGAAGAGCACGAGAGAGGGGCCCCTTTTTTAAAAGGAGCCCCTCTCTCGTGCTTGTCGGTTGTCGACGCAAGGCTTTATTTGCTTATGCCGTACTTCGCGAAAATGGCGTCATAGGTTCCATCGGCCTTGATCTCCGCCAATCCTTTGTCGAAGGCTTCGATAAGCTCCTTATGACTGGCGTTCTTGAAGCCCGAAGCCACGTAAAGCTTGTTGCTCGAAAGGCTGCCCTCGGTAAATTCGATCTGTTCCAGCAGCTCCGGAGCCTTTTGAGAGAGGATGTACCGGGCCACGATTTCATCTTCCAGAGTAAGGTCGATACGGCCCGCCACGAGTTTCTTCACGTTCGTTACGAGATCTCCCGTCTCCTCTCTCCGGAAATCCGGAGCGCTCCAGAAGTCGTCTCCGTAGCCGTAGCCCCGGATGACTCCCACCGAAAGGCCCTTCAGGCTTTCCAAGTTCTCGTACTCGAAGGGATCTCCCTTGCGTTTGATGAACTTGATCTGATTTTCCGCATAGGGCTCGCTGAAGAGAAAGTCCTTTTTGCGGCTTTCCGTCATCCACATGTTCGTGAGGATGTCGTAGTTCCCCTGGCGAACGCCTTCTTCCGCCCGGGCCCAGGGAACGAAATTCATGGTAATCGTATATCCCTGGGTTCCGAGAGCGGCTCGGGCGATTTCGAGGGAAAGCCCCTGCTCCGGAGTGTCCGGATTGGTGAAGGGCGGCCAGGGATCCGATGCGGCGGTTATATCCGTGGCGGCAAAGCAGGTTCCTCCGAAAAGAAAAATAACCATAAGGCTTAGGGCGATGCGTTTCATGTTTCTCTCACCTCCACACAAAGTTTGTTCTTCCCCTTCGCTGCGTCTCTCCTCCGCGAATCCCGCAGCACCCTTTTGCGGGGTTCGCCTGTTTCGAAGGTCGTTTTTCGACACTTTCGGGAATTGAGGACTATTCTATTTCTCTGGATCCCAAACTGTCAATAAAAAATATTTTTATTTTGTACGAATCGCAGGGAAGGTGCCTCGGTAAGGGGAGATGGAGAAAAGAGAATCGAAAGGGGAGAGAGAATTTTTGCTCGTTCTCTTTTTTGCTTTTACCCGTATTTCCGTGATAAGGTAAATCGGAAAGATGGCGGATTTTCCGCATAGAGGTACGGGTTGTGGATGCCTTAGAGCGGTTCGACCACTGGAGGAGCAGAGGGAACACATGGACGGGAGCTCCCATGAAACGTTTCGCGACACATTATCTGGGAAACCGCCCTGGGGCGTTCGTGTGATGGTGTGAAGGAGGAAATCCATGGATATCAATATTCTTGAGCTGGCCCTTATTTTCGGAGCCCGGGTGTTGGATGTGAGCTGCGGAACCTTCCGCATCCTTCTCCTCGTGAGAGGAAGAAAGCTTACGGCTTCCCTTCTCGGTTTCGTGGAAGTGGGGCTCTACATGACCATCCTTGCCATCGTTCTCGGAGGAAAAAGCCTGGAAATTCCTCAGCTCCTAGCCTATTGCGCGGGATTTGCCACGGGGAACTACGTGGGCATTTTTCTGGAGGAACGCCTGCTTCGGCGTTTCGTGCTTCTCGAAATCATCGCTGACGTGAGCGAAGAGAGCTATACCCTCATCCGTCGGCTCCGGGACGAGGGTTTCGGCACCACGGTGCTCATCGGCCAGGGAAAGGGGGGAGTCCGGCACATCATCAAGGTGATCTGCCCCGCCCGGGAGGTGGGGGCGGTCCAGGCTATGATAGGTCCTAAATTCTTCTGTTTCATTTCGGACGTAAAGGGCGTTTGGGGAGGTTACTTCCGTATGAAGCGGCGCTGAGGTTACGGTTTCTCTCCCGGGGGATTTCCCGGGTTCTCCGGAGGCGTTATTCCCCTGGAGAGCATGCTTGCCCGGAGAATCTCCATCCGGGACTCCCGGTGACGAAGCTTCTGGCTGTACATGTTTTCATCCGCCCGGTGGAAAAGCTCCTCCATGCTCATTTCGGCGGAGTTTCGCAGGGCGATACCGATGGAGAGAAAGAGAGGAAAGGCTCTTTCCTTTCGATTTTCCTGTTCCAGGAAATTCATAATTCCTTTCCGTCGTTTTTCCAAAAGTTGGTGGGGTATGTCCGGAAGGAGCACCGCGAATTCATCTCCTCCGATGCGGGCCACCACGTCCTCTTTCCGAAAGGTCTGCCGTAGAATATTGGCAGTGCTTCGAAGAGCTTCGTCCCCTGCGGCATGTCCCAGGGTGTCGTTGATGAGCTTCATGCCATCCACATCGCAGATGATCATTCCCACCGGATCGTGCCGCCCCGAGCTGAGACGCTCCATTTCCTCCTGAAAATAGCTCCTGTTGTAAAGCCGGGTAAGTCCGTCGTGGAAACTCGTCCATCGCAGCTTATCCTGAATTTCCTTGCGCTCCGTGATATCGTCGATGATTTCCAGAATATGGGTTTGCTTGTCTTCGCTGAGAGTGAGAGGAATCTTGATACAGGAAAACCAGCGCATTCCCGCATGGGTCGTGCGCAATTGGAACTCCGGATGTCGTACCGCCCCGTTTTTGCTCAGCGCCGCCGCATCCTGCTCCCGGAAAAGCTTTTCCTGTTCTCTTCCGAAAACCTGAAAGGGGGTTTTCCGGATAATTTCGCTTCGGGAAATGCCGAAGATGTCCTCGGTAGCCCGGTTGGTAAGGATATAGGTGTTGGTAAGAAGGTCCTTTACGAAAATGCCCGAAGGAATGTTCTCCACGATGGAGCTGAGAAAGATTTCATTGTCCCGAAGCTGTTTTTCCGCCCGTCGGCGTTCCAGCATCTCTTCTCGAAGGCGTTGATTGAGAATTCTTTCCGCCTGCGTGGCGGCTCGTACTCTCCAGCTCATCACGAGGGCTCCCCCCAGGGCCATGGCGAGGAGGGCGGTGATTCCCAGAATGCTCCAAAGGACGTAGGGGTGCCGCAGAGACTGCAGAAGCGAGGTTTCCCGAAACCATATTTCCCGAAGCCGCCGCAGGTCTCCCCGCTCCCGAAGAATCCGCAGTCCTTCGTTCAGTTCTGCGAGAAGATCCTGCCGATCCTTGGAAACCCCCATGGCGTAGAGTTTTCGGTGCAGGGGCGTGCTGGATACCTTGATCTTGTGGGATACTCCGTTTTCGAGAATCCACCACTTTCCTGTGGCGGCATCTCCGATAACCGCATCCACGTCACCCCGCAGAAGGGCTTGCAGAGCCTCCGGCTGGTTTGAGAAGCACCATAGCTGAAGCTCCGGATACTGCTGAGAAAGAAAATCCTCCGCCGTGGTGTTGCGGGCCACTCCTACCCGGCGGCCGAAAAGATTCTCGATTCCCTTCAAACGGGACGAAGAAGGGGCGAAGAGTACCAGGTGGTTCTCGAAATGGGAATCGGTAAAGAGAAATCGCCGTTCCCGTTCGGGAGTGATATTGCATCCCAGAAGTACGTCTGCGGAACCTTGTTCGAAGAGCTGCCGTGCCAGGGACCAGGGAAGGAGGTCCAGGGAGACTGGGACTCCCAGAACCTGGCCGAGAAGGGTCATAAGGTCCACGTCGTAGCCGCTGGGTTTTTGGGCTTCGTCCAGAAAGGCCAGAGGAGGATATGCTTCGTCTCCCACGACCCGAAGAGCCTCTCCTCGGAGAGGAGCGGAAAAGAGAAGCGTCGAAACTCCCAGCAGCACGGCAAAGAACCTCTTGAACTCTCGCGTGCGATCCGATGACATGGAATGCCCTCCCCTCTCGATTCCTCAGAAAATTATTCTATCACCATGGCGGGGAAAAGCGGAGAACTTCCTCGAGAAAAAAACGAAAATTTCGGTATTTTACTTTTTTGTTACATCCCTTACATGGGGCTGTTACGCCCTTTCTTTATGCTTTTTCCACAAGGGCAGGCGATCTTTTGCCCACACCTGCTGAGGAGGTAGAAGCGTATGAAACGTTTTTGTATCGGTGCGGTAGCGGCTTTCATGGGAATGGCTCTTTTCGGGAGCGTCGCTTTTGCGGGGGATCTCGTGGTGAAGGGATCCACCACGGTGCTTCCCATTGCCCAGAGGGCGGCGGAGAAGTTTATGGAGGCCCAGGGAGATGTGAAAATCACCATTTCCGGCGGCGGAAGCAGCAACGGCATCAAGGCCCTTCTCGACGGCACTGCGGACATCGCCGATGCTTCCCGGCCCATGAAGGATAAGGAAATTGCGGCGGCCAAGGAAAAGGGAATCGATCCCGTGGAGCATAAGGTGGCCATGGATGCGGTGGCGGTGATGGTGCATCCCTCGAACCCCGTTAAGGATCTTACGCTGGAGCAGCTCCGGGATATTTACACCGGAAAGATTACCAACTGGAACCAGGTGGGCGGAGAATCCAAAGCCATCGCCGTGGTGGGCCGGGATACCAGCTCGGGAACCTTCGAAACCTGGGAAACCCTGGTTATGAACAAGGAAAAAGTTACGCCCCGGGCGCTCATCGTGGCTTCCGCGGGGGCTCTTCTCCAGACTGTTTCCAAGAATCCTCTTGCCATCGGCTATGATGGATTGGGTTATGTGAACGACAGCATCAAGGTGGTTCCCGTGGGAGGCGTGGAGCCCACCGCGGAAAGCGCCATCTCCGGGACCTACCCCATCGCCCGGTACCTCTACATGTACACCAACGGAGAACCCCAGGGAGATGTCAAGGCCTTTATCGACTTTCTTCTGAGCCCTTCGGGACAGCAGGAAGTGAAGGCGGCGGGATTCATCCCTCTCCGATAATCGAGGCCCGGATTTTCCGGCATGTCCCCCCTTCGATAAAAACCCTTTGAGGTTCCTCAAGGTTCCGAAAGCCCGGTCCTCCGGAGCTTCGGAACCTTTTTCTTTGTTTGAGAGGCTCGATTCTTGAGGAGCGGAGGGAACGTATGAACGGAGGTTTTTTGTAGGCATCTCGGAACGCGGCATTTCCGGAACCGATCCGGAAAACCGAAATCACGAAAAAAATCGCGCAAATTCCCGTTTCTGCCGATACTCCCTTTATAGAGGTTACGGAGGGCGCTCGCATATTTTTTCCCGAATGCCAGGATCAGGAAGGAGGGGGTTCTATGGAGTACTCTCGAAGGGTGGAGCGGGCCGGGGAGTGCGGAGGAAACCGGATTTCCTCCCGAACCCGCCGGGAAGACCGACGGAGAAAAGTGGTTTTTTCGGATTTCTCCGAAAATTTTGAAGAGAAGGAATCCTCCTGCCGGGAATCCTCCGAAGAAAACCCTTTTCAGGAAAAGCGGAAAGGCTTGCGGAAAATGACCCCGGAACAAATGAACTCCGTGGTGCAGAAACTTCGCGCATTCGGAGAGGATCCTCGGGCGCTTCTCGAAATCCATACTCCCTCCACCTTTTCCGGAGAGGAGGAGCGCAGCGGTCATTGGGTGGATTCCCGGGGATAGGAGAGAAAAAAGCTTTTTTTAGATCTCTCGTTTTTCCCGGAGAAAGCGCTCCGCCTCCTCCATGATATCCTCGGGAGTGGTGGGGGTGTTTCCCGAGGCCAGAGCGTATCCCATGCTCAGCTCCATCTCCTCCGAAGGGGAGAGCAGCGGCGATGCCTGGCCGGTGCCCTCGTAGGCCTGCTGCCGAATCTGATCCCGAAGTCTCTTGACGAAGGTTTTAACGCCTTCCCGGTTCGTTTCGGGAAGAAAGACCAGAGCCCGGGAGTGGGGAAGCTCGATGCCCACATCGGAATTGCGCATGGTGTGTTTCAAAATGCCGCAGAAAAAGGAAAATCCCCGTTCCTGCTCCTCCTCGAAAATGGCCCGGGTGTTCGAAACGATCTTTACCTCCACGAGAAGCACCGAGAGAATGCGCCGATACCGCTGGACCCGTTCGAGTTCTTCCCGAAGCCGTATGGGAGCGTAGGAGGCGATGTAGAGCCCTTTGGCATTCACCGGGGATATTTCCTCCGGAGAGGGGCCGGCGTTTGCGGTGCTTTGTCCCGAGGGAAGAAAGGGTTCGAGGCAGACGAGGTACATATGTTCGAAGGGGGTAATGCCGAGGGTCCAGAAGGTGTTTTCCGGACCGTGGAGCACTCCATCCTCGTCCATGGCACTCCGTTGCAGAGCCGTAAGGCTTTCCACGGAAAGTTCCCGTTTCTGCAGAAAAGAGGCAAAGGCTTCGTTTTTTTCCAGAATCTTTCCCTGAAGAGTGGTGAGAAAAGCGGGGAATCCCAGGTTCTGGACGAGGGATTTGGTCACGGAAGCGAGAAGTTCCTCCGAAGAGGGTCCCTTGGGCTGTACGTTTTTCTTTGAAGAAGAGCTTTCCGAGGGAAGGGAATAGTTGTGCTCCTGAAGAATGATGCCGATGATGAGCAGGGAGGCGCCTACCCAGCTGAGAGAGGAAGGCGCGTTCCAGTAGAGCGTGAGGGTGCCTACGAGAAGTCCCTGGGCCTGGAGCTGGAGGGCCGTAAGCTTTTCCCGCATATTTTTGTAGAGAAGCACCGCATAGGTGCTGGTGAGAATGCTGTACCAGAAAAGAGCTACCACCCAAAGGGCTCCGAGATTGGAAGGAGCGGTCTGGGAGCCTCGAACGAAAAGGAGAAGCCCCACCAGAGGAAGAGAGACGAAAATGGGAAGGGTGAAGAATTTTTGCAGGGATCTTTCGGAACGCGCCATCTACCTACCTCCGGAATTCTTTCTCCGCGGACTTTACGGAGTTTTCTTCGAAAAAAACATAAATAATGATACCATGAGAGGGTCTCTCTTCCATAGGGGAAGGGAGACCCAGAAAATTTCCCCGTACCGTGTTTCTGGGATATTTTTTTTCTCCCTCATGGGTATTATCATGGAAACGCTTTTATACTCAAAACATCCTTGTGCGGAAAGATTCCCGAACGAGGAGACAAGGAGGCCTCTTTATGGAAAAGCCAGCTCGGACAGAGAAGAAGCTTGCGATAATTCTGGAGCGTCGATGGAGCCCCCGGGCCTTTCGTCCCGAAGCGGTGGAGAGAGGGGTCCTCTCGTCTCTTCTCGAAGCCGCTCGATGGGCTCCCAGCGCCTACAACGAACAGCCCTGGCGCTTTATCGTGGCCCTTAGGGACACACCGGAATTTTCTCCCATGCTCGATTGCCTGGTGGAGGGGAACCGCACCTGGGCACAGCATGCGGGAGCCCTTCTTGCGGGATTGAGCTTCCGCAACTTCAGCCACAACGGAAAAACCAATCGGTGGTATCATCACGATCTGGGGCTTGCGGTGGAAAATCTCCTTCTCCAGGCTACGGAGATGGGGCTTTTCGGGCATCCCATGGCGGGGTTTTCTCCCTCCCGGGTGCAGGAAACCTTCGGAGTTCCCCAGGAATACGATCCTCTGGTGATGATCGCCCTGGGATATCCCGGGAATCCCGAAGACCTTCCCGAGGACCTGCGGGCTCGGGAGTACGAGGATCGTGTTCGGAAAAGTGCCGAGGAACTTTTCTTCGAGAAGAACTGGGGAACTCCCTTTGAACGGGAAGTTTAGAGGAAAACCCTCTTTTTCCGGTAGCCTGGCCGGGAAGGTTTTCCCTTTTCCGAAGCCTTTCTGAAGGAGCAGACTCGTGAAGATGCCTTCTTTGCGTACCATCTTCTCCGGAATTCCCCTGATTCGGAAGTTTTTTCCCGAGGATTCCGGCACGGAAGAGTTCCATGGGGCGGAAGAAAAGGGAAGTCCCGGAGTCTCCGGTGAAGAGGCCCTTCTTTTCGAAGATTCTCCGGAAAGAGAGGAAGAGGAGAATTCCCGGAAAGAGGGCAAACCCTTTCGGGAGGAGGAAAAGAAAGGGGGTTCTCTCAAAAAGATACTTCTTTTGGGAGTTTCCTTGATAGCCTTGCTTCTGCTGGGGGGAGTTTCCTGGAAGATAGGGCGAAATTTCCTTCGGGATCCTCTGGGACCGAGCCTCAAAAATCTTTCGGTAAAGGAAGAAAGCCTCTACTGCCCTTTGGGATTTCCTCTTCTGGAAAAGGACCTTTTCCCGGAGTTCCAGGCTCTCGGAATCGTCTTTTCCCGAAACGCCGAGGGAAACTACGAGGGGGTTTCGAAGTCCCTGAAGGTCCTTCTCCGGAGCGGAGATGCCGGAGTGGCTCCTCTTTCGCTGACGGTAGAAGATCCGCGCATTTCCGTCAAATGGGGGCTCGGAGTGGGGACCTCCGAGGAGGTCCTGCTGGATTTTCTGGGCAATCCCCGGGAACGTTCGGGGGATCTTCTGGTTTACGGAGATCTCTGGGGCAACCTTCTCCTCTATGAAATGAGCGGGGATGCGGTTTCCCGGGTGGAACTGCGGTATCCCGAGGGGCTTTTGCTGGAAAAGTGAATTGTATGGGCATGAGGTAGTTGACCAAAATTCAAGAACACGAGAAAATATACCCTGTGTGTCGTGTACCTTGCGACTCCGAGAGGAGGGAAGGGAGTGTCCGAACTTTTTGCCATGGACGGAAGTCCCCGGAATACGAAGGAAAACATTAAAATTATCGGCGTGGGAGGAGGCGGCAACAACGCTTTAAACCACATCGTTCGAAGCGGCCTCAGGGGCGTGGAGTTTCTCGCGGCCAATACGGATGTTCGTAACCTCGAACAATCCGCCGCAGAGATCCGCATTACCCTTGGGCAGGATCTTACAAAAGGATTGGGAGCCGGAGGCAATCCTCAGGTGGGGGCCTCGGCGGCCAAGGAGTCTGCGGATCTTATCAAGAACCACCTGAGAGGGGCGGACATGGTCTTTCTCACCGCGGGAATGGGAGGAGGTACCGGAACCGGAGCTTCTCCGGTCATCGCGAATATCGCCAAGGATCTCGGCATTCTGGTGGTGGCGGTGGTGACCCGTCCTTTTTCCTTCGAAGGAAAAAAGCGCATGGATCAGGCCATGGAAGGAATCCGAAAGCTTCGGGAGCAGGTGGACGCCTTCATCATGATTTCCAACGATCGCCTTCTCGCACTGGCGGAAAAGAACGATTCCCTTCTCGCCATGTTCTCCATGGCGGACGACGTTTTGCGTCAGGCGGTGCAGGGGGTTTCGGATCTCATTCTTCGGCCCGGCAAGATCAACGTGGATTTTGCGGACGTTCGTTCCGTCATGACCGATGCGGGGCTTGCCATCATGGGCATCGGCAGGGCCTCCGGAAAGGATCGGGCCCTTCTGGCGGCCCAGAGCGCTCTTCGAAGCCCTCTCATGGAGGTTCCCATGAATGGCGCCAAGGGAGTTCTCTTCAACATCACCGGAGGTCCCGACATGTCGCTGCACGAGGTCTATGCGGTGTCCGACGTGCTTTCCGAAGCCACCCACGAAGATGCCAACGTTATCTGGGGACATGTGCAGGATGCCTCTCTGGAGAACGAGGTGGAGGTTACGGTGATCGCCACGGGCTTCCCTGAAGAGTATATTTTCAACCATCCGGGTATTCAGGATTTCGCCCTCTTGGGAGAGAAGCGTCCCTCCCCGGTGAAGCCGAAGCTTCGAACTCAGAAGGAACCGGAAATTTCCGTCTCCAAGGACGGCATTCTTCGGAGACGCCGGAAGGAAGACTCCTGAAAAAAAGCTTGAAAAAGCCTCTTCTCCTTGACATGCCTCTCGGAATAGCGTATAACTATGCGAAATTTTTCCTGTGAAAGGCGCAGAAAATGCGACAGATAAAAGTGTTCCTCTCTTTAAGCCACGAGCAGAGCTTTTTCTTTTTTACCAGCGCGGGTCCCCCTCGAGGGGCCGGCGCCTAGTGGCGTTGGCACTTTCGAGCCGGGGTCCCGCAATCGGGACTCCGGCTCTTTTTTTATGCTCCTTTTTCCGGAAAAGATCCACATACCTACAGGAGGCGAGACGAGTTATGACCATGAAAACGAGACGAGACGCGCAGCAGCTGGAGCTTTTAAAGAGAACCGTCCATCGGGTGTGGAGCCGGGTTCCTCTCTATCGGGAACGTATGGAGGTGTGCGGGGTCACTCCCGAGGATATCCGCACTCTGGAGGATGTGGCAAAGCTTCCCCTTACCCGAAAGGGAGATCTTCGGGATACCTATCCCACGGGGCTTCTGGCCTGCGAACCCGAGGAGCTTGTGCGGTTTCACGCGTCCTCGGGAACTACCGGAAAGCCTACGGTGGTGGCTTATACGGCGAAGGATCTTCAAGCCTGGGATGATATGGTGATTCGAAGCCTCCGGATTGCGGGAGTCACCTCCAGGGATGTGGTGCAGATCGCTTACGGGTACGGGCTCTTCACGGGGGGGCTCGGTTTTCATCATGGGGCGGAAAAACTTGGGGCTACGGTAATTCCCGCTTCGGGAGGGTTTTCGGAACGCCAGATTATGCTCATGGAGGATTTGGGAACCACCGTACTCTGTTGCACTCCCTCCTACGGGTTGCATCTCGGAGAATTATTGCGAAGGCAGGGAAAAACCCTTCCCAGGTTACGGATCGGCATCTTCGGAGCGGAGCCCTGGACCGAGGGCATCCGGCAGCGTCTCGAAGAGGAACTTGGAATTACCGCTCTGGACGTCTACGGCCTTTCGGAGATGATGGGCCCCGGAGTGGGCATGGAATGCCCTTGTCGGCAGGGGCTGCATCTCTGGGACGATCATACCCTGGTGGAGATTCTCGATCCCGAAACGGGACAGACCCTTCCTCCGGGAGAAGAGGGAGTGCTGGTTCTTTCGAGCCTTACCAAAGAGGCTTTGCCGCTTCTCCGCTACTGGACCGGAGACCGTACGCGGATTCTTTCCGGCACGTGTTCCTGCGGCGTGGAGGGCACCCGGATCGAACGCATCCGGGGAAGAACAGACGATATGCTCATTCTTCGGGGGGTCAACCTTTTTCCCTCCCAGATCGAGGTGGCTCTGAACAGGGTTTCGGGACTTTCCCTGCACTACCTTATCGAAGTTCAGGGAGGAGAGACCCTTACGGAGGTTCGGGTTCTCTGCGAGGCCTCCGGGGAGGTGAAAGAGGAGGAGCGGAAAAAACTCGAGCGCCTCGGCCAGGAGGCCATGCATCAGGTTACGGGATTGCGGATTCCCCTCTCGGTTTGTCTTCCCGGAGCGATTCCCCGGTCCGAAGGAAAGGCTCAGCGGGTTCGCCGGGTGGCCTGAGGAGAAGAAGGAACGAAAAAATCCCTGGGATCGAAGAGCCCCAGGGATTTTTTCGCTTCGGTTTTTGCGACTGGAATCGAGGAAATGCACAAGCGGCGATTCCAGTTCTAGGAGAGATTCCTTCGTTTACGCCTTCGCTGCCACTGCCAGTATCCCAGGCAAAGAAGGGTGCACGCTCCCAGAGTGACGTAGGTGATGGTGTGCAGATGTTCTTCCAGAAGGGCCTGGTTATCCCCCAGGAGGTACCCCAGGAAGGCCAGTACCACTACCCATATACCCGCTCCCAGGGCGGTGAAGAGGGTGAAGATTCCCAGGGGCATCCGGGCGATTCCCGCAGGAAGGGAGATGAGTTGCCGGATTCCGGGAATAAGGCGCCCCACGAAAGTACTGATGTGCCCGTGTTTGGCGAAGTAGGTTTCCGATCGTTCCAGGGATTTCGGGGAGACGAAGAGGTACTTTCCGTAGCGCTCGAAGAAAGGGCGCCCCAGCTTCAGGGCGATCCAGTAGTTGAAAAAGGCCCCCAGAAGACTTCCGGCGATTCCCGCAAGAATGACCAAGCCAAGGTTCATCTGTCCCGAGGCGGCGAGGAATCCCGCGGGGGGAATGACGATCTCGCTGGGAAAGGGGAAAAAGGACGATTCCACGAGCATGAGAAAGACGATTCCTCCGTATCCCATATATCCGATGGTATCCACGAGCCAGGATGCGATTTCCGCAAGCATAGAGGCTTCCTCCCAAAGAAAAGAGTTTGCGGTTTCGTGCCGTTACGAACCGGAGCATTATTATACTCTAGAAAGACCCTTCTCCTGCTATACTTTATTCGGAAGAGCACGAAAAAGAACGAGAAGAGCCTTATTCCGGAGAATTTTTCGAAAAAGTGCTCCGTATAAGGAATTCGGATGTACGCATGTTGCGGGAGGAGCCGAAATGCGGAAAAAGCGATGCTTTTGGAAATATCTGGTTCTGCTTGGGGTGGGGGCCATGTTGGGATGTGCTTCTCCGGGAAAGGGAGAAGATATCGCCGGAGGAATTCCCCAGGCTTTGAACTACGAGCAGCAGGTTGCGGCGAAAGAGAGGAGTCTTCGGGAAGAGCACGAGGAGGCCATGGAAACCCTCTTTTTCCGCATGTATGCCACCATGTGGGAAAACAAAAAAATGGAATTTCGTCTGGAAGCCTCTCTTCAAGCCGCCATGAAGGAGATTCAGGAGGAGTATGTACTCGAAAATATCCGCATGATGGATGCGGATTTTCAGCGGATCTTCGTGGATCAGGTGATTCAGCGTTTCGTCCTCCGATTCTCTCCCGAATGGGAGGCCTTTCTCGAAGAGCTCATGAATTCCCTGGCATCCTCCTTGGAGAGGGATCTCCGGCTTTTCGCGGAGGAGCTTCGGGCCCTTCGCATGGAGGAGGCCCGGTATCTTCCGGGAGTGGCCCGGCTGGGAGAGGTTTTTCTTCCGGAACTTCGCAGGGCGGGAACGGGAACCGTGGAATCCCTGTCTCTTCCGCTGCTTTCGGGGGCCGTGGATGGCCTGGCAGTGAGCGCCACGGGTTTGGTGGTGGCGGTGGCCCTTCGAAAGGTCCTGAAAACCCGGATACAGCATTTTCTTTTGAAGCGCACGGGAAAGGCGGCGGGGAAGAAGGTGCTCGCCCTGGCGGGAGGTCCCTGGATGGTGGGGCTTTTCGCCCTCTGGACCGCCTGGGACGTGGGGATGTTCGTGTTTGACGTTTCCACCCTGGATTCCAAGGTGCAGGAAGAGCTTGTGGGAGCTTTTTCCGAGGCCTACGCGGAACGATGTCCCAGGGAAATGTGGCACGCCCTGGCTCCGGGAGTGCGGGAACAGTACGAGTTGGCCGCCATCACCATGAAGGATTTCGACCGCAAGGTGGAGGCTCTTTCCACCTCCAAAGCCTATATGGAGGCGGTAGGGGCCCTTCCTGCCCAGGAGCAGGAGCGGGTGGCGGGGGAGCTGGTCATTCTGGAACGGGAAACTTCCCTCCCTCTGTCGGTGCTTGCGGAACAGCTCGCCTCCTCTTTGGTGCTCATGAACGAGAGTCACATCTACGATCTCGCCTCCATGCTCCGGGAGATGTCTCCCCAAGAGGCCATGGGGTGGGTCGGAATGGGAGGAGAGGATATCTTTTCCCTCTGGCGGGAGACTCCCCTTCCTCTGTGGCGTTCTCTGGAGCCCTCGCCGAAGTCCGTAGCCCTGCTGCAATGGTTTTCCCTGCGCAAACCTCAGGAACAGAATCTTCTGCAGCAGCTTCCCCGGGAATTTCTGGCCTGGATCTTCGAGGAGTTGCCTCCTCTGGACCAGAACCGGCTTTTCCGTAACGCCACCACTCCCGAGGATGTGGCGGAGGAGGTGGAACGACTACAACGGCTTCCGGAGGGACAGCGAAAGCCCTTCGGGGTGGCTTCCAAGATCCTTTCCTTTTGGGATTCCGGAAGAGCTTTGGTGGCCCTTTTTCCTCTCTGGCTCAAAATTCTTTTGGGGGGTATAGTGGGGCTTTGGCTTTTCCGCATAGGGAGAAGACTTTTGTTTGTGAGGAGACGAAGATAGCATGAAAGAACGGGAATTTCCGGCAGAGGAACTTCTTCTCTCCACCGGAGCCGAGGGGTGCCCCGAGGATGCCCGCATCCTGGGGCTCGTGTGGGGGTCCTGCGTTCTCAGCCGTTCGGTGGTTAAGGATTTCAGTTCCGCTCTGCGTAACATGGCGGGGGGAGAGCTGGGGGCCTATACGAGCCTCCTGGACGATGCGGTAAGCCGCGCCATGGATCGTCTCCGCAGTCGGGCCGCCGCCATGGGGGCTAGGGGGGTGAGTTCCATACGTATCGCCACTCCGGAAGTTTCCGGAGGAGCTGCAGAGGTGGTGGTTATAGGAACCGCCTGGAGCAAGCCGTAAAAAATGGACGTAGACGTAAGGGAAGAAGCCTCTCGAAAGAGAGGCTTCTTCCCTTACGTCCGGTTTGCCGTGTGCTTAGGCTTTTTCGGGGTTTTCCGGAGGAAGCAGCCCCTTGGCCCGATAGATTTTCGACGCATGGGCCCAGAGCACGGGATGGTTCTTCAAAAAGAGCATTCCCGCGAGAACGCAGAAAACGCCTCCGGTTCCCAGAGTGAGAGGGGCTCCCCAATACGAAGCGATCCATCCGGTGATCAGGCTTCCGAAAGGGGAAATTCCCATTACCGAAATGATGTACAGGCTCATGATGCGGCTTCGTTTGTTCTCCTCCACCAGGGTCTGAAGGAGGGTATTGCAGGAGATCATCAGGGAGACCATGCCGAACCCGATAAGCCCCATCAGCACCAGGGAGAGAGGAAGCCAGCGGGAGGCGGAGAAGAGGGTGATCCCCGTCCCGAAGAGGCATACGGATATTCCCAGCACCTTCCCCAGCCCCACCGGAGAAGGCCGCATGGCGAGGCGTATGGAGGCGATAAGGGCACCGATTCCGGTGGCCCCCAAAAGAAACCCCAAACTTTTCGGCCCCCCCTGCAGGATATCCCGGGCGAAGATGGGGAGCATCACCAAATAGGGAAAGCCGCAGATGCTCATGACCACCAGAGTGAGCAGAATTGCCCGAATGGGAGGATTTTTCCAGGCGTAGCGGATTCCTTGGCCGATACGCTTGGTTATGGGAAGTTTTTCCTCCTCTTGTTCCTCTTTTTTCCTAGGAGGAATACGCATTATCAGAAGCGCCGTCAGGGAAGCTCCGTAGGAGAGGCCGTTGGCGAGAAAACAGATGCCCTCTCCTACCGCGGCGATAACCACTCCCGCCAGGGAGGGACCTAAGAGACGGGCGCAATTGAAGAGGGAGGAGTTGAGGGCGATGGCGTTTCCCACGTCCTCGGGACGGTCCACCATGTGCACCACGAAGGACTGCCGGGCGGGAACCTCGAAGGCGTTGACGAGGCCAAGAAAAATGCTCAGAAGAAGAACGTGCCAGTAGGCCACGGTATCCGTGAGGGTAAGCAGTGCTAAAAGCAAAGCTTGAAGGGTGCTCAGAACCTGGCAGATCATGATGGTGCGCCGGAGATCCCAGCCCTCCAGAAGGGCTCCGGCAAAAAATCCCAGAAAAAGTACCGGAATCTGTCCCGCGAAATCTATCAATCCGAGATGGAGAGAGGAGTTCGTAAGGCGGTAGATGAGCCAGCTCATGGCCACTCGCTGCATCCAGAGCCCCACCAGGGAAACCGCCTGCCCCGTAAAGAAGAGCCGATAGTTCCGGTATCGAAAGGCCCGGGTCATGTGGTGGGCCGTCCAGTTTTTGGGAAAGAGTACGTCCGGAGCGAAGCGGCGGGAGGCCGACATGAAAACCGTCCTTTCTTGATTGGAGAAGCGAGATCCGATACCGGCAAAGGAAAAAATGGAGCCTAGAACCTTTTATCCGTAACGGAATGGCGACGATTCGCATTATAGCAAAAAAGAACCGATCCTTTGGGGGCCAATTTCCAGGAGGACCTTCCCTCCATTTCGTGAAATAATTGTAAGGCCACAAAAAGGAGGAGGCGGAACATTCCGCTTCCTCCTTGAAGATATACGTTGCAACGATGTGAAATATGGTAAAATGTTTATATGATAAATGTTTGCGGAATCAAAATCATGCCTTTTCGCAAAGCACCTCTTCCCGGGAGACCTCGAAGGTCTTGCGATCCCGGAATTCCTCTCTTTTTCCCTTGTTCCACTGGGAGAGGGGGGTCAGAAATCCCACCACCCGGGAATACACTTCGCAACGGGTACGTTCTTGCTGTTTCATTTTCGATTGCTCCTTTCCGAATTGCCGGAAAAATTTTCCGGTCCTCCTGTGTCCGGGGTTTCTATTCCCGGAGCAAAACCTTTGCCGCATAGGAAATCGCTATTTCCCGAAAGGCTTCCATTTCGGTGCTCCGAAAGGATCGTTCTTTTGCTAGAGAAGGATCCAGGGTTTTTCCCTGGCGGAAACGCTGCAAGACCCATAGAGGAACCCCCTGAATCCAATTCCCCAGATTTGCCAGATTTTTCTTCGAGTGAAATCGGGGAACCAGGGTGGTGCGGCACTCGAAAGGAATGCTTCCGTTCCGGAGAATCTCCAGGGAGGCTTTCACTCTTTCCCGGGAGCCCGGGAAACCCGAAAGGGCGTCGTACTCCTCGGGGGAGATTTTTACGTCCAGAGCTACGTATTCCACCAGTCCCTGCCGCAAAAGCTCCTCCAGGCGTTCCGGAAAGGAGCCGTTGGTGTCCAGTTTTACCTGGAATCCTCTTTCGCGTATTTTCCGGATAAACTCCGGAAGGTCTCTTTGAAGAAGGGGCTCTCCTCCGGTAATACATACACCATCCAGGATGTTTTTGCGGCTTTCCAGGAATTCCCAGAAAAAATCCGTATTTTCCTCCTCTTTGTAGTCCGGAAGAGAAATCAGTTCGGTGTTGTAGCAGTAGGGGCAACGAAAGTTACAGCCCCGGGTAAAGACGATGCAGGCGAGTCTGTTCGGAAAATCCAGAAGCGTGGTTTTCTGAAGGCCTCCGATGTACATGAACTATCGCTGCGAAGCCTCTTCGAGGCTTGGAGCCGCTTCCTCCTCCACATACCCCATCTCCTCGTCGCATTTGGGGCAGAACTCGTGTTCCCCCGGAATGTAGCCGTGAATGGGGCAAATGCTGAAGGAGGGAGTTATGGTGTAGTAGGGAAGATGAAAGTTCTCCGCAATCCGCCGTACCAGACGTTTGGTGGCCTCTCCCGAGGGCATGCGTTCTCCGAGGAATCCGTGGAACACGGTGCCCCCCGTATAGAGTACCTGAAGCTGGTCCTGAAGATAGAGGGCCTCGAAAATATCGTCCGTAAAGCCCACGGGGAGCTGGGAGGAGTTGGTGTAGTAGGGCTCCGCATTCCGTTCCCGGCAGGCCTCGTGGTTGGCGCAGATGATGGCGTCTCCGAAGAGATCCCGGTCGATTCGGGCGAACCGATAGGAAGTGCCCTCGGCGGGAGTGGCCTCCAGGTTGTAGAGATGCTCCGTTTCCTCCTGGAACTCCAGCAGCTTGTCCCGCATGGCCTCCATGATGCGGGCGGCGAAGGAGATTCCCTCGGGAGTGGTGAGATCCATGTCCAGGAAGTTTCGCACCGCCTCGTTCATGCCGTTCAGCCCGATGGTGTTGAAGTGGTTGTTCCAATAGTAGCCGCTGGTCTCCTTGATGTTCCGGAGATAGAACTTGGAGTAGGGGTAGAGGTTCGCCTCGGTGAGGCGTTCCAAAACCTTGCGTTTTATCTCCAGGCTCTCCTTGGCGATTTCCATGAGGGCGAAGGTGCGCTCGAGAAATTCCTCCTCGGTACGGGAGAGATGGCCGATTCGAGGCATGTTGAGGGTGACCACGCCGATGGAGCCCGTCATGGGGTTGGAGCCGAAAAGCCCTCCTCCTCGCTTGCGCAGCACCGCGTTGTCCAGCCGGAGGCGGCAGCACATGCTCCTCACGTCGTCGGGATTCATGTCGGAGTTCACGAAATTGGAGAAGTAGGGAATGCCGTACCGGGCGGTCATCTCCCATACCGGAGCGAGCACCTCGTTATCCCAGTCGAAATCGGCGGTGATGTTATAGGTGGGAATGGGAAAAGGAAAGACCTTTCCCGTGGCGTCTCCCTCCAGCATGACCTCCGCGAAGGCCCGGTTGATCATGTCCATTTCCTTCTGGAAATCCCCGTAGATTCGGTCGATGGGATTTCCTCCCACGATGGCGGGAAGCTTGGCCAGAGAGGAGGGTATCGAGAGGTCCATGGTGATGTTCGTGAAGGGGGTTTGGAAGCCCACCCGAGTGGGAACGTTCAGATTGAAGACGAACTCCTGGAGGGCCTGCTTCACGTCCCGGTAGGAGAGATTGTCGTAGGCGATGAAGGGGGCCAACAAGGTGTCGAAATTCGAAAAGGCCTGGGCCCCCGCAGCTTCCCCCTGCATGGTGTAGAAGAAATTCACGATCTGTCCCAGAGCGGTGCGGAAATGCTTGGGAGGACGGCTGCCGATCTTGGTCTGTACTCCGGTGAAGCCGTTCATGAGAAGGTCCTGAAGATCCCAGCCGCAACAGTAGACCGAGAGGTTGCTCAGGTCGTGAATGTGGAGATCCCCCGAAAGGTGGACATCTCGAATGTTTTTGGGATAAATTTCATGAAGCCAGTACTGGCTGGTGATTTCCGAGGCGATATAGTTGTTGAGCCCCTGAAGGGAGTAGCTCATGTTGCTGTTTTCGTGGACCTTCCAGTCCAGCTTTTTCAGGTACTTCTGTACCAGATCTGCGGCTCCCTCCAAAAGCTTCTTTGTATCCCGCAACCGGGCGTGCTGTTCCCGGTAGAGAATATAGGCCTTGGCGGCATCCGCATAGCCTTCCTCGATAAGGATCTTCTCCACGAGGTCCTGGACCTGTTCCACCGTGGGAATGTGGGTCTCGTCGAAAAAAATATTGAGGTACGAAATGGCCTTGTTCGTAATTTCCTCGGCCACCGCATCCTCTTGGGAAGCTCCTGCGGCATGGGCCGCCTTTTTGACGGCGTTCCAGATTTTCTGGCGTTGAAAAGGGGCTTGCTGGCCGTCCCGTTTGCGTATGAATCCTACTTTCATGGATGTTTTTCTCCTTATGCGGTAAACTTGCGGAAGTTTTTCCGGGGCTCTCGGTTCGGAATCAGAGATCTTTCTCGGGAAGTTCGCCTTTATGGTATCAGAAGAGGTCCCTTCTTTCCAGAGACTCAAGCACTATATATGGTGGTTTTGCTAGAAAGAACACAATATATGTGGATAATTCGGTGGATATCCTGTGGATAGGCCGGAAAGGCGGAGAAAAAAGAGAAAAAAGGAGAAGCTCCTCTTTTCCTTCTTTCCGAATTGCTGGTACAATGCCTTGGAGGAAATCGAGTTTCCGAATTTCCCTTTCCCCATTTTCGGCATTCCTCCTTTGGAGCGATGCTGGCCTTTGTCGTGAATGAACAGAATCCGGCGAGGAGAAATCCTGGAGATTTCTCCGGTCCATGTGAGGTGACCTTCCCGTGCAGGTACCCCTTTCGAGTGCCCAGATTTTTGAAGACGATATTCAGGCGGTGGTAGATACCCTTCGATCCGGTCGGATCGCTCTGGGACCTCAGATTCGAGCGTTCGAGGAAGAACTTGCCGCCCGGGCGGGAGTTTCCCATGCGGTGGCCTGTTCCAGTGGCACCGCGGCGCTCCACGTGCTTCTCGAAGCTTCGGGGATAGGTCCCGGGGACGTGGTGCTCACCACTCCCTTCAGTTTCGTGGCAAGCAGTAACGTGCTGCTCATGCTTGGAGCGATTCCTTTTTTCGTGGATATTTCCCGGAGTACTCTCATGCCTTCCGTGCCCCAGGTGGAGCGGGTTTTGAAAAAACTCCGTTCCGGAGAGGCGGTGCTTCCCGGAGAATCCGCTCCCTGCGATCCTTCCCGGATCAAGGGAATGCTTTTCGTGGACGTTTTCGGTATGCCCGCTCCCTGGGAGGAGCTTGAACTCCTTGCCCGCCAGGAGAATCTGCTTCTTTTCGAGGACAGCTGCGAGGCTCTTGGAGGACGCCTGGAAGGCCGTTCCTGCGGTAGCTTCGGAGTGGGAGGAGCCTTTGCCTTCTATCCCAACAAGCAGATCACCACGGGGGAGGGGGGCGTGGTGGTTACGGATAACCCGGAAATCGCTTCGATCTGCCGTTCTCTCATCAATCAGGGGCGGGACGATAGCGGCACCTGGCTTTCCCATGTGCGGCTGGGATATAACTACCGCATGAGCGAGCTTACCGCAGCTCTCGGGCGCTCCCAGATCGCCCGGCTGGAGGGTATCCTCGAAAAGCGGAATTCCGTGGCCCTCCGCTACGAGAGGCTTTTGGGGCATCTTCCGGAACTGCTGCTTCCCTCTCCTCCGGCCTGGACGGATTTGCCGAGCTGGTTCGTGTACGTGATCCGGTTCAGGAATGCCTCCCTCCGGAATCGCGCCACGGAGCATCTCCGGCAACGGGGGGTGGAGTGCAAGCCCTATTTCACCCCCATACCGCTGCAACCCTTCTATGTGGAGCGTTTCGGCTACCTGGAGGGGGATTTTCCGATTATGGACGAGGTGTGTTCCTCCGTCTTGGCCCTTCCCTTCTATACGGATCTCGGAGACCCCGAGCAGACCTATGTAGCCCGGTGTCTGGAGGAATTCCTCTCTCATGTCGCGCTTTAAGCGTCGTTTCCTGGAGTGCTGGCTCCGAATGGGGGGAAATCCCTTCGGAGTGTTCTGGACCGATGTCTTTTCCCTTCTCCTGGCGGTATACTGCGGCTACGCCTTTCGACTGACTCTCTTCTTCGGCTGGGATTATGTGGACGACCTTTTTCCCACCGCCGGACTTCTTACGCTTTTCGTGAGCGGTTCCCTGCTGCTGGGAGGGCTTTACCGGGTTCTCTGGTCCCAGGCAAGTTTGGAGGAGTATCTCCGGCTTACCCGTTTCTATGCCCTGGGAACCTTTCTGTACTGTCTGGTGGATCGCTTCCTGATCGCGGGGATTTTCGTTCCCCGCTCCACTCTGGCGGTGTTCGTGGTGTTGGGGCTCTTTTTCATGGGAGCTTTCCGGATTACCTGGCGTCTCGCCCGGCTCGGGTTGCAGCCCCAACGGCTTCCTCTTTCCCGGGCCGTCATCGTGGGAGCCGGCGAAGCGGGGGGGCTTCTCGCCCGGGATCTTTTGCGGAACGATCGGGAAATTCTGCCTCTGGGCTTCGTGGATGACGATCCCCAGAAGCTGGGCATGGAGGTGGCAGGGCTTCGGGTGCTGGGATACACCTCCAATCTGGGAGCTCTCATCGATGAATACCATGCGGACCTGGTGCTTTTCGCCATTCCCTCCGCTCCCGGGCGCATGGTAAGCCGGATTCTCGGGGAGGTGGCTCCCAAGAACATCACGGTCCGGGTGCTTCCGAGCCTGCGGGAACTTGCGGGAGGCCAGGTGAACGTCAGCCGCCTGCGGCCGGTACGGCTGGAGGACCTTCTCGCCCGGGAACCTATTTCCCTGGATAATGCGGGAATCCGGAACTATCTCGAGGGCCGCCGGGTTCTCGTTACCGGAGCTGGGGGATCCATCGGGCGGGAAATCTGTCAGCAGATCGCGGAGTATGCCCCTAGGGAAATGCTTCTTCTCGGCCACGGAGAGCAGTCCATTTACGAACTTTTGGAGAGCTTCAAGGGAGCGGGAGTTACGGTACCCTACAATCCGGTGATTCTGGATGTGGCGGACCGGAAGGGCATGGAGCTGCTTTTCCGGGAGCACCGTCCCCAGGTGATTTTCCATGCGGCGGCACACAAGCACGTACCCCTTATGGAGAGCAATCCCCGGGAGGCTTTTCGGGTGAACGCTCTGGGAACCTGGACCGTGGCGGAGCTGGCGGGAACTTTCGGAGCCGAGCGGATGGTGCTCATTTCCAGCGACAAGGCGGTGAATCCCGCGAACGTCATGGGGGCCACCAAACGGTTGGCGGAGATGCTTCTCGAGGAGGCCCAGGAAAAATATTCTTCCACCGCATATATGGCGGTGCGCTTCGGCAACGTTCTCGGAAGCCGGGGGAGCGTGATTCCCAAGTTCGAGCAGCAGATCCTCAAGGGGGGGCCCGTAACGGTAACGGATCCCGGCATGCGGCGTTATTTCATGCTCATTTCCGAGGCGGTCTCCCTGGTGCTTCAGGCGGCGTCCCTCGGAAGGGGAGGAGAGCTTTTCGTGCTTGATATGGGAGAGCCCGTGCATATCGTGGAGCTTGCCAAAACCCTTATCCGGCTTTACGGCATGGAGCCCCACCGGGATATCCCCATCACCTTTACGGGAAAACGCCCGGGGGAAAAGCTCTTCGAGGAGCTGTTCTACGATCCCCATCACGTGACCCATACCCTTCACCGGAAGATCTTTCTTACCGCCATGCAGGGTAAACCCGTTTCCTCTCTGGCGGAACGCCTGGAGGGGCTTCTGGAATACGACGATTCGGGAATTCGGAAGGTTCTGGAGGAATACGTTCCCTTTTACGAAGCCCGGGAGAGAGAAAGAGAGATCCCTTGCGGCTGAAGGCCGGATAGCTACGAAAGAAAAGAGGGGCAACATATGAAAAGGGGCCTTTCCAAGGGGGAGAGAGCCGTAAAGAGAGGGCTGGATATTGTGGGAGCCGTGGCGGGATTGTTTCTTCTCTCGCCTCTTTTTCTGTTTGTTTTTCTGGGGGTATTCTGCACTCTCGGAAGGCCGGTTCTTTTTTCTCAGGAAAGAGCGGGGCGAGGAGGAGCTTCTTTCCGGCTTTTCAAGTTCCGGACCATGAGAAATTCCCGGGATGTGGCGGGAAATCTGCTGGAGGATTGGGAACGTCTCACTTCCTTCGGAAATTTCCTCCGAGCCGCGAGCCTGGATGAGATTCCCCAGCTCTACAACGTTCTTCGGGGAGAGATGAGCCTGGTAGGCCCCCGTCCTCTTCTGCCGGAGTACGTTCCTCTTTACGACTCCCGACAGCGCCGGAGGCTGGAGATGTTTCCGGGAATAACCGGTTGGGCTCAGATCAACGGACGGAACGCTCTCTCCTGGGAGGAAAAGTTCGAACTCGACGTGTGGTACGTGGAGAACTGGAGTCTCAAGCTGGATTTCCTCATTCTCTGCAAGACTCTGGGAAAGGTGCTGCGTCCTGCCGGTATCAGTCAGGAGGGGCATGCCACTATGGAGAAATTCCGGGGAACTCCTCCCCAAGGAGAGTAGAAAAGCTCATGAAAGATATGGGGATACCACCAAAACTCCTCGTTCTCGGAGCGGGAGGACATGGCCGGGTGGCGGCGGACGGCGCCCGGGAATGCGGCCTGTGGAAGGAAATAGCCTTTTTGGATGATCGGTATCCGGAACTCCGCTCCTCCGGCGAATGGCCCGTTTTGGGAACCTTCGAGGACCGCCGGAATTTCCCGAAGGAGATGTGGGGGATTTTGCCGGGGGTGGGAGATAACGGTCTCCGGTGCCGGTTGTTGCAGGCTCTCCGAGAGGAGGGCTTTTTTGTGGAAGTTCTGAAACATCCCCGAAGCTGGATCAGTTCCGGGGCCTCTCTGGGGGAAGGGACGGTGCTTTTCGCCCAGACCGCGGTGAACTACGGAGCGGTTCTCGGAGAAGGATGCATCGTGAACACCGGAGCCACCGTAGATCACGATTGTTTTCTCGAGGAAGGAGTTCATCTCTCGCCGGGGGTACATCTGGCGGGAAACGTCTTCGTAGGAGCCTGCGCCTGGATCGGTACCGGGGCAGCGGTGCTTCCGGGGGTTTCCGTGGGAGCTCGGGCCGTGGTGGGAGCCGGAGCGGTGGTGGTGAAGGATGTTCCTGCGGAGGCTCTCGTAATGGGAGTGCCCGCGAGGCCCAGAGTTTCCGAAAAACGAACTTCCTTGCCGGAGGAATAATCCGTATGTCCCGTATCGTTCTTTTCGGCGGATACGCTCCTTCGCTCTGCAACTTTCGAGGCACTCTTGTTCGGGAACTCGTCCGGCGGGGGCACCAGGTTTTCGGAGTGGCCCCTCTTCAGGAGGCTCCAAAAGATATGTGCGAACGCATTCAGGCTCTGGGAGGGCGGTACGTTCCGATATCTCTGGATCGGACCGGTATGAATCCCCTGAAGGATGGAAAAAGCTTCCGGGAGCTGGTAGCTCTTTTTCGAGACCTTCGTCCGGAGGTGCTGTTGAGTTACACTCTCAAGCCCGTGCTCTACGGTTCCCTGGCGGCCTCTCGGGCGGGGGTGCCCCGCATTCTCTCCTTGATTACCGGACTGGGATATTCTTTTATAGGAGCTTCTCTCAAACAGCGTCTTTTGCGCCGAGGATTATCGCCTCTACTGCGCCGGGCCCTCAAGGTAAGCGAGGTGACGATTTTTCAGAACCCCGAGGATCGGCGATTCTTCGTGGATTCCGGATTCGTAAGGGAAGAAAAAACCTTCCGTGTCTGGGGTTCAGGAGTGGATCTGGAGCGTTTTCCCTACGTGCCTCCTCCCGAAGGAGGGCCTCCGAATTTTCTGCTCATTGCCCGGCTTCTTCGGGAGAAGGGCATTCGGGAGTACGCCCAAGCGGCGGAGCGTCTCCGCCGGCTCTATCCGGAAGCTCGGTGTTCCCTGGTGGGGCCCTTCGATTCCAGCCCGGGAGGAATTGCCGAAGCCGAGGTGGACGCATGGAACCGCCGGGGAGTTTTACGGTATCTCGGTTCTCTGGAGGATGTGCGCCCCGCTCTTGAAGCCTCCCATGTCTACGTGCTTCCCTCCTATCGCGAGGGAACGCCCCGATCCTCTCTGGAGGCCATGGCCACGGGACGTCCCCTGATTACCACGGACGTGCCGGGATGCCGGGAAACCTTGCAGGACGGATATAACGGCTATCTCGTGCCTCCCCGAAATGCGGAGGTCCTGGCGGAAAAAATGGCTCTATTCTGCGAAAATCCCGCTCTGGTTCCCCTTATGGGAAGGAGGAGCCGACTTCTCGCGGAGGAGCGTTTCTGTGTACATAAAGTAAATGCTTCCATGATCGGCATTATCGAGGAGGGACTTTCCTGGAGCGGCTTCCGGAATAACTCTTGAAAAACGAGAACAGGCAGTGAAGGAAAGGAAGGATAGAAAATGTATCAGCCGTCCATCGGCGTTATCGGTCTGGGGTACGTGGGAATCCCCCTCGGAGTGGGGCTTGCGAAAAAATTCGACCGTGTCTTCGGATACGATATCAACCGGGAGCGCATCGCGGAGCTTCGAAGGGGATACGACCGGACCGGGGAAATTCCTTCGGAGGAGATGAAGATCTCTTCTCTGAAGCTTACGGATGCCGCCGAGGATATTCGGGGGCTGGATTTCTATATTGTCACGGTGCCCACTCCCGTGGACCGATGGCACCGGCCGGATCTCGGCCCGGTGATTCGGGCCACCCGGGCCCTGGCACCGCTTCTCAAGAAGGGTTCCGTGGTGGTGTACGAATCCACGGTCTATCCCGGAGTGACCGAGGATATCTGTCTTCCCCTTTTGGCGGAGGGTTCCGGACTGAAGCCTCATGAGGATTTCAAAATAGGCTACTCTCCGGAACGAATCAATCCGGGGGATAGGCAGCACCGGCTGGAGACCATCACCAAGGTGGTTTCCGGAGAGGACGAGGAAACCCTGGAGGCGGTGGCCCGAATTTACGGCGCCGTGGTGACCGCAGGCATTCACCGGGCTCCGAGCATTAAGGTGGCGGAGGCCGCCAAGGTTATCGAGAACACCCAACGGGATCTCAACATAGCCCTCATGAACGAACTCGCCATTCTTTTCGATCGCCTGGATATCCGTACCGCCGACGTATTGGAGGCGGCGGGAACCAAATGGAACTTCCTTCCCTTCCGGCCCGGCCTGGTGGGAGGGCATTGTATCGGCGTGGATCCCTATTACCTCACCTTCAAGGCGGAGGAGGTGGGATACCATCCCCAGGTTATTCTGGCGGGACGCCGCATCAACGATACCATGGGAAAAATGATCGTGGAGAAAACCGTAAAGCTTCTCTGTAAAGCCCGGCGTTCCGTGGGAGGAGCCCGGGTGGGCATTCTGGGAATTACCTTCAAGGAGAACGTGCCGGATTTGCGGAACAGCCGCATTCCGGATCTCGTGGAGGAACTCCGGGAGTACGGAGTGGAGGTTCTGGTGGCGGACCCCCTGGTGTCCTCCGAGGAAACTTTGGAGGAATATGGCATTTCCCTTTCGGATCCCCGGGAATGGAAGAATTTGGATGCCATTATTCTGGGAGTGGCTCACGAGGAATATCTTCGGCAGGGGCCGGCCTTTCTTGCGGAGTGCCTGAGCCCTGAAGGGGGAGTGGTGGTGGACGTGAAGTCCCTCTACGCTCCCGGAGATTTCCGGGAACCCTATCTCTACTGGAGCCTCTGATGGACCTTTCCGGAAAGTCCAGGGCCTTTGAAAAAGTCTGCCAAGAGCTGCGCGGGCATCCCCGGAAGTGGCTCGTTACGGGGGCTGCGGGATTCATCGGGTCCAATCTTGTGGAAGCCTTGCTTTCCCTGGATCAGGAGGTTACCGGACTGGATAACTTCAGTACCGGCTATCGCCGCAATATAGAAGAGGTTCTCGGGGCTTGTTCCGAAGACCGACGAAAACGCTTTACCTTCGTCGAAGGGGATATCCGGAACGCCGCAATCTGCCGCGAGGCTTGCCGGGGGCAGAATGTGGTGCTCCATCAGGCGGCTCTGGGATCGGTGCCCCGATCCATCAAGAATCCTCTGGATTCCCATCAGAGCAACGTTGATGGTTTCGTCAACATGCTTCTTGCCGTAAAGGAATGTGAGGTCCCCCGTTTCGTTTACGCTTCGTCGAGTTCGGTCTACGGAGATCATCCTGATCTTCCGAAGAGAGAACATAAAATCGGCAATCCTCTCTCCCCCTATTCTCTTACGAAGCTCATAGGAGAACAGTACGCCCGAATTTTTTCCTCCACCTACGGCCTTTCCTGTATCGGCATGCGTTATTTCAATGCTTTCGGAGCTCGTCAGACCCCCGAGGGAGCTTATGCGGCGGTGATTCCCCGATGGTTCAAGGCCCTCTGGAATGGGGAGATTCCCCGAATCTACGGGGATGGCGAAACCAGTCGTGATTTCTGTTACGTTCAAAACGTGGTGCAGATCAATATTCTGGGAGGAACCACCTCGAGTCCGGAGGCCCAGAATACCGTTTATAACGTGGCGGTGGGAGACCGTACGACCTTGAGGGAACTTTTCTCCCTCGTACGGGAGCAGGTGGCCCGTTACCGCCCCGAGGCGGCTTCGGTGGAACCGAGATACGAGGATTTTCGTCCCGGGGATGTCCGGCATTCCCTGGCGGATATTTCCCGGGCCCAGGAGCTTTTGGGATACGAACCGCAATATTCCCTTCGCCGGGGTCTGGAAGAGGCCGCTTCCTGGTATGCGGCGAATCTGGTGTAACCATGTGCGGCATTTGCGGTTTTCTCGATACCCGTCATTCCCTGACGAAAGAAGCCCTTGCAAGCCTCAGCCTGAAGATGGCCGCCGCCATGGCCCACCGAGGCCCCGATGCGGGGACTTCCTGGGAGGATCCCGATAATGGAGTGGCCCTGGGACATCGTCGGCTTGCGGTGATTGACCTTACTCCCACGGGAAGGCAGCCCATGACCTCCCGCTGCGGAAACTACACCATCGCTTTGAACGGAGAAATCTACAACTATCGGGAAATCCGGAAGGATCTGGAAAATGAGGGAATTTCCTTTCGGGGCACCTCGGATACCGAGGTGATTCTCGAGGGTTTCGCCCGCTGGGGATTGAAAAAGACCCTGGAACGCATGGTGGGAATGTTTGCCTTCGCCCTTTGGAACGATCGGGATCGGAGCCTTACCCTCGCCCGGGATAGAGGAGGGGAGAAGCCTCTCTATTACGGATGGATGGGAAGCACCTTTCTCTTCGGTTCGGATCTTCGGGCGCTTCTGGAACATCCGGATTTTTCGAGAGACCTGGATCTTTCGGCTTTGGGGGAATATTTTTTGCGCAACTATATTCCCACCCCCGCTTCGATCTACAAAAACATCCACAAGCTTCTTCCGGGGACCTTCTGTACCTTTTCTCCGGATAGGTCCGGGGAAATGCCCTCCCCCGTGCCCTACTGGACCCTGGAAGAAACTTTACAGATCGTCCGGAAGAACCCCTTTTCGGGAAGTCCCGAAGATGCGGTGGCAGAGCTTCACAGGCTTTTGCGCACCGTTCTCGGAGGGCAGATGCTTTCGGACGTTCCCCTGGGTGCCTTTCTTTCGGGGGGCATCGATTCCTCTCTGGTGGTAGCGATAATGCAGGAGCTGCATTCCTCTCCCGTGCGGACCTTTACCATGGGTTTCGAAGAGACTTCCTTCGACGAGGCCTCCGAGGCCGCCAAGGTAGCCCGGCACCTCGGCACCCATCACAGCACCCACTACGTATCCCCCAAAGAAGCTTTGGAGATGGTACCCCGGATTCCGGAATTCTACTCGGAGCCCTTCGGGGATTCTTCCCAGATTCCAAGCTGCCTGGTGGCGGCTTTCGCGAGAAAATCCGTTACCGTGGCTCTCTCGGGAGATGGGGGAGACGAACTCTTCGGAGGCTATAACCGCCATGTCTGGCTTCCCCGGCTGAACCGACGTCTCCGTGCGTATCCTCTCTGGAGCCGAAAGCTTCTGGGGAGAATTCTCCGAACCCCCTCTCCGGCAACCTGGGATACCCTCATTCGAGGTGCGGGAAAGCTTGCGGGAAAATCCGCGCCCCGGCTTGGGGGGTACAAGGTGCATAAACTCGCCTCTCTTCTGGATGCTCCGGATCTGGATGCCCTGTATCGGCGGGTTACCACCTTCTGGAATACCTCTTCGGGACCTCTGCTTTTTTCGGAACCCTTGGAAGATGCCTTTCTTCAATCCCCCTATCCCGCAAAGCTGGAGGAGGAAGAAAAGATTCTGTACCGGGACTACGGTTCCTACCTTCCCGGCGACGGGCTTACCAAGGTGGACCGGGCCTGTATGGCCTTCAGCCTCGAGGGACGGGCTCCCTTCCTCGACCACCGGCTTCTCGCCTTTGCCTGGTCCCTGCCTTTGCATTACAAAATACGGCAGGGTGTCGGAAAATGGCCCCTTCGGGAACTTCTCGCCTCCTACGTGCCCCGGGAATACTTCGAACGTCCCAAGATGGGCTTTGGCATTCCCGTGTCTCTCTGGATTCGAGGCCCCCTCAGGGAATGGGCTCAGGATCTCCTCGCTCCCTCTCGGCTCGAAAGAGAAGGGCTTCTTGATGTTTCTCAGGTGCAGCGGCGTTTGAAAGATCACCTGGCGGGGAGATACGACTATTCGGATTCTCTCTGGGGATTGCTCATGTTCCAGCAGTGGCGGGAGAGATATCTGTAGAGTAGGGATGAAGATCGGAAGTGCGGATCGCGAAGATTTTCGGAGGATTTGAAAGAATTTCATGAAGACGAAGGCGGAACGATTCCTGATACGAAGCCTTTTTTTGTATTTCCTCTGGTTTTTCTTCGGAACTTCCGTATCCTTCGGAGCTGTGATCTACGTGAAGGAGGATATTCCCCTTGAGGGAAACGGAAGCAGTTGGAAAGAGGCTTTTTCGAATCTGCAAAATGCTCTGGAGGTTGTCGTTCCGGGGGATGAAATTTGGGTGGCCGCAGGAACCTATCGGCCTTCCAGGCTTGTGGATTCCGAAGATCTTCGTTCCGCCACCTTCTCACTCAAGGGAGATATGGCTCTCTATGGAGGTTTTGAGGGTACCGAAACTCTTCGTGAAGAGCGAGATTGGGAAAAATATGCAACCCTGCTTCAGGGAGATTTGGGAATTGAAGGTTCACGGAATGACGACAGCTATCACGTGGTAACCATAAAGGATAACGGCAATACGGTGCGGTTGGACGGGTTTTTCATTACCCTGGGAAATGCGGATGGTGCGGAGGAACATCGCAACGGAGGAGGCGTATACGCTTCCGGAGGGCAACCCGTTCTGGAAAACTGCATTTTGTGCGATAACCTTGCCGCACATCATGGAGGAGCCCTTTTCGGAATAGCTGCGGACATAAACATGGAGCATTGCAGCTTTTGCCGCAACCGTGCCTCTGCCTGCGGCGGAGGCCTGTATAGCCAAAGCGGTAACCTTCGTTTGAAAAACCTTTCTTTTAGGGAAAACGAAGCCTCCAACGGAGGAGGGCTTTACAACTACAACAGCATTTCTTCTCGAATAGAAAGATGTACCTTTTCCGAAAACCTGGTCCGGAACAACGGAGGCGGAGCCTTCAGCCATACGAGCACCTCGCTTCTCGAAAACTGCACTTTCTGGAACAATGAATCCCGTTACGGCTACGGAGGAGGAATTCACAGCTACGAAAGCGATTCCTTGCTCGTCAACGTTACGGTGGCAGGAAATCGTGCGAAGGCCGGAGGCGGTGGAATCAGTTTCTGGGGCCATGGAGGAGATCTTTTCGTTTTGGTCAACGCCGTGGTGTGGGGCAATTCTCCCCAGCCTCCGGAAAGCCAGATCTATCGGGGAGACGGCGAATATATCCTTTCTCACAGCGCTTTGCAGGGAGATTTTCCGGGCAGCACGGAAACGCTTTTCCAGGATCCGGAATTGAAAGAACTTGCCCATAATGGAGGCGTAACTCGAACCTGTGCCCTTTCGGAAAAAAGCCCCGCCCGATATGCGGGTTTGAGCCCCGGAGAATGGGAAATAGGGAGCAGAAAAATCTTCGTTCCCGAGGAAGATCAACGAGGATTGCCTCGTTTGAAAGAGAAGGGGGCGGATATGGGAGCCTATCAGTATATTCCTTCGCCCTCGCCTTCTCCTGTTCCGGAGAATACTCCCACTTCCGTTCCCACGCTCGTGCCTGTGTCCACCTCCGCCCCGACTTCCTCGCCCTTTCCGAGCCTCACGGTATTTCCTACGGAAATGCCCACTTCGATTCCTTTGCCCACCTCGATTCCTTCTCCAACCCTTATCCCCACTCCCACCGATGTTCCTCAGCCGACTCCGGTGGATTTGCCTCAGGAATTCCCTGCCCTGATTCTCCATCCGTTATCGGGGGATATTCTTCCGGGAGAGGCGCTTTTCCCCCGCTCCCATGATGCAAAGGAGTTGGAGAATCTTCAAAAAAATCTCGAAAATCCGGAAAGCCCTCTTCGCAAAAAGGTGGAGATTTTTTTGGAAGAGCAAGAGAAAATCCCCGCAAGGAAAGAGGAACAAAAAGGAATTCCTCTTTTTTCGGAAAGGGAGGACACGGAACTCACTCTTCTGGGGATCTTTTTCGTCGAAGACATTGTGCTTAAAAAGGATCCCCTCGCGGAAAATCTGGTTATTTCCTTCTCCGTCATGTATGAGATATCGGAAGAAGGTGGAGCGCCTCTTTTCTTTGCCATGATTAAAGAAAAAGCGAAAAACGAGGGATTTCCCGAAGAGGAAGCCTACGTTCCCCATCCCCTGGAACGAGAACAACGACTCTTCGAAAAACCGGCTTTTTTTGCAAAACAATCTGCGGTACCCCAGGAAAATTTCTTTTTTCGCATCAAGGATCAGGAAGCCTTCGATAGAAATTCACGGGAACATCGGCTGAGCGCCGTTTTCGCCATCGTGCAGGCTCAAAGAAGCCCTCGGAAGAATTCCTTGCAACATTCCGGAGGCTGTAAAGAGAGCTTCTTTCCGGGGGTGCTGCTCCTTGGGCTCCCTCTCTTTTTGTTTAAATGGTAGATGTGGCAGGAGTTTCATGACGGGTGGCGAAAAATGCGAGCAAGGAAACGTGATCGAGAAACAACGAAATGGCGGGGAGATTCCATTCCGGTTATTCCGAAACCCTCGAACGAACCTTGACAAGCCTTGTTTCGAGTAGTAGTTTTACTCGAAACAAGGTCTTTTTGGAGGAGTATTCTTGATCGATGCATTGATAACATCCAAAACACGTATCAAACTGCTTTTCAAATTCTTTTTCAACCCCGATGTAACGTCCTATCTTAGGGAACTTGCGGAGGAGTTCGGAGAATCCACCAATGCGGTGCGACTGGAACTTAACCGCTTTACCGAGGCGGGACTTATCAACTCCGCCCAGCAGGGACGTACCAGAATGTACGGAGCCAACCAGAACCATCCTCTTTTCCCGGAAATTCACGCATTGGTGCGTAAAACTCTCGGTATCGATCAGATGATCGAACGGGTGCTCGGATATCTGGGAGATCTCGAGGCGGTTTATATCATCGGAGACTACGCCCGGGGAATCGATAGCGGCATTATCGACTTGGTACTGGTAGGCAACGTGGACAAGGCTAATCTCCAGGGATGTGTGGAAAAGGCGGAAGACCTGGTAAAACGCAAGATCCGGCCCCTGGTTCTTTCCCGGCAGGAGCGGGAGAAACTCGATAAAACCCTGGATTTGCACAACAGTTTGCTCTTGTGGAAACGCTAATGGCGATAATATTCCTTGTGAGAGGTAGAAATTTCATAAAATATACAGACCCGGAGGCATATCCATGTACATCATCGGCGTTGTAGGTTGCGGACGCATCAGCAAAAACCACTTTGAAACCATCCGGCAGCTCGAAAAAGAGGGAAAGGCCGTTCTGGGGGGATGCTGCGACATCCTTCCTGAACGGGCTCGGAAGGCGAGTGAAACCTGGGGATGTTCCGCCTATGCTTCTCTGGAGGAAATGCTGGAGAAGAGTTCTTGTGATATGGTAGCCCTCTGCACCCCCTCGGGGATTCATCCGGATCAGGTTTGCCTGGCCGCCCAATACGGCAAGCACGTGCTCTCGGAAAAGCCCGCAGGCACCAAACTTGCGGCGGTGGACAGGGCCATCGAGGCCTGCGACAAGGCGGGAGTGCAGTACTTCGTGGTAAAGCAAAACCGTTTCAACCCCACCATCCAGCTTCTGCGTAAGGCCCTGGAGGCGGGGCGGTTCGGGCGCATTCACATGATTCTCTCCAACGTCCTTTGGACTCGGCCTCAGAACTACTACGACATGGCCCCCTGGCGGGGCACCTGGGAGTTCGACGGAGGATGTCTCTCCAATCAGGCGGCCCACTACGTGGATATGGTTCAGTGGATGGGAGGAGCCGTGGACTCCGTGCAGGCCTTCAGTGCCACCCAGAAGATCCGTATGGAGGCGGAGGACACCATCACGCTGAATCTGCGCTTCCGTAGCGGCGCCCTGGGAAACATCAACGTGAACATCCTCACCTATCCCAAAAACCTGGAGGGGAGCATCACCGTGATGGGAGAATCCGGCACCGTTCGGGTGGGTGGGGTGGCCATGAACACCATTCAGGAGTGGAGTTTTGAGGACTCCCACCCCATGGATGAAGAAGTGCCCGCCGCCAGCTACGACCCCAAGAACGTCTACGGTTCGGGACATCTCGTCTATTATCGGGAGGTGCTGGAGGCCTTGGCGGGCAAACGCAGCCAGACCCTCACTGGCCGGGAGGGACGCAAAACCGTGGAAATCATCGAAGCGGCCTACCAATCCGCCCTCTCGGGAGGTCAGGTGCGTATGTGTGCCATGCCGAGGTGACGTGTTAAGGTGGTATGCTGAAGTGCGATAGATCATGGAAGCGCTTTGATTGGAAAAATGCCTCAGGAAGCTTTTTGGAGATGTTCCATGGGGACGATCAAGAGTGTTGCGCTTGCTTTTCCTACAAGTAAACATCGAAAACGGCATGAGGAGGTTTTTACTACTTCATGAGTTTGCATAATAAAAACAATAAAAAAGAACAAACAAATAAATCTCAAGGCTTCACCCTTTGGTTCACCGGATGGTCTGGAGCGGGGAAAACGTCTCTCGCTCTGGCCTTGGAAAAGGAGCTTCTCGCGAGAGGGATTCCCCATGTTCAGCGTTTGGATGGGGATATCGTACGGGAAAGTCTTACCCGGGGTTTGGGTTTTTCCCGGGAAGATCGGGATGAAAATATCCGCCGCGTCACCTTCGTGGCCCGGATGCTCAGCTCCAACGGCGTGGGGGTTCTCGTCTCCTTCATTTCTCCCTATCGGGAAATGCGAAACTATGCTCGTACACAGTGCACGAACTTTATCGAAATCTTTGTGGATTGTCCTCGGGAAGTTTTGATCCAGCGGGACGTGAAGGGGCTCTACGAAAAGGCCCTTGAAGGCAAAATCCCCAACTTCACGGGTATTTCGGATCCCTACGAACCACCGGAAAACCCCGAAATAACCGTCAATTCCGGTAATCAGACACTGGAGGAATCTCTAGGGCATATTTTAGCCTATCTCGAAAAGCAGGGTGTTATCTCCGTGGCATAGCTCACCGTGCAGTCTGCCAGTCCGCATTGCTTTTATGCAAGCCACGCCCTAAACCCTCCAGCCTCGATAACTCCGGTTTACTCCACCAGGGAACAGATGTAATCGTATATATCCAGAATGGAGGTAATCCGGGTTTTTCCGGAGGAGATGAAAATTCCCTCCATGGCGTGGTTTGCATCATCCGGCCCCGTATCGTTTTCGTGTACCCAGAGGGATTTGTTCCCCACGCTTCCCAGGCTCCGCCAGGCGAGATTGTCGAAATGTACGAAAAGATCCGGCGCCACGTTCTGCACTTTCCGATAGATTGCTTCGGGGGCATAGATTTGGGTCTGTAAAGGAAGCCCATCCTCTCCAGGAAGAGTTTTCAGTTTTTCCGCCAGCCGATCTCGTACGAAGGCTACCTTTTTGGGTGGCACGACTCCTTGGGGTTCCCGGCCTCGTACATTCAGATAGATTTTGCCGCTGTACCCTCCCCAAGCCCAGGCGAGGGTGTTTTTCCAATCTACCCGGTTTTCTTCGATAAGCGTTTCTATTTTTGTAGGTTTTGAGGGCATACCCTTCAACGCTAGATACCCCTCACGAATTAACCAGTCGTTTAGGGCAATGCCTCCGTGCATCTTCTGCACCCCGTGATCCGAAACCACCAGAATGCGGGTATCCTCCGGGAAGGTGGCGAAAAGTTCCCCCAAATAGACATCCAACTGGCGGTAATACTCCCGTAAAACCTTTACAAAGGGGCTTTGGGGATTATGTTTGGGATGGGATGTATCGTGGTAAGCCCAAAAGGCGTGGTGCATCCGATCCGGTCCTATCTGCACCAGGGCGAAGAAATCCCACTTTTTACGGAGAGAAAGCTCCCGGGCTACCCGAAATTGCTCACGGGTCAGCAGGTGAATCTCTTCCAGAAGGCGTTGTTTCTCGTGGGTGCGGAAATTTTCCGCATCGAAGGGATAGGCGGGAGAGATCTCCAGTACCTCCGAACGCAGGTTCTCGGGCCAGGTAAAGGGTACATCCCGGCCGGGGGTAAGAAAACCCGTTACCAAATTTCCCGTTACGGGCCGAGGGGGATAGGTCATGGGAATGCCCATAAGCAAAGATTGTTTCCCCCGGGAGGCCATGTAGTCCCACAGGGCGGGTTCCTTCCGCAGTCCTCCGTGAGCAAAGCGAACCCCCTTATAGGAATAATCCTTCCTGTTGCGAAAACCGTAAATCCCTAGCTCTCCCGGGTCTTTTCCCGTCATCATGCACATCCATGCGGGTACCGTGATGGGGGGAACCACCGTTTGTAGAGGGCAAAAACAGCCTTTTTCCGCAAGTCTCGTAAGGTTTGGCATTTCCTTCCGAAAGGTTTCGAACACCAAGTGGGGCGCCGCGCAATCCAGGCCGATAAGAGCGATTTTAGGGGCCATGACGATATTCTTTAATCCAGGTAGCCCAGATTGCGGAGCCGCCGCTTGATCATGGTCACCTCTTCATCCGTAAGATCCGTAAGCTTGTCGGGCTCCGGATTGTGGGCTACTGCATCCGCCGCCACCAGATCCCGAAGAACGTGCACCACAAACTCCGTAACACTGCTGTAACCGCTTCCTTCGGTAATGGCCTTCAGCTTGTCGTATAGAGACTTGGGCAACTTTATGGTAACCTTTTCGCTGGACATGCGAACAAACTCCTTTTTTCAATAAATAGACTTGACAGGAAAAAAAGTGAGGCTACAATCAGAGTGCATTGAGGCTCTTATTGGAGCCTATTTTCTGGGAGGTGGATTCTATGATCGAGTATATCACTATCGGGGCTATGGCGTTTTTCTGCGAAGCTATTGATTCGTCCCTTGGGGGCGGTTACGGTACCATCCTTACACCGGTACTTCTTCTTATGGGGTATTCTCCCCTGGAGATTGTGCCGCTTATTCTCTTTTCCGAGATTCTTACGGGGCTTTCCGCAGGGCTTATGCACCATAAAAAGGGTAACGTGGATCTTTCTCCACGAAAAAGAGCGGGAAAAACTGCTTTGGTACTCTCTATCTGTGGAGTGGCGGGTACCATTCTTGCGGTGTTTCTCGCGGTTTCCCTCCCCAAGGCCATGGTAAAGGCCTATATCGCCTTCCTTCTCATCTTTCTGGGGGTTTTCAACCTTCTCGCTCTGGGACGCAGATTTACCTTTTCCTGGAAGAAAGTGGCCTTTCTCGGAGGGCTTGCCTCCTTCAATAAAGGCATGAGCGGCGGAGGGTACGGTCCTCTTGTTACGGGAGGTCAGATTCTTACGGGACTTGACGCCAAGAGTGCCGTTGGGGTAACCTCCCTGGCGGAAGGAGTAACATGCATGGTGGGGTTTGCCCTTTATGTATTTTTCAAAGGGAATGTGGCTTTCAACTGGGGTCTCGGGATTCCTCTTCTGGTGGGAGCTCTTCTTTCGGTTCCCTTCGCGGTAAATCTTGTGGCCTTTTTCAATGAAATTCTGCTACGTAAGGCTATTACGGTAACCATTATTCTCCTCGGTGTTGCCGCTTTCTCCAAGGAATTTTCACACCTTTTCATCTGGCAAAACCTTCCCCTGGTGCTCTTTGCCATAGCTTTGACGATTCCTGGGGCCTATTTCTGGGGAAAGCGTTCCCTTTCTGCCGAGACGAAAAAAGAGATGGACGTGGAGGCGGCAGAAATAAAAATTAGCCATGCTGCAGCCAGTACCGGAAAATAAAAAATCCTTGTACTTGAAAGGAGCGGCGGCGACGTGACTCTCTACAACGAAGAACTTCAGCTCGCCCTAAGGGCGGCACGGGAGGCGGGAGAGGCCATTCTGCAAATCTATAATCGGGGGAGCGTGAAGAGCGTTCTCAAGGAAGACCGTTCTCCCCTTACGGAGGCAGATCTCGCCTCCAACGCCATTATCGCGGAACATATATGCAGAGCCTTTCCTCAGGATGCCTTTCTCTCGGAGGAAAGCGTGGACGATCCTTCCCGGCTGGGTAAGGATCGTTGCTGGGTGGTGGACCCCTTGGACGGTACCAAGGAATTTCTCAAACGTAATGGGGAATTTACCGTTAACATCGCCCTGGCTCTGAGGGGGGAGCCCGTAATGGGAGTGGTACTTCTTCCGGCAACCCGAGAGTGTTACTACGCCGTTCGGGGAGAGGGAGCCTTTCTGGAGTGCCAAGGTGCGATGGCTTCTCTTGCCACGAGTTCCCGTACCGAAGCGCTCCGCCTCATGACCAGCCGTTCCCATCCTTCGGAAAAGCTTCAGGCCTTTCTGGAAAAACATAAAGGCCTTTTGGCGAAAGTCATTCCTGCGGGAAGCTCCCTCAAGGGGTGCCGTATTGCCGAAGGAAGGGCGGAACTCTACTATCGTTTCGGTCCTACCATGGAATGGGATACCGCTGCCATGCACTGTATCGTGGAGGAGGCGGGGGGATACGTACGCCAGATGGACGGTTCCCCCCTTCTTTACAACCGTCGGAACAGCAAAAACGAGAAGGGATTTTACATGATAAACCGTCGAGAGAATTTTCTGGATCTTCCCGGAGAGGGGGCCTAACATGCAGAGCCATCTCGATGTCTTGGAGGCCCGGAGTATACACATTCTGCGAGAGGCCTACGCTTCCTTCCCGGATCTCTGTATGCTCTGGTCCATCGGCAAGGATAGCACGGTTCTCCTTTGGCTTACTCGAAAGGCTTTTTTCGGGCACGTTCCCTTTCCCCTTGTACACGTGGATACGGCCTACAAGATTCCCGAAATGATCACCTACCGGGACAGGCTCACCCGGGAGTGGGGGCTGGATATGATCTACGGCATCAACCGCCAGGCCTTGGAAGAGAAGCGCACCTTTCCCGACGGCAACGCCACCCGCATCGAATGCTGCAAGGCCCTCAAAACCGAGGCCCTCAAGCATACCTTGGGGGGTACCTGGCCTCGATTTCGCTTTAATCATCAGACCGGGCGGTACGAAGAAGAGCGGGTTAGCACTCCCTTTACGGGGGTTATCGTGGGTCTACGGGCGGATGAGGAGGGAAGCCGCTCCAAGGAGCGCTATTTTTCCGCCCGAGGAGTGGATAGCCACTGGGATCTGGAAGATCAGCCCCCAGAGTTCTGGAACCAGTACAAGACGGATTTTGCTCCGGGAACCCACGTACGGGTACATCCCCTTCTGGATTGGACGGAACTCAATATTTGGGAGTATATCCAGCGAGAAAAAATCCCCATGGTGTCTCTCTACTTCAACCAGGGAGAGGGTACTCGGTACCGTTCTCTGGGATGCTGGCCCTGTACCAAGCCCATCGTCTCGGAATCCCGAACGGTGCCGGAAATCATTTTGGAGCTGCAGTCCGGAGCCCTTGCCAACATCGCCGAACGAAGCGGTCGGGAGCAGGATAAGGAAGATGGGGGAGGGTTGGAGGCCCTTCGTCGGGGAGGGTACATGTAATTATGGCACAGCAGAGAGACATGAGCATCGTCATCGTGGGGCATGTGGATCACGGCAAGAGTACCATCTTGGGCCGCCTTTTGGCGGATACCAACTCTCTTCCCACGGGAAAGTTGGATCAGGTACGGGAGCGTTGCCGGCGTAACTCCAAACCCTTTGAATACGCTTTTCTCCTGGATGCCCTCAAGGAAGAACAGGCTCAGGGGATCACCATCGACGCGGCTCGCTGCTTTTTCGCCACGGAAAAAAGAAGATATCTCATTATCGACGCTCCGGGGCATATCGAGTTCCTTAAAAACATGGTTACCGGGGCCTCTCGGGCCGAGGCGGCCTTGCTTGTGATCGATGCTGCCGAAGGAATTCAGGAAAATTCGCGCCGTCACGGTTATCTCCTCTCCTTGCTGGGAATCACTCAGGTGGCGGTGCTGGTCAACAAGATGGACCTTGTAGACTACGATGAGGCAATTTTTCGAAAGATTCAAGAGGAATATACGGCTTTTCTGGGACAGATTGGCGTAACTCCCAAAGCCTTTATCCCCGTAAGCGGAATGGAGGGGGATGGAGTGGCGGCCCTTTCGAAATGTATGCCTTGGTATGCCGGGGTTACCGTGCTGGAGCAGCTGGATGCCTTTATTTCGGAACCAGCCCCCAAAAATCGCCCTTTTCGGATGCCCGTTCAGGGGGTCTACAAGTTCACTCGGGGAGGGGATGATCGGCGTATCGTGGCGGGTTCCATTATCTCCGGAAAGATTACCCTGGGAGACGAGGTGCTCTTCTATCCCTCGGGCAAGAAGAGCCGGGTGAAGAGTTTGGAGCGTTTTGCGGGAGAGCCGCCTCTTTCCGCAGGAGCCGGGGAAACCGCTGGGTTTACCCTTGATGAACAGATTTTCATCCGCCGGGGAGAGATGGCGGTATTGGCGAAAGAACCCAGGCCCAAGGTGGCTACCCGATTCCGGGCCAGCTTCTTCTGGTTGGGGCGGGAGCCTCTGGTGCAGGGCAAGAGCTACCTCCTCAAGGTGGGGAGCGCCAAGGTGGAGGCCCACCTCCTAGAGGTGCTTCAGGTGATCGACGCTTCCACCCTGGAACAGCAGAACAAAAGTTGTTTGGAGCGTCATGATGTGGGGGAATGCGTCTTTGAGACCTCCACTCCTCTGGCTTTCGATATGGCGGAGGAGATGGCGGAGACCAGCCGTTTCGTGATGGTGGACGCCTTCGAGATTGCCGGAGGCGGTATCATCCGGGAAGCTTTGGAGGATCAGGATGCCTGGCTCCGAAACAAGCTACTGGTACGGAACCGCAAATGGGAGCATAGCCTGGTGCCCCCGGAGGAACGGGCGGATCTCTATAGCCAATATCCCGAGTTGGTGGTCATCACTGGGGGGACGGGGGAAGAGCGCAAAAGCGTGGCTAAGGAGCTGGAGAGGTGTCTGCTCCATCGTGGCAAAAAGGCCTACTTCTTGGGCATGGGAAACCTCCTCTACGGGGTGGATGCGGATCTTAAAAAAGAAGGTAACGGTGCCGCGGCTTTCCAGGATCGGAAGGAGCACATGCGGCGCCTTGGGGAGGTGGCCCATATCCTCCTGGATGCAGGACTCATTGCTATCGTTACGGCTCGGGATCTGGACGAAAAGGACGTAAGTATCCTTCGCAAAGCTATCGCTCCCTCGGATCGCCAGGGTGTCACCCTGCTATTGGGAGAGGATAACGAAAAAACTTTCCCTTGGGATCTTCGACTCCCTCGGGAGGAGAAACCTCGGGAACTCGCCCGCACCATTGCTCGTTATTTGGGAGAGCGCGGGATTTTCTTCGCACCGTAAAAAAGGTTAAAATGACTTTTCTGTGCGACGTTTTGTGCTATCCTTTGCTCAGATTTTTTGTATAGCCTGTTTCTTGCTGGGATTATTCTCTACTGTTGTGCGTCTGTCTTATGAAGGGGGGAGTGAAAATGCAAATTCTGGAAATTACGTTGGAAGGGTATCGCTCTTTAAAAAATGTTGCATGGTTTCCTGGAAATCTCAATGTTCTCATTGGTCCTAACGGTTCCGGGAAATCAAACCTTCTTCGTGCTTTGGAATTGCTCTCTCTTTCTGCTAAAGGGCAGCTTGGCAAGTCTGTACAAAGAAGCGGGGGAATGGAACCTCTTTTGTGGGATGGGAGCGCAGATTTTATCCGATTTGTCCTGAAAACATCTCCGGTGCGATGTTTGTCAAGCAAGTTGTCGCATCCTCCCGATCGAATCCCGTCGCATTTGACGGGCTTTCATAAAGCGCATATCTCTTGAAAATCCTCCTGAACCCCCTCTTTTTTCGAAGGTTTTTCAGGGTTAAGAAAAACGGACTGAGGATTCTGCCACGTCCGGGTATTTTGGCTCCATCGCCTCGGATTACGGCTTCTGGCCTCCTCGTAAAGGGCTTTCCGGGCTTCGAGGATTTCCGTATGCTCTCCCCGGTGACGCTGCCCCGGAGTTACGAATCCTATGGCGCTGTGATGATGGGTTTCGTTGTACCACCGCACGAAATCTCGGGTCCAGAGCCTCGAGGCCTCAAGGTTTTCGAAGCCCTGAGAGGGAAAGACGGGCCGGTATTTGTAGGTTCGGAAGAGAGATTCCGAGTAGGTATTGTCGTTGCTCACCCGGGGTCTGCTCCGGCTGGAAACGATGCCCAGGGTTCGGCAGGTTTCCTGGAAGGTGGCTCCTTTCATGGGGCTCCCGTTGTCCGAGTGGAGCACCAGAGGAGCAGCACCTATCTTCTGGGCGAGCACCGCCCGGGTTACGAGTTCTGCCGCATGTTCTTCGGATTCTCTTCCCCAGATCTCCCAGCCCACGATGAAGCGGCTGTAGATGTCGAGAATCAGATAGAGGTAATAGTAGAGCCCCTTGATAGGGCCGGGAAGCCAGCTTATGTCCCAGCTCCATACCTGGTTAGGCCCTGTGGCCTCGTGGGTGGTGGGAATTCTGGATACCCTCCGGATACTTCGTCCCCGATGCTGCTGCTGGTCGTGTTTGCGGAGGATCCGGTAGAAGGTGGATTCCGAGGCTACGTATTTTCCCCGATCCGCCAGGGTGGGAACGATCTGGCTTGGAGGGAGATCCGCGAATTCCGATTCCCGGGTAATTTCGAGGATTTCCTCTTCTTCCTCCGGAGAGAGGGCGTGGAACGGTCGAGGGCGAACCGCATTCTTGCGTCCGTCTTCCGTTACCGGGCCTTCTTCAGTCGTAAAGGGTGTACCGGCTGATTCCGGTTTCCCTGGATAGTTCCAGTACCGAAGCGTTTTCCGGGGGCATCATTCGCCGCACCAGAGGTTCTCGTATTTCGATTCCGTACGTCTTCATGGTCGCACCTCCTGAAAGGGGTTTTATGCTGCTTCCAAACTCCCCAGGGGGAGACGACAACTATTATGACACATAGAGGTGGAAGAAGGACGTGATATTGAAACCGATAGTTTGACCTGCAAAATGAAAATGGAAAGGTTGGGGCAGGGGAGCTCGTACAGGATTGGTTATGAACTTTTAGGTAATTATGCTCGTTGCCAGAGCGAGGGGCGAACCGAGCCCTTTAAACTGCTTGAGCGAAGTGCGCGGCACGCTGTTGTTTTTGATGAAAAAGAACATGGTTTTGCTGCCCCTGAAGAGAGCCTTTTGGAGGAGGAATCTTTGCTTAGCCTAGGGCCTGTTTCTAAATTATCTCAACCATATCAGACATGCCGCAAGAAGAACCATTGAAGAAAAGGTAACAGCAAGTTTTTCATATCGTGTCGCAACTCTACGGCACTCTTTGATTTTGCAGAAGAAATTTTCCACAAGGTGACGTTCCTTGTATAAGTGCTTGTCGTAAAAACGCTGTTTTAAGCGATTCTTTTTTGGTGGTATTACAGGGATAGAGCCTCTTCCTTCAATTTTTTCGAGAATTGCATTGACGTCATAAGCCTTATCTGCAATCACATGCTCAGCTTCAATATTTTCAAGAAGTTCCGTGGCGACCACACTATCGTGTGTTTCTCCTCCTGTAAGAAGTATCTTGACAGGGTTTCCTAAAGCATCCACGGCAACATGGATTTTCGATGTCAGCCCACCCCGGCTGCGTCCAATCGCCTGATCGCCTTCTTTTTTTCGTGCGCCCGCAGAGTGTTGATGCGCCTTGATATAAGAACCATCAATACAAATCCACTCAAAATCGGCGTCCTGGATGAAAAAAGCAAGGATATCCTGCCAAACGGAAAGTTTTGCCCACTTGTTGAAGTGTTTGTAGATTGTTTGCCATGCCCCAAATGTTTTTGGCATGTCACGCCATGGCGCACCTGTTTTTAGAATCCAGAGTATGCCATTGAGTACGGTTCGTGCATCCTTGCCAGGCCTACCGCGTTTTTCCCGTTTAGGCGGACAAAGAAAAGGTTCGAATCTTCCCCAGTGTTCATCTGCAATGGCGTGTCTTTGCATAGTTGATGCAACATAGCATTTTGAAAAACAAGCTTCAAGTTTTTTTAGAAACAGACCCTAGCTTCTGGCCCTTTTACCCAAAATCATTTTATTTCTCCGTTCCAAGGTTACTTGGCGGCATGAAATGTATATCATGATATAAATTTTACTCAGAATGCTCCTATGCGCCAACCTGCAGTGGCGCGTTATGAAAAACGGGTGGACTCGGATGGTCAGAACCTTGTTAATGTACTTCATACCCTTTATACAGGGGATAGAGGGTTCAAGAACGACATTAATTTGGCCATGTCCGCAGCTTTCGGAGACGACTTTGAAGAGCTTGTTTTTCCTCCGGCGGCGGATCAGCGTATCCAACTGCGGGTTCGCTGGAAAACGCTCCGCCGGGAACAATCCGCAGCGGATCTTTCCGACGGCACGTTGCGTTTTCTTTTCCTGTTGACGGTTTTCGCATCTCCAAACCCCGCACCGCTCATTGCGATTGATGAGCCGGAAAATGGCCTTCACCCCTCGATGTTGCCCATCGTGGCGGAGTATGCCGTGGATGCTTCGGAAAGAACCCATGTTCTTATCACCACCCATTCACCTCAGCTTCTTGACGCTTTTCAGGATGTGTTCCCTACCACCACGGTCGTTTCGTGGACTGAGGGAGAGACGATTTTGAAGGTTCCGAATGCGCATGATCTCAATCGGTGGCTGAAGGAGTATTCTTTGGGAACCCTTTTTCGCTCCGGTGAGCTGGAACACGCTTTTGGCGATCGGGGGGATGCGGAATGAAGTTTGTGCTTTTTGTAGAGGGATATACAGAGCAAAAAGCTGTGCCGGCATTCCTGAAACGCTGGCTTGACCTTCAGCTTTCTGCTCCCGTGGGTATACAGAGTGTTCGTTTCGAGGGATGGCCCGAACTTGTGAAGGATTCTCCGGTAAAAGCAAAGCTCTATTTTGCCAAAAGAGACGTTATTGCCGTCATCGTCCTGCTTGATCTTTACGGTCCCACATTTTACCCAAGGAATTGCCTTAGGGCAGACGATCGTTTTTCCTGGGCAAAAGAGCATCTCGAAAGAGTGGTCGGAGAGGGGCGATTCTTCCAGTTTTTCGCGGTTCATGAGGTGGAGGTCTGGCTTTTTTCAGACCCCGCAATATTCCCAACCGTTGTACGAAAAGATGTTGAAAATTTGTCCCGTACCCCCGAGGGGATTAACGGTACCGATCCGCCATCAAAAAGATTGATCAAAGTATACAGCAAGCATACGAAGAGAAGATACAAGAAAGTGGTCTATGGAAAGGATCTTTTCAGGAAGCTTGATTTGCAAGTGGCTTACAACAAATGCCCGTACTTAAAGTTGCTTCTGGATAATATGTTGGAGCTTGTGAGAGAACATTCTTGAACTCAGAGTTCTTGTAGCAGTATAAAAATGCTCCAGTCCTCTTGACAAGCCCTGTTTCGAGTAGTAATTTTACTCAAAACAGGGCTTTTTGCGGAGGCATATCCTTGATCGATGCATTGGTAACATCCAAGCCACGAATAAAATTACTTTTCAAGTTTTTTTCAATCCCCACGTTACCTCCTACCTTTGGGAGCTGGCGGAGGAGTTTGGAGAGTCCACCAATGCGGTACGTCTTGAGCTCAACCGTTTTGCCGATGCGGGGCTCATTCAATCTTCCCAACAGGGGCGCACCAAGATGTACGGAGCCAACCCATCCCCTCTTTCCGGAAATTCATGCTCTTGTACGCAAAACTTTGGGAATCGACCAGATGATAGAGCGGGTGTTAGGTTATCTTGGCGATCTCGAAGTGGTCTACATTGTGGGAGATTATGCCAAGGGTACCGATAGCGGCATTATTGATCTGGTATTGGTGGGCAATGTGGATAAAACTAACCTCCAGGGGTGTGTGGAGAAGGCTGAGGAACTGGTAGGGTGCAAGGTGCGGGCGTTGGTGCTTTCCCGACAGGAGCGAGAAGAATTGGAAAAACCCTGGATTTGAGTAATAGTTTGCTCTTGTGGGAGCGATAGAAAAAATTATGGTACGGAGGAATTTTCAGTGAAACAGAATGATGTTAAGGGCGCTAAAATTCTTGTCATCGGCGGTGCCGGCTTTATCGGATCCCACGTGGTGGACGAATTGCTTAAAGAAGATGTAGAGGAAATCGTCATTTACGATAACTTTTGCCGGGGTACTCACGACAACATCGCTTCGGCTCTCAAGGATCCCCGGGTGAAAATCTTCGAGCTCGGCGGAGATATCCTTCAAACGGATATTCTCAACGAAGCCGTCAAGGGGAAGGACTATGTTTTTCATCTCGCCGCCCTTTGGCTGCTTCATTGTTACGACTATCCCCGGAGTGCCTTTCATACCAATGTCGAAGGTACTTTCAACGTGTTGGAAGCCTGTGCCCGGCACAATGTGAAAAAACTCATCTACTCCTCCTCCGCCTCGGTCTACGGGGATGCCTTGGAACTGCCCATGACGGAGGATCATCCCTACAACAATAAAACTTTTTATGGGGCCACTAAAATCGCCTGCGAACACATGTGCCGGGCTTACTACCACCGTTATGGCCTGGACTATGCGGGGTTGCGCTACATGAACGTTTACGGTTCTCGACAGGATTACAAGGGCACCTACATCGCAGTAATTATGAAGATGTTGGATCGGCTGGATCAGGGGCTCCCTCCCCTTGTCTACGGTGATGGTTCCCAGGCCTACGATTTCATCTACGTCACCGACATCGCCAAGGCTAACGTTTGTGCCATGAAATCCTCCGCCACGGACAAAAACTATAACGTGGGTTCCGGGGTGCAGACCTCCATTTTGGAACTTACCGAGATGATCCTCAAGGTTACCGGCTCGGAGCAGCAGATTCAATACGAATCCGCAGGACAGACCTTTGTCACCAATCGCATCGGTGATCCCCGGCTTGCCCAGGAAGACCTCGGTTTTACCTATTCCGTGAAGCTTGAAGAGGGATTGCGAAAGCTCATCGAATGGCGCCGGGATCATATGGAGCTGGTGGAACAGCGGAGAAAGAAGGCGTAGTCTCATGAAAGTACCCATTACAAAACCCTATTTTGACCAGCGGGAACGCGAACTCCTTGTGCAACCCCTAGATAGTGGATGGGTAGTGCAAGGTCCCTTTGTGGGAGATTTTCAAAAGCGTTTTGCCTCATTTACAGGAGCCGAAACCGCCCTTGCCACATCCAATTGCACTACCGCACTATTTCTTTCCCTGCTAGCTTTAGGTATCGGCAAAGGGGATAGTGTGGTAGTCCCTTCCTTTACGTATGTGGCTACTGCCAACGCCGTGGAAGCTGTGGGGGCCACCCCAGTTTTTTGTGACATCGATTTGCGCACTTTTTGTATGGATGCGGTGAAGCTCGAAGAACTTCTTGTGCAAGATGCCGAAAAAAGCATAAAAGCGGTAATGCCTGTAAATCAGTTTGGCCTTTGTGCTGATCTTGAAACCATTCGATCCCTGGTGGATCAACACGGTTTGAAGATGATCGAGGACTGTGCTTGTAGCTTTGGCAGTTATCTTCATGATAAACATTCGGGTACCTTTGGAGATACAGGATGCTTCTCCTTCCATCCCCGAAAGGCTATTACCACTGGGGAAGGTGGAATGGTAGTAACTAACTCCCCGGAAGTGGCCGTCAGGGTTTCCTCACTACGGGATCACGGAGCTTCCAAATCCGACCGGGATCGGCATGGCCAAAAGGGGAGTTTTTTCCTTCCGGACTTCAACATGGTGGGCTTCAATTTCCGTATGACGGATTTTCAGGGAGCTCTCGGAGTGGCTCAGATGGAAAAGGCGGAAATGCTTCTTCAGGCCCGCCGGGATCTGGCGGTTCGTTACGACCACGCTCTCGAAGCCTTTCTTCAGCTTACTCCTCCCTATATTCCCGAAGGTTACCTTTCGGGGTATCAGTCCTACGTATGTCTTTTTGCCTCCCCGGAAGATCTCTCCAGGCTCTCTATGGAGCGCATAGATGCCCTGCATGAAGAGCGTAACGCCTTCATGTATCAGCTTGAGGAAAAAGGAGTTATCACCAGACAGGGAACCCATGCAGTGCATACCTTGGGATATTACAAAAACACTTACGCTCTTGAGAATTCTCAATTTCTCAGCTCCTATGCAGCCGACCGCCTCAGCGTAGCTCTTCCCCTCTATTATGGTATGGCGGAAGAGGAGTTTTCTTACGTTATTCACAGTATCCGGGAGGCTTTAAAGGACTGATGTGTGGCATTGCTGGAATCTTTAACCTCAATGGAAAGCCCGTCTCTCCCGTAACGCTCCGAAAAATGACCGACGCCATCGCACACCGGGGACCCGATGGCGAGGGATTTTATATCGACAGTTTCCTTGGTTTTGGTCATCGGCGGCTTGCCATTATCGACCTTACTCCGACCGGACATCAGCCTCGTATCTCCTCTTGTGGCAACTTTGCTATCACCTTTAACGGGGAGATTTATAACTTTCAAGAACTTCGAGCTCTCCTCGAATCGGCAGGGCATGTCTTTTCCTCCCGCACCGATACCGAGGTGGTGCTTCATGCCTACATGGAATGGGGGAAGTCTTGTGTAGAGCGCTTTAACGGCATGTTTGCCTTTGCCCTCTGGGATAAAACCCGACAAGCCCTTTTTCTTGCCCGGGATCGTTACGGCATAAAACCCCTTTACTATACCTTCCAGGGGCCGAAATTCCTTTTCGGATCCGAACAGAAAGCCCTGCTCTCTCACGAAATCGTCAAAAAAGAGCTTGATTTGGAGGCCCTGCTGGAATACTTCACCTTCCAAAACATCTTTACCGATAAAACTCTTCTCAAGGGGATACACATTTTTCCTTCGGGATGTCGGGCCTATCTCCCTCTGGGGGATTCTTCGGGAAAGCTTTCTTTAGAACGCTATTGGGATTTCGATTTTCAGGAGCCCGAAAGCTATTGCACTGAGGAGGAATATGCGGAAGAACTGGATTATCTTTTTCGTCAGGCGGTGAAACGCCAGCTCGTAAGTGATGTAGATGTGGGGGCCTACCTGAGCGGAGGTATGGATTCCGGCAGCATTACCGCCATTGCCGCCAAGGAACTTCCCTACATGAAAACCTTTACCTGTGGTTTCGATCTTCATTCCGCCTCGGGGTTGGAACTTGCCTACGATGAAAGAGAAAAGGCAGAGTATATGTCCTACCTTTTCAAAACCGAGCATTACGAAATGGTGCTTAAAGCTGGGGATATGGAACGTGTAATGCCCAAATTGGCATGGCACATCGAAGAGCCCCGGGTAGGACAAAGCTATCCTAATTTCTATGCCGCGCAACTTGCCTCTAAATTCGTCAAGGTGGTGCTTTCCGGTGGTGGCGGGGATGAACTCTTTGGAGGATATCCTTGGCGTTACTATCGTGCAGCGGTTTGCAACGATTTTGAAGATTACGTTGATCGCTATTATCTCTACTGGCAGCGTCTTGCCTCTAACAGCACTCTTAAGGAACTATTCAAACCTGTGTGGGAACAGGTAAAACACGTTTGGACTCGGGACATCTTCAAATCCGTCTTTGATCGGCGAAACCAGGCACCCTGTACTCCAGAGGAGTACATCAACCATTCCCTTTACTTTGAGGCCAAAACATTCCTTCATGGACTTCTTGTGGTGGAAGACAAGCTTTCCAGTGCCCATGGGCTGGAAACCAGGGTGCCCTTTCTCGATAACGATCTGGTGGATTTTGCCATGAGGCTTCCCGTCAAAATGAAACTCCGTAATCTTAACGAGTTGGTGCGAATCAACGAAAATGAACCGGGGGATAAGCAAAGTAAGTATTTTCAGAAGACCAACGACGGCAAGAATTTGCTTCGCAAGGTAATGCAGCGTTATATACCCGATGATATCACCGATGCAACCAAACAGGGTTTTTCCGCTCCCGATGCCTCGTGGTTCAAAGGAGAGAGCATGGAGTACGTGAGAGATATCCTGATGAGCGAGAAGGCGGCGATCTATCAATATATGGATGCCGTTGTCGCCCAAAAGCTTGTGAACCAACATCTTGCGGGAGAGGAAAATAGAAGATTGCTCTTGTGGTCTTTAATGAGTACAGAGGCTTTTTTGACGCAAAAATAATTTAATTGGTGGTGGCGCTATGAAATTGAGCGATATTAAAGATTTTTGGGAGAAGTCGGGGGAGCATTTCCCTCTCGATACGAGTGTGACCCCCACCTCGAGAGATCCTTATTTGGGGGAATTGGAGCGTAATTATGTTTTGCAATACCTGGAGAAGGATCATACTTGTCTCGAAGTGGGTTGTGGGGATGCTTCCCATGGAGTTTATTATGCTGAAAAGTCGGGTAAATATTGCGGAGTTGATTTGGCTCAGAGCCTCGTTCGATTAGCCGAAAAAAGGAAGGCATCTCTTTCATTGGGAAACGCTGACTTTTTTGTGGGCTCCGTCCTGGATATCGAAAAAATGTTTCCTGAGGAGAAGTTTGATAGAGTTATCTCTCAGCGTTGCCTGATTAATTTGCCAACATGGGAATTGCAAGAGGAAGCCCTTCGGAAAATTCATGGGTTACTTGCTCCGGGGGGAATGCTACTCCTTACTGAAGGATTCCAAGAGAATCTTGAAAACCTCAATCAAGCACGCGAACAGTTTGGTTTGCCTGTCATAAAGGTAGTTGATTATAATAGGAATTTTGTGAAAAGGGAATTCGAAAGCTTTGTAAAAGATTACTTTTACGTCGAAAATGTGCTTAGTTACGGTAGTTATCTCTTTTTCTCAAGACTTTATCACCCGATGGTCGTTTTCCCCGATGCTCCAAAGCATGATTCCGTAATGAACAAGGTCGCGATGCAATTACAGAAGGAGCTTAATCTTGAGGGAATGGATGATTACAGTTATAACTTGTTCTATGTCCTGAGGAAGAAATAATACGTTCAAGATCGTAGATGAATCTTTTTATAATAAAAGACGGGAGTTCCTTATGAAGACAAGGCAAGCTTTTTCTCAGTTGTTGAATGATTCCCATGAACTTGTAGAGCTTTCAGATAATTTATTTCGCTTTTCTTCTGAAACCATTCCTCAAAGTCAGCAGCAAACCGCTAAAGTTTTTTCGGATAAATGGAACCTCTATACGTATGACAGCTTGGAATTCCAGAAGATGGTGGAAAACCAAAGGAGATGGTATTTAGAACTCTACGGTTTTTCCAGTGAAAAGGCGTTGGGTGAATACCTTCAGGAGTGTCGATATGTTTTAGATGCGGGATCGGGAACTTGCTATAAAGCCGCTTGGTTTGCTGAATTAAGCCCATCAACCGTAGTTATTGCGGCGGATATTTCGGATGCGATTTTAAATGCCTCGCAATATTACAAAAAAATTGGAAATCTTTTTTTTGTCCAGTGCGATATTAGTAGTATGCCTTTTTGGAATAAAGGTGTTTTTGATTATGTTTCGTGCGATCAGGTTATCCATCATACCGCGGATCCTTTTAGGACTTTTCAAGAGTTGGTTCGTCTTACGGCTGAAAATAGAGAGTTGGCAGTATATGTTTACCGTAAAAAAGCGTTACCTCGAGAGCTTTTAGATGAATATTTTCGCGATTTCAGCAAAACTCTTTCTCATGAAGATTTGATGAGCCTCTCCAGCCAAGTCACTGAACTGGGTAAAATATTGAGCTCTTTGGATGTGGAGTTGGATTTCCCCTCAATACCTTTGTTGGGTATAGAAGGCGGGCAAATGACGCCTCAGAGATTTTTATATTGGAATTTCATGAAGTGTTATTGGAACGATGAACAGGGAGAGCACAATTCTTTAATGACAAATTATGATTGGTATTCGCCCTCCCAGGCTTTTCGTTACTCCGAAAAGGAATTTAGAGGATGGGCTCTTTCTGAACAACTGGGAATCAGTCATTTCCATAAAGAACACGCATGCTATAGCGGGCGTTTCATGAAAAAAAGAGATAGTTTGTAATTCGATTTCCGCCAAGCTTAGCGTCGCGTGTTTTGTGGCCGATTTTTCGAAAGATTCGAACATCTTTCTTTGAAAAAGCTAACAGCGTTTATGCGGAAATTTTTTTCACTTAAAAGCATCCGAATTTTTGGAGGAGTGTCATGAACTTTAAGGAAGTCCTTCCTGAGGATAGACTGCTTCGGATATGTAAAAAATGTATTTACGACGAATCCGTTCCTGGCGTGACTTTCGATGAAGAAGGAATTTGTAACTTGTGCCGTCAAATTGATATGCTGAAAGATGAATACGGAACGGGAAGCTTAAAAGGGCAGAAAAAACTTGAGGGGATTATCGAAGAGATTAAGAAAAATGGCCGCGGGAAAAAATACGATTGCATTATTGGTGTAAGCGGCGGTATAGATTCATCATATTTGGTTTACCTTGCCAAGGAGTGGGGATTACGTCCTCTCGCTGTTCATTATGATAACACATGGAATTCTGCGGTGGCAACGCAAAATATTCGTAAGGTTTTGAGTGCCCTTGATGTTGATTTACATACTCATGTTATTCAGAATGAAGAAGCAGACGATCTGATCCGATCTTTTTTCCTTGCTGGGGTTGCTGAAATAGATGCTCCCACGGACTTGGCTTTGGCAGAAGTGATGTACAGGGCTGCTTACAAGTATGGAGTGAAATACATCCTTGAAGGCCATTCTTTTATAACAGAGGGAATTACTCCCTTGGGGCGGAATTATTTTGACGGTAAATACATAGCTTCCATTCATGAAAAATTTGGTAGAATACCGTTGAAATCCTACCCTTTAATGACTTTTTCAAGATTTCTGTGGTGGTCTACAGTGGCTAAAATACGGAAAATTCGACCATATTGGTATATGGATTACACTAAAGAGGAAGCTAAAACTTTTCTGGAAAAACGGTTTGGGTGGAAGGATTATGGTGGGCACCATCTTGAAAATAGAATTGCGGCTTTTTATCATGTCATCTATGCGCCGCAGAAATATGGAGTGGATTGTCGGAACAACACCTTGTCGGCTCTCGTGAGAATGGGAAAACTCTCGAGGGAAGAAGCCTGGGCGATTTACAAGTCTCCTCCGATTTCTGAAGATGGGCTTGTGGAATATTTTCAAAAAAGAATGGGAATTACGGATGAAGAATACCGGCGTGTGATGAATTCACCTCCCAAGTTTTGGTGGGAATATCCTACTTACAAGAAGCGATTTGAACGATTGCGTCCTTTGTTTGGGCTTCTTGCAAAAGCAAATCTTGTTCCGATGAGTTTCTACCTTAAATATTGTTTCCCAAAGGATGCGGAGTAAGATGATCGTAATTATCGACTACGGTGTGGGTAATCTTGGGTCTGTTCAAAATATGCTGAAAAAAATTGGCGTGCCTTCAATAATTTCTTCCGACATAGATACTATCCGTCAGGCGGAAAAAGTTATTTTGCCGGGTGTGGGGGCTTACGCTCATGCGATGGAAAAAATCCACGATAAGGGGTTGCGTCAAACTCTCGATTTTGTGGCTTCGGAAAGAAAGATCCCTGTGTTAGGAATTTGCTTGGGTATGCAGCTGCTTTTAGACTTTAGTGAGGAGGGTTGCTGTGAAGGATTAGGGTGGATTCCCGGAAGGGTCTCCCGTTTTCCGAGAGAGCTTGATGTTAAGGTCCCCCATATGGGGTGGAACCTTGTCACGTCTCCTACATTTGATCCATTGTCTCTGGGGCTGGAAAAAGATTCTCGTTTTTATTTCGTGCACTCTTATTATGCCTTGGTGGAAAAGAAAGAGGATTCTGTCTTCAAGTGTTTTTACGGAGGCATAGAGTTCGATGCTGGAATTCATCATAATAACGTTTTCGGAGTGCAATTCCATCCAGAGAAAAGTCATAAATTCGGGATGAGATTACTTTCTAATTTTGCGAGGATTCAGTAATGCTACGTACACGAGTTATTCCCTGTTTGTTGTTGAGGGGAAAATCTTTGGTAAAAACGATTAAGTTCAAGAATTTTTCCTACATCGGCGATCCTGTGAATACGTGCCGAATCTTTAATGAGCTTGAAGTGGACGAGCTCTGTTTCTTGGATATTACTGCAAGCCGTCAGGGGCACGAGCCAAACTGTAATTTGTTGAAGGATATCGCGAATGAATGCTTTATGCCTCTTTCTTATGGTGGTGGAGTGAACAGTGTGGCTATGGCGGAACGCCTTTTTTCCTTGGGATTCGAAAAAGTTGTCCTGAACACATCGGCGTTGGTCAACCCTTCCTTGATTACAGAGCTTGCGAAACGCTTTGGCAATCAAAGCGTTATCGTTGCCATAGATGTAAAAAAGGGTTTTTGGGGGAAATACGAGTGTTTTGGCAAATCCGGGACCTCTCGTTATAAGATCTCTCCCGTGGAGTGGGCGAAACAGGTGGAGGAATACGGAGCGGGGGAGGTTTTGCTTACATCCATAGAGCGGGAAGGTACGTGGGAAGGTTTTGATGTGGATCTCGTCCGTCAGGTGAGCGACGCTGTTTCGATCCCGGTTATTGCAAACGGCGGCGCTGGAAATGTCGCTCACATTGGAGATATTGTCAAACAGGGCCATGCTTCTGCCGTGGCTTTGGGAAGTATGGTGGTTTATCAGAAAAAGGATATGGGAGTTCTTGTTAATTTCCCAGATGAAGATGTATTGAAAGAGGTGCTCCCATAAGGTGAAGAGCATAAGCAGTGAAGAAAAAGTCTTGGACGCGGCATTTTTTTCCGAAAAAAAAATTGCCATATGTTTTAATCTTTGCAATAGCGGTTGGATGGTGCAAAAGGCTTTTGCTTCTGTGGGAATCGAGGCCGATCTTTTTATTTCTATGTCAGAACTTGATACACCTTCGGATCCTCGTTGGAATGATCCTGAAATTTTTTCTTTGCCTGAAAAGAAATGTTTTTTTTGGAATGCCAAGGAGGAAAATGCGCATCTATATAGGAAAAAGATGCTTTTTCCGGTGGGGGCAAACTCTTTTTTTAACGTGCTACGTTTATCTAGGCATTTAAATAAAAATTATGATTTTGTCGTCGGAATAACCCTGGGTATTATTCCGGCGTATTTTTCTGGAAAGCCCTTTTGTTGGTTTGCAACAGGGTCTGATCTCCGGCAATGGATAGGTTTGCAACGCCCATCTTCTTACGTATTACGCAGAGCTGTAAAAAAGGCTTGTGCCGTTTTTACCGGCAGAGATGAAGGACTTGTTTCTAGTGTGAAACGTTATCATTTAGAAGAGAAAACACGGTATCTCGTGGGTTTTATTCCGGAACTGACCGTAATGGAAGATGAAATCGTGTCGAAACAACTCAAGTTGAAAAGTGATGAGGATGTTTTGCGCGTTTTTATGCCCACGTTGCACCAATGGACTTCAGTCCGGGAGGGACATCCCGGTCGTGGAAATGATATTTTTTTACGTGCCGTTGCGAAAATTCGTCAATCTGGGCGAAAAATTTCTGTCCTCTTACTCGAGCGAGGGGAGGATGTAAACGCTACAAAAAAGCTCATTTCGGAGCTTGGTTTGGAAAGTGTTGTTTCTTGGAAACGAGAAATGACAAAAAAGGATCTACATGAACATATGCTGGCATCTCATGTTATAGCAAACGAGTTTACTTTTGGTGCTCCTGGAACAATTTGCCTCGAATCCATGGCTTTGGGGAGGCCCGTTCTCGCATACATGAATGAATGGCAACTTGAACAGGGTATGCCGATATTGAATTGTCGAACCGAGTCGGAAATTTATGAAGCACTCTTGAAATGCTATGATCGCTCCTTTATGGTTGATCTTGGGCGTAGATCCTTGAAGTGGACTCTGGAGAAGCTCTCTTATCCTTATTTAGGGACTCTTTTGAAGGAGGCCATGCGTAGTGCTTTGTAATCTAGAAGGAATGTTGAGATGGATATGAATGGTGTTCTCCTTGAAATAGGTGTAAAGGATTTTTTCTCTCAATGGAGAAGAGAAGATTTTTTTTGTGAAAATCCTGTTTTGTCTGAAAAACTTCCCTTTTTTGCGACCTACTGGGGAAATGCTTTTTCCCTTTTTGCCGTAAAGAGGGGTGGCGATATCCTTGGCTTTTCCTTCGTTGTTCGAGAAAAAAAGTATGGTATACAGCAGCTTCACTCTGTGCGTACTCCTTCTGTGAAAAAAATGTTGTCCGGTGATTGTTTCATGTCACTTTCACAAAAATATGGCAACATGTTGCCTTGTAAAAATTATCTCCTCCCCTTTGCCGTCCCCGATTATCTGGACCCACGGCTTTCATTGTTGCTAGATGTGCATACAGGAGCCTCGTGGGGTACTTTTTGTACGGATTTCCTCGAAAGTAGCGAGGTCTTGCCGAATATTTCCTCGAAGTACCTTCGTAGAGATATTCGACGGTCCCTGAAGGATGGTAGTCTTTCCTTCGTCCCTGTGGGTGCCACACATCAAAAAGGGCTTGATGACTTCTTGCATTTAATGATTCAAGAAAAGAACCAGTCATTTTCTCGAAGCGCATGGCAGGAAGTGATCTCTGCGGGAGAAAAGTATGATGCATATAAAGTTTTTCTCGTGTATCAGAATGCCACTCCTGTGGCGGGGTGCTGTCTTGCCTACGGAAATGAAGTAGCTTTTGAGGAGGGGCTTGTCGTCGCTGAAAACGCAAAGGAAAAAAGTCCCTATGCGGGGATTTTCCTCAAGTACAACATGATGCAATGGGCGCTGGAAAAAGGGATTAGAACGTATGATTTGATGGGTTTCAATCCTCATCCCAGGGATCCCAAGGAGGAAGCCATTGCTTCATTCAAGAAAAAGTTCTCAAATCGTGAAGTTATTTATCCCATTTACTCTTTTGCCCGAGGATTGGGGCGTGTTGCGCAGGTGTTAAGAGGCGGTAGAGAGGCTATCTCAAAAAAAGTGTAACCAAGAAGCTGAAGAGGAGAAGGATATGAAGGTCGATTTTTTCCTTATCGGTGCGCCACGTTCTGGAACAAATGCTATGTTTTCCTACTTGAAAAAACATCCAAATATTTGTTTTTCAGAACCAAAACAGCCGGAGTTTTTCAGTTCAGATTTGAAGTCTACAGCACCTTACTGTGCGAATGCGGATGAATACCATAAAAAATTTTTCCCCCACTATGATGTTTCGACGCATAGCGTTGTTGCCGAAGGCTCTGTGTTTTACCTTTATTCCGAAAAGGCTATCGAAAATATCCTTTCCTATAACGAGAATGCCAAGTTCTTGGTGATGTTGCGAAATCCTGTTGATATGGCATATTCCTGGTATTCGTTAACATACTATGGTGGGCAAGAAAATGTTTCAAGTTTCGAAGATGCCTGGTCTTTACAGAAAGTTCGCCAAGAGGGAAAGTCTATCCCTAAGGTTTGTGTGGAGCCGAAACTTTTGCAATACAAGAAACTTTGTTCTACGGGAGCTCAGGTTGCCTCTTTGCTCCAGAAAGTGGATCGCGAAAAAATTTGCTTTGTCATTTTTGATGATTTTAAAGATGACCCTCGGGGTGAATATTTTCGTGTCTTAAATTTTTTAGGACTCCCTCTTTTCGAGAGCGAAGATGGTTTTGCTCAAGAAAACGCCAATAGGGAATGGCGATCTCCCTGGGTTCGGCGTTGTTATCAAATTTTGGTCGGAGCCGTGAAGTTGAGAAGATTTCTCGGAGTAAGGAGAGGTTTGGGAATCTCCTCGTATTTGACTAAGCTTTTACCTATGAAACAGCAGAAAAGAACTCCTTTGCCCCCAGCATTTCGAAAAAAATTACAAGAAGAATTTCATGATGATGTATTGGTGCTTTCACAACTTTTAAACAAAGATCTTTCCTTTTGGGTGGAGGATTAGCGGTTTGTTATGATTAGTTCAATAGAGGCTGCCCGTGTTGTGCAAAAGCGAATTTTGGATAATTGCTCTGTCGAAGATGAAAAAAGGCTTCTCATTGGAGAAGCTTTTTTTATAAAACCAATGTTTTGTTTTTGTGTGGGTGTTGCTTTTGTGCGGTTTTTTTTTGCGTATGTAGTATCGTGTTGCTTTTTAAAGAGGCTTTTTTGGGGAAAAGTGCACAGAATTTCTGCAAAGGGGCAAACCGTAAGTTATGCTTTTTTCTCTGACAAGCAGAAAACGCCTATCCTTGTAAGAAGCTGGTCCTGGTATAGGGATTTTCGTCTGCGAAGACACAGGAAAAAGAGTAACAACTCTGTGGTGCTTCCACCATGGCAACGTTTGCGTATAGAGGCTTTTGCCCATTTTGTGCTATCGCAATATGGTTTGGCCCCAGCCCTTCTTACCTATTCGATGAATACGGGAATGTTGTTGCGAGAGTACGCGAAGGGAATGTCGTTAGAGGAGATTGTTGAAAAGGGTGTATGGAAAAAACTGAACGAGACGGAGAAAACTGAGATTCTTTTGAAGATCCTTCGTGCAATACAAAAAATGCATGCTATTGGAGTTATTCATGGAGATCTTGCTCCGGGGAACATCCTCTTTCTTGGCGAATCTTTGGAGGAAGTCTCTTTTATCGACTTTGAAAATGCTTGGTTTTCCCGGAAAAGGGTTGGATATATGTCTCAGAAAGAAATGTATGTGGAAGAATGGGGCAGAATGCTTGAACGTGCTGAGAGCGTGGATAAGGATTTGTATCTCAAGATGCGGAATTTCTTAGAGAGGGAAGAGATTGTTTAACTTTTTACAGAGTTTCTTGTCACGCAAATGGGGCTCTTTTTTTTCATCCCTTCTTCTATTGTGCATGACCATCTTTGCCAAGGGTATTGGTTTTATTCGCAGTATTTTCGTAGCTCGTTTTCTTGGAGCTACGGTATATACAGATGCTTATCTCGGTGCTTTTACCATCATGCATATGTGCACCATCTGGATCTCCAGTGCTTTGGATGGCGGAGGCATACCCTTTCTTGTCCGCCTGCGGATTCAAAAAGGAGATGAATATGCCTCTCTTTTTACCGGGAGAATTTTAGCTGGAGGGCTTTTTTTTGCTCTGATTTTTGCTACGCTACCAATCTTTTTCAGTGACTTCCTTGGTTCGCTCTTTTTCCCCGGATTTTCTGGTGAGACCCGTAGTATTCTTAGCTTGATGATGAAGATCCTCTGGGGATTCGGATTTTTCCGAGTGCTAAGTTTCATTTTGGAAAGCCATGTTTTCGCCCTGAACTATCAGGTTATTGCCCGATTCGGGTGGATTGTGCAATCCTGTGGCATTGTTTTGGGTTTAGCTGGGTTTTACTGGTTTATCGGAGGGTATTCCTGGCCTGTAGGGCAGTCTCTGGGGCAGGGAGCAAATTTTCTGGTGCTCCTTGTTTTCTGCTTTGCCCTCTCTTCAAAGGAAAAACTTCGTTTTCGGGGAACTACGGTATCGCAGGATTGGAAAATTTTCCTGAAAAAGACCGTTCCTGCAGGGCTTTCGAGTATCCAGACCTTTGTATATCAGGTTGTGGATCGCTACTTTGCCTCCTCCCTGGCTGTGGGATCCATTTCCTGCATGAACTACGCCACGGTGCTTTGGGGGTTGGTGCTTATCGTCAACGAACCCTTGCGTTCTCTCCTTACCCGTTTTTCCTCCCATTATGCCCAGGGAAATACGAACCTTTTACGGTGTGATATGGAGAAGGCCTTGCGAGCTACTCTGTGGATATACTGCACCGTCATGGTGGGATATGTGGTACTGTTGCCGGATGTGGTGAGCGTAGTTTTTCTGCACGGTAAATTCGGTTGGAACGATGCGTTGCGTACTTTCCAGGGAGCCCGAATTCTTGCTTTTCGTGCTCCCGGGGTTTGTTTGCAGATGATTCTGGGAAATGCTCTTCTTGCTACGGGAGCATCCCATGTAGCCTCGGCCCTTACGGCGGTGTCCCTCTTTACCAACGGTTTTTTGGACTGGCTTTTGGTAGATCGCTGGGGATTGAATGGTTTGCTTTTTGCTACCACTACGGCTACATATGTCTCCGTAGCTTGTACCTATGTCTGCGTTCGGAAAAGGATCGTTTGGAGCATGGCTCCTATTCTCGTGCATATGGTGAAGCTTTTTTTCTGGTCCCTTTTGCTGATTTTCGGAGGGCTTTGGGTGCGAAGCCAAATATCCCTTCCTCCCTTTTTAGCAGCCTGTGTCACCGTAGGGGCTCTTTTTGTTTTGGGGTATGGGTTCTATGCTCTTTTCCGCATCCGTTCCGATATCCCTGTGGGTTGGGCACCGGAGGATATACTTCGGAGGATAGGGGCTCCCTTGGTGCGGCATCTGAAGCGAGGGCGGCAAAACTGACGTGCCGATGTGTAACTACCGCTTGCTGGAAGTTTGGGTGCCCGAAAAAAAGTGGCCTTTAGGGAAAAAAGCGCAACTCAATAGCCTTTCTCTCCATTGAATGTCACGACATTACAAGAATTCCTCCGGCTCAATAGGCCGGCTTTCAATTTTTTTTCGCTATACCGAGGCAGGATGGATAGCGGAAGCTGTAAAGGATTTGAGGGATCGCTTTGGAAGGAAAACCATCTGGAATAACCAAAAAAAATTTACCTCAGCTCAGAGCCTTTTATAAACGCTTGTCCTTCCCCCCTGCACTAGCGGATGTTTTTTTCTCGAGAAATGCTGATGGTAATTTTGTGGTGTGGGTTGACGAGGAAATTGTAGGGCATATATGCATGTCTTATTTTTTCCCGTTTAGGTTGAATATTATGTTGGGGAGATGTGGAGTTTGGGGAATGCATGTCCCAAGCTCTTGTGTAAGGTTCCTGCGTAAAATGCATATCCTTTCCCGATATGAGGTCTCGAATATCATTGTTTTGCCTGGTTTTCGTGGCAAGGGGTATGGGGATATGCTCCTTTCGGCGGGAATACAAGAAGCTTGCGATCGAGGAGAAAAAGAACTCTTTCTCATTGTTGCAAAAACAAATGCTGTGGCCATAAGTTTCTATGAAAATAAGGGTTTTCGGATTTTTTCATCTTGGAATAATGTAAAAGATGTGATGTGCAAGGAGTTGTTATGATCAGGTTGAGAGAAATGGGAAATGAATAAAGAAATTCTAGTTATTGATAGGGTATACGATTTTATCGGGTCGTCAAAATATGAGCTTTTGAGGCTTTTTTTCCCCGAAAAAGATTTTTGCTTTTTCTCCCGACTATTTCCCAGATGGAGATTTTTTAACGTTCCCGGTTATATTATCTCAGGGAACGTTTCTGGTGGAAAGTCCATTTGGCTTAACGTAAAAATGCGTAACCTCATAACAGGAGAATTCGCTTTAGCGAGAACATGGTCTTTTTATCGCTTTTGCCGATCCCGCTTTTCCTCAAATAGACATGTGCTTTCCCCATTTAGCAGACTTTTGCTTGAGGCCGTTGCGCATGACTACCTAGGGAAAAAGAATATGGCGCCTCCGCTACTCTTTTTTGATGTCCGAAAAGGAATTCTTTTACGTTCTTTTTGGCCGGGGGAAACGCTGGGCTCTTTTCTGGAGAAAGCCACAACACTTGATGAAAAAAAGACTTTAGCGGAAATCGTGGTTGATTTTGTCAAAAGAATGCATGGAATTGGTTTTTTTCACGGGGATCTTTCCTTGGATAACATCTTGTTTCGAGAAGAATCTTTGGAATCGATTTATGCCATTGATTTTGAGTGGGCTTGGATGAATTTTAACTACGAGGATCTTTCCGAAAAAGAGTTGCGAGCTCTTGATCTGAATCGTTTTTTTTTCAGAGCGAGGAGAAGTTGTCCTGAATTTGCGGTTTTGTTGGAACAGGCTTTTTGTGAAAAATTTTAGTGTTTTTTTAGAATGCTTGCGAAAGAAAGTGCGGCAAGAATGTAAAATTTCATAATCAGCCAAAGAGAGACAACCAATCTGTAAAAACCGTGGGCTTGAAAAGTATTTCCGGCGGATACAATGCAAGAAAGAAAAGGTTCCTCGCTATATCGTGTGGGTAACAGGTAATGTGCTGTCCGTGAGAATCTGCTAGCATAGGGAGCGAAGTTTACTTTTAATCCCCACGGAGGTTCCCATCATGAACGACCTGAAGCCCTTTCTTGAAAGAATTCTCGAGCTTGAAAAGCCCTGGTATATTCGAGAGATCAGTCTGGACCAGGAGTCATGGAAAATCGACATCTACCTGGATTTCAAGAAAGGCGGAACCTTTTCTTGTCCCCTCTGTGAGGGGAAAGACAGACAGCAGCGCAAGGCTTACGATACGGTAGAAAAGACCTGGCGGCACCTCAATCTCTTTCAGTACAAGGCCTATCTCCATGCCCGGGTTCCCCGGGTAGCCTGTCCGGAACATGGAACGCATCTCGTTCACGTCCCCTGGGCCCGGGAAGGAAGCGGCTTCACCCTGCTCTTCGAGGCTTTTGCCATGTCGCTCATCAAACTCATGCCCGTAGCTGCGACCTCGCAAATAGTCGATGAATGGGATACCCGCCTCTGGAGAATCGCCCACGCCTACGTGGACAAGGCCGTGGAGAAACAGGATCTTTCCTCTCTTACCGCCCTGGGAGTGGACGAAACGTCGAGAAGAAAGGGACATTGCTACATCACCGCCTTCGTGGATCTTCACGAAAAAGGTGCGGTCTTCGTCACCCCGGGCAAAGATGCCTCCACTCTGGAAGCGTTCAAAGATTTTCTCGAAACCCACGGAGGACGTGCGGAAAACGTGAAGGATATCAGTATGGACATGTCCCCGGCCTTCATAAAAGGAGCGGAAGAACACTTTCCCGAAGCGGAGATAACCTTCGACAAATTCCACGTCATGAAACTCATGAACAAGGCCCTGGACGAAGTACGCCGACAGGAGCAGAAAGGAAACAGTGCTCTGAAAAAGAGCCGCTATCTCTGGCTCAAAAATCCGGAAAACCTCACGGAAGACCAGAAAGAAAGCCTCCGGAAGCTGGGAGGTGCCTCGAGCAACCTCAAGGTCGCCCGGGCATGGAGGATCAAGCTTGCTCTCCAGGACGTCTTCACCTATGACAGCAACTGGGCGCCCTATTTTCTGGATCGATGGCACTGGTGGGCCAGTCATAGCCGTCTCGATCCCATCGTCAGCCTCGCCAAAACGATCAAAGAGCACCGCCGGGGGATCCTGAACTACTCGAAATCAAAAATCTCCAACGGCATTCTGGAAGGCCTGAACAGCCTTTTCAAGGCTGCTGCAGCCAAGGCTCGAGGATATAGAACGCTTCGCAATGCCATCACCGCATATTACCTCGTGGCCAGTCGGCTTGAACTCGGATTACCTCAGCTTTGCGGGGTTACCCACACGATATAGCGAGGAACCAAAGAAAATAAAGGATGGTGCCATATCGTTGTGAATACCGCTCCTGATTCCCTCCTGTTGGTTTTGCCCCATTCCGGGGGAGCGTAGTCGACGGCGGTTACATTGACGGGAACATTGACGCCATGTAGCGTTGAATTGGTAGGAACTGCGAACGTATGGTTTTGGACTATCGGCCTGTATTTTTCCCGGAAGCGGTGAAGGATGAAAAAATCCTCGCGCTGTGGATTCCTGACGATGATTCCAGATTCCAGCGGGTTCCTTTGATAAAAAAAGGTTCGGAAATTTGTTGGAAAGGAATACCTTGCATGATCTTATCCGCAGGGACCGTGTGTATTTCCGCAGAACAGAAATGCTGCGCTATAACGCTTTTAGGGATTGGCTGGTTTAGGGATTGGCTGGAAGAAGTCCTGGTGGACCATTCCGCCTAATATTGTGTCTTGGATCGCCAGGGAATTCCTGCCCAAAATTGAGCGGGTATTCCTCTCTGATGCTCACAATATAAGCTGGAATGATCCACTAGTCTTCCTCTTACAAAACATCTTGCAGATCTGATGAGAGGAATTTGAAAGCAAGACGGAGGAGTATTGATGAAGACACTTTCTGTACATCCCATTTTTTCCACCCCTTCAGTGGAGCGTTTTTTTGAAAATTTTTCAGCCAAGGGAGGGGAGTATGTGCTTCTCAAGGGCTGGGAAGCCTCCTCTGCTCTGGATGATGTGGATCTTATGGTTTCTCTCCGAAGCCTGTCCCTTTTGGAAGATGTGCTGCATAAAAGCTTGCGATGCCAGATTTATACATGTGCCCAGAGCCTTAAAAGCGAGGAGGGGCAATTGCCCCTTCACTGGCATATTGGGCCTTTGCGTATTCACCGACTGGTGTTTATTGAAGAAGAGGATGCTCTGGGCCGTATCGAATGGCAAGAAGGGCTGGCTTTTCCTTCGCCCTCCCTTTACTGTGCGGTACTTTTGCTAAGTTGGTTTTTAGCCAAGGGGGTTTCGTTGCCTCGGAGCATGACGGAACGTAAGAAAGCAGAGCTTTTCGCTGCCTGGAATGCCGTGAAAGAGACGAATTCCCTTGGTGACGTCGCGTTGTTGTTGGAAAAACGATGCCCAAAGGTTTTAAGCGAAAAAATACTCCAAAAAATGGAGTTCGCAGATTGGAACGGTTTGTATGATCTTGCTCCGGTTTTTCGTCGTGATTTTGCGGGAAGGGCCTGGTTCTGGTATGCCCTGAAAGAACGGGGAGCGTTGATGGTCCGAAAGAGGGGGCTTGGCGTATGAGATATCCCTGCGTGGCTGTGGTCGGAGTGGATGGAGCGGGAAAATCCACGGTGATCGACCTCCTTTCTCGTCGTCTTCAGAAGGAAGGCGTGCCGGTGCGGGTGGAGTACATGGGTAAATGGCATAATCAGGTGATTCCTCTTAATCGTTGCTATACCTGGCTTCGTTCTTTTTTGAGAAGGGGACGGTTCGGCACGGTTAATTCCGCAGTACCGAAACAGAATGCCCCCGAGGGCGATGTAGTTTCCGCGACAAAGAGAAGCTCCTCTCCTTTGTCCTCTTGGAAGCGACAATGCTGGTATATTTTGCGGGATTTTTCCCTCTGGATAGAGTTTTTGCTGCGCTATCTGGTAAAACTGCGTATAAAAGATAGGCTTATCCTATGTGACCGCTACCTTTACGATATGCTCCTTACGCCTCATTCCTTTCTTTTGCCTTGGTTGCTTCGGCTCTATCCTCGGCCGCAAAAACTCTTCTTTCTTGCGGGGCCGGGAGATCTCGTGTTCAGCCGTAAGGGACAACATTCTCCCGAATGGATCGACCGGGCTCAGGAGGACTACCGAAGAATTTTCACTGCCTACCGATTGAACTGGGAGGAGTTTTCCGTGGAGCGCTCCGCCGAGGAGATTGTGGAGGCTTTGTATTGCCGGTTATTTTCGGAAGGAAGGACCTCATGAAGGTCCTTCTGTTGGCTTATTTTGCTCCCCCCCTTCTCTGCCCGGAATCCATGCTGCTTCGACGGGTGTGTCAGGCCACGGCTCCCCTTGGGGTGGAGTGGCATGTAGTGACCGTGCTTCCCTGGAGCTCTTACGGCAAGAAAGATTTTTCATATTCCTTCAGCCTGAAATCGTTAGAAAATCCACCACATGTGTACCGTACATTGTCGTTGGAATATGTGCACGCCCCTTTGGAGCGGTTGTTTTTTCGCCGTGAACCTTTTCCGGATTCTCGGGCGGCATGGCTTCCGGGAGCTCGAAAGATTGTGGACGCTTTGCTGAAAAGGCATCGTTTTGATGTGATGATCTCTCGGGCGCAGCCTTATACATCCCATCTTTTGGGTCTTTGGGTGAAAGAGTGTTATCCGAAATTGCCTTGGATAAGCTATTTCAGCGATCCCTGGGGGGACAATCCCTACGTGCCCGTACCGTCGCCCCGGGTGTTGGAAAAAGAAGCCCAGGTATTGAAAAACTCATCTCGGGTGGTGGTGGTGTCGGAGCTCATGAAAAACTCTCTTGTCGCACGGTATCCTCGGGAGGCGGAGAAAATTGGAGTGATTCCCCACCTTTACGATCCGACCTGGCTTGATGCAGTCTCTCAGGGGGGGGGAGCTTTGGATTGCCGAAAGCCTCGAAGCCCTATGGTGCTCACCTATGCGGGTAATTTTTACGGCAAACGTTCCCCCGAGGTTCTCTTTAGAGTGTTGGAGGAGCGGAAAGATGTACTTCGAGGAAGGCTGACGGTGCGTTTTGTGGGGAAGATGTCCTCTTTCCTTGCAGAGCGGGGAAAAACTCTTTATCCTCTGGTGGAGGTTTTGGGGCCCCGAAACTACGAGGAGGTAAACCGATTGCTTCGAGAATCTCAGAGCCTTCTGCTCATGGATGCACCTCTGGAAAAGAGTGTTTTTCTTCCCTCCAAATTGGTGGATTATCTCGCTCTAGGTAAACCTCTGGTGGCCATCACCCCCCGGCAGGGAGCCGCATGGCATGCCTTGGAAAAGCTTCCTCAGGCGAACCTTTTTGATAATGCCGATACAAAAAGTTTGGGGGATTTTCTCGAGGATTTCGCCCTGGGCCGCCGGATACTGCAATCCGGAGAGCCCCCGGAGGAGTATATGCCCTCCCGGGTGGGAAAACTCTGGATGAAAACCATACAAAGGGCTCTGGGAAACCGGAAAGACTTGAAGGAGGAATCCTGATGTCCCATTTGCTGGTGTTTTCCAACGATCCTCTGAAAGCTTATGTCGAAAAAGGGGAGATCAAGGGGCGGTACTATAATCCGGAGAATCTTTTCGAGAAAGTGACCATCTTTACTCCCTGCGATGAGGATATCTCTCCGAATCAGGCGGGAGGTATTGCGGGAAAGGCAGAGGTTACGGTGGTGCCCGTGGGTTCCATGAAGAACCTGAAAAAACTTTGTTCCATTTCCTCCCAGGAGCGACGGGTCCTGGATTTTGCCCGCTCGTTCAACCCCGATATTATCCGGGCCTATAATCCCCGCTTCGAAGGACGCTTTGCGGTGGCTGCGGGAAAAGCCTTGGGAGTGCCTTCGGTGATTTCCCTGCATGCGGATTTCTCCCGGCGGCGGCTTTTTCGAGTGGAAGGGCTTTCTTGTGCTAAAAGTTTGCTCTATTCTATGATTTTTCGCTTTTGTACGGAAAAGCAAAGCTATTCCCAGGCGGATGCGGTGATCGGGGCCTATGTTTTTACGCTTCGGTATTTTGAAAATTTTTCCGTGCGTCGCCGTGAAGTGATTTACAACAAAGTCTACGCTCCCGAACATTCTGGGATTGCGAAACAGGAAGACTTTACGATTATCAGCGTGGGGCGTCATATCCCTGGAAAGGATCCCCGCCCTCTTATCCGGGCAGTTTCGGGAACCCCGTACCGACTGATTCTCATCGGTCAGGGGCCTCTTACCCAGGCATCTCAGGATCTTGCGAAAAAGCTCAAGATTTCGTCTCAGGTAGACTTTATTCCCTCCGTACCGAACCGGGACATTCTTCCCTGGTATCAACGAGCCCACGTTTTCTCCATGGCCATGCTCTACGGAGGAACAAGCATTCCCATGCTGGAGGCCATGGCCTGCAGGCTCCCCTTGGTGCTTGCCCGGCCTCTTTGGGAGGATGCCCCCGAAGCCATAGGGGAAGATGCGCTTCTAGTAGAACGTACCCCCGAAGCCTTTCGGGAGGCCTTCCGAAAGCTCCAGGAGAACCCCGAATACGCCCGGGAGCTTGGAGAAAAAGCATGGAAGCGTTTCCGGCCTCTTCGGGGAGAAGAAATGGAACGCCAGGAAGCGGAACTCTACCGGGAGCTGTTGCAGGGTTCCCGAAAGGTTTAAAACAAAAGCTCTCTTGATGTAACAATGTGAGCTGTAAAAGGAGAACCTGCCATGCTCTACAACCTTCTCAACTCGAGCACCGCCGTGCGCCTTACCCGGGGATGGAGCAAACGAGCCTTCTTTCCCCTTTTCTATAAACTCCTCCCTTGGGAGAAACCTACCTTCGTGCTCTCCTTTGACGTGGACTTTCGCCAGGATGTGAGGGCTCTCCCCGAGATTTGCGGTATTCTTGGGGAGCGAGGTATTCCCGCCTCCTTCGCCTGTGTGGGGGCATGGGTGCGGGAGTTTCCCGAGGAACACCGGCTTCTTCTTCAGAAAGGGCACGAGATCTTTAACCATTCCATGCATCATCCGGATAACGAGGAACTTGATCCCCGGCATTGGAACAGTCTTTCCCGGGAGGAACAGCGTCAGGAAATTACCGGGGCTCACCGGGCCATAGAAGAGATTTGCGGAGTGGCTCCTCTGGGATTCCGAATGCCCCATTTCGGCCCTCAGCATCGGTGGCATCTCTACGACATATTGCGGGAGTTGGGATATGCTTACTCCTCTTCCACCACCTGCGGTGGAGGATACGGCTTCTGCAAGCCCCTGAAGGTTCGCAACACCGGGGTGTTGGAGTTTCCCACCGCCACCGCTCCGGGATTGGGGTACGCCTCCTTCGATAGTTTTAATTATTTTAATAAAAGAAGTCCCTTTGCCGCCCAGGGGCGGAACATGGTGGAGGATTTCCGCAGACTTCTCGAAACAATTCGAAAGCACAAGTTGCTGGGAACCCTCTATTTCGATCCCTACGATTTCGTGGCCCGCCGGGAGTACCGAGAGATAGTGGCTCTCTTGGGAGATTGCCGGGAGGAGATAGCTCTTTTTCGTTATGAGGATTGTTTCTGAAAATCACTTAAAAAGATACTTTGCCGTTCAACGGATCATGCCGGCTGGTTTTGTGAAAGAATGTTTTATCAGACGGCTACCGAGGGTGTATTCTTTTCCACGGTTTTGATCGGAATGATTTCCTAAACGCTGTGATGGTCGAGAAACCGTGGACCGTAAATGTTGTGGAAGGGAGCCTTGCATGATCTCCCAAAAACGAGAAATCCTCACACGAAGATTCGGCTTCCACTCCTTTCGGGAAGGGCAGGAGGAAGTCATGGATGCCCTGCTTACGGGGCAGGACGCCGTGGCGGTGATGCCCACGGGGTCCGGAAAATCCCTCTGTTTTCAGATCCCCGCCCTCCTCTTCGGAGGGCTTTCCTTGGTGATCTCTCCCCTTATCTCCCTTATGAAGGATCAGGTAAGCGCTCTTCGGGCTTCGGGAATTTCTGCGGCCTTCTTGAACAGCGCTCTTTCGGGTTCCCAGATGTACCGGGTTCTCGAAGGGGCCTGCCGGGGAGAGTATTCCCTGCTTTACGTGGCTCCGGAACGCCTCGATACCGAGGCCTTTCAACGGCTCGCCACGGAAATTCCCATTCCCTTCGTGGCGGTGGATGAGGCTCACTGCGTTTCCCAATGGGGGCAGGATTTCCGCCCCAGCTACCTGCGGATAGAATCCTTTATCCGTTCCCTTCCCTCCCGTCCGGTTCTCGGGGCCTTTACCGCCACCGCCACTCCTCGGGTTCGTCAGGATATGGTCCATCTTTTGGCTCTGGAGAATCCTCGGATTGTTACCACCGGGTTCGACCGGAGCAATCTCTCCTTTGAAGTGTACTCTCCGGAGGATAAATTTCGGGCCCTTATGGCTTTTCTCGCGGATCGCCCCCGCAGGAGCGGTATTATCTACTGTCTCACCCGAAAGACCGTGGATAGCCTCTGTGAAAAACTTTGTTCCCAGGGATACGAAGCGGTTTCCTACCATGCGGGGCTTACCCGGGAGGAGCGCCAGGCCAACCAGGATCGTTTCCAGCGGGATGATGCCCGAATCATGGTGGCTACCAACGCCTTCGGTATGGGAATCGACAAATCCAACGTGCACTACGTTTTTCACTACAACATGCCCAAGGATATGGAGAGCTACTACCAGGAGGCGGGACGAGCGGGACGGGACGGGCTTCCCGCGGAGTGCGTGCTCCTGCACGATATGCGGGATCTGCAAATCAATAAATTCCTTATCGAGAAGGATCGGGAGAATCAGGACCTGGATCCGGAGGATTTGGAACGGCTTCAGAAGGCCCAGAAGAAGCGTCTTCGCCAGATGGTGGATTACTGTCACAGCACGGGCTGCCTCCGCCGGGAAATTCTGAGCTACTTTGGAGAAAATCCCCCCGCATCCTGCAGCAACTGCGGAAACTGCCTGCGGAAGGTGAATCTCCAGGATATCACCATCGACGCCCAGAAGATTCTTTCCTGCGTGAAGCGCATGAAGGAACGTTACGGCCTCACCCTGCTGACGCAGACCCTCCGGGGGAGCCGGAGCAAAAAGGTGCTGGAGCTGGAGTTTGACAAGCTTTCCACCTACGGTATTATGCGGCAGGAGAGTGAACGAAGCCTGCGGCGGAAGATCGACTTTCTTCTGGCTCGGGAGTATCTGGAGTTTACGGAGGAGGATTTTCCGGTGCTCCGGACCACTCCACTGGGGCGGGATGTGCTTTTTCGAGGGGCCCGGGTGGCCATGCCCTTTGCCGAAGAGGAGCCTCGCCCCTGCCTGGGAAAAAATGAGAGTTCCGGTTCCGCTTTCCCGGATTCCGAAGAGGAGGCCCTTTTCGAAAAACTTCGGGAGCTGCGGAAAAACCTTGCGAAGGAATCGGGAGTGCCCGCCTTCGTGATCTTCTCGGATGCCACCCTCCGGGATCTCTGCACCAAGAGGCCCCGGAATGCGGAAGAGTTTCTCGACGTGGAGGGCATAGGCTACTCCAAACGGGCCAAGTATGGGGAGGCCTTTCTCGAAGCCCTTCGGGAACATGCCAAGGCGGGGTAGAGAATTACCGGGAGCTGGAAACATGGATTCGTGGAACTCTTTGTTTTCGTGGATTGCTATCTGTCGATATCTACAGAAAGGAAGATATGGATATGCCTGAATATATTTCTGGAAAAGCCCTCATCGGGGAAAACGTGCAGATGGGGTATAACGTGATTGTCGAAGAGGATGTGGTTATTGGGGATAACTGCATTCTGGGGCATAACGTGATTGTCCGTTCCGGAGTGCGCTTGGGAAAGGGCGTGCTGGTGGGTGACGGGGTGCTGTTGGGAAAGCTTCCCTTGAAGGCCTCTCTGAGCGCCGTCACCACCGCCGGTCGGGTACTGCTTCCCCTGGAGGTGGGGGATCACGTCACCCTCGGAGCGGGAGCCATGGTCTACCGGGGGGCGGTGCTGGAAAATCGGGTTTTCGTGGCGGATTACGCCACCATCCGGGAAGATGTTACCATCGGAGAAGAGACCATCATCGGCCGGGGAGTGGCGGTGGAGAACAAAACCTCCATCGGCAGGCGTTGCAAGATAGAAACCAACGCCTACATTACCGCCCTCTCGGAGATTGAAGATTATTGTTTCGTGGCTCCCGAAGTGGCTTTTACGAACGATAACTTTATGGGGCGTACCGAGGAACGCAAAAAGCATTTCAAGGGTCCCGTGCTGCGTCGGGGAGCCCGCATAGGAGGCAATGCCACGCTGCTGCCGGGAGTGGAAATCGGCCCGGACGGAGTGGTGGCGGCGGGGTCCGTGGTAACCAGAAACGTGCCTCCCCGAACCATCGTGGCGGGCAATCCCGCGCGAATTCTGCGGGAGGTTCCTCCGGAACAGCTTCTGGAGAACCAGGTTTTTTATGAAAAATCCTGAGAGGAAAAAAAGCCTCTCTTTGGGGTGTTCGTTATAGAGGGGACGGTTTCCTCGGTTCCCCTCGGCAGGGGCATTTCTGCCGAAAATAAGGAGAAAAGGGATTTTTATGCCATATCATTCTGAATTCGCAGAATCTGCACAAGCAACGGCACCTCGCTTGGAATGCGCGAAAAAAATCTGCGTAGTGGCGGGGACTCGTCCCGAGGCCATTAAAATGGCCCCTCTGGCTTTGGCGGTACGGAAAGATCCCCGATTCGAACTGCACCTTCTCGCCACGGGACAGCATCGGGAGATGCTTCTGGAGCCCTTGAAATTTTTCGATCTGGAGCCGGATGATTTTCTGGGGATCATGAAAAAGGGGCAGACCCTGGATTACGTTACCGCCGCAGTGCTTCAGGAAACGGGGAAAGTTTTCGACCGCATCCGCCCGGATATGGTGCTGGTACATGGAGATACCACCACCACCTTTGCCTCTGCCCTTGCCGCCTTCTACCGGGGAATTCCTCTGGGGCACGTGGAGGCGGGGCTGCGGAGCGGTGACCTCGGGCAGCCCTTTCCGGAGGAGATGAACCGGCTTCTGGCGGATCGCATCTGTACTCTCTGGTTTCCTCCTACTCCGGGGGCCAAGGCGAACCTTCTTGCCGAGGGGTGCCCCGAGGAGCGTATTACCGTAACGGGAAATACCGTGATCGATGCCCTTCTTTCGGCCGTGGAGCGGGTGGAGCATCCGGAAACGCCGGAGCTGACACGTATTCCCGAGGACCTTCCCCTGGCGCTTCTTACGGCACACCGCCGGGAAACCTGGGGAGAGGGGTTGGAACGCATCTGTGATGCCGTTCAGGAGTTGCTGCGTTTTGAGCCGCATCTATGGTTCGTGATTCCCATGCACCTCAATCCGGTGGTGCGCCATGTTTTTGTGCGGCGTTTGGGAGAAGAGAAACGGGTAATTCTCTGCGATCCCCTGCACTATCCCGATTTCGTTTGGGCCATGAAACGAAGTTTTGTGATTCTGAGCGACAGCGGGGGAGTGCAGGAGGAGGCTCCGGCCCTCTCCAAGCCCGTGCTGGTGATGCGGAACGTTACGGAGCGTCCCGAGGCGGTGGAAGCCGGTACGGCCCTTCTGGTGGGAACGGATCCGGAAAAAATCGTGGTGGAAACCCGAAAGCTTCTGGAGGACGAGTCTTACTACCGCAGCTTCCTGGGGAAAAACACCAAACCCTTCGGGGACGGTTCGGCCTCGGCGAAAATACTGGAGGCCCTCCACGGGTATTTCCAAGAAAACTCCATAGATATTAAAGATTGACCTGTGAAGAACGAAAAGGGAGCCTGGGCTCCCTTGATTTTTACTTGTTTTTCGGCAGAATTTCATGCTTGAGTTCCGAAAAAGCTCCTTGACCGTACCGCTCGCTCTTTGTTATGATGAGCGCGTAAGGCCGTCCCATTGAAAACCGCAAGAGAGTCTTCGGGAACGTTTTGAAACCGTTCCCAGGAGCGCCGAAGGGGCAAAGCGGCAACCGCCGCTGAAACTCTCAGGTGAAAGGATTGCGGCGGGAGGGATCTCTGGAAAGGCGGAAACTTTTTCGTCTGCCTAGGGAGCAAGCGCGGAGAATCTTTATCCGGGCGAATCTCCAGGGCACCAGGACAGAGCTGGCCAAAACCCAAGGGGGTACGGTCATGTCCGTTGTTCGGGTGCTCGTTACAAACAATCCGCAACTGCGCGCATATTGCACTTCAGTTCAGCAAATTTCCGGAACATCCTGGAATGTATTCCTTGAAGCAAGGAATCGAATCCATCAGGGCTGGAAACTTTTAACACATCCCCTTTACGGTAATTTTCTTCCTTCGCAACAACCCTATCGTTCCGTTCTTGTAGAATCTCCCGAGAACCCTGAACAAAGAAATCCGGTGGATCTGGATTCTTTTTCTCTTATCGAGGAAGCTCTTGGAGTTTATCGTTCCTACGAAGATAGAGGTAACGTCCGGCAGCTTGGTTCTCATACTTCCGAAATCGAGGCGGATTACGCCTTGCTCGATCTCCGGCTTATGCAGCAGAGCCTGGAGCAATGTGGCTTGTGGAAAGAATTCTCTTTTCCGGAGCGGATTCCCCCGGTGTGATGTGTTTGCCGGGGGAGAATTCTTCTTTCCCGGTGCGAATACATAGAATATTCCTAAAGAAAGGAGATGCGAGAATGGTAGAAGTTACAATGGAGAACTACGATGAGGAAGTGGTGCAGAGCGATCTTCCCGTGGTGGTGGATATCTGGGGCCCCAAATGCGGTCCCTGCCTCGCCTTGATGCCCAAGGTGGAGGAACTGGCGGAGGAGTACGAGGGCAGGATCAAGTTTTGCAAGCTCAACTCCCAGGGCAACCGGAAGCAGCTTATCGCGCTGAAGGTCATGGCCCTTCCGGGATTCCTTTTCTACAAGAGCGGCGAAGAAAAGGTCCGGATGACCGGTGCGGATGTAACCATCGAGAAGATCAAGGAGCAGGCGGAAGCGTTGCTTGCGTAAAACCCGTAAAGGGGGGATTTGGCGGTGAAACTCGAACTGCATAAAGTACGAGTTTCGGGAATTCGGTTGGGTAACGCTACGACCCTGGAAAAGGGAATCCTTACGGTGGACGAGAAGGCGATTCTCGAGATGCTACGCAAGGATGATCGTTTTGCCTCGGTGAAAATCGATGTGGCGTGTCCCGGAGAGAAAACCCGAATTGTACCGGTAAAGGATGCGGTGGAACCCCGTTGCAAGCTCGAAGGAGAGGGCGGGATTTTTCCGGGCTTTATCGGGGATGTGGATACCGTGGGCTCCGGTAAGACCCTCGTTCTCGAGGGGGCCGCGGTGGTGACCTGTGGCAAAATCGTGGGATTTCAGGAGGGTATCGTGGACATGTCCGGCCCCGGTGCGGACTACACTCCCTTCTCGAAAACCTTCAATCTGGTGCTGGTTTTCGAGCCCGTGGAGGGCCTGGAAAAGCACTACTACGAAGCCGCGTGCCGGGAGGCGGGATTCAAGACCGCCCACTATCTGGCCACGGCGGTAAAGGATGCGGTGAAGGCGGATGCCGTGGAGACCTACGAAATGCCTCCTCTCTCGGAATCCATGAAGGCCTATCCGGAGTTGCCCAAGGTGGCCTACCTCTACATGCTCCAGACCCAGGGATTGCTTCACGATACTTACGTCTACGGGGTGGATGCCAAGAAGATTCTTCCCACCCTCATCTCCCCCACGGAGGTTATGGACGGGGCTATCCTCTCGGGGAACTGCGTCTCCGCCTGCGATAAGAACAGCACCTACGTGCATCTCAACAATCCGGTGATCAAGGCGCTCTATGGTCGTCATGGCAAGGATTACAATTTCGTGGGAATTATCATCACCAACGAAAACGTAACTCTGGCGGACAAGAAGCGAAGTTCCTCCTACGCCACCAAGCTGGCCTCCATGCTCGGCGTGGACGGGCTTATCATCAGCGAAGAGGGCTTCGGCAATCCCGATGCGGACCTCATCATGAATTGCACCAAGGCGGAGAAGCTCGGCATGAAGACCGTGCTCATCACCGACGAATATGCGGGGCGTGACGGGGCAAGCCAGTCCCTGGCTGATGTGGCTCCCCAGGCGGATGCGGTGGTTACCGGGGGCAATGCCAACGAGGTTATCCTGTTGCCTCCCATGGAGAAGGTTATCGGTTATCCGGATTTTGCCAACATCATCGCCGGGGGGTTCGACGGATCCCTTCGGGCGGACGGCTCCATCGAGGTGGAGATCCAGGCCATTACCGGAGCTACCAACGAGCTGGGTTTCTCCAAGATCAGCGCCATAATGCTGTAACCCTTCCGGGAAATTCCGGAATTCAAAGAAGGCAAAATAATAAAGGAATATATTTCATGAAGGAGGTGCGCAACATGGGTAAGCTTTCGGGCAAGAAACTTCTTCTTCTCGGCGAGCGGGACGGCGTGGCCGGCCCCGCCATGGAGGAGTGTCTGAAAGACTCCGGAGCGGAGATCGTCTTTTCCGTTACCGAATGCTTCGTTTGAACCGCCGCCGGAGCCATGGATCTGCAGAACCAGCAGCGCGTCAAGGACGCCGCTGAAAAGTACGGAGCCGAAAACGTCGTGGTCATTCTCGGTTCTTCCGATGCGGAAGGCGCCGAGATCTACGCGGAAACCGTCGCGAACGGCGATCCTACTTTTGCAGGTCCCCTGGCAGGAGCCCCGTTGGGGCTCGCGGTCTATCACGTATTCGAGCAGGACATCCGGGATGAAGTGGACCCCGCAGTCTGGGAAGAGCAACTTGGCATGATGGAGATGGTGCTTGACGGGGAGGCCCTCGCCGAAGCCACCAAGGGAATCCGCGAAGAGTTCAGTAAGTGGACGCTCTAGTTCGCGGAGACGATGACGTGAGGAGGGAAAGCATGTCCTTCCGTGTGGTGCATTACATTAACCAATTCTTTGCCGGAATAGGCGGCGAGGAAAAAGCGGACCACAAGCCGGAAATCCGGGAAGGCGTCGTCGGGCCGGGCCAGGCATTACAGGCCTCCCTTGGAGACGATGCTACCGTGGTAGCCACGGTGATTTGCGGCGACGGTTATTTTGCGGAGAATATCGATAAGGCTCTTGAAGAAATTCTCGCATTGGTGGCTCCTTACAAGCCGGATCTTCTCGTGGCGGGTCCCGCTTTCAACGCGGGGCGCTACGGCACCGCCAGCGGCGCGGTCTGTGCCATGGCGGAAGAAAAGTTGGGCATTCCTACTGTTACGGGGATGCATCCGGAAAATCCGGGTGTGGATATGTACCGTAAAAACACCTATATCGTGGAAACCGCGGACAGCGCCCGGGGCCTTCGCAAGGCCATGCCTGTCATGGCGGGGCTGGGGCTCAAGCTTCTCAAGAAAGAGGCTCTCGGCTCTCCTGTGGAAGAGGGGTATCTCGAAAAGGGTGTGCGGCACAACGTATTCTTTTCTCGGATCGGCGCGGAGCGTGCGGCGGAAATGCTGGCGAAGAAGCTTCGGGGCGAGGAGTTCGTCACGGAGTATCCCATGCCCTCCTTCGATCGGGTGGCTCCGGCGGCCCCTCTGAAGGACCTGAAGAACGCCACTCTTGCTCTGGTAACCTCCGGAGGAATCTGCCCCAAACACAATCCGGATCATATCGAGGCTTCCAGCGCTTCCAAGTACGGAGCCTACAGCATTGCGGATTTCGACAAGCTCTCCTGCGAGGATTCCGAAACCGCCCATGGCGGCTACGATCCCACCTATGCCAATGCGGATCCCAACCGGGTTCTTCCGGTGGACGTGTTGCGGGATATGGAAAAGCAGGGAGTCTTCAAAAAACTGTACGGTACCTATTTCACCACCGTAGGAAACGGTACTCCCGTGGCCAACGCCAAGCGTTTCGGGGCGGAGATCGCCCAGAAACTCAAGGCGGACGGAGTGGATGCGGTTATTCTGACATCCACCTGAGGAACCTGCACTCGTTGCGGCGCAACGATGGTCAAGGAAATCGAACGCGTAGGCTTTCCGGTGGTTCACGTGTGCACCATCGTTCCCATCTCTCTTACCGTGGGAGCGAACCGTATCATTCCCGCCGTGGCTATCCCCTATCCTCTCGGGGATCCCGCCAAAACTCCTGAAGAAGAGTACGAAATTCGCAAGCATCTTGTGGAAAAATCCCTGAAGGCCCTCCAGACGGAGGTGTCCGAACAGACCGTGTTTAACGACTGACACTCTTGGGCGTTACCCCAAGGAGCCGGAGCCGCACAGCTCCGGCTCCTTTTTCACCCCACGCTTTTTATGGGCTTCCTAAGAGTTGCAGTCTCCACCATGGAATATCCATTTCCCGAAAGGAGAGAACTTCTGCCCATGTCTAAAGTCGCAATCAAGGGGCACGCCTACTGCCTCAATCATACGCCGGAACTGGCGCTTCATTACGGAATCACTCCCTATACGGAACGCAAGGCCCGGGGAGAAACGGAATTTCTCGCCAAGCTTCCCCGGCATAAAATGTCCTACGAGGATGCCAAGAGCTATCCCGCCAACCAGGCCTACCTCGGAGGATACGATCTGGAGCTTCTCGAAAAGACCCCCTCTCCCTGGTACGAGAACCTGATTTCGGAGGCCTCCCGGTTCGCCCCCTACGGGGAAATCATGCCGGAGGAGGAGTTCCTCGGGCTCATGAACATCTGCGATGTCTTCGACCTCTTCTGGCTGGAGAACTCCTTTGCCGAAACCGTGAAAGCCAAGCTCGAAAAGCATCCCCTTCTCAACGAGGGACATCTTAAACGGTTTTCCAAGGGGCATGAGACGGAGGAGATCGCGGAGGAAGTGGAAAAACATCACGCTCTCCCGCTTTATTTCGAGGGTAAGGTAGTGGGGTGTTGTCGCCAGGGACACGACGTGGACGAATGCCTCGAGGCCTACGTGCTTCTGGAGAACATCGCCTGCAAGGCCGGAGGTGTGTTGGTACTGCTGCACCTCCTCAAGAACGCCTCTCTTTCCGCAGAAGAGGTGGACTTCGTTATCGAATGTTCCGAAGAGGCCGCGGGGGATATGAACCAGCGGGGAGGGGGCAACTTCGCCAAAGCGGTGGCGGAAATTGCGGGATGCCTCAACGCCAGCGGCTGCGACGTCCGGGGCTTCTGCGCGGGACCGGTGAATGCGGTTATTGCCGGAGCTTCCCAGGTGGCGGCGGGGGCCCGGAAGAACTGCGTGGTTCTCGCAGGGGGAGCCATTCCCAAACTCTACATGAATGCCCGGGATCACGTTCGCAAGGATCTCCCCGCTTTGGAGGATTGCCTGGGGAACTTTGCGGTGCTCCTTGCTCCTGACGACGGTACCGCCCCGGTGCTTCGCCTGGATGCCCTGGGGAAACATACTGTAGGAGCCGGAGCTTCTCCTCAGGCGATTACGGGAGCCCTGGTGCTGGATCCTCTGGAAAAGCTGGGACTCTCCTTCATGGATGTGGATAAATATGCCGCGGAGATGCACAATCCGGAAATCACGCTTCCCGCAGGAGCCGGGAACGTTCCCGAGGCGAATTACAAGATGATCGCCGCTCTTGCGGTGATGAAGAAGCAGCTCGAAAAGAAGGACATGATGACCTTCGTGAAGGAGCGGGGTTATCCCGGTTTCGCCCACACCCAGGGGCACATCCCATCGGGGGTTCCCTTTATGGGACATGCGGCGGATATGCTCCGACAGGGAAAAATTCAGCGGGCCATGATCATCGGTAAGGGAAGCCTCTTCCTCGCCCGGCTCACCAACCTTGCGGACGGAGCATCCTTTATCATGGAGAATTCCACGGGAGCCGAAAGCACCTCGGGAGTTACCAAAGACGACGTGAAGCGTATCGTTCTCGAGGCCCTGGAAGAACTTGCCGCGAACCTCTCGGGCAAGTAGATCCAAAGGAGGCCCAAAGGAATGTCGGATACGAAAAAAATGGTAGGTGAAATACTTCGGGATATCGTGGATGCCGCCAAAAGCGGAGGTTCCCGGATATCCGTGGGACTCCTCTCCACGGGAAGCGAACTCGGCCCGGAGGAGATGATTCGAGGCGGCCTTCTGGCCCAGCAGGAGAATCCGGGAGTTCGGGTGGTGATGATAGGTCCCAGGCCCGCAAAGGCTCGGGATCTGGAATGGATCGAAACCGAGGACTGTGAAAAGGATATCGCGGATGCCATGGAGCAAGCCCTTCGGGAAAAGCGCATCGCCGGAGCCGTGGCACTGCACTATCCCTTTCCCCTGGGAGTGACTACCATCGGTCGGGTGCTCACGCCCGCCAAGGGAAAACCCATGATTCTGGCCTCCACCACGGGAACCAGTTCCGCTCACCGAGGAGAGAGCATGGTGCTCAACGCCCTTTACGGCATTGCCACCGCCAAGGCCATGGGTATGGCGGATCCCACGGTGGGCATTCTCAACGTGGAAAGCGCCCAGCCCGTTTTTCGGAGTCTCAACGCCCTGAAGGAGGCGGGATATCCTTTCTCCTTCGGCGCCAGCCTTCGCAAGGACGGAGGTTCCGTGCTCCGGGGAAACGATATCCTCGGAGGGGCTGTGGACGTCTGTGTGGCGGACTCTCTGACGGGGAACGTGCTCGTCAAGATGTTCTCCTCCTACAGCACCGGAGGAGGCTACGAGGCCCTGGGATGGGGATACGGTCCTTCCTGCGGCGACGGATGGCCCCACGTGGTTTCCATCATTTCCCGGGCCAGCGGAGCGCCGGTAATCGCCAACGCCGTGGCCTTTACTGCCCGGGTGGCGGGAGCGGGATTGCCCGAACTGGTGCAGGAAGAGCTTAAAAAGGCCCGGAAGGCCGGGCTCGACGCCGTGCTGGAGGGGCTTCGCCCCAAAGCCGCGGTTGCGGAGGAGGAGATTGCGGTTCCTCCCGCAGAGCCCACGGACGAAGAGATTCACGGAGTGGACGTGCTGGAAATGGAAAATGCCGCCAGGGAACTCTGGAAGGCGGGAATTTATGCCGAGGCCGCCATGGGATGTACCGGTCCGGTGGTGAAGCTCAACAAAAAGCACGAAGAGCGGGCCCTGGAAATTCTCAAAAAGGCGGGATATCTTTAAACTCTCCAGGGGGAGCGGATCGACGTGTCCGTTCCCCCTTCCTTTGGATCTTTCTCGGTGGGGGTTCGTTTTTTTTCGTGCTTTTGCTCTATAATGGCGAAATAAGTAATGGGGCCTTTGTTCCCGGAAAAGCCTGAGTGCTTATTTCGTGAAGAAAGGAGGGAAATACTCGGAAGAAAGATTTTCGTGCGGACGGCCTGTGATAGCGATTGAGGAGAAAAAGGAGGTAGTTCGTTTCATGCGAAAGAATTTGTTGTTGATTGCCACAGCTGTATGTGTGCTTATGGTGGGCATTTCCGGTGCCTTCGGATGCACGCCTCTGGCGGCGGGCAAGGACGCCACGGTGGACGGTTCCACCATGGTGGCCCATACGTGCGATGGCTGGTACGATCATCGCATTCAGATCGTTCCCGGAGGAACCTTCGAAGAGGGGGCCGTGACCCCGGTGTATCAGCGGGTATGTTTGCAGACCCGACCGGACAGGCCTCTCGTGAAGGTTATGGATATTCCTCAGGTCAAGAAAACCTACACCTATTTCAATATCGGCTATCCCTTCATGAACGAGCATCAGCTCATGATGGGGGAGGACACCTGGAGCGGCCGGGACGAGAATAACACCCCCGAAGGAGCCTTCTGGATCGAAACTCTCCAGATCTTCGGGCTTCAGCGGGCCAAAACCGCCCGGGAAGCCATCACCGTCATGGCGGAGCTGGCGGAAAAGTACGGCTATAGCGACGGAGGTGAAACCCTTCTTATCGCAGATCCCGAAGAAGTTTGGGTGTTCGATATCTGCGGTGCCGGTCCCCTCTGGCAGCAGGGAAGCAGCGAGCCTGGGGCCATCTGGGCAGCCCGGCGTCTTCCGGACGACCATGTCATCGTCTGTGCCAACCGCTCCCGGATCGGAGTCATCGATCTCGACGATAAAGAGAACTTCATGTACTCCTCCAACATGGTGCCCTTCGCCAAACAGATGGGGTGGTACAAGGACGGGGAATTCAACTTCTCCACGATTTACAATCCCAACCCCTACGGTTCCGACTACTACCAGAGCCGCCGGGAATGGAGAGCCTTCAACCTTATGGCTCCCGCCCTCAACCTGGAGCCTCGGTCTCAGAAGGATCCCCACTATCCCTTCTCGGTGAAGCCCGACAAGAAAGTTTCGGTTCAGGATTTCATGGCCGTCTACCGGGATCACATGGAGGGAACCGAGTTCGATCTTACCAAGGGTATGGCGGCGGGCCCTTTCGGCTGCCCCAACCGCTGGCCTACCCCCAAGAACGTGCGCCCCGAGGGTATGGAAAACTGCGACTGGGAACGGGCCATTGCCATGTTCCGCTGTTCCTACAGCTTCGTTGCTCAGAGCAGAAGCTGGCTTCCCGCAGCCATCGGGGGAGTTCTCTGGTTCGGTGAAGATGCTCCGGATACCACCTGTTATGTTCCCATCTACGCCGGAGTTACCGAGGTGCCCCGTTCCTGGAGTACCGGAGATCGGCACGTTTTCGACCGGGGTTCCGCATGGTGGGCCTTCAACTTTGTGAACAACTGGGCCTCCCTCAAATGGTCTTACATGATTCAGGACATCAACGCGCTTCAGCAGAAATTCGAAGGACTCTTCTTCACCTCCCAGCCCGTGGTGGAGGAGAAAGCCCTGGCCCTTTACAAGGAAGATCCCGCCAAGGCGGTAACCTATCTTACCGACTACACCTACGGCAATATGCTCATGGTGGAAAAGGCCTGGTGGAACCTCGGCTGGTATCTGGTGGGCAAATATCAGGACGGTTACGTCATGAGTCCCCAGGGCAAGCAGGAGCAGGTGGGATATCCCACGGAATGGCTTAAAGAAGTCGGCTTCGGAGAAACCATGATCCAGAAGTAGAGAAAAGATTTTTCCGGGGCTGCTCTTCTTTCGGCTGGGTGGCCCCTTTTTTACGTCCCCATCTTTTGTTTCAAATGCTTTTTGGAAGGGTAATGCGGTTTTTCTGGCGATTTTCCGGCGATTTCTTGGAATGTGGCTAAGGAGAAGATTTGCGATGAAAAACGTTATACGTTCTCTTTTTGCAGGTGTGATTCTTTTGGGGCTGCTTCTGTCCGCCTCTTTCGGTTGCACCGATATCGTGGCGGGAAAAGACGCCACGGTGGATGGTTCCGTCATTACGTCCCAGACGGCGGACGGATCCTTTTACAACGCCCGGGTGGAAATCGTTCCCGGAGGAAAACATGCCAAGGGCGAGATGGCACCGGTGTATTGGAACATTACCAACGAGGAGTACGGTCCTCCCGTAAAAATAGGGGAGATTCCCCAGGTAGAAGAGACCTATGCCCATTATCGTTTCGGTTATCCTTGCCTTAACGAGCATGGCCTTGCCATGGGGGAAACCACTATCGGTCAAAAGGAAGAGCTTAAGACCTTCCGCCCCGATGCGAGGGCCATCATGACCATAGAACAGCTTGCTTCCTTTGCCCTGCAACGGACCAAGACGGCCCGGGAGGCCATTGTCGTAATGGGAAATCTGGCGGAGACCTACGGTTTCCTGCCCTCCTGCATTGCCGAAGGAGAATGCCTTACCGTTGCGGATAGCGACGAAGCCTGGATTTTCGAGGTGCGCAGCACCGGCATGATGTGGACTCCCGAAAGCGGTAAACCCGGCGCGGTTTGGGTGGCCCAGCGAGTTCCCGACGACATGGTGGTGGTGGTTCCCAATATGAGCCGTATCCAGGAAATCGATCCGGAGGATACGGACAATTTTATGGTGGCGGAGCACTACAAGAGCTATGCCATCGAGGCGGGACTCTACGACCCCGATTCGGGAAAACCCTTCATCTGGCAGGATGTCTATTCTCCGGCCACGGGCAACGACGATTGGTCCATGGCTTCCATGTGGATTCGTAACAGGCTCTACTCTATCCACAAGGCCCTTGCGCCCTCCCGGAAGTGGGATCCCTATGCGGAGACCCGGTCCTACCCCTTTGCAATCAAGCCGGAAAAGAAGATCTCCGTTCAGGATGTCATAGCTCTGCTTCGGGGGCATCATGAAGGTTCCGTCTTCGATATGTACGAAGATCCCGCCTGGTACGTCAAGGATGGAGACGAGATGGTCAAGAGCGAACTTGCCACTCCCTTCCCTTCCAAGGCTTTGCGGAAGCTTCTGAATATTCCTTACAATCGTCCTACCGCAAAATGGGACTGTGCCTACAGTTTCGTTTCCCAAAGCAGGAGAGATGTGCCCGATCCTCTTAGAACCATTCTCTGGTTCGGTTTCGACAATCCTCATACCACCTGCTACGTGCCCATCTATAACGGTATTACCGAGACTCCCAAGAGCTGGCGTACCTTTGACCGAAACGCCTTCGATTTGAACTCCACCCAATGGGCTTTCATGCTGGCGGACGATCTCGTGGTCAATCGCAACTACGCGAAGGCCATGGAAGATCTCAAGGCAGTACGGGATTCCCTGGAGCAGGGCCTTTTTGAAAAAGTGGGGGCCGTGGATGCGGAGGCCACCAAGCTTTATTCGGAGGACCCCGTTAAGGCAAAGGCCTATCTGACGAAATTCGTGAACGATACCATGATCGACGTGGAAAAGCTTTGGTGGAACCTGAACTGGACGTTGATTTCCAAGTATACGAACAATAAGTAATGTAGCAAGCGAATATCGTAGTATTTTCAGGGGCCGCAAAAGCGGCCCCCGTTATTGACGAGGAGGCATGGTCGTAATGAAACGTTTTCTTATCGTGGCAACCATGATTATGACAGGATGTTTCGGCTTTGCCGGGGTGATCTTCGCGGCGGAAATGCCCGTGGTGGAGGGGCCTCTTATCATCACCACGTGCGGTCAGAGCCCCGGAGCGGTGATGGTGAAAATGTCCTCCATGGCGGCGGGTTTCACGGCGGAGCATAACAACGAGCTTACCGCAGCGGATCTGGAGGGGAAAGATTATAAGACTCTCATCATTACCACCGGCACCAGCATGAAAGGTATGGGAGCCGCGGGCACCGATGTGGAGAAGGAAATAAAGCGTTGCGTGGCCCTTATGGAAGCCGCTCGGAAAAAGGGAATGCTGATCATCGGCGCTCATATCGAGGGAATGGCCCGGAGAACGGACCAGTCGGATCAGGCTTCCATCGAGGGAATCGTGCCTCAGTCGGACATGATTCTCGTGGTGGAAGACAGCGATTCGGACGGCCTTTTTTCGGGATATGCCAAGGACAAGGATCTTCCCATCCTTATCGTGAAGGATGCTCTCGGCATCGGCCAGGGGCTGGCGAGTACGAAAAAGTAGGAAATAAACGAAGGGTTGTTGTCCATAATGACCATGTATACTCATGCCGGCCTGGTGCTGGCAGCTATCGTTCTCGCCTTTCTGGCAGCCCGGAGGTTTCGCGTAAGTACGGAGCTTTCCATGATGGTGGCCACCCTGGCGGGAGCGGCGGCGAACGCTTTGGTTCCCATGGGGGTGGACCCCCGATCCCCCATATCGATTTTCCCCGTCCGCCACATAGTGGAGGGCATGTTCACCTATTTCGACGTCTGCCTCATCTTCATGACCGCCACATTCTTCATGGCCCTTCTCAAGGAGGCGGGAGGAGTGGCCTTCATCGTGCGGGAGATCGTTTCGAAATTCTCCCGGAAGAGAGGGCTCTGTCTCACCTTTCTGACGGTGCTCATGCTCGTGCCGGGAGCCCTCACCGGTTCCGGAGCCACCACGGTGCTTACCGTGGGAAGCCTTGTGGGTGCGGTTTTCGCCGCCATGGGAATTCCCGAAACCCGCCGGGTGGCGCTCATCTACGTTCTTGCCTGTATGAGCGCCGCGGCACCTCCCATCAATCTCTGGGCCATGATGGCCGCCGCGGGGGCCAATATGCCCTACGTGGGTTTTGCCAAACCTCTTCTGGTGCTTTCTCTCGCGGGAGCCTTCTTCGCCACCTTCTATCTCGCCCGTAAGGGAGAGGCGGTGGATGCGGCAAAGGTTCTGGCGGATCTGCCCGAAGTTCCCTCGGGATGGAGCTGGTTCCGGGTAGTTCTTCCTTTCGGAGTGCTTATCGCTATCGTCCTGGCGGGACGTTTCGCGCCTCATGCTTTTCCGGTGGTGGGATTGCCTCTCATCTTCATGATCTCCGCCCTGGTGACCCTCCTGGTGAGCCCCGTAAGGCTTCGGATCTTCGACATCGCCGGAAAGACCGTGCGGGATCTCCTTCCTCTGGTAGGGATCATGGTGGTGGTGGGAGCCCTCATCCAGATCATGGCCCTCAGCGGCGCCCGGGGCCTTATCTCCCTGGGAGTGGTTATTCTCCCTCTCTCGGTACTTTTCGGTACCCTCTGGCTCATTCTTCCTATTTCCGAAGGGATGTTGCAATATGCGGTAGCTCCTCTGCTGGGAGTGCCTCTCATCATGCTTTTCAACATGAAGGGGCTCGATCCCGTAATCTGCCTTTCCGCCATGGGAGTTCTCTGGCCCCTCGGAGATTGTCTGCCTCCTACGGCGGTGGTGGGAAGAGCCGCAGTTATGGAGCTTGGGTACAAGGGGAAATATTACGGTGGATTTGTCCGTACCGCCCTGGTGCCCCTGCTTTTCGCAGCTCTTCTCTGTACGCTCTTTCTGATTTACAGCAAAGAGTTGTCTTTCCTGGGGGTGTAGGTCTATGACAACCATTAATTCGGTGATTTCTCTTCTTTACTATGGCATCAGCCTTTTTTTCCTCGCCATGGTGTTCCGCAATTTCCTTAAAACGAAAGACCCCCAGGAGGCGGTGCTCTACTGTCTGATTCTGATCCCCTTCGCATTGCGGGTTTTACGGCTCAAGTAGGGAGGAGATCATGAACATTTCTCTGAAAAACGTTAAAATCGTCGCTTTTATCGGGGCGGTCCTTTGCGGAACTTTTGCGGGATGGCAGTTTTACGAGCATCGGGTCTACGAGGAGCCCGTGATTCTCGGCCCGGGGGTTACGGAAGTCCGGAAGCTCAGCGAATACAGTCCTGCCGTGAAGGATACGGTAAACGATTGTAACGTATACATCCTCGACAGCGGTAAACCCGGGGGAACCGCCCTTCTCATCGGTGGCACCCACCCGGAAGAGCCCGCGGCAAACCTCAGCTCCCTTTTCTTTGTGGAGAACGCGGTTCCCGAATCCGGGCGGCTTCTGGTCGTCAACCGAGCCAACAACAGCGCTTCTCTCTGTACCCGAATGGGAGAAGCCTATCCCCGGTTCTATTCCCTGGAAACTCCTTGGGGAAAACGGACCTGGCGTATGGGGGACCGTTGTGCTTCTCCTCTCGATTCATGGCCGGATCCGGAGGTGTACATCCACTATCCCAGCGGCCAGAATCTTGCCTACATGGATATCCGGAATCTCAACCGGGCATGGCCGGGCCGGGAGGATGGCCTTCTTGTGGAACGCACCACCTACGCCATGATGGAGCTTATCCGGAAGGAAAAGGTGGATATGGTGCTGGACTATCACGAGGCGGAGCTGGAATACCCCGTGGAGAACACCATCGTGGTGCATGAAAATGCCCAGGCCGTGGGAGCCATGACCTCCATGATGCTCACCTCCGCCACCTTTCCCGTGCCCATCGGAATGGAGTTCTCTCCCAAGATGCTTCACGGACTTTCGCACCGGGAGATCGGGGATAACAGCCAGGCCATGTCTCTTCTTGCGGAGGTGGCGGAACCCATGCTGGACCGCATCCGGGGAATTACGGACGAGGAACTTCTTATGTCCGGTAAGGATCGTTTCGTCATGAAAGCGGGGGAACACAAGCTGCTCTACGCCCCCATCGACGAAAAGGGATGGCCCATCGATATCCGGGTGGCCCGACATGTAACCACCTTCATGACCATGCTCCAGGTGTTTGCTCAGATGGACCCTTCCAAAGCGCTGGTTTTGGAAGGAATTCCGAATTACAACACTCTGGTGGAAAAGGGAATCGGTTCCTACTTCCGTAATCCCGAGGAAGCCCCGAAGGATAGGGTGTACTACGACTAGAAAGAGATGCATCGAAAGGCCGGAGTTCATTCCGGCCTTTTTTTACAGGTTCACGGCATGGAAAGGAGGAGTTGCGGTGGTTGATAATACCCGGGGAATGGATCTGCTTTTGCTCTTTACGGAGGAATATCCCTGTTGGGATAGGGTTGCGGTGGAACTCGCAGGAGAAAATCCCGAGGATCTTACCTTCCTGGAAGATTTGGGTTTTCTGGTTGCCGAAGAGGGGATATACCAACTTTCCGAGGCGGGAAGGAAACGCTTTCGGGAGGAGGCCGCCGCGTCCTGGTACGAGGCGGAGCCCGCAGGAATTCCCGCAGATCCCATGCAGGCTTTGCGGCGCAACCGGCTTGTCCGTCTTTTAGATAGAGCCTTTCTCGGCCGATGGGGACTGAAAAAAGCCCTTCCGGGGAAAAGGCTCCCTCTTGTGGCGGATCTTTCGGAAGGGGAGATCGTGACCATGGAAGGTGGTGTCCCGAAATGGGCTTTTCGGGAACATCCTTTTGTCAAAGCCCTTGAGGGAAAATATCCTCCGGGTAATGTGGATACTCCTCCCCGGGATATGGGGGAATTCATGCAGTGGCGGAACTCTCAAGGGCAGCGGGAAGGTTCCTGGGAGCTGGATCTCCTCATGTTGCATTACTGCGATTTTACGGAATATATGAGCTATCCCGCTCCGGAAAACGATATGCTGGGGCTCTTCTGCGCGGATCGCCTCTTCTGCGCCTTTCTTCCCGAAGAGGAGAACGAGAAGGCGCACTTGCTGGAAACGCTCGGGAAGTGGTATCTCTTTATGCTCGGCCAGCGGCGGCTTTATATGCCTTATTCCTATGATGTAGACCCGGAGGAGCAGAACTCCGTAAGCTGGTTTTTCTGGGTGGCCCAGACCGAGGATGAGGCCGAAAGCGCTGCCGCAAAGCTGAAGGCTTATGGCAATGTGCTGATGGAACCCGGTATGCCCTGCGACATCTGGGTTATCAGCGAAGAGGCTTTGGAGCGGCAGCCCCGGCAACATGAAGGTTTTTGGGATCTCTTTGCGGAAATCGCTTATCCCGTGTCACGGTAGAATGAAAGGCCGAAGGAAAAACCTTTTCGGCCTTTTTCATGGTATCTGTTTTTCCTTTCCCGATCTTTCAGGCTCCCCTTTTCTCCAGGGGAATCTTCTCTATCTCCTGTTTCATAAACTCCCAGTCCAGAAAGGCCAGATCTTCCCGAGCCGAGGCTACTCGGTCCAGAGGAACGGCTCGGGAGAAGAGGTCCTTTGCCCGGGCGAGCATCATGAGGCTTTGTTTATCGATATCCTTTTCCGAGGGGGCTTCCAGAAGAAGGCTTCGGTAGGGGCTGCCGCAGAGACGCTGGTTTGCGGGAAGAGGGTGGGTGTAGAGGGCGTATCCCCGGAGAACAAGATCTTCCGCCCGGTTGAATACTTCCAGAGGAGAGCCTTCGAGATATTCCGCGAAATCATACTGCTCGTGCACTTTGGGATTGTTCGTAAGAAGAAGCATGGTGCTCGTTCACCTCCTGTTTGAAAGAGGGGTGGGGCGAAGGGGGTGCTTCCTTCGCCCCGACAGGTGTGGTTGGAGAGAAAAAGGGTTTTGAGGGTTATTCCGTAAAGATGGTCTGTTCCGAGATTTCCGTGCAGAGAGCCTTGAATGATCGCTCCAGCAATTCCCGGCGGATTTTTTTGTCCTCCTCGGGGCCCTTGGCGGGATCTCCCGTGGGGTGGGGAATGGCTACTCCCGGTATGATTCGGTTGGCTCCCACGGTGAGCATGATGGGAACGATGGTGGCGATCTGTACCACCGGAATACCCGCAACCCGTTCGATTTCCCGTACCATCGATGCGCCGCATCGAGTGCAGGTTCCTCAGGTGGCGGTGAGAATCGCCGCATCCACTCCCGCATCCTTGAGCTGCTGGCCGATCTCCCGGCCGAAGCGTTCCGCGTTTGCCACGGCGGTTCCCGTACCGGTGGTGCAGAAGATTTTGGAGTAGAGCTTGCCGTAAACCCCCTCTTTTTCCATCTCCCGCATGACGTCCAGGGGAAGTACCACGTCGGGATCCTCGTTTGCCCAGACCCGGTCGTATCCTCCGTGAATGGACTCGTAGTTCGAAGTGTTCAAATCCTCCAGTCCTTCGATGTCGTAGACCCCGTAGCTTTCCGCCGAGGATACCCGGATCTTGTCGGGGTTTCCGAAGGGAACGATGCCTCCCGAGGTGCAGAGGGCGATGGTGGCCTTGGAGAGATCCTTCAGGGGAGGAGCGGGAGGAATCTTATTGAACACGGGCATTTCGTATTCCGTGGCAAAGGGTTCTCCCGCGATTTTTTGCAGAAGCATCCGTATTCCCCGGACCGCACCGTTTTCGGCGTGGAAGAAATTTTTCCGGATACCCCGGGGGAAGTAGTTCTCCTCCTCCGCTGAGCCCAGGGTTTCCTTTTTGAGAAGTTTGAGGGCGAATTCCGCCATTAGAGGCAGGCTCTTGCGCATGCCCCGGGCACTGTCCGCAGCTTTGAGGATATAGCACTTTTCCCGGTACATCTCCACTCCGGGATTTTCCTCGAACATTCCTGTAATTGCGGGAATGCCGAGTTTCTCGATTACGCCTGCGGCGATATCACCACAGGCTACGCCATAACGTCCGGCGTTGAAGGCGGGGCCCGCTATTACGAGATCCGGTTTGGCTTCTTTGATGAAGTCCAGGCAGGTCTTCTGAGCTTCCTCCAGATGTTCTCCGTAATAGCTGTCACCACAGATTACCGTGCCTACCACGGAAACGTCGTCTCCCAGAAGCTTGTCCAACTGAGCTGCGGGGCCCACCGCTTCGGTTCGGAATTCGGGAGGGATATGGGCGGTATCTTCGCCTCCCATGCCAGCGAAGAACTGGTTGATGTAGCACACTACGCGATATGCCATGATCCTTCCTCCTTCCCTACATCCATTTGCAGCCGATGCGGCTGAATCCGAGTTCGTTGGTGGAACCGATAACCGATTGCAGCTCCACGTACATGGAGCCATCTTCCCGAAGGCTTTCGTCGGCTCCTCCCGAGAGATGGGCGATGGCTTCGGGATGTCCCAGTACCCGTTCCATGGGGGGAACTTCGATCATCTCGTTCACGTTTCCCGTGGAAATGAAGGCGGTCATTTCCGGGGTGGCGTCCGCCAGCCCCTGGCTCTTGCCGTCGGTTCCCGCGGCTTCGTCGGAGATGACCACCGTGCGGATTCCCAGATCTTCCAGCTTCTTGGCGTTCATACAGAGATCCGTGTCGGGGTTGCCGTATCCCTCTTCGGAGACTACCGCTCCCTGGGCCCCCAACATGGCGGCAATCTTGGCGTTGTACCAGGTGGCGCGTTCCTTTCCCGCCAGGGTGGTGGATTCGGGAGTCACGATAACCCCCAGGAAGTTGAGGTCCACTCCGTGCCGTCGGTAGAGTTCCGCCACCACGGGGTTGTTCACGTGGTGCCAGGTGGTGTTTTTGTCGCAGGCGGAGACGCAGTTCCCCGAAATCAGGGCGCCGTCCATAATTTCGTTGGGGTGTACCAGGGCGGGAAGGGTCTGTTTCACGTCCACTCCATAGAGGTAGGTGTCGTGAAGAAGCCCCTGGGTGATGCACATGAAGACGTAAACGATTCCCGGCAGCTCCGGATGCTCTTTTCTAACCTGCTCTACCGAGGGAAGATCGTATACTTCGATTTTTTCCGCAGGAATATCCTTGCATTCCTGGGCAAGATGGAGAGCCAGTTTGAGCCCCGCTTCCCGAAGAGCCGCTTCGTAAGAGTGTTTGTCCAGGTCTTCTCGGGGTTCCGCCATAAGAACCACGTTCTGGGTTTCCGAAAAGGGTGTGTAGGCCGCGCCGGGGCCGGACATATCCACGAAACCCTCCTGAAAAGCCACGATGGAGCCGCAGGTAACCACCGCAGCTCCCTGGAGTACCAGCGTTTTTCCCTCTCCTACGGTAAAAGGGCTCTGGCCGAGAACGCCGGGAAACACCTCTCCGGGACCTTCAATCTTACAGCGAGGTTCCACCGCATCCTTTACGGGGATAATGCGCACGGATTCTCCGGGGCGTGCAAGCTCCAGAGATACCGAAGAAAACCGGGAATCCGGGTTCACCACTTCCAGGGCCTTTTCCCGATTGATTATCAGGGTATGGTCCTTCACGCAGGTTTGTCCTCCCCAGCAGACGTTCTCCACGAGCAGCTTATGCAGTTCGAGGCGCATAAATAATCACCTTCCCTTTCCCGTCTCTGCTAGAGCGTCCACTTACTGAACTCTTCGCGGATTCCCTTGGTGGCTTCGGCGAGGGCCTCCCCGTCAAGCACCATCTCCATCATGCCAAGTTGCTCTTCCCAGACTGCGGGGTCCACTTCATCCCGAATATCCTGCTCGAACACGTGATATACCGCGAGCCCCAACGGGGCTCCTGCCAGGGGACCTGCAAAAGTAGGATCGCCGTTCGCGACGGTTTCCGCGTAGATCTCGGCGCCTTCCGCATCGGAAGAACCGAGAATGACCACGACGTTTTCAGCTCCGTACTTTTCAGCGGCGTCCTTGACGCGCTGCTGGTTCTGCAGATCCATGGCTCCGGCGGCGGTTCAAACGAAGCATTCGGTAACGGAAAAGACGATCTCCGCCCCGGAGTCTTTCAGACACTCCTCCATGGCGGGGCCGGCCACGCCGTCCCGCTCGCCGAGAAGAAGAAGTTTCTTGCCCGAAAGCTTACCCATGTTGTGCACCTCCTCATTGAATATGAAAAACCGATAGCTTTGTGTTTCAAAAAGAGATGGAGGCCGTATTCAGAGCATGAAGGAATTCGAAAAAGTTTCTTTATCGGTATCTGCTTTGTGAGGGGCGTTTTCTCTTAGTTTGATTGTGCGGCGTAAGTTCCATTTAGAGCTTCCAACCTCTTATAAAAGTATAGAGACGAAAAGCGTAAAAAGCATTGTGCATTTTTATAGAATTCATGGATTATAATCGGCATAAAAATGTGCAAGTGCATGAATAGGGGTGTCGTTATGTTGCAGCAATGGGCGGAACAGGTAGTGCAGGATGCCTCGGAAATTATCGGGCACGATGTATTGGTTACGAATCGAGAGGGAGAGATTATCGCTTCCAGCGAACTTCCTCGAATAGGAATGCTTCATACCCCTTCTCTCAAGGTGCTCCGAACCAGGCAACCCCTTTATACCACCCCCGAGGAGGCACGGGAAATGGTGGGGGTCTATCCGGGAATTACCCTTCCCATCGAACACGGAGGGCGTGTAGTTGGAAGTATCGCTATCGCGGGGCACCCGGAGGAGGTAGGAAAGTTCGGGGAACTTGTACGCCGTCAGGCGGAACTCTATCTTCGGGAAAAGACCCTGGCGGAATCTCGCACACTTCTGGAACGGGCTGTGGAAGAGCTTGTACAGGAGGTGGCCTTTTTCGATCCCGAGGAGCACGACGAGGAAGTGTTGCTCTATCGTGCCCGGGAACTCGGTTTCGATCTACAGGGAACCCGGGTGGCCCTGGCGATCCACCTTATCTCTCCTTTTCGGGAAGTGGCGGGGGAGGAACGATTTTCTCTGCTTCTCCGGGAAAGAGGATTTTCCTTTCAAAGCTTGCGGGAAAGCCTGGTGACTCTGGTGGAGCGTATCTTTTCTCCCGCCTTCACTCCCGGAGCCTTTTGCGGCAAGGAGCGACTTCTTCTTTTCAAACCCTTTCTGACGGACCGGGAAGAAGCTTTGGAGTACGCTCGGCTATTGGATCAATGTGCCTCTCTTTTTGCACTGTGCGAGGAGCGGAATATATCTCTTTCCATAGGGTTGGGAAATCCCGGACGGGGAATCGGAGATCTTGCCCGCTCTTCCCGGGAAGCTCTCCGGGCTTTGCGGATTGCCCGAGGTAAACCGGGGATTTTCGAATACCGCAAACTTCTTCTGGAGGATCTTTTAGGGGGCATTCCTTCCAAAAGACGCCAAAACCTCGTAAAGCGTTTTCTTGCCCCCTTGGAGGGGCGGAGCGACGCGGAAGATTTGCGGCAAACCTTTCTTTACTGGTGGGAATATCCTAACCGGCCCGGAGAAGTGGCGAAAAGAATGCATCTTCATCGCAACAGCGTATCCTTGCGGATAGAAAAGTTGGGAAATCTCGTGGGGTTGGATTTGCGGGATTTTCGCCAGGGGGTACTGCTGTATCTGGCGTATCTCTGTGAAAAAGGGGAGTGAGAAAATTTCAATCCGAAAAACCCCATCTCCTTTTTGTTTTTTACCGTTCTTTAGGGGACCTGGCGGGGTTTTTCGGTCGAATTTGTGGATTTTTTCAAAGAATTCCGTTGTGAATTCCCTCAACTCCGGTGCGATGTCCGACCACAATCTTTGCTGACAAGAACGTATTGATCAAGTCGTTGCAGGCCTTGGTGTTTTTTATGTCTTTCTTCTGCTGTACGCTCGCAGGGAGTTACGTGGACTTGACAAAAAATTCTGGCGGAAGTAACATGCAACCGATATATCGGTTGCATGTTACTTCCGCCAGAATTTAAGAGGTCTTCAGTGATAGGAGTGCTGAAAATGTCTCAAAAATCCGATCAGGCATATGACGTTATAAAACAGGGAATTCTCTGCGGGGAAATTTCCAGTAAAAAACCGATTTCCGTGGGAGGTTTGGCTTCCGAACTCGGGGTGAGCAGAACCCCCGTAAGAGATGCCCTCCAACGCTTGCAAACGGAAGGTTTTGTTCAGATTTTCCCCAATCAGGGAGTGATAGTGAGAAACCTGACCTCCGCAGAGGTGACTCAAATGTACGAATTGCGTATAGCCCTGGAGGGCTATCTCTTGCGTCGCAGTATAGGACTTTTTTCGGAAAAGGATATCGCTTCCCTGAAGAAATTGCTGGAGTTGCAGCGGGAGGCCATGGAGAGAAATGATTCCTATGGATTTATGCGTTTCGATAATGAGCAGCATCTGTATATTCACAAGGTCTATTACAACCCCTTCATTTTTGACGTCCTCAATCGTATGGCGGACCGGATCTTTTACGGAGGAGTTCAGGCACTGAGGATGCCCGGACGGATGGAAGCCACCTACAAGGAACATGTCCGCATCGTGGAAGCCATTGAAAAGCGGAATGTGGAGGAGGTTCTTCTGGCCCTTGAAAACCACTTTAGCCGTGGATTAAATTCTACCATCAGCTCTTTCGATCAGGTCTAGAACCTGACAGTAGTTCATAGATAGAGGGTTTTTCATTTTTGGAGGAGGTGCAACGTAGCAATGCTGAAAAAATGGTCTGTTGTCTTTGTGGTGCTTTTTGTGGCGGCGGCCCTTTATGTGGCGGCCTGTCCGGTCGAGGCCGCTCCTAAGAGGCTGAAGTTCGGCATAGCGGTTTCCGAGAACTCCACGTGGTATCAGGGGGCGGAAAAATTTGCGGAACTTATCGAGGAGAGAACCGAAGGAAAGTTCACCGTAGATATTTTCCCCAGCGATCAGCTGGCCGCGGGAAATATTATCAAGGGGTTGGAGCTTCTCCGTATGGGGGCCACGGATATCGACATGCGGTCCACCATCATCTACACCACGGTGGATCCCAAGTTTACGGTTCCTCTCATGCCCTGGATTCTGCCTTCCTACGAGAAGGCCGACGAGGCCATGGGGGGCAGAGGGGGAGAGATGCTCTTCGATCTCGTTCGAAGTAACGGCATCGAGCCTCTCGCCTTCGGAGAATCCGGATTCCGCCAGATTACGAACAACAAGCGTCCCATCGCGGCTCCCGAAGATCTGGAGGGGCTCAAGATCCGCGTTCCTACCATAAAGATGTACATAGCGCTCTTCAAGGCCCTGAAGGCCGATCCTACATCCATTAATTTCGGAGAACTTTTTGCAGCCCTGCAGCAGGGAACCGTGGATGGTCAGGAGAACCCTCCGGATGTTATCGCCTCCGCCAGGGTGCAGGAAGTTCAGAAATACATGACTCTCTGGAACGCTTCGTACGATCCCATCATCATGAGTGCCAGCAGCAAGTTCTGGAAATCCCTCTCCCCGGAGGAGCAGGGCATATTCCTCCATGCCGCGAAGGAAGCCATGGCATACCAGCGGCAGATTGCCCGGGAGAAAAACGCGGAACTCGTAAAGGCCTTTGCGGAAAAGATGGAAATCACCACTCTCACCCCCGAGCAGATCGGCGCTTTTCAGAAGGCCGCTACTCCTGTGTACGAGGAGTACGGAGAGATTATCGGTACGGATCTGCTGGAGGCTTTCGGTTACGTTCAGCAGTAGTCGCGAAACGTCGGGGAGGATTCCGGTCTTCCCCGGTTTTTTCTTGAAGGGGGTTGCTTTCGTGAAATGGTTTGACCGCATTGAAGAAGGCCTTCTCGCTCTCTCTCTGGCTGTTATGGTGATCATCAATTTCGGTAACGTTCTTTCACGGTATGTTCTTCACGCTTCCTGGTCTTTTTCAGAGGAGTTGCTGGTCATCCTTTTCGTGTATAACAGTTTCCTCGGATCCGCCCTTGCCTGTCGTCGGGGAGCACATATGGGTTTTACGGTTCTTACGGATCTTTTTCCCGAAGGAATGAAAAAAGTCGTGATTATCCTTTCCACCCTTCTCAGTCTGGCCCTCATGGGAGTGCTCGTGGTGTACGGAACCGAGATGGTACGTGGGCAGATAGAGTATGGGCAAAGAACTCCCGCTTTGGGGCTTCCCGAAGCGGTGGCGGGAATTTCCGTCCCCCTCGGGGGTTTGCTTATCGCCTTTCGCATGATTCAGGCCTGCATTATGGAGCTTCGCCAGATTCGGAGCCTTTCCGGGAAAATGGAGATGGAATCATGAGTCTCGGTATCAGTCTTTTCGGAGTGTTTTTTCTTCTTCTCTTCGCGGGATTGCCCATTGCGATTTCCCTGGGCGTGGCGGCGGTGGCGTCGCTTTTCCTTCAGGGATTTCCCCTTTCGGTGCTTCCTACGGTAATCTACGCTTCCCTCGGAAAATTCACGCTCCTGGCCATCCCCTTTTTCATCCTGGCGGGAGTGATTATGGAGTATGCGGGAATCTCCAAACGTCTCGTCCGTCTCGCGGATGTCTTCGTGGGGCATGTCCGGGGCGGCTTGGCGGTGATTACGGTGATCGTGGCGTGTTTTTTTGCGGCCATCTCCGGATCTGGTCCCGCCACCGTGGCAGCGGTGGGTACCATCCTGATTCCCGCTATGATAGAGGCGGGTTACGATAAGGGGTTTGCAGCCTCCCTCATGGCGGCTTCGGGCAATGTAGGTATCGTCATTCCCCCCAGTATAGCCTTCGTGGTGTATGGTGTGCTGGCGGAAGTCTCCATCGGGCGTCTTTTCATGGCGGGAATTCTTCCGGGGATACTGCTCGGACTCTGTCTTGTAGTGGTGAGCCTTCTGCTTCTCAGAAAAAACGGAAATAATCTTGTGCCTCGGAAGGCTTCTTCCTGGACGGAAAGATGGCGGGCTTTTCGAGATGCCCTGTGGGGTTTGCTGGCTCCCGTGATCATTCTCGGTGGAATTTACGGAGGTATCGTGACTCCCACGGAAGCTGCGGGGATTGCGGTGGTTTACGGCCTCTTCGTGGGGGTTTTCGTCTATAGGGAAATTCGCCTGAAGGATTTGGGAAGGCTTCTGGTGGATGCCTCCGTGGGGTCCGCGGTGGTGATGTTCATTATCGCCTTTGCCAGTATTTTCGCCTGGGTGCTTACCACGAGCCATTTCGCGAAGGATATTTCCGAAAGTCTTCTCTCCGTAACCACGAACAAAATCCTTCTGCTGCTCATCATAAACGGCATACTGCTTGTGGCGGGATGCTTTATCGATGCGGCCTCGGCGTTTTACATCTTCCTGCCCATCATGCTTCCCGTAATTCGTCAGATCGGGGTGGACCCCATCGTGCTCGGCGTTTTTATGACCATGAACCTTGCGGTGGGAATGACGACGCCTCCGGTGGGGTTGGATATCTTTATGGCGAGCAACATCTCAGGAGTGTCCCTCAAGGAGATTTCAGTGAAGGTTATGCCCTTCATGGCGGCAAGTCTTGTGGCTGTGGCTCTTGCTACCTTTCTCCCGTCTCTTTCTCTTTGGCTCCCGAATGTCATGGGAATAAAATAGAACTTCGTGAAACAAATAGAGGTTCGTGAGAAGGAGAAAAATATGATGCGTCTTTCCATAGTAGCGGAAAATTGTACCTCTTCGCCCTTTTTCATTCCCGAGTACGGATTGAGTATGCATCTCGACCTTAAGGGAACTTCGATTCTTGTGGATACCGCCCAGGGAATAGGGCTTTTTCCCAATGCGACCAGAATGGGAATCGATCTGAAGCGTTTGGATATGCTGGCCCTGAGCCACGGGCATTTCGACCATGTGGGAGGCTTCGCCCGGCTTTACTCACTCTGCGGTTCTCTGCCCCTCTGGGCTCATCCGAAGGTGGATTCCTTGCATTGCAGGCTTGAGGGGGAAGAAACCCATTTTATCGGCTTTCACCTGAACAAGGCTGCGGTGGATTTCCATCCCGTGCAGGGACACGTTGCAATCGCGCCGGGATTTTGGGCTTTGGAGGTTCCCGGAGAACGAAGGGATCCCGATTTTATACACACTCCTCCTCACCTGGTGCAGGAGGTTCCCGGGGGGGAGAGAACTCTCGATCCCTTCGAGGACGATCTTTCTTTCGTGGTGGAGGGTGAAAAGGGGCTGAGCGTGCTTCTGGGATGCGCCCATGCGGGGGTGGTCAACATTCTCGAAGAGATTTCCCGTCTTTTCGGGACCCGCGAGTTCTATTCCGTAACCGGGGGTATGCATCTTGCGGGAATCGAGGATGTTTACCTTGAGAAAATTGCGAAGATACTGGCGAAAAATTTTGTGGTGCGTCATTGGTTTCCATGCCATTGCACCGGATTCCGTGCGGCTTCCATGCTCGCCGTGCAGGGACAGAACGTGCATTGGGGATATGCGGGAAGCGTGATAGACATCTAAAGCGGTTTTCCTTGACAGAATTCACTGAAGAGCATAAAATCGCCTCGTTAGTTAGTCTTGGCTAACAAAAAGTCCCCATGCCCTTTTGGAAAAACGGATATTTCCCTGCTTTCTCCTTTTTTTCGGGGGTATTCTGGCTAAAAATTGTTTCTAAAAGACTAACTTTTTGGGTTTTTTATAACAAAAGGAGGCGCAGTGATTATGCTGAAAACGGCGCGTAGGGTGTTGTTCTTTTCTCTCGTATTCGTTCTTGCGGTAAGCGTGGCGGCCTGGGCCGAGGATGCGACGGATCTCGATTCGTGGCAGGGAAAATGGCTCAGCTCAGAGAAATGTCTGGAATATCCTGAAATTCGTCCGGCATTGCAGAAGATCGCGGCGGCGGCGGGAGAAAATGTAACGGAAGAGGATGTGGTGCGATTCCTCTCGGAAATGTACGAAACCTCTTTCGGAGCCCTTGATGTACAAGGAAAGGAAATCGCCTTTTACGAAAAGGATGGAATTACCGAAATCGCGAAGTACGAGTACTGCATTGCGGGTATGGAAGAGACGAAATTCGGAGAGCATACGGTGCGTTGGTACAAACTGGAGACGGAAAATCCGGATGCGGGAAATTTCAAGCGGATCATCGCTACCGAAGTGCACTCTCACGGAGAGGAAAGTCTCGGACATTGGCATATGCGTTATGGAAGCGAGGATTTCGAAGCTCTCATGAATAACAAACCTGCCATGTGGTGGCCCACGCTTATCGCTTTCGATACGCCTCTGGAAAAGATCGTGCAGAATTACGAACATAACGTGGAGGCCTTCGCTTCCTTTATGCCGAAAAAGAAATAGGATATTTTTTTACTTTCGAGTCTCGAGGAGAAGAATTTTGTACAGTAAAAATTTCTCTCCTCGAGAATTTTTGTTCGGGTCTTTTCAGCTAAAGGAGGTTTTTATGTATCACATTCAAGGGGCGAAAAAATGCCGGTGTGGAGGCCTTTGTATTTTAAGCGGCATGATCCTGTTATCCTTGTTGCTGTTCTTCTGCATCCGAGGGGCCGAAGCGGAAATGAAATCTCCTCCTCCGGAAAAAATGGATGTTTTTATTATTGGGGATCGGGTGGTGGATATTGCCTATAACCTGGGAGTGTTGCCCACGGCCATGTCCGTACGGGCCTCTCTTTGGCCTATGGCGAAGGAACTTAAAATGGTCAGTCGAATTCTGGGATGTCCCATGTGTACCACGGTACGGCATAGACAAATCATCCCCGAAGCCTTGAAGGAACTTGGCCTGCATCGGGTCATCGCGGAAAAGAGCGCCCCCTTCTGTCTTTACATGCCGGAAGCTAGGCCGGAAAGTGTGGCGACTCTTTTGACAGAGGCAAAGATGGATGTAACCGTGGATTATGTGGATTTCTCGAAGGGGTTGGAGTCGGCGGTGCAGCAAACCGCTGTGCTGGTGGGCCGCGAGGATCGAGGAGAAGCTTTGATCGCCGAATATAAAGCCTCTCTGGCTGCGGCGGAGGCGGAACTTCCTGCGGAGAAATCGGGCAAAAAAGTTATTGTTTTTAACGGTGTATATCAACCTTCCACGGGAAGGTCCACCTTGCGTGTGGAAGCTCCCGGGGGATATGCGGATCGATTTCTGCTGGATAAAATAGGCTACCTCAATGTGGGGGATGCTTTCAAACCGGCGGAGGGAAAACCTGAAAAAGGTTACTATCCTGTCCGTAAGGGAAAGGAAGGGTTTGTTCTCGACCCCCTGCTTGAGGCGGATCCCGATGCTATCGTCATGACCGGAGATACCTTTGCGGTTCAGAAGGCTCTGTCCGAGTATTTGGGGATTCATCCGGAAATGGCTCAAGTAAAAGCCTTGCAGCACATGGCGGTGTATTCTTTGCCGGTATATGCGGATTCCAGCGTGTTGGAATATCCGGAAATCTTGAAGAAGTGGGCCCTCACCCTGGTCCCCTGATTCTTGGAGGTTCTTTCCGGGAGATTTGGAGTTTTCCCAGGTAGTTGCCACAATGGATCCGTGCGCATCTATCTGCACGGAAACATGAAAGGGAGTTCTTCCGGCGGATTTCGCCAGGGAGAACTCCCTTTGGGATGTGTCCGGAAGAAAAATGCGGAAAGTGGAACGTAAGCCGGGTTCTGTCGTGCGCAGTCATTTATCTGGGATGCGGTTTACACCGCACCTCGAGCGATCGTACCCGGGGGTCAGCGGGCCACCTCGTCCCCCCCTATTCGATCTTGCTCCGGACGGGGTTTGCCTAGCCCATGAGTCACCCCATGGCTGGTGAGCTCTTACCTCGCCTTTTCACCCTTACCCCGATTCTCGACGAACCGGGGCGGTATGTTTCTGTGGCACTTTCCTTAAACTCGCGCCTACTGGACGTTATCCAGCGTCCTGCCCTGTGGAGCCCGGACTTTCCTCCCCTTTGCACGCAAAGGAGCGACTGCGAGTTCCGCTTTCCGCGGAGCACAGTATACCCCATATGGTGCGGAGAATCCACGATTATTCTCGGTTCTTCAGGAAACCTCGTTTTTTCTTTTGCATTTTTCCCGACTTCGGCGAAAGTTATCCACAAACCCAATAGCCACAAGGGTTCATGGAAAAGCGAAGGCACTACATTATCCCCTGGAGGGAATGCAGCGCCTTCGCTTCTTTCTCTTTCAGCTTTTTTGAAAAGAACCGCTCTCTAGTCCTTTGGCATCCCTTCCCGGAAACGGTGGCGGTACCGGGAGAGGGAAAGGATCTCCCTCGGAGTGGTGGAATAGGGAATCCCCAGGCTTTTGAGCAGCTTCTTCGCATGAGAAGAAAGCTTCCGGGGAAAGCGGTAGAGCTTTTTCGTGCTCGTGTCCCGGATAAGGGTGGACCGGATATCCAGAAGAGCCTCCCGGATCTCCCCGGGGCTCATGGCGGTTTTCTGCTGGAGGAGCACCCGTTTCTCCAGATGACGCTGAGCCGCAAAGGTGAGATACTGCAAAGCCACATGTCCCCGAATCCTCGATTCGGTCCAGTGGAAGATGGGGCGGATACGGAGGTGGTGCTTCTTGATGCGGAAGCTCTCCTCGATACGCCAGAGAGAGCGGTAATGGGAAAGCACCTCCCGAATCTCCTCCTCCGTGGTGAGGGGCAGATCCGTGAGGATGCCGAAAAGCCCGTCCCAGCGGGCTTCCGAAGCGATCTTCTCCTCGTCCGGCTCGTAGGAATGCCCTTTTTCTCCATGTGCCACCTTCAAATATCTGTTGCTCCCCCGCTGGGAAAGAAGCTGCTTTTCCGGAATGGTCTTTTTCTTGTTCAGTTTTTTGAGCAGCTTCTCCAGAGACTCCTCCCGGTCCCGGGCGTTCTTGGCCGCCCGTTTGGAACTCCAGGTCACCAGAAGGTTCTGCCCGTCCTCCCGCGAAAAGATCCGGTACTCCAGGCTTTCCTTCGTGTTCTTGGAGTGCTTTTCTCCAAGAGGGGTGTAGGATGAACGGTCCAGAATGGCCTCCTTCTCCGAGGCCTTCATGCTCTTGAGCCGTGCCCCGAGAACGAAGTGGAGTCCCTTCTCCTTCAACGCCTCAAGTCTGGCACAGGAGAACATCCCCCGGTCTGCCGCCACCACCCCGGTGCTTCCGGAATAGCGTTCGCGTCTCCAGGCGGCAACGAACTCCTGGAAGGCGGCTCCCTCCCAGGTCTTTCCCGGAAAGAGCCGGTACCAGAGGGGCAGCCCTTCGGGAGTGGCGGCCAGAGCCAGCACCACCTGGGTCTCCTTGACCTTGTTGTCCTTGCTGAACCCCTTCTGCCGGAGCTCGTCCTCCTCGAAGCTCTCGAAGTACAAAGTGGTGACATCGAAAAGCATGAGGGTGGGCCTCTCCGGGAAAAGCCCCTCCGAGGAGGAGCGCACCAGCTCCTTCAGCCGGTCCTCCTTCTTGGCCAACGCATCCAGCAACCGATAGATCCGGTCCAGAGAGGTTTCGGAGGCGCAATGCTTCTCCAGCCAAGCTGCCATACCCCGTTTGCTCGAAGGAAAGGCCAGAGAAGCCCCGAGACACTGTTTCAGAAGATGGTATTTGTTGGTGTCCCGAGGAGCCCGGGTAAAAAGCTTCTCCAGGCCGAAAAACTCGAAAAGGTACTCCGCCGCCAGAAAAGGCCCCTCTATGACATCCTCCTCGTTCTCCAGAACCGAAGCCCGGAGCAGAAGGGAATCCTCCACGGGAACCTCAATCTCAGCGGCTTCCATCTCTGCCGCCTTCGTTCCGGATTCTCCGAAAAGAGTCTTCTGCTGGGGAATCGCCTCCCGCCTCTCCTCCTCCAGCTTCTCCATGATCTGGGCAGCAAGGGATTTGAGCTCCTCCATCTCCTTCTCGTCCTGTGCCACGCCGATATGCTGAACGATACGCTGGGAAACGGATTTGCCGTTGCGTTTGGATTCCACGATCTGTACAGTCTTTCGGGGACTGTTGGGTGAGGACTTCGTTCGGATATACATACCGGAAAGTATACCGGAAAACTCACAATGTGTCAACTAATAAAAATATTAGGCACTACAATTTTGAGAATCCGGAAGAATGCACAATGAAAAAACGCCAAGCCCTATGGTTACAGGGTTTGACGTTGATATGCCTTTTGGGGAGAGCCGGGGTTTTGTAACAAAGCGCCGAAGTCGGGATATGGTGCGGAGAATCCACGATTATTCTCGGTTCTTCAGGAAACTTCGTTTTTTCTTTTGCATTTTTCCTGCTGTATTGGGTATAATGAAAAAAGTTCGTTTCGTTTTTTCCGATTCGAAAGTGTTTACTCCTTCAGGTTTTGAAAAGCCTGAAGAAAGTTTCCGAAAACGCTGTCAAAGGAGCGAATTCTCGGTGGGGCATACCCCGGAGACAATCCATTTTCAGAATGTCCGGTGCGAAAAGAGAGAGAGGCTTTCTCCTTTCGGCCTCTTTTTTTATACCCATATATTCCCGGAAAAGAGAGTTTTTTTAAGGTTTGTCGATCTTGGGGCGTAAGCCCCTTTTTTTATTGCATGCAAAAAAGGAGGTCCTTTCATGGTGTCGATTCTTGCGATCAATCCCGGTTCCACCAGCACGAAAATTGCCTGGTTTCAAGGGGAAGAGGAGCTTTGGCGGGAAACCATTCCCCATGCCACCGAGGAGCTTCGGAAATATGCTTCCGTGGTGGATCAGTTTGCCTTCCGCCTCGGGGAGGTAGAGCGGGTTCTCCGGGAGCATCGATGCAGCCCGGACGATCTGGATTGCGTGGTGGGCCGGGGGGGCATCGTGGAACCCATCGAAAGCGGCACCTATCGGGTGGGAGAGCTCCTTCTGCGGCATCTTCGACGGGGGAAGCCCTGGGAACATGCATCGAATCTGGGAGGTCTCCTCGCTCACTCTCTGGGAAATCCCCGCAATCTTCCCTCTTTTATCGTGGATCCCGTTTCGGTGGACGAGCTGGATCCGGTGGCCCGGATTACAGGGATGCCCGAACTTCCCAAGGGATCTCTGGTGCATGCCCTGAACATCAAGGCCACGGTGCGGTTGGCCGCGAAGGATCTGGAAAAGCCTCTGGAAGAGCTTAACGCCGTGGTGGCACATCTCGGAGGGGGCATTTCGGTCTGCTCCTTCCGGAAGGGGCGCATGTGCGATATCAACAACGCCAACGAAATGGGTTGTTTCGCCCCCGAGCGGGCGGGGGGCGTTCCCGTGGGAGGGCTCATGCGCATGTGTTTCGCCGAAGGGGCTTCTCAGGAGGTTCTTCGCAAATCCCTGGTGGGAGGAGGCGGCCTGGTGGGGTATCTTGGCACCAGCGACGTGCGGGAGGTCAAAAAACGCATCGCCCAGGGAGATGCCCGGGCCTTGGAGGCTTATCGGGCCATGGCCTATCAGGTGGCCAAGGATATCGGAGCCTATGCGGTTCCCCTGGAGGGAAATATCGACGCCATTCTCCTTACCGGGGGGCTTGCCTACGATGAAGAGTTTTGCGGCATGATTCTGGAGCGGGTTCAATGGATCGCTCCGGTGCTGTTCTATCCTGGAGAAGATGAGATGAGAGCCCTGGCCGCAGGAGCCCTGCGGGTGCTTCAGGGAAAAGAGGAGCCCAAGAACTACGAAGACTATGTATCTTTGGAGGGGTAAACGTGGCTTTTACATCGCTTGACTTTCTTTTGGAACGTGCCCGTCGGGGAGGAGCCCCGAAAAGGCTGGCTCTGGCGTGCGCCAACGACGACGACGTACTGGTAGCTCTCGAAGAGGCCCGAACCGAGGGCATCGTGGAGGGCATCCTCGTGGGAAACGAGGCCAAGATCCGGGCTTGCGCGGATTCCGTGGGGGTGGATCTTTCTTCGTATCGGTTGGAACACGCCGATACGGATCCGGAGGCTGCGGAAAAGGCGGTACGCCTTGTTTCCTCGGGAGAGGCGGACCTTCTCATGAAGGGCATGGTGAAAACCGCGGTGCTCCTGAAGGCGGTGCTCAACAAGGAGTGGGGGCTTCGGGGAAGTTCCATGCTGAGCCACCTTTTTATGGTGGAAGTTCCAGGGATGAAGCGGGTTTTCGGCGTTACCGACGGGGGCATCAACATGTATCCGGACCTCAAAGGGAAGACCACCATTCTGGAAAATGCCGTGGCATGCTATCACAAGCTGGGGGATTCCTGCCCCAAGGTGGCGGTTCTGGCGGCGGTGGAAGTGGTGAACCCGGATATGCCCGCCACCCTGGATGCGGCGGCGCTTACCCAGATGAACCATCGGGGGCAGATCAAGGGATGCCTGGTGGAAGGCCCTCTGGCATTGGATAACGCGGTAAGCCCGGAATCGGCGAAGCACAAGGGCATTGCCGGAGAGGTACCGGGGTATGCGGATATTCTTCTGGCTCCCAATATCGAATCCTGCAATCTCTTCGCCAAGGCCATGTTTCACTACGCCCATGCGGTAGGAGCGGGAACCATCCTCGGAGCCCGGAAGCCTCTGGTGCTTACGAGCCGCACCGATTCCTCCCGAACGAAGCTTCTTTCCATCGCTCTGGGAGCGGCCCTTTCGGAGTAGGGAACCGAAGAAGATACGAGAGTTCCCCTTTGCAGTAAACTCTCTCCGGTTGTATAGTGGTATGTGATGCAAATTGCATGAGGTATCTTTCACAAGCTCAAGGAGGTTTTTATTAATGGAACAGATTCGCTCCCTGGAACAGTTGCTGGGATATGCCCAGAAGGTTGGCCCCCGGAAGATCAGCGTAGCTCTCGCGGAGGATGCTGAAGTTCTTGAGGCCGTGGAAAACGCCCGGAAAAACGGTATCGCCGAGGCCTTTCTCGTAGGTAACGCCACCAAGCTGAAGGCTGTGGCGGAAGAGATCGGCGTGGATCTGAGCAATTACGAAGTCGTGGACGAGCAGGGCGGCGAGGCCGCCACGGCTCTCGCGGCGGTGAAGATCGTTTCCGAAGGCAAGGCGGATATCTACATGAAGGGCATGATCAAAACCGCCAACTTCCTCCGGGGACTCCTCAACAAGGAAGTGGGGCTCCGCTCGGGTTCCCTCATTTCCCATACCTATTTCCACGAAATCGACGATCGGATCCTCTTCATCTGCGATCCCGCCTTCAATATGTATCCCGACCTGGGAGACAAGGTGAAAATCGTGAACAACACGGTGCAGCTCGCTCACGCTTTCGGCGTGGCCTGCCCTAAGGTGGCCGCCCTGGCGGCGGTGGAAGTGGTGAACCCGGATATGCCCGCTACCCTGGAGGCTGCGGCGATCTCCCAGATGAGCCGCCGGGGGCAGATCAAGGGATGCGTGGTGGATGGCCCCTTTGCGTTGGACAACGCCATCAGCGAAGAGTCCGCCAAGCACAAGGGTGTTACCGGCGAAGTGGCGGGGAAGGCGGATATCCTTCTGGTACCCAACATCGACGCGGGGAACATGCTCGCCAAATCCATGGTGTACTTCGCCAAGCTCAAGACCGCAGGGCTCGTGCTGGGAGCCAAGGCCCCGGTCATTCTCACCAGCCGTTCGGATTCCGCGGAGACCAAGCTCTACTCCATCGCCTCCGCAGTAGCTCTGGCGGCCCATCTGGGCAAGTAGCCAGTATTTAGTATCCTTAAGGGGGCAGGTCTCTTTTTTCTGGGAGCCCTGCTCCTTTTTGTAAAGTTAAAAAGGAATTAGATCATGCTCTTTAACTCTTTTGAATTTCTCTTCTGTTTTTTACCTCTTACATGGTTTCTTTTTCACCTGGCTTGTTCAAAAAAAATTATCGATGTTGCTGTGGCTTGTCTGGTAGTGGCATCACTCTTTTTTTATTCTTATTGGAACCCGCCTTTTGTTTTCCTTATTCTCTTTTCCATACTTTTCAATTATTCCTTTGGCCGAATTATTGAGCGCTCCCTCGATAAAGGAAGTGGTGCCCGGGTATGTCTCATTTTTGGAGTGATGATCAATCTCTCCTTGATTGCGTACTTCAAATACTTTAACTTTTTTGCTGAAAATATATTGCTTTTAATGAATGTTTCCTGGACGGACTGGGAGCTTTTTCTGCCCTTGGGCATTTCGTTCTTCACCTTCCAGCAAATAGCGTATCTTATTGATTGTTATCATGGGAAGGCTCGGGAACACAATTTTATGCATTACGCTCTTTTTGTAAGTTTTTTCCCTCAACTTATCGCGGGTCCCATTGTTCGTTACGATGAAATGATTCCGCAGTTTGAAAATTTAAAAACCTATGTTTTCAATCGAAAAAATGTTTTTTTTGGATTGACCCTTCTTTCCATAGGACTGTTCAAGAAAGTTGTCATTGCAGATAGCTTTTCTCTACCGGTGTCAGCTATTTTTGACGGGAGTCAGGATGTTACCTTTTTCGATTCCTGGTTTGGTGCTTTGGCCTACACTGCACAAATTTACTTTGATTTTTCTGGCTATTCAGATATGGCCATTGGATTGGGAAGCCTCTTCAACATAAAAATATCCATTAACTTTAATTCTCCTTATAAGTCCTCTTCCATTATTGATTTTTGGCGACGCTGGCATATTTCTCTCTCCACATTCCTGCGGGATTATCTTTATATTCCCTTGGGAGGAGGGCATAAGGGAGCTTGGCGAAAAACCGGCAATCTTATGGTAACCATGCTTCTGGGAGGATTGTGGCATGGAGCTGCGTGGATGTTCGTTTGCTGGGGAGGATTACACGGTATTTTTTTATGCATAAATCATCTTTGGAAGAAAAGAGGATTTTCTCTTCCCAAGATGATTGGATGGGCTATTACCTTTCTTGCGGTAACCTTTGCTTGGGTGTTTTTCCGTGCTCCCTCCTGCGAACGTGCTTTAGATATATACAAAGGCATGATGGGAGGGAATGGGGTGCTGTTGTCTCAGCATTATGTTCATCAAGAAGGGTTGAAGCATTTCTGCGAATCCTTGGGAGTGCACATCGTTCCTTCAGGGGTTATGACTCTTCCGGGGGGGAAGAAAGAAATAGCATTTCTTTTCTTTGCTCTTATGGTAGTGTTGTTTCTTCCAAACTCGGTGGAATGGACGAAAAAACACCTTCAGCAGCCTAAGATATATGTTGCCCTTATAGCGGGATGCTTATTTGTGATCAGCCTGAGTTTTTTCCATAGAGTTTCGGAATTCCTTTATTTTCAATTCTAAAAAAGGATGGCAAATGCTGCATGAAAAAAAGATGGGGACATTGTATTCTTCTCTTTTTTGTGATTATTTTTATGTATCTTTTTGTGGTGGGAGGACTCAACTATGTTGTAGACCCACTCTGGAATTTTCGCCATGGATTTCCGGCGGGGAAATTTCAACAGGCTTTTGATGAAAGAAGACAAAAGACAAACTGGCTTGCTCATCACCCCTACAGCAAGGATGCGGTGCTTTTCGGGAATAGCAGAATTACCATTTTTTCACCGGAATTTTTCCCTGGAAATCTTTTTAACTATGCTGTGGGTGATATGCTTCCTTTGGAGTATGGGCCGTTTTTGCAGCATTTTGTAGAGAATAACAGGGGAAAGACTCGATTTGTTGTGCTTGGGGTAAGTTTTCGAGGAACCGCTGGTCAGTTCGTGAATTGGGTAAAGACACGCCGACCGGCTCCGGAAGAATATAGAGAGCAGGCTCAAAGGGCTTCTTCCCGATATGCTTCGCTATTGGATTTTTCCCTTTTTCGTCACTCCCTGCGATGTGTGAAGAACGATGAAGCCACTCCGGGTATCTATGTGCGACTTAAGGATGATTTTCTAGTTCCCACGAAGAAAGCTCCCGTTCCTTTCGAGGAGATGCAGAAAGAAATCCGTATAGGAGTGAGGGCAAATAGCGATGTTTTTGGCGAGGGATATTGGTATCAAAGCGACATTCCTATGTACAGAAAAATGAAACAGGATTTCCCGGAACTGGATTTTTTAGTCTTCACGACACCAGTTTCTTCTCACGTCCTGAAAGTGCTTGTAAAAGAAGGGCGAATCGAGGATTGGGAGCGATGGCTACGGGAGCTTGTGGCTGAATTCGGGGGTATATGGCATTTTATGGATTACAATACCATAACCAGTAATGATGATTACTTTGTAGATACCAGTCATTTTTCTACGGCCATTGCCCATATGGTGGTGCAACGCCTATACGGAGAGAACGAAGAACATATCCCTGAGGATTTTGGAATATACTTGCACAGTGGGAATATTGATGATTATATGGAAAGCATGAAACAAAAATTTCAAAACCTTTCGGGAGATGTGTGATTTTATGAAAAAGGAGGATCCTCATGGATTCGTATACCATTCTTGCGATCAATCCCGGTTCCACCAGCACCAAGATTTCCGTTTTTCATGATGAAGAAGAGGTAATGAGCGATACCCAGCGTTACGATACCGCCGTGATCCAGCAGTTCAAGGGTATCATGGATCAGGAAGATTTCCGGTACGAAGAAATTCTCAAGGTTCTCCGGGCTCAGAACATTTCTTTGGAGAGTCTGGATTGCGTGGTGGGTCGGGGAGGGCTTCTGAAGCCCATTCCCGGAGGAACCTATGCGGTGGGAGATGATATGCTCGAGGACCTTCGGAGTTGCCAGTACGGAGCCCATGCGAGCAACCTCGGAGCCCCTCTGGCGCTTCGTCTTGGGAAAGGGAAGCCCGCCTACATCGTGGATCCCGTGGTGGTGGATGAAATGATGCCGGAAGCCCGGCTTTCGGGGCATCCGGATATCCCCCGGATTTCCATCTTTCACGCCCTCAATCAGAAGGCGGTGGGGCACCGGGCGGCAAGAGAGCTTGGCATTTCCTACGAGGAGGCTTCTTTCGTCATCGCCCACATGGGAGGGGGAATCTCCGTGGGAGCCCATTCCAAGGGCCGGGTGGTGGATGTGAACAACGCCCTGGACGGGGAAGGCCCCTTTTCACCGGAGCGGGCGGGATCCCTTCCCACGGGGGGTCTCGTGAAGCTCTGTTTCAGCGGCGCCTATACCAAGGAGGAAATAGGAAAGAAAATTCTTGGCAAGGGGGGGCTGGTGGCCCACCTTGGAACCAGCGATCTCCGGGAAGCGGAAAAACGCGTTGCCCAGGGGGATGAAAAGGCGGCGCTCGTGGTGGATGCCATGGCCTATCTCATAGCCAAGGAGATCGGTTCCAAAGCGGTAACCTTGGCGGGGCAGATGGATGCCATTATTCTTACGGGGGGCCTTGCCTACGGAGACAATTTCGTAGGGCGCATCCGTCGGCGCATCGATTGGATGGGAAAGGTCCTGGTCTATCCCGGAGAGGACGAAATGCAGGCCCTTGCGGAGGGAGCCCTTCGGGTTCTTCGGGGAGAAGAAGAGCCCCGGAGATATGGAGAATAGACCATGAAAATCGCTATTCTCGAACCTCTGGGAGTGGAAGAAGGGGTACTCGAAACTCTTCTGCAACCTTTGAAGAACCGGGGACATCAGGTGAAAGCCTGGAATGTTCCGCCGAAAGATCGGGAGGAACTGCTGGAGCGTGCGGAAGGTGCGGAGGCCCTGATTATCGCCAATATGCCCTTTCCCAACGAGGTTATCCGCGAGCTGGGAGGGTTGAAAATGCTCTCCGTGGCTTTCACCGGGGTGGATCACGTGGGGCTTGAAGCCTGCCGGGAACGGGGCATTGAAGTGCGCAACGCTTCGGGGTACGCCACGGAAGCCACCGCGGAGATGGCGCTTCTCCTCATGTTGGGGGCCCTTCGCCTGGCCGGGGATTGCCATGAGGCTGTGCGTTCCGGAGGAACCCGTCAGGGGCTTCTGGGAAGGGAACTCATGGCGAAGACCGTGGGCATTCTGGGAACCGGGGCCATCGGATTACGGCTCGCGGAGCTTCTGCTTTCCTTCGGCTGTAATGTTTTGGGATACAGTCGTACCGAACACCCCCATGCTTCGGAACTTGCCATAAATTATGTCTCTCTGGAGAAACTCCTGAAGGAAAGCCACGTGGTTTCGGTGCACCTTCCCCTTACTCCGGAAACCCGGGGGCTTTTGGGAGAGGCGGAAATTGCCTCCATGCGGCCCGGAGCGGTGCTGGTAAACGCCGCCCGGGGTCCCGTGGTGGATTCCAAAGCCCTGGCGAAGGCCCTGGAGGAAGGACATTTGGGGGCTGCGGGAATCGACGTTTTCGAAACGGAGCCTCCTCTCGATTCCAATCATCCCCTTCTCGGGGCTCCCCGGGTTTTTCTGGCTCCTCACGTGGGATTCTATACCCGAGAAGCTCTGGCTTCCCGGGCACACATGGTGGTAAAGAACATCCTCAACTGGGAAGACGGAATTTCCGAGCGAAGCGTGCTTTCGGGAAAGCGGTGACGGAGCGTTGGGCAGAGAAGTTTTTTGAAGTTTTGACATAAACGTTGCATTTTTAAGACAAAAGGGCGGTTTCCCGAGGAGAGGAAACCGCCCTTTTGGTGTAGAATTTCCTCTGAGAAGGAAGTGCAGGAAAAGCATTTTCGAAGGAACGAAATTTTACAGGAGGTGGAAAAATATGGTACAGACAAAAAGAATTTTCCCGATTCTCCTTTCGGGGGCCTTTCTTGCGGTTATTCTGGCTTCCCTCGCGGGAGCGGCTCCTTCGGGAACGTCCCAGATCGTTCTCGCTACGGGAGAGGTTCTGGTGCTCGGGGGTGCCGAAACCGGAGGCGAAATTTCCGCGAATCCTCTTCAGGGAAGCGCTTCCCTTTTCCGGCGTTCCGGACTTCCCTCTTTCGGGGGAGGCGGAACCCCTTCGGGAGGATTACCTTCCTTGCCGGAACAATCGACTCCGGCTTCCGGGGGACTTCCTTCTTTCGGCGGTGCCGGCACGTCCCCGGCTCCGGGAGGAACAGCCGTTTCCAATCCCCTGCTTCCCGGAGGCCAGGCGGGAGGGACCCAGAACGTTCCCTTTGCCACGTGGAAGCAGTATAGCCTTACCCAGGCCTTCGGATACGATCGTACCATTATGGGATACGTGGAATATCCCGGTTCCTGGCAGGTGAACCTGGATATTTACAACCGCATGGTGGAGTTTTTCGATTCCCGGGGAACCGGCACTTCCTGTACGGTGCTTCCCGGAATCATCGGGCAGTTCATGGCTGCCCAGGACCTGGCGGGGCAGATCCTGGGAGTGCTCAATCAGTCCATGCCGAATCTTCAGGTGTTGCAGCAGCAGTTCAATGAAGATCCCACGGCCTCCCAGGCGGGGATGATGGTAACCAAGGGGCGTGTGATCGTTTCGGGATATCTTCAGAATCGTCCCGTTCGAGGAATGCTCATGACCTACGCTCTGGCGGTACCGGGATCTCTTTTCGGAGCGGGTACGGCGGTGCTCTGTCTGGCTCCGGAAGGGCAGTTTCCCCAGGCGGTGCAGGAATATTTCAACCGCATGATCGCCTCCTACGAGAAATCCCTTGGAATCGGCAAGTTCGGCATGGCTTCGGGAGGAACGGAATCGGGGCTTTCCTCGGCGCTTCAGTCCGCTCTGGGGCAATAGATGAAGCTTCCGAAAACTTTGATTGATGAGAAATAAAACGCCCTTTCCCGTTTCTTTCTTTCTAGGGGGACTGCTGTTGCTTTTTCTCTTTCCGCCCCTTGTTTCGGGAGAAGAAAAAAACCCCTTCGGTTCGCTTCAGAACCACTCCCTGAAACTGATATGGGAAGGGGCATTGCAGGGAGAAAATCTTTTCCGAAAAGGGGAGTATTCGGGAGTTCTGCAAAAGGCCCGGGAACTTTCGCTCTACGCTTCGGAGTCTTCCTCCGCCCTGGCTCTCACCAAGGGATATGGGGATCTTCTGGAAGCCCAGGTGGCCTCCCGGCGGGGTTTCGATGAAGAGGCCCTTCGCAAGGCCTCGGAGGCTCGAAAGATCTTTGCGGGGAATCCTGCCTTTCTTCGGGAGGAGTTGCTTTGTCTGGAGGTGCTTCTTCGGAGTGCCCATGCTCTGGGGCTGGAGGAAGATCGCCGCAATTTCGAAGCGGAACTTGAAGAGAACGAAATTTTTCAAAAGGATCCCTACGGAAAGGGGCTTTCCCTACTTCATAAGGGAATCCGGGCCTTCGAATCCCGAAATTGCCCGGAGGCCCGGAATTTCTGGAGGGAATCTGCGGAAGTTGCCCGGGGGCTGGACAATCCTGAAATTCGCGGGCTTGCCCTCAAGCATGCCGCCCGGTGCGCCTGGTTGATAGAAAACGAAGAGACCGCTCTGAAAGAATATGCGGGGGCTCTGGAATTTGCCCGGCAAACCTCCTCCCCCTGGTTGGAGTGCATGATTTCTCTGGAATATGCGGAGGTGCTGGTGCGCGGAGGGGAGTATATCCGGGGAGAGGAGCTTCTTCTGCAAGCCCTGGAGGAGGCGGAGGAATTGGCTCTCGGGGCTCCTCTCCTCTGGATATGCAACAATCTGGGGGCTCTCTATCTGGAGGTGGGAAGTTTCTCCCGGGCCGAGAAGATTCTCGAAAAAGCCCAAGAATTGCAGCGACGTCCGGGAATTCCTCGGGATCTCGGACTTCTGGTGAATCTGGGCTCTGCCGCCATGGGAGTGGGAGATTATCCGCGAAGCGAGGGTTTCTGGCTTGAAGCCCGAAAGCTGGCTTCGGAACGAGAGGATGTGGAGAGCCTTCCGGGAATCGCCCTCAATCTGGGAATCCTCGCGAAAAAGCGGGGAAATTACGCCGAGGCTGGGGGGCTTTTCTCCGAAGCCTTGGCGGGGTTCGATGCTCTGGGGAGGGAGCGGGATACTGCGGGGGTAATGCTGCAGCTTGCGGGCCTCATGATTGTGTTGAAGGAGCCCCGGCAGGCCCGGGAAGCCCTGGAGGAGGCGAAAAGAGTCTACGCTTCCCTCAAAGACGGGGCCGGTATGGCCTGGGTGGGATTGGAGGAGGGGAAGCTGGAGCTTCTGGAAGGAAATCTTCTTCGGGGGCGCCGGATTTTCGAAGAACTTCTGAAAAAGCCCGAGGTTTTGTCTTCTCCGGAGCTGGAGCTGGGTGCTCTGGAAGGCCTGGGGCGCTGTTACCTCGAAGAGGGGTATCCCGAAAGGGCTCGGAAAATTCTGGAAAGGGCGATGGCTCTTCTGGAGGAGGAAAGGCGGAACTATGTCTTTCTGGATAGGCGGGTGGCCTTTATGGATTACGCCGCATCCCTGTACGAGTTGCTTTTCGAGACCTGTCTCCACGGGGAGGATCTTCCGGGGGCCCTGGAGACTTTGGAGCGCATGAAGGCCCGGTCCTATCTGGATCTTATGAACGGTCGGGAGGTAGCTCTCCATGCCGAGGAGGAGCATCTTGCGGAGGCTTTGCAGGCCTTGGAAACCCGCAGAGGATTTTTGGAAAAACGGAAAAAACATCTGCTTTCTCAGGGGTTTTCCGGAGAAAGTCCCGAAATTCGAGGAATTTATAAGGCTTTGGAAGAAGTTTTGCAAAAGCGAAAGCTTCTTAGGGAGGAACTGCCGGAAGTTTCTCCTCGGCTCCAGGCCATGGCCCAAGAGGACTTTCTTTCCTCCGAAGAGATTCGGGATCGGCTTCCCGGGGGCCGCACTTTTCTGCACTTTTATTTCTCCTCCCGAAGAGGAGGGGCTCTTCTCGTGCGAAAGGACATGCTTCGATGGATTTCCCTCGAAGGAACTGCCGAAAGTATTGCTGTTCGTATCGCCGCCCTTGTGCCGAAATTGGGAGATGCGGATCAGCCTCTTCCAAAACGGGAGCTCCGGGAACTCTATACTCTGCTGATGGAGCCTCTGGAAAAGTTTCTGTCCGAGAACGAGCGGGTGGTGATTCTTCCTCACGGAGTTCTGGGATACCTTCCCTTCGAGGTCCTTCTCCGAGGAGAGGAGTTCCTGGTGGATCGCTACGTCTTTTCCTACGCTCCTTCCCTCGGAACCCTGCTTTCGTTTCCGGAAATTCCCGAAGAGACGTTTCCGAAATCCGCTCTTTTCGTGGGAGATCCTCTCTATCCGGATTCCCGGCTGCCCTCTCTCCAGTCCGCCAAGGAAGAAGCCCTCCTCATAGGGCAGTTTTTCTCGGATTCTCTGGTACTTACGGGGGACAAGGCCACGGAGAGCGCGGTGAAAGAACAGGCCCCCTTCTGGAATTTGCTTCACTGGGCCACCCATGCGAGAACGGACGCTTCGGCTCCCCTGAAAAGCGAAATTCTCTTTACTCGAGACGAGAAGAACGACGGTTTCCTTCAGGCCTCGGAAATCTTCGACATTCACTTTTCCGCTACCTGTGTTGTGCTGAGCGCCTGCGAAACCGGCTTGGGAAAGCTCAGCTCCCAGGAGGGGCTTATCGGTTTCGTCCGTTCCTTTATGGCCAGAGGAGTTCCCTCTATCGTGGTGAGTCTTTGGAGCGTTTACGACAGGTCCACTCGGGATTTCTTTCTTGCCTTTTATTCCTATTGGAAAGGAGGGATATCCAAAGCGGAGGCTCTGAGAAAGGCGAAGATCCGTCTTCGCTCCAGTTATGCTCACCCCGCCTTCTGGGCCCCCTTCGTTTTATACGGTTGGTGACGAATTTTGTGCGTGATATGGGAGTTGAGGCATTCCCGGAGATGAGGGAGGGGTGGAAATGCCCCCGATCTTGCGGGAAAAGAGTGTAAAGGAGGTGCAGAGTATGAAAAAAACGATGGTTTTTCTTTTTGCGGGAATATTGTTTTTCGGCTTCGGAAGTCTTCTCTGTTACGGCGGGGTTCCGGTAATTCCGGATATGCCCGGCTGGGATCGGGAACTTCCGGAGGGGAACAATATCGCTCAGTTTACCCTTTCCGGAGAGGACGGGACAGTTCAGGCTGGCTTTTTCGTTTCTTCCCTGAACTATGCCACCGAGGAGGAAGCTCGGGAATTCGAGACTCTTCTCAAGAATCCCCCTATGGGAACGGAAAAGATCAAGATCCTCGACGTGAAGGAGGACAACTTTCGAGGCCGTGACTGGGTAGTGCACCATATTCTTTCTGAAATTCCCGGAAAGGATGAAGAAAATCCCGAAATATTCGAGGCTTGGAAATTCCTTTCCCGGGAAGGAAATGAAGTGTATTCTTTCGAATTCATTACCTCCCCCAAGCTTTTCGAGGAATTTCAGCCCCGATTTCTGGAGTGCATGGAACGCATTTCCTTCGAGGAAGCTCCGAAAACCGCTTTGACGGGCATGTCTCAATCCGAGGTTACGGAGGATGACTTCCTGGACAAGCTCGAAGGCAAAGGCGGCGATGTCTCCAAGAAGGGAAGCCCCTCCCAGGGATCGGATAAAATGCTTTCCTCTCCCTCATTGCCGGTTTCGCAAACCCCTATTTCCCCGGCTCAGGGTCTTCCGGGCTCCTCCTCGATGCCTTCTTCGAAGCCCCAAACGTCTCTTCCCGCTCCGGTTCAAAGCGTGCCCGGTCCTCCCTCCTCTCCCGTCCAGGTTCCCCCGGTCTCTCCTCTGGTACCCCCTGCAGCTCCTGGAGGAGGAACTTCTTCCGGAGTTCCCCAAGGCCTCGGAGCTTTCGCTCCCCCGGCGCCTCGCCCCGAGGTGCCTTCCATGATGATACTGGAACTCTCTCCCGGGGCGGAATGGACCCCCAGCACGCCCATGGATCCTTCCATATCCCAGTATTATCTGCTTCCCCAGCAGGGAATCAACATGGCAGAAATGCTGGTTTTCGAAGAGGATTTCGATGCTCCCTCCACACTGCAGAGCTATGCCCAGGCGATTACGAGTCAGGCCCCCCAGCTCTTTGCCAGCTATCAGGCCTGTCAGAACTGGGATATTACTATCAACGGGGTTCCCGTGAAGGTTCACGAATTTTTCTTCGCCGCCCAGGGAAATCCCAACCGCCTTATCGGAAGGGCCTACATCTTTTTGGGAGGATCCCGGCGGGGATATGTGGTACTTTTCGATACTATGGACACGAGCTATTCCTATCTGGCCCCCAAGTTCGATGCGGTTATGCGGACCCTCAACCTCCGGCCGGAAAACCCGGCTTCCCCGGCTCCTTCCTTTGGACAGCCCTCACAGCCCCTTCCGGGAACTGGGGGTCTTCCCTCCTTCGGAACTCCTTCGGCGGATCCCGGAGTATATGCGGATGCCTCCAAGGGACTTCGGGTGCCCCTTCCTTCGGGAGCCCGGCTTACCGAAAATCTTTCCCAGGGGGGCCGATACGCTCTTTCCGACGGGGTGGAACTCGTTCTTCTCAATCTGTCCTCTTCCCAAGAGATGGAAAACCTCGCCGCCCAGGTGGCCTCGGGAAAAACCTTTCAGGGAGAATCTCTCCTCTCCGCCACGGGCGTTCAGGGACGGGTAGGACTCTATGCATCCACGCATCCTCAGACATCGGTGCCCTATGCCACCCTGGTAGCCCGTTATCCCCAGGCTTCTCTCCTCATGATTCTTACCCTGCCCCGGGATAATTATGCGAGAGCCGGAAACTGGATACTGCCTTTTCTGGAATCCGTTTCCCTGGGAGGTGCCTCGGGTTATTGATTTCAGCTCCCGGTAGTGTAAAATGGTACTGCGGATAAGAAACTTTCCTCGAAGGATAATGTAAAATTGTTTATTTTTTGAATTAAAAATAAAGTTTTGTGTCAACGAGCTTTCCTTCGCGGAAGTTTCGTATCCGGGAATTCCGAATATGCATGTCGAAAGGAGGGGCGCCGGAGGAGGAACTGCGCAGCACGGGGAGAAAGGATGATTTTATAACGATTTCGTGAGGAGGGAATTTCTTTGAAGAAGAGCTTTTTTGCAGCGTTTATTCTTGTTCTGACATTGGTATTCTGCGGCGCCGCTTTCGCGGAAGCGGATTTTCACATCGGTATCTGCACCGGTACGGTCTCCCAGTCCGAGGATGATCTCCGGGGAGCCGAAAAGCTTATCGAACTCTACGGGGATGTGGCCAACGGCGGCATGATCAAGCACATCACCTATCCGGACAACTTCATGCAGGAAATGGAAACCACCATTTCCCAGATCGCCAGCTTCGCGGACGATCCCAAGATGAAAGCGGTTATCGTGAACCAGGCCATTCCCGGTACCACCGAGGCTTTCCGGCGCATCCGGGAAATGCGGGACGACATCATCCTTATGGCCGGTGAGGCCCACGAAGATCCCGGCGTTATCGAGTCCGTGGCGGATCTCGTGATCAACTGCGACAACATCGCCCGGGGCTATCTCATCATCGCGGCGGCCCAGAAGCTCGGAGCCACGGACTTCGTGCACATCTCCTTCCCCCGGCACATGAGTTACGAACTGCTTTCCCGGCGGCGCAACATCATGAAGGCGGCTTGCGAGGACCTGGGAATGAACTTCCACTTCGAAACCGCTCCGGATCCCACCAGCGACGTGGGTGTTGCGGGCGCTCAGCAGTTCATTCTCGAGAAGGTGCCCGCCTGGCTCGACAAGTACGGCAAGAACACCGCATTCTTCTGCACCAATGATGCCCACACGGAGCCTCTTCTGAAGAGGATCGCCGAAGAGGGCGGCTATTTCATCGAAGCGGACCTTCCCTCTCCCCTCATGGGATATCCCGGAGCCTTGGGAATCGAGCTTTCCGACGTGAAGGGCGATTGGCCCGCCATCCTCGGCAAAGTGGAAGAGGCAGTGGATGCCAAGGGCGGCGCGGGCCGCATGGGAACCTGGGCCTACTCCTACGGTTACACCAACTCCGTGGGGCTCGGGGAACTTGCCATCGAGCTTGTGAAGGACGGGGTTACCCACAAGAACTTCAAGCGCGCTTTCAAGCCCGAAATGGTGTTCGAAGCCTACGCCAAGTGCACCCCCGGCGCCCAGTGGAACGGCAGCATCTACACGGATATCAATACCGGAGTGGAGAAGAAGAACCATATTCTTCTCTACCAGGACACCTACGTGTTCGGCAAGGGCTATTTGGGTATGACCGAGGTGGAAGTGCCCGCCAAGTATTTCGAGGTGAAATAGGTTTTTGCAACCGTCCTCCGGGGAGAGTTCTTCTCCCCGGATTTTCTTGTCTTTCCGTTGAGAGCGGCTTGTAACCGAAAGCCGCTCTTCCAATTGAACAGCGTACAGTGTCTTGTGCATGACCTTCTTGTTCAGCCTGCCGGACCTTCTGAACATGACCGCTTCGGTTGTATCGAGCGGGGAAACCGGCGGAAAGATGTCGTGCCAAGCCCCAGGGTTCCCATTGAAAGGATGACAGTGTATGACGGCCCAGGAACCATTATTGAAAATGGAAGGGGTAGGAAAGTCGTATTACGGCAATCGGGTGCTGAAAAACGTCAATCTTACCCTGGAAAAGGGAAAAATCCTCGGACTTGTCGGGGAGAACGGGGCGGGAAAATCCACCCTCATGAACATTCTTTTCGGTATGACCGTCATTCGGGATACCGGAGGATACGAAGGCAAAGTATATATCGATGGCAAGGAAGCGAGTTTCTCCAGCCCCTTCGATGCCCTGGACGAAGGCATCGGCATGGTGCATCAGGAATTCTCTCTTATTCCGGGTTTTACCGTGGCGGAGAACGTGGTGCTCAACCGGGAGCCCATGAAGTATAACCCCCTGGTGGAAGCCTTCGGAGAGCGTCTCAGTACCATAGATCGTCCCGAGATCAGCCGCCGGGGCAAGGAAGCCGTGAAAAAGCTGAACGTGGCTTTGGATCCGGAAACTCTGATTTCCGAGCTTCCCGTGGGGCACAAGCAGTTTACCGAAATTGCCCGGGAGATCGACAAACGGAAAACCCGGCTTCTCGTGCTGGACGAGCCTACGGCGGTACTGACAGAGTCCGAGGCGGATATCCTTCTGAAAGCCATGAAGCGTTTGGCGGACATGGGCATTTCCATCATCTTCATTTCCCACCGGCTTCACGAGATTATCGACGTCTGCGACAAGATCGTGGTGCTTCGGGACGGAGAGATCGTGGAGGAAACCACTCCGAAGAACACCAACGTTATGGATATCGCTTCTCACATGGTGGGACGCAGTATCGCCGACGCCTTCCAGCGGGACGAAGCTCCCAGAAATGACGGAGAGGTGGTTCTCTCCGTTCGCAATCTTTGGGTGGATATGCCGGGGGAACTGGTGCGGGACGTCTCCCTGGAGATTCGTAAAGGAGAGATTTTCGGCATCGGCGGCCTTGCGGGGCAGGGCAAGCTCGGCATCGCCAACGGCGTGATGGGCATGTTTCCCGCAGGGGGCAAGGTGTTTTTCGAAGGAGAGCCGGTGTCTCTCAATCAGCCTCGGAAAAGCCTGAGCACCGGGATGGCGGCGGTTTTCGAGGATCGCCGGGGAGTGGGGCTTCTTCTGGAAGAACCCATCTCCTGGAATATCATCTTTACGGCCCTCCAGATGCAGGACAAATTTCTCAAGCCCGTTCTGGGAGGGCTTTTCCGGATTCGGGACGAAAAGGCCATCGCCGGAGAGGCCCAATCCTACATCAAGAGCCTGGAGATTCGCTGTGTGGATGAAAACCAGCCTGTCCAGGAACTTTCCGGAGGAAATCAACAGAAAATCTGTCTTGCCAAGGCTTTTGCCACCCATCCCAAGCTTCTCTTTGTGGCGGAGCCCACCCGGGGCATCGACGTGGGGGCCAAGAAGGTGGTGCTGGATACGCTCAAGGAGTACAACCGGCGCCAGGGAACCACGGTGATAATGATTTCATCGGAGCTGGAGGAGTTGCGCTCCGTCTGCGATCGTATCGCCATCATCAACGAAGGCCGGGTGGCGGGAATTCGTCCTGCCAGCGCTCCCTCCACGGAATTCGGTCTGCTTATGCTCGGTGAAGTGGACTCCAAGGAGGAGGTGAGGGCTCAATGAAAAATATCAAGGATCTTATCGAAAAGGCCGGGTGGCCCCGGGTTATCATAGCCCTTTTTCTTTTAGCCCTTTTCGTTATCGCCCCCTTTGTGCAGGTTAGGTTGGACGCTTCCGTGAGCGATACCCTGGTTCGCTTCGGCATGAACGGAGTCATGGTGCTTGCCATGGTCCCCATGATCCAATCCGGATGCGGTCTGAACTTCGGGCTACCCCTGGGGATCATTGCGGGACTTCTCGGAGCGGTGACGAGCATCGAAATCGGCATTTCCGGCATTCTGGGAATTCTCATCGCCATGGGCATAGCGGTGCCCATAGCGGTGATCCTGGGCTGGGCCTACGGGCTTCTTCTCAACCGCGTCAAGGGAGGGGAGATGATGATCGCCACCTACGTGGGATTTTCCTCGGTGGCCTTCATGTGCATCATGTGGCTGATGCTCCCCTACAAGAGTTCCAACATGGTCTGGGGATATGCCGGCAAGGGGCTGCGCACCACCATCTCCGTGGAGGGGTTCTGGCATCAGGCCATCAGCGACATCGGTTCCTTCCAGATCGGGGATTTCTTCTACTGCCCCACGGGAATGTTCCTCTTCTTCGGTCTCATGTGCCTGGGCATGTGGCTTTTCCTGAGGACCAAGACGGGCACCGCCATGACCACCGTGGGCTCCAATCCGGAGTACGCTCGCTCTTCAGGCGTGAACATCAATAACATGCGTACCATCTCGGTAATCCTTTCCACGGTGCTCGGAGCCATCGGCATCATCGTCTACGAGCAGAGTTTCGGATTCGTGCAGCTCTACATGGGCCCCTTCTACATGGCTTTCCCCGCGGTATCCGCGATTCTCATCGGAGGCGCCTCGGTGCATAAGGCCACCATCATGAACGTGATCATCGGAACCGTCCTCTTCCAGGGGATTCTCACCATGACCCCCTCGGTTATCAACAGTATGATCCAGACGGACATGTCCGAGGTTATCCGTATCATCGTTTCCAACGGAATGATCCTCTATGCGCTGACGCGAGTTATGAGGGTGAAAAAATCATGAACAAACAATCGCTATTTGCTAAAAAGAACTTCTCCCATCTCCTGGCAGCCAATGCGGTGCCCATCGTGTTTATTCTCATCAGCATCGTCGGTATTCCCCTCGCCAAGTTTTCTCCGGGATATCTGGTTCAGGAGATGCTGGTCCGGCTTTCCCGAGATTCCTTTCTCGTACTGAGTCTCCTCATTCCCATCATGGCGGGAATGGGGCTGAACTTCGGTATGGTTCTCGGAGCCATGGCGGGGCAGATCGGGCTCATCTTCATCAGCGACTGGAATATCGTGGGGGTTCACGGCATGGTACTGGCCATGCTTCTTTCCACACCCCTGGCGATCTTCCTGGGGTGGATGTGCGGAGCCATTCTGAACCGTGCCAAGGGACGGGAGATGGTGACGGGATTCATCCTGGGATTCTTCATGAACGGGGTCTACCAGTTGGTGGTGCTCTACGGTTTCGGCAAGGTGATTCCCATCCAGAACGCCAAACTGGTACTCTCCCGGGGATTCGGTGTGCGTAACGTCACCAACTTGGAGGGAATCCGGAAGTGCCTGGACAACTTGATTCCCTTCGAAATAGCGGGAATTTCCGTTCCCCTGGCGACCTTTCTCGTTATCGCGGCGTTCTGCCTCTTCGTGGTCTGGTTCCGGCGTACCAAACTGGGGCAGGATATGCGGGCGGTGGGGCAGGATATGGACGTAGCCCGGTCCGCGGGAATTCCCGTGGAGCGCACCCGGCTCATCTCCATCATGATCTCTACGGTGCTCGCCTGTTACGGCCAGATTATCTTCCTCCAGAACATCGGTACCATGAACACCTACAACAGCCACGAACAGGCGGGAATGTTCGCCATCGCCTCCCTGCTCGTGGGAGGGGCCAGTGTTTCCCGGGCCTCCATTCTCAACGTCTTCGTGGGGGTGGTGCTCTTCCATCTTATGTTCGTGGTCTCCCCCATGGCGGGAAAACACCTCATCGGAGAGGCTCAGCTCGGAGAGTACTTCCGGGTCTTCGTCTCCTACGGCATCATCGCCATTGCTCTGGTGCTCCACGCCTGGCGACGTTTCAAGGAGCGGGAGCGGTCCCGGAGCGCCCTTCGGGGCGAAGCCGCCTAGAGAGGGAGGAGAGAGATCATGAGACGTTTACTGGTAAGCGCTCTTCTTCTGGCGGCCCTGGTGGCCCTGGGAGTCTACTGTTACGATGCGGGACGGGCCTACGACCTTCTTGTGGATAATCACGACATCGCTCTGGAAGAGACAAGCTACTCCGGAGGTCGAGATATCAACGTGATTATCGACGATAACGAACCTCTCGAAATGGCCGCTCAGGATACCATGGTATCCACCGTGGCGGGCAAGAAACATACTCTCACCGTGGAAATCCTGGACGAGAACTACGAGGTTGCAGAAACCGTGACGGGAAAATTTACCCTCAAGGATCCCGAGAAACGCTTTCTGAGCATCCCCGCCTTTCTCGGAAAGAATGAAGAATGGATCATAAAGAATCCTCAAAAGTAGATGCCGTTTTCAAAAACTCTAAGAATACAGCGTTCACAAGGCTTTGCGGAATTAGCTGTAAAGCGTGTTCCTTCTTTGTGCCCACTATGTTTTCTTGAAGTTTAAAAACAGGCCCTGGCGTTTTTGGTTTTTCAGGTGATATAAAGAAAAGCCCCGGAAGGAGTTTGTATTCCCTCCGGGGCTCTTCTTCCTTATTTCTGCCCATTCTCTCGCTTGGGACTATTTCCGTGAGGTTTTCCTCGTTCGCATCCTTCGCCCCGATAAAGGCGATATCCCAATCTTTCCGGGAAGCATCCTCATCCTCTTCTTCCAGCATCACCATGCGATATTCCGGAGGAGTGGTGGTAAGATCGCAAAAAACCAGCACCATGGCAAAGAAGATCTCTACTTCCCTCTTTCCGGGCTCCTGGTAGGTAATTCTCATGGGAACTATTACCGCACCCGTTCCGTCCTCCGGGCTCAACTGAAACTGTCCCGGGAACGCCCTAAAGCTTGTTTTTGCTGTTCCTTTTTCTTTCTGTCACATGACGATGGGCACGAATTACAGTAGAATCGATCGAAAGGGATTCTTCGTCCATGTTTTCGGAGAGTTTTGCAAGAACTTTTTCCCATATGCCTCGTTGAGTCCGGTGGCGGAAGCATATCCTTGAGATGATTTTATTAATTTTCTGTAAACACTTGTTTTCTATTGATCATATCCGGCACAATCCCTCTTTCTCGCAATGGGATCAAGCCCGGGTAACCGGTTTAATCTTTGTGTCCCGTTTCCATGATTTGAGGGTTATGATAAAGCAAAGTCACGATGTGAGAACAGAATTTTATATTACACTGGAGGAGAGTTGTATGAAATACTTTGCAAAAAAAATATTGTCAATATTGCCGTTTATCATTGTCTTGCTTTATTCCGGTATGGTTTTCGCGGAAGAAAAAACGGAACCCCGTTTAATTACGGTAACGGGAAAGGCAGAAGTACGAGTTGTACCTGATGAGATTATTCTTGTGCTTGGAGTGGAAACGCAGGATAAGGATTTGAATGTTGCAAAAAATGAAAACGATCGGCGAACTGGAGAAATTTTTAAAATAGCTGAAAAGTATAAAATCGAACAAGAGCACGTTCAAACAGGTTATATTAACATTGAACCACGATATGATAACGGATATGAACGAGAACGATTCATAGGGTATTTTGTGAAAAAATCGGTGGTGTTAACTCTAAAAGATACATCTCAATTTGAAGGTCTCCTCAGCGATGTACTTAAAGCCGGTGCAAACTACGTTCATGGCATTCAATTTCGCACTACCGAATTTCGGAAATATCGAGATAAGGCTCGCTCCCTTGCCATTAAAGCGGCTCAGGAGAAGGCAAACATGCTGGCCCGAGAATTGGAGCAAAAAGTGGGGAGACCCTATAGTATCAATGAAAATCCCTCTGAGTCGTGGTCTGGGTATAATACTCGATGGGGAGGCGGTATGGCCCAAAATGTCATGCAGGAAGTTGCCGGTCCTTCCCAGCCTGACGGCGGCATTGCCTTAGGACAAATTGAAATAAACGCCGAGGTCACCGTAAGCTTTGAGCTTGAAGAAGAATAAAATCGCTGGCTAAACCTTGGTTTGTCAAATCAAGTGCAACGCTCTTGGTCATCCTGATGAAGCATGTCTGAAAAAGCTTCCAGAGGAGTTTTCCAGCCAAAACACTTTCGCGGTCTATCATTAAGAAGGCGGACAGCTGCATCCACATCCTTCTGGCTAACCGGGGCCATGCTTTTCCCCTTGGGGAAGAACTGCCGAAGCAGTCCGTTCGTGTTTTCGTTCGTTCCTCGCTCTCAGGGGCTGTGAGGATGGGAGAAGTAGACTTTGGTTTCCAGGGCATTCCCTATTTCTTGGTGTCGGGCAAATTTTTTGCCGTTATCGAAAGTAATGGTTTTGCAGGGTTTGCCTTCCAGAAGCTTCGTGACAACTTCCGAAAGGGGATCTGCGTGCTTTCCGGAGAGTTTCCCCGCCAGAGTGAGCCTCGTTGTTCGATCCACCAGAGTGACAATGAATCCGGTTCCATGTTTTCCGAGCACCGTATCTCCTTCCCAATCTCCCGGGCGGGAACGGCTTGCGGCTTCTTGAGGTCTCTTGTCGATGGACTATCTGCTCCGGGCTTCCGCTCTGGAGAACGAGGAGGATGTCATAGAGGGGCCTTTTCTGGCGGCGGACCGGGGGATGTTCTCCTGTGCCAGACTTGAGGCGTTGAAGGAGAAGGGACTCCACTTCGTTCTCGGGGCACGGCTCAAGAGCATGAAGGCCTCGGAGAAGGAGGCCATTCTGGACCGTTCATCCTACACCCCTCTTGGAGAAAAGCACTCCAAGAACACGAAGAAAAGCCTGGAGTACCGGATCTTTTCGCGGGAGGACGGGCAAAACCTTCTGGTGACCTGGAGTTCCAAACGGGCGGCCAAGAACGTCCGGGACCGGGAGGAGTCTCTGGAGAAGCTGCTCAAAAAACTGAACAAGAAAAAGACCATTCCGGAAAAGCAGCTTCTTTCCCAGCGGGGGAGCAACAGATATTTGAAGGTGGCACATGGAGAAAAAGGGCATTCCTACGAGCTGGACGAGGAGAAGATCGCTTCGGAAGCCCGCTGGGACGGGCTTTTCGGCATCCTCACGGATCTGCCCATCACCACCGAAGAGGATATTAGGGAGGTGCTTTCCCATTACCGCTCTCTCTGGCGTATCGAGGAGAGCTTCCGCATCAAGAAGCACCACCTCCGTATCCGCCCCATCTTCCACTGGACCGAATCGAGGATTCGGGGACATGTGGCTTTGCAGTATCTCACCTTTGCGGCTCAGCGTCATCTGGAGAAACGGGTGCTCCTCCAGCAGAAAACCGCCATGAGCCCCGGGGAGATCCGGGAGGCTCTTCTGGATATCCGGTCTACCCTTATCCGGGACACGAGCACTAAAAAGCTCTACCGCTTTCCCCGGCAGCTTTCTTCTCATGCGAAGAAGCTGCTCAAAAGTCTGGGGATTCCCTATGCCACCACTCCGAGAGAGATCCTTTCCCTCTCCCGGTACCGCCACCGTTTCCGGGAAGGGATGCCAAAGGAGTAGAGAGCGGTTCTTTTCAAAAAGCTGAAAGAAAAAGAAGCGAAGGCGCTGCATTCCCTTCGAGGGGGGGAGGTCGTGCCTTCGCTTTTCCATGAACCCTTGTGGCTACTGGGTTTGTGAATAACTTTCGCCGAAGTCGGGAGAAATATCTTTCAGTGGAAAATCTAACCTGGCAGGGGGAACTAAAAAACCGGGGAGCCCCAACAGGAGGCTCCCCGGAACTCGGTTCCTTGTATATTACACGTCCAGATTTCGCACGTCTCGAGCGTGGGTTTCGATGAACTCCCGTCTCGGCTCCACCTTGTCCCCCATGAGAATGCTGAAGGCCTCGTCCGCCGCCACGGCATCGTCGATCTCCACTCGTTTGAGGGTTCGTCCCGCCGGGTCCATGGTGGTTTCCCAGAGCTGTTCCGGATTCATCTCCCCCAGCCCTTTGTAGCGCTGAAGAACGTATTTTTTTCCTTCCAAAGAGGTGATAATTTCGCGAAGCTGTTTTTCCGTATAGCAATAGTTTATTGTCTTTCCCGCCTGAATTCGATAGAGAGGGGGCTGAGCCACGAAGAGGTGCCCCTGCTCGATGATCTGGGGCATGAAGCGGAAAAAGAGAGTGAGCAGGAGGGTGCGGATGTGGGCTCCGTCCACGTCGGCGTCGGTCATGATGATGGTGCGGTGATACCGAAGTCGGGAGATGTCGAAATCGTCTCCCACGCCGCAACCCAGGGCCTGGATGATGGTGCGGATTTCATTGTTGCTCAGGGCCCGGTCCAGTCGAGCCTTCTCCACGTTGAGGATCTTTCCCCGCAGAGGAAGAATGGCCTGGAAGCTGCGATCCCGTCCTTGCCTGGCGCTGCCTCCGGCGCTGTTTCCCTCCACGATGTAGATCTCCGAGTTGTGGGGATCCTTGCTGGAGCAGTCCGACAGCTTTCCCGGAAGGTCGAAGCTCGAAAGAGCCGATTTGCGCCGCACCAGCTCCCGGGCCTTTTTGGCGGCTTCCCGGGCCTGCCGGGCCTTGAGGGCGTTGGTTACGATGGGTTTCAGCGTATCCGGGCGTTCTTCCAAAAGGTTAAGAAGGGAGTCGTAGACGATGGAATCCACCATGCCCTTGATCTCTCCGTTGCCGAGTTTGGTTTTGGTTTGCCCTTCGAACTGGGGATCCGGAAGCTTGACGGAAATGACCGCGGTAAGCCCCTCTTTAAGGTCTTCGCCGGAAAGGTTCTGTTCCTTTTCCTTGAGAAGCTTCTCCCGCCGGGCCATTTCATTGATTCCCCGGGTGAGGGCGGTGCGGAATCCCGCCACGTGGGTGCCCCCCTCGATGGTGTGAATAAGGTTGGCGAAGGGAAAGATACGCTCCACATAGGAGTCGTTGTACTGAAGGGCCACGTCCACCAGAACCCCGTCTTTCTCTCCCGAAATGGAAAGGGGTGGAGCGAAAAGGGTTTCCTTGCCTCGGTTCAGATGCTCCACGAAAGATTGAATGCCTCCATCGTAGGAAAAGCGGATCTCTTTTTCGTACCGCTGATCCCGGAGAACGATGGCGATTCCCGGAGTGAGAAAGGCCAGTTCCCGGAGCCGGGAGGAGAGGATATCCCAGGAGAAGCCGATTTCCGGAAAGATAAGGCTGTCCGGAAGAAAGTGGATTTTGGTGCCCCGCCGGGGAGTATCCTCTCCGGCGGTGAGGGGTCCCGAAGGAATACCCCGATGATAGCTCTGTTTCCACTCCTGCCCGTTTTTCCAGATGGTAAGTTCCAGCCATTCCGAGAGGGCGTTTACCACGGAAAGTCCCACTCCGTGAAGACCTCCGGAAACCTGGTAGGTTTTATTGTCGAATTTACCCCCCGCATGAAGCACCGTAAGTACTACCTCGGCGGCGGATTTCCCCATGGTGGGATGTTCGTCCACGGGAATGCCTCGGCCGTTGTCCTCCACGGAAACGCTGTTGTCCGGATGGACGGTAACTTCCACGTGATCGCATATTCCCGCCAGGGCTTCGTCCAGGGAGTTGTCCACGATTTCATAAACCAGGTGGTGCAATCCCCGGCTTCCGGTATCTCCGATATACATGCCTGGGCGCTTTCGTACCGCTTCGAGGCCTTCGAGAATCTGTATGTTTTCTGCGGTATACTGCTGGGAGGCAGTGACAGCGTTCATTCCTTTGTTCCTCCTTCGGGGGTGTTTCCCTTTTTTTCAAGTGTTCCAATTTCCCCATCGGGCATCGAACAATCTGTTCCTTTCCGAAGAATCTCGGCAAGAAGGGCGTCCCGTTTTGCGATGGTTTTGGGGGTGAGGTTTACAGTGTATGTGGTGCGGTCTTTCAGATAGGCCCGGGTGGTTTCTCCTTCGCGGATAAAGGCTACCACGTCTTGCATGCTGAGGGGTTTTCCCGTTTCCAGTGCGAGAATCATCGCCGTTCCCTCCTTGTAAAGGGTAAAGGCAGGAGTACAACCTTATGTATTATACCAGAAATTCCCCCTTTCGGGGAATTTCGAGCTTCCTCGTTTCCGAGAGGGCAATAAGAAATCGCCCCGGTTCTTCGGGGCGATTTCCCGATTTCAATGTCGCCGCTTTTGCTCGTTCTACTTGATGTTGAAAATTTGGTCCAGCCGGGTAAGTTCGAAAACTTCCCGCACGCTTCCCCGCAGATCGTGGAGGTTTACGGAGCCTCCCCGCTTGGCGCATCGCTTGTAGAGGGAGATGAGCACTCCCATGCCCGCGCTATCGATGAACTGTAATTCTCCCATGTAGATGTCCACGTGAGATACGGTTTCTCCCATCTTTTTGATGGCCTCTTCCCGGAACTGGGTGGCATCCTCCACGTACATGTACCCCGAGAGACGGGCTTCCATATGATTTCCCTGTGCATTCAAGCTCATTTTCATCGGTAAAATTCCTCCTTAGGCTCTTTTCTGAAAAGTGTTCAAGACCATGGTGCCCACGGTTTTACGGTTGCGGCTGAAGAGGCTGTACTTTCGAACTGTCCTTCTCCAGAGCTACGGTCATGCAAAGAGCTCCTGGTTCTGGAAAGGAAAGCCTTTCGCAGCATTTTGTAATGATCAGAAAACCTCGTCCGTGTTCGTCCAGAGGATCCTTTTCGCTTTTTGTGAGATGGTCGAGAAAAATCTTTTTGCTGAGGCGTTTCCCCTCATCCGCCACAAAAATATGAAGTTTAGAATTTTTTTTATATATTCTGAGGCGTACGCTTCTGGAAGGATCATTCCCGTTTCCGTGAAAGAGAGCGTTGTTGACGGCTTCGTTTATGGCGATGAAGAGAAGATCCCTCCTCTTGCAATTGTGTCGGGCGAGGAAATGGCGAATTGCCCGGACTTGCATTTCGAATTCCTTTCGGGAATGAAAGATTTTTTCCAGTCTTTCCATAGAACGGCTCCTTTAAAATGGCTGAAGATTCCCGAAAGATTCCCTGGATGCCCCTTTTGCGTTCGCTTTTTCCTGTGATTTTGAGTGGAAAAACACGTCTATTCTATCATGTTCTTTCTTTATCTGTAAGTTTTCAAGAAGTTTTTCACGAAGGATTGTCGAGCCAGAGGGAGGCGGCTCCGAAAAGGGGAGCCTCCTTTCGCAGAGTGCTGATGCGCAAATCGATGGTTTCCCGAAAGGGGAGGGCCAGAAGAGGTCGCATCTTTTCTACGAGGGCTTCCCGGAGTTCCGGAGCCTGGCTGATGCCTCCTCCCAGAACCACCACCTGGGGATCCAGAAGATGCATGATGCTGGCAATGGCTCCTCCGAGGTGGGTGAGCACCGTTTCCCAGAGTTCGAAAGCCCGGGGATCCTGGCCGCGGAGATTCCAGAGAATTTTGACGTTTTCCGGAAGCCCCAGGGTTCGGGCGGTTTTCGCGATGCCGTCCGCTCCGGCCAGGGCTTCCAAATGTCCTTTGCCGCCGCATCCTCCCGCACAATATCGTTCGTGATTTGTCCAGATGTGTCCCGATTCGCCTCCCATGCCGTGATGTCCCGTAATGAGGTGCCCCCCGGTTACGAGCCCTCCCCCGATGCCCGTTCCCAGAGTGAAGACCGCATAGTCCTTCATACCCCGGGCCTCTCCCGCGAAACCTTCTCCAAGGGCGTAGCAGTTGGCGTCGTTTTCCACCAGAACCTCTCGGCCTAACTCCCTCTGCCAGTATTTTCGAAGGGGAACGTTGCGCAGGGTGGGAAAATTCGGAGAGCTGCGCAGAATTTCCCGGAGAGAGTCCAGAAAACCCGGCACGCCTATTCCCACGGGAATTTCGGGGGTTTTGAAACGTTCCAGGATTTCCCTAATTTGCCGGGTTACCGGCTCCAATTCCCGGGAAGGGGAGGTCTCCTCTTCCAGCACCTCCAGGATTTTGCCTTTCTCCACCAGGGCGGCGGATATGGTATGGCCTCCCAGATCCACAGCTAAGGCGGCAGAATGTCGGTTCATGGGCAATGCCTCCTTTTTCTATGCTTGCATTTCTTTTCTCGCACTCTCGCTTTTTTGTTCCTACTTTCCCGGCTCTTCCGAAGGGGATCGGTGGAGTTCGGGATGGTCTTTCATGAATTCGAGAAAGATATCCGTATAATCCGGATCGAATTGAGTGCCCCGGCATCGGCGGATCTCCTCGAAGGCCTCCTCGGGGGAGCGGGCTTCTTGGAAGGGGCGATGGTTGATCATGCAGGTATAGGTGTCCACCAGAGCGAAGAGAAGGCAGGCCTTGGGGATTTCCTCCCTCTGCAATCCCAGGGGATATCCCTTGCCGTCGGGACGCTCGTGGTGTTTGAGTATCCATTCCGCCACGGGGCTGAGATCCGGAGAACTGAGGGCGATGCGATGCCCGATTTCCGGATGCCGATGGATGATCTGCCACTCCTCTTCGTTCAGGGGGCCGGGCTTTGCGGGAATTTCGAGAGGAATGCCGATGTAGCCGATGTCGTGAAAGAGCGCGAAAAGCCCCACGTTGGTTTTTTCGCTCTCGGGATTGTCCAGGTGTTTCCAGAGGCCAAGCATGAGCGTTTGGGCGTGGTGCTGATGCCCCCTGGAGTTGGGCATGGCGGTATTGCAGAAATTGTTGTGCAGCTTTTCCACGAAATTCTTGCGTACCTGGGCGCTCTGGCGCAGCTTTTGGCGGTACATTTTCGTGTCCGCCTCGTTGACCAGGGCCTCCACGGAAGAGAAATCCTCGGAGGATCCCCGGGAGGCGCTACCCACGGATATGCTGATGGGAATGGATCCGTTTCCCGCATTGTAGGTTTCCATGTTCCGCCGGAGCCTTCCGAGAATCTGGAGCATCTGCTCTTCCGGGCAATGGGGAAGGAGCACCGCGAATTCGTCTCCCCCCACCCGGGCGATGACGTCGGAGCTGCGGAAGGTTTGCCGCAGAATGCAGGCCGCCGCGATGAGGAGCCGATCCCCTGCGGCGTGTCCCATGATGTCGTTTACCAGCTTCAGCCCGTCGAGATCGCACATGATGGCTCCCAGAGGATCGAAGCGGCGGGTTTCCATGCGGTTCATCTCCTCCTCGAAAAAGGCCCGGTTGTAGAGCCCCGTAAGGGAGTCGTGCATGCTCAGGAAGCGGAGCTTTTCTTCCATGGTCTTCTGGGCGGAGAGATCGATGAGAATGCCTAAAAGTCTCCGGGTTTCTCCGGCCTGCCGCACCGGATTGATGTACAGAGCGGCGGGAAAAACCTTTCCCGCCGCGGTACGGGCGGTGAGTTCCGTGGCGATTTCCCGGTTTTCCTCCAGAAGCCGTTTCATGCAGCGCAGGGCCTTTTCCTTATCCTCATCTTCGAAGAGGTGGAGCCAGGAAATCTGCTTTTCCTGAAGATCCTTCGGAAGATAGCCGAAGCTGGAAAAACCGTTACGGTTCATGAAGCGGATATTTCCCTGGAGATCCGTTTCGAAGATGGTTTGGGGAAGACTGTCCGTAAGTTCCTTGTAGCGGTTCTTTTCTTCCTGAAGCCGCATTTCGGTGTGCTTGAGATCCGTCATATCCAGCATAACCCCGTCGATAAAACGCTCTCCCTTGAGTTCGTCCTGGGTTACCTGGCCACAGTCGTGCACCCAGATGTACTTGCCGTCGCTGCGGAGAATGCGATAGTTGATGGAAAAAGCTCCTTCTTCTTCGAGCTGTTTCCAGAAGGTGGTGTAGAGAAAAACCCGGTCCTCCGGATGGGTTATGTCCGTGATGGTGATATTCTGATTACCCAGAATATCCTTGGGAGAATATCCCGTGAGCTGCTCGAAATTGTCGCTTACGAAGATCTTGGTGAACTGCCGGTCCATCCGGCTTCGGTAGACCGCTCCGGGAATGTTTTCCGCCAGTGCCAAAAGCTGTTGTTCGTTGTGACGCTCCTCCTTCCGCACATCCTCGATGGTGTCCAGGAGAGCGTTGATGGAGCTTTCCACCAGGCTTATCTCGTCGTTTCCCCTCCGAGGAATACGTTGAGAGGAAGGGGCGAAGCGGTTTTCCCGAATGAGCATCTGGAGAAAGGATGCCAGTCGGCGAAGCCTTCGGATGACGGAGTGACGCAGCAGAAGGAAGATGCCTCCGAAAAGAAGCCCTCCCGCCAGGGGGGTGATAAACAGAATTTTACGGAGAGATCCTGCCATGAGGGCGGTAATGTTGCGGGGAGGAGAGAAGCTGAGAAGAACCTCGGGAGTGCCGTTCCAGTCCCGCAACACGAAGTAGGCCCGTTCTCCATGTTCCGAAGGGAGAAAAACCAGGGGGCTGTTGGATTTGTCGATTTCGTGTACAATGGCCGGAGCCGGAGAGCTTTTCAGTGTTCCGAGAAAAAAACAGCGAAAATCAAGAGATTCCTCCGAAAGGCTTTCGAGGTTCCCGAAAAAGGGGGATTCCTTTTTGCAGGGGGAGAGATCCGCGGCCTTTGTTCCGAAGAAAAGAACCTCCCCGGGTTTTTCCTCGTCTTTTCCCGAAAGAGCTTTCCAGGAGGCCCCGAGAAGAAAGGTTTCCTGAGAGGTCTGGCCGAAGAGAAAGAGGTCCTTGGAGACCTTGAGATTTCGGAGAATCTCCCAGGAGGGAAGAGGTATATTTTCGTGAGGGGGAAGCCCCTCGCTCCAGATGAGGGTTCCTCGGGAATCCACCAGCAGAGCCAAGTCCGCCCGGGAAAAGCATTTCTCCCTGCGGCAGGGAGGAAGGCCGGACCGGGGATCTTCCAGAGCGTAGAGGGATTGAAGACCCATTTCCTCAAGCTCCGCCGTATGCGATCGAAGGTCTCGGAGCACCGCCTCCCGGACGAAAAGGCTTTCCAGCCTTTGGGCTTCCCGCTCCGCCCGCAGGAGGGCACGATATAAAATGCCCCCGGGGATTCCGATGGCGGGAAGGAGAATGATCAAGAGTATAAGAGCTATTTTCGATCGCAGCTTCAAGAGCAACACATCCTCACGAAATGCCCGGAAAAGACGAAAATGCCGCCGAGGGAGTTTGATTGTTCGGTTTCTTCATTATACTCGAACCGTCGGTTTTTTGGAAAATTCCCCCGGCTTTTTCTTGGAGAAACCTGGTATAAGAGGAAAGTCTTTCTGCCCCGAAATTTTTTCGGTGCAATCCTATGTCCACAGGGAGGCGGAATGCGTTATGAAGATAGTGCGCGTTGCAGTGCCCGGGGAAGACGCTCCCCGGTGGGGAATTCTCGAAGAGGGACAGGTGCGTCTGACTTCCCGTATGGGGGGTGAAGAGACCGGCAGATCCTACGCCGAGGGGGACGTAACCCTCCTGGCCCCTGCGGAGCCTACGAAAATCGTCTGCGTGGGAAGGAATTACCTGGAGCATATTCACGAACTGGGAAACGAGATTCCCAAGAATTTGGGGCTCTTTCTCAAAACCCCCAATACCTTGGCGAATCCCGGCGAAACCGTACCCTATCCCTTCTATTCCGAGAACTTTCATTACGAGGGAGAGCTTGCCCTGGTGATGGGAAAGACCGCCAAAAAGGTTTCCAAAGAAGAGGCTTTGCAGTACGTGCTGGGATATACCGTGGGAATCGATTTCACCGCCAGGGACGTGCAGCGTCAGGACCTCCAGTGGGTTCGGGCCAAGGCGGCGGATAAGTTCTGTCCCCTGGGGCCCTGGATTGAAACGGAGCTGGATCCCTTCGATCTCCAGGTAAAGACTCTGGTAAACGGAGAGGTACGTCAGGACGGTCGTACAAGCCTGATGATGTATCCCGCGGACTACATCGTGAGCTATATCTCGGAGTTCATGACCCTCCTTCCGGGGGATGTCATTCTTACGGGCACTCCCAAGGGAGTGGGTTCTCTGGAACGGGGAGACCATATCGAGGCTTGGGTGGAGGGCATCGGTACCCTTTCGGCGGAAATTTCCTGAGGCTTTTTTGCAAAAAAGATTTCCGGCTTTTGCAAAGGCACCGTTTGCGGTGCCTTTGCTGCTTTTTGCGGCGTCTTGTAGTAACATGATGAGGTTTCTTCTCCCTTTCGGAACACGGAAAGAATGGAAAGCCTTTATTATTTCGAGAATGTGTAAAGGAGCTGAGCGATTATGACACACAGAAGGCAAAGCCTGAGCTTTGTGCTTTTTCTGCTTCTCGGGGCAGGAGTCTTTTGGGGAATCCCCGCCCGGGGAGCCCAGCCGGTGTATCCCTATCCTCTGGTGGAAGACCGGGATGTTTTCGGAGCCGGAGCGGTTTTCGGAGAGTCCCGTTCCAACGCCTTCCGGCACGAAAGTTTTGCCATGGCCCTGGACGGCACTTCCTGGACCGTGGATTTTGACGTGCTCTCCCCGGACGTGGCGAACCTGGATGTCCTTTTGCTGCGCACGCTTCTTCCTCGGGGAAGCTGGACCCTTTCGGTAACTAATTCGATAACCTTCTCGGGAGCCTTGGATGTGCTGGAGATCTCTCTGGAGGGAGACGCCATTTCCGCCTCCCCGGTACGGCTGGTTTCCGGAGATGTGGCCCGGGATATTCCCTTTTCCTGGAACTTCGGAACCGATACGGTGGGAATTTCCCGGGCCACTCTCAAGGGGGCCTACTACACCGTTTCGGGGGATGAGGAAACCCTGACGGAAGAGGTGGAGGCGGAATTTTCCCTGGCACTGGTGACGGATCCCGATACCTTCGTGCTGGGATACGCCGCGGGAGCCGAGAATCCCGCACCTTCGGCGTACCGCTATGTGCTTCTTTCTTCGGAAAGCGCTCAGGAAATTTCTATGAGCCTTTTTGCCACCACCACGGATACTCTCTGGCTCCGCTTTCTGAATATGGGAAAGAACGGGGTGCGGGTAAGCGCTCCGGGGTTTACGGCCCAGGAGATTTCCTTTGCCGGGGATGGCTCCGAAGGGGCGGGAATCTTTCCTGGGTATCTCGAGCTTCTTCGGTCGAACCTGATTACGGGAATGACCTTCAACCTTTCCGTGGCCGGCGAAGGTGGATACGACCTTCAGCGAAGCTATCCCTGTTCGGTGACGGTGGTGCCTTACTACGCTCTGGAGCTTGCGGAGGGGGATCCCTTGGGAACGAGCGCCGCCGGGGCTTCTCTGATACCCTCCCAGATGGAGATGCCCGAAGGCATGTCCTCGGTGGAGGCAGCTCAGATCGGCACGGATAACCGTTTCGGCGAGTCCGATCCCGCGGCCTATGCGGAGCTGGTTCCCGGAGCTTTCCGGGCCTGTTACTTTGATATCGGGGCCCAGCGCTTCGATCCAGAGGATACCATCGGGCTTCCTCTGGTGGTGACCTGGAAGATTACCTCCGAGGATCTGAGCCTTTACGGAGGGCTTTCCTCCGAGGAGATCGCCTCCTTTTTCGATTCCCTCAAGGCTCCGGAAAACGTGACGGAGGAAGTGTTCTCCCATCTTCGGCCCTACAAGCAGTTCGGGCACCTTTCCGCGGTGGATCTGGCGGATAAGGCCGGAAGCTACTGGCCCTTCTTCTTCGAAACCGGCTACGACCCCGAAGAGGAGAGCGTCACCTTGCGGTATCGCATGGTGATCGTGGACGACGACAAGCGGGCGATTACTCTGGCGAAGAAAGGACAGATCGGCTTTTTCGCCCTCTTCGACGGTGCCCGGGACGGGGTTTTCCGGGATCCCCTGGCGGCTTCCTACAAGGCCGCGAACCTCGCTGTTCCCCAGGGGGCGGAGGAATTGGGAAATCTTCCGGATCCCGTTCCCACGAGCAGCGATATTCCCGTTACCCCCACTTCGGGAGCCTCCGGCTCCGGCGGGGGAAGCGGCTGCAACGGCGGATTCGGAGGAGTCTTCCTCGTGCTGCTGCCTCTGGGATTACTCTGCCGGAAAATTTCGAGATAGACATACGGTGAAGGAGCGATTTCTGTGGGATATATACTCGTAAGCGGAGGAGCGGGGTATGTGGGGAGTGCCGCTGCCCTGGCCCTTTCGGATGCGGGATACTCCGTGGTGGTGCTGGACAACTTTGTCAAGGGACACCGGGATATGGTTTTCGGAGAGTTGGCCGAGGGGGATCTCCGGGACGAGATTTTTCTGGAGGATCTTTTCGCCCGGTATTCCGTGGAGGGAGTGCTTCACTTCGCAGCTTTCAGCCTTGTGGGGGAATCCATGAAGGAACCCGAAAAATACTATGCCAACAACGTGGAGGGCACTCTTTCGCTCCTTCGGGCCATGCGCAACGCCGGAGTGAGCCGTTTCGTGCTTTCCTCCACCGCCGCGGTGTACGGGGAGCCCGAAAGAACCCCCATTTCCGAGACGGATCCTCTCGTGCCCACCAACGTCTATGGAGAGACCAAACTTTTTCTCGAACAGGTCTGCGGACGTTACGGAGATGCCTACGGCCTTTCCAGCGTCATGTTGCGCTATTTCAATGCCGCCGGAGCGGATCCCCGGGGGCGGGCGGGAGAGGACCACACTCCGGAGACCCACCTCATTCCCCTGGTGCTGGATACGGTACTGGGGCGGCGAAAGAGTATCACCGTCTTCGGCTCCGATTATCCCACTCCGGATGGCACCTGCATTCGGGATTACGTGCATGTGGCGGACCTCGCCTCGGCCCATCTGGGGGCCCTGGAGTCCCTTTTCCGGGGAGAGGGTGAGGGGCGGTGCCGCAAGTACAACCTCGGCAACGGCAAGGGCTATTCCGTGGCGGAGGTGATCGCCGCAGTGGAAAAGGTGACGGGTTTCTCGGTTCCCCTGGAAAAGGGGGAACGCCGCTGGGGAGATCCTGCGGTGTTGGTGGCCTCTTCGGAGAAAGCGGAGCGGGAACTCGGCTGGTGCCGAAGGTACCCTTCCCTGGAAAGCATGGTGGAAACCGCCTGGGAGTGGCATAAGAGGAGGTTCGCGTGAGCGGTACGAATGTGCGGGGGCTGGCGCTCTTCGATTTCGACAAGACCCTCAGTGATCGGGATACCCTTTTCGATTTCCACTGTTGGTACTTCGGAAAGCCTCGGGTCTATGCCTGGGCATTGCGGCACGGAGTGGCCCTTGCGGGATGTCCTCTGAAGTGGTCCGATCGGGGCCGAGTGAAACAGGCTTTTCTCTCGTACTTCTGGAAAGGCGTGCCCTACGAGGAGTTCGCCGAGGCCGCCCGAAAATACTCTCTCGAATATATGCCCCGAATTCTGCGTCCCGAGGCTTTAAAAGCTTTGGAAGAACACCGGGAACGGGGAGATCGGATATTGATCGTTTCCGCTTCCCTTAAGGAATGGCTGGAGCCTTGGGGGCTCGCGAACGGAGTGGATATGATTTTGGGAACCGAGATGGAGGTTCGGGAAGGAATCCTTACGGGGGAGTTGCGTACCCCCAACTGCCGGGGGGCCGAAAAGGTTCGGCGGCTTCGGGAAGTGCTGGATCCCGAGGAGTATTCTCCCATCTGCGCCTACGGAGACAGCGACGGGGATCGGGAGATGCTGGCCCTGGCGGATATTCCCGTCTACCGGTGGCGAAGAAATCCATGACCCTTCGGGATCTGGCGGGGCTCTACCGGCTTCCCCAATGGGCGAAGAACCTTTTCGTTCTCGCCCCGGCCTTCTTTGCCTTTCGTCTGAACGATCCCCGGACGCTGCTTCAGGCTTTGGAGGGGTTTTTTGCCTTCAGTCTCGTGGCCGGCGGGGTTTACGTACTGAACGATTTGAGGGATCTGGAATCGGATCGGCGACATCCGGAAAAGCGTTTCCGTCCCCTGGCTTCGGGGAGAATTTCTCCTTCCGCGGGAATAATCGCCGGAGGGTTTGCCCTGCTCGGAGGGCTTCTGATGGGAGCCTTCCTGGGGGTGGAACCTCTGGGACTGCTCTTCTTCTACGTGGGGCTCAACGTGCTTTATTCCTGGAAACTCAAGCATCGGGCACTGATGGACATTCTCTGCATCGCCCTGGGCTTCGTGCTTCGAGTGCTCTTCGGAGGCGTGGTGGCGGAGGTGCCTCTCTCCCGGTGGATCGTGATCATGACCTTCCTTTTGGCCCTTTTTCTGGGCCTCGGGAAACGCCGGGGGGATGTGCTCCTGGAGGAGGAAATCTCCGGGCTCCGTTCCTCCCTGGATGGATATTCCGTGCCCTTCGTGGATGCCGCCATGATGATCACCGCGGGGGTGACCCTGGTGGCGTATCTCATGTACTGCCTCTCTCCGGAGGTTATGGAGGCCTTCGGCACCTCCCGGGTGTACTATTCCTTCGTTTTCGTGCTTTTCGGGGTTTTGCGGTATCTCCAGAACGTTCTGGTTTTCCGTCGGAACGGCCCTACGAAAATTCTCTATGAGGACCGCTGTTTCCAAGCCCTCTTGGCCGGGTGGATAGGATTTTTTCTGGTGCTTTTTCTGAGACGTTAAAAAAACAAAGGAGCGTTACTGTATGACCGCACAGCTCAAGCCTCGGGTGCTGGTTACCGGAGGATCGGGGTTTTTGGGAATCAACCTCATTCGGTATCTTCTCGCCCGGGGATACGGGATTACCAACATGGACTTCGCCCCCTTTACCTACGAGGACTGCAAGAACGACATACGCATGATGGAGGAGGACATCCGGAATCCGGATAAGGTTCGCGCCGCCATGGAGGGGGTGGACATGGTGGTGCACTGCGCTGCGGCGCTTCCCCTTTACAGTGAAGAGGATATTCTTTCCACCGACGTGGAGGGAACCCGCAACGTTCTTGCCGCCGCGAGGGAGGCCGGAGTGAGCCGGTTCGTGCACATCTCATCCACCGCGGTTTACGGGGTTCCCGAGCGGCATCCCCTCTACGAAACGGATCCTCTGGTGGGAGTGGGGCCTTACGGTAAGGCCAAGATCCGGGCGGAGAAAGTTTGCGAGGAGTTCCGAAAGGAAGGAATGGTTCTTACGGTGATCCGTCCCAAGTCCTTTATCGGCCCTGAACGGCTCGGGGTCTTTGCCCTTCTCTACGACTGGGCCTATACGGGGCATAACTTTCCCCTTTTGGGAGGAGGGAACAATCTCTATCAGTTCATGGACGTGGAGGATCTCTGCGGGGCCATCGAAAGCTGTCTGACTCTGCCCGAGGAAAAGGTGAATACTGTCTTCAACATAGGGGCGGAGGTGTACGGCACTCTGAAGGAGGATTTTCAGGCGGTGCTGGATGAGGCGGGGAAGGGCAAACGCATGGTCTCCCTTCCGGTTGGGCCCGCTCTGAAACTGCTCAAGCTCCTGGAGAAGTTCGGGCTTTCCCCCCTCTACGAGTGGATTTACGATACCGCCTATCGGGAATCCTTCGTTTCCATCGACCGAGCCAAGGAAATGTTGGGATATGCTCCCCGATACTCCAATAGGGATGCCCTTATCCGGAACTACCGGTGGTACGTGGAGCATCTGGAGGACTTCAAAGGCGCTTCGGGGGTTTCCCACCGGGTCCCCTGGAAACAGGGACTTTTGCGCATGGGAAAGTGGTTTTTTTAGGGCTCCTCGCTTTTTCGGAAGGAAGCGCTTTGGCCGGGTCGGAGTCCTATGGAGAATTTTCGGATTTATCCTGCCTTTGCCTCGGGAAGGGCAAAAATGCTGGTTCCCCGGGAGGTGCCGATCCGGGAAGCCCCCAGGGCGCAGAAGGTTCGGAACTGTTCCGAGGTGCATATGCCTCCGGAGGCTTTTATCTTGAGGGCCGAAGAGGAGGCTACGTACATGAGCGCTATATCGATGAAACGGACTTTGCCGAAAAAGCCTGTGCCGCTTTTGATGAAATCCGCTTCCGCATGGGATACGAGGCGGGTGCTTTGAATGATTTCCTCGTAGGAGAGCTGTGAGGTCTCCACCACCACGTTGAGAACCTTTCCCCGGGTCTCCCTGCGGAGTGTGACGAGTTCCTCCTGAAGTTCCCTTTTTCGGTTTCCCTTGATATTGGAGAGATGGAGCACCACGTCGATTTCATGGGCTCCCCTTTCCAGGGCGAAGAGAATTTCGCTGATTTTCGTCGCAATGGGAGAAGCTCCGAAAGGAAACCCCACGGCTGCGGTGACTCGAACTTCCGTTCCCGCGAGACATTGTACGGCTAGAGGTACCGCCAGAGAGGGAAGGCATACCGAAGCGAAACCGAAGGATACCGCCTCTTTGCAGAAGGAGATAATATCTTCGTCGGAATAACCCGGTTTCAGAAGAGTATGATCCACGAAGCCTCGAAGCTCCTGAAGAGGGGGTTTTTTGAGAAGTCCCGCTTCGGCGAGAGCCGCCTGCTTTCTCGCTCTCTGGGCGAGAAGATCCACATCGGTCATGATAAACTCTCCTTCTGCTCTCATGTTGATGTCCATGGAAAAAGTGCGATTTTTTCGAGACGAATACGCAATGACCTTTCTCAAGAATAGCATAAAATTCCCTCGTTTCGACATGGAAGTTCGCTTTTTTGCATACCTTACAGAGGCTCGGGAGTTTTTGGGATTTTTTCGGCCATCTTGAAAAATCGATACCCCTTTTGTGCACGATGGAAGGAATTGTTGCTATAATGCGGAGTATTCTTCGGGAATTTCGGAACGGGAAAACAGGTTTTCCGGGTGGAATTTTCAGAAGCTTTTCTTTCGTTTTGTTCTTTTGTATGGTTTTTCCGTAAAGATTGCGTAAAATCGAGAGAGTTTTATAGGTTGCGAGCGCTTTTGTCCGAAGAGGTTGCAGTTGAGGTTTTTTGTGCGGCGGAAACCATACGATTTTTCCGGCTGAACGCCCCCTGAAGAGGTGGATCCATGGAATTGCGAATCGTTCTTGTAGGTCTCGGGAATGTGGGGAGGGAGTTCGTTCGCCTTCTTTCGAAAAAAGCCTCCTTTCTCGAAAGCTCTTTCAACGTGGTGCCCCGCCTGACCGGGGTTATCACTCGCACCCGGGGGGCTTTGGTGGATCCCCGGGGATTGAAGGAAGAATCCATTTTTGCATGGCAGAAGTCCAAATCCTACGAGCCCCGGGAAGAGGAGCGAACTTTTTTCGGCCTTTCCACGGAAGATCTTATCGATATACTGGATTGCGATATTCTTGTGGAGTGCACGCGAAACGATTACGAGCAGGGGCAGCCCGGAACGGGTTACATGGAAAGAGCCTTTCACAAGGGGGCCCATGTGGTTACCACCAATCGGGGAGCTGTGGCCTATGGCTATCACGAACTTAAAAAACTTGCCGCGAGCCGGGGACGTCGCTTCCTTTTCGAGGGAAGCGTCCTTTCGGGAATTCCCCTGTTTTCCCTGTACCGAAGTTCTCTTCGAGGAGCTTCGGTGCTTTCCTTCGAGGGAGCCCTGAGCGGTACCTGTAACTACATTCTCCATGTCATTTCCCGGGGGGCTTCTTTCGATGAGGCCCTCATGGAGGCTCAGAGAAAGGGATATGCCGAACCGGATCCCTGCATCGATATCGATGGACTTGAAAGCGCCATAAAGGGTATGATTGTGGCTCAGGATCTTATGGGGGCCGGGGGGGATCTTTTTTCCCGCACCTCCGTGGAGGGAATACGCCAGATAACGCCGAGTCTTGTGGAGGCCGCCCGGAGAAAGGGTTGCTCTCTGCGGCTCGTAACGCGCATTACCAAAGATCCCGAAGGATGCTCTCTTCGGGTGGCTCCTGAGATGCTTCCCGAGACGCATCCTCTTGCCGCCATGGAGGGAGTCTCCTGCGGTGCTCTCCTTACCACAGATCTTCACGGAGAACTTTCCCTGATTGGATCGGGAGTGGGAGGGCGTTCCACCGCTGCGGCGATTCTTAATGATATCCTTGAAGTGTTTTCGGAAAAAAGCCGGGAACAGTTCTTCTAGGAGAGGCGGATGTCGGGTATAATAAAGGTGAACCTTGAACTCTGCGGAACTTTCGGAGAGCGATCAGGCAGGGAGGGATAGCCCAGATGGCAAGAAATGACATGCATGCCGACATTGCTCAGGCTAGCGGCGATACAATGGAAGAATATCGCGGTCATGAGGAAATAGTTCTCGTTTTCAACCTTTTCGGAGAAAATTATGCGTTAGACGTCAATCTGGTTCGGGAGATCGTGAGGGTGCCTCCGATCATTACACGGGTTCCCAACGCTTCCCATTACGTGCGGGGTGTGATCAACCTCCGGGGAACCGTAATTCCCGTCATGGATATTTCCCAGAAAATGGGGGGGGAGCCTCAGGAAATCACTTCGGAATCCCGAATTGTCGTGGCGGTTCTCGATGAAGACGTGCTTTTCGGTTTCCTTGTGGACGCAGTGCGGGAAGTGAGCACCATCTGGGAATCTCAGATCGAATCCGCAGATGCCTCCATGGAAGCCAGCGTGGATAAAAAATATCTTCGGGGTGTTGCGAAAGCCGATGACGGACGCCTTATCGTTCTTCTGGATCTTGCAAGCCTTTTCGAGCTTGACGAGGGAGACGAGAAGGAGTAGTTCTCCCTTCGGAGAACCCTCTTTTCATGAGTTGCCTTGGGTTTTGTCGCTTACACCGAAGTCCCCTTCCAGGGAGCCTTCGGTGTAAGCTGTTCTTGTGCTTTCGCTAAAATCGAAAGGGGCTTTTCGGTGATACGCATAGATCTGCACTTGCACAGTACCTTTTCCGACGGCACCGAGACTCCCGAGAGGCTTGTGGGGCTTGGAAAACAGCGGGGCCTTTCCGTTATGAGCCTTACGGACCACGATACGGCGGCGGGAATTCCCCGCTTTCTTCAGGCATGCCGGCAGCGGGGGATTCGGGGAATTCCGGGAGTGGAGCTTTCCGCCCAGGCTCCCTATACCATGCACATCCTCGGCTATGCCTTCGATCCCGTTTCGGAAAATTTTACGAAACGACTGAAAGAGCTTCAGCGGGGCCGGGAAGAACGAAACGCTCATATTCTGGAAAAGCTTGAAAGCCTGAATATGCCCCTCACTTTCGAGGAGGTTCTTCGGGAGGCCGGAGGAGATGTGGTGGGGCGTCCCCATTTCGCCAGGGCCATGATGCGCAGGGGATACGTGAGAAGCACCGACGAAGCCTTTGCCCGGTATCTCGAAAGAGGAAAGCCCGCTTACGCCTCCCGGTATCGCCTTTCTCCCGAAGAGTGCCTTCGCCTCATTCGGGAAGCCCGGGGGGTTCCCGTGCTCGCTCATCCGATACAAACGAAGCTTGATGACGACGACCTGGAGGCTTTGCTGAAACAACTGAAGGATCAGGGACTCTGGGGGTTGGAATCCCTTTACGCCATGCACACACCGGAACAGCAGTTCCGCTATCTTCGCATGGGAGACCGGGTGGGGCTCTATCCCACGGGGGGATCGGATTTCCACGGTCATAACCGAACCGGCCGGGATCTGGGCATTTCCTTCGAGGAATCCTCTCTTCCCTGGGCACGGCTCGGAGTGGCGCTGTAGAAGACCTCCGGAGCAGATCTTGTCATAGATTGTGTTTGAAGCCGTTCTGAAGATGAACAAAATATCTGAAAGGCAAAAGGAGTATCCATCATGAACGTTATCGACTTGCGGAGCGACACCGTAACCAGGCCTTCCGAAGCCATGAGAAGGGCCATCGTCGAGGCACCTCTGGGGGACGATGTATACCGGGAGGATCCCACCATCGCAAAGCTCGAGGTTTTGGGAGCGGAGATGACGGGAAAGGAAGCGTCTCTTTTCATGGCTTCCGGCACCCAGGGAAATCTTATCGCCCTTCTGGCGCAATGTGCCCGAGGAGACGGAGTCGTTCTCGGCAAGGACAGCCATATCTACAACTACGAGCGAGGAGGCCTGGCGGTTCTGGGAGGGCTTATGCCCCTTCTGGTGGAAGAGCGCGAGGGGCTTCCGGAGGAAGAGGGCGTCTTCGGCTGGTGCCGTTCCGCAAACGTGCATTTCAACCCCGCCAAAATGGTGTGTCTGGAGAATACCCACAACCGGGGAGGGGGCTATGCGGTGTCCCCCGAAAAGTTTCGGGCCTTTGCGGAAAAAGCATGGAACAAGGGGCTTCGCATTCATCTCGATGGAGCGCGTCTCTGGAACGCGGCGGTAAAGTATGACGTGCCTCTCCGGAGCTACACCGACTGGGTGGATACGGTACAGCTCTGTCTTTCCAAGGGGCTTGGAGCCCCGGTGGGCTCCCTTCTCTGCGGTTCCCGGAATATAATCGAGAGTGCCCGGGAGTGGCGGAAGGTCGTGGGAGGAGGCATGCGGCAGGCGGGAGTTCTCGGAGCTGCGGGAATCTATGCCCTGGAAAACAACGTTTCCCGGCTTGCGGAGGATCACCGTAAGGCGGCGCTTCTGGCGGATCTGCTTCGTTCGGGGGGAGTGGATGCCCTTTACGGCGAACACTCCACGAATATGGTTTTTCTTACCACCCGGGGATTCGACCGTTCCGCTCCGGAGCTTTCCGAGCGCTGTGCCGCCCGGGGAGTTCTTTTCGGAGGCATGGGAGATTCTCTTCGCTGCGTGGCTCATCTCGATGTGAGCGAGGAGCAGATACGAACCGCCGCAAAGATTATTCTTGAGGAACTTTAAGGACTTGGAGCGGAAAGGGTTTGTCCGGGGCATGAAAAAACAAGGGGTTGTTCTCTTTCTGTCGGGAATGCTGTTCTGGGCGGGAGTGTTCGCACTCTTTTCTTCCGTCGCTTCCGGAGAGGAGCGATGGACTCTCTGGAAAGGGGAAGCCCAATCCCTGGGAAGCGTGGCGGTGCGTTCCGAAGGGGGCGTACAGAGAGCTTCCGTCCTCGAAGCGGCGAAACTGCTGCACCTTCAGGTGCAGATCCAGAAAAACGCCCTTCTCCTGCTCTCGGATTCCCGAAAGGCCTCTTTCGTGCCGGGGGATATTATGGTTTTCGTGAACGGAGAGATTTTTCCTCTTACCGCGCCCATTCAAAAGGAGGGTTCCCTCTGGTGGGCGGAGGTGCACGGAATGCTCAAGGTTCTGGAAATGCTGCTTTACGGAACATCACCTCCTCCGGTTCCTCTGCGGTGGCGCGGCGGAGGCACTCCGAGCCCCACCCCGTCGGGAGCGGTTCTTCCGGTGTCATCTCCCGGAAGCTCTCCGGAAAAAGCTTCGGAAGAAACCTCTACCGCGGCCATGCTGGAGGAGTGGCGTCGGCAGTTCGCTCCGGAAGCATCCACGAAGGAGCATGCCGATCTCCGGAGGCTTCGCTGGAAGGAGCACCCCGACAAGGTCCGGCTCGTACTGGATATGGTGGGGGGGCAGTTTCCCCGGGTTCAGGAGAATTCCGGAAAAATAACGCTCCTTTTTTCGAATCCTCTTCCCGACTCCTTTCCGGGGAGCGAATCTCCCTATCCTCAGAAAATAACCTGTTCCCGGAACTCCGAAAAATCTCTCCTCCTCCGGCATCATGCGGAGAGAGTGGAAACTTTTTCTTTAGCCAATCCCCCCCGGTTCGTGGTGGATTTCTTCTACGCTTCCTCCCAAGCCGACGGATCTCCTCTCCCTCTTCTTCCCGCCCCCAAGGCGGAGGTTCCCGAAGAGAGCCTCTATCCCGAAATTCCGCCGGCTCCTTCCAGGGTGGGGAAACCTCTGGTGGTGATCGATGCGGGGCATGGAGGAAAGGATCCCGGAGCGGTGGCCAACGGGCTGCGGGAGAAGGATATCAATCTCGCCATTACGGGCTACCTTTCGACGTATCTCCAACAAAAGGGATGCACCGTGCTTTTGACGCGGCAGGATGATCGGTATCTTCTCCTTCGGGAGCGTACGGATTTCGCCAACCGCAAAGAGGCGGACGTCTTCGTGAGCATTCACGTGAACGCCCTTCCCAAGGGACGGCATGCCAAGGGAATCGAAATTTACATCATGGCTCTTCCTTCGGATAAGGATGCCATGGAGCTTGCGAAGTTCGAAAACCGGGAGGTTTACGAATCCAACGGAGGAAATACGGCGGCCTCGGATGCGAAAACCGAAATGCTGCTCCACATTTTGGGAGATATGCAGCAAAATGCTAAAATTACCGAAAGCATGTCCTTTGCGGAGGTACTTTTTCAACAGGGGAAGATTGCAGGGCTTCCCATGAGACGGGTGGCCCAGGCTCCCTTTTTCGTGCTTCGGGGGGCGGGAATGCCTTCGGTGCTGGTGGAAACGGGATTTCTCACGGAAAAGAGCGAAGCCGCCATGCTTCGGACGCCGGGATATCAAAAGAAAATAGCCCTGGCTTTGGGGGAGGGCATTTTGAAATTTATCGAAAAAACCCGGTAATCCGGATTTTTTCGAATCCGGATTACCGGGTTTTCCGGAAAGGAGTTGCAGATATGCGGGATTTCGACGAACAGGAAGAGCAGACGCCGGAGAAAAGAGAATTCCGGCGTTCCGCGGGAGCTTCCGAAAGGAAGAAGAAAATTCCTCTTCCGTTGCGCATGCTCGCGTGGATAGGGCTTTTGGGAATTTTCTTCGGAGTGGGATACTTTGTGGCGGGGGCGGGACTTCGTTTTTTGAATGGCCTTGGAGTGGGAGCCCAGAGCAACGTACTTGCCAGTTCCGAGGAGGCCCAGCGGTTCATGTCCGCTCCTCGGGAGGAGGTTACGGTGTATCGCAAGGAATACGTAGCCTACACTCTCGAAAACGGGCAGCTCGCACCCTCGGTGATGCAGATCGCTCCGGGAGTTCTCGAGGAGGATATCGTAACGGTGTTGGAGAAGGTGTTGGAGCCTCTCCGGGTGGCCAGCGGCATCCAGCAGCCTCTTCGGGTGCTTCACGTTTTTCGGGCGGGGGATATGCTGTACATCGACATGAATTCCGCCTTCGTCACCGCCCTCAAGGCGGTGGGGCCTCAGAATGCGGCGCTTATCATGACGGGGCTCGTACGGAGCATGGTGGACAACTTCTCTCCGGCGGAACAGGTCCTCTTTTTCGTGGACGGAAAGCTCTCGAAGATTACGGATCCCCTGGATCTGACGGTTCCCTGGACTCTGGCTCCCGTCTCCTGAGGGGTTTCGGGAAAAAGTTCCTTGTTACGGAAAGGATTTTTTATGATTTCAGATCAAGAATGTACGCGTCATGACGGGCGGTCCTCCGGGGAACTCCGACCGGTTCTGCTGGAGCGGGGCGTCAGCCTTTATGCGGAAGGATCCGCCCTGATCTCCTTCGGCAACACCCGGGTGCTCTGCACCGCTTCGGTGGAGGAAAAGGTGCCCTCCTTTCTCCGGGGAACCGGATCGGGATGGATTACCGCGGAATATTCCATGCTCCCCCGGGCTACGGGATCCCGCACTCCCCGGGAATCCAGCATGGGAAAGGTAAAGGGGCGAACCCAGGAAATTCAGCGCCTCATCGGTCGCTCTCTTCGAGGGGCGGTGGCGCTTCCCCTTTTGGGGGAGCGTACCATCTGGATGGATTGCGACGTGCTTCAGGCGGATGGAGGCACCCGCACCGCCTCCATTACCGGGGCCTTCGTGGCCCTGACGGATGCTCTTCGGGGGCTCTGGAAGAAGGGAGATCTTTCCTGCCTTCCCCTTCGTTCCTTCGTGGCCGCGGTGAGCGTGGGGCGAGTGGGGGGCAATCTTCTTCTCGATCTGGATTACGCCGAGGACAGTACCGCCGAGGTGGATTGTAACGTGGTGCTGAACGAATTCGGAGAGTACGTGGAGGTTCAGGGAACCGGAGAGGGCCATGTGTTTTCCCGTCCCGAGCTTTTAGGACTTCTCGAAATGGCGGAAAAAGGCGTGTCCGAGCTTATCCATCTCCAGAAAAAAAGCCTTGCCCTGACCGAAGAGGAAGAGGAGGCGCTTCTCAGGCATGGGAAAAAAGATTCTTCTGGCGAGCGGTAACCGCCATAAATATCACGAAATGCGGAAGATGGGGGCTCCCTTCGGAGTGGAGCTTCTTTTCGGAGGGGATTTCTGCGATCTTGCGGTGGAGGAAACCGGAAGCACCTACGAGGAAAACGCTCTTCTCAAGGCCCGGGCATGGTCCTCCGCTACGGGATATCCCGTTTTCGCGGATGACAGCGGCCTTGAAGTGGAGACTTTGGGAGGAGAACCCGGCCTTTATTCCTCCCGAAAGGGGAAAGACGATGCGGAACGTCTGGCCTGGCTTCTTCGGGCTCTGGAGGGAGTGGAGAACCGAAGGGCCCGGTTCGTGGCCTTTCTGGTTTACGTGGACATGCCGGAGGGGCGGGAATTCGGGGCTTCCGGATACTGCGAAGGCTCCATCGCCGAGGTCCCCCGGGGAATTTTGGGATTCGGCTACGATCCCCTCTTTATTCCTTCGGGATACGATGATACACTTGGAGTTCTGGGAGAAGAGGTGAAGTCCGCAATCTCCCATCGAGTTCGCGCTTTTCGCGCCCTTTTGAGTATCCTTACGGAGGAAAATGTGCTATAATTCTTCTCCGTGTGTATTTGCAAATATAGCAGGAGGTGTCCGAGAGTGAAGGTCCTTCTTAGCGTTCTTCATGTTCTTATTGGAATCTGCCTTATGGCAGCGGTTTTGTTGCAGCAGAGAAAAACCGGCGGTTTCTCCGGTATTTTCGGAGGAGGAACCCAGGCAGATGCGGGAGGCGGCCAGTGGCAGCGCTTTACCGCGCTCAGCAAACTGAGCGTTTTGCTGATGGCGGTGTTCATGTTTACATCCCTCCTCCTCGTTTTCGTTCTTCGTTAGAACCGGGAAGAGACGTACGGTGGTACATTCCCTGGATTCTCTCCATGATGTCCACTCCCTGAAGGTGGATACGGAGCGGCTTCATTCGGCGGAGCACGAGGAAATTCTCGCGGGGCACACTACGGATGTCTATTTTATCCGTACCCGGGACGTTCTTCGTTCCTGCGGCCTTCTCGATGCGGAGGTTACGGCGGAAGTCTTTGCCCGGGGCTCCGGATATTTCGCGGGGGGGGAAGAGGTTCTGACCCTTCTGCAAAACCGGGGACTTTCGGTGGACATGCTTCCCGAAGGAGAGCCCTTCGCTCCCAAGGATGTGGTCCTGCGCATCCGAGGGGCCTACGGAGCCTTCGGAGCCTATGAAACGGTGCTGCTCGGCATGCTTGCCAGCGCTACCGGGTGGGCCACGGCGGCCCGGGAATGCGTGGAGGCCGCCAAGGGCAAGAAGGTGCTCTGCTTCGGTGCCCGGCACGTGCATCCCGCGGTGGCTCCGGTGATGGAGCGGGTGGCCATGCTCGTGGGAGGTTGCCAGGGGGCGAGCTGCATTCTGGGAGCCAAGCTCGGAGGTCGGGAACCTCAGGGAACCATTCCCCATGCGGCGATACTCGTGGCGGGAGATACCCTTTCGGTGGCCTCCGCTTACGATGCCCTTCTTTCGGAAGGAGATCCCCGGATCGTTCTCGTGGACACCTTCAAGGACGAGGCGGAAGAGGCTCTGCGGGTAGCCCGGGCATTGGAAGGACGCCTTACGGGAATTCGGCTGGATACTCCCAGCGAACGGGGAGGAGTCACTCCCGGATTGGTTCGGGAGGTCCGGGCAAGGCTTGACCAGGCGGGGTTCCCGGAGGTCAGGATTTTCGTCTCCGGAGGGCTCAATCCGGAAAGGATCTCCCGTATGGTGGAGGAGCCCGTGGATGCTTTCGGCGTGGGAAGCTATATCGCTCACGGAGTGTTCCGGGATATGACCATGGACATCAAGGAAATTCAGGGTAAGCCCATCGCCAAACGGGGAAGAATCCCGGGAATTCAGGAAAATCCGAAGCTTCGGAAGGTTCTTTAGGGTTTTTTGAAACTTTTTTCCCTACGTAAAGAAAGCAATTTTCTTTCAACTTCAAAGTTGTGTGTCACGGTTTCTTTCGTTCCGATTTCGAAAATTCCCCACGTTTTTGAAGAAGGAAGGAACAAATCGTTAACAGGGTCGTTTCCCCCAGGAAACGGCAATATATCTAGTTCATCCCGATGAGGAGTGACCATATATGATCGGCAATAGAAGTTTTATGGCCAAACGGGAGCAGATGGACCGCAAGTGGCTTGTGGTGGATGCCACGGACAAGCCCCTTGGTCGTCTTGCGGCTCAGGTGGCCCGGGTTTTGCAGGGAAAGCATAAGCCCACCTATACCCCCCACGTGGATTGCGGCGATTTCGTTATCGTTATCAATGCGGAAAAGGTGAAGCTTACGGGGCGTAAGGCGGAGCAGTCCGTAATATACCGCCACAGCGGTTATAAGGGGAGCCTCAAAGCCACTCCCTACGGAGTGATGCTCGAAAAGAAACCCGAGCGTCTCGTGGAGAGGGTGGTATGGGGCATGGTTCCCAAAACCCGCCTTGGGAGAAGCATGATCAAAAAACTGAAAGTTTACGCCGGGGAAAATCATCCCCATGGGGCGCAGCAGCCCGAAGTTTGGAACGTTGTTTTGAAAGGGGATAAGGCATGATGAGTTCGCAGTCTTATTTCTGGGGAACCGGAAGAAGAAAGAACGCTGTGGCCCGGGTACGGGTGCGCAACGGCGAAGGTAAAATTCTCATCAACGATCGGGAGATGGACGATTATTTCCCGAGATACCAGTGGAAGCTCCATATCCTGGAGCCTCTCAAGGCTTCGGGGCTCGAGAACAAGGTGGATGTTCTCGTGCGCGCCCACGGGGGCGGTCTCACGGGACAGTCCGGAGCGGTTCGTCTCGGCATCGCCCGGGCTCTTCTTCGGCTGAATCCCGAGCTTCGTCCCACCCTCAAGAAGGCGGGGTACCTCAGCCGGGATTCCCGTATGGTGGAACGCAAGAAGTACGGCCAGCGCAAGGCCCGGGCTCTTAAGCAGTTCTCCAAGCGTTAATCCGGGGCGATCATTTTTTTACGACACCACTCACGAGGCGGGACTCTCGAAAAGAGAGTACCCGCCTTTCCTTTCGAGGAATGAAGTGGGGGAAACGACCAAACTGTGATATCATCGTATCTGGTTGGAAAAGTAGCGTTATCGGCCTCTCTGGAGAGGCTCCTTTTCGGCGAACCGTTTTTTTTCGAGGAGGCACCTTATGGAAAGCGATAGTAGCAGTACCGTCCCTCAACGACCCCCCATTCATACATATTCTATTTCCCTTCCTGCTCTTTTCGGGTAGCTTCCGGAGGTTTGCGTAGAGATGTCCCGGAAGGATCGGGATATCTTGCACGGAGGTGAATTCCTATGGAGCGTTGGGAACTTTCTTTTTCCGAAATTACCCAAGCATTAGAGAATCGTCGGTTTTTGCGTGCCAAAGAGCTTCTTTCCGCCATGGAAGCTCCGGATACCGCAGATCTTCTTGGAGAAGTTTCTCCTCCTCAAGGAGTGCTTCTTTTCCGACTCCTTTCCAAAGATACCGCCATAGAAGTTTTCGAAATGATGGAAAAACAAACCCGGGAAGCTCTCATGGAACATTTTACGGATCATGAAGTGGCGGAGATCATCGAAAGCATGTCCGATGACGACCGGACGGAGCTTCTGGACGAACTCCCTGCGAAGACCGTGAAAAAGCTTCTGCGTCACCTCTCTCCCGAGGAGCGTAAGCTCGCGTTTACCCTGCTGAATTATAAAGAGGATACCGCAGGGCGGGTGATGACCCCGGAATATATCGATCTCAAAGTTACCATGACCGCAGGAAAGGCCCTGGAAAGCCTTCGCCGCCAGGCGCGAACCAAGGAAACCATCTATACCTCCTTCGTGGTGGATGCCCAGAGAAAGCTCATGGGGGTGGTGGAACTCGAAGATCTCGTTCTGGCGGGACGGAAAACCGCTATAGGGGATCTGATGAACGACGATCCGGTTTACGTCTATACCGATACGGACCAGGAAGAGGTGGCCCGCCTGCTTTCCCGATACGATTTCCAGGCGGTTCCCGTGGTGGATATGGAAAAGCGCCTCGTGGGCATCGTGACTTGGGACGACGTGCTGGATATCATGGAAGAAGAGGCCACGGAGGATATCGAACGTATGGCGGGTATTCAGCCCACCGGTGAAAGCTATCTGGAAACGGGATTCTTCGACCTCGCTCGAAAACGTTTTTCCTGGCTTCTCATTTGCATTCTCACGGAAGCCCTCACCTCCACGGTACTCAAGCATAACTCGGGAGCCATCGAGAGAGTGGTGGCCCTCTCCTATTTCATTCCCCTCCTTATCGGCACCGGAGGCAATGCGGGCACCCAATCCGCCACGCTCATCATTCGGGGAATGACCCTGGGGGAAATCGAGGAAAAGCATATGTTTAAAATCTTCTCCCGGGAGTTTCTCATGAGCCTCGTTCTCGGAGGAGCCCTGGCGGTTCTCGGAGCGGGACGGGCTCTCATGCTCGGCACGGGAGGGGATGTGGCCTTTACCGTGGCCTGTGGTATCGTGGCGGTGGTTATGCTCGGAAACCTTTCGGGGGTCTGCCTTCCCGTGATTGCCCGGCTTTTCCGGATGGACCCTGCGGTTATGTGTGGTCCCTTTATTACCACCGTGGTGGACGTGGCGGGATTGCTCCTTTACTTCGGCATTGCCGGCGTAGTTTTGGGTATATGAGGATTCCGGAGGAAAAAGCGGGGAAACTTCATGGAACCCGTCGAGATCTGTAACGTCTCTACAGGGCTGGTTTGCCTGAATAGAGTTTGCGCGGGTTAAACTTGAGCGTTGGTAAGAGTTTGTATCATTCCACCCCACCGGATTTGTCTCGAAGAAAAAAGAGAGCTGTTTGACAAGTCCGAACAACTCTGATACAAAATGTATAAGATATTGTCGAGTGTATTCTTGTTAGGGAATTTCTCTTTGGCAGGAACGCAATCTCTATGATATGATAAAAAAGATTGCGGGAGTTTTTTTGTTTGCGGTTTGTGAAAGTGAAGGCGAGTTCTAAGCGGCTGGAACCAAACCGAATCTTTATCTTTGAAGAGCAGAGGGGGCACTAGTATGGGAACCTGTTGTGCTAAGGAGACAGGGGCAGGTTACGAGAAGCTGAAGGCGTTTATCGATTCGCTTCCGAATAAGCGGGGGGAACTCATTACGGTCCTGCATCAGGCCCAGGAAATTTTTGGTTTTCTTCCCCGGGAAGTTCAGGCCTTTATCGCGGAGGAGCTTGGGGTTTCTCTTGCCAAGGTCTACGGAGTTGTTACGTTCTACTCTTTCTTTACCATGACCCCCAAGGGCAAGTATCCGATTTCCGTATGCATGGGTACCGCCTGTTACGTTCGGGGAGCCGATCAGATCGTGGAGGAGTTTTCCAAGAAACTCGGGATCAACCCTGGCCAGACCACGGAGGACGGATTGTTTTCCCTCGATACTCTGCGGTGCGTGGGGGCCTGCGGCCTCGCACCGGTGGTTATCATCAGCGGCAAGGTTTACGGTCGGGTAACGCCGGACATGGTGAGCGGCATTCTTGCCAACTACAAGAACTAGCTTTTAAAAAAAAGTGGGGGTGCAGGTATGGCAAAGATTAAAAACCTTGGGGAACTTCGGGCCCTGAAGGATAAAATAAAGGACACCACGGAACTTCGGGAAAAGGGAAGCAACATCGAAAATCTCGTGCAGATCAAGGTGAGCATGGCTACCTGCGGTATCGCTGCGGGAGCCCGGGAAATCATGAATTTCTTTATCGAAGGCGCCAAGAAGCGCAACCTCGATAACGTGGTGGTTACCCAGACGGGATGTATGGGCTACTGCTACGCCGAGCCCACCGTGGAGGTATCTCTTCCCGGTCAGCCTCCGGCAGTTTACGGTAATGTGGACAAGGCGAAGGTGGAGGAAATCCTCGAAAAGCACGTGGTGGGCGGGAATCTCGTGGATGGTGTGATTCCCGAAGCGTACAAGACCATTCACGATTAGTCGTGGCGATGCGGAAGGAGTGTGCCTGATGGCTGAAAAAATTACCGTTATGGTCTGTGCGGGAACGGGATGCAAATCTGCCGATAGCGCCCAGATTGTGGAGAATTTCAAGCAGGAGATCCAGAAGAAGAATCTCGGCGAAGAGGTTAGGGTTATCGAAGCGGGATGCTTCGGCTTTTGCGAGCAGGGCCCCATCGTTAAAATCGCTCCGGATAACACCTTTTACGTTCAGGTGACCCCGGCAGATGTGGAAGAAATCGTGGCGGAACACTGTATCAAGGGACGCCAGGTTATGCGACTCCTCTATGTGGATCCCGAGACGAAAGAATGCGTTTCGGACTCCAAACATATGGACTTTTATAAAAAACAGCTTCGGGTAGCCCTGAGAAACTGCGGTTTCATCGATCCCGAGAGCATCGACGAATACATTTCCCGGGAAGGATATCAGGCTCTGGGAAGAATCCTCGAGGGAATGAGCCCTAAGGACGTTATCGACGAAGTGAAACTTTCGGGACTTCGGGGTCGTGGAGGCGGTGGATTCCCCACGGGACTCAAATGGGAGTTCGCCTCTCGGTACAGCGCGGATCAGAAATACGTGATCTGCAACGCCGATGAAGGGGATCCCGGAGCTTTCATGGATCGTTCCATTCTTGAAGGAGATCCTCATTCGGTGGTGGAGGCCATGGCCATCGCGGGATATGCCATCGGAGCTTCGGAAGGCAAGGTTTACATCCGGGCGGAATATCCCCTGGCGGTGCAGCGTCTTACCAAGGCCATCGAAGATGCCCGGGAATACGGTCTTCTCGGCAAGAACATTCTGGGAAGCGATTTCAGCTTCGATATCCAAATCCGTTACGGCGCGGGAGCCTTCGTCTGCGGCGAAGAGATGGCTCTCATCCACTCCATGGAGGGCGAGCGGGGAGAGCCCACCACGAAACCGCCCTTCCCTGCGGAAGCCGGTTTCTGGGGCAAACCCACCATCGTGAACAACGTGGAAACCCTGGCGAACGTTCCGGTGATTTTCCTCAAGGGAGCGAACTGGTTCAACAAGATCGGCACGGAGAAATCCAAGGGTACCAAGGTTTTCGCCCTGGCGGGAAAGGTGAACAACGTAGGGCTCGTGGAAGTGCCCATGGGCATTACCCTTCGGGAAGTCATCTTCGACATCGGTGGCGGTATCCGGAACGGCAGGAAGTTCAAGGCCGTTCAGACCGGAGGGCCTTCGGGGGGATGTCTTACGGAGAAGCATCTGGATACTCCCATCGACTACGATACCCTTCTTGCGGCGGGTTCCATGATGGGTTCCGGGGGTATGATCGTTCTCGACGAGGACGATTGCATGCCTGCGGTGGCGAAGTTCTATCTGGACTTCACCGTGGAAGAATCCTGCGGCAAATGCACCCCCTGCCGGGTGGGAACCAAGCGGCTTTCCTCCATTCTTGAAAAGGTTTGCGACGGCAAGGCCACCATGGACGATCTGGAGCGTCTCAAGGAACTCGGGCTGGTTATCAAGGATACCGCTCTCTGCGGCCTCGGCATGACCGCACCCAATCCTGTACTTTCCACGTTGGAACATTTCTGGGACGAGTACGTGGCTCACGTGAAGGATCATCGCTGTCCTTCCGGAAAGTGCAAAAACCTCGTGCGTTACGTTATCGATCCCGAGAAGTGCGTGGGCTGTACCGCCTGCGCCCGGATCTGCCCTGCCAATGCCATTTCCGGCAAACTCAAGGGAGCCCATGTCATTGATGCGGAAAAGTGCATCAAGTGTGGAGCCTGTGTGGACGCCTGCAAATTTGCGGCGATCTCCAAGAAATAAGCGGAGGGTGTAACAGATGGAAAATATTACTCTCACCATTGACGGATATAATGTACAGGTTTCCAAGGGAAGCACCATTCTCGATGCGGCCCGCAAGGTAGGGGTGGATATCCCCACACTCTGCTACCTGGAACTGGAAAATACCCCCATGCAGAATGAGACGGCCTCCTGCCGGATCTGCGTGGTGGAAGTGGAGGGGCGTCCGCGTCTGGCTCCTTCCTGTGCCACTCCCGCAGTGGACGGCATGGTGGTGCGCACCAATACTCCCCGGGTTCTGAATGCCCGGAAGACCGTACTGGAACTCATGATTTCCGATCATCCCAAGGATTGCCTTATCTGTCCCAAAGCCGGGGATTGCGAACTTCAGGCTCTGGCGGAGCGCTTCCAGCTTCGGGAGATCCGTTGCCCCGATGCGGTGCAGTCCTCTTATAGAAAAGACGTTTCCGCTGCCATCAGCCGGGATATGGACAAGTGCGTCATGTGCCGCCGCTGTGAGACCATGTGCAACGAGGTACAGACCGTGGGAGCCCTTTCGGCGATCAACCGGGGCTTCGAGGCAGTGGTGGCTCCGGCCTTCGAAATGCCTCTGGAGGAATCCGTTTGTACCTTCTGCGGCCAGTGTGTGGCGGTATGTCCCGTAGGGGCTCTGGCGGAACGGGATTACGTGTGGAAGGTCGTCCAGGCTCTGGCGGATCCCGAAAAGTTCGTGGTGGTTCAGACCGCGCCGGCGGTACGGGCCGCTTTGGGAGAGGAGTTCGGCCTCGAACCGGGAACCCTCGTGACCAGCAAGATGGCCGCAGCTCTTCGGCGCATCGGCTTCGACCGGGTTTTCGATACGGATTTCGCTGCGGACCTCACCATTATGGAAGAGGGAACGGAACTTCTGGATCGGCTGAAGCGCCACCTTGAAGGCGATACGAGCGTACGGCTTCCCATTCTTACCTCCTGCTGCCCCGCCTGGGTGAAGTTCTTCGAGCACAACTATCCGGATCTTCTCGACGTGCCTTCCTCCGCGAAATCTCCCCAGCAGATGTTCGGAGCCATCGCGAAGAACTATCTGGCGGAAAAGATGAATATTCCTCGGGAGAAGATGGTGGTGGTTTCCGTCATGCCCTGTCTCGCCAAGAAGTACGAATGTTCCCGGGAGGAGTTTTCCGTGAAGGGTAATCCCGATGTGGACATTTCCATCACCACCCGGGAGTTGGCGCATCTCATCAAACGGGCGAACATCAACTTCCTGAACCTTCCCGAAGAGGATTTCGACAATCCCCTGGGAGCTTCCACGGGAGCGGCGGTCATCTTCGGAGCCACCGGAGGCGTTATCGAAGCGGCGGTTCGTACCGCCGTGGAGATCCTTACGGAAAAACCTCTGGAGCGCATCGACTTCGAGGAACTCCGCGGTATGGACGGCATTCGGGAGGCTTGGCTGGAAGTGGCGGGGCTCAAACTGCACATCGGTATCGCCCATGGCCTCGGGAACGCCCGGAAGCTTCTGGACTCCATCCGTGCCAAGGAAGTGGAGCCCTTCCACGCCATCGAAATCATGGCATGCCCCGGCGGATGCATCGGCGGCGGCGGGCAGCCCTATCACCACGGCAAGATGGAGATTATCCGCAAGCGGGCCGAGGCTCTTTACCGGGAGGATGCGAACAAGCCCATCCGGAAGTCCCACGAAAACCCCTACATCGTGGAGCTGTACGAAAAATATCTCGGCAAGCCCATGAGCGAAAAATCGCACCATCTTCTCCATACCCACTACTTCAAGCGGCATAAAATCTAGGTTCGAAAAAGGCCGTTTCTGAAAATCGAAGGTTATGCGTTAAAACGCAGTGCTTGGTTTTTAAAATGCACCGCGAGATCTCGGCATTTGCCGAGGCTCTGCGGTGCATTTCCGTTTTCGGTTTGCCTTTCTCCGGATCCTCAGGAACAGAGATCCATAGCCGTCATGGCATAAACGAGAGTGGCGGGTTTGAGATGCGAAATCGGCACGTATTCCTTTTCCGTATGGGCCTGGGCGGTGGAACCGGGGCCGAAGTTCACTGCGGGAATGTTGCCGTAGTTTGCCAGCAGGGAGGCATCGGTCCAGCCCGTTTTGGGAAGGCACGGAGCTCGATGTCCCGTAACTTTTTCGGAAGCTCCGAGAAGAGCCTGCACGAGGGGATGGTTCGATTCCACATACACCGGAAGGTGATCCATGGTGGCCATGTTTTCGGGATTGCGGCGTAGCTCGGCCCTGAAATCGGGATCCTCCGCGGCGAGGCGGTCGAAAATCTCCCGGAAATCCATAAGGACCCGTTCCAAAGATTCCTTCGGGGTGTAACGCCGATCGATTTGCAGAACGCAGTGTCCCGCCACGCTGCTCGGCTGATCTCCTCCGCGGATGGTCCCGAAATTCAGAATGGATTTTCCCACTCCGGGATGCTCTCTTTCGGCCAGTCGCGGTACAAGATCCTCTTCGATGGCTCGAATGAGCCGGGCCGCCTTCGATATGGCGTTGATTCCCTTTTCAGGAACTCCTCCGTGAGCGGTTTTTCCGTGAATGACGATGTCCAGCCATTCCAGCCCCCGATGCCCCAGGGCTACGGCAAGTTCCGTGGGTTCCCCCACGATGGCGAAATCCGCGCCGGGGCCCCGAGTGACGAGAGCTTCGGTGCCCTCGCTTTGTAGTTCTTCGTTGATGACTCCCGCAAAGATAACATCACCCCGGAGGGGTATTTTCGTCCGTTTCAGAGCTACGAGAGCCATCATCATGGTGGCCACTCCCGCCTTCATGTCACAGGATCCTCTTCCGTAGAGCCTGCCCTTCCGGATTACCGGATCGTAGGGAGCTTCCATGCGGTAGGGGCGGATGGTGTCGGTATGTCCGTTGAGCATGAGTCGCTTTCCTCCTCCGGATCCCCGAAGGGTGGCGATTACGTTGGGTCTTTCATCGAGAACCGACATCAATTCCGTATGGATGCCCTGGCGGAGAAGAAATTCCTGCATGTAAAGGGCGATTCCCCGCTCTCTTCCGGGAGTATCGCAATGGCTCGGAATGCGTATTAAATCTTGGAGAAGCTCAAGTATCTCCTTTTCCGAAACCGCATCTTGAAGAAGTTCTCGTTCTTTCATGTCCAGCATTCCTCCCGTATAAATTATTAAGTCCCATTTCTTCTCTTGGTCTTTAGCTTGTTTTATAGGTGAAAAGCTCCTTCTTTGCAAGAGGAGAAAAAGAATCGGAGTTGTCCATGGAAGATCTCGGAACACATTATTCGTGAAACCCCTCTGAAAGTATTTTTTGCAAGATCTCTCTTTGCTTTTGCCTTTTGGGAGGCTTTTTTTTACAATGTCTCCGAGAGCGGCGGGATATCCGAGAGTATCGAGGCAGCAAGGATTCTTTCTGTCAAAAAAGGGAGGAACGGCAGCTATGGTAAGACGGGAGGTTGTTTTTGAAACGAAAAGAATTGTGGCCCCCTGGAAAGAGAAAAAGGGAGGATTGATTCCGGTGCTTCAGGAAATTCAGGGAACCTTCGGCTACCTTCCTCCGGAGGCTCTGGGAACCGTTTCGGAAGAGCTTATTCTTCCTTTGGCGGAAATTTACGGTGTGGCCACCTTTTATGCCCAGTTCCATCTCAAGCCCCGGGGGCGTCATATCATCCGGGTATGCCGCGGCACCGCCTGTCATGTGCGGGGGAGCCTCAAGATTCTCGAAAAGATAAAGGAACTGCTCCAGGTGGAAGAAAACGAAACCACCGAGGATTTGCGCTTCACCCTGGAGCCCGTGGCCTGTATCGGAGCCTGTGGTTTGGCTCCGGTCATCATGATCGACGATGAAACGTTCGGACGCCTTACGGTGGATAAGGTGGAGGAAATTTTGGAGAAGTTCCGGTAAAATGCAGTTTCTCCGGTAGAAAAGATGTTCGGGAAAATTCCGGGGAATTTCGCGTTTTGGAGGAGGGCCTTCGGGTGGAGGTGTGGGGAATTGCCAAAAATACATAATCTCGAAGATTTGCGAAAAATCAAGGAGCGAGCCATGGATCTCACCGCTGCCCGTTCGGGAGGAAAAACCCGTATCATCATCGGTATGGGAACCTGCGGCATCGCCGCGGGAGCCCGGGGAGTGCTCGATGCGGTAATGACGGAACTCCACAAGCGGGGATTGACGGATGTGGCCGTGGAGACCACGGGCTGTATCGGCATGTGCCAGGAAGAGCCCCTTCTCGACGTTATCCGGCAGGGAGAATCCCGGGTAACCTATGGAAAGGTTTCTCCCGAGGAGGTTCCCCGGATTATCGCGGAGCATGTGGTGAACGGCCGGGTTCTCAAGGATTTGGCCATCGGCCGGACCGATTAGGAGAGCCTTCATGAGCATCTATCGATCCCATGTATTGGTTTGCAACGGCACCGGATGCGTTTCCAGTGGTTCCAAGAAGGTTATGGAGGCCTTCGAAGGCATTCTTTCCGAGAGGGGGCTGGATAAGGAGGTCCTTCTCATTCCTACGGGATGTCACGGCATGTGCGAAATGGGGCCCCTGGTGGTGGTGTATCCCGAGGGAACCTTTTACTGCCGCGTATCTTCCGAAGATGTACCGGAAATTATCGAGGAGCATCTCTACAAGGGACGTATCGTGGAGCGTCTGCTGTACAAACAGGCCTCCTCGGCGGAGGAAATACCCCATTACAGGGAGATTCCCTTTTACAGCAAGCAGTACCGCATTGCCCTGCGGAACTGCGGTTATATCAACCCCGACAATATCGACGAGTACATCGCCCGGGACGGTTATCAGGCCCTGGTAAAGGTTCTCACCGAGAGAACTCCCGAAGAGGTTTTGCAGGAAGTGAAAACTTCCGGCCTTCGGGGCCGGGGAGGCGGAGGATTTCCCACGGGGCTCAAATGGAGCTTCTGCGCCGCCTCGGAGGGGGACAAAAAATACGTTATCTGCAACGCCGACGAGGGGGATCCCGGAGCCTTCATGGATCGCTCCATTCTGGAGGGAGATCCCCATGCGGTGGTGGAGGGCATGCTTATCGGGGCCTACGCCATGGGAGCGGATGAGGGATATATTTATTGCCGGGCCGAATATCCCCTGGCCATCCGGAGGCTCAAGTGGACTCTGGAACAGGCCGAGGAGTACGGGCTTCTGGGAGAGAACATTCTGGGCACGGATTTTTGCTTCCATCTCCACGTCAAGGAGGGGGCGGGAGCCTTCGTGTGCGGCGAAGAAACCGCCCTCATGGCTTCCATCGAGGGCAAACGTGGCATGCCCCGCCCCCGGCCTCCCTTTCCCGCCAACCGGGGACTCTGGGGAAAGCCCACGAACATCAACAACGTGGAAACCTGGGCGAACATTCCCGCCATTCTTCGGGAGGGGGGCGCCTGGTACGCCTCCATGGGTACGGAAAAATCCAAGGGCACCAAGGTTTTTGCCCTTACGGGAAAGGTGAACCGTACCGGTCTGGTGGAAGTTCCCATGGGAACCACTCTGCGGGAAGTGGTTTTCGATATCGGCGGGGGCGTTCTGGGAGGCAAAAAATTCAAGGCCGTCCAGATCGGAGGCCCCTCGGGAGGATGCCTTACGGAGGAGCATCTGGATCTTCCCATCAGTTACGAATCTCTTACCGGAGCGGGGGCCATCATGGGGTCCGGAGGACTTGTGGTGATGGACGAGGACAACTGTATGGTGGATGTGGCCCGCTTTTTTCTGGAGTTCACCCAACGGGAATCCTGCGGCAAATGCGTGCCCTGCCGGGAGGGTACCAAAAAGATGCTGGATATTCTCAACCGCATCGTGGGGGGAAAGGGGGAACCTGAAGATCTCGACGATTTGGAGTACCTCGGAGGAATGATCAAGGAAACCTCTCTCTGCGGCCTGGGCCAGACCGCGCCGAATCCGGTGCTCACCACCTTGCGCTACTTCCGGCATGAGTACGAGGCCCACATAGAGGAGCATCGCTGTCCCGCGGGAGCCTGCGAAGCGCTTACGCACTTCGTTATCGATGCCGAAGCCTGCGTGGGCTGCACCAAGTGCGCCCGGATCTGTCCGGTGGGGGCCATTTCGGGGGAACTCAAGAAGGCCCACGTAATCCATGGGGAAAAGTGCGTGAAATGCGGAGCCTGCATGGAAGCATGTCCCGTGAAGGCCATTTTCAGAAAGTAGCGAGGAGACCTAAAAAAATGCAAGACCTGGAACTTACGATCAACGGTATATCCGTGACTGCCCCCCCGGGAACCACCGTTCTTCAGGCGGCGCGGAGCGCGAATATCCATATTCCCACTCTCTGCGATCATCCCGCGCTTCCTCCCGCCGGGGCCTGCCGGGTTTGCCTGGTGGAGATGGAGGGAAATCCCAAGCTTCTTACCTCCTGCACCACTCCGGTAGCTCCGGGAATGGTGATCCATACCCACTCTCCCCGGGTTCTCGAAGCCCGGAGGGCGGTGGTGGAGCTTCTGCTCATCCGGCATCCCCTGAACTGCTTCTCCTGTCCCAGCAACGGTAAGTGCGAGCTTCAGGACGTGGCCTACGAGCTGGGCATCGAATCTCCCCGCTTCGCCGGGGAGGGGGATACCTGCGAGAAGTATCCCCTGGAGAATGCCAATCCCTTCTATACCCGGGATATGAACAAGTGCATTCTCTGCGGGCGCTGCATCCGGGCCTGTGACGGCCTCGCCCAGTATCACGCCATCGATTTTCAGAATAGGGGAATCCGCACCATGGTGCATCCTCCGGTGGGAAAGACCCTGGAGGAATCGGACTGCACCTTCTGCGGTCAGTGCGTGCAGCTCTGCCCCGTGGGAGCCCTGGCGGAAAGAACTTCCGCGGGGAAGGGGCGTTCCTGGGAGATGCAAGGCGTTAAAACCACCTGCTCCTACTGCGGTGTGGGATGCGAACTTAATATTCAGGTGAACACGAAAACCCGACGCATCGCCAACGTTACCACGGATTACGAATCTCCCACCTCGCTGAATCACGGCCGATGCTGCGTAAAGGGGCGTTTTGCCTGGCAGTTCGTGCACAGCGAGGATCGGCTTGTGACCCCTCTTATCCGAGAGAAGGACTCTTTCCGGAGAGCCTCCTGGGAGGAGGCTCTCGATTACGTGGTCCGCAGAATGGAAGAACTCAAACAGGAATCCGGTCCGGATGCTTTGGGCTTCTTCTCCTCCGCCCGGTGCACCAACGAGGAAAACTATCTTTTGCAGCGCCTCGCCCGGGAGGTGGTGGGAACCCACAACGTGGATCACTGCGCCCATCTCTGACACAGCGCCACTGTGGCGGGTCTCGGTGAGACCCTCGGAAGCGGCGCCATGACCAACGATTTTGCCTCTCTTCGAGAGGCGGATGTGATGCTCGTCATCGGATCCAATACCACCGAAGCGCATCCCGTCATCGGATCCTGGATCAAGGAGCGGAAACGCCAGGGGGCCAAGCTCATGGTTTGCGATCCCCGAAAGATCGAGCTTGCCAGGTATGCGGATATCTATATACGCCAGAAGAGCGGTTCCGACGTGGCCCTGATCAACGGGCTCATGCACGTGATTCTTCGGGAAAATCTTCAGGATCGGTCTTTTATAGAGGAGCGGGTGGAGAACTTCGAAGCCCTGGAGGAAGCCGTGAAGGCCTATACTCCCGAAAGGGTGAGCGAGATTACCGGTATCGCTCCGGAACTCTTGGAAAAAGCCGCCCGGCTCTATGCCCGAGGACCGAACTCCGCCATTTTCTATACCATGGGAATTACCCAGCACACCTCGGGAACCGACAACGTTCGGTGTCTCGCCAATCTGGCCCTTCTCTGCGGCATGCTGGGGCGTCCCGGCACGGGGGTGAACCCGCTCCGGGGGCAGAACAACGTGCAGGGAGCCTGCGACATGGGGGCCCTTCCGGATGTCTTTCCGGGGTATCAGAAGGTGGGGAACCCCGAGGTTCGGGAAAAATTCAAACATTTCTGGGGAAAGGGGGCCTTTACGGAAAAAATCGGCAAAACTCTGGTGAAAATGGTGGAAGCCGCCGAAAGGGGAGAAATCCGGGGGCTCTATATCATGGGAGAAAATCCCCTGGTGACGGATCCCGATAGTAATCATGTGCGCCATGCCCTGGAAAATCTGGATCTCCTGGTGGTGCAGGATATCTTTCTTACCGAAACCGCCCAGCTTGCGAATGTGGTACTTCCCGCCGCCTGTTGGGGGGAGAAGGAAGGAACCTTTACCAACACCACTCGGACGGTGCAGCGGGTGCGCAAGTCCGTGGCGTCTCCCGGAGAGGCCCGGCCGGATTGGGAGATTCTTACGGCCCTGGCCAATCGCATGGGAGGGGATTGGAAGTTCCGGAGGGCCTCGGAGATTTTCGAAGATATCGCCGCATGCACTCCGAGCTATGCCGGCATGAGCTATGCCCGCCTCGAGAAGGGAGGTCTCTCCTGGCCCTGTCCTGCATCGGATCATCCGGGAACCCCTATTTTGCACGCGGAAAAATTCCCTCGTTCCGGAGGGAAGGCAACCTTTTCTCCCTGCGAATGGCGGGCTCCCCACGAGTGGCCCGACGAGGATTATCCCTTTCTCGCCTCCACGGGGCGTCTGCTCTATCATTATCACTCGGGGAGCATGAGCCGTCGGAGCGCTCCCGGAGAGTTCGTAAAGGAACTTTTTATCGAAATCCATCCGGAGGATGCCGCGGCGCTTCAGGTAAAGGACGGGGAGATGCTTTCGGTTTCCTCCCGCCGGGGATCCCTGAAGGGGAGGGCGAACATCTCCGATCGGGTTCCTCCGAAGATGATCTTTCTTCCCTTTCATTTCGGAGAATCCCGGGCGAATGTGCTCACTGCGGCGGCGGTGGATTCCGATTCGGAAACCCCGGGTTATAAGATAAGCGCGGTAAAGGTGGAAAAAGGATAGAGTGTTTTTTAGAGCGGTTTTCGTTGCCATGTGGCACTCTATGAACTCCAGGAGCCGGAGCTTTTGTGTTCCCGGCAGCGACCATAGTGGTTGGCGAGTGCAGCTTTGCGTCGTGGAGGGCCGGTGACGGCACAGGACGTGCCGACAAGTCTCAGCCGCGCCATGGACGGCGCGTCTGAGACCACGGGCCGGAGCAGCAAAGCAAGGGAGCGTTTCGACCACTCGCGTCGCAGAGGGAACACAAAAGCGGAGGTTCCGTGAAACAGCACATGACACATCATTTGTGAAACCGTTCTAAAACCCTACAGAGAGAGGAGTCTTTTATGAATTCCGCTTTTAAAAGCCCCTTGGAAATTGCCAAAGGAGCCTGTGCGGCGGCTCAGGCAAAAAGCAGCTGGTCCATTCCCCAGATGCTCATTATGGGAATTCTTGCGGGAGCCTACGTGGCCTTTGCGGGATTTTTCGTTACCGCCATCTCTCAGGATCTTGCGGCCTTTGTGGGAGGTGGAATGGCGAAATTCCTTATGGGAATAGCCTTTTCAGCGGGACTTGCCATGATTGTGGTGGCGGGGGGAGAGCTTTTTACGGGAAACTGCATGATGCCCCTGGGCACCCTTGCGGGATGCCAGCCCCTCTTCGGGGTGCTGCGAAACTGGTTTTGGGTGTATCTTTCCAATTTTCTCGGCGCCCTGCTGGTGGTGCTTCTTCTGTACGGTTCCGGACTCTGGCGTGGGGGCGTGGGAGTTCGGGCTCTCGAAATCGCGGCGGATAAAATGAGCCTTCCTTTCGGAGAAGCTTTTTTCCGGGGAATTCTCTGCAACTGGCTGGTGGTTCTGGCGGTATGGATGAGTATGGCTGCGGCGGATGTGGCGGGAAAGATCCTGGCCATGTTCTTTCCCATCGTGGCCTTCGTGGCATCGGGATTCGAGCACAGCGTGGCGAACATGTACTTTATGACCATGGGAATGCTGGTTCGAGGCAGTGAGGCGGTGGTGGTGGCTTCGGGAATTCCTGCGGAAAAGCTCGCCCATGTGGGGATGGGAGGCTTCTTTCACAATCTCCTTCCCGTCACGCTGGGAAACATGGTGGGGGGCATTCTTTTCGTGGCGGTCTTCTACTACCTCGTTTTTCGGGAAAAACTGAAGGAGCTTCAGTAGGTGCTGCAACGAAAATTGCCCGTCTCTGCGGTAATCCTCGGAGGAGGGCGGGGACGGCGTATGGGGGGAAACAAGCTTTTTCTTTCTCTCCAGGGCATGCCGGTGCTTGAAAAGGTGCTGGACCGCCTCGAACCGTACTTCGAGGAAGTCCTGCTTGCCGTGGGGCCCGAAGACCGGTTGCCTCTGGAAAGGATTCTTGCCGGAAGAGATGCGAGGTCCGAGGTACGCATCGTGGAGGATCGGGCTTCCGGAAAAGGTCCTCTGGAGGGACTCGCCCGGGGACTCCAGGCCCTTCGTACGGAATGGGGTTTTTTCGTGGGATGCGATATGCCCTGGATTCAGGAGGCGGTGGTGCGCACTCTCTGGGGGGGGCGCAAAGAGGGAAGTCAGGCCTTGGTGGTGCGTCTGGGAACGTATCTGGAGCCCCTTCACGCCTTCTATTCCCGATCCTGTCTTTCGGCAATCGAAAAATCTCTGAGGGAAAACCGACTTCAGCTTAAAAGTTTTTATGCTTCCGTGAACCTTACGGTGGTGGAGGAATCCCTTCTTGCCTCTCTTCCGGGATACCGCCGTTCCTTTCGAGGCGTTAACGTTCCTCAAGACCTCTGGAGGCTCGCCTATCCTCATGTTTGCGATTCTCTTTCTCCAAATACGGAGGATCTCCGGTTCTTCTCGGGGAGTGCTGGGGAAAAAGGCCCTTGGGGTGTATCATTGTATGAGGGGAAATAAAAAATAGTATACTTTTAAGGAGGTGTGAGAGTGGATGTAAATCTTGCGATCTTATGGGATGTGGAAAACGTAACACCCTCGGCGGACTCTCTCTTTGTGGAAGGGCTTTTGGAATATGCCCGGCAGATGGGAAATATCGCTTCAGCGGTGGCCATAGGAAATTGGAGCAGCAGCATCAATAACACTCTGGCGATGAACATTTCGGAAAAGGGCTTCGAACTGATTCACCTTCCCCAGCCGGAGGAAAAGAATCGACGACGTAAAAACAGCTCCGATTTCGTGCTCATCACCAAGGCTACGGAGATGATTTTTCAATATCCCCACATCAAAATCTATATTCTTCTTACCGGGGATATCGACTTTCGCCCGCTTCTGCAAACTCTGAAGAAGCACGGCAAAAAAATCATCGTGGTTTGCGATTCCAATACCGCTTCGGAGCATCTGCTGGAGTTCGCCGATGAATATACGGATTACCGGGCCCTCATTCCGGATGAAGAGGAAGAATCCAACGGAGAGGACGATCTGGAGCCCCTGAAGAGGGAGGATGCCTTTACCCTTCTTGCGGAGGCGGTGGAGCTGATGCTTCGCCGCAAAAAAATTCCCACCCCGGGTTCCGTAAAGGTACGCATGCAGCTTTTGAACGAAAATTTTTCCGGCGATGTGGAGGGGTATTCCTCCTGGAGAGATTTTATCGGCGACGCTCTTCGTTGTAAGGTGATTCGTGCTCAGGGTACCCCCAAGGGTATGACCCTTTCCCCCTACCGTAGCATTACCTCGGAAGAAGGGGGTTCCGATATCCCAGCAGCCATACGGCACCTTATGGAAGTCATTCATGCCATATGCCCTCACCAGAAGTGGATTCACTTCGCCCAGGTGAGCGATGCCCTCATCGAACGGGGAGTCAACATCAAGGAGTACAAGTACCCCAAGCTCAAAAAGCTGATTATGGATGCGGAAAAGCGGGATTTGGTGGAAACCCGGAATTCCAACATGAAGTGGTACGTGCGGCGGAAAGAGTAATCCCGGATTCCCGGAATTCGGGGAAAAGAGAAACGAGGGAGAAGGGGCTGAAAAAAGCCCTTTCTCCCTCGTTTTTTTCGAGAAAGTGAAGTCCTCTTTGTTTAGGAGGCCATGGAAACCTTGGAATTCCGGTTTCGAAAGGAGCGTTTCTCCGAGGAAGGCCGTTTCGAAGATCCCCCTTTGTTCTTGTTCGAAAGCTCCACGAGGACCTTCCTGTTTTTGTAAACACTCTTCTGAAGGGCCTTGAGAACCTGAGCCTCTTCTTCCCGGGGAACCTCGAAGAAAGAGAAGCTCTTGGTGATATCTATCTTTCCCAGAGGAAGCCCCCGTTTGCCCATCTGGCCCGTGACGAAAGAGATCAGCTCCTTGGGAGTAAGCCCGTCCATGGCGCCGAGGTTGATGAAGAGCCGGGAAAAATCCCCTTTTCGGTTGAAGGAGGAGGAGGAGTGGTCCCGGGAGGATCTTTTTTCGGAGAAATCCTCGAAATCCCGTTTCCGGTCGGGGCTGCTCAAATCCTCCGCATCCTTGTAGTAGCTGAGGAAGTGATCGAACTCCAGGGAAAGGAACATCTTGATCATCTCTTCCCGGCTGAGATGCTCCAGTTTTTTTGAAATCATGGGAAGGAACTGCTCGATTTCCTCGTGATCCACCGGGGCGCTCTGAATCTTGTCGATGAGATGAAGGAGTTGTTTTTCGCAAATCTCCTTGCCCTTGGGAACCGGAAGAAAAGCGAAATTCCGCTTCAGGTTTCGTTCGATGGAGTGGATTTTGTGCTTTTCCTTGAGGTTGATGATGGCGATGGAAATGCCTTCGTTTCCGGCCCGGCCGGTGCGTCCGCTCCGATGGGTATAGGTTTCGGGATCGTCCGGAAGATTATAGTGCAACACATGAGAAATTCCCTGTACGTCGATCCCACGGGCGGCCACATCGGTAGCAACCAGAAGCTGCAAATTCTTCTGGCGGAACTTCTGCATGATGTACTCCCGCTGGCTCTGGGAAAGATCCCCGTGCAGGGCATCCGCATTGTAGCCGTCGTTGATCAGTTTCTGAGCGATATCCTTGGTCTCCTGCCGGGTGCGGCAGAAGACGATGCCGTAAATCTCGGGGCGGAAATCCACCACCCGCTTCAGGGCGGAATAGCGATCCCGGGAACGCACCATGTGGCAGATATGCTCCACCGTCTCGGATCCGCTGTTCTTGACTCCCACACTGATTTCCACGGGATCCGTCATGTAGTTCTGGGCGATATCCTGCATCTCCCGGGGCATGGTGGCGGAGAAGAGGGAGGTCTTTTTCGTTTCCGGCGTCTGGGAAAGAATGGCATCCAAATCGTCCTTGAAACCCATGTCCAGCATCTCGTCCGCCTCGTCGAGAATGACCCGGCTGATAGCGGAAAGATCGATCTTTCTGCGTTTGTTCAGCAGGTCGTTCATTCTTCCCGGAGTTGCCACGATGACGTGAACTCCCCTGCGAAGGGCGCTGATCTGGGCTTCCGCATCCGCCCCTCCGTAGACCGCGAGAATTTTCAGGGCCGGAATATGAGCCGCGAAGGATTGAAGGTCCCGGCAGATCTGAAGGCAAAGTTCCCGGGTGGGGGCGAGGATCAGCCCCTGGGGTTGGCAAAGGGAAAGGTCCAGATTCTGAATAAGGGGAAGCCCGAAAGCGGCGGTTTTGCCGGTTCCCGTCTGGGCGAGACCGATGATATCCCGGTCGGTTTCCAGAGCGAGGGGAATGGCCTTTTCCTGAATGGGCATGGGGGTTTCGAAGCCAAGATCCTGAATGCCCCGAAGAAGCTCCGGGGAAAAACCAAATTCGTCAAATCGTTTCATCAATAAACCTCATTTTTTTTGGAACAGCATGGGAAAGTATGCGTTTCCGTGGATTTTGCGGCACAATGGGAGGGAATAACGTTCTTTTTTCGAAAGCCACAGCCTATGACGGTCCTATGATAGGACTTCAGAAACTTCGAAGCAATTCCGCATGGCTGCCTGAAGGAAACCCGTCGAAGAGAGAAGCGTCGCTTCTCGAGAAGGAAAATCCCCATTTCCCTTGCAACCATCGCAGGAACACAAACACATCTGCGGAGCCTCCTGATAAAACAGAAAGAGTACTCCTGTCTCCACAATGCCAAAAGGGAATTATACGCATGATTACGGCATAATGCAAGGAGAAATTTCGTGTTCCTCTCTTCCGAACTTAAAAAGGGAAGGCCCCCTGAAGGCGCGGGAATTGGTTAGGCCTTTTCGGGATATTCCTTTTCCAACCGCCGCATCTCTCGAAGGAGAAATCCTCCGGAAAAGAAAATCTGCACGAGATCCGCCAGGGGAAAGGACATCCAGACCCCGTCCACTCCGAAGAACCGGGGAAGAATGATGGCTGCGGGAATGAGAAAGAAAAATTGCCGGCTAAGACTGATAAGAATGCTGAGCTTCGCCTTTCCCAGGGCCTGAAGGGCGAAGGTGGTAATGATTCCCACCGCCGCTCCGGGCACTGCGGCGTACCCGATGCGGAGACTCCGGGCGGTGAGGGCTATGAGCTCCGGACTGGAGCTGTTGAAAAGTTCCGCCATTTGGGGGGCAAAAAACATGACCCCCAGAAAGTTGCAGGTAAAGAGCCCCACGCAGCCTCCAAGGGCGAGCCCCACGGCCCGGCGGACCCGGGAGAAGTTCCGGGCTCCGAAGTTGTAGCCTATAATGGGAAGAAGCCCCTCTCCGATGCCGATGGGAGGAAGATAGAGCAGAGCGTCCATACTGAAGAAGATTCCCATGGAGGCGATGGCCAGATCTCCTCCGTATCTGCCGAGAAGGGTGTTGAAGATTCCCATGAGAAGGGTGAAGGTAAGTTCCAGCAGAAAGGGGGCCAGCCCCACCGAAAGAATCTGGCGGAGAAAGAGCCATCGGGGAAGAAAATTCCGGAAATAGAGGCGGAAAACGCTTATCTTCCAGGGGCCCAGATAGAAGAGAAAAACCCAGATAAAAGCCATTCCCTGGGCAAGAACGGTTCCAAGGGCGGCTCCCCGGATTCCCAGGTTCATGTGGACGATGAAGATCCAGTCCAGAAGAATATTGCCCCCCGCCCCCAGAAAAAGGGTTACCATGGCATACCGGGGTGCCCCTTCGGAGCGGATCAGGTGGTTCATGCCCATGCTGGTAATCCAGAAAGGCACTCCCCAGAGGATCAGGGTAAAGTATTCCTTTGCAAGGGGAAGAAGGTTTCCGGTGGATCCCGAAAGGCGTAAGATCTCTTCCGGGAAAAGCATGCCCCCCAGGCAAAGAAGCCCGGATCCCCCAAGAAGCAGAAGGAGAGCGTTGGCAAGCCCTCGTTCCGCCCGGCGTCGACGGTTCTCGCCCAGAAGCCGGGAGAGAAGCGAGGCTCCGCCGGTCCCCACCAGGGCGGTAACCGCGCTGATGGCCACCATGAAAGGAAAGGCCACCGAAAGGGCTCCGATGCCCTCGGGGCCTACGTAGTGCCCTACGAAAATGCGGTCCACGATATTGTAAAGGGCGTTGGCTAGAAGTCCCGCGATGGCGGGAAGAGAGAAATGAAGAAGCAGGAGCGGAATGGACCCCTGTCCCATGCGTTCCGGATTTGCCATATACGTGATCACCTCTGTATTTATGGAGGCCATTGTAGCAGAAAAGAGATTTTTTGCCCCCTGAAGTCAAGGAAAGGATAGAAAAAGAAAGCGGATATGATAAGCCGATTTTGTGATATTATTGCAAAAATCTATGGAATTCTTTCATTCGACTTGAGGGCGATTCTTCTCGAAACGGAGATCTGTGCGTACCGTCGTTGGAGTTTACGGGTTGCCGGAAAGCTTTGTTATGGTGGATCGCCGTAGCTTTGCATAGCCGGGAGAACCCGTAAAAAAGGTTTCCGGAGATGCTCTTCGGAAACCATATCTTTATGCGACTGTTTCATATGCAACCGCTCTACATCATGAAAGGAGGAGAAGGTATATGCGAAAAAAGGGTTCTATGGCTTTTCTTGCTTTTTGTGCGTTTTTTCTCTTCGCCACGGTGAGTTCCGCGGAGGTGAATCCCGCAGTCATGATTATTCTGGACGCTTCGGGAAGTATGTGGGGATCTGCGGGAAAGGAAACGAAAATAGAAGCGGCCCGAAAGGTGCTTTCTCAGGTGGTGCCGGGGCTTCCGCAAACCCTTGACGTGGGATTCATGGCTTTCGGGCATCGCCGAACCGGAGACTGTGGAGATATGGAGATTCTCGTTCCTCTCGGCTCGGGGAACAGAGAGGAAATACTGGAGAAGGCCAAAGTCGTCAATCCCAAGGGGAAAACGCCCCTGGCCCTTTCGGTGGAACGCATGGCGGAAACCCTGCGAGAGCGTGACGGGGAGACCACCATTATTCTGGTAAGCGACGGAAAGGATACCTGCTCTGCGGATCCTTGCGAAACCGTTGAAAAACTGAGGAAAAGCGGTATCCGGTTCGTTCTGCACGTGGTGGGATTCGCCGTGCAGGAGGATGTACGCCAACAGCTTGAGTGTATGGCGAAGGCCGGGGGGGGGGCGTACTATTCTGCGGAGGATGCGGATTCTCTTCTTGGAGCCTTCGCGGAAATGGCCAAGGAGATTGACGAGACCATCGAACTCGTTCCGGCCGAAACGAAAAGAGTGGAGAAGAAATCCGCTCTGGCAAAGCTTCGGATTGCCATGCCCGAAAATGCTTCTCGAAGCCTGGGGCAATACGTTATTCTCGGAAATGATGGAAAGACCGTAAAAACCGTGGAAAACCCCAAGGCGGACATGGTTCACACGCTTCCCTCGGGAGAGTACCGGATCGTTATGGGCTATGCCAATCCGAACTACCAGCCTCCCACGGAGGTGGAAACCTTTTCGGTGAAGGCCGAAGGAGAGTCTTCGGTTTTATTCGGTGCCCTGGGTTTTGCCCTGGGGGAACATCTCGGCGAGGCGGTTTCGGAGGTTATCATCCGCGATGGTGATGGAGGCAGCTTTTCACTGACCAACAAATATCACGGAAATGGAAGTTATCTCTTCACCCCCAAGCCTTTACCCGCGGGAGTGTACGATGTACTGTTTGCTTTTTCACGAAATGAGGATAAACCGGTTCTTCTGGCCGAAGGTATTCTTGTGGAAGCTCTCAAGGAATCCGTGCTGCAGATCAGTTCGGGGATTCTCATTCAAGAACCCCGGGAAAGTGTGGAAGGATGGGATCTCGTGCCTGTGGGGAAGGAAGTTCCGCTTTACCAGATCCGTCGGAGATGGGATAACGACGAACCTCTGTGGAGGCATTTTCCGGTGCCCCCGGGAACATACGACCTTTTCTTTCACGTAAAGGGCATGGAAATGCCCCTTCCCGTGGGAGAGGGTATGGAAATTCTCGCGGGAGAGCTTGTTGCCTTCGATTCCGGCATGTAAGCGTATCCGACAGGTAGATGTGCCGAAGAAGGATCGCGGGGAGAAATTTTTGGGGGAGCTTCCGGAAATCTGCGGGGCTCCCCGCTTTTTGAAACCCTGGCCCTGGTACGAATCGTCGATTCTTGGGTATACTGGTGGATGTACCAATTAACGAAGGCGGTGGATACATTCATGAGGGGAAGAAACGACGGAAAAGCGACGGTAAAGAATAGGGCCTTTCTTGCGATGGGGCTCTTTGCGATGGGGCTCTTTGTGATTTTGCCTGTGTACGGGGGGGAGAAAATCCTCTCCCACGAAGACCGTATCGCTGCGGAACTTCAGGGGCATCTGGATGCGGAAAAGGTTTCTGTGGTGCTCAAGGGGCTCTCCTCCGCCGAAGGAATTCACCGGGCCAAGGAGATGTTTTGTTTTGTTCGGGGGGCCCTTCTCGGAGGAATGCGCTACGATTCCATAACCATCTACGTGGAGTCGGTTTCCTTTCGGCTGGTGGACGAGCGGGTGGTGCTTCGGCACTTTCAACGGGGAAAGGTTTCCGGAGCCGTATTGCTGAAGGACTTTTCCGAGGCTTTGGAGAACGTGTATCCCGCCTTTCGGATCGGCACGGTTTCCGCGGATCATAACGCGCTGGTCCTCAAGGGGGTGTACGTGAAGAACACCACCATCCCTCTCAAGGCCACGGTGGGCTTTACGGGAACCTACGTTCCTCTGGAAGACGGTACCGCATCCCTCCACTTCGTGGATTCCTCCAGCGATAACCCTTTCATCTCCACCCGGGATATCGCCCGGGCCATGGAAAAGGCAGCCCCCGTTCTTTCGGTGCAGTCCTTCTTTCCCGCCCAGAAGATTCGGGAAGTTCGAATTGCGGGGGAGACCCTCTGGTTTTTTTCCGACACCTCGGGATTGCAGAACGGCTCATGATTGTGGGGGTAGGGGTGGATGCCTGTTCCATAGAGCGTATGGAGCGCTACGTTCGATCCCTCCACTTCGAGAAACGGGTTTTTCTTCCCCTGGAACGGGAATACGCCCGATCCAGGGGCTGTCCCGCCCGGCACTTCGCAGGGGCCTTTGCGGCCCGAGAGGCCTTTGCCAAGGCCACCGGCATGGGACTTGCAAGGGTGGGATTTCACGGTTGCTGGGTGGAGCGTACGGATAGAGGCCCCCGACTCCGCTTCTCCGAGGAGAATCGGCAGATTCTGCGGAGCCGGGGGATTCGACGGGCCCTCCTCAGCATCACTCACGAAGGAGGTCTGGCGGTGGCGGTGGTGATTCTCGAAGGCCGGGAGGTTTCGGAAGAGGAGGATTTGTAACGGTTTTTGAGGAAGGGAGGAAAGAAAGAGCTTCTTTCCTCAATGTCGCATCTATCTCCCGGCCCGGGGTGTCGAAAACGCCAAGGCGGAAAGGAGATGTCGTATTAGCTGTTTTCGTGAACTTCCATAAGACGAACCACCCTCTCAGGGGCATAGAAATTCATAGTGTTTTCGATGTTCCGAAGATGTTCCTCCACCGCAGCGGGAGAAATGCCCCGGGGAGCGTAAACGGCAAAGAGCAGCTCCTCCGTATTTTCTCCGATGGGGCTCTCCCGATTCGGTCCCCGAAGAATGCTGGAGAGAATGCCTTCCGTATCCCGAATGCACATGTCTCCGGAAGAGAGAAGGGCCTCCTTCCCCGAGAGCATGGTGTAGGTATCCCCGTCTTCCGTGATGTCCACGGTAATGTCCTCTCCCAGAGCCGAAAGGTGGTGCCCCGCCGTAAGAAGCCCCGATTCCAATTCCGCCATGAACATGGTCAGCACGTGACGGGAAGGAGCGGGTATATTCCTCTTGCCCTTGGCGATGCTTTCGATTTGCTGCAGCACGTGATAGGTACTCTTTCGCTCCTTGTAGTATCCTACGTAGGGGGCGAGATGGGGGAGCTTTTCCAGTTCTTTCCGGGAAAAGGAGCCGTAACGCTCCTTCAGAAGCTCTTCTTTCTCCATGCGTAGGGCTTCGAGAGGGGAGGGGATAACGGAACTGTTGGGAGCGTTTCCGACGATAAGCATTCCCATTACCGCTCTCGGAAAAGCAGCTTTCCAGGATGGACTGTAGTGTATCGTTCTGGCATGAGTCATAGGATAAACCTCCTGTGAGATGATTCGATTTTTCCCATTGTCCCCGGAAAGCTTCCGAAATTCTTGAACGAAATTGCGGTTTTTCAAAATGTGAAAAATGCGGGAAGAAGCGGAATTGCCCAAGGGGATATTTGAGAGGTTGCAGGTAGAAAGAAGGTCCTGAAATGGGGGGAACGGAGAAAAAGACATGGGCCCGGGTTTCTCTGAGCATTCTTCCCTGGCCTTCGGAGGAAGAGGGAGTGCAGGTCCTCCACGCTTCTTATCGGGGACAACGCTTTGCCAAGCATTTTCACGACGCCTACGCCCTGGGAGTTATCGAGGAGGGGGTCTTGGAGTGTTCCTATCGAGGCCAGCGTTGGGTTTTCCCTAAGGGATGCATCAGCCATGCCATGCCCGGAGAACCTCATACGGGGCAGGGGCTTTCGCTCCGGCAAGGATGGCGTTACCGTATGCTCTACCTGCCGGTTTCCCTGGTTTGCCGGGCCGCCGAGGAGGCGGGCGGAGGAGGAACGGGGCTTCCCGCCCTTCCGGAAGAGCCCGTCTGGGACCAGGATCTCGTAAGATTCCTGGGTGAAATCCACCGAAGGTGCCTTGGGGAAGAGGCTCTTCTCCTGGAAAAGCAGGAACGACTTCTCGTCTTCCTGGTGCATTTCTTTTCCCGGTACGGAAAGAATCGGGAGCTTCCCCGGTCCCTTCGGGGGACTTCCAAGATTCTGCGAGTGGCGGAATATCTCCGTAGCGTTCCTTGTGCGGCTCCTTCCACGGAGGATCTTGCGGCGGTGGCGGAACTTAGCCCGTATCACATGATCCGGAGTTTTTCCCAAACCTTCGGCATGCCTCCCCATACCTATCTTCTGCAGGTTCGCATCGCCGAGGCCCGAAAAATGCTCGAAAAGGGGAAAAGCCCTGCCGAGGTCGCCCAGGCCACGGGTTTTGCGGATCAGAGCCATCTGCATCGGTATTTCCGCAGAATGCTGGGTATGTCTCCCGGGGCCTACCGGAAAGCCTTCCGAAAATAGCCGAAAGGCTACAACGTAAGGCCCCTTTTGGAATTCCTAAAGGGGCCTTGCGAAAGGTTTTTCCGCTTCCACCTAAAATACGGCACGGTCCCTTGCGTTTACAGGGTGGTGCCGATTTCCAGAAGATCCGCCAGGTTGGCTTTGGGATCCAGCACGGGTTCGATCTTCCGGGTGCCGCAGGTCAGAAGCGTGCTTACTCCGGGGCCGTGTCCCGCCCGGAGGCAATCGCTGTGGACCACCACGCCGATGCTGATGGCCCCTTTCCGATAGGCCCGACCGTAACGGTTGTCGTGATCCAGAAGGGCTACGATGTCTCCGAAGCGAATTTTATCCAGCTTGTACTCCCGCACCGTCTCGGGATCGCTTGTCATGATATCGTAATCTCCCTTGGCCACGTGGGCAGACCCCACGCCGGAACCCATGCAGGGGGCGGGAACCAGAGTGGTTACGGGAACCAGGAGAACTCCCTCTCCCGTTTCCCGGATGTTCATCTTTTCCAGAAGGTCCGGATCCAGGTTGAAGAGGCTGATGTCGGGATAGTCCGGAAGCCGGAGCCCCTGGCCTCGGCCGTTGATCATGATGGTGTCCCCGTAGGTCATCTTTTCCTTGGCTTCTCTGGGAAAATCCACGATGACGTGTTCCGATCCTCCGTGATGCCCTATAACCACCCCTTCCGCTCCCTTGGCATCTCCCGAAGTGACCCGGGCGCGATTTCCCACGCAGGCGTATATCTGCAGTGAAATATTGGGATGTTCCGTATATTTTCTGGTGTCCGCGGTGCAGCTTACGCCGGGCTCGATATGGTCTCCCGCCCAGCCGAAGGCGGAATCCCCCACCTGAACGTTCAGGGTGATGCCCCCGATGCCGGGAAGAAGGAAGGGCTTGCCGTCCTTATCCACTCCCCAGTTCCCCTGGGTTCGGGGCTGGCCGGGCTGGCATTGCAGGGCGAATTCCACGATTTTGTCGCGGTTCGTGCGTATCATGCAGTAGGTACCTCGCTTTTCTGTAGATGAAGTGGCGGTGCCGCATTTGCCATGGAACGGCGGATCAAAAAACCTTGCTTCCCAGTTTGGCCTCGGCCATGCAGGTCAGAGGCGTGGCTTCGCCGCTTTCCGCTTTGGGGTATTGTACACCCAGAACGAGAACCTCCGAAAGGGTTTCTCCCACCTTCCGGGGCTCGAAGTTCAATACCCCCAGCACCAGAGCTCCTTCCAGTTCCTCCGGAGAATGCTGGGTAAAGCGCCCCACGCTCGTTTTGATGCCGTACTTGCCGAAATCGATTTTGAGGCGGTAGGCTTTTTTGGGGGAGTCCGGATCGATTTCCAGCGCAAGAATTTTTCCGAGGCGGATATCGAGGAGATCGAAAACCTCCTCCTTGGATACTACGGATTTGAGAGGGGATTTGGCCACGAGAGGTTCCTCCTTCTTGCAAGATGCAAAGTTTTCTGTAATTCCGTATCGGTACTATACCTTGGAAAGGCCTTCCCCGCAACGAAAGGGAGCATTCCGGGGGTCCTTTTGCGGAGTTCCGGGAAATTTGGAAAAGGAAGAGGAGTTGCAGTACAATGGATGCCCTCGGAAAGATTTTTTTCCGCGGTTTACGAGAAAAAAGGGGGCGGAAAAAGTGGGTTGTTGCAAGATAAAAAGGAAAAGCTTGCTCTTTTTCGTACCGCTTGTGTTGACGGGAATTTTCCTTCTCCTTCCCTTTCCGGGAGAGGCCGCCACGAAGGCGGAAAAGGAGATTCTCCTGGGCAGAAAGGCGGGGGAGGAGATCGAAAAATCCTTTCCCCGGGCCCGGGATGCCCGGATCGAAGCCCGCATGCAGATGATTCTTCAGCGCCTTGTGCGGGAGCTGGATACGGAATACGACTACGAGGTGCGCCTTGTGGAAGAGGAGCGTCCCAACGCCTTTGCCCTTCCGGGAGGCCTGATCTACGTGAACCGGGGAATGATGGATTTCGTGCGTACCGATCACGAACTAGCGGGGATTATGGCTCACGAAATGATTCACGTGGAGCGGAGCCACGGCATACAGCAGGCTGCCCGGAATCAGAAGCTCAATCTCCTTTCTCTGGCGGTCATTGCCGCTTCGGGAGGCCAGGGGGCGGCGATCATTCTTTCCGGCGTGGCTCATGCGGCCATAGCCGGTAGCTACAGCCGGGAATATGAGGAACAGGCGGACCGGGAGGGACTTATGCTTCTCCGTCAGGCGGGATACGAGCCTACGGGGATGGTGACGGTGATGGAACGCCTCTACGAGGAGGGATGGAAGCATCCCTATCGGGATCCCGGAGTGTATCTCGACCACCCCGAAACGGAGGATCGAGTGGCCTATCTTATTCAGACCATGAAGGACCGAGGGTGGCCTTTGAGACGCAAGGAATCCCTGGGGCTTCTCCGTCCCTCTTGGGTGGAGGAAGACGGTGTCTGGGTGCTCGGATTGGACGGAACTCCCCGATGGCGTATATCCAGCGACGATATTTCGGATTCCCAGAGACAGCAGATTCTTCAGGGAATTCGGGAGGCTCTGGAGATGGAGACCCTTCCTTACGAAATCAGCCTCGAGGAAAGCCCCTCCGCCTCGGTGCTTCAGGTGGGCAACCGGGTGCTCTGCAACGCCAGCTCTCGGGAGCTGCAAAAGGCCCTTCCCTCCTTGCGGGAGGCTTTGGTGCAGGCTTTGGACGGGGCGAAACGAAAACATCCTCTGGGGAGTTATCTTCAGTAGTTTACCCTCGAAGGATTCTCGCTTTTTTCAATTGAATCCCCTACCGGTGGAGGAAGACGGAATGAAAAGAAGCCTTTCCCTGTATCGCAAATACCGCCCTCAGAAATTTTCCGAACTCCTGGGACAGCCCGGAGCGGTGACGATCCTTCAGCGGGCCCTTCGAGAAGATCGGGTTTCCCACGCCTATCTTTTTTCGGGGCCCCGGGGGTGCGGCAAAACCAGCATGGCTCGCATTTTCGCCAAGGCTTTGAATTGCAGGAATCTTGAGGCGGGACCCGAACCCTGCGGTGTCTGTGCCAGCTGCGAGAGCATCCGCCAGGGGGATAATCTCGATGTGGTGGAAATCGACGCAGCCTCCAACCGGGGAATCGACGAAATCCGGGAGCTCAAGGAGCAGGTGGCTCTGGCTCCTTACGGAGAGCGGTGGAAGGTCTACATTATCGACGAAGTGCACATGCTTACGGAGCACGCCTTCAACGCCCTTCTGAAGACCTTGGAAGAGCCTCCGGAATATGCCCTTTTCATCCTGGCTACCACGGAGCCTCACAAGGTGCCAGTTACCATACGTTCCCGATGTCAGCATCTCCCTTTTTCCCGGATTTCTGGAGAGGTCATGGCGGCCCTTCTGGAGGAGATCGCCCGCAAGGAGGGAGCCCAGGCCTCTCCGGAGGCTCTCTGGGAAATCGCCCGTTCCGGAGACGGAGCGCTTCGGGATGCCATCTCCCTGCTGGAGCAGGCCTTGGTGTTGAAGGAAGAAACCCTTACCCTCTCGGAAGTGCAGCGCCTTCTCGGGGGGAGCGGCCGGAAAGAAATCGAAGATCTGGTGGCCCTTTTGAGGGAATCCCCCGGAGAGGCCTATGCCCGGTTTCACGAACTCCTCGGCCGGGGGGGATCGGTGGTGCGCCTTTACGAAGGGTTGTTCCGGCTTCTTGCGGATCTCTGGACCGTGAGCCGATGGGGGGAAAAGGCGGCGGTATCCCTGGATGTTTCGGAAAAGGAGAAGGAATATCTTCTCTTTCAGGCTCCCCTCTGGAAGCGAGAACGGCTTTGGGGGGGCATGGATTTCCTGAGCCATTGGCTTCCCCGGCTCCGCATGGGGATCGACGGAGAGCTTCTGGGGGCCCTTTTGTGGGGAAAACTCACCGAAGATCCTCCTTCGGCGAAGGAAATTTCTTCCGGGGAGAGTCTTCCGAAACATGCCCGGCCCCATGACGGGAATGCCTCTTCCGAGGAGGGGCGCTCCTCTTTGCGTGAAAAGCCCCGGGAATCTTTCGAAAGGTCCGCACCCTCTCGAAGAGAGGCTTCCCCCGGGGAGTTCTCTCATGAAAGGTCCCCTCTTTTCGAAAGGAGTTCCCTTTCCTCCGAGAAGTCCCGAGAGGCTTTCCCGGAGGAACCTCCCGGATCTTTCCCGGAGCCTCTTTTCGGAGAACCCTCTGCCGAAGATTCCCCCTGGAAAAAGCTGCTGCGCCGGCTTTATGCGGAGACTCCCTGGATCTGTGCGGCCCTGATCGATCTGGAGCCTCTTGTTCGGGAAGAGGAGATGCGCCTCGAATTTCCCCTTCATGAGGGGGAGCATCGGTATCTTCTGGTATCCTCTTCGGCAGGGCAGGAGGCCCTCCGCTCTCTCTTCCGGGAGTTCTTCGGAGAGGTTCCCTTGGTGTTGGTCCGGGGAAAGAGCCTGCAACGCTGTTTTTCCGGCATCTCCCCGGAAAAACCGTCCTTTTCGTCCTCCCCGAAAGATGTTTCCTCGGATTCCTTCGAGGGGGATCCGGAAAAGAGAAGAGAAGCTCCGAAGGAACATGCTCCGGAGTTTCTTTTCGAAGATTTTCCTCTTTTCGAGGAGCTTTCCGAAGGCGATCCGGGTTCTTTTCAACCTTCCGATTCGGGATCGGAACGGGAGGAATCGAGTTCTCTGGGCACGCTTCTCTCCTCTCTGGGAGGCGAAATTCTCCTGGAGAAACGGGAAGGGGCGGAACATGCCCTGCTCGACGAGGTGGAGGGAGATCTTCCGGATCATGAGGAATAGCCTTCTCCAGCAGGGTATGGGAACAGCGGGTTTTTCCGGAGCATGCCGGAAGAGTCTTTGATAATGACTCCAGGAAAGGGATTGTTATGACCCAGGATTTTGTACATCTTCACGTGCACAGTGAATACAGCCTTCTGGACGGAGCCATCCGCTGTTCGGATCTGGCGAAACAGGTGGCGGAGTGGGGATCTCCCGGAGTGGCCCTGACGGACCACGGAGCCATGTACGGAGTGGTGGACTTTTATCAGAAATGCAAGTCCCAGGGAGTGAAACCCATCATCGGGTGCGAGGTCTATCTCGATCCCCGGGGGCATCAGATGCGGGACAAAAAGGGACAGAATCACCATCTGCTCCTCCTGGCGAAGGATAACGAGGGCTATAAAAATTTGGTCAAGCTCGTTTCCAAGGCGAATACCGACGGGTTTTTCTACAAACCCCGCATAGATTACGATCTGCTGAGCACCTACGGAAAGGGGCTTATCGGGTCCTCCGCATGCCTGGCGGGAGAGGTGGCTTCCCTGGTGCTCCAGGGAGAGGAGGAGGCTGCGGCGAAGAAGGCCCTCTTCTACGAAGAGATCCTGGGAAAGGGAAACTTCTATCTTGAGGTGATGCACAACTCCCTTCCCGAGCAGGCCCGGGCGAACAAGGGTATTATCCGTATCGCCCGGGAGACGGGGCTTCCCATTATCGCCACCAACGACGCCCACTATCTCCGCAAGGAGGATGCCCAATGGCACGAGGTGCTTCTTTGCGTGCAGACCGGGAAGACCGTGAACGACCCCAACCGATTCACCTTCGGAGCCCCGGATTTTTACCTCCGTTCCCCCGAGGAGATGTGGCGGCTCTTCGGAGCGGAGCTTCCCGAATCCCTTACGAATACCCTGGAGATTGCGGAACGCTGCGACGTGGAATTTACTTTCGGTCAGTACCTTCTTCCGGATTTCGAGCTTCCCCAGGGGGAAACTTTGGATTCCTACATGGAGCGCCAGGCCTGGGAAGGGCTTCGCTGGCGCCTCGGAGGAGGGGAGATTTCCCCGGAGTATCGGGAACGCCTGGAATACGAAATCCGGATTATCAAGCAGATGGGTTTTCCGGGATACTTTCTCATCGTGTCGGATTTCATCAAGGCCGCCAAGGAAAGGGGCATTCCCGTGGGGCCCGGGCGAGGTTCCGCCGCGGGTTCTCTGGTGGCCTGGGCTCTCCGGATTACCGAGCTGGATCCTATCCACCACCGGCTCCTTTTCGAACGCTTTCTCAATCCCGAGCGGATCAGCATGCCTGATATCGATACGGATATCTCGGACAAGCGCCGGGACGAGGTTATCGACTACGTGGTGGGTAAATACGGCCGGGAGAACGTCTCGCAGATCATCACCTTCGGGCGCATGATGAGCAAGGGGGCGGTGCGGGACGTGGCCCGGGCTCTGGAGGTTCCCGTGGCGGAGGCGGACGTGATCGCCAAGCTTGTGCCGGACAAGGTGAAAAATCTCCGGCAGGCCCTTGAAATGGCTCCGGACCTGAAGGAGATCTATACCCGGGATCAACGGGCCCGGAAGGTCATCGATATCGCCTGCAGCATCGAAGGGCTTGCCCGGCATTGTTCCCAGCACGCCGCGGGGGTGGTGATCGCCCCCTGCCCCATCACGGACATCGTGCCGGTGCGACGCATCGCGGACAACCAGGTGGTTACCCAGTTCGCCATGGAGCCCGTGGAAAAGCTCGGGCTCGTAAAGATGGACTTTCTCGGCCTCCGTACCCTCTCCCTCATCGAGGATACCCTGCACAACATCCGGAGCGGAGGCAAGGATCTGCCGGATCTCAACACCATTCCCATGGACGATAGAGAAACCTTCGCGCTCCTCCAGGAAGGGGATACCCTGGGGGTGTTCCAGCTCGAATCCGAGGGAATGCGGCGGCTTCTCAAACGCATGCAGCCGGACGCCTTCGGGGATGTGGTGGCGGTGCTGGCCCTCTACCGTCCGGGACCTCTGGAGAGCGGCATGGTGGATCAGTACGTGGAGTGCAAGCACGGGCGCCAGGAAGTGGCCTGTCTGCATCCGAAGATATCGGAATATCTCGAGGAGACCTACGGAGTTATTCTGTACCAGGAACAGGTTATGCAAATCGCTTCGGCCCTGGCGGGATACTCCCTGGGAGAGGCGGACCTGCTCCGCCGGGCCATGGGCAAGAAAAAAGTGGAGGTCATGGCGGAGCAGCGGGAGAAATTCGTTCAGGGGTGCCTGGCGAACGACGTGCAAGCCTCCCGGGCAGAGGAGATTTTCGATATCATCGAAAAGTTCGCGGGCTACGGATTCAACAAGTCCCATAGTGCCGCCTACGCCCTCATAAGCTACCAGACCGCCTATCTCAAAGCTCACTATCGGGCGGAATTTCTTGCGGCTTTCCTGACCAGCCAGATTGGAAGTAAAATGGACGTGCTCGGACGATATGTCTATGCGGTGCGCAAATCCGGAGTTCCGGTTCTTCCTCCTCACATCAACGAATCGGGGCGGGAATTTTCGGTTTCCGTCGGCAATATCCGCTTCGGTCTCAACGCGGTGGCCAAGGCGGGAAGCGCCGCGGTGGAGGCTATGCTGGAAGCCCGAAAGAGCGGTCCCTTTCTTTCCTTCTGGGATTTTCTTCTCCGGGTGGACCTTCGGGTAATCAACAAGGGAGTGTTGGAGAATCTCGTTCGGGCGGGAGCCTTCGACGGTCTGGGAGCCCATCGCGATCAGCTTCTGGAGGTGCTTCCCCGATGGCTCGATCTGGCGGGGCGTTACTCCGAAGATACCCAACAGCTCGGGCTCTTCGAAGAGGATGCGGCCCGGGAGGAGGGGCCGGAGCTTCCGGAACTTCCGGAGCCCGAAAAGGCGGAGATTCTCGCCATGGAGAAGGATACCCTGGGAATTTACCTTTCCGGCCATCCCGTAGAGGAGGCGGCTTCCCGGATTCAGAAATACTCTTACTTTACCGTAGAAGATCTTGCCTTCTGGAGAGGGGGAGAGGAGACCCGGGTCGTTTTGGGGGGTATGGTGTCGGGGCGTAAGGAAAAGTACACCAAGAAGGGGGATCCTATGGGATTCTTCGACCTGGAGGATCAGACGGGCAAGGTGGAGGTGGTCTGCTTTCCCCGAACCTGGGAGGAATGCAAGCCCGCTGTGGTCAACGGAGCTCTGCTCGTGGTGACCGGCAAGGTACAGGAACGGATGGACCGGGTTATTCTGGCGGACCAGGTGCTTCCTCTCGAAGAGGCGGAGCATACTCTTCCTCCTCTGGTGAAGATCGTTCTTTCCGGGGAGGGGGTTCCCCGGAAAAAGCTTCTCACCTTTCTGCGGGAACTCAAGGCCTACCGGGGAGAGTGTCCGGTACTTTTCGAACTGAAAGAGGGGGAACGTCAGGTGTTGGTGCGGCTCCAGGATTTACGCCTCCGGGCGGATTCCCAGGCCCTGGTTTCCCTTTGCGAAAGCCATCTCGGAGGAGCCGCCACGGTGGAGGTTGCCTGAAAATAGAATGAAACGAGGAGGAGTATCTTGACGTATAAAGACGGAGGAGGAAGGGAGAGTCGCTCCATGGGAAACAGGGAATGCCACGAAAGAGGCTATTCACAGAATCCTGCGTGGGTGCTCAGCGATTTTTTCGCGGTTCTCGCCCTTGAGGACGGGGTTACCGTTATCGGGCTTACCCGGGGACAGGAAACCCGCTTTTCCCACACGGAAAAACTCGACGAGGGGGAGGTCTGGATGTCCCAGTTCACGGAACACTCCTCGGCGGTAAAGATCCGAGGGCGGGCCACGATTTATACGAAACACGGCATTATCGAGAGTGGAGGGAAAAATTCATGCGAAAAGCAAAAATAGTCTGTACCCTGGGGCCTGCCTGCAGTTCCTTCGAAACTCTTTTCGCCATGGCGGAGGAAGGCATGGATGTGGCCCGGTTCAACTTCAGTCACGGAGAGTATGAGGGACATGAGAAGAATCTGGAGCTGGTGCGCCGGGTGGAGAAGGAGCGCAAGCGTCCTCTGGCGGCCCTTCTGGATACCAAGGGACCCGAAATTCGTACGGGACTTCTTCAGGGGCGTGAGCCGGTGTTCCTGGAAAACGGTCAACCCTTTTGCCTCACCACCCGAACTGTGGAAGGATCCTCCCGGGAGGTTTCCCTGAGCTACGGAGAGCTTCCCCGGGAGGTAGCGCCCGGAATGGACATCTTCATCGACGACGGTACCCTCCAGCTCGTGGTGGAGGAAATTCGGGGTGAGGATATTCTCTGCAAGGTTTTGGTGGGAGGAGAACTGGGAGAGCGCAAGGGAATCAACATTCCCGACGCGTCCCTTTCGGTGCCCACCCTTACCGAAAAGGACAGGGAGGATATCCGCTGGGGGCTCGAACACGGCATGGAGTATATCGCGGTCTCCTTCGTCCGTAGCCGGGACGATGTGCTTGAGGTTCTCCGGGTAATGGAGGAGCTCGGAGAAGGTCGGGAGGCCATGAAGATCATCGCCAAGATCGAAACCAAGCAGGCCGTGGAAGCTTTGGAGGAGATCGCCGAGGTGGTGGACGGCATGATGGTGGCCCGGGGAGATCTGGGAGTGGAAATTCCCACCGAGGACGTGCCCTTGCAACAGAAGCGCATCATCGACGTTTGCCGCTCCCAGGGAAAGCCCGTGATTGTGGCCACCCAGATGCTGGATTCCATGATCCGGAATCCCCGGCCCACCCGGGCCGAGGCCAACGACGTGGCCAATGCGGTGCTGGACGGAACGGATGCGGTGATGCTTTCCGGAGAAACCGCCAAGGGAAAATATCCGATAGAGTCCGTGCGGACCATGAGCAAGATCGTATGCCGGGTGGAGAAGGAACACACCCGGTGGGAACGGCAAACCACCCTTCCCATCTATGCCACCACGGTGCCCGATTCCGTAAGCCATGCCGCCACCCATATCGCCAAGGAGCTTCGTGCCAAGGCGGTGCTTTCTCTCACCAAGAGTGGCAGCACCAGCTCCATGGTGAGCAAGTACCGCCCCGAGTGCCCCATCATCGGGGCCACTCCCAGCGAGCGCACCTGGAGGCAGCTTTCCCTGATCTGGGGAATCTATCCCCTTCTCAGCCGGGAGGCTCCTTCCATCGAACAGGCCTTCAACACCGCCATCGTGACCGCCCTGGGAGACGGAGTCCTCGAGGAGGGAGATCTGGTGATCTCCACCGCGGGAGTTCCCGTGGGCACTCCGGGAACGACGAACATGGTGCAGGTACATACCGTGGGAAGCATTCTCGTGAAGGGGCTTTCCCTCAGCCGCAAAGAGGCCACCGGCCCGGTTTGCAAGGCCCTGACATATCAGGAGGCGGAGGCGAAAATTCGGGAGGGTGATATTCTGGTGGTTCGGGAGACGGACAAGAACTTCGTCCCCGCCATGCGCAAGGCCGGGGCCATCATCGCCGAAGAGGGAGGACTTACCAGTCATGCCGCCATCGTGGCGCTGAATCTGGGAATTCCCTGTATCGTGAGTGCCCGAGGAGCCTTGGAAGAGCTGGAACACGGAGCGCTCGTCACCGTGGATGGCACCCGGGGAGTGGTTTACGGAGGTAAGGTAAAGCTTCATTAACCTTTGTAATCTCGAGAAATGCCGGAAGATGATGAAGAAAATCCTTCTTCGATGAAAGCCCGTTTCCGGAAAAAAGACGAAAAGGAGAACTCGCCTCTATGTCGTTGATCGGAGTTCACGTATCTGTTGCGGGGGGGCTCCACAGGGCTTTCGAGAGAGGCGAAGAGCTTGATTGCGAGGCCATTCAGATTTTTACCAAAAACCAGCTCCAATGGAAGGCCTCTCCCCTCGGAACGGGAAGGGAAATGCGTTTTATCGAGCGCTGGGGAAAAAGCCCCATACGTTGTGTGGTGGCTCATGCGGCGTATCTCATCAATTTGGCAGCTCCCGAAGAGGATCTGCGCTGCCGTAGCCTGGAGGCCCTGAAAGACGAGGTTCTTCGGTGCGATGCCTTGGGAATAGAAGATTTGGTGCTTCACCCAGGAAGTCATCGGGAAAGCGGAGAGGCCCGAGGATTGGCTCGCGTTGCGGAAGGGCTGGAGAATCTTCTCGAATCCACCCGAGGCATGGGAGTGCGGATTCTTCTGGAAACCATGCCGGGCCAGGGGAGCGTGCTGGGATACAAATTAGAACATTTTTTTGATATATTGGAAGGGGTTCAATGGAATTCCCGAATCGGTCTCTGTCTCGACACGTGCCATCTCTTTGCGGCGGGATACGATATCACCAGCTTTCGGGGATATTCCTCTTTCGTGAACTCTCTGGACAGAAAAATCGGAGCCGAACGGGTGCATTGCTGGCACTGTAACGACAGCAAAGATCCCCTGGGAAGTGCCAAAGATCGTCACGCCCATTTAGGAGAGGGATCTATGGGGCTCGGGGTTTTCGGTTTTATTCTCAACGATCCTCTCTGGGAGGAAGTTCCCTGTATTCTGGAGACTCCCAAGACGCCTCCGGGAGATGCGGCGAATATGGCGCTTCTCCGGAAAAACCGGGGGTAGAAGGCTCGGTTTCTTCGGAGGAAGTGTGTAAGGGGAGGTTTCCGTGGAATCTCTCGAAACGCACCGTTTGTCGGGCTTATCGAGGACGTATGTGGTATTTTCCCGAAGGGAGAACCGAGAAAGTTCTTTCTTCGGAGAATGGAAAGAAACGGGAAAGGTGGAATAACGTGTATCCTCGCCTTGTCTACCATGCGGATATCCTTGCGGAAAATGTGCGAACCGTGGCCTCTCGATGCTCCCAAGAGGGGATAACTCTGTGGGGCGTTACGAAAGGGGTTTGCGCTCATCCGGGTATCGCGAAAATCATGGTTCGAAACGGCTGCCGGGGGCTTATGGACAGTCGTTTACGAAACCTCAAGAGCCTTCGGGAGCAGAATTTGGAAGTTCCCCTCTGGCTTCTGCGCATTCCCATGCCCTCCGAGGTGGAGCAGCTCGTACAGTATGCGGACGGAGCGGTGGTCTCCATGGGAGAAACGCTGCACCTTCTCGACGAGGCCTGTGAAAGAAGCCAGCGACGGCATCCCTTCGAAGTGATGCTTATGGTGGATATCGGGGATCTCCGGGAGGGCATCTGGCCCGACGAAGTGGATGCTTTGGCGGAAGTCTTCAATGCCTGTCCTCGCATCCGCTGCGTGGGGGTTGCGGCGAACTGGGGATGTTACGGAGGCATTATTCCCACTCGGGAGAACGAAAAACTCCTCATCTCGGTGGGACGACTTCTCGAAGGGCGTTTGGGGCAACCTCTTGCCTATTATTCCGGAGGCAACACCTCGGCCCTTTCGCTTCTCGAAAAGGGAGAGCTTCCTTCCCGCATCAACCACCTGCGTGTGGGGGAGGGAGTGCTTCTCGGAACGGATGTCACCAATATGCGCACCTTCTCCTGGCTCCGGCAGAATACCATGGAGTTTCAGGCGGAAATCGTGGAACTGCGGCGGAAGCCCAGCATTCCATTGGGGAAGCAGGGAGCGGACGCTTTCGGAAACGTACCGCAATTCGAGGACAAGGGAATCCGCCTTCGGGCCATCGTGGCGGCGGGACGCCAGGATACGCGACTCGAAGGACTGACCCCCTTGGATTCCGGAATGAAGGTTCTCGGAGCTTCCAGCGACCATATGATTCTCGATGTGGAGGAGGCGGATTCCCTGAAGGTGGGGGATTCCATTTCCTTCCGTCCCGATTACGGTGCCATGCTTCAGGGGGCTACCTCGGCATACGTGGAGAAATGCGTTTTGTAAAGAAAATATTTCGATGATTCGGATGGAGGTGCCGTGATCACTCTCTTCTCCTTCTCTTTCGGTTGGCAGGATATTGTGGATGTTCTTGTGGTAACGGTTATCCTGTACAAGCTTTTTCTGCTTTTCGTAGACACCCGTGTTATGGGGTTGCTGCGATGGCTCCTTGCCCTGGGAGCGGTGGTGATGGTCTCCCGTTTTTTTCAACTCGCCACGCTTTCCTGGCTTCTCGGAAAAATGGTGACCGTTTCCATTTTCTCCATTCCCATCATTTTTCAGCCCGAACTTCGCCGACTTCTGGAAGGTATCGGTCAGGAAAGGACGTTGAAACGGGAACAGGGCATGGAGCGGGCGGAGCTTTTTGCGGATCGGGTGGCCCGGGCCCTTATGGACCTCCGTTCGCGAGGCATTGGAGGGCTTCTCGTTTTTCAGCGCCAGACGGGCTTGAAAAACGCCCTGAACTCCGGAGTGCCCCTCCATGCGGAGGTCTCCCAGGAATTGCTCATTTCCCTTTTCTGGAAGGGAAATCCTCTTCATGACGGAGCGGTGATCCTCGATCGGGAGCGCATTCTTGCGGCGGCCTGCTACCTTCCCCTTACGGAAAACATCGAACTCTCCCGGTGGCTGGGTACTCGGCACCGGGCGGCTCTCGGCATCAGCGAGGAATCCGATGCCATTTGTCTTGTGGTCTCCGAGGAGACCCGGGAAATTTCCCTGACCGTAAACGGATACATTTCCCGGGATCTCAACGACGGACAGACAAAGAAGCTTTTGCTTCACTACTATCAGAGCGAAGACGAAAAGTCCTTCACGGATCGACTGAAGGAAGAATTCCGTATGCTCTGGCCCGGAGGAGCCGGGGAGGACGAGAAAGATGAAAAAGCTTAGTTCCCGTTATTTCCATTCACGGCCCTTTCTTTTTTCCATATCTCTGGGAATTTCCGTGCTTCTTTGGTTTTTCGTTACCAGCGGCAGGGACCGGGGAATATCCCGGAACCTTGAGACGTCTCTGGAACTGCATAACGTTCCTGCGAACCTCGTGATTGTGGGGGCCCCGAAAACCGTGGAGGTGCTCATCGCGGGTTCCGCCACCCAGCTGAGCCGCCTTTCTTTGGAAAGCGTCCACGCCTTCGTGAATCTCCATAACCTTTCTCCCGGAGATTACACTTTGCCGGTTCGGGCGGAACTTCCCCCCACCTTCGAACTCAAGGAAATCCGTCCTTCCGAGGTCCCTCTGCGGCTGGTGAGCATGGAAAGCCACGGAGTTTCTCCGCAGGTGCGGGTGCGGGGAAGCTTTTCCGAAGGTGTAACGCTGGTGGAGGCGGAAACGGAGCCTCGAGAGATAACCCTTACGGCTCCCAAGGAGGTTTTCGAATCTCTTTCGGGAGTGGTGGCGGAGGTTCGGGCCTGGGAGCTTGAGGAGAGCGAGGGAAATGCCCTGTATCCGGTTCTTCTCGAAGCGGAGGGCGATTTTTCCTCTCCTTCGGAACTGGTGCGGCTGGAACCTTTCGAGGTGGAAGTGCGTTTTCGCCTTTCCCGAAAGATAGAAACGAAACTTGTAGAGGTCTCCCCGGTTCTTTCGGGGGAGGTTTCTCGGGATCATCGAATCGCGGCGGTGTCCGTTTCTCCCGAAAAGGTGCTGCTCTCGGGGAAACCCGGTTCTTTGGAAGGGATCCTTTCGCTGGATACAGAGCCCTTTGATATTTCCGGCATCGCCGGGGATGTGAGCCGAAGCTTCAGGGTGATTCCGCCTCCGGGAGAGGATATCCGGATGGAGCCCCGAGAGGTGACGGTATCTCTCAAGGTGCTTCCCGAAATGAAGGAGAAAACCCTCCGCAACGTGCCCCTTCTGGTGCGGGGAAAGAGCATCTATCCCCAATGGGAAGTTTTTCCTTCCCGCATCACGGTGCACCTTCAGGGATCTGCGGCGGACCTGAGGGAAATAACTTCGGAATCCCTGGAAGCCTTTGTGGATGTAACGAACCTCGTTTCCCGAAAGATCAGCGTTCCCATCCGGATCAGCCTGGGGACCAAGGGGGTTACGGTGCTGGGAACGGTTCCGGAGACCGCTACGGTATATGCAAAAATCGACGACTGAAAAACGCTCTTGAAATAGCTTTGGGCATTACCATATTGTTTATGCGAAGGGATGAATGCGGATGACGAAGTCCTGCTCCGCCTCCGGAAGGGAACGCTGCCTTTTCGGCACCGATGGCGTCCGGGATGAGGCGAATACCGGAAATATGACCCCCGAACTGGCTCTGCGTCTTGCCCAAGGCTACGTGGCCTTTCTGCGAAACAAAGAGCCTTCCTCCGGCAGACTTTCTCTCTGTATCGGCAAGGATCCGAGGCGATCCAGCGACATGATCGCCTCGGCCTGTGCTGCGGGGGCCATGTCCGCAGGAGCGGATGTGGTGTCTTTGGGGGTTATTCCAACCCCCGGAGTAAGTTCCATGATTCCCTCTCTCGGATGTTCCGGAGGTATTATGATCAGCGCCTCCCACAATCCCTGGGAGTACAACGGCATCAAGCTTTTTTCCCGGACCGGAGAAAAGCTGAGCGACCAGGATGAACTCCAGGTGGAGGCCTACATTTTAGATACCGCCTCTCTTTTGGAGCGCCGGGAAAAAATCGGAAGCGCCCGGAATCTGGATCTTTGCAGTACTGCCTATTACGAGGCCTTTCTCGATTCTCTGAAGGAGCTTCCTCCCCTGGAAAAGCCCCTGGTGGTGGATTGTGCCCACGGAGCTGCGAGCGGTCTTCTGGAGTTCGCCCTGGCTGCGACGGGACGAGAGGACATTCTCTGTATCGGCAAGGATCCCCGGGGAACGAATATCAATCTCCGGGCGGGGGTAATGGATATGCTCCCCCTCTCCCAAAAGGTGCGGGAAATTGGGGCCTCCTGCGGTATGGCCTTCGATGGAGATGCGGACCGGGTGTTGCTCATGGACTCCCGGGGACGCCAGATCAACGGGGATATCATGCTGTGGATTCTCGGGCGCTGGATGGAAAGAAGAAACCCCGGAAAAGCGGGGGTGGTGGCCACGGTGATGAGCAATCTGGCCCTGGAAGAGCATCTGCAAAGGGCGGGAATTCCTCTTCATCGCTGTGCCGTGGGAGATCGGTACGTGCTGGAAAAAATGAAGCACACCGGATCGCTTCTCGGAGGAGAACAGTCGGGACATCTCATCGCCCTTCCGCATTTCGTTTCCGGAGACGGTCCCCGGGGAGGATTTCTCTTTCTCCGGGCCTGTGCGGAGCTGGAAGAGGATCTCGATACTCTGGTGGATCGTTTCGCCTCCTATCCCCAACATCTGGAAAACATCCGGGTTCTCCACAAGGAGAAAGCCCTGGGCTCTCCGGAACTTGAGGAGAAGAGGCGGATACACGAAAAGAACCTGGCTCCCCACGGGCGGGTTTTCATCCGTCCCTCGGGAACGGAACCCCTTATCCGCATTCTCGTGGAGAGCAGGAATAAAGAGGTTATTCCGGAGATCGTGGAAGATCTCAAGGCTTGCATTCTTCTTTCGGGAGGTGCTGCGGAGGAATCCTCGTAAGATATGCGGAAAAACGAGGGGGAACCGGAAATGAGGTTTCATTTTTCAGGTTTCCCGGATGCTGCAAAGGAGGCGTTTCTATTGCGCAATGTCACCACATGCCTGTTTCCCGTGGCTGGATTGGGAACCCGCTTTCTTCCGGCTACCAAGGAGATTCCCAAGGAGATGATGCCCCTTCTGGATCGGCCGGTCATTCACTACGGCGTGGAGGAGGCGGTTCAATCGGGATGTTCCGATGTGGTTTTCGTTACCGGTCGGGGAAAGCGGTCCATCGAAGATTATTTTGACCGCTCTCCGGAACTTGAGGAGCTTCTCGAGAACCGGGGCAAGAAGGACCTCTGTGAAATGGTGCGCACCATTTCGCAGATGGCCCGGTTTGCCTACGTGCGCCAGAACGAACCTCTCGGATTGGGGCACGCGGTGCTCTGCGGAGAGGCCATCTGCCGCAGTGCTCCCTTCGGAGTGGTGCTGCCGGACGATGTCATGCTGGGAAATCCTCCGGTACTTAAGCAGCTTATCGACGTTCAGGCCCGGTTCGGAGGCTCCGTGGTGGCCCTCGAGGAAGTTCCTCCGGAACGAACCTCTCGGTACGGCATCGTGGCGGGAGAACGGATCGGAGAGGGGCTCTGGAAAATTACGGATCTTGTGGAAAAACCAGAGGCCGGAAAGGCGCCTTCCAACTTTGCCATCATGGGGCGCTACGTGCTTTCTCCGGGAATTTTCGATGAACTTCACGCCCTCTCCCCTGGAGCGGGCGGAGAGTATCAGCTTACGGACGCCCTCCGGGGGCTTATGGCCCGGGAACCTCTCTGGGGCGTGGTCTATCGGGGGGAGCGTCTCGATTGTGGCACCAAGGAAAGTTGGTTGGAAGCCACGGTCCGTTTGGCCTCCAAGGATCCGGAAATGCGGGAGATGATTCGAACCACGCTTTTCGAAGAGAGGAGGAATGCGGAGGAAGGCTAAAGATCGTCATGTTGTTGAAGAGCGCTCCCTAGACAAGCGCCTGATCCCTCCGAAGGGGGATGACGAGGGCGGGAGAAGTATCGAAGGTTCGGCGGATGCTCCCGAGGGCTCGAAAGAGGTCCTGACAAGGCAAAGACAAAACTTCCGGGAAACCGGAAGGACAAAACCTTTGCCCTTCTTTCGTCGAAACATGTGAAAGGGGTTATTCAAGCCTATGTGCGGTATTGTGGGGTACATTGGTTATCGTGATGCTGTGGACGTTATTCTTCAGGGGCTTCAGCGTTTGGAATATCGGGGGTACGATTCCGCAGGCATTGCGGTTTGCCGGGAAAAGGAAGTCTGTATTCTCAAAGAGGTGGGCAAGGTGGCGGAACTTGCCGCCCGGGTGCGGGAAGAAAATATCCGAGGGAATCAGGGCATAGGCCATACCCGTTGGGCTACTCACGGAGGCGTTACCCAGGCCAACGCTCATCCCCACACGGACGGAAAAAATCGCATCACCCTGGTGCACAACGGAATTATAGAAAACTACATGGATCTTCGGGAAAAGCTCCAGGGCCGGGGGGGTGATTTCGCCACCGAAACCGATACGGAAGTGGTGGCGAAGCTCCTCTCTCAGCTTCTCGAAGAAGGGCGTCCTCTGCTGGAGGCTCTGGTGCTTCTCCAGAAAAGCCTTGTAGGATCCTATGCCTTGGTGGTGCTGGATGCGGAAAATCCCGAGGCCCTCTATGCGGTGCGCCGGGGATCCCCTCTGGTGCTCGGAATGGGAGAAGGGGAATCCTTCTGTGCCTCCGACGTGCCCGCCCTTCTCTCCTATACCCGAAAGGTCCTCTATATGGAAGACGGAGATATGGCTTGCATACGCCAGGAGGGCATCACCCTTTACGATAGCGAGGGAGAGAAGATCCTTCGAAAAATCCACTCCATCGAATGGGACGTATCCATGGTGGAAAAGGACGGATATCCTCATTTCATGCTCAAGGAGATTTTCGAGCAGGGAGGCGTATTGCGGGCTACCCTGAAGGATCGCATTCAAGAGGGCCGGGTTTACCTGGATCCGGAACTGGAGTGGGAGGAAGATCTGCTTCAAAGTTGGGATCAGCTTCACATCGTAGCCTGCGGCACTTCGTATTACGCTTCCCTTGCGGCGGCCCGGATGTTCGAAAAATGGACGAACCTGCGGGTGTTGGTGGATGTGGCTTCGGAATACCGATACCGTTCCATTCAGCCGGATCGTAGAACTTTGGCGGTTTTCGTATCCCAGTCCGGGGAAACCGCGGATACCCTGGCGGCCCAGAGAAAGGCCCGGCAGAGCGGAGCCCACTGTTTGGGCATCACCAACGTTCGGGGGGCTACGCTCTCCCGAGAGGTGCACAGCATGCTTCTGCTCAAGGCGGGGCCCGAAATCGGAGTGGCCGCTACCAAAACCTTTATGGGGCAGCTCGGAGTGCTCTATCTTCTGGCGCTCTATCTGGGAGCCCGGCGGGGTTCTCTTCCGGAACACGAGGAGCGCTCTCTGGTGGAGGAGTTCATACAGCTCCCCTATCGCGTGGAAAAGGTGCTTACCCAGGGGGAGGGGATCGCGGAAATTGCCCGGGAGTACAGCAATTACGGAGATTTCCTTTTTCTCGGGCGGGGAATTTCCTATCCCGTGGCTCTGGAGGGGGCCCTGAAACTCAAGGAGATCTCCTATATCCATGCGGAGGCCTACGCCGCGGGCGAGATGAAGCACGGCCCCATCGCGCTTCTCGATAAGGATGTGCCGGTGATGGTGGTCATTCCCCGGGATGATCTCTACGAAAAAACCCTCTCCAACATCGAAGAGGCCCGAGCTCGAAAGGCTCCCATTCTCGTGGTGGGCACCGAAGGGGACGAGCTTTTGCAAAAATACGCCCGCCACGCATTTTTCGTTCCCTGGACCCACAGCGAGCTGACCCCCTTTCTTACGGTGCTTCCGCTTCAGCTTTTCGCCTATTACGTGGCCCTGGAACGGGGATGCGCCATCGACCAACCTCGCAACCTCGCCAAGAGCGTGACGGTGGAGTAGGCTTGGCTCGGAAGGAAAAGTAAAGTCGTAGAGGGGGCATTCCTGCTGATTATTGTGAGTGTGAGGGAAAGACGCCCGCTCGATTTTGCGCGGGAATACCTCAGCGATTCAAGACACGACAGTAGGCGGAATGAGCCAGGAGGTTGTTTTACAAAGAAGAGCCCCGGAGAAAGCTTCCCGGGACTCTTCTTTCATATTTACGTCATGATGGTGTATTCAAAAGCTCGGGAAAAACCAGATGGCCCATAGGTTCCCGATAAAATGGTATGCTATGGAAGGCGTGATGCTTTCAAACTCTTCCCGCAGCCAGGCCATGAAAAGGCCGGGGAAAAAGGTGGCCAGGAAAAGGGGAGAGGTGCGAAAAAACATGTGGGAAACCGCGAAAATCGCGGCACTCAGAAAGACCCGGGGAAACAGGGAGAACCGCTTTCGGAGAAGGCTTTGGAAAAAACCCCGGAAAAAGACCTCCTCCACCACCGCTGCGGTGAATCCTGCGGCGACGTAGGGGAAAAAGCGGGACATTTCCACGTTTCGGGGAAGATCGTCTCCGGGCCAGTTCATGGCCACCAGGGTAAGAGGAAGAAGCGATATGAGGCAGTAGAAACAAAGCTTTCGGCTCATTTCCCGATTCCAGCGAAAAACCAGGCCGTAGGATTCGTAGGGTTCTTTGCGGAAATAGCACCAGGCAAAGGGACCGTAGAGCATAACGATGGCGGTAACGGTTTGAGTCATAACTTATTGCGGCCTCTCTTCGTGGAGGATGTCCTCGGGAGAAGGTCCTTTTTTCGGGGCCTTCCGCAGGGCGACATACACTATACCACAGAGAAGTCCCGAGGGAACCAGAAGAACCACCCCCATCCACCAGGGGGCGAGGAACCCCAGAAAAAGGGTGGAAGAAAACATGAAAACTCCCCAGCCTATCCAGAAAAGGCGGGGGCCCTTCCGAAAGACGAGAGCCTGGGAGAAGAGCAGAAAAAGAAAGAGAAGAAAAAGAGTTCCCCACTTCCAGGAAGAAACGAAGAAAAGCGGCAGGTCCTTCACGGGAAATCGGAGTGTTCCGCGTTATACTGCCGTGGCTTGGGCGGAGCAGGAGGCGCAGATGCCGTGAAAGTAAATTTGAGTAGTGTTAATGACGTTTTGAGAGGACAATCCCTGCTGTAATGCCTGGAAAACCGAAGGGGGAATAAAAACGTCCTCCACCTTGCCGCAGCAGGAGCAGCGAAAATGGGCGTGAGGTGTGGGATTGGAGTCGATGAGAATTTTCTTTTCGTCGATGGAAAGAATTTGCACAAGCCCTGAATCCGCTAAAACCTGGGCAGTTCCGTAAATTGTGGCGTAAGAAATCGTGGGAAAATCTTTTTTCAGCTCCTGATAGATCGTTTCCGCCGAAGGGTGATCCTTACGTCCGTGAAGCAATTTGAGAATGCTGATCCGTTGGGCGGTAATTTTAAAACCCTTATTGCGCAGAATATGGACTCCATCCTCGACATTCCACATGAAAAAAAGCCTCCTTACAGTGGGATTCTCCTTTTCGGGATTCCCGGATATTATCTGAAATGCTTCTCTTGTTAAAGTCATTTCGATAAAGGTGGAAAAAGTATAAAGGAAAAAAATGTTTTTTGCAATCCTGAAAAGTGGGAAAAAGGTAAGTAATGCGAACAAGATTTATGGTTCTCCCGTCACGAAAAAAAATTTCCCCCCTTTTTTTCGGGAAGGCGCAATTGGGAATGGACTCCCGGGCTATTCTGTAGTATTTCTTTTACGGTGTGTGGCGGTTTCGTGGAGCGGGTCGTTTCGATTGAAATTATGAATACGTGTTTCTTCAAGAGAGTGACGTCATGGATTTTCGAAGCCCTTTGCGGCTCGGAGCCGCAGCTTCGGATAGCGGGGAAAATCCATGAGGGAGCTTTTCGGAAGAGATTCTTAAGATCTATTGGAAAGGCCCCGTAGCTCGTGAAGGGAGATGGTGCTTGTGCGGGAGGGCGGGGGTGATAGCATGAACGGCGAAAAAAAAGAGGGGGAACGTAGGATTCTGGAAAACCGTTCCTTCGGAGGAAGGGTGCTTTCCGAAAGACTTTCCATATTTTTTCTCGGAATCATCGCGATCATTCTGGTAGGAGCGTTTTTGAAGTCTGCCCAGGGAGTGTTTTTGCCTTTTGTCATCGCGTTGCTGATATCCTATGTGTTGGTGCCTCCGGTGCGTTTTCTGCATAAATTCGGAGTTCCCACATCCCTCATCGTGGTACTGATGCTTGGAATTCTTTCGGGACTCTGTTTTTTGGGAATTCTTTATCTCGATACGAGCCTCGTGGCTTTTTCCAAGGAAGTGCCGGACCTTCAGGAACGTTTTATGCGTATGGGAAAAGAGCTTTCCGAGTCCGTGGGAATCGTGAAGTTCGCGTGGAAAAATGTCAGCGAGAATTTCGACTTGGGCAATAAGGTTACCTTGGGAATCGTCACTTTTTCCCGGTCTCTTTTTTCGTTGGTTTCCAAGATGATTCTGGTGGTGGTTTTTCTCGTGTTTCTTCTCGTGGAAGCTCCCTACTTCGAAGCGAAACTTCGGAGGGCCCTGGCGAGGAGAAATGCCGAGAAAGTACAAGTTATTACGGAAATCATTACCGTTCAGATAGGGCATTATTTGGGTCTTCAATTCGTTATAAGTGCAGCCACAGGGTTACTGGCCTGGATCATTCTTCAGGCTATCGGCGTAAAGCTTGCTCTTACCTGGGGAGTGCTTACCTTTCTGCTGAATTTCATTCCTACCCTGGGCTCCGTGGTGGCCTCCATCCCCCCCATTCTTCTGGCGGCCATTCAGTTTTACCCCAGCTTCGGGGAAGCGGTGGTTACCGCCCTTTCCCTTCTGGTGTTACAGCAGCTTATGGGAAATGTTCTCGCTCCCCGTATCTTGGGAGATCATCTCAACCTCAGCCCGGCACTGATTCTCTTTTCCCTTCTTTTCTGGGGTTGGCTTTGGGGAATTCCCGGAGCCTTGCTTTCGGTACCCATTACCTCGGCTATCAAAATTGTTTTCGAAAACGTTCGTCTTCTGCACGGTTTCAGCGTTCTTATGGGTTCCGGGCGGCGATACGCCAAGACGGACAGCGAGGAATAGCGACATAAGCGGGAGCCGCATACGAGGCTCGTACGTACGGTTCTGCAAAAGGGATGAGGCGAAAGTGATCACTTTCGCCTCATCCCTTTTCGATTTCGTTTGCGTTTATTCGGGACCTTCAGGAATGGAGTTCGGGGAGATTTGCCGTTTTCGTAAGCCTGTACTCCGCCACGATGGCTTCCAATTCCCCGGAAACCTTGCTCAGTTCTCCCGAAGCGGATTCCATATCTTCCGCGGCCTCTCCGGTTTCCTGAAGGGATGTGTCCACTTCCACCACCTTTTCGTGGAGCTGATGCGTAAGCCCCGCCACGTGGTCGATGGCCCGAGCCATTTCCTCGGTACTGGCGGATTGGGATTGTATGGCCTCCGCAATGTCCCGGCTCAGTTCCGTAATGGTATTGATGGATGCCACCACTTCGTCCAGCCGAAGGCGGACCTGTTCCACCGAAGAAACCCCTTCCTGGGCGATTTCCTTTCCTTCCTTGGCTTTCTGCACCGCCACGCCGGTTCCGGAAAGAATTTCCTCCGCCAGGCTGCCGATCTGGGCCGCCGCACGGTTGCTCTCTTCGGCCAGCTTTCGGACTTCCTCCGCCACCACCGCGAAGCCCCGTCCCGCTTCTCCCGCCCGGGCGGCTTCGATGGCGGCGTTGAGGGCCAAAAGATTGGTCTGATCCGCAATCTTGGCGATGGCTCTTACGATTTCCCCGATGTGGGAAGCGAGAACGTTGAGCTCGTCCACCGACGTGGTAACCACGTCGAAGGATTGGGCCATCTCCTGAACGCGAAATACCGTTTGCTCCGTGTCCTTTCCGGCTTCTTCCGCATGTTTCCTCAGGGTCGTGGCGGCATTGTTGGCGTTTTGCGCGGCCTTCGAGGCGGTTTGAGCTCCCGAAGCGACTTCCTCTATTCCCGCATTGGTCTCTTCGATGGCGGCGGAGGTAGCTTCCGCCATGGAGCGAACCGCATCCATGGCGGCTTCGATGGTTTTCACGGAATTGTTGGTTTTTCCCGAGGCCCGGGAAACGCCTCCCGCATTGTGCTGCAGGGTTTGGGTGGTGTGCCGGAGATTGTTCATGAGCTCCTGAAAGGATTCCAGCAGCAGGGTGGAACTGTCGCTCAACTGCCGCAGCAGGGGGTCCTTGATATGCGGAAACGTTACCGTAAGATCCTTGGCGGCAAGTCGTTTGTTCGCCTCGGCGGTATTTTTTACCGGAAGAATGATGGAGTGTCCCACCAGCCAGATAATGCCTCCCAGAATGATCGTGGAAATAAGAATGGTAATCATGGCGTTCCGGAACAGGGAGTTTGCGGGAGCCAGAATTTCTTTCTCATCCTGGCAGACGAAGACGAAAAGATCCGTTCCCTTTACGGGGCTGTAATACACGGTCTTCTCCTTTTCCTTAACGGAAATTGTTTCGATTCCTGCAGATCCTGAAACAGCCTTGCGTTCCAAATCTTCCATGGCCTTGCCCAGGATCGTTACGTTTTTGCCCAAGTATCCTTCGTTGGCATCCGCCATGATGCGCCCGCTTTTATCGATGAGAATGGCGTTTCCGGTTCGACCTACCCGGAGATTTGCTATCATGTTTTGAAAGGATTCCATGGAAATGTCCAATCCCAAGACACCGATATCGTCGCCGTAACCTCCCGTAAGGTGGACGCTGTAGGTCAGAATGGTTTTCCCCGAAACCGCATCTTCGTAGGGGCCTAGTACGGTAACCTTATCGTTGGCGGAAAGTTTGTACCATTCCCGGGAGAGGGGATCATACTTTTCGTCGAGTTTCGCAGAGGGAACCAGAAGCATATCTCCCTCCGCGGTGCCTATGAAAATCTGCTGTATCTGGGGATTTGCGGCTGCCACCTGTTGCAGCGTGTCTTTTACGATCATCTCGTCCGCCATCTGATCGTAAAGCCCTACGATAATCGGTCGAATCGTTTTGATAAGCCCCGCATTGCGTTCGGAAATCTGGGCCACATTTTTGGATATTTCCCGGGCGGTGTTTTCCAGGTTTTCCCGGGCAAGACCGATAAGCTGTTTTTTCGCTCCGGTATAGTTCAGGCTTCCCATAATAACCATTCCTAAGACTGCCATGCCGAGAATGACGCCGTAAAGCTTTACGCGTAAGGACAAACCTACCTCCCCCTTAGAACAAAAAATTTCCATCCCAATTGCGTATACTTTCATTATAAAGTATACCATGGCTTATGCAAAAAAAGAAAAAAAGCGCTTTTCCGAACGCAATTCGGAAAAGCGCCTGAAAACAACGTTTTTTGATGCGCCTTCGTTTTAAAACCACTTTTTGTGGAGGCTTTTACGCTCTTTTGCGATAACCTCGTCCACGATTTTGAGAAGCTCCGGATCGCAATCTCTGGGAAGTACCAGGCTCAGTCTTTCCCGAGTGATGGGGCGCTCCACCACCTCGAGCATATCCGGGTGGGCCTTGGCTTCCTGGAGCGCCAGAGGAGCGTCGATGACCACTCCCTGAATGGAGCCGTTCCTGAGGGCTTCGAAAGCGTTCTGAACCATTTCGAAGGAAACTCCTTCGGCTCCTTTGAGGCGTTCTCCTATGGCTTCCATGCTGGAGGTGTTCTGCTGGGCACCGATTTTTTTGCCCTCCGCATCGGGGAGATCCTTGATGCCGCTGTCTTTACGAACGATAAGAACCTGTCCCGCATTGAACATCCATTCTCCGAAAGAGACGATTTCCTGGCGTTCCTTGGTGATGGTGATGCCTGCGGCGATGATATCCCATTCTTTCCATACGCCCTTTTCCAGGGCTCCCGTAATGCTTCCCTCTTCTCCATCTCCCCAGGGAACGGCTGCATACTCCGCAGTAACTCCCAGAGCGCCGGCTATGGCGTTACAAAGGTCGATTTCGAATCCCGAGAGTTGCTCGCCTTCCCAGATATGGAAAACCCCCCAGGTTTCGTTTTCCACCGCCACCCGAAGAACACCGCTTTTCTTGATCGTCTCCAGCGAACGGGGTGCTCCGAAGGCGGCAGAAAGAATTGCCAGGGAAAGGAGCAGCGAAACGAGGCCCAAAAACGTAAACTTCCGAAACATGAACAGATCCCTCCTTTGTAGAAATACGAATGGAAAATCTAAGTTATTCTGATTATACCACGTGCAAATAATGGAAAGAAAGTAATTTTTTGCAGAAATAAAAAATCTTTCCCCGAAAGGAATTCGGGGAAAGAGCGAAGAGAACCTTTTCAAATCTGCCGTCTTGAAGGAGTTCGTTTTAAAACCGGGCATACACGAGTCGAAACCCAGGTCCTGATATTTTTTTCAGACCTGACTGCTGTAGTTCAATCCTTTGAGAGGCATTCCCCGAAGCAAAATTTTACGGGCTTCTTTCAGGGGGGCTTGCCAGAGAATGTGTCCTGTAATGCTGTCCTTCAGGGTGAGAAGAAGCGTATGATTCTCTCCGAGGGAAAAAACGATTTCCCGGCGGGATTTTTCCCGAAGGTTTTCAAGCACGCTTTCCTTGCTGAAGTTTCGGACCCGTTGAAGATTGCGGAGTTTTTCACGGGAGGCTCGCAAATCCGAAAGCGGGGCGAGGAGGTCTGGGTGGTCCGTTTTTTCCGGAGGATTCGGAGCTTCCGCCAGCTCGTGGGAAGGGGGAAGATTCCAGTCGAAATCCAGAAGGAATCCCTTTCCTCCCTTGTCGATTTTCTCTCCGGCATAGGAAATTCTGGGGTTTTTCGGATCCGAAAGGCTTTTGGGAACAATTCGAACCCGGGCGATATCTCCGAGGACCTCCTGAAAAAGACGCATGTTGGCGATAATTCTTCCGGGGTCCTGGGAAGAAAGAACCTCTTCCGCCTGAATCATGGGGATACACCTCCTCTGGAATGAGATCTGTCGTTCTGTCTCTTTATTATACTACTTGGCCATGTTTGGAAAACCTCTTCAGGGCGTTATTTCTTCGGCGGAATCCTTTTCCTGTCCGGATTTTTTCGGAAAATCCTCGGGGTGCATGGAAAGGGAGATGCGTTTGCGCTCCATATCCACTCCGAGCACTACCACGGATATCTGTTCCCCCACCTTCACCACTTCCGTGGGGGTGGAGATGAAGCGGTCTCCCATTTTGCTGATATGCACCAGCCCATCCTGATGAACTCCGATATCCACGAAGGCTCCGAAGGCGGTAACGTTCGTCACGATTCCCGGCAGCACCATCCCCGGAAGGAGGTCTTCCATGGTCTGTACGCTTTCGTCGAACCCCAGGGGTTCCAGAACTTCCCGGGGATCCCTTCCCGGTCGGGCAAGCTCTTGCCGGATGTCTTCCAGCGTGGGCATTCCCACGTTTCCCGCAACGTAACGGGAAAGGTCGATTCTTCCCCGAATTTCCGGGTTTTTGATAAGCTCCTCCACGGAACATTTTGTGTCCCGGGCCATATTTTCCACGATGGCGTAGTTCTCCGGATGCACCGCGCTGGCATCCAGAGGGTTTTCTCCGGAGCGTATGCGCAAGAATCCCGCACACTGCTGAAAAGCCTTCTCTCCGAGCCGGGGAACCTTCAGAAGTTCCCGGCGGCTCCGGAAGGGGCCGTGCTTTTCCCGGTAGGTGACGATTCCCGCCGCGAGCTGGGGTCCCAGGCCGGAGACGTAGGTCAGCAAATCCGGACTTGCGGTGTTCAGCATAACCCCCACCGCGTTGACGCACTGTTCCACCGTATCCTGCAGAGCCTGGCGAAGCATTTTTTGATCCACATCGTGCTGATATTGCCCCACTCCGATGGATTTGGGATCGATCTTCACGAGTTCCGCCAGAGGATCCATGAGTCTGCGCCCGATGGAAACCGCGCTCCGTACCGTGGCATCCTGATGGGGGAACTCCTGCCGGGCCCTCTCGGAGGTGGAATATATGGAAGCTCCGCTCTCGTTGACGCTTACCAGGGGGAGGGGGGGGGAGAATTTCAGGGTGCGCAGAAACGCCAGGGTTTCCCTTCCGGCGGTGCCGTTTCCCACCGCTATTGCCCGGGGAGCGTATTTGCGTACCAGATCTTCGAGGATTTCCCGGCTCTCCCCTTCCTTTTTCTGGGGAGGATGAGGATAGATGACGGTATGCTCCAGAAGTTCTCCCTGGGAGTTCAGGCAGGCCACCTTGCACCCCGTGCGGAATCCCGGATCCACGGCGAGCACCGCCTTTTCTCCGAGGGGGGATGCCATGAGAACGTTCCGGAGGTTGACCGCGAAAACCCGGATGGCCTCCGCATCCGCCCGGGCTTTCAGAGCTTTGCGGGCCTCGGTTTCCAGGGAGGGCTTGAGAAGCCGTTTCCAGGCATCCCCCAGAGCATCCCGCACCTCTTCGGAATCGAAGCCGGTTCCCGAAAGAAAGCGATGCTCCAGAAGCGAGAGAGCTCGATCCTCGGGGACCTGGAAAGAGAGGGAGAGCATTCCTTCCGCCTCTCCCCGGAAAAGCGCGAGAATCCTGTGGGAGGGAAGAGAACGCAGAGGCTCGTTATAATCGAAATAATCGGCGTAGTGAGCCGCCTCCTTTTCCTCCTTTTTGGGAGCCCGAAGGGAGCGCAGAACCCCCTGGGAAACGTAGAGCTTTCGGAGTTCCTGCCGGGCCTCGGGGTTTTCACTGACGTACTCTGCCATGATGTCCCCCGCTCCGTCCAGGGCATCGTCGATGGTGCGTACCCCCTTTTCGGGATCTACGAATTCCCGGGCCTTTTCGTCGGGGTTCACTCCCTTTTGGGCGAAAATCATCTCCGCCAGGGGTTCGAGTCCCCGTTCCCGGGCTGCGGAAGCCCGGGTTTTCCGCTTGGGCCTATAGGGAAGGTAAAGATCTTCCAAGGCGGTAAGATTGGAGGCCCCCTGGATTTTTACATGGAGTTCCTTTGTAAGGAGTTCCCGTTTTTTCAGAGAATCCAGAATGGCCTCCCGGCGCTTATCCAAATCTTCCAGGGAGCGCCAGAGATCCCGGATGTTGGTCAGGTCCACCTCGTCCAGGGAGCGAGTGGCTTCCTTGCGGTATCGGGCAATGAAGGGGATGGTGCAGCCTTCGCTGAAAAGCTCCATGGCCGCCTGAACCTGGCGAGGCTGGAGATGGAGCTGGTCGGATATCTTTTTAAAATAACGCTGTTCCATGGGTTATGGAGGCCTCCTTGGTAAACGCATACTTCCGTAAGTTATACCCGTAAGAAAGGGAAAAAGGCAACCCCTTAAAGAATTCCCCTTTTTCCTGAAGCTGAAATATTACGGAAAATGATTTGTCCCTCTTGACACAAACCGTCGAATAGAGTACATTCTCTATGGTTGGTTTCAAAAATCAACACAATTATTTTTTCTGGAGGTAGCATTTTGGCAACTCAGGGAACAGTCAAATGGTTTAACGATGCGAAGGGGTATGGGTTCATTACGAGTGACGAGGGTACGGATATCTTTGTCCACTTTAGTGCCATCGAGGGAGACGGTTTCAAGACTCTCAGCGAGGGACAGCGGGTAACCTTCGAGATTACCCAGAGCGCCAAGGGGATGCAGGCGGCAAACGTTCAGAAGGCGTAACAGGCTTTTTGGAGAACCCCTTATACGTCCTGGGGAGCCAAAAGCACTTTCAGGATTCTAAGGTAACCATCGAAAAGATGCCTCTCTTCGGAGAGGCATCTTTTGTGTGTTTATATATAGATGTAGGCATTCTTCTAAAGTCGGAAAAAGCTGGGGTGCTTTCTCTTGGTTTGTCGAGTGTCGTGTACCGGAGAAGCAAAGCACGGGCGCGGTTCCATCATTTCGAAGAACAGAGAACTGGGCGCGATGCGTTGCCTCCTCGTATCGTTTCTTGCTTTTGTTTTAAATTGAATACGCCCTTGCAAAACCCAACTTTCCCGTCTATAATGACATGCGCTGTATTGGGGTGTAGCCAAGCGGCAAGGCAGGGGACTTTGGATCATGTCTTTTTAATTGTCCAGGTTAGGCCCTTGGAAAAACTAGCTTTCTCGGTTTCGATAGGGAAAAAGTAGGCAGGTGACCCCTTTTCCCATACTTTACATTTCAGTTTTTTAACCGTCTATCCTCTTCCCAGGATAGGCGGTTTTTTTTGTGCCTTCACATTGAGACCCCCTCCTTTCGAGCCTTCCAAGAATTTCAATTTCCCCAAAGATATCCACAAGCTATCCACGGGAAATACGCCGTATGTGTTGTAAAAGCAACAAAAAAATGCCACATATAGCGCTTCGCTGTTTGGAGCCAACTTTGTGTTCATGATATAATCTTTGATAGTAACTATTCTAACAGTAAAAGGGGGTGTGTGGAATGCTGACCAAAGTGGCGGCCCTTAGGATTGCGGAGGGGACGGGACAGCAAGCGATAGCGGCCGTGGCGGGGTGGACTCCTTCGAACTGGTGTGGGGTCGAAAAGGGGCGGTTGCCTCTTCCCACGAAACGCCAGGAACTGATAGCGGAATATTTCGGAGTTCCCAGGGAGAGGCTTTTTACGAAAGGGGGGACTGCTCGGGTTATCGAAAGGGAAACCCTGGTACAAGCGTGAACCGGGCCCGGCGGGGCATAAAAAATGCCGCTGGGGGCAATCCAACGGCGGCGAGTGATATAGAAAGGAGGTTCCTATGCAGGGCAATTATACCATTGATTCCCCAGAGATGGGAACCGTCCGCATTTTCCACAGCGAGAGTGAAGCGTCTGAGTTCGCCTCATCACTAGCGGAAAAAGCCCACCATGAAGCGTTTGCCATCATAGACGCTGAAGCAAGCACATGGGAAGACTTGTCTTCTGACCACAAGGCCCTCCCCCCTACGGGGACAGAAAGAGCCCTCCGAGAAGCATTCGCCTCTCATGGGATTGATATTGAAGAGAAGCCGGGAGGGTTAGGATATGGAGAAGCGGCGTTCTTGCTTTTCGATCTTGAACAAGGACTCCCAGCGGATGTAGCGAGAGCGTATAGGGCATGGGGAGCAGAGTGTGAGGCCGACTCTCTTTGCCCCCTGAGCGAAAAAATCCGGGAAATAGAGTTTATGGCGATGCTTGCGGAGAGCGGGGAAATTTATCTCCAGAGAATAGCGCTATCCAGAGCAAGCGAAGATCTAAGGCTTTTACGGGCGAAAGTAAACGGGTTGTTTGCGAGAGCCCTCCGAGAGGCGAGCGAGGAAATCCAAAATGTACCTGTGGGTAGTGCCTCGCATGCCACCGCTATGTGGGTAATGCACGGGCTCCCCAAACTGCGAGCACCTCTCCCCGGAGGGCGGTTTCTCCACGCCAAAGCCCCCATCATCCCAACGGTGGTAATCTTCTCCCGTTCCCGCGAATACCATAGCCCCTCCCGGCGTTCCTCTTCGAGCGCATCTTCCCCAGGGAGTGGCGGCGGTGATGGTGACGACGACTCAGGAGGTTCAGACCCAGAACCACCGGCGGTAACCCTATGCTTCAAAACACATCCTCACAGTAGTTTTCCTTTCTCAATAAAACAAACCCATAGCACCGGGCAAGGTCCCCGCTTCGAAGGGCGGTGGCTCTAATGTCGCATGTCTACAAATCCCAGAGCCGACAGATACTTTCTCACCTCCGGGACACCGGACCCCTTACACAGAATGAAGCTCAACGTCTATACGGTGTTGGTAGGCTTGCGGCCCGCATTCATGACTTGCGGGAAAGTGGGTGGCGCATTGTCACCGAAACGGTTCGAGGTGGCGGGAAAAAGTGGGGGCGGTATTGGCTTATAAGCTCCACTCCCAGGAGCCCCTACCTTGAAAAGGGAGGTGGCCTGGAATGACAGCTACCATAAATCCCTCCGAAATCCGGGCCTGGTTCGAACTGAATATCCCCAACAACGGTAGGACTATCCGATGGGCCGGCAATGATGCGGTGGTCCATTCCCCCCTGCGGGAAGACAAGAGCCCTTCCTTTTCGATCAATTGCGAAAAAGGCAGTTGGCACGATCTTGCCACCGGCGACAAGGGCGGGATTGTGGCCCTTGCTCAAAGGTTGAACGTAGCCTCCCCCGAGTGCTTCCAGAAACGCAGAGAGGCCCCGAAACAGCGAACCCATGAGGGAACCTTTATCTATGTGGACGAAAGAGGAAACCCCCTCCTGAAAATCGAGAGGTACCGCAATTCCCAAGCTCTAATAGCCCAGGGTCGGAAAGAGAAGGAATTCCCACAATCCACCATGGTTGACGGCTCTTGGCAGAGTGGCGGCTATCAGAAAGTTACAGGCAATCCGAACCCTTTGTACAAACTTGATGAGCTTCACAGCAACCCCACCGCTACCGTCTACATCCACGAAGGGGAAATCAAGGTGGACCGGGCCAGGGAATGGAATCTTCCGGGAGTGGCCACGTGTTGGCCCGGTGGTGCAAAGTCCATCGACACCGCAGATTTTACGCCGCTTCACGGACGTGATGTGGTGCTGGTCCCCGACAACGACAGCCCCGGGAAGAACGCCATGGCGAAAATCGCGGCTCTCCTCTCGGGCAAGGCAAAAAGCGTCAAGGTTGTCACCTACCCGGAAACCTTCCCTCACAAGGGCGACATAGTTGACTGTACCTCTCCCGGAGAGGCCCGGGCGATACTTGCCACGGCGAAACCATGGGCGGGTGTCGTGGAGGCTTCCCCAGAAGAGCCCGAAGACGACTTCTATTTCATCCCGGAAAGCGAGCTGAAGCTTACCGCTCCGAAGTGGCTTGTAAAGGGCATCCTTCCAGAAGGCTCCCTTGTCGAGATTTTCGGCGCTCCCGGCAGCGGAAAAACCTTCTGGCTTCTCGGGGCTCTTTGCAGCGTAGCGGCGGGGCTCCCCTTTGCGGAACATCCGGTAAAGCAGGCCCCAACGCTGTATTTTTGCGGTGAAGGAGCCCGTGACATCAAGCGCCGGATAGCGGCGTGGAAAAAGAAGAACAACGTATCCCGGCCCATACCTCTGCACGTCAGCAACAAGCCCGGCGACTTTTGCGACCCCGCATTTTTCGAAAAGATCCGGAAAGCGGTTCTCAAATTCCGAGACCACCACGGAGCGCCGGGAGCTATCGGAATAGATACCCTTTCCCGGAACATCTCGGCAGACATCAACGACAATGCGGCCATGGCCGAATTTATCCGGAACATCGAGAGCCTGAAGCGGGAACTTGGAGGAGATACTCTCATTTCGTGGGCTCATCATTCCCCCCACACGGCCCCGGATAGAAGCCTTGGGGCTATCGCTCTCAAAGGTGCGGCGGACGTTTCCTATTGCGTAGAAACCAAGGGAACAAGCGCTGTAAAAGTGACCTGCAAAAAAATGAAGGATGCGGAGGAACCGAAACCGCACCTCTTCGAAAAGGATGTCATCCACTTGGAGGATCTTTTCCAGGAGGAGGGCACGGACGATGTGACAAGCCTCTACTTGCGCCTTGTTCGAGTGGGAGAAGATCTCCAGGAGGAAAAACAGGAAAAGCTTCACGGGCACCAGCGTACCGCCTATGAAACTCTGCACCAGGCCATGAAGATGGAAGGCATTCTTTCGGAAGGCGGCGAGGCTCCAGGTGTCGATGTGGAGGCATGGCGGCCCTACTTCCTGCGGAAGTGTTCAGCGGATAAGCAGAACGCAAAGAAACGTGCCTTCCAAGATGCCCGGGATGCCCTCGTGGATAAGGGCATTCTCTCGGTGGACGATGATGTTTACTTTTTCGTCTCTCCTTCGGATTGCATCCAGGCCATTACGACCATCAAGGAACGGATGAAAAAGGCGGCCCAGGAAGAACAGATCGAAGGGGAAAATCCGAAACAGGAAATTCTGTTCCCTGAAAATCCCCGAGAGATAGCACCGGTAGTACCGGTAGGCTACCGGCAGACTACCGAAACTACCGCCTTGGATTCGGTAGATAAGGCGGTAGGTAGCGGTAGCCCCCCCTATACAGGGGCTACCGTACTACCGCCTACCGATCCCAAAATTGAAAAATCTTCTTTGGATTCGGATTCTTCCCCTTCGGACTCGGGAACCTTGAAAGGCGACTTCGATTTCTCCTTTTTCGACGATGAAGAGGAATCCCCGGAAGAAACGGTAGCTTCTCCGAATCCTGCCGAGCCTACCGCCTCGATCCCCCAGGAAATCCAATACTGGTATTCTTCCCTTCCCGAAAATGACCGGGAGGCGATCCGAAGCCGGGGAGAAAAGCTCCTGGCTTTCCCCGACGTATCTCCCGAAGATCGGGAGCGGGTTTTCGGTCAGCTTGTAGAGGTGGCGTTGATTGAATCCCACTTGGAGGATGTATTCCCTTCGGAGATAACCGCCGTGGTGCGTGAGGGAGACGATTCCGAAGAGGATGAACCGGCCACGGAGGTTTTTCATGATTCCGTAAAAAATTCGAAGCTAATCATCGAGGCTTTTCCTTCGATCCCCAAGGAACCCGAACCTCTTCCGCCTCCGGAGGCCCCTTCCCCGAGAGCAAGCCCGCCTCCATCGGAAGAGAGGCGTGGATCTCTCTACTTCCCCCCATCGGTCAAGGTGTTGACCTGGACGCTGAAAAACTTTTATCTCGAGAAATACGCCGAAGCCAAACACGCGGGGAACGGTGAGGAGGAGGCCCGGGAATGGGCCGAGGAAATGACCTTGAAAAAGGCGAGTAGCGGAGAGGAGATTCAACGATGAAAACTTTACGAGCTTCGGGCATAGGGCATCCTTGCGACAGAAACCTCTGGTACGGGGCGAACGGACATAAAGCGGATTTCGACCGTAAGGCCCTGCGTATCTTCGCAGTGGGGCACGCTCTCGAACCCGTGGCGGTGGCCTTCCTTCGGGAAGACGGGTGGAAGGTGGAACACAACGAGGGAAGCCAGCAGGCGGCCCTGGAGGTGCGTATTTCCGTGGGAAAACTCGGGATCATCTCCGGGCATCATGATGCGGTGATTTCCCGGGAGAAGGAAAGACTCCTGGTGGATATCAAGACCATGAACAGCCGGGCCTTTGCCCTCTGGAAAAAACAGGGAACCCTCAAGAAGAACCCTCAGTACGTGGACCAGCTCACCGTTTACGCCCAGGGACTCGGGGCGGAGCAGTTTACCGGATTGGCGGTGGCGGGAATCTGCAAGGACAACTCCGAACTTGCCATGGATATCTTTCCCTTCGATCCCTCCCGCTGGCAGGGAATCTACGAACGGGCGGAGCGCATCCTTTCGGCCTCCCTTCCTCCAGATCCGGGGGAACTTCCCTCATGGGCGTGCCGGTACTGCGGCCATAAGGAGCATTGCGATCTCCGGCAGGACGTGGAGACCTACGAAGAGCCCGGGGAGGGGGTAGCGTCCGTGGCAGATCCGGAAGTTCTCGCGGCCATGGAAACCCTGGCGGAGGCCCGGGAGGTGGCCAGGAGCATGAAGGAGCTTGAAGAGGAATGCAAAGGCACCCTGGAAGGGCATCTTCTTTCCCGTGGGATCAAAAAGGCCATGGGAGGCGGGTACATCCTGACCTTCAACGAAATCATATCCCAGCGGTTCGATAAAAAGAAATTCGAGAAAGAACACCCGGGAATGGTACAGGAGTACGTGAAGGAATCCAAGGCGGTACGTTTCGACATAAAGGAGGCGGCGGTATGACACATCTGGCGGTAATGAACGAAGAAACGGCGGTGGCCACTCACGAACAGAAAATGAACCGGGAACAGTTGGACCTTTTGAAGCGCACCATCTGTGCGGATGCCACGGACGATGAATTTTCCCTCTTCGTGCAGATCTGCAACCGTACCGGATTAGATCCCTTTTCCCGGCAGATATACGCGGTGAAACGCTGGAACTCATCGGCCCGGAGAGAGGTCATGCAAACCCAGGTATCCATAGACGGGTTCCGGCTCATAGCCCAGAGAAGCGGCCAGTATGCGGGGCAATCCGGGCCCTTCTGGTGCGGCCCCGATGGAAATTGGTTGGACGTATGGCTTTCTCCGGAACCTCCCCTGGCGGCCAAGGTGGGTGTACTACGGCACGACTTCAAAGATCCCCTCTGGGCGGTGGCCAAGTATGAATCCTACGTACAAACCAAAAAGGACGGCGGCCCCAATCCCATCTGGGCAAAAATGCCGGAACTGATGCTGGCCAAATGTGCCGAAGCCCTCGCACTTCGGAAGGCCTTCCCACAGGAACTTTCGGGGCTCTACACCACGGAAGAAATGGGGCAGGCGGACAACGCCGGGCAACCTTCCAGGCAATCTCCCAGGGAGCGAAAGAAATCTTCTCCAGGTCCTTCTTCGGCGCTCATGGATGAACTGTGGAAAGGATACCTGGATGCTTGCGGAGGACAGCGTAACCACGCCATCAATGCCATGAAGAAAATCGTGGGAGATCTCCCGAAGGAAAAGTGGACGGATGAACACGTGGCCAAACTCCGGGAGGATCTGGAAGCCCGGAGAGCGGGTGGGGACGAATCCCCCGATGGGGAGGACGAGCTCCTTTTCGATGGAACGGTTTTTGAGGATTAGGGATTGGTCCGTGCGGGGAGGGGAATTCCCTTCCCCGCGTCAAAGGAGGTGCCGACATGATAGTACGAATTCAGAACACGTTGAAAGTTCTTCCGGAATCCATGGAAGACAAGATGATTTTCTCCCGGGCCAAGTCCGAACTCACTCTGGTGAACCCGGCTTTTTTGAAAGCGGAAAGGGCCGGGCGGTGGTCCCGGGATATCCCGGAGGAGCTTTTCTTCTATGAGGGGAATTCCCTTCCTCGAGGATACCTCGAGTGTTTTCTTGCTCTTTCTCCGGAAGCTTTTTGTATAGATCATCGCCTTTCTCTCGATCCCGTGGAGTTCGAATTTTCCGGCTCTCTGCGGTGCTATCAGGAGGAGGCGGTAGAAACTATGGCCCGGTACAAAGATGGGGTGCTCTGCGCCCCCTGCGGGGCAGGAAAGACGGTTATGGGCCTCGCACTCATCGCCCGGAAGGAACAGCCCGCCCTGGTGCTGGTGCATACCAAGGATCTTCTCCATCAATGGCAGGAGAACGTGAAATCCCTTCTGGGAATCGAAGCGGGAGTTATCGGGGCGGGGAAAAGGACGATAGGTCTCGTAACGATCGCCACGATTCAGACCCTACAGAGGGGCATCTCCGAGGAGGAGCGTAACGCCTTCGGGTTGGTACTGGTGGATGAATGCCACCACACACCGGCACGGACCTTCTCCGAAGTAGTCCAGGCCTTCCCGGGAAAGTACCGCTATGGGCTTACCGCCACTCCCGAGAGGGAAGACGGACTTACCCGGGCATTGCACTTCACCATCGGCCCCCAGAGACACGAAGTCCTTCGAAATTCCCTCGTATCGGCGGGGGTATCGGTGCGTCCCCGGCTCTATTGGCAGCCCACGAACTTCCGGTATCTCTACCGGGACGATTACCAGGAAATGCTTACCGCCATGAGTTCGGACGAAAACAGGAACCGCCTCATCACGGATCTTGCGGACCGGGCCCGGGAAGCGGGAAGAGTGGTATTGATACTCTCTTCTCGGGTGGATCACTGTAATGACCTGGCGGCGCATATCCCCGGGGCGGTGGTGGCCACCGGAGCCATAAAGGCGAAAGACCGGAGGGAGATTCTTTCCCGGGTTCGGGAAGGAAGAGCTTCGGTGCTCGTGGCTTCCACCATTGCGGATGAAGGGCTTGACCTTCCTTGCCTGGACACCCTGATACTGGCCCTTCCCTTTCGAGCGAAGGGGAGAGCGGTTCAGAGGATAGGACGGATCATGCGTCCCTCTCCGGGGAAGAGCGTTCCCGTGGTGGTGGATCTCCTGGATTCCCGGGTGCCCATTTTGCGGCATCAGGCGAAAAGGCGGTTCCTGGATGCCTACGTGGAGCTTTTCGAGGCTCCGAGCTTTCCGGGGGCGGTGGCATGATGTATGTGGGTATCGATCCGGGGCTTTCCGGAGCCCTGGCGGTCCTTGGCGAGGAGGGGCAGCTTATCGCCGTGTGGGATACCCCTACGGTAAAGACGGGGAAGAAAACGGTCTACGATGTGGCGGAAATGGCAAAGATTCTCTCATGGGAACGGGATTGGGCTACCGTCACCATGGAACAGGCCCAGGGAATGCCCGGACAGGGCATCACGAGCACCTTTCGTATCGGGGAGGGATTCGGGATATGGCGGGGCATCCTGGCGGCTTTCAAGATGCCTCTCCTGACGGTGCGGCCTTCCGTGTGGCAGAGAGCCATGTTCAAGGGTGTGGCCATCGGAAACGGTACGAAAGAGAAGAGCGTCACCCTGGCCATGCAGTTGTTCCCCGGGATCGATCTTACTCCGGGGCGATGCCGAACCCCGAAGGACGGGAGAAGCGATGCGGCTCTCATAGCTCGGTACGGATGGATGATATCGAAGCGCAACGCTTGCGAATAGAGGCATGATGTCCGGAAGGGGAGAACCTTTCCCCTTCCCATTTTTCGGAAAGGAGTACCTTGTACGAATGCTGGCCAGGCTGATCGATCTCGTTGGTTCACGACATCCTCGCGGGTTGCTCATCCTCGAAGGGAAGGTTAGCCCTCCTTCGTGGAATGAAGTATGGGAAATCCTTGAGCACCAGGCCAGGGCAAGCCGGGGGGAAACGGACCGAAGCGTGAAGCTTCCTCAGAATCTTGAAGGATACCAGGTGCACCGGGTGGAGATGATGGAGCCCTACGAAAAGGCTCTGGAAAGCGTCGGGGGATGGGAGAAGGTCCCCAAGGCGGTTCAGGCGTTCCGGCTGGAGTACGGGGTGATGTGGAAGGCCTTTTGCCTGTACGTTTCCCGGGTCGAGCGTGCGGGGTGGATACCTCGAGCCGGTAGGAATTCCCCCCTCGTTAATATCGCGGATCTCCTGGAGATAGACCGTAAGACCGTTGCCAGATACAGGGAGAAGACTCCGCACGTTATCGCGGATCTCGCGGCGCTTCCCGATGACGTGCTGGAGTTTTCCGTAGGCCTTTCTGGTTCCTAAGTTGACGGGTCCTTTCAGACAATTCCCGCAGAGGGTCGGGCGCCGCGCGGGTACTGCCTACATGAAATATGAAAAATGTGGCTTGACATTTCAAGAATTAAAAACCTTCATTTCTAGTCGCTCGACTTGTAGCTTTACAACGGCTTGACAATCCATTTGACAATTTGACAATGCCCAAAGATACCGGCGTGGTGACAAGCACCATGCCGGTGACACCGTTACGGTGGTCGAATTCGAACACGAATACTATTCGTGTCCATTTTTCATCTCCACCCACTTGAAGTTGCATGTTTTCCGTAGGCCCTCACCGGGCCAGTTATTGCAGTGTATCGCAACCCTACTTGAAAACGGCTCTCTTTTTTTGACTGTGACCTCTTGAAAACCATGTCCAATGTTAGGCAAGCCTATCAGCATAAACCCAGTATTTGCAAGCATCTATGAGAAAAGGCTCTTCCCGGAAACTCCCTTTCTCGGGGGTGAAAAATCCACTGACCGCTACTGAAAATCGAACCCCTGACACGATACGCCTTGAGTGTAGCAACCGCAAGGACTGGTAAGGCTAGTTACAAATGGTGCAACTTCAAGTAGCGGTGTTCGAAAAAAGAGCGGTGCTTTTCGGGGTGTTTGGTGAGGTGTACTTTCTTCGAACCCTTGCAAACACTGGGTTGCTGAAAACGTGAAAAAGAGCATTTCCGGAAAGGCAAAACTTTCAGAAGGCCTCTAAATTGTGTGCCTTGCAAATGCAGTGATACCAAGGGCTCACGAAGTTCTTGGAAAAATGGCGAAATCAAGAAGCGGAACTTTGAAAAAGAACGGTGATTTTTGGGACTCCTGGATGGAGAAATTTTCACGAAGCCTTGCAAATACTGGGTTTTTCTTCTTGCGAAAAACGAGCAACTTAAAGATGCAAAACTTTTTTCTGGAACCGAAATTGTGTGTCTCGCAAAGCCTTGCAATAGCTGGTGTTGCGAGGTTCATGTAAAAATCCCTTTCTGAAAGTTTTTGCCAGTGAAAGTTGAAGGGAGTTGACCCCCTGTTTTTGGCCCCCCAGGGAGGAGTGGAAACCTGTGAACCCTTGCAAATACTGAATTCTTCTTTTCGAGGAAAAGGGCTTCTCCCTACAAGGGAAAACTTTTTTCTGCAACTGAAATTGTGCGTCTCTGAAAGCCAGTTATACCAAGGGTTTCAGAGGTTCGAAGAAAAACGGCGAAATGAAAGTAGTGGTTAGTGAAAGTTGGTCCTCCTTTTTCGGCCCGCATCGAGGAGGGTAAAACATGCGAACCCTTACAATCACTGAATTCTTTCTCTCGTGGAAATGGACGTTTTTCTTTTCGGGTCTACTGAAAAATGGTCCTGTGACGCAAGCCCCTACGAGGCCAGTAATAGCAAGGCTTCCCGAAGCCAACGAAAAACGGCCGTTTTTTATTTGCCGCGTCCCTAAAAAAGAGACACAAAAGTTTGGAGAGGCTACCACTACAAAATATCATAAAGCATTGCAATTGCCGCATCCACTTATTTTCCCTTCCCTTTCAAACCCCTGATTTCGGCGTCTTGAAAATGGGCTTTTCGATTTCGTGCCTAGTTGAAAATAGGCCTGTGCATCACGTCCCCGCAATCCCTGTGATACCAAAGCCTCCCGAGGCTAGTTGGAAACGGGCCGTTTCCAAGTGGCACGAAGAGAAAAAGGAGCCATGATTCCGGCCCGGTTTCGAAGGGCTAACAATTTGATAAAGCCTTGCAATTACTGGGTTTGATCATTTTCGTGACGCCACGAAAAAGGTGGTACGTTCATTCTTCCCATGTGCCAAAAAACAAGGCCCGGAACGTCATGTTTTCCGGGCCAGTATTTGCAATGCTTTGAAGGGTGTTTTGGGGGCTACTTCTTTTTGGCTTGTTCCTTCTTCTCGTGGTGGTCTACTCAAGGACGATCCGCACAATTGCCCGGCACCTCTCATCAGTCAGGGAAGCAAGCCCTTCCTTCTCGATCTGGGCGGCAAGCTCCGGAGCCTGTTCTCTGATTGCCTCCATGGCGAGGGTTCGAACGTCGAAGCCCAGGAGAACATGTACCGGGGTGTTTGTGGCCGTGGCTATAGAGTTGAGGGTGTCGATTCCTATGGTTTGGCGTCTTCCCTTTTCCAAGTCGGAGACCACGGTTTGAGATGCTTCTACGACTTTCCCGAGTTCTTCTTGCAGCATTCCGGCATTCTTCCGAGCCTCTTTAATCCTTTCCCCTATTTTTGCAGTGTTTAACATCGCCATTCCTCCCTTTCATTGTGTATCCGTAAAATAGATATTTACATTGTCAGTATGTCATGAAAGGGCTTTTCTATCAAGAAAAACCTTTTATATGGGTAAATATTATTGACATACCCAAAATATGGGTATATGCTATTCCCATACCAATAGGGGAGGCGGTAAGGATGGTCAAGTTCGATTTGAGGCCCGGAGCACACAAGATTCAGGAGGCAGCCAGCAAGGAGCCCGAAGAGAGCCCCAGGGACAGGTTTTTCAGGGAAGCCAGGGAACGGTACCAGGGAACCCGCACCGCCTCCTCCGTGAAATTCAACCTGATACCCGCAGCATAGGAAAGGAGCAAGCCAAGATGGAACTGACACTCAGGGTAACGGACCGGGACATGCAGAGCATAGGCGGCACCGAGCGGGATTTCTGGGAAATCCTTCGGGAGAACTTCGAGAACCTTTCCTCCTGGCTCTTCGAAGCGGCGGAGCAGGTCATGGGTGGGGACATCCACGAGGTGGAGCCCTTCACCTTCGAGCCCCCGAAGCACGAGGGGCGGGTACTTCTGGAAGTGGCGGTTCCCCTGGAGGAAATCCTCGAAGACCTGGCGGAGTGCGAGGATGGAGACATTCTCCAGGAAGCGGCAGTCGGGGCGGTTCGAAGCGGGGAGGTTCTGTGGAGGGTGGAGGAATTCTTCTGGGATATCATTCAAGGAGGGATGTAGGGGAAGGCCTTGACGACAAAATGGCGCAAAGTAATCTTAATATGGAGCCCAAAATATTCAGGAAAGGCGGTATGGACATGACGGAAACCATCAAGGTATACAAGGTGCAAATAACAGAAGAACGGCTCCTCTCCGAAACGGGGTGGATACTTCCGGGAGGAAGGCGCATTCTTGTGGGTGAGCCCGTACTCATCGAAACCAGGGAGTACCAGATCCCCGAGGGGTACCAAGTGAGCAGGGATAAAAGAGGGGAGAAGCAGATCCTTTCTCCTGCGGGGAGGGTGTGTGGCATGGTGGCATCCCTAGCCATCGAGGAGGACGTTCCCGCACTGGCAGATCCCGACAGGAAAAGCACCTTCCGCCTCGAGGAGGTGCGGAGATGACGCTCCGGAGGAGTTGCCAGTTACAGCGGAGCATCCCGGCGGGAGTCCTCTTCTGGCTCTTTCTCCGAGCCCGAAAGAAGGCCCGGTAATGAGGCTTCCCCCTTCCTCGAGAAGGGGGGTTTTTGCCTTTTGGGACGAGGAAGAAAGCACCTCATTTCACAAGTTCCCCTCGAGGGAAGAAAGGAATTCACCATGAACACCATGCAGAGAGCGCACGCCTACGCCTGGACCCACCGGGAGGAATATCCTTCCTATAAGGAAGCCTTGTCCGAAGGGTTGAAACTCGCCCATGCCGAGGCCCGGAGATCGAAGGAGAAGCTCCAGGTGAAGGTGGAACTTCCGGAGCATTCCGCAGATCCGGAAGCCTACGCCGCTCGCCTCATGACCGAGGGGGTGCAGAAGTACCGGGAGCGTGTTCCGCTCCTTCTCCGAGACTGGAAAGCGGATGATTACGATGGGAGGAAAGATTTCCGCCGAGGGGCGGGGTGGTGGTGAACTATCCGGAAATCCCGGAGGGTTGAACTGCCTAGGATTACTCGGGAGTTGTCATCCAATAGTTGACGACTCGAACGGACAAGGAATCCTTACAGGCTCCCCAGAGCGTAACGCGTTACGTAACCGCTACGTAGACATCTACGTAACCATCTTGTAGACGTCTACATTGTCCGGGGGGGCGAGGATCAAATAGTGGGTAGTCTCAGAATTGCTGATGCTACGTCCAGGGTGTTGTCAGTTTCCGACAAAACCCCAACTTTCATTGAAACATGAACCCTGAATTTTCGCCAAAATTGGCGAAAAAGCCCCCGGAGCATTCCGAGGGCTTGAGCTGTTCTGACTTCAACAATGTTGAAGTCAGGGTATAGATAATGTCTACCTCCTTCTCGATGGGCAGTTGTTCGGGAATACCGACTCTCTGGGATAGGGATACCGTAACGATCCGTGATGGTTTCACCTCGAATCAGGGGAGAACTCCGATTATGTCCATCATCCCCGAACGGGACCTCTACCACACCTCGTTTGATAAAAATATCAAGCGAGAATCTGGGGGGCGTTTCGGTTAAACTTGAATTTTTGACAGGATTATCAAAAATCTCAATGCAATCTTCGCCTTCGAGGTGGCGAGCTATCCCCGGAACTCTTCCGAAGGAGCCGTAACCCAGAACTCCACCATTCCATCGACCGGGCCCGGGAGCACGGTAACATCCCTTCCTTCGAGCATGAAGGATATCCCGGACCAGCCTTCCATCACAAGATCCACTTCCAACCCTTCCCCCGAAGCGAGGAGTCCCCGAGCCGCATCGAGGAGAGCGGGGTAATCTTCCCTGGCAATCCTTCGAGCCCCGAGGAAGATCATAGCGATATCCCCCGAAGACGTTGCTTCTTTGGCTTCTTCCGGTCCGGTTCCTCTTCCACGAGAGAAAGGACCACGCCGGCCTGGTTATGAGCCCTCCGGGTATCTTCCGTGGTGAGGTTCACATAATGCCGTGTCATATCCATGGTGCTATGCCCCATGATTCTTTGCAGGGAGAAAGCATCCATGCCGTGACGGAGCATGAACAGGGCGGCGGTATGGCGCAGGGCGTAGGCTGTTATGTCGAGCTTGCATTGTTTCCCATAGGCCTTTACCCTCCGAGACCAGGACGTTACATTCCAGGCCTCCCCGGTTTCGTTGCAGAAGAGGGGGGATTCTCTCCAGTCCCAAGGGCGTACCTTGAGGATTCTCTGTATCACCTCCAGGGTAGGCTCGGACAATGGAAGCACTCGGGGTGTTCTCGTCTTGGCAATTTCGGCCCGGACGGCAAGCTCTCTCCTTTCGTGGTACAGATCCCCAGGGAGTAGTTGAAGAGCTTCTCCGGGCCTTATGCCGGTATCCAGAGAGAGGAGCATCAACGCATAATCCCGAAGGCCGCAGTAGGTTTTCTGGTTCGGGGTTCGAAGGAGTTTTTGCACTTCCTTCTCCTCGAGCTGGATGATACGGCCTTGGGTACGACGTTTCTTGAGTCCGTGGAGAGGATGGATGCCGCCACGGAAGTATCCTTCCGAGAGCATCCAGTCCCAGAATACTTTGAGGTAGGCGAACTTCTGGTTATAGGTGTAGGCATTCTCATATTGCCCCAGGAACTTGAGGGTGCTTTCTCGGGGCTTGTCGAGTCCATCTGGATGCCGGGAGAAGAAAAGCTCCAGGGTTTTTCGGTAATCATATATGGTGTTCGGAGATACTCCAGAGGCTTTCTTGAAGAGCAGGAAAGCAAAGATAAGGTCCTCACGTTGTGCCTCTCGATGTTCCTTACATATTGGGACGGTGTTCATGGAATGTAACCTCCTTATTGGTTGACATTCCGAGAAACAGTGATTTTTCCAAGGGCAGAGGACTAAAAGTTATTGTCCCGTCATTCTTGCTATATCTTGTTTTATTCTTAAATCGAATACGCCCTTGCAAAACCCAACTTTCCCGTCTATAATGACATGCGCTGTATTGGGGTGTAGCCAAGCGGCAAGGCAGGGGACTTTGGATCCTCCATCGCTGGTTCGAATCCAGCCACCCCAGCCATTTCCCTTGTACCAAAGGGTATGCGCATCCGGGGAACCGCTCCTCCGTCGGTAGAGGAGCTTTTTTTGTGTTTGTACTTTCTCGATTATCAAGTATTATCGTGCAGGAAGAGAAAGGAGCTACTCTCTGGGAGGGCTGTTGATGAAAATGCGCGGAATCGGAGCGCTTATCCTGGCCGCAGGAAAGGGAACCCGCATGAAAGGGCGTATTCCCAAGGTGCTCCAACCCGTTCTCGGTGAACCGGTTCTTTCCTACGTGGTGGAGGCGGTCAAAAAGGCGGGAATCGAACATATTGCCGTAGTGGTAGGTCACGGAGGCGACGAAGTAGCTTCCTATCTGGAACGGCATCACGAAGATGTTTCCGTGGTGTGGCAAAGGGAACAGCTGGGAACGGGGCATGCGGTGCAGGTGGCCCGACCTTGGTGGTATCCGTTGGATTCGCTTCTCGTGCTCTGCGGAGATACTCCCCTGGTGGAGTCTTCCATGATAAAGGCTTTTGTGAAAGATGTTTCCGAGGTTGCCGGAGCTTGCGGCCTCGTGAGTTTTCCCGCTTCGGATCCCTCCGGGTACGGCCGGGTTTTTTCGGAAGCCGGAAAGGTTTTCGTGGTGGAAGAGAAGGATGCCACTCCGGAGCAGCGAAAATGTGCCGAGGTGAACAGCGGCATCTATCTTTTCCGGAATTCCTCTCTCGACGAGTCTTTGGGAAGCCTTACCACCGCCAATGCCCAGGGAGAATACTACCTTACCGACGTGGTAGGCTGGTGTTCGCGGAAAGGATTGGGGGCTCGGGCCTTTTCCTGGCCTGCGGAGGAGGATATGTTGGGCATCAACGATCCTGTACAGCTTGCCCAGGCGGGGGAGATTATGCGGGATCGTATTCTTAAACGGTGGATGCTCGAAAAGGGACTGAAGTGCATGGATATGCGTTCCGTCTGGATCGGCCCCCGAGTTTCCTTCGGGGAAGATGTTTTCCTGGAGGAAAACGTGCGTATCTATGGAACAACCCTCCTCGGAGACCGCTGCTCCGTGGGAGCTGGGTGCATCATATCCGACAGCCGGATCGAGGAAGAATGCCGCCTCAATCCCTATGTGGTGCTTGAAGAAAGCCTTCTTCACAGGAAGGCCTCTCTCGGTCCCTTTGCCTATGTCCGGGGAGGTGCCCGCATAGGGGAGGGAGCTTTCGTGGGAAAGTTCGTGGAAATCAAGAAAAGCTCTCTCGGTCCGGGAAGCAAGGTTCCTCACCTTTCCTATATGGGAGATGCCTCCATCGGCGGAGGTACCAACGTCGGGGCGGGATGCATCACCTGTAATTACGATGGAAAGAACAAATATCCCACCTCCATAGGATCGAATTGTTTTATCGGAAGCGATACCATGCTTGTGGCTCCCGTGAAGATAGGAGATAATGCGGCCACTGCCGCGGGATCGGTAATTACCTCGGAGGTTCCCGAAGGGGCTCTCGGAGTCGCCCGGGCACGGCAGAAGAATATCGAGGGGTGGCATCAGCGAAAGGCATTGGAAAAGCCGAAGGAGGAGATCTGATATCATGGTTACGCGTTTGCGAGAGATGAAAGTCTTTTCCGGTTCGGCAAATCCACGGTTTGCTGAAGAAGTGGCAAGGCATCTTCAGATTCCTGTGGCGGCTTCGAAACGATTCCGTTTTTCCGACGGGGAGATCGGTATTTCCATCGAGGAGAGCGTTCGCGGAGCGGATGTTTATGTGGTGCAGCCCACCTGTGCTCCGGTGAACTCCAATCTTATGGAACTTCTGATCATGGTGGATGCGCTCAAACGGGCTTCCGCCTATCGCATCAACGTGGTGCTTCCCTATTTCGGATATGCCCGGCAGGATCGAAAGACCCGGGGCCGGGAGCCCATCACCTCCAAGGTGGTGGCGAACCTTATCGAGAAAACCGGAGCCCACCGGGTTATCACTGCGGATTTGCACGCCGGACAGATTCAGGGCTTTTTCGACATTCCCGTGGATCATCTTACTGGAATGAATCTTCTGGCCTCCCATTTCCAGAGCAGGCTCAAGGAGGCTTCCCGGGAAGGCCGGGTGGCGGTGGTTTCTCCGGATATCGGCGGTGTCGTGAGAGCTCGAAAGTTCGCGGTACAGCTTCGGGCGGATCTTGCCATCGTGGATAAACGGCGGGCCCACGATAAGGCGAACTACTGCGAGGTTATGGAGATTATCGGAGATGTAAACGGGAAGGACGTCATTCTCGTGGACGATATCATCGATACCGCGGGAACCATGGTGAATGCCGCCCAGGCTCTTCAGGAGCGGGGAGCCCGTTCCGTGTATGCCTGTGCCACCCATGGGGTTCTTTCGGGGCCCGCCGTGGAAAGGCTCAAGGGGTCCTGTATTTCCGAAATCGTTCTTACCAACACCATTCCCCTGCCGGAAGAGAAAAACATCGATAATATAACCCAGCTTTCCATCGCCCCCCTTTTTGCGGAAGCCATCGACAGGATCCACTCGGATCATTCCGTGAGCATCCTGTTCGGTTCGTAAGATATACAACGTTTCGAAAAATTGCGTTTCGGGTTCCTCTGGAACCTGGCAAATTCAAGGAGGAGTAAGGCATGTCGAAGTTTGTCCCCATTACGTTTGAAGCGAGAGAAAGAGTGGGAAAGGAGCAATCCAAAAAGCTCCGCAAGGACGGATATATTCCCGTAACCTTTTACGGCCCGGACTATCCCCAGGCGGGAAATTACAAGGTGGCGGCCAAGGATTTTCTGCCCCTCATCCGTTATTCCCACTGGGAAGCGGTGCGCATGAACGTTACCCTTCCCGGAGGCAAGGAAGAAATGGCGATTTTGCGGGACCTCCAGAGAAACGTGGTAACCGATGAGGTGCTGCACCTCGATGCCTACCAGCTCGTGGCGGGGCACAAGGTGCGCGTTTCGGTGCCCGTGAAGGTGGTTAACAAGGATCGCTGCCTGGGAGTGAAAGAGGGAGGCGTTTTCGAGCAGGTGCACCACGATGTGGAAATCGAAGTTCTTCCCCGGGAGATTCCCGACGAAATTCTTATTGATGTGGCGAACCTCTCCAAGGGAGCCCACGTGACGGCGGGAGACTGCGCTCTTCCCGAAAGCGCGGAGCTTCATATCGCCCCCGAGGAGGTCCTCGTGATGGTGGTGGAGCCTCGCGTGGCGGCGGAAGCGGAAGAAGGGGAAGGCGAAGAGGGAAGCATGGAGGTCGAGGTTCTCACGAGCAAGAAAACCGAGGAATAGCTTCCGTTGTTCCTTTGTGTCGGCCTGGGGAATCCGGGCATTGAATATGCCCAAACCAGGCATAACATGGGATGGATGGCTCTCGACGCTGTTTTGGAGCGTATGACTTCTCTCAGGGGGCCGAGTATGAAATTTTCCGGAGCCCTTTGGGATGGCTTTCTGAACGGCGAGCGTCTTCTCTGTCTCAAACCCATGACCTACATGAACCTCAGCGGAAAGGCCGTTTGGGAAGCGGCGGAGTATTTCCGGATAGAGCATTCCCGGATCCTCGTTCTTTACGATGATCGGGCTCTTCCTCTCGGGGCCCTGCGGATGCGTTCCAAGGGTTCTGCGGGAGGGCATAACGGTATCGCTTCGGTGATCGCCTCTCTGGGGAGTCTCGAAATACCCCGGCTTCGCATCGGAGTGGGGCCTCTTCCGGAAAAGATTCCTCTGAGGCGTTTCGTAACGTCCCCCTTTTCCCGGGAGGAGCAAAAGGAGTTGCCTCATATTTTGGAGGGGGCGGCTCGAGGGGTTTCCCTCTGGATTACCGAAGGTATTCAGAACGCCATGAATGCGATCAACTAAAAAAGTTCCCCGTTCCTGCGAACGGCGGAACTTTTTTTCTTTTCCCTATTCCCATTTTCTCGTTTCCTTTTCAAAGCCTTTGATTCCAGCTAAACCTTTTGTTTGTAAATTTTCATTCCCCTGAGTTGTGGTATGCGTAAAATTTGAGTTTCTATTTTATGCATGTGTTCTCTTTGCTGGGAGAATCGTTTTATGAGCCCCATGATGGAATAGGTGTTTATTGTTGTGTCCAAATCGGTTTTCTGATATTATTGCTTTGAGATTCTTCCTTTGCATAGAGGGTGGTGATATATACATGCAGAGTTCTGCTTCGTCGATATCTTCTGCGGCGGTAGTTCAGAGCTTCAAGCAGCATCGAATTATACCCGCCCTTCGTTCCGCTCGGGATGTCGAACGGGTTTCCCAGCTTTCGGGAAGAGTGGTTTTTCTTCTGGGCACATCGGTAATAACGTATCGCAGTCAAATGGAACTGCTCCGCAAAGCGGGACATCTCGTTTTCGTTCATTTCGATCTTGTGGAGGGGCTTAAGGGGGATGCGGTGGGTTTTTCTTTCCTCCTGAAAGAAATGGTTCCCCACGGAATTATCAGCACCCATAAGGCAATTCTCAATTTGGCGAAAAAAAATGGGCTTCTGCGGCTCCTGCGGATTTTCATGCTTGATTCCGATGCCCTTTCCAAGGGGTACCAGCTTGCCCAGACGGTGCAGCCGGATTTCGTGGAACTTCTTCCCGGCAGTTCCCTTCCTCTTCTGGAGGATCGGGCGCTTCGGGAGTTCTCCTTTCCTCTCATCGCGGGAGGTTTGGTTACCAATATCGAGCAGGTTAATGCCATTTTAGGCAAGCGGGTTTTGGCGGTATCCACCAGTGAAAAGAGCCTCTGGTAGGGGCATTTTCCCGGATATTCCCGGTGGCTTTTTTCCCGGCAAGTTTTTTTATGCGTACTCATACGGCGGGGCTACCCCAAGAGACGAAGAGAGGGGTGTCAGGCGTTTTCGGTGCCTGACATCTCTTTTTTTGTATTCCTCGCTTCTTTCATAGTGTTGAAAATTTTCGAGAAAAGGCGGTGGTGTTTGAAAAGTTGATCTGGGCTGTATGTACTTCGGGTGGATTCGTTGGGGTTTTTGTATTTTTGATAGGGAGCTCAAAAAGGAGGCTACTGTATATGGAAAATCTGTTGGGGGAATTCATTGGAACGCTGGTTTTGTGTACCTTCGGTGATGGCGTGGTGGCGTGCTGCCTTCTGAACAAGTCCAAGGGGCAGAACGGAGGTTGGGTCCTTATTACCTTCGCGTGGGGTATTGCGGTTATGATGGGAGTCTACGCAGCCATCGCATGCGGAGCGCCCCAGGCGGATATCAACCCTGCGGTTACCCTTACGAAGATGCTCGGCGGCGTCTATACGCCTTTCCACGCTCTTATGACCATGATTGCGGAAACCGCCGGAGCCTTCTGTGCGGGCGTCATCGTCTGGCTCGCCTATCTTCCCCACTGGAAGGAAACCGAGGACAAGGGAGCCAAGCTCGGCATTTTCTCCACGGGTCCCGCCATTCGTAACGCCCCTGCCAACTTCATCACTGAGATGATCGGCACCATCTTCCTCGTGGTGGTTATCATGTTCATCTTCTCCAAGAACGTTACCGGCGAAGCGGGCCTTGCGGTAGGGCTCGGCCCCGTTCTTGTGGGGCTTCTCGTGGTGGTTATCGGTATGGCCCTCGGCGGCCCCACGGGATATGCCATCAACCCTGCCCGGGATCTTGGCCCCCGTATCGCCCACGCAGTTCTTCCCATTGCGGGCAAGGGCGGTTCCGACTGGGGTTATTCCTGGATTCCCATTGCGGGTCCCTTCGCGGGAGCTGCCATAGCCTACGTTATCGTGAAAGCCCTCGGAGTGGCTTTTGTGTAGAAAATTCCCTCTTCTTGCTTTATACTGAGTTGGATTTTCGGTGACACAACATAAAAGGGGGTAAAGAAATGAAAAAATTGATGAACAATGTTGAGAGTATCGTTGATGAGTCTCTCGCGGGAATGGCTGCGGCTTTTCCTGATCTCATCAAACTTCACCCCGAAATCAAAGCGGTTTTGCGCAGCGACGCTCCGGTGAACAAGGTGGCTGTCATCTCCGGCGGGGGCAGCGGTCACGAACCTCTTCACGGAGGCTATGTGGGCAAGGGAATGCTCGATGCGGCATGCCCCGGAGAGGTCTTTACCTCTCCCACGCCGGATCAGATGTACGAGGCCGCCAAGGCGGTCCATGGCGGTAAGGGAGTGCTTTTCCTCGTCAAGAACTACACCGGGGACGTAATGAATTTCCAGATGGCCGCGGACATGCTCAAGGCCGACGGTATCGCGGTGGAGCAGGTAGTCATCAATGATGACGTGGCGGTGAAGGATTCCCTGTATACTGCGGGACGCCGCGGTGTAGGCGGTACGGTGCTGGTGGAGAAAATCGTGGGAGCCAAGGCCGAAGAGGGGGCATCCCTGGAAGAGCTCAAGACCCTGGCGGAGAAGGTAAACGCCAACGTGCGTTCCATGGGAATGGCCCTCACGTCGTGCACGGTTCCCGCTGCGGGTAAGCCCACCTTCGATCTCGGAGACGACGAGATGGAAATCGGTATCGGCATCCACGGGGAGCCCGGACGCGAACGGATGAAGATGAAGTCCGCCAAGGAGATCGTGGAGATCATGGGGCCCGCTCTGGTGGAAGACCTGCCCTTCGGCAGGGGGGACCGGGTGCTCGCTTTCGTGAACGGCATGGGGGGAACGCCTCTCATGGAACTGTTCCTGGTTTTCAACGAACTCAAGCTTTTCCTCGATGCCCGGGGAATTACCATAGCAAGAAATCTGGTGGGCAACTACATTACGAGCTTGGAAATGCAGGGCTTTTCCATTACTCTTCTGAAACTCAATCAAGAATTCATCGATCTGTGGGATGCTCCTGTCTGCGTTCCCGCTTTCTATAATCCTCGGAAGTAAGCGTTTTTTATAAGCTGCGAAAGGAGCGATTGCGAATGGATGTGCCCGGCTTCCTGAAGGCCATGTATTGTATGGCGGAGACTACGGCGGTTCAGAAACAGTATCTTACGGAACTTGATTCCGCCATTGGCGATGCGGACCACGGTATCAATATGGAACGGGGTTTTTCCAAGGTGGCTGCGAAACTCCGGGCCGGAGCCTACTCGGACCTGGGAAACGTTTCCAAGGACGTGGCCATGGTGTTGATGCAGTCCGTGGGAGGAGCTTCCGGGCCCATTTACGGTACCCTCTTTATGCGTATGTCCATGAAGCTGAAGGGAAACTCCGAGGTGGATCTGGCTCTCTTCTCCGAGGCCTTCGATGCGGGGCTTCAGGGTATTCGGGATCTCGGCAAGGCGGAGCTGGGCGACAAGACCATGGTGGATGCCCTTACTCCCGCTTCGGAAGCCCTGCACGGAGCCCTCGGGGAAGGCAAGGATCTCGTCTCCGGCCTCGATGCGGCGGTGGAAGCCGCCCGAAGGGGCATGGAGGAGACCATTCCTCTGGTGGCCAAGAAGGGACGGGCCAGCTATCTCGGACAACGTTCTGCGGGACATCAGGATCCCGGAGCCACGTCGTCCTACTATCTTCTTTCGGCTTTTCGCGACGCTGCAAGAGCGGAGGCTTGAGTTATGGTAGGGCTTCTTGTGGTATCTCACAGTCGGGATGCCGCGGCGGGAATCGCCTCCATCGCCTCTCAGATGTGCGGTAAAAGCGTTCCCGTTCGTGGAGTGGGAGGAAATGAAGAGGGAGGCCTGGGCACATCCGTTCCGCTCATTTTGGATGCCCTTAACGAGCTTCTCGAAGAGGCGGAGGAGGTTCTCGTTCTGCCGGATCTCGGAAGCGCCGTCTTGAGCGCCCGTTCCGCCGTGGAGTTTCTCGGTGAGAAGGCGGAGCATGTTATGTTCGCGGACGCCCCTGTGCTCGAAGGGGCCATGATGGCCGCTGTGGAGGCCAGCGTGGGCTCTTCCCTTGATCGGGTGCGTCAGGTGGCGGAAGAAGCGCATCTCCTTAAGAAATTAGGTGAGAATCCATAATGTCGTTTTTGAAAAAAATCTTTGGCGGTGGAAAGCCGCCGGAACCGGAGAAAAAGGAAATGCCCCGGGAAGCGGAAGAAGTGAAACCTTCCGGGGAGGATGAACAGAAAAAGGCTTCCGTGACGGTGCCGGAAGAAACCAAGGCTCCCGTTACACCCGTCACGGTGGAAGAAAAGGTTGTTCCTGAAGCTGTTCCTGAAAAAGAGGAGGAAAAAAACGCTATGGCAGAGAAGAAATACGTTGTAGCCATCGATCAGGGAACTACCAGCACTCGTTGCATGGTTTTCGATAAACACGGCCTTCCCGTTAGCTCCCATCAGATGGAGCATGAGCAGATTTTCCCCAAGGCCGGATGGGTGGAGCATGATCCCATGGAGATCTGGTCCCGTACCCAGGACGTTATTCGGGGAGCTTTGGAGAGCAAGAACATTCCCGCCGAGGAAGTGGCGGCCATCGGCATTACCAATCAGCGGGAAACCACGGTGGTTTGGGACAAAAATACGGGAAAACCCGTGTACAACGCCATCGTTTGGCAGTGCATGCGAACCCAGGACTTCTGCACCGAATGGGCGAAGAAGCCCGGCTGGGAGGGTTCCAAGGTTAACGATCTCACGGGGCTCGTGATCAGCCCGTACTTCTCGGGAACCAAGATCAAGTGGATTCTGGATAACGTGCCGGGAGTTCGGGAGAAGGCGGAAAAGGGAGATGTCCTCTTCGGAAACATCGACACCTGGGTTACCTGGAATCTTACCGGGGGCGTGAACGGAGGCGTTCATGTCACGGATGTCACCAACGCTTCCCGAACTCTTCTCATGAACATCGAAACCCTGCAGTGGGACGAAGAGATGCTTCGGTGCCTCGGCGTTCCCCGGGCCATGCTTCCTGAGATCAAGCCGAGCAGCTACGTGTATGGCAAAACCGTTAAGAACGGCCCCTTCAGCACGGAAATTCCCGTGGCGGGAATCCTCGGAGACCAGCAGGCGGCCCTCTTCGGTCAGGCGTGCTACGAAAAGGGAGAGGCAAAGAACACCTACGGTACCGGATGCTTCATGCTTCTCAATATCGGGGACAAACCTTCCCGATCCAAGAACGGCCTCCTCACCACCGTGGCCTACGGTCTCGAAGAGGGAAAGGCCACCTACGCCCTGGAAGGCTCCATCGCCATTACGGGGGCCGCAGTACAGTGGCTTCGGGATAATTTGCGCCTCTTCGACGATGCTCCGGATTCCGAATGGTTTGCCAGTAAGGTAGAAGACACCGGTGGAATCTACTTCGTTCCCGCCTTCTCGGGACTTTTCGCCCCTTATTGGGATATGACCGCCCGGGGAGCTATCGTGGGACTTACCCGCTACGTCACCAAGGAACACATCATCCGGGCCACACTGGAGAGCATATGCTACCAGACTCGGGACGTTCAGGGAGCCATGGATGCGGATTCCGGCGTGCCCCTCACGGCTCTCAAGGTTGACGGCGGAGCGGTGAAGAACAATCTGCTCATGCAGATGCAGGCGGATCTCCTGGGAGTTCCCGTGGTGCGTCCTCAGGTGAACGAGACCACCGCTCTTGGCTCCGCCTATGCCGCAGGGTTGGCCACGGGTTTCTGGGGTAGCCTCGATGAGTTGCGCCAACACTGGAGCGTGGATGCAACCTTCGATCCCAAGATGGCCGACGAAATCCGGGAGGAGAAGTATTCCGGCTGGAAGAAGGCCATCGAGAAGAGCCGTTCCTGGACGGAGTAGAGCTGGGAGTTTCGTAAGACAAGGTTGGTGTGATTTTTTATAACACCTGTAAAATTATTTAACGCGTTGCGACATGAGAAAGAGAGGCGCTCGCATTCCATGCGGGGCGCCTCTCTTTTTATTTGAGCAGAAGGATGTCTCGTTACATTATGGAAGGTGGAAAGGTATGACAGAAAGCGATCGGAACTATGACATTCTTGTGATCGGGGCGGGTATTATCGGGGCTACCCTTGCCCGGGAGCTATCGGCTTACGATATTCGAGTGGCGGTTCTGGACAAGGCTTCGGATATTCCCTCGGGAGCCAGCCGTGCCAATAGCGCCATGGTCCACGCAGGGTATGACGACAAGCCCGGAACGGTGAAGGCGAGCTTCGTGGCCAAGGGTAACAGGCTCTATCACGAGTTGGCGGGAACCCTGGATTTTACCCTTCGGAAGTGTGGTTCCTACGTCTGCGGTTTCGAGGAAGCGGATTGGGGAACACTTGAAAAACTTCGGGATTACGGAAAGCGCAACGGCGTTCCCGGAGTGGAAATCGTTTCAGGAGATGTGCTGCGATCTCGGGAGCCGAATCTCAGCGGTGCAATCCGATCCGCTCTCTGGGCGCCTTCGGGAGCCATCATCAACAACTTCGAAGCGGTGCTCGCCTTTATGGACAATGCCCAGCAGAACGGAGTGGAGCTTTTCCTCGAAACCGAAGTAACCGGGGTGCTCCTCTCGGAGAAGAAGGATCGGGTTCGGGGAGTGAAAACGAACCGGGGCGATTTCTACGCTCCCATCGTGGTGAATGCCGCGGGAGTATATTCCGATGTGGTAGCCCGAATGGTGGGGGATGAGAGCTTCCGCATTCAGCCCGTTCGGGGGGAGTATTTTCTTTTCGACAAGGCTGCGGGAAATCTCGTCTCGAGCTTTCTCTTCACCTGTCCCACCGAAAAGGGGAAGGGGATCACCATCTCCCGAACTGCGGACGGTAATCTTCTTCTCGGCCCCACCGCCATCTCCCAGGAGAACCGGGATGTCACTCCCACCACTGCGGAAGGCTTGCAGGAAGTGAAGGAAGGGGCTCTTCAGCTTATTCCGAGCATACCTTTCAACCTTACCATCACCTCCTTTGCGGGGCTCCGGGCGAGTCCGGAAAGCGGCGATTTTCATATCGGCCTTCTGGATTTCCCCCGGGGGTTCGTAAATATCGGAGGCATCAAATCTCCGGGATTCACCTGCGCTCCCGCCATCGCCCTTTTCGTGACCGAGAGCATTCGAGAGGAGCTTGGTGATCTCGTGGTCTTCCGTAAGGATCCTTCCTTTGTTCCTGAACGGAAACATATACCCCGGTTCGAGCAGCTTTCCATGGAGGAGCGTGCTGCCCTTTGGGAAAAGGATTCCCGCTACGGACAGATTATCTGCCGCTGTGAAATGGTGACGGAGGGACAGATCGTGGAAGCCATACGCCGGGGAGCCCGCACCGTGGCGGGAATAAAGATCTGGACCCGGGCTGGAGCCGGACGCTGCCAGGGAGGATTCTGCGGTCCCCGGGTGGTGGATATTCTTGCCCGGGAGCTGAAGGTTTCTCCCGAGGATATCACCCGGCACGGAGGGCATTCGAACCTTCTCGTGGGAAAGACCAAGGAATACTGGTTCCGTTCTTCCGCGGAAAAGACGGCCAAGAAGGAGCGGCAACAATGAAAAGCCATGTGGATGTAGCGATTATCGGCGCGGGCCCCGCGGGTGTGGCTGCGGGAATCGGCGCCCGGGAGGCGGGAGCGGAGAAGGTGCTGGTCCTGGAAAGAGACTGGGATCTGGGGGGCATCCTTCAACAGTGCATTCATCCCGGATTCGGGCTTCACACGTTCAACGAAGAGCTTACGGGACCCGAATATATGGACCGTTGGATTCGCCGTGCCCAGGATGCGGGAGTGGAATTCCGGAAAAATTCCATGGTCTTTTCTATGGAGGAGGACGGAGCCCTCTGGGTGATGAATCCCGAGAGCGGCATCTCCAGGATAGAGGCGGATGCGGTGGTGCTCGCCATGGGATGCCGGGAGCGTCCTCTGGGGGCCATCCGGATTCCCGGTACCCGCCCTGCGGGAATCTATACCGCCGGCACCGCCCAGCGTTTCGTGAACATGGAGGGGTACATGCCGGGGAATCGGGTGGTCATTCTCGGATCCGGAGATATCGGGCTCATCATGGCTCGTCGCCTCATCTGGGAAGGGGCTCAGGTAGAGGGCGTCTACGAGGTTATGCCCTGGGCGGGAGGGCTTCGCCGGAACATCTCCCAGTGCCTTCACGATTTCGATATTCCCTTTCATCTCAGCCATACCGTTACGTCGGTGCACGGCAAGGATCGTCTCGAAGGAGTCACCGTGGCGAAGGTGGACGAGAAGATGCAGCCCCTTCCGGGAACCGAGCGCTTCGTGGAGTGTGATACCCTCCTTCTCGCGGTGGGGCTCATTCCGGAAAACGAACTGAGCCGCATGGCGGGAGTGGAGATTTGTTCCATTACCGGGGGGCCCCGGGTGAACGAGCTGTACCAGACATCGAAATCCAAGATTTTTGCGGCGGGGAACGTGGTGTTGGTTTACGATCTTGCGGATTGGGTGAGCCAGGAAGGGTACAATGCGGGAAGAAATGCGGCCCGTTATGCGGCAGGGGCGTTTCCGGAAAAGGGAAGGTCCGTGGCGATTCGTGGAAGTTCCCGGATACGTCTCTTTTCTCCTCAGGAGGTCTCGGGCACCGAGGATTGCGTAGTGTACTTCCGGGTGAAGGAGCCCATGGAAAAGCTTTGCCGCATCTCCGCCTCCTCGGGGCTTTACGAGAAGAAGGAGCGTTACGTACGTCCCGGAGAAATGAACGAGATTCCTCTCAAGGCGGAGGATATCCGAGCCTTGGGAGAAGAGGTTTCGGAAATTCTTATCGACGTGGAGGAGGTGTGAGCCATGTCCGAAGAAAAGATTTTGAATACCCTCTGCGTGAGCTGTCCCGTGGGATGTGCCATCAAGGTAACCTATGAAGGAGATAAGGTGCTTAAAGTGGAGGGGAATACCTGTCCCCGGGCTCTTGCCTTTGCCCAGAAGGAAATTTCCAATCCCGAACGGGTTTTTGCCACCACCGTTCGGGTAATCGGGGGGAAATTACCGGTATGTCCCGTGCGGAGCCGAGGCCCCGTGCCGAAAAACCAGGTTTTCGACATCTCCCGGGCGGTGGCGGCCCTTTCGGTGGAGGCCCCCATCGAAATCGGCCAGGTTATTCTCGCGAATGCCTGCGATACGGGAGTGGATATTATCGCCAGCCGGAGCCTGGAGGCCGTGGAATAACTCTATCGCAAACTGCGGAGAAACCCAAAAAAACGGGATGCCTTTGAAAGTTTCTCGAAGGGTGTCCCTTTTTTATGCGCTCTTTTTTGAAGAAGAAGTGGCGCAAAGGGTAAGAGTTGTGTTACAGTTTGCAGTTCTACGGGGGGTTTCCCTTCGGGGAAAGTGGATTTTTTCCCTCTTTTCGCCGATAATGATACGGAATTTGGAGACGATTTTACGTTAAGCTGCCATAACAAGGGGGCCTAGGCCTTTTGAACATTCAACAAAACATCCCTACCGGACAACTCTGGAGGCTTTTTCGGGAAACTTCCGGGGGGGGGAGCCTTCATCTTCACCTTCAGGGAAGCTCTGCGGCCTGGCCCTGGCTCGCCTTGGATCCGCCGGTTCCGGCGGTTTTTCTCGTTCCGGATCAGCAGCATCTCGGAATTTTCGAACAGAACTGGAAGAGCCTCTCCCCTCAGGCTCCCTTGCAGGTGCTGCCGGAGCTGCCCCTCGGAGAAGAGGCGGGACGCCACGCCTTCTGGCTTGCCCGGGGAGAGGTCCTTCGGCGGTGGAAAGCCGAGCGTGGAGGATTACTTCTCACTCCCGGGAGTTTCATGGCTCCCTATCGTATTCCCGAATCGTACCGGACCCTTCGACGGGGAGAGGCATTGCCCCTCTCGGAGCTGATAGCCTGGCTGGAATCCATAGGGAGTTCCAGGGTGGACTACGTGGCGGCTCCGGGAGAACATGCCCTTCGGGGATGCGTGGTGGATCTTTACACCTCCTCTCAATCCCTGCCCCTGCGAGTGGAATATTTCGACGATATCCTGGAGAGTCTCCGGCTCTTTTCTCCCGTGGATCAGTGTAGCCTTTCCGAGGTGGAGGAGGTGCTTCTCTCTGGATGTCCCAGGGAGGAAGGAGGCCTTCTTTCCTCGGGGGTTTCTTTTGTCTTTTCCTCTCTGGACCCGGACATTCCGCTGATTTTTTTCGATCCCCAGACCTTGGAAAAACAGGCCCAAACCTATCGGTGGCTCTGGGAATCCTTCGAAGAAAATCGCCGGCTTCCCTCGCTGCTTTCCTGGGAGGAAATCCTGGGGGCCCTGGGAGGCCATTTCTGCGCCTACCTGCGCCGCACCCATTTCCCCGGAGCCCGGGAAACCTGGATCTACGATCTTCCCTCCTTCGGAGGGCGTTTCGAGAAGGCCCGGGCCTATCTGGAGGGAATGAAGGAGGAGGCCCATAGAATTACCCTCTATTCCACCCATCCGGAGATTCTCTCCTGGGGAAGAACCATGGAGCTCGAAGTGGTGGAGCGTTCCCTCACTGCGGGTTTCGCGGATCGGGAGGCCCGGAGAATTTTCCTCTCCGATGCGGAGATGGTGGGAATTTCCGGCATGAATATAAAGGAATTTCCCCGTTTCGCCGCTTCCCCCGCTGAGGGAGAGGCGGGGTTTACCCTCGGGGAATACGTCATTCACGAGGATTACGGCATAGGCTGTTATCGGGGAGTCGAGGAGATTCAGGGGGATCTGGGATCCCAGGAATATCTGGTGCTGGAATTCGCGGAGGAAAAACGGCTTTACGTTCCCTTTACGCAGATTTATAAGATAACTCCCTATTCGGGATATGCGGACGAAAAGGTGGTGCTGGATTCTCTCGGAGGACGGCGGTGGAAGAAGAATCTTCAGGAGGCCCGGGAAAAGGCGAAAGAGGTGGCCCGGGAACTTCTCAAGGCTTACGTTATCCGGGAGAGGAAAGAGGGATATCCCTTCGCGCCGGAGGGGGAAATTCTGCGGCGCTTCGCCGCCACCTTTCCCTACCGGGAAACGGAAGATCAGCTTCGGGCCATAGAGGAAATCTACCGGGATATGGAACGTCCTCTTCCCATGGATCGGCTTCTCGTGGGGGACGTGGGATTCGGCAAAACCGAGGTGGCTTTCCGGGGAGCGGTCAAGGCGGTGGAGTCGGGAAAGCAGGTGGCCCTTCTGGTGCCCACCACCCTTCTTGCCCAGCAGCATCTGGAAAGTTTCCGGGAGCGTTTGGGGGATCTTCCCATTCGGGTGGAGGCCCTTTCCCGATTCGTACCTCCTTCTCACAAGAAGCGCATTTTGGAGGACCTCCTGGAGGGGAGCCTGGACGTGCTTATCGGAACCCATAAGATGCTTTCCCGGAACGTGCGGTTCAAGGATCTCGGATTGCTGGTGGTGGATGAGGAACACCGCTTCGGAGTGGCCCAGAAGGAGCACTTTCGCTGGCTTCTTCCCCACGTGGATATTCTCTCCCTTTCGGCTACCCCTATTCCCCGGACTTTGCACCTTTCACTCGGAGGGCTCCGGGATATCAGCGAAATGAACACGCCCCCCCGGAATCGAAGCCCCGTGATTCACGTGGTTTCCCCCTGGAGGGACGATCTGGTGGCCCGGGCGATCCGGAAGGAACTCTCCCGGGGAGGGCAGATCTTTTTCGTGCATAATCGGGTACGGAGCATTCTCAAACGGGCGGGAGAGATTCAGCGGCTGGTTCCCGAGGCCACCTTGGAGGTGGCTCACGGACGGCTTCCCGAGCGGGCGCTGGAAGCGAAAATGGAGGCCTTTTCCTCGGGGAAGGTGGACATTCTGGTCTGTACCTCCATCGTGGAAAGCGGCCTGGATATTCCCGGAGCGAACACGCTCATCGTGGATCAGGCCCAGGCCATGGGGCTGGCCCAGCTCTACCAGCTCAAGGGAAGGGTGGGGCGGCGTTCCGAACAGGCCTTCGCCTACTTCTTCTATCCCGAGGGGGTACCCCTCTCCAAGGAGGCCCTGGATCGCCTGGAAGCTCTCGGAGAGTACAGCCTTTTCGGCGGAGGGGCCCGTCTCGCGAAACGGGATCTCGAAATTCGGGGAAGCGGGGAGCTGCTGGGAATCGCCCAGCACGGGCATATCAAAAAAGTGGGCTTTCAGATGTACTGCAGTTTTCTCGAAAAGGAGGTTCTCGCCCTCCGTTCTCCGGAAAGGCCGGAGGAGTTGCTCTGTACCATCCGGCTTTCCCTGGGGCTGCCGGGATACTACGTGCCCCAAACGCCGCTTCGGGTAGCCCTCTATCGCCGGGCGAGCCGGATCGGTGATCTGGAGGGTCTCGAAGATTTCCGAAAGGAACTCCGGGATCGTTTCGGTCCTTTTCCTAAGGAGGTGGAACGATTTCTTCTTTCTCTGGAATTGAGGATCCGGGCCCCTTTGGAGGGAATTCAAAGTGTCTATTGCGAGGTCGATCGCACCGAGGTGGAAGGAAAAAACCTGGAAAGGCTTTTCTTTTCCCTTCCCCGGTGGATACTTCGGCGGGGCGGAGTGCGTGCGGAGGGCCCCGGAGGGGATGCGGGGCTCGACGCGCTTGTACGGTTGCTCCGGATGTGCGGGGAAAGCGAGGCCTCCCTCCGGGAGGCATAACGAATGAAGGATGGAGAAAAGCACCATGGCGGAAAACGACAGAGAAAAAAGAAACGCGGAATTCGAACGGCTTCAGGAAATTATGCGGCGCCTCCGGGCTCCCGGAGGATGTCCCTGGGACCGGGAACAGACATTGGAAACCCTGCGTCCCTACATCATCGAAGAGGCTTACGAACTCGTGGAGGCCATTGAAAAGGAAGAGGAAAGAGGTATAGTGGAGGAATGCGGAGATCTGCTGCTTCAGGTCTTCTTCATCGCCCAGATCGCTCGGGAGGCCGGAGCCTTCGATATGGGGGATATCCTTCAGGGGGTTTCGGACAAGCTCGAACGGCGGCATCCTCACGTCTTCGGAGAGGTCCGGGTGGATTCCAGCGACGAGGTGAGCGTCAACTGGGAGCGTATCAAGGCGGAGGAGCGGGCGGAAAAAGAAGGTCCCTCCGCCCGGAAGGAAGAGCGAAAATCCATGCTCGGAGGCATTCCCCGAAGCATGCCCTCTCTTCTCCGGTCTTTCGAGATGCAGCGTCGGGCCGCGAAGGTGGGTTTCGACTGGCCCCGGGGAGATGTGGCTCCGGTGCTGGGAAAGGTAAAGGAAGAAATCCGGGAAATCGAAGACCTTTTGGAAAGGACTCCGGAAAATTCGGGGGAACTGGAAAATGAAATAGGCGATCTTCTTTTTGCCGTGGTAAACTTGGGCAGGCATCTCGGCGTGAATAGTGAACTCGCACTTCAAAAGGGATGCGCGAAATTTTTGCGGCGCTTCTCCTTCATCGAAGGCGAGGTTGCCCGGGAAGAGCGTTCCTGGGAGGATTATTCCCTGGAGGAACTTGATTCCCATTGGGAAGAGGCGAAGCGGCGGGAAAGAACCTCCGCGTAAATCGCACAAAGTTAGTTTGGGAGGAATTACAGCATGGTACAGCAGAAAATCGAGAGTCTTATCGAAGAAAGAATCCGGCCGGCCCTTCAGAGCCACGGCGGAGATATCGAGTTTGTGGGCTTTGACGAAGCTTCCGGAGTCGTTACGGTAAGCCTGGTGGGGGCTTGCGGCATGTGCCCCTTCGCCCAGGAAACCCTGCGAAGCCAGGTGGAGGGAGTTCTCTGCCAGGAGATTCCCGAGGTCAAGAGCGTTATTCGCCAGGAGTGAGGAATCTGAGTGTCTGTAAAAGGAACCTTTAGCGAAGAGGGAGGGCAGTACCTTTGGACTGCCCTCATTCCCGGAGATCTCCAGGAAAGGCTTCTGGGGCAGAACGATCTTACGCTCCAGATGGTGGAGGAGCGGTATCCTCTGCGCATGATGCTCCGAGGGGAGACCCTGGTTCTCCGAAGCTCCGATGAAGAACCGGTCCGTACCGTGGCGAAACTTCTTCAGGAACTCGTGAAGCTCGCGGAAAAGGGTGTTCGCATTACCCGGGAAGAGGTTCGCTACGGCATGGATGCCCTGGCGGAAAACGATTCGGTTGATCTCCTGGGGCTTCACGAAAACACCATTTGCTTTACCGGTAGGGGAAAGCCCGTGCGCACCCGCACGTTGGGACAGAAGCGCTATATGGAGGCCATTCAGAAAAACCCCGTGGTCTTCTGTATCGGTCCCGCGGGAACGGGGAAGACCTATCTGGCGGTGGCCCAGGCGGTGGCCATGCTGAAATCCCAGAAGGTCTCCCGGGTCATTCTGGTGCGTCCTGCGGTGGAGGCGGGAGAAAGCTTGGGATATCTTCCGGGGGACCTCAAGGAAAAAATCGAGCCCTATCTGCGTCCTCTCTACGATGCCTTTTTCGATCTTCTTTCGCCGGAACGCTTTATGCGTTATGTGGAAAAAAACGTCATCGAAATCGCACCGCTTGCCTATATGCGGGGGCGCACTCTGAACGACAGCTTCATCATTCTTGACGAGGCCCAAAACACCACGCCGGAGCAGATGAAAATGTTTCTCACCCGTATGGGTTTCGGATCCCGGGTGGTGATCACCGGAGACGTCACCCAGGTGGATCTGCCCAGCGGCAAGATGTCGGGACTGCGCTCCATCCAGGAAATCCTTCAGGGGGTCGAGGGTATCGAGTTCGTCTCCCTTACCAAGAATGACGTGGTACGCCATGAAATTGTTCAGAAAATTGTACAGGCCTACGAAGAGTTCGAGAAAAAACAATAGATCCGGCAAATTCGGGAAAAAAGGTCCTTCCCTTTTCTATCGGCCTCTGAACTGGTGGCTCTTTCCCTGGGGAATCGCTCTCTGTGCGGCGGGGATCTTCCTCCTGGGATGGTACGTGCTCCAGAACCGGTACGGCTTTTCCGAAGGAAAGAAGGCCGGAGCCACTTTCGTGGCGGTGGAGAATATGCGTTATCTGGATTCCATTACCACAGGGTCTCTCCAGCGGTCCGTGGCGGAGAAGATCGCGGGAGTGGTGGTGCACGATCCGGGGAAGATCAAAAGCATCCTCCGGGATCTCGAAGGTTCCTCCCGGGAGGAGCAGATTTTCGTTTTGGGAGGATTGGACCCCGAAATCCTGCGCATGCTGGAGTACCTTCCTCTGGAAGAACGGAGGGCGGTGCTTCGGGAAGTGCATTCCCTGGGGATGGACATGTTCGAAAAGGGGCTTTTCGACGGAGGGTCCATCGAAAGTTTCCTTTGGGAAAACCTTCAGAGTTCTTCCCTATCCTGGAGTCAGCAGAACCTCGTGGTGGAGATCCTCTACGGGCTTTTTCTCAATTCCCAGAGCACCGATCCCTATCTTACCCGGAAGCTTCGGGAGAGCTTGCGGGAGAGCGTGGAACCTGTGGTGCGCACCCTCTACCGGGGCGATGTGATCGTGGAAAAGGGAGAGACCATCACCCCCGGGCACGCCCGGATTCTCCGGCTTCAGGGATATCGGGAGGCCCTTTTCCCCTGGAGATATCTCGTTTTCCTGGGAGCCCTGGGTTTCCTCTGGGGAATATGGCTTCAGGAACATGCGGAAAATCTCTTCCGCAAAAAGGGGGAGCCCCGGATCTCCGTCCTTTTTCTCGGATGCCTCCTTCTGGTGGGGTGGATTGCGGAAATTCCCGCCCGGTGGTTCGACGTTCCCGGCATCGGAACGCTTCTTCTCGGAGGATGGAGCTTTCTTTCCTTCTCCTCCTCTCTGGCCTTTCCCTTCGTGCTGGGAGGGGGACTTTTAGGAGTGCTCGTGGCGGGAACCCCCTTCATCGGCATGGAGTCCGCTCCCATTCTCGTAATGGTGGCCTTGGCTTATGCCTCCTCATCCATGCTCCGGAACGTACAGCTGAAAAAGAAATACTGGCTTCGTTTTTTCGGTGCCGGAATCACCGCTCTTCTCGTGGTGGGAGGATCTCATTGGGGAGAGGGCGGAAGCATGGATCTCTTCCTGGCCTTGCGCTTTTTGCTGGCCATTCTCTTTTCGGGAGTTCTGGTGCTTCTGGGGCTTCCCCTCTGGGAGCGCTTTTTCGATGTCCTCTCTCCTCTTCGGCTCACGGAATTGAGCCATCCTTCGAGCCCCCTTCTCAAGCGCCTCCAGATCGAGGCTCCCGGAACCTATCATCATTCTCTCATGGTGGGGACCCTGGCGGAAATGGCGGCGGAGAACATCGGTATGGACGGGGCCTTCGTCAAGGCGGGAGCTCTCTATCACGACGTGGGCAAGCTCCGGCGTCCCCAGTTTTTTATCGAAAACCAGCAGTACGGTTCGGTAAATGCCCACGATGAACTTTCTCCCACCCTTTCCGCCCTGGTGATCATCTCCCACGTGCGGGACGGATACGAGCTGAGCATGGAGTACGGAGTCCCCCGGAAGATTCGCCAGTTCATTCTGGAGCATCACGGCACCACCTGTCTTCAGTACTTTCAGAAAAAGGCGGAATCCCTGGGGGAAAAGGTTTCCCGGGAGCAGTTTTCCTATCCCGGCCCGGCGCCTCGCTCCAAGGAAACCGCTCTGGTGATGCTGGCGGATTCCGTAGAGGCCGCCATTCGAGCGGATGGCAAGAGCGTGGCCCGCATGACGGACCTGGACAATACCATTCATAGCGTTGTGGAGAGCAAAATAAAGGAAAAACAATTGGAAAACGTGGACTTTACCTTCCGAGAGCTGGAACTTATCAAAAAATCCTTTGGAGAAGTGATGCGTTCCATGTATCATTCCCGAGAGCTTTTGAAAAAAGAGGATTTATCCGTGGAATCTGGAAAGGAGAAAAGTTAGGCCGTCATTATGAATATCCGGGTGGATATATGCGACGAAGCGGAACTTGGTGGATATCTGCGTGCCGGAGAAATCCTGGAAGAATCTCTGGTGGAGCGTTATTTTCTGGGAATTCTTCAGAGAGAGGCCCTTCCCTCCCTTCCCGAAGGGCCTGTCCTCGAGGTGGGAATTTCTTTTCTGAAAGAGCCGGAAATGGCTTCTCTCAATGCGGAGTATCGCGGAAAAACGGAATCCACGGATATCCTGTCCTTTCCTCAATGGAATTTTTTCGAAGATCCTCCGGCCTTTTCCCCGGGCGAGGGCTGGGAGTGCGTGCCTCTGGGAGATCTGGTGGTTTCTCCCGAGGATGTGCTTGTCCATGCCCGGGAGGAGGGGCATTCCTTCTACCGGGAGCTGATCCTCGTGCTTACCCATGGATTGCTTCATCTTCTCGGGTACGATCACGACAATCCCGAGGCGGAGCGGGTCATGTTCGCGCTTCAGGAGGAATATTGCAGGGATTTTTTTGAACGATTGCAGCAATCGCAGCATGAGCACGGAAAAGAAAAAGGGGATGTGATGAGGGCGTGAATGCAGACATAGCGCAAAGTTGTCTGGTCCTTGCAGTTCTTCTCTGTTTGTCCGCATTTTTCAGCAGCTCCGAAACCGCCATTACCACCACGGGCAGGATGCGAATCCTGGCGCTTCAAGAAAAACATCCGCATTTGCAGAAACTCTTTCAATGGGTGGTTCACGATCCTCAGTCGGTTCTTACGGTGGTGCTCATCTCGAACAATATGGTGAACATCGGGGCAAGTGCCCTCACCACTGCCATGGCCATCAGGCTCATGGGACCCGAGGGAGCTTTCTGGGCCGTGGGTATCATGACGGTGCTCATCATCCTTTTCGGCGAAATCTTTCCGAAGAGCATCGCCATCATCTATCCCGAGAAGCTGGTGCTCTTTTCGCTGCCCCTTCTCTGGGGACTTCATTTTCTCCTTTCTCCGCTCATCTGGATTTTTCACCGGGTGGTACGGTTTTTCGGAACCCTCTTCAAAATCGATCTCACTCCGGGCCTGGTTTTCGTGACCCGCAAGGAGATCGAGCAGGTGGTACAGATGGGAGGGGTTTCGGGGGCTCTGGAAGAGGAAGAGCGAAAGATGATTCACAGCATCATTACCTTTGAAGAGACCCGGGCCTTCGAAATCATGATTCCCCGAACGGACATGGTGGCGCTTCCCCGAGAAACCACCGTGACCGAAGCGGTGTCCATCTTCGAGGAAAACGGACATTCCCGGATTCCCGTTTTCGACGGTAATCTGGATAACATTACGGGAACCCTGCATATCAAGGATCTCATCAAATCTCTCAGCAGCGGAGAGACCGACGTGGCCGTACAGGAGCTTGCCCGGGAATCCCTTTTCGTTCCGGAGGTTATGAAGATCGCGGAACTCTTCAACATCATGAGAGAAGACCGGGTGCACATGGCCATCGTGGTGGACGAGTACGGCGGAACCGCAGGTCTGGTGACCCTGGAGGATCTTCTCGAGGAAATCGTGGGAGAGATTCAGGACGAATACGATCAGGAGTTGCCCCCTATCCGGCGGACCGAAGACGGTACGTATCTTGTGGACGGTAACGTGAACCTCGGGGATCTCGGAGAGGTTTTGGGAGACCTTTTCGAAGCGGAGGACGTGGACTCCATTGCGGGGCTGGTGCTCTCCCTTTCCGGCAGTTTCCCCGCCAAGGGCAGTTCCGTAACCTACGGAAACTGGTCCATCGAAGTGAAGGAAATTCTGGGGCACCGCATTACGCAGGTGGCCCTCAGAAAGTGCGAGTGTGAGGATTCCGAGGAGGAGGAAGGCCTGTGAGGCGCTTCGGAATCCGGGAGAGAGCAAGTGAAGGAGCCGGATAGAATGCGGGAAAAAGGATTTCGTGCGGGTTTCGTAACCCTTCTGGGAAGACCCAATGTGGGAAAATCTTCCCTTCTCAACAAGGCCTTGGGAGATAAGGTGACCGTGGTTTCCCCCACGCCTCAAACCACCCGAAAGCCTGTGCGGGGTATTCTCACCACCGGGAACGCCCAAATCGTTTTCGTGGATACTCCGGGATTGCATCAACCCAAGCATGCCCTGGGAGAGTACATGATGGAGAAGGTCCGCCGTTCTCTGGAGGATGTGGACTGTATCTGTCTTGTTCTCGATGCCACCCGCCTCGAAGGCGGTCCCGAGGAGGATCTGTTGCGAGGGGTTCTCGCGGAGGTTTCGGTGCCCCTGGTGGTGGCATTGAACAAGATCGATCTTCTCGAGGAGGATCTCTCCGAGGTGTTACGAAAACTGGAACCCTGGCGAAAACTGAGCTGCGGGGAGATTATTCCGGTTTCCGCCAAGGAGGGAAGCCGGGTGGAGGAGCTTCTTGAGGCTCTCATCTCTCATCTCCCCGAGGGACCTCCTCTTTATCCCGAGGATATGTTCACGGATCAGACCGAGCGTTTCATGACCGAGGAATGCATTCGGGAAAAGATTTTTCTTCTCGCCCGGGACGAGGTACCCCACAGCACCGCGGTGATGGTGGAGGAGTTTCAGCACCCCGAGGAATATCCCCATCGGGATAACGTCTATGTCCGGGCCACGGTGTACGTGGAACGCCCCGGACAGAAGGCCATTCTCATCGGCGACAAGGGAGGCTTTATTCGGGACGTGGGAATCCAGGCCCGGAAGGAACTCGAAAAGCTTCTGGGATATCCGGTGTATCTCGAACTCTGGGTAAAGGTGCGCAAGAACTGGCGTAAATCCCCGGTAGAACTCCGGAGGTTCGGATACGATAAGGATCGTTGATTTTCTAGAGAAAGCGAGTTTTCATGGAGCACCAGGGACAGTTTCGGATTACCGGGGTGGTTTTGGATCGCCGGGACCTTTCTTCCTCTCTCCGAAGCCTTTACCTCTGGGGGCGGGAAAAGGGGCCTTTTTGGATTTTTGCTCCCGGCTCGGGGCGGGGAAAGATCAGCCGGGGGTATACGGAGCCCCTTGTGTGGGGATCCTTTTCCCTCTATAAGAGCCCCCGGGGGATCTACCTCAAGGAGGCGGACCTGCGGGAGGATTTTTGGGAGTTTCGCAAATCTCCCCGCAAGATGCGGCAGGCCCTTCGATGGGCGGGGCTGCTCAAGAAAAATCTGCTTTCGGAGCACCCTGAGGATGCGCTCCTCAGGGTTTTTTACTGGTCCCTCATTCTGCTCCGGGAGGGAGGTTCTACGCTTCCGCTGGAATGGCGCTTTCTCTGGAAATGGCTTCATCTCTGGGGACGGGCTCCGGATCTCTGGCGCTGCGAGGGGTGCGGCCGAAATCTCCAGGGAACGGAGATCTATGCGGAAAGAAAAGGTTCCGGTTTTTTTTGTCCCTCCTGCGGAAACTCCGGAAAAAACCTTGAGGAGGCGCTTGTCGTATTGCAGGAACTCCGGAAGGCTGTTATGCTCTCCCGGAGTGATTTTCGAAACTGTTCCTTTATCCTTGCGCCGTTACAATGGGAGGAACGCATAGCTTCTCTGAAGGAGCTTCTGGGAGATCACATCTGATCTCTTTCGGAGGAAGGTCCCGAACAGAGCTGTTTTCTTCCGGTTTTTCCGTAGAGGGAAGGCCGGAGGTCGGAATATTTTCTGAGAGGACGAACGTATGAACAAGGGAGATGGTCGGATATGAACCTACAGGATATCGTTATGCGATTGGAGCGCTTCTGGGCCGACAGGGGGTGCATTATCCAGCAGCCCTACGACATTGAGGTGGGAGCGGGTACCATGAATCCCGCCACCACCTTGCGGGTTCTCGGACCGGAACCCTGGCGGGTGGCTTACGTGGAGCCCTCCCGGCGTCCCACCGACGGAAGATATGGAGAAAACCCCAACCGGCTCCAGCATTATTATCAGTATCAGGTTATCCTTCAGCCCACTCCTGACGACATCCAGGAGATCTATCTCGACAGTCTCCGGGCTTTGGGGATCGACCCCGCGGAGCACGATATCCGTTTCGTGGAGGACGACTGGGAATCTCCCACCATCGGCGCCTGGGGGCTGGGCTGGGAGGTCTGGCTCGACGGCATGGAGGTGACCCAGTTCACCTACTTCCAGCAGGTGGGGGGCATCGACATGGAGGCGGTTCCCGCGGAGCTGACCTACGGCATCGAACGGATCGCCATGTTCGTCCAGAAGGTGGATAGCATCTACGACCTCACCTGGGTGGGGGATGTTTCCTACGGAGACGTGCACCACCAGGGTGAGGTGGAGCACTCCACCTACAACTTCGACGCCTCGAATGCGGAGATGCTCTTCCAGATGTTCAACATGTACGAAGAAGAGGCCCGGGAAATGGCGGAAAAGGGGCTTGTGCTTCCCGCTTACGACTACGTTTTGAAATGCTCTCATACCTTCAATCTGCTGGATGCGCGAAACGCCATAAGCGTAACCGAGCGTACGGGATACATCGGAAGGGTTCGAGCCATAGCCAGCGCCTGCTGCGCCGCCTATGCGGAGCAGCGCAAGAACATGGGTTACCCCCTGATGGGGAAGTTCGGCAAGTAGGGAGGAGGGACTCTTATGGAACAAAGGGATTTGCTATTGGAAATCGGAACCGAAGAAATTCCAGCGGGGTTTCTTCTCTGGATACGCAAGGAAATTTGCAATATCGCCAAAAAAGAGATGGAATCCTTCCGGATTCCCTTCTCCGGCATGGAAAGTTATGCCACTCCCCGAAGAATAGCGATTCTTCTCAAGGGCGTGGCGGAGCGGCAGACCGATGCGGTGCAGGAGGCCAAGGGCCCCGCATGGAAGAGTGCCTTCGACGCCAACGGCAATCCTACCAAGGCGGCTCACGGCTTTGCCCGAAGCCGGGGGCTGGACATCTCGGATCTGGAGATGCGCGAGGTGGGAGGAGTGCAGTACGCCTTCGCGGTGTCCCGCACCAGCGGCCTTCCCGCGAAGGAGATGCTTCCCGAAGTTATGTTGCGCATCATCAAGAGCATCGTCTTTCCCAAGAATATGTACTGGAACGAAAGCATGGTGCGTTTCGCCCGCCCCATCCGGTGGTTTCTCTGTCTCTGGAAGGACGAGGTAATTCCCTTCGAATATGCGGGACTGCAATCCGGCCGCATCACCCGGGGACATCGGTTCATGGGAAAAAAAGAAATTTCCGTGCCCCATACGGCAGCCTATCTGGATCTTCTGTACGATAACTACGTTATCGCGGATCCCGAAAAGCGACGGGAAAAGATGCTTGCGGGCATAGCGGCTCTTGAAAAAGAGATTGAAGGGCATACGGACATCGGCCAGGATCTGGCGGATGAAAATCTCTATCTCGTGGAATATCCCGTACCCTTCTACGGAAGTTTCGATGAAACCTACCTGGAGATGCCCGAAGAGGTGCTTACCACCACCATGGCTTCCCACCAGCGATACTTTCCGGTCCGAGAGAGCAATGGCAAGCTGAAGGCCCTCTTCGTGGGAGTGAGCAATAACCGGGCCACCAATATGGGCATCGTCCGGGAAGGGAACGAACGGGTGCTTCGAGCCCGCCTGGCGGATGCCAACTTCTTCTGGCGGGAGGATCAGAAAAAACCCCTGGCGGGAATGGTGAAGAGGCTCGGATCCATGATCTACCAGGAGCAGCTGGGAACCCTTTACGAGAAATGCGAGCGTTCCCGGGATCTGGCGCAGCACCTGGCCTCCATGCTGCATCTGGACGAAGAGGCCACCGCCTTGGTGGATCGTACCGCCTTTCTGTCCAAGGCGGACCTCCTCACGCACATGGTATACGAATTTCCGGAGCTTCGGGGAGTCATGGGGCGGGAATATGCCAAACGCAACGGCGAGCCTCCCCGGGTAGCCCTGGGAATCTACGAGCAGTACCTGCCGGAAAGTGCGGGAGGAAACCTTCCCTCGGATATGGTGGGTGCTGTGGTGGGCTTTGCGGACCGCATGGATACCGTGGTGGCCTGCCACAAGGTGGGGCTCGAACCTACGGGATCCCAGGATCCCTACGCCCTGCGCCGGGCCGCCCGGTGCATGAACGAACTTATCTGGGGTATGCCCATGGACGTGGATATGGAAAGCCTCGTAAGCCGTGCGGCGGAACGAGTGGAGGCGGATACTGCAACTGTGGAATCCGTGCTGGCCTTTTTGAAACAGCGTCTGCTCATGCAACTCAAGGAGCGGGGTTGTTCTCACGAGATGGTGACCATGGCCATGGATGTCATCTGGCGGCGTCCTCTCCGGCTTCTGGAGTTTCTGGATACCCTTGCGGAAATTTCCTCGGAGGAATGGTTCCAGAAGCTTGCCACCGCAGTGGGTCGGGTGAGCAATATCCTTCAGAAGGCGGAGAATGTGGAGCCCGCCTGGAAAGAAGAACTCTTCGAAAGCTCCTGGGAAACCTCCCTGGGTGATGCCGTGAAGGCTCACCGGAAGGATATCGAGGAGGCCATGCAGGATTTTCAGTGGAAAAAGGTGGCGGAAATTCTGGCGAAGCTGGAATCCCCGGTAACCGCCTTCTTCGACAACGTTATGGTGATGGCGGAAAATCAGGAAATTCGCAAAAATCGTTTGGGCCTGCTGGAGGATTGCCGGCGTCTTTTTGCCCGGGTGGGCAATATCGCCTCCCTCAAACAGTAGTTTTTCGATAAAAACCGTCTCTTGAAGGAAGAGGAGAATTTCTCCTCTTCCTTCTTTTTCTTTTTATGTTAGAGTTGGATTGCAGGGAAATTCAGAGATAAAGGAACGGAGGAGATCGCTGTGCCTCAAGAACTGTTCGTCGTTTCGGACTTTACGGGAGAAACCGCGGAGCATGTGGCCCGGGCTGCGGCAAGCCAGTTCGGTCCCGAGGCGGTGCATTTCAGCCGCCATCGCTACGTCAATACGGAAGAGAAAACCCTGGAGGTTCTTCGGGAAGCCAAGGAGAAGAATGCGGTTATCATCTGCACCCTGGTGGATCACCATCTGCGGAAAATGTTGGTGGAGGGTGCCAGAGGTGAAGGAATTCCTCTGGTGGACATCCTCGGTCCCATTCTCTTCGTGCTGGAGAAAAAACTCGGGAAGCCTCCCTTGGAAACTCCAGGACTTCTTCGGAAAATGGATGAAGAATATTTCCGGCGGGTAAAGGCCATCGAATTCGCCATCAAGTGCGACGACGGCCGGAGTCCCGAGCTTTTGGAGGAGGCGGAGCTGGTAATCGTGGGAGTTTCCCGGACCAGCAAAACTCCCCTTTCCATGTATCTCGCCCATTATGGAGTAATGGTGGCCAATATTCCTCTCATTCCCGAAGCGGCCCTGCCGGAGCAGCTCTTCGACCTTCCTCCGGAGCGTACCGTGGGGCTTACCATCCAGCCGGAAAAACTCATCCAGATACGGCGGGAAAGGTTGCGGGTACTCGGACTCGATGCGGAAGAGTCCAGCTACGTTCAGTGGGAGCGGGTGGAGGAGGAGCTCGCCTACGCCCGGGGAATTTTCAACAAGCTTCGCTGCAAATCCTTCAACGTTACGAATCGGGCCATCGAGGAAACCGCTCAGGAAATATTGGATTACGTGCGAGTCTAAGGAGGTGTCCTTGTCGTGGAAATCCAAGCAATACCCCTGGTAGTAAATTTTACCGAAGCTGACGGAAAACGAAAGGATCTTTTCGGGGGGAAAGGGGCCAATCTGGCTTCCATGACCCAGCAGGGTTTTCCGGTTCCTCCGGGATTCATTATCAGCACCGAAGCCTGTCGCAGGTACTGGAAAGAGTCCGAGGTGCTCATGGAAACCATCTGGCCGGATGTCCGCAAGGCCGTGGAGGAGCTGGAAAGGAAAACGGAAAAGAACTTCGGCGTCCCCCAGGGTATGCCCCTTCTCGTTTCGGTTCGTTCCGGGGCTCCCGTCTCCATGCCCGGCATGATGGATACCATTCTCAACCTTGGCATCAATCGGGAGGTGGCGGAACATCTCGGAGAGATTTCCGGCAATTCCCGTTTCGCCTGGGATAGCTACCGCCGGTTCATCTCCATGTACGCCACGGTGGTGGCGGGACTGGAGGACGAACTCTTCGAACACCCCCTCTTCGACCTCAAGAACCGCCTGGGAGTGACCTACGACTACGAGATCGACGAGGCTTCCCTTAGAAAGCTCGTGGAGGAGTATCTCGGAATTTACAAAAGGAACGCGGGGTCTCCCTTTCCCCAGGACCCTTGGGAACAACTCCGTTCCGCGGTGGAGGCGGTGTTCCGGAGTTGGGATACCCCACGGGCTCAGGCGTACCGAAAGATCAACAAAATCCCTCATTCCCTGGGAACTGCGGTGAACGTGGTGAGCATGGTCTACGGGAATCTCGGCGAGGACTGCGGCACCGGAGTGTGCTTTACCCGCAATCCTTCCAATGGCCAGAAGGGGCTCAACGGAGAGTACCTCATGAACGCCCAGGGGGAGGACGTGGTGGCGGGTATCCGGACTCCGGAGGATCTCAAGACCATGCAGAAACGCCTGCCTCACCTTTACGAAGAGCTGGTGGCCACGGGGGAGAAGCTGGAACGCTTCTATAAGGACATGCAGGACATCGAGTTCACCGTGGAACGGGGAGTGCTCTACATCCTCCAGACCCGGAACGCCAAGCGCACCGCCCGGGCGGCGGTTACCGTGGCGGTGGACATGGTGGAGGAGGGATTCATCTCTCCGGAAACCGCCTTGCTTCGGGTTACCCCGGAACAGGCGGAACAGCTTCTTCACAACCAGATCGATCCGGAGGCGGAGCTTTCTCCCGTAGCCAAGGGGCTTCCCGCCTCTCCGGGAGCCGCCATCGGCAAGGTGATCTTCGATCCCGACGAGGCGGAGGAGGCTGCCAAAAAGGGGGAGAAGGTCATTCTGGTGCGCCCCGAAACCACTCCGGACGACGTGCACGGCCTCTTCGCCGCTCAGGGAGCCCTTACGAGCCGGGGAGGCATGACGAGCCACGCCGCAGTGGTGGCCCGGGGAATGGGAAAACCCTGCGTCTCGGGATGCGATGAAATTACCATATCCATGGAATCCGAGCGGTTCACCGCCCGGGGGCATACCGTTCAAAAAGGAGATGTCATTACCCTGGATGGAACCCGGGGACTCGTTTACCTCGGAGAAGCTCCTCTCATTCGCCCCTCCTTCGACGAAGGGTTCCAGAAGTTGCTTTCTCTGGCGGACCGACAGGCGGATCTCGAAGTATGGGCTAACGCGGACACCCCCGAGGATGCCCGTAAGGCCATGGAGTTCGGAGCCAAGGGCATCGGTCTCTGCCGGACGGAGCATATGTTCATGCAACCCGAACGGCTCAAGATCATGCAGGAGATGATTCTGGCCCAGACTCTGGAAGAACGTCTGGACCCTCTGGCGAAACTTCAGGTCATGCAGGAGGAGGATTTCCTCGGCATCTTCCGGGCCATGAAGGGCTATCCCGTGACGGTGCGCCTTCTGGATCCCCCACTGCACGAATTTCTTCCTCATGAGGAGGATCTTCTCGAACAGCTCGAAGAGGCGGAAAAGCGGGGGGATCGAGCGGAAAAGGAAAAACTTCTGCAGATTCGGGAAAAGGCCCGGAACCTTCGGGAAAACAATCCCATGCTGGGATTTCGGGGATGCCGGCTGGGAGTGATCTATCCGGAAATCTATGAAATGCAGGTTCGGGCAATTCTAGGCGCCGCCTGCACGCTGCAAGAGGAAAAGGTCCCCGTGGATCCTCACATCATGTTCCCCCTGGTGGGAACCCTCCGGGAAATGGAAGTCATGAAGGCGCTTACCGAAAAGGTGGCTCGGGAAGTTTTCGAGAACCGGGGAAGTTCCGTGAGCTACCACATGGGCTCCATGATCGAGGTCCCCCGGGCGGCTCTGGTGGCGGGGGAGGTGGCGGAAATCGCGACATTTTTCAGCTTCGGTACCAACGACCTTACCCAGACTACCTTCGGCTACTCCCGGGACGATGCGGAAGGCAAGTTCCTCGCTCAATACGTGCAAAAGCACGTACTTCCTGCCAACCCCTTCCACAGCCTGGATACCATCGGAGTGGGGCGGCTCATGGAAATCGCCGTAAAGGAAAGCCGGGGAACCCGGCAAGACATCAAGCTCGGCATCTGCGGAGAGCACGGAGGAGATCCCGAGAGCATCCGCTTCTGCCACCACCTGGCCTTGGCCTACGTAAGCTGTTCTCCCTACCGCATTCCCGTGGCACGCCTCGCGGCGGCCCATGCGAAACTGGAGAAACAATAGCTGTTTTTTCCGACTTCGGCGAAAGTTATCCACAAACCCAATAGCCACAAGGGTTCATGGAAAAGCGAAGGCACTACATTATCTCCTGGAGGGAATGCAGCGCCTTCGCTTCTTTTTCTTTCAGCTTTTTTGAAAAGAGCCGTTCTCTAGTCCTTTGGCATCCCTTCCCGGAAACGGTGGCAATACCGGGAGAGGGACAGGATCTCCCTCGGAGTGGTGGAATAGGGAATCCCCAGGCTTTTGAGCAGCTTCTTCGCATGAGAAGAAAGCTTCCGGGGAAAGCGGTAGAGCTTTTTCGTGCTCGTGTCCCGGATAAGGGTGGACCGGATATCCAGAAGAGCCTCCCGGATCTCCCCGGGGCTCATGGCGGTTTTCTGCTGGAGGAGCACCCGTTTCTCCAGATGACGCTGAGCCGCAAAGGTGAGATACTGCAAAGCCACATGTCCCCGAATCCTCGATTCGGTCCAGTGGAAGATGGGGCGGATACGGAGGTGGTGCTTCTTGATGCGGAAGCTCTCCTCGATACGCCAGAGAGAGCGGTAATGGGAAAGCACCTCCCGAATCTCCTCCTCCGTGGTGAGGGGCAGATCCGTGAGGATGCCGAAAAGCCCGTCCCAGCGGGCTTCCGAAGCGATCTTCTCCTCGTCCGGCTCGTAGGAATGCCCTTTTTCTCCATGTGCCACCTTCAAATATCTGTTGCTCCCCCGCTGGGAAAGAAGCTGCTTTTCCGGAATGGTCTTTTTCTTGTTCAGTTTTTTGAGCAGCTTCTCCAGAGACTCCTCCCGGTCCCGGGCGTTCTTGGCCGCCCGTTTGGAACTCCAGGTCACCAGAAGGTTTTGCCCGTCCTCCCGCGAAAAGATCCGGTACTCCAGGCTTTCCTTTGTGTTCTTTTCCCCAAGAGGGGTGTAGGATGAACGGTCCAGAATGGCCTCCTTCTCCGAGGCCTTCATGCTCTTGAGCCGTGCCCCGAGAACGAAGTGGAGTCCCTTCTCCTTCAACGCCTCAAGTCTGGCACAGGAGAACATCCCCCGGTCCGCCGCCACCACCCCGGTGCTTCCGGAATAGCGTTCGCATCTCCAGGCGGCAACGAACTCCTGGAAGGCGGCTCCCTCCCAGGTCTTTCCCGGAAAGAGCCGGTACCAGAGGGGCAGCCCTTCGGGAGTGGCGGCCAGAGCCAGCACCACCTGGGTCTCCTTGACCTTGTTGTCCTTGCTGAACCCCTTCTGCCGGAGCTCGTCCTCCTCGAAGCTCTCGAAGTACAAAGTGGTGACATCAAAAAGCATGAGGGTGGGCCTCTCCGGGAAAAGCCCCTCCGAGGAGGAGCGCACCAGCTCCTTCAGCCGGTCCTCCTTCTTGGCCAACGCATCCAGCAACCGATAGATCCGGTCCAGAGAGGTTTCGGAGGCGCAATGCTTCTCCAGCCAAGCTGCCATACCCCGTTTGCTCGAAGGAAAGGCCAGAGAAGCCCCGAGACACTGTTTCAGAAGATGGTATTTGTTGGTGTCCCGAGGAGCCCGGGTAAAAAGCTTCTCCAGGCCGAAAAACTCGAAAAGGTACTCCGCCGCCAGAAAAGGCCCCTCTATGACATCCTCCTCGTTCTCCAGAACCGAAGCCCGGAGCAGAAGGGAATCCTCCACGGGAACCTCAATCTCAGCGGCTTCCATCTCTGCCGCCTTCGTTCCGGATTCTCCGAAAAGAGTCTTCTGCTGGGGAATCGCCTCCCGCCTCTCCTCCTCCAGCTTCTCCATGATCTGGGCAGCAAGGGATTTGAGCTCCTCCATCTCCTTCTCGTCCTGTGCCACGCCGATATGCTGAACGATACGCTGGGAAACGGATTTGCCGTTGCGTTTGGATTCCACGATCTGTACAGTCTTTCGGGGACTGTTGGGTGAGGACTTCGTTCGGATATACATACCGGAAAGTATACCGGAAAACTCACAATGTGTCAACTAATAAAAATATTAGGCACTACAATTTTGAGAATCCGGAAGAATGCACAATGAAAAAACGCCAAGCCCTATGGTTACAGGGTTTGACGTTGATATGCCTTTTGGGGAGAGCCGGGGTTTTGTAACAAAGCGCCGAAGTCGGGGAGGAGATCCCGAGAGCATCCGCTTCTGCCACCACCTGGCCTTGGCCTACGTAAGCTGTTCTCCCTACCGCATTCCCGTGGCACGCCTCGCGGCGGCCCATGCGAAACTGGAGAAACAATAGCTGTTTTTCCTCGTTTTCGTCACCATGGAAAAGGGCTCCCCGATGATGGGGAGCCCTTTTCCATTCCATGCCCGCGGGATCTGTTCTTGAATCTAATCCGAAAGCCCGTACTGTTTCAGCAGATCGTTGTAGCGCTCTTCGTAGCTTTTTTCGGGAGTTCCCAGGGGAACGTAGGAAGGAGGCGTGTTCTGAGGAATCAGGGCGGGAGCGCTCTGGGGAATCTGGACGGGTTGCACGAAGAAAGGCGGTATGTCGGTGCTCGTTTCCAGAGGAGCGGCGCTTCCCGCAAGAGCGTATTTGCCCACGAGAAGATCGTCTCCCTGGGTAAGAAAAAGCTTGGGTGCCTCGGGATCGTTCTCCGCCTCCATAATGCTGCCTCCGTGAAGAGGGCAAACTGCGGTGGGAATGAGGTGCGAGGGCATGAGAACGGTCACTTTTGGGCACATCTCCGTGGCCCGATATCCCGTGGCCCGGCAAATGCTTACCTGCTCCATTCCCGCAGGAGGAGAGGGAAAGTTTTTCTCCAAATCCAGGATTCCCACGGCCTGACTTACGAAATCCTTCCATACGGGGGCCGCCACCACGCCTCCCGTGGCCTTGTTGCCGATGGGGCTGTGATCGTCGTTTCCCGCATAAACCGCTACCACCAGCCCCGGAAGACCTCCCACGAACCAGGCATCCCGGAATTCGTTGGTGGTGCCGGTTTTCCCGAACACTTCGTATTCTTTGATCCGGCATCGTTGCCCCGTGCCGTAATTCACCACGAGCTGCAGAAGAGAACGCATCATGACCGCAGACTCTTCGGGAATTCCCCGGGCAATTTGGGGACCGTTCTGTTCGATGGGGACATCCGAATCCGAAAGAATTTCCCGAATGGCGAAGGGGGTTACCCGGTATCCTCCGTTGGCGAAGGTACAGTAGGCTGCGGCCATCTCCAGAGGGGTTACGCTGGCGGAGCCGAGGGCCACCGAAAGATCGTGGGGAAGGTGGGGAGATACGATTCCCGCCTGCCGGGCGACGGTGATGATGTCGTCCGGTCCCACCAGCTCCGCCGCCCGGACCGCCACGGTATTGTAGGAATGGATCAGGGCGTTGGCGATGGTGGTCTCTCCGTTGTATTTTCCGTCGTAGTTTCCGGGAGCCCAGCCGTTATCGAAGGAAAGAGGAGCGTCCAGAAGACGGTCGATGGGACGTAATCCCGCATCGAAGGCCGCCAGGTAGGTAAAGGGCTTGAAGGAAGATCCGGGCTGTCGGTAGGCCTGGGTGGCTCGATTGAACTTTGATTGCTCGAAATCCTTGCCTCCCACCAGGGCGAGAATTTCTCCCGTGGAGGCATCCAGGGCCACGATGGCTCCGTCCGTGCGGAGTTCTTGAATGCTCTTCTGGGCGATTTCCTGAAGCCTCATGTCCAGAGTTGTGTAGACCTTCAGTCCCCCTCGATATACCTGGTCCTTTCCGTACTTGGGAAGAAGATCCTTGAAAAGGACGTAGGAAACGAAATAGGGGGCAGGAGAGGCTTGGAGGGTCTTTTTTTTCAGACCCGCCAGGTGAAGTTCCTCCCGGCTCGCCTCTTCCGCCTCTTCCGGAGAGATCATGCCCAGCTCCACCATCCGGCGCAGCACGTACTGCTGCCGGTTTTGCGAAGCTTCTTCGGAGCGGTAGGGGCTGTAACGTCCCGGGGCGGGAAGAATTCCCGCAATAGTGCTGGCTTCCGCCAAAGAAAGCTGGTTCGGGGTCTTGCCGAAATAAATCTGGGATGCCGCTCCGATTCCCCAGGCTCCATGTCCCACGTGAACGGAATTCAGGTACATTTCGAGAATCTGCTCTTTGGAAAAAAGCTTCTCCAGGCGAAAGGCGAGGATGGCCTCCTTGGCCTTTCGTTCCAGTGTCTGTTCCTGGCTGAGAAAGAGGGTGCGGGCCACCTGCTGGGTAATGGTGCTTCCTCCCTGTTTTACTCCTTTATGCATAATATCCACCAGGAGTGCCCGGGCGATACCTCGGAAATCCAATCCCCGGTGCTCGTAGAATCCCGCATCCTCCGCGGCGATGACGCTTTGAATCATCCAGGGCGAAATCTCGTTCAAAGGAACCCACTTGCGGTTTTCCTCGTAAAGCCGGCTTATCACGTTGCCGTGGCGATCGTAGAGTACCGTGGTGAGGCTCGGCTTATGATGAATGATTTCATCCGTGCTGGGAAGATCCGCGCTCAGTTTGCGCACGTAGAACACTCCCCACAGGGAGGCTGCGGCTATCGTGAGAAGAAGTACGAAAAGAAGCGCCGTAAGGACAAAGAAAAAACAGCCTCGTTCCTTCCGGGGTTTCTCCTCTTCGGTTTTCGGAATCTGCCTTCTTCGGGGAGGAGGGGTTTCCGAAGTTCCGGAACCTGGGTTTCTGGTGTTTCCTTCTGGATTTCTCATGAGTAAGCATCAATCTCCTTCTGGCTAAGTTCTCCGCCTCTTCCAGGGCTTTCGCCGAAAGAACCTCCGCGTTTTCGGGAAGGAAAACCCTTGTCTTTCCCGGCATTCAACGGGATCTACCGAGGAATCTTAGGGGATTATAGCACAGTCGAAAAAAAAGGGGTTGCAAAGCTGAGGCAAGCATGATATAGTACCTTTCGCCGCGACGGAGTGGCAGAAGCAAAGCACCTTGTTAACAGAATACAGCGTACATCAAGTAAATCGATCTTAAAAGCAGTACTCAAAGAATCAGGCAGATTCGTCTGTAGGATATCTTTAGGGATAAAGAAGAATTCTATGGAGAGTTTGATCCTGGCTCAGGACGAACGCTGGCGGCGTGCTTAACACATGCAAGTCGAACGGAAGATATTTGGAATGATCTGCTTGCGGAGAGTGAAGGGTATCTTTAGTGGCGAACGGGTGAGTAACGCGTGAGGATCTATCCTTGGGTGGGGGACAACAGTTGGAAACGGCTGCTAATACCCCATAAGCCGGAAGGTAAAAGGAGTAATCCGCCGAAGGAGGAACTCGCGTCCTATCAGGTAGTTGGTGGGGTAAGGGCCTACCAAGCCGAAGACGGGTAGCCGGCCTGAGAGGGCGACCGGCCACACTGGAACTGAGACACGGTCCAGACTCCTACGGGAGGCAGCAGTGGGGAATATTGGGCAATGGGGGCAACCCTGACCCAGCGACGCCGCGTGAGGGATGAAATTTTTCGGAATGTAAACCTCTGTTGATGGGGAAGAAGGAAGTGACGGTACCCATCGAGGAAGCCCCGGCAAACTACGTGCCAGCAGCCGCGGTAATACGTAGGGGGCGAGCGTTGTCCGGAATTACTGGGCGTAAAGCGTACGCAGGCTGATAAGCAAGTCGGATGTTAAATAATGGGGCTCAACCCTGTTATGCGTTCGAAACTACTCATCTAGAGTGTCGGAGAGGGAAGTGGAATTCCCGGTGTAGCGGTGAAATGCGTAGATATCGGGAGGAACACCAGTGGCGAAGGCGGCTTCCTGGCCGGCAACTGACGCTCATGTACGAAAGCTGGGGGAGCGAACCGGATTAGATACCCGGGTAGTCCCAGCCGTAAACGATGAATGCTAGGTGTGGGTATCGTTGGGTATCCGTGCCGCAGTTAACGCGATAAGCATTCCGCCTGGGGAGTACGATCGCAAGATTGAAACTCAAAGGAATTGACGGGGGCCCGCACAAGCGGTGGAGCACGTGGTTTAATTCGATGCAAACCGAAGAACCTTACCTGGGTTTGACATGTACGTGGTACCGACCTGAAAGGGAAGGGACCCTCACTTCGGTGAGGGAGCGTATGCAGGTGCTGCATGGTTGTCGTCAGCTCGTGTCGTGAGATGTTGGGTTAAGTCCCGCAACGAGCGCAACCCCTACATATCAGTTACTAACGGTACGGCCGAGGACTCTGATTGGACTGCCGGCGACAAGCTGGAGGAAGGTGGGGATGACGTCAAATCATCATGGCCCTTATGCCCAGGGCTACACACGTGCTACAATGGCTGGCACAACGGGAAGCGACACCGCGAGGTGAAGCAGATCCTTCAAAGCCAGTCCCAGTTCGGATTGCAGTCTGCAACTCGACTGCATGAAGCTGGAATCGCTAGTAATCGTAGATCAGCCAAGCTGCGGTGAATGCGTTCCCGGGCCTTGTACACACCGCCCGTCACACCACCCGAGTTGGGTGCACCCGAAGCCGGTGGCTTAACCCGTAAGGGAAGGAACCGTCGAAGGTGTGCTTGGTAAGGGGGGTGAAGTCGTAACAAGGTAGCCGTACCGGAAGGTGCGGCTGGATCACCTCCTTTCTAAGGAGCCCTATGCAGGGGCGAACAAACTCCTACGGAGGCCTCTGCAATCAAAAGGGTTTATTACGAGATCGATCTTGAGTACGCTGTATTTTGTTGTGGGCCGATAGCTCAGTCGGCTAGAGCACACGGCTGATAACCGTGAGGTCGGTGGTTCGAATCCACCTCGGCCCACCATTTTTTTGCCATGATAAGTGGGGATGTAGCTCAATGGGAGAGCACCGCCCTTGCACGGCGGGGGTTGTCGGTTCAAATCCGATCATCTCCACCATTTCATGTGCCAAAGTTTTCCCAGCACATTGACAACCGCAAACATATATGAAGCAGTAATGAGGTTAAGGTAATAAGGGCATACGGTGGATGCCTTGGAGCTAATGGCCGATGAAGGACGTGGTAAGCTGCGAAAAGCTGCGGGGAGGAGCAAACATCCCTTGATCCGCAGATCTCCGAATGGGGCAACCCTCCCGGTTGAAGACCGGGAATCCCGCAAGGGAGGGAACTCGGCGAAGTGAAACATCTCAGTAGCCGAAGGAAAAGAAATCGAAGAGATGCCCTGAGTAGTGGTGAGCGAAAGGGGCAGAGCCTAAACCAGATTCGTGTCAAGCTTGCAGGCCTTGCGGATCTGGGGTCGTGGGAACCTCGTACGGGAGCTGCAACTCTCGTAAGGAGTCAGAAACCTAGAACATAACCGAAGGGTGTTGGGAAAGCCCACCAGAGAAGGTGAAAGTCCTGTAGGTGAAATGTTGTAGGCTCCTTGAGGAACTCCCAAGTAGGGCGGAGCACGTGGAATTCCGTCTGAATCCGGGTGGACCATCATCCAAGGCTAAATACCATTAGCTACCGATAGCGAAACAGTACCGAGAGGGAAAGGTGAAAAGCACCCCTGGCGGGGAGTGAAAAGACCTGAAACCGTATGCTTACAAGCAGTCGGAGGTTTGAGAGAGCTTGCTCTCGAAGACTGACGGCGTGCCTCTTGGAAAATGAGCCAGCGAGTTACTTTACGTGGCGAGGTTAAGGACTATAAGGTCCGGAGCCGGAGGGAAACCGAGTCCGAACAGGGCGATTAGTCTCGTGGAGTAGACCCGAAGCCGGACGATCTATCCATGGCCAGGTTGAAGGTCAGGTAAAACTGACTGGAGGACCGAACCAGGGTCTGTTGAAAAAGACTTGGATGAGCTGTGGATAGGAGTGAAAAGCTAATCGAGTTCGGTGATAGCTGGTTCTCCCCGAAATGCATTGAGGTGCAGCCTCGTGTTGGAAAGTTATGGGGGTAGAGCACTGGATGGGTGCGGGGGACTGGGGTCCTACCAATCTCAACCAAACTCCGAATACCATAACTGGATTCACGGGAGTGAGACTGCGAGCGAGAAGGTCCGTAGTCGAGAGGGAAACAGCCCAGACCGACAGCTAAGGTCCCAAAGAGTGTGCTAAGTGTGACAAGGATGTGGGGGTACCCAGACAGCCAGGAGGTTGGCTTAGAAGCAGCCACCCTTGAAAGAGTGCGTAACAGCTCACTGGTCGAGTGCTCCTGCGCCGAAAATGTGGGGGGCTAAGCACACCGCCGAAGCTTCGGATATATGCAAATATATGGTAGGGGAGCGTTCTGTACGGGGGGAAGCGGAACTGAGAAGGACCGTGGACTGTACAGAAGTGAGAATGCTGGCATAAGTAACGAAAAACATGTGAAAACCATGTTCGCCGGAAGCCCAAGGATTCCTGGGGAAGGGCAGTCCTCCCAGGGTTAGGCGGGACCTAAGGTGAGGCCGAAAGGCGTAACCGATGGACAGCAGGTAGACATTCCTGCCCCGCCCCGACAACGTTTGAACCGAAGTGGGAACGCAGAAAGCTAGGTGCGCCGGGTGATGGAAATCCCGGTACAAGGACGTAGGAGGAAGGAGTAGGCAAATCCGCTCTTTCATAACTCTGAGATCTGACGTGGAGGTTCTACGGAACCGAAGGCATTGACGCTCGGCTGCCAAGAAAAGCCACTAGGGAGGAGTTGGGGCGCCCGTACTGCAAACCGACACAGGTGGGCTGGCTGAGAAAGCTAAGGCGAACGGGGAAACCCTCTTTAAGGAACTCTGCAAGTTGACTCCGTAACTTCGGGAGAAGGAGTGCCACTTAGGTGAAGCGTAAAGCATGTGGAGCTGAAAGTGGTCGCAGAACCCAGGCCCAGGCAACTGTTTACTAAAAACACAGGTCTCTGCTCAAGCCGTAAGGCGAAGTATAGGGACTGACGCCTGCCCGGTGCTGGAAGGTTAAGGGGAAGTGTCAGGACGCAAGTTCGAAGCACGGAACTGAAGCCCCAGTAAACGGCGGCCGTAACTATAACGGTCCTAAGGTAGCGAAATTCCTTGTCGGGTAAGTTCCGACCTGCACGAAAGGCGTAATGATCTGGGCGCTGTCTCGAAGGGGGACCCGGTGAAATTGTGGTACCGGTAAAGACGCCGGTTACCTGTGGTGGGACGGAAAGACCCCGTGGAGCTTTACTGTAGCTTGATATTGGACTTCGGTATAGTATGTACAGGATAGGTGGGAGACTATGAACCCATGGCGTCAGTTGTGGGGGAGTCATCCTTGGGATACCACCCTTGCTGTACTGGGGTTCTAACAGCGACTTCTGAATCGGAGCGCTGGACAGTGTCAGGTAGGCAGTTTGACTGGGGCGGTCGCCTCCTAAAGAGTAACGGAGGCGCGCGAAGGTTGTCTCAGGGCGAATGGAAATCGCCTGAAGAGCGCAAGGGTATAAGACAGCCTAACTGCGAGATAGACATATCGAGCAGGTGCGAAAGCAGGTCCTAGTGATCCGGCGGTGCTGTGTGGAAAGGCCGTCGCTCATCGGATAAAAGCTACCCCGGGGATAACAGGCTTATCTCCCCCGAGAGTTCCCATCGACGGGGAGGTTTGGCACCTCGATGTCGGCTCGTCGCATCCTGGGGCTGTAGCAGGTCCCAAGGGTTGGTCTGTTCGCCCATTAAAGCGGTACGTGAGCTGGGTTTAGAACGTCGTGAGACAGTTCGGTCCCTATCCACCATGGGCGTAGGGTATTTGAGGAGAGCTGCTCCTAGTACGAGAGGACCGGAGTGGACGCACCGCTAGTGTACCAGTTGTGTCGCCAGATGCATAAGCTGGGTAGCCATGTGCGGAACGGATAACCGCTGAAGGCATCTAAGCGGGAAGCCGCCTTCAAGATGAGATACCCCATCCGTAAAAAGAATAAGGTGTCCGGAAGACGACCGGCTAGATAGGTCGGGAGTGTAAGCCCTGAGAGGGGTTGAGCTGACCGATACTAATACACCGAAGCCTTAACCTCATACTGTTTTGTATATGTTTGGTTGTTGATCGTGTTGGGTAAAGAGAAGGATAAGGTTTTTGGTGGTATTTGCGGAGGGGACACACCCGGTTTCCATGCCGAACCCGGCAGTTAAGCCCTCCAGCGCCGATGGTACTGCGGGGGGTACCCGTGGGAGAGTAGGTCGCTGCCAGAAACCTTTTCTTTTTTTATGTTTTCAGGAGAGCCGGTAATATTCTTCATTCCTTCGAAGAATATTACCGGCTCTCTTCGTGTCTTTTCCGCCCTCCATCCATCTCCGGTGCCCCGCATGGAACGATATAAAAGCGATAACAAGAGGGCTACTTTTCCTTCCTTCCTCCGGCTTTTGCGGAATTCCCGGTTTTCACGAAATCCGGTTCCCACAGAGATTGGTACAACAAGAGGCTCGGATTTTCCCTTGCGGGTGCGAGGATTTTCCGAGCCTCTTGTTATTTTTCTCTTGTCATTTCCTATTTCCGTTCTTCTAGCCTTTTCGCGGCGATAAGAAGTTGCCCCACCGAAAGCCCCTCGTCGTTGGGGGCTATTTTTGTATGCGTCAAGGGTGTGAGACGGTATTTTTCAAGCCTGTCACAGGCTGCGTCGAGGAGCACCCGGTTCTGCCATACTCCTCCCGAGAGGGCCACCTTGGAAATTCCTTCGGCCGCACAAAGAAGGGCCGCATTTTTTGCCAGAGCTGAGGCAAGTCCCTTATGCATTGCCGAGGCCAGGGTTTCTTTGGAAAGCCTTTCCTTTTGTTTCATAAGCCACCGCACGGCGGGGCGCCAGTCGATACAGCTCAGATCTCCCCGTCGGTAGATATCGAAAGGCGCTTCCGGGGCTCCGGAATCCTGGGCAAGAGCTTCCAGCTCCGCCGGCGCCTGCCCATCGTAGGTGCTTGTTTCCTTTTCCGTAAGAAGGCTGCTGATGCCGTCCAGAAAGCGGCCTGTAGAGGTTGTGGAAATGCTTGCGGAGGCGATGGAAGAAATCCGGTTCAAAAAGGCCTCGCGTTTGGGCCAGATTCGTAAAAACAGCTCCCGGGCTTCGGAAAGGGAAAAGCTTTCCAGAAGAAGCGATGCTCCGGAGCGCCAGGGTTCGAGAATCGCCCGATCTCCCGTAAGAAGCGGAAAGGAATGCAGGGTTCCCCGGCGGGAGAAGGAGGCGTAGTTCCCAAGGAGAAATTCTCCTCCCCAGATGGTGCCGTCCGTACCGTAGCCGGTGCCATCGAGAATGATTCCCAGAGCGGATTCTTCTAAAGAATGCTCGAAAAGGCAGCTCGCCAAATGAGCATGATGGTGCTGTACGGGAAAGCTCTTTTGAGAGTCCCGGGGAGAAATTCCGAGCACCTCCGAGGCGGCTTGGGTGGAAAGATACTGGGGGTGCAGATCGCAGGCCAGGCATTCCGGAGAATAGCGGAACAGTTCCAGAAAGTGCCGAAGAGATCGCTTGTAAAGCTCGTGGGTTCCCAAGTTCTTGAGATCTCCCAGATAAGGGCTTACCAGAAGTGTGGTGTTTTGAGAAATCCCGAAGGTGCTCTTCATTTCGCTTCCCGCAGCGCAGATGGAGGGTGTTTTTTTCTCCAGAAAGAAAGGGGCCGGAACGTATCCCCGGGCACGTCGCAGAAAGAAGAATCCCTTGTTCCAGGAGGAGAGAACGCTGTCATCCAGAGGATGCAGAATTTCCCGGGAATGCCAGAGCACCAGATCCACCTCTCCTCTCGTGAGGATCTCCAGAGCCTTTTCGTTTTTCGTGATCAACGGATCTCCGCTGTAGTTCGCGCTGGTCATGACCAGCGCGGAAAAGCTTTGCAGCAGCAAAATATGAAGAGGCGTGTAGGGGAGCATAACTCCCAGGCGGACCTGATTCGGAGCTACCAAAGGAGAGATGTCCGCATCCTTTCGGGCGGAACAGAGAAGGATCGGCGCCTGAGGAGAGACGAGCAATTTCTTTTCTTCCGAAGTGAGAACCACCAGCTTTTCCGCTTCTTCCAGGTTCGCCGCCATGAGGGCGAAGGGCTTGTTCCGGCGTCTCTTATGGCGGCGCAAGCGTTCCAAAACCTCGGAATTACGGGGATCGCAGGCGAGATGGAACCCCCCGAGTCCCTTGAGAGCGATAAGCCCTCCTTTCCGAAGCTCCTCCGCGGCGGCTTTCAGGGCATCCTCCTTCGTAAGGGTTATGCCCTTTCGGGTGGATCCATAGAGCACGGGACCGCAGTCGGGACATGCCACGGGTTGGGCGTGATAACGTCGGTTATGGGGGTTTTGATATTCCTCCGCACAGAAGGAGCAGAGAGGGAAAGGAGCCATGGATGTGTTGGGCCGATCGTAGGGAAGCTTCCGAATGATGGTAAATCGGGGACCGCAGTTGGTGCAATTCGTAAAGGGATAGGCGTACCGGGGATTGTCCGGGGAGTTCATATCCGCTATGCATTCCTGGCACGTAGCAATGTCCGGGGGAATAAAACTCTCTCCCCGGTTGTGGGATTCGCTCGAAAGAATGGAAAACTTCTTCGGCGCCGAGGAGAGGGGCAGTTCCTCCCGAAGGAGAAGCTCCGCTTTTTCGATCTCCGCCAAAGGGGGAGCTTCCTGGAAAAGTCCTAGCATGTAGCGTTCGATTTGTTCAGGAGAGCCGAAAAGGTGAATTTCCACGCCTCTCCCGGTGTTGCGCACGCTCCCCTTGAGCTTCAGGGAGTCCCCCAATTTTTTACAAAAAGGCCGAAAACCTACTCCCTGGACTACCCCGAAAACTCGATATGCTTCGTGACGCATGGGGAATCATCTCCATAAAAGGGATTGTGCGAAGATCGCTCATAAAATCCCATTATATCTCTTTCCCCTTAAAAAGAATAGTTTCAGAAATTTTTCCCCGGAGTAAACGCATCAAAAAGCAACAAATTCCTATAATTGTCTGTTACGGGCTTACGCGATCTCCGCCTAAAAAACCTATCCATCGGGAGGTCGTAAGCTTGGTCGATTCTAGCGCATTCGCTCCGGATTTTTCTCCGTTTTTCCGACGAACTATATTGTATCCCTTTCCGCTTTTTCCACTATTTCCCGGGCCCAATTCCGGGCTTTGGAGGCTGCCGTGGCGGGGTCTCTCTTGAGAGGTTCCTGAAAATCCATACATCCCATAAGCTGGTTACCTTTGGGGAGGGCCGCTTCCATTTTGGAAAAAATCGCACCCTTTCCTCCTCCGTGGCAGCAAAAGAGAGCCACGTCCTTGCCGAAAAAGGGATATTTTGCAAAAAATGTGTTGAATGCGGGGGCATGGTTCCATCCCCACACGGGGGTTCCCAAAAAGAGGAGGTCGAATTCCTGGGGATTTCGGGAAAGAGGACCCAGGGGAGGGGCGCTCTTGGTGATGGCCGCTTTGCCCCCCATGAAATACTTGAGAAAACCCTTGGCGGGAATGCTTTGCAGGGGTTGGAGCTCAAGGATTTCCGATGGTGTCGCCTGGGCAATTTCCTTTGCAATGAATCGCGTGTTCCCTTGAAGGGAGTAGTAGACAACCAAAACGTGCATACAGAACACCTCGTTTCTGAAGCTGGTAGAAAATGCAATCTTGATACGAAAACCGGTAAGAGTGATTCTTGAAGACCGGTTTCCAACCTTTGAGATAGTACCATAGAACGAAAAAAGATGCGCGGGGGAGCTTGAGGAATTTTCTGTATAAAGAGGGAATTGCCACTTTTTCCAACTTGCAGTGTCCGAGTTGACGTAAAAATTGGTATTACAGTATAATATATAGCTACTGGGATACAATGTGCAAGGTATGTAATGTATCCTTCGCGCGCTTTTTCGGGGTAATTTTATGTATTCGGAAGGAGGAAGGAATTCGTAATGAGGAAATCGTGGAGTAAGATCGTGCTTTTGGGGTTTTTGGGGGCAGTTCTTTTTTCCGGAGCGGCTCTTGCGGCGGACAAGGTTATCAAGATCGGTACCCTTTTTCCGCTCACCGGCCCTTGCGCCCTTGCGGGACAGCGTTGCCAGGCTGCGGTGGAAACCGCGGTGGAGGTTATCAACAACAGCCATCCGGAACTTCAGGTGCCTCTGGCGGAGAAGGCGGGGCTTCTCGACGGTTATACCATCGAGCTGATCCATGCGGACAGCCAGGGTAAACCCGATGTGGGCAAGGCCGAGGCGGAGCGCCTTTTCGATCAGGAAGGGGTTTACGCCATTATCGGCAGCTACAATAGTGCGGTGACCAAGCCCGCGAGCTTCGTGGCGGAACGCAAGAAAAAGATTTTCATGTGCGGATGCTCCAGCTCCGCGGCTCTTACCAAGAGAGATTTCAAACGCTTTTTCCGCATGGCCCCTACGGACGAGACGGAATCCCTCGAGTTCGTGGAAGTCATGAAGTGGCTCAACGAAGATCGGAATGCGGAGCTTGCCACAGTGGGCCTCATCTACGAGAACACCGAATTCGGAAAGCATGCCGCCGAAGAGGGGGAGAAAGCTGCGGAAGAAGCGGGCTATAAGATCGTGGCGGACGTGCCTTTCAATCCCGGCGCCACCAATCTGGATAGTGAAGTGGCTACCCTCAAGGCGGCGAACCCCGATGTGGTTTTCGGGGCCTGCCTGGGCGGGGATTACACCCTCTGGGTCCGTACCATGAAGAAGGTCGATTGGCTTCCCAAGGTGGCTCTGAACTATTGCACGGGCTATCAGGACCCCATGATCGCCAAGCAACTTGAAGACGATGCGAACTACTTCATGGGCGGCACCGGCTACTCTCCGGAGTTCGCGGAGCTTATGCCCGCGGTGGCGGCGGTGGAGAAGATCTACATGGCCAAAACCGATCCCAGCGTTCCCTACGACAGCGATTCCATCCAGGAATCCGTGGCCACCTTTATTCTCGCCCAGGCCATCGAAAAGGCGGGAACCCTGGATTACGAAAAGGTTATCGAAACCCTCTACGCCAACACCTGGGATTCTCCTCTCTCCATGGGCGGCAAAGTCGCCTTCATTCCGGGAGGGCAGAACTCCAAGGCCATGAGCATGATCACCCAGCTTCAGGGCGGCAGTTACAAGCGTATCTTCCCCAGCGACCTCGCGGATGTGGAGCCCGTGGTTCCCATGCTTCCCTGGAGCGAGCGCTAGGCTCGGAGCCGGATGTAAAAGGATAGCTCTGCGGTAAAATTTCCCTTCGGGGAATGCTGATGGCGAACTGCGTGGGGGCGGAGGAAAACCCGGAAGGAAATCGGGCTTCCGAAGCCCCCCTTACTGTGCCCCCCTCGGAGGGACTCTTCTCCGGCCTTTACGGAGAAGACCAAGGGCATGGTTCTACTGTATCGAAAGGAGGAACCCGAAAGGCATGACGCTCTTTATGCAGATCGCCCTGGACGGGCTTCTGAACGGCATGATCTACGCTCTCGTGGCGGCCGGGCTGAGCCTCATCTGGGGAGTTATGGATGTCATCAACTTCGCTCACGGGGAATTTCTCATGGTGGCCATGTACGTTTCCTACTGGATAGGTTTCATCATGCACGTAAGTCCCCTCTTTTCCTGGATCGCTTCGGGAATTTTCGTCTTCATTCTCGGAGCCCTTACCTATCGTCTCATCATCAAGCATACCATCGGCAAATCCGCCATGTCCGCCCTTTTGGCGACCTTCGGTCTTTCCATGTTGCTCAAGAATATCTGTCTCAATCGTTTTTCTCCGAACTTCCGCATTCTTCACGATTCCATTCTCGGAGGCAAAACCTTTCTGCTCGGGGATATCATCGTTCCCCTTCCCCAGCTCGTGACGGGAATCTTCGCGGTGGTGACGGTACTCCTTCTCTACTATCTCATCAAACGTACCCGCCTGGGATGGGCCATTCAGGCCACCGCCATGGATAAAGAGGCGGCGGAACTCATGGGAATCCGCACGGAATGGATCTATACCCTGGTCTTCGGTTTGGGAGGAGCCTGCGTGGGCATCGCGGGGGGCCTCATGCCCTCCTATCTGGCGGTACACCCCGAGGTGGGAGGGCTCTTCAGTCTCCTCGCCTTCGTCTGCGTTGCCATGGGGGGGTTCGGAAGCATTCCCGGGGCCCTTCTCGCCTCGCTTCTCATCGGCCTGGTGGAGGCCTTCAGCGGCTTTTATATCGCTCCGGTCTTCAAGTACGTGGCGGTCTTCGGGCTCTACCTCGTGGTGGTTTTCGTCCGTCCCAAGGGACTTTTCGGGTGGTGAGGATCATGCAGAATAAAGGACGAACCTTACTCTTTCTTCTCTTTCTCGCTATTCTCGGAACCCTTCCCCAGATTCCCGGGCTCATTACCAGCGGTTTCACCTATCACGTGCTGATTCTTATTCTGCTCTACGGCAGTATGGCCCAATCCTGGAACATCATCGGGGGATACTGCGGACAGGTTTCCTTCGGACATTCGGTATTCTTCGGTATCGGAGCCTACGGAGCGGGCATGGCGGTGGTGAAATACGGTCTTCTTCCCTGGCCGGGAGTTCTCGCGGGAGCAGTTCTGGCGGCCCTGGTGGCCATGGCCATCAGCTTTCCCTGCTTCAAGCTCAGCGGGCACTACTTCGCCATCGCCACCTTCGCCATCGTGGAGATCTTCAACCGGCTCTTCATGGTCTGGGACTGGATTGGAGGGGCCCTGGGGCTCGATTACGGTCTCACCGACGAAGGGTGGCTTACCTTCGTTTGGTACGATACCAAGAAATACTACTTCTACGGCGCCCTCATTCTCCTGGCCATCGTTTTCGGAGTGGTGCGCTGGATCGAGGAGCATCGGCTGGGGTACTATCTCCGGGCGGTGCGGGAAGGTCAGGATGCGGCGGAATCTCTCGGAGTCAACAGCACTCGGGTCAAACTCGCCGCCATGGGAATTTCCGCCTTTCTCGCCGCCCTTTGCGGCGCCTTTTACGCTCAGTACAACTTCCGGGTGGATCCTCCCATGGTGATGTCCCTGGATATGTCCATGAAATTCGTGCTCATCACCATCCTCGGAGGATGCGGCTTCTTTTGGGGTCCCCTTCTGGGAGCGGCCATTCTCATTCCCCTTCAGGAGTACAGCCGTATCTGGCTCGGAGGAACCGGAGGCGGTGTGGATCTCATCATCTTCGGACTTCTCATCGTGGTGGTGGTTATCAAACAGCCCACGGGGGTTATGGGAATTCTCTACGGCATGTTGCATCGTTTTACGAAATCCCGGAGCTCCGAGGTCCCGGGAGACGCGGATCATTCCGGGGAGGTGAAATAACATGGCTCTTCTGGAAGTCAAAAACGTTACCATGCGCTTCGGAGCTCTTCTTGCGAACGACGATGTCTCCTTCTCCGTGGAGGAAGGTTCCATAGTGGGGCTCATCGGCCCCAACGGAGCGGGAAAAACTACCCTCTTCAACTGCGTGAGCGGCACCTACGCTCCTTCGGAGGGACGGATTCTTTTCGACGGCACCAACGTGGCGGGATTTCCGCCTTCCCGGATATGCCAAATGGGAATCGTGCGGACCTTTCAGGTAGTCAAGCCCCTTCGGGGAATGACGGTATTGGAGAACATCATGGTGGGAGCTTTCTGCCGTACCGGGGATACCCGGGAAGCCCGGAAGCTTGCGGAAGAGGTACTTACCCTTTGCGAGCTGGATCATCGCAGGGAAGCCAATGCTTCATCCCTCACCATCGGAGACAAGAAGCGTCTCGAGGTCGCCCGGGCCCTGGCGACCCGTCCCCGAATCCTCCTTCTCGACGAGGTTATGGCGGGGCTTACCGCCAGCGAGGTGCACCATGCGGTGCAGCTCATGCTCAAGCTCCGGGATCGGGGCATCACTCTCCTCATGGTGGAGCATATCATGGAGGCCATCATGCCCATCGCGGATCGGGTGGTGGTGCTCGACGGAGGATGCAAGATCGCCGAGGATTCTCCGGACCGGGTAGTCAAGGACGAACGGGTTATCGAGGCCTATCTCGGCAAGAAATATGCGGAACGTCAGAAAAAAATGGAAGAACAAAAGGGAGGTACCTCTCATGCTTAAGGTGAGCAACCTCCGGGCGGGATACGATGACGTGGCGGTGCTGCATTCTCTTTCCTTCGAGATTCGCCCCGGAGAGGTGGTGGCCCTGGTAGGAGCCAACGGGGCGGGAAAAAGCACCACCATGCGCTGCGTGGCGGGGCTTCTCCGCCCCTGGAAGGGAAGCGTTTCCTTCTGCGGCGAAGAGGTGGCGGGACTTTCCGCGGCGTCCATGGTACAGAAGGGACTCTGTTACGTTCCCGAGGGGCGTCGGCTTTTCGGAAAGCTCTCGGTTCGGGAAAACCTGCTTCTCGGAGCCTATCTTCAGAAAAACGAGAAAGAGGTGGAGGAGCGCCTGGATTTCGTGCTCTCCCTTTTTCCTCGGGTGAAGGAGCGGCTTTCTCAGATGGCGGAGACCATGAGCGGCGGAGAGCAGCAGATGCTGGCCATCGCCCGGGGACTCATGAGCATGCCCAAACTCATCATGATCGACGAAATGAGTTTGGGGCTCATGCCCTCCCTGGTGGAAAAGGTAATGGAAACCATCAAGGACATCAAGAAGGCTGGAATCACGGTGCTTCTCGTGGAACAGATGGTGCAGGACGCTCTGGAAATTGCCGATCGGGGGTACGTGCTTCAGTCGGGGAAGATCGTTCTCGAGGGAGCTGCCAAGGACCTTCTCGCCAGCGAAGAGGTACAGAAGGCCTATTTGGGCATGTAGAAAGGGGCACTTTCTTTTCTCGGGGATCGTATTTTCGAAGGGGCTTCCTATCGTTTTCGGGGGCCCCTTTCGGCTTGCTTGCCGGAAGGGCTTTATTTTTTCCCTCCCTATCCGATACAGTAGGTATCCCCGGGAGTGTGTAAAGGAGGGAAGATCTCGTGAATCCGGTAAACCGTATTGGAGCGAAGGCGTTCTTTTTCGAACATTCCGGCAAAACCAAACCCTCTCAGGAAGAGGATCTCGCGGAGGCCCTTCGCGAGGCGAAGGAAGCTTTTTTCCGTGCCCAGGACGACATGATGGGACGGCATCAGGAAACGGTAAAAAAGGGCCTCGAGGAGAACAAGGAGCGTTGGCGAGAGAAGAGCCGTCAGGAGAACCTCGATAAGATTGCGGATAATCGGAGCCGCTATTTCGAGGCTCGTTCCCAGGAAGCCCAGAAGAAGGAAGAGGAAATGAACGCGGTGCTTCTGCGGGGGCATTCCCGAACTGCCGAAGAAGGTGCCCGGACTCTCGAAAAGAGAGCGGAGGAGGAGGGAAATCCTTCGCTTCTCATAGAGGCCGGGGAGAGCCGCAGAGCCGCGGCGGCGGAGAAGGCCGAAGCGGAGGGTGCCATCCAGGAAGCCCGAAGGGGGAAAGAGGCGGATTGGCTGTTGTAGGGGAAGTGCTTGCGAAGGGCGGAAAAGGGATGAGAAAGTCGAAAAAGGCCTTGGGGAAAAAAGGGATCCTTTTCCCAAGGCCTTTGTTAGACGGGAGTATCCCCATTAAAACGGGGAGTTTCCTTTTTTTCTATTTCAGTTCGGGAATGGCGAGTCCCACTTCGGTGTAGTATTTTTCCGCGCCGGGATGGAGAGGCACGGAAAGCCCTTCCAGAGCGGTCTCCAGGGTGATCTGCTTCGCCTTGGCGTGCACCTTGTCAAGATCCCGTACGTTCTCCCAGAAAGCCTTGGTGAGCTTGTAAACGAGATCCTCCGGGAGATCTTCCCGGCAGACAAGCATGGCCATCACTGCGGGGGTCTGGGTGTCGTGATCCACACCGTTGTAGGTTCCCGCGGGAATCATGCTCTTCGCGAAATAGGGATATGCCGCGGAAAGCTTAGCCAGGAACTCATCGCTGAAGCTTACCAGATCGATATCCTTCAGGGTGGCCAGATCCATGATGGAGGCGGTGGGGAAGCCGGCTACCACGAAGCCCGCATCGATTTGGCCGTCCTTGAAGCGGGAGGTGGTGTTGTTGAAGTCCAGAAAGTCCACCTTGGCATCCTTGTAGGTCATGCCCGCCACATCGAAAAGTGCCCGAACGTCTGCTTCCACCCCGGAGCCGGGGGCGCCAGCGGAAATCTTTTTGCCCTTGATGCCCTCAAAACTCGTGATACCCGTATCCTTCAGGGTGATCATCTGCACGTGTTCGGGATAGAGCACCGCCACCGCCCGGATGTTGGGGAAGGGCTTCTTGAACATTTCCTTTCCCTGCCATGCCCAGTAAGCCACATCGTTCTGGGCGAAGGCCATTTCGATCTGTCCCGTACCGATGAGATTCATGTTGGCCACGGAGGCGTTTCCGGTTTCGGAGGTTACCTGGACATCGGGAACGTTACTGTTCAGGATTTCAGCAATTCCTCCACCCAGGGGATAGTAAGTGCCCCCGGTGCCGCCGGTGGCGATGGAAAGAAATTCCTTGGCAAAAGCGGTACCGCAGAAAGTTGCGGCAAGAACGAATACGGCAAGAATAAAAAGAGTTACTTTTTTCATTACGATAAATCCTCCCCTCACTGTGAACAACCGCCGAAAAGCAGTGTTCCTAAGAAAAAAACGAAACTTCTAGCCCCGGAAAAGAAAATCTATGTAAGGATTGTTTTTCCCCACCCCCTTCACAAAAGTTCCATTACAGTATATTATCAGTCGCTGGCATCATCAAGAGCAAAAGCGTATTTTATTGCCCGTACCGGTCGTTTCGTTAAAAGCTGGAGCCCGAATTTACGATTTGCACGTACCATGTTGGCGTAACGGCTAATAAGGGATACTATAGTACCATAAAAGGAAGCAGCCGAGGCCATTCGGGGGGGAAGCGTATGTTTTGGAAAAACAAAGGGAATTTCCCAGAGAAAACTGTGGAGCAAGAGGAGCAGAATATGGAATTCTCGTCAGATGAGGAAAAAACCATGAAAGAAGAACTTCAAGAGCCCAGAGAGAACCGGGAGCCCGTTTCACCTTCGTTATTGGAAATGCACGTGCGCTTTATCATAAAGGATCGAAGCCAGATCGGTCGGGTGGCTCTCATCCTGGCGGCCACCACGGACGATGCGGAGGAAAGCAAGATTCGGGAAAGCGTCTTCGGAGCCGGATGGAAGGCGGTGGCCACAGAAGTGGGCGGCTTGGCGGGAAGTTTGCCCCAAAAGGTTACCCGAGCCGTGGTGGGAGCTGCCCTCAACTCGGGGGTGGTGGAGAAACGAAGCAACGAAATGCATGCCCTCATGCACGCCGCTTTGGAGGCCACCGGGGGATTTATGAGCCCCAGCATGCTGGAAGCGAGCGTGGGTGCCAAAATTGCCATCGTCCGCAACGATGCCTGGGTGGCGGTGGCCATCGTGGGAGATACCGCCTATCATGCGGTGGCACATCATGAACGTTGCGGTCTTGGGGTTATGCACATCTGAGTTTTTGCGGGAAATCGGAAAAAAGATGCGAAAAGTCCCCTTGTTTTCTCCCCCATTCGGTGTTATCATCCGTATTCGTTGTATAATGTAGATAACCTATGGAGGTGTTCCGTGTGAAAGATAAAATTCATCCCAACTACGAGAAGTGCGTCGTCAAATGCTCCTGTGGCAATACCTTTGAGACCCGTTCGACCCAGCCGGAAATCAAGATGGGAGTCTGCTCCGTGTGTCATCCCTTCTACACCGGTAAGCGCGGAGGATTGGCCCAGCAGGCGGGACAGGTGGAGAAATTCCGCCAGAGATACGCCGCTACGGGGTATGGCAAGGAAGAAAAGTAGGTTTTCGAAGAATTCTGTGCGGATGGGGGGCTTCAAGCTCCCCATTTTTTACATTTTCAAATTATTTATTATAATATTTTACTAAAAAGGAGCGGTCTTGTGAAGAGTACTGTCCGTCTGGTGGTCCATACGCCCTTTCCGGATCGTTGCGTGGCTCAGTCCGCTCGGCTTTGTTACAGTAAGGGAACCGGAGAGGAATGTTTCACCGGGGAAATGACGGAGGATCGCATACGTTCCTTTCTTAAGCAGCTTTCTCGAAGCGGTCATCTTTCTCCTTTCGAGCACGCCTCTTTTTCCTTTACGGTGGATCACATCAGCCGGGTCTGCTCACACCAGTTCGTACGGCATCGTCTCGCCAGCTTCAGTCAGCAGAGCCAGCGTTATGTTCCCATGGAGACTTCCTCCGTGGTGTGCCCTCCTTCCGTGGAGATTCCCGAGGAGGCCCGACGGATTTTTCGAAACTCCTGCGAGGAAGCTCATAAAGCCTACCTCGCCCTTTGCGAGCTCGGAATTCCTCGGGAGGATGCCCGGTATTTGCTGCCCCACGGCTTTGAGACCTCTCTGGTGGTTACCATGAACGCCCGGGAGCTGATGCATTTTTTCAGTCTTCGGCTCTGTCGCCGGGCTCAGTGGGAGATTCGGAACGTGGCAAGAGAGATGCTTCGTCAGGCGAGAGAAAAGGCACCCGGTATTTTCGCTCTGGCGGGGCCTTCCTGTGTTTCTAAAGGTTCTTGTGAGGAGGAGAAACCATGCGGAAAACCTTATGGGAGTGTGGAAGAGTTGCTCGAAGAATAGTTTCCTCCGCAGTTTGTCTGATGCTTATGGGATTTCGGGCTTTTTCGGGAGAAACCGAAAGAATTCCCGTGGGAGGTCAGGCGGTTATCGAGGGAGTGCTTATGCGGGGACAGACCCGTTGGGGGCTTTGCGTACGTAAGCCCGAAGGGGATATCTGGAGCACCGCCTGGGGAGGAAATCCCTGGTCCAAGCGGGGGCTCTGGAAACTTCCGATTTTTCGGGGTATGGCTACCATGGCGGAGATGCTTACGGTGGGCATGAAGGCCATTTCCCAATCCGCGGAGATCGCTTTGGGAGAGGAAGAAAATCTCACCTGGAAAGATATGGTCCTTTCCGTTCTTTTGGCCATCGGAGGGGTGGTGGGGCTCTTTCTCCTTCTGCCCATGTGGCTGGGAGATCTCTGGCTTGCCCATGTGGGAGGCGGTCTGATTACGCGGCACGTGGTGGAAGGATGTGCCCGGGCGGCGGTTTTTATCGGTTACGTGGCTCTTCTTGGTCTTTGGGGAGAGACGAGGCGGTTTTTCGCCTACCACGGGGCGGAGCACAAAACCATCAACGCTTATGAAAGACATGCGCCTCTCACGCCGGAATCGGTAAAGACCTTTTCCCGCATCCATCCCCGTTGCGGTACCTCCTTTCTCCTGGTGGTGGTGATGGTGAGCATCGTGGTCTTCGCACTGGTGGGAAACGGTCCTCTCTGGTGGAAAATCGCTTCCCGCATTCTCTTTCTTCCCGTGGTGATCGGCGTCTCCTACGAGTTCATCCGGTGGGCCGATAAAAGCCCTAAACTGGGAAGGCATCTCATCGCTCCCGCCCTTTCGCTGCAATACCTTACCACTCGGGAGCCCGATGCGGCGCAACTCGAAGTAGGCATCGCCTCCCTCGAAACGGCGCTGGGAAAGAACGTTGCCGAGGCGGAACCCAGGAAATCCGTAGAGGAGTAGAAACCGAAAAAACATGAACATAGCCAAAAAACTTGAAGAGATAGAACGCACCTATCAGGCCCTGGAGGCGAAACTGGGAGATCCCGAAGTGGTTTCCCGCCCCCAGGAGTTGCAGCAGCTTGCGAAACGGCATGCGGAGCTGGAAGATCTTATGGTGGCCTGGCGGGAATATCAGGATCTTGCCCGGCGCCGGGAAGAGGCCCGGGAACTCTCCTCATGCGGGGATGCCGAAATGGAGGCCCTGGCGGAGGAGGAGCTGGCGGAGCTGGAGCCCCTTTTGGAGGCCAAGGAGGGACGTATTCACTTTCTTCTTCTTCCCAAGGATCCCAACGACGAGAAGAGCGTCATCGTGGAAATCCGGGGAGGTGCAGGAGGAGACGAGGCGGCCCTCTTCGCGGGAAGCCTCTACCGCATGTACAGCCGTTACGCCGAGCGGGAACGCTGGAAGGTGGAACTGATGGATCTTCACGAGACGGAAATCGGGGGGATCAAGGAAGTAGCCTTTCGCATCGATGGCAAGGGCGTTTACAGCCGTCTGAAGTACGAAAGCGGCGTGCACCGGGTACAGCGGGTTCCAGTAACGGAATCCTCCGGTCGAATTCATACGTCCACCGCCACGGTGGCGGTGCTTCCCGAGGCGGAGGAAGTGGATGTGGACGTGCGGACGGAGGATCTCAGAATCGATACCTATCGGTCCAGCGGTGCGGGGGGGCAGCACGTAAACATGACGGATTCCGCGGTGCGCATTACCCACCTTCCCACGGGTATCGTGGTCTCCTGCCAGGACGAGCGTTCCCAGATCAAGAACCGGGCGAAGGCCATGAAGTTTCTCCGGGCCAAACTTTACGATGCGGAACTTCATCGGGCTCAGGCGGAGCAGGCGGCGGAGCGCAAGGGCCAGGTGGGAACCGGAGACCGGTCCGAACGCATCCGAACCTACAACTTTCCCCAGAACCGGGTTACGGATCATCGCATCGGACTTACGCTGTACAAGCTCGATCAGATGCTCGAAGGGGATCTTTACGAAATGGTGGATGCCCTCATCATGGCGGATCAGACCGCCAAGCTCCAGAGCCTGGAGGAATAATGCCCGTTCCTTCCATCGGAGGGCGAAAGAGGGAGGTTACCGCTCTTTTTTCCCGGGAGGGGATGGCGAATTCCCAAGGTAATGCGGAAATACTTCTCTGTGCCGCCCTGGGATATTCCAGAGCGGCTCTTCTTTTGCACGCTTCGGATCCCATGCCCCGGGAGGCGGAGGAACGGCTCGCTCCCCTTCTGGAAAAGCGAATGTGCAGAATCCCCCTGGAATACGTTCTCGGGGAGGCCTTTTTTTACGGTCGCTCTTTTTCGGTGGGTCCGGGATGTCTCATTCCCCGGCCGGAAACGGAACTTCTCGTGGAAGCGGTTCTTCCGCGCCTCCCGAAAAAGGGCAGAGCCGTGGACTGGGGAACCGGCAGCGGCTGCATAGCCGCTACCCTCGCCCTGGAGCGGCCTTGCGCGGAGGTGCTGGGCGTGGATGCCTCTCCTCCGGCTCTTTGCTGGGCCTGGAAAAACCTAAGGCTCCACGGGCTTTTGGGAAGGCTTTTCCTATGGCATTTGCAGACCCCCCGAAGACTTCCCTGGAAAGAAGGGGTGGATCTGGTTATAAGCAATCCTCCCTATATTCCTCGGAAGATGCTTTCCGGATTGATGGAGGAAGTGCGATGGGAGCCGGAAATCGCCCTTTCCGGGGGCGAGGATGGCCTTGAAGCGTACCGGCTTCTTCTTCCCTGGGCGGAGGAAGTTCTCGTCCCGAAAGGAATTCTGGCGGTGGAAATCGGCGATGCTTCTCAAGTAGCGTCTCTTTTCGAGATGAATACAGGCAATCTGGTTCCTCTGGGAGTGCGAAAAGATTATAATGGACTGGAGCGGATTCTTCTCTGGGAAAAATCCGCCTGAAAACCGAAGAAAAAGGTTTATCGAAAAAAAGTACCCGAAGCAGCCTTCTAAATTTTCAGGGGCTCCGGGCAAAGTGAGGAGGAGCGACGGATATGGAGAACAGAGAACTTGTCATTATCGGAGCGGGTCCTGCTGGAATGACCGGAGCCATTTACGGAAGACGAGCGGGGCTGGATGTGCTGGTGCTCGAAAAGGGGCTTGCGGGAGGCCAGATCAACACCACCGATGAAATCGAAAACTGGCCGGGGGTTCTTATGGCTACGGGGCCGGAGTTGGCGGAATCCTTCCGGAAGCATGCGGAAAAGTTCAATACGGAATTTCGGGACGCCTCGGTGCAACGCCTGGAACTCCGGGAAGGTGCCAAAATAGTGGTTACCGACCAGGGTGAAATCGAGGCGGAGGCCATCCTTCTCGCCACGGGAGCTTCTTTCCGCAAGCTGGGATGCCCCGGAGAGGCGGAACTTACCGGCAAGGGAGTCAGCTATTGTGCGGTTTGTGACGGAGCTTTCTTCGAAGACGAGGTGGTGGCGGTCATCGGAGGAGGAAATACAGCGGTGGAAGAGGCGGTGTATCTTACCCAGTTCGCCTCCAAGGTCTATATCGTGCACCGCCGGGAGGAGTTCCGGGCGGATCGGGCCGCCATCGACCATGCCCTGAGCAATGAGAAAATCGAACCCGTCTACAACTCCGTGGTGGAATCCATCGAAGGGGACGGGCTCGTGGAGAAGCTGGTCCTCAAAAACGTCAAATCCGGAGAAATCTCGGATCTCGATGTGGCGGGAGTTTTCGTCTTCGTGGGAACCGTTCCCAACGACGACGCTTTCAAGGGGTTCGTGAACACCGCCAGGGGAGGCTGGATCCTTACGAACGACCGCATGGAAACCTCCGTGGAAGGGGTTTTTGCGGCGGGAGACGTGCGGGACAAGTTTCTTCGCCAGGTGGTCACCGCCGCAGGGGACGGTGCCGTGGCGGCCATGAGCGCCTACGGTTACATCTCCCAGCAGCAGCATCTTCGCCACAAGCTCCTGGAGCCCGAGGAAGTCTTTGCCCTCTTTTACTCCAGCATCGACGAGAAGCATGCCCACCTCGCGGGAGAGGTGGAAGGCTGGATGGAGGAAAAGAGTACGAAGATCGTCCTCATCGACGCCTATAAGAACGCCGGAGTGGCTCAGAAATTGGGGGTTTCCGAACTTCCCGCACTCCTCCATCTTCGGAAGGGATCGGAAGTGAGCAGGAAGAGCTGTTCCTCCCTGGATGATGTGATCGGTAAGTTCGAATAAATCTCAAAATTCACGTATCCCATCTTTTGCTGTCATAAAGATCCCTTAAAAGCTTTCATTCCCGAAAGAGGGCTCGGAAAGGGTTCTTCGATTCGGTAAAGGCTTTTTTTATGGAGGGAGGAACAACATGATTCTTACAGTAACCATGAACCCTGCGGTGGACGAGGAGTATTTTCTTCCGGAATTCCATGCGGGGAGTTGGTTCCGGGCCAATAAGGTGGATCACTCCGCCGGGGGAAAGGGTATTAACGTTTCCATCATCCTCGCTCAGCTCGGATACGAAAATGCCGCCATGGGCTTTTTGGCGGGATATAACGGGGAGTATGTTCGGGACGAACTCCGAAAGCATCAGATTACCACGAATTTTGTCCATGTTCCCGGAGAAACCCGTACCAACGTCTTTATCGTGGATGAAGCGGGGAAACTGGAAACCGGCATCGCCGAGCCGGGGCCCTACGTTTCCGAAGAAGCCCTGGAACGTTTTCTCATCAACTACCGGCGCATGCTCGGCCGGGCGGACTTCGTCTTTATCGGAGGATCCCTTCCTCCGGGAGTTCCCCAGGATATCTACCGGGAACTCATCTTTTTGGCCAAGGAGGGCGGAAAAGGAGTCTTCGTGGATGCTGCGGGAGTAAGCCTCGCGGCGGCTCTGGATGCCAAACCCACCTGCGCAAAGCTCGATTACCGCCATGCCTCTCGAGGAGCGGATTTTACGCCCACTTCCCTGGACGGCATCATTGGCCTTTTTCGCAAGGCCCACAATCAGGGTGTAACCTGCTGTCTCGCTTCCTATCGATCCTACGGAGAGGTTTTTTCTCTCCCCGGAGGCATCTACCTCGCGGAAATCGACCGAGACAAGGTGGTTTCCATGCTCGGAGCTGGGGAGGCTCTTCTGGCGGGATTCATCGTGGGGAAAAAGGAAAATATGCCCGAGGAGGAGTGCATTCGCTTTGCCATGGCTTGTGCCTGTGAGGACAGCAATCACGTGGAAAAGGGCGTGCGCGGCAGAGGCTCTGTGGAAAAGCTCATGCCCTCCATTCAAGTGGACAGACTGGAATAATTAAGGAGGGCAATGCATGCGTATCGGTGACGTAATGGATCGGGACCTCACCTCCATCACTCAGGATCGCACCATAGGCGAAGCCATCGAAATTTTAGCCCGGCATCGGCTTACGGGAATTCCCGTGGTGGATGACGACCTTCGAGTGGTGGGGTTTATCAGCGAAAAGGATATCGTTAAGGCGGCTCTTCCGGGCTATTTCGATTATCTTCAGGACACCTCCTTCATTCCCGACTTCGGACAGTTTCAATCGAAACTTCGACAGATAAGCCGCCATGAAGTTTCCCGATACATGACCGACGATGTGGATCTTTTCGAAGAGGATGACAGCGATTTTACCGTGGCCATGACTCTGGTAGAGCATGGTTATATCCGGGGCCCCGTGGTGAAAAACGGAATCCTCGTGGGCATGGCGAACCGCAGTGCCCTTTTGGGGAGAATTCTTACGGAAGCTGAAGGCCGGTAGGACTTCGATCCAGGAAGAAAAAACGAATATGGGGCTTGAGCCCCAGGGTTATGCGTGAGAATCTGGGAAGAAGGACATAAGGTTTTTCCTTTTTCTGCCGATACTAAGAGGTAGGAGGGATGCCTGATGGAACAGAAAAGACTTCAACAGGCCCAGGATACGTACAGGGAAAATCAGATTCGTACGGCATCTCGGGAGCAGCTTCTCGTAATTACCTACGACATTGGCATCAGCGCTTGTCAGACTGCGGAAGAAGCCATTGTCAGAAACGATGTGGAAGCAAAAAATCTATCCCTTCAGCGGGCCCAGAGGGTGTTGCGGGAACTCATGGTAAGCCTGAACCCCGAACGGGATAAGGAACTTGCGGATAACCTTACCAATCTTTACGAATTCCTTTTCTATCAGCTCGTGCAGGCCAACGTTTCCAATAAGGCGGAGCCGGTCAGACAGGTTAGGGAAATGCTTATGGAGCTTCGCAATACCTGGGTGAACGCCATGGAAAAGCTCTGCGCCGAAGAGGAGGAGCTTCTCCCTCGGCGGGGGGAGGAACCCCTGGTGCAAATGGCCTCTGGAGGAGGATACGGGCCTCCCCCGGGTAAGGGAGGGTTTACCGTTGCAGGCTGAACTCTTTCGGAATCTCGAGGAACTTCTTCAAAAAGAGCGGGAGGTTTACTCCCGGCTCGAAAAGATGGTGGATGACGAGGAGTCTTTCGTACAAAACCAGGATTGGGAAGGGCTTCTCGGGGTTCTCCAGAAAAAGCAGGCGGTTATAGCGGAACAGGAAGCACTTCAGGATTCCTGGACTTCCTTTTCCGCCTTTCTCGATGTCCATGAGGGAAGAGAGAGCGCGGCTTTCTGGGATGCCGTGAAGAAACGGGTGGGGGAGAGTTCCTACACCTATCTTACGGACCTCGTGGAGGACCTTCGGGGAGCGGTGCTCCAGATCGTGGAGCGGGAAGAAGGGCTTCGAGATGAGGTGGAAGAACATCTCGGGGCTCTGCGAAAGAAAATGCTCCAGATCCAAAAGGGAAAGGCCGCCTATCGAGGATATGCCAAGGCGGGCAATATCGCGAGCATGCGCTAGAGTGCCGCATTCTTCGACAGATCCATAGAAGTGTCTTTTGCGGAGAACATGAAGATCCCGCTTTTCGAAAACATTCGAAAAGCGGGATCTTTGCGTTTAGCTCTTTTTTCCGCTGAGCGCGTCCACCGCTTCCTGTAGAAGATGAGGCAGGATTTTCGTGAGAAAGGGAAGATGTACCCGTTCGGTGCGTTTGTGAGCATCCTTTCCCACGGGGCCGAGATTGCAGACCGGGATGTTCAGCTTTACCAGATCCTCCGAAGGAAGCCGGTAGGGATTGCCCCAGCCGGGAGTGTTGTTTTCGAGAATCCGAAGTTCCTCCATGCCCTGGGAGAAACCGCAGTAGGAAAGGTCGCAGACTCCCTCGAAAAGATCCGCTTCCAGAAGTTCCGTTCCCAATTCCCTTGCTTTAACGCGTACTTTTTCTGCCATTTTCAGAATGGCTTGATCTCCCGGAGTTTTGCCCTCGTTGATCCGGGGAGGATAGAAGGGGGGCAGAAAGCCGAACACCACCAGAGGCCCTTCCAGGGAGCACTTTTCCAGCATGTATTCCGTAAGTCCCAGGGCCCGGTCCCGTTCATCCCATTCGGAGGGGCAGGAATCGAGAAAATCCTCCATTTTACGAAGCCCCTCTTCCTTTTGTTCCTTCAGGTAAACCTCCCGAAGCTCTTCGAAGGAAAGCACCAGGTCCTTTTCCCGGGGGGGAACCGGAGCGTTCCGGCTGTCCCAGAAATCCTTCCTCCAGGATTGGAGGTTCTCCATGGCATTGTCCAGCCCCTGGCGGGCACAGCGCCGAAGCTCCTCGAGAATTTCCCCGGGTTGTTTGAAAATGGGAAGATAGCCGTAGTAGGCCATAGCCTTGGCGGCTATGGTGGAGGAGTAATCGTTGCGGATATCCCGGATCTTGTGGCACCCGTAGGGGGAATAGCGCTGTCCTTTGTGGATATCCGAAAAGGCGGCGTTTCCATCCAGAAGAGTGTTGATGGAAGAGATCAGGGCTCCCGCGCTCACCCCTTCGTAATACTCTCCCACGTGAGTTTCCCGGCCGAGGCAGAAGAAAAAGGGATTGATCTTGCCGATGGTTCCCGTATAGAGCGTGGGGAGGGTTTCCAGCGTACGGGAGAAGACGGGTTCCGTGTTGATGCAACCCAGGTATTCCAAACCTTCTTCTTCCTGGAGGCGTACAAGATGGCGCACCGCCCCGAGCATGCCCAGGGAATTGTTTTCCTCGTCGGGAACGAAGAAGACCCCCAGATTGGCCTCGAGTTCTTCGGGGTGCTCCGAGGCTCTGGCGAGGAGCACCGATGCGGAGGCCACTCCGGATTTCATATCCGAAACCCCGCGGCCGAAAAGCCATTCTCCGGATTCCAGATCTTTGCGAACCTCCTCCGAAAGAGGCTGATTCCCCATGGCCTTGGTACATTCCTCCGCATGGAAGGCGGTCTCTTTGAGAGGACCGTACACATCGGTATTGACTACGTCCATGTGTCCCGTAAGGAATACGGTTTTTGCGGTTTTTTTCGAAGCCCGCACCAGAGCGAAGGGAATGTGCCGTTTTAGAGGATCTCCCTCCACGGGAAGAAGCCGGAGATCCTCGGGGTGTTCCTGAAAATAGGGGAGCTTTCCGAACCAATCGTACAGAAAACGGGCGATCCGGTTTTCTTCGCAAGCTCCAGGGCTTACGCTGGGTATGGCTACGAGCTGGAGAAGGAGCTTATATACCGGATGCGATTGAAAAGAACAGACCATAAAAATCCTCCTTAAAGGAAAATGTGGGAAATACTATGTTCCTTGACTTAGAGCCGACCTCCCAGTACGAGCTTTGGAAGCCACAGGGCCAAATCCGGGAAGTAGGTTACCGCAAGAAGTGTGGGAAGCCAAGCGAAGAGGATAAAGGTCATGGCGGGTTTCAGCATTTGGGAAACCGGAGTTTTGGCGATGCGTCCTCCGAAGTAGAGGGTGGGTGCCGTGGGAGGAGTTACGTTTCCCAGCCCCAGATTGACCCCGATGATGGCGGCGAAATGAATGGGATGGACTCCCAGGCTCGTTACCACCGGAAGCAGGATGGGAGTGCAGAGAAGCATGGCGCTCACGTCGTCCATGATCATACCGATGATGATCATGAAGATGTTCAACATCAGAAGAATCACGTTCTTGTTGCTGGAGATGGAGCTCAGGAAATCCATGATCATCGAAGGAAGCCGTTCCATCACGTAGATGCGGCTCAGCATCATGATGCAGAACATCATAAGCATCACCACTCCCGTGGTGGTAGCGGTATCCACCACCACTTCGATAAAGTTATCCTTGTTCAGGCCCTTATAGATGAAAAATCCCACCGGAATGGAGTAGAGCACCGCCACCGCCGCAGCTTCCGTGGGTGTCATGATACCCCCGTAAATGCCTCCCAGCACGATAACCGGCATGAGAAGCGCGGGAAGGGCGCTTTTGGAACGTTGTCCCAGAACCTTGAAGGTTTCTCCCGCAGGAAGGGGAGGAGCCACATGGACATTGGGATCCTTGCGGAGCATGAAAATATTGAGGAGGCTCAAAAGGGCCATGAGGAGAAGCCCAGGCCCCACGGTGGCGAGAAAGCACGCCAGTACCGACTGTTGTCCTACCCAGGCGTAGAGAATCATCTGGGAACTCGGGGGAATCAGCAACCCCAGAGGAGCGGCGCAGGAAACCAGGGCGGCGCTGTGTCCCATGGGATAGCCGTTCTCCCGGAGCCGGGGGAACATGATGGAGCCGATACAGGAGAGGGTGGCCGCACAGCTTCCGGAGATGGATCCGAAAACCGCGCAGGAAACCACCGCCACCGCTCCGAGGCCTCCCTTGACGCGCCCCACGAAAACATCCACCAGGTTTACCAGGGAAGTGCCGATTCCCCCCTTGTCCATCATGCCCCCCACCATAATGAAGAGGGGAATCGCCAGAAGCACGATGGAACTCATTTGGCTGAAGCCGTAGGGAAGCAGGAAACAGGGGTCGTATCCCTGGGTGATCACCATGAAAAGGGTGGAAAGCATAAAACAGAAGGGAACCGGAAGCCCGAAGAGAAGGGTTACGATAATGAGAAGCAACGCGATAATAATGGACATATCCAATCCTCCTTAGGGTGCTGCGGGGGCTTCTTTTTCGGAACTCCCCAGGTCTGCCAGATCTTCGAGAACGTGCACTCCCGAATAGAAGGTCATAAGCAGATATCCTACGAGCACCGAAGCTTGGGAAAGAAAAATGGGAATCCGCAATCCCGTGGTACGAGGCATTTCCTGAACGCTGTAGCGCACCATATCCACCGCCCACCAGGAAAAGACCACGCAGAGCCCGAACATGGTGATATGAATGACCAGCGTAAGGATTTTCTGAAGCCTGGGGCTTAAAAGCTGAGGGATAATATCCGCGGTAACGTGGCTTTTTTCGTAGACCCCGTAGGAACTCCCTATGAAATAGAGCCAGAAGGCGGCGATGACCACGATCTCTTCGATACCGAAAAGATCGGATTTGAAAACATAGCGCAAAAGAACCTCCACGCACATGATAAGTACCACGAAAACGCTGCTGAGTACGAGAAGGACCCGCTGGCACTTTACCAGAGCTCTCCAAAAGGCGGAGGCCTTGAGACGTTCGAGTCGATTCATGAATCTTCCTCCTTTGTTGCTGCAGAGAAGGCCGGGCAGGCCGAAGAGGGGCCTGCCCGGCGTATTATGTCCTCGAATGTTTGAAAAAACGCTTATTCCAGGGATTTCTTTATGTTTTCCATAACCTCCTGGCCGTAAATTTCCGCCAGTTCCGGCCAGGCTCCGTTCCGTACGTGATCGGCAATGATCGTCATCTGCTCGGGAGTGAGTTCCACGATTTCGATGCCCTTTTCCCGCATTTTTTCGATGTATTCCTGATCCTCCGCCTTGCAGTCCACAAAGCTCTTATCCGCTTCCCGGTTGACGGCTTCCAGGATAATGGCCTTATCCTCTTCCGAGAGGGACGCCCAGGATTCCTTGTTCATCATGAAGGCGGTCTGATCGAAAAGACAGTTATAGGGAATATAGTACTTGATAACATCGCCGAAAACCTGATAATTGATAACCGAGGAGCCGCCGAGCCATCCGTCGCAGACTCCGGTCTGAATGGCACTGTAGGTGTCCGCGTAGGGAATGGTGGTGGTACGGAACCCCATGTTCTCGGCGCAGAGCTTGTAGGCTGCCACGGGGGCGACCCGAATGAGCATATCCTTCTTGGCGGTAGGATTCCCAGGCTCGTTGGGTTTTTTGGCGGCTCCCACACCGATGAAGCCGTCTCCGTAAATCCTGAGGAGCTTGACTCCCAGGGTATCCAGGGAGGTGTCGATGGTTTCATAGAGGTAGGATCCCGGAGAGAGCTGTTCCGCGATTTGCTCGTAGCTCGCTCCCAGGTAGGGGAGAGACCCCAGTTCGAGGAGCTTGTCGAACTGGCTGGGAAGGAAAATGAGCCCCATGGTAATGGTGCCCCTGCGAATTTCCTCGAAAACCTGGGTATAGTCTCCCAGCTGGTTCATGGGAAAAACATCGAGTTCGATACGGCCATCGGTTTTGGCCTCCACATATTCCTTTACCGCCATAATGCTTTTGGTTCCCCGGTATTCCAGAGGAGAAATGCCGGCCACAATAATCTTCGTTTTCGCGAAGGCCCCAGATACGCAAAGCGCTCCGAGAAGAAACGCCGCCGCAAGCAGTACCGCTACCAACTTTTTGTTTCGTGTCATGCTGAATTCTCCTTTCAACCTCTTTCTTTCACAAAGCAGATACGTTCCGAATGTACGGAACCCCTCTTTCCCCTCACCGCATTCTTTTTCTCCCCCTTTCGGGAAACCCCGAAAGCACACCACCTCCCTTTGAAAATTAAAAAATAAAATTTAACGCCGGAACTGAAGCTTGTAGGAAATGTCCTCGGCTCCCGAACGCAGATGCCGGAGCCAGAGATCCATTTTTTCCTCGGTTACGTTTTCTTTGGGGGCCGCCAGGGAAAGACAGCACCAAACCCGGTTGTTCTTGCCGAAGATGGGAACGGAAAAACAAACTTCCCCCAGGTTGAAGGTTTCCCATTCCTCCGCATATCCCCGGTTCCGAATGGTTTCGTATTCCTCCAGAAGTTTTTGAGGATCCATCTCGGTGTAGGGGGTGCGTTTCTCGAAGGGCATGGAGGAAATCATCCGTTCCACCGTTTCCTTTCCCTGAAAGGCGAAAAGCACTTTGGCGGAGGCTCCGGAATTTACGGGGAGAGATTTACCGATAAAGTCCTGATAGTCGTAGATGCCTCCCTGACGGGAACACTTCACCGCCGGATAGGCCCGATCTCCCTCCCAGACGCTGATGTAGACGCTCTCTCCCGTAAGAGAGCAGAGTTCCTTCAGCACCGGCAAAGTAATTTCCTCGATGCCGATAAGACGGCCGTACACTTTGCCGAGACGCAGCACGATGGCGCCGAGGTGATATTTTTTAGATTCCGGATTCTGGGTAACGAAGTGCTGTTCCTTCAAAGCTCCCAGGATTTTATGAACCCCGCTTCTTCCGAGATCGAGTTCCCGGGCGATTTCGGAAAGTCCCATTTCGTAAGGGGGATCTCCGAGAAGACGAAGAATGGTAAGAGCCTTTTCGATGCTGGACATAGAGTTCTCCTTTGCGTTTTTGTTTCCTATTTGGAAAAACATTTTCTTATGCAGAACAATTGTATCCTTTTTTTGTGGGGATTGTCAAACAAAAGGTTCTTTTGGGATTTTTGGAAACCGAATTTCCGCTTTCCGGAAAGCGGAAAAAAGGCCCTGAAAGTTCTCGCTCGGAAGAACCTTCAGGGCCTTGAAATGAACGAAAAAATCTTGAAAGCGGCTTTTTTGCCGCACCGGAGGAAAATTGCGGAAAGGAAGGCTTCTTGGAACGTATATCGGAGAAAGGCCATTCGGAGAACCTTGGGCAATTCTCTCAGGCTCTCCGGGGATTTTTTCAGAGCGTGAAATAGGGATATTCTTCTCGGCCGCACAAAAGAGGAACCTCCCGGAAGCGGTCCGGAGTACAGCAGAAGGAGATATCTTCGCCGAATCCCTGCTTTTCCAGCAGCGTGGCATGATCCGTGCGGCGTACCGCCTTTTCCATCTCCGGAGCCTGGCGCTGCCAGCTCCAGAGAGCGATTCGGGCTCCGTCATCCAGGGCGGTCTCCCCGAAGGTGCGCAGAAAGGTATCCACCAGATATCCCGCTCCCAGGGTATCGTCCAGGGCGGTTTTACCGTATCTTCCCGCGCAGAGAATGCCCGCATGCCGGTATTTTTCGCAGGCCTTTACCACTTCCGAGGCATTGCATACCGAGGCGGCCAGCACGGGTTTTCCCGAGGCCCGGGCACGAAGAACCGCTCCGGTGCCGTTGGTGGTGGTCATTACCGCGGTGGAACGGCTTTCGCAGAGCTCCCGGCAAAGCTCCCGGGGGGAATTTCCCAAATCGAACCCCTCCGGAGGAAGGCAGTTGCGCTCTCCCAAAAGGAGCGTTCGGTTCCCCAGCCTTTCCCGAAGATTTCGGGCTTCCTCCAGAGTTCCCACGGGATAGAGCCGCTTCCCTCCCAGGAAAAAAAAGGTAACCATGGTGCTGGTGGCCCGAAGAAGATCCAGTACCAGCCACAGGTCCGCTTCGGGAAGGGGATCTTGGGGAGAAAGCACCACCGAGAGTTTCCGCTTCTCAAAGGAGAAGTGCATCAGGAATTTCCTTTCCCGTTCTCCGGAGACGCTCCGAGAAGCGTTAGGGCCTGCAATACCTCCACGCACTTTTCCAGAGAAGATACGGGAAGAAATTCGTAACGGCTGTGGAAGTTATGTCCCCCGGTAAAAAGATTCGGCGTGGGAAGCCCCTGCCAGGAAAGCCGGGCTCCGTCGGTGCCTCCCCGAATGGGAACGATCCGGGAAGTAACGCCGCACTTTTCCATGGCCCTTTTGGCAAGTTCCACTACCTCGAAACGTTCCTCCAGCCGCTCCCGCATGTTTTTGTAGCTATCCCTTATCTGCAGGGTTATGCGATTTCCGTAAATCCTGTTCAGCAAGGCCGCGGCCTCCCGGGCGATGCCCTTTCGTCTCGAAAGACCTTCGTCGGAGAAATCCCGGAGAATGTAGGAGAGTTCCGCCCTTTCCACGGTGCCTTGCAGAGAGAGAAGGTGAAAGAAACCTTCGTAGTTCTCCGTAAGTTCCGGAACTTCTTCGGCGGGAAGAAGGGCCGCATATCGCCGGGCCAGGGTAAGGGCGTTCACCATCCTTCCCCGGGCCGTGCCGGGATGAGTGTTTCTTCCGGTAACGCACACGTCCAGAGAGGCGGCGTTGAAGTTCTCGTACTGCAATTCTCCCAGGGGGCCTCCGTCCACGGTGTAGGCGAAATCCGCTCCGAAGCCGGGCACATCGAAATGATCCGTTCCCCGGCCGATTTCCTCGTCGGGAGTGAAGGCCACCCGGATTTTCCCGTGGGGAAGATCCGGATTGTCCAGGAGCCCCTCCAAAAGGGTCATAATGGCGGCGATCCCCGCCTTATCGTCCGCTCCCAGCAAAGTGGTGCCGTCGGTTACCACGAGATCCTCTCCCAGGTATTCCAGCATCTCCGGAAATTCCTTCGGATCCAGAACCAGATTTTCCTCGGAATTCAGAACGATGGAACTGCCGTCGTAGTTCGTAACGATTCGAGGCGTCACTCCCTCTCCGGAAACCTCCGGGGAGGTGTCCATATGGGCGATGAAGCCGATTGCCGGAGCCCCCTTCGCCGTGGGGGGAAGCGTGGCGGTAAGATATCCCTTGGAAGTGAGAACCACCTCTTGGAGTCCCAGAGAGAGAAGCTCCTTTTCGAGGATTTTCGCGAAATCCATCTGCTCCGGAGTGCTCGGAGACGTGCCGGAACTCTCCTTCGGATCCGAGGCGCTCGGAATGGCGGCGTAACGAAGAAAACGATCTAAAACGGGGGATTCCATGGCAATCTCTCCTTGAATTCTGCGTGATTTTTTGAGTTCCTTTTATGCGGATAACGCGCTAGAGTGGTTTCGCCACTTGCGGAGCCGAGGGAGCATATACACGGAGACTTCCGTTAAATATTTCGCGACACATTATTTGCAAAACCGCGCTAACTTCGGTTTACGAGCCATACTCCCATAAGAATCATGGCTCCTCCCGCGAGTGCCAGAGGAAGAAGGGGCTCTCCCAGAAAAAGAAAGGCTATGATCACCGCCGCGGGAGGTTCCAGATACATGAAGGCCCCCGCCCGGGAGGCCTCCATGGCTTCCAGGGCATCGTACCAGAAGGTATAGGCCATGCCGGTGCAGAAAATTCCGAGAATCAGAAGAGCCCACAATCCGGAAAGGCTCAGCTGCGAAAGCCGGGAAAGCTCCACCCGGGGTGCGAAGAGAAGGGCCGAAAAAAGCCATCCGAAAAACATTACCCAGGCCATCATGGCTCCCGGAGAGGACCGGTGCAGGAGTTTTCGGGAGAATACGGAAAAGAGCGCCCAGTTTCCCGCGCTGACGAGCATGAGAAGATCCCCGAGGGAACCGAATTTTCCCCGGAGAAGGTTGGAGGGGTTTCCTTCGCAGAGAACCAGCAGAAGCCCCGCCGTGGCGATTCCCATGCCCCCGAGTTGTTTCGGGGAAATCTTCTCTCCCAGAAAGGCCCAGCCCAGAAGAGCCATGAAAATGGCGGAGGTGGCGATAATCCATCCCGAGGTGGAAGCCTTGGATGTCTGAAGGGCCACACATTGAAGCCACTGGTGAAAGGTTACTCCCTGCAGTGCCAGAAGGGAAAAGAAAAGGAGTTCCCTTTTTTTGGGAAAGCCCAGCTTTCCCCGGAAAAGCTGAATGCCCATAAGTACTGCCGCTCCCAGGGCGAAACGTCCCCATATGAGCGTAAGAGGATCCAGCTCCCGAAGGGCCGCCTTGGTGGCCACGAAGGAGCCTCCCCAGATAATTACCGCCGCCAGGGCCTTCAGAGAAGGTATGCCGAGAGAGGAAGAAGGCATGGCTTATCCCTTTTCCCCCCGGGCGGCGAAGTAAATACCCGTAAGAATGCAGAGGCCCCCGAGGAGCTTCTGAAGGGATACGGATTCTCCAAGAATGAAGTAGGCCAGAAGGGTTCCTCCGATGGGTTCCCCCAAAAGGCTTACCGCCACGAAACTGGAGGAAAGCCAGCGAAGAGCCCAGTTGTAGGAGCTGTGTCCCACCATTTGGGAAATCAGGGCCATGCCGAGGAACATGAACCAGGTTCGTGGCGTGTAGGGTCCCGGAGACAGCCCCGAAAGCAGCAGGGCTATCCACAAACAGCAGGCGGCACTGCCGTAGCAGATGAAGGTGTAGGACTGAAGGGATAGAGAGCCTCGGGCTTTTCTCCCGAGCATGATGTAGCATGCGGCGGTGATGCCTCCGAGAAGGGCCAGGGCATCTCCCCAGAGGGCTCGGGAGCCCAGGGAAAAATCTCCCGCTCCGATGATGGTTCCTCCCAGAATGCTGATGAGGATACCCCCCAGGGTTTTTTTCGACGGTCGTTCTCCCGTGATTGCCGGGGCCAGAAGAGCCGTCCAGAGAGGAATGGTGTTGACCAGCACCACGCTGCTCGCCACGGAAGTGTAGGAGAGAGAGGCTATCCAGGCGGCGAAATGCAGAGCCAGAAAAAACCCCGCTCCCAGGCTGTAGAAGATAATCTTGGGAGGAAGATTGCGAAGCTCTCTTTTTTTCGCCCACAGGGTGGGAGGACCCAGAAAGAGGGTGGCGAATCCCACCCGATAGGCCGCAATGGCAAGAGAAGGAGCCTCCGCAAGCCGGGCGAAAATGGCCCCGGTGGAAACTGCCAGAGCGCCGATACAAAGCACCAGATAAGGGTTTATCGAGGGCGTGTTCGATCCATCTTGGTTCATGATACAATCCTCCAAAGGGTAGAATGGAAATTCGGTTTCAGTGTACAATAAGGAGACTCTCTGGACTAGAGATGGCAATCATACTTTGTCGAAGGGGGGTTTGCAACGATATGCCCAGAGATATGTACACTCTTTTTACTTCCGGCACCTTCCCTCACCCTCTTTGCGAAGCTTGCAGGGAACGGATTTTCTTGTTTGACCCTTCTGGAGAAATCCGCAGCCCTCTTCATGAGGGGGAAGATTTTCCTTGGCTTGAAAAATCCTCGAACCCGCACAACGTAAAGGATCTTTTCCCTACCGAAGCCCTTCGGAAGCAAGGGGTGGAAGTTCTTTCCCGGCTGGAAAACACGAAAATGGAGGCCTATTCCTTCTCTTGGAGCAGGGATGCGGATGTTCGTAAATACTGGGTACGCTGGTGCTTTTTGGGGGATTTCGGAGGGGCTCTTTTTTTGCGGGACATTACCACCGCCTTTTGGGCGGATCAGAGTCTCAACGTGGTAGCCCGGATTCTTCAGGTCGCTCGGGGAGGGGTGGCGGTTACCGATCGGGAGGGTACCATCCTTTCGGTAAATCCCGCCTTCACCGCCATTACGGGGTATGCTCCGGAGGAGGTGCTGGGCAAAAATCCCCGGATTCTCAAATCTCAGCATCATCCGCCGGAATTCTACGAAGAGATGTGGAGCCGGCTCCTTCTGGAGGGGGTTTGGGAAGGGGAAATCTGGAACCGCAAAAAAAGCGGCGAGGCCTATCCGGAACATTTGCGGATCGCCGCCATTTACGACGAAAGCGGATACGTTCACCGATACGTTTCGGTTTTCTACGATCTATCGGAACTCAAGGAAATACAGGCCCAGGCCATGCACCACAAATACCACAGCAACCTTACCTCCCTTCCCAACCGATTTCTTTTTGCGGATCGCCTTTTGGTGGCCATAAACCGAAAGAAGCGGTTTCCTTCCTCCGGGGGAACCATAGCGGTGCTCTATGCGGACTTGGATCGGTTCAAAAAGATCAACGATAGTTACGGCCATGTCCTTGGGGACAAGGTGCTCGCCCGGATGGCCAAGCTTTTTCGGGAAACCGGCATGGAGGAGGAAACTCTGGGGTACATGGGAGGGGACGAATACGCCTTTTTCTTTGTGAATCCTCCGGTAAAAAATGGCTTCCTTTCCAGATTGGATGGCATCTTGGAGCTTCTCCGGTCGCCTCTCGAGCTGGAGAACGGGTCCACCGTCCAGCTTTCGGGAAGCCTGGGAGTAAGCCTTTTCCCCGAAGACGGGGACAATCCCGAGGAGCTGCTGCAGCATGCGGAAATCGCCATGTATCGGGCCAAAAAGAATGGGGGCAATCAGTACGCTTTCTTTTCTCGGGACATGCATCAGGCGGTTCAGAGGAAAGCTACCCTGGAGCTGGGGCTGCAGCGGGCCCTGGAGGAGGAGGAGTTTTTTCTTCTCTATCAGCCCCAGGTGGACCTGAATTCCCGGGAGGTTACGGGAATGGAAGCTCTTGTGCGGTGGCAATGCAGAGACCGGCAAACCGTGGTTTCTCCGGGGGAATTCATTCCCGTGGCGGAGGAATCCGGATTTATCGTGCCCCTTGGAGAATGGGTTCTCCGCCAGGTCTGTCGGGACATGGTGGAGTGGACCCGTGCGGGGACTCCCCGCATTCCTTTTTCCGTAAATATTTCGGCGAAACAGCTCTATCGGGAGAATTTTCACTTCATGGTGCGCCGCATTCTGGAAGAGACCGGGGCGGATCCGAAATGGCTGATTCTGGAAATTACGGAAAACGCCATGCTGGGAAGAAAGGAAAGTTTGGAAACGCTTCTTGCCCAGCTTCGAAGTTTGGGATTGCGTTTATCCGTGGACGATTTCGGCACGGGGTACTCTTCACTGGCGTATTTGCGCTACATACCCGTGGATGAGCTGAAGATCGACAAGATTTTCGTGGATCCCCTGGGCAAGGAACCTCTGGCGGGGGAACTGATGCAATCCATTATATCCTTGGGTAAGAGCCTGGGGCTTTCCATCGTGGTGGAAGGGGTGGAGACGGAGGAACAGGAAAGGATACTCCGGCGTTTCGACGTGCCCCTGAGCGTTCAGGGATTTCTCCATGCCCGACCTATGACAATCGAGGAGGTGAAACGCCGCTTTTTCATGGATTCCTGAGGAGGCGGCGCAGTGTATGACCTGTATCATTCCGGTAAAAGAGATTGAAAAAGCCAAGGAATTTCACGGCCACTGGTGCCCGGGGCTTGCCCTGGGAATCCGGGTGGCGGAGCTGGCCCTTCGGGAAGTGGGGCGTTCCACGGACGAAGAGGTGGTGGCCCTGACGGAGTGCGATATGTGTGCGGTGGATGCCATTCAGTTTCTGGTAAGCTGCACCTTCGGAAAGGGGAACCTGCTCTATCGGGATTACGGCAAGGTCGCCTTTTCCTTTTGGCGTCGCCGGGATTCCAAGGGGATACGGATCTCCCGGAAGGTCTCGTCCCGCCCGGAGGATCCCCGCATGGGGGAGCTGAACCGGAAAAAACGGGAGGGAACTCTTACTCCGGAAGAGGCTAAGGCACTTCAGGAAAATCGGGAGGAGAAGTGTCGCTATCTCATGGAAGCTCCTCTGGAGGAACTGTTTTCGTTGGAACTTCTTGAGGAAGGGCCTCCTCCCAAGGCGGTGATCGAACCTTCCTATTCGTGCGACTGTTGCGGGGAACTCGTCATGGCTTCCAGGCTGCGGCAGGGAGAGAACGGGGAAAAGTACTGTATTCCTTGCTTCGAAAGAAATAAAGAAAAAATGTGATTTTTTGTAATCCCTTGAGGTATTTTACAAAAACGTTTTGTGCGGTATTTTCGTAACTGTATATTGTCATAGGTTCTCATGGCCGGAAGGAAGCTTTGCGCAAAGCTTCCTTCCGGTTTTTTTATTCTCCAAGAGTAACCGGAGGAGCAGTTTTTCCGTAGAGTGGAACAACGTATTGATTGACGGAACAAAATCTTCTCGGTATAGTAACAGGTAGTTTTCGATATCGTAACGGATAGTGATCAGCGTAATGAAAATATTATTTCAATAAATTGTATGGCGTAACGAGAGGAATGTATGGATATGGCAGAAAACGGTACCATTCGGGTTTTGGAACGAGCCTTGACGATATTGAATTATGTGGCTCAATCCAGTGAAACCGCGGGAATTACGGAAATCGCCGAGGCTACTTCACTCCCCAAGGCTACGGTTCACCGCATACTGCAAACCCTGGTTGCCCGAAAGGTGATGTTCCAGGATGAGAGCGGAGCTTACATGATGGGGCCCGCCACGTTGAGCTGGGCCGATGGATTCCGAACGCGAACGGCCCTTCCCCATCTGGCCCAGTCCGTGTTGCGGGATCTCTGGAAACGGACCAACGAAACCGTGCACCTCACAGTATATGACGGAGATCAGGCCTATTACGTGGATAAATTGGCAAGCCCTCATCCCGTAGGCATGCGATCCCGCATAGGGGCTTCCCTCTGCCTTTCCACCACCGCTGCGGGACGGGCCATTCTGGCCTCTTTTTCGGAAGAAGAATTGCGACGGTACCTCGCTTCGGCTTCCTTGGAAACCAAAACGAAAAACACCGTGGCCACCGAAGAGGAGCTTCTGGAACTGCTTCGAAAGACGAGAAGAGAAGGTTATGCCGTGGAAAACGAAGAAAACGAAGTCGGTATTCGCTGTATAGGAGCCGCCATATTGCGGGGACGTGAATGCCGTCCTCTCGGTGCGGTAAGCCTTTCCGTACCGGCCTACCGTTTGGGCGATGAAGACGTGCCTGTTCTGGGAAAGCTTGTCAGGGAGGCGGCGGGGAAAATTTCCGCCATCCTGAACGGTATGGAATAAAGGCCCATGGTTCTTTTGAAAACCGAGTTGTAAAAATCAGGGAGGAATTAAGGAAGATGGCAATGGGAAAATACGAGGTGCTCCGGGCTATCGGAAATGCGGGGGTCGTGGCGGTAATTCGGGCCAAAAACAGCCGGGAGGGCATGGATCTGGCTCGGGCGGTGCAGGATGGAGGCGTTCCGGCGGTGGAAGTTACCATGACCGTACCGGGGGCCGTCCGAATTCTCGAAACCATGGCCTCCGAGGGAAATGCCATTCTGGGGGCCGGGACGGTGCTGGATCCGGAAACGGCCCGGATCTGCATTCTTGCGGGGGCCCAATACATCGTATCCCCTCATTTGAACGAAGCCGTGGTAACCCTCTGCAATCGCTATTCCATTCCCTGCATGCCCGGAGTGGGAACCCTGACGGAGCTTGTGCGGGCCCTGGAACTGGGAGTGGATGTGGTGAAGGCCTTTCCCGGAGATGTGCTGGGGCCGGATTTCGTAAAGGCCGTAAAAGGACCGGTGCCCCACGCGAACATCATGCCCACCGGAGGGGTTTCGCCGGATAACCTTAAGGCTTGGTTCGCCGCGGGAGTTTTTGCGGTGGGCATGGGAAGTTCTCTGACGAAGCCCGGAGGAGTGGCGGGGAATATGGATCTTGTAACCGCCACGGCCCGCAAGGTGGTAGACACCATTGCGGATATTCGAGGAGGGAAGTAGAGCCATGGCGTCTATCGTAACGTTCGGGGAAATTATGCTGCGTCTCTCCCCCCAGGGGAAGGAAAAACTCTTTCAGACCCAGCATTTTATCGGAACCTTCGGCGGTGCCGAGGGGAACGTGGCGGTTTCGTTGGCGAATTACGGAGAAGACGTGGCCTTTATTACGGCGCTTCCCGCAAATTCTGTGGGAGATGCCTGCGTGGCGGAACTTCGCCGGTTCGGAGTGAATACCTCCCTTATCCGGCGCAGCGGAGAACGGGTGGGAATCTACTACGCCGAAACCGGAGCTTGCTGCCGCCCCTCCAAGGTGGTCTACGACCGGGCCCATTCCGCCATGGCCGAGACCAAACCGGGGGATTTCGATTGGGATACCCTGTTGCGGGGGGTGGAGTGGTTCCACACCACGGGAATTACTCCCGCCATCGGAGAGGGTCCCGCGAATCTCGTTCTGGAGGCCTTGAAAGCTTGTAAGGAAAGGGGAATCACCGTTTCCTGCGATCTGAATTACCGCAAAAAGCTCTGGAAATGGGGCAAATCCGCTCCGGAGGTCATGACGGAAATCGCAAAATATGTGGATGTCGCCATAGCCAATGAAGAGGATTGCCAGAAGAGCCTGGGGATCGAGGTGGATGCGGATGTCACCTCGGGGGAACTGGATCGGAGCAAGTACGAAGAACTCGGGAAAAAGGTGCTCACCGCCTTTCCGCAAATGCGTTTCCTCGCGGTAACTCTGCGGGAAAGCCTCAGTGCGGATCACAACAAGTGGTCCGCCATGCTGGCCATGGGGGGAGAAAAAACTCTCTTCAGCCGTCGCTACGACATCCTTCCCATCCTGGACCGTATCGGAGGAGGGGATTCCTTCGGGGGTGGCCTGATTCACGGACTTCGTTCCTTCGAAGATCCTCGGGAGGCCCTGGAGTTCGCCGTGGCGGCTTCGGCGCTGAAACATACGATTTATGGGGATTTCAACCAGGTTTCCCGATCCGACGTACTTGGCCTCGTGGGAGGAGACGCCTCCGGCCGGGTTCAGCGATAAATCCGGAATACGGTACTTGCCCCGGATCGCTCCGGAGCTTTGGGGAAAAACCTCGGGCAAACTCCGAAAGGAAACGATAAAAATGGAACAGTTGAACCGGCGTTTTTTAGAGAACTATACCCCCCGAGGGGGAGTTGCGGTTTCTCCCTGGAATCCGGAGCTTCCCGAAAAGGTCCTTCAGTTTGGAGAGGGTAATTTTCTGCGGGCCTTCGTGGATTGGATGTTCGACAAGCTGAATCGAAAGAACCTTTTCAACGGCCGGGTAGTGGTGGTACAGCCCATCGAGAAGGGCCTGGGAGATATCCTCAACGAGCAGGACGGGCTCTATACGCTTCTCCTTCGGGGAGTGGAGAACGGAGAGTTCCGGGAGACCCGGGAAATCATCACCTCCGTAAGCCGCTGCATCAATCCCTACGAAAACTGGGAAAGCCTTTTGCAGTGTGCGGAATCCCCGGAAATGGAGATCGTGATTTCCAATACCACCGAGGCGGGCATTCTTTTCGATCCTTCCGACCTCTATCAAGAGGAAAGCGTACAGAGCACCTTTCCCGGCAAGCTCACCGCCTTTCTGTATCATCGCTGGAAATTTTTTCAGGGAGATCCCTCCCGGGGAATGGTGATCATTCCCTGCGAACTGATCGAAGAAAACGGAAAGAATCTCCGGAAACGAGTACTGGAATTCGGGGATTTCTGGAAGCTTCCCGAGGATTTTTCCCATTGGGTCCGGGAATCCTGCACCTTCGTGAGCACTCTGGTGGACCGGGTGGTTACGGGATATCCTCGAGATGAGGTTTCCAGAATCGAAGAGGAAATCGGTTACCGGGACAAGCTCCTGGATACGGGAGAGTATTTCCACCTTTGGGTGCTGGAGGGGCCGAAAGAGCTTTCTCAAAGGCTTCCCTTCCACGAAGCGGGGCTGAACGTGGTGTGGACCGACGATCAGCGTCCCTATCGGAACCGGAAGGTGCGCATCCTGAACGGAGCTCATACGGGAAGCGTGCCGGCGGCCTTCTTCTGCGGTCTCCATACGGTACAGGAGATGATGGAAGATGAAGTTACCGGAAGGTTCGTGGAGGAACTCATGGACCGGGAAATTCTGCAGGCCTTTCGAAACGATCCGGATACCGAGGCTCTGGAGAATCTCACGGAGGCCGTGAAGGACCGGTTCCGGAATCCCTTCATTTCGCATCGTCTTTTGAGCATCATGCTGAACTCCTCCTCCAAGTTCGCGGTGCGGGATCTTCCGAGCCTTCTCGATTATTACGAGAAGTTCGGAAAGCTTCCGGAAAGGCTCGTGTTCTCTCTCGCGGCACTTCTACGGATCTATCAGGGAGGCACTCTCGTGGAAGGAGTTCTTCATTCCGAAAGGGAGGGAGTTCCCTTCGAAATGCGGGACGACGCGGCCTTTCTCGAATTTGCGGTGGAGGTCTGGAAAAAGTACGAACCCACCAAGGAACAGGCTCTGCGGGTGGCTTCCGCCTTTCTCTCCCGAAAAAGCCTGTGGGAAAGAGATCTTACCGAAGTGCCGGGGCTGGCGGAAAAAGTTGCGGAGAATATTCTGAATATAACGACTCTCGGAATGCGGGAGGCCATGAAGAAGGTGCTCGGGTAATGGGCCTGAAGCATATCGTTTTTTCCCCGAAGGATAACGTGGCGGTTCTTTTGGAGCCCGGAAAGCCCGGAGATTTCCTGGAATACGGGGAAAGAGGAATTTTCCTTTCCTCCGAGATTCCCCAGGGTTTCAAGGTGGCCCTGGAAAATATCGGGGGGGGAGAGGAAATCCGGAAATACGGGGAATCCCTCGGCAGGGCCACCCGGAACATTTCCTCCGGGGAGATGGTGCACTCCTTCAATCTGGAATCCGCCCTCACCGGGGACCTTTATGTTCCTTCCTGGAAGGCTCCTCTCGTCCCGGAGCCTCTGCTCCGGGAGCCCGGAACCTTTTGGGGATATCGGAGGAGGAACCGCCGGGTGGGAATACGGAACGAACTCTGGATTATTCCCACCGTGGGCTGCATCAACGGGCTTCTTCGGGGAATCGCGAGCCGATATCCCAAGCCCGATTGGATTTCCGCAATCCGGGTTCTGGAACATCCCTGGGGATGCTCTCAGCTCGGAGGGGATCTGGAGAACACCCGGAAGGTGCTGGCGGGACTGGCGCACAATCCCAATGCCGCGGGGGTGCTGGTGGCGGGTATGGGTTGCGAGAATTTGCAGCTCCATTCTCTTCTTCCTCTGCTGGAGGATGTGCCGAACCTGGCAACCCTGATCATGCAGGAGGAGCCCCACGAGGAAAAGGCCCTTTTTGCCAAGCTCCGGGAACTCGCGGAAAGGGCGGAAAGGGAACGGGAGGAGTGCCCTCTTTCGGATCTCGCGGTGGCGGTGAAGTGCGGGGGAAGCGACGCCTTTTCGAGCATTACCGCCAATCCTCTTCTCGGGCATCTTACGGACCGGATCACCTGCTCCGGAGGCACCGTGATGATGGGGGAAATTCCCGAAATGTTCGGGGCGGAAAAGGGGCTTTTCGCGCGATGCGCCTCCGAGGAGGTGCACGGGAAACTTGCCCGGGCGCTCCGCTTCTTCCGGGAGTATTTTATCGAACACCATCAGCCGGTGTTCGAAAACCCTTCTCCGGGGAACAAGGCGGGAGGCATCAGCACTCTGGAGGAAAAATCCCTGGGAGCGGTTTCCAAAAGCGGAAAATCCATTGTGGCGGATGTTCTGGAATACGGTCAGGTTTATACCAAGCCGGGACTCAACGTGGTCTACTCTCCGGGAAACGATCTCGTATCCTGTACCGCCATGGCCGCCGCGGGGGCGGTGATGATTCTCTTCTCCACCGGCCGGGGAACTCCCTTCGGTACGGTGGTGCCCACGGTAAAGATTGCCACGAACCGGGAGTTGGCGATACGGAAAGCCGGTTGGATCGATTTCGACGCCTCTCCGGTAATTACCGAAGGTATGGAAAAAACCGCCCAAAGGCTTATGGAGGACCTTTTCGAAATAGCAAAGGGCAGAGAAACCCGAAACGAGGAGAAGGGCATCGCGGAAATTTCGATCTTTAAAAACGGGGTCATTCTGTAAAAACCCGCAGAAGGGGAGATTGTTCATGAAATCCATCGTTATCAACGCTCCGGGAAAGGTGGAAATTGCGGAAGTTCCCATGCCGGTTCCGAAAAAGGGGGAAGCCCTGCTTCGCATTCTTTACGGAGGCATCTGCGGAAGCGATTTGGGATCCTACCGGGGGACCTTCGCCTATTTTTCCTATCCCCGGAGGCCGGGACACGAGTTCTCCGCGGAGATCGTGGAAATAGAGAAAAACGAACAGGGATTGGGCCGGGGAGATATCGTAACCTGTAATCCCTACTTCAACTGCGGCAGCTGTTACTCCTGCCGGAGGGGACTCGTGAATTGCTGTACCACCAACCAGACCATGGGAGTGCAGCGGGAGGGAGCCTTTGCGGAGTACATTACCATGCCTCTGGAGCGCATCTACTCCGGCAAGGGGCTGGATCCCAAGCTGCTCGCCTTGGTGGAGCCCTTCTGTATAAGCTATCACGGCATAAAAAGAGGGGCCGTGAAGAAGGGAGACAAGGTTCTCATCATCGGCGCCGGCACCATCGGCACTCTGGCCCTTCTTTCGGCGAACCTTTTCGGGGGGCGGGTCTATCTCTGCGATATCTCCGAAGAAAAACTGGCCTACGCTCGAAAACACTTTCCCCTGGAGGGAACCATCAACTCCTCGGAAGGATCTCTGGAAGAGGCGGTGGAGGAGTTCACCGGAGGAGACGGTTTCGATGTGGCCGTGGAGGCGGTGGGACTTCCCTCAACCTTTCAGAGCTGTATCGATGCCGCCGCTTTCGGAGGAAACGTGGTGCTTATCGGGGTGGGAAAGAAAAATCTGGATTTCAACTTTACCACCATCCAGAAAAAGGAATTGAACCTCTTCGGTTCCCGGAACGCCCTCAAGAGCGATTTCCTGGAACTTATCGATCTGTGCGGTGAAAAAAGCGATTTGCATCTGGAAAAGGTTATCACCCACACGTACCGAATGGAGGATGCTCCCCAGGCCTTCGGGGATTTTGATTCTTCCGGAGGATCCATGCTCAAGGTGATGTTGCAGTTCTGATCGCCTTTTTCTGCGTTGCTGCCATGGCGAAGCGTTGAGGTTCCGGGTATATGGGCTGCGAAAGCGTTGGCGTAAAAAATCTTATTTCGTGGAGGTAGGAAAATGAAGAAATTCGCTTTGATGTTCGTTCTGTGCGCTTTTTGTGTGGCATCTTTGGGAATCGCCGGAGCGGCTGAAAAGGCCGTGACCGTGCAGATTGGTTTTGAAAATACCATGGAAGAACCCATTGGAAAGGCCCTTACCAAGTGGAAGGAACTGGTGGAGGAGAAGAGCGGCGGTTCCATGAAGGTGGAGATTTTCGCCAACAGCGCTCTGGGGAACAAGCGGGAGCTTATCGACATGATGCTTCTCGGAGAGCCCGTCATCACCCTTGCGGACGGTGCCTTTTATGCGGATTACGGAGTGCCGGATTTCGGCATCGTTTTCGGTCCCTTCCTTTTCGATAGCTGGGAGCAGTGCTGGGCCCTCACGGAATCCGATTGGTATGCCCAGCAGTGCAAGGCTCTGGAGGAAAAGGGGCTTAAGATCCTCGCCTCCAACTGGATCTACGGAGCCCGGCATACCCTGACGAACAAAAAGGTAACCACTCCGGAGGATTTGAAGGGGCTCAAGATTCGAGTGCCCGCCAACCGGATTCAGACCGAGGGGTTCATCGCTCTCGGAGCTGCTGCCACGGGAATGTCTCTGGGAGATGTCTATCAGGCTCTTCAGTCCGGAGTCATCGACGGAGCGGAAAATCCTCTTTCCACCCTTTACGGAAGAAAACTTCACGAAGTGGCCAAATACCTTCTTCTCGACGGACACGTAATGAACTTCACCACCTGGATTTGCGGTACCCTCTTCTTCGATTCTCTCACGGAGGAACAGCAGAACATTCTGGCCTCCGCCGCGGTGGAAGCGGGAATTTACAACAACGAACTCAAGGCGGATTCCGAAAAGGAATATCTCGATAAGATGGTGGCGGAGGGAGTCATGGTTTCCGAAATGACTCCGGAATCCCAGGCCGCCTTCAAGGAAGCAGCCCAGTCCTTTTACTCTCTCGGAGATACCTTCGGCTGGTCCGAAAATCTTTACGAGACCGTACAGGAGGCCATGGGAGCCAAGAAGTAAAAAGGGGAACGTGGAGGCAGCCCACGTGCCCGGGGCCGGACGAAAAGCCGCACATGTTCCCCGTGCGGCTTTATACAAATTAAGGGTGATTTTTCCATGAATGAAGAAAAACGTAGCGGAGGATCTCTTTTCTCTCTTCTGAAAGATCTGGATATATTCTTGGCGAGCCTCGTGCTTGTGGTTCTGGTGATTCTCACCTTTTCGGGAGTCATCATGCGGTACCTGGTGGGGAGACCCTACACATGGCTGGAAGAGGTGCAGATGGCCTGTATGGTATGGATCGTCTTCGCCTCTTCCGGAGCTGCCTTCGTTACGGGAAGCCATGTGGCCATCGAAATGGTGGTGGAGGCTCTTCCCTTGAAAATGCAAAAGGTATTGGAGCTTCTTATCGCCTGCGTGGTGACCTTCGTCATATGCTATCTTGCTTTCGAAAGCGTGGATTATATCAAGCTCATGCTGCGAAGCCGGAAACATACGAGCATGCTCGTTCTTCCCTATTCCCGGATATACGGCATCGTTCCCGTATCCTGTGCTTTGATGCTTTTGAAGTACTACTATTCCCTTTACCGAAAGCGGAGTTTCTTCAGAAGAACCCGGATGGGGGCGGAACGATGAGCTTTTCCGTAATTGCGGCATCCCTTCTTTTGCTCGTATTGCTTTTTCTGAAGGTCCCCGTGTTCATCTCTATCATGGGAGGATCTATAACTTATTTTATCCTGACTCCCTCGACGAACCCCATCATTTTTGCCCAGAAAATGATCGGCGGTACCGAGAGCATTTCTCTTCTCGCTATTCCCTTTTTCGTGTGCGCCGGAGTTTTCATGAACTATACGGGAGTTACCACTCGAATCATGAACTTCTGCGAGGTCATGACGGGACGGATGAACGGCGGCCTCGCCCAGGTGAACGTCCTTCTTTCCACCCTTATGGGAGGGCTTTCGGGATCGAATATTGCGGATGCCGCCATGCAGTCGAAGATGCTGGTTCCCGAAATGGAGGCCAAGGGATATTCCAAATCCTTCTCCACGGTACTTACCGCATCCTCCTCCATGATCACCCCTCTGATTCCTCCGGGAATCGCCATGATTCTTTACGGTTGTATCGCCAACGTTTCCATAGGAAAGCTCTTTATTTCCGGCATCGGAGTGGGAGCTCTGCTCTGCCTCAGCCAAATGGGGCTGGTCTCTCTGATATCCCGCAAGCGAGGGTATCATCCCATCCGGAATCGTAGCCTGTCTCCGAAGGAAATCGGCCATGCCATCCGCCCCGCCTTTCTGCCTCTCTGTCTTCCCATCGTGATTATCGGGGGGATCCGCCTCGGAGTGTTTACCGCCACCGAAGCGGGTTCCGTGGCCATCGTCTATGCGGTGCTGCTCGGACTTTTCTACGGAGAAATGCGTTTTAGAGACGCTCTGAAGGCTCTGAAGGAAACCGTTACCACCACTGCGGCGATCATGATGATCGTGGCTTCCGCCACGGTTTTTTCCTGGATTCTCACCCGGGAGCAGGTTCCTCAGCATTTGACGGAATGGATGGTATCCACGATTCACAACAAGTATATGTTTCTTTTCATCGTCAACATCTTTTTGCTTATCGTGGGGATGTTCGTGGAGGGAAACGCCTCCATGATCGTTCTCGTGCCTTTGCTGGCCCCCATTGCGGCCCGGTACGGGATCAACGAGATCCACTTCGCCATGGTCTACATTTTCAACAACGCCATAGGAGCTTTTTCCCCCCCCATGGGAACCTTGATGTTCGTCACCTGCAGCATTACGGGATGCAAAACGAAGGATTTCATAAAAGAGGCCCTTCCCTTTTACGCCCTTCTGGTGGTGTGTCTCTTTCTCTTGACCTACGTTCCCTGGTTTACCACCTGGCTCGTGAATATTCTTTACTGAATCTGATCTTTTCGGGAGGTTTACGGCATGGCAAAGGCCTTTATGGACGAGAATTTTCTTCTGAACTCTTCTTCTGCGGAAACCCTTTTTCACGAATACGCCAAGGATATGCCTATTTTCGATTATCACTCCCATATTTCCATAGGGGAGATCCGGGAGAACAAGCAGTTCCGGAGTATCACCGAGGTGTGGCTCGGAGGGGATCATTACAAATGGCGCCTTATGCGAACCATGGGAGTGGATGAGGAGTATGTCACCGGAGGGGCTTCGGATTGGGACAAATTCCTGGCCTGGGCGAAAACCGTATCCCGTGCCGTGGGCAATCCCGTGTATCACTGGACCCATCTCGAACTGCAGCGGTTTTTTCATATCCACCAGGGGCTTTGTGAAGCCACGGTGGAGGATATCTTCCGCCGGTGCAACGAATTCCTGCATTCTCCGGAGGGCCGGGTGCGTTCTCTCGTTTCCCGCAGTAACGTGAAGGTCATCTGTACCACCGACGATCCCACGGATGATCTTAAGGATCACGAAGCCTTGGCGAAGGAGGACTGGGGAACCCGGGTATTTCCCGCATGGCGTCCCGACAAAGCTCTGGCTGCGGAAAACGCGGAGAGATGGAATGCCTGGGTGGACAGGCTCGCCGGAGTTTCGGACACGGAAATAGAGAGTTACCATGCTCTTATGGAGGCATTGCGCAAGCGGCACGACTTTTTCCACGCCCGGGGATGCCGGATTGCGGATTACGGCATCGAGAAGCCCTATGCAGTTCCCCGCACCATGGAGGCGGTGCAGGGGGCATTTCGAAAGGTGCGGGGAGGAACGTCCCTGAAGGGAGAGGAGTTGGACCTTTTCCGATCCCAGCTTCTTTTCGATCTTCTCCTTCTGGATGCCGAGGCGGACTGGACCCAGCAGCTTCATTTCGGGGCGTCGAGAAATCCCAATTCCCGAGGTTTCCAGGCCCTGGGGCCGGATACGGGATTCGATACCATGGGAGATTTTTCCATAGCTCCGGAACTTCTGAAGCTTCTCGATAGTCTCGATTCCCGGGGTAAACTGACCCGCACCATTCTTTACACCTTGAATCCCAGAGAGAACGACCTTATCGCCTCGATTCTCGGCAGTTTCATGGATGGAAAAACCCCCGGAAAGATACAGTTCGGTACCGCCTGGTGGTTCAACGACCATAAGCCGGGAATGCTGCGTCAGATGGAAACCCTCGCGAACATAGGCATGCTCGCTCCCTTTGTGGGAATGCTTACGGATTCCCGAAGCTTCCTCTCCTATCCGCGGCACGAATACTTCCGGCGCATCCTCTGCGATTTTCTCGGTTCCCAGGTGGAGAGGGGAGAGATTCCTCGGGATTACGATCTTTTGGGGAGTATGGTACAGGACATCTGCTATAACAACGCGGTGAAGTATTTTAAAATTCCAGAGTAGGTCCTTTTTTTAAAAATTGTATTTCTATTATCTTCGGTGGGAGGTGGAAAAAGCGGAACCGGCGAGAAAGACGGAAAAGGTTCGATTTATGCGGAATGTTTGTCGGATATGGATGTAGGGAAAAAGTGGATTCGGAAGGAGTGAATGTGTTTATGAAAAAGAGTTTGGTGTTGTTTTTGGCGCTCTCTCTTCTCGCTTTTGCGGCGGTAGGAAACGCGGCTACGGTGTACAAGCTTGCGGAGAATCAGCCCCCGGATTATCCCACCACCCTGGGGGATCTCGAATTTGCCCGGCTTGTGGAGGAGGCTACGGAAGGGCGCATCGTTATCGATGTGCAGCCCGGGGGAGTCCTGGGAGACGAGAAGTCCGTTATCGAAGCGATTCAAATGGGAGGCATCGCCTTCGCTCGGGTGAACGCTCAGCCCCTTTCGGATTTCTACAAACCCCTTATGGTTTTTTCTCTTCCCTATATCTTCCGCAATACCGAACATAAGTGGACCGTTCTCGACGGGCCTGTCGGAGATGAAATGCTGGCGGGTCTGGAAAAGGCCCAGATGGTGGGGCTCGCATACTACGATTCCGGAGCCCGCAGTTTCTATAACTCCAAGCGGGAGGTCAAAAGCCCCGAGGATTTGAAGGGACTTAAAATCCGGGTACAGCAGTCCAAGCTTATGATGGACATGGTCAAGGCTCTCGGGGCGTCTCCCACCCCCATGGCCTACGGCGAAGTTTACACGGGACTTCAGAGCGGTGTTATCGACGGAGCTGAGAATAACTGGCCCAGCTACTATTCCACATCACACTACGAAGTAGCTCCCTACTACACTCTGGATAAACACACCATGACCCCCGAAGTCGTTATCGTTTCCAAGGTCATCTGGGACAGCATCTCTCCGGAAGATCAGAAGATTATCCGGGAAGCCGCGAAAAAATCTCAGCCCCTTCAGATTGCCGCATGGAATGCTTACGTCAAGAAATCTATCGATGCCATCGAAGCCGGGGGCAAGAACACCATCACCGAAATTCCGGATACCACGGAGTTCCAGAATGCCATGCAGCCCATTTACGAGAAGTACGGCCAGGAGTTTATGGATATTATTACGAAAATCAAGGAAACCAAGTAGCCCTTTATCGAAAAAGAGCCGCCCCTTTCGAGGGGCGGCACCTTCACCGGGGGGTGGTCCATGTGGCGGAAAAAGAGGCAAGAATATCGGTTTTGACAAGAGGAATCAAATTGCTCAGTTTTATGCTGGAACACGGCGGCATGTTTTTTCTCGTTCTTATGACAATTCTCGTAAATTATACGGTGGTAACGCGTTACTTCTTCAGTTATACCCCGGAATGGGGGGAATCGGGAGCCTTGTTCAGCATGGTGTGGTTCGGATTTCTCAGCCTGGCTCTGGGAGTGCGGGATGATCAGCATATCGCTATTACCATACTCGACCGGTTTCTCTCTCAAAAGGCCGCGAGAAGGCTCGCTTTCTTCAAGATCATAGCTATTTTTCTTTTCGGAATTTTCATGGTGAAAGAGGGATTCGTGCTGGTAAAAATCGGATTGCTCAACGAGGTGCCGGGCATTTACATCTCCTCCGCCTTTCTCTACGGAGCGGTACCTGCGAGCGGTTTCGCCCTCTGTATCTATTCCCTGCAACAGTTCTGCGGGCTTTCAAGAAAGGAGCACTCAAGAGATGGAGCCTAACATCCTGGCCATATCCATGCTCCTCGGGTCCTTTTTCGGCCTCATTCTACTGAGAATACCCATTGCCTTCTGTCTTGGCATCTCCTCGGTTCTTACCGCCATGTACCTCAATATTCCCCTGGCCATGATCGCCCAGGGAATGGTGCGGGGAATCAACTCCTTCTCTCTCATGGCCATTCCCTTTTTCATCCTCGCCGGAGAGATCATGAGTCTCGGTTCCATCGGCATACGGCTCATCAATTTTTCGAATGCCTGTGTGGGACAGGTCAAGGGCGGGCTTGGATTGGTGAATATCCTGGCTTCCATGTTCTTCGGAGGTATTTCGGGGTCTTCCGTGGCGGATACTTCCTCTATCGGGGCCATTATGATACCCATGATGAACAAGAAAGGATACGATCCGGATTATTCCGTGGCGGTAACCATTTCCAGTTCCACCATAGGAATTCTGGTTCCTCCGAGCCATAACATGATTATCTATTCCCTGGTGGCGGGGTCCGGGGTTTCCGTGGCCACCCTCTTTATGGCGGGGCTCATTCCGGGAATTTTTCTGGGGCTCGCCCTTATGGTGATAACCTACTGGATCGCCCTCAAAAGAGACTATCCTACCAGCGAGCGGTTTACGGGAGCCGAAAAATGGAGGGCCTTCAAAAAATCCTTTTTAGGGCTTTTTACCTTCGTTATCGTGGTGGGAGGAGTGTGCACCGGTTTTTATACCGCCACGGAGGCTGCGGCGGTGGCGGTGCTGTACGCTTTTCTCGTCACCTTTTTCATTTACCGGGATGTCCCTCTCTCCAGCTTTTCTCTCATGCTCAAGAGATCCCTCGGCACCTTGGCCATCGTGCTCGGCCTTATCGCCACCTCCAGCGCCTTTGGCTGGATGCTGGCGTACCTTAAAATACCTGATCTGGCCGCATCGGCCCTCATGTCCATATCGGACAACAGATATGTGATTCTCTTCGTCATCAACGTGCTTCTCCTGATGCTGGGCTGCATTATGGATATGGCTCCTCTCATTCTTATAACCACTCCCATCTTGTTGCCGGTGGTCAAAATGATCGGTATGAGCCCCATCCATTTCGGCATCGTACTCATGCTCAACCTTTCCATAGGTCTTTTGACTCCTCCCGTGGGGAGTACCCTTTTCGTGGGGTGCGCTTTGGGAAAATGCAAAATAGAAACCTTGTCCAAAACCATGGTGCCCTTTTACATAACCATGATCGTGGTGCTCATGTTTCTCACCTATCTTCCGGATATCTGCCTCTGGCTTCCCCGGTTTCTCGGAATGATTCATTAGAAAATTTTGATTGAAAACACAGGGAGATAAGGAAATGCTCAAGCTTACGAAGAATGCTCTGAAGGACCCTTTCGAATGGAAGCGGGCGGGAATACGGCTTCCCGAGGCGGAAATAGGGGAGATGATCTCCCGAACCAAGTCCGAACCCCGCTGGGTGCACGTGGGCCCCGGCAATATCTTCCGGGGTTATGTGGCGGTGCTGGCTCAGGAGCTTCTGGATAGCGGAGATATGGCCTCGGGCATTACGGTGCTCTCCACCTTCGATCAGGAGGTTATTTCCAGAATCTACGAGCCCTACGACAATCTGGCGCTTCAGGTGATTATGCGCCCCAAGGGGGATCTCGAAAAGCGGGTGGTGGCCTCGGTGGGAGAGGTGCTCCGGGGAGATCGGAATTGGAGCGGAGAGTGGGAACGGGCCAAGGAGGTATTCCGGCATCCGGGGCTCCAGATGGTGAGCTTTACCATTACCGAAAAGGGATATCACATTCAGGATATGTCCGGATCCTACTATCCCGAGGTGCTGGAGGATTTCGAAGGAGGCTGGGACCGGAGAATTCCCAAAAACGGTATGGCTCTTATGACGGCTCTTCTTTACGAGCGTTTTCTGGAAGGAGCCTATCCTCTCGCTCTGGTGAGCATGGATAACTTTTCCCACAACGGGGACAGGCTTTTTTCTTCCGTGGTTACCTTTGCCCGGGAGTGGCAAAAACGGGGGCTGGTGAGTTCGGAGTTCGTGGCATATCTGGAGAATCCGGAAAAGGTTTCCTTTCCCTGGTCCATGATTGACAAGATCACTCCCCGGCCCGACGAGACGGTGGCCCGGAAACTGCAGGAACTCGGTTTCGCGGATACGGAACTGGTGATAACGGACAAGCATACCTACATCGCTCCCTTCGTGAATACCGAGGGGCCCCAGTACCTCGTTATCGAGGACGCCTTTCCCAATTCCAGGCCCCCTCTCGAGAAGGCGGGGGTTCGCTTTACCGATAGAAAAAGCGTGGACCTGGTGGAGCGAATGAAGGTTTGTACCTGCCTCAATCCCCTCCATACGGCCCTGGCGATCTTCGGCTGCCTTCTGGGTTATACCTCCATCGCCTCGGAAATGCGGGATCCCTCCCTGGTGAAGCTGGTACGAATCATCGGCTACAGGGAGGGCATGCCCGTGGTGGCGGATCCGGGCATCTTCGTGCCCTCGGAATTTCTGAAGGAGGTCCTGGAGGAGCGTTTTCCCAACCCCTATATACCGGATACTCCCCAGCGCATCGCCACGGATACCTCGCAGAAACTTCCCATCCGGTATGGGGAAACCCTCAAACATTACCGGGCAAGGGCGGATTTGGACGTAACCTCCCTTGAGGCCATTCCTCTGGTTATCGCCGGTTGGTGCCGGTATCTTCTCGGATTGAACGACCGGGGAGAGCCCATGCCCCTGAGTCCGGATCCGCTCTTGCCGGAACTCCGGCGGCATGTGGCGGGTATCGAACTCGGAGGGGATTTCCCCGAGGGGACTCTGGTTCCTCTTCTTCGCAGCGAAAGGCTTTTCGGTTCCGACCTTTACGAACTTGGTTTGGCATCGAAAATCGAGAGTTACTTTAAGAAAATGATCCAGGGACCCGGAGCGGTTCGGCGCACCCTGGACGAAATGACGGCAAAGGAACGATAAAAAATGAAAATGACCTTCCGGTGGTACGGTGAGGGAAACGACAACATTACTCTGGAGCAGATCCGACAGATTCCCGGCTGTTCCGGCATCATGGGGCTTCTGGAAAAGCCTGCCGGAGTGCTTTGGGAAGAGTCGGAGGTGCGGGAATACGTGGAATTCGTTCATGCCCGGGGGCTCGAGGTAGAAGTCATCGAAAGCGTGAACGTTCACGAGGATATCAAACTGGGACTTCCTTCCCGGGAGCAATATATCGACAATTACATTAAAACCATCGAAAATCTGGGGAAATACGGCGTGAAAGTGGTGGTTTACAACTTCATGCCCGTCTTCGACTGGCTGAGAACGGATTTGAATCGTTCTATCGAAGAGGATGGCTCTTCCTCCCTCTACTACGACGAGGCGGAGCTTGAAGGCATGACTCCCCTGGAAATCGTTCGCAACACCGAGAAAAACAGCAACGGTTTCCGGCTTCCCGGCTGGGAGCCGGAACGGCTGAGCGAGCTGGAGTCGGTGCTGGAACGCTATCAAAACGTTACCGCCGAGGTTCTTCTGGAAAACTATCGGTACTTTCTCGAAAGGGTGATTCCTTGCTGTGAGAAAGCGGGGGTACGCCTGGCGGTGCATCCGGACGATCCCGCATGGCCTATCTTCGGACTTCCCCGCATAGCTCATTCGAAGGAGCAGTTCGATGCCATCCTGGGGCTTTGCGACAGTTCCGCCCACGCTCTGTGCCTCTGTACGGGATCCCTCGGATCGAATCCGGAAAACGACCTTCCCGCCATGATCCGGCACTTCGGGGAAAGGGGACGTATCGGATGTGTGCATCTGCGAAACGTGAAGCATCTGGGATACCGAAGGTTCCGGGAGTCTTCCCACCTTTCCTCCGATGGTTCCCTGGATATGTTCGAGATTATGCTGGCCCTCTACGAGACTTCTCCGGATACCTATATCCGGCCGGATCACGGCAGAATGATCTGGAATGAAACCGGTCGTCCCGGTTACGGGCTGTACGATCGAGCCTTGGGGATAACCTATCTGAACGGCCTCTGGGAGGCCATCGATAAAATGAAGCGAAGGTAGTGCGGCAAAACCGCGGCGAAAGATGCGTTCCGCAGGGTAGATTGCGGCAGATTGCAAGAAAAAAGGAGAATCCTCGTGTTATGAAAGCTCTTCGAGTTTCGGAACCTCACAAATTGGAGGTTGTGGATATTCCCAAACCGGATCCCGCCCCGGGAGAAGTGTTGGTAAAGGTTCGGGCTGCAGGTATTTGCGGTTCCGATGTGCATATTTATCACGGCACGAATCCCCTGGCGCGTTATCCCCGCATCGTGGGACACGAATTTGCGGGAGAGGTGGTCGCTCTGGGTGCGGAGGTTCACAATATGGAGGTGGGGACCCCTGTGGCGGTGGACCCCGTGGTGAACTGCGGCAAATGTTACGCCTGCAAAACGGGACACCCAAACGTATGTTCCTCTCTCGAAGTAATGGGCGTTCATCGGGAGGGGGGATTCGCGGAATATGTGGCGGTTCCTGCGGAGAATGCCCATGCTCTTCCGGGGGATTGGCCCTGGGAAAAGGGAGCTTTGGTGGAACCCTTCACCATCGGGGCCAACGTATTGTCCAGGGTGGCATGCGATGGAAATGATCGCGTTCTGATCTACGGGGCCGGTCCCATCGGTCTCGTGGTCCTTCAGGGAGCCAAACGGCTTGGAGCCTCCGTACTGATTACGGATCTTCAGGAAAGCCGGCTCGATTTGGCTCGTTCCATGGGGGCCGATAGAACGGTGAACTCCGGAAAGGAATCCCTTGCCCGGGCGGTTCTGGAATGGACCGAAGGAGCAGGGGTTCCGGTTATCATCGATGCGGTAGGTCTTCCGTCTCTTTTTCAAGAGGCTTTGGAGTTTGCTTCTCCCGCCGGAAGAATCGGGGTTTTGGGCTTTTCCAAAGAACCCGCTCCGGTGCAGCAGTTTGAAATAACCCGAAAGGAGCTGACCATCGCGGGCTCTCGGCTGAGTCGGAGAAAATTTCCTGAAGTTATTCGGTGGTTTGCCGAAAAGGAGGTGAGGCCGGAACTTCTTATCTCTCACCGGTTCCATTTTACCGATATGAAGCGGGCCATGGAGCTGATCGAGGAAAAACCCCAGGAGGTGTGCAAGGTGGTGCTCTCCTTCGATTAGGTCCCTGCTGCCCCGGTCATGCTTGAACCGACGCATGGCCTTGCGGAAAGTGTTCCGTGGTTCCGTGAAAAATTTTTTCACGGCGAAGAAGCTGGAAGGAGAAGGTTCGTTTATCATGAAAAAGCTTTCGTCTTTTCTCGTTATGTCTCTTATGGTAACCATGCTGGTTCCCGGAATCGCCCTTGCCAAGGCGGAGTATACCCTCAAGTTCGGCCATTTGGCCAATGCGGAGCATACATGGCACAAGGCGGCGGTCCGGTTTGCGGAAATCGTGAACGAAAAATCCGGTGGCCGTATCGAAGTCAAGGTTTACCCCAACGAACAGCTCGGCAAAGAAATGGAAATGATCAGCGGCATTCAGATGGGCGTGGTGGATATGACCATCACCGGCGAATCCCTGCAGAACTGGGCTCCCCTGTGCGGTCTTATCGCGGTGCCCTATATGCTTCAGAGCCCCGAGCAGCTCGCGAAGGTTGCGGGAGGTCCCATCGGCGACAAGATCGAGCAGGAAATTATCGAAAAAGTAGGACTTCATCCTATCGCCTGGTTTGAGCGGGGTCCCCGGAATCTCACGTCGAACCGTCCTATTACCAATCCCGATGAACTTAATGGATTTGTTATGCGCGTTCCCAATGTGCCCATTTTCGTGAAGGTCTGGGATGCTCTGGGTGCCAAACCCACTCCCATGGCTTTTTCCGAAGTGTTTACCTCGCTCCAGCAGGGAATTATCGAGGGGCAGGAAAATCCCTTCGATCTCATCTACAGCGCGAGCTTTTATGAGGTGCAGAAATACGTTAACCTTACGGAGCACGTGCGGGGTTGGATCTATGTGGTTATCGGAGAAGATAAGTTTCGGAGCATGCCCGAGGATCTGCAAAAGGTCATTCTCGAGGCCGCCGAGGAAATGCAGCGCTACGAGCACGAACTCTTTTTGGCGGATCAGGCCAAGCTGGCGAAGGATCTGGAGGCCAAGGGCATGACCCTGCAGCCCGTGGATAAGGCGGCTTTCATGAAAAAAGCGGAGCCTGCGGTTCGTGCAGCTCTCAGCCCCGAGCAGCTTGCGCTTTACGAAGAAATTATCGCCGTTCAATAGCGGTGGTTGTGCGGGAACGGCTTGTGCCGTTCCCGCAATTTCCTTGGCTGCAGTGCTTTACCGGGACTTTCGTAAGGGAACGGAAAAAGCCATTTTCTTTTTGGAAAAACTGTAAGCCCCATGGCCGGCGTGCACAAAGGAAAGGAATACAGAAATGCCATGAATAAACTTATTAAACTCGTGGATCGTCTCCTCGAGGGGGGAACCCTGATCAGTTTTCTCGCGTTGATCGGGGTGGTCTCTCTTCAGGTTTTCGCACGATTTTTTCTTCCCAAGGTTCCTCACTGGACCGAGGAGGCATCCCGCATATTCTTCATTTATACCGTTTGTTTTGCCGGGGGATTGGCTGTTCGGGAGAAGGCCTACGTGAACGTGGATATCCTGTTGAACCTTTTCCGGGGCAGATTGCGCAGTTTTCTCCAGCTTTTTCTGGATGGGCTCGTCATCGTCTTTATGGGATTGGTATGCTATTATTCCATTCCTTTGGTTAAGATAGGAATGATTCAGCGATCCCCCGCTCTGGGTGTTACCGTGAGTTATCTTTTCGGCAGCATCACTCTGCTTTCGGTGACCATGATTTTTTACTCTCTCTTTGACGTCATCAACGATCTTCGTGCCCTGATTGGGAGGAGCAACTGACATGGTAATCACTTTATTTGCGGTTTTCGTGGGGCTCCTTTTCCTGGGTTTGCCCATCGCCTTTTGTCTGGGCATATCCTCCGCCATCTATCTTTGGCTTGCGGATATTCCCTTAACTATTATTCCCCAAAAAATGTACTCCGGCATGGACGTTTTCGTGCTGCTCTGCATTCCCGGCTTCATTCTGGCGGGGAACCTCATGAACCGCGGAGGCATTACGGATCGCATCGTGGGTTTTTGTAACGCCCTGGTGGGGCATATCCGGGGAGGACTTGGCCTGGCGAATATCGTGGCCTCCATGATTTTCGCGGGAATTTCCGGAACTGCCGTGGCGGATACCGCGAGCCTCGGGGCCGTACTTATTCCGGCCATGAAAAAAGAAGGATACGAGGCGGATTTTTCCTGTGCCGTTACCGCGGCTTCTTCCACCATCGGTCCCATCATTCCTCCCAGTATGCCCATGATCATTGCGGGAACCCTCACCAGCCTTTCCGTGGGCAAACTCTTTATGGCGGGAGCCCTTCCGGGAATTCTTCTGGGCATAGGGCTTCTCGTCGTTTCCTACATCATTTCCTGCCGCCGGGGACATCCCAAGGGGGAAAAGGTTCCCCGAAGACAGCTTTTCCACGAATTCATAGGGGCCTTTTGGGCGCTTATGATGACGGTGCTTATTCTTTGGGGCATCGTGGGAGGCGTTTTCAGCCCCACCGAAGCTTCCATAGTGGCTTCTCTCTACGCTTTTCTGGTGGGATTTTTCATCTATCGGGATGTCAAGCTTCGGGATGTTCCGAAAATCCTTCTCGATACCGCTGTAACCACCGCTTCCATCATCGTTCTGGTGGGTTTGGCGAATCTCTTCGCCTGGATTCTGACGAGTGAGCAGATTCCTCAGATGGTGGCGGACGCTCTTTTAAGCGTGACGAAAAATAAATATCTGATTATCCTTATGATCAACCTGCTTCTTCTTTTTGTAGGAACCTTTATGGAAACCATCGCGGCCCTGCTTACGCTTTTCCCGACATTGCTGGCGGTGGCCGTCCAGGTTGGGGTGGACCCCATTCAGTTCGCCATTATCGCGGTGTTGAACCTCATGATCGGTCTTACCACACCTCCCGTGGGAGTTTGCCTTTTTGTGGCCTCCAGCATCGGAAAGGTTTCCATCAGCAAAATAGCCAGGGCGAATATTCCGTTCCTCCTGGTGAGTATTTTCGTTTTGTTGCTGGTCTCCTACATTCCCGCCATATCCTTATGGCTGCCGGGCCTTTTTTTCAAGTAGTCCACGCAGGACCATAAGAAACTCGGGACTATACGAAAGAGCGGGGAATAACCGTTTATTTGCGGAGAAGATATTCGTTGGAGGAATTTTTTGTGGGCCATCGGGTTCGGGGGGTATGGGAAGTGCGTCAGATATTTTTTGTTCGGGAAGAACTTGAAGATTTTTGTTCCAGGGTATTTCAGAAGTACGGCCTCCAAGGGGAGGAGGCTTTGGAATCCGCCAGAGTGCTCGTGGCGGCGGATGCCAGAAACATTCCTTCCCACGGAGTGGCCCGTCTTCGACGGTACATGATAGGTTTCGAGGAAAAGACCATTCTGCCCCATGGGGAGATCGAAACCTTGCGGGAAACCCCGGTTTCCCTGGTTTTGGACGCTCACGGAGCTATGGGGGCTCCCGTGAGTACCAGGGCCATGAAGAGCATTCTGGAGAAGGCGGAAGAGACCGGTATGGCCATGGGAAGCGTGCGCAATTCCAACCATTTCGGCATTGCGGGATATTATGCCATGATGGCTCTGGAAAGGGATATGATAGGCGTGGCCATGACGAACACCGCCGCCCTGGGGGTTCCCACCTTCGGACGCCAGGTTATGTTCGGTACGAACCCCATTGCCTTTGCGGCTCCCGCAGACGAGGAAAAGGGATTCGTTCTGGACATGGCCACCACGGTGGTTCCCCGGGGCAAGCTGGAGGTGTACGAGCGGGAAGGAAAGGATCTTCCTCCGGGGTGGGCCGTGGATAGGCGAGGCCTTACGGGTAGGGAGCCCGCTCAGTTGCTGGATGACATGTATTACCGCCGGGGAGGAGGCATTCTTCCCCTGGGAGGTGAAGGAGAGCTCTTCAGCGGCTACAAGGGCTACGGCCTGGCGGTGGTGGTGGATATCTGCTGTGCCATGCTGAGCGGAGGTCTTTTCGGTCCCCATGTGAGGGATACGGAAAAGGGAGCGGGTCGGGTTTGCCACTACTTCGGGGCTTTCCGGATCGATGCCTTTCGGGATCCCCGGGAATTTCGGGAGGATATGGACCACATGCTTCGAGCCTTGCGAGAGACTCCCGTGGCGGAAGGACAGGAGCGGGTGTATTTTGCGGGGCTCAAGGAGTTCGAAGCGGAAGAACTGGCCGCCCGAGAAGGGGTGCGGGTTTCCGGAAAGGTTTATGAAGATCTTGAAGCGGTGGCGAAAGAACTCGATCTGAAATTGCCCGAGGTGCGGCAAGAGGAACGGTAAGAGGTTTTCCATCGGTTATGGGCCGGGGGAAGATCCTTCGGGATTCTTCGCCCGGTCTTTTATGTATTGCAGCTCTTCGGGGGTGAGGTATTTCCCTATATAGGGAGCGAAGACCGAGTTGTTGTGGAGCAGGGGCTCCCTGCGAATCTCCGGAACCCTTTCCGCAGCCTTTTCGAAGGAGGAGGTTCCGGGAATGGGGGAAAACTGGGCGGTTTTGGCCTTGCCCCCCTGGAGGTGAATGAATTCCAGGGTGTGGAGCACGCTCTCCACGGACTGCTCCGGAAGGCCCACCAGCACGTAGGTTTCGATCTGATTCCGTAAAAATCCCGCTTCCCCCAGAGCCTTTACGGCGGTGGCGTATTCCCGGAGGGCCACCTTGGAGGAGCCGGATCGCTGCACCTCGGGATCCACGCTCTCCAGGCTCAGCCGGAGGGTCTGGAAGTTGGTGTCGAAAAGCACCCGGGCACAGGCGGCATCGATCTGGCGCACGTGAAGCCCGTTTGGAGTGTGGTAGCGTAAACCCGGAAAGCTCTGCCGCAGCCTTTCGCAGAGGGGATAGAAGTGCCGTTCCTTTGCTGCCAGCAGGGCATCGTCGTAGAAGGCCACGTCCTCCACGGGGGTTATTTCCCTTTGGCGGTGGATTTCCTCTTCCACCCGGGCAATCTCCCGGAGGGAGAACTCCGGATCCAGAATCCGGGAGGCGCAGTACTCGCACCTCATGGGGCATCCCAGAGTGCTCCGAGAGAGAGCGTACCCGATGGAACCGTAGAGGTCCATGGCGGGATATTCCCCCTGAAGCGGGCAGGGAACCGTTTGTACCAGATCCGCCCCCAGGGATGCGGCGTGTTCCGGACAGAGTCGGGGATAGATGCCTCCCAGAAGAATGGGGACCTTCGGAAAAATCCGTCGGACCAGGGAGATACACCAGGAAACTCCGGGATACCAGTAGGTCATTCCCGAGGTGAGGCATATCAGATCCGGATAGGTATGTCCTTCGAGCTTCTCGAGAAATTCCTCCTCGGTAAGGCCGAAGTGGTAATAGTTTCGAGGAATATCCCCATAGGGAAGGGGTTTTTCCGCCTTGAAACGTCGCGGCCGGATGCGCCCCCAGGATAGGCTCTTTTCTTCGGCCTCCTGAATGCAGTCCAGTAGAAATACCCGGTTTCCCCGTTCCCGGAGGGCCTGAAGAAGATAGAGAAGTCCCAGGGGCTTGGCCCAGAAATCGAAAAAGGCGAAATCCCGCACCGGGGGATTGATGCCCAGTATGGTGGCGTTGCGAAGGTTCTTGAGCTGTGCCGTACAATCTGCCAAAAAATGTCCCTTCTTTCCGTGTTACCGGCGGGCTTCGCCGATCCTTTCCCGAAAAAATCCAAGTTCCAAAGATACCACACAATGCGAGAGATGGGGCTTCAAAAGTTGCAAGCCTTGAGCGATTGCCGTAAAGGTTTTTTCCTTGACAGGCTTTCCTCTTCCCCTTATAATGCTTCCGCTTCGGGAGGTGAAATCCATGAAAAGTACGGACTCCCTTGAAGAGCGTATGCGGCTCAATCGGCTTTACGACCTTTACGGGCCTCTGCTCACGGAAAGACAGCGCCAGGCTTACGAGATGCACGAATGGGAGGATTGGTCTCTTCTGGAGATCAGCGAGCACCTTCGGGTTTCCAGGCAGGGAGTGCACGATCTCCTCTCCCGGGCGAAGGAGAAGCTTTCCTCTTTCGAGGACCTTCTCGGAATGGATAAAAAGCTCGGCATTCAGGAACATTTCGCGAAGGAGCTTTCCAATCTCCTTCGACTTTACGAAAAGGCTCTCCCCCAGGGTTTTAGAGAAGCCCTGAACCTGCTCTTGGAAAGAGGTGGCATATCCCATGTTTGACTCCCTCAAAGATCGGCTCGAAAGTATCTTCAAAGGCCTGAAAAGCAAGGGAAAGCTTACCGAGGAAGATGTAGCCGAGGCGTTGCGGGAAATCCGCAGAGCCCTTCTCGAAGCGGATGTAAACTTCAAGATCGTCAAAGATCTCATGGGGCGCATCCAGGAACGTGCGGTGGGCCGGGAAGTGCTGGATTCCATCACTCCGGGCCAGCAGGTGTCCACGGTGGTCTTCGAAGAACTCGTCTCCCTCATGGGAAAGAAATCCGAGCCTCTGATCATCTCCTCCCAGCCTCCTACCCGATATATGATGGTGGGGCTTCAGGGATCCGGTAAGACCACCAGCTGCGGCAAGCTTGCCAAGCGCCTTTCCAAGGGGCATAAGCCCCTTCTCGTGGCATGCGACCTTCAGCGTCCCGCCGCGGTGGAGCAGCTCCGGGTGCTTGCCAAAGCCACGGGAGTGGGCTTTTTCGGCCCCTCCGAGGGAGAGAAGGACCCCGTAGGCTTGGCGAAGAAGGCCCTGGCCTATGCGACGGAGCACCTCTACGACGTACTTCTCTTCGATACCGCCGGACGGCTCCACGTGGATCAGGAACTCATGGATCAGCTCGGAGAAATCCGGGAGGTCGTGGAACCCCACGAAATTCTTCTGGTGGTGGATTCCATGGCGGGACAGGAAGCGGTGAACGTGGCCGAGACCTTTCACGCCAAGGTGCCGCTCTCGGGATTGGTGCTCTCCAAGCTGGACGGAGATGCCCGGGGAGGAGCGGCTCTGGCGGTGCGCGCCGCCACGGGGGTTCCCGTCAAACTTGCCGGAGTGGGAGAAGGCATCGAGGACCTGGAAATCTTCGACGCTCCCCGCATGGTGCAGCGCATCATGGGCATGGGGGACATCATGGGCCTGGTGGAAAAGGTACAGCAGGCCACGGATAGCAAAGATGCGGATCGTCTCGTGGAGAGCCTTCAGAAAAAGCAGTTCTCCATGGAAGATCTCCTGCTTCAGATAGAGCAGATTCAGAAAATGGGGCCCCTGGAAAAGGTTATGGACATGATCCCCGGCATGGGAAAGCTCAAACAGCAGATGGGAAACGCCGAGATGGATCCCAAAAGGATTCTTCGCATCAAGGCCATCATCCAGTCCATGACAAAAAAAGAGCGGCTTCATCCCGAGATCATCAAGGGAAGCCGCCGTCGGCGGATTGCCCAGGGATCGGGAACCACGGTGCAGATGGTAAATCAGGTGCTCAAGCAGCACAAGGACATGCAGGCCCTGTGGAAAAAGCTCGGCAAAGGCGGTCCTCGCAAGGGAATGCGGGGAATGAAGAATTTTCTTCCCTTCGGATAGAGCCGAAAAAACATTCTCTTCGGAGAAAAACTTTTTCAGCTGGTCTTTTCGGGAAAGAAAAGAATAAAGACTATCATGAGTTATTGGAGGTGTTGCGTAAATGGCGGTTCGTATTCGTTTAGCGCGTCATGGCCGGAAAAAGGCTCCCTACTACCGGTTGGTGGTGGCGGATTCCCGCTCTCCCCGGGATGGGCGGTTTATCGAGATGATCGGAACCTACAATCCTCTCAAGGACCCCACGGAAATTACGGTGGATGCGGAAAAAGCGGTACAATGGCTTAAGAACGGTGCTCAGCCTTCCGATACAGCCCGGGCTATTCTCAAAAAAGCCGGCGTATTGGATAAACTCCAGGAAGGGGAGTAAGCAATTATGACCGATTATAAGGGACTTATCGAATTTATCGCCAAACGTCTCGTCACCTCTCCCGATGCCGTGGAGGTTTCCTGCACGGAGAAGGAAGAGGGACATCAGGTGGTTCGCATTCGTGTGGCCCCTGAAGATGTGGGCCGGGTTATCGGCAAGCGGGGAGCTACCATCAACGCCATGCGTCAGGTAGCCCGGGCTGCGGCGACGAAAGAAGGTCTCCGGGTCGACGTGGACGTGGAGGAAGAATAGCGCCTCATGCACTCGGTGGTAGTAGGGGTTCTCCTGGGACCTCACGGCATCCGGGGGGGCATGCGCCTTTTCGCCCTTACGGATGTGCCCGAACGCTTTTCCTCCATGAAACATCTGAACCTTTACGAAAAAAACGGTTCTTTTGTGCGTCAGCTACCTCTTTCCTCGGTGCGAATGCTTCCGGGAAAACCGCATCTTCTGGTTTTCTCCCCTCTCGTTAGCACTCCCGAAGAGGCTCAGGCCCTGAAAGGGCTTGAGGTGCGGGTTTCCAAAGAGGAGCGTCCTCCTCTGGAGGAGGGGGAATTCTGGATCGAAGATCTTCTGGGGCTCGAGGTTTTTCTCGAGGATACCGAGGAGTCCTGTGGTGTTATCTGCGACGTGCTTCCCACGGGGGCTTCGGACGTGTACGTCCTGAGGAATCCCGAGGGAAAGGAGCGAATGCTTCCTGCGGTGCGGTCCGTCATCCTGGAAGTGGATCTGGAACGCCGGAGGATGCTCGTGCGACCTCCCGAAGGGCTCTGGGACTGATGCACATTACCGTAATTACCGCCTTTCCCGACTTCCTGCGCACCTTCTTTGCCACCAGCATCGTGGGAAAGGGCGTGGAGAAGGGGCTTCTTTCGGTGGAGGTGGTGGATATCCGGGACTATGCCCGGGGAGACTACCGCCAGATCGACGACTACGCCTTCGGAGGCGGAGGCATGCTCCTCATGGCGGATCCTCTTCGGGACGCCCTGGAGGATGTGCAGGCCCGACGGGGAAAAGCCTATGTTCTCGGCACGAGCCCTCAGGGGGCCGTGCTGCAACAGGACATGGTGGAAACCCTGGCGGAAAGAGAGCATCTTCTCATTCTTTGCGGCCATTACGAAGGTATGGACGAGCGGTTCGTGGAAAAATACGTGGACCAGGAAATCTCACTGGGGGATTATGTCCTTACCGGAGGGGAACTTGCGGCCATGGTGATCGCGGACAGCGTTTCCCGCAGAATTCCCGGGGTGGTGGGCAAGGAGAGCGCGGTGGAGGAAGATTCCTTCGCCAAGGGCTTTCTGGACCATCCTCATTATACCCGCCCCGCTCTGTGGGAGGAGATGCCCGTTCCCGAGGAGCTTCTTTCGGGGGATCATGCGAAAATTCTCGCCTGGCGGCGCCGGGAGGCGGTGCGCCGAACCCTGGCCCGGCGGCCCGAAGTTTTGGGACGTGCGGGAATTCTTCCCTACATGGCTCAAGGAGCCTATCTCGCTCTCGTGCTGGAGGATGCCGAGGAAAGCTCCTTTCCGGGAAATCTTCTGGAACGCAGCTTGGATCTGGGGAGAAATTACGGTCTTGCGAAAATATGCTGTATCTCTTCCCGCAGGGATTTTCGGACTCTTGCGGGAGATTTTCGGGGTTCCGAATCTCTTAAAATCTTCGGCAGCCTTGAGCGGTGTCGGGAATGGATCATCCGCAAGGAAAAATATCCTCCTCTGCTGGTGGATATGGACGGAGAAGCCTCCGGCGATTCCGCTCCGAGAGCCCATGTTCTTGAGGTGAAACGAACCCTTTTGGAACGACAACTTCCGGCGCTTTTCACGTTCTTTTGCGGAGCCCGGAAAAGGAATTATCCGAAATGTGACTATGCCCTGTTCCCTCTTCGGGGGGGATACGGGCGACCCGGAGATTTCTCTCCGGAAGACCGCCTGGCCATCATGCTGGACAGATTTTTCGGATGCCGCTAGGCGGAGAAACAATACCAGACAGATAGGGGGTAGAGCTATGAATCCCAAAGTAGCTTTGGTTGAGAAAAAATATCTTAAGCAGGATCTCCCGGAATTCCGTTCCGGAGATACCGTAAAGGTACACGTCAAGGTTGTGGAAGGAACCCGGCAGCGTATTCAGATTTTCGAGGGCGTGGTTATCGCCCGGCAGCACGGAAGCCTTCGGGAAACCTTCACGGTGCGGAAAGTTTCCAACGGCGTGGGGGTGGAGCGTGTTTTCCCTCTCCACTGCCCCAGCATCGACAAAGTCGAAGTTACCCGGCTCGGAAAAGTCCGTCGGGCCAAGCTGTACTATCTTCGGGCTCGGAGCGGCAAGGCCGCCCGTATCAAAGAGCGCCGCATCTAACGCTTTTTGCCCGATAGGATATGTCTTTAAAAAGCCCTCTTCTCCGGAAGAGGGCTTTTTCCTTTGGGATAATTCCGGGAGAACGGAAGAAAAAGAGATTTTTTGGGCATTTCTCGAAAAAAAGGTATTGACGGCAACCCCATGGGTAAGTATAATTATCGCCGTTGCAGTGCCGGGGTGGTGGAATAGGTAGACACGCACGTTTGAGGGGCGTGTGGGGTGACCCGTACGAGTTCAAGTCTCGTCCCCGGCACCATATTTTTAAAATAACGTCGTTCAGAGGGTATTATAAATCCTTTGAACGGCGCTTTTTTTATGCCTTGACCGTCCGTCCCCAGAGAATTGTCATACTCGATGTATTCCGCTGTGGGTCGGCAAACTTTACAATTACGGGGGCTTTCGTTCTTGCCATTTTTTCTGGCCTTATGATGTCTTGTAAAAAGGATTGAAATTTTGCGACCCCTGAAAAAGGTTTGAAGACCCCTCAAGATTTTTTCATTTTTTCCAGTAAAAGCAGAAGGCGGAGTAGATAAAGAAGAGCGCCTCCGTTTGCGGCAAGAACAATGCCGATGAGGTATCCCGGAAGAAGGCTGGAGAGGAACATGGAGGTTCCGAAAAGAAGAGAAAGCAGGTTCATTCCCGTTTGGGTGATGTAGAGCCGCAGAAGGATCTTCGGAAGAGGGGTTTTTTTAGAGCCTGTAAGAGAAAGCCATGCCTTGAGTAGACCTAGGGCTCCTCCGAAAATATTCAGCCCTCCCACAAGCAACGTTAGGGGAAGCACCAGAATGCCCGGCAGAATACAAGAGGTTATTCCCAAGGCACCGAAGAGAAATCCCAAAAAGACCATAAGCCATGATCGGGGAAAGGCCCCCAAGGGAGTGTTTCCGAAGGCGAGCATCTGGATGGCGAAGATTACCATGAGCAGCCCTAGTTGAGCGCTTCCCGAAAAAGGAAGTTTCCCGAAACTTACCGGTATCAGGAGTATGCCGAGAAGTATCATGAAAAGCCCTGTAAGAAGGAGTAGTGCCTGATCCGGGTTGAGAGTTCCCCCGGATTCTTCCAGTTTACGTGGAATTTCCGGATACGTTCGGTAAATCTGATGGAGGGTTACCGCGAGATAACAAAGGGCGCCTCCAAAGAGGAGCAGGGGCAGAGCCTTTTGGGGGGTGGTAAGGAGTCTGGGGTTCCAGAGAAGCATTCCTGCGAAGATGGAGAGGCCGTAAACCCCGGCGCATCCGTATATCAGGTGCCGGAAGATTCCTCCGTATTCTCGCCAGCTTTTGAATTTGTTCCGGGAAAGAAGCATCTGGGCGAGAAGAACAAGACCTCCCGGAGTGAGACAGAGAAAAAGGGCCCATCGGGGAACATTTCCGAGAAGCCCCGGAATAAAACAGGTTACGATGCCCAGGGAAGCTACAAGACCTCCTGCTCCGAGCAGGATCTTGGATTTTCCCAGAGTGCCGAAAGGCGTTTCTCCGAGGGTTAGCATTTGGAGGGCGATGATGAAAAGAATCAGACCGTAGAGCCCCTTTTCATAATAGGGAAGCCTTTCCGCAGTCACGGGAAAAAGAAAGATTCCCACCAGGATCATGGTCATTCCTCCCAGAAGAAGAAGGATGACGTGCAGCGAAAGATCTGCCCGCTGTAAAAGCCGCTCTAGAAGGGTTTTTCCCCTTACGCTTCCCATTTCCCCAGATTCTCCTCTCAAAAGTTTCTGGTTCCAGGTTTTGGAAAATGCTCTTCCCTTTTGGAGTGTTGCGGAAGATTTTTCCTGCTCCGGGAAATCCCGCTTCTCTGTATTTTGCGCATCGTTGCCCCTAATAGTAAGTTCCCTTGGTGCGGTAGTTTTCCCGGCGTTCCTTCGCCATATCCAGCATGAACCGGTCGAATTCGTTTCGCCGGGTTCGGTAATAAAGCGAAATGTTCCGAGCCGATTCAGGAAGAGCTATTATCAGGGACTGCTTCTCCAGTTCCTGAAAAACGTAATCTATGGCTTCATCCACGCTTATGGCGTCCGGAGGAGGAGGCACGTCTCCGAAAATGGGGGTCTTGATGTTGCTGGGACAGAAAACGCTGAATCGGAGTCCCTCGGATTTCAGCTCGTAATAGAGGCTTTCCGTCATGGATATAACGGCGCTCTTGCTGGCCACATATATCGCCTGATAGGGAATCGGTACGAGCCCTGCCAGGGATGCGGTATTCACGATATGCCCGAACCCCTGCTCCCGCATGATGGGGATGGCCGCATAGGTACCGTAAACTACTCCCATGACGTTGAGATCCATAATCTGTTTCCAGAGTTCGAAGGTAACCTGTTCCGTAGGAAGGGTAGCTCCTCTGCCGGCGTTGTTGAAAAGGAAGTCCACATGTCCGTCGAAATCCTTGGCAGCCTGGATGAGCTTCGTTACCTGGTCGCTCTTGGTGACGTCCGTAAGCATGGAAAAGGCCTTGTTCGGATATTCTCGGTTCAGCCGAGCCGCCTCTCGCTCCAGATTTTCCTCGGTAAAATCTCCCATAAAGACCGCCAAGGCTCCTTGGGCGAGAAGATGTTCCGCCAGGCCCAGGCCTATTCCCGATGCCGCCCCGGTAACGATCGCTACCTTGTTCTCGAAATATCCGTTATAACCCGCCATGATACACTCCTTTCGTTGTGTCCAAGAATTTTCCGTAAAACCAGCGCACGTTATCGCTCTCGCTTCGTCAAATCGACTACAACGCTCTTGGCTCCATTGATAAAATCCTTCAAAAGATGCATAGAGGCAACCCGTCCTCCTCGTGAAGCTCGTAGTTCGGCAGAGGGGGGTATTCCTGGGTATCCATGAATTCCAGGGCTTCAAAAATCTCTTGCCGAAAGTCTTCCAGCTTCAGGGATCCCAGGCGAAATTCTTCGAGGAACTCCGGAAAATCGGGAATTTCCGTATAGTATGCGGTGGCCTCCTGACGCTGTTTTTTTCGCCATTCCTCCAGGTAGATTGCAAAATGTCCCCGGGAAAAATTGGTAAGGGCCTTGGGGCCGTATCCCAGCCATTCCAGAGCGGTGGGAGCCATGTCGAGAAGGGTGGGGTAGTGAAGTTTCCCCTGGGCATCCCGGGCCATAAGAGGCCCCTCGGTAACGGTGGGTCCCGAGACCAGAAGGAAGGTCCTCTTTTCTCCCCGGTGAATTCCTCCGTGATTTCCCGCATAAGCTCCGAAATTCCATCCCTGGCTGTGCATCACCAGCACATCCCCCAGGGCGGGATTCGTGCTGTAGAGATAGGCTCCCATGCCGCCCGGTATATTGGGGTAGTAGTGCTCCTGCTCCACGGAAAAATCGTTCCACTCCTCGAAGGAGAAGTAGTTTCCCTTGCGGGGGTGGGGAGAGGCGGAAAAATATCCCAGGGGATCCCGCTCCGTAAGAGGCGAATAGGCGAACTCCAATTTCTCCGGAAGGTCCTCGCGAGGACGCACCCGGATTTCTCCCTGATTGCCGTAGCGATCCCGTACCAATAAAAACATTTCTTCCGGAAGATCTTCTCCGAAGGAGAAAAGTTGATTGTTCCGGCGGATAAAAATGAGCCCCACTCCCTTTATCGTTTCAAGCCCTTCGAGAAGGGTTTTGCCCGAAGGATAGACGTAGCCGGCAATCTGCTCCAGGGAAGAACGGTACTTCCAGCTTGGATTTCCTTCCGCATCCTGGCCGGGAAGGTACAGTTCCGCATTGTTCCGCACCCCGCCTCCGTGAATCAACCGGATATGTTTATCGTAAAAGGAGCGGCGGAATTCCCGAGCCCTTTCCTGATAGAAGGGAACTCCCCGAAGGCGTAGACGGATCAGGGTATTTCGCAGAAAGGGGCCGTACTCCGTCAAAAGATTTTTTACCGGAGCATCCAGAAGAGGAGACCAGAGGGGAAAAATCCACCAGTAGCGTTCCCGGAGAGCCGAGACGATGCGGTTTTCCGCCTTTTTCAGAATTCCCTCGGCCCAGGCGTAGGCCTTCGAAATCAGGTTCGCCGTCTCAGGGTTCTGCCACTCCGGAAAGGTGAAGGGGAAAGCCGCCTCCTCCGGAAGTGTTCGGTCGTCGCATCCGAAAAGACGGTTTTGCGAGGACATCCCTTGTTTCCAGGTGCTCAGCCCGAGGGACCTGTTCAGGTGATCGATGAAAAAGGTTTCCAGAGATTCCTTGCTCCGGGGGCTTACCGCCTGATAGGGGTTGTTCGGAGCCATCATGTGCTGGCTGTCCACCATACCGTGATCCCCGAAGACGAAAAACAGGGTGTTCTCCAGCAGGCTATTTCCCCTTTCCAGGCGAGGCAGGGAAAGATAAGGTCGGGGATAGCTTTGCCGCACCTCCCGGTAGAGATTCTCGTCGAAACGGTATTTTCCTTTGGAATCTTTGCGAATGGCGTAGAAAAGGTCCAGGATTCTTCCGAGCTGCATGTCGTAGAACATCATGGAAAGTGCCTGCCGTGGAGTGCTTTGGCGCATTTCGGAGGTTCCCAGGGTGGACATGGCAAGGGGGGGCACCGTATCGGAAAAAACTTCCAAAAGAGGAAGCTCCACGCAAAGTTCCGCAGGCTTTCGAGGAGCCGTGTACCATCGGGTCTTTTCGGGAATCACGTACTGGTCGTAGGGGGGGCGGAATCGAGGAGTTCCGAAGGGAGCCTCCGGATCCGCCGCCTCATCCATAACTTCGAAGAAGGGCTGGAGCAGAAGGTCTTTTCTGTTCCAGAAAAAATACGCTTCTTTCCCGGGCCCTCCGGTCCCCTCGGAAAGGCTTACTCCGTCGATATGGGCGAATTCGTCCAGGGCGGTGAGTACGCAAAAGGAAAAGAGAGGAAAGTTTTCTGCCGGATTCGAGGCTATGCGTCGCAGGATGTTCAGAAATTCCGTGGTAACCTCTTGAGCCTGATGGAGGTGGGTATGGTCGAAAAAAGCCCGCAGTCCTTCCCGGTAGGCCCGGCCGTAATTCTGTCGGGCCATTCCCCGGGTATAGAGGCAAAATCCTCCCACCACAGATTCTCCCCGGCTGTCGAGAAAATCCATAATCGTGGGATATCGGGGAAAGGAGAGACCGAAAAGATAGTCCAGGGCATCCTCCGGAACCAGGCCGAAGTTATGGAACTCCAAATTCTCCCGGTTGAACTGCCACCAGCCTACCACATCGAGATCCCGTTTGGATGCCAGGTATTTCGGTATCACCGACATGGTTTCCGATTTATCCACCGTGAGGGTCTTCAGGGAAAGCCGTCCCCGCTGCAGAAGAAACTCCAGAAAGGGAAGCTGTTTGCTGCGCAGCATGGCTTCCGTAAGATCCGATCGGGCCGCATCCCAGTGAAAGAACAAGACGTGCCTTCCCCGAAGGTTCGGATGTCGCGTAAGCCTTTCCAGGGTTCCCTGAAGGCGCAAATTTTCCAGGTCTTTATCCCTTGCTTCGGAAACTTCGACTTCGAAAAGCGTTTCCCCGAAGGCTTCGGAGGCTTCAAAAGGAAAAGAGAGGAGGTTCCCCAAAAAAATCCACCCGAAAAGGGAAACAAGAACGGAAAGAAGGGGGAGAAGGGAAACGGAAAGAGGGGAAAAATCTTTCGGTTTCGGTCTTTTCGGAAAGGAATGCCCTCTCTTGCCGGACTTCCCGGATTTGTGGCAAAGCCCGTTTGTCATGCTTCTCGCCTCCCTGTTCGAAACAAAAAAACTTCGAAAAAACCTTGGATCGGAATGGAAACGCCTGAACCGGAAAAGAGAACTGTTTTTTGCTTTTGTCTCCTATTCGGCATGCTTTCGGTACCACTCCAGGGTAGTGCGGATTCCCTCCTCCAGGGATATGGCATGGTGCCATCCGAGTTCGTGAATCCGGGAAACCTCCAAAAGCTTTCGGGGAGTGCCGTCGGGCTTGGAGGAGTCCCATCGGATTTTTCCCCGGTATTCCGTGGCCTCCCGGATTTTTTCCGCCAGTTCCCGAATGGTACAGTCCTCTCCGGTGCCCACGTTGATGGGTTCGCTCTTCTCATAACATTCCATGAGGTGCAGGCAGGCCCGGGCGAGGTCGTCCACGTGCAGAAATTCCCTTTTCGGGGTTCCCGTACCCCAGAGAATCACCTCGGGGAGATCTTTCTTGCGGGCCTCTTCGAACTTGCGGATCATGCCGGGAAGCACGTGAGAGCTTTCGGGATCGAAGTTATCCTCCGGACCGTAGAGGTTGGTGGGCATGGTGGCAATGTACCGGGTGCCGTACTGCCGGTTGAAGCTCTGACAGAGCAGGATTCCCGCGATTTTCGCCACCGCGTAGGGGGCGTTGGTGGGTTCCAGGGGCCCCGAAAGAAGCGCTTCCTCCCGGATGGGCTGGGGGGCCAGCTTGGGATAGATGCAGGAACTGCCCAGGAAGAGGAGCTTTTCCACCCCGTTCTTATGAGCCTCGGAGATAATGTTGGTTTCCATAACGAGGTTGTCGTAGATAAACTCTCCCGGCCGGGTGCTGTTCGCCAGAATGCCCCCTACCTTCGCGGCGGCGAGAAAGACGAATTCCGGTTTTTCCTCCCGGAAAAAACGCCCCACCGACTCCTGATTCCGGAGGTCCAGTTCTTTGCTGGTTTTTCCCACCAAATTGGTGTAGCCCCGGCGCTCCAGCAACCTCCAAAGGGCGGAGCCCACCATTCCCCGGTGCCCCGCCACATAGATTTTGGCATTTTTCGGTAGTTCCCGAATCATAATCGCCTCCTGCCCTTATTCTATTCTTCCAGAGAGGGATGTACCGTATATCCCGCCTCCCGGCAAAGCATATCCTTGCGGAAAATCTCCATATCCGTTTCCACCATCTCCCGCACCAGCTCTTCGAAGGAAACCTTCGCCTTCCAGCCGAGCTGCCGTTCCGCTTTCGAGGGGTCTCCCAGAAGAAGCTCCACCTCGGTGGGGCGGAAGTACCGGGGATCCACCTCTACCAGAACCTCCCCGGTTTTGGCGGAACGCCCTTTTTCTTCCGCTCCGGAGCCTTCCCATTGCAGATCTATTCCCGCGTATGCAAAAGCCCGGGTGGCGAACTCCCGTACCGAATGGGTTTCTCCCGTGGCGATAACGTAATCTTCGGGTTTATCCGCCTGGAGCATCCGCCACATGGCCTGAACGTAATCCTTGGCATGCCCCCAATCCCGCTTGGCCTCCAGATTGCCGAGATAGAGCCGTTTCTGCAGCCCCAGGGCTATCCGGGCGGCTCCCCGGCTGATCTTGCGGGTTACGAAGGTTTCTCCCCGCCGGGGGGATTCGTGGTTGAAGAGGATGCCGTTGCAGGCGAACATGCCGTAGGCCTCCCGATAGTTTACGGTAATCCAGTATCCGTAAAGTTTGGCCGCCGCATAGGGGCTTCTGGGGTAGAAGGGAGTAGTCTCCCTTTGCGGAGTTTCCTGAACCTTGCCGAAGAGTTCGCTGGTGGAAGCCTGATAGAACCGGGTTTCCTTCTCCATACCGAGAATGCGCAGGGCCTCCAGAATGCGCAGGGTTCCCAGAGCGTCGGAGTTGGCGGTGTACTCGGGGCTCTCGAAGGAAACCTTTACGTGGCTCTGGGCGGCGAGATTGTAGATTTCGTCGGGGCGTACCTGCTGGATGATGCGCACCAGATGGTGGCGTCCGTGAGGTCTCCGTAGTGAAGAATGAAACGAGGATCTTCCTCGTGAAGATCCTGGTAAAGATGGTCGATCCGGCCGGTGTTGAAAAGCGAACTCCGGCGCTTGATGCCGTGCACCTGATATCCCTTTTCGAGGAGTAGCTCCGAAAGATAGGCTCCGTCCTGACCTGTAATTCCTGTAACAAGGGCTCGTTTCACTTGTAGATGCCTCCTGTATTGATTGTGGTTTTTCCGTATATTTCGCGCACGAATTTATGTGCGAATTCGTGCGTTCCGTTGTATTGCAAGAGAGACCTTTTTCGAAGGAAAGCTCATGGTTCGTGCCGATTCCCCACATGGATTACGCGTTTCCATCTCGTTTTTTGCGATAGTATTGTACAAATCCCCGGGGATGCCAAAGAAGCTGGGCGGACCGAAGGGCGATTTTCGGCTTTTTGAAAATCCGCGAAAGGGAGGATCGCAGAATGCGCCTCGTTTCGGGATATTCCAGAAGCTCGTAAAAGGATCGTTCCCGCTCCGTAAGAACGAACATGGAAAGGATATTGCTCAGAGCGTTGGCTATCTGCTGTCGTTCCAGATGCTGCAGCAACGTCGGAGAGGCTCCGCCATCCTTCAGGAACCGATAAAGGCTTTTGTAGGCTCCGTAGGCGTCTCCGGGACGCCGGGAGGCGAGAGCGCCGTGGGATACGAGAGATCGGGGGCGTTCCACCGCATGGGTATATACCTGTGCTACCGAAGCCACCGAAGAAGATCGGAAAAGGGTCCGAGCCATGAAGTGTATATCCTCCGCGGAGATGCACCGCTCCAGAAAACGGAGATTTCCCTTTTCGAGAAGCTCCTTTCGAATGAGCGTGCTTCCGAGAATGGGCCATATTTCGTGTCGGAGATAGGCGGCACAGGCCTCTTTCCCCGACAGGGAAGAGGAGAGGTAACGGAACTTTTTGCGGTAGGTGAGCAGGGTTTTTCCTCCCAGAGTTATTTCATCGTAACCGCAGAAAACCATATCCGCCCTCAGGGAGAGGGCGCAGTGAAGAAGATCTTCCAAAAGTTCGGGCTCCGCCAGATCGTCTCCGTCGAAAAAAAGAAGGTACTCTCCTCGGGCTTCTTGAATGCCCCGATTCCGGGTTTTTCCCACTCCCTGGTTCTTTTGAGTGAAAATTCTGCTGCATATCGGAAGGTCCTCAAGAGTCCGGCGAGCCACCGAAAGGGTTTCATCCTCGGACCCGTCGTCGATAAGAAGAATTTCGAAGGATGAAAAACGCTGTCTCCCCAGGCTTTGCAGCGTATTTTTCAAATAGGGGGCCACGTCGTAGGCGGGAATAATTACGGAAATCAAGGGACGATCCGCCATAAAAGGCTCCTTTCTCTCGGGGCGTTATTTCGGAAAAAATCTTCGCAGCCCCCGGAAGTTCCTGCGAGGATGCAGTCGTATTCTTTGCGCTTTTCCCGGAGGGATCGAGGATATCAGCCGATGGGTCAAGGCGAAGAAATTGTATGTGTGGAGCACGAGATCCCGGCTCTTCCGGATGAGGGGAACCTTGGTTTCGAAGGGGTCCTCTTCCAGAAAGGCTTCGATAAGGGCGCCGGCTCTTTCGGGATCTTCCACGGGAATACGCAAAAACGAATCGGAAGGAAAATATTCCTCCAAATTGGAACATCCCCAATAAAGGGGAAAACTCCATCCAAGATAACAGTCCGCCAGCTTTTCGCTCCAGTAGTGAGGGGCATCGTGATTTTCCAGTATCAGGGAATAGCGGGCGGGAAAAAGGGCATCTCCCTTGCAGGGAATGGAGCGGTGTCCTTTGCCGAAAAGCTCCAACCGATCTCCCAGGCGGTGCTTGAGATACTCCAGGAGCCGGAGCCGCATTTTTTGCCCCGGAGTTTTGCGCTTGGTGGAGCAGATGGCGGAAAGAAGCACGGTTTTCTCCGGCAACTCTTTTTGAACGAGGGAATCGTAACTCTCCCGAAAGGAATCTTTTTTGAAATGGTCCTCCTCTTTTTTTTCGCGAAGAGTGTCGGATTCCATAACTCTTCCGATATGCCAGGGAAGGCCTTGTTGCTCCGAAAGCACTCCGGGATGATCGAAGGAATGACTTGTGATAATCCGGGAAAACTGCCTCAGAAAAAGGTTTTCGTAAGAGAAGAAGGGGGGCTCCCCGGTAACGAAAATGCATCGTTCCGGAGGGCACAGCACCTCTTCGGTATGCATGAGATCTTCGTACACAATCCAGGCGTCGCAGACGTGGCAGGACGGGTCGTCCACCACGAAACGGAAATTTTCCCAAATCCCCTGGCCCTTGGGAGTTTGCAGCAGAAAGGGCCAGTTTGGAAAACCGGTGCTTACCTTTATGATGGGCATATCGTTTTTTTTCGTCATTGAATTTATCTCAGGCAAGGCTGTACCCCGTACGTTCGCAGAAAGACGAGACCTCTTCCGGAGGCAAGGCGAGAAGGTTTTCGAAATGAGGCGGTTCGTATTCCTCCGCCCGGATCAACAGAGGAGTTCCTCCGGATTTTTCGGGGGAAGCCATGCGAAAGAGCAAAAAATTCCGTTCCCTGAAAAAGGCCCTTATGTCCTGGGTGGTGTAGCCGTAGCGCCGGTAATTTTCCGGAGAAACTTCGAAAAGCACGCAGCGAGTACGCCGAAGAAGCTGCGAAGCTCCCTGAAGAACCGGAAGTTCGAAACCCTCCACGTCGATTTTCAGAAGATCCAGAGGGCCCGGAAGAAGGTTTTCGGGAAAAAGACGATCCAGAGTTTCCATGGGCACATTTCCCTCCGCAATGTGGGGATCCACCCGATTTTGGGAATCGTCCCCACGATAGGGTAGTATGGAAACCCGGCCGGGCTCTTTTCCCAGAGCGTAATGAAGAGGGGTTATCCGGGAAGCCAGCTCGGCGTTTCGGGCGATATTTTCACAAAGCCTTCCGTAGGTTTGAGGGTCCGCCTCTATGGTCCAGATCCGTCCCTTCTTTCCCGTTTTCTCCGCGGAGAGAAGGGCTACTATGCCGATATTGGCTCCCGCATCGATTACCGAATCCCCTTCCCGGAGATACTTTTCGTAAAAGACGAGATCCTCGTCGTAGTGGTGCGGGTCGATCCAGAGAGCTTTGGACATGCTGGTAGGGAAAAAACGAATCTGAAAGCCCTTGAGGGAAATCGCGCATTTCGTGCAGATCCCGGTTTTTTTAAGAATTCCCGCAAGCCCTTTGCGGCAGGAAAAAGAAATCATGAGAAGGTAAGGTCCTTTCGTAAAATTGGTTTTGTGAGCGTTTCGTTTTGTAAAGATTCGTCGAAAAAGCGAGGACTGTCCATTCGGGGAAGGGGAGAAAGCAGCTTTTCCCGTGGCTGGAGAAACCCCTTCAGAGTATACGTCATGAGGAACTCCTTGGAAAGATTTTCGGAAAAAGGACAAAATTAGGCATGTCGATGTTGTGTGAAATTTAATGTATGTGCTGAACAGAATCTGTCCTGGGAATTTTTCTTTGCATATGCCTGGAGGAACGGTATCATAGCGAAAGCTTTTTGCGAAGGCTTTCGTCTTTTGGCTAACTACGTTATGTCGAAACGAGAAAATGCCTTTTTCGTGAATATTCGGAGTCGAAAGGATATGAATTCTCATGAAAGAAGTACGGGGAAAATGCCGCAATCGAGGTGAAAATGAAAAAAACTCCTTTTTCGCAAGTTTTCGCTTCCTCCTGGAAAATCCGGAACGTAATTTTCGGCGGCTTCGAAGAGGGCAGTTCCGGGGCACTTTCCGGTTACTCGAAGAGCTTGCTTTTTCCTATAATGAAAGGGATCGGGAGATCTATTCCAGCCAGTGTGGGCAGGATAAGTTCGTGGCGGAATATCTTTTCCCGGAAGAAACCCGGGGAATTTTTGTGGATGTGGGAGCGAACGACGGAGTGACTCTGAGTAACAGCCTTTTTTTTGAAAAGCGAAGAGGCTGGACGGGATTGTGCGTGGAGCCTCTTCCGGAAATTTTCGAGAAACTTTGCAAAGCCCGGGAAAAGGCTTTCTGCGAAAATGTTTGCGTTTCCGAAACGGAAGGGATCCTGGATTTTGCCATGGTGGAAGGCGGCGGGGATATGCTCAGCGGCATTGTGGAAGCCATGGATAAACGGCACCACCGCAGAATCGAGAAGGAAAAGGGGCATGTGAAAATTCTCCGGCTTCCCTCCCTGCGATTGCAGACTCTGCTCGAAAAGTACGGCCTGGATCACGTGGATTTTCTCAGCATCGATACCGAAGGAAGCGAACTCGAAGTACTGCGTTCCCTGGATTTCGAAAAAACGAAGGTCGGGGCTATCTGCGTGGAAAACAACAACGGTAAAAGAGATGTCCGGGCATATCTGGAGAAACGGGGATTCGTGTATTACGTAACCTTGGGGGATCTTGACGACCTCTACGTATTTCCTTCCTCTTTCCCGAACTTGCGTTATTAGTGGGAATTCCCGAAAGTGAGGGCGTCGCGAAACTTTGCGGTTACGGAAGGAGAAAAATAACCCCTTGCGAAATGACAACTTGAAGCATGGCAAAATCCTGCATATTCTTCCGGAACTTGACGAAGGGGGAGTGGAGCGCCATGTATTGGATCTTACCCGGGGTCTCGCGGAGCGTGGCCATACCGTGGGAGTGGTCTCCTCCGGAGGAAGGCTTGAAAGAGAACTCGCCCCGGAAGTGGCACACTACACGCTTCCGGTACACCGAAAAAATCTTTTTACCGGAATTCAGGCTACTCTAAAACTTCGTTCTCTCGTGTTGCGGGAGGAATGGAATGCCCTTCACGCCCATTCCCGGGTGCCCTACTGGATTGCCTGGTGGACCGCATCCCTTGCGGGAATACCCTGGATAGCCACGGCCCACGCTCTCTACAGCAAAAATGCGGGCATCTATCCTCTTCGTAAGGCGAATGGGGTTATTTGCGTCAGCGAGGCCGTGGAGAACCATCTCGAAAATTTCCTTCCTTTCCGAAGGAGAATCATCTACAACGGACTTTTCTCCCGGCAAGAGCTTGAAGCGCTGAAAGGTTCCTGGCAGGGACCGCAAAATCCTCGGGAAAAGCGGTTTCTCTTCGTGGGAAGGCTCACGCGCATCAAAGGGTTTCAGGTGATTCTGGAAGCTTTGAAAGAATTGCCTCCGGAAAAATATTCCTGGACGCTGGACGTGCTCGGAGAAGGCCCTCTGGAAGGGGAGTTTCGCCGTACCGTGGAGCGGCGGAGATGGCAGAACCGGATATTCTTTCACGGCTACCGAAACGACGTGAGGGAATGGATGAAACGTTCTTCCTGTCTTCTCTTTCCCTCGCTTCAGGAAGGCATGGGGAGGGTTTTTCTCGAAGCCCTCGCCTTGAAAATGCCGGTTCTCGCCTCCCGTCTTCCGGCTTTGGAAGAGCTCGTGGGCACGGAAGACCTGATCCCTCCCGGGAATCCCGAAGCTTGGAGGGGTGCTTTGAAAGCATATCTTGAAGACCTTCGACCCCTTTCCCCTCTCGATCCCCGGCAAATGCCCGCTCGGGAGGATATGATAACCGCTCACGAGGTCCTTTATACGGAGATTTGCCGAGAATGAGAAGCGTTTCTTAAAGGCGAAGAGCCCCGGAAAAACGCTCCCTCCGGGGATTTTGGAAAAGGCAAAAACGAAAGAAATGAAAGAAACCCAAGGGAATTTTCAGAAATGAGTCTTTAGGCCTATTGAGGAAAGGTCCTGCAATGGGTAAGATACCACTCGAAAAGGGGTTCTACGCATTTTTACGGAGCATCTCTTTTCGGCTCTTCCGGATTTGCTGGGAAGAGGCACTTTGACAAGGCTTCCTCGTTCTGCAGTATTCAAGGTCCGACGGCGCGAAAGGAGGTGCAGACCCCCGGCCAATACGACCCGAGCAGGCATAACGGAAGGCGGACTTTAAAGATTATCCGCAGGAAAAACCCAAGTAGAGAAAAAGGAAACGTGGATACTTTTTCACTAAAAGGTTTTGCCTCGGTTTTCTTGGAGCCGCACATATAGAAAACTAGGGGGTTTTACAATTATGAAAAAGATTCTTGCACTCGTAGCAGTGGCAGCCATCATGGCTTTTGCCGCTCCTGCACTTGCGGCGAATCCCTTCATGGACGTGCCCATGAACCATTGGGCCTATGACGCCATCAGCCAGCTGGCTGCCAGCGGCGTGATCAACGGTTATCCCGATGCCACCTTCAAAGGCAACCAGCCCATGACCCGTTACGAAATGGCCACCATCGTGGCTCGTGCTCTCGCAGTCGTCGACATGACTAAGGCTTCCAAGCAGGACGTGGAGATGCTGAAGAGACTCGTAGTGGAGTTCAAGGACGAACTCGATGCCCTGGGCGTGAAGGTCGAGAATATCGACGAGCGTCTCGCGGTGATGGAAGAGCGCCTCGGCGGCTGGCAGCTGTGGGGAGAGTTCCGGATGGACACGAAAATCGGCAACAACGACAACGTGTACGATGATACCGGTGCTTATGTCAACCCTTACGGCTATGCCGGTGAGAGAGATATGAACCTGAACCGGTACCGTATCTACATGCGGAAGTACATCAACGATACCACCATGTTCCAGGCTCGTATCGGCGGTCCCGACCTCGTTTACCAGCGTTACTGGGTCCAGACGCAGCTTCCTTGGGACGTCAAGCTTAAGGTCGGTTTGCAGTACATCGACTGGGAAGACGAACTCGGTTTCTACGTGGATAACGAGCCTTTCGCAGGCGACGTCAACCGGACCGGTTTCATGTTCTCCAAGAGCTGGGGCATGGCTGATCTCTGGTTCTTCGTGGGCCATCAGGACAAGGGTTCCACCCAGTGGACCGATGCCAACGGCAAGACCTATGATGCCACCACCGATGCGACTATCGCTGCCGCCCGGGCGGACTTCAACTTCAACGAGAAGTTCCGTTTCGGACTCATGGCCTACATGGATGATGCGGACGATGACGAGTACACTCTGACCACGAAGGACTGGAGCGATGCCAACCTGTACATGGCTAACTTCACCGTCAACTTCACCCCTGCTATCGCCTTCAAGGGCGCTTACTATCTGCAGGATATCGACTGGGCCGACGGAGCCACTAATTACCTCGCCCAGGCCCGGGATGACAGCCCCGTGGCATACCGTGCCATCGTCGACGTTTCCCAGGAGGCCTTCGGCTTCACCAGCCTGTGGTTGGAGTATGCTCACATGGATCAGGATTACATCGGCGACGGACCTAACTACGCTGGCGATTCTGCCTGGTTTACCTCCGACATGGCTTACGACAACTACGGCGCTCCCGTGCTGATCAACCGTATGGCCAGCGGCTACAACTACGACGAGACCACCGTCCTTTTCGTGTACGCGAAGCAGAAGTGGAACGACAAGTGGGCCACCTTCGAGCGTTACGTGGATGCCGATTTCGAGGCTTCCGGCAAGGACAGCACTTCGAACATGACCTTCGGAGTGGAGTACTGGCTCAATCCGGCCATGCGCTTCGAACTCGTCTATGACAAGCTCGACTACGGTAAGGGAACCAACCAGAAGTACTACGACGACGACAGCCTCATCCGGCTGCGGACCCACGTATACTTCTAGGCTTTGCTTAGGAAAATCAGTTTTGTTCTTTAAAAGAGGAGAGGGGGGTTTCCCCTCTCCTCTTTTTTGATATACTCTTCTCGGGTGTTTATTCCTAACAATGCAAAGGGAGAATTAAATATGAAAAAAGTTCTTTTCTGTGTATCTCTAGTAATGTTTTTTTCGGGAATGTTTTTTTACGTGGGATCCCCCGGAGATGCCGCTTCTCTTGATAGTGCCTTGCAGCGATGGAGTAAAGTTCAGCATTTTGAGGGAGACTTGGGTGGACAGCTGGATTTGAGCGTCACCTGGTTTTCCGAAGAGTACCTGAGTGCTCTGGTGGAAACCGAGGCGAATAAAAACCTCTGGACCCAGGACGAAAAAGAGAATTATTTATACAATTTACTTAAAACTCTTCAGATAGATGAGTATATTCCTGTGGAAGTCGCTATCCGCAATTACGGTCCCGGTATGCATATGGCACCTTTCGACGATATGATAACTTTGCGGGTGGGTAATAAGGATTATAAGCCTGTGGACTACGATAAACGATTCAATTTTCGTTTGCAGGGAGATCTGAGCGGCTATGTCTATTTCCCCCGCTTTGACGAAAAGGATAACCCTATCCTTGAAGGAGCGAAAAGTGTACGCGTTACGCTGAATGCCGGCATAAGCAGCATTCTTGCGGGGGATGTGAATTTTATCTGGGACATCTACAAGGACAACCCGGAAAAGCTTTTCTCCGGCAAGGCCATGAGACAGTTTGAAATCGACCGGCTTCTCAAGCGAATCAAAAAACTCAATAGCCGCAAAATAGAACTCGAAGAAGAGCTCAAAGGAATCTACGAGGAGCTTCTGGAAGTGCAGCAGCGCATGGATGAATTGCAGCACCAGACGGAGTGACGAGTAAAATCTTGAAGTAGCCTATGCTGTAGTTTCCTAACGAAAGAGATGGCTCTCCTGGAGAACAAGTGGCTTCATCGACACGAACGGCGCCGGGGAACCCGGATTCTCCCGGTTTCTCCGGCGTCCTTCGTATCTCGAGGATCGCGGGCTTTTCGGAAGAGGAAATCCGGGAATTTGCCCGGCAGAATTTTACGAAGGAAAGGATGGAATGCGAGTAATGGAGAAAAGAGAGAACCTTCAGCGCATGTTCGCTCCCCGAAGCGTAGCGGTGATCGGCGCTTCGGGAAATCTGGAAAGCGTTTCCGGCCGTTCCTTGGGATATCTCAAGAAGTTTGCCTATTCCGGAAAGGTTTATCCCGTGAATCCCAAGTACGAAGAGATCGGCGGCTATATCTGCTATCCCAGCGTAAGCGCCCTTCCGGAAACTCCCGACGTGGCTCTCGTCATGGTCCGGGCCTCTCTGGTACCGGATATCCTGCGGGAGTGCGCCGCCCGGGGAGTACCCTATGCCATCATTTACTCTTCGGGCTTCGCGGAATCCGAACAGAAGGATAGCCAGGAGGAGCTTCTCGCCATCGCCCGAAAGGGAGGAATGCGAATCCTCGGCCCCAACTGTCAGGGACTTCTCAACCTGGTGGACCGGATTCCTCTTACCTTTACGGGGGCCCTGCATGAGGCGGAACTTCCCGAGCCGGGGCATGTGGCCTTCATCTCCCAGAGCGGAGCCTTCGGTTTTTCCTCCTACACTCTGGGGCGGGAGAACGGGGTGGGGTTCCGGTATATCGTCACCACCGGAAATCAATCGGATCTCGACGTGGTGGATTGTGCGCATTACGTGATTTCCGATCCCGAAGTTCGCCTTCTCATGATGTATCTCGAAGGATATAACGACGGCGAGCGTTTCCTCGAACTGGTGCGCCAAGCCCGGCTTCGCGACATTCCCGTGGCGGTGCTCAAGGCGGGGCGAAGTCCCTCCGCCCAGGCGGCGGCCCAAAGCCATACCGCGGCGCTTACCGGGGATGAGGCGGTGTGGGATGCGGTTTTCAAACAATACTGCATTCTTTCCATGGAAGATGTGGACGACATTACCTCCTACGGTCAGATTTTCGGGGCCCTGGAACGGACCTCGGGAAACCGGGTGGCCATCCTTACCACTTCCGGAGGAGCGGGAATCGTTCTGGCGGATAGCCTTTACGATCTCGGCATGGAAATTCCCGCCTTTTCCGAAGCCACCCAGAAGGCCCTGGCCCAATATATTCCCGATTTCGGTTCTCCCCGGAATCCCGTGGATATGACGGTGCAGATCTCCAACGATCCCGGAGGTTTCGAGAAGGTTCTCGATACGGTGCTGGATAGCGGCGAGGTGGATCTGGTGATCAATGCGGTTTCCATGATCGTGGGGAATGCGGGCAGAACCATGGCGGAGGTCATCCGTTCCCGGTTCGGACGAAATGGAATTCCCCAAGCGGTGGCCTGGCTCATGGATAGCGGCCATGGCGGAGAATTCTTTTCTCTGCTCCGCTCGGAGGGCATTCCCTTCTATCGGAGCCTTCGACGTTGCGCCAAGGCGGTAAAGGCTCTCTCCTCCTGGAGCGCTCACTGCGCCTGTTCGGAAGGAGCCTGCGAGATTCCCTTCTACCCCGAGGGAATGCCTCGGCTTGCATCCTTTCCTCAGGATATGACGGAGTACGACGCCAAAAGGCTTCTGGAACTTTACGGTATTCCCGTTACCCGGGAGATCCTCTGCCAGAGCATGGAAGAGGCCTTCGACGCCGCCGAGGAGATCGGGTATCCCGTGGCGCTCAAGGGAATGTCTCCGGATATTCTTCACAAAACCGAAGCTGGGTGTATCGCTCTCAATATCGCTTCTCTGGAAGAGATGCGGGGGGCTTTCAAGAAAGTTCGGGAGAATCTCCGGGCCTCGAATCCCGAGGCGAGAATTCAGGGTTTTCTGGTACAGCAAATGGTGCGGGGAGGCCTGGAGTGCATCGTGGGAGTGAAACGGGATACCACCTTCGGCCCCATGGTGGCGGTGGGGCTCGGAGGTATTTACGTGGAGGTCCTTCGGGATATCGCCCTTCGCCGGGGTCCCGTAACCGAGGAGGAGGCCCTGGAGATGATCCGGCAGATCAAGGGAGCCCCTTTCCTGCTGGGAGCCCGCAAACAGCGCCCTTTGGACGTGGAGGCTCTGGCGAGGGTGGTAAGCGCCGCATCGCGGCTTGCCTGGATCGAAGAGGATCTTCAGGAGTTGGATATCAATCCGGTTTTCGTGCTTCCCCGGGGGGAGGGAGCCCTGGCGGGAGATGCCTTGATAATTCGCCGAAAAAAAGAATGATGGAGGATTCGGTATGATCGTTTTTGAACCCCATTGCGGGGTAAGCGGGGATATGTTGCTGGGCTGTCTCGTGGATCTCGGGGGAGATCCGGGGCTTTTGGAAAAGCTGAAGAAGGCCCTTCGCTCTCTGGAAGAGGAGATCGATCTTTCCGTGCAAACCCTGAGCAAAAAGGGTATCCGAGCCACCCGGGTGGCGGTACGGGACTATGCGCCCCCTCATGGAAGAAGCGGAGAGGCCATGCGAGAACTTATGAGACGGGCCGCTTCCCTTTGCGGAGCCTCCGAGAGGGTTTCGAAGGACGCTCTGGAAGCCCTGGAATTGCTTCTGGAGGCGGAGGCCCGGGTTCACGGGGCTTCCCCCGAAGAGGTGCATCTTCACGAGGCGGCGAGCGCGGATACGGTTATGGACATGCTGGGGTTCTTTTTGCTCCTCGAAGATTTGGGGTATCCCTCCGTGGCCAGCACCTCACTTCGAGTCGGAGGGGGGCATGTGCGTTGTGCCCACGGTCTTCTTCCCGTGCCCGTTCCGGCGGTGGCGGAGCTTCTTTCGAAAGGGAAAATTCCCTTCCAGGGGGGTCCCGTGGAAGAGGAAATAGCCACTCCCACCGGAGTGGCTTTGCTTCTTACCCGGAAAACCTTTTTCCGGCATCTTCCCTCCATGGTGCCTCTTCGGGTGGGATACGGAGCGGGAACCAAGGATTTCGACGTTCCCAACGTGCTCCGGGGAACTCTGGTGTGCCAGGAACCCGAGGGGCTTTGGATTTTGGAGACCGGCATCGACGATGCCACGGGAGAGGAAATGGGATATGCTCTGGAAAAACTCCGGGTTCTGGCCCCGGAGGTACACATTTCTCAGGGCATCGGAAAGAAGGGGCGTCCTTTCTTTCTTCTTCGGGTTCTTGCGGAGGAGGAGCACCGGGAGGAGCTTATCCGGCAGATTCTCGCCTTTACTCCCACCCTGGGAGTTCGTTCCTGGCGGGTGGAGCGGACCGCCATGGAGCGCAGCGTCGAAAAAAGGACCGTGCTCATGGACGGAAAACCCTATCCCCTGCGGGTGAAGATATCCCGGGCTCCCGGAATCTGCAAGGAGAAGCCCGAGTTCGACGATGTGGCGGCCCTGCTCGAGGAGGATTCTTCCCGTGAATAAGGAGACCCTTCTTCGGCACCTCCGGGAATATCGGGAGGGCTCTCTTCCGGAATCCCGGCTGCTTTCCCTTCTGGGATCCCTTCCCTACGAGGATCTGGGGGAGGTGAAGCTCGATACCCATCGGGAATTGCGGCGAGGTTTTCCTGAGATCATCTACTGTCCCGGAAAAAGTTCCACCCAGCTTCGGGTTATTGCGGAGGCCCTTAAGAATCGTTCGGGGGCGGTACTTTTCTCCCGCATTTCTCCATCCCAGGCAGCATTTCTTCGGGAAATTCTGGAGGATCTCGAATATTCCGAGATCGCTCGGGGGGCCTATCGAAAAGGAGAGGCCCGGGGAAAAAAGGGAAACCTTCTGGTGGTGACTGCGGGAAGCAGCGACGTTCCCGTGGCGGAGGAGGCGGCCCTTACGGCATCTCTCATGGATTGTGATGTAACCCGGCTTTACGATGTGGGGGTGGCGGGGATACACCGTTTGCTGGACAATCTGCCCCTTCTTCGGGAAGCCCGGGCTCTGGTGGTGGTGGCGGGAATGGACGGAGCTCTTCCGAGCGTGGTTTCCGGCCTGGTAACGGCTCCGGTGGTGGCGGTTCCTACGAGCACCGGCTACGGAGCTTCCTTCGGAGGGCTTTCGGCGCTTCTCGCCATGCTCAACGCCTGTTCTCCCGGCATTACCGTGGTGAACATCGATAACGGTGTGGGAGGGGGCTATGCGGGGGCCCTTATCGCCCGGGGATCTTTCGGAGAAAGAGCGTAGGGAGTTTTTCCCAGATGGTGTAAAATCGACAAGGTTATACCCTCCCCAAGGCTTTCTTGGGAAGAAAAACCCGGCGGAGGAGGCGAAGGCATGACGGAACATGACGCAAAGGAACCCCGTATGGAGGATTTCGAAAAGGAAATCGCCCTTGCGGAGGAACGCATGAAAAAGCTCAAGGAAGACCTGGAGCACGTGGACCCTCAGGTGGTGGAGAAAGCGAAAAAGATTCTTCAGGCCAATGCGGAGGCTTCTGCGAAGAGTACGGAGGATCTCGGGCTGGATTTGGAGTTTGATTTTTCCGAGGAAGAACGGGAAAACCCAAAGCAAAGCGGGGAACAGTCCTCATGAACGAAAGCTTTTTCGGAATAACGCAACGAAGAAAACTGCAGAGAGTGGCTTTTGTGGTTTTTCTGCTCGGAGTAATTGCTTTTTCTCCCGGAGCAGGTTTTTGTTGAGGTCCCACGCCTTGTCCGACCCCGGCGGGGCCGACAGCCACTCCCATGCCGCCTACGGCGACACCCGTTCCGGTAGAACCGACTCCCGGACCTAGTACTACTCCCGTTCCTACGGTAACCCTCGCTCCAACCGCTACCCCCGCTCCTACGGGAACGATTTCCGGAGGAGGAAGCGGAGGAGGATGTTCCTTCGGTTTTACCTCCTCGGCGGCGATACTTTTTGTTATACCCTTGTGGCTTTTGCGAAGACCCTGAGATCTTCCGGAAAACCTCCCGATTCGTGCGGTTTTTTTGCGGAATGCTTCAAGGAATCGATTGCCATTCTTGCCGGGATATGGGAATATCTCGATGTTCCGGGAGTTTGTTATCCGGAAAAGCCCGGAGTTCTGATTGGAGGGCGATGAAAACTGAAGATGTATTTTGCCAGGCACGGCGAAACCGAATGGAACGCGCTCCGGCGTTATCAAGGGAGAAGCGATATTCCCCTGAGTTCCCGAGGCCGGAGCCAGGCATCTCTGTTAGGAAAACGAATCTGTTCTCTCGAACCCGAGGCCATCTTCTACAGTCCCCTCGGGCGGGCCCGGGAAACCGCTCGAATCGTGGGATCCCTGTGGCGTAGATACGATCTCTGCGAGCCTCTGGAGGATCTTCAGGAGTGGGATTTCGGCCTTTGGGAAGGGCTTACGGTGGAACAGATCGAAAGCTCCTACGGTTCGCTTTATTCCCGGTGGAGAAAAGACCCCGGAAAAGAAACTCCTCCCGAAGGGGAATCCCTGGAAACCTTGAAACAACGGGTGGCCAGAGCCCTTTCCCGGATCGAGGAATACGGTTTTTCCAGGGTTCTCGTGGTAAGCCACGGGGGAGTGGTCCGAGCGGCCTTGATGGTACTTCTCGGCCTTGGAGATAGCTCCTTCTGGGAGCTGACCATGCAGAACTGCGCTCTTACGGGGGTGGAAAAAAGGAACGGAAAAGCGGTGCTTTCCTTTTACGACGACGACTCTCATCTTTTTGGGGAAACGTACGAAGACGGTGAAACTTTGAGGCAAAGCCCCTGAAAAAAGGTTTTGAAAGGGGGCATGGGGAGGTAGCATGAATTCCTATGAGCATCAGAAGGAGGAGGGGGGCCGAAGCCTTTCCTCCGAGGAGGAGCGCTCTCTCTGGGAGAGCCTTCGCAAGGGCGATGAGGATGCCCGGGAAAGGCTTGTTATGGCTTATCGGCCTCTCGTCTTTTGGGTGGCTCAGAAGTTCGGGGTTTCTCGTTTCACTCTGGGGGATCTTGTACAGGAGGGCATGATGGCTCTCCTCAAATGCATGGAAAACTACGATCCCAAAAAGGGAATCCGGTTCAGCACCTATGCGGTATACCGGATTCGGGGAAGCATGGTAAACTATCTTCAGCGGGTGGAGGGGAAGGCCCCGCTTCCCGTGGAGGATATGGAATATGCCTTGGAAGGGGAGAATGTGCAGGATACCCTGGACCTGGTGCTTACGGTGGAGCATGAGATGGAAAAGCTCCAGTCAAGAGAGGCCGAGGTGGTGCGATCCCTCATTCTTCGAGGGGTGCACGCGAAGGAATATGCGGCGGAGCATAAGCTTGACGTAAGCCATGTATACCGCATTCAGCGGCGGGCCTTGGAAAAGTTGCGCCGATGGATGGGGGGAGATGAACCACAAAAGGAGCCTGGAAGGGGATAAGCTCATAAGATAGGTCTCTTATTCCCTTGTATTCAGGAGCGTGTTCTTGATGGAACGAAAGTTGAAGCGGGTAGAACGATGGATCGGACGGTGCCGAGAAGCGTGCCGGATGAAGAGATGGCAGATGGCCCTTCTGGAAATCGAATCCGCCAAGGCGGACCTCGAAGGGGTTCGGCGCGATCTTTGGGAGCGCGCGGAAGCCGAGGAAACCGGAGAGAACCTTTTTCTTTCCTCCGCAGGAATGCTTTTTCGCCGGGGGGGGATGGCCTTTTTCCTCCTCATTCTCATGGCGGTCCCTCTGAGTGTGGGGGAACGTCCCCGGCTTCTTGCGGAGTTCCGGGAGGAAAAGAGTCTGGTTTTCGTGACGAAGGACGAAAAGGAACTTTTGAGTTCCCTCCGGAAATCTCTGAGTGCCGGGGCGGTTCGTTTTTCCGAGGCGGATTTTTCGGACCCCAAGAAGGAGCCGGAACGGTCCTTCTCTTTTACCGGAGGAGCCGGAGAGAGTTTTTCTCCTCCCAGGAAAGAGAATCTCCCTCAAGATGTCTCCCGGGGATTGGGGTTCGACGAAGTCCTGGCCCTCGTTCAGGTGGGGGAGCGTGCCCTTCGGGGAACCGCCATTGAGGTAGTAACGGAATAGGGGGCATTTCGGAAAGATCGAAACCCCTTCCGAGAAAGAATGCAAGAAAAGCCGGAAAGGGCTGGAAGGAGTTGGTTGTGGGGTGAGGCGGCCTTGTCGGAGCATGTGGTACAGCCTGGCGATAGTGTTACTGGTGATGGTGACGGCTTCCGGAGTTTTCGGGGCGGGCCCTCTCGTAACGGGTGTTCAGGTGGAAGGGAACGAGCATGTGGTGGCGGATCACATTCTCAGCGTTATTCAGACCCGGCCGGGGGAACCTCTCGACCGGGAACAGGTGCGCAAGGATGTGGAGGCCATCTACAGCTTGGGGTTCTTCGCGTTGGTGGATGTGGATCTTCAGCCCCGGCCGGACGGAGTTGAGGTAACCTTTGTGGTTCGGGAGAACCCGGTGGTGGAAAACATCCGTTTCCAGGGCAATACGGTTTTTACGGAGGACCAGCTTAAAGAGGCGGTCTTCACCACTCCGGGCAACGTCTTCAATCGCGTCTTTTTTCAACACGACCTTCAGCGGATCAAGGAAAAGTATCAGGACGAGGGCTACGTACTCATGCGCGTGGCGGACGTGGCCGTGGATGGAGGAGATATTATCGTCTCCATCATCGAACCCCGGGTGGATGCGGTGATCATTCAGGGGAATACGAAAACCAAAACCTACGTCATCGAACGGAGGCTCAAGCTCGAAAAGGGAGATCTTTTCAACGCCAGGGCTTTGCGGCAATCTCTCAATACCCTTCAGGGCATGGGATATTTCGAGGACGTGAGCGTGGGTTTCGAGCCCACCGATGATCCCGCTCTGGTGACGTTGGTGCTTACCGTGGAGGAGAAGCGCACTGGCCGGGTTACCTTCAATATAGGCTACGGAAGCAGCTCGGGCTGGCAGGGGGGCCTCGGTTACGAGGATCCCAACTGGCAGGGGCGGGGGCAGAAGCTCGACGTGGGATTCGACACCGGAGATGATGAGGAATATTGGATTAACTTCAGCGATCCCTACATGGATAAAAAGGTCTATGCCTGGAATATCGGCTTCGACAAGCGTACCTGGGACGAGCTGGACTACAACGGATCCATCGAGAACAGCGACGGATCCCGCACCTCTAAGTGGGCCATGGAGTACGACGAATCCTCCAAGTCCGCCTTCGTGGGAGCGGGGCGAAAGTTTGGCCGGAACGAAGAATATCATTGGTATGCCACGCTCAACTGGAGCGAGTCCGATATCAATGTTCGCAGCTACGACCAGGCGGTTATCGAAGAACTCGGATACAAGGATATGGACGAATTCAAGAACGACCGTCTTCTGGACGGCAAGGTCTTTTCCGTTACCGGCAAGGTGCAGCGCACCAACATGAAGGAATATTCCAGCTATCCCCATGGAGATGTCGAATCTCTCACCTTCGAGCAGGCCCTGGAGGCTCTCGGAGGAGAATATTCCTTCTCCAAGTGGTGGCTCGAAACGAAGTATTATACTCCCATTCTCGGAATTCGGGACGTTTTCGATTCCTTCGGAAACCTTGACGAAGAGGAAAACCCCATTATTTTCGCCGCCCGCATCCGGGCGGGATGGTCTTCGGGTACCATTCCCTGGGTGGAACTTTATTCCATCGGAGGAGATTCCACTCTCCGAGGTTATGACAGCGAATATTTCAAGGGAGACGAAATGCTTCTGGGGAACTTCGAACTTCGGCTTCCCGTGGAGGACTCCTTCTCTCTGGTGCTCTTCTACGATACCGGTAAGGCCTGGGATAGCCGGGACGGAGAGAGCATGAGCTTTTCGGACCTCGCGGATGATTACGGCTTCGGAGTCCGGGTGAAGACTCCCATCGGAAACATCCGGCTGGATGTGGCGGAGGGGGACGATGAGACCCGAACCATCTTCAGCATGGGTGAACTCTTCTAACCCGTAGGTGGTTATGAGACGAGGGCGGACATCTCTTTTTCTTACGGCATGTACAAGGGCTGCGGCGCTTCTTTTGGCCGGAGCCCTCCTTTTCGTATCGCCCTCTTTCGGAAAGGTTCCGGGGGAAATAACCGTGCGGGGTATGCCCTCCTGGCTGGAGATGACCGTGGAAAAAAGCCTGGGGGCGGTGTGGCGGGAACTTTCTTCCCGTTCTTCCCGGGAGGAGGAGCGGTTGCGGGTGCTTCGTCTGGTGGTGGAGCGCCTTTATCCCGGATATCTTCTGGAATCTCTCGACTTCCTCTCCTCGGAGGAGATGGAGGTTTCTTTCTCCTCCCAAGAAGGAAATCCCGAGAAAGGGGAAAGCTGGGAAATACGTCTGCTCGCTCCCTCTCTGGGGCTTCCTTTTTCCGAATGGTTTCGGAAGGACACGGAACCTCTTGCGAGAACTCTTTCGAAGGGGCTCCGGGGCGTTCCTTCTCTGGCCCTCGGCTGGGGGGATGTGGCCTTTCGGGATTTTCTGGCCCGGGAAGTGAAAAAGACCCTTCCGGGATGGCACGGAGCGCCGGTGGTGCGTCTTCGAGAGGGAAGCACTCCTGAAATGGAAATTTCCTTCACTCCCGATCCTCCTCTGGTGCTGGCCCTGCTTCCTTCGCTTCAGTCCGAAACGCTTCCGGTAATTCTGCGGCAGGATCTCAAAGAGGGAATGCTCAAGGACCTTTCTCCTCTCGTGGGGCTTCCCGTGGCATGGCTGAACCTTCATGCGGAAGAGGTGGAGTTCTGGTCCGCTTCACTTCTTCGGGAACGGAACGTGGCCTCCCGGGCGGATGCGGATCTTTCGGTACAGTTTCAGGCGGAACAGCTTTCCCGAATACGGGTTTCCGTGGAAAGCCCCTTTTACGTTCTGCAGGGATGGATCGCGGGATATGCGGGAAGCGACGGACATTATCCGGAACTGGGATTGCATCTGGGAAAAAGATTCTCCTCTCGGAAAAACGGCATGGAACTTTACGGGGAATGGATTGTGGAGGCCAACGATTTCTCCTTGGAAAGCCGCTGGGGAGCCCGGTGGTCTCCCTGGAAGGATGTGCTTTTGGGGGGGGAATTCGCCTGGCCCGGAGGAGATCTCTGGTGGCGCCTATGGGCGGATTCCAGGGAAGTCCGTTCGCCCTATCTCTGGTGGCGCTACAATCCCGAGGGGGAGCATAACGGCGCCTTGGGATGGAGGATCAACGAACATTTTTCCCTCGAACTGTACTATGACGAGCGGGCTCAGGACCAGCTCAGCCTCCGGGCGGTAGGAAACTTGTAAGGAGAGGATAGGATGCGAACGAACCGAATTCCCCTGCCCCTGGAAAAACTTGCGGAAGAGCTTAAGGGGCGGGTGGTGGGCGATGGAGGCCGAAAAATTTTCCGGGTGGGTACTCCCGGAGAGCATGATGCGGAAACCGTGGTTCCTCTCTGGTCCGCTTCGGAGAAAATTCTTCCCGGCAAAAATCCCGTGCTCCTCACCCGGGAAGATCTTCTTCCTCCGGGTTTCGATGCGATTCTCGTGGATAATCCCCGAAAGTGTCTGATTCCCCTTCTCGAGGCATTTCGGATGAACACCCCTTCCCGAAGGGGCGTTCATCCCTCCGCCTGGGTGGATCCCCAGGCCACGGTGCATCCCGGAGCCTGGATAGGTCCTCAATGCGTGGTGGAGGAGGGGGCAGTCATCGAAGAAGGGGCGGTATTGGTGGCCCAGATTTACGTGGGGCCGGGGTCCCAGGTGGGAAGAAACTCCCGCATCGAGCCTCAGGTGGTGCTTTATGCCGGAGTCATTCTCGAAGAGGACGTCATCGTCCATGCCGGCACTATTCTCGGAGCGGACGGTTTCGGCTACGAACCCCAGGAGGAGGAACCGCCCCTCAAGATTCCCCAGATCGGAGGAGTCTGTATCGAGCAGGGGGTGGAGATCGGAGCCAACGTTACGGTGGATCGCGGAACCATCGGCACTACCCGCATCGGGGCTTACAGCAAGTTGGACGATCAGGTGCATGTGGGGCATAATTGCGTGGTGGGAAAACGCTGTCTTCTGGTGGCCTTCGTGGGGCTCGCAGGGAGCGCGGTGCTGGAGGACGACGTGATTCTCGCCGCCAAAAGCGGCGTGGCCCAGCACGTTTGTGTGGGCAAGGGAAGTCAGATCGCCGCCTGCGGAGGGGCCACGAAAAACGTGCCCCCCGGAACGGTGGTATCCGGATTTCCCGCCTGGGATCACCGTAAGGAGCTTGCGGCTCAGAGCCATCTGCGAAAAATGCCGGACCTCGTCAAGAAGATCCGAGAGATGGAAAAAGAACTGGCAAGTCTGAAGGAAAACCTCTCCTCATGAAAAACTACACGATCCGGGAAGAGGTGGTTTTTTCCGGTCTGGGTCTGCATAGGGGAACTTCGGGAAATCTTCGGGTTCTTCCTTCCGAAGAGGGATGCATAACCTTTCGCTTCGGAAAGGACTCCTTCGACATTCGGGAGGGTTCTTTCGAAGGAGGGCAGCGAGGAACCACCCTCTTCTTCGGAAAAGGGGCTTATTCCCTCGCTACAGTGGAACATCTTCTGGGAGCCCTGTGTCTTTGCGATATCCGGAGCGTCCGTATCGTGCCGGAGGCCGAGGAGGTACCCATGGGGGACGGAAGCGCAGCTTTCTTTACGAGAGAGCTCTTTCCCCGAAGGGTCCCTCTGGCGGGGGAGATATCTCCTCTTTTTCTGGGAGCCCCTCTTTCCGTGGGAGATCCCGGAGAGGGGCCTTTCATCGCCGCTTTTCCCGCATCCCGGTTCGGCCTTACCTACGCCTTTTCCCATTCCCATCCCTGCATTGGGGAACAGTGGAAAAGCCTTCTCTGGAGCTCCGAAGCACTGGAAATGCTGGAAGGAGCTCGAACCTTCGGATTTCTCTCCGAAGTGGAGGTTCTGCGCGAGCGGGGGCTCGCTCTCGGAGGTTCCCTGGAAAATGCGGTGGTCTTCGACGATAAGGGAATTATGAACCCCGAAGGGCTCCGGTTTCCCGACGAATGCGTGCGGCACAAGATGCTGGATCTTCTGGGAGATCTCATGCTTCTGGGAAAACCCCTGAGGGCTCATGTCTTGGCTCTGCGGGCGGGGCATGCCATGCACCTTAAGCTGGTGGAACGGCTTCGCCGAATCTCTCGAACGTAAAAATAAAAAAATAAAAAATAAACAGCTATTTTTCCGGATCATGTAAGGATGTGGCAAAGAGCAAGCTTTTCCCGTCCCTTTCCGGAAAGGACGAGGAGGTCCTAGATCGTGAGCGAAAAAAATACCGTGGATATCCAGGGAATTATGAATCGGCTTCCCCATCGATACCCCTTTCTTCTGGTGGATCGTATTCTCGAACTTCAGGAGGATCGGGTGGTGGGGCTTAAAAACGTTACCTATAACGAACCCTTTTTTCAGGGCCATTTTCCTCAGGAGCCGGTGATGCCGGGGGTGCTTATTCTCGAGGCCATGGGACAGGTGGCGGCCATGATGGTGCTCCATCTTCCGGGAAGCGAGCATCTCGCTCCCTACCTTACCGGAGTGGATCAGGCAAAGTTCCGGCGCCCCGTGCGACCGGGGGACCAGCTCATTACCGAAGCCCGGGCGCAGCGTTTCCGTCGCCGGGTGGGAAAGGTTTCCGTCCGGGCCACCGTGGAGGGGGAACTCGCGGCGGAGGCGGTGCTGGGATTTCTTCTGGCGGAGCGCCTCGATTCCAAAGGAGGCGATGTCGAATGATTACGGTACATCCGAGTGCGGTGGTTTCTTCCAAGGCGGAGATCGGAGAAAACGTTTTTATCGGTCCCTACTGTATCGTGGGAGATAAGGTCCGCATAGGAGAGGACACCATCCTGGAGGCCTTCGTGCGCATCTGCGATTATGTCCAGGTGGGGGAGAAGTGCCGCTTCTTCGAAAACGTAACCCTGGGCCGGGAGCCTCAGGATTTCGACTTCAAGGGCGAGGAGAGCTGGGTGATTCTCGGAAATCAGGTGGTACTCCGGGAAAACGTTACCATTCACCGAGCCAGCGGCGAAGGAAAGGTCACCCGGGTGGGAAACGGATGCTACCTCATGGAAGGATGCCATCTCGGACATAATGTGGAACTCGGGAATTCTGTAACCATGGCGAACAAGGCGGGGCTCTCCGGATACGTTCACGTGGGTGATAAGACGGTCATCGGCGGCATGGCGGGGGTGCACCAGTTCGTGCATATCGGCCGGAACTGCATGGTGGGTGGGCTGTCGAAAATCGTCAAGGATGTTCCCCCCTTTCTTCTGGTGGACGGTCATCCCGCCAGGGTTTACGGACTCAACAAGGTGGGATTGCGGCGTAACGGGTTCAATGCCGCCGCCCGGGCGGACCTCGGACGGATCTATCAGCAGATCTACCGGGGAGATCTGCCTCTTCGGGAGGCGGTGGCCTTTCTCCGGCAGGAGAGACAGGATGATCAGGCCAAGGAAATTCTCGATTTCATCGATGCCGGCAGCGGCCGGGGTATCACTCCCTGGATTCGGTCCTGATAACTCATGATACGTCTGGCTGCCTTTGATGTGGACGGAACCCTCACGGACGGAGGAATCTATCTGGACGGAGAAGCGGGGGAATGGAAGCGTTTCGACGTGCAGGACGGCATGGGGCTTTCCCTTCTCGCCCGGTCCGGAGTGACTCTTGCCATTATCAGCGGGCGCTACTCTCCCGTTACGGAACGGAGGGCCCGGGAACTGGGAATAAAGCATTGCGCCAACGGAGTGGGAGAAAAACTTCCGATCCTTCAGGAGCTTGCCCGGAAACTCGGTCTTTCTTCCGAAGAAGTGGCCTTCGGGGGGGATGACGTGAACGATTTGCCCTGCATCTCCTGGGCTGGGCTGGGCGTGGCGGTGCAGAACGCCCTGCCGGAGGTTCGGGAGGCCGCGGATTACGTAACCCGCCGTTCCGGAGGAGCCGGGGCGGTTCGGGAGATGGCGGAGTATATTCTGGCGTATAATAGATCCGAAGGAGCGTAACCGCGTGAGCAGGGGATGGCGAATTCTTGATCGGTATCTGGCGGCGGAAATGATCCAGCCCTTCGTCTTTGGCATTCTCGCCTTTACGGTGATTTTCGTGGCGGGAGGAGTGCTTTTTCAGATCGCGGATCTGATTATCGAGCGGGGCATCAACATGTGGGTGGTGATTCGGCTTTTCCTCTACCGTCTTCCCGAGGTAATCGCCCTGGTGATTCCCATGTCCTCCCTTCTCGCGGCGCTTATTACCTTCGGAAGTCTTTCGGGGCGCAGCGAGATCGTGGCTTTCCGGGCGGCGGGTATTTCCTTTCAGCGCGTTCTTCGGCCGGTGATCCTGCTTTCTCTGGGAGTGGTATTTCTCTCGATTCTCTGGAACGAAACCGTGGTTCCCCTGAGCAACCGGGCCTACCATGCGGTGATGCAGAAGGAGGTTTTGCGGGAACGCCCTTCCCTGGTGAAGGAGCGGGTCTTTCTTCGGGAGGAAAGCCAGGGGCATCTTCGGCGGGTGATCTACATCGATCGCCTCAAGCCCCGGCAGGGAAGAATGGAGAAGATCCTCGTCCAGGAGTTCGATGCGGGAAGGCTTTCCCGTATTCTTTCCGCCGAAAGAGGAACCTGGAACAAGGGTATCTGGGTTCTGGAAGAGGGGAAAATCTACGAAGTATCTTCGGAGGGTGTGGTGTCTCTCCTCATGACCTTCGAAAGTCAGACCATTCCTTTGGAACTTTCTCCTCTGCAGATGGAGGAATCCAACCGGGATCCGGATTCCATGGGAATTATAGAGCTTTCCCGGCAGATTGCGGTGGTCTCCGCCCACGGGGGAGATGTGCGCCCTCTTTGGATCTCTCTGCACATGCGTCTCGCCTTTCCCTGGGCTACGGTAGTACTGGCCCTGGTGGGGGCCTGTCTGGGAGTTCGGCATCATCGGGGGGGCGCGGGAATCGGCCTCGGCATGAGCGTTCTCGTGGCCTTTGCCTATTATGTGGTGATGTCCTTCTTTCGGGCCCTCGCTCAGGGAGGGAAGGTGCCGGTTTTCGTGGGGGCTTGGCTTCCGGTCTGCCTTTTTCTCTTTTTGGGAGGACTCCTCGCGGGAAGGGCGAACCGGGTGGGAACCTAGAAATTTCGATTTTTCGGAAACAATCTTTCTATAAGAAATGTTTGAAGCAAGGGGAATTCTTTTCGGGGAAACGGGCGTAAAGAAGTACGGGGTGCGAGCTTTCGGGGAGGAAAGGGTGCTATGGATATTATGCGTGCTGTAGTAGCGGGGGAGGGATTGCTTCCTCAGGAGATCGCCCGGCGGTTGACCGCTCGGGGCAATCCTCCTGTCATTTACGCTCTTCGGGAAGAGGTGGGGGAACTTTCCAAATTTGCTCTGGAACTTCTCCATTTTCCTCGGCTGGAGCTGAAGGCGGTTATGGAGGATCTTCTCCAGCGGGGAGTACAGGAGCTTATTCTTGCCGGAGGGGTTCCCAAAACGCTGATGTACCATCCGGCTCTTCTCGACGATTCCGCGCGCCAGCTTGTCCGGAGCATTCGGGAGAGGGATGATCACTCCCTTCTCGGAGGAGTGGTGTCCTATCTCGAAAAAGCGGGAATCCGGGTAGTACAGTATGCGGATATCATCGAGGATCTTCTCGCTCCCGAGGGGCATATCGCGGGGCGGGAGCCCTCGGAACGGGAATGGGACGACCTCCGTTACGGCAGCGATATCGCTCGTCAGGTATTACATCTTTCCTTCGGACAGACCGTGGTGGTCTGCGACCGTTCGGTGGTGGCGGTGGAAGCCATGGAGGGTACCGATGCGGCGCTCCTCCGGGCGGGAGGGCTTTGCAAGGGCGGCGTGGTGGTGAAAATGATGCGGGCGGATCAGGATATGCGCTACGATCTTCCCACGGTGGGTACCAAAACTCTGGTTACCATGGCCCGGGCGGGGCTGAAATGTCTGGCGGTGGAGGCGGGCAGAACGGTGATTCTCACTCCGGAATACGTTCGGGGAATCGCTGCGGATATGGGCATCGCCGTGGTAGGGGTGCGCCATTGTCCCTCTTCCTGAGCGTAGGAGAAGTTTCGGGAGATTCCTACGGAAAGGCTCTTCTCGAAGCTCTTCGTGCCCAGGGGTACTCGGGTTCCGCCGAAGGTATGCTGGGACCCGAAAGCATCGCTGCCGGGGCCCGGCCTCTCTGGTCCTTCCGGGAGTTGCACCTCATGGGATTTTCGGATATTGCCGCGGCGTTGCCCCGGCTTTTCCGGCTCCTTTCGTCCATGACGGAGCACATTCTGAAGACCTCGCCTTCTGCGGTGGTTCTGGTGGACAGCCCGGATTTCCACCTTCCCCTGGCGGGCAGATTGCGTCGAAGGGGGTACCGGGGTCCCATACTTAACATTGCCCCTCCTACGGTCTGGGCCTGGCGCAGAGGAAGAGTGCACAAGCTCCGAAGATATTACGATTGCTGTTTTCCTCTTTTTCCCTTCGAACATGAGCTGCTTCTTCAGAAGGGAGTGCCCTCGATCTTTTGCGGGCACCCCCTTCTCGAGGAGCATCTTTTTTTGGCTCCTCCCCGATTTTTCTCGGGGAAAAAACTTTGTTCCGTGGCTCTCCTGCCGGGAAGCCGGGGAAGCGAAGTGCGGCACAATCTTTCGGTATTGCAGGAGGCGGTGCCTCTTCTTCGGGAACGGGGCATTGTCCCCTGGATATCCGTGGCACCGGGGCTTTCCGAAGAACCCCGGAATCTTCTTCGCGGTTCCTTTCCCGAGGAAATTCTCACTCAAGAACCCGGCAGGGAGCTTATGAAACGTACCGATGCGGTTCTGGGAGCCTGCGGCACCGCCGCGGTGGAGGCTCTTCTTCTGAACCGGTACATGGTGGTGTTCTATCGCATGTCTCGACTCAACTGGACGGTTCTCTCCCTTCTTCGGGATTTGAAGCTCCTGGGAGTGCCCTACGGAGCGGTGCCGAATCTGCTGGGACCCTATCCGGTGTATCCGGAGCTTTTGCAGCACCACGCCCGGGGAGATACGGCGGTGGCCCTTCTGGATGCCTATGGAGGGGCTCCGGATCTGCGCCGAAGAGTGCATGGGCGCATGAATGCCGCCAGAACGTGTCTGGGCATGCCGGGAGCCTTCGATCTCTGGGCCCGGAAGGTCCTGGAGTACCTTTCCTGATATGAAGCGCTATCTCGTCCTTGCCAACGGTCCCGGCGAGGTTTGGGGATGGGCCCGCCCTCTGCTGCGGGAGATGCTTCGGCGGCGACACCTTCCGGAACTCTGCCTGCTCCCTTGCCAGTTCGCTTCGGGAAGAGAGAGGGAAGCGGTGGAGGAACATCTTCCCATAAAGGTTTCGTTTCTTTCGGAACGAATACGTTCCCGGGAGCCCGGAAAGGGTTTCTATACCGGGATAATACAGCTGGGAGGAGATCTCCTTTTCGGCCGTTTCCTCGCCTGGAAATACCGTTGCCCTCTGGCGGCGTATACCTACGGTTGGAAAAAGGGACTTTCGAGCTGTTCCCTGGTGGCTACGGCCTTCGAGTCCATGGAGGAGAACCTGGCGAAGCGAGGGCAGTCCGCCCTGGTTGCGGGGGATCTCGTGGCGAGCGCTCTGGAAGAGGATCCTCACAATTTTCGCTGGAGGGCCCCTGAGGGAAAGCGGGTGGCCTTTTTTCCGGGAAGCCGGAAGGCCATTCGGAAGGCCGCTTTGGACTATGCCCGGGAATTACGCCCTTCCTTGGAGGACTGGGTTCCGGGGGTGGAGATTACCGCACTTCTCTCTCCCTTCAGCTCTCCCGAGGAGGTTCCCCTCTGGGAGAAGGAGGGATTTCGCATGGTTACCACCGATACCGGAGGTGTTCTGAAAGGAGCGGATCTTGCCCTTACCCAACCGGGAACGAACACCCTGGAGCTGCTGCATACGGCGACTCCGGGTATCGTGGCGGTGCCGGATCGCTTTCTTTCCCTCATCCCTTTGCCGGGTATCCTCGGAGGGCTCGACAGGATTCCCGGCCTGGGTCCCCGAATCCGGAATGCCGCAATTCGTTATTTGCAATCCTCCCTTTCGGATTATCTCGCCTGGCCGAACCGCATAGCCCGGCGGGAAATTCTGCCGGAGCGCAGGGGAACGTGTTCTCCCGAAGATATCGCCCGGGAGATGGGGGAGATGCTGCTTTTCCCGGAACGTCGGGGAATTCTGGAAAGAGAACTGAAAGATCTTGGGAAAAAAGAGCATTCCCATGCGGCGGTGCGGTTCATGAATATGCTTGAGGAGAGAATGGAATGAAACGATTCGTGCCGGAGGTCTACCTCCGATTGCTCGCCTATGCGGTGCCCTATCGAAAACGAGCCTTCTGGGCTTTTATCTGCATGGTGGGGGCCGCCCTTTTCAGCGTGATTCCTCCCTGGCTCATGAAGAACGTGGTGGATGACGTGCTCATCGGCAGGCGCCTGGGGGTGCTCAATCTGCTTGCGGGAGGTCTCGTGCTCCTCTATACCGGAAAGGCTCTTTTCTCCTACGGCCAGCGTTATCTCATGACCTGGGTGGGACAGCGAGTCATACTGGATCTCCGGGTGCTTCTGTACGATCACATCCAGCACATGCCCCTTTCCTTCATTTCGGGAAATCGGGTGGGGGAGCTTCTTTCCCGCATTACCAACGACGTGACGGTGCTTCAGGACGTGGTTACCTCGGTGGTGGTGGATCTGGTGGTGCAGGGAGTTACCTTCGTGGGAATGCTGGCTTTTCTTCTTTACATCAATTGGAAGCTCACCCTCGTGGCTTTCGCCATCCTTCCTCTGGCGGCGCTGGTGATCGACAAGACCTCGAAAAAGATGCGCCGGGTGGGGCATGATATTCAGGAACAGCTTGCCCGGGTTTCGGGAATAGCCCAGGAAGCCCTTTCCTCTTTGCGGATCGTTCATTCCTTCGCCACGGAAGAGCTGGAACTCCGGCGTTTTCGAAATCAGAATTTCCTCAATTTCAAGGCTCTCATGCATGGAACTCAGATCTTCTCCGCCCTGGAGGGAGTGGTGGAGGTCATTCTGGTGGGAGCCCTGGCCTTCATTCTCTGGATAGGAGGGCGCAAGGTGGTTTCGGGAGAACTTTCGCCGGGGGAACTTATCGCCTTTCTGGGATATCTCGGTTTCCTCGTGCAGCCCCTCCGGGTGTGCAGCCGGGCCATCAGCCGCATTCAGCAGGGGCTCGCCTCGGCGGACCGGATTTTCTCCCTTCTGGATACGCCTCTTGCCATCGCATCCCCCCCATCTCCGGTGTATCCGGACAATCTTCGGGGAGAAGTCACCTTCGATAACGTGCATTTTTCCTATGAAGAGGGGCTCGAGGTGCTTCGGGGAATTTCCTGTACCGTGGCTTCCGGAGAGACCGTGGCCATCGTGGGCAATACGGGAGCGGGAAAATCCACTCTGGTGGACCTCATTCCCCGATTCTACGATCCCCGGAAAGGGCGTGTCCTGGTGGACGGTATGGATATCCGAACCCTCCATTTGCCGAGCCTTCGAAGACAGATCGGCATCGTTCCCCAGGATCCGGTGCTCATGCGGGGATCCATCGGGAGCAACATCGCCTACGGTTATGCCGGAGCCACCGAGGAGAATATCCGCAAAGCTGCGGAGCTTGCGGGAATTCACGATTTCATCTCCTCCCTTCCCCGGAGATACGATACTCCCGTGGGAGAGCGAGGGGTGACTCTCAGTGGGGGGCAGCGGCAACGGGTGGCCATTGCCCGGGCGATTATACGGAATCCCCGTATTCTCATCCTCGACGAAGCAACTTCTTCCCTGGATGCAGAGGTGGAACTCCATATTCAGGAGGCCATGCAGAAAGCCATGAAGGGGCGTACCTCCTTCGTCATCGCCCATAGGCTTTCCACGGTGCGGAAGGCGGATCGGATTCTGGTGCTCTCGGGAGGGGCCATTACCGAGGAAGGAACCCACGAGGAGCTGCTGGCACGAAAAGACGGCACCTATGCCTATCTCTATGCCCTGCAGTTTGGAAAGGTTCATGCGTAACCGCCTGGTTTTCAGTTATCTCGAATACATTCGGGGCAATTCTCCGAACTCCTTCTGGCGAATTCTCGCTCCTCTGGGAGCGGTGGGGCGCTTTTTTTCCCGAATCCGCAATCTCCTCTACGACAGGGGGGCGGGAAAGGCTCTGGAACCTCCTCTGCCGGTAATCAGCGTGGGGAACCTCTCCCTGGGAGGTACCAACAAAACCCCCTTCGTGGCCATGGTGGCCCGAAAGCTCCTGGAGGCGGAACTCGCTCCGGGAATCGTCAGCCGGGGTTACGGCGGAGCGGTTCGCCATACCCGGGTTATCCGAAATGGCCGGGGGGAGCGGGAGCTTGTGGGGGACGAACCTCTTCTTCTTTCCTCTTCCCTTCCTGGGGTTCCCGTGGCGCTTTCTCCCAACCGCTACGAAGGCGTGGAGGCCCTCGCGGCGGAGGGATGTTCCGTGGCGGTGGCGGACGATGCCTTTCAGCATCGCCGGATGGGGCGGGATGTGGATATTCTGCTCATCGATGCCACCTGTCCCTTCGGGAACGAACACCATTTCCCCGGAGGCCTTCTGCGGGAGGGACTGGAAGGCATCCGTCGGGCCCATCTGGTGGTGCTCACCAAATCCGATCAGATTTCCCCGGAGGATCTGGAAAATCTCAAAAAACGCATCGCCCGTTACGTGCCGGAGGAGCGGATCTTTCTTTCCCGGCTCGTTCGATCCGGATGGTATCGTTTTTTTAGGGGAGAACTTTCTCCGTTGGAGGTTTCTCCGGATTTTCCGGAGAAGGGACTTCTCGCCTTTTCCGCCATCGGGAACCCCAAAAGTTTTCGGCGCCTTCTGGAGGATGAGGGGCTCCACGTTCGGGAGGAAATCTGTTTCCGAGATCATCACCAATTTTCCCGTCAGGATGCGGCTCTTCTGGAAGAGCGGGGAAAATTCCTCGGAGTGGGAGGGCTCGTCTGCACGGAAAAGGATATCTGGAATCTTCCCGGAGAGTGTGCCTTCGAGCTTCCCCTCTACGTGCCTCGGGTCTGTACCCGCATGGAGGAGGAGAAACGGTTCTGGAAACTTTTGGGAGATCTGCTGCGCCCCCGGATCGTGGTGGCTTCCAACGGATACGGAGAGGATGCGGTGGGAGCGGTTCTTGCGGGAATGCTGCAAAAGCGTTTCCCCTCCGGGGAGATCGGAGCCTTCGCCCTGGTGGGGACCGGAGCGGCCTATAGGAAAGAGGGCATCCGGGTTTATTCTCCTCCCGCGGAAAGCCCCAGCGGGGGAATCGTGAAGTACAGCCTCCGCACGCTTGTTCGGGAGATCCGGGGGGGATTGCTGGGAAATATCCGGAGCCAGATGGACTTCTGGAAGCCCCTGGGAGGAAGCATTCGCACGGTGATTTGCGTGGGAGACGTGTATCTTCTTCTTCACACTCTGGGGGGCCAGGGACAGCTTCCGGTGCTTCTGGCCACCGCCAAGAGCGTTCGCCTCGGAGGACACTGGAGGGTGGAGCGATTTCTCTTGCGTCACTTCTGTCGTTTCGTGTGGACCCGGGACCGGGAGACCGCCCGGGAACTTCGTTCTTCCGGGGTTCCCGCAGCCTTCGAGGGAAATCCTCTCATGGATATGGTCTCTTCGAAAGGCCAGGAAAATCCTCTTTCCTGGGATAATGAGGAAGGGAAAAAGATTCTTCTCCTTCCGGGGAGTCGAAACCGGGCCTACCAGGATCTTCGCCTCCTTCTGCGAACCCTCTCGCTTCTCTGGGAAGAAAGAGGAGGGAGCCTTTCCTGTCGTCTCGTGGTGGCCCCCACTCTGGAGGAGGAACACCTCCTGGAGGTGCTTCGGGATGAAGGATGGAGGGAGGAGAATTCCCGATGGCGGCGTTCCGAAGGATGCGCCCTCGTTCTCTATCGCGGGCCTTTGGTGGAGGGAGCTGCCGGAGCGGATCTGCTTATCGGCCTGGGAGGAACCGCCAATCAGGTCTGTGCGGGGCTCGGCATTCCGGTGCTCTCCATTCGGGAAAAGGGGAAGCTGGTGCAGAAAAAACTTCTCGGAGAGGCGGAACTGCTCGTTTCGCCGGATCCCCGGAGTCTTGCCCAAAAGGCCGCAACCCTGCTGCAGGATCCGGAAACCCTCGCCCGGATGAGCCGGGCCGGGCGAGAGGCCATGGGGCCTTCGGGAAGCTTGGAGCGCATCGTGGAAACCCTGGATGCCCGTTTCGGATGGAGCAACCGATGCGAGGTTTACTCCCGATTTTCGGAGTACCGGGAATCCCAAGATTGTCTGAAAGAGTTGAAGAAGGAGGAAAAAGAACCATGTCCATTCTCGCGGTAATTCCCGCACGTTACGCCAGCACCCGGCTTCCCGGAAAGCCCTTGGTCCCTCTGGGAGGGGTGCCTCTGGTGCTCCGGGTCCTCCAGGGGCTTCGGAAATGCCGGGTAGATCGTATCGTGGTGGCCACGGATTCCGAAATCATTCAAGAGGTGGTTCGGAAGGCGGGAGGAGAGGTTATGATGACCCCTCAAAACCTTGCCAGTGGAGGGGATCGGGTGGCCTGGGCGGCCCGGGAGATTCCCGAGGCCTCGGTGGTGCTCAACGTACAGGTGGATGACCCTTTTGTGGGGCCCGATATGATCGACCCTCTGGTGGCGAAGCTTCAGGAGGATCCCTCCCTTTCCCTGGCCCTTCTGGCGAAACGGATCGAAGATCCCCGGGAAGTGGAGGATCCGAACATCGTCAAAATGGTTTTCGATAATCGGATGCGGGCCCTCTACTTCAGCCGTTCCCCCATTCCCTATCCCCGAAATGCGGAGGATGCGGTCTGGTACAAACATATCGGCCCCTATGCATACCGGCGGGATTTTCTGCTCTCCTTCGCCTCCTGGGAACCCACGCCTCTGGAACGTACGGAAAGCCTGGAAATGCTTCGTATTCTTGAAAAGGGCTATCCCATCGGCTGCGTTTTCGTGGAGCGGGACACCCTGGAAATCGATACTCCCGAGGACGTGGAGCGCTGCGAAGCCTATCTTCGGAAGCTGGAGAACGCCGCGAACTGATTGAACTTTGAGAATCAAGGAAGGAAGAGAACCATGCATTTCCTCAATTCCGTAACGTTGCAGAATCGAGATATCACCATAGGGGAGGGTAAGCTCGCTCTCTTCGGAGGACCCTGCGTTCTCGAAAGCCCCGAGGGGGCCCTGAACATAGCGGCGGAGCTTCAGAAAATCTGTGCCTCTCTCGGAGTGAACTACATCTTCAAGGCCTCCTTCGACAAGGCCAATCGCACCTCTCTTTCGAGCTATCGGGGTCCCGGATTGGAAGAAGGGCTCGAATGGCTCCGGCATATCCGGGATACCCTGAATGTTCCGGTGGTCACGGATATTCACGAGCCCTGGCAGGCCGAGAAGGTGGCGGAGGTGGCGGAGGTGCTCCAGATTCCCGCCTTTCTCTGTCGCCAGACGGACCTTCTCGTAGCGGCGGCCCGCACGGGACGCCCGGTAAACGTGAAGAAGGCCCAATTTCTGGATCCCCGGAACATGGCTCCGGTGGTGCAGAAACTGCGGGATTCCGGAGCTTCCCAGATTATGCTCTGCGAACGGGGTACCAGCTTCGGCTACGGTCAGCTCGTGGTGGACTTTCGCAGTCTTCCTCTCATGCGCTCTCTGGGATGTCCCGTGGTGTTCGACGCTACCCACAGCGTGCAGATGCCCGGAGGAAAGGGAGATTCCAGCGGAGGAGATCGGCGTTTCGTGCCGGTTCTCGCCCGGGCCGCAGCCTCGGTGGGCATGGACGCTCTCTTCGCGGAGGTGCATCCGGAACCGGAAAAGGCTTTGAGCGATGGCCCCAACATGATTCCGCTGGAGCGTTTCCGGGCTTTTCTGGAGGATATTCTGGAGTTGCACAATCTCGCCTGGTCCCGGGGGTTTGCTTCCCTTGATTTTTTTGAGGGTTCCCGATGATGGATCGGCTGCCTCACGAAAGGGAGGGAAAGAGCTTTTCCTCCGAGGCGCTTCTCGAAGTGGGGCGAAAGGTACTTCGAGAGGAGGCGGAGGCTCTTCTTCGAAGTGCGGATACCCTGGATCCCGTTATGGTGGAGGCCGCCAGGAGCATCCAGTGCTGCAAGGGGCGCCTGGTGGTGGCGGGGCTTGGTAAGTCCGGCCTCATCGGCCGCAAAATTGCCGCCACCTTCGCCTCTCTGGGAACCCCCTCCTTCTTTCTTCACGCCTCCGAAGGGGCTCACGGAGATCTCGGCATGGTCTGCCGGGAGGATGTGGGGCTTTTCCTGAGCAACAGCGGAGAAACCCGGGAGGTGTTGGAACTGCTTCCCTACTTCCGCCGTCTCGGAGCTACGATTATCGCCATGACGGGCAATTCCTCCTCCCGGCTTGCCCGGGAAGCGGATCTGGTGCTCTGTAGCCGGGTGGAGCGGGAGGCGGATCCTCTCGGGCTTGCTCCTACGAGCAGCACCACCTTGCAGCTTGCTCTGGGGGATGCTCTGGCGGGAATGGTGACGGAGATGCGGGGACTCCGGAGGGAGGATTTTGCTCTCTTCCATCCCGGAGGCAGTCTCGGAAGGCGTCTTCTTCTCCGGGTTCGGGATGTCATGGGAGGAGAGGATCGGCTCCCTCTGGTGCGGGAAAAGGCCAGCGTGAAGGAGGCTCTTTTCTCCATCACCAGCAAGGGGTACGGTGCCACCCTGGTGGTGAATGCTTCGGGAGAGCTTCGAGGTATTTTTACCGACGGGGATTTGCGGCGTCTCGTGGAAGATCGGGGAGCCGAGGCCTTCGGGCTTGAGGTGGAAACCGTGATGACCCGTTCTCCCCGAGTGATTTTTCCCGATAGGCTTGCGGCGGAGGCGGTGCTCCTTATGGAACAGCACGAGGTGTCGGTGCTGGTGGTTACCGAGAAGGCTCGTCCTGTGGGAATGGTGCATCTCCACGATCTCCTCAAGGCCGGAGTGGCCTAACCTCGTTCATGTTTGCGAGAACCCTCTACGCCTGGGGAATTACCGGAGGGTACGCTCTGCTCTACCCCTGGCTCCGCAGGAAATACGCCCCAGGATTCGACGAGCGCCGAGGGAGATATGACGAGGCCCTCAAGGCTTTGGGGCGGCGCAATCCCCTCTGGATACACGGAGTCTCCGTGGGGGAGGTGCAGTCTGCGGTGCCTCTGGTGGAGGCCATGCGGGAGGAGACTCTTCCGGGACCCCTTCTTTTCTCCACCATCACTCCCACAGGGCGTCGCATGGGGGAGCTGCTTCTCGCTTCCAGGGTGGATCGATTCTTGTACTATCCCTGGGATGTGCCCCGGATTGTCCGGAGCGCGTTGCATTACCTCAATCCCCGAATGTACGTTACTCTTGAGACCGAAATCTGGCCCTCTCTTCTGGAGGAACTCGCCCGTCGAAAAATTCCCGCCTTTCTCGTAAACGGCCGCTTCTCCGATCGCACTCTGGTTAGGGGAAAGCGCTGGAAAAGCTTTTACCGCCAATCCCTGAACCGTTTCGAGAAGCTTTTTCTGCGGAGTGACGAGGAGAGAGAGCGGGCTCTTTCTCTGGGGGTGGATCCGGAAAAAATTCGGGTTACCGGAGAGAATAAGGCCGGAGCCATTCTGAGACGAAAACGGCAGAAACCGGAGAATCTTCTCCCCTTTTCCGAAGGGGCTCCGATTTTTCTCGGCGGAAGTACCCACGAGGGAGAAGAATCGGTGCTTCTCCGGGTTTATGAAGAGCTTCGGCGGGCAGGACATTCTCTTCGGCTCGTTCTAGTGCCCCGGCATCCCGAACGGGCTCCGGAGGTGCTTCGGGAGGCCCGGAAAGTCGCTTTCTCCGCACGGTTGCTCTCGGACTACGCCGGAGAGGATTGGGAGATTCTCGTGGTGGATCGCATCGGTGTGCTTTTCCACCTCTACCCCCGAGCTCAGGGGGCCTTTATCGGCGGAAGCCTGGTTCCCCGGGGAGGGCAGAACCTTCTGGAACCCGCCGCCTGGGGTATTCCCATACAGCACGGTCCTCACATGGAGGATTTTGCCCGCCTTGCGGGGGATCTCAAGAATCTGGGATGCAGTCGGGAAATTCTTTCTCCCGAGGATCTTCGGGAGGATTGGCTGGCCTGTTTGCGGAACCCCTCCCGCCGACAAGAGGCCCGAAAGGGGATTGCCTACGTGGAATCTCTGGACGGCGCTGCCCGGAGAGCCTGGCAGGAGATGCGGGAATATCTCTAGATTTTGAAAACCGGAATCTGGCGTCTCTTGTCTTGAAAAGGCAGGAGCCATGGTGCCATGTATAACCTGCATGCAACTGCGAAGGGTGTATTTTACAGGAGGACGGAACATGACGATATCCGTGCGACAAGCGGAGGAAAAGGATTCCGAGCAGATCGCCGCCATATACGCCCATAAATCCGTGATGACCCAGACAAGCCAACTCCCCCACAGAACCGAGGCTTTCTGGAAAAACTTCTACTCCTCCCGGGCGAGGGACTATCTGGAACTCGTGGTTCTTCTGGATTCTCGTGTGGCCGGGCATATGGGAATTCTTCTCAATAGCGATCCCCGGCGAAAGCACGTGGGAAGTTTCGGTATGGCGGTGCATCCGGAATTCCAGAGAAAAGGCTGTGGCAGGGCTCTTATGGAAGAACTCGTGGATCTTTCGGATAACTGGCTCAACCTTTTGCGCCTGGAACTTGATGTTTTTTCGGATAATCTTTTTGCCGTAGAGCTGTACCGTAAATTCGATTTTACCGTGGAGGGGGAATGCCGATACTCCCTCTTCAAGGAAGGGAATTATGCCCACAGCTATAAGATGGCCCGATTCCATCCCGCATGGGAACTTCCGTAACGCTTTTTGTCTGTGTAAATACGCTGAAAGACTCCAGGGCATAGAATGTTGGCATAACAAGGTTTTTAGTTGCAAAAAGGGCCTTTCCGACTTTGATTATCCATCATCGAGCGTACCATGTTGGGGCCAAGGGAAAGGGCGTATATTTTGAAAAGAGGTGACGGGAGGGAATCTCCCGCCACCTCTTTTTTCGTTATCCTTGAAGGGTTTTCTTCGAGACGCTTTCCTCCAGCACGAAATGTTCCAGCATCTTCTTCAGATCCTCCGCACTTTCCCCGAGGGCATCCCCTTCCGCCGAAAGCTCCTTGGAGGTGGTCGCGTTTCCCCGAACCACCTCCGCAATCCGCTGCATTTTTCCGGTCACTTCCGAGGTTGCCCGGGAGAGCTTTTCCACGGATTGATCCATTTCCTGGCTTGAAGCCGCCTGTTCCTGGGCTCCCGCCGCCACGTTCTGCATGGCCTGATTGACGGTTTGCACCGATTCCAGAGCCTGGTCCAGCATATTCTGGGCGGCCAGGGCCCTTTCCGAAGTCTTTTCCAGGGCTCCCGTGGATTTTTCCGTGGAAGTCATGGATTCTCTGGCGTGGTTTTTCAGCTCTTCGATGAGGTTGCTTACCTGGTGGGCCGCCCGGTTGCTTTCCTCCGCAAGTTTTCGTACTTCCTCCGCCACTACCGCAAACCCTCGGCCGGCTTCACCGGCACGAGCCGCTTCGATAGCGGCATTGAGGGCGAGAAGGTTCGTTTGATCCGCGATGGAGGTGATGGTGGAAACAAAGGAAGTGATCTGTTCCACCGAGGATCCCAAAACGTTCATGCTCTCTCCGGTGGCCCGGGAGGAATTCGTGATTTCCCGGATCTCCCGAATGACCTGACGCACTTCCCTTACTGCATCCTCCGCGGTTTTGCCCATTGCCGAGGCCGCTTCGGCCCCTTCCGAGGCGGCGTTCGCCACGGTGGATGCGCTGGCGGTGATTTCCTCGATGCCTCCCCGCACCTGTTCCAGAGAAGAGCTGTTTTCTTCGGAAGCTCCTTCCGCCTCATGGGTGAGCTGGCTTGCCTCGTCCATGGACTCTTCGGAAGTTCGGGAAACCTTTCGGAGATTTGAGGCCAGAGAAGTTAGATCCTTGAAGGAGGAAGCGATGCCTTTCAAGAGGTCTCGAAGTTCCTGCACCGTGCGATCTATATTGATGGCCAGATCTCCGAACTCATCCTTGCGACGTACCTCGGAGGAGACGGTAAGATCTCCTCTCGCGAGATGCTCCGCCAGGAGATTCATTCTTTTGAGGGGGGCGAGAATGCGCTGCACCAGAAAAACCATCAGTAGAATGGCGAGAAGAAGCACTCCCGTTCCTATTCCCAGGGTGATAAAGAAAACGTGCCTGGAGATCTTTTGGAGGTTTTCCACGGATTTTCCCGCAAAGGAGATGCCGATAATCTTTCCTTCGGGACCTTTCAGGGGGAGATAGGCGGTAATGTAGGGGATACCGAGAATATCGGCCTCTCCCGCGAAAGGATGTCCTTTTTTCAGCACTTCTTCCGCTATCTTGGGATCCAGGGTAGTCCCTACGGCGCGTTCTCCCTTTTGTTTTATGGTGGTCATAAGTCGGACATCCCCCAGAAAAATAGTAAAATCCGTGTTGAAACGTTCCTTCATGGCATCCACGAAAGCCGGTGTATCCAGGCGTATTCCCGTAGAGGCCACGCCTACGAGTTTACCTTCGAAGTAAACCGGGGCCCCCGCGCGAGCGGAAAGAGGAACCGCCGTCCCCTTTTCCACCGCTGCTAAAACATTTCCTTTCATGGCGGCGGTTACATTGGCCTGGGAGCTTACGGAGTCTCCGAACTTTTCGGGGTTGTGGCTTCGAAAAAGCACGATTCCCTCGGAATCCGTAAGAGTGACGAAATCCGTTCGTAAATCCCGAAGAAGAGAGGAGGCAATCTTACCGATTTCCTCTCGGTCCTTTTTCTGCAAGGCCTCTGCAAGATCCGAACGAAAGGAAAGGGCCAAAGCCGCATTTTTTGCCTGTAACGCTTCGTTCTGTATCGATGCCAAAAGGCCTTGAGCTCCCGAAAGGGCTTGCTCTTCCGCCGTGGAATTCACCATATTCGTAAAAAGGTGCCAGATGGGAAGACTGATCGCCAGGGTAAGAAAAATAAGTAGGGGGATCATGGCAAGGGAAATCTTGTGTGCTACTCGCAATCGCATTGTGTGCACCGTGTACCGCTCCTTTTTTGGTATGTTTTAAAAAAAGATCCGGGGAAATCCCTTTTTCATAACCGGGAGAATGTGCGGAGGCCTCCTTCTTCCCCGAGTGTGGGTCTCTTGATTGTTGCCAAAATATCCAAAAGAAAAACAAAAAAAAAGATCTTTTTCTTATGAAAAAATGAAGCTCTTTTATTTTTCTTTTCCACTATAGTCCTTTCCTGAAAGCCTGTAAACCTATACATGATAACGATAAAAAAATATGGAATAATAGAAAAATTCCCTTTTTTGAGAAAATAATAACGAAATACCGCTTTTTGAGGTATAGAGTGGTTCGACCACGCTGGCGCGGAGGAAGTGCGTAAGTATGGGCATCCTGTAAAACATCTCGGAATATACTCTGTTTGTACAGTCTTGTACCGTCGTCATAAAACTTATACGGGTCTTTCTCAAGAGAGAAGGCATAATTTCTTTCTGGAGGTATAATGGAAAAGACAGGCTTCTTCCTCATGAGGTCTGACGAAAAAGAATAGGGAGGACAGGAACATGGAATGGTTTTCCGCACTGCATCCGGTTCATCAGGCCCTTTTAGGAACTCTTTTTACCTGGAGTGTTACCGCTCTCGGAGCGGCGACGGTTTTTCTTTTTACCACCATTCGTAAAAGAGTTCTCAACAGTATGCTCGGTTTCGCTTCGGGAGTGATGATTGCCGCAAGTTTCTGGTCCCTTCTGGCTCCTGCCATCTCCATGTCCGAAGAAATGGGGGCCCTTCCGTGGCTTCCTCCGGCGGTGGGGTTTCTTTGCGGAGGAGCCTTTCTCTGGGCTATAGATAAAACGCTGCCCCATCTCCATCCGGGCATGAAGAGGGAGGAAGCGGAGGGAATCAAGACGGGCTGGCAGCGCAGCATCCTGCTGGTGCTCGCCATTACCTTGCATAACATCCCCGAAGGGCTTGCGGTGGGGGTGGCCTTCGGAGCCGTGGCGGCGGGTTTTCCCTCTGCGAGTTTGGCCGGGGCTTTGGCGCTGGCTCTGGGTATCGGCATTCAGAATTTTCCCGAAGGGCTTGCGGTCTCCGTGCCGCTCCGGCGGGAGGGGATGTCTCGAATGCGCTGTTTCTGGTACGGTCAGCTTTCGGGGATCGTGGAACCCATGGCGGGCGTTGCCGGAGCCTGGGCGGTGCTTGCCATGCGCCCCCTTCTTCCCTATGCCCTGGCCTTTGCGGCGGGAGCCATGATCTACGTGGTAGTGGAGGAGCTGATCCCCGAAGGAAAGGCGGAACGCCACAGCGATGCGGCAACCATCGGGGCTCTTTTGGGTTTTACGGTGATGATGGTTCTCGATGTGGCTTTGGGATAAACGGGATTGACACGGGAAAGGAAGGAGGTTTTTCGGGTTCATGAAAAACATGTTCCTGGAAAAGATACGAAATCTCACCGCTCCTTGCGGTCTGGACTGTTTCAATTGCGAGCTTTACGAGGAAAATATTACGGAGGCTCTGATAGGTCGAATTGCCGAAAAAACCGGGGTTCCTTCGGAGGAAATTCCCTGCGGGGGATGCCGGGAAATCGAGGGAAGGCACTATCATATTCCCCAAGAAGGATGCGCTACCCTGAACTGCGTCAAGGCCAAGGGAGTGGAGTTCTGCGGGGAATGCGAAAATTTCCCCTGCCCTCTTCTGGCGCCTCTGGCGGAGGGGGCTTCCTTCTATCCCCACAACATGAAGATCTACAATCTCTGTCGCATACGGGACCGGGGGCTCGAAGCCTGGGCGGAGGAATCTCGGGAGATTCGCAGAAAATACTATACCTCCCCCTTCGTGGTGGGTAGAGGGCAGGAGGAGTAAAAGGAAATGATTTTTGAGAGGATTCCATGTATCTGGTAAGTGCCTGTCTTGTGGGAATCAACTGCCGGTATAACGGTTCCAGTACCCGGGAAGAGGCTTTGGATGAGCTTTTCCGTAACGGCGAGGCCTTGGCGGTTTGCCCCGAAGTTTTGGGAGGGCTTCCCACTCCTCGGGAGTGCTGTGAAATTCAGGTTCTTCGGGGAGAGCCCCGGGTTCTGGGACGTTCCGGAACGGATTACACCCGGGCCTTTCGGGAAGGAGCCCGGAAAACTCTCGAAATATGCCGGATCTGCGGCATTGTCGAGGTTATTCTTCAGTCCCGAAGTCCCTCCTGCGGCTACGGCAGAATTTACGACGGTACCTTTTCGGGGCGCCTCGTGGAGGGGTTGGGAATTACCGCAACGCTTCTGCAAAAGGAGGGGTTTCGAATCCATACCGAAAAGGAATGGCGGGAGAAATTTTCGAGGTGACCTTAAGGAGGGAAATTCGTGAAAAGTTCCGCAATTTTTGGAAAGTCCTTGGAGGAATGGTTTGCCGCCTTTCCCGAACTTCGAAAAGTAATGGCGGAGGAGGAATGCTTCTGGTGGAATCCGGAACATCGGTCTTTCCATGACTGGCAAGGAAACGTTTCCCTCGCCAGGGCGGACGTGGCGGAGGCGGAGGCCCGGCTTCGGCGTTTCGCCCCTCTTCTGGAACGCCTCTTTCCGGATCTGAAATCGAGCCGGGGGATCATCGAATCCCCTCTTCGGGAAATTCCCCGCATGGCTTTCCGGGGGGAGGCCTTTTTCGGAAAAAAACCGAAGGGAAGGCTTTTCCTCAAAATGGACAGCGCTCTTCCCGTTTCCGGATCCATCAAGGCCCGGGGGGGCATCTACGAGGTGCTCAAGCATGCGGAGGATCTGGCGATTCGGGAGGGGATGCTTTCTCCAAAGGATAGTTATGCTCTTCTGGCGGAACCCGAGGCCCGCTCCCTTTTTCGGGAACACTCCCTCGCGGTGGGCTCCACGGGAAATCTGGGGCTCAGTATCGGCATCATGGGAACCGCTCTGGGATTTCGGGTTTTCGTACACATGTCCGCGGATGCCAAACAGTGGAAAAAGGATCTTCTTCGTGCCCGGGGAGCGGAGGTGATCGAATACTCTTCGGATTACAGCAAGGCCGTGGAGGAGGGGCGTCGTCAGGCCCAAGGGGATCCCCGCATGCATTTCGTGGACGACGAAAGCTCCCGGGATCTCTTTCTCGGATACGCCACCGCCGGGGGGCGCCTGGCGGAACAACTGAGGGAACGGCATATTCCTGTGGATTCGGAGCGTCCCCTTTTCGTGTACCTTCCCTGCGGGGTGGGGGGCGCTCCGGGAGGAATCACTTTTGGACTCAAGCTTCTCTTCGGAGATGGAGTGCACTGCTTCTTTGCGGAACCCACCCAGGCCCCCTGCGCTTTGCTTGGTCTTCTGACGGGGCTGCACTCCCGGGTGCGGGTGGAGGATTTCGGCTTGCATAACCGTACCGATGCGGACGGCCTCGCGGTGGGGCGCATGTCGGGGCTTGTGGGAAACCTCGTGGGAAGCTTCGTGAGCGGAGGACTTACCGTGCGGGATGCCACTCTCTACAGCCTTTTGGCGCTTCTGGAAGAGACCGAGAGCGTTTTCCTGGAACCCTCCGCCCTTGCGGGGCTTCCCGGTCCCTATCTTTTGGAAAGCGCTCCGGGATGGGAGAGCTATAGAAGGCGGTATCTGCCCGAAGGAGCCCTGGAAAAGGGAACCCATGTGGTTTGGGCCACCGGAGGAAGCATGGTGCCGGAAAAGAGCATGAGAGAATACCTCGAAAAGGGACGGTCATTGCTCTAAAGGCGTTTCGGCGACAGCCTCCTTCTCTTTCGGGGAAAAATGCGGCTACCTTTATTGCAGAGGGCGTTCCCAGCGTTCTTCCGTAAGTTCCTGTCCCCAGATCTGGTGGGTTTTCGTCTCCACCGGAGAGAATCCGTATCGGCCGTAGAGATTCCGGGCAGCTTCCAGATTGGAGACCGTCCAGAGAATGATTTTTTCGTATCCTTGGGAAGCCGAAAAATCGATGGCTTCCCGGAGCAGCCTTTTACCGATTCCCTTGCCCTGGGCTCGGGGCTCCAGGAGAAACCACCGGAGCTGGGCGACACGCTCGCTCTCCTTGACGATGGCGATGGAACCGAGAATGTTTTCCCGGTATTCCGCTATCCAGAGACGTTCCTTTTCGGGGTCCTGATTTTTGATAAAGGAAGAGATCGCGTCTCCCACGTAGGAATCGAAGGTGATGTCGAAGCCGTAGTTTCGGGAATAGAAGCGGGCGTGCTGATAGGTGACGTACCCCATATCTCCCGGCCTGTGAGAGCGGATGCGGCAGTTTTTTGCCATGTCTTGGAGTCCCTCCGCCTTTTCCTGAAAATGTTCCGAAGAAAGGATGAGTTTTTCTCTTTCTTCTGGATTCAGGGCTTTCAGGGAATCCTCGAGAATTGTCTCGAAGGGTTCCTGGAGGGGCAATTGCGCCGTAAGGCGGTTCAAAATGGCATATCCTTCGAGCAGAAAACGTTGAACGTCCTGTTCCATGAAGCCTACCTCCCTTTAGGGCTGGATCTTCGGTTTTTTTCGCGTTTTCGAGAAGATGTTTTCTTCCTGAGTCTCTTGAAAAAAGTGTTGCGGAAACGGGAGAACCTCTTTCGAAGTGTAGATTTCTCCGAAAAGATTGTCAAACTTCTCTTTCTATTTCGTTTGCTCCCCTTTAATGCCATTTGTTTTACGTTTTTTGAGGATCTTCCAAGGGAAAAAGGCTTGTGAAACTTCTTCTTTCGGTATAGTCTGGATTTTCCGGCAAAAGGCATACGAACGGGGTGATGGAATGTGGCGGAGTCGCAAAGGCCTTCTATTCAAAGTTCTGTTTCTGCTTCTTTGCTATGCGGTGCTTCTGGGAGTGCTTACGGCAAGCGAATATTCCCGTCCCGAAGGTTCCATAAAAAACCTTTTCGATGCCCTTTGGTATTCTGCGGTAACCTTTACCACCGTGGGATACGGGGATTATTATCCTGTCACTCCTTTGGGACGGATGGTGGGATTTCTCTTTCTGGTAACGAGCCTGGGTTTTCTCTCGCTTATTATCGGTCAGGTCTCGTCCCTCATTCTGATGTATCGGGAGAATAGAAAAATGGGCTTTCAGGGAACCGATTTTACTCAGCACGTAGTGATTGTCGGATGGGATTCTTTTGCGAAAAGCATTGCAATCCAGCTTCTGCGGGCGGAAAAGAAGGTGGCCGTGGTAACCTCCCGGAAGGATGATATCGACCTGATCTACCAGGAGTTCGAAAATTCCCGGGTTTTCGTGCTTTTTAGCGATCTTGCGGGAGTGGAACCTCTGGAGAAGGTGAACATCCGGAACTCCCTGGGAGTATTTTTGAATAACGGAGGGGATACGGAAAAACTCATTCTCCTGCTGAACCTCAAACGAGCGTACCCCGAATGTGACTATATCGTCACTCTGGATAACGGGGATCTTCGGGAAACCTTTCTCGCCGCAGGAGTTACCTTTGTGCTTTCGAAAAACGATATTTCCGCCAAGCTCGTTTCCAGCTACGTTTTCGAGCCCGAAGTGGCGGAGTTTGCCAACGATCTCCTCTCTTCCGCCGAAGGAGGGGAGGAGGATCACGATATGCAGCAGTACCGGGTACTTCCGGGAAACCCCTGCATCGGCATGAGTTATGAAGATCTTTTTGAAAAGCTCAGGAAAGAATTCAACATCCTTCTTCTGGGGCTGAGCCGGAGAGATCCCGCTTCGGGAGAGTTCCGAACCTATAAAATGCCTCGGGAGCCTCTGAACATTGCGGAAGGTGATTACGTTATCGTCATCGTGAGCGGAAAAACGGAAAAGGAAATGCAGCGTTTTTTTGGAACGAGCGAAGGAAAGTAGTTGCTTCAAAGCGTTTTTCGGAAAATGTCGGAAAAAGAGAATCCCTGAGTTTTCCCGGAGTAGCTTCCGAACACCGAAGAAGCAGGACTTTACAAGGAGAAAAAGAGGATGGAGAGACGAGAAAAAGAGCGCATGATCCAACGATACCTGGAGGCCTATAACGCTTTCGACGTGGAGGGAATGATGGAATTGCTTCATCCGGATGTTCTTTTCTGTCATCTCTTCCGAAACCAGATTACCGTAACCACCCGGGGAAAGGAAGAGTTCCGTTCCGTGGCGGAATACGGAGTAACCCTTTTCAAGAGCCGAAAACAGGAGATTCTCTCTCTTCGGGAAATCCCTTCGGGAATGGTGGTTTCCATTTCTTTCGAGGCGGAACTTACCATGGATCTTCCCAACGGTATGAAGGCGGGGGAACACTTGGCGCTTGAGGGCATATCGGAGTTCATGTTCAAGGATGGCCTCCTTTGCTCCATTACGGATAGCAGCGGAGAGATTCCATCGTAATGTGGACGGAGTACCGGGTGGTGAATGAAAAAGGAAAGAGCGTGTCCGGTGATTGAGATAGAAGCTTGTATTGACTGCGATTCTTTAGAGGATATGGAAAGGAGCGTAAACGCCGCCTATGAAGGAGGGGCCTCTACGCTTGAGCTTTGCTCCGACATGGTGTCGGAGGGGCTTACTCCCTCGGAGGAGGCGGTTCGGCGAAGCCGGAGGCTTTTTCCCCGAAAAGGGCTTATGGTCATGGTGCGTTCCCGGAAAGGGGGATTCTACTATTCCCCCAAGGAACTTGAAATCATGTGCGGTCAGATCGATTCCCTTGCCCGGGCCGGAGCGGACGGCGTGGTTTTCGGAGCCTTGGATTGCCGGGAAGAACGGATTTGCGAAAAGGGGCTTTCTCTTCTCGTGAAAACCGCGAAGGAGCGCGGATTGCGCACCACCTTTCATCGTGCCTTCGATGCCCTTCAAGATCCTCTGGAGGCTCTGGAAATTCTTGTGGCTTTCGGAGTGGATCGGGTGCTCACCAGCGGCATTCCCTGGGAAGAGAGAGCCCCTATTTATCCCAGGCTTCTTTGGCTGCAGAAGGTGGCGGCCCGGAATCGTGGTAGGCTGCAACTCGTTCTGGGAGGGGGAATTACGCCGGAGAATGCGGTATCCCTGGTAAAGGAGGTTCTTCCCTGGGGGCCCCTGGAATTGTTGCATGCCTACTCGGGAATTCGGGAAGGGGGGGTTACTTCCGCCGCGAAAGTAACCTCGCTCCGGGAACGACTTTCATTACTTTCCGCAATAAACCCTAACCGATAAAACGAAAAGCCGTACTCTTATCATACTCGAAAAGGAGCACAATCGGCATGACGAAGTCCACTCTTTCTCCCGCGGAATATTCCTACCGGGAGCTTTTGCGCGTCATCGGAGACGGCGACTTCGCTCCGGGAGACCGCCTCTCCGCTCTGGCCCTGGCGAAGCGGTTCGGAGTGAGTCGAACTCCGGTGATTCAGGCTCTCAAGGTTCTCGAAGCGGAGGGTATTGTACGCTTTATTCCAGGAAGCGGAGCGAGGCTTATCAATCCTACGGAAAAGGAAATTCGGGACACCTATCTCGTTCGGGGACATCTCGAAGTTTTGGCGTTGCAGTTGGGATTCGATAACGTCACCACCTCCCGAAAGGTTCGCCTGGAGAAGCAGATCGCCCTGGAGACAGCCTATTTCCAGGAGGGGGAAAAAATCTCCTGTATTCAGGCGGGATTGGATTTTCACAGGGAGCTTGCCCAGGCCTCGGAAAACCATCGCCTCATCGCCTACGTGGAAAACGCCCTCAAGGCCACCTTCGTGTACCTCATGCTTCTGGAGCCCAAAAATCACGGCCCCTCCGCGGTACATCCGGATGAACACGCCCATCTTCTGGATTTGATCCTGCGAAAAGAGCGGGAGGAGGCCTGCCTTTTTTTGAGAAACCATATCGATACGAGCCGGTCCGTGAACATGCCCTTTCTCGGAGAGCCTGACCCGGGGAAAAATCCCTACTCCAAGGATGCTCGAATCAAGGCCTATGTGACTTCCTGAGAGATGGGGAAACCCGGAAAAAATGGTATAGTAGCATTCTCGGAAGACTTTTCCTTCGAAGAGGGAATTCTGCGGTATCCGAGGGTTTGACGATTTTGTCCGTTTCCGGAAAAGGCAGAAAAAATGCGGATAACCATGCACGAAAAAGGGCCTTTTCCGGGATAATATCATGTGTTGAAACGTTACGTACGGGAGGAATAACCCAAATGATTGCGCATATGCATGTGGCGGTAAGGCCCGGTTCGGTCCTGGAGTAGTTTCTCAGATCGGTGAAATTGCGGCTTCTCTTTCGGTGAAGCGGGGGGTTCTGGTGACGGATGCTTCCATGGAGGAGCATGGTTATGCGGAACGAGTGGAAAAATACCTGCACCAGGCTGGAATAGAGTGTTGCGTCTTTGCAGGGGTGGAGCCGGAACCTTCGGTGGAGACCACCGATGCGGTGGCGGAGCTTGCCCGGGAGCACGAATGCCAGCTCGTGGTGGGACTCGGCGGAGGAAGCTGCCTGGACGTGGCCAAGGCGGTGAGCGTGCTCATCACCAACGAGGGCTCCGCTGCGGCGTACCAGGGACTCGGACTGGTGAAGAAGCCCGGAGTTCCCAAGATTCTCGTCCCCACCACCGCCGGAACCGGTTCGGAAGTAACCTTTACGTCGGTACTCATCCGGAAGAGCGACGGCGTCAAGGGGGGCATCAACGACGACGCTCTCTATGCGGAATACTGCCTTCTGGATCCGGAGCTTACCCTTTCGCTTCCTCCCTTCCAGACCGCCGCTACGGGAATGGATGCCCTTACCCATGCCCTGGAAGCCTACACCAGCAAGCAGGCTACGCCCTTCAGCGACATGTTCGCCGAGGAGGCTTTGCGGCGGATAGGCCGGAACATCCGGGTGGCCACCTTTAACGGCAAGGATCTTTCCGCCCGGAGCGAAATGCTTCTGGCCTCCTATTATGCGGGAATTGCTCTCGCCAGTGCCGGCGTGGGAGCCTGCCACGCCCTGGCGTATCCTCTGGGAGGCATGTTCGGAGTGCCCCACGGAGTGGCCAATGCCCTGCTCATTCCCTACGTGGTGGGCTTCAGCGCCTTCGGGGCTCCCGAAAAGTACGCCCGGGCGGCCATGCTGCTGAACTTCGAATCCGATTGGTCTTCTTTGCGGGATCGGGCGCTTTACTGCGCCGAGGGGCTTTCGGAACTGGTGGCGGATCTGGAACTGCCCGACACGCTTCGGGCTCTTAAAAAACGTAAGATCATTTCCGAGTACATCCGGGAGGATCAGTATCCCGAAATGGCGCAAAAGGCGCTCGGCGTGGCCCGGCCCATGGCGAACAATCCTCGGCCTTGCACGGCGGGGGATTGCATAGAATTGTACAAGGCTGCAAGCGGAGAGGAGCGGTAGGTAACATGCCCGGTTTCGAACTTTTCGATCAAAAGGAAATTGATGCCGTAGTAGACGTTATTCAGCGTAAGATGGTGCATCGGTACTCTTTCAATACCGTGCGGAACGATATCTGGCGGGTGGAGGAATTCGAGCAGGCGGTGGCCGAGAAGATGGGTTCCCGGTTCTGCCTCGGAGTGAGCAGCGGTTCTGCCGCCCTCTACGTGGCGCTCAAGGCCATGGGAATCGGCCCCGGAGACGAGGTTATCACCTCTCCCTTTACCTTCATCGCCAGCGTGGAGGCCATTCTGGAGTGCGGGGCGGTGCCGGTGCTGGCGGATATCGACGAGAGCCTCAATCTCAATCCCCAGGCGGCGGAGGAATGCATCAGCGATCGCACCAAGGCCATCATGCCCGTGCAGATGTTCGGAGGCAGCGCGGACATGGACGCCTTCAAGCTCCTCTGCGAGGAGTACGGTCTTTTCCTCTTCGAGGACAGTTGCCAGGCCATGGGAGCCACCTACAAGGGCAAGCCCGTGGGGACCTTCGGCAAGTGGGGTACCTACAGCCTTGATCCTTACAAAGTGATTACCACCGGCGAGGGAGGTCTCGTTCTTACGGATGACGAGGAACTCTACCGCAAGATGGAGTACTATCACGATCACGGACATATCCACAACAAGGCCATCGATCGGGGAGCCGAGGGAAAGGCTTGCCTGGGCTTCAACTTCCGGATGAGCGAAATCCAGGGAGCCCTCGGGCTCGCCCAGCTTCCCAAGCTGGACCAGGCGGTGGCGAGGCTTCGCCAGAACCGCAAAACAATTCTCGACGGCGTGGGAACCGTGGAAGGACTTTCTCCCCGGGCACTGGCGGACCCCGAAGGGGATATGGCGAGCCAGCTCGTCTATCTGCTTCCCACGGAGAAGGCCGCCCGGACCTTCCAGAAAGCCGCTAAGGAAGCTGGAGCGGGATGCGGCCTTCTTGCGGACAACACCTGGCACTATGCCCGACACTGGGAAACCCTCCGGGAGGGAAGCTACTACAGCCGCATACGCTATCCCTGGGATTGCCCCTACACCGAAGAGATGCCCCTGTATCGTCCTCTGGAGTGGGCGGATACCCATGAAATTCTCAGTAGAACCGTTTTCTTCGGCATGGGATACGATATGCCCGAGTCCCAGCTCAGTTCCATTATCAGGGCCATTCAGGCAGGGGTGAAGGCAGCTCTGTAACCCGGTTTCCTGCATTTTCGGATACCTTCGGAAGTGAGATGAGACAACGAAAAGGAACCCCTGATTTACGAGTCCCGGGGGTTCCTTTTCGTTCATGCCGTTCGGGAAAACCAGGACTGGAAGGAGAAAAGCGAGGGGAGAGAATATGGCTGTTGCAATATCATCGAAGAGCGGAGGTTCGGAACTCCGGGCGGTAATTCTGCTGCACGACGGCATCGTGGGGCACTATAACCAGAGCCTTGGAGTGGCGGAGTGGCTTTCGGAGCTAGGGGGCGTTCGGATACGAACCTGGAAAGTTCCCGAAATGGACGCGAAAAATCGGTTTCTGCAGCATAAAGTTCGGGCCTTGCAGCTTAGACGTGCTTCGGGAAAGGATCCCTGGGGAACCTGGCTCGTGCAAGCCGGAGGAAGTCCCCTGCTTCTGGAGATCATGCAGTGGCTTCTGAAGGAGAACGTTCCCTACGGAAGCGCTCTCTTTCTTTCCGCCGGAAGCGGAGCCGCTCCCTACTGTCTCTGTATGGCCCGCTCCATCGGAGCCAGGTGCTGTACCCTTATGACTCCTTCGATCCTGGGAACGGCTCCTTTCGATTACGCTCTGGTGCCGGAACATGACGATCCTCGGGAATCTCCCAAGGTGCTTCGAACCCTGGGAGCTCCCAACACCCTGAGGCGGGAAACGCTTCGGAGCGCCGCTCGGGACCTTCTGGCCCGTTATCCCTCGGAGCTTTCCCGACGTTGGGTTTTCCTGATAGGAGGGGATGACAACAACTATCGTCTTTCCCCGGATTGGGTGCTCTCCACACTGGATCCTCTCGTGGACCACGGTGTGGAGCAGGGAGCGGAGATCTATCTCACCACCTCCCGGCGAACCTCGGCGGAAACCGAGAAGCTGCTGCAAAAACTCCTCTCCCGACGGCGGCGGGTGCGCATGTACCTTCCCGCATCGGAACAGACCTTCAGTCCCGTGGCGGGTATGCTGGGGCTCGCCACCAGGGTTTTCTGTACCGAGGATTCGGTTTCTATGATTTCCGAAGCCATCACCGCAGGCCATCGGGTGCGGCTGATCCGGGGATATCCTCAAAATAAAATCTTACGGAAACTTCAGAAGAGCACGGAAAAGCTTTGTGCCAAGGGGACACTCCCTTCCAATGCTCTTTGGGGGGCTCCCAAGTTCGACCGCCTCTTCCGGGCCTTCGAAGAACGGGGATATCTGATGGAGGAAACCGGAAGTTTCGCCAGCATGCGGGCCCCCGACGATTCCTACCCCGCGGTGCCCGAAGAGTTCAACGAGGCCCGGCGGACCGCCCGGTGGCTTTTGGAGCGCTGGTGAAAGGGCCGTGCCCCGATAATGGTGAAAGAAGGATCTGTAAATTTTCAGACTTTTTGTCTATAATGATAGAGAAGCCTTGAGAGAATAGTGGAAACTGCGAGAGTGCGAAGGAGGAGATCTGTCATGACAGGGAAAATTTTTTATCGGGAACGGCACAAGGTGCAGAAGGAAATGAAGCAGCCCAGATTTCGGGTGGTGGCGGTTTCAGGGGTGGATATAACCTTTTTTGCCACCCATCTTCGGAAGAAAGAGCTGGAATCTCTCGCCCAGACGATGGACGCGGAACTCGTGTGCCTTCAGGATCCTCACGACGGGAGCGAGGCGGGGGAGTAAGAGGGCCTCGTGCAGAAACGGACAGTACGCTTGAGGAGCGAATAATTGATTTGGGATACCCATAACGGACGGGGGGCTTAGCCCCTCGTCCGTTATGGGTATCCCCCGGAAAATCGGGTAGATGGCGAAAGGAGAGAATGCTCATGGCACTCATGCGCGAAAAGGACGGTAAGCGGCTCCATATAAAAAGCCGCCTTATGGGAGAAAGCCTGGTAAGCACCGCTTTTCTGGAAAGTTTGGATCTGGCCCCTCAAATGCGTCTCTTTCCGGATGTCAACATTCTCAAAATAGGAGGGCAATCCATCTGCGACCGGGGAGCCAAGGTGCTGCCCGGGTTGGTTCGGGAAATAGCGGAAAACCGGAAGGATCACAAGATGCTTCTTCTGGCGGGCGGAGGAACCCGAAGCCGCCATATCTACAGCATCGGTCTGGAACTGGGCATGCCCACGGGAATTATTGCCAAGTTCGGAAGTACCATATCCGAACAGAATGCCCTCATGGTGGCCATGATGCTCGCTCCCTGGGGAGGGATCGAAATCGATCAGGAGGATATCGTAAAGCTTCCGGGGTACTTCGCTCAGGGAGGTATTCCCGTAACCCATGCCATGCCTCCCTACGATTATTTCGCTCTTCCTCCCGGGGCGGCCCGGGGACGTATCCCCATTCATCGAACAGATGTGGGAACCGTGCTTCTTGCGGATCTTATCGGGGCTCGAAGCTGTCTTTTTATTAAGGATGAAAAGGGGCTTTATACGGATGATCCCAAAAAGAATCCCCAGGCGGAGTTCATTCCGAAAATCGGAGCGAAGACTCTCCTGGAGATGGAGCAGGATGACCTGATTATCGAGCGTCCCTGTCTGGAAATTCTCCAGAACAGCGAAGTGCTTACCTCGGTTCAAGTTTTTGACGGCACTCAAGAGGGTAATCTTACCCGGGCTCTCCGGGGAGAGCATGTGGGTACCATTATCTACAGAGAATAACGAATTCCTTCGGTTGCAGTTACGGTTACGTTCCGCTTCTCCGGGAGACGGCTTCGCGTCCATATAACGGAACCTCCCGAAGGAGACTTGCCGGGTGCGTTGAAAGAAGCCTGTAGATTGTCCGGACACGAAGGATTTGGATTTGGAAGGAACCTTTCAAAAGACCCTTGTAAAAGGTGAAAAATAATTAGAGGAGATTGTATGATACTGTTTCGAACGCGGCGGAAGGTTTTGGGTTTTCTCCTTTTCATGGCGATCCTCTTGGGAGTTCCCGCGGCTTCTCTGGCCCTTTCCCTGGGAACCTGGAACATCGAGTACTTTACCATCGGGGGAAAGCGCAAATATACTCCCGAGGATGTGTCGGGAGTGGCGGCAAAGATACGGAGTTCCTCCGTCCAGATCCTGGCACTCCAGGAAATTCACGATGATGCGGTTATGCGGTATCTCGTGACGAAATTTCTTCCGGGGTGGCGGTTCGGAGGAAACGACACGGGGAACAATCAGGATCTTTACTTTCTGTGGAATACCCGGGAAATCCGGTGTCTCGTAGAGCCCGCACCTTTCTTCAAAGATGCGGTTTTCCCCTGGGAAAGGCGGGATATCGCCCTCTTCAGCCGTCCTCCTCTGGCGGGTTTTTTCCAGGAGATTGCCACGGGACGGGAATTCGTAATGGTGGACGTACACCTGAAAAGCCAGTCCACCCGGGGCAAAGAGGATACGGAGGAGGCGGAAAAGTACAACCGGGCGAAACGAGCTGCCCAGATCGAAAAACTGAACCTCCTGGCCCGTATGTTCGGGGCTCCCTGCTTTATTTTGGGGGATTACAACGTGGAAAAGCCGGAGCCTCTGGACTTCTATCTCATATCACTTCCCGAGGGGCGCTACAGTTACGATAAGTACAAATCCAACCTGGATCATATCGGTTTTCTCGGCATTACTCCAAAGGAAAACTGGAAGCTTATCGAAATCGAAGGATCTCTTCCGGGACGTTCCAGTAAAAAAACCGAGCATCCCGATCACGATATGCTGGTGCTTACCCTGGATTGAGATGGTCTTGAAGAAATTTCGTTCCCGTTCCTTGGAAAACGGGGTCTTCTGATTGTTTTTCCAGCGTGGTATACTTTGGAAAATCAGGACCTTTTCCGGAGGCACTCCGTAGAGAGACGTAGAAAACTCTTCGCATTTCCGGAGCGAAAAAGGCGAAATCAGGGATGAAGGAGGAGGAGCCATGGGGGATTATGAAAATTTAGGAAAATTTATCCCTTTACGAACGGATGATCTCGTAAATGCTCTCTGTAATTCCGGAAAGCTTTCTCCGGAAGAGCAGGAGCAGTTTCGCCGGGTGGCGGAGCTGATCCGGGCCATGTATCACTTCGAATTTCACGAGGATCTTAAAAAGGTCCGCCGGGCCTACCATATGTTCAATCCCGATGCGGATACCCTGAAGATTCCCGACCCCTCCCAAGGAGATTCCTCTCGCCGTTTCGAAGAGATGGTACAAGCTCTGGAACATATTCTCGTGGCGGCGAACTACCGGGAACTCACCCTGGGGGAACTGAACAAGCTCATGACCGAAGCGGCCCCCCGGGGATTGAATATTCAGGTGAACCACGAAAAATACGAGAAGATTCTCATCTACCGCCGGGGAAAACAGTCGGTTCCCAAAAAACGGGATCCTCGGGTCTGGTGGAAGTTCTGGGCTCCCAAGCAAAAGGAGCCTGACATGGAAGAAATGCTCCAGCGGCTTCTCATTCTCATCAAGCTTCGAAGCGAAGAGAACGTGGAGGAGTTTTACGATCACTATATCGAAACCGCAGGAGAGACGGAACGCCAGAAGGAGCGGCGCCTCTTCAAGGAGGCGGCCCTGGGAAAACGGGCTTCGAAGAAGTACCGGAAGGGAGAGGGTGAATCTCCAATTTTTCTGAAGATCTTCAAGAACGTTCCCGTTTCGGCTCTGGAAACCCTCTTTCCGGACGTGACGATTCAAATGACCCTTGTGGATAAGGGAATGATTATTCTCCCTCTTCTCGGAGGGCTTTTCAGCGTGGTTAAAAAGGTCATTCCCGCATTTCTCGTGATCGGTACCGTAGCGGCGGCGGTGATAGCGGGAGAGGAGATCAACTGGGCGGAGTTCAAGGATAAGCTTTTTCCCATTCTTGCAGCCTTCTCCGTGGTGGGAGTTATCTCGGTAAAAGTTTTTTCCCGGTACAAGAACACCAAGGAAAAGCATCAGGCCAAGCTTATGAAAACGCTTTATTTCCACAACCTGGATAACAATGCGGGGGTTTTCAACTTTCTCGTGCACGAGGCGGAAGAAGAGGAGTGCAAGGAGGCCCTGCTGGCCTACTACTTCCTGCTTGCGGAACGTAACGGGGATGGCAGATCCTATTCCAGGGAGGAACTTGACGACCGTATCGAGGAGTGGATAGAAAGCTCCTTCGGAAGAAAGATCGATTTCGAGGTTCGGGATGCCCTTCGGAAGCTTCAGGAAAAGGAACTGCTCCGGGAGGATGAGGGGCGTTTCCACGTGCCCTCCATGAAGGAGGCTTTGGTGCGTCTCGACACCCTGTGGGATAACTTTTTCCCCTATCATGAGGAGGCGGAATCCTCCGGGGCTTCTTCATGAGGGCCTTTCTTTATCCGTGTAGCTAAGGAATTCGTTTCGAACATCCGGGGCTTTCCTGAAGACCCCGGATATTTTGTGCCTTTCGAATCGAAAAGTACAAGATCGTACAAGAAAAAGTTTTTCCCTTTTGATAATCTGCTGCCTGATGGGGGGAAGCGAAATCGCCCAATTTTTCGAAAGGGAGGTCCATGACTGATGAAAGAAAAACGTGCGGAAAAGATGGCCCAAGGAATTCTCTGGAAGAATGGAGAAACACATTCTCTGAAAGACTACGCCTGGAATGCCCATGCCGCGTATGAAGGAGTGGCTCTCAAGCATGCCCTCAAGGGAGAGGATACGGAAGGAGCCGTAAGCTGTCACTTCGTTCGGGTGGACCCTGGAAAGGCCCTGGAGCTTCACGTTCATGAAGCGCAATGGGAACTTCACGAGGTTCTCCAGGGAGAAGGACGAGCCAGTCTCGGTGACGAGGAAATCGTTTATGTCCCTGGAACCCTGGCGCTTATTCCTCGAAAGGTTCCCCATGCGGTGACGGCCGGAGAGGAGGGACTTCTTATCCGAGCTACCTTTTTCCCCGCTCTGGTGTAAGATGAGGGTATGAAAGCCGTTCCGGGGGGGATATGGATGAGAGATGGGGAGAAACCGCGGGGAAAGCTCTTTCATGCCTCCCTCGATGCCTCCGAGTCGGTTCGGGCTCTTTGGGGAGAGGGAATACGGCATACCTTTCGTCGCCACTTTCACTCGAGCCTCTGCGTGGGTCTCGTGGAGGAGGGGATTCGTACTCTTTCGCTCCGGGGAGTTACATACGAACTCAGGCCGGGGACCCTTTTCCTTTTACCTCCGGGGGAGCCTCACGAATGCCGCTGTTTTGGAGAAAAGGGGCATGCCTATCGGATTCTTCTCTGGGATTCCGCCTTTTTGAAGGTTCTCGAAGCTCGGAACAATCGGTCTCTTTCGGGAACTCCCGCATTTTTCGAGGATGCTGCGCTTCGTAAGGAATTCGATGCTTTCTTTTCCGCCTGTCTTGGGGGAAAAAGATTTCTTTTTCTCGAAAAAAGCGGCTCTTTCCTCCGGAAATGTATTTGGGATTCCGACCTTTTGCCGAAAGAAGAGGTCCCCACGGACGAGAGAATAGCGTTTCTTGAAAGCCATCTCAGCGCCCATCTTTCCCAGGGAACTTCATTGGACGAGCTGGGGGAGCTCTGTTCGTTAAGTCCCTGGTACCTCCAGCGCCTCTTTCTGCGGCGTTTCGGAGTGACTCCGGGTGAATATACTTCCCTGCTGCGGATTCGTAAAAGTCTGTACTTCCTCGCTCAGGGGCGCTCCTGTGCGGAGACCGCCCTTGATCTGGGCTTACGGATCAGAGCCACTTTTCCCGGACCTTCAAAAAAATCATGGGAGTTCCTCCGGGAAAAATGCATCTGGAGAAACTTCCATGATTATCGTAAAAGGTTTTCGGAAAAAATTCCAGGGCGGTTTCCATTTCCAAAGCCGCTCTATTCCGAAGATGAGGGATTTTCCTCCCGATTCCGGAAGCCCCGCTTTCGATGCCCTCCGCAGCAGGGGACTTCCTCGGAAGCTTTTTGGATTTCCCGGCTGTGGCAGGCGGGACATTCTCCGGGTTTTCCCGTTTCCCCCTCGTTTCCCCAGGAATGCCGGCAGCGTTTGCACCGAAAACGCCGGTTTTCCACCACCACGTTGCCCCCCTCGATGTGAAGACCCTTGCCGAGGATGAGGCATTCCGCTATTTTTCTCCGGGCTCCGCTGAGAATGTTGCCAAAGGTTTGCCGGGAAACCTGCATGTGTTCCGCCGCATGCTGCTGATAGAGCCCCTCCAGGTCAGCAAGACGAATGGCCTCAAGCTCGTCGAGCCTGAGAATCACCGTATCCTCTTCCAGAATTTCCATATCTTCCCCTTCGGGAAGAAAGGATGTGGAAGAAGGAAGATTGCCGATAACCCTGTTTTTTTTCGGTCGTGGCATGAACTACTCACAGCTCCCCCGTTTTTGGAATTTCTTCCGTAACCATACCGTTCTTTTCTCTCTTTGCCAAGTCCCGGTAAAGAAGGATAGAATGGTTTCATGCGTACACATACGTTCCCTTTTCGGAAAAAAAGATGAACCTTATAGGCTTGTGGTTATGCCGTCCCATAGGAACCGCCATGGGGGCGCTTTTAGTGTTCCTTCTCGGTATGGTATCTCTGAAAAACATTCCGGTGGATCTGCTCCCCCCTCTGGAAACTCCCCGGATCACCGTCTACACCGCCTATTCCCACGCAAGTCCTCGGGAGGTGGAGAAGAATGTCACGGAACCCCTGGAGAGGGCTTTGGGAGGAGTCTCAGGGCTTCGACGCATCCATTCCTCCTCTTCGGAAGGGGGAAGCTACGTGGTGGGGGAATTTCAGTGGGGAACGAACCTCGAAGAAGCGGTGGCGGAGGTGCGGGAGCGGGTGCGCCGGGAAGAGGAAAATCTTCCGGAGGATGCGGAGCGTCCCCTGGTACGCAAGTTCGACAGCCAGGCCATACCGGTGATGATGCTGAGTTACGCCACCGAAATGGATCCCTGGCACGCCCGGAAGTACCTGGATTCTCATGTGGCCTATCGATTGGAGCGCCTTCCCGGAGTGGCGTCGGTGCTCGTCTGGGGCGGCGAAGACCGGGAGATGCGGGTGGATGTGGACGCCCACCGCATGGAGGCTCTCGGAATATCCGTTTTCCAGGTTGTCCGGGCCCTGGAGGGTGCAAATCGTTCTCTTTCCGGAGGAAGCCTTACTCGGGGTACTTATTCCGTGGGGCTTCGGGTCCCCGGCAGGTATGCCTCCCTCGATGAGGTCGCGGATACGGTGGTGGATTTTCGGGGGGGCCGTCCGATTCCGCTTCGCTCTTTGGGAGAGGTTTCTCTGGCTCCTTCGGAGCGTGCTTACGTCTATCGGGTGAACCGGAAAAATTCGGTGCAGATGGTGCTCTACAAAGGGGCCGGAGAAAATACCGTGGCCGTGGCGGAGGGAATTCGCCGAGAGCTGAAGAGGCTTAACCGGGAGCTTCCGGGAGGAAAGCTGGTGGTGCTTTTCGATTCCTCCGAATACGTTCGGGAAGCTCTCACCAGCGTGGTCTACGCGGGAATTGTAGGAGGATTTCTCGCCCTGGGGGTGCTTTTTTTCTTTCTTCGCAGCCTGCGGGGAGTTCTGGTGGTGGGAACCGCGGTGCCTCTTTCCGTGGGGGCCTGTTTCCTCCTTCTGGGAATGGGGGGATTTTCCCTCAATATCATGAGCCTCGGAGGTCTTGCCCTCGGGCTCGGCATGTTGGTGGACAATGCGGTGGTGGTACTGGAGAATATTCACCGCAAGAGAAAAATCTACGAGGATCCTTTTCGGGGAGCCCTCGAGGGCACCCGGGAAGTGGTGTTCCCCGTTCTCGGAGGAACGCTCACCACGGGAGTGGTATTTCTTCCCCTGTTCTTTTTCCGGGGCATGTCGGGAATGCTCTTTCGGGAACTCGGCATGGTGGTGATTCTCAGCCTTTTCGCCTCTCTGGGAGTGGCCCTTACTCTGGTACCCGTGCTCTGCCGGTTTCTTCTTTCCTCTTTTGGAAATCTCGGAGCTTCTTCCCGGAGCTTGGAGACCTTTACGGAGGGGTACGAAAAACTGCTTGCCCTTTTCTTTGCACATCCCCTCAAGGGGGGGCTTCTTTTCTGCGGTTTTCTGGGAATCTGGCTCCTCTTTTTGCCGTCTATAGGAAGTGAACTCGTGCCTCCCACGGACGAATCGGAGCTGCGGATCTATTTTTCCATGGAGCAGGGAACGCCTCTCGAGGTTCGGGAGATCATGATGTGCCATATTGAAAAAATGATGGAGGCGTGGGTTCCGGAAATCCGGGTTCTTCAGTGTGCCGCGGACGACACTTCGGATGGGGGAGTTTTCCGGCTCCGCCTGGCTTCCCGGAAAGAAAGGGATCGGAATGTCCGGGAGATTGCGGAGGAGCTGCACCACCTTCTTCGGCAAATTCCCGGAGTCCGGGGGTGGGTTCGGGTACCCAGCAGTATTTTGGAAAGCCTTCTCGGGAGCGGCGGAGAACAGGCGGTTTCCGTAGAGATCCGGGGTTTCGATCCTGGAGTGGCCCGAACTTTGGGAAAGGAGATCCTCCGCAGGGCCGAGAGCCTTCCGGGGGTGACCGATGCCACGCTTCCGGAGGAACGGGGAATTCCGGAATACCTCCTCTTGGTGGATAGGGAGAAGGCCTCCGCCCTGGGAACGGAAACGGGAGAAATTGCCCGGACGGTACGCCTTTTTCTTTCGGGGGGAGATGCGGGAGAGTTTTATCGGGGAGAGGATTCCTTTCCGATCCGTGTTCAGGGAGGAAATCCGGAGAAATGGAGCCTGGATGAGCTTCTTTGCCTCTCCTTTGCCTCCTCTTCCGACAGAGTGCTCAAGCTTGCCAACCTCGGAGAGGGGGAAAGGGATCGGGCTCCTCTCTCCATTTCCCGGAAGGACCGAGAGCGAATTCTAAGCCTTTCCGTTTCCGCTCCTTCCCGGCCTCCGGGAGATCTCGTGGAGGATCTTCGGGAAGTTTTGAGGGAAATTCCCCTGCCCGAGGGATATTCCCTGGCCTTCGGAGATTCCTGGGAAGAGCAGGCCCGATCTTTCCGGGAGCTTTATCGAAGCATTCTTCTCGCTTTGCTGCTGGTTTATATGATATTGGCATGTCAATTCGAATCTCTGGGAGAGCCCTTCCTGGTCATGCTATCGGTGCCCCTGGCCTTTCCCGGAGTGGTGGCCATGCTTTTTCTTACGGATACCACCTGGAACCTGCAATCCCTTATGGGGTGTCTTATCCTCACGGGCATAGGAGTGAATAACTCCCTTCTGCTGATCTACCGGGCGGGGGAGTATGAAAAACGCCAGGATTTTTCCCCCGAGGAGGCGGTTCGAAAGGCCGCCCGGGAAAGATTGCGCCCCATTCTCATGACCTCCTGCAGCACGGGAATCGCCCTTCTTCCCCTGGCTTTGGGCTGGGGAGGGGAAATGCAGGCTCCTCTGGCCCTGGCGGTTATCGGAGGGCTTCTTACCTCCACGGGAAGTACCCTGTGCGTGCTTCCCCTTCTCTATGTCCGGATGCGGAGGTATATTCTTTTCCGGAAATAGACCCGTAAGAAAGGGATTCGAGGTTTCCCGGAGTTTACACTTCTTTACGAGGCTTGCGTATTTTTGGGGCGAAAAAAGTTTTATGCTATGCCGGTGTCGGAGAAGGAGCTTCGCTTTCGGCGCAGAAGGATGGAAGGAAACGGATTTTGAAAAAGAAGGTGGCCCAGGATGGGAAAAAAAACGGTATTGTTTGCGGGGCTGATTCTCATGGTCCTTTTCGGATGGAAACTCTATGATCGAAGGCATTCGGGAGAAACCGGGGAAACCTTGCAAAAACCTCCTTCCCGAGCGGTGGCGGTAGCGGTGGCACCTCTCGAAAGGCGGACTCTCCGGAAACGGCGGATTTTTACGGGAACCCTCAAGGCTTCGCTGCTCTTCGACATGGCTCCCCGGGTGGGGGGGCGCATTCTCGAAATGCCCGCCAAGATGGGAGATGCGGTGCATCCCGGAGATTTGCTGGTGCGCCTGGATGACGAGGAACTTCTTCTTGAGCGCGATCAGATTCGGGCCGCCGTGGACGTGGCCCGGGCCCGTTGGGATGCCCGGAAAACCGAAAGGGCCGCCCGAAAGAAAGAGTTCGATCGGGCCAAGGTGCTTTCGCAGAAAAAGATGATTTCCGATGCCCAGTACGACGAGGCGGAAACAGCCTACAAGACCGCTGTGGAGGAGGAAAAAATCGCCCAGGCCCAGCTCCGGCAGGAAGAATCCCGGCTCCGGGTGGCGGAGGTGCACCTTCAGGATTGCATGCTTCGGGTTCCCCAGGGCAAGAGAATGAAGGATCGCATTCTTTACGTGGGATCTTCCTATGTGGAACTCGGAGCGCTGATAAAGGAGAACGAGCCTCTTCTCTCCCTCATGGATATCAAACTCCTCAAGGGGGAGATCTACGTCACCGAAAAGGATTATCCCCTGGTGCATCCGGGCATGTCCGCCTCTCTTCGGGTGGATGCCTATCCGGAACGCGCTTTCCCCGCCCGGGTGGAGCGCATCTCCTATCTCGTGGAGGAGGAGAGCCGTCAGGCCCTGGTGGAATTGCGAATTCCCAACGAGGAACTTCTTTTGCGCCCGGGCATGTTTCTGCGGGTGGAGATCGTGCTGGAGGAAAAACCGGGGGTTCTTGCGGCGCCTTTGGAGGCCCTCTGTGAGCGGGAAGGGGAAAAGGGGGTTTTCCTCGTGAATGCCGAGGGAACCCGAGCGGATTTTTACAAGGTTCTTCCGGGAATTCAGGAGAATAACCTGGTGGAAATTCTGGAGCCCTCGAACCTTGAAGGTTCGGTGGTCATTCTCGGTCACCATCTTCTCGGCTCCCGGGGAGGAGAAGTGCTTCTCCCGGAGGAGGAGTTTCTTCCTCCGGTTCTTTCCGTGGATGCCGTCGAAAAGAGCGGCGACAAACCATGAACATCATCGCCTTCTGCGTACACCGCCCCATCTTTACGAGCATGGTGGCCCTCCTGATCTTCGTGCTGGGAGGAGTGGCTCTCCGGGGAACCTCGGTGGACCTTCTGCCGGAAATCGAAGCTCCCCAGATCAACGTGAGCACCACCTACGAAGATGCGGCCCCGGAGGACGTGGAGGAAAGCGTTACCCGTCCCCTGGAACAGGCCCTGAGCGCCATCAGCGGAGTGGAGGAGGTGCGTTCCACCTCCTCCGAGGGAGAGAGTTCCATATCTCTCACCTTTACCTGGGGAACGGACCTCGAAGCCGCCACCAGCGACGTGCGGGATCGGCTGGATCGCACCTTTCCCCAGTTGCCGGACGACGTGGAACGTCCGGTGCTGCGGAAGTTCGACAGCGCCGCCATGCCCGTGATGATGCTGGCCTTCTCCTCGGAAATGCCCCTCATCCACGCCCGGGAATACGTGGAGGACACCCTCTCCTACCGTTTCGAGCGCCTTCCCGGAGTGGCCTCGGTAACCGTGGTGGGAGGTCCCGCCCGGGAGGTGCACGTGGATATCTCCCTGGAACGCATCCGTTCTCTGGGGCTCTCCCTCGATAACCTGCGAAGCCTGCTTCTGCAGCATAACGTGAATCTCCCCGGAGGAACTCTCCGGGAGGGAAATCTCAACGTGCGGCTCCGGATTCCAGGCAGCTTTTCCAGCATCGAGGAGATTCGCAATACCGTACTTTTCTATCGGGAGGATGCCCCGGTACGCCTCGGAGCCATAGCGGAGGTATCGGAGGCCACGGAAAAGCGGGAGCGCCTCAACCGGGTGGATTGTCGTGAGGCGGTGCAGCTCATGATCTACAAGCAGTCCGGAGGCAATACTCTTGCGGTGGCGGAGGCGGTGCACCGGGAAATGGAAAGGATCAACCTCGACATTCCCCAGGGAAAGCTCGTGATTCTTTTCGATACCTCGGACTATATCCGGGATTCCCTGCGCAATCTCGCCACCGCCGCCCTGGGAGGAGGTATTCTCGCTCTGGGGGTGCTCCTCTTTTTTCTCAACAGTCTTCCCGCCACACTGGTGGTGGCCACGGCCATTCCCGTTTCTGTAACCGCCTGTTTCGGCCTCATGTATTTCGCGGGGTTTTCCCTGAACATCATGAGCCTCGGAGGGCTTGCCCTTGGAATAGGTATGCTCTTGGACAACGCCATCGTGGTGTTGGAGAACATTTCCCACCGACTGGAGCGCAAGGTCCCTCCCTTTCAGGCGGCCCTGGAGGGGGCTCAGGAGGTGGCGGCGGCGGTCCTTGCGGGAACCCTTACCACGGTGGTGGTTTTTCTCCCCCTCCTCTTCGTGGGAGGCATGTCGGGAATGCTCTTCCGGGAGTTCGCCCTGGTGGTGGCCTTCAGCCTCTTCTGCTCCCTGGGAGTGGCCCTTACGGTGATACCCATGCTCTCCTCCCGGTGCGTACATCCCGAGGAGATTTCCCGGGGCTTTTTTCTTTTCCGGCTTTTGGGGCGCTTCAGCTCCTCGGTTCTCGGAACCGTGGGAGCCTTTTATGGAAAGCTGCTCCGGGGTGCCTTGAACCATCGGTGGATCACCCTGGGATGTACTGCCCTGCTTTTCGGAGGAGCCCTTTCTCTGGCTCCCCTTCTTGGAACGGAACTCATGCCCGCCACGGACGAATCGGAAGTGCGGATCTACTTCTCCATGGCTCCCGGTACTCACGTGGACGTGATGGAACGTACCGTGGAGAGAATCGAAGGAATCCTTCAGGAATCCGTGCCGGAACTTCGGGTCCTTCAGGTGCGCACCGGCGGATGGAACGATGCCCATGAGGGTACCTTCCGGCTCAAGCTGGTTCCTCGGAAGGAGCGTGCCCGGAGCAGCCAGGAGATTGCTCTCACTCTGGGAAAGGCGCTCCGGGGCGTCCCCGGAGCGGTCTGCCGTCCCCGGGTGAGCAGCAGCATTATGGGGCGTATTCTCGGAGGGAGCGGAGAGAATACCGTGGATATCGACATCCGTGGATACGATCTCGAAACCGCTTACGCCCTGGCCAAGGAGATACGCCGGCGGGGAGAGGTACTTCCGGGAGTTACGGACGTGGAGCTTTCCCGGGAGGAAAGCCTGCCGGAATACTCCGTGGTGGTGGATCGCCAGAAGGCGGGTTCTCTGGGATTTTCCGTGGAGGACGTGGCGGAGGCCCTTCGCATTCTCATCGCCGGAAAGGTGGCGGGGACTTACAGTGTAAAGGGAAACGAATACGATATCCTCGTGCAGGGACAGAATGCGGAAAACTATTCCCTGGAGGAAATTCTGGATTTTCCTCTCCGAAACGCCGAGGGGGTTTCTGTAAAACTCGGCAATCTGGCCTATCTGAAAACCTCCTGGGGACCCGTCTCCATCGAGCGAAAGGATCGGGAACGGGTGCTTACGGTGAGCGTGGCGGCTCCGGAAAGACCCCAGGGGGATCTGGTGGCGGAACTGCGCCAGACCCTGGGAGAAATTCCCCTTCCCGAAGGATTTGCCCTTCAGTTTTCCGGGGGATACGAGAAACAGCAGGAATCTTTCCGGGAGCTGATTTTCAGCTTTCTTCTGGCACTGCTGCTGGTGTACATGGTGATGGCCTGCCAGTTCGAATCTCTCAAGGATCCCCTGGTGGTGATGTTTTCGGTTCCCCTGGGGGCCATCGGCGTGATTCCCATGCTCTTCTTCACGAACACCACCATGAATTTGCAATCCTTTATCGGCTGTATCATGCTGGCGGGAATCGTGGTGAACAACGCCATTCTTCTGGTGGATCAGGCGAACCGGCTGCAGCGGGATGAGGGGATGACTCCTCTTGAAGCGGCGAGGGAATCCGGCATTCGGAGGCTTCGGCCCATTCTCATGACCGCCCTCACCACCTGCCTCGGTTTGCTTCCCCTGGCTCTCGCCTTGGGGGATGGAGGAGAGGCCCAGGCTCCCATGGCGAGGGCGGTTATCGGAGGACTCGGTAGCGCCACCCTCATCACCCTGATCTTTATTCCCGCCCTCTACTCCCTGGTGGAGGAATGGCACGGAAGGAGAAAAAGCCGGGTTTCCTGATTGCTAGAGCGGTTTCACCACTTGCGGAGCAGAGAGAACATACAGGCGGAGTTTTTTGTTAAATATTTTACGGTGAATTATTTCAAAAACCATTCTAACGTTGCAAAAAGAGTCCGAGAAGGATTCCCCTTCTCGGACTCTTTGCCCTCAAAAATTTTTTCAACTTTTCCCGAGGATTTACATCATGAAAATGCCCACCACCGTGGCGGCTACCAATCCGAGAATAACGGGAATAAAGTTCTTCCGGGCCAGCTCCAGAGGATCCACTCCGGCGATCCCCGCAGTGGCCACCAGGCCGAAGGACCATGCCACCAGAGTGCCTCCTCCCGCCCAGATAGCGCCCATCTGACCGATGGAGGCGAGAACGGGAACGTTTACCGAGAGAGGAGTTCCCAGAGCCTGGGCCAGGGCTCCCGTAAGGGGAAGACCCGAGAATCCCGAACCGTCGAGACCCGTGATGATGCCGATAATCAGATTTCCGAAGGCCAGAGGAACTTTCCCGAGAGGAAGGGAGTAGGCCAGGCTGCGTCCTAGGTCGTAGAGAAGCCCCGGAGCACCGTTACCCAGGATCTGCTGGGCCGCTCCCTGGGATCCCAGAAAGAAGAAGCCCGCAATGGGAATGACCGGAGCGAAGATTTTGATGGCGAAGAGCAATCCATGCCGGAGATGTCCCACGATGTCCTCCAGGCTTGTCTTGGGACTCTGGGCCACGGTGGCGGCGAAGAGGATGACCAGGGCGGTGCCTCCCAGAAGTGCCGTGGCGTCTCCTCCCCGGATTTTCAGGACCACCATGCTAACTACCGCCAGGAACATGAGAAGAGGAACCGCCAGGGCGAAAAATCCGGCATAACGACCGAATTCGGGTTCTTCCATTTCGAGGGGGGTCGAGTTTTCGCCGGAAACCATATCCTTGCGAACCATGAAGAAGGCCGCTCCCGTGGCGACGAGCCCTGCCACCAGAGAGAGAAGCGCCGCGGAGGGGAAAATCTCCTGCACTCCTATGCCAGCGGCTTCCGAGGAGAGCTTGAGGGCCCCCTGAATGACGAGGTCTCCCGAGAGGGCCATGCCGTGTCCCATGATGTTCACCGCCATGGCGGCTCCCATGGCGGGAAGCCCCGAGGCTATGGCCACGGGAATGAGAAGGGTTCCCACCAGAGCCGTGGCGGGGGTGGGCCAGAAGAAGAGGGCCGCCACGTACATGACGGTTCCCAGAATGAAGAAGGCCCGGGTGGGAGTGCTCATGAAGCGCCGTACCGGGGCGATCATCCGGTAATCCGCTCCCATTACCCGAAGGGATTGGAGCATGGCTACCATGAGGCCGATGACGAGCATGATGTCGAAAAGATCAGTGCCTGCCGCCATAAGGCCGTTGAAAATTCCCTGAATCGCTCCGATAAGGGATTTTTTGTAGAGAAGAGCCACGATGAAGGAACCCGCAAGGCAGGGAAGTACTACATCCCTGCGGCGTATCATGAGATAGATAACCACGAGAATGGTGGCGAGATACGCCCAGTGTACTACCGTAAGTGTCGGTGCCATTGTATGGATTTCCTTTCCTGTAGAGACCCGAAATTATCCCAAGGTACGGGAAAAACGATCTTTCCATCCCAATTCGGCCACCCGTTCGTGAATGGCCGGGACCTCTGTGGAATAGAGGCCTTTTTCCTGCATTCTCTTGAAGTAGATGGATCCGGAGAAGGTGTACTTGTACTGCCGCCCTTCGGGGTGTCGCATTTCGGCGATCACGTGATCCACGAAATCCCCCACCCCGAGTTCCGTGGGATAGGCGAGAAGATCCATTCCTTGAGCGTGGCGCACCGCATTGTGTCCCGCCAGATATCCCGTAACGATGGCCTCGGTGTGTCCCACCATGGCCCCCGCCTTTTCACCGGCGCAGAAAAGGTTGGAAACCTCCCCCTCCGCCTGAAGCGCGGGAGAGCAGGCGGCGAAGTGGAAATAACGCATGGAGTTCCCCTTGGTGCCCCCGATGGGATCCTCGTATCGGGCCTTTTCGAATCCCGGAATTTTCCGCAGATCCTCCAGAGGGAAGTAGGGAGTCATCAGTTTGGCGGGGCCCGTATCGAGGAGCACGATATTTTCGATGAACTCCTTCAGGGCGTATTGCTGACAGGCCTTCATATCCAGAATTTCCGAACCCTCCCGAACCTCTTCGGGAACCTTCACGAGGCAGACTCCCTTTTCGTCCAAAGTTTTCCGGATTTCCGGCGTCAGGGATTCCTTGAAGAGTTTGCAGGAACCGCTCATAGCTCCGGTGGAACCGTTGGGCTTGCTGCCGTGCCATTCCTCCACCCCCGCTTGGGAGGTGAGGCTCCACCGGGGGGAGAAGCTGTGACAGCGGAGAATACACATGGCGCAACCGTTGCCGTATTTCATGCAGTAGCCGGGAGTGGCGGAGGTTCCCGTGGCGTCCACGAAGGCATCTCCCTCGATAATCTTCCCTTTTCGAAGGGATATGGAGGTGATACGCCCATCTTTTTTGGTGAGTCCGGAAACGGAAGCCTCCAGTCGTACCTCTACGCCGAGATCTCTGAGGTAGGCGAGAATTGCGGGCTCCATCTCGTACACGTCGTAAAGAGATGCGTGGGCGTGTCCGGGAAATTCGATATTTTTGTGCCGGGCACATGTATCCATGACGGAGAACATCTCTCCTCCCATGGCGAGAAGCTCCTCGGCGGCGGTGAAACGGCCGTTGTTACGGAATATCCCCCCCACCAACCCCGTACCCAAAAGCATGTCCGCCCGTTCCAGCAGAACTACTTCTGCCCCAGCTTTCCGGGCCGATGCCGCGGCGGCGCAGCCTCCCCAGCCTCCTCCGGTAATAACGATACGCATGTTTTTTTCCTCCCTCTTCAGCTTCTAGTTCCACAATCCAACACAAATCATTATTGATTAGTGTATATAGTTATACACGACTCTATCTTTACATGTCAAGAAAAATCTTTTATCTTTTTTTGAGGAGCAGCCCCTCTTTGCAGGAGAAGAAGGGAACGAGTTGACGAAAGAAGTTTCTTCCACTAGGTTGTAAGGAGTGGAAGACTTTCTTTAGTTCATGGAGAAAGGGCTCCGGAAGGGAACGATGATTGTATGGAAGAAAAAATGATTCGCCTGCATCAGCAGATTCTTCGGGCGGTGCAGACCGCGAGGAAGCCTCTCGGGGCAAGCGCTCTTGCGGCGGCTTTGGAGCAGGAGGGGGTGCACCTCAGCTCCGCCACGGCGGGAAGGCTTCTCGGAGAGCTTGAGGAGCAGGAGTATCTGGTGCAGGTGAGCAACAAGGGACGCGTTCTCTCGGATCGGGGAAAGATGCTTCTCGAAGATCTCGAAGAACAACAACATTTGCAAGATCTTGCCTTCCGGCTTTTGCAGGAGATTCGCCGGGGAGACCCGGAGGAGATGATCGGGGTTCTCGTGGCGAGGAGAGCCATCGAAAGGGAAACCTGCCGCCTCGCGGCGGTAAACGCCACCGAACGGGAGGCCGAGGAAATTCTCGCCTTTGCGGAAATTCTTGAGCAGGGAGAGCATTTTTCCGAGCGCCATGCGGCGGTGATGGATCACAAGTTTCACGAAGCCATCGCGGTGGCTTCCCGAAATGCGGTGCTTCTGGCGGCGCTTCGTCTTATTCATAGGGGTCCCTCGTTCTGGCGCCCCCTTGCAAACGTCAGAAATGATGAGCGTTACTCTATTCGAGGAGATCATCTTGCCATTGCCCAGGGGATTCTGCATCGAGATCCCCAAGAGGCGGAACGGGCACTTCTGGAACATCTGGATAAAATTATCGAGGCCGCAAAAACCATGGATTACCAAGGATTGTAGGAGGCAGGAGCGGGGAAAATATCTTTCCCGGAAGTTTTTTACGGCGTTCCTCCGGAGCAAGGCTCTCCGAAAGCCTCATTTGTGCCGGGAAAAGGCGGTATTATTTTCCCGGAAGAATATTTTCTCCTTTCTAAAAGGGGCTTTTTCCTCTATCTTACTGATAAGGGTTTCCGAACAATGGGGGGTGACTGTTTTGATGAACAACGCTTCGTTTTTCCTGAGGTCTTGGAGGAGAATGCTGGTGGCGTTTTGTCTGCTTTCGGGAAGCTTCCTGTTCTTTCCCCTTCGCCTTTGGGGAGAAGATCTTCCGGAAGTGCTCGCCCGGGGAGAGCTGCGCCATTTGGGGCTTCCCTACGCCAATTTCGTTTCCGGTGCGGGGGACGGCTTTTCCGTGGATCTGGTAAAGGGTTTTGCGGATTCTCTCGGCCTGCAATACCGCTTTGTTCCTACGAGCTGGGCCGAAATTTTGCCGGACCTTCTCGGCCGGGAAGTCCGGGTGGAGGGGTCCCGTATTTTCCTGGGAGGTTCCATTCCCTTTCGAGGTGACATGATCGCCATGGGCTTTACGGTGCTTCCCTGGCGTGAGGAGCTTCTGACCTTTTCCGAACCCACCTTCATCTCCCAGGTATGGCTTCTTACCCGGAGCGATTCACCGGTAGTTCCCATCGTTCCTTCGGGGAATCTCGAAGAGGATATTCGGAGAACCAAGGCTAAAATGAAGAACCTTACGGTGCTCGGCATGGCGAACACCTGCCTGGACCCTGCCCTGTATTCTCTCGAAGAATGCGGAGCCCGGCCCCGTTACTTCGAGGGAAACCTTAACGAGCTGGCGCCGGCGGTTTTCAAGGGGGATGCGGATAGCACCATTCTGGATGTGCCGGATTCCATGGTGGCTCTTCAGAAATGGCCCGGAGAAATCAAGGTGATCGGTCCCGTTTCGCCGCATCAGTTTATGGCCGCGGCCTTTCGAAAGGACTCTCCGGAGCTTCTTCGAGCCTTCAATGATTATTTGCGGCGGATACGGAATACCGGGGAGTATCTGGAACTCGTGAAGCGCTATTATCCCGGGGCATTGCTCTATTTTCCCGAGTTTTTCTCCCGTCCTTGAACCCATTCAGAAGGGAGGCCTCGATTATGACGGAGACGGAGGCGAAAGAGCCTTTCCCGAGAAATCGGGGTCATCTTTTTCTCCTCATTCTGGGAATTCTTTCCTTTCTCATCGCCGCATCCTTCATCGCCTTCAGCCTGTATTCGGGAAAGAGGCTCCGGAAGGCGGAGGAGGAGCAGTGGATGGTGGAGCTTGCAAGCCGTGCCCAGGTGCTGGGGTATTTTCTGGAAGAACGTTGCTACGATCTTCAGGCTTTGACGGAATCCTCCGAAGTCCAGAGTTTTTTTGCCAACAAGGCCCTTGGCATGAGCCTCCAGTATGGACTTCAGGAAAGTTTGCAGCATCTCCTCGCCCTTCTGAAACGATACCGGGATAACCGAACCGTAAAGGGGGAGCCCATCTACCGGGAATTTTTCTTTTTTCAGGCGGGGGATACCAACATCCTGTACAGCAGTTGTGGCGAAGTTTGGTCCAAACCGGAGGTAAAGGCCTTTCTTTCGGGAGATTCTTCCTGCGGTATGGAAGAAATTCCTTTTTTCAAAGAACAAGGAACCTCCTTCGCGGTTTTTTCTCCCATCTTCTTTAAATCCCAGGTGGCGGGATGGATTGTGGCGTGTCTCAACGAAGAGGTGCTTTTCGAGGATTTTCTCGGTTTTGGGGATTCTCAGAGTTCCGGTTTTCTGGTTCTTTCCGAGGAGGATCGCCTTTTATTTCTTCCCCGGGGAGTTGCGGAAGAGGACCTGCGGGACTTTTTGCGAGCTTCCTCCGAAAGGATATATACCTTTCCCATGTTGCAAAGTTCCTTTTCCGAAAAGAAGAAAATCTCGATAACGAGTTTTTTCGATCTCTCTCCGGCTTTTATGATGGCTGCTTCCATGGAGGTTCCCCGAACGTCCTTCACGCTTCATTGGGTTCGTCCGGAAAAGAGCCTTTACGGCAGTTTTTCCGCCCAGATTTTTATCGTGGCGGTGGGAACTCTCACGCTTCTGGTTTGGTGGGGTCTTTTTCACGCCTTTTCCGCCAACGAAAATCGTCGGATTCTCGAAATCGACCTTCGGGAACGGGAGGCCAGCGAAAGGGCTCTGAAGGAGGCCAAGCGTCAGGCGGAGGATGCAAGCCGCATGAAGAGCGAGTTTATTGCCAACGTGAGCCATGAAATTCGTACTCCCATGAACTCCATCATCGGTATGACGGAGCTTCTTCTGAGCAGCTCCCTGTCCGAGGAGCAGAAGGATTATGCCCTGACGGTTCAGAAAAGCGGGGAGGAGCTTTTGGGACTTATCAACGATATCTTGGATATCTCGAAGATCGAAGCGGGAATGCTCCAGATGGAGGAAAACGTCTTTGAGTTCCAGGACGTGCTGGAGGGAGTGCGGAGTATATGCAATCCCTTGGCGGCAAAGAAAAATCTGCAATTTCATTGCCTTCTGGATCCCGGTATCTCGGGATTTTTCCGGGGAGATCCCTCTCGCCTTCGCCAGGTGCTCCTCAACCTCGTGAGCAACGCCATCAAATTCACCTCCCAGGGATACGTGCGGCTTCAGATTCGGGTGCGATCTTCCCGGGAAGATTCCCTGCTTCTGGAGTTTCTTGTGGAGGATACTGGAATGGGGATCGAAGAGGAGAAACAGCCTCTTATCTTTCTTCCCTTTCACCAGGGGGATGGCAGCATGTCACGAAAATACGGAGGTACCGGACTGGGGCTTGCGATTTCCCGGGAGATCGTGCGGATTATGGGAGGGGAACTCTGGGTTTCCAGCGTTACCGGCAGAGGATCCACTTTCGGCTTTTCCTGTTTCTTCGAACGATCTGCTCCAAGGGAAAGAAAAAAAGAAGAATCTTCGGGATTTCCGGAAAATTTCGTGCTTCCTCCCTCCGGGAATCGCATCTGGAGAATTCTTCTCGTGGAGGATAACCATTTCAATCAGAAACTCGTGCTCAAGCTTCTGGAGCGTTGGGGCATTCAGGCGGATCTCGCGGAAAACGGTCTGGAAGCTTTGGAAAAGACGGATTTCGAAGTTTACGATCTGATTCTCATGGATGTGCAGATGCCCGAGATGGACGGTCTTGAGGCCACCCGGGAAATCCGGAAAAGAGAGGCCCAACGGGGATTGCCCCCTACTCCGGTGGTGGCCATGACCGCCAATGCCTATGCGGAGGATCGGGAAAAATGTTTTGCTGCAGGAATGAACGAATATCTTGCCAAACCCGTTAAGAGAAACAATTTTTATGGAGTGATTGCGAAATTCTTGAAAATTGAAGTAAAATAGATGTAAGCATTACGGAGAGCATGGGAACTGCGAGAATTTAGGCCGATAGGAGCGAAAGGCGGTGCACCGTGAAAGAACTCCGGTTTAAAGAATTTCTTGCCCGGGAATACGATCTGCCTCCGGAGGAGGTGGAGGAGCTTCTCGATGACGCCCGATCCACCTTGGGGCCTCTTCTGAGAGAGGTTCGGGAGTATGCCCGGAAGGGGGATCTCAAGGACCTCTCCCGAAAGGCCCATCAGCTGAAGGGTATCCTGGGCTACTTGGGATTGGAAGATCTTCAGGAGCAGGCCCGGACCCTCGAAAAACTTGCGGGAACGGGACAGGATTCTTCCGTACTTTTCCTGGAAAACAAGCTTCTTCCCGCCCTTGCGGATTTTCTGGAGCAATTGGGAGTATCATGAAATCCCATGACCCGGATTTCTCGGGAATGCTTCCTTTCCGAATTCTCGTGGCGGAGGATTCGCTCTTCGAAAGAAAGCTGCTTCTGCGAAAAATACAGAAGTGGGGGTATTTCGTGGAAATCACTCAAGACGGAGAGGCCGCCCTGAAAGCTTTTCGGCGTACCTTTCCGGACATGGTGATTACCGACCTTTCCGTGCCTCTCGTGTCGGGAATGGAGTTCATTCGGCGGATTCGGCGGGAAAGCCTGAGATACGTCTACATTATCGTTCTCAGCGGCACCTCCGAAAAAACCCACGTGGTGGGAGCCCTGGAAAGCGGTGCGGACGACTATCTCGTCAAACCCTTTCATCCCGAGGAATTGCGAACCCGGATTCTTGCGGGAACACGCCTTTTGCGCCTTCAAAGCCAGAACCTTCTTTTGGAGGGTATGGCCAAACTTGTGGATTACCGAAGCCAGGAGACGGGAAACCATCTCGAAAGGGTTCGGGAAAGCACCCTGGTGCTTGGAGAAACCTACGCCTCCTTGACGGAGCAGCCTGCTTCCCGGGAATGGATCGAGCTGGTGGCTTCCATGTCGGTGTTGCACGATGTCGGCAAGGTGGGTATTCCCGACGGCATTTTGAACAAACCCGGAAGGCTTACGGAGGACGAGATAAAAACCATGCGCACCCATCCGGCCATAGGAGGGGCTATGCTGGAGGAGCTTTTTCAAAAAACCGGATTTCCCCAGTTGGAAATTGCCCGAAACATCGTTTTGTACCATCACGAGCATTATGATGGTTCCGGTTATCCCCGGGGATTGCGGGGGGAAGAAATTCCTCTGCCCGCGCGGATCGTGGCGGTGGCGGATGTCTACGACGCTCTGCGAAGCCAGCGCCCCTACAAGGTTGCCATGTCTCACGAAGAGTGCGTGCGCCGGATTCTTCGGGAACGGGGAAAACAGTTCGATCCACAGATTGTGGAAGCCTTTTCCCTCTGCAAGGATAGACTCGACGATATTCATAAGCAATTTGCGGATTCCAGGACTCTCGGGCTTTCCGAAAAAGAGATTTCGGAGAGGAAGAAGCGTTTCTGATCATGTGGAGGTGGGTAGGTGACATTTTTCGTAATGTTTCTTCTGGGGGGAGATATTCTCGCCAATGCGGGGGCTCATGTGCTTATCAAGGAGGGCATGTCCCGGCATGGGGTGGGAAACTCCCGCAATCTCAAAGACGCTCTCGTGCGAATTCTTCTCAATCCTTTCGCCATGGGGGGTATTATCGCATACGGGCTGTCCTTTCTCTTTTATGCGGCTCTTCTCTCCAAAGTAGATCTTTCCTTTGCCTATCCTTTCTGTATCGGAGCGGCTTTTCTTCTCGTTCTCTGGGGTTCTCTCCTCTTTTTCAAGGAAAAACTGAATTTCTGGCGTTGCCTGGGTACTTTCGCCATTTTTCTGGGCATCCTCGTGATGACCCTGGACGTGTAAGGTTTCCGCTCACGGAACATCAATAGCGAAAAAGCCGAAACCCCGGATTTCCGGGGTTTTCGCGTATTTTCCTTCGATACCTGAGAACGGTTTTCCTTGAAATGCGGCGTGCCTCTACAATAGGCGGAATGGAACCCCCTAGAGGAGAGATCTGAAACGTTCTTCCAGAATTTCCGTCCAGGGATCCAGGGAAGAGAGGGAAAGAGATATGCCGGAAAGAAATTCCTGTTTCGGAGCATTCTGGAAAAGACGCTCCGCCAACCCCTTGATGGAATTGGCTCCCAGGAGAATACGCTCTTTCGAAAGATAGAAGGTTTCTCCCAAAAGAGAACGCCCCTCTTCCGCGAGGCTTCCGATAACATAACACCGGTAGCGAGGTCCCTTTTCAAGGCCGTTTACGTTGGCGATGGCACCGTTATCGAGAAGAAGTACGCTTCCTATGGGATATTCCACGCTGATATAGTCCATAAAGGGAAGAACTTCGGGGTTGAAGTAGGTTCCCGAAGCTTGATGAATAATTTCCAGAGCTTTTTGGGGAAGAAAACCCTCCCGATAAGGACGGTCCGACACGAGGGCATCGAAAACGTCCGCCAGAGTTACCAGGTGAATGTAGGGAGGAATCTCCTGGTCCTTAAGAATATGACCGCTGGCGGGTCCGTATCCCTTTCCGTCCCATCGCTGATGATGGTGTAGTATGATGGAGCGGGAAAAGGGATTGATGCTCTCGTAATCCCGTAAAAGATCCGCACCGATTTGAGGGTGTTCCCGAATGAGGCGCATCTCCTCCTTATCGAGGCTTCCCTCCTTGTTCAGGATCTCCAAGGGGATTCGGGTTTTTCCGAAATCGTGGAGAAGGGCTCCCATGGCGATGGAGTTGCGGCTCGGAGGATCCGGGGGATTGATATAGCCCTGGCGGACCCCCTCCCGGATAAGGCCGAAGGTGAAAAGAAAAACCATCCAGGAATGTTCGTAGGTGTACATATCGTGGGAGGCTATGTGCTTTACCTCCGTGAGGATCGCCTGATCCGACAGCATAATATGTTCCACCGCGCTCTGGGCGGAGTGAAGAAGGCTGGTAAGCATCTCCGGCGCCAGGGTCTGTCGGGATTCTCCCAAAGTGTGAAGCGCCCGGATTTGGCGTTTAGCCTTTACCGCAAGCTCCCTGGGAATGATGGCGGAAGATCCCAAGGTTCCTTCTTCCTCGGAAGAAGCCACGAGAATGGAGTCGATTCCGGATTTTTTGAGGTTTCCCAGAATGCGCCGGGTAATAACCACGCTTTTTCCCAAAAGAAGATCTCCCCGAAAATTGAAAAGATCCTCTCCCGCAAGGTTTCCCGGTACGACTTGTTCTATGGGGACGATAATAGGCATGGATACGCCCTTTCCTGGTTGCCGCAGCTTTTCCGAACGACATTGAAACTGCGATGATCCAATAAAAATTTACGAAAAAAAGAGTGGGGTCATTCTATCACGGCACTGTTTCCAAGAAAAGTATTTTCCCTTTTTTGACATTTCGAGGATTGATTTTTCAACTTTCAAAAAATGCGCGTATACTTGTTTTGATACTTTCCATGCGCGAATTGCGGATCTTCCCTGGAAAAGTTTCAGCCTTCATGGAAATGATCGGCTCTTTTGAATACCGGAAAGTATGAAAACATTTTTTGCCCGTGGAACCCTTCCGGATGTCTGATTTTCAGGAAGAGCTTCGCTTCCCTAATGGAGCGGTTTCCCTTGCAGTGTGACATTATGTGAACTTCGAGCCGGAGTTTATGTGTTTCCGGCAGCGGCATAGTGGTGAAGGGGCGGTTCCACCACCTGAGGAGCCGGGAGAAAATACCGTGCGGGTTCTTCTGTTAGTTAGCGAGTTAATTTGGAAGCGAATCCCTTTTGCGCCTCTTTTGTGTATGCTATAATAGAAAAAATTTAAATCTTGATCTTTCGGGTTCTTTAAACAGTTTTTTGGCTTACCGAACGTAAAGAAGTTTCTGTCGGTATGATGAGGAGGTTCTGGCAAATGGATGCAGAGAGATTCGTGATTCGCGGAGGATTGGTTTATCTTCCTGAGGAGAAAAAGCTTGCGGAAGCCTCGGTGGCTCTGAAGGACGGAAAAATTGCGGCAATAGGTTCCTGTTCTTCCCATGAGGGATGGCAGGAGATAGATGCTTCGGGATGTATCGTGAGCCCCGGTTTTATCGATAGCCATATGCACGACGAGGATGCGGAGGATCCCCATACCATAGAAAAAGCTCTGCTGCTTCAGGGAGTAACCACCGCGATAGCCGGAAATTGTGGCCTTGGGCCTCTTCTCGAGGATATCGCTCCTCACCGTCAGACCCCATGGCTCAATTTGGGATATCTCACGGGGCATACGGTGCTTCGGGAAAGAGTGGGAATCCGCGATGCTTATCGCTCCGCCTCCAGGGAAGAGATTGCCGCCATGGTATCTTTATTGGGAAAAGAGCTTCAGGAGGGTTCCTTGGGGCTTTCCTTCGGTTTGGGATATGTTCCCCAGGCGAGTTCGGAAGAGATAGATGCGCTTATCGCAGTGGTGGCTACCTTTGAGCGGCGCTGGGTCTCCGTGCATATCCGTTATGACGGACGTCGTTGCCTCGAGGCGGTGCGGGAAACGGTGGACATGGCGAGAAATCATGACGTTCGGGTGCAGGTTTCCCATTTCGCGGGAATGACGGCTTTCGGGCATTTTCAGGAATCCATGGATCTTCTGGAAGAAGCTTGGAAAGAAGGGCTCGATGTAACCTTCGATTGTTATCCCTATGCGGCTTTTTGTACCTCCATCGGTTCCGCCGTTTTCGATCCCGGATTTGCGGAGGAATGGGGTGGAAAAGGGTTCGAGTTCATCGAAGCCGGAACGGGGAAATATAAGGGATTGCGATTGACCCCGGAAATCTATGAGGATTTGCGAAAAAATTATCCCAAGGAGCTTGCCATCGCCCATGTGCTGGAGGAAAAGGAAGTGCGATCCTGTCTCGTGCATCCCCAGTGTGCCGTAGCTTCCGACGGAATTCTTTTCGAAGGCCATGGGCATCCCCGGGCGGCGGGAACCTTTCCCCGGGCTCTGCGTATTTTGAGGGAGGAAGGGCTTTCCTGGAAGGAGGCGCTAGAGCATGTAACATCGATACCGGCGGATATGATATGGTCTCGGCGGGGGCGGCTCCGACAAGGCTCTCCCGGAGATTTGGTGATCTTCGATCCTTCGGAACTCGAAGATACCGCCACCTTCGAGAATCAACTCTCCCCTCCCAGGGGCATTCGGTATGTCTTTGTCGGCGGAAGGCTTGCCGTGGACGGGGGAAAAATTCTCACACCTCCCAAAGGCATTTTTTTGCGTCGCTGTGATGTCGTGTAAAACCAAAGGTTTTTGCAAATTCCTTTAGCTTCAGCCTGAATGTGCTTTTCTGCATTGTGTTATTGCCTCGATGCTTATGTGTTTCTCCTCAATAAAGTGCTATAATTCCCCAATGTATTGGGAAAAAAAGATGAAAAAGCGATGTGTTTCCTGGGTTGGCGGTGTGTTCGGGCAGGCTGTTCGTAAGGAGCAAACTTTGTACATTCAAGGAGGTAGAGGAAATGTCGGAACTTGAGCGGAAAAAGATAAAGGTACCTCATACTTTTGTCCTTCTCTTCAGTTTGATCATTCTCGCGGTAATCGGTACTCACGTGCTTCCCGCGGGGGAATATGATCGGGTTAAAAATGAAACCACCGGGCGTACCGTGGTGGCCGGGGATAGCTATCATGTTATCGAATCGACTCCCGTGGGTGCCATGGATACGTTCATCGCGGTACAGAAGGGGCTTGTGGATGCGGCGGACGTGGTCTTTTTCGTCTTCATCGTTTACGCCTCCTTTTTCATCGTTCTCCAGACAGGAGCGATACATTCTTTCATAGGGTGGCTCCTACGGGTTATGGAGGGCAAGGAAATACTTATCATACCGGTATTCATGTATCTCTTTGCTCTCGGAGGCTCCATCTTCGGTATGTTCGAGGAAACCTTCGGATTCATTCCCGTTTTCGTGGGGCTTGCCATCGCCATGGGTTACGATGCCATCGTAGGTATGGCCATGGTGTCCTTCGGAGTGGCCATGGGATTCGCGGCTGCCTTCATGAATCCCTTTACGGTGGGACTGGCCCAGAAATTTGCGGAACTTCCCCTCTTTTCTGGCATGCTCTTCCGTATCGTCAGCTGGTTCGTCATGGTCTCCCTGGCGGTGCTCTGGACCGTCCGGTATGCTCGGAAAATCAAGGCGGATCCCTCCAAGAGCCTTATGGCTGGAGTGGATATGGGGGCTCTCGACATGCATCGGGGAGAACTTATGGAGCGCCACTTCAAGGGACGGGAAAAACTCGTCCTCGCGGTGGTGGTTTTCGCCGTGGCGACTCTTATCTGGGGCGTTATCGTTCGGGGATGGTATTTCGACGAGATCGCGGGGCTTTTCCTGGTCATGGGACTTGCCTGCGGCTTTCTCGCCGGCTGGGGACCGAGCAAGGTGGCATCCACCTTCGTTGACGGGGCTCGGGATATCGTCTTCGGTGCTCTCGTTATCGGTATTTCCCGGGGCATTCTCGTGGTTATGCGGGAAGGCCATATTATCGATACCGTCATCTACGGTCTTGCCCAGCCCCTTTCCGCATGGCCCCGGTGGCTTGCGGCGGAAGGTATGCTTGTAGTGCAAACCTTGATCAACTTCTTCATCCCCTCCGGATCCGGTCAGGCCGCCACCACCATGCCCATCATGGCGCCTCTTTCCGATCTGCTTCACATTCCCCGGCAGGTGGCGGTGCTCGCCTATCAGTACGGAGACGGGTTTTCCAATATCCTCTGGCCCACCACTCTTTTGCCGGTTATCTGCAGTATAGCCAAGGTTCCCATCGACCGCTGGTGGCGTTTCTTCGTACCTTTCTTCATCATCCTTCTTCCGGTGCAGGCCATCTTTATCGCGGTGGCAGTCTCCATAGGCTGGCATTAGGGCCTTTTTCCCGGAATTTTTACCCCTTCGTATCCGGAGGAACACATTGCTTTTTTCTCAAGGCAGAGGAGATTTTTTCCTCTGCCTTTTTCGAAGATTGAACCCACAGGAAAGGGGCTCTCCAAGAGTCCTCGATTAAGGAGGGAACAAAAATGAAGGAAGAACAATTCGTAATTCGCCGAGGCCTGGTGTATATCCCGGAAGCGGAAAAACTCGTCTCCGCCTCGGTGGCGGTGCAAAACGGAAAAATTCTGGAAATAGGCTCCTGCTCCGGTTACGAAGACTGGAGAGAGGTGGATGCCTCGGAATGTATCGTAAGTCCCGGATTTATCGATACCCACATGCATGATGAGGAAGTGGAAGATCCTCATACCATCGAAAAAGCCCTGCTGCTTCAGGGAGTAACCACCGCCATCGCGGGAAACTGTGGTTCCGGTCCTCTCCTGGAGGATATCCTTGCCCACCGGAAGACCCCGTGGCTCAACCTCGGATATCTTACGGGGCATACGGTGCTTCGGGAGAAGGTGGGTATCCATGATCGATACCGCCCCGCCTCGGCGGAGGAGATACGAGACATGGCGGAACTTCTGGAAAAGGAACTTCGGGAGGGTTCTCTGGGTCTTTCCTTCGGTCTGGAATACATGCCCCAGACGAGCCGGGAGGAGATCCGCGGTCTCGCTTCGGTGCTTGAAAATTTTGAAAAACGCTGGATTGCGGTGCATATCCGCTATGACGGTCCCCGGTGCCTCGAGGGAGTGCGGGAGACCGTAGAAATGGCGAAACAACACGGCCTTCGGGTGCAAATATCCCACTTCGGAAGCATGAACGCCTTCGGTAACTGCCAGGCTTCTCTGGATCTTCTTGAAGAAGCCTGGAAGGAAGGAGTGGATATGACCCTGGATTGCTATCCCTATGCGGCTTTTTGCACCTATATCGGTTCGGCGGTCTTCGATCCGGGTTTCGAGGAGCGCTGGGACGGCAAGGGGTTGGAGGCCATCGAAATGGGATCCGGCAAGTACCGGGGGCAGCGGCTGACTTCGGAAAGCTACGAGGATCTTCGAAAGAACTATCCCGACGAACTCGCCATAGCTCACGTATTGAACGAGAAGGAAGTCCGGTCCTGCCTGGTACATCCCCGATGCGCGGTGGCCTCGGACGGAGTTCTTATCGGAGGGCAGGGACATCCCCGGGCGGCGGGAACCTTTCCCCGGGCTTTGAGATGGCTTCGGGAGGAAGGGCTTTCCTGGGAGGAGGCCCTGAGGCATGTCACCTCTCTTCCCGCGGATATGATATGGTCCCGCCGAGGACGTCTTGAGCCGGGGGCACCGGGGGATCTCGTGATTTTCGATCCTCGAAAGCTTGAGGATACCGCTACCTTTAAGGATCAACTCTCTCCTCCCCGGGGAATCCGGTACGTCTTCGTGAACGGAGAAATGGCGGTACGGGAGGGAGAAGTCCTGGAACCTCCCCGGGGGCATTTTCTGCGCCGTTCCGACGAGGTGTAGAATAAGACAAAGGCATGCATCTTGTATCGAAGGTGGCGGGCGGGAGCGGTAAGGCCGGGATATTTTCGAAGGGGGAAGACACGATGAACGCACATTACGAAGAACTTTGGAGCAAGGTGGAAAAGGGTATCGAAAAGTATTGGAGCCAGGCGAACGAGATCAGCGATTTCATGGCGGCCCATCCCGAGCTTGGGGATGAGGAGTTCGAAGCCAGCGCGAAGCATGCGGCCTTTCTTGCCGACCGGGGCTACCAGGTGGAAAAGCCCTTTTGCGGTAAGGAGACCGCTTACCGGGGGGTGACGGGAAACGCCGAGGAACCCCGGGTGGTGCTTTTGGCAGAGTATGATGCGTTGCCCGAGATCGGCCATGCCTGCGGCCATAACGTGCACGGGGCCATGACGCTTCTTGCCGCGGCGGGGCTTCGGGAGATTGTCGGGGATCTTCCCTTCCGGCTGGAAGTGGTGGGAACTCCTGCGGAAGAGACCAACGGAGCCAAGGTCGCCATGTCCGAGGAGGGAATTTTCGACGGAGCCGCTCTGGCCATCATGATTCATACCGGAGCGGGGCAGAACTTCGTGAGTTACTCCTGCCTCGCCATGGATGCCATGGAGTTCACCTTTTCCGGAAAGACCGCTCACGCTGCGGCGGCACCCTGGGAGGGGCGCAACGCTCTCAACGGGGTGCAGCTCTTCTTTCATGCGGTGGATATGCTGCGGCAGCACCTGCGTCCCGAGGTGCGGATGCACGGAATCGTGGTGGACGGAGGAACTGCGGCGAATATCGTTCCCGACCGGGGAGTGTGCCGTTTTTACTTCCGGGCGCCCCAGCGGGAATACCTGGACGGAATGATGGAAAAGATCTACGACTGCGCCCGGGGGGCGGCTTTGGCCACGGGAACCGAAGTAACCTGGAAAAAATACGAAACCAGTTTCGACAATCTTCGCAAAAACGCTCCGGGAATCGCCCTCCTGGAGAATATCTACCGGGAAGAGGGTGTAACCCTTACGGAGCCTCCCAAGTCGTGCGGCTCTTCGGACGTGGGAAACGTGGGGCATCGCTGCCCCGCCCTTCAGCCCGTACTGGGAGTGGTGGATGAGCTTATCGCCGCTCATACTCGGGAGTACGCGGCCTTCTGCGGCCCAACTCCGGAAGCCCACGAGGCCATTCGGAAAGGAGCCCGGATTCTCGCCAAGGCACTGCTTCGGGTAGTTCTCGACGAATCCTTGCGGGAGGAGCTTAAAAAAGACTTCGAAAATCCGGAAAAGCTCTAGAATTTCGGTTCCCCTCCAAAAGATTTTCGAAAACGAAAAGATGCGTTAAGGGGAGACTTCCAGGAGTCTCCCCTTAACGCATTTCAGAGGTTATTCTTTCTCTTTTTCTGGATTTTTTCTGCGATGGAGCAGGGTTTCACCGGAATAGAGAATCAGGGCTCCCCAGATAAGACAGAAGGTGACGAAATCCCCGGGTTTCATGCTTTCTCCGAAGAAGAACAATCCCAGAAGAAAGGAGAGGGTGGGGGAAAGATACTGAAGAATTCCCACCGTGGTGAGTTGCAGCCGTTTTGCCCCGTAGGCGAAGGTCATGAGGGGGACGGACGTTACCAGACCGCATCCCGCGAGAAGAAGATCCAGCCGAAGATTCTGCCGGGCGAAATTCAGAGTGTCCGAAGAAAAGAGATATCCCAGATATCCGAGGGCGGGAAGAAAAAGAAGCATGGTTTCCACGAAAAGCCCCGGAAGGGGCAGAACCTCCGCCTTCTTGCGGAGCAGCCCGTAGAGGGAAAAGGTGCTTCCTATTCCCAGGGCCACCAGAGGGAGAGAGCCATGGAGAAGTACCTGATAAAACACTCCTGCACAGGCCAGACAAAGGGCCATTATCTGGAGTTTTCGCAGTCGTTCCCGAAGAAAGAGAATTCCCAGAAGGGCGTTGATCAGGGGGTTGATGAAATATCCCAGGCTTGCGTCCAGCACGTGCCCCGAATTGACCGCCCAGATGTAGAGCAGCCAGTTGCAGGCGATGGTGGCACTGCTTGCGAAAAGGAGCGCCAGGGTTGTTCGGGTGCTCAGAACCGAGCGAACCTCGGTCCAGCGTTTCTGCAATACCAAAAGCACCCCGAGAATGACTACGGACCATACGATACGGTGCCCGAGAATTTCGAGGGGAGATACCGAGGCGATGGCATGCCAGTAAATGGGCATGATGCCCCAGAAAACGAAGGCTCCCGTTGTGGCGAGGGCTCCCTTGAGCTGTTCCCGGGGCGGAACGGAAGAAATTTCGGAAAGCTGAGGTGCGTCGGTCTTCGCTGTTTTCAATGTAGGAACTCCTTTTTTTCTTTTGTGGCGGGTCCGTGCCGGGGAAAGGACAATCTAGGCGGAAGAGGGGTTTTCCCACAGGGGGAGAGGACTTTCCAGGAGCGATAGAAAGGCCTCCGTCACGTGGGGATCGAACTGGCTTCCCCGGCCTCGAAGAATTTCTTCCCGAGCCCTCTCCCGGGGAAGAGCTTTTCGGTAGGATCGTTCGCTGGTCATGGCATCCCATGCATCCGCCACCGAAAGAATTCTGGCGATAGGAGGAATTGCCTCCTTTTCGAGTCCCTGGGGATATCCTTTTCCGTCCCATCGCTCGTGATGGCACAGCACGAAGGACGCGATCTCCTCGAGGCGTTCCGTTTTGATCAGCATGGCGTGCCCCAGGGCGGGATGCTCCTGAATGAGAGCGTACTCTTCCGGGGAGAGAGCCGAGGGTTTGTTCAGGATTTCCTTGGGAATGAGAATCTTTCCGATATCGTGTACTAGCCCGGCCCAGTAGGTTTTCTGAATTTCCTTTTCCGAAAAGTCCAGAGTTCGGGCAATCTGGGCTCCCAGAAAAGCTACGGATTCCGAATGCCCCTGGGTATAGGGATCGTGGGCTTCCAAAATTCCCGTGATGGTGAGAAGAAGCTCTTTCTGGAAAAGTTCCTGGGATTTTATGAAATTTCCCAGCCCCAAAAACGCCACGAGAGTATTTCCCAGAGCTTCCACGGCTCGGAGGGATTGCTTGGAAAAGGATTTGTGCGAAGAGCCTTCGGAAATGCCCAAAATCAATTCCCCCGCACATTGAGTGCCGAAAAAGAGGGGTTTTACCAGGGTTTCCCGGGAAAGGGGCATCTGGCTTTGCAGTTTCGTCCGGATGGTATCGCTCAGAGAGGAGGAAAGGGTGTCCACGTAACTTTTTCCCTGAAGAATACCCGACGAGGATTTTTGTTCCCGGGAGTGGGGAAAGAGAAGCCGTTCCATCGAAGAGCTTCCTTCTTTCAAGGGATTGTAGATGGCCCGGAACTGGCACAGGTTTCTCTCGATTCCCGTAATGGCCCCGTATTCCGCTTCGGGCACCAGGGATATGGCGTTCTTGAGAGCCGTGGCGGGAAAGTTTCCCGAGTTGGAGGAAATGGCTTCGGTCAGTTCCATGGTGGTGTTCAGAATTCTGTCCAATCTCCGGGCGGTTTCCCGCTCCTTGCGAAGGGCCTCTTTCTGTTCTGCAAAGGCCGAAGCCATTTGCAGCGTCATCTTCTCGAATCCCTGAAAAAGCTGCTGCATCTCCTCGATTCCTGAAGGAGCAACGGGGGCTGAAAAAAGTCTGTCGAGGTCCGGAGAATCCTTGTGTTCCGAAAGGATTTCCATTTTTTCGAGAATAGTTTCCAGGGGTTCCTTGATTCCCCGGACAAGCCCCTTTCCCCGAAAGGAGAAAAGAAATCCCGCGAGAAACAGGGATCCCGAAAGGGTGAGAACGAAAAGAAAAATTCTTTGGGGCCAAAGGGCATCAATATGAAGATGTACGATCCATCTCCCGATAAGATTGCGATCTCCCGAAGGAACCGATATCTGCGGGCTTTCCCAGAAAAAGAAGATTTCCTGGGTGAAGATGCCCTTCCGAAGGAATAAAGCGGACCGTTCCTTGGCGAGAAGGGGCTGAAGCAAGGAGAGGTGTTCCTCTTGCAGAAGGGGAGTGCCCTCCTTTACGGGTAGAAGGGTGGGATAGTGATAGAGGGCGATTTTTTGAACGAGGGGAAGCTTTTGCAGCACCTCCAAGGTTTCTTCGATGCGATACTCTTCGGCGGAAAGGCTTGCCTCCAGAAAGGAGCCGTCCTCCTGGTGGAGATAGGCGTACCAGGTAAGTTCTCCTCCCACTGTGGCGGGAACGGGCTCTTCGAGCAGGACCTCACCGATTTCGAGAGAATGAAGAGTTTTCATGAATTCAGGATAACCGGAGAGATCCAGCCCCAGATCCTGAGAACGGGTGCTTTCCACGATCACTCCCCCCGGCGAAATTTGGTAGAGGTGTAGCTCTTTTCCCGAAAGAATTTGCAGGGTTTCGGAGGGAAAGGAGGCCACGCCCCGAAGAAGGAGGTCCGAAAGAGGCATTTTCTGCGGAGCGGCCTCATTTATGCGGGAGGTCTTTCGAAGAAGGGAACCTAAAAAGGAGCTTTGGTGTCTTTGAAGTTCCAGGGCATGCCCGTTGTGGTATTCCAGAATGGTGGAAGCCTGGGATACCACGAAATTTTCGAGAGAGGCGGAAAACCGCATATGTCCTACAAAGTAGAATGCTAATACGATGCCCAAAGTGATCAGCGTAAGAGTAAGGGTAAGGGCCATATATTTGCGCTGAATGGCTTTTTGAAGAGAGATCGGCTTTTTCAAGAGCGGGAAGTCTCCTTATCAGAATGTGCTTTTGCGGTTCCCGGAATCGGAAGAAGCGAAGATCGAGCCGCCGTGTTCTTAGAGCGGTTTTACTACAAAGAATGTATCGCGAGATATCTCGTGGAGCCCTCCGTTTAGGTGTCCTCTCCTGTTCCTCAAGCGGTCGAAGCGCTCTCTCGCTTTGCCGTTCCAAAGCAAAGCCCGGAGACGTGCCTTTCAAGACGCGAAGCGCATCCGCCGACCACCATGTGGCTGCCGGAAAAACGGAAACTCCGGTTTCGCAGTTCATGGAATGCCGCATAATACTGAAAATCGCTCTAAGATTTTCATTTAAAAAAGAGCCCTTCCCTGGGCGGAAAAAATCCAGAAAAACCACCTCTTCCGCGGCACTTTCAAGGGTTTCGGATACGGCGAAAGGTCGCTCCAAAAGGCGTGAAAACTGGATGCGATGCTTCTAGAATGCTCAAAATGTCTAAAATATCATGATACATGGAAAAAAGGAAAAAAACAACCGCTCTCTGAAAAACGAAACGAAAAGGGTAGCAAATAGAGAATGAAATGCGTTGTGGCGATAGAAATGATGTCGATAGAAATAAAGAGCGAAGAAAAACGTTTGGAAAAGGGTGGAAGGACAACCTCTCGGAAGGGTTTCCCGGAAGATGTGAACCCCTTGGGGCGACATCTTCCGGGAAACCCTTTTTTACATGGTGGAGCGGTTTTCCTTGCGCCCCGACACTTCATATAAGCCGGAATTCCGGAATCGCCGGAAGTCCCTGTTCGGGAGTTCGGAATCGCAGCTCCGTAAATCCGGGGGTCTCATGAAAATATTCAGGAATCCCCTCGTGATATTCGTGTAATCCTTCTAAATTTTAAGCTGCCGTACCACGTCGAGCACCGTGCCGTCCCGCCACTCGATGACGCCGATGATACGGTCCTCCACCTCCACGGGGTCCATGGGGCCCGTAAGAGCATGGGCCTTCTCCACGAGCTCCTCCATGGAGACGAGGGGTACGTTTCCCGCCTCTTTGGCGGCATCCATAAGGTCTTCCCGTTTGGGATTGATGGTGACTCCGTATTCCGTAACCAGGGCATCCACCACCTCTCCCGGAGTGGTGATGGAGTAAACGTCGTCCACCACGCAGGGAATGCGTCCCCGGAGAAGGGGTTGGGTTATCACCGTGAGCTTGGCGCCGGAAGCGGTGTCCTGATGGCCTCCGATGCCGTGGAGCAGGGCTCCCGTGGCCTCGGTGTTCACGTTGACGTTGAAGTTCCGGTCGATCTCGGTGGCTCCCAGCACCACCACGTCCAGCATGTTTACCGCGCATCCCGCGTTCCAGGGATTGGCGTACCAGTCCGCGGAGATTTCCACGTGGTTCGGATTTTCCGCGATGGAACGTACCGCGTCGAGGTCGAAGGACTGCACGTCCAGAAGGCGCTCGAAGAGCCCCTCCTTGAGCATGTCCACGAAGAATCCCGTAATGCCTCCGAGGCCGAAGCTTCCCTTGATTTTCCGCTCCCGCATGGCATCCCGCACGAACTTGGCCACCGCCAGGGAGATGCCTCCCGCCCCGGTCTGGAAAGAGATGCCGTCGTGGAAGTAGGGGCTTGCCTCGATGAGCTTCGCCGCATGATTGGCGATGAGGAGCCGCAGAGGATCCCGGGTGACCTGGGTGGTGCCGGAGACGATTCCCGCGGGGTCCCCGATGCTTTCCATGTTTACCACGAAATCCACGTTGAGCTGGGAAATGCCGATGTTGGCGATGGGATAGGGCTGGAGGTTGTCCGTAAGTGCCACCACCACGTCCGCATAGAGGGCATCCGTATAGGCGTAGCCCAGGGAGCCGCAAGCGGATCGGGAGCCCACTCCGGAAAGGTTGCCGTACCGGTCCGCCGTGGGGGAGGCCACGAAGGCCACGTCGATATGCACGTCTCCGCTGGTTACCGCCCGGGGGCGTCCGCCGTGGCTCCGGAGAATGGCGGGATAGTCCATACCTCCTTCGGAGATGAGCTGTCCGATGGGACCATTCACGGAGCCCCAGATTCTGGTGATGACCCCGCTTCTGATGTGCTGGATCAGGTGTTTGTGCACTCCGAAGAGGGCGGTGGGGAAGAGGGTGAGATCCCGAATACCCATCTCCGCGCAGGCGTCCAGCACCGCGTTGACCACATAGTCTCCGTTCCGGAGATGATGGTGGAAGGATACCACCATGCCGCTTCGCAAGCCCGAGGCTTTGATGGCGGTCTTGATATCCGGAAGCACCTTGTCGGTCCGGTCGTTGAAACTCGCCCGAATGCGGGGGCCGTCCCGACGTCCCTCGGGTTTCCGGGCGTTCCATCCTTCGTAGGGGCGGACCTTCCCGTATCCGGGGATTTCCTCGGGGAGCTTGCGTCCAAGAGCGTTCGTAATCATCCTACTGCACCTCCTCCTGGGTAATGCCCGCACGCTGAAGGGTAAATTCAGCGCGCTTCACTACCGGTCGGTCCACCATCTTGCCGTCCACCTGCACCGCTCCGAGCCCCCGCTTGGCGGCATCCTTCGCGGCGGCCACGATGCGCTTGGCCTTGTCGATTTCCTTCGCAGTGGGAGTAAAGACGCTGTGGATGATGGGGATCTGGTTGGGATGGATCACGCTCTTGCCCTCGAAGCCAAGCTGCTTCACGAACTCCGTTTCCTGCCGCAGTCCCTCCTCGTCGGTGATACGGGAGAATACCGTATCCAGGGCGCAGACTCCCGCCGCGTGGGCTGCGAGAACCACCATGCGCCGGGGGCCCACGAGTTCCACCCCGCTGTCGGAACGACTGGTGTGGAGGTCTGCCGTAAGGTCCTCGCCGCCGGGGCAGATCCCAGCGATGCGCTTGGTGGAGGTGGCGATATCGTAGGCTCTATGAATACCGAGAGCGGTCTCGAGAAGGCAGAAGACCAGGGTGCTTCCCTGGGCGATTCCCGCCTTGTCCTCGATCTCCGAAAGGGCCTCGTCGAGGATTTGCATGTCCCTGGGATTTTCCACCTTGGGAACCCGGACGCCGTGCACTCCAAAGGGTACCACCGCTTCGATATCCTGGCGCCAGAGATCCGTATCCATGCCGTTGACGCGTACCGTTACCTCGCACTCCCCGAACTCTCCCCGCTTGAGCACCTGCTGAATGAGAATCCGGGCGGTATCCTTCTCGGAAAGAGCTACGGCATCCTCGAGATCGAGAATGACTCCGTCGGGTTCGAAAAGATGTCCCCGGAGGAGCATGTTGGGATTGTTTCCCGGAAGATAGAGTTTCGTTCGACGTAAACGCATTAGGCGGCACCTCCCGTAAAGCGCAGAACCGCGGCCTTGGTGCGTGCCGCGAGAACGAGGTCCAGCGCTCCGTTATCCTGAACCGCAATAGTTATGTCTCCGGAGCAGGAAAGCTCCTGCGCCGTAGCGAGCACGGTCTTTTTCATGGCCGTACCGAACCGGGCCGCACTCGAACCTGCAATGGTAACCGTTACGCCGCTTCCCGGAGATCCTTCGCTCACGGTTACCAGGCAATCCATGGATTCGATGGTCCCGGCGGACGTGGTTTTCATAGCGCATCCTCCTCTTTGTGTTTTTGGGCTGTCATGATTGTCGGGATATCACAAAAAAGGGAGCCCGAAGGCCCCCTCGAGGTCTTCCAAAAACCGATAAAATTCAGCGGCTGAAACCGATGGCCGGTAATGTCGGAAACAAACGCTTCGAAGTGGCCCAGCCGCTGTCACGAATTTCTAGTACGCTTCCTGTCCCTTCAGATGCTGCCAGGCACACATCTCCTTGGCCTTGGCGGCCACATCCTCCGCCCGTTTGTCGAAAGCGGGGTCGATCTTCCGAGCGATGGCCTTGGACATTTCGAGAGTGGAAACCGCTTTGGTCTCCCAATCCTTGTCGCCCCGATCGCGGAAGATATCGTAGGTAAGATCCTTGCCTTCCACGAGAACTTCCCCGATGGCCTTCTCGAGAAGGGCCGCCTTGTCGTCCAGGCGGAGATATTCCAGCATCATCTTGGCGGTGAGAAGAAGTCCGCAAGGGTTCAGCTTGTAGGTATGGGCGTACTTGGGAGCGGAGCCGTGGCTGGGCTCGAAGAGAGCCGCTTCCTTGCCGATATTGCCGCTGGGAGAGAAGCCCAGGCCGCCGATGAGCTGGGAGGCTTCGTCCGAAAGGATGTCTCCGAAAACGTTGGAGGCTACCACCACTTCGTAGTTCTGGGGATTCTTGATGAACCACATGGCGGTGGCGTCGGCGTTCTCTTCAGTGGCCTTGATTTCGGGGTAATCCTTGGCGACCTTGAAGAAGATTTCCTTCATCATGCCATCGGTGGCCCGGATAACGTTGGCCTTGTTGCAGTTGGTAACGCTCTTGCGCCCCGTAGCCTTGGCGTATTCGAAGGCCGCCCGGATGATGCGCTCGCATCCCTCTTCGGAGAAGACCCGCCAGGAAACCGCGGTTTCGCCCTTGGTCTTGAACCGCTCCATGCCGGGGTGCAGATCGTAGAATTCCTTGGGAAGGGGGCGCCATTCCACGGCGGAGTAGAGATCTTCCGTGTTTTCCCGGAAGAAGACCAGGTCGATTTTGGGATCTCCCTTGAGGGGGCAGGAGATACCGGGCATGAGCTTGGCGGGGCGGATGTTGATGTAAAGATCGAAGAGCTGCCGCATCTGAAGAATGGCGGACTTGAAGCCCTTTACGCCGGATTTGGAGGTGATGGCCGCCATGAGGGTAGCATCGGTGTTGCGGATGGCGTCCCGGGTTTCCTGGGGAACCGTGTTGCGCCGCTCGTCACCCTCGGGATATTTCTCGCAGGAATCCTCCCACATGCACCAGCCCATGTCCGCCCGTACCCAGTCGATGGGTAGGTTCAGAGCATCCATGACGATCATGCAGCCTTCCATTACGTCGAAGCCCGAATGATCTCCGGGAATGTAGCATACCTGGTAGCGGTCCTTCTTTTCCTTCACCTGCATAGCATTGCGATTCTCAGCCATAGGGTCTAACCTCCTCGGTTGTTCTGAGGGGGGCTTTGAAGCCCCCCTCAGTATTCGATAAAATGTCTACACCTGATAAATGAAATGGCTACTCGAGGCCTAGAGACTTCCGTACGTGAGGAATGAGTCCTCCGTCCTCGATGAGCCCCTTCACGAAATCCGGATAAGGGGGGAAGGAGAATTCACCTTTGGAGGTGATCACCTTACCCGCATCGAAATCCACCGTAACCTCTTCTCCCGCCTGAATGGCGTCCACCGCCTGGGGGCTTACCACGATGGGGAGCCCTTCGTTCAGGCAGTTGCGGTAGTAGATCCGGGCGAAGCCCTTGGCGATGATGGCCCCGATGCCCCGTTCCTTGAGGCAACTTACCGCCTGTTCCCGGCTGGAGCCGCAGCCCCAGTTCTTGCCCCCCACGATGATGTCCCCGGGCTGGGCGTTCTTGGTGAACTCCGGATCGAGGTCCTCCAGAGCCACCTTTGCCATCTCGGAGCGTTCCTTGATGGTGTAGGTGTACTTGCCGGGGAAGATGACGTCGGTATTGACGTCATCTCCGTACTTCCAGACCTTTCCAGTGATTTTCATGGTTACAGCACCTCCCGGGGATCCGCAAATTCGCCTTTGATTGCCGAGGCTGCTACGGTGAGGGGGCTTGCGAGATAGATGAAGCTTTCCTTGTTCCCCATACGTCCCTTGAAATTCCGGTTTGCCGTGGAGATACAGATCTCCCCGGGGGCGAGAATGCCCTCATGGTTCCCCATGCAGGGGCCGCAGCCGGGATTGCAGATCACGCAGCCCGCATCAAGGAAGATATCCAGAAGCCCTTCCTTCATAGCCTGACGATAGACCTTCCAGGAGGCGGGAATCACCACGGTGCGCACCGCCACGGTTTTGCCCTTCAGGATCTCCGCAGCGGCCCGGAGGTCTTCGATCCGGCCGTTGGTGCAGCTTCCGAGAAAGGCCTGGTGAATCTTCTGGCCCTTGAGTTCGTCGATGGGAGCGTAGTTGTCCACCGTGTGGGGTTTTGCCACGCAGGGCACGAGATCTCCCAGGTCGTAGGTGAGTTCCTGGACGTATACCGCGTCCTCGTCAGCCCAGATGGCTTCCCAGTCCTGAGTTTTCTGTTTACCCTCGATGGCGGCCATAACCTTGGCGTCCGGAGGACATACGGCGTTTTTGGCTCCCATCTCGATGCCCATGTTGGTGAGGGTCATGCGCTCCGCCACGGACATGGCCTCGATGCCGGAGCCGTGGAATTCCACGGACATGTAGTCTGCTCCGTCCGCCTTGATATCGCCGATGATCTTCAGAATGAGATCCTTCGAGGAAACTCCCTTGGGGAAGGAACCGGTGACGGTGATCTTCAAGCTGTCCGGAACCTTGAACCAGATCTTGCCGGTAGCCCAGGTGGCGGCCATTTCGGTACGGCCGATACCGGTGGAGAAGGCACCGAAGGCACCGTAGGTGCAGGTGTGGCTGTCGCTGCCCACCATGATGAGCCCCGGAAGGGCGAACCCTTCCTCGCACATCACCTGATGGCAGACACCGCCCTTGCTGGTAACGTCGAAGAAGTTCGGAATCCCCTGTTCCTTCACAAATTCCCGAATTTCGTAGTGGTTGATAGCGTGCTTGTCCGAAGGAGCGGGTATCGCATGATCCAGGATGAAGACGATGTGGCTGGGATCCCACACCTTGCTTACCCCGATCTTCTTGAAGCTTTTGGCGATGGGGGCGGCGTTGTCGTGGCTCATGCAGAAATGGGGCTCCACGGTAACGACTTCTCCCGCCACCACGTCCTTTTTGGCAAATTTGCCGAGAACCTTTTCAGCAAATGTTTTTCCCATGACGATCCCCTACTTTTCGGTCCGGGCCTTGAGGTACTCGATGAGTCCTCCTGCCGTCATGATTTCTTTCTCCAGATCCGCCACGGCGTCGCCGTGCATGGATTTGCCGGTGGTGAGATTCTTGATGGTTCCCGTAGCCATGTCGACTTCGATCTCGTCTCCGTCGCTGAACATCTTGGCCACTCCGGGAGCGAAGAGCACGGGATAGCCGTTGTTCACGGCGTTACGGTAGTAGATACGGGCGAAGGAATCCGCCAGCACCACGGGAACCCCCGCATACTTCAGGCAGTACACCGCATGCTCCCGGGAGGAACCGCAGCCGAAATTGCGCCCCGCCACCACGATATCTCCGGGTTTCACTTCCTTGGCGAAATGTTCCTTGCCGGGGTAGTATTCGAAAGAGTATTTGGGCATTGCTTTGGGGTCCGTTTCGGCGAGATACTTGTTGTGGTAGATCAGGTCCGTATCCACGTCATCCCCGAAAACCCAGGCCCGTCCGCGAAGGATATTCTTTTCCATCATAGTTCCTCCTTCTTCCATCCTAACCGAGAATATCCCGGGGATCCGTGATGACTCCGCGAAGCGCGGAAGCCATGGCGGACATGGGGCTCATGAGGTACGTATGGCTTCCCTTGCCCACCTTGCCGATGAAGTTCCGGTTGGTGGTGGAAATTGCCACGTCCCCGCTGGGAAGAGCGCCGTAATGTTCCGCCGTGCAGAGGGAACAGGTGGGGTTGGTGAAGACGATCCCCGATTCAAGGAAGGCCCCGATAAGTCCTTCCTTGGCACACTGCTTCATCACCTCGGTGGTGCTGGGGGTGATGATGGTGCGGCAGGAAGAGGCCACCCGGGGGAAACCTGCTGCCTTGAGCACGTCGTAGGCCGTCTTGATATCCTCGTAACGTCCGTTGGAACAGGAGCCGATGTGTACCTGGTCGATATGGTTGCCCGCCACGTCCTTGACCTTCTTCACGTTGTCCGGAGCATCGGGACAGGATGCCATGGGTTCCAGGTCGCTCACATCGTAGGAAAGTTCCTCCACGTACACCGCATCCGCATCGGGCTTGATGGCCTCCACCCGCTCCCGGACCACGTCTCCCGCCCGGCTTGCGAGCCATTCGAGCACGTCTCCGTTGGGAACGATAAGCCCTATCTTGCCGCTCATCTCGGTAACCATGGAGCAGAGGGTGATCCGATCCGCCAGGCTGGCCTTCTCGATGGTGGGGCCGGTGAACTCCGTGGCCCGGAAGAACATCCCCGCCGCACCGAGTTCTCCCACGAGGAAGGTGAGGAAGTCCCGCATGCAGACACCCTTGGCGAAGGAACCCTTCACGGTGATTTTCATGCTCTCGGGAACCCGGAACCAGTTGGTGCCCTCGAACCAGGAGGCCACGATATCCGTATTGCCCACGCCGGTAGCGAAGGCTCCCACGGAACCGAGAAGGTTCATGTGGCTGTCGGTTCCGAGGATCACGTCTCCCGGAATAACCTTGCCGTCTTCGAGAAGAACGTGCTGTCCCACGCCGTTATTGATGTCGTAAACCTTGGATATTCCCTGTCTCTTGGAGAATTCCCGGATGATTTTCTGGTTATTGGAAACCTTTTCCGTATGAGCCGGAGCCTGGAGATCGAAGGTGAAGGCCACCTTCTCGGGATCCCATACCTTGCCCTTCTTTTCGGTGATTTCCTCGAACTGCACCACGCAGTTGGGACCTCCGAAATCCCGGGCGGTGGAAAGGTCGATATTGCACCATACCCGGTCTCCTACCTTCGCATCCTTGCCGGACGCTCGCTGAATGATCTTTTCGATCATCGTCTTACCCATGCCGACACCTCCTGAATAGAATAAACAGCTGCTACTGGGTCGAAAAAATTCGGTAATTCGCCTACATAAGCCCCATGAAGGATTTGATGGTCTCGAAGTTGATGAAATCCGCCTTGTTTACCACCACCGCTTCGGGGGAGCGATATCTTCCGTCACCCTCGCCGGCATGTACCGCGATGCAGTGGCAGATGTCCGTGGAAACGCCGTTCTTCATGGCGAGAGCGGTGCCGGAGAAGGGGTGGCGCAGATCCTTGCCGATCTTGGATTTGACGACCTTGCCCTCGGGGTTGCGCTCGTATTCCACCAGCTTACCCACATCGTGCAGCAGGGCGGCGGCGATGAGAATGTCGTTATCCAGGCAGAAGCCGCCTTCGTCTTTATAAAGAGGGTTGTACTCGTCCATGGCGGCCTTGCAGATCCGGGTTACTCCCCGAGTATGGGTGAGGAAGGAGGCGGGACATTCCTTGATGAGAAGGGTAAAGGGAATTTTCGCCATGTCTTCGGGTTCCCATCCGCCCATTTTCAGGGCATCTTCGAAGGTGACCACCACTTTTTCCTGGAGATCCTTGTCCTGAATCCACTCGATTTCCGGCAAACACTCTCTGATACGGTCCTTCATAATACAATCCCTCCTCGGAATATGAGGCACCCCTTAGGGGGCCGTTGTGTTCGACTCCTCCAGGGCTATGGAATCCTGAAGGTTTCGGTAAATCCTTTCGATGTGCCGATGCGCCGCCTGGGAAGCCTTTTCGGGGTCATGATCCAGAATGGCCTCGTAGATGGTGCGGTGTTCGTTGATGTAGGCTTCCTTGTCGCTTAAAAGCGTGTAGATGCGCTCGTGGGTGGCCATGATGAGGTTGAAGGTCATTTTCACGATGTTCACGAAAACGAAGTTCTTCGTGGCCTCCGCCAGGGCGTAGTGAAAGTTGAAGTCCGTTTTGGCCCGGAACTCGATTTCCTCCATTCCCTCCTGGAGAGGGGGCGAAAGAAGCCTCCGGAGTTTGGTGAGGTCCGACGGAAAGGCTCGCCGGGCCGCCTCGGCGGCGATGGCGGGATCGAGGACTCTCCGGGCCTCCATAAGTTCGAGAATGGCATTATCCTCAAGCTGTTCCGTCCGTATGGGAGTTCCCGTTTCCTTTCGAGGCTTCCGGACGAAGCGCCCCTTGCCGGGAATGCTTTCGATGAGCCCCATAAGCTCCAGCACCCGAAAGGCTTCTCGAAGAGAGCTTCGGCTGACCCCGATCTCTTCCATGAGCTGCCGTTCCGGAGGAAGCGGCTCTCCCGGGCGGAGAGAGCCCGTGCTGATGAGTCCTTTAAGTTCTTCCACCACTTTTTCGTATATGCGTGTCTGGCGTACTTTTTTTTCGGTCATCCCGTCGCCTCCTGTCTGGACCACCTAGTGCACTTTATACCTTTTTCGGCCTCTTTGTGCAAGGGTTATCAAAAAGTCTTGCAATTGTGCGCAATTAGTGTTTTTTCTTTTGTCGGGAATTCCTGGAAATCTTGAATCCTTTCCAGGAGAAGAAAAATTTTTCATTTGAAGAATGATTTTTTTTTGCGAATGCAGGGGAATTTATTTTTTTGGTCGAACCGAAAAGAAGATTTTTATGTATACTGGCGGACCGCCCGCAAGAAAAGTCATGCAAAATATTTCCCTTGGCAAGAACTGCATAGAAGGTACAATAGAGGAGCCTGTACTATCCCGACTCGTTTCAAATACTTGAAGAAGGAAAGGTCGAAACGATTGTGTATACGAACTGAACGACATGTGAGAGCCGACGAGCGAAGAGGAGGGGTATCATGTCTTTTTGTGTAAACATCAAAGGTAAGGGGTGCCTTCATTTCCGGGAAACCATTACGGGCCAGGAGGTCCTCGAATCTCTGGGACTTTCCCCGAAGGATGAAATCGTGGCGTGGCGGGTGAACGGATATCTCCGCTCACTTCACTGGACTTTGGATGATAATGCCGAGGTGGAACTTGTGGATACCACCAGCCGGGAGGGACTCAACGTCTATCGACGCACTCTCTCGCTTCTGCTTATTTTTGCTTCACGAAAGGTTTTGGGAAAGGATGTGGATATCCGGCACTCCCTGAGTAAGGCCTATTTCTGCGAGATCCCGTCGGAGGAAATAACGCCTTCCCAGGTGGAGGCGATCAAGAACTTCATGGGAGATCTCATCCGCCGGAACGTTCCCATTCGCCGGGAGGTGCATTCCCTGGATCGGGCGGTGAAAATCTTTCTCTCCCAGGAAAACGAGGATAAGGCGAAGCTCCTGCGCTGGGCAGTGCAGGATCCGGTGGAGCTGTATCGCTGTGACGGTACCTACGGACTTTTCTACGCGCCTCTGGCTCCTTCCACGGGATACGTGCCGGTCTTCGATCTGATTTCCCAGGACGGGGGAATGGTGTTGCAGTTCCCTACGGAAGAGTTTCCCCAGAGCCTGCCTCCCTATCAGTCGGCTCCCAAACTTCTTTCGGTATTCAAGGAGTTTCGGTCCTGGCTCGATATCCTCGGGGTAAGCACCATGGCGAACCTGCACGAGAAGATCGCCGAAGGCAAGGCCCTGGAGTTGATGCTCGTTTCCGAAGCCTTTCACGATCAACGATTGAACCGCATCGCCGAGGAGATCGTGCGGCGCGAATCGGTGCGGTTGGTAAGCTTGGCAGGGCCCTCCGCCTCGGGAAAGACCACCACCTCCCGAAGGCTTTCGGTGCTTCTTCAGAGCATGGGATTCAATCCCGTAACGATTTCCATGGATGATTATTTCGTCAACCGGGAGAATACTCCCCGGGACGAGAAAGGGGAGTACAACTTCGAGTGCCTCGAAGCCCTGGATGTGGCTCTTATCAATGAACATCTGGAGGGATTGCTTCGGGGAGAGGAGGTGCAGCTACCCAGGTTCAACTTCATTACGGGGCAGCGCGGAAAGGGACGCCTTCTCCGGTTGGGGGAGAGGGATATGATTATCATCGAGGGGATTCACGGACTGAACGAGCGGATTACCGAATCCGTTCCCGACGAGAAGAAGTTCGGCATCTTCGTTTCTCCTCTTACGGGGGTTTGTCTGGACCGGCACAACCGCACCAGCACCACGGACAATCGCTTCTTCCGAAGGCTCGTGCGGGATTACCGTACCCGGGGAAAGACTTCGGAAACCACCATTCTCCAGTGGCCCGGAGTAAACCGGGGAGCCTTCGAGTACATTTATCCCTACCAGTGCCGGGCGGATGCCATGTTCAATACCGCCCTGGTTTACGAGCTGCCGGTGCTCAAGGGATATGCGGAACCTCTGCTGCGGCGGATTCCCGAAACCTCTCCCGCCTTCGGAGAGGCCCAGCGAATGCTCGCCATGCTGCGTTTCGTGCCTGTCATTCCTTCGGACTACGTGCCCAACACCTCCATTCTTCGGGAATTCATCGGGGGTAGCTGTTTCGGGGATTGATGAGCGGAGTCTTGGGAAAAATGATTGAATGAAGGACGGAGGAAAGGGGTGACGATCTCACCTTTTTCCTCCGCCTCGTCGTTTTTTGTGGTGAGGAAGCGCTTTTGCCTATTCTGGATTCCAGTGCGAGAGAGCTTCCCTGGTGGCCCGATAACCCTCTTGGATCATCTCTCGGGCGAGAAAGAACTCCAGAAAGCGAATAGAACCCACCGAAGGCCGAATGAGCAGATCCGGAACGTCGATCTTCAGCCGGGTTATGGCGATCTGTTCCTCCATGATGCGTATGGAATTGCCCAGGACATCGAAGATGTTCGGCAGGGGTTTTCGCTCCATCCATTCCTTTATGGGATCCAGGAAACTCAAATCGAGCTGTTTCGTGTTGTTTTCTATCCAGGAGAAAATTTTTGCGGTATTTTCCCCGGTTTGCGAGGGTAAAGCCGTTTCCTCTTCCGGTCCTTCGGAATTTTCCGGTAAGGCCTTTTGAGTGCGCCCATAGTTGAGATCTACTGCGATTACCCGTTCCGCTCCCATGGCGCGGCAGACGTCCACCGGAACGGGATTGACCATGCCTCCATCCACAAGGAATTTTCCTCCGTGTCTTGCGGGAGTGAAGACCCCCGGCACTGCAATGCTTGCCCGTATGGCCGCCACGAGACCCCCTTCGAGGATAACCACTTCATCCCCGCTTATAACGTCCGTGGCGACGCTTCGAAAGGGGATCGTTAGATCTTCCAATCTTTGAGACCCCACGATCTCTCGGAGAAGTTCCGTAAGTTTGGTTCCCTCGATCAGTCCCGAACGGGGAAAGGAGACCTCCACGAAGTATCGGGCAATTTCCTTCCAATCGAGCTCGAGAACGAACTCCGTAAAATCTTCAAGCTTTCCTGCGGCATAGAGCCCTCCCACCAGAGCGCCGATGCTGGTTCCCGCTAGGATATCCGGTTTCAATCCCGCTTCTTCCAGAGCACGCAAGACCCCTATGTGGGCCATGCCCCGGGCGGCTCCGCTTCCGAGGGCGAGGCCCAGTTTCCCTCTGAGGCCCAGTTTCCCTCTCTTGTTCGTCGTCATGCAAAACTCTCCTGTTCTTCTCTTGTGGATCTTTCCTGTGGATTGGCGAAGGAAGAATGTCGTAAAGGAACCGGATTGTTTTTCAGTCTTCCCGGATTTCCTGCAATTGCGGTTTATTCCGTTTTTCCGATGGATTCGTGCGTTTTTCGATATGTCTCACACCGTACCGCCACGTTGTTCATGATGTTGTAAAAGAAAAAGTCGTAATCGTATCGGTGATAGCATTCTTTTCCCATGGACATATCAAGCTGTTGGAAGATATCCGGTTGGGGTGTGGGGATTTCCAACCCTCCCCGGGCGTTGATGCGGGCCGAGGTAAAATGGGGGATTTCCAGGAAATCTTCGTGAGATACGAGAATTCTGGCTCCTTTGTTGCCGGATGCGGGGTATTCCTTGCGATCTCCGGTCCAGGAAAGGGGATTGACGCATAGGGCTCCCTCCAGAAGAGTGGGAGATGCGCCGCCGGGGCCCACGGTGTTCCACGTGAGAATTCCTCCGGTCTCTTCCGGGGTGGTTGCGAGACGTAGCCCCATCTCGTGAAGATCCTCTTCGGTAAAGGTCCATCCCGGCATGTAGGCTGCTACGAGCCGTTCCTTGGGAAGCAGCTCGGGATGGGAGGTGAGGATGATCTGTAGGACATTGGAGCCCTGGCTGTGGCTCGCCAGAAGAAAGGGGCGCCCCTGGTTGAGGTGTTCCAGATAGTAGGTGAAGGCCTGGATGATATCCTCCACGGGGAGCCGTATATATTTCGATCTTTCTTCTTCGGAGAGCTTCAAAACCTCGATATTCATCTGACGATACCGGGGAGCGAAGACGTTGCAGTTCTTTGCAAAGGCCCGAGTGGTGGGGATTATCGATTCTGCATCGGTCTTTTCGTTCAGCTCCGTATCCCGGAGATCCGCATTGTATCTGCCGTTTGCGGGGCTCCCGTATGTGGTGGGGTGTACGAAAAACACGTCCATATCATGGACCGTGTCTTCACACAGGATGGACCAGTTTGCTGGATCGCCGTAATCCGTGGGCTCCTCTCCCCGGACGGGAAGAGGGAAAAGGAGGGAGAAGAGAAGGAGAAAGAACAGAGTCGAAGGAATCTTGTTCCTCTTGGAAATAAGGAATCCGGATAACATGGGAGATACTCCTTTCGTGAGAAAAGGTTTCCGGAAAAGCCGGAAAATTCAGGTTCCGAAAATTCCGTTTCTACTCGAAAATAACGCCGCTCTGGCATGCCACCTTTCCCGCCCGGCCGGGAATTTCTCTGAAAACGATCTCCTCTCGGGGAATCGTGCCGGGATTTTGCCGCTCCTGCCGCAGCAGATCCTTCGCCAGATTTTCCAGAGGAAGAATCTCGTGTCCCTCCGCGATAGCCCGTAGAAGAAGATCCTCGAAGAGGTCCAGGTGCCCCATGCCCTCCATTTCCGCGTGAACCGTGTGTACCTGAAAGTTCGAGCGTCCCATGCGCTCCAGGTACATGGAATTGACCCTTTCGGGGGGATAGGCTTCGTTTCCCCACACCTCGTCCAAAGTGGGGAGGGTGGTGGGGAGTTGGAGCACCGAAAAAGTGCGACCTTCCATAACCGGAAAGAAGGGGGAGATTCCCCGGGTATCGCTGGCATAGAGGAGGCCGCATCGTTCTTCCATTTTCAGAGCGGGAGCCGAGATCTGCCACCCGGGAGCGGCACAGCTGGAGGGTGGATTTCCCGTGAGAGCCTCCAGAGTCTCCCGTCCCAGTTTTACGTGACGTTCCAGGGTTCGGGGAGAAAAACGGGGGAGCCAATCCTGCCATGTCACGTGATCCCAGGCGTGAAGCCCCACTTCGTGCCCCGCTTTTTGAGTGGCCCGGACGATTTCCGGAGCGCTAACGCCGATTTGAGGGGCCCGGAGGAGAGTTCCGTAAAAGAGGGTTCTCAGACCGTAGGTGCTGGCAGCTCCGGTACGGCGCATCTTCTGCAGGAACCCCGGTCGAAAGATCCGTATAAGAGCCCTTCCGGAATTGTCCGGCCCCAGGGAGAAGAAAAAGCTTCCCCGAAGGGAGTGTTTCTCTAAAAGTTTCAGAAGCCGGGGTACCCCTTCGACGTGCCCCCGAAGGGTATCCACATCCACCTTCAAGCCTATCCGAGCCACGGTTATTCCTCCAGATAGTCCGCCACTACGGTACGGATGGTTTCGGCAAAGTCGATCTCCGGAGCCCAGTTCAGGAGATCCCGGGCCTTTTCGATGGAGGGAATCCGGTCGGGTACGTCCTCATATCCCTTGCCGTAGTAGGCTTCGGCTTCCACAACCTCGATGGAGGCATTCTTTCCCTTTTCCGCATATTTGGGATGTTCGCATACCGCATTTCGTACCGCTTCCGCGAGTTCCCGAATGGAGGCGTTGTTTTTGGGATTTCCGAGGTTGAAGATCTGTCCTTCCGCGGCGCGATTCTCGTTGCGGATAATTGCCATAAGTCCCCGTATGCCGTCATCGATATGGGTGAAGCTGCGTCGCTGATGCCCTCCGTTCACCAGGCGGATGGGTTTTCCCTCCAGGATGTTATGAAGAAACTGGGTTACCGAACGGGCCTGGTTGTGAGCGGCATCCTGGAAGGTGTCCAGTCCTTTGCCGAGCCAGTTGAAGGGGCGGAAACAGGTATAGCGAAGACCGTGCTGGGTGCCGTAGGCGGCGATAACCCGATCCATCATTTGTTTGGCGCAGCTGTAGATCCACCGGGTATTCGCGATGGGCCCCACCGTGAGGGGGGTACGGTCCTCGTGAAGAACGCCTTCGGTCATGCCGTAAACCTCGGAGGTGGAGGGGAAAATCACCCGTTTGTCGTGCTTTACGCACATGCGCACGATCTTGAGATTCTGTTCGTAATCCAGTTCGTATACCAGGAGGGGTTCCGTAATGTAGAGAGCGGGCCGGGCGATCCCCGCCAGGGGAATTACCACGTCCGCCCAGGCTACATGTTCTTCCAGAAGGGAGTTCTCCTGAAAGATGTCTCCCTTGGAAAAGCTGAATCGGGGAGAGGAGAAACCTTGAATGTTGCTGTCCTGGATGTCGAATCCCCGGACTTCCCAGGAGGTCCCTTTCAGGATGTGCCGGAGCAGATGGGTACCGATGAAACCGTTGATGCCGAGAACGAAAATTTTCACGAAATATCCTCCCTTAGGGTGGTTTTGCAAATAATGTGCTCCGAGATCTTTAATGGGAGCCTCCGTTTATGTGCCCCCTCCGCTCCTCAAGTGGTCGAACCACTCCAGCTTAAAAGGGAGTATGGACCGTTATTCCAGCTTCTGTCCCGAAGAGATCTTTGCAGTTTCTCCCCAGGCTGCGCCGGTCTGTTCCGGGCCTCCCTCGGTCTGCAGGGTTTCCGCCACGAAGATGCCTTTTCCCGTGGCGATTTCCAGAGGATCCAGCGAGAGGATTTCTCCGGGGGATCCCGAGGTTTCTTCCGGCCGGGGATAACCCCACCAGAGGAAGACCTTTTTCCCCTCCCGGAAGGTGAAGGCTCCCGGCCAGGGGCGTGTTACCGCCCGTAGGAGGTTGTAGATTTCCTCGGCGGAGGCGTTCCAGTCGATGCGGCCGTCCTCGGGCTTCCGCCCTCCGAAATAGCTTGCTCGGCTTGAATCCTGAGGAGTCCGGGGAGGATTTCCCGAGAGAAGGGGTTTCCAGGAGCGCCGCAGAAGGCGCCCCGCCGCGGCGGCGCAGTCCCGGGAGAGGTCCAGGGCGGTGTAGTGCCGGGGAATGGGAACGATCTCCTGCCCCAGAATATCTCCCTTGTCCGGAGCTTCGGTCATGGCGTGAAGGGTCACTCCGGTTTCGGTCTCTCCCTTGAGAAGGGCCCAATTGATGCAGGCCCGCCCCCGGTACTTGGGGAGGAGGGATCCGTGCATGTTCCAGGCTCCGAGGGAAGGGGCCTCCAGAAGGGATTTCGGCAGAAGATGCCGGTAGTAGCAGGAGAGAAGGAGCTCCGGTTTCAGTTTCAGGAGTTCTTCCACATCCCGGGAATTGTCGAATCCTTCGGGGGTGTAGACGGGAATCCGGGCCTTCTTCGCCATGGTTTCCACGGAGCGGAACCAGACGTTTTCCTTCGGATCGTCCCGGTAGGTGTAAACTCCCACGATATCGGCCTTGAGGCGCAACAGGGTTTCCAGGCAGACCGCTCCCACCTCGCTGTAGGCGCAAAGCACTACCCGGGGAGACCTTTTAGAGACCATGGATACCTTCCTTCTCCGGGCTTTCCGAAGCTTCCGAAGGAGTTTCCCAGATATGCCGGATTACGTAGCGCGGACGTCGCCGCACCTCCTGATAGATGCGTCCCACATATTCTCCCACGATGCCCAGACAGAGCAGGGTAATTCCCAGCAGGAAAAAGTTGATCCCCATGAGGGTGAAAACCCCCTCCGCCTCGGGGCCCAGGAAGAGGCGCCGAAGGGCCAGAAAGACCACGAAGACGAGGCTTGCGAAGGAAACCCCCATGCCCAGCATGGTAAGAGCCTGAAGGGGGAAGAGGGAAAACCCCGTCATGAGATCGAAGTTCAGCCGCAGCAGTTTGTAGATGCCGTACTTGGATTTTCCCAGGGTACGCTCCTCGTGCTCCACCGGAATTTCCACGGGATTCTGGGCGAAGGTCTTGGCCAGGGCGGGAATGAAGGTGGTGCTCTCCCGGCACTGATTGATAAGGTCCACCACGTTTCGGGAATATCCCCGGAGCATGCAGCCGTAATCCCGGATGTCCAGCCGGGTGATCCGGTTGGTCACGGAGTTGGCAAGCCAGGAGACCGCCTTCCGGAAGAGGGGGTCCCGTCGGTCCTGCCGGGCGGTACCCACCACGTCGTGCCCTTCTCGAAGGGCTTCAAGTACCTTGGGAATTTCCTCGGGAGGATTCTGAAGATCCGCATCCAGAGTGATCACGTACTCCCCCCGGCATTCCTGAAAGGCCGCGAGGATTGCCATATGCTGTCCGAAGTTTCCATTCAGGTCGATAATACGCAGGAGATGCGGATGCTTCTTCCGGGATGCCAGAAGAATTCCCAGAGAGCGGTCCCGGCTGCCGTCGTTTACGAAGACCAGCTCCCCCGGTACCTCCAGATGTTCCATTACCGGAAGAAGCCGCTCCAGAAGGGCGGGCAGCACCTCCTCCTCGTTATAGACCGGAACGATTACCGAAAGAACCGGGGCCGTCATGCGGGGGTTCCTTTGAAAAAGCTCCGGATCCCCCGGATAACCCGTTCCGTATCGGCTTCGGTCATGTCCGGAAAGAGGGGGAGCGAGAGAATGGCGTCGGAAATCCGGGTGGCTTCGGGGAACTCTTCCCGGGACCAGCCGAAACGCTCCTGATAGTACTTGTAGCAATGCACCCCGATGTAGTGGATTCCCGTGCCGATCTGGAGGTTGCGAAGATGTTCGATCAATTCCGCCCGCCGTTTTTCCAGGATCAGGGGGGTGAAGATATGCCAGGAGTGAGTGGTGCCTTCCTTTTCGGGAGAGGGGAGTTTCATGCCGGGACATCCCTGAAGTTCCCGGAAGTATCTCTCCACGATCTGTCGGCGTTTGCGGTTGAACTCCTCCAGCCGGGGAAGCTGATGCAGTCCCAGGGCGGCCTGGAGATCCATCATGTTCGCCTTCCACCCCTGAAGGAGCACGTCGTACTCGGGAGTGCCCGAGGAGGAGAAGCGTTTCCAGGCTCCCTTGGACATGCCGTGCTGCCGGAGAATGCTCACGGATTCCGCGAGATCCTCGTTTCCGGTGCAGACCATGCCTCCCTCGCCGGTGGTGATATTCTTGGCGGGATGGAGGCTGAAAACGCCCATGCGTTTTTCGCCGATTCCCCGTCCCAGATGCTCCGTCCCGATGCGGCTTCCCAGAGCGTGGGCCGCATCCTCCAGCACGAAAAGATCGTGTCCTTCCGCAATTTCGTTCAGGCCCTTCATGTTGCAGGGGCGTCCCGCGAAGTGTACCGGAAGAATTCCCTTGGTTCGGGGGGTGATGTGCCGTTCCACCTCCCGGGGAGAGATGTTCCAACTTCCGGGGTCCACATCCGCCAGTACCGGGGTGCCTCCGGCCATGAGAATGGCGTTCACCGTGGCCACGAAGGTCATGGGGGTGGTGATCACCTCGTCTCCGGGGCCCACTCCCAGGGCGAGCAGGGCCAGATGCAGTCCCGCCGTGGCGGAGGACACCCCCAGGGCGAAGGGCGTATCCACGTAGGTCGCAAAATCCTTTTCGAAGCGTTGCACCTTGGGGCCCGTGGTGATCCATCCCGAACGCAGGGAATCCACCACCTCCTCTATTTCCGCCTCTTCCACGTGAGGCCGTGCGAAGGGAAGATATTTTCCCGTCATGGTTTTACCTCCTCCGGGGCCGGCTTATACCGGGCCGTGTAGTCGCGGATCTTCAGATTTTCCTCCATGAGTTTCTCCTCACGGCTCGAATCGTTCATGATTTTACGAAAGAGCAGCAGATCGTCCCGGGCTCCCAGAAACATTCCCGGTTTCAGTTCCAGCCTCTCCCAGAAGGAGGAATCCCGTTCGGGGAGTATCAGCAGCATGGGTTTTTCCGGATTCTGCCACAGACTCCGTACATCCTCCTTCGAAAGGAACCAGGCTTGGGATCCCTCGGGATCCTGGTTTTTCCCGAAAGCCAGTTCCCCCTCGTATTCTCCCAGAAGAATCCGTTCCTTCAGGTAAAAGGGAAGCCCCTGCACGTAGGTGCCGTAACAGAGGATTTGCTCTTCCGGAAGCCGCTCCTGCCGGATAAGTTCCGCCATGGGCTTTCCCGAGAGGGTGGGTTCAAGAAGAGGAAAGAGGCTTTTGACTCCCCCCAGAAAGGAAGTGCCCAACAGAATTACCAGGAGTGTGCCCGAAAGGGAGTTCCTCTTTTTGGTTCCGAAACTTAAAAGTATTCCTCCCAGGGCGGGGAGAATTCCCAGAAGCACCAGAGGAGGCAGAATTTTTCCCGGAGCTGGGGTAGCTTCCTGCCAGGCGTATCCCCCCAGAGCGAGAGCGAAAAGGAGAGGCCAGAAACAGAAGAGCATTCTTCCTTTCCGGGAGGTTTCTCCCTTCAGCAGAGCCTGCATTCCCAAACCTCCGAAGAGGGCGAGAGGGGGAAATACGGGAAGAATATAGGGAATCAGCTTGGATCCCGAAAGGGAGAAGAAGAGCAGGATCAGGGCGAACCAGAAGAAGAGATACGAGAAAAGCCCTTCCTTATAAACTGCGGCATGGGATTTCCGAAAATCCGAAAAGGCTCCTCCCAGAATACCTCCCGTCCAGGGAAGCAATCCCAGAGGAAGGATAGCCAGAAAATACCACCAGGGCTCCTGCCGCTCGTGGGTGGTGGTGGTATAGCGCAGAAAGTGTTCGTGCACGAAGAAGAACCACCCGAACTCGGGGTTCCGGCGCCAAACCTCTACGAACCAGGGAAGCACCATGGCCAGAAAAAGCAGGATTCCCGGAAGAGAAAGACTTCGGAGAATCAATTTCCACTCCCGGCGCCAGCAGATCCAGAGAAGGATGATGCCTCCGGGAAGCACCATGCCGATGAGCCCCTTTGCGAGAACCGCCAGGGCCATGGAAGCGTAGAAGAGGAGCAGCCACCGGCGGTTCGAGCGGATTCCCAGATAGTAGGCGAAAAGCCCCAGGCTGAGAAAGAAGGTGAGGGTCATGTCGGTGATGTTCAGATGGGCGTGAACGCTCCACAAAAAGGAAGTTCCCAAAATCCATCCGGAAAGAAATCCCGGAAAAGGGCCGAAGAAACGCCATCCGAAAAGGGCGGTGGCTCCCACGCCGGCAAGCCCTCCCAAAAAAGGGGTCAACCGGGCTCCCCACTCGTTTTCTCCGAAGAGCTTCATGGAAAGAGCGGTGCACCAGTAATGAAGGGGAGGTTTTTCGAAGTACTTTACGTAGTTCAGGGTAGGTGTAATGAAATCTCCCTTCTCCAGCATCTCCCGAGGAATTTCCGCATACCGGGCTTCGTCGGGTTCGAGAAGGCCGTATCCCCCGAGATTCCAGAGGTAAAGTCCTCCCAGAAACACCAGAAGAGCAAAAAACGAAAGGTTAGTTCTTTTCATCGGAGAAGATTCGATCCGAACACACCAGCCCACGATCCTTCCAGTGTCGGGCGAGGTATACGAAGGGGGTATCTCCCAGAGCCACCAGCCACTTGAGAATATAGGTGCTCAGGAAAATTTCCAGAAGTACTCCGGCGGGAAAGGTGCCCGCGAAGGCCAGGGTTACGAAAACCGCGGAGTCTATAGCCTGGGAGACGAAGGTGCTGAAATTGTTCCGTATCCAGATATGTTTCTTGAGAGGGAATTTCTTCCGCCAGAAATTGTAGGCCCAGATATCGTGAAATTGGGAGATCAGGTAAGCGCAGAGGCTTGCGGCGGTAATGCGGGGAAGCAGGGAGAAAATGCTTTGCAGAGCGTTCTGTGCGGTGTCCGTAACGTCCGGCCGGAAGAGAAGAGCGATCTGCATGATGAGGGTGGAGGCGATGAGAATGAAAAAGCCCAGAAAAACCCCTTGTTTTGCCGCCTTGGTTCCGTAGTTTTCGGAAAGGATATCCGTGGCCAGAAAGGAGGTGGCGTAGACGATGTTTCCCAGTGTGGCGGTAATGCCGAAAAGGCTCACCGTTTTAAGAACCTGGATATTCGCCACGATGGCGGCCAGGGCGATCCAGGAATAAAGCCCCATTTTTCCCCAGAAGCGGTAGGCCAGAGAGATGCCCAGAAAATTGCAAGCCAGCATGAGAAGCCAAAGAAGTTCGTTCATTGCGGAAAATTTCTCCTTTTTTCGAAAAAAGTGATTCTACGATATGCGTAGTTCCCGCAGAATGATACCACGACCTCGGGAGCTTGGAAAAACATTTGTGTTTCTTCTATAGTTCTCACATGTCACGAAGAAATTTTTCAGAGCGGTTCGGCTCCGATTCCGCAGTTCATACAATGTCACATGTGAACGAAAATTGCTCTGAAGAGTTCCCAAAAAAGCCTCTTTTCACAGGGTTTTTTGGATTTTCTTCGTAAAGCTCCTAGGCAAGTATGCAATGTGTAAGATTTTGTTGTACAAAAAAGAGGACTTCTGTGCTATAATCCCCCGCAAAAGCTTGTTATCCTATGCACAAAAGAGGAAGAACAGCGTGAGAGGAGGGGCGTGGTAGAGCATGAAGAGATTGAGGACATTCCGGGGGGGGATCTATCCTCCCCACAACAAGAGCTGTACGGAAATGAAGAATATCGTGGACCTGTATCCCCGGCGGGATCTTTTGTATTTTCCCATGCAACAGCATATTGGCGTTCCCTGTGAACCCCTCGTGAAGGTGGGGGATCGGGTTCTCGTGGGTCAGAAAATCGGGGATTCCGAAGCTTTTCTTTCGGCTCCCATTCATGCGAGCATTTCCGGCAAGGTGGAAAAAATCGCTTCCGTACTCACTCCCATGGGGTCTAAATCCCTTGCGGTGGCGGTACGCAACGATGGCCTTTACGAACAGATCCAAGGCATAGCTCCCCGGAGTGTGGAAGGACTTTCACCCGAAGAAATCCGCAAGACCATTCGAGAGGCGGGTATCGTCGGCAAGGGGGGAGCCTGTTTTCCTACCGCCGCCAAGCTCACGCCTCCTCCTTCCTGTCAAATCGATTCCATTCTCATCAATTGTTCCGAATGCGAGCCCTATCTTACCTGCGATCAGCGCCTTATGGTGGAACATGCCAAGGGTGTGGCGGAGGGATTGCGTATCGTGCTTCGCCTTTTCCCCGGGGCCCGGGGAATCATTACGGTGGAGGACAATAAGCCGGAAGCCATCGAGGCTCTCCAGAACCAGATCGTTCCGGAGGATAACCTGGAGCTTTGTCTCCTGAAAACCAAGTATCCTCAAGGGGCGGAGAAGATGCTCATCTATGCCGTAACGGGACGTGAGGTGCCCTTCGGCAAAATTCCCGCCGAGGTGGGGTGCATCGTTCTCAATACCCGTACCTGTTATCAGATTTACGATATTTTCGCCACCGGGCGCCCCGTGATGTCTCGAATCGTTACCGTGGCGGGAAAGGCCGTACGGGAACCGGGGAACTTTCGGGTCCGTATGGGGACTTCCTTTCAGGATCTTATCGACGCCGTCGGAGGATTCCGGGAGAAGCCCGCCATGGTTCTTGCGGGAGGTCCCATGATGGGAATATCCCTCATGACCCTGGATGTGCCGGTTATCAAAGGAACCTCCGGTATCGTCTGTCTTGCGGAGGAGGAGGCCACCATCGAGGATGAGCAGACCTGTATCCGCTGCGGCCGTTGTGTGGAGGTATGTCCCATGGGGCTTATGCCTTATCGGCTCTACCTTCTCGCCACCCGGAGGAATTACCGGGGCTTCGAAGAGGCTTCGGGAATGACCTGTATGGAGTGCGGCTGCTGTTCCTACTCCTGTCCGGGAAAGCTGCATCTCGTGCAGACCGTTCGGGAAGGCAAGCGGAGCGTGCGGGAACTTTGGAAGAAGGAGGGCAAACGATGAGTTCCATCATCAATCCTCAGGATATTTTCTACACCGGAGCTTCTTCTCCCCATATTCGTCCCGCCGGCGTTTCCATTCGGGCCATCATGCGGGACGTGCTTCTGGCACTGGTTCCCGCCGCCTTGGCAGGCATCTATTTCTTCGGATGGAAAGCGGCGAATCTCATGGCTCTGGGAATGCTTTCCTGCATGTTCGCCGAAGGCATGTGGCAGATTATGGGAGGAAAGAAAATCACCCTTGGAGACGGAAGTGCCGCGGTGACGGGGCTTCTTCTCTCTTTTACCCTGCCCCCGGACTCTCCCTGGTGGATTCCCGTTATGGGAGGGATTTTTGCGATTATCGTGGTAAAGCAGTTTTTCGGAGGATTGGGGCAGAATATCATGAACCCCGCTCTGGGAGCCCGGGCCTTTCTCGTGGCCTCCTGGCCGGTGCACATGACCCGGTGGAGCATCGACGGCGTATCCGGCGCCACCGCCCTGGAGATTCTCAAGAATTCCGAAACTTCGGGATCTCTTCCCTCCTTCCTGGATGCTTTTCTGGGGCACATGGGGGGATGCGTGGGAGAGACCTCGGTGCTCGCTCTTCTTCTGGGAGGAGGATATCTCCTTTTCCGCAAGGTGATCAGCTGGCATATTCCGGTGGTTTACATCGGCACGGTGGGAGTGCTCACCTTTCTGTTGGGCCGGGAGGGAGCCTTTTCCGCGGATCCTCTCTACGAGGCCTGCACGGGAGGGCTTTTTCTGGGAGCCTTCTTCATGGCCACGGATTACGCCACCTCTCCCATGACCAAACGGGGGGAGATGCTCTTCGCCCTTGGATGCGGCGTTCTCACCACCCTGATACGCCTCTACGGAGGATACGCCGAGGGAGTGTGCTACTCCATTCTCATCATGAACCTTTTCGTTCCCCTCATCGATCGCTATGTGGTACCCCGTCCCTTCGGAGGAGGATATATCCATGATTAGGAGCTTTCGTCTCGGAGCGGTGCTTCTCACCATTACGGGGCTCACGGGGCTGATACTCGGCGTGGCCTATAAGGTTACCGAGGAACCTATCGCCCGCTCTCAGGCCCGGCAGAAAATGGAGGCCATGCGACGGGTGGTTCCTCTGGGAGATGATTTCCGCAGAATCGATACCTCTTCCCTTCCGGGAGGAGAGGCCTTTTCGGAGATCTCCGAGGCCTTTCGGGGAGACCTCCGGGTGGGCTACGCCCTCACGGTGCGAGCCAAGGGATACGGAGGAGATATTCTTCTGATGGTGGGAGTGGGAACCGACGGAGCTGTTTCGGGAGTGCAGGTTTTGGGGCACCAGGAAACTCCGGGGCTCGGAGCCCGGGCTTCGGAACCCGTCTTTCTGGAACAGTTTCGGGGACAGGCTCTTCCTCCTCTCAAAGTGGTAAAGCCTCCTTCTCAGGAAGAGGGAATCGAGGCCATTACGGGGGCCACCATCACCACTCGGGGAGTGGCCCGGGGCGTGGATAAGGTTTTGGATTTCGTGAAAAAGCATTTTCTCGAAAGAGAGGGGGAGAGTGCACCATGAGCCTTTTTCTCGAACGGTTGCGAAACGGCATCTTCAAGGAAAATCCCACCTTCGTGCTCGCCATCGGCATGTGTCCCACCCTGGCGGTTACTTCCAGCGCCACCAACGGCGTAGGTATGGGACTCGCCGCTACGGCGGTGCTGCTGGGATCGAACGTGGTTATCGGAGCGCTTCGAAAGGTGATACCCGACGAAATCCGCATTCCCGCCTTTATCGTCATCATCGCGGGGTTCGTTACGCTCATTCAGTTTTTCATGCAGGCCTGGGCTCCGGGGCTGGATAGATCTCTGGGAATCTTCATTCCCCTTATCGTGGTGAACTGCATCATTCTCGGCCGGGCCGAGGCCTACGCTTCGAAAAATCCGGTGCTTCCTTCCTTATGGGATGCCCTCGGCATGGGGTTGGGCTTTACCCTGGCTCTCACCCTTCTGGGAAGTATCCGGGAAATCCTAGGGGCGGGAAGCCTTTTCGGACTTCACCTTATGCCCTCCTTTTACGAGCCCGCTCTCATCATGGTGCTCGCTCCGGGGGCCTTTCTCGCCCTGGGAATCGTTATGGGGCTTATCAACTATCGCAATCTCCGCCAGAAAAAGAAAACCCTCAAGATGCCTTCCTGCGGCGATGGATGCGCTTCCTGCCCCTCTCGAAAGGAGGATTGCCGATGACCCTTTTCGGTATCTTTATCGGTGCCCTGCTCACGAATAACATCGTGCTCAGCAAGTTCCTCGGCATCTGTCCCTTCCTCGGGGTGTCCTCGAAAATCAAAACCGCCATGGGCATGGGATTCGCGGTGATCTTCGTCATGCTTCTCGCCTCGCTTATGACGTGGCTGCTCTACAACCTGGTGCTTCTTCCTCTGGGCATAACCTATCTTTACACTCTGGCATTCATTCTCGTTATCGCTGCACTCGTTCAGTTTGTTGAAATTGTGGTGCGAAAGTATTATCCTGAACTCTATAAGGCTCTGGGCATTTTCCTGCCCCTCATCACCACCAACTGCGCGGTGCTCGGAGTGGCGGTAATCAACATGAATCAGGGGTATTCCCTTCTGGAATCCATGATCCACACCCTGGGGGCATCTCTCGGATTTCTTCTGGCCATTCTTCTCATGGCGGGATTGCGGGAGAGAATCTTCGAAAACCCCGACGTACCCAAGCCCCTTCAGGGGCTGCCCATATCGCTCATTACAGCGGCGCTTATGTCCATCGCCTTTCTGGGCTTTTCCGGCCTGGTATAAAAGAGGGTTATGAGAGGAGGAGTTTTTATGGTGACCACGAACTTTCTGTTGCTTTCCGCTCTTACGTTGGGTATTTTAGGACTGCTTTTCGGAGTGCTTCTGGGATATGCCTCCAAAAAGTGCGCGGTGCCCATGGATCCCCGGGTGGCGAAGATCCGCCAGGCTCTTCCGGGAGTCAACTGCGGCGGTTGCGGCTACGTGGGGTGCGATGCCTACGCGGAGGCCGTGGCGGCGGGAGAGGCGGAAGTGACTCTCTGCGTGGCGGGAGGAACCTCCGTGGCTCGGATCATAGCGGCGGTTATGGGAGTCGCTGCGGGAGAGATGGAGCGAAAGGTGGCCTTCGTGAAGTGCGGAGGCTCCCCGGACAAGGCGGTATGGAAGTACGATTACTTCGGGGTCCGGGATTGTCGAAAGGCGGTGATAACTCCGGGAGGAGGTCCCAAGGCCTGTGAATATGGATGCCTCGGCTTCGGTACCTGCGCGGAGGTCTGCCAGTTCAACGCCATCCGAATCGTGAACGGCATCGCCGTGGTGGATGATGCCCTATGCGTGGGTTGCGGCCTTTGCGTGGATATCTGTCCCAAAAACATCATCGAGATTCGGAAAGCCTCGGAAATGCCCCTTGTGGCGTGCAGTTCCCCGGAAAGGGGAAAGGATGTGCGCCAGGTATGCGAAGTGGGATGTCTCGGTTGCGGCGTCTGTGCCAAAAACTGCCCCCAGGAGGCTATCACTATGGAGAACAACCTTCCCGTGGTGGACTTCGCAAAATGTACCAACTGCGGCATCTGCGCGGAAAAGTGCCCCACCGGAGCCATTCTTCGGGTGCCTCCTCTGCGGGCCATGTCCGCCTAGAGTGCCGAGAGCTGTCTTATCGTAAGAGAAAATAAAAAACGAGTTGAAGGGGAAGAGAAAGAAAGATGGAGAAAAACGTCACGACTATGCTCGATAATACCGGTAACCCGGCTCCTCTCGGATTGATGGGTTTCGGCATGACCACGGTATTGCTGAACCTGCACAATGCGGGGCTGTTTCCCATGGATTCCATGATCCTCGCCATGGGGATCTTTTACGGAGGAATCGCCCAGGTTATCGCGGGTATCATGGAGTGGAAAAAGAATAATACCTTCGGCACCACCGCCTTTACGTCCTACGGCCTTTTCTGGCTCAGCCTTGTGGGAATTATCGTTTTCCCCAATATGGGAATCGGTACCGCCCCCGGCGCCTTTGCCATGGCCATGTACCTCTTTATGTGGGGATTGTTCACCGCCTTCATGTTTATCGGCACTTTGAAGGGGGGCAGAGCCCTTCAGGTGGTTTTCGGCTCCCTTACGGTTCTCTTCTTCCTCCTGGGGCTTGGGGATATTACGGAAATTCACTTTATCAAAACCCTTGCGGGAGTGGAAGGGATCTTCTGCGGCTTTTCCGCGGTGTATGCCGCCATGGCCCAGGTGCTGAACGAGGTATACGGAAGAAAGGTGCTTCCCCTGTAAATTTACAATTTGCATTTGGCAAGAATAAAAAGTCTCCAGGCTTTTACGGGGTCCTTCAGGGCTCCGTAAAAGCTCATTGTAGGAGGGACGAAAAAATTCCAGCGTCTTTTTTGTGGCTGGAAAGTTTGAAAAAATATGTGCCGGGAATTTTTTGCAAAGGAGAGCTTAAATTTGCATGAAAATTTAAAGAAAAAATCCTCTCCGTTCAGCTTTACTTCTAAAGGAATCTTCCCTCATTGGTGGGCTTTTACTCTCCTTATTCCTCTGCGAAATATCTTTCTTTCTCCAAAGGAACTTTCACGAAGATTGGATTTGAATCCCCGGGCAGTCGTTCTGGAGGTGGGTCCGGGGCCAGGTTATTTCAGTCCTGCCATAGCAACCCAGCTTACGGAAGGTAAGCTTGTTCTGGCGGATATTCAACAGCAAATGTTGGATTATGCGGCAAAACGAATGGAAAAAAGGGGATTTTTTAACGTAGAGTACTGTCTTTGTGATGGCGAGACCTTTACTTTCACTGAAGCTTTCTTCGATGTTATTTTTCTCGTAACGGTTTTAGGGGAAGTGGAAAATAAACGACGATATATAGAGGAATTCAGTCGTATTCTTAAACCTGGAGGACTCCTTTCCATTTCCGAACTTGTGGGAGATCCCGATAAAATGCAACCCCAGGAGATTGAGGAAATAGCCCTTCCTTATGGTTTCGAACTTCGGAATTTTTATGGGTCTCGTTGGAATTACACCGTGAACTTCAGGAAAAAACCGCATCGAACACTTCTAAATAACTAAAACATCTGACTTGAAGTGTGCGAATTTTTCGTTAATCTATTTGCTTGATAGATGTTGAAAGAAAACCGGATCATGAAAGGAGATTGACCATGCTGAACCTGGAGGCAGCTATGCATAATTTGGGAGGGCAGCGTCCCATTTTTCATTCCGAGGCTGATTTTCAACATGCTCTTGCCATGCAGATTTTTCAGGAGAATCCTTCCTTGAAGATACGTCTTGAGTACCGCCCACTCAGGGACGAACGAATCTATGTCGATCCTGATTGACGGAGGAATTTTTCGTGCTTTATCAGGGAAAAGCATTTCATGTAGAGCATATCCTGTAAACAACACACTTAAATTTTCTCTGTTTTCTTTCCGAATCTGCTTTTCTTGAAACTGAAAGAGGACTTGCTTCGTAATCAAAGGGAAGGGGTGCGAGATGGAGTTTTTTCCGGAGAAGCTCAGGAGAATGGATCAATTGCAAAAACTTCCTGAGCCCCATTTTAAAATAGCTCAAGCCCCTTCCCCAGTGGGTATCCACGCTTTTCCGTTTCTCAGAGGCTTCTGTTTCTACGCCTAGCTCTACCATGAAAATGGTAGCAATGGAAATAACGCACAACAGGGAATTGAGCCTTTTTGCATCTCGTATCCGTGTACCTTCAAAATTGAAGCCATTGCTTTTTTCATCAAGGAATTCCTCTTCGATGCAAAAACGTCTGGCGTAGTCGCTGAAAATCTCCGTAAATTCTCCGCCGTAGGCGATAACATACCAGGATTCTTTGAGGTTCCTGTGTTCCAAGGCCCCAAAAACCAGGCCTTTCACAGAAGAGAAGGAAGCGTTCTCCCAGAAAAAGGGAATTCCCTTGGGAAGATCCGTTTTTCCGGGAACCACGGTTCTCCCTTTTGCCGTGATTATGCAGGCATCCTTTTTTATCCGTATACGGAACCACCATCCAAGACTTTTGAGATATCTGCAGAGAGCGGCATTTGCAAAACCTCGATCTGCCAGGAACATTACCTGGGTACCCAAAGGAATCAGGGCTGCCACCTCCTCGATAAGCCCTTTGTATGCGGGAAACGCTATGGAAGCACTGGGGCTCTTATGGACATGCCATGCCAAGGGTATAGCGCGATCGAGGAATATCAGGGATATTCGGGTCATACAAAATTTATTGAACAATATCGAAGTATCCAGGGCGATAACGATTCCCTCTTTTGCGGAGGATAGCAAGTGCTCCACCAACGGATAAAGGATGAATCCGGGATCTATTTTCGGATGGCACAGCCACTCACGGAAACGTCTCGCACGACTGGAAGCATACTTGGCTCTGCCAAATTCAAAAACACTCCATTCCGTAATATTTATGGATCTTGAGCAGCATAACGCCGCTACCATGGCTGCAAGAGTTGCGATAAGTCTGGGATCAAGAAAGGATGACAGGTATTGATAAAGGATCCGAGAAATTATACTATGCAGAAGTAGCCTGTAGCTCACGATCGATTCCCCCGTTCTTTTTGTTTTGGCGAACGTATTGAACAGGAGATCGCTTGTGTTGTCTACAGGCTACGTCTATTTTCAAGGTTCATTTCCATAAAAACAGGTGGTTTTTCCGCACTTTTCGCTTCCTCAAGGTAAAGTGTAAAAAATTCCTCCGTCAATCAGATGTCGATCTCTGGATTTCCGACGGAATGCAGCAGTTTGCCGTGGAACTCAAGTACAAGACCAAGCTTGCGTCTATCGACTGGATGGAGGAGCGTTTTGACCTTGCGAACCACGGAGCACCGGATCTTGGAGGGTACGATGTATGGAAGGATGTTCAACGTCTGGAACGAATTTGTGCCGCCCGGGGCGATACGGAGGGGTACGTTGTCTTTTTGACGAATGACCCTGTTTACTGGAATGCCCCAGCGAGCGATGATACTATCGGTTCCGCTTTTCGCCTGTATGAAGGGCGCGAGGCTTCCGGCGGCCTCTTCTGGGCCTCTCACGCAGGAGATGGTAGCATGAAAAGCCGTGAGAATCCCATTAGGCTTCGAGGACGGTATCGGGTAGCGTGGAACGACTACGCTCGTTTGGGTATTGCTTCCGGTCTTACCGTTCGTTTTGCTGTTATTCCCGTAGCTACGTTGATGGGGGCCGCCGAGGAACATGCCGATGATGAGCTCCCCCGGTTGCGGAAGGAAAGGAACGGCGCTTCAAAATATCATCCTTTGCATGATTATCTGCGAAAACTTACCGTGGAACGAATCGAACTTACCTTTGGAGAGATCGAAAAGATTCTCGGCTTTTCCCTCCCCAAATCGGCCAGGAAATATACCGCTTTTTGGGCAAATGATAAAAGTCATGTTTGCGCTACCCAGTGGATGGGCGCGGGTTGGCGGGCAGAAAACCTGAATCTTGCCGATGAGCGTATAAAACTCGTGCGCCAGGGAGAGACGGTTCGATAGTATCTGGAGCAAGGGGGACGCATAAACGGAGGCTTCCATTATGTATCTCGCGACACATTATTTGTGAAACCACTCTAAGAAGGAGCCCTTCCCAGCCTTTGCAGTTGCTTGCAGATCAGGGATGTGAGAATTCCCACGCAGAGCCCCGAGAGGGTTCCCGTAAGCATCAGTATCGGAAGATAGAAAAAGATCTTTTCCGTGTGCAGCAGAAGGGCCACCACGGCGATCTGGGCCAGATTGTGCGTAAGAGCTCCGATAACGCTGATTCCCGGAAGGCTCAGAACGGAATTCCCCCGGTGGTAGAGAAACACCATTACTCCCAGGCTCGTAAGCCCCCCTGCGAGGCTGCAGGCGAAGGCGAAAAGGTTGCCCCCCAGAAGAAAGCTTATACAGATGCGAAGAAGCGTGATGCCCAGGGCGCTCCTCCATCCCAGAAGAATCAGGGCCCCCAGGGAAATCGCATTGGCGAACCCAGGCTTTACGCCGGGAAAGAGCAGAGGAATCTGGGCTTCCGCAGCGTGTACTCCCAGGGCGAGGGCCGTGAGAAGCCCCGAAAGGATCATTTTCCGGGAGGATCCCGAAGAGGGGATGTGTTTAATGGGCCACTGCATCCACCGAAGCCTCCTCTGTAGGGTTTCCTTCGATGTACACGAGTACCTTGTGGGGAAGGCAGATAGCCATCTCTCCGGGCCGGGAAAGCCACCCCGAGGCGATGCAGATCCCATGAGGGCAATCCGACTCGATAAAGCGGATTCTTCCGGGTTCCAGGAGCAGAAGGTTGTAATGTCCTTCGGAAGTTTCCACCCGGAAGGTGAAGGGATCTTTCACGCTTGTCAGATCGAAGCTCCGGATAAGACGCCCCTCCAGCTCCACGAAGGCTTCCGGATGCTCCGGGGAAAGCCGGGCCGGTAAAAAGAGATGCGAAAAAAGCCAGGTTCCTCCGAAAAAGAGCCCGAGCCCTCCCAGGATCAATATCAGGATTTTGTCACCGGATTTCAAAGGAAAAGCTCCCTTCCGTAAGGGTGAAGCATGATGCCATGCCGGAGGTGCCCAGGACCCGGCGGTCCGAGGTAACGAAAAGGGCCTCCACTCCCTCCAGACTTTCCGCAAGTTCCAATCCCCGCTCCAATCCCAGCACGTAAAGTCCCGTGGAAAGGGCGTCCCCCGAAAGGGAGCTTTCGCTCATCACGGTGACGCTGAGAAGATTTTGAGATGCGGGATATCCCGTTCGGGGATCCAGAATGTGGTGGTATCGTTTTCCGTCCTTTTCGAAGTACCGTTCGTAGTTTCCCGAGGTTACCACGGAGGCCTCGGAAAGGGAGAGAATTCCCAGATAGTTTCCCCGGGGTTCCAGAGGATTTTGAATGCCTATCTTCCAGGGGGCTCCTCCGGGTTTGGTTCCCAGGGTTACGATATTGCCTCCCATATCCAGAAGGGCTCGGGAAATACCGTGCTCCTCCAAAACTTTTCGTGCCTTGTCTCCCGCGTATCCCTTGGCGATGCCTCCCAGGTCCAGGGCTTGCCCCTTTCGGGCAAGGAGAGCGGTTCCCCGATCCGGAAAGATGCGAAAATCTCTGTAATCCACGAGGTTTCGGGCTTTTTCGATGGTCTCCGGAGAAGGAAGTCGCTCTTCCGGAGTTCCGATGCTCCAGAGCTTGGTAAGGGGTCCTATGGTAGGGTCGAAGGCCCCTTTGGTAAGCTCCGCGTATCGCAGGGCTTCCGAAAGGACAAAAAGACTTTCCGCTGAAAAGGGCTTTTCTCCCTCTCCGGAGGAACCGCTTAAAAGGGCTACCTCCGAGGATGCCCGGTAGCGGGAAAATCGTTTTTCCACCTCCCGTATGGAGGTTTCCGCCGCCTTCAGGGCTTCCGGAGCTTCGGCTCCCCAGGCCTGAAGGCGGATAAACGTGCCCAGGGCGTAAAACTGTACGGAGGAGGGCGTGAAGGAAGAAGGCCGGGGAAAGAGTGTCATACAGAGAAAGATGCCGAGAGCGACGAAAAAAAGAATCAGTGACAATAAAAGATTTTTTTTCATAAGAAGTTCCTCCGGATCGTGCGGAAAAATAGCTTTCGTATTCAACTTGTGAAATTGTTCCTATTGTACCCGTTTGAACCTCGAAGGGGAAAGAAAATATTTCTTTCGAATTCCGGAGAGAAGTGTTTCCTCCGGGAAAATACGTCGATCTTCCTCCGTTTTTCGGAAAAAAACCTTCTATACTTCTATAATGGGGTGGTATGGTAGTGCCGTTTCCGGATTTCCACATGGTGAAAGAGTGAGGCCTTTGAAGAATGTGCTTGCTTTCAGAATCCCCACCTTTCCTATCCTACTATGGAAGAAATGTTTTGAGGGAGGTTCTTTCGAATGGATTCCAAAACCCATCATTATTATGAGACCCAGGGAGAACGTCTCGTTCAGAGGTACGCTTCCGCAGACCTGTCGGAGTTTCATTCCCTTCTGAAGCAGTGGCTTCCCCCTTCGGGGAGGGTGCTTGAAATCGGTTGCGGTACCGGTCGGGATGCCCTTTACATGTCCTCCCTGGGTTGTTCCGTTACCGCTCTGGACGGAAGCGAAATCATGGCGGCCCTCACGCGAAAGGCTTTTTCCGAGGCGGGAATGGATCCGGCTCGGGTTTTCTGTGCGTCCTTTCCCCTTCCTTTGGAACACGAACTTCTTTCCGAACGCTTCCATGCAGTGGTGGCGGTGGCCATGCTCATGCATGTGCCGGAATCGGAGCTTTTCGAGTTCTGTCGCCAGATCGGCACGCTCTTGGAAGACCAGGGCCTGTTTATCTGTTCCTTCTCCTCGGGAGAACGGGAAGAAGGGGACGAACGGCTTTTTGTTTCACGAACCCCCGAAGAAGTGGAGCTTCTTTTGGAAAAGTTTGGGTTCCGCCGAATGTACCGAAAGGAAACTTCGGATGGCCTGGGGCGGAAGATCCCATGGCATAATCTCGTGTTTTCCCGGGATCGTTTTCGGGGAAACTGAAAACTTCTTCTCTCAAAAAGGGAACGTTGGTTTATTTTTGCGGTTTAAAAGGGATTGGTGTTGACAAGAAAGATAAACTCGGGTATACTTCCCCTCAGATCCAAAACGGAGGTTGAAGACAATGACAGCAGTTCCTCATCACACGAAAAAGACAAACCGTCTCCGATGCAGCTTTCCCAAGGTAAGTGCGGAAGATAATTCCCGTTACGGATGTGCTTGGCGAAAGACTGAGGGGAGCGAAAACGATATGTGGCAGAAAGATGAATGGGGCGGCTGGTATCTGGAGGATCAGAAGTGCATCGGTTCCATGCCCGAGGCAACGGGAGTATGGAATAAGGATGATGAAACCGGAGGATGGTACCTTACCGGAGCGATTCTCGAAGCGGCAGTATCTTCCAAGGGAGCCTATCAGGTAGCGGTGTAGTTCTTAAAATAAAAATTACTTGAATTTAAAGAAGAGGCAAGGGGATTTCCCCTTTCGCCTCTTCTTTTTTTGTATGTATTGCGTGTGATTATGTCCGTGGACGAAAAGTTATATCGACGGAAGATTTCCCGCAAAACCTAATCCTTGTGAAATTTGTTCTGTGGCCTGGAGAAGCGCTCCCAAAAAAGTCAGGTACTTCCCCCCCGTAAATTCGTCAATAGGGCCTGAAAGGCTGACGGAAGCCGTTATTTTGCCCTGATGGTCGAAAACGGGAGCGGAAAGCCCCGCAGCGTTGCTCGAACGTTCTCCAAGGGTAAAGGCATATCCTGTACGTGCAATTTCCTTGAGCTGGCGTTCCAGCCGCTCTCGATCGGTGGTTGTGTTGGGTGTCAGAGGAGTAAGATCGATGGCGTCCAACAAGGTTTTGCGTTCATTTTCCTCCAGAAAGGCCAAAAGTGTTTTTCCGGAGGAGCCGGCATAAATTTGTAACCTTTGGCCTTCCTTTATGATATAGCGAACGGGTTTGTTGCCTTCTTCTCGGGCCAAACAGAGCCGCCAATGCCCGTCACGAACGAAAAGGGAGGAGCTTTCTCCCGTTTCGTTTACGAGTTTTCGTAATATCGGCCTTGCCAAGGAGATAAGAGTGTTGCTGTTTTCGTACCGTTTTCCGAGCACCAGAAAAGCCGGACCAAGACGGTATGTTTTCGTCTGTTCGTCGTACTTTATGTAATTTTTGCACAGTAAGGTGCCGCAGATGCGCATAATGCGGCTTTTATGCAATCCCGTGAGTTCCGATAATTCCTTCAGCTGTAGTCTGTCGTGGTGAATAAAGCACTCCAGAATATCTATGGCTTTCAGAAGCACCTCCACATGCCGTTCCGTTTCCTTGGAAGCGCCGGGTTTACGTATTTTGTCAGTATTCAAGACATGGTTTGGCAAATCAAATCACCTCTTCGGACCCTTATTATGCCAAATTTCCTTGAAACGTAAAACAAAAGATTTTTATTCGTGCATATTTTGGTGAACCACACGACGCGGTATCGCTATCGAGCGTTTGATCGATGTGTACGCCCGGAGTGTCCTCTTTTCGTAGCGCTCCTTGTTCCTTCGGTTAAATGATTTTCAAGTATCTTGAAGGCTACGTTTTTTCTCAACGGTCTCACCTCAAACTTTATTCTATTAAATAGAACATGATTCTATTGATCGTAAAAAATGTATCATCTTCAGGCGAGGCTTGTCAAGCGTCGGGGACCTTTAAAATTAATATTTTTTAAAAAATCGTTTTGCAAGGGGTGAAATATATCTACGACCGTGTTTTTAATTTATTTTCAACTTGCTTGACAGGATAAAGAGGGAGTGATATTTTCAAGTCAAGAGATTCTAACCTTTGTTTTTGGCAAATACAAAGCCTAAGGGAGATGCCTGATTTGGCAAAGTTAGAATCAAATTCTATCTAATAGAATGGAGGGTTTTTTATGTTGAAGCGGTGTTTTCGAAGTGTTATCGGTTTTATGCTCGCAGTTTCTTTTGCCGGAATTGCTTTGGCGGATGATGTAACCTTTGTTCGCATTGGTACGAGCAGTGTGGGCGGAGGCTTTTACCAGATTGGCAATACCATTGCGCAACTTGGAAACCGTCAGATGAAGGATATGAACTTTACCGCCGTTACGGGGGGATCTGCCAAGAATTGTTTTAACTTGGCGAAAGAGGATATCGAGCTTGGAATCGTGCAGTCCGCCACATTGCAGGATGCCTGGAAAGGTGAGGGGCCTTTCGACGGTAAGCCTCTGAAAGATCTTCGTTTTGTAACGGCGATTTATCCCATGCCTTTTCACATTCTTGTGAACAGAAAAGCCGCCATTGAAAAGATCGGGGACTTCAAGGGTAAACGGGTAGATTTAGGGCCTATCGGTGGGGGTATTGAAGTTAATGCCCAACGCATATTCGATATTTATGGCTTGACCATGGAGGATGTCAATATCCAGCGTTTCGGCAGATCCGAGGTCTCGGAAGCTCTTAAGACGGGACGTTCCGAAGCTCACATTTGGGCTACCAGTATTCCCAATGCCATGGTTACGGATATGGTTAATTCCGATAAGGTGGGACTCATCGGTTTGGAAGATGATAAGATCAAAGAGATCGTTGAAGTATATCCCGCTTTTTCGGCTTCGGTTATTCCCGGAGGAGTGTACGCCGGTTTTGATCAGGATATTCCTACGGTCGCGGCTGTGGGTGTTCTCGTTACGCATAAGGATATGAGCGACGAGGTGATTTATAAGATTACCAAAATGCTGTACGAAAACGTGGATTTCCTCAAAGAAAGGCTCAATTACTTTAAATATTTTTCTCTCGATCATGCTTTGGACGGCATGTGCCTGGATATCCATCCCGGAGCGAAGAAGTTTTATCAGGAACAGGGACTTTTTTAGAATTCCAGATCTACTGACGTAGTGGGTGAGGCTCTGAAAAGGGCCTCACTTTTCTCTCTCTGAAGCGGAGAAGTCACGAGGAGGATGACCGTAATGGCTGATGCGACGCAAATGAAAGGTTCTGGAGGAATTGCTATTCTTCGGAAAAGACGCAGTTTGGCAAATCCGCAAATGAAGCTGCTTGTAACGGTGTTGACCGTTGTTTTGGCTTGCTTTCACCTCTATACCTCCTTTTTTGGATTGTTGCCCGCTATGCAGCAACGCAGTTTTCACATCGGTTTTGTTATGTTTCTTATCTTTTTGCTTTATCCTATGAAGAAAAGTTCCCCCGTGGATAGACCTTCCCTGATGGATTGGCTTCTGGCAGGGGCTTCCGTAGTGTGTGCGTTTTACATTTTTTTAAATTATAACGACATCGCCATGCGGGCGGGAATGCATGAAGACTATGAAATCTGGTTGGGGGGGCTTATGGTTATCCTGGTTTTCGAAGCTTCCCGGCGCGTGTTGGGTTATTCTCTTCCGGTATTTTGCAGCCTCTTTCTTCTCTTCGCGTATTATGGAAGGTCCCTTCCCGGACCGCTCCGCCATTTCGGCCTTTCCGTGCCCCGCATTCTCGAGGAGCTTTATTTGACCTCTGATGGAATTTTCGGCCTTGTTGCGGGAGTTTCCGCGACCTACATCTTTCTGTTCATCCTTTTCGGAGCTTTTTTGCAGTCCACCAAAACATCGGACTTTTTCAATGAATTTGCTATGGCTCTTACGGGACATATGAGGGGCGGTCCTGCGAAAATTGCCGTTCTTTCCAGTGCTCTCATGGGAACTATCAGCGGCAGTACTTCCGCTAACGTGGCCACCACGGGATCTTTTACCATTCCCCTGATGAAAAAAATCGGCTATAAATCGCATTTTGCCGGAGCCGTGGAGGCGGCGGCTTCCACGGGAGGGCAAATCATGCCTCCCGTCATGGGGGCTTCGGCCTTTATTATTGCGGATACCTTGGGCATATCCTATTTGCAGGTTCTCCTTGTTGCCATAGTTCCCGCCATTCTTTATTTCTGGGGAATCTGGTGGTCTCTGAGCTTCGAGGCGGATCGCCTTAATTTGGAAGGGCTGAGTCGAGAGCAGTTGCCTCGCTTGTGGGAAGTTGTTAGAACCAAAGGGTATCGTTCCATTCCCTTGTTTGGAATCGTATATTTTCTTGTCCGGGGATATAATCCGCTCTACGCGGGCTGTTGGGGCATCATTCTCGCTTTTGTGTTGAGCTTCGTGAAAAAAGAAAGCCGATTGGATGTCAAAGGGTTTATCCATACCCTGGAAGACGGATCCAAATCCGCTCTTTCCGTTGCCATAGCCTGTACCGTGGTGGGTGTTGTCATTGGCATGATGGGGGCCACGGGAATTGCCTTGCGCGTGGGAGATGCGGTTTTGAGTTTGACGGGAGGCGCGCTTCTTCCCACGTTGATCGTTACCATGATTATCGCTCTCATGATGGGAATGGGCATGCCCACCACGGCGAGCTACGTCATGGCCAGCGCCGTGGCGACTCCGGCCTTGATTGCTCTCGGATGTAAGGCTCTGGACGTGCATCTTTTCGTCCTTTACTTTGCGGTGCTTTCATCCATTACACCCCCCGTTTGCGTGGGGGCCTATACTGCGGCAGGCATCGCCGGATCCAGTCCGAATCAAACGGGATTTACCGCCATAAAACTTGCTCTTGCGGGTTTTATCATTCCCTTTGTATTTATTTATTCGCCGGAACTGCTTCTCACCAACGTCACGAGTTGGCCTCGGTTTGTGTTTGCTCTCGTCAGCGCATTGCTTGGCGTTGTCGGGTTGGCGATCACTACGGAAGGTTATTTCCGCAGGCCCTTGCGCATTTGGGAACGTCTTGCCGCTGGAGGAGCTTCACTGGCTCTTATCGTGCCGGGCGTGGAATCCGATGTCATAGGCTATGCGCTTTTTGCCGGGCTTTGGCTTATAACACGCCCGAAGCCCTGAGGCGACAAAGGCGAACTGTAAAAAAGGCGGAAGAGAAAGAATGCCCTTCCGCCTTTTTGTTTTTATCTTCGAGATTTCTCTCGGGAACCTTCGAAAATTCTCAGGGGGAATATCTGAAATAGAGATAGGCGCTGCAGAGGGAAAGCGAGATAACCACCGTGGTCATTCCCACCTTGCAGAACTTCGCGAAGGGCACGTGGTGCCCCGAGCGTTCCGCCACGTCCGCCACCACCACGTTTGCGGCGGAGCCCAGAAAGCTGCCGTTGCCTCCCAGACAGGCTCCCAGAGCGAGAGCCCAGAAGAGAGGAGCCGCCTCCAGGGAAAGCACCTGGGAGAGTTCGTGCACCACGTAGATAAAGGTGGCGGTGAAGGCCACGTTGTTGATGAAGGCGCAGAGAAGGCCGGAAAGCCAAAGGATGGAAAGCATGGTGAGCACCGGTTTCCCCTGGAGGGTGGAGGCGAGAATCTGGGTGACTTGAGAAATAACTCCGGTCTCCTTCAGGCCCCCCACGATCATGAAGAGGCAGGCGAAGAATACCAGGGTGGGCCATTCGATATCCTCGTGAATTACCGTGCGTCCGTCCACCTTGCCGATCACCAGGAGTACCGCCGCTCCCAGAAGGGCTATTACCGCCGCATCCAGGTGCAGGGCGTGATGAAAGAGAAAGCCCAGAAGAATGACGCCCATCACCGTGCCGGATTGTTTCAGAAGCCGTCGATCCTTGATGGTTCTCGATTCGTTTACCTGAAGGACCTTGGAATACTGCTCCTTCGTGATGACGAGATCTTTCCGATAGAGAAAGGCGAGGTAAAGAAGCACCACGATAAGCACTCCGAAGGCGGGAGGAGCGAGGTTCACGAGAAAGTCCGTAAAGGAAAAGCCCGCATAGGAGCCGATGATGATGTTGGGAGGATCTCCGATGAGGGTGGCGGTGCCTCCGATATTGGAGGAGAGGGTTTCCGCCATGAGGAGAGGAAGAGGATCCATTTCCATGAGGTCCGCCAGGGAGATGATGACGGGGCTGATGAGAAGCACCGTGGTGACGTTGTCCAGAAAGGCCGAGAGGGTGGCGGTGACCAGGGCGATGGCGAAGAGGGTGAGAAGGCCGCTCCCCCGGGTGATTTTCATGGTTTTCACCGCCACGAACTGAAATATTCCCGTTCGGGAGAGCACTCCCACGATGATCATCATGCCGATGAGAAGCCCGATGGTATTGAAATCGATGAATCGTACCGCCACCGTGGAGGGAAGAAGGTGGAAAGCCATAACGAGAGCGCTCCCGAGGAGAGCCGCCACGCTTCGAGGGGTTTTTCCCGAGGCGATAAGTCCCAGGGTGAGAAGAAAAATACCGAGAACCGCCCATGCTTGAAAAGACATTTTCCGCTCCTTTTCTCCGGAAAAATTTTTTTCGGAGGCTGAGATAAAAACAAAGCATACAAAGAAAGTGCATAAGGTGCAACCGATGCTCTATTTCGAATATTTCTGCCACTTTCTCAAGTGTAGGTAAAAATTTTGAAAAAATCTTTGCCCGTAGGCTCTCGGTTCTACCTGTGCTACAATGACAATTCGAAAAATTGGTTTACGCAAGGAGGTAAAGGCGATGCAAATGCCCATGCAGCAGCAGATTACTTTGGATGATCTTCTTTCCATGCTCATGGCCCGGGTGGATGCCATGTCCATGGCGGAGGAAAACCTCAAAACCAAGATGAACATCCTCGGCCGGGTGCTTTACAAGAAGGGACTTCTTACGGATGAAGACGTGATCGATTCCGTTCGGGAGGAGCACCGGGTGCTCAAGGAACTGGGGGCCATCGAAAAAATGCCCGGCGAAGAGGTGGTAAAGCTTTCCGCCGAAGGAATTCTCCAGTGGATCCGGGGAGATGTGGAAGCCATCAAGAAGGGGATGGAGGAGTACGAACGACGGGTTCGGGAACTTGCCGCCCAGGAGGCTCGGAAACCCCGTATCGATGTGGCGAGCGCTTCCGTGCTGGACCAACTGGATCACATGACGGGAAAAAAGGCCGGAGGGAGCAAGCTGATTCTGTAGCGATCCCGAAGATGAGGAAAAAGAAAAACGAAGGGGAGAGAACCGCAGATGGGTTCCCTCTCCTTTTTGCATATTGCGAAAGAAGAACTCTCATGAGAAGATAAACGAAGTTCAAAGAAGTTGAACTTCCGGTTTTCCGCGCACGAGAATCCGAGAATCTTCACATGTTTTGAGGAGGTGCATTTGGTATGCGTACAAAGCGATGGGTGTGGTTTTCCTTCGTTCTCCTGCTGTTTGTATGGTCCGGCATGGCCTGGAGCGGAGAGAGCGGGGAATTCGTGGTGCAGCGTATGAATCCCCAGGGGGAGATCCGGGGACTTAAGGAGATTTCTCTCGTCTTTTCCGCCCCCGTGGTGCCCTCGGAGATGGTGGGAAGGGCGCTCCTCAAGGAGGACTTCCCAGGAACCATCACTCCGCTCCTGGAGGGAAAATGGAAGTGGAAGAGTCTGCAGGAATGCGTTTTCACTCCCTCCCATTCTCCGGTGCCCGCCACGGAGTACCGTCTCTCTCTCCGGTCGGATCTGCGGGATGCCCAGGGACGGCTTCTCGGAGGGGCCCACGACTTTACCTTCGCCACTCCGGGCCTGAAGTTTCTCGGTTTCTCTCAAAAGGATTTCCGTTCGGACGGAACCATTGTGGGGGAATTGAGCTTTTCCCTTCCCGTTTCTCCGGTGCGCCTCCGGGGCTACTTGGAAGTACGGGACGAAAAGGGGCGACAGATACCTTACAGCATCTCCCAGCAACATCCCACCAAAAAGGTGGACGTGTATCTTCAGGCCCAGGGAAAAACCAAGGTCTCTCTTCAGATTTTCCGGGGACTTCCCGCCACGGTGGGACATCGAGGTCTTGAGGAGGATAAGGGTATTACCCTCACCCCCAAGTTCGTTCTCGAAGTGGAAAATTCCTACGCATCTTCTTCCTACGAGGGAAGAGGGCGCGTCTGGATCGATACCACCTCCCCCGTGGATATAGCCCGGGCCCTCTCCTTCGTGGAGATCGAACCGAAACAGAACTTTTCTCTGGAACCCGGAAACGGAGGATTCTGGATCAGCGGGAGCTTTCTTCCCCGGGATCGGGTGGTGGTTACCCTCAAGAAGGGGCTGCCGGGGCTTCGCAACTGTTCTCTCTCCCAGCCCTTCCGAAAGGCCTTCGTCTTTCCCGACATGGATCCGGATATCTTTTTCGCCGCCGGAGGAAATTATCTCTCTCCTCTGGGATCTCTGAGGGTTCCTCTCGAAGGGGTGAACGTGGAAAACTTGCGGCTCACCTCCTGGAGGATGTACGAGAATAACGTTCCTCTGGCTCTGGGAATGGATAATTCCTGGCTCGATATGGAACTTTCCCGCCAGACCGGAAGCCGGGAGTACCGTACCGAAGCGAAGCGGAACGAGAGTTTCCGCCTTGCCCTGGATCTCGAGGAGTTTCTCAGTCCGGATCACGGTGTCTTTATCGTTCAGGCCGAGGACCTTTCCGGAAATTGTTGGAATACTCCCCGTATGATGGTGGCCCTCACGGATCTGGGAATTACCGCCAAGGTCTTTCCCAAGGGAATGTTCGTGTGGGTGAATTCCATTTCCGGAGCGAGCCCCGTAGCGGGGGCTACCGTACGGATTTATTCCCGGTCGAACCAGCTCCTGGGAACTGTGGAAACCGGCGAAGGGGGAGTGGGAATTCTTTCCAGGGAAAAACCCTGGGAGGATGATCTTCTTCCCTGGGTAGTGACGGCCTCCTCCGGAGAGGATCTTTCCTATCTGGTGCTTCGGTACGACCTGCTTCGGGGAGGGGATTGGGATCTGGGAGGACGCCCCTATCTCGATGAAGGGTACGAAGCCTGTGTCTTCACTCCCCGGGGAGTCTTCCGTCCCGGAGAGACCGTGGAGCTTACGGGGCTGGTACGGAATCAGGACTTTATGCCCCCTGGAGAATTCCCTCTGGAGTGGCTCCTTTTCGATCCCAACGGACGAAAGATTCACACTCAGGTGGCTTCTCTGACATCCCAGGGATTTATCACCATGGCGTATCCTCTTTCCGATGCCTCCGCCACCGGGGAATATCGGGTGGAACTGCGGGTTCCCGGAGAGGGAGGTCCCCGAGTCGGAGAGCATACCTTCTTGGTGGAGGATTTCGTTCCTCCACGAATCAAGGTAACCGCCTCCACGGAGCTTGTCGCTCTGGGGCCCGAGGAATCGGTTCTTCTGGATCTTCGGGGAGAGTACCTTTTCGGAGCCCCCGGAGCGAATCTCGCTACCGAAGGGGAGGTTCGTTTCGTTCCCCAGGCTTTCAGCCCCAAGGGATATGGAGAATACGTCTTCGAAGATCCCGAGGAGGAGCTTAATCCCTACAGCGATTTCCTCGGCAACGGCACTTTGAACGAGGAGGGGACGGGGTCCTTCTCCTGGGAAACTCCTCCGGCTTCCACTCTGCCCAAACCGGGAAATCTCGTCTTTCGCCTGGGAGTTATGGAAGATGGGGGGCGCATGGTATGGGATGTGCTTTCCCTTCCTTACCACCCCTTCTCCCGATACGTGGGAGTTCGGCCTCCCCGGGGCCAGGAGATGCGTCCTCATCAGGAGATTGCATTTCCGGTGGTCGCTTTGGATTGGGAGGGGAACTCCTCGGACCTGGCTTCCGTGAACGCTCAGTTCTTCAAGGTGGTCTATCACAGTGTGGTGGTGGAGGAGGACGGACGGTATCGCTTCCGCTACGACCGGGAACTGCTTCCTTTTGCGGTACAAAAGGTTTCTCTTTCCGGAGGTGTGGGAACGGTGAATTTCACTCCCCAGGAGTACGGAGAGTATCTCCTCCGCCTGGAGGATCCCGCGGGAGGAGCCAAGGCGGCCACATCCTTTTACGTATGGGGCGGTTCCGGAGGTCCCTCGGGGGCTCCTCTGGACAAGGTGGGGCTGCGTCTCGATAAAGAGACCTACTCTCTTGAAGAGGAAGCCACCCTCCGTTGCGAACTGCCTTTCAAGGGAAATCTTCTGCTGACGGTGGAAACCGACCGGGTGGTGCATTGGGAGTATCTGCCTTTGGCGGAGAATACGGTGGATGTCAAGATCCCCGTGGAGAAGAGCATGCTTCCCAACGCCTACTGCGTGGCCTGGCTGATTCGTCCCGAAGGGGCGGACAACTCCCAGTGGCACAATCCTCGGGCTTTGGGGGTTACCCGATTCCGGGTGGACCAGTCCGAAAAGAAGGCCCAGGTGCTTCTCTCCCTGCCGGATCGGGCTTTTCCGGATAAGGAGGTCTCCGTGGATCTGCAGCTTCGGGATGCCTCGGGGAATCCTCTTGCGGGAGAAGCGGTGATCGCCCTGGTGGATGAGGGCATTCTGGGGCTCACCAAATTCGGCACCCCCAATCCCTATGCCTTCTTTACCGCTCTTCGGGCCCTGGGAACCCGGGGATACGACGTGTATGACGATCTCATGCCTCCGGAAAAGGCCGCTACGCCTCTGCTGCATCCCGCAGGAGGAGAAGGCCGCGAAATGGCTTTCGCCAAGGGACTTTCTCCCGTACAGGCCCGGCGTTTCAAGCCGGTGGCTCTCTTTAAAGGGCCTCTGAAGACGGATGAGAGCGGACGGATTCAGACGCAATTCTCTCTTCCCGAGTTCAGCGGTACTCTGCGGGTTATGGCGGTGGCCGGCGGCGGAGCCTCGGTAGGGTCCGGCGAGAAGGATATGCTGGTTGCCCGGGACGTGGTGGTGGAAACCACTCTTCCCCGAGCCCTGGCCCCCGGAGACAGCTTCAAGATGCCTCTTACCCTCTTCTCCAAGTCCGAAGAGTATCTCGGAGTGGAGGTGCATATCACTGCGGAGGAACCTCTCGTTTACAAGGGGCCCGAAATGTTCCGGATTACCCTGGCTCCGAAGTCCCAGGGGGAACGCATGGATATTCCTCTGGAAACTTCGCATGCCTCCGGCGTGGGAGTGTTGCACCTTACCGCTTCCTGGAACGACGAAACCATGGAGGAGAGAACGGAACTTCCCGTACGGCCTCCCTATCCCCTGATCCGGCGCACCGGAGGCGGTGCTCTCGATGGAGGGAATAAAACCGCTCTCGATTTCGGAACCTCCTGGTTCCCGGGAACTCTTCGGGGGGTAGTCGCCTTTTCGGGAACCCCCGTGGCGGATCTCTCCTCGGCGTTGCAGTATCTTACCTCCTATCCTTACGGATGCCTGGAACAGAGCGTATCCGGCATCTGGCCTCTGGTGGCTCTGCCGGATATCGTGGGAGATCTTGATCCGCTTCTGGTGAACCCCGAGGAGAATCGTCAGCGGGTGGAACGTGGATTGCGTCGGGTTCTCGCCATGCAGCTTTACGACGGGTCTTTCTCCTTCTGGCCCGGAGACGGTACGGCTTTTCATTGGGGTTCCGTCTACGCGGCGCATCTTCTCTGGGAGGCTTCCCGGGAAGGATACCATGTGCCCGAGGAGAGCCTGCGGGGAGCTTTGGAATGGATCCGCCGGCTTCTTCCCCAGGAGTACGACTCCATGACCGACCGGGAATATGCGGATCTGAGCGCTACCAAGGCCTACGGCATGTACGTGCTGGCCCTTTCCGGGGAGCCTCCTCTTGCGTGGATGGAGTACTTCCGGGAGCGTCGGGACAAACTTACCGAAACCGCCCGGATCTTCCTCGCCGGAGCCTATGCCCTGGAAGGACAGCAGGATGTGGCTTCCTCGCTTCTGGGAACCGTGGCGGTGCGCATCGACGAGGCTCCTTCGGGAGGAGGCATTTTCGATTCCGGAGTTCGCAATACTGCCTTGACTCTGCTGATGCGGCTGCATCTGGATCCCCGGTCCGAACAGGCGGCCCTGCTGGCCCAGAAGCTGATCGACGCCGCCCGTAAGGGGCTGTGGAAAAACACCCAGGAAAATGCCTTTTCCGCGGTGGCCCTGGGGCGGTATTTCCGGAGTACCCGACAGGATCGCAAACCCTTCGTGGCGGAACTGTCCTCCTCGGGAGAAAAGCTTCTCCGGATAGAGCAGGGAGAGAGCAAGGCCCTTTCGGTGGATTCTCTGGTTTCTCCGGAGCTTGTCTGCGCCGGAGAGGGACGGGTCTACTATTCCTGGTCCGTGGAGGGGGTGCCTCAGGAAGCTCCCAAGCCCACGAAGCAGGGGCTTTCTGTATCCCGGAGCTATCATCGCAGAGACGGGGCCGCTCTCAAGCCCGGGGATTCGGTACGCCAGGGAGAGATGTTGGAGGTTCGGCTGGAACTGCTTTCGAACCGTTCCGTGGAACACCTGGTGGTTTCGGACCTTCTTCCGGGAGGATTGGAGATCGATAATCCCAGGCTCGCGGCGGCTCTGGAGGGAAGCAAACGCTACGTTTCCGTGCGCGAGGAGATTCGGGACGATCGGTTGCTCCTCTTCGTGCCCTTCCTCGAAAAGGGGGAGGCTCTGCACTATACCTACCGGGTTCGGGCGGTGACCGCGGGAACCTTTACGGTGCCTCCCGTGGCGGCGGAGGCCATGTACGATCCCAGCCTTCAGGCTCTCGGCGAGGCGGGAACGCTTGAGATAAGCAATTAAGGAATGAAATCGTTTTTGTGCCGTAAGTTTTTACGGGGGTGCCTTTTTGGAACCATGCTTCTTTTGGGAGGGGGCACCCTCCTTCTTTATGCTACCTGGCCCGAGATTTCCCCGGAGGCGGTGCGAGAATGCTCCGTCTCTCCGGGGGTTTTTGATGTTCGGGGAGAACCTCTCCGGATATGGGCTTCTCCCGAAGGATATTGGAGCCTTCCGATCTCTCTGGATCAGATGGGGGAGTGGCTTCCGAAGATCGCCGTGGCGGTGGAGGACCGCCGGTTTTACTCTCATGGAGGGGTGGATTTCCCGGCCCTCCTTCGGGCGGCAATCCAGAATTTCCGGGCGGGAGAAGTGGTTTCCGGTGGGTCCACCATCACATCCCAGCTCGTTCGCCTTACCTTTCCCCGGCCTCGCACGTTACGAGTCAAGCTTGACGAATTCCGCCAGGCCCGAACCGTGGAGGGGCTTTTCTCGAAGGAAGAGATATTGGAACTCTATCTCAACAAGGCCTTCTTCGGAGGCATGCTCCGGGGGGTGGAGGCGGCCTCTCTCGGATGGTTCGGCAAATCCTGCAAGGCCCTTTCTCCCGGAGAGGCGGCCCTTCTGGTGGGGCTTCTGAAAGGTCCCACCGCCTATCGGCCGGATCGGAATTACGAGGGAGCCAAGAGGCGGCGAAACGCTCTTCTCGCCTCCCTTTTCGAACGGGGTCTTCTGGACGAAACCGCCTACGGCATGGCTCTGGCGGAACCCCTTCCCCGGAGAATGCGCCCTTTTCCCGCCCTCGCTCCTCTGGCTTCCGAGCGGCTTCGCCGGGAACATGCCGAGAAAAGTCGCATTCTCTCCGCTCTCGATAGAAATATCCAGGAGGAGTTGCAGCGCATCTGTGCCCGGCATATCCGGGAATTCGGCTCTCATGTCACTCTGGCGGCGCTGGTGGTGGAAAACACCACGGGATATGTCCGGGGATGCCTCGGAAATGTCCGGTGGGGAGAGAACACTCCGGGAAGCTGGATCGACTGCTCCCAGGTGCTTCGCTCTCCGGGATCCGCCCTCAAGCCCTTCGTTTACGCGGCGGCCTTCGACCGGGGATATCTTACGCCGGACTCTCTTCTGGCGGATACCCCCTACGGATTCGAAGGACGGCATCCCCGGAATTTCGATCGGATCTTTCGAGGTCCCGTCTCTGCGGGAGAAGCTTTGAGCCTTTCCCTTAACGTTCCCGCAGTGCGGGTGCTCCGCATGGTTCGGGGCAACGTTTTTCTCTCTCTTCTTCGGCGTCTCGGATTTTCCGGATTTACTCGGGATTCTTCCTATTACGGAGATGCCTTGATTCTTGGTGGATGTGAGGTGACCCTGGAGGAACTGGTTCGGGCCTACGGAGTTTTCACTTCCGACGGAAGGCTTCCCTTTCTTAAATGGCTTGGAGAGGAGAAGTCCCTTTCGGAAAAGGCCGTACCGGGAGAGCGCATCTACTCTTCCGGAGCGGTTTTTCTTACGGATCTCTGCCTTTCCCGGTCCGAAGGGCTTCCTTTGATTACACAGAGATTGCTGGCGAAGCGACAGATCCGTATAGGCCTCAAAACGGGAACCTCCTACGGTATGCGGGATGCTTGGACCGTGGCCTTTACGCCGGAATACACCGTGGGAATCTGGGTGGGAGACCCCGGGGGAAGCCCCCTTCAGGGAGTGGCGGGGCTTCGGGCGGCGGCTCCCGCAGCGGTGGAAGTGTTGCTCGCCCTTACCGAAGAATCCTCCTGGTTTTCTCCTCCCGAGGATGTTTCGCGCCGGGAAATCTGCGTGCTCTCGGGGCTTCCTCCGGGAGAGGCCTGTCCCGCCACGACCATGGGATGGTATATTCCCGGAGTGTCTTCGGGAAAAACCTGTACCCTTCATCGTATGGAGGAGGGAAAAGCCGTGCTGCACTGGCCCAGGGAACTTCGGGGATACGAACGGGGAGGGGATATCAAGGAGACCTGGGGAAAACTTGCCATTATTTCGCCTCGGGAGAATGTACGTGTTTTTCTCGTTCCGGAAAGAGACGAAAAAATTCTCTGCCTTACCGAGGGAGGAAAGCCTCCGTACTTCTGGTATCTTGACGGCCTCTATAGGGGTAAACAGGAAAAAGAGGAAGAACCCTACTTTCTTTCTCTTCAGGAAGGAAAGCACCGCCTCGGGGTGACCGACGGGGAAGGGCAGACCTGTTCCATCCTTTTCGAAGTGGTTCAGTAGGGAGAAAAAAAGCAGGGGGGCGAACTTTTGTTCGCTCCCCTGGCGGTAAAGCCTTTACGTGCGGTGGTGCCGTTTTTTACTTGCTCGATTTGGCTATGAGGCCGTTCAGGGCCTGAATCAGCTCCGCTATATCCTTTTTCGAGGCCTTCGTCTTGAGAATTTCCGAGGGAAGCATAGCCTTTCCCCAGTATTTGGCGTTTTTCTCGTTCTGGGTACTTATGGAAGCTCCTTCCAGGGACATTCCCGCAAAAAGCCCCTTGCTCATGGAGTAGCTGTAGATGGAAGCCTGAAGCTTGCCGTCCGTGGCAGCCTGGGCATCCCTGCCCACGGGGCCCGCAGCCACGGAAATGTCCCCTCCCAGGGTGATCTTGTCTCCCACGAAGCCCTGCATGCCCTTTTCGTTGGTGATTACCAGCACCAGGGCGGTGGACTGGACTCCTATCTGAAGTCCGAAGGAGGCTCCCGCTATGTCCACGAAGCTTGGACCGTTCCAGGAATTGCCTTCTTTGCGGAGGATCAATCCTTCTCCGAAACGTCCCCCAAAAACGAATCCCGCCTTCACCACCGAGGGAAAGATGGCCACTCCCTTGGCTCCACGGAGGGTATCCGCCATGGCTCCCGCATCGTTCTGGTTCATCATTTCCTTGAGGGTGAGTACCGAGTTGTCGATGATGGTTTGGGGCGATTTGGCGGCCTCCGCCAGACCTCCGAAGAGGAAGCAAAGAACTGAAACCGCGAAACAGAGCCCCAGGAATCTGCGTTGTTTCATAGAATGAACACTCCTTTCGTTTGTGCCTGTTTTCAGGCATTTCTCACGGAAGTTCATTATATCCCACAAAAGGATATGGTCCTAGCCCCATGTTTTGGTACAATCCTTGTGACGTCTATTCGGAGCTGCGGAACCGAATAGACCGGGGTTTTCATGCGGTGCCTCGGAACACTCCCGTTGTAAAACCGCTCTCAATGAAGATTCCCCCGTGAAATCTTTGGGAATCCGGGATTTCGCACAATCGTTCTAAAGGAGGAATGGGCTGTGGAAAGGTACGAAAAGCCGGACTCCCTGGTAAACGTGCTGCACGATGTGGATTGGCACGGCATAATGCCGGGGCCGATCTTTTACGGGCAGCGGCACGAAGAGGGCATTACAGTACACGGAGGAAACGATTCCTTCGCACATCTCCTGGAATACCGCAACAAGCATATTTCTTATCCCTGCGACGAAAGGGAGCTTTTCGGAGAGGCTCTTTCCGAGGAGAAAGACGCATTTTCCGAGGATTCTTCCTCTTTGAACTCTTTATTTGCGGGTATTTCCGGATGGACCCGGGGAACCTGGCATCCCTTCGGAGGAGATGAAGTTCTCCGGTATGCCCTTTTCGAGGATTCTTACGGATGGTTCGCGTGCTTTCTGGAATCCCGGACAAGCCGGAGAATCCTTGAGGGGCAGGAGCATTTGCGGGAAAAGCTGGAAGAGCTGATGCAGCTCTACAGCGTGGGAGAAATTCTCGATCCTCTTACGGCGGTTCTTCGGGAAACCCTGGATCTGGATTGGACGGGGGTGCTCTCCTGGAATTCCGGAGAGGAGCGATGGACTCTCGCAGCCTATAACGGAGGCGAAAGAGGGGAGGATGCCAATGATCGGGCTCTGGAGTTCCTGAGGGATTTCCAGGGAAGCCAGGAGCCCTCGGGAGTTCGTTTCGGAGATCTCGATATCGGAGGACACCGATGCTGGTGGGTGGAGGAAGCTGCGGAAAAGGATTCCTCCTGGAGGGGAGTCCTGAAAGAATACGGCATAAGGTCCTTTTTTGCGGGTACTCTTGTACAGGGGGCTCAGCCCATGCTCTTTCTCGGCTTTTCCGGAGGAGAAAAGCGCATCACCCGTATCGATCGGGAAATCTTCCGGGGCGTATGGCCCCTGGTCTGCTCTTTGGGAGAGCGGTATCGCCTTATCGGGGGTATGGCGGTGCTTTCCCAGAAGGACAAGGTGACGGGGCTCGATAAGGGAACCGTTTTCCTCGATAGGGTGTCCGTGGAACTCAGTCGCAATCGCCGCTACTCCTATCCCATCTCGCTTCTTTACGCGAACCTCCGTAACGAGGAAGCTCTGGAACGAGCCGGCGGGGCGGGAGCGGTGGAGGACGGATACCGCCTTCTTGCCCGGGAATGCCTGGAAAGCATTCGGGTGGTGGATATCATAGGGCGTCTCGATGACGGAGGGCTGCTGATTCTGCTTCCCCACACGAATTTCCAGGGGGCCCAGGTGGTATCGGGGCGCATGAAGGAGCGTTTTCGGGTACTTTCTCCTCTTCCTTCGGTTTCTCTGGAGGTAACGCTGCGCTCCCTCTCCTATTCCGAAGGACTTATTCCCGATACCGAGCGGGTTCTGGCGGAAATTCGGGGATAAAGCGGTTCTCCCGGAGCGGTTTTCGTCGACATGGAGCATTGCGGAAACCGTAAAGCCGGTGTTTCCTTTTTTCTTAAGGCAGTATGGTTGAAACGAGAGGATCCCCGGAGCATGTTCCTTCCGGGGATCCTCTCGTAAAAGCGTTTATTTCTTGCTCTTGCGGTCCTTAAAGAAAGAGATTGTCCATGGTGGAAAGGATATCCAGAGCCATCATATCCGCTTCGTGTATATCATCGGTACTCTCAAGCTGTTCCGTCACCTTTTCCCGGGCCATTTCAAGAAAGGCGAAGACCGGATTTTGTTTGAGCTCCTCCGTGATATCCTCCAGGAGATGGTCCGGAATGCGCTCCGTAACGTATCCGAAAAAAACCGCCGCCGTGGAAAGCGCCATGATCCGGGGTTCCGTAAGAGTCCAGGCCGGTTCCAGCAGAAGAGCCCGGGAATAGCTTTCGAGATCCTCCTCCTCGTCCTCTTCTTCCAAAGGAGGAACCCAGAAATCCAGAAGGTAGAAGGGAAGGTTGGGATCTGCCCGGAAGGCATCCCACAGGGCGATGGCGCTTTCCTGAGAAGAGGGGGAGCATTCCAGAAGGGCCATGGCCTTTACATGGGAGGAAAAGACGTCCGGTTCCTCCTCGGCGATAACCGCCTGAAGTACCCGGGAATATTCTCCCGTGAGAATGAGCCCCACATAGCGTATGGCCTTGGCCCAGGAGTAATCCTCTGCGGGAAGGGTGAGCAGCTCCTCGCTCAGAGCTACCGCCTCTTCTCCCCGGTCTTCGAGGATGTAGTACCACCCCATGCGCTGAAGAGCCTCGAAAAGCAGGGCCCGCAAATCTTCTCCCTGGTCCTCGGAAAGCTTGGAAAGAAGGGAGCGCAGTTTCGTCACTCCCCGGGAAAGATAGGAGAGGGCTTCCTCGGGATCCTCCGTATGGTCCGCAAGAAAGAGCAGAGCCTCGGGATTATCCGGGTCCAGCCGAAAAATCTCCTCCGTCAGCGTTTCTGCGGCGGAAGGAGACAAATCTTCGTACAGTTCGTCGAGAAGCTTCTCCAGCTTCTGGTGGTTTTTTTTCATAGTGCCGTGCATTTCCCCCCTCGGAGAGGGGATACTTCCTCCTGACATGTTTTAAGTTTTTAATCGAATTCCCCGTTGCCCATCTGAATGCCCATGGCGGTATTCGGCATATCCAGAGTGCTTCTAAGGCGTATGGAAGGCATGGGAATAACCGTAACCCCCGAAGCCTTGTCGTAATGATAACGCTCCGCATCGGTCTCGGGATTATAGCCGATAACGGTTCCCGGGGGAATAGCGTTGTGAGCGTCCACGATGACTTTCCGCAGTTTGCATCGCTCTCCGATAATCACTCCCTGGCCGATAATGCACTCCTCCAGAATGGCTCCGGGATGGATTACGCAGTTTCTGGAGAGTATGGAACGGTGTACCGTGGAACCCAGAATCTGGCTTCCCTCGGCCCTGAGAGTGCCGATGACCGAACAATCCTGCCCCTTGGAGGGATAGGTGAATCCCGGAGGATCCGCATAGGAAACGGTGCGTATGGGCCAGTGGGGGTTGAAGAGGGTGAGATCCGAAGGATGCCGCAGCAAATCCATGTGGCTTTCCCAGTAGGCCTTGATGGTTCCCACGTCCTGCCAATAGGGACGGTCGTTTCCGGGAAGGGACTGGTTGGAGAAATCGTAGGCCATTACCTTGGCGGAGCCGTAGACCGCGGGAAGGATGTTCCGGCCGAAATCGTGGGCGGTTCCCTCTCTGGTGGCATCCATGATAAGGGCCTCTTCAAGGGTCTTGCGCTTGAAAATGTAATTGCCCATGGATATGTAGCTTTGGCCGGGTTTGCCGGGAATATGGGGAGGATTTTCCGGTTTTTCCACGAAATCCGTTACCTGTCCCTGAGGGTTCACGCCGATGCAGCCGAAAGCACTCGCCTCGGAGGCGTCGATGGTTTTTGCGGCCACGGTGATATCCGCATCCGTATCCATATGGAACTGCAGCATTTGCTCCACGTCCATCTTGTAAATGTGATCCGCCGCGAAGATGCACACGTGGTCCGCATCGAAGAGGGTTATGAGGTGAAGGTTCTGATATACCGCATCCGCCGTGCCTTTGTACCAGTGATTTCCCGTCCACATCTGAGCTGGCACGGTGGTGACGAAGAGATCCCGCCCCCGCATGGCCCCTCCGAACTGCCATCCCCGCTCGATGTGTTCGTTCAGGGACTGGCTTTTGAACTGCACCAGTACGTAAATGGAATAAAGACCGCTGTTGACGAGATTGGAAAGGGCGAAGTCGATGATGCGGTACTTCGCCGCAAAGGGTACCGCCGGTTTGGAGCGGTACCGAGTGAGGGGCATGAGGCGCTCTCCCTTGCCTCCCGCGAGGACGATGCCCAGCACCCGGCCGTATCTGCCGTAAATCATGGTTGTTTCCTCCTTTCCGATTCGTTTTAAATGATAGCAAGGTGTTTGAGAAGAGAATTCCGAGCGTAACCCCTGGGTACGAAAAACATGGATACGACGTAAAGCCACAGCCTTTCGGCGTCCTTTTCCCGGAAAAGAGCCTATGTAACGGGATTTCCTTCCAGAAGGGAACCGTAGAGCTGCTGATAAAGCCGGGCGGAGCGTTTCCAGGAAAAGTCCACCTGCATATTGCGGGAGACGAGGGCTTGCCATTCTCCGGTTTTCGCGTGGAGCGAGAGTCCCCGGTCCACCGCCTTCAGGAACTCCTCGTGAGAATAATCCAGAAAGACGAAGCCGTTTCCGTCTTCCGGAGAGCCCTCCACGTCGATCACCGTATCCGAAAGGCCTCCTACGGCTCGAACCACCGGCACCGTGCCGTAACGCATGGCGATGAGCTGGGAAAGCCCGCAGGGTTCGAACAGGGAGGGCATGAGAAGAAAATCTCCTCCCGCATAGAGCAGATGCGCCAGGGGCTCGTTAAATCCCGTGTGAAGCCATATTTTGCCGGGAAAGCGCCGCATCTGCTCCTGAAAGGCTCGTTCCACCACCTCATGGCCGCTTCCGAGAATGAGAATCCGGACATTTCTCCGGACAAGCTCTTCCATGCTTCCCAGGATCAGATCGATTCCCTTCTGTTCCACCAGTCGGCTGATGAAAACGAAGAGAGGACGATTTTCCTCGGGAAAGCCGCACTCCTGAAGAAGTTTCGCTCGGCAGGCTTTCTTCCCCTCCAGATTTTTCGGATCGTAGGAGTGTGGAAGAAGCGGATCTTTGGAAGGATCCCATACCTCGTAATCGATGCCGTTCAGGATGCCCCGCAGTTTCTTGCGGTTCTGCAGAAGTACTCCGTCCAGGCCGAAGCCTCCTTTCATGGTCTGGATTTCCCAGGAATACTGGGGAGAAACGGTGGTGACCGCTCCGGAGGCGTTGATGCCTCCCTTGAGGACATTTACCTGACCGTAGAATTCCATGGCTCCTATGGAGAATGCCCGGGGCTCGAGTCCCCAAACGTTCAAAGCGCTTTTTTCCACCACGCACTGATGTGCCATATTGTGCAGGGTGAGCACCGTATCGTAGTTCCCGCCAAGATTTTTGTAATGCCGATGCCATTGAAGCGCTGCGGGAATAAAGGCCCCCGGCCAGTCGTGAGCGTGGATAATGTGAGGTCTCCAGCGGATGGCCTTTTCCAGTTCCAACGCCGCATAGGAAAGGAACACGAAGGGAAGCGTCGTTTCTTCATCGGTTTCCCGGGGATACACCTGAGGATTGCCGAAAAGTTCCGGCTGATCCAGAAGATAGACTTGCACCCCCTGTACCAGGGCAGGGCACACCTCGGCGCTGTAAACCCTCCAATCGAGGGATACGTGGATTTTTTCGGTCTCCCGAGAAAGGGAAACGTGCATTTTCCGGAGCACCTCGGGAACCCCCGGCCAGAGGGGCAGAAGAACGCGGCCGTCCACACCGAGTTCCTGCATTTTCCGGGGAAGCGCCCCCACCACGTCTCCAAGCCCTCCCTTCTTTACCAGAGGGGCCATTTCGGGGGAGACGTGAAGTACCCGGAGTGCCGAAGACTCTTTGGCACCCATGGTTACAATCCTCGAAAGACTACGTTGTAGGCTTTTTCGCAGTAATCCTTGACCACCCGATGGGTGTTGAAATAGCTCGCGTTCAGTCCTATGGTGTAGCGCATCATGCGGATCCAGGTTTCCCGGTCTTCGTAGTAGATGGGAATGATCTCGTGGGCCAGTTTGTTGTAAAGATCCCGGGCGTCCTGCATTTCGTCGTACTCCACCAGAGCCGCTTCGCTCGGGTCCGGCCCGATGGACCATCCCGTAAGCCCCTCGATCCATCCTTCGATCCACCAGCCGTCCAAAACCGAGAAGTTCATCACTCCGTTATGGGTGCATTTCATGCCGCTGGTTCCCGAAGCCTCCCGGGGCCTCTTTGGATTGTTCAGCCAGAGGTCCACCCCGGACGTAAGGAGCTCCGCCAGGGCCATGTTGTAGTTCTCCAGATAGACGATGGGGACCAGCCCTTCCAGCTCCTTGGCGGCCCGAATGATTTTCTGGATGGTCTCCTTGCCACCGTTGTCGTGGGGGTGGGCCTTTCCCGCAAAGAGAAACTGCACCTTGCCGGAGCAGGAATCCACCAGTTTTTTCACGTCCGAAAAGATGAGGTCCCCCCGCTTGTAGGTGGCGGCCCGGCGGGCGAAACCTATGGTAAGTACGTCCTGATCGAGTTCCTTTCCCGTATCCTCCAGCACCCGGGCGAGAAGCTTCATTTTCGCGGACTGGTGGGCCCGCCAGATCTCCTCGTCCGGAATGGAAAGCGCCTGGGTAAGCCGGGAGGGATCGTTGCGCCATCCCGGAATGTGACGGTCGAAAACCTTCATCATGCTGGGATTGGTCCAGGTGGTGCTGTGCACACCGTTGGTGACGCAGTCGATGGTATCCGTCTCGAACATGTTGCGGCTCACTTCGGCATGTTTTTTGGAAACTCCGTTGACGAAGCGGCTGAACTTGAGCCCCAGATCCGTCATGGAAACTCCCCCGTCTCCTAGCATCCGCCGGAGCTGGGAGGCGTGATGGGATTGCATCACCTTCTCGATGAGGTCGTAGGAGAAGTAATCGTGCCCCGCCGGAACCGGAGTATGGGTGGTGAATACCACCTGCTCCCGAACCTTGTCGAAATCCTCGTATCCCATCTCCCGCAGAAGCTCCAGAGTGATGAATCCCGCATGCCCTTCGTTGAGGTGGAAGGTGCGCAGATTGTCGTATCCCAAATCCCGGAGCATTCGCAGCCCTCCCACTCCGAGCACCATCTCCTGAAGAAGGCGGTATCGCTGATCGCCTCCGTAGAGGTACCAGGTGAGCTTTCGGTCCTCCGCACTGTTTTCGTCGAAATCCGTGTCCAAAAAGTAGATGGGGAGGGCGAAGCCTCCGTGGCCGATGAGGTCGTGTACCCAGGTGCGAAGTTGAATCCATCGCCCTTCCGCGTAGAGGGAAACCTTGTTGGGAAGGAGCTGGAGCAGCTTTTCCGGCTGCCAATCCACGGAACTTTCCTTCTGCCATCCCTCTCCGGAAAGCTTTTGATTGAAGTACCCCTTTCGGTAGAGGAGCGTCACTCCCACCATGGGAACTCCCAGATCCGCGGCGCTTTTAAGGATGTCTCCCGCGAGAACTCCCAGACCTCCGGAGTAGGTGGGAATCTGGTGGCTGATACCGATTTCCATGGAGCAGTACGCGATGGTGCGGAAAGAAGGATCCGTTTCTATGGTGTTTCGAAAAGATTGACCCAGATGTTTTCCATGAAGCATAACGGACATGAAGTATCCCTCCCATAAGATCGAGTTTGTACCGATGGTGCCGTGAGGTCTCTTTTTTACTCCTTTACCTGCTCCGGAAGAAGAAAATCCAGATGCTTCCCTATGGGGCGCATAAGCTCCATGGGGGGATGAGGGTTTTCCCGGAAATGACGCCAGAAAAGCCGAATCAGATTCTCCCGGGAATAATCGATACGAAATTCCTTGGCCATATCCAAAAGGGTCTTTACGTTTTCCCAGGAAGGTTCTTTCCGCTCCAGCAGGGAGCAGAGATGCTTTTCCAGTTCCAGGGAAAGTTCCGCCCCATCCATCCATTTTCGGGGTTCTTTCAGGGAACCGAGAAAGCGGAGAAAAAGCCGGAAATCCCTGGGACATTCCAGAAGCTCTTTTCCCGTGGCCCGGAGATGCCGGGCCGTAAGGGTTTCGAGAAGAGGCGGAAGAGGAGCCCCCGCCTGGAGGAGTGCGGTAATCATGGCGTAGCCGTTTCGGGCGTTTTCCTCCATGAGAGGAAGGAAGGGGGCCATGATCTGTTCCTCCCATTCTTCGAAAAGCTTTTCCCGATCGTCCTCGCAGAGGATCTCCAGAGAGAAGGGGGGATCCGGAAAGAAGGCTTCCACCGATTGCTTCCAGGGAACCTGAAAAAGTTCCTCCTGAAGGTCTTGGAACCGGAGATGTTCTTCCGCAAAGCCGAGAAGCTCCTCCTTTCGGGGATTCGTACGGAGCGCGCATCCCTGCCAGGATCGTCCCGTAAGAGGCTCCCGGAGGATCAGCTCTCCCACCGTGGCGTCCCGGGAAGGAAAGCGGCGGCTCTCCCGCTCTTCCACCTCGTAATAATGGTATGAGGGAGAACTCTTGGTCATCCATGCGGCGACGGCGATCTCCTTCAGGCTCCGCATGCGGGGAAGGACTTCGTCTTCCGCCAGAATTCGGGCATTCCGGGCCTTGGGTTGATTCCCCTCGGCCTTGGAAAGGTCCTCCAGAAGGGATTGTGAAAGGTCCGGGCCTCCTGCGGCCGCCAGGAGCTGGGCTCCCCGAAAGGCGTAACGGATATTCTGCACCGTTTCCACTCCGGCGATGTCGTTGAAAAACCAGGCGCAGGAAGTGTAGAGAAACATTCCCATTCTCTGGGATTCCAGCAGGGTGAGCGTCAGGGGAATCGCGTCTTCCGGAAGCTCGCCGAAGCGTTCTTCGAGAAACTGTTCCGGAGGCGTTCCCAGAAGAAGAGCCACTGCCTGGTCCCGTAAGGCCCAGGGGTCACTGCAGAAGGGGCGAAGTTTTTCTTCGAAATAGCTATCCATACCTTCCCGGAGCCGGTCGAAGGCCTGCCGCAGGGGGGCTCGCCACGCCTGATTCCAGGAGGGATCCCCTCCGGTGGAGCAACCGCAGTTGCTTCGCCAGCGTTCGATGCCGTGGACGCAGGACCAGGAGGTGTTTTCCGCGATTCGAGCTCGTAGCCGGGGGGGATAGCGTTTCAGAAAGGCTCCCGGAGGAAGGAGGGCTACCGCGGAATCCTCTAAAAGAAATCGAAAGGCCCGGGAAAGGGCCATCTCGGTGAAGTGGTGGTGATGTCCGTAGGTCTCTCCGTCCGTGGCCACCAGCAGAAGGGAAGGTTCTTCCTCTCCCGAAGGAATTGCCTGGCTTCTCAGGGCCTTGCCGAGGGCGTAGCCGTCCCGGAGAAGCTCTCCGAAAGCGATGCCGTGAGAGAGTCCGCCGTGATAGAAAAAGACCGCCATATTCCGTCCTGAAGGAAGCTCCACCCGATAGGGGCGCCTCATCTCCAGCCCTTTTCCCGAAGGAGTTTCCTGCCAGGTCCCTTTGGAAGTTTCCACTGCGGCGCATTGGGAGGGGGCGAGAATCGTAAAGGAAATTCCCGCTTCTGCCAGAATTTCCAGTGTAGGGGTATCCACGGCTGTTTCGGGAAGCCACATTCCTTCGGGATCCTGGCCGTAACGATGGCGGTAATCCTGAATACCCCAGAGGACCTGGGTTCTTTTATCCCGAGGCGAAGCGAGAGGAAGAATCATGTGATTGTAAGCCTGAGCGAGGGCGTTTCCCGAGCCGCACCGATCCAGGGATTTCCGGTTTGCCTCCTTCAGCGAACGATTGAGAAAGGGCTCGTGCCTGCAAAGCCATTCGTGAAGGGTGGGGCCGAAATTGAAGGAGAGGTACTCGTAGTTGTTCTCCATGGAAAGAATTTTTCCCCCGTCGTTGCGGAGAGAGGAGAAGGCGTTGGGAAGATAGCACTCCCGGGTAACCCGGCGATTCCAGTCGTGTTCCGGAAATGCCGTGGGGTCCCGCAGTACCGTGCCGAGCCAAGGGTCTTCCCGGGGAGGCTGATAGAAATGACCGTGAATGGCGATGCCGTGCATGGAAAAACCTCCTTTTTCTCTCGATCACTATAACTCGTTGCCGGACGGATTTTCTTCTTCGGGAAATCGGGAATTTCCAAAGGGCCTTTTTTACGCTCCGAAAGTGCGGAGCCTTTCCAGAAGCCGGTCAAGATCTTTTTCCGGAGGAACCCGAAGCCGCACGGAGCGTTTATCCGTATGCATATAACCGTCTCCGGGCTCCGTGTCGATGCCGCATTGGAGAAGAGCTTCCCAGAGATTTCCCGAAGAGGTGTGAAGCATGAGGATGGGGGTTCGGGGGTCCGTGGCGGCGGCGTGCAGAAACGGGTTCTCCCGAATTTCCCGAAGAACCTTTTCCTTTGCCCGGAGAACGTAGCTTCGGGTTTCTTCCAGGAACTCCGGATGATCCAGGGCCGTCTGGATAAGGGCTATGGCGGGAGTGCTCAGGGCGAAGGGGGGCTGAAGCTTCCGGTAAACGGAAAAGAGATCCGGATCCCGGATGATGCCGTAGCCTCCCCGAATTCCCGCAAGTCCCCAGCACTTCGAAAAGGATCGGGCCACGACAAGATTCGGACATTCCAGCACGTGCGCTCCCTCTTGAGGGGGGAGATAGTCGCCGTAGGCCTCATCCACCAGAACCCATACGTTCCGTTCTTCCGCGAGAAGACAGATTTCGGAGAGATCCTCCAGGGAAAGGACCTGGCCCGTGGGATTATGGGGCCGATCGAGATAGAGCACCTGAATATGCCGGTCCAGATTCCTGGCGAGAAGCTCCCGATCTATAATCATCTCCGGAAAGGAGAGCCGTTCCGGAGAATAGCGCACTCTTCCCAGCATCACCTGAAGAGGTACGTCCGTAAACTGGGGGGAAACTCCTCCCATAAGACTCTCCGGAGAAAGAAGGATTCGGAGAAGTGTGAGAAGCACATCGATGGAACCGTGTCCGAAGACGAGATTCTCCGGAGAAACCGATTTTCCCAGGTAGGCCGTAAGAGGTTCGTGAAGGATCTTCGCTACGGGAGGAGGATATCCCGAAGGGTCCCACTGCTGGGGCCTTTGAAGATTTGCGAGAACCTCCGGAGAAGCTCCCAGAGGATTGGTTCCCAGAGCACAATCCACCAGCGGGAGCTCGGGGCTCTCGTGAATTTTGCTGTGTTCCCGGCTAACGTAGCTCTCCCGGGTCTCTTCCAGAAGGTGGAGGGGAAGTTTTTTTTCCCACATGGTACGGAATCTCCTCTCTCGAACACTTCTTTTATTGTACAATAAATACGGAGATATGGATGCTTCGCTCATTGTAACAGCAATTTTTTCTCAAGGGAATGATGTCCGTGTTAGAAGATATGTCGCAGCATATGGTGGATATCGCGGAAAACGGAGTAAATGCGGGGGCTTCCCGGATTCGAGTTTCTTTCAACGAGCGTACTTCCGATGGATGGCTTCTTCTTGAAGTGGAGGATAACGGTAAGGGGATGGATCAAGAAATGCTCCGAAAGGTGGTGGACCCTTTCATTACGAGCCGCACCACCCGCAGGGTAGGATTGGGAATTCCCTTTCTCAAGCAGATTGCGGAACTTTGTGACGGAGAGCTTTTTCTGACCTCCACCTCCGGAAAGGGAACCTTGCTGCGGGCCACCCTTCGGGCGGATGCGGTGGACTGTCCTCCTCTGGGGGATATCGCCCTTTCGGTGATGTCCCTCTTTGCGGGGCATCCTCATGTTCAGTGGACCTTTTGCCTCGCCCGGGGAAAGGAGGAATTTTGCCTCTCCTGGGAGGAACTGGTGGCGGAGTTGGAGGATCCCGAGCTTTTTTCTCTTCCCGATGTGGCCCTTTGGATTCGTGAAACTGTGGAGGAGGGGCTTCGGGAAATTCGGGATCCTCGAAAGATGTAGCCTCTTTGTCTTGCTCTACAAGATGCCGGTGCTTTTTCAAGCGCTTTTGGGGAAATGCCTGCTTTTCGTTATGTTGTTTTGCGGATATTCTATGCGAAATGTAAATATCAGTTTTTTAAATTATGAAAAAGTATTTCAAAAGTAATTTTGAAATTTCCCCAAAAATAGGAGGAATTTCCTATGAAATGTACCAGTCTTCGATATCAATCATTAGAACACCTCGAACAGCATATTAATAGAGAAAAACTGGTGGGGAAAAATCTTTTGATTTTTGTTTTTACCAATAGCGTTTTTGAAGGAGAACGTTTGGTTGATTCCGAGATAGAGCAAGCTTGTGTTTTACACCGTGAAATTCTTCATCGTCTTCCCGGAGCTACTCTTTTAGGCTGTTCTTCTGCAGGAGCCTTTGCTGCGGGGAATGTGGTGGAAGAGGGTACGGTGATTACCTTTTGTCAGTTTCGCGACATACATTTCCGAGGAGCATGCTATTCCCTGGAGGAATATTCTCCGGTATCCATGGCTCGTTGCATAAAGAAAGACCTTGTCCGAGAAGATGCACGACTGCTTTTTCTTATAACCGATGGTTTGCAAATTCGGGCTCACGAACTTTTGGAGGAGCTTGCCTCCCAAGTACCCCATCTTCCTATCGCGGGAGGAAGGGCGGGAGATGATATCCGGTTTGAACGGACTTTTGTCTTCTATAATGATAAGGTCCTGGCAGAAGGAGCCGCTGCGGTGACGTTACATGGTCCTTTCCTGAAGGTTCACCAGTTCCATCGGCTCGACTGGAAGAAAATCGGTAAAAAAATGATTGTTACGGAGGCTCAAGGGAACTGTGTAAAGAGCCTTGATGGCTCCCCTCCAAAGGAAGTATACCGGCGTTATCTTGGGTCGGAGATTGCGGACAACCTTCTTCATTCGGCGGGAGTGGAATTCCCTCTTATTCTTAACAGGCACGGGCTGGATGTGGCTCGAGTGATCTGCGGGCAAAAAGAGGACGGTAGTATCTTGTATTTTGGAGATATTTTCTCGGGGGAGGAAGTTCGTTTTGGTTATGGCAGTATGGATACTCTTTTCAAGAGTCCCGAAACGGAATACCGAGAACTCCGAAAAGATTCTTGGGAAGGAGCTTTTGTTTTTTCCTGCGTGGTGCGGAAAAATATGCTTCAGGAGCGGGCGGCGGATCAATTGATGTCCTTGCAGCGTTTTGCTCCGGTGACGGGATTTTTTTCTTACGGGGAATTCCTTTCCTTTCAGGGAAAAAACTATCTCCTTAATGCTACCATGGCGGTTACCATGCTTTCTGAATCCAAAGAGGTCCTGGCATTTTCTCCGGAAGAGGAGAAGAGAGCTCCCTGGATCCCCGGAAGGGATCGCCGCCTTGGGATTATCAAGGCCCTTACACACCTTACGGATACTGTTACCAGCGAGCTTGAAGCTACAAATCGGAAGCTGAAAGAAAAAAATCGTCTTTTGCACGAAATGGTGAAAAATGACGGCCTGACAAAGCTTTATAATCATAAATATTTTTACGAGAAGTTGGAAAAAAGAATTGAAAATGCCCTGCAATACCAAAGAGATCTTAGTATCGCTATAATCGATGTGGATAATTTCAAAGAGATAAACGATACTTGGGGTCATCCTATGGGAGATAAGGTGCTTGTTGCCTTGGGAGAGAGCATACGCAAAAATTGCCGTGTCGGGGATGTGGCAGGGCGATGTGGAGGAGACGAGTTTGCGGTGATTTTCCCCGAAACTGATTTGTCCGAAGCTGCAGCAGTAGCGGAGCGTATTCGTAGTGATGTGGAGAGTTTGGTTTTTAAAAACGATAAAATTCACATTACTGTCAGTATCGGAGTAGCTCAATTGGATTGCAACCAATCGGAGATGCTCGTGCCAGTGGCGGATAAGCGATTGTATCAAGCGAAACTTCGGGGACGGAATACCGTGGTAACCGATGATGTCGTTCTTCTTTAGTGAAAGTTCATGGAGAAGGGCTTTCTGGCTTTTGCTGCGAACCGCAGAGTGAAAAAGTTTCTTTCGCCGAAAAGGGATATTGCGTATTCATAACGATTTGCTATAATAACAAGCAAGAAAGTTCTTCCTGCGGTGTTCGTGTATCTGTCGAAGTGCCCTGAGCCAACACATACCCATATGGAAATCGAGTCTTTTCTTGCGGAGGAGATCTCTTCGGAGATCGACCAAGTTCAGGAGAGCAGGTTTCCTTCCTTTTAGGAATGGGTCAGGGCCTTCCGGGCACGGCACTGCGGGGATGAAGAGCTTTGTTGTAAGGAGGCGGAGGGCTTTGCTCAAAGCCTCCTTTTTTTATGTTTTTTTCGGCCTTCCCTTTAGGGGAGGAGGAGGAGGAAAGTATGGCCGTGGCAGAGAATACCTGGAAAGGAGAACCTCCTTTCTGGCATCCCGCCCGACAGGGGGCGTTCATTCTCGATTGGGACGGAGTCCTGGCGGAGACGAGGCTGGATTTTCGTCCTCTTTTTGAAAAGTATTTCGGAGGAAAGCGGGTAATGCTCCTCGAAACGCTTCCCTCTCTGGAACCTTCCCTGAGAACAGAGATCGAGCAGGAGCTGATCCGTCTCGAAATGGAGGGGGCTCGAAGAGCCCGTCCCGTTCCGGGAGCGGAAAAGCTTTTGACTTTTCTGGAAGAACGAGGTTTTCCTTGGGCGGTGGTTTCCCGAAACTGTGATGTGGCAGTGCGCCTCGCTGCGGAAGCTACGGGAATCGTTCTACCTAAATACACTTTTACGAGAGATCAGGAGCCGGTAAAACCGGATCCTCGGGCACTGTGGAATGCCGCTTCCGCTTTGGGGGTGGTTCCGGAACGGTGCGTCATGGTGGGAGATTTCCTCTATGACCTCATGGGGGCCTGCCGGGGAGGTATGCGGGGAGTATTGGTGCAGCGGAACGAACCTTCCTGGTTCCCTTGGGCGGACCTCTCCTTCATCACTCTGGAGGAGTTCGTGGATTTTCTCTTCCGGGATGAACCGGTGCATCCGCGAGAGTACCGTCATATAGGTTCCTCCTCGGAACTGCGGCGACGCTGGAAACGCTCCTTTGCCCTTCCGGAAGATGCGGAAAATCCCGGAGCCCTCGCCTTCGGTGCCGCAAATTGGGGATGCGGTGTCCTCGGGATCTCTTCGGAGGAACGCCTCTCTCCCTCTCAGTGGGCGGTATGGTACGGTCTGGATGCCTCTTTCCTCGGCAAGCCCCTTCGGGAGGCCCTGGAGCATTCTCTTCGGAGCCGATTCCCCTCCCTTCTTCTCCGGGAGTCCTGTCCAGAAGATACGCTGCTTCCCCGAAAAGCCGAAGAGCTTCCGACCTTTTTGGAATCCTTGGAGTAGTTTCCCATGGCTTCTCAGGAACTGCTTTTCGGAGATTCCCCGGAGGAAATCGAAAAGGACTTCGGGGAAAAGAGTTGGGGAACCGGAGGGGAAGCCCCTCTCCCCGAGCGGATGCGCCCCCGATCCTTAGGGGAATATGTGGGGCAGGGTCATCTTCTGGGACCCCAGGGAACGTTGGGACAGATTCTCCGGGGAGGCCACGTGCCGAGCTGCATTTTCTACGGCCCTCCGGGAGTGGGGAAAACCACCCTGGTGCGGCTTCTTGCCCTGGAGACCGAGCGAAGGCTCATGGAGATCAATGCGGTAACCTCCCGGGTGGCGGATTTGCGGGAGATGATCGACCTCGCCCAAAAATGCAAAGCCGCCTCGGGAAGAACCGCCCTGGCCTTCGTGGACGAGATTTACCATCTCAACAAACAGCAGCAGAACGTTCTGCTCCCTCCGGTGGAGCGGGGAGATCTCATCCTCCTGGGAACCACCACGGAAAATCCCTACATGGAAATCAATAAAACCCTGCGTTCCCGGATGATGATTTTCGAGCTTCGGCCTTTGGAGCAGGAAGATCTGGTGCTTCTCTTCCGGAGGGCTCTGGAGGATCGGGAGCGGGGGCTGGGAACCCTCGAGGTGATTTCCGAGGCGGGTGCTCTGGAGGCCTTGGCGAAAAGGGCGGGAGGCGATGCCCGGCAGGGGCTTATTCTTCTGGAGGCGGTGGCTTCCTCCGTGGCGGTGGGAGGAGGAGAGCGGCTTACCCTCGAGAAAGTGACTTCTTTTCTTCCCAAGGGCAATCTGCGTTTCGACCGGCAGGGGGACGATCACTATCAGATCATCTCGGCCCTCATCAAAAGTATGAGGGGGTCCGATCCGGATGCTTCCATTTATTGGCTTTCCCGGCTCTGCGCCGCCGAGGAGGATCCCCGTTTTATCGGCCGCCGTCTGGTGATCTTCGCGGCGGAGGATGTGGGGCTTGCGGACCCCCGGGCCCTTTCGGTGGCTCTGGCGGCTCTCCAGGCCTGCGATGTGGTGGGATGGCCCGAGGGAAGAATCATTTTTGCCGAAGCGGTGCTTTACCTTGCCTGCGCTCCCAAAAGCAACAGCGCCTACCGGGCCATCGACGATGGGCTTCGGGAGGTGGAAACCGTGGAATTGCAGGAGGTTCCCGAACATCTTCGTCCTCATGGAGAGGGATATCGTTATCCCCACGACGATCCCCGGCACTGGGTGCCCCAACAGTACATGCTACAGCCCCGGCGCTTTTTCTATCCCGGCAATCAGGGGGAAGAACCGAAACTTGCGGAACCCCTCAAAGGCTTTTGGAGACGTTTCCGAAGCGAGGAGTAGTGACGAAGGAATGGAATGACATGTAAAGAGGGGGTATCTTTTCCAGCGGACACATTGGAAAAGATACCCCCTCTTACGTAGGGTTTCCCCCAGGGAAAAATCAATAACCTCCGGCTCGCACGGCGTTACGTTTCAAGGAAAGCCGCTTTATTGCGCTCGAATTCCTTATGGATTTCCTTCAGCACTTTGGGGGAGTTGAGGATATCGAAGGCCGAAGCGGCGAGGATTTTAGCTCCCAGAATAATCGCATCATGAGCTTCTCGCGATTTTCCTGCTTTAATATACTCTTCCGAATGAGAGGAGGTTCCCTCCGGAACGAAGGCGACCCGAATGCAGGAGCCGGGAAGACGGTACATGACATTGCCAAAATCGGTGGAGCCCGTTTTTTCTCGGGGCGGAGTTCTGCGGGGAGCGTTTACGAGTCTGGCGTTATCCATAAGAATCTTATTCAGCAAGAGCGTTGGGATTTTATTATCCAAAGACTTCGTTTCCGTTATTTCCGCTTCGGTCTCTGTCATAAGCGCCGCTCCTTGAACGATTTTTCGAAACCGCCTTATTACCGTATCGAGATACTGTCGGTCATAGGAACGTAAGCTGAACCAAGCCGTCGCTTTTTTGGGGACCACGTTGCCGGGGCCCCCCGCATCGGTAATGGTGTAGTGCATTCTCGTGTCTTCCAACACGTGTTCCCTCAGGAATTCTATTCCCTGGAAGAGCAGCAGAATGCCGTCGAGGGCGCTTCTTCCTTTTTCCGGTGCCAAGGCCGCATGAGCGCTGGTGCCGCGGAAGGTGACATTGAAATTCGACATGGCCAGGGACTTGATGTCCGTGGTGGTCGTGGGGGCTCCATGCATCATAAGTGCTACATCGATATCCCGAAAACATCCATTGTCGAGCATGGTGATCTTTCCTCCCACGGTCTCCTCTGCGGGGGTGCCGTAGATCACGATGCGGTGGGGCATTTCCCGGCAGCATTTTTGCAAAGCCAGAGCCGCTCCGATAATTGCAGGACCCTGCATATGATGGGCGCAGGCGTGCCCCAGCCCTTCCAGAGCGTCGTATTCACAGAGCAGGCCTATGGAGGGGCCTTCTTCGCTTTGTTTCCAGGTAGCCCTGAAAGCCGTTTCAAGTCCCCCGATGCCGGGTTCCACGGAAAAATCGTTTTTTTCGAGGTACTCCGTAAGCAGTTTCATGCTTTGAAATTCTTGGAGGCCGGTTTCGGGGTTATCGAAAAGATTGTCCCCCATGGCGCAGAGCTGGGAGCTAAGGCTTTCGATATATGAAAAAATATTTTCCTTTACTTCTTTTTCTTTTTTTGCGTGCATGGAAGCCTCGTTTTCAGCTTAAAAGGGGCCGTAATGTATGAAATTCGCAAGAGTGATGAGCGCGGAACCCGTGATTATCCAGAGAAGGAAAAGTTTTCCCATGTAGCGCATCCACTTATCGTAACCGATGTTGGCCACCGCAAGAAAACCCATGAGAGCGGAAGACGTGGGAAGCACATAGTTGCTCAGGCCGTCGCCGAAGTTGAAAGCGAGTACTGCGGTTTGCCGGGTCATTTCGATCATGTCCGCTACGGGGAACATGATGGGCATGGTGGCCGCAGCCTGACCGCTTCCGGAAGTGATGAGCCCGTTTACGACGAGCTGCATGATAAACATGCCCGTTCCCTGAAGCATGGCGGGAAGTGCCCCTAGAGCCCCTCCAAGATAAAATACCACCGTGTCGAGAATATGACCGTCCGTGAGGATAATCGATATGGCCCTGGCAAAACCTATGATGAGGGCCCCGAAGACGAGTTTTTTTGCTCCTTCAATAAATTCCACCGCTATCTTGTTTGGGGAAAAACCGTAGGCCAGTCCTCCCAGTATTGCCATCCAGAGAAAAAGTGCCGCACTCTGGTTCAACTTCCATTGCCACTGGATTCCCCCGTAGATAAGCAGACAGAAAAGGGCGATCACCACTCCGAGCACCAGGAAATGACGCCCTTTCGTGGATATCATTTGATCCTCGTTGTCGGTCATCTCGGCTTCGAGAAGTTCCAGATCTCGCACTACGCTCAATGCGGGATTTTTCTTCACCCTTTTGGCATAGTGGATAATGTATATATTCGTTACGATAAGAAAAATGACCAGGGAAAAAAAGCGGAATCCAAGCCCCGAAAACATGGGAAGTCCTCCGATGGCCTGAGCTACGCCGGTGGTAAAGGGATTGAAGGTTCCAGTACTGAACCCTATGGCTCCTCCCAGAGCCACCATGGAAACTCCCACGATGGCATCGTATCCCATGGAGCGGGCGATGATGATCGCTACGGGAGCAAAACCTATGAACGTATTCACTCCCATGGTCATGCAGGCCAGGGCGAAGGTGGTCGTAAAGGCGGGAATAATGAAGGCCTCCCGATGAGAAAAAGCCTTCGCCATTTTTGCCGCCATGGCTTGGAACATGCCCGTCTTGATGATAACGTTGAAAGCTCCTCCCACGATGAGAACCAGGAAAATAATGCTGCTGGCATCGTTCATGCCTTTCACGATTTTGTCGGGAAGGGAAAGCAGGCTTACCGGATTGTTTTCGGTAAATTCGAAGGTGCCGGGAAGGATGACGGATTTACCCGTGGCGGCATCCTTTACTCGTTCGAAGGTTCCTGCCGGGATAATCCAGGTCAGGATGGCCGCCAGAAAGATGAGGGTAAAGATGATGACGTACGTATGAGGAAACCAGGAGCTTTTCTTTTTTATGACAGTTGCCATGGGATAACCCTCCTTAAACAATGTTGTGTATTTCGTATGTCTCGGCGATTCGTAAAAATGGAACGAATATCTTTACGAGGTTGGAGGACAGGAAAACTGCGCATATCCTCCATGAATGATTTTTTGTTTTTCCCTCCCTTTATCGGAGATTGTTTTGTACAAAACGAAACAGGGCCCCATGACGGTGGAAGTACCGTATCAAGTATGCTATTTTTTTCTTCATATTTTGTCAAATAAATTATTTTTACTAACATAGTAGTTTTTAGCTATTCTTTTTTTCGATAGCGCAAAAAATGATTTCAAGGAGGTCCGGGATGAATTTGCGGGAGCAGCGGTATGTTTTGGCCATAGGAAAACACGGAAGCATAAAGGATGCGGCGAAAGAACTCTACATATCTCCGCCCACGTTAAGTATTTTTCTTGGCAACCTTGAGAGAGATTTGGGAATTCCTCTTTTCGATCGGCTTGGTAAAACTTTTGTGCCTACCCATGCGGGAAAAGTCTACATGGATTATGCCCGGGAGATGATCCGGCTGGATACGGAGTTTCTTAAGGTTTTTGGGGATATAAAGGAGGAGTCGGTGGGGGTTCTGAATTTGGGGTTACATCGGCGAAGAACCACCTATTTCTTACCCCGTATTTTGGGAAGTTTCATGAAGACGCACCCAGAGGTGGAGGTACGTCTCTGTGAGGCCGGGGCGGAAGTTCTTTTTGAGCGCCTTTTGGAAGGGGAATTGGATATTATCGTAAATAGCAGGGTTCATAGGAACGCCATTTTGGAATATATTCCCTTTTATACGGATCGACTGGTTATGGTTCTTTCTCCATCGCACCCAAAGGCGCATATGGGATGTCCTCTGGAGGGAGAATCCCTTTTATGGATGGACCTCGCACTCTTTAACGGAGAAACTTTCATATTGCAGAAGTCCTCCCAGGCTTCCCGTAGCTATGTGGATCAAGCCATTGAATATGCTCGGGCGGTGCCTGGACATATTCTTACCATATCGAATATGGAAGCCGCTTCGCAGCTTGCCGCAGAAGGTTTGGGCCTTGCCTTTAACGTTTTGAGCTATACCTGCAGCTATGTCTACCCTAAACCGGTCTCATATTTTTTGGTGGGAGATCCAAACATGAAAATCCCCTATTATATTATCCGCCGAAAGGATCGTTACATGCCTTCCTATGTGGAGGATTTCGTGGAGGTCATGAAAAAATCGTGGAACCATCACACCGTATTTCAAGGTCCATGAAAGGCCTGGAGCATACCGTACCCGGCGTAGGCCACAATCCCCAGGCGTTCCCGAAGGCCCATCCAGCTTTTCTGGAGTTCCATCATGGAAGGAAGATAGTCCTGCCAGGTGTGGGTTTTACGGTCCACCAGAAAGGAAGAGGGGTAGGGATAGACCGGACAGGAAAGAACGCGTTCCGCCATGGCGAGAGATCGCCGCATGTGAAAGGCGTCGGTAACGAGAACGATGCGCTGGGTTCCCCTCTCTTCCAGGAGAGGAGCGAGATAGCGAAGGTTCTCCCAGGTGGTGCGGGAGCTTTTCTCGAAAAGGACCTCTCCCTTCCACCCCCATTTCTCCAGAGAGAGCGCCATGCTTTCCGCCAGGGAAGGCGTATCTTGCCGGTCTTGTTCCGCCATCAGGGCGGTACCGGAGCAGAGAATCCAGGAATCCAGGGCTCGGGCGGCTTCCATTCCCCTTACGAGCCGGGCGGTGCTGTAGGGGCCCGGCATATTTCTGCCTTCCGGGCCCATCCAATATCCTCCGCCGAGAACGACCACACCGGTGGAAGGCCCCTTTTCGGGAAGCTTCGCTTGGTAGTAGGGTTCCTCCAGGGGTACCAGGAGCAGTTCCGGCCCTAAAGAGATACTTCCTCCATACAAAACCAGGGCGAGAAGCACGAGCCCCAGGCCGATGCCTCCTCGCCGAGGTCTTTTGCATAACAGGGAACCCCCCCAGAGGAGAAGCAGGAGAATAAATATTCCCGGAGGCAGGATCAGAGCTGCGGTGCTTTTATAAAGCATATAGAGCATGAAAATCCTCCTTTATCGCTGCTCGGGGCGGCGGTACCCATGAAACGGAGAAATGGAGCGGTTTTTCATGTGAGAGAAAGAAAGATGACTCCCGAAATAATAAGGGAGATGCCTCCCAAAAGGTGTTTCGTCAGAGGTTCCCGAAGAAGGAAAAGTGCGAAAAGAGCGGCGATGAAGGGGCGTAGGGAAGCCACGCAGGTTGCCACGTTGACGGGGATGAAAAGAACACTGTAGGTGAAGAAGAGATTTCCCAAGGTAAGTCCCAGGGTTCCTGCCAGAACGACCTCACCGAGAATGCGCCAGGGGGTTTTGCTTGTTTGAAAGAGAGACTTTACCGAAAGCTCTCCGGGATGGAGGAGATAGAGTATGAGAGATCCCGCAGTGACCCCCAGGGCTCGATACCATTCGAGCTGGGGTATGGGAATATACTGCACGAAGAACTTGTTCGTGAGAAGCCCGAAGGTCCAGCATCCCATGGTGAGAAAAGCCAGGAGAAGCCCCATTGCCAGAGGTCGTTCCGAGGGTTTGAGCCCTTTTCCTTGAGGGTTTCTCGGAGCGATAAGCACGATGCCTCCCACGATCAGAAAGGCCGCCACCACGACTCCCGGCGTCATGGGTTCGTGAAGAAAAAACCAGGATGCGGGAACCACCAGCAGAGGATAAGCGGAGGTAATGGGTACCGTAATGGAAACTCCCAAACGGGAAAGGCAGGCGAAGTAAAGGAGATCCCCCGCCACCAGCCAGATTATGCCCGAAAAAACGGCTCCCGCAATGTAATGCCACGGCGTGACGGGGACGAAGCCCTTCGCCCCCATGGTCGCCCCAAGGTAGATTCCGGCGCTTACAAGATATCCTATGCAGCGAACCCATCCCACGGCGGTGAAGGAAAGCCGGTCCACTCCGCGCTTGTAGAGCACCGGAGCGAGGGCCCATATCACCGCCGCGGTAAAGGCAAAGGCGTAGCCGAAAAGAGCATGCATGATCTACTCGTTTTTCCTGGTATATTCCGGATGCTTCGATAAATACTCCACCAGGGTTTTCATGGCGTTGTTGAGGTGATTTGTGAGGGCCTTTTGAGCGCCTTCCACATCCCGAACAAGAATTTTATCGATGATTTCCACATGCTCCCCCGCGGAACGTTCCATGGAAGCTCCGTAGAGGGCGTATCTCCGGCAGAGGTGGATCAGATCCATCACATGATGCAGCACTCCTTCGAGAAAGGGGTTTCCCGATCCCCGCCGTATAAGGTGGTGCAGCTCCATGTCGAGCTCCAGAAACTTCTTGGAATCGCTGCTGTCGGAAACCTCCTCGAAGGATTTTCGAAGGTTTCGAAGCTCCTCCAGAGGGGGATTTTCGCAGAGCCGCTCCAGAGCGAATTTTTCCAGGGCGGATCGCACTTCATAAAGATGCCGGGCGTCCTCGGTAGTGGGAAGAATAACGAAGGCCCCCCGCCGAGGAATAAGCATGATGAGCCCCGTTTCCGCAAGCTGCCGGATGGCTTCTCTCACGGGAGTTCGGGACACCATGAGCTGTTCCGCAAGCTCCACCTCGGAAAGACGCTCCCCCGGAGGAATGAGGCCGTCCAGAATGGCCTCCCTCAACTTCTCGTAGACGATCTGCCGCAGATCCGTGTTATGGGCAGGGGAAAGCGTGGAAGATACGATCATAAGAACACCTCGTGACAGATGGAGTTGGGAAAACGATCATGTGAAAATCATGTACTTGCTGCATAGTGCATTCATTATACGCTATATCCGCATATCTTTCCAAGAATCAAAAGGAACATCTTCCGGAGCAACCCTGGCATCCCTGAGAACAGCCCCCCTCGGTGGGGGTTAGGGCGAGGAGCGTTCGAAGCAGTCCCTCCGCCAGCATGCCCCGGGGGAGGCTCAAATAGCTTTTGCCGTGAAGCATGAGAGCTCGGACCGAGCGCTTTCCCTCGGAAGAATCGATTTCTTCCGCTACGATCTCGGCCCCCACGATTTTTTCGAGAGGAGTTTCCGCAAGGCCCAGTTCGGAACAGCCCAGAGTAAGGAGATTCAGGAAATCCTCCGCCTCTTCGGGTTCGGAAAGTTCCTTTTGCAGCTCCAGGGAATGTCCCAAAGCCTCGTAACGGGGACGATACTGTTCGATTATTTCCAGAAGCGCCTCCCGGGTCTCGGAGACGTGCTTCGGAGGGTTCTCTTCCGCATAGTGCCGTATGATAATCCGTGCCATGTCATGCCTCCTCGGAGCATTTCGAATGTCCGGTTTTTTCGGGGAGATAGAAGAAGAGCGCCTCTCCCTCCGCGCAGAGAAGCCCCTCGGCATTCTCGATATATCCCGCAGTTGCGACCTTTCGGGTTCCGGCCTTGAGAACCGAGCCGTATCCCCGGTGGGGTTTGCCGATTTCCACGGGGCGGCGGAAGGTAACTTTTATGGTTCCCGTGGCGGCCCAGCGACGGGTATGTTTTTTTACCGCCCAGGCCATGAGATCGTCCAGAAGGGACGTGAGAAGGCCCCCGTGGGTGATGCCGGAGAAGCCGTTCCAGAAGGAAAGAGGCGTAAAATCCAGGCTGGTACGTTGTTCTCGGGGTTCCCAAAAGATAGAGAGGTGCAGTCCTCCGGGATTGCTTTCCCGGGGACCGCAAACGAAGCATCCCGGATGGGTGCAAAACTCCTTTTCCATGCTTTCTGCCTCCTTTCGCGTTTTGTGCAATTGACCCTCCGAAGAGGGACCGGTAAAGTATATCCGTAGCCCCCTTGGAAAGTGGGGGAGCGGAATTTCTGTAGTTTGGAGGAAGAACTTCGGGGTGTCAACAGCGAAAAAGACTTCCCTACCGTGGAAAAAGATTCTTTCTCATGATTTGTAAGTTAAAGGAGTGTTCGCCGTGTATCCACCCCATGTGCTTTGTACCTTCGATCTTTTGCCGGAGCAGCGCTCTCTTGCAGAGAACATGCTTGGCTCCCTTGCCTCCTTCTCGGTGCTTCCGGATCTTCGGGGAGAAGCCCGAAGGGAGGCTCTGGAAAAAACCTCGGTGCTATTCTGTAAAAGCTTCGCTCCCGGAGAGATCTCCTCCTCCGAAGTGTCCCTTCTTTTACGACTTACCCTGGTGCAGCTTCTCTTTGCGGGGGCGGACAACGTGCCCTTTCGGGAAATCCCCGAAAAGGCCCTGGTGGCTTCCAATGCGGGAGGATTTGCGGAGCCCCTGGCGGAACACGTGCTCGCCGTGGCTCTTGCTTTGGGTAAAAGGCTTATGCCCCTCCACGACCGTATGAAGCGGGGTTGTTTCGACAGCTCCGTGGAAAGCCTTTTTTTCCGGGGAAAAATATGCGGTATTGTGGGATACGGAGGAAACGGCCGAGCCATCGGGAAGCTTATGAAAGCCCTCGGTATGAAGGTGGAGGGAATCAACCGTACCGGAAATCCCGATGTTTTTTGCGATGCCATGGGAACCTTGGAAAATCTCGGGGAAATGTTGCCTCGTTGGGATGTAACGGTACTTACGCTTCCTCTCACGGACAAAACCCGGTCCATTATCGGAAAGGAGGAGCTGCGGAGCATGAAGAAAAATGCCATTCTCGTCAATGTCGGTCGGGGAGCCCTGGTGGAACAGGGGGCCCTTTACGAACATATGCGGCGTTTTCCGGAGTTCCTTGTGGGCATCGATACCTGGTGGTCCGAACCCCCGTATTCCGGAGAATTCGTATTGGAGCACCCTTTTTTAGAGTTGCCCAACCTCATAGCTTCGCCTCACCGAGCGGATCACGTGCCGGAAATGAGCATGGATCCCCTTCGCAAGGCTTTGGAAAATATGGTGGCCCATCTCCGGGGAGAACCTCTTCAAGGGCTTCTCCGGCGGGAGGAATATCTTCCCGCTCCAACGGCGTAACCGTAGAAAGATTGGTTGTTACGGCGCTTTTTCGGGGCGGAATCTTTTTCGGGAGGAGGAAAAATCATGGAAATGAGAAAAAAAACGAAAGCCGCAGTGATACTGGTTCTTTTTTTCCTTGGGGCAATTCTTTTGTGGACCCTTTTCGGCGTGGATACCGTATAAAATCTGATAAATCCTCGAAATAAAGGGCTTTTTCGTTGTCGTTCCGCCATGCCGGAGCCGAAGAGGAGAACTTTTTAAAAAAGTCCTTCTTCGGCTCTTTTCTTTCATTTTTCCGGAAAGTGTGACTTTCTGAAAATAAGTGTTATAGTACAGCGGAAAAAGTTTTCCTCCCCGTATAGGAGAGTTCTTGTGTTGCGGAGAGTTGTACGTTTATAAGGAGGGACGATAAGATAATGGGCATCTATCTGAATAATGCCGCCACATCGTGGCCCAAAGCGGAGGGTGTGGCAGAAGCCATGAGGGATTTTCTTCTTTCCCGGGGAGCGAATCTCGCCCGGGGAGCCGCGGCGGAGCGGGACATAACGACCCTGGACATGGTAAGTTCCTGCCGGAGTGCCGTGGCGGAATTGTTTGGGGGATACGTGGATCGAGATCCCCGGTATGCCACCTTCTGCTCCAATGTCACGGAAGCGCTGAACATCATCCTCAAGGGATTTTGCACTGCGGGAACCCGGGTAATTACTACCAGTATGGAGCACAACTCGGTAATCCGCCCTCTTCGGAGTCTTGAAAAGTTCCGGGGAATACATGTCCGGGTTTTGCCATGCACTTCCGAAGGGTTTCTCGAAATGTCTCTCCTCGAGGAGGCCCTCGAAGACGGGGCGGACCTTATGGTGATGAGCCATGCCAGCAACGTTTGCGGCTCCATTCAGGATCTGGAATCCATTGCGGATCTCTGTGCCCGCTACAAGGTGCCTCTGGTTCTGGACAGTGCCCAGACGGCGGGAGAAATCGATATATCTGCGGAGAAGCTTCGTTTGAGCGCTCTCTGTTTTACGGGGCATAAGGGCATTATGGGACCCCAGGGAATGGGGGGCATCCTTTGGAACCCCGATTTCGCGGAAAAGGTGGAACCCTTCATCGAAGGTGGCACGGGAAGTTTTTCCGAAGAGGAATTCCATCCCCGAAAGCTTCCGGATAAATTCGAGGCGGGAACTCCCAATCTTCCGGGTATCGCGGGAATGCTCGTTGCCCTGGAATGGCTTGAAAGCGAGGGCATCGACAAAATCCGCAAGGTTCGGCACGAGCGGGGAGCCCAGCTTCTGGAAGGCCTTCTCTCTATTCCGGGATGTACCGTCTACGGTCCTCATACCATGGAACATCGGCTTCCCGTCTTTGCCTTGAATCTGGAGGGCTGGGATAACGGCCTTCTCGCCTACGAGCTTACGGAGCGTTACGACATCGAAAGTCGCCCGAGCCTGCATTGCGGTCCCTTGCCGCACAAGACTCTGGGCACCTTTCCTCAGGGGGCTCTGCGGCTTTCGCCGGGCTATTTCACCACTTCCGAGGAGATTCAGGTTTGCCTTGAGGCTCTGCGGGAACTGGCGAAGGAAAAGCGAAACTGAGGAATCACATTTTTTTTAGGGGAACGAAAAAATAAAAAGAGGCCGAATTTTTCCGAGAACGTTGGAAAAATTCGGCCTCTCCCTTTTAAGATGGTAAAACTTAGAGGGTTTCTCCGGAATTTTCGAAAAAAGAACTTCGGTTGAGCCAGAGCACCAGAAGAAGCGCTCCTCCTCCGATACAAAGATAAAGGATATGGGCTCCCGTCCAGCGGTAGAAGGCATTCATTCGAGGAGCCCAGAAGAAAATCTCCTGCTGAAAGGTTTTCGTGAAGCCGAGAAATGCGGGGAGCTTGTGAAGCCATGCCGCAGCCAGCATGCCTCCCAAAAAGGTAAGGGAGTGCATACTGCCGTTTCCCGTATTCACCGCGTGCCATACGGTGCATCCCCCCGCCAGAGTAAACGCGATTCCCGCAAGAGCGGCGTTCACGAAAATGAAGCTCTGCTGCAAAAGATCCTCTGGGGACGAAAGATACAGTCCCTCAAAATCGAAAGTTCCCGTAAACACCGCATAAAGAAGGGATCCCAGAATCATGGCGGCGATGGAGGAAGACCCGGTAAGTACGGTTTCGGAAGAGGACATGAAGAAGGCGTTTCGGACTCCCTCTACCACGCAGAAGCGAATGCGTTGCATGGCCGCCCCTAGAAGAACCCCGATAAGTACCACCCCCGCCATGGAAAAAATTTCCAAGCTCCCGGAAATGCCGATATGCGCCTTCATCCACCAGAGCGTTCCCAGAACGGTAAGCACCACGAGAAGAGAACTCGTTTTGGAAGAAATATGAAGCTCCGGCCCCTTTTCAAGCGACATGCCCCGCCGAAGCAGCGCGGTGCCCCCCCAGATCCCTCCAAAAAAACCCAGAATTTCCGGAAGCCGATTCGCCTTGCCGTATCCCAATTGCATGAACATGCACCAGGGGCAGCCGAAAAATTCCGGCAGCACCATTCCCGTGGCAAATCCCAGGAGGAGAGGGGAAAGGGGGCTGAAGGGGGAGGTCCTATACTCTCTTCTCAGGAGGGCCAGACCGAAACCTCCGATCAGAAAACCTATCATTTCGGGACGTACCGTCACGGTGCCGCAGCCCCCGCACATGCCGTAATTATCTGCCAGAGCGAAGATGAGAGGATAGGCGAGGCTTACCACAAAACCAAGGGTGAGAAAAAGTACCCACCGGGGAAACTTTTCCGAAAAAGATCTATGCATGAAAATCTCCTTCCCAACAAATGTCTCGAGTTTTTTGCCAAGTATAAAGGTTAGCCTCGGAAGGAAGAAGAGTCAAGACGAAGCGAAATGAGGCAGGATAAAGACACTAAATTGAGTGAGGCTTGCAGCGTCTTGGTTGGCACGTTTTCATCTGCGTAGATTGTGTGAGTCACGAATCGATGCTTGTAAGGGGTTGTCGATTTTTAAAGTCTTTGCCTATCTGGAGAGAATGTTATCTGTTGAATCTTAAGTGAAGTTGTTGACATTAGTTTGTGAGGCATGATAGAGTATGCCCCGAAAGAAAAATGATCGTATCTCGAGGAGGTGGGAGCGTGAAGGTTTCCACGAAAGGCAGATATGGATTGCGGCTCATGGTGGCCTTGGCGGCCCACTACGGAAAGGGGCCTCTCGGGGTGGATCAGATAAGCCGGGAGGAAAAAATATCTCCCAACTACATCCGGGTTCTTCTCGGAGGGCTTAAAGGTACCGGGCTCGTTCGCTCCGTTCGGGGAGCCAAGGGAGGATACGAGCTTGTCCGGGACCCGGCGGAGGTTACCGCTTTCGACGTGGTATCTGCCCTGGAAGAGGAGCTGATGCCCGTGGATTGTATTTCGGGTCCCGGAGTTTGTTCTCATCGGGAGGATTGTTCCACCCGGGAAGTATGGTGTGAAATTGCGGCTTCCGTGGACGAGATACTCAAGGGGCAGACATTGCAGGATCTTGTGGCGAAGCGGCAGGGGCATCTCTTTGATCCGTGAAATCGGGGAGGATGGATATGATGGATTCTGGGGAAAATCTCGTAATGGAAGAAATTTTGGAAGGTAAACGTTCCCGGATTGCCGTGGTGGGAGCCTCTCCCAAAGAGGAACGACCGGTTTTTGCGGTTATGTCCTACCTTCTTCACGAAGGGTATCGCCTCTATCCGGTGAATTCTGCCTATACGGGAGAGGAGATTTTCGGCCTTTCCTACGCGAGGAACCTGAGGGATCTCGACCTTTCCGACCTGGATGTGGTGGCCCTCTTTATTTCTCCTTCCCATCAGGCTCCCGTGATTTCTGAGCTTATGGAAAGCGGAGTTTTTCCGGTGGTCTGGTTTCAGCCGGGAGCGGAAAATCCCGAGGCGGAAGAAAGACTTCGAGCCAAAGGTTTCCCGGTTTTTTCCGGTTACTGTCTCATGGCGGAACGGAGAGCCCGAAGAAAACGGAAAAGAGCCTGATCTTCAACCTGTTTTTCGATAAAAGAAAATTGTAAAATAATGTTGAAGAAAGTTCTGCCGAGCTGTTTTAATCGATTTGTAAGTGTTCCGCCTTTCGATGAAGCTCAGAAATATAATTGGAATGATCCGTGATATTGAAATCCGTAAAGGAGTGTTTTTCATGTCCATTCGAAAGGTTTATCTCGATCACTCTGCCACCACTCCGGTGGATGCGGAGGTTCTCGAAAAAATGCTTCCCTTCTTTTCGAGGATTCCGGGAAATCCCAACAGCATTCACGCCTGGGGGCAGGAGGCTGCCAGGGCCCTGAAAAACGCGAGAGAGCAGGTGGCTTCCCTCGTGGGAGCCGGACCGGAGGAAATAATCTTTACTGGAGGGGGAAGCGAGGCGGATAATCTCGCTCTCAAGGGAAGCGCCTTTCTGGAGAAGAACCGAGGGAAGCATCTCATCACCACCGCGGTGGAACATCATGCGGTGCTGGATACATGTAAATGGTTGGAAAAACAGGGTTTTTCCCTCACCATCCTTCCGGTGAACTCCTACGGCCAGGTTACTGCCGCTCAGGTGCGAGAAGCTCTTCGGGAAGATACGTTTCTCGTTTCGGTGATGCACGGCAACAACGAGGTGGGGAGCCTGAATCCCATCGAAGAGATCGGAACCCTTTGCAAGGACCGGGGAGTGTTGTTCCACGTGGATGCGGTGCAGACCGCGGCTCACGTTCCTATTAACCTTCGGGAGCTTCCGGTGGATATGCTCACCATGTCCGCTCACAAGATGTACGGTCCCAAGGGAGTCGGGGCTCTTTACGTGCGGAAGAAGACACCCCTGGTGCCCCTGGTGCACGGAGGAGGGCAGGAATTTGGCCTTCGCTCGGGTACCGAAAGCGTACCTTCCCTCGTGGGGTTCGGTGCTGCCGCGGAGCTGGGAGTCCGGCGTCTGAAAGACGGTTCCGTGAAAGAGGAAGGGCGTCTTCGGGATCTTCTGATAGAACAGGTTTTGGAGCGCAATGAAGATGTGATGCTTACGGGGCATTCCACGGAACGCCTTCCCTATCATACGAGCTTTTGCATTCAGCACATCGAGGGGGAGGCCATCCTTCTGAGACTGGATGCCCTGGGAATCGGTGCCAGCAGCGGTTCCGCCTGCACCTCCGGAAGCCTCGAACCGAGCTACGTGCTCCTTGCCATGGGGCTGGACCATGCCACGGCTCACGGATCCCTTCGCATGACCCTGGGCAAGGATACCTCGGAGGAGGATGTCCGTTACGTGGGGGATAGCCTGGAGCAGGTGGTTACGGTGCTTCGGAAGATGTCTCCCTTCGGGAGAAAGGGGTAGAGAACTGCTATGTATAACGAAAAGGTACGGGACTACTTTTTGAACCCCCGGAATGTGGGGGCCATGGAAAATCCCGATGGGGTGGGAGAAGTGGGAAATACCACCTGCGGAGATGTGATGAAGATCTATCTCAAGATCGAGGATGAGCGCATCGTGGATATCTCCTTCGAAACCTACGGATGTGCTGCCGCCATCGCCACCAGCTCCATTGCCACGGAGATGGTGAAGGGAAAAACCCTGGACGAGGCCATGCAGCTGAAGAACAAGGATGTGGTGCAGGCTCTGGGAGAGCTTCCTCCGGCGAAGATCCACTGTTCCCTCCTCGCGGAGGAGGCCATCAAGGCGGCGGTGGAGGATTATCGCAAGCGTGTGCCCTCGAAGGAGTAGAAGATGAAGGGTACCGTAGCGGCTCTCTGCATATCCGAGGAGCGGGGAGTTCCGAAGAAGCCCGTGGAGGAAATCCTTCTGGTGGAGGATAAGGGAATTGCCGGGGATGGCCATTCCGGGTACGGTCATCGCCAGGTGAGCCTGCTCCGAAATGAGGATATTGCGGAGATGCGGAAGGTTCTCCCCTCCATCTCCTACGGAGCTTTTGCGGAAAACGTGGTGACCCGGGGAGTACCTCTTCAGGAGGTCGCTCTGGGGGATTCCATTTTTCTGGGGGAGGCCCTTCTCGAGGTGACCCAGATCGGCAAGGAATGCCACTCCAAGTGCGTCATCTACGAGACCGCGGGGCATTGCATCATGCCCACCAAGGGAATTTTCTGCAAGGTTCTCCGGGGGGGGCGTATTCTGCCCGGGGATGAGGTCGAATGGATTCCTTCGGCAGATAGAGAAGGAGTTTAGAGGAGATTTTCTTCGAGGGGGCGAACCTGGGTTCGTCCCCTCTTCTTTTGGCGTGGCTCGGTGGATTCTTATGCCCTTTTTTTACGGGCCAGAAGAGCGTAGATCGATACGGAGAGAATGATCACGAATCCGTGAACGAAGCGGGTCCAGAAGCCCACAAGACCGGTGCTCACGATTCCCGCTTCGATGATGCCGATGATGATGGCTCCCACGAAGGAACCGTAGATGGTTCCCTCTCCTCCGTAGGCGGAGGTTCCTCCCACGAAGACCGAAGCGAAAACCATGAGCATGTATCCCTCTCCCTGGGTGGGCCACCAGTTGTTGAGCTCGAAGGTCGCCAGTACTCCCGCGAAGGCTGCGAGAAGTCCCATGAGCATGAAAACCGCGATACGGACCCGTTTTACCGGAATGCCCATCATTTCTGCGGTATCCCGATTGTCCCCGATGAAGAGAATGGCATCTCCCAGGGGATGCCGATTCAGGAGAAAGCCGAGAAACAGAGCTATTCCCACGGACCAGAGGGCTTGGAGCGGAAGATATCCTCCGGCAATCCTGCCCACGAGGAGAAAGTGAAGCGTTTCCTCCCGAAGCGGGGCCAGAGAAATGGCGAGGCCGTCCGCCAGGAGCAGCACGAGGCCTCTCCAGAGAAACTGGGTGCCGATGGTGGCGATGATGGAGGGGATCCCCACGAGAACCACCAGTAAACCGTTGAACCATCCCAGAAGAAGCCCCGTGGCGAGAGCTGCGAAGAGGGCCACCGGAGCGGGTATCCCCATATGGGCGTAGAGAGAGGCGAATATGTAGGCGGATACGGCGCTGACCGAAGGAAAGGAAAGATCCATTTCCCCCAGGGTTACGAGAAGGGTCATACCGAGGGCGAGAAGAAGCGTTACGGGAATGGTGGACATAAAGGACCGGTAGATCCGGGGGTTCGAAAAAGTTCCTGGGCTGGCGGCGGCGAAAATTCCCCAGAGCAGCAGAAGGGCAAAGGAGATGAGCAGATGTTTTCTATGGCTTTTGAGGAGATTGTTCATGTCCGGTCCTCTTTCCCGAGCAGAAGAAGCTTCGCCAGGTCCTCCAGAGAGGTGTTTCTCCGTTCGTGAATTCCCGTTATTTTTCCGTGTTCCATAACCGCGAAGCGGTCCGCTATTCCATGGACCTGGTGCAGATCGTGGCTTACGAGAACGCAGCAGCGCCCATCCTGCCGCATCCGATTCACGAAGGAGAGAACCTTGCGGACCTCGCTTACCCCGAGGGCCGTGGTGGGTTCGTCCAGAATGATGATGGAAGCGTCGAAGTACATGGCCCGGGCGATGGCGAGGCCCTGACGTTCTCCTCCGGAGAGGGTGCATACCCGGGAATCCGCGTTCAATCCCGCTCCGCTCAGGCCGAGAAATCCTGAGAGCAGCTCCATGGTAATCCTTTTTTCCTCCTTCACGCAGATGCGACGGAAGAGGCCCTTGGTAATATGACGTCCCACGAAGATGTTGCGCCAAATGGGCTGTTTCTCTCCAAGGGAGCGCTCCTGATAGACCGTTTCCACTCCGGCCTTTCGAGCCCTGGCTACGGAGTAACGCTTCCAGTCTATCCGTTTTCCCCGAATTTCCATCTCCCCCGAATCGGGAATGTGCAGACCCGAAAGAACCTTGACCAGGGTGGATTTCCCGGCTCCGTTATCTCCCAAAAGGGCGAGGATTTCTCCTTCGTAGAGATTCAGGTCGACTCCCTCCAGAGCCTGGACGGAGCCGAAGGACTTTTTTATGTTCTTCATGCGGACTACTGGTTCCATGATGGATCTCCTCGGCCGAAGCACCGTAAAGGGGGAGAGGTTTTCCCTCTCCCCCGACGAAACCTTTCCTGGTTTTAGCGAATTCCCGCCTTGGCGAGAGGGGCGATGGCATGGATATTTTCGTTCGATACGTAGCCCCCTCCGGTATCCACCACGAGGCCCCCGAAGTTGTACTTCCCGGTCTGGACGATCTGGAGTACCCCGAGGTAGCCCATCAGATAGGGCTGGGCTTCGGAAACGAGGTTCAGGTAGCCGCTCTCGATGGAAGCCGCCGTGGCGGGATTGAGGCTGAATCCCGCAGCGTAGACCTCTCCGGGTTTCAGTCCCGCTCCCCGAAGGAAGTTTTCCATCTGCCCCGTGAGCGCTCCGTGATCCACCACCACCAGCTTGCAGTCCGGGTGCGATGCGAGATAGGCCGCGAGAACCGGAGCACCCAGGGAGGCATCCTTGTTGATTTCGTCGGAAATTTCCAGGTAGTCCACGGTAAGTCCCGCCTTTTCGAAAACCTCCAGCATGGCCCGGGCCCGGCGTCCCCGGCTCTCAAGGCGTTTGAGTCCCCACACGAAGGCCCGGTCGCCGGGCTTGAAATCCTTGCGCCGAAGGATTTCCTTCGCCATATCCTCTCCCTGCTTCCATCCGTCGGGGCCGATATATCCGAATCCCCGGGACTGGTATTTCGCCTGGAGTACCGGAAGCTCCGTATCCACGGCAGTGACGATCATACCGTTCTCGAAGGCCTCGTCCACGAGAGGAGCATAGGCATCGTCTCCGGGATGTCCCATCACCACGAATCCCGTGGGCTCTGCGGCCAGGCCGTTCTTGAAGTTTTCCAGCATTTTCTCCGCATTCCAGTCGGAATAGACGATGGTGAGATCCACCCCGAGATCCGCTGCGGCCTGTTTGGCTCCGTTCACCACGATGGTGGAGTAGGGTTCTCCCACGGAGCCTCCCGCATCGAACCATACCCGCATTCCCTTGCCGCTAGGCTCGAGGTTCGCTCCGAAGGCGGCTCCTCCCATCAGAAGTGCCGCAACTGCCAGAATTCCCATTTTCCTCAACATGCTATCCTTTCTCCTTTCCTGTTTAACCCGCTTTCTGCGGGAATTACAGCATTTCCACGAAAGCATCCATCCGGGTGGCGAGCTGTTCCCGGTCGCTCTTGGAATAGTCCGTTTCCACCAGAAGGTATTTTTTCCCGAGAGACTGCACGAGGTTTCTCACCGTGTGGGATTCCACCGCGTAGGTATGGCAGACGGTGAGAACCACCTCCACCACCCCGTCCACCCGATAGCGCTGCACGAGATGCTCCAAAGCCTCCATGCGGTGAGGATTGGGACTCATGACGGAACATCCTATGGCGAGGTATTTTTCCGCCAAGGCCTCCAGAGGATCCTTGCTTTCATCCACGAGATATCCCAACTCTTTCTGGCCTCCGCAGTTCTCGTAGCAGACCACCAGTCCCCCGGCGTTCTCGATGGCCTCGATGGTCTTTTCCACGCCCCCCGTGGGACATCCGGTGACCAGAATTCTCGGTTTTCTCGAACTTTGCCGCCGTTCTCCCCTTTCCCAGGCATCCCGGATTGCGCGAACCTGTTCCTCCAGCCAGGGAATGGCCTCTTCTTTATCGAAACGGCATTGCATGTATTCGTCGAAATGACCGATTTCCCTTCCGGAAAGAGGCGGGTCCTCCTCAAGGGAGAGTTCCCAGAGAGATTGAAGGGCCCGGCGCTCCCGGTTTCGAAGTGCGATGGATCGCCGCAGATCCTGGTCGGTAATTTCACGTTGGACGATTTTTTCCAGATACTTCAGGGTTTTTTGGAATTCCCCTTTCATCTGTTTGAGATCTTCCGGGCGGTCCGTCCTTTGGGGTATCTGAAGAACGTAGACGGGTTTCAGAAGATTCAGGAGTTCGTACATTTTTTTCTTGCCGTCGCAGGTGCTTTCTGCCACCACCACATCGCAGAAATGGAAGTAGGGACAGGTGTCCAGCAGGGCGTGGCCGTAGCTCGCCTTGATGAGAGGGCAAAGGGTCCGGGGCAGATGTTCCTCCGCGGCGGAAATGGGTTTGTCGCTTTTGGCGCAAAGCCCCGCACTGATGGCTCCTGCGGCGTCCACCAGCTCCCAGGGCATGTAGGTACAGTAGGTTCCCACGATCTTCGTTCCCGCTTCCCGGGCTTCCTTTACGGCCACCGGGCCGTCTTGCAGATGATCCTGCACGTATTGAACGACGTTATCCACGACTCCCATGTTCGTTTTCCTCCAATCCGATAATTGCGGCTCCGAGAGCACCGGCGTACTGGGAGCATGGATCCGAAAGGACCGGGCATTCCAGTTCCATTTCCAGAAAACGGAGAAGACTCGGGCTTCTGGAAACTCCTCCAGAAAAAAAGAGCGGTCGCTCCAGTCCTTGCCGCCCCAGCATGGTGGCGGAACGGGAAGCGATGGAGCGTAAAAGCCCCCGCACGATGGATGCCCTTTCCACTCCCCGGGCGAGATGGCCCACCACCTCGGTTTCCGCAAAAACGGCGCACATGCTGGAAATTTCCTGGAATTCCCCCTCGGGGGATAGGGACCCGAATTCCTCGATATCGAGGTCGAGGGCATGGGCCATCATCTGAAAGAACCGTCCCGTTCCGGCGGCACACTTGTCGTTCATGGCGAAATCCAGAACAGCTCCGCTGGCATCCATGCGAATCACCTTGCTGTCCTGCCCTCCGATGTCGAGGACCGTCCGGGCCTCGGGGGAGAGATGGCGAACTCCCCGGGCATGGCAGGTTATTTCCGTCACGCATTTCCACGCGGAACCCAGGTATTTGCGGCCATATCCCGTGGAGATTACCGGCACCGAAGAGGGGAGATGCTCTTCCCCGATATGCGGATAGAGATTTTGGAGAACCTGAAGAGCCGCCTCCCGGGGATTCCATCCCGTAGGTATTAAAGCCTTTTTCACCGGAGATCCGTCGAAAAGGATTCCCTTCACCGCCACGGAGCCGATGTCAATGCCTATGGAGTAGTGCGGCATGGGCCTTGCTCCTTGAAGTTTTTTCGAGAATAAAAAACAATGAAATTTCACTTCCCATATTATTGAATATTAGAACGCTTTTGCAAAGAATGTGTCGCGAAATGTTTAACGAGAGCTTTCGTTTATACATTTCCCCTGTTCCGCAAGTGGCGAAACCGCCCTCTCGCTTTGCTGCTCCGGGCCGTCGCTAGATCCGTGCCGACCAGGTGCGCGCCTCTAGGCTTGTCGGCACGTCCTGTGCCGTCACCGGCCCTCCGCGACGCAAAACCGCACTCGCTGACTCCTATGTCGCTGTCGGGAACATATGAACTCCGGCTCCGGAGTTCACCCAATGTCACATGCCAACAGAACTCCAGAGAAGGATATTTCTTTCTCGAAAGAGTCGGTTTTCTGGAATATTTCGGCGGAGCGCATTGCATCTCCGGAGAATTTCCTGTTTTCCCCGGAAATCCATATATCGTCATGGATTACGCAGAGTACGAAAAAACGAGCAGTCCATGGTTTTGTCTGTTCCATGCGGGAGTCGGAGGGGGTTTTTATCTGAAGGGGAAGGGAAGGAAAAGGACTTTCTCCTGTGGATAAACGCCGTATCTTCCGATATGCCGGTATGTGGAAATCCCGCAAAAAGACAAGATATGCACTCCGTGCATAACGCTTTTTGTCGCGGGTCATCGGAAGTTACGGATCACGAAAGTCACCTCCTTCTCGAAAGTTTCCATATATACCGTAACGTAGCATAGCCGTACCTTTCTGTGAAGTGAGTAAAGCGATTTCCGGGGTGTATTCTTTGCAAAACCGCTCTCGCGGGAATAAAGAACGTGGTTTTCGTGTTTTTTTTCTCATTTCCCTGTGTTAAAATGACAAATAGTTTTGCAGGAGCACAATTTTTTGCTATATAGCGTTTTTGTGCCGTTGCGTTAGCTCGATAAAGAAAGCTTTCCCTTTCGAGGGAGGGAAAAAGGAAATTTCCCGGATATGAAAGTATCCCCGATCTGTTACAATTTGGGAGGAATCTTCTTCATGCTAAAAAAAGTATCCCCTGCGCCGGAGCTTAACGAATGGGAGATTTCCCTTCGGGTACGCTACAGCGAAACGGACCAGATGGGAATCGTCTATCATGCCAACTATCTTCCCTGGTTCGAAATGGGAAGAACTGAGTTCTGTCGGCAACTCGGCATGTCGTATCGGGAATGGGAGGAGCGAGGAGTGCTACTTCCCTGCGTGGAAGCTCATTGCCGCTACAAACGCCCTGCCCGGTACGACGATCTTCTGGTGGTTCGAACCGTTATCCGAGAGCTGAAGCGGTGCAGCGTTACCTTCGGCTATCGGGTTTTTCGGGAGGAACTTATTCTCACCGAGGGATATACCAAACATGCTTTCACGGATCCCCAGGGTGCATTACTGAGCAAGCCCGAGCCTTTTTACGGCATGCTCGAAAAGCGTATGGTATCTTCCGAATCCGAATAATCCGAACAAAAGGAGTGGTAGAACATGGGTAAACGGGCCATTCTTCTCGGCAATGAAGCCATTGCCAGAGGAATTGTGGAGGCGGGATGCGAGGTGGCGGTGGCCTATCCGGGAACGCCGTCCTCGGAAATCCTGCCGGCGGTGGCGAAGTATGCGGATGAGCTGAAGACCCGCACCGCCGTGGAATGGTGCACCAACGAAAAGGTGGCTTTCGAGGTGGCTGCGGCGGCTTCCTTCGCGGGTAAACGTTCCTGCGCCATCATGAAGCAGGTGGGGCTCAACGTGGCGGCGGATGCCCTCATGAGCGTGGCTCATTTCGAGCTGGAGGGAGGTTTTCTGCTGACGGTGGCGGACGATCCGGGGCCTCACAGCTCTCAGACCGAGCAGGACAGCCGCTATTTCGCCATGTACGCCAAGATTCCCTGTCTGGATCCCTCTTCCGCGGAGGAAGCGAAGCGCATGGTTTTCGATGCCTACGACCTTTCCGAAAAGTACCATATTCCGGTGATGCTCCGTCCTGCGGGAAGGGTGGATCACTGCCGACAGGACGTGGAACTCGGAGAGGTGCTCCCCCTGGAGCGTCCGGCGAACTTCAAGAAGGATATCCGACGCTGGGTTTGCCTTCCCGCTCACGTGCGGCTGAACCATCCCAAATTGAACGAAAAGAACGACGCTCTTCGGGAGGACTTCGAAAAGGATTTCGGGGCCTATAACTACGAGGTTCCCGCCGTAAAGGAGCCGAAACTCGGTATCATCGCCGGAGGAATCTCCTTCTCGGTGATCATGGATCTCCTCAAAACCCTCGGGCGGGAGGATGTGGCGGTGCTGAAAATCGGCACTCCCGTGCCTCTTCCGGTGAAGATGGTGGAAGCCTTTATGGCGAAGCACGAGAAGGTGCTGGTCCTCGAGGAGACCTATCCGGTTATCGAAATGCAGCTTCCGGACAGAACCAAGATCCTCGGTCGTTGGAACGGCGTAGTTCCCCGGGCGGGAGAACTTCTTCCCGAAGTGGTGGAGGAAATTCTCTATGTGGCTCTGGGAGAGGAGCACTGCCGAAAGAGCGCGGAGGAGCTTCAGGAAGCCCTGAAAGAGCTTTCCGTAACCCCCAAACCCCCCATGCTCTGCCCCGGGTGCCCTCATCGGGCGAGCTTCTTCGCCATCCGCAAGGCCTATCCCAAGGGGATCTATCCTTCCGACATCGGATGCTATACCCTGGGAGTGAACCAGAAGACCGTGGATTCCGTTATCTGCATGGGGGCCTCGGTGACCCAGCCCTCGGGATTCTACCTGGCCCACAAGGTGGACGATAAGGATCAGCCTATCATCGCCACCATCGGAGATTCCACCTTCTTCCACATGGGACTCCCGGGATTGGTGAACGCGGTGTACAACCGACATGCCTTCGTGCTGGCCATTCTGGACAACAGCATCACCGCCATGACCGGAGGCCAGCCGAATCCCGCGGTGGGGACCAAGCTCCGCAAGGGAGATGCCGGCAAGGTGGTGGATATACGCAAGGCCTGTGAAGGCTGCGGCATTTCCCTCGTCAAGGAAGTGCTCAGCTACGATGTGGATGCGGGGGTGGCGGCGGTGAAGGAGGCCTGGGAATACGCCAAGGCCCATCAGGAACCCACGGTGGTGATTTTCAAGCATCCCTGTATGCTGCTCAAGTGCGAGCAGCCGAAGATTCCCGTTCGGGTGGATCCGGACAAGTGCATCGGCTGCAAGTTCTGCATCAATTTCTTCAACTGTCCGGGACTCCGGTTCGATGAAGAGAAGAAAAAGGCCTACGTGGACGAGCGCTTCTGCGTAAGCTGCGGAGTCTGTACTCAGGTTTGCCCTCACGGGGCCATCGTACGATCCGGGGAGGAGGCGTAAATCATGCAGTATGTGGTGGTGGGCCTCGGAGGCCAGGGAATTCTTTTTTCCAGTAAGGTGTTGGGACATATCGCCCTTTCCAGAGGATCCCACGTTATGGGAAGCGAAGTGCACGGCATGGCTCAGCGGGGAGGTTCCGTGGTAAGCCATTTCAAGATCGGGGAGTATTCGAGCCCCCTCGTGCGTGTGGGGGATGCGGATTTGCTGCTGGCCTTCGATCAGAACGAGGGTTTCCGGAATCTGCACTTTCTCCGTTCCGGAGGGCATGCTCTCGTCAATCTGCATCAGCCCGAGGCGGTGGAAAACGAGCACCTTCGGACATTTCTCCGGGAGCGGGAAATCCATCTCTATACCATACCGGGATACGATATTCTTCGAGAGCACATGGGAGGGCGTTTCCTCTTTCTCAACGTGCTTCTTCTCGGAGCCATGGGAGGAGCCGGTGTAGCGGAGGTCACCTCCGAAGAGCTTCGCCAGGCCATCGAGGCCCTCTCGCCGGAAAAATTCCGCAAGACGAATCTCGATGTGCTGGAATTGGGGCGGGCCTTTTTCGCGTCCTAAATGTCGGGAATGTCTGGATTTCGGGGAAATAGAACGGATGCCGAGGGGGGAGCTTGGGGAAAAGTGCTCCCCCCTTTTTTCGCCCTTTTCCGGTTCCGTCAATTTTCGGCCTTCACCTTGGTGGAAGTGCTCTCGGTGCTGGTTATTCTGGGAATACTCACCGCCTCCATGGGAGTGCTTTTTTCCTCCTCCTGGATCGCTCCCACCTCCCCCGCCGGAGCGGTGCGGCACGGAGAACATCTGGGAGCCTGGCTGGAGAGCAAGATCCTAGAATCCCGCCTGCGAGGCGAGGGATTTCTCCTCTCTCTTCCCTCCGCTTCTCCCAGGAATTCTCTGAGGATCTCCTGGAATTTCCGTTCCCTCACGGAAACCTGGGAGGGGAGGGGGTATTTCTTTCGTGCCATCGGAGTTCCTCAATCCCGTTTCTCTCTGCCCCTGGGAACCTTTACACCCACCTTCACTCTGGATATCCTTACGGAGAAGAAGGCCTCCGCCTTGGGAGCCCGGATAACGGTTTCCCTCTACGGGAAAATTACGGTTCGGGATATGGAACCTTGAAATATAGGAACAATACGGTTATAACAGAGAGCGTTTCCACGCTCCTTCGGGGGCGAATATGACAGGAGGGATTGGATATGGCTTCCAAACCGTGGTGGCGGGAAACCCTGGAAACCGTGCTGTGGGCACTGGTTCTGGCGCTTATTCTCCGCACCTTCGTGGTCCAGGCTTTCTGGATTCCCAGCGGTTCCATGATTCCCACGCTGGAAATCAAAGATCGCGTGCTGGTATGCAAGTTCTGGTATTACCTTCAGGAGCCCAAACGGGGGCAGGTGATAGTCTTCAAATACCCCGTGGATCCCAAGCGGGATTTCGTCAAGCGTATCGTGGGGCTTCCGGGAGATCACATTACCATGGAGGACGGTATCGTCTATGTAAACGGAGAAGCCCTTGAAGAGCCCTATGTCCGCCATCACGATTCCTACGATATGAAGGAAATCGTGGTGCCCCGGGATCAGTATTTCGTGCTCGGGGACAACCGTCCGAATTCGCAGGACGGCCGTTTCTGGCCCGAAGGGACCAAGTTCGTTCCCAAGGCGTATATCAAGGGTCCTGCCTTTTTCCGCTACTGGCCCCTGAATCGTCTGGGGTTGCTGGAATGACTTTCGAAACCGTGAAAGGATAGAATGCCGTGGCGGGAAGAACGGTTTGGTATCCCGGACATATGGCCAAAGGTTCCCGGGAGCTTCGGGAGCTTATCAAACAGCTGGATGTGCTTATCGAAATCCGGGATGCCCGGGCTCCGGAACTTACCGCTTCACCCCAGGCGAAGGACCTCGAAAAGATGCGTCCTCTCTGGACGGTGCTCTCCCGGAGGGATCTGGCGGACGAGGAGATTACCCGGGCATGGCTATCCCATTATCGGGAGAGGGGTCGTAAGATCTGGGCCTTTTCCCTGCTCCGGGATCCTCTGGGACCTCTCAAAAAGGAACTCGCCGCTCTGGCCCCGGCACACCGTGGAGTTCGCCTGGCGGTCATGGGAATTCCCAACGTGGGGAAATCCCAGCTTCTGAACCGTCTCATGGGGAAATCCGCCGCCAAGGTGGGGGCCCTTCCGGGTGTTACCCGGGGGGTCTCCTGGTTTTCCAACAAGGAGGGTATGGTGGTGGTGGATTCCCCGGGCATCCTCGATCCCAAGTCAGATCCCCGGGTGCACCGCATGCTGGCCTGGATGGGAAGCAGCCGAAGCGAGGTGGTGGGAAGCTTCGAGATCCTCGGGGCGGAACTGCTCGCCTTTCTTCGTGCCCGTAATCTGTGGCACCTCGTGGAAGATACCTGGGGGGAGCTTCCGGATCCCGCGGATTCCGAGGAGGACGATCTCTCCCGGCTGGGTCGGCGTTTGGGGTGCCTTCGCAAGGGGGGCGCGGTGGATCGGGGAAATGCGGGGAAACGCCTTCTGGAAAGCTTTGCCCGGGGAAAGTTCGGACGTATCTCCCTGGAATCTCCGGATCTTCCCGCACTGCCGTGAGAGTGATCGGTGTGGATGAAGCCGGCCGGGGTCCCCTGGCGGGGCCCGTGGTGGCGGCGGCGGTATGGCTGGATCCGGAGCAAATGCGAAGCCTCTGGAGAATGGGTCTCCGGGATTCGAAAAAACTCTCCCCTTCCCGGCGGGAGAAGCTTTTCGGTGAAATGCTCCGCCGAAAGGTGGTATGGCGGGCCCAGGCGGCCTCGGCGGCCCGGATAGACCGGGATAACATCCTTCAGGCCTCCCTCTGGGCCATGAGACGTTCGGTGGAAAAGCTGCCTTTTTCTCCGGACCTTGCGGTGGTGGACGGCAATTGCCCCGTTCCCGGTCTCCGGTGTCCCCAGAAGACCGTGATCAAGGGAGATAGCCGGGTGCTCTCGGTGGCGGCGGCTTCGGTGGTGGCCAAGGTGCTTCGGGATCGGGTCATGGTGACTCTTCACGCCTTCTATCCCGAATACGGTTTTGCCCAGCACAAGGGATATCCCACAAAAATGCATCGGGAGGCCTTGCAACGCCTGGGGCCTACTTCCTGGCACCGGAAAAGCTTTTCCTTCTGATATCCATGGATACCGCATGAAGACTCTTTTGGGAGGTGAGTCATGAGTCCTTTGGATCCTCTTCACGCAGGTAATATTCGAACTCCCGCGGGGCTTCCCCAGTCCCAACAGCAGGGGCAGGAAGTGCAGCGGGGAGGAACGAGGCTTCCCAATATTCCCGAGGGAACCCTGGTAAAGGGGGTGGTCCTCCGGGCCGAAGGAGACGGAACCTATCTCGTCCGGGTTATGGGGCAGCAGCTTCGGGCTCTGGCGAACCTTCCTCTCGTGCCGGGGCAGCGCTTTCAAGCCATCTGGGAAAAGTCTCAGGGCATGCCGGTGCTTCGGCTCACTCCTTCGGACCTTTCCCTGCTCCGGGGGGTGCCTCTTCGGGAGCAGCCCCTCGCTATGGCACTTCTCTCCCGGGGGCTTCCCCTTTCGGAGGAGGTCCTTTCCTCCCTGCGCACCGCCTGGCTTCAGATCGGGGGCGGAGAAACCTCTCCGGGACCCCTGGCGGAACTCTGGGCCCGGGGTTTGCCCCTTACGTCGGAAAACGTGCAGATTCTTCTCTGGTATCTGAATCTTCAGGATGAACAGATCACCAAGTACTGGAAGCAGCTCAAAGAGAACTTGCGGCGTTCGGGAAAGGATAAGGACCTTCCCTTTCGGTCCGTAAAGGATCTTGCCGGAGAAGATCCGGAACTTCAGCGGTTTCTGAAGGCTCACGGCATGCTTTCCGCTCCCTCCCGGGAGGGAGTGGATCCCGGACTCCTCACGCCGGCCCTCTGGCCTTTGGGGGAATCCGAAGCCTTCCTGGCCCGAGTAAACGTCAAAAAGGAAAAGCGGGGAGAGCGTACCTTCTGGCGGGTGCATTTCGAGATGGAGGGAATTGCCCTGGGAAACGTAAAGGGAAATCTCGCCAGCGACGAAAAGGCCCTGGCGGTGGCTTTGGGAGCGCAGGACAAAGGAACTCTCCGGCTACTCCGAACCCATCAGAAGGAGCTCGAGGCGGAGCTTCGGGATTTGCCCCTTTCTCTTGCCTCCCTGGTGATGTTTTTCGCCGAAGAGGAGCCCGAAGCCTCCTATCGGGCCATCGATATGGAAGCCTGAGATGAAGGAGGAACGCCTTTCTCACAAGAAGGCCGCCGCTCTCGGTTACGACCGGGGGCGGGATGAGGCCCCCCGTCTTCTCGCGGCGGGAAAGGGGCGTATGGCGGAGCGCATCGTGGAAATCGCCCGGGATGCGGATATTCCCGTGGTGGAAGATGCGGCCCTTGTAAGCGCCCTTCTGGTGCTGGAGCTGGGAGAGGAGATTCCCGGAGAACTCTATCAGGCGGTGGCCAAGATCCTGGCCTTCATCTACCGGATGGATCAGAAACAGCGGGAGCCCAAGAAACCGTGAATTCCCAGGATCTCGGTCGGGAAGGGGAGCGCCGGGCCCGAATCTACCTGGAGGAAAAGGGCTGGCACTACATGGCGGAAAACGTGCGCTTTCCCCGGGGAGAGATCGACCTGATCTTTTTCGATTCCTCGAAAGAGTTGGTTTTCGTGGAGGTCCGGGCCCGTTCCGTGGGAATCGTGCAGCCTCCGGAAACCACTCTGGGACCCCGAAAGCTGAGAAGCCTTCTCTACGCCTCCCGATGCTATGTGAACCGAAAGAACTGGCAGGGGAACTGGAGAATCGATCTGGTGGCTTTCACGGTTACGAGAAGGCTGGAGTGGAAGATCGAACATTTCGAGGATATCGCGGGGGGGATGCTTTTTTGAGCGCCGTCTGGGGGATGACCCTCCGGGGAGCCGAGGCTCTTCGGGTGGAGGTGGAGGTGGAAAAGACCGGGGGGCTTTTCGTGATGACCCTGGTGGGCCTGCCGGACGTGGCGGTTCGAGAGGCTCGGGAACGGGTTCGGGCGGCTCTGCGAAGCCTGGATGTTCCCCTTCGGGGGCGTATCGCCATCAATCTGGCTCCGGCGGATATCCCCAAGGAAGGAGCCCTTCTGGATCTTCCCATAGCGGTGGGATTGGCAGTGGAGGGAGAGGTGGTTCCTCCTCCCGAGGGAGCCCTCTTTCTGGGAGAACTTGCCCTGGACGGAAGGCTCCGGCGGGTACGGGGGGCCGTTTCGGGAGCCCTTCTCGCCCGGAATCTCGGAGTGCCCCTCTACGTTCCCCACGACAACCGACAGGAGGTCTCCCTGGTGGAGGGGGTGGAGGCCTACGGCGTGCCGGATCTGGCCTCTCTCTTCCGGCATCTTCGGGGAGAATCCCTTTTGCCTCTCCTGGAACGGGAAGAGTCCTCGGAGGCGGTTTTCCCGGTACCGGAGATCGATTTCCGGGAGATCAAGGGACAGGCCCAGGCGAAGCGAGCCCTGGAGATTGCCGCCGCGGGGCATCATAACCTTTTCATGGTCGGGGCTCCGGGATCGGGGAAGTCCATGCTCGCCAAGGCACTTCGGGGAATTCTGCCTCCTCTCTCCCGGGAAGAGCTTCTGGAGGTGCACCGCATCCGTAGCACCCTGGGGCTCCCCTTCGAGATAAGCCCCCTTCCCCCTTTTCGTTGCGTGCACCATACCGCCACGACCCCGTCGGTTTGCGGCGGGGGTTCTCGCATGCAGCCCGGTGAAATCAGCCTGGCCCATCGTGGAGTATTGTTTTTAGATGAAATGCCAGAGTTCCGGCGGGAGCTTCTGGAGGCTCTGCGGCAACCTCTGGAGGACGGCTGCATTGCGGTAAACCGGGCTGTGGGAAGCGTTACCTATCCTTCACGAGTGCTTCTGGTCTGTGCCGCCAACCCTTGTGCCTGCGGCTATTACGGCGATCCCATCGTGTCCTGTCGCTGTTCCGCATCGGAACGGCGACGTTATGCCAAGCGTCTTTCCGGTCCCATTCTGGACCGGGTGGATCTTCATGTGGGGGTACCCCGGCTCACCCCGGAGGAGCTTCTTTCCGAAGAGGACGGCTCCCGGGAAAACAGCGGCATTATCCGCGGCAGGGTTATCGCCGCTCGGGAGCGTCAGCGGGCCCGGTGGAGTTCTTTCGGCTATTCCTGCAATGCGGAAATTCCCGAAAGGCTTCTCCGGAAAACCGTAAAGCTCGGAACGAGAGAGAGGGGATTTCTTCGGGAAGCCGCCCGGAAACATGCCCTTACCGGGCGCGGTATGACCAGACTTCTTCGGGTGGTGCGCACCATAGGAGATCTTGCGGGGGAGGAAGAACTCACCCTTTCCATGTTCGCGGAGGCCCTGGCATACCGAAGGGACGGTAATCCATGGATGAACGCCTAGGAACCCTGCTTCTCCTCAACGGGACTCAATGCCTGAACGCGAGAACCCTTCGGGAGCTTTCGGAGAGAGGCCTTTCTCCGGAAGAATTCCTTGCGGGAGGAGAGATCCTGTGGAAGGAGGAAAATCTCACTCCCGGGGGAATCCGCTTCCTTCGGGAGGGGGTTCTGCGGCAATGGCATCTTCGGGAATACGAAGCCTGCCTCGGCCGGGGAATTTCTCTCCTTTCCTGCGAAAATCCGGAATATCCCGAAGGCTTGTGGGATCTTCCGGATCCTCCGGTGCTGCTCTACTGCAGAGGAGCTTTTCCTCCATCCTCGGGTATTGTGGGGGTGGTGGGTACCCGGCGCTGTTCCGGCTACGCCTGGGGAGTGGCACACGCCCTCGGCAGGGTTCTTGCAAAGCGTTCCTTGGGTGTCATCAGCGGAGGAGCCCTGGGTATAGACGGAGCCGCTCACGGAGGATGCCTTGAAGAAGAGGGCTATACCGCGGCGGTTTTCGGAACCGGAGTGGATATGGCTTTTCCCCTGGAACACGAGAAGCTTTTCGGCAATATCCTGGAGAAGGGCGGGGCTCTTCTCTCGGAATATCCCTTGGGAACTCCCGGCAAAGCCTGGCGCTTTCCTCGGAGAAACCGCATTATCGCGGGGTTGGCAGAACGAATGGTTGTGGTGGAGGCCCCTCAACGGAGCGGAGCTATTATCACCGCCCGGCTGGCGGGGGAAATCGGACGGGAAATCTGGATCGTTCCGGGACGTATCGACGAAGGGGTTTGTGCGGGTTCCAACTCTCTCCTTGCGGAAGGAGCCTATCCTCTCGTTTCCGTAGAGGACTTCGCGGATCTTCTTGCGCCTTTGGCAGAACAGAAGCTTCTCTTTGCCAAAGAGGATTCTTCGGCAAATGTTCTCTCCTGGGAGGGAGAGAACATTCTTGCCTTTTTACGACTTCAGGGAGAACGGACGGTTGACAACATTGCCCAAGAGGTTACAATGAGCGCCGCTTCCGTTACGGGAGAGCTGGCCCTTCTCGAAGCTTTGGGAAAGGTACGTCAGACCGGACCGGGACGTTGGGGAGCCCTGTTGTAGGGCTTTACGCCGGAAACGGGGATCCTGAAAAAGGACATTTTTCCGGAGGAGAACTGTTGAAAATTCTTTAAGGTTTTCGGAAGTTTCGGAAGCCCGTTTTTATCCTGAAAAGATTTCGTTATTCTTTGTAAACCACAGTGGAGGTGCGAAGATTTGCCGGTACGGGTGTTTTCATCTTTGGAGATGCAGTATCTCGATGTTTCGGCTTTGCGAGCGGCTTTGGAGCTTCTTGCCTATGAAAAGGAATCGGATAACGCAGTGGAGCGGGCTCTTTATCACGGAGTGATTCTCGGCTGCATGACCAAAAGCGTTCTTTCGGAACAGGCCTTTCGGGAGCTGGTGGAAATGTTTTGGGAATTTCCCTGCGCCGCTCCCGAAGGGGAAATATCCCCTTCCATGCAGGGCCTTTCCGGAACGCGCTGGATCGTTTAGGAGGAGTCCATGGCTTCGGAAAAAACCCTTGTTATTGTGGAATCTCCCGCGAAAGCGAAAACCCTTGGAAAGATTCTGGGCCGGAACTACACCATTGCCGCGAGCATGGGACATATCCGGGATCTTCCGAAAAGCAAAATCGGGGTGGATATCGATAACGACTTCGAACCTCAGTACATTCAGGTTCGAGGAAAGGCCAAGGTGGTGAAGGAACTCAAAAGCGCCGCCGCCAAGGCCAAGAGAATCCTTCTCGCGGCGGACCCGGATCGGGAGGGCGAAGCCATCGCCTGGCATTTGGCACATATCCTTTCGGTGGATATCCAAGAGCCCTGTCGGGTACGGATGTACGAGATCACTCCCAAGGGAGTGAAGGAGGCGGTGAAGAATCCCGAACCCCTCTCCATGGACAAGGTGTACGCTCAGCAGGCTCGGCGCATTCTCGACCGGGTCATGGGGTACTCCCTCAGCCCTCTGCTCTGGAAAAAGATCCAGCCCCGGCTCTCCGCGGGGCGGGTGCAGTCCGTGGCCCTTCGGATCATCGCGGAACGGGAGCGGGAAATTCAGGCCTTCGTTCCCGAAGAGTATTGGCTTCTGGATCTGGACCTTCTCTCCGAAGACGGGCGTACCTATCAGACCCGGCTTTTTAAAAAGGATGGTAAAAACCACACCGTCAAAACCGAGGAAGAGGCTCGGGAGATCGAAGCCCTTCTCCGGGGGCAGAAAGTTACGGTGGTTTCCTTCAAGGAAAAGGACAGCTTCCGCTCCCCCCTTCCCCCTTTCCGCACCAGTACCCTGCAACAGGAGGCCTCCCGGCGCCTGGGTTACGCCCCCCGGAAGACCATGCGTATCGCCCAGCAGCTCTACGAAGGAGTGGAACTTCCAGGCCGGGGCCCCGTGGGGCTCATTACCTACATGCGTACGGATTCTCTCCGCCTCAGTGGAGACGCTCTGAGTATGGCGAGAGACTTCATTCAGGAGAACTGGAAAAAGGAATATCTTCCGGAATCCCCCAACGTCTACGCTTCCAAGGGAAAGAGCCAGGATGCCCACGAGGCCATCCGCCCCACCGACGTTACCCTGGAACCCCAGAAAATAAAGGCCAGTCTGGCGCCGGAACAGTTCAAGCTCTACGACCTTATCTGGCGGCGGTTCGTGGCCTCCCAGATGAACAAGGCCCACGTGAAGAACAGCACTCTGGAAGTGGAAAAGGGAGCATACCTCTTCAAGCAATCCGGGGCCCGGCTCGTTTTCGAAGGATGGGGAGCCGTGTGGCCTCTGGAGCTGAAGGAGGGCATTATCGCTCCCGCCGAAGAGGGGGAGGATCTGAAGGTGGATAAGGTGCTCTCCCAGCAGCGTTTTACCAATCCTCCCGCCCGCTTCGGAGAATCCGCCCTCATCAAGGCTCTGGAGGATAAGGGCATCGGGCGCCCCTCTACCTATGCCACCATCATCCAGACCCTCTACGACCGGGGATACGTGGATCGAAACGAAGAGAAGCGTATGGAGCCTTCGGAGCTCGGGCTTATCGTCAACGATTTTCTGGTGGAGCATTTTCCCCGAATCGTGAACGTGGATTTTACCGCCACCATGGAGGAGGATCTCGACGATATTGAAGAAGGTACCCGAGGTTGGAAAGACGTGATCCGGGAGTTCTGGACCCCCTTTTCAGGCAATCTCGCCAAGGCGGAGGAGAATGCCAAAAGGGTTACCGTGCCTCCCCGGGAAATCGGAGAGAATTGTCCCGAATGCGGATCTCCCCTGATCATCAAGCGGGGACGTTTCGGAGAGTTTATCGCCTGTTCGGGATATCCCGACTGCAAATACAGCCGTCCCATTCTGAAAACCATCGGGGTCTCCTGCCCCAAATGCGGTACCGGAGAAGTGGTACGCCGGCGGAGTAAAAAGGGAGGGCGTTTCTTCTACGGCTGTTCCCGTTTTCCCGAGTGTGATTTCGCCTCCTGGGCCATGCCCACGGGAGAAAAATGTCCCGTCTGCGGCGGAGCCATGGTAACCCGGGGCAAGAACAAGCCCGCCTTCTGCATGGATTGTTCGGAGAACGGTAAAAAGCTGAAAAAGGAAAAATCCGGTGACAAAAAGTCTTGATCTCCCTTCCGGGAGAGTTCTGGAGATCACCGTGGTGGGAGGAGGTCTGGCGGGAGCCGAGGCTTCCTGGCAGCTTGCAAGGCGGGGCTATTCGGTGCTTCTCCGGGAAATGCGCCCCGAAAAACGGACCCCCGCACATTCCTCGGACTATCTGGGAGAGCTGGTATGCAGCAACTCCCTGGGAGGGGACGTTCTCGCCACTCCCGGGGGTATTCTCAAGGAGGAGCTCCGTCTCGGGAAATCCCTCATCATTGCCGCCGCCGAGGCCACCCGGGTTCCTGCGGGAAAGGCCCTGGCGGTGGGGCGGGAACGTTTTGCCCGGTACATTACTCAGGCCGTGGAGGGACATCCCAACATAACCCGCCTCACCGAGGAGGTTACGGAACTTCCTTCGGGACCCGCCATTATCGCCACGGGCCCTCTTACCTCTCCCTCTCTGGCGGAGAAAATCCGGACCAAAGCGGGAGGGCTTCTCGCCTTTTACGATGCAGTGGCTCCCGTGGTTACTCTGGATAGCATCGACCTTTCCGTGGCCTACCGGGGAAACCGCTGGGAGGATGGGCAGGAGGGGGATTATCTCAACTGTCCCCTGAATGAGGAAGAATACCAGCGTTTTTGGGAGGCCCTTGCGGATGCCCCCCGAGCGCCTCTCCGGGAGTTCGAATCGAATCCTTCTTATTTCGAAGGATGTCTTCCCATAGAGATTATCGCTTCTCGCGGCAGGGATACTCTCCGGTTCGGACCTCTCCGCCCCGTGGGGCTCAAAAATCCCCGAACCGGTCGGGAACCCTACGGAGTGGTGCAGCTCCGGCAGGATAACCTTGAAGGATCCCTCTTCAACCTCGTGGGATTTCAGACGAACCTCCTCTGGGGGGCCCAGGAGCGGATTTTTCGTATGATTCCTGGATTGGAAAAGGCGGAATTCGTGCGCTTTGGAGTGATGCACCGGAACAGCTTCGTCAACGCTCCCCGGGTACTGGATTCCTGGCTCCGTTTTCGGGGCGAATCCCGGCTCTTTCTGGCGGGGCAGCTCTGCGGCGTGGAGGGGTACATGGAAAGCGCCGCAGCAGGATATGCCGCAGCCCTTTACCTTCATGCCTTTCTTGCTGGGGAAGAGGCTCCTCTCTGGCCTCGGGAGACCGCTCTGGGATCCCTGCTTCACTATCTACAGAGCGCCCTGCCCGAATCCTTTCAGCCCATGAACTGCAATCTGGGGATTTTCCCTCCCTTGGAAAGGCGCATCAAAAAGCGCCAGGAACGATGTTTCGAGGTGGCCCGACGGGCTTTGGAAGCTCGAAAGACCTTTCTTTCCGGCGAGGGGAGAATCTATGAAGAAGATTTTGAAGGAAATATTCTGGGAAATTGACCCCTTTATGTCAGGGATATTGTCGTGCTTTTCCGGTTGTTTCAAAGGATCCCGAGTTTTCGGGATTTTTTTTGTTAAAGAAAAAATATACCTAAGTTGTTGATAATTGTGTAGATTCCAAAGAAAAAGTGGTACAATGCCCCTATGGAATTGTTATTATCCACAGTATTGGATGCATTTTTGCATCATATGGAATATAGCCTCGGTCGAGGAACCCACACGGTGGTGAATTACAGCGTGGATCTCGGGCAGTTTCTGGAGTTTCTCGAACAGGAGGGAATCCGTACTCCCCAGGAAGTTACCTCGGGGCAGGTGCGTGCTTTTCTGCGCGAAATTCTGGGGTTCGGTTATGCCAAAACCAGTGCGGCCCGGAAGCTTTCGGCTCTTCGAAGTTTTTTCGACTATCTGTGCCGCCAGGAAATTCTTCGGGAAAATCCCGCAGCCTCCGTGCGAACTCCCAAGCTTCCGAAGCATCTTCCCCTGGCCCTTTCCCGGGAAGATGCTTTGCAGCTTCTGGAAAAAGGACCCAAGGGAGAAAACGCCTGCCGGGATCGGGCGCTTTTGGAAATTCTTTACGGAAGCGGTCTCCGGGTGGCGGAGTTGGTAGCCCTGGATTGGGAGTGTCTGGATTTGGAAGAACGTTGGATTCGGGTGCTCGGAAAAGGAGATAAGGAACGTTACGTTCCTCTGAGCGTTCCTGCCCGGGATGCCCTGGAGGCTTGGAAGCGTTTCCTTGGAAAGGCCTTTTCTCCGGAGGCGCCGGTTTTCCCCGGAAGCCGGGGGGCTTCCCGGATTACCGTGCGTACGGTGCACAGGATGGTTACGGGAATTGCTCGGGATCTGGGATTGTATAACGTCACGCCCCATACCCTGCGCCATACCTTTGCCACCCACATGCTGGAGGGGAATGCTCCTCTTCGGGTGGTGCAGGAGCTTCTGGGGCACGAAAACCTGGGAACCACCCAAAAATATTTGCAAATTACTCCGGGACAGATGGTTCGGAGTTACTGTGCTGCCCATCCAAGGGCAGGAGGTGAAGGAAATGTTTAAAGGAACTACCGTTCTCTGCGTTCGCAAGGACGGAAAGGTAGCTCTCGGAGCGGACGGACAGGTAACGCTGGGCCAGCAGATCATCAAAGGCAATGCCCGGAAGGTCCGCCGTCTCGGAAAGCACGGCATTCTGGCGGGTTTTGCGGGAAGTACCGCAGATGCCATGACCCTGCTGGAGCGTTTCGAAAAACGCCTGGAGGAGCACTCGGGAAATCTCATGAGGGCCTCGGTTTCCCTGGTTCGGGAATGGCGTTCCGACAAGGCTCTTCGCAGGCTCGAAGCTCTGATGCTCGTGGCGGATCGGGAGCAGACCCTTTTGCTCTCCGGTTCGGGAGACGTCCTGCAGCCTGAGGGAGATGCCGCCGCCATCGGTTCCGGTGCGGGATACGCCCTTGCGGCGGCCCGGGCCTTCCTGGAAAGCTCCTCGGGATCCTCCGAAGAAATCGTGCAGAAGAGTCTTTATATCGCGTCGGAAATATGCATCTACACCAATTCCTGCATCACCGTGGAGGTTCTCTGATATGGTGCTTTCCTCTCGAAAAGGACTTTTTCCCGAAGAGATCGTGGCCTACCTCGATCGCTACGTTATCGGCCAGGATAAGGCCAAGCGGGCGGTGGCGGTGGCCTTGCGGAACCGTATGCGCCGGCGCTGCCTTCCCGAGGAGATCGCCAAGGAAATTTCCCCTCGCAACATCATCATGGTGGGACCCACGGGGGTGGGAAAGACTGAAATAGCCCGTCGTCTCGCCCGGCTTGTGGATGCTCCCTTCGCCAAGGTGGAGGCCACCAAGTTCACCGAAGTGGGATACGTGGGGCGGGATGTGGAATCCATGATCCGGGATCTTGTGGAATCTTCGGTGCAGATGGTAAAGACCCGAAAGGTGGAAGAGGTTCAGGAAGAAGCGGATCTGGCGGCGAAGGAGCGTATTCTCGACGCACTTCTTCCCACGCCGAAAAAACGAAAGATGCCCTCCTTTTTTTCTCTTGGAAACGAGGAGGAGGAATCTGAAATGGACCCCTCCTTTGAAAACGACGAAAAGTTCGCCTCCACCCGGGCCCGGCTCAAGGAGATGCTCGACGCGGGACGTTTGGAGGATAGGGAAATCGAAGTACAGCTTACCGAAAGTTCCCGTATGGGAATTCCCCTCCTCGGAGGGGGCGGTATGGACGAAATGGGAATTAATCTTAACGAAATGCTCGGGGGACTTCTTCCCAAGAAGACCAAAAAGAAAAAGATGAAAATCCGGGAGGCCCGGAGAATTATCCAGGCGGAAGAGGCGGAGCGGCTCGTGGATATGGACGCGGTGACCTCCGAGGCCCTCGACAAGGCTCAGGAGGAGGGCATCGTTTTTCTCGACGAGCTGGACAAGGTGGCTTCCTCGGAAGGACGTGGAAGCGGCCCCGATGTAAGCCGGGAAGGGGTACAGCGGGACCTTCTTCCCATCGTGGAGGGCACTTCGGTGCAGACCAAGTACGGCCCGGTCCAGACGGATCACATTCTCTTCATTGCCGCCGGAGCCTTTCACAAAGTGAAACCCTCGGATCTGGTGCCGGAGCTTCAGGGTCGTTTTCCCATCCGGGTGGAGTTGGATTCCTTGGAGGAGGAGGATCTCTTTCGCATTCTTCGGGAACCCGAACATAGTCTCGTCAAGCAATACAAAGCCCTTCTGGAAACCGAAGGAATAATCTTGGAATTCCAGGAGGAGGCCCTGCGGGAAGTCGCCCGATATGCGGCTTCCATGAATCGGGAAATGGAAAATATCGGAGCCCGGAGGCTCTACACCATGATGGAGCTTCTTTTGGAGGATCTTAATTTCCGAGCTCCCCGGGTGGACCCGGAGGATCTTGTTCTAACTCCCGAAAAGGTACGCTGTACCTTTGCGGAGCTCACGGAAAACGAGGATATTCGCAAGTATTTGCTGTAGCGAAAAAAATCTCCCGAAATAGAGGAGAAGCGGAAAGAGCGGCAATGTGGACAAAACCCTTGCAAGGTTCCGGAATTTCCGGACTGTTCGGATTTTCCGAGCCTCTTGTGGAAGATGGCGTTCCCGAAGAAATAACGAGGAGGTACTGCAACTATTATGAACACCCCGAAAGAGCTGATCGAATCACGTCCGAAAATATTAAACCCTTCTGCCATGGAGGACCTTCTGGAAAAAACCCGCCTGGTGGGAAGGGCCCTTCAGAGCCGGAAGGACCAGCCTCATCCGGATTATCAGAAGCTTTCCAGGCTTCTCTGCGATCTTGCGGCGGCCAACGTGTACGTTATCAATCGGGAGGGAAAAATTCTCGGATACGCTTGGGTGAATCAGTACGATTGCCCCATCATGGTGGATCTCCTCAAGGATAACCGTATGCCCGAACCCTACGTGGAGAAACTGAATCAATATCACGAATCCGTACTTAATCATACGGATCACGGACTGTGTGCCTATTCCGACCAGCCCTGTACCTATTCGAACAAGCACGTGCTCTACGTTCCCGTATACGGCGGAGCGGAGCGTCTGGGAACCCTTATTCTCGCCCGGTTCGGTCAGCCCTTCGATACAAGGGATCTCGTACTGGCGGAGTATCTCTCCACCGTGGTGGGCATGGAGATTCTCCACGAGCGGACCCGTTCCATCGAAGAGCGTGCCCGGGAGCGCCTGGTGGTACAGATGGCCATGCGGGCCCTTTCCTACTCCGAGGTGGAATCGGTACGTCACATCGTGCGGGAACTCGGAGGTTCCGAGGGAGTCGTGGTGGCCAGCCGGGTGGCGGATCGAGTGGGAGTGACTCGAAGCGTCATCGTAAACGCTCTTCGTAAGCTCGAAAGCGCGGGAATCATCGAAAGTCGCAGCCTCGGCATGAAGGGAACTTACATTCGGGTGCTCAGTCCCCTCTTTATGGAAGAGCTGGGACTCGGAGAGGAATAGCTTCCGTCCGTGTGACGCGTAAACCCCGAAAAAATCTTTTCGGGGTTTACTTTTTTCCCGGTCTATCCGATACTGGTAACGTATGAAGAGAAGAAGGGAGGTGGGGTTGTGCGCGGAGATTTTACGTGGAAGGTTATTACCAAGGATCTGGAGGGGCTTTCCCGGCGCTTCGAATCCGTGGCGGAAAACATGTCCAACGGCAACACTCCTCGCTATGCCCGCAAAGAAACGTCCTTCGAGGATGAACTTCGGGAACTGATAGACGGGCCGAGCAAGCTGCCTCTCATGGTTACCCACGAGGACCATATTCCCCTGAGACCTCTTTCGGTGGGGGATGTGGAGCCCGAAACCCGTAGGCTTTATGACGAGGTCTATCGTCTGGACGGAAATAACGTGGACCCCGAACGAGAGGAGGCTCTTATGGCCCAGACCCGTATGGTGTATCAGGCCATGAATACCCTTCTGTCCCGTAAGTCCGGAAGCTATAAAACCGTTTTGGGAGGTTAGACCATGCGCGTTTTTCACTCCATGAACGTGGCGGGAAGCTCCCTTACCGCCCATCGCCTTTGGATGGATATCATTTCGGAAAATCTGGCGAACGTCAACACCACTCGTACCGCCCAGGGAGGACCCTACGAGCGGCGGGTTCCGGTTTTTGCGGAGCGTCTCGCGGAGGAGCTTGACCTTCATTCCGCCTCGGGAGGCGTCAAGGTTACCGCCATAGAGCGGGATCCCCTTCCTCCCCGGCTGGAATACATGCCGGAGCATCCCGATGCCAACGAAGAGGGCTATGTGGCCTATCCTAACGTGAATGTGGTTCGGGAAATGGCGGATATGCTGGTGGCAAGCCGGGCCTACGAAGCGAATCTTTCCGTGGTCCGTTCCTCGGAGAGCCTGTGGAGTAGTGCTCTGGAGGTCCTGCGCGGATAAAAAACCCCTGAAATATGATTACAAGGTCCCTGTTCGAAAGGCGATTCTTGAAAGAAAATGAGTGCGGGAAGAAATTCCCGCATTTTTTTGTTTTTTTCTTCCCCCAGCCTGAACAAATAAGGTAAATAGGAAGAAATTCTAACAATGCTGCGAAGCATGGGGTATAATGAATTGCCCCATGTTGTGTGGTGGCTGTTTGTGTATAACCTGTTCGAGGGAGGCCTTTCCGTGAATCAGCACATGAGAATTGATTTAAATCATCGAACCATGCCTTTTATAGAGCCTCAAGGAGGCGGGATCGCTTCCGTGAGAGGCGTTGCGGGAGAGAATTCTTCTTTCGAAGAACTTCTCGAAGAAAGCCTCGTTACGGTGAACAGCCTTCAAAAAACTTCGGATCGGGAGATTCAGAAGCTTGCTCTGGGAGATGTGGAAGATATTTCTCAGGTGGTAACCGCAGCCTCCCAGGCCCAGCTCGCTCTTCGCTTGGTGGTGGAAATCCGCAATAAGCTCGTGGATGCCTATCAGGAACTGGCTCGGATATCCATATAAGCTTTATATCTATTTACATTTAAAGGAAAAGAAAAAACTTTATGGATAAACTTAAAGAGGTTCTGGGGAAAATACGATCCTTTTTCGGGGGCCTTGCGTTGTGGCAAAAGCTCTCCCTCCTGGGTGCGGGAATACTCGTGTTGGGGGCGCTTTTTCTGCTCGTCTTCTGGGCGGGCAAAACCACCTACGAGCCTCTCTTCGCGGGACTCGATGTGGAAGACCAGGCCTCCATCGTGGATATCCTCAAGGAGCAGAAAATTCCCTATCGTCTCGATCCGGCGGCCAATGCCATTTTGGTGCCTCGGGAGACGGTGTACGAAACCCGGCTTGCCCTCGCCAAGGACGGGCTTCCCCGGGGGGGGAACGTGGGGTTCGAGCTTTTCGACGAATCCAAGATGGGAATGAGCGATTTCCAGCAGAAAATCGCCTATCTTCGGGCCCTGGAAGGGGAGCTTGCCCGGACGGTGCAGGAAATCGACGCGGTGGACTATGCCAAGGTAAATATCGTCATTCCCGAGCAGCGTCTCTTTCTGGAGCAGCAACAGCCCTCCACCGCCTCCGTGCTGGTGCGGCTGAGGCCCGGACAAACCGTGGGGCCCGAACAGGTGAAATCCATCGTCCATCTTGTGGCCCGGAGCGTGGAAGGGCTTCTCATGGATAACGTCACCGTGGTGGATACTTCGGGAACCGTACTTTCCGACATGATCGGGGATGAAAATTTCATCTACGGTTCCGGAGCGGACGGCCGGGGAGTCTCCTCGGTGCAGCGGGAACTGGAGCGACAGCAGGAGGCGGAGTTCGAGCGCAAGGTTCGCATTATGCTGGAGCGGGTTTTCGGCCCCGGCAAGGCGGTGGTTCGGGTTCGGGTGGAGCTGGATTTCGACAAGCGCCGGAGTAGCCTCAAGGAGTTCATTCCCACGGAAACGGGAAAGGGCATTATCCGAAGCCAGCAAAACATGGAAGAGAACTACGTAGGTCCCGGAGGATATCCAGGAGCGCCTCCGGGCACCACTACGAACATTCCCGGATATGTGGTGCCCCCGGGAAATCAGGGAGACAGCGAGTACAACAAAGCCGAAACGGTGACCAACTACGACATTACCACCCGGGAACAGGAGCAGGTGGATACCCCCGGAGGAGTGCGCCGGGTAAGCGCCTCGGTTCTGGTGGATGCGGAGTTGGAGGAGCCCGCGCTTCAGGGGCTTAGGGAAGCGGTCTCCGCCGCCATAGGATTGAATCCCAGCCGGGGGGATCAGCTCGTGATCCATCCCATGCGGTTCTCCACTACCTTTATGGATGCCATGCTCGCCCAGCTTCAGGCGGAGCGGCGGCAGCAGCTTATCGTGATTCTGGTTATTTCCGCCCTGGCCCTGCTCGCGGCGGTGCTTGCGGCAATCTGGTGGCTTCGGCGTCGGCGGCGTTTGCAGGCCCTTTCGGCTTCCGAAGAGGCTCCGCTTCCCTCTCTTCAGGATCTTATGGAGAATCCGGAGCTTCTCGGAGAGAACGAATTGGTGGTGCTGGAAGAGCAGCTTAAGGCCTACGCCATGAGACATCCCGAAGAAGTCGCTCTGCTCATCAACAACTGGCTTGACGAGGATTAAGGAGGTTGTGCCATGGCGAAAGCCGGCAGAAAGGATATTGACGGGCGTACCAAGGCAGCGATACTGCTTGTGGCCTTGGGGCCGGATGTCGCTTCGGGAATATACAAACATCTGGAAGAGGGGATTATCGAACTCCTTACTCTGGAAATCGCGAACCTTCGAAAGATAGATGCCGAAACCAAGGCGGCGGTGCTGAAGGAAGCCCAGGAAATTCTGATGGCCAAGGAATTTCTTACTCAGGGAGGTGTGGACTACGCCCGAACCCTTCTGGAGAGTGCTCTCGGCCCCGAGCGGGCTCAGGAGATTCTGCGGCGTATTACCGCAAGCCTTCAGGTGCGTCCCTTCGATTTCATGCGCCATACCGATGCCTCCCAGCTTCTCAGCTTTATCCAGGGGGAGCATCCGCAGACCATTGCCCTTATTCTTTCGTACCTCTCGCCGGAACAGTCTGCGGCCATTATGGGAGGGCTCGGGGCCAACGTACAGTGGGAAGTGGTACGACGCATCGCCAACATGGATCGGGTAACTCCGGAGGTCCTTCGGGAGGTGGAGCGAGTGCTGGAAAGAAAGCTCAGCAGTGTGCTCGGACAGGATTTCACCGCCGCCGGAGGTATCGACGCGGTGGTGGAAATTATCAACCGGGTGGACCGGGGAACCGAGCGGAACATCATGGAATCTTTGGAAGAAAAGGATCCGGATCTGGCGGAGGAAATCAAACGGCGGCTCTTCGTCTTCGAAGATATCATGAGTCTGGACGACCGGTCTCTCCAGCGGGTACTCCGGGAGGTGGACGTAAAGGACCTTTCCCTGGCCCTCAAGGGAGCCACCGAGGAGCTGCGGCAGAAGTTTTTCCGCAACATGTCCCGTCGGGCGGCGGAAATGCTGGAGGAAGACATGCAGTTCATGGGGCCCGTGCGAGTACGGGACGTGGAGGAGTGTCAGCAGAAGATCGTCAGCGTGGTCCGGCAGCTCGAAGATGCTGGAGAAATCGTCATAGCCCGGGGCGGAGAGGAAGAGTTGGTTGTCTGATCTGGAACGCCGGAGACGCCTTTATCGGGCGGTGCGCCTGATTCCCGGGGCGGTCTCCATTCCCGTGGAAAGAGAAGGCTCTTCTTCGCTTCCGGAGGAATCGGAAAAGTCCCTTTCCGGAGAGAGGGAGATCTCTCCAGGAGAGGAAGCCGTTTCTCCCGAGGCGGAAGAGTTGGAAGCCCTCCGGCGGGAAAAGGAGGAGCTGGAAAAAAAGCTTCGGAGCCTCACCTCCAAGGGGGAGGCTTCCCGCCGTCGGGTTCTCGATGTGGAAGAGATGATGCGCAAGCGGGAAGAGGAGTTTCAGCGTAAGGAAAAGGCTCTCCGCCAAGAACTGGAGCAAACCCTGGAAAAGGAGCGTGACACCGCTCGAAACCAAGGGCTCCAGGAGGGGCGTGCCAAGGGATATGAAGAGGGACGTCAGAAGGCCCTGGAAGAGGCTCGGGGGCTCTATGCGGAGCGCTTCGACGGTTTGGTTTCCCTTCTCGAAGGAGCCTACAAGAAAATCGAGGAACATCTTGAAAGTCTGGTGGAGGGCAATCAGCACCGGCTCATCCGCATGTGGGAGGCGGTACTGCGGAATCTGCTTCGCCGGGAAGTGCGGCTTAACGAAGCCACGGCCATGGAGGTGCTCCGTTCCGTATTGCAGCGCCTTACCGACCGGGACCAGGTGATGGTTTATCTCCATCCCTCGGATTACGATACGGTTGCCAACCGGCAGGAGGAGTTCGCGGACATTCTCCGGGGAATACAGCACGTGGAATTTCTTCAGGACCCTCATGTGGATCCCGGAAGCTGCTTGGTTGAAAGCAGCATGGGCATCTACGACGCCCGATGGCGAACCCAGTTGGAACAGGTGGGGGAAGAAGTGAACCAGGTGCTTCTCCAGGAAGAAACTCCCGATGAAAACGTCGGCTAAATCCGCGGATCTTCTGGAGGTGCTCGAGGGACGGCTTCGGGATTTCGACGGAGTGCGCATCAACGGCAAGGTCTCCAAGGTGGTGGGATTGGTGGTGGAATCCCGGGGGCCCGACGTACAGGTGGGAGATCTCTGCGAAATTCGCTACCGCCGGAAAAACAAGATTCTTCGAGCCGAAGTGGTGGGTTTTCGGGATGACCGGGTGCTCCTCATGCCTTTGGGGGATCTCCAGGAAATCGGCCCGGGATGCGATGTGGTGGCCATGGGAAAGCCCTTGGGAGTTCACGTGGGAACCCCCCTCCTGGGAAGAATCCTGGACGGCATGGGACGCCCTATGGACGGAGGCGGTCCCGTAGCCTCCAGCGCCTACTATCCCCTCTATGCGGAACCCCCGCATCCCCTTCGGCGAAAGCTCATACGAACGCCTCTCTCGGTGGGAGTAAAATGCCTGGATGGCCTCCTTACTCTGGGACAGGGGCAGCGAGTGGGGATTTTTTCGGGTTCCGGGGTGGGTAAAAGCACCCTTCTCGGCATGATGGCCCGAAACACCGTGGCGGATATCAACGTTATCGCTCTCATAGGAGAACGGGGTCGGGAAGTTCGGGAGTTCGTGGATCGGGATCTCGGACCGGAGGGGCTCAAGCGCTCCGTGGTGGTGGTGGCCACCTCGGATCAGCCTCCCTTGGTGCGCCTCAAGGCATCCCTTACCGCCACGGCCATTGCGGAATACTTCCGCGATCAGGGGGCGGCGGTGCTCCTCATGATGGATTCCGTCACCCGCATCGCCCTGGCCCAGCGTGATGTGGGGCTTGCGGTGGGAGAACCTCCCGCCACCCGGGGATATACTCCTTCGGTCTTCGCCTTCCTTCCCCGGCTTCTGGAACGTTCCGGAGCGGGAGAAACCGGCAGTATCACCGGGCTTTACACGGTGCTGGTGGAGGGGGACGACATGAACGAGCCCGTGGCGGATGCGGTACGGGGTATTCTGGACGGGCACGTGGTGCTTTCCCGGGATCTGGCGGCCCGAAATCATTATCCTGCGGTGGATGTACTTCGCAGCATCAGCCGGGTTATGCCTTTTCTCGCGGAAGAGCCCCAGATGGATGCGGCCCGGAGGGTTCGGGAAGTCCTTTCGATTTACGAGGACGCGAGGGATCTCGTCAATATCGGGGCCTACAAGGAAGGATCCAACCCTCGAATCGATTGGGCTCTCCGCTGGCTGGATCCGGTAAACGCCTTTCTGCGTCAGGGCATGGAAGAGCATGTTCCTTTCGAGGAGACCCTTTCGCTTCTTCAGAACCTTATAGCCGAAGCATAGCTCAAGAGAGCAGGAAGCTCGAAGGAGTAGGAAAATGAACTCTATCTCACGATATCAACGCATTCTCCGTACTCGGGAGCAGCAGCGCGAGGTGGTGCAGAAGGAACTGCACGCCCGGCTGGAGTCGGAACAGGAAATCCAGGGATTTCTTCTGGAACTCGAAGAAGAACGCCATTCAGCCCTGGAGCTTTTCGAGGGAACCGCAGGCCGGGGAATTTCGGTGCAGGAGCTTTGGATGAGTCGCCAGATGGTGCAGGTTCTGGAGGGCAGGATCGAATGCTCCGAAAAGGAACTTGCCCAGGTCCGGGAGGATATTCAGGAAACCCAATCCCGGCTCTTCGAATGCCATAAGGAAGTTCGGGTGATGGAGACCTACATGGGAAAACTTCAGGATCAGAAGAAATGCCTTCAGGAAGCGGCGGAACAGAAGGTTCTCGATGATTTCGCCAATAGCGCCTTCCTGAGAAGGAGCTCTCATGAAGCCGGATCTTTCTAATCTGCACAGGGCCTTACAGCGAATCGAAGAAATTCAGGGGCGTTTTCCGGCATTCCGAACTCCGGAAGAGGAGGTTTCCCGCAAGACTTTCGCCCGGGAGCTTGCCTCCATGTTGGACCCTTCGGCTTCCCCGATTTCCCGAAATCCCCAAGGAGAGGCGATTTTTTCTCCGAGCCTGGAAGAACAGCTCAAAACCCTCCACAACAAAAAAAGCTCCTCCGACAGGAATAAAAATTCCTCCTGGGATAAGGAGATCCGGAAGGCCGCCCGGGAATCGGGATTGCCTCCGGAGCTTCTTCGGGCCATGGTGCAGGTGGAATCCGGAGGGAATCCCCGGGCTACGTCCCCCAAGGGAGCCATGGGGCTTATGCAGCTCATGCCCGGTACAGCCCGGCTCATGGGGGTGAAGGATCCCTACGATCCGGAGCAGAGCCTTTCGGGAGGGGCCGCCTACATGGCCCGGATGATGAAAAAATACGGCAATCAGGAAGAACTTGCTCTGGCGGCCTACAATGCTGGCCCCGGCCGGGTGGATGCCTGCGGCGGCATTCCTCCTTTTCCGGAAACCCAGAACTACGTGGCCAGAGTCCTTTCCCTGTATAACGATTATCTGGAAGAAGGAGCCCCTCCATGCCCATAACCAACGAAGATCTTTACGAGCAGGAGCAGGAACGCAAACCCGAAGAACCTTCCAAAAAAAAGAAGAAGGGATTCCGCAAGAAGACCCTCTTCCTGCTCTTTCTGCTGCTCCTTTTGGGCCTTCTCGGAGGACTGCACCTTACTGGATCCTGGGATGCCCGGCCTCTTCTCTACGGCACGGTACCCTCCCTCCCTCTGGTGGGACCCAAGCTTGCGGCATGGCTGGATATTCCGGAAGAATACTCCCTTACCGTGGAGGAGCGCCGGGAGCTGGATCTGCAGAAACGTCAGGAAATTCTTCAGGAGTGGGAAAGGAAGCTCCGGGAAGAGGAAAATCTGTTGGAGACGCTTTCCCGGGATCTGGGAAGCCGGGAACAGCAGGTTCTTCGAGAAGAACAGCGCCTGGCCGCATCCTCGAGTGAGAAGGAAAAGGGCCCCTCCGAGGACCTTTCGGAGAAGAACATCAAGAACCTTCTCCAGGTCTACGGAGAGATGTCCGCCCGGAACGCTGCGGAAATTATGCAAAACCTTTCGGCGGAGCTGGCGGTAACCCTTCTTTCCCGGATGCCCCAGGATCAGGCTGCGAAGATCCTTGCCAAGATGGACCCTCCCCGGGCGGCGTATCTCACGAAACAGCTCGCAAATCGCACGAACCCTCAGCAATAACGAGTTTGCCTTTTAGGGAAACCTCTTGTCTCTTCCGGAAATCCCTGTTTTTTCATAAAGTTACGGGGCATAATGCCGATACTTACCTAGGAAAAGGCAAAGGGCGTTATGCCTTTTTTCGTATATGCCGCCAGGGACCGGTGGGCAGGACTGCAAGGGAATGCAAATCCAAACCGAAAGACATGAAGGAGGGTCCCCCCATGATTCGGTCTCTGTGGACTGGAAGCAATGGCTTGATCGGACATCAAACCTATCTCGACGTGATAGGAAACAATATCGCCAACACCGATACTTTGGGGTATCGCAAATCCGTTCTTCGCTTTAAGGATCTCCTCTCGGACACCGTTCAAGGTGCCTCGGTTCCCGAAAACGGATCTCCCTCGGTAGGCCCCTTTCAGGTGGGTAACGGCCCTCTGGTGGGTTCCATCGGAGTGAGCTTTCTTCAGGGACCCCTGGAAATTACGGATAATCCCACGGATCTTGCCATCACAGGCAAGGGTTTCTTCTGCGTAGAACAGGGAGGGCAAACCTACGTCACCCGGGCGGGGCGTTTCGTGGTGGATAACGAGGGAAATCTCGTGCAGTCCGGCACGGGGGCCTATCTGTTGGGGGTGCCCTATAACGAGGACGGCACCGTTTCCGAGGCCACCGAGGGAAGTCCCATACAGCTTCCCACCATCGGAGATTCCTCGTACACCATGGATTCCAAGGCTACCTCCCTGGTGGCCTACCGTTGCAACCTCGACAGCGCTCTTGGAGAGGGCGAATCCTACGAAACCGCCTGCACCGTTTACGATGATCGCGGAGAGGCTCACAATCTCATTCTCACCTGGACGAAAGATCCCGAAGAACCCAATTCCTGGCACTGGACCGCTTCCCTCGAGGAGGATCCGGAAACGGAGATCGGCAGTGGGAACGTAGGCTTTTACGGATATGACGATCCCTCTCAGGGCATCGTAAAGGGTACCATCGTGCGGGACGGCTCCGAGAGCCCCACCCTCGCCTTTGCGTATCCCTCCGAAGAGGGGGGTAGCGCCTCCATTACTCTGGACTTTACCGGCGGAGGAGGTCCTTTGGACGGAGTCACCCAGTTCGCTTCGGCTTCCACCACTCGGGCGATCTTGCAGGACGGCTATCCCGAGGGAACCTATACGGGGGTGGTGGCGGGAAAGGACGGAACCCTTTACGGAACCTATTCCAACGATGTGGCGGTTCCTCTTTATAAAATCGCTCTGGGAACATTCCGGAATCCTCCGGGACTTCTGCAGGAAGGGGAAAACCTTTTCCGAGTGGGAGCCAATTCGGGAGATATGCAGTTGGTCTATGCCGGAGAAGAGGGCACCGGAGGCATTACCGGAGGAGCTTTGGAGATGAGCAACGTGGATACCGCCGAAACTTTTTCGGAGCTTATCGTAGCTCAGCGGGGCTATCAGGCAAGCGCCCGGATCGTGACCACCAGCGATCATTTTCTCGATGTGGCTATTCAGACCAAGTCTTAGGGCTTGCTATAAAGAACGGCGGTGACGGAGATGCATATCTTTTCGCTTCTTTCGGGATCCATTACCTCCGGGGCCGGAGGTAATGCCCTGCTCAAGGGCAAAATAGCTTCACTCGAAGAATCCGGAGGGCTTACGGAAGAAATGCTTCAGAATCCCGAAAAGCTCTTCGAAGCTCTTCTCTCGAAGGGGCTCGTGGCGGAGGGAGAACTTCGGAAAGAAGTTTTTTCGGAAACCCCGCTTTCCGAAACTTCCGCAAAACAAGCTTCGGAACTTTCCGGCGAGAAATCCCGAAAGGAAACGGGAAATTCCGAAGGAGAGTTCGAAGAGGCCTCATGGCTTCTCTCCGGAGAACCCCGGGAGATACCCTTTGAAATGGCTCAACCCGAGGTTTCCCGGTGCCTTGCTTTTGGAGAACCCCGAAATTCCTCGATTCCGTTATCTTCTCAGCAGAAAGAGGCAGGCCTTCTAGGATTCAATGAAAAGACCGAAGCGGAGTTGATCGCTCTTCTCAGCGCCCTGGATAGAAAACCTTTCCTTTCCGGAGGAGAAATCCCCTTGCCTGAAGATTTCTCGGAAACCGGGGATTTGCGGAATCCCGAAGATGCCGGACAGACCGGAGATTTCTCCTTGCCCGGGCTTTTCCTGAAGGACGCGCAAGAGGCTTCGGAGAAGAGCGGAGCCGCCCCGAAGCAGGTTTTGAAAAGTTTCGAGGGGATTGCGGGAAAAGAGCTTTTTCCTTCGGAAAATCTCGTTCCCCGGGAAGACAAGATCCTTTCAGAGAAGGAAATTACGAATGCCCGGGAAAATGTTGCTGTTCCCTGGGGAAAGCCGGAGGGCCTTCCGGAAGAGAGAATGATGCTTCACGGAGAAACCTCGGAACGGTTTATGTCCCTTGCGGAAGAACTTGGAAAAGAGCTTTCCCCGGAGGAGATGCGAAAGGATCCGGAGGAAGGACGGGGGATTTTGCTTGAGAGTCTTTCCCCGGAAGAGGTGGCGGAAAGAACCGGAGAAACCTTTTACGAAGATATGAAAACAGTCCGGAATCATGCACTTTCTTCAAGCGTAGAACAGGCCGAAGATCCTCATGTCTTTGGGAAGTTTCTTGAAAATGCCGTCTCTGCCGAGCCGGTATCGGAAAGACTCGGATCCTTGCATCGCAAGGGTGAAGGAGAGCTTCTTTCTTCTGCCGCGCTCTTTCGAGATGCGGAGCGAACAACCCTCCCCGATCAGGCAGGTTCGAAAGGTTCCGGAGAAAAGAGCTTCGGGAACTCCGAAAAGTTTCTTTTCTCTCCGGAATTGCAGCTTTCCGAGGAGGAGATTACCCTTTCCGAAGCTTTGCCGGAAACGGATTCTTTCGAAGAGCAGCTTCAGGCTTCTTCGAGAATCGGATTCGAAGGAATGCCGGGTAATTCCGACGGATCTTCCCGAGTTTCCGAGATGGAGCCGAAGGGGCTTTCCACCGTGCCTCTGCCTCAGAGCGGCCTTTCTTCCCTCGGAGAAGGCGTGGCCGCCACGCTTCGTATCGTTCGAACCTCCGAAGGTAATCGGGCTCAGATTATCGTGGATCCTCCCGCCCTCGGACGGGTGGAAGTTTCTCTTCAATCCACGGATCAGGGTATGAGCGCGGTGTTGCGGGTGGATAACGAAGGATTACGGCAGCTTCTTCAGGGACAGATGGAGCTTTTGCGTTCTTCCCTCCAGCAGCAGGGAATAACCGTCACGAACCTCTCGGTAGATGTTCGTCAGGGAGGAGATCAGGCTTCTTCCGGTCGAGGAGATCAGAATAGCGGCTCCCGGCGGCGACAGGTACATTCTCTTTCGGGAACCTATGACCTGGAGGGAGAGGAAGTTCTCCCTACGTACTATCTCGATATGGAACAGGGGCTCCTTTCCTGGATGGCTTAATCTTAAAAATGCTGTAAGGCCTTGGATGTAGGCCTTGAAAGAAGTGGCGAAAAAGGCTGAACGAAACTTCATAGGGATGTGGAGTTCGGAGACACGCAAGGGATTGCGAAGAAAGACGAAACCTTTTTCTTGCTTGAAAAACGAAAAATACCAAGTTCAGAAGAAAAACGAGGAGGTATGCATCATGTTGCGATCCCTTATGGCCGGAGTCTCCGGCGTGAAATCACACCAGACCATGCTCGATGTAACGGGCAATAACATCTCCAATGTCAATACTCCGGGATTCAAGAAATCCGTAACCATCTTTCAGGATCTGCTTTACCAGGATTCCCGGGGGGCCACGACTCCGAATGAAGAGAAGGGATACGGTGGAGTTAATGCCATGCAGGTGGGCTCGGGGGTCAAGGTGGGGGCCATAGAGACCATCCATACCCAGGGAAACCTTCAGTATACCGGAAGCCGGAACGACATGATGATTCAGGGGGACGGTTACTTTTTATTTAAAGAAGGTACTTCCACGCTCTATTCCCGGGCGGGAAACTTCGGGCTGGACGGTTCTTCCAACATGATCCAGACCGGTACGGGATATCTCGTGCAGGGATACGGCATGATCCAGGATCCCAACGACCCCTTGAACTACATTCAGGATTCCACCTTGGAAAATATCAATATTCCCATGGGACAAAAGCTTCCGGCCAAGGAAACCTCCCTTGTGGGATACCGCTGTAACCTCGATTCCCGGGTAGATAGCTACATTCCCTCAGGGTTGACCGTTCAGGGAACGAACCAGGTTACCAGTATCGGTGGTACGGAGTATAACGTTACTTTTTACGAAGAGGATGGGGCGGCCCCTGTAGCGGGAGTGGGGACCAATTTTATCCGTCTGGATTTCGAGGATCCTGTAACGGCGACGACAACCCCTCTGAATCTCTATATGACGGGTATTGACGCTGATGGAATTCCTCAGCTTGCTTTTGATGACGGAAGTGGTGCTCCCGTCTATCAGCTTAGCGGTGCTACGGCCCTTTTGGGAGGTACCGATGTCACCACATACGATCCTGCTACGGGATTGCTCGTCGTTCAGGACGGAGCAGACACTTGGGAGCTGAATGTTTTGGATTCTCTGGACTTGGAATATATGTCTTTCGCAGATCCCACAAACCCCACGAGGACTTGGAAAATTTTAACTGATTTCAACAATACTCAATCTACGGAAAGCGATTTCAAGTTTTGGTATGTTGCATCTGATGGTGCAGCAAATACCGTAGGTGTTTTTGATTCTGCTGCGGCCGGCAATGACCCTCTTTATTTCAACAAAGACGGAACCTTTCGAAATTATAAAAACACTGCGACAATTCCATCCTTTCAGCTGACGAGTGGCGCGAATTTCGTGAACATTTTTCTTGATGCCTCCAGTGCGGGGCGGGCTTTGGAGATCCATGCATCGGATAATCAGGCGGGAGTTCCCGCGGCGGGGGATTCCCCGGAAGCTGAAGTGCTTGCTACTTTGAGCCAGCGGCTCGATAGCATTCACGATTCCAAGGTGGATATTTACGATTCTTTGGGCAATGCCCATACCTTGGAGGTAAGTTGGGAAAAGCTGGAGTTGGAGAATCCCGACAGCGGGAACGGTCAATGGCGCTGGAGAGCATGGTTCCCCGAAGATAAGGATTCCTCCATTCCCCTTTCTCCCGCTTCGGGTATTATCGCCTTCGATGAAAACGGCATGATTACGGGAAATGACGTTTTCGAGCTCGATATCCAGTTCTCCGCCATCGGTGCGGAAAATGCCAAGGTGGATCTCGATTTTTCCGGCCGCTCCTTCGGAGAGGAACCCATCGAAGGGGTTACCCAGTATGGTTCCGCCTTTACCACCAAGGCCTACTATCAGGATGGCTACGCCATGGGAGTATTATCGGATTATTCCGTGGGAACCGACGGTACCATCACAGGAGTATATAGCAACGAGCAGCAGCGTCCCCTTGCAAGAATAGCCCTTGCCCTTTTCGCCAATCCCGAGGGGCTTTTGAAAATAGGCGATACGGCATTTCAGGCTACCTCCAATTCCGGCCTTGCCCAGGTGGTGGCGCCTCAGAGCGGGGGGGCGGGGAAAATCCTTGGGGGTAATCTCGAGATGTCCAACGTGGACCTTACGGAGGAGTTCGTTTCTCTTATCAAGGCCCAACGCGGATTTCAGGCCAATGCCCGGACGGTAACCACCAGCGATCAGGTTCTGGAAGAACTTGTCAACCTCAAGCGGTAGCGCTTGTTTGCAGCGTTTTTTCAGACGGAAGAAAGGATACGATCATGGCAGACGTTAATGGAGTTTCCGGATATAACAGCGCCTATGCTGCGAGTTCCGCCAGCAATACAAGCAGTACGAACGAAGATTCTTCCACTCTCGGGAAGGACGATTTTTTGAAAATTCTCATTGCCCAGCTTACCAACCAGGACCCTCTGGAGCCTCTCGAGGATACAGAGTTTATCGCTCAGATGGCGCAATTCACTTCGTTGGAACAAATGACCAATATGGCTAAAAGTCTGGAATCGCTTACCAACTTTTCCATGCTCAATGCGGTGGGCTTTATCGACCGAACCGTTACCTATGTCAATGAGGAGGGAAGTCTTTCCGGGGGCAAGGTGACGGGAGTGGCTTTCGACAACGGTGCGGTGGTGCTGACTCTGGATGATGAGAGTGCCATTTACCTTGAGAGTGTCGTAGGCGTGGCCTAAAAGGAAAGGAGGAGTCTCTATGCTGCGTTCGCTTCTTTCCGGAGTGACAGGCTTGAAAAGCTACCAGACATATCTCGATGTCACGGGAAACAACATCGCCAATGTCAATACTCTGGGGTACAAGAAATCCAGTGCCACCTTCGAGGATCTGCTTTATCAGACGCATTTTTCAGGGACCCGCGCAGATGGAGACATGGGAGGTATCAACCCTAAGCAGGTCGGTCTCGGTACCCGCATCGGAGCTATCGAAACCATTTACAGCCAGGGAAATGTGGAGCACACCGGCGTGAATTCCAACATGGCCATCGAGGGAAACGGCTTCTTCGTTCTCGGCTACGGCGGCCAGACCTACTACTCCCGGGCGGGAAATTTCGTGAAGGATGGATACGGGAACCTGGTGCAGGCGGGAAACGGTTTCAATCTGCAGGGATATATGTATCAGGAAGATCCGGCGGCTCCGGGGGGAATGAGACTTTCGGATACGCTTTCCACGGTGAATATTCCCATGGGGCACAAGCTTTCTGCGGAATCCACCAATCTCATAGCCTACCGCTGCAATCTCGATGCGGGGGTGGATCCCTTTCTCCCTTCGGGGGTGGCGGATCTTTCCATGCTCATGACGTTTCCTAACAGCGCATCTCCTGCGGAAGAGATCGACTATGACGTGGATTTCGATCCCGGAGAGGATGCGGCGGGTTTTCTGACCATCCATTTCGAGGATTCCAACGGCACGGTGAGCGACATCGTTTTCGAGGCCACCGGCATTGATGCGGCTACGGGAAAGCCCATCCTTAATCTCACTTCGGGGGCTACCATCGACCTGGGAGGGGTGGCTTATCCCGTAACCTTCGATGCCGCCACGGGAGAGCTCGTGGTGGGAGAGGGAGGAAACCGGCAAACCCTCAATATCAACGAAACCATGGATTTTTCGGCTTTTAGCGTGGATGATACCGCTTCGGGAACCTCCTACGATGTTTTAGCCGAGTTTGACGATAACGGCGAGGTGCTGGCCTTTTGGGTCAGCGATGCGGGAGGGGTCCCTACCCGGCACACTGTGGATGTCTCCTATAAGAATGATGGATCTTTTGATGAAATAGATCTTGCATCTATGGATCCTCCTCTTCCCGGAACTCTCGCCACCAACCTTGCTCTGGAGATAAGCGAAACCGGTGCGGCTTTCACTTTGAAATGGCTCGATCCGGGGCTTCCCGTCACTTCTGCGGCCTATGAAGACGTGGCCACTATAGCCCAGAATCAGGAGAGCGTGTATTCCACCACCTATCCCATTTATGATTCTCTCGGAAACAAGTATTCTCTCGAGTTGACTTTCAAAAAATTGGGGATTAACACTTGGTCCTGGGAAGCCTCCATCGATGGGGATGTGGAAATTCCTATTCAGGGAGGGAGCGGGGTTATCAGTTTCGGTTCGGATGGACAGATTCTGGACCCCGGAGATTTGACGTTGGATATCGACTTTTCCTCCGCTGGAGCGGAGAGGGAGAGCGTAAAGCTCGATTTTCTGGGAGAAACCATGGGAGACGGTCTGGGTGGAGTTACCCAGTTTGGCTCTCCCTTTACCACCAAGGCCTTTTATCAGGATGGCCACAGCATGGGAGTTCTTACCGATTTTTCTGTCCAGGCGGATGGTACGATAGTTGGTATCTATGACAATGAGGAAATCGTTCCTTTCTATAAAATTCCTCTTGCCATGTTTACCAACCCCGGAGGACTTGAACGAGCGGGAGATTCCGTATATACCGTAGGAGCGAATTCCGGAAACGCTCAACTCGTGATGCCCATGGAAGAGGGAGGCGGGAAGATTACCGGAGAAAGCTTGGAAGGCTCCAACGTGGACATCGTGGAAGAGTTTGTGAATATTATCAAGGGCCAGCGGGGCTACCAGGCCAACGCCCGGATGGTGACCACCAGCGATGAGGTCCTGGAAGAAACCATCAATCTCAAACGATAGTCCTTCAAAAAACGAGGAGAAAGGGGGCTGGACTCCCTTCCTCCTCGTCTTTATATGGAGTATAAATATAGCTGAAAAGAACGGAGGCTTCGGGGAATGATCGCTCTCCACAGAATCAACGGCTCCTCTTTCATGGTAAATCCCGATCACATCGAAATTGTGGAGGCCACCCCGGATACGGTGGTGTTGCTTACGAACGGCCACCGCTACGTGATTACGGAAACTCCCGAAGAGGTGCGCCGGCGTATCGTGGCGTACCGTCGGGAGATTTTTTCGGAGCTTCCCGGAAAGAACGAAAAGAGCTCCGAAGGGGTTCCGGGAGTCTCCAAAGGACCTGCGGGTGTGCTACAATAAAGGGCGTTTCATGCCAGGAAGGCATCAGCTTGTGCCCAGGGAGGTGGCGTTGCAGTGGATCTTGCAACCGTAATCGGTTTATCCCTTGCCCTTATTCTTGTAATCGGAGGCATTATTGCCGGAGGCGACCCCGGGGCCTTCGTGGATTTTCAGTCCCTTCTCATTACGGGAGGTGGAACTCTCGGGGCGGTGATTATGGCCACCTCCATGGATCAGATCAAACAACTTCCCAAGGTTATCCGAAGGGGGTTTTTCGCGACTTCTCCGGATATGATCGGTTTGGTGCAAACGCTGGTGAGTTTTGCTGAAAAGGCCCGGCGGGAAGGACTTTTGGCCTTGGAAGAGGATGCTTCCCAACTGGAGGACGTCTTTATCAGCAAGTCCATTCAGCTTGTGGTGGATGGTACGGATCCGGAGCTGGTGAAGGCCATTCTGGATACGGAAATCGGTCTTCTCGAAGAACGTCATGCAGAGGGCAAGAAGATGCTCGATCTCATGGGGGAGATCGCTCCGGCCTTCGGAATGCTGGGTACCCTGGTGGGGCTTATCATGATGCTCAAGAACCTGGACGATCCCGACGCTCTGGGCCCCGGCATGGCGGTGGCTTTGATTACCACCTTTTACGGTTCTTTCATCGCCAACATCTTTGCCATTCCTCTGGCTAAAAAGCTCGCCTCCCGAACGAAGGAAGAAATCCTATCCCGGGAACTTATCGTGGAAGGGGTACTTTCGATTCAGGCGGGAGAAAATCCCCGGATTGTAGAGGAGAAGCTGAAGGTTTTTCTGCCTCCCAAACTCCGAGAGGATCTGGAAGAACAGAAAAGAGGGGGCAAGGAAGAGTCCGAACAATAAAGGCTTGATTGGTTTTCAGGTCCTGAGGAAAGAGGGGGAGGCGTTCCATGGCAAGAAAAAGAAGACAACAGGAAGAAGGTGGCGCGAATTGGCTTACCACCTACGGAGACATGGTAACGCTGTTGCTTACTTTTTTTGTGCTTCTTTTTTCCTTTTCCACAATTGATGTGGTAAAATTTAAAAAACTGATTCTTTCTTTTCAAGGTGCCATCGGAGCCCTTCCGGGAGGCCAGACTCTCCAGAAGGACGAGCAGATTTTCGGAGGTGCTACAGGAACTGACGCGGGGGATGCTTCTCGACAGACCCAGGATATTCTGGAGGTAACCCGGAAAATCCAGACTCTCATCAGTGAAGAGGGGCTTGAAAAAGACGTTTCCGTTCAGGTCTCGGAACGGGGGGTTACGGTTTCTCTGGCGGATCAGCTCCTTTTTCCCCGGGGAGCTTCGGATCTTCTTCCGGGAGGCAAAAGAGTCTTGGCGAAGCTCGGAGAGATTCTTCAGCTCGTCTCGGTTCCCTTGGCGGTGGAGGGGCATACGGATACCGTGCCTCTTCGGGGAGGTCCCTACAAGGACAATTGGGGGCTTTCCTCCGTCCGGGCCTCCGTGGTGGCCTCCTATCTGCAGGAGGGAGCGAATATTTCCCCCTACCGCTTGAAGGCGGTGGGATACGGTCAGTACAAGCCTCTTGTTCCCAATGATACGGAGGAACATATGGCTCTGAATCGGCGGGTGGATCTTGTTCTTCTTTCCAAGTATGCCCAGCCATAGCCCTGAATTCCTGGAGGAGAGAGAATGAAACGGCTTCTTATCTTTATTCTTGTGGCGGTGGTGGCCCTGGTTCTCGGAATAGGGGGCGGAATCTTCGTAGGCAAAAGCTTTTTCGCCAAGCCCGTTTCCGTAACTCCCGGGGATCGCAGTTTCGTTCCAGGTCCCGTGGTGCCTTTGGGAGGATTTACGGTGAACCTTGCGGATAAGGAGGTTCATGTGCTTCGCGCCCAGGTATCGGTGGAGCTGACCTCGGAAAAGGCGGGGGAGGATATCGCTCAGCCCTCCTGGCAGAGCCTTTTGCGGAACGATATTCTTCTTATCCTCAAGGATCAGCGGTACGAAGATCTACGGAGCGGCGAAGGGATGCTCGAGCTGGCCCAGCAGATCAAGCGAAGGCTTAACGCTATTCTTCCTCTGGTGGACGCGAAGCCCCCGGTGCTTCGGGTCCTTTTTGAGGAGTTCATTATTCAGTAACATCTTTGTTCCGTTATGTAAAGCATGATGAGGCTTCGAGAGGAGGTGGCCAACCTTGGTGCCTGAAGTAATGTCTCAGGGAGAGATCGATGCTCTGCTTTCCGCGTTGAGTAGCGGCAGCGTGGATATCGACGCCATTAACGAAAGCAAGGCGGAAAAGGCGGTAAAGCTTTACGATTTTCGCCGTCCCGATAAATTCAGTAAAGACCAGCTTCGGGCGATCCAGATGATCCACGAGGCCTTTTCTCGCCAGATGACCACCGCTCTTTCCACCATGGTGCGTTCCATGGTGGGGGCCGAGGTGGTCTCGGTGGATCAGATCGCCTACGATGAGTTCGTGCGTTCTCTGGTGCAGCCCACCAGCATTGCGGTGCTGGAGATGTATCCCCTTACGGGAAATGCGGTTATGGAGATGACGCCTCAGCTCGTCTTCGCTATTATCGACCGTCTTTTGGGAGGTAAAGGGGAGCCTTTGCGCAAGGTTCGGGAATTGACGGATATCGAACGCACCGTGATCGAACGGGTATACATGCGCCTTCTGGAGCTTCTCGAGGAGAGTTGGAGCACCGTGGTGGATGTGCGTTTCCGTTACGATAGTCTGGAGAGCAATCCCTTTTTCGTTCAGATCTGTCCGGGCACGGATATGGTGCTTCTGGTTACTCTCAAGGTGGAACTCGGCGAGGTGGAGGGGATCGTCAACCTCTGTATTCCTCATCTCGTGATGGAACCCTTTATGGATAAACTCAGCTCTCAGCAATGGTTTGCCTCCACCGGCAGAAAGAGCATTCAGGGAAGCCGGGAAGCTTTGGGTAAACGGATGAAGGATGTGACGGTTCCTCTGGCCCTGGAACTGGGGCATACGGTGCTGAGCCTTCAGGAGGTTTTGGAGCTGCATACGGGAGATGTGATTCGACTGGAAGGAACCACCAAGGACAATCTCGGCCTTCGGGTTGGAAATAAGGTGAAGTTCCTGGCCCAACCCGGAAAGCATAACGATCGTTACGCCGCCCGTATCGTGGAGGTGGAGCATGAGGAGTACGAGGAGGAGTAGATCATGGTGGACGAACTTCTGAGCCAGGATGAAATAGACGCTCTTTTGGGTGGCGTTTCTCTCGACGATGGCGATTCCGGAGGCGGCGGCGACCTTGCCCCGGCGGATCGGGAGGTCCTCGAAGAGGTGGGCAAGGTTTTTGCCGGAGCCCTTTCGGATGTGGCGGGAATGCTTACGGGAAAGGATGTCCAATCCGAGGTGCGTTCCACCGAGGTGATGCCCCAGAAGAATTTTGCCGCTTCCTTCGGAGGTCAGCAGACCTTCCTCTATAGCCTTCGGTGCGACGGGCTGGATAGCGCGGAGGCGGCGGTGGTGCTTTCCTCCCAGGGGACCCTTCTGTTGGCGGACCTCATGATGGGGGGGGATGGCAAGGACCTTCCCGAAGAGGTGAACGACCTCTACCTCAGCGCCTCCCAAGAGGGATTGAGCCAGGTGGTGGGTACTGCCTTCACGAGCATAAGCGGGTTGTTGAAAGGGCAACGGTTCGTTCCCGAAAACGCCTCGGGGGCGCTTCAGGAACCCCAGTGGCTTCCCTTTTCCGGGCGCGCTGAAGAGGAACCCGTCTGGGTGACTCGGTTGCATGCGAAGGTGGCGGATGTGGGAGAGATGGATTTTGCTTTTCTCATGCCCCTCGAAGGAGCTACGGCTCTGGCGGAAAAAATTCAAAGCGTTCTTTCTCCTCCCAAACAGGAAACCCCTCCTCCTGCGGCGAAGACGGCCCCGGCTTCTTCGGCCCCTCAGGGAGTGGCATCTCAGCAGCCTCAGAGATCCGGTCCCGCTTCCGGAGGCGGAGGAATGCCCCTGCCCGACTCTCCTCAGGCCGTGTCTGCGGCTCCGGTGGATGTGCGATCTGCGGAGTTTACCCAATTTGCTCCGGAAGGGGCTCCGGGAGTTCCCTCCAATCTCGGGCTGATACTTGACATACCGGTACGTGTTACGGTAGAACTTGGAAGGACCCGGAAAACTGTGGGAGAAGTTTTGAACTTATCTCCGGGATCCGTGGTAGAATTGGATAAACTTGCGGGAGAGCCCGTGGACGTTCTGGTGAACGGAAAGCTTGTCGCCCGGGGAGAAGTGGTGGTAATCGACGAGAACTTCGGCATTCGGGTTACCGAGATCGTAAGCCGGGCGGAGCGGGTTAAATCGGTGGGAATGTAATTTGCATCATGGAAATATAGATGATGATAGGGGGGATTGGTGGCATGCCAAGAGTTCTTATCGTGGACGATGCGGCCTTCATGAGAATGATGCTTAAGGATATTTTGTCCAAGAACGGTTACGAAGTCGTAGGAGAAGCGGAGAACGGTAAAGTAGCGGTGTCCATGTATGAGGAGCTTAAACCCGATGTTGTGACCATGGATATTACCATGCCCGAAATGGATGGCATTACCGCAGTCAAGGAAATCAAGAAAGTAAGCGGAGATGCCAAGGTCGTTATGGTGAGCGCCATGGGCCAGCAGGCCATGGTTATCGAGGCGATTCAGGCGGGAGCCACGGATTTTATCGTGAAGCCCTTTCAGCCGGATCGTGTTCTGGAGGCCCTTGGTAAAGCGGTATCCTGATCTTTTATCGCAGCAAGGCGGAATTTTTTATGAGCCCTAATGTGTGGCCGGTCATCAGGCGAGGACTTACGACAATGGGGGTCCTCGCTTTTTTATTGTTTCCCTTCGGAGGGGCCTGGGGTTCCGGAGGAGCTTCGGGTTTTCCCGAAACGTCTCTGGTAACGTATACCATCAAGATTTCCCTGGCCCTTCTTCTTCTCTGGGGAGGAAGCTGGGCCTTTCTCCGCTGGGGGCCTTCTTTTCCGAAATCCCGAGTGCCTCGGGGCGTTTCGGAGGAGATCATGCTGTTTTCCTCGCGCATGCTGGGACGGGGAAAAGTATATCTTTTTGGCTGCGGTCCCGATGTGATCGCCCTTTGGGTCAGCCGAAAGGAGTCGGTACTTTTGGGTCGATGGTCGAGAGAGGAGTGGGCGAAATGGCAGGAAGAAGGGCCTTCCCGGTCCTCCTCCTCGGAGTAGCGGGTATCTTTCTTTTGCAGCAAGGAGCCTTGGGGGCTCCGGCACTTCCGGATTTGCCCATTCCATCCTTTCAGGTAGGAATGATGCAGGCCGAGGGGCCCCGGGACGTGGTGCTTTCTCTGCAACTCCTAGGATTGCTTACGATTCTCACGGTGGCTCCCGCCATCATCCTGATGCTTACGAGTTTTACCCGGATCGTGGTGGTGCTGGGTTTCGTGCGCAATGCTCTGGCGCTGCAGCAGACTCCCCCCAATCAGGTAATCGTGGCCCTGGCGCTTTTTTTGACTTTTTTCGTGATGACTCCGGTGCTGACGGATATCTACGATAACGCCCTGCAGCCCTACCTCAACGAACAGATCAGCACCGCAGAAGCCTGGGAAAAGACGGTAACTCCGGTCCGCAATTTTATTCTGCAGCATACGAGGGATAAGGAACTCTCCCTCATGGTGACCATGGCCGGTATGGAACGCCCCCGGAACGCTTCGGAGGTGCCCATGCGGGTACTTATTCCAGCCTTCGTGCTGAGCGAGCTGAAAACGGCCTTCCAGATGGGTATCGTTATCTACATACCCTTTATCGTGGTGGATATGATCGTGGCGAGCATTCTCATGGCCATGGGAATGATCATGCTTCCTCCCATGATGATCTCCCTTCCCTTCAAGGTGTTGCTTTTCGTTATGGCGGACGGATGGAATCTGGTCATTTCCAGTCTCGTAGGAAGTTTTTCGTTGTAATTCCTCTTCTCCAGGAGATTGTTGAAAGAGAGCTTTTCTTTATTTCGGAGGTCCTGCCATGGAAGTTCTCAGCGTATTCGATGTGATGCGTCAGGCCGTATGGGTGGCTTTGATATCCTCTCTTCCCATTCTTCTCATGGCCATGGGAATCGGGCTTGTGGTGGGCATTCTTCAGACCGCCACCTCCATTCAGGAGCAGACCCTTGTTTTTATTCCCAAAATCATCGCGGTTTTGGTGGGGGTGGTTTTTTTCGGAGCCTTCATTTTCGGCCGGGTGGGAGAGTTTACGGTTTTCATTCTGGGGAACCTGCATAGATTCGTGCAATGACGGATCCCGCGGCTTTTTCGACACTTCTTACGGTCTATATTCTTTTTTCTCTTCGCATGGTGGGGCTCTTTTTTTCCTCCCCTCCCTTTACCGCATCCTCCCTGCCCCTGCCCCTTCGATTCTGGCTTGCCTTTCTGTTGGGAGTTCTGGGGCTTCCGGGAAATGTGACAATTCCCTCCCTGGATCTTCTGCAGGCCCCTTTGGGGGTCCTTCTTGTGGGCACCCGGGAATTCTTGGTGGGTTTGGGGCTCGGTTTTCTTTCGGCTCTCCCCCTTTACATGCTTCAGATCGGGGGAAGGGTTATCGGTATGCAGATGGGGTTCGGCATGGTGAACGTGATGGATCCCATGTCTCAGACCCAGGTTCCCATTATCGGGCAGTTCAGCTTTATCGTGGGAATGTGGTTTTTCTTCTTCTGGAACGGTCATCTTCTTCTCGTTCAAGGGGTGGTGGAAAGCCTCAAGCTTATTCCTCTGGGGTCCCCCTTTCTGCTCTTTCGGGGGGATCCGAATCTCGGAGAGTGGTTGCAAGATCTTTTTGTGCTCTCCATGCGGATGGTGCTTCCCTTCTTCGGCACCCTCCTTCTCGCCGATGTGGGGTTGGGGTTCGTGGCCCGCACGGTTCCTCAGATGAACGTTTTCGTCCTCGGACTTCCTCTCAAAGTGGGGCTGGGGTTTTTTCTTCTCATGGTCATTCTTCCTCTGGCGGTGGATCTTCTGCACAGCGAGATTTCCAAGGCCCTTCTCTTCGCCCTGGAGAGAATGGCTCTCTGGCGGTGACGTTCTTGTATTCTCCTTTCGACGAGAAATCTTTTTCCCCTTTTAACTTGCAGCTTTTCTCGGAGGAGCGTTCCGAGCCTGCCACGCCCCGAAAACGTCGCAAGACCCGGGAGGAGGGGCGTACCGCCAAGAGTCAGGACCTTGGCGCGGCGATGGTGATCCTTGCGGGGCTCGCCATGATTTTCATTCTTTTCCGATGGTGGTTTATCTGGATCGGCACTTTTACGGAAACCTGCATGCTCTTCATCGCAGGAAACCAGGTCGGTACGGAGGGGTGGATATCTCTTCTCGGCCGGGAGGCTTTGAAGACCTTTTTCTACGTCTGGATTCCCCTCGGCTTTTGTGCAGGCCTTGTGGGGTTGGGAATCAATGTGTATCAGGTGGGTTTTTTTCTGGCCAGCAAACCGCTAATTCCGGATTTCAAGCGTATGAATCCCATTTCGGGGATGAAGAAGATCGTTTCCCTGCGCTCTCTGGTGGAACTCTGCAAGGGTATTATCAAGGCGGGGCTTCTGATGCTCATGGTGTATTCCGCTCTGAAGAACGAATTGGAAGGAATGAGCCACGCCATAGCCTATCCCCTGATTCAGGGAGTTCCTCTGGTGGTGGAAACCATCTGGTGGCTCGCTCTGAAGATGGCCCTGCTTCTTCTGGTGCTGGGGATTTTCGATTACGCATATCAGCGCTGGGAGTTCGAGCGCTCCATCAAGATGAGCAAGAAGGAAATCAAGGACGAGTACAAGCAGATGGAGGGAGATCCCAAGGTGAAGCAGCGCATACGCCAGCGACAGCGGGAAATTGCCCGGCGGCGTATGATGTCCGAGGTCCCCAAGGCGGATGTAGTGGTGACCAACCCTACCACCTACGCGGTGGCTCTTCAGTATGACCGGGGGATTATGGACGCTCCGGTGGTGCTCGCCAAGGGGCGGGGCGTTATAGCCCGGAAAATTCGGGAAATTGCGGAGGAACATGGTATTCCCATTGTGGAAAATCCTCCACTTGCGAGAAGTCTTTACGACATCGCGGAAATAGGAACGGAGATCCCCGAGTCCCTTTACAAGGCTGTGGCGGAAGTCCTTGCTTTCGTCTATAAAATGAAGAAAAAGTAAGGCTTTCGTTCCTTTGTACTCTCTTCAAGGAATGCTACAATCATAGGGGTATTGCAGCTTTTTGGGAAAAAAGTTTTTACGTTGTTTAAGGTAGACCGGGCCTCTTTCCAAGGGAGGGGTGCCCTGTTTTCGACTTACGGAGGAGTGGCGGTATTCTTGAGTGAAATAGCGGAACGCCCGGGTTTGGCCAAGATGCTCAAATATGCGGATGTGGGAATGGCACTGATGTTGGTGCTTATCGTGGTGATGATGATCATTCCCCTTCCCACGGGGTTGTTGGATGTTCTTCTTTCCTTCAACATCGCCTTCGGTGTGGTGGTGCTGCTCACCACCTTTTACGTGCGCCGGGCCTTGGAGATTGCCGCATTTCCCACGATTCTCCTCATGGCCACTCTTTTTCGCCTTTCCCTGAACGTGTCCACCACCCGGCTCATTCTTCTCAAGGGATATGCGGGGGCGGTGATTTCCGCCTTCGGTAATTTCGTGGTGGGAGGAAACTACGTGGTAGGAGGGGTGGTCTTCCTCATTCTGGTGATTATTCAGTTCATCGTTATCACCAAGGGAGCGGAGCGTGTGGCGGAAGTGGCCGCCCGGTTTACTCTGGATGCCATGCCGGGCAAGCAGATGGCCATCGATGCGGATCTCAATGCGGGGCTTATCGAGGAAGGGGAGGCCCGGAAAAGGCGTCTGGATATTCAGCGGGAGGCGGATTTCTACGGGGCCATGGATGGAGCTTCCAAGTTCGTCAAGGGAGATGCCATCGCGGGGCTTATCATTACGGTGATCAATATCCTCGGAGGTCTTGCCATAGGGACCTTTCAGCGGGGCATGGACGTGAGCCAGGCTCTGGGAACCTACAGCCTTCTCACCATCGGAGACGGTCTGGTGGCCCAGATTCCTTCGCTGTTATTCTCTACCGCCACGGGAATTATCGTTACCCGGGCGGCGGGGGATTCCAATCTCGGTCAGGACATCGTTTCCACCCTTACCGCCTATCACCGTCCCATGTGGATCGGTTCCGCCATGCTTTTGGGGCTTGCCCTGGTACCGGGGCTTCCCACCTTTCCCTTTGCGATCCTCGGTGTCCTCCTCGCCTTTACGGGGTACCAGGTTTACCGGGAGAGTGTGGTTCAAGCGGAGCGTGCGGAGGCTACAGGAAAGAAGGGGGCTCCCGGAAGAGGGACTCCCGGGGGCGGCGCTCCTTCCGGCGGAGCCGGAGGGGCAACTCCGAGGCCGGAACCCCAGGGGCCGGAGAACGTGCTGCCTCTTCTCGCGGTGGATCCTTTGGAGGTGGAAATCGGTTATGCCCTTATTCCTTTGGTGGATCCCGCCCAGGGAGGGGATATGCTGGAGCGTATCGGCACCATTCGGCGCCAGATGGCCATGGAATACGGTCTCGTGGTTCCCCCTATTCGGCTTCGGGATAATATCCAGCTCAAGCCCACGGAATATGTGGTTCTCGTCAAGGGGGGCGAGGCGGGGCGAAGCGAGCTTCTGCCGGATCACTATCTTGCCATGAACACCTCGGGTTCCGAAAAGACCTTCGTGGGAGTTCCCACGGTGGAGCCTTCCTTTGGGCTTCCCGCCATCTGGATCGCTCCGGAGCTTCGGGATCAGGCGGAGGGGGCCGGGTATACCGTGGTGGACGCTCCTTCGGTGCTTGCCACCCACCTTTCCGAGGTGATCAAACGCTTCGGAGCGGATATTCTTACCCGTCAGGAGACCCAGAAGCTGGTGGATCTCATTAAGGAAAGTCATCCGGCGGTGGTGGAGGAAATGCTTGCCGTTGCAGGACTCGGGGAGCTCCAGAAGGTTCTGCAGAACATGATTCGCGAGCAGGTTCCCATTCGGGATCTCGTGACTATCTTTGAATCTATTGCGGATTACGGTAAGATTTCGAGAAGCGTGGATTTTCTTACCGAGCGGGTACGGGAATCCCTTTCCCGAATGATTACCCTTCGCATTCAGGGAAACGACGGAACCATCGTGGTGGGAACCCTTTCTCCCAAGTGGGAACAGAGCATCAAGAAATCCCTTCAGGGAGACTTGATAAAGGGATGGCAGATTACCATGGATCCCCGAGAGATGCAGAAGCTTGTGGCGGCGGTTTCCAAGTTCGCGGAGCAGCAGAGTTTTGAAGGAAATCAACCCATTCTTCTGGTGCATCCCGAAGTACGGCTTGTGGTGCGCCGCATTCTTGAAAACTCTCTTCCTCACGTTATTGTGGTATCCTATAATGAAATTTCTCAGGGATCTCAGCTTAAATCGGTGGGGATGGTGGAATAAATGCGCTTGGTCCGACAGATTACATATGAGGCGAAGGACGATGTGGAGGCCCTCTCCATTGCGAAGGATCGCCTCGGACGGGATGCGATTATTCTTTCTTCGAGAAGCGAGATGCGGGGAGGCGTTCTCGGTTTCTTTCGCCACAAGGCTTTGGTGGTTACCGCAGGGCTTCTGGAGGAGGAACGTTCTTCCGAAAGACCTCGGGAATCCCGGGAAGACTCTTCCGAAAGAATTATGGCGTTTCAGCGTCTTCTCGAAGTAAAACATGCGGTGAAGGAAGCTTTTTCGAACGTTCCTGAAGGATTTTCCAAGGGAGAGGAACCCTCGAAAAGAGAGGTCTCTCTTCCGGGGTATTCCGGGGAGGTTCCGAGAAAACAGGAAAATCAGCCTTCTTCCGGGGTGGAGGGAGTGAGTTTCGCCTTCTCCACCATGGCCCGGCAGCTTGCGGCCAAGGAAGGAGCCCTTTCCTCGGTACAGGGAAAAGATCCCCAGGAATATCAAAAAATCAAGGGCGAGATCGAGGAGATTCGAGGTATTCTTCATACCCTTCTCGCGAGGTTTCCCGAAGAGGGCATGGAAAAACCCGCCTCTCTTGCACCCGTTTCGATGGGTGCTCCCGCAGCGGAGCCCGAGAGGGGAGGCCCTTTTTACTCTTTCCGAAACTCTGGGGATTCCGGGGACTTTCTTTTGGAGTCTCTTCTCGCCCAGGACTTGGATGCGCCTAGGGCCCGCCAGCTTGTGGAGGAGTTCCGGGGATCTCAGATGGAAGTCCCCTTTTCCCGATGGCTCGGTTCCCGTATTGCCGTAAAGGGAAAGAAAACTCTGGAGGCCCTCGGGGGGCACAGAGTCCTTTTCGTGGGTCCCACGGGAGTGGGAAAAACCACCACCATCGCCAAGCTTGCGGCCATTCTCTCTCTTTGGGAGAAGAAAAGCGTTCTTCTGCTCACCGCAGATACCTACCGTATCGCTGCGGTGGAGCAGCTTAAAATGTATGCCCGCATTCTGGGAGTTCCCTTTCGGGTTCTCCAGACTCCCCAGGATGCTCCGGAAATCCTGAAAGAGTACGAAGATGTCGATGTGGTGCTGGTGGATACGGCGGGGCGCTGTCAGAAGGATAGCGGTAAGATGGAAGAACTCGAAGTGCTGTACCGTTTTTTGGAGCCCGACGTGGTACATCTCGTGTTGGCGGCAAACATGAAGAACCGGGATATGGAAGACGTTCTGGAGCGCATGACGGTACCTCTTTCGGGATTGGTTTTTACCAAGCTGGACGAAACCCTTTCCTTCGGGGCTCTTTTGGGAATTCTTCTCCGCACGGAACTGCCCCTCTCCTTTTTGACGGCGGGGCAGAACGTACCGAACGATATCGATGTGGCGGATCCTCTTGCTTTTGCCCAGCTTTTTGCGGGAGGTGACAAGCATGTTTCCCCTTCATAAAAGCAGCGGACATACTTTGCCTTCGGATTCTCCTCAGGAGTCTCCCAAGGTTTCTTCGCCCCTTCCGGAGTTCTTCGGCAACGATCAGGCGGCTTCCCTGCGCCAATTCGTGTCGGAAAATCCGGAATCCTCGGAAAAGGTGAGGCGGGGGCGTTCCCTCGCCATCCTGAGCGGTAAGGGGGGCGTGGGGAAAACCAACCTCGCGGTGAATCTGGCCCTTGCGGCAGGTCAGGAAGGAGCCCGAGTGGTGGTGTTGGATGCTGATCTGGGGCTCGCCAACGTGGACATTCTGTTCGGCATGATGCCTCGTTACAATTTGAGCCACGTCATCACCGGGGAGAAGTCCCTGGAGGAAATCATCGTTACGGTGGATGAAAACGTCAAGATTATTCCCGGTGGGGCGGGCATTCAGAGCCTCGCGGATCTTTCCTCCTCCCGGAGAGAGGAGCTTTTGCAGAAGTTCAGCGTTCTCGAAGCTACCGAGGATTTTCTCCTGGTGGATACTGCTGCGGGAATTTATGACAGCGTTTTGGCTTTCGCCCTGGCGGTGGAGACGGTCCTTCTCGTCACCACTCCGGAACCCACCTCCATTCGGGATGCCTACGGAGTGCTCAAGGCTCTTTCCCGCATCGAGGGAGGAATAAAAAAAGACGTGCGTCTTCTTGTCAATATGGCGTACAATGAGGAGGATGCTCAGTCCGTGGCGGAAAGAGTTCAGATGGCGGCAAATCAGTTTTTGGGCATGAGCGTTCCCTTTGTAGGATACGTTCCCTGGGATCCCAATATCCGCAAGGCCGTACAGAAGCGCCGCCCCTTTTATCTTTCCTATCCTTCCACGGGGGCTTCCAAGGCCCTCTCTTCCATCGCCCGGAGGCTCTTTTTCTCCGAGGAAATTAACCGGGATCAGTTTCGAGGTCGTCCTTTTCCGGGAATGGGAGGAATTCGGGAGTTCTTTTCCCATTTGATGAGAAGAGAACGGTAAGGAGAGGACTTCTTGACTGACCCAAAAGAAGACAGTGTGTTTCAGATTCTTGCACATAAAATAGGCGTGAAGGCGGATATTCACATCGAAGCGGGTCTTTACAAAGGGCATTATTCCTCCTCCCTGGAGGATGTGCAGGAAGATCGCATTGCTCTGGCTCACCCTCTTCGGCGGGAGGGATTGCTCCCGGTATACCGTGAAGTCGAGTTCGGTCTTTTTCTGCAGGACGAAAAGGCCCCTCTCTACGTCAAGGTACTTTCCCAGCGGTGCGATCTTTCCGGGCAGATTCCTCTTCTCTGGGTGCGTCCGGTAGGAAAGCTGGAAAAGATACAGCGGCGGCGTTTCGTGCGGGTTCCTTGTCTTCTTGCCACGGAATTCTGGGTTCTCGATGAAGAGCTTGTCTCTCCTTTTTCCGGAGTCTGGAGAAACGGAAGCGTCCTTGATATCAGCCTTGGAGGTGTCCGGTTGCAGTACCGGGAAAAGAAGAGATTTCTCGAAAGGGGTATGCACGCTCTTTTTTTTCTCGAGCTTCAACAGGTTCGGTTCCTTTGTGCGGGAGAGGTGGTATGGGCTCCACCTCGAAAAGGAGAGGACATTTTCGAGGTGGGAGTGGAGTTCGGAGGTATGACTCGCTCTATGGAGAAGGCCTTGTTGGTCTTCATCCGCCAGCAGGAAATGTCGAGTAGGGAGTGAGGTCCATGAGAGATCAAGTATATCGGGTTCTTGTGGTGGATGATTCCGCTTTTATGCGAAAGGTTATCGGAGATATGGTGGAGCGTTCTCCCCGGCTTACCCTTGCGGGAACCGCCCGGGACGGAGAGGATGCTCTGAGGAGAGTGGAAGAGTATTCCCCCGATGTTATTACCCTGGACGTGGAGATGCCCCGGAAAAACGGCATCGCCTTTCTGGAGGACCTCATGCGCCGACGTCCTTTGCCGGTGGTTATGGTGAGCAGCCAAACCTCCAAGGGGGCGGATATTACCGTTCGTGCTCTCAGCATGGGGGCGGCGGATTTCGTGTTGAAACCCTCGGGATCCATCTCTTTGGATATGGATAAGGTGGAGGAGGAATTGGTCTCCAAGGTTATCGCAGCGGCCCAGATCGACATGTCGCACCTTACCAGAATAGATCAAAAGCCCCGTTATAGACAGCCGAAAACGGCGGAGCCCCTCCCGGAGGAAAAGATGCCTCTTCCTCGAGAGAGGTTTCGGGGATTTTCGAAGAAGCCCGAAGTGGTGGCCATCGCAGCGTCCACAGGAGGTCCTCGGGCGCTTCAGGGAGTGCTTCCGCTTCTTCCTGCGGATTTTCCCGTACCCATTGTGGTGGTGCAGCATATGCCCCGGGGATTTACCACATCTCTTGCGAGGCGCATGGACGATCTTTCCGCCATTTCCGTGGTGGAGGCGGAAGAGGGCATGTCCCTTCGGAGAGGAACCGCCGTCATCGCCCAGGGAGGATTGCATCTTCTTCTGAAAGAAAAGAACGGTCTGGTACAATGTACCTTATCCGATAGTCCCCCGGTGAATTCCGTTCGTCCTGCGGCGGATCTGCTTTTCGAGAGCGTGGCGCGCATCTACGGCGGATCCGCCGTAGGAGTGATCCTCACCGGCATGGGAAAGGACGGCACCGAAGGAGCGCGTCTGCTTTACGAGCGGGGAGCTACGATACTTGGAGAATCTCCGGAAACCTGCGTTATTTACGGAATGCCGAAAATCGCCTGGGAATCGGGATACGTGCATCGCCAGATTCCTCTGGATAATGTGGCGGAAACTTTGGATTCTCTTGTGCGGAATCAATAGATAGGCCAGGAGGAAATGAGGGGGCGAAAGAATGACAAGCATGGATATGAGCCAATACATTGGAGCGTTTCTCGATGAAGCTACGGAGCAGCTTCAGAATCTGAACGATCTTCTGCTTTCTCTGGAGAACAATCCCCAGAGCGAAGAGATCGTAACGGATATTTTCCGCATTGCCCATACGCTCAAGGGCATGTCCGCTACCATGGGATTTGAGAAAATCGCACATCTCACGCATGCCATGGAGGATATGTTCGATCTGGTGCGCAAACGGGAAATCGATCTTCGGGAGGAGGATGTTACCCTCCTTTTCAGCTGTCTCGATCTTCTTACGGTGGGAGTGGAGAACATTCGGGAAGGGGGAGGAGAGGCGGATCTCGAAATCGCTTCTTTGGTCGACAAGATTCACAACCGCATTTCCGGAACTCCCCAGGAAGAAGTCCGGCACGATGCGGAGGAGAGCGCCCAGGTTCCTCTTACGGATCAGGAAGTCGAATGGGTTCACAAGGCTCACTCCCAGGGGCTTGAAATGTATAAAATCGTGGTCTATCTGGACGACTCCTGCCTTCTCAAGGCTGCCCGGGCCTATATGGCCATTGCCCGGGCGGGAGATATGGGGGATGTCATCAAAACGGTGCCTTCCGTGGAGGAGCTGGAACAGGAATCCTTCCAGGAAGGATTCGTTCTCTATCTCGCCACCACTTCTCCGGAGAAGGAGGTAGAGGAAACGCTGGAGAAAATCAGCGAGGTGCGCAGGGTTGTGGTGGAACATATTTCGGATTTCGATCTTTCCGCGGGAGCGGAGGAGGAGGGGGACCGGGGAATTCCGGAGGATCTCGAACGCTCTATGGATCTCGAAGAGGAGGAGGAAATGGTAGACGCAAAAGGATCTCCCTCCAGGAATCTCGCTTCCGGCGGAAAGGCTCTTACTCCGGCTCCGGATCACCCCAAGCGTTCCGCTCCCACCGGAGGACGGACGGTTCGGGTGGACATCGGCCGCCTGGATAAGCTCATGAATCTTGTGGGTGAACTCGTTATCGGCCGGGCCCGCATCGAACGGCTTGCTTTGGAGGCCAAACTGAAGGATTTCGACGAGCCCCTTTCCCAACTCGGACGCATTTCCGGAGAAATCCAGGAATTGGTTACCAAGCTTCGAATGGTACCCATATCCTTTGTTTTCGATCGTTTCCCCCGGATTGTGAGGGATCTTTCCAAGAACATGGGAAAGGAAATCGACCTGGTGATCGAAGGTAAGGAGACCGAGCTCGACCGTACGGTGATCGACGAAATCGGAGATCCCATGGTGCATCTTATCCGCAATGCGGTGGATCACGGAGTGGAAACTCCGGAGGAGCGGAAAAAAGCCAAGAAGTCCAAGCAGGGAACCGTTTTCATTGCGGCCTATCAGGAAGGAAACGGGGTTATCATCGAAGTTCGGGACGATGGCAAGGGAATCGATACCAAGGTGGTCCGTAAAAAAGCGGTGGAGCGAGGCATGCTCACTCCGGAAGAGGCTGCGGCTTTAACCGAAGAAGAGGCCATTCGTCTCGTCTTTCTTCCTGGATTCAGCACCGCCAAGGAAGTGACCGATGTCTCCGGTCGGGGCGTGGGAATGGACGCGGTGAAGAGCAAGGTGGAGTCCCTGGGAGGGCAGTTCCAGGTGGAATCCGCCGTGGGCAAGGGAACCCGGGTACTCATCCGCCTTCCTCTCACTCTCGCCATCGTGCTCGCCCTTCTCATCCAAGTGGGAGACGAAACCTATGCGATTTCCCTGGAAAACGTGGAAGAAACCCTTCTCGTACAGAAGGATGAAATAAAGTACGTTCACGGCACTCCCGTAACGAACGTGCGGGGCGAAATCCTTTCGTTGAAGAGATTGAGCACCATCCTTCGGGCGGAAGCCAAGGATGGGGATGCCCAGGAATATCCCGTGGTGGTGGTGAAGCTCGGGAGAAATCGAGTGGGCTTTATCGTGGACGAACTTGTGGGACAGCAGGAAATCGTTATCAAGCCCCTGGGGAAGCTCCTTTCGAAGGTTCGGGGAATGGCGGGAGCCACCATTCTCGGAGACGGCAACGTGGCCCTGATTCTCGACGTGGCTTCCCTTCATGCTGTCCGCTAGAAAGAAGAGAGGCGGAGACGAGACTCTTTTGTGTTTGGAGGAACTCTGATGGGTTGGGGAGAAATTACGAGTCTACAGCTCGATGCTGTTCGGGAAGTGGGTAATATCGGAACGGGAAACGCCGCTACCGCTTTGTCTCAGATGACGGGGCGAACCGTGGATATCGGGGTTCCCGAGGCGAAGATCATACCGATTTATGAGATTGCGGAACACTACGGTTCTCCCGAAGACCTTGTCTGTGCGGTGCTGATCCGCACCGAAGGGGATCTTCCGTGCAACTTCATCTTTCTGATCCGGGAAGAGGATTCCCGGAGCTTGGCGGATCTTCTGATCCCCATGGATATCAGTTCCATGGACGAGGATATGCAGGCCCAGATGCGGGAAAGTGCTTTGGCGGAAGTGGGGAATGTGGTGCTCGGGGCGTTTCTGAATGCCATTTCCATGCTTACGGGATACGTACTCCCCGCTTCGGTTCCTTCGGTAGCTCATGATATGCTGGGAGCGATTATGGATGTGGTGGTCTCCATCTTCGGCGTTCTCGGAGATGCGGCGCTTCTCGTGAAAACATCGCTTCGGGTGAAGGATATGGAACATGAAGTCGGAGGAAGCGTTATCATGGTTCCCGATCCAGGAGCACTGGAAGCTCTTCTTCAGCGTCTGGGGGTGTAGAGAGTGGCGGATACCATCCATGTGGGGATGGCGGATCTCGTGGCTATCAAGAAAAACGGAGTTCTTGTCACCCTGGGACTAGGTTCCTGTATAGGCCTCGTTCTTTTCGATCAGGAAAAGAGGATCGCAGGCATGGCCCATATTATGCTTCCGGATAGTCGGGAAAGCGCTTCTGTAGTGAAGCCGGGCAAGTTCGCGGATACCGCGGTACCCAAATTACTTGATGAGATGAAGGCTTTGGGGGCGGGAAAGACGGGAATCAAGGCGAAGCTTGCGGGGGGAGCCCAGATGTTCAACATCCCCGGGAAAGCCAGCAGCTTTCTCGCCGTGGGGGCGCGGAATGCGGAGGCTACCAAGGAGTGGCTCAAGAAATTCGGTATTCCCGTGGTTGCGGAAGATACGGGAGGCAGCAAGGGACGGAGCGTGGAGTTCAATATCGTTACGCTTATGCTTACGGTGAAAACCCTCGGCATGGGAACCAAGGAAATTTAACTTTCTGAAAAAAGGGAATATTTCCTCTTTCGGCATCTCCGGACGAATGCGATAGGCAGGGAAAATATGGCGAAAAACGAAGATCATCCTATGGAACGCCAGGAACTTCCTTCTGCGGAACCAGGCGGCCCTCCTTCGGGGAGGAGCGCTCCCGGAGGAGAGGTTGTCTTTTCCTATGCGGATCTCGCATCCTTTCTCGGGTGTTCCGAGGCGGATGTCCGCCGGGCTGTGGAGCAGCAGGGTCCCGTAGGAGGGGTTCGCACCCTCCAGGCTTCGAAAGCCCCCTATATGGCGATTATGGGATTTTTCGAGGCCCGGAAGCGCGGGGATATCGTGGGAACTTTCTGTGTTCTTGCTCACGGAGAGAGCGGGGATATTCGGGAAAAAAAGATCTGGGCTTCCTACGGCAGCATGGAAAAGGGATTTTCCATCGATGCCCAGTGGGAGGCGGTGCGTAATGCCATCAATGCCATCGAAAAACCCTCGGATACATCGATCTACAAACAGTGTGACCAGGTTTTGGATTCCTATATCACCCCCACCTCCATCAATCTTCTTTACCGCTCTCCTCATGAGAGAGAGAGCTTTTCCTCCAAAATAAAAGAAGGGCTTAACGCCGTTTTTCATATAGATTGTTTCGTTCGGATCCGGGTGGAATCTCTTACGAAAGCTCAAGTTCAGGCGGTTCTGGCACCGTCTCAGGAAGCTTCTTCGAAGGAGGAACCGAATCTGCCGAAAGAGCAGGATTTTTACACCGTAGCCTGTTCTCCCGTGGTGGATCCCGCCCGGGGAAAACCCGTGGTTCTTCTCGAAAGGGGGGACCTGGTGGAGGTGTCCTTTTCCTATTCTTCGGGATTGGGAAAACTCATCTCCCGATACCTCGATAAAGCAGGCAAACGTCCCTCCTTTCCGGTGCTTTCCAAAAAACGGCTTCCCTCGGGGGATTACATCGTGCAGGTTTACATAAGCGATGGTATCGAGGGGATTTTCAAATCCTCTCCGAGCCTCATGCTTCGACAGGGGCAGCCCGAACAGATTATCGGAGAAGAAGGGGTGCGAAAGGCCTTGGCCCTTTTTTCCGGGGACTGGCACATGGTCATGGTGTTTTTCTTTCTTCTGGCAGCCATTTTTTCCGTGGCCTACCTGTATCTACGGTAAGTGAAGGTGTATGCATGATTTCTTCTGAAGATCAGCGGCTTTGGGAAGACTACGAAATCACGAGGAATCCCGAAATCCGGGAAAAAATCATAAAACGCTATCTTCCACTGGTGCGGTATGTGGTGGGGCGGATGGTGGTATCTCCTCCTCCGGGGCTCGATTATGAAGATCTCCTGAGCTTCGGAGTTATCGGGCTTTTACATGCGGTGGAAAAGTTCGAGCCCGCCCGGGGTTTTGTTTTTCAAACCTATGCGGTTCCGAGAATCCGAGGAGCCATTCTGGACGAACTCCGGAAATATGATTGGATTTCCCGGACGGGAAGGGAAAAACTCCAGAAATTGGAACACGCCATGGAGCATCTTCTCCAACAGCATGGTCATGTGGAGGACGACAAGCTTCGGGAGGAACTCGATATGGACGAAGCGTCCTACCGGGAGTTGCTGGAAATTTCCGAGCGTTCCTTCGTGGTTTCTCTGGATGAAACCTTTTCCTACGGTGAGGGCGAGGTGGACCGGGGGGATCTCTTGGCGGATACCGCTTCTCTTCAGGATGAAGTGATGGAGCGGCGGGAGGAGTACGAGTGGCTCTACCAGGCGCTTCAGGAGCTTTCCGAAAGAGAGCAGCTGGTGCTTTCTCTGTATTATGCCGAGGGGCTTACGCTCAAGGAAATCGGAGCGGTGTTGGGGGTTACGGAATCGAGGGTTTCCCAGATACATGGAAAGGCGCTGATGATACTTCGCACAAAACAAGCGCTCTAGAGGGAGGGGTTTTCTTATGGGGAAGAGGCCTTTTCGGCTTGATGCCCGGGATGAGGGAGTTTTTCTCGTGGTCCACGCTCAGGAGGATATGGATATCGGAGTTTCCGACGTGATGGAGTATCTCCACACCATGGAAATCGAAGATTTCGATGCCTCCGCGGTAGCGAAGGCCGTGGACGAAAGGGATACTCCCGTACGTATAGCTGACAGAAAGCAGGAACTGGATCGTAAGGCGGAAGTTCTCCTAAGAGTGGGGGAAGAGGATCTTTCCGCCTCCGTAAGAATACTGCCTCCTCTCGGCAATCCCTGGCCCACATTGGAGGAGGTTCGGGGAGAGCTTGCCCAGATGGGCATTATCTTCGGAGTGAACGAAGAAACGCTTCAAAAGATCGTAGAGGAGCGTCGCGCCAAGGAGTGGATCGAAGTTGCCCGGGGCATTCCTCCCATAAACGGCAAGGATGCCAAATTCGTCTATCATGTGGATCTTCACAAGGCAAAGCCCAAGGAGATCAACGAAAGCAAGGTGGATATGAAGGATCTGGGGGTCGTGGTCAACGTGAGGGCCGATCAGGAGCTTCTCGAAAAGACTCCCCCCCAGGTTTCCAGCGACGGTACCAGCGTTTACGGAAAAACCATCCCCGCCGTTACCGCCAAGGATAAGGTTATGCCGGGGGGGAAAAACACCTACGTTTCCGAAGACGGACTTCACCTCTATGCGGGCATTGACGGATGCGTTCTCGTGCAGGATGGAAAGGTGCACGTGCAGCCCATATTTCAGGTGGAAGGGGATGTGGACTACGGTACGGGGAACATCGAATTTATCGGAGATGTTTTCGTAAAACAAACCCTGCGGGACGGTTTCGAAATCAAGGCGGGGGGCAACGTAATCATTGGAGGCGTAGTGGAGGGAGCCAACATCGCCGCTGAAGGAAATATCGAAATCAAAGGGGGCGTTCGGGGAATGGGGAAGGCCTTCCTCTCTTCCAAGGGGGGCATTCTTGCGGGATATCTCGATCAATGTACTCTGGAGGCGGAAAACAACGTGGTGGTGAAAAACGCCATCATGCACAGCACCATTCGGGCGAAGGGGGATGTTATCGCCCAGGGAGCCAAGGGGCTCATCGTGGGGGGGCTTATTCAGGCGGGTTCCCAGATACGTTGCGAAACCTTGGGAAACGAAATGGGAACGAAAACGGATGTCCATGCGGGGGTCAATCCCCTGGCCATTCAGGAAAAGGCCCGGGCGGAACAGGAGCTGGCGGAACGGGAAAAACAGTATCAGGAGATCGCCAAAAATATCGATTTTCTCAAAAAAGTGGAAGCTTTGGGAAAGCTGGATAACGAAAAACGCCAGATTCTTCTTAAATTAACCCAAGCTAAATTTCAGATTCAGGCGAAAATGGAAACCGAACGGAAAAATCTGGAAAAGGTGGACGAGCAGCTTGGAAAAATGACCAAGGAAGGGCGCATCTCCGTTCACGGGGTGGTGTATCCGGGAGTTTCCATTCACCTGCGGGGGCTTACCTATATCGTCCGGGATGCGTTGAAATATGTGACCTTTATGTACGATCAAGGGGAGATCCGAGCTATTTCCTACATAAAATAGAGTTTTTTCAGAAAAGAGACGGTGTATAAAAAAAGGATGCGTGTTTTTCCTCATCATACCGTTTCCTTTTTCCGATATAAACGATATAAAAAGATACCCTCGAACGGGAGGAGCGTGAAAAAGATGATCCGCCCCGTGGACATGCAGCTTTCGTATTGGAAGGTGGAACAACAGGCTTCCAGTTCCAAGGCTCCGGATTCTTCCTTCGCCCAAACTATGCAAAGCCAGGAAATGGTGGAAGAGGCTCAGTGGCGGGAAAATCGGGTGCTCGAAAGCGAAGAGAGCCAGACGGAAGATCGAATCAAGGAAAAGAAGGAAGGGCATTCCCGGCATCCGGGAAAGGGCGAATCCGAAGAGGATGAAGTTCCCCGGGAAGAAGAGGAAACTTCTCCGGAAGCTTCCGGAAAAAAAACTTCTTTGGGGGGACTGGATCTTTACGGTTGAGACGAGCAGCCGCAAAACTATGGGGGGCATGAAAACTGGTGCATTCTTCGGGAAACCTTTTGCTGGGATACATGTATGAAGAACACGCCCGGGATATTTATCGGGGGGCGCTCTTGGTGACGGATTCTCGGGGAATTCCCAAGGACTTCCGCTATACCGAACCTATTCGGCCTTCCCGGCTGGAGAAGGTGCTTTATGGAAATGCCCTGGGAACGTATCTTCTTGAAGAAGTTATTTTGAACGCTTTGGTGGAAGCCCTTTCGGTTTCTCCGGTTCTTTGGCTTTGCGAGCGAAAATCCCTCTTCCTTCCGCTTTACAAAAAGAGTAAACTTCCTACGCTGCTTTTACATCAGGGAGGGCATGCTCCTTTGGATCATGTGGGGGAAATTCAGCCTCAGCCTCAGGAAAATGCCTTTCTGGTACAGCTTTACGCCTTGAGCGACGCTCTGCGAATCGAAGTGCCTGAATCGGAAGCGGGCAAGATAGAGCAGCATGTGGGGCTTCTGCTGGAAGTGGCGGAAACCATGGATGTTATGGAGCCCTTTGGACGCATCGCCACGGCTCTGGCGGCGGTGGAAGAAGAAGGGACTTCCTCCGAAGCCTCCTGAAATGAAAAATTCCGAGACTTTCCAAGATCTCCGAAAAACTCTTTCCAGGCTTTTTATGGGACGGGTCTCCGTGAGGGGCGGAGCCTTTGAAACCTTCCGGCGAGCTGCGGTGGTCGGAGCTTACAGGAGCGTTTCGGTATATTCTCTGCGGGAAAGACGAAAAGAGGATTTCCTGAAATCCCTGGTTTCTTCCGCAGCCCCGGTATGCCATACTTCGGAGATACTTTCTCTGGAGCGGAAGGGGTGTTCCGTTTTTTCCGGTTTTCGGGAGTTCGCCGCTCTTTCTCCTTCTTCCATACCCTGCGCTTTTTCCGTAACGCTCCGGGGAGAATCTCTTCGCAGAAAAAAGGTGCGGGTTCTGGCGGCTTTGGATATCATAATCGCTCTGCCTCACAAGCGGAAAAACCTTATGCAATACCTTCAGGCTCGCTTTCCCGGAGCGCTCAGGGCGGGTATTTTCGCGTTTTTCTCTCCACTTGTACGAAGCTGTGTTCGCAAAACGGCTCTCGATAAAAATGCGGGGACTCTGGATGTATGGATGGAACCCCGGAAGGCGGGCATGCGTCCCTACCACCTCCTCCTGAGAAAAATACCTGGGGAGGCCGGGTTGAAGTGGGTTTGGATGGAGGCCGGCAAGAACGACAATATCTTCGGAGGTGGTGTCGAGTAAGGCGGATCTTGGAAAAAGGGATATCATGCTCGGAAATGCGTACTCGGTAACGACACGTACAAGGATATTGTCATCATTTTTATGGAGGTAAAGCCCTGGTATGGCGGAAGATAAGGAGAAATCCACAGTAGTACTTGCAATCGGAGATGAAGTGGAAGGTTCCGTGGAGCACATTACTGCCTACGGTGCCTTTGTGCGTCTCGGTACGGGACAGAAGGCCATGATTCACATTTCGGAACTTTCCCATGAATATGTCCAGAAGGTGGATGACATTCTTCAGGTGGGACAGAATGTGAAGGCAAAAATCATCAAAATAGATGAGAAGGGGCGTATCGATCTCTCTTTGAAAGCTTTGCAGTCCAAAGCGGCTTTCTCCCCTCCTCCGAAATCGGTAAAACCCAATAAGGCCTCTCCCGAGGATTTTGAAAAACAGCTTTCCAACTTCCTCAAGCGCAGCGAAGAGAAAATAGCCGAAATTGCCGCGAAAAACAAGGGAAAAAGCGGCGGTAAAAGGCGCGGCGGAGGAGCCAAGGGATAGATCTTATGAAAAAAATGCAGCATCTTTTTCGAGGGGGGCAACCCCCTTTTTTCGTACATCCCCTTCTTGGGAAAGACCGGGTCCTGTTGACTCGCTTCATGGAAGGACGCCACTTTTCTCCGGATCTTGTGCTGGGGGTGGCAAAACGTTGCTCCCATGGATTCCCTCAGGTTCTTCTTTGCGCATCCCTTCGGGAAGGACGTCCTTTTCCCACCAATTTCTGGCTCCTTTGTCCCTGGATCGATAAGCTCTGTGCCTCTCTGGAAAGCTCTTCGGGAGTTCCCGCTCTGGAAGATTTTCTTCTTCGGGAAACGGATCCCTCCTCCTGGATTGCCTGGCATACACAGCATGCGGCACTTCGCCTCGCCCTTCTGGAAAAATCCCGCCGTGTCTTTATGAAGCGGTACCGTCCGGGATGGTGGCAGGCCCTTGCCCGGAGGGGCATCGGCGGAAGCCGGCTCCAGATACCTCCGAAAGTGAAATGCCTGCATCTGCAAATGGCGGGATATCTGGCTCTCGGCTGGCATCCGGGAGAAATGTGGATTCGAGAACATTTTCCCGAGCGCTTCTGTGCCGTTCCGAAGGAGTGTTTTTCTGTTCCGGCGAAGGTTTCGATGAAATAAGGAAGGAGTCTTGTGATGCTCTATGCCGCCATCGATGTAGGATCCAACTCCCTGCGTTCCCTGGTTATCCGAAGTGCTCCTCCTCGTATGGAGTACATGGCTTCCTCTTCGGATATTACCCGGATAACCCAGGGGCTTCGCGAGGGAAAAGGTGTTTTGGAGGAAGAGGCCCTTTTGCGAACCTCCCTTTCCCTGGAAGGGATTTGCCGAAACCTCACAAAAAGCGGCGTTTCGTGGGAAAATGTGGCCTTCTTCGCCACAGAATCCCTTCGAAGCGCCCTCAACGCCGGGGAGGTGACGGAGCGTTTCGAAAAGATCACGGGAGTTCCTCTTCAGGTTCTTTCCGGCGAGGAGGAGGCTTGGTATACCTCTTTCGGAGCTTCCCTGGCCTTTCCCGGGGCCCGAGAAGTTTTCGATCTCGGCGGTGGAAGTCTCGAAATATGCGATGCTTCCGGAAGAATATCCCTTCCCCTCGGAGCGGTGCGTATGCAGAACCTTTTCGCAGAAAATCTTGAGGAACTTCGGCGGTATTTGCGAGCGAATTTCCAGGCTCTTTCTCTAGAGGCTCATACAATCATCGGCGTGGGAGGCACCTCTTCCACCCTTGCCATGATGTCCCGGTCCCTTCCGGTGGATTCCTATTCTCCCGATAAAATTCACGGTTTTTCCGTGAATCGGAAGATGCTTGGAAAGTTTATCGAAAAACTGCATTTTCTCCCTCTGGAGGAGCGGAGGAGGATACCGGGGCTTCCGGAAAAGCGAGCCGACATCATCGTATCGGGATTGGTGGTCATAGAGGAGCTTCTTCTTTCCCTGGGGCTTACCTCCTACGTACACAGCGAGTGCGATCTCCTTTGGGGGGTTTTGCGCAAAAAGGCGGAGAGCCGGGGCGTTTTTTTGGATACGGCGGTTTTTCCCGCCTCTCCTTAAAAATTTATCGAAGCCAAGGATGTCGATTTTTCCGTCTTGCTTCAACTCACTTTTAAAGAGCAATTCGGTATGGAAAGAACCCGGCGGTAGCCATCAAAGGAGATGTTCTTCACGAATGGAGGGATGTAGGGTTTTTACTCGTTCATTAAATCTTAGGCGTCACCGGACTACTCGCAAAAAAATAACAATTTTTAGGGGTTGACGTTACGGCGAAAACCTGTAAAATGTCTTCCTGCGGGAACGAAATGTCCCCTTTTTAGGAGAGTCGTTAGCTCAGTTGGCAGAGCACCGGACTTTTAATCCGGGTGTCCTGGGTTCAAGTCCCAGACGACTCACCATGCTAGCGGTCCCATCGTCTAGTGGTCTAGGACACAGCCCTTTCAAGGCTGCGGCACGGGTTCGAACCCCGTTGGGACCGCCACTTTTTATTGCCAGCGTAGCTCAGTTGGTAGAGCAGCGCACTCGTAATGCGCAGGTCAACGGTTCGAGTCCGTTCGCTGGCTCCATGGAGTAAAACGCGGCAATTCATCTCCATAAAAAAGAAAAGCGTCTTTCCGGTCACGAGGGAAAGGCGCTTTTTGTGATTTCTCCTCTTTTCATGGATTCCAATCTTGGAGATCTAGGTGGAAATCCCGAAAAAAGGTACAATGTATAACAATGCGGCGAAATGGTTTTATGGCGATCCCGGAAGGTTTTGTATGCCCGAAGGGAAGAATCGAGAAAAAGGATTGATGTACATGCGAAAGAAGTATCGCGTTCGCCGGCCAAGGGTTCGTTTTGGCCCCGTTCTTTTTCCTCTGGTTTCGGTACTGCTTCTGGTGGGAACCGTATATGGCTGGATGAGCTTCATCCGCTCTTCCTCTCATGGATTCGGACCTTCTCCGGAAGGGGAACTTCCGTTACAGGCCCTGGCTTCTTCATCTTCAGAGGGAGGATCTCTAACTGCTTTTCCAGCACAGAACGATCCGGAGGTTCCGAAACCTTCGAGTTCTCCTTCGAATATGCCTGTAATTGCGGTTCCCGGAGGAGAATCTGCCTTGCCCGAAGGAGCTTTGCCGGGAAGTACTATAACTGCCCTTCCGGAAAGTTTCGGTGCGGTACCCGGAGGAATCTGGATAGCCGTGGATAAGGGTGATTTCAAGATCCGGCTTTGTGAGGGGGCCAGGGTTTTGAAGGAGTATCCCATAGGAATCGGAGCCAATCCGGGAAATAAGGAAAAATCCGGGGATAAGCGCACTCCCGAGGGGCGCTTTTCCATAGAGAGTATTCACGATTCCAGCACCTGGACTCATGATTACAAAGACGGCCGGGGGCCTGTAAAGGGAGTGTACGGCCCCTGGTTTTTGCGGCTTCGTATGCCCTGGTCGGGGCTGGGAATCTGCGGAACTCCGGACCCTAATCTTGTGGGAAAGCGCAGCACCCGAGGATCCATCCGAATGCTGAACAAAGATATCGAGGAACTGAGAAAGCGGGTGGAAGTGGGAACCACGGTAATTATCATGCCCTAGTTTGCGGAAAGGGACCTTGGGCGTACGCTGTGCGGAGAGTTTTCGAGCAATCTTGAGGGAGGAGTGATTTCATGAAATGCGGAAGTTGCGGAAAAGGTTCTTTCTGGAAGGAAAGTCGAAAGTTTTGGTCTTCCGGTTTTTTCGGAATCTTCGTTTTTTCGGGAATATTCTTTTTTCCTTTTCTCTCCGAGGGGGCCCCTTCTCCGGAGGATCTGCTTTTTTCTCACATGCGAAAACTTTTTAGCCCCGAATCCATGGAGATGATTCTGGACACTCCGGTGGAACCCGATGGAAACGTTCGACACATGTACCTCCATATTCGGGGAGCTTCCTTTTCGGGTTTCCGGGTGGAGGAGGTCGTTGCGGAATTTTCCTTTCTCCGATTCCCCCCTGTGGAGGAGTGGGGAGTATCGGGAGAATCCATGGAATTGCTGGAGGCTCTTTCGGTACATTTTACCGCTCGGCTTTTGGAAAAGGATCTCAACGGATATCTTCTGGGAAAAACCCTGGATTTGGATAACTCCCAGTGGCGGGATGTGTATTGTGATATCCTCCCCGGAGGAATCCATGCCACCGCCCGGGCGGACCTTTTTCTCAGCGGCAATGTCCGGGCGGTGATCGACCTGCGGGGAACCTTCCGGCTTCGGGAGGGAAATCAGGTTTTTCTCGAGGATACGGTTTTCTCCGTAAACGGAGGAGAAAAGGAAATCGGAGCCGTGGAGGAAGCTTTGCGGGAGATGCAGCCCATCATCGATTTTCGAGAGCTTCCCTTTCCCGTTCGGGTAAGTACGCTGGAACTTTCCGAAGAGGGCATGGATTTTGCCACCCGAGTGCCTCCCCGAAGATTTTCCGGGCCTATCCATCGGAGTCTTCCATAAGCGAAGTTTTCCGTTTACCGGCAGAGGTCCGCAGTTTTTCCTGAGGTGATCCGAAGAAGTTCTTGAGGAGGAAGAAGAATCTGGCATCCCCGAACGCCCGCGCTGAAGGCGATAACCTCGAAATTCAGGGCCGAGATGTCCAGAAAAAGGGGATAGGTTTTCTTCATTCCCAGAGGAGAACAGCCTCCGCGCTGATATCCCGTAAGGGGAAGAATTTCCTTGGTGCTCACGAGTTCCGCTTTTTTATGCCCTCCCAGGGCGGCGAGCTTCTTTAAGTCCAATTCCCCGTCCCCCCTCAGGCAGGCGATGACGATGCTCTTATCGTTGTTTCGGGCTACCAGGGTTTTGAAAACCTGTTCCGGAGGCATGCCTATCTTTTCCGCCACGTAGGAGGCGCTTAAATCGTCCAAATCCACGGGGTAGGTACGATAGTCGTAGGAGATTCCCTCTTTGTCCAGCACGCGCATGGGGTTTGTCTTTTTCATAAGCCTTTTCCTTTCTCTCCTGATGTGGTTTCTCGAAGAAAGGATACCACCATATCTCCGGGAAAAAGCATAAGTATAAAGTAAAGGGCATGGGAAAACAAAAAATTTTCCTGAAGTGCTTTGGTCGCTGGGGGGAACCATATAAACTCCGGCTCCGCAGTGTACCCGATGCCCCATGTCCATGAAAAACGCTCTATTTTCCCTGAAAGTTTCCACGGTCAACCGAAGAAAGCGAAGGAGGAGAAGATTTCAATATGCCAGCCATTACAATTCAGGACATCCATGCCGCCCGGGACCGTATCAAGGAGTATATTCATGTCACGGAAATGCATAGTTCCAGGCTTTTGGGAGATCTTTCGGGAAATAATGTCTTTCTCAAACCCGAAAACTTCCAGAAGGTGGGGGCCTTCAAGTTCCGCGGAGCTATGAACGCCCTTCTCGCTTTGGATCCGGAAGTGCGGCAGCGGGGAGTGGTGACGGGATCTTCCGGAAACCATGGTCAGGCGGTGGCCCGGGCAGCCCAGATTCTCGGAGTTCCCGCGGTTATCGTGGTTCCCCAGGATGCATCTCCCGCCAAGGTTCGGGCTATCGGGGCCTACGGGGCAACGCTGGAGTATTTTGGCACCTCCTCGGTGGAGCGCATCGCCCGGGCGAAGATGATCGCCCAGGAGCGGGAAATGTACTTCGTGCATCCCTTCGACGATCCTCTGGTTATGGCGGGGCAGGGTACCGCAGGGTTGGAGATCTATCGGGATCTTCCCTCGGTGGAGGCGGTACTGGTGCCCTGCGGAGGAGGCGGGCTCATTTCCGGAGTGGCCACGGCCCTCAAGGCCTGTAATCCGGATATCAAAATCTACGGAGTGGAGCCCGAGAGCAGTAACAGCACCTTCCTTTCTCTTCGAAAGGGAAAACGGGTATCCCTGGATACCATCGTTACCATCGCGGACGGAGTGCGTACCGCCATGCCCGGAGAAAATACCTTTCCCATCGAACGGGAGTGTGTGGAGGAGGTACTTCTCGTCTCGGAGGAGGCCATCAAGAAGGCGGTGCTCTTTCTTCTGGAGCGGTGCAAGATGCTGGTGGAACCCTCCGGAGCCCTTTCGGTGGCGGCATTGCTCTCGGGAACTTTTCCCGAGAAGAACCGTACCGTGGTGGGATTCTTGAGCGGAGGCAATGTGGATATCTATCAGCTTTCCCGGTGGATCGGGGAAATTCGTCCGTAGAGGAGGAAATCATGTACAAAAGCATTTTTAACGAAGTTTTGGGGCCCGTCATGCGAGGCCCTTCCAGCTCTCATACCGCCGCCTCCTGGCGCATGGGCCTTTATGCCCGATCTCTTTTGGGAGAGCCCGTAAAGGAGGGGCGCATTTCCTTCGATTCTTCCGGTTCCTACGGAGAGGTTTACGCTCAGCAGGGAAGCGACAAGGCCTTTCTTACGGGGCTTCTGAACTGGGACATTTCGGACGAACGGTTTTTTTCGGTCTTCTCCCATGCGGAGGAGGTGGGGATGTCCGTGACCTTCGACGTTACCTCTCTGGAGGGGGCGGAACATCCCAACGATGTGGATCTATGGTTCCGGGGAATCTCGGGACGGGAAATCTACCTCCGGGGGCGCTCCATCGGAGGCGGGGCGGTGGAGTTTCTCAATTTCAAAGGCTTTCCCTTCCGTTCCTGGGGGAAAAAGTACGACCTTTTTCTCGAAGCGGATTCGAAGGATGCGGATTTTCTGGAAAAAGCCCTGAAGGAGCACTTCCCCTCGGTTCCGTGGGATCGCCGGAACCAAGAAAGCCACGCGCTTTTTTCTCGGGCCTTTACGGAGGACCCCCGAAAAATTCCGGAGTTCGATTTTCTGAAGACCCTTCCGGGAACCCTTTACGTGTCCTCTCCTCTCTTCTTTCCCCTCCGGGGGGAGCCTCTCTTTTCCTCCGCCGAGGAGATGCTGGAATTCGCGGCAAAAGAGCAAATCAGCCTGGGAGAGGCGGCTCTCCGTTACGAGTCCCAACTTTTGGGGCTCTCCTCTCAGGAGGCTCTGGAGGAAATGGTGCAGCGTTACCGGGTGATGCGGAATGCCGTGGAGCTGGGGCTTTCGGAAGATCCCGGTAAAATGCGGCTTCTCTCTCCTTCCGCAGGCAAAATCTACGCCCGGGAGGTCCAGGGGGACCTTCCTTTGGGAGGCATTCTCACTCGGGTTGCCGCCAGGGCCATGGCAGCCCTCCATGTGAACAGCGCCATGGGAGTGGTCTGTGCGGCTCCCACGGGAGGCGCGGCGGGAGTGATTCCCGGTGTGGCGGTAACTCTGGAAGAGGAGTGGTCCCTTTCGGAGGAAGAGGTGGGAAAGGCTCTTTTCGCGGCGGGAGCCGTGGGGCTCATCGTCTCCATCCGGGCCACCTTCGCGGCGGAGGTGGCGGGATGTCAGGCGGAAATCGGCGTGGCGGGAGCCATGGGAGCCGCCATGGTGGCGGAGGCTGCGGGGTGCTCTCCCGAAGATGCCTGTAACGCCGCTGCGGTGGCTCTGCAGAACACCATGGGCTCCATCTGCGATCCCGTTAAGGGGTGCGTGGAAATTCCCTGCCACACCAGAAACGCCCTGGCGGCTTCATCGGCCTTTCTCAATCTGGATCTCGTAGTGGGGGGGTATGCCAACTCCATTCCTCTGGACGAGACCGTGGATGCCTGTTACGAATCGGGGAAGATGCTTCCTCCGGAGCTTCGGTGTACCGCCAAGGGGGGCATAGCGATCTGCCCCTCCGCCCTGGCCATGAAGGTGGAGACCATCTGAACCGCCGCCCCGGAAAAATATTTTTCCCCGAGGCCGGATCGAACGTTACTCTGCGGATAGAGAGCAGCACTCCTTCGGGGGGAGCTGCTCTCTTTTTTTCTGCAGAGGCCGCCAGAGAAAAAACCACAGAGGAAGAGTGCAGAGAAGAATGATGCTGAAAAGAAGGCGGTAGGCCGTTACCATGCCGAAAGTCCTGGCCAGATATCCCAGAAGAATCGGGCAGAGGGAGAAGCTGCAGGACATGAAAAACCAGGACATGGAGGTTGCCTTGGCCCGAAGCCCGGGAGGCGTGAGATCCGCCGTAAGAGCCAGATGCAGAGGAAAACCGAAACCCATGCCTAAACCGAAAAGAATGCCCCCCAGGCAGAAGGTAAAGGGGGATTCCGTATAGGTGGCGATTACCAGGGCTCCCGAGGTGAGGGCGATCGTTACGGGAGAGGCGGGAATCCGGGGAATCCGATCCAGAAAGGAGGGGAAGAAAAGCCGGGCCGTCAGGGATACCAAGGCGTTGGCGGAAATGAAAAGGGTGGCGCTCAGGCTCTTTTCCATGGCCAGTGCCGCCAGGGAAACCATGGCGGCATCGGTGAAGGAGAAAAGAGAAATGGCCAGAAAAATCGTGCGGGCCTCGGGAAGGGCGAAAAGCTCCCGGTAGGTTCCCCAGGAACGCTTTGTACTGTGGTAATCCCGGGGGGATTCCACCGTAAAGATCAGGAGAATGCAGGCCAAGGCCACTACGGAAGGAAACCAGATGTAGACGTTAAGGTAGCCCCGATGGATAATCCACTCCGCCAGAGGTACCAGAAGAAGCAGGGGAGCGATGCTTCCCGCGGAGACGAAGGTGAAGGCGCTGCCCCGTTTCTCGTCGGGAATCTCCAGGGCCTGGAAGGTGGTGATGCTTACGATGAAGAGGCTCGATGCCACTCCCATAAAGGCCCGCCAGAAGATAATGCCTCCCGTGAAGCTTCCCGAAAGGGCCAGTCCCAGAGTGGACAGAAAGCATCCTCCCGCTCCGAGAAACATGGTGGTGCGAAAAGAATAGCGTTCCACCAGCCACCCCACGAAGGGGCGTATCAGAGTGGAAGCGGTGTAGTACATTCCCATGGCCCATCCCAGAATAACTGGGCTCGTTACTCCCAGGTAATATAAATATGAAGCCAAAAGGTAGTAGATATTGCTGACTCCCATCATGGTGAACTGGAGAAAAAGCAGAATCCATACAAGGCGTCGGTAGCTCATGGTGCTCCTTTCTTTGCGGAGTTTCCGCAGGTATACAAAATTTCCCCCCGGGGAATACGAAAGAACCATAGCCCTTTTTTCGGAAAAGTTCAAGAAGAAGCCGAAGTGGAAGAGAGAAACATATATCCGGAAAATATTCCTTGTTTTACGCGTTTTCTTCTTTGGTAAAGTGAAGTTGTGGAAGGAAACGGATTTTTCCGGTATTTTTCTCGGTCTGGAGAGGTTCTTGGGAGAAGGAAAAGTGGAAAAGTGAAAAACGCTGTTTTTAAAAGGAAAAACTCAAAAAAAAAAGATTAAAAGGATTTTTGGGCTATAAACAAGGTTATTTGCTCTTGAGATAAAAGCCTTGTATCAGTAAGATCATGCAAGGTCAAAGGAAATTAGCACTCCTTCTTGCTGAGTGCTAACATTTACAAACAATCAGGGAGGTACCTATATCATGAAGTTGAAACCTCTGGGAGATCGTATCGTAGTCAAGGTTCTCAGCCAGGAAGAAAAAACCCGGGGAGGCATCGTTCTTCCGGATACAGCGAAGGAGAAGCCCCAGGAAGCGGAAGTCGTGGCCGTGGGATCCGGAAGGGTTCTCGACAACGGTCAGAAAATGCCCCTTGAGGTCAAGGAAGGGGACAAGGTCCTTTTCAGCAAATACGGCGGCACGGAAGTCAAGGTGGACGGCGAGGAGTATCTCATCCTCAGCGAGCGCGACGTTCTTGCCATTGTAGGCTAAGCACGATAACTTCAGGAGGTATTTGAATTATGGCTAAAATTATTGCATACGGCGAAGAAGCCCGCAGATCCCTTGAGCGGGGCGTGAACTATGTGGCGGATACCGTGGGCGTAACTCTCGGCCCCAAGGGGCGGAACGTGGTTCTCGAGAAGAAGTTCGGATCCCCCACCATCACCAACGACGGCGTAACCATCGCCAAGGAGATCGAACTGGAAGATCCCTTTGAGAATATGGGAGCCCAGCTTCTCAAGGAAGTTGCCTCCAAGACCAACGACGTGGCCGGCGACGGCACCACCACCGCCACGGTTCTCGCCCGGGCCATGATCCGGGAGGGCATGAAGAACGTAGCCGCTGGTGCAAACGGCATTCTTATGCGCCGGGGTATCGAGAAGGCTGTGGATGTCGTTGTGGACTCCCTCAAGGACATGTCCATCCAGGTGAAGGATCGCAGCAAGATCGCCCAGGTAGCTTCCATCTCCGCCAACGACAAGGCAGTGGGCGAGCTCATCGCCGAAGCCATGGAGAAGGTGGGCGAAGAGGGTGTTATCACCGTAGAGGACAGCCAGACTCTGGGAACAACCCTTGAGATGGTGGAGGGCCTTCAGTTCGATAAGGGCTACATCAGCCCCTACATGGTCACCGATACCGAGCGTATGGAAGCTGCTCTGGATGATGCTTACATCCTCATCCACGACGGTAAGATCAGCAACGTGAAGGATATGCTTCCCCTTCTCGAGAAGGCCGTTCAGGCGGGCAAACCCCTCATGATCATCGCCGAGGATATCGAGGGCGAAGCTCTCGCTACCCTGGTGGTCAACAAGATCCGCGGCATCCTCCAGGTAGTGGCCGTGAAGGCTCCCGGATTCGGTGAGCGCCGGAAGGCCATGCTTCAGGACATCGCCATCGTTACCGGTGGCGAGGTTATCAGCGAAGAGATCGGTCTCAAGCTGGAGAACGCCGAAGTGACCATGCTGGGACGGGCCAAGAAGATCCGGGTCACCAAGGAAGAGACCACCATCGTCGAGGGTGGTGGAAGCTCCGAGGACATTCACAAGAGAGCCGCCCAGATCAAGAGAGAGCTCGAGGATTCCACCTCCGAGTACGACAAGGAAAAGCTCCAGGAGCGCCTTGCGAAACTCGTGGGCGGCGTAGCGGTAGTTCAGGTCGGTGCTGCCACCGAGACCGAGCAGAAAGAGCTGAAGCACCGTATCGAAGATGCTCTCAACGCTACCCGGGCAGCCGTGGAAGAGGGTATCGTGGCCGGAGGTGGTGTGGCTCTGGTGAACTCCCTCGCCAAGCTCGATGCCTTCGTGGAAGGCCTTGAGGGAGACGAGAAGACCGGTGCCATGGCGGTACGTAAGGCTCTTACGGCACCTCTCCACCTTATCGCCAGCAACGCGGGCTTCCAGGGCGACGTGGTGGTGGAGAAGGTTCGTACCCTCGGCGCCGGGGAAGGCCTTAATGCCGCCAAGGGCGAGTACGAGAACCTGGTGAACGCGGGAATCATTGACCCCGTCAAGGTTACCCGGAGCGCCGTGCAGAACGCCGGTTCCATCGCAGCTATGATTATCACTACCGAGAGTCTTGTGGCGGACAAGCCCGAAGAGAAGGATGCCGGTGCCGGTATGCCTCCCGGTGGCATGGGTGGCATGGGTGGTATGGGTGGTATGGGCGGCTTCTAGTCCCTCCTTCTTGCAACATCTCCATAAGCACTGTAAAGCGGGAGTTCCTTTTGGAACTCCCGCTTTACAGTGCTTATGGAGATGTTGCATTCGTTCCGCCAGGGGGGTTATGGTAATGCCGCCTCGTTCTCCTTATGCTCGTAGGAGAGGGAGTTTCCTCGGGAGAAGTTCGCTTTCTTTCCCGGAGGGGCGATAAAATCCCGGGCTCGGGAAAAGAGCGGTACATCCTTGGGGCGTGTGTCCTTTCCGGGATAGAGCACATAATAGTGCCGGTAGAGGGATGGTGTGATATTGAGCATCAGCACGTTGGCGCCTCCTCGAAAAAGATCTTCTTGCAGCTGGTTATCCAGGGTGGCCGAAGCGGTGGTGGCGGGAATGTTCGACTCCGGTAGAAGCAGCCGCACCAGGGCGATGGCCTCCCGCACCAGAGATGCCTCTCCGGGAGCACTTTCCTTGAGGGGGGTTTGCGGATGGGGAAGAAAGGGGCCGATTCCCACCATGTCCAACTCCAGATCCCGACAGAGAAGGGCGTTCTGCAGGCGAATTTTCGGGGTTTCTCCCGGAAGCCCCACCATGTACCCCGACCCGAGTTCGAACCCCGCTTCCCGAAGATCGTAAAGGGCTTGGAGGCGTTCCGCCAGAGTCACTCCGTTTCTAAGCCAGGCGTGTAGCTCCGGAGAGGAGGTCTCGAAGCGCAGAAGATACCGATCCGCTCCGGCCTTCTTCAAGTCTCGATACTCTTGAAGGGAGAGAATACCGCAGCTCAGGGTGATGGCTCCGGAAGGGCCTATTATGTTTCGAAGATCCTCCACAAGGGTATGGAGTTCCGGGGTTTTGCCGTGGTGCTCACCGCTTTGGACGACAAAGGTTCGGAACCCCGCCTCGAAGGCCTCCCGGGCCACGTGTAGAATCTCTTCGTGGGTCATGGAATACCGGGAAACCTCTCGGTTATCCCGGCGGATACCGCAGTAGAGACAGTTGCAGCCGCAGAGGTTGGAAATTTCCAGAAGCCCCCGGATCCAGAGGGTATTTCCGTAATATTGCCGGCATACCGCATCCGCCCGGGCGCAAAGATCTTCCAGAGATAATTCCCGGTGCCACTGCAAAACCTGTTCTTTCGAGGGAAAGGAATTCCGGCTCACGAAGAGAATCCTTTCCGGAATCTTTCTGAAGGGACGGGAAAAGCAGTTCGCCTAGTCATAGGGAGTATCCACGTATTTGGTGAGCATGGATTTTACCTGAACTCCCGGAATTTTCCCCAGCTTTCCCGTAAGGGCTCCTATTTGGTCCGTATTGCCGTCGATGATGAGGGAGATGAGGTGGATCCCTTTTTCTCGCAGGGGAAGCCCCATGCGTCCGAGAAGAAGGGAACCGAAATCCGAAAGAATGGCATTGAGTTCCGGGACATGCTCCCGTTGTTCCAACACGATAGCTATAACTCCAAGTCTCCTTTCCATCAGAACAAGACCTCCTTTGGATAAGATGAGAGAACAAGATTCAAGATATTTTTCGAAATCCCGCAAAAAGAGGATCCGATCTCGTATGATACTACAGGAACAATCGAGTGCCTACGGAAAAAGGCGGATCCAAGGAAGAAAGATTCTTTTGGATGTCTATTTTCATTGATTGGATGGTTTTTTAGAAGTTTTTTTGGAAGTTTACACCGGAAAAAGAGGGGTGTATGCTTTTTTGGATGATCCAAAAAACCTCTCGTTTTTGGCACATCGAAAGGTAGGGTACTTTGTATGATGGATTTGCGGCTTCAGCGTTCTTCGGGGGTTCCCATTTTTCTGCAGATAGCTTCGGCCTTGCGGGAGCAGATTCTTTCGGGAATGCTTCGGGAGGGTCAATCTCTTTTGCCGGAGCGGGAGATGGCCAGGCGTCTGGGTGTGAATCGCAGCACCGTGGTGAAGGCCTATCAGGAATTGAAGGCTCAGGGATTTCTCGATGCCCGGGTGGGGCGGGGAACGGTGGTCAAACTGTGGGAGCCGGAACTCCGGGACAAAGATCTTCCGGAGACGAGAGAACCTCTCGAGTGGAGAACCCTCTTCAACGCCTCTTCGGGGATCTCCGGAGATTTTTTTAGCGACATGCTTCTTTTGGGAAGCCGGGAGGGGGTTATCTCTTTTGCCTCGGGTTTCCCCGACCCCGATCACATCCCCTGCGAGGCCTTCGGGGCTTTTCAAAAAGAACTGCATCGTGAGGATTCTCGGAAACTTTATTTGCCGAGTCCCGTGGAGGGGTATTTTCCGCTTCGGGAAAGCATAGCCACCTTTTTGGGAAATCGGGGAATGCACGTACCTTCCCGCAATGTCATGGTTCTCTCGGGGTCTCAACAGGGATTAGATTACGTGGCTCGAAGCTTCCTTTCTTCGGGAGACGTGGTGATCACGGAGGAGCCCACATTTTTCGGGGCCCTCGAAATCTTCCGCTCCGCCGGGGCCCGGATTATCGGCATAGCTCTGGATGGGGAGGGAATACGAAGAAATCTTCTGGAAGGGGCGGTTCGGCGTCATAATCCAAAGTTTATTTATCTTCTTCCCACTTTCCAGAATCCCTCGGGAATCACCATGTCTCTCGAAAGAAGACGGCAGGTACTGGAAATAGTCGGGATTGCGGGAATTCCCGTGGTGGAGGACGACCCTTACGGAGAACTTCGCTACGAAGGTTCTCCTCTTCCTTCCCTTAAAGCTCTGGATCTTCGGGAGTCCGTGATCTATCTGAGCAGCTTTTCCAAGGTTCTTTCTCTTGGGCTTCGGGCGGGGTGGGTGGTAGCTCCCTCTCCCGTGATCGAGCGTTTTTCTCGAATAAAACAGATAACGGATCTTCACGTCAATACATCGGTTCAGATACTCTTGGATCGCTTTCTCCGGAGCGGGCACTACGAGGAACATCTTGCCCGAATCTGCGGAATCTACCGGAAGAAGAGGAATCTGCTTGTGGAGGCCCTTGAAAGACACGCCAAGGAGATTCCCTGGAGCTGGGAGACTCCGGAGGGAGGATTTTATGTCTGGTGCAGACTTCCCGAGGGAATTTCTCTCCGTGACCTCGTTTCACGAGCTGCGATGCACAGAGTGGCCTTTCTTCCCGGGGACGGATTTTATCCCGACGGGGCGGGACGAGAGGGATATATACGGCTGAACTTCGCCCAGGTTGCGCCGGAGCTCATCGAAGAGGGCATATCCAGGCTGGCCAAAGCCGCGGGAGAAAGCTTCATAAACAAAACCTCCTTTTTCCCGGAGAGCTCTTCGGGAATGGAGCCTCTCGTTTAAGAGGTGCAAATGCCTCCAGGGGGAAATTGCGTCATTTATTGAGCAAAGGTGGTGTCGAAAGATGAAAGAAGTTCGGATTTACCAGGTGGATGCTTTTACGGAGGAGCCCTTCGGGGGAAATCCTGCGGGGGTGGTTTTGGAAGCGGATGCCCTTGAAGATCGGGAGATGCAGCTCATTGCCCGGGAAATGAACCTCAGCGAAACCGCCTTCGTTACTTCTTCGGACAAGGCGGATTTCCGGGTGCGCTTCTTCACTCCCGGAGAAGAGGTGGATCTCTGTGGACATGCCACGGTGGGCACCTTTCATGCTCTTCACGAAAAGGGATTCCTTGAATCGAATCGTTCCGTCTTCACCCAGGAAACCCGGGCGGGAGTGCTCGAGGTGGAGCGCTCCTTTCAGGGAGAACGTCCTCTCTTTACCATGACTCAGGCTCGGCCCCGATATCGGGATATGAGAGATGCGGTGAAGGAGATTGCGGAAATTCTGAACCTGGAAGAGCGGGATCTCATGGAACAGGCTCCCCTTAAAATATCCACGGGGCTCTGGTGGCTCGTGGTGGGGATCAAAAAACTGGAAACCTTGCAGAACCTCGCTCCTTCCATGGAAGCGCTTCGGAGGTTCAGCAAAAACTACGGGGTGGTGGGTATTGTTCCCCTTTCTTTGGAAACCCTGAATCCCGAGAGAACCTATCACATGCGGGCTTTCGCCCCTCTGGTGGGTATCGCGGAGGACCCCGTCTGCGGAACTTGCAATGGCTGTGCCGGGGCCTTTCTCGCCTTTCACGATCTTCTCGGGGCTGAAGAGCATCTGGCGTTGGAAAGCGAGGCCGGATTCGAGATGGGCCGCCCGGGAAGAGTGGTGGTCTCCGTTCAGAGGAAGGACGGAGAGGTTACCCGGATTCAGGTGGGGGGAGCGGGAGTGACGGTGCTGGAGGGAACGATAAGATTGTAGGAGGGAGAACGCATGAAAACCATAGGTTTTATCGGAGGGCTCTGCTGGGAATCGAGCAAAATCTATTACGAGAGAACGAACTTCCTCGTTCGGGAGAGGCTCGGGGGGGTGCACTCCGCGGAATGTATCATGACATCGGTGGATTTCACTCCCGTGGCGGAGGTGCTCCGATCGGGAAAGATGGAAATCTTTCGTAAAATCGTGGTGGATTCCGCCAAAAAACTCCAGCGGGGAGGGGCGGATTTTCTCGTGATCTGCTCCAACACAGCTCACGCCTTTGCGGAGGATGTGGAGGAGGAAACCGGGCTACCCCTGCTGCACATAGCGGATGCCATAGGCGAGGAGGCCTCGGAGAAAGGATACGAAACCCTGGGCCTTCTGGGTACCAAAACCCTCATGGAATCGGATTACTACCGGGGACGCCTGGAAAAAGGCTGGCGCCGGGAGGTACTCGTTCCCGATGAAAAGGAGCGCCGGGAGGTGGACCGGATTATCGTGGACGAGCTCTGTGCGGGAAAGGTGCTGGACTCATCGAGAGAAACCTATCTGGAAATCATGGAAAATCTCGAAAAACGAGGAGCCCGGGCCGTGGTTCTCGGCTGTACCGAAATCCCTCTCCTGGTTCAGCAGAAACACACCTCCCTTCCTCTCCTGGATTCCCTGGAAATTCACGTTCGTAAAGTGGTGGACCGGGCACTGGAGGGTTGACAGAAAATCTTGAAAGACGCATCTTCGTATTGGAAGAACCATAAAAAGGAGGTTGTGCCCCATGTCTTTCAGCCCTTATCAGGGTAGCCCCATCACCAATACCCGTTTGCGGCAGCCGGATCACGTAACGGACATTTCCGGTATGTGCGCGGTCTGTACCGCCAACTGTCTCGGCCCCTGCGAAATCGGACTTTCCGCAGTGCGGGGAGCCGAAGCGATCATGCCCTATCTGGCGGACGTCAACCAGTTCGCCTCGGAAAAGCGCTATCCCCTGGATTTTTCCCATTTCAACATCAACGGTCGGGTTTTCGGAGCCTGGGGAGCTTCGGAGGATCCCTACGAGGCCACCTTTCCCAAGGCGGAACTCGCTTCCTCTTTCGGGAAAAAGCATGCGGTTCCTGTGGCAGCCCCCTTTATTCTTCCCGCCATGGCGAAACTCGCCTGGAAAGAGTACTTCGGCGGTGCCGCTCTCTTCGGGGTTCCCGTGGTGATCGGGGAGGATGTGGTGGCCAAGGATCCGGGGCTTCTCATGAAGGGGCACCGGGTGGCGAAAGCTCCTCTCATCGCGGACATGGTGGAGGCTTTCCGGCGTTACTTCCGGGGGCTTGGGGATGTGGTGCTTCAGGCGAACTTCGACGATGAATATCACGGAGTGCTGGAATACGCCATAGAGAAGCTGGGAATCACCTCGGTGGAACTGAAATTCGGCCAGGCCGCCAAGGGAATTCAGGGAATGGGACGGGTTCCGAAGATCGAGGATGCCCTCCGTTTCAAGAAGCTGGGGTACGTGGTCTTGCCGGATCCCGAAGACCCCGAAGTGGTCGAGGCCTATGCCCGGGGGGAGGGGAGGATCTTCGAGAAGATCGGCAAGCTTCCCTTCTGGACTCCGGAGGAACTCGTCAGGCGAGTGGCGGAGCTGCGGAATCTCGGAGCGGAGCGGATCTGTTTCAAGACGGGGCCCTTCGATCCTCGGGATATCGCCGCCATTCTGGAAATCGCTTCCGAGGCGGGGGTGGATCTGGTGACCCTGGATGGAGCCGGAGGCGGCACGGGGCACAGCCCCGCCAAAATGATGAACGAATGGGGCATGCCTACGGTGATTCTCGAAACCCTTACCTGTCGCATTCTGGAAAAGATGGAAAGGGCCGAAAAGCCCCTGCCTCCCATCGCCATGGCGGGAGGATTCGCCACAGAGGACCAGGTTTACAAGGGGCTTGCCCTGGGAGCTCCCTACGTGGGTACTATCGCTCTTGGCCGGGGGGCCATGGGGGCGGCCTCGGTGGGCAAACAGGTTGGGGAGGCTCTGAAAAGGGGAGAGGTTCCCAAGGAATACGCTCGCTTCGGCAGTACCCCGGAGGAAGTTTTCGCGGATTTCCGGATGCTCAAGGAACTCTACGGAGAGGAAGCCCGCTCGGTTCCTGCGGGAGCCCTGGGGGTGTTCTCCTATCTCAACCGGGTAGCTGTGGGAGTACAGCACTTCATGGCGCTGAATCGGAAATTCTCCCTTTCCCACATTCAACGGGAGGATATCGTTCCTCTTACGGAGTTTGCAGCCAAAACCACGGGACTTGCCACCTACCAGGAGCTTCTGGAAAGATTCTGATAGGTGACAAGCTCCTTTGAAGCAGTTCGCTTTAAAGATGTAGCTCTTTTTGAAATAGGGCCTGGGTTTTTGGCCTCTTTGCTCAAATGTTGCTGAGCCCGGAGCCGCCAAAAGCCCAGGCTTTGAATCTATTGTTCCAGGTTCAAAAACTTTCTGGCCAGGGCTACACGTTCCTCCAGTTCCGGTCCCTCCATGAGGTTTACCACATCCGTGAGAATTTCCGGAATACGGATATGCTGGGGACAGTTTTTCGAACATGCTCCGCACTCCACGCATTGCGAGGCGTAGCCGCTGCCTCCCTGCCCGAGGATACCGCTCATGCGTATGGCGTACGTCATGATAGCCTCCTTGGGTTTGCCGAAAAGATACATGTTGTTGTAGACCTCGAAAATTCGGGGAATATCCACTCCCTCAGGACAGGGCATACAGTAGGAGCATCCCGTACAGTTTACCTTCATCAGCTTCCGATAGGTTTCTCCCGCCCGTTTCACCAGGGCCAGTTCCTTCTCCGTAAGGGAATTCGGAAGCCCCTCTTCCGCGATGGCGAGGTTCTGATCGATGTGGGATTCCTCGTTCATTCCCGAAAGAACCACCGTTACCTCCGGGCGATTCCATATCCATCGCAGAGCCCATTCCACGGGAGGTCTTGCGATATCTCCCTCGTTCCATATGGAAGCCACTGCGGGAGGCGCTTCGGAAAGCCCGAGATTGCCCCCCCGGAGGGGTTCCATAACGATAACCCCCAGATTTCTCGATGCCGCGTATTCCAATCCTTTGGTTCCCGCCTGATAGTCCTCGTCGAGAAAGTTGTACTGAATCTGGCAGAAATCCCAGATATGGGCATCGATAATTCGGGGAAAATCTTCGGGGTTGCCGTGAAAGGAAAATCCCGCGTTGACGATGCGGCCGCTCGCCTTGGCACTTTCAAGAAAATCCCTTACTTTCATGCTTTCGGCGCTGTCCCACATCTTTCCGTCCAGGTTGTGGAGGAGGTAGTAATCGATATGGTCCGTCTGCAGTTTTTCGAGCTGGGTATTGAGAAATCGGTCCATATCCTTCCGGTTTTTCGCAAGATAGACCGGAAGTTTCGTGGCGAGCTTCACCTTTTCTCGATAGCCCTCCTTCAAAGCCCTTCCCAGGAAATTTTCACTTTCCCCGCTGTGATAGGGCCAGGCAGTATCCACGTAATTGACTCCCCGGTCGATGGCCCCCCGCACCTGGGCGGTAGCCCGTTCTTCATCGATCCTTCCCTCCTTTTGGGGAAGCCGCATACATCCGAATCCCAAAATGGATAGTTCATCCCCGTTTTTCGGCATTTCCCGATACAGCATTTTTCGATTCCTCCTTACTCCGTCTTCGTACTTGTAGGGTTTTCTGCCAAGGACATTTCTTGTTTCAGAGATACCGCAGATCCTCGAATACGCTTCTCCTTTGCGGAGTGAAGGATGTGCATATTCTCGTTCTCTTTGGAAAGGGAATTCTCGCTTTCGCGCGTGGATTCCCCAGGCCGCCACCACGCCGTTTTCGGGAGTTCACCGGAAATTGCCACGGCTTCCCCGATGTGCGGTGTGGTGACGAAAGCCCCTCGCCGGGCTGCTTCTTTAAGGAGTCGTTCCACCGGCTCCGTCCAGGTATGCAGGGACAAACTGAATTTTCCCCAATGAATGGGAAGAAGCACTTTTCCCCGAAGATCGAGATGGGCCTGCAGGGTCTGTTCCGGAGTCATGTGGATGTCCGGCCAGCTTTTGTTGTAGGCGCCGCATTCCAATAACGTTATATCGAAAGGGCCGTAGGTGTCCCCGATCTCCTTGAAACCGTCGAAATATCCGGAATCGCCTCCGAAAAATATTCGGTTTTCGAAACTTCGAATAATCCAGGATGCCCAGAGGGTCCGGTTACGGTCCCCGATTCCCCGCCCCGAAAAGTGCCGCGCCGGGGTGGCTGTAAAACTTAGGGGGCCGTTTTTCGCTTCCTGCCACCAGTCGAGTTCCGTAATTTTCGACTCCGGAATTCCCCAGGCTTTGAGATGTTCTCCCACCCCGAGAGGAACGTAAAAATGCCGGACCTTTTCTTTTAAAGCCAGAATGCTTGCGTAATCCAGATGGTCGTAATGATCATGCGAAATGAGCACTGCTTCGATTTCCGGAAGATCCTCGATAGCGATATGGTGCGTATAGGGAAATTCTCTTGGGCCCAGAAAGGGAAGAGGCGAGGCCCGGCGGCTGAACATGGGATCCGTAAGGATAAATCGCCCCTCCACTTCGATAAGACAGGTGGAGTGTCCCAGCCAGAAGACTTTCGGCTCTTTTCCGTTTCCGGTTTCATCCGTTTTGACTTTCCGGGTTTCCAGAGGCCGTGAGGGATATCGGTTCTTTCCCCCCGTCAGGTAGTCCACAAAATCTTTCAGAAAATCCTTTCCGGAACCGCCGATTTTCGTGACGAGAGAATTCCGGAATCGCCCTTCCCGAAAGTTTGAGGAACGTCGTTCCATCTCTTGTATCCAGGCGTTACTTCGGGAGGTAGCTCCCATTTGGGGGGCCCAGAGGAAAAATGCCAGAATACCCCCTGTAAAAAGTATAAGAGAAAACGCAAGAATTTTCATAACCTTCCTCCGAATTTTTCGCATAACGGTCTATCTGCATCCTTTCCAGCAAGGGCTATCCGAAATATCTTTTCCGTAGTTCCTCTTGAAAACCGAAGGAACATGTTTTTCTTCATGGAAAAATTCTCCTTTCGTTTCGTTGTATTCCGGAAAACGTATGCGGGCTTTTTCTTCCGAAGGGGAGAAGAATTCCGTGGAAGTTTTTTTGAAAGGTCACTGATTCGGGAAAGGAAAATACCCCCTTGCCAAATCTCCAGCCAGGATTGATTGACTAATCAGTCTGTAAGGTGAAAAATTTTTACCGTAAAGCATCCCAAAGGGCCGCAAAGGTTCCTTCCCAGAGATTTTTGTCCCCCACGCTCTCGGAGTGGATGGTGAGGTAGCGGATAAAACCCTCCAGCATGCCCGTGAGAATATTCATCAGCAGCATGGTGGGAAGGTTCTTGATAAGTCCCGAGGTTACCGCTTCTTCCAGCAATAGAAAAAGCGGACGGAACCGGGCTTGACATTCCTCGCGCAAGGCCGTGCCGATATAGGGCGAAGCGTCGCAGTGCTTGATGAACCGATACTTCCAGGTATTTTCGAGGCCCCAGGAGACAAAGGCGAAATAGATATGCCGGATTCCGTTTTTCGTTCCCGCATGGTGTTCCAAATCTGCAAAAAGATGTTCCGCCAGATCTCTCTTGATTTCACGATAAAGATCATTGATTAAAGCTTCTTTGGTGGGGAAGTGATGAAAAAGGGTTCCCGTGGCCACTCCGGCTTTTTGGGCTATCTCCGCCGTGCTAGTACCCCGAAAGCCCTGTTCCGCAAAAAGTTCCAGAGCTGCCGACATCAGCTTTTCTTTCTTCGAACAGTTCATGATTCCACTCTCCAGTCCAGACTGATTAGTCAGTTTATTTTAGAATAGAATTCTTGTCAAGAAAAAGAAAAATGGAAGAATCCGCAGATTTTTCGTTGTTTTGTCGTGAGAAGAAATGGTCCGTGTAAAAATTAAAAATAGAATCATGTTGGCAATGGGAATATTCTGTTAAAATTGGAGGGGGAAAGATTTTTTTATGCTTTCTAATCTTCGAAGAAAGGGGCCCTTTACCATGGCTGTAATTTCTGAAGGTTCCGGTGCTAGGGCGTGTTGGTTTGTGGGATATATTCAGGAAGGGAAGCATGATCAGCTCTCTCGTTTTGTTGAGGAGGGGATTTGGGAAAACAGCTATCTGGAGAAATATGCGGACCTCATCAAATCCGTTCGTCCCGGAGATGCCATTGCCATGAAGGCCTGTTACACCCGTAAAAACGACCTGCCTTTCGACAATCGTGGGCATATCGTGGCCGTTATGGGCATTAAAGCCATCGGAAAAGTTGCGGAAAACCCCGGGGATGGTTGTAGCTTGAAGGTTGATTGGGAGCCCCTGATTTCTCCCAGGGAATGGTATTTTTATACGTGTATGCATGGTATTTGGCGTGTAGTGCCCGGGGATTGGTATGCGGATGCTCTGATAGCCTTTGCCTTTGAGGGAAAAAATCAGAATATAGATCGATTCCGGAACGCTCCCTATTGGCGGGAGCGATTTGGCGATGCTTTCGCAAATAAACAGGATTTCCGATGGACTCGGTTTTACGAGGCTTTGGCGGACGCTCTTCTTACGTATAGGGGAAGACGGGAAGAGTTGGTTGCCAAAATCCATGAAATCGCTTCCAGGTTGGACTGTTTGCCAAGCCTTCAAGATACGTTCCAAGATGGAAGCATTGGGTCCTTACGGGATATCTGTCCTTTTACAATTATCGGGCTCTTCAATCGAGGCATTACGGATGCCAACCGGAAGCTTATAGCACGGGAGCTTGCCGGAGAGCTTGGTATTTCGGAACCCGTACCGGAATCCTTCTGGGGAATTCCGGTGGTGGATAACCGAAAGTCCCGGTTTTTCGGTCCTGAAAATAAACGCCAACCTGATGATATTGATGCTCTCTGGAACATCTTTTCCCAGGCTTTGCTTTTTGCGGAATCCGATGACGAAAATGTGCGATCCTCTTTTGTTGCCTCCTATAGTGATGTGGCCCGGCGTCATGGGGTGGGCTGGAATCTTACCATGGGGCTTTACTGGATTCGTCCTTGGAATTTTCCCACCTTGGATGCGGTAGCCCAGCGTTATCTCAAAAAGAAGCTCGGCATGTCAATACCATGTAACGGCCCTAAAGGGCGTTGTAACGGAAAGGATTATCTCGAAATTTTCGAATCTCTGGAAGCTCGATTCCAGGAAGAGACATATCCGGTCCATTCCTTTCCGGAATTGTCTCTTGCCGCGTGGCTTTTCAAAGATGATGAAGATATCTCCGTTTCTTCTGATAATAATGAGAATGACGAAATGGAGATAGGGCTTGAGGGGGGTGAAAATAGCACGCCTCCTATTGAGCCTTATTCGATGGACAGCATCCTCGAAGAGGGTTGCTTCCTTGATCGCGAAGAGCTTGTTAAAATTTTGGACCGCCTTCGAGCAAAGAAAAATCTCATCCTTCAAGGGCCTCCCGGAACGGGAAAAACCTGGCTTTCCAAACGTTTGGCCTTTGCCCTTTTGGGAGAGAAGGATGACAGCCGGGTACGGGGGGTACAGTTTCATCCGAATTTATCCTATGAAGACTTCGTGCGAGGATGGCGTCCCGAGGGGGATGGGAAACTTGCTTTGGTGGACGGTCCTTTCATGGAAATGGTGGGGGCCGCGAAGGAAAAACCTGCCGCAAAGTATGTGATGGTGATCGAAGAAATCAACCGTGGCAATCCAGCCCAGATTTTCGGGGAGATGCTTACCCTTTTGGAAGGAGATAAAAGAACTCCCGGCGAAGCCCTGGAACTATGCTATTCCCGGGGAAAGGGAGAGCGGATTTTTATTCCGGCCAATCTTTATATTATCGGAACCATGAACATAGCGGATCGTTCCCTTGCCTTGGTGGATCTTGCTCTGCGCCGACGTTTCGCATTCATCAGCTTAGAACCCGTTTTGGTGAACCTTGGCACAATTGGGTGAGGGAGCGATGCGGTATGGAAGAGGCTTTTCTTCTCCGCATTAAAGAACGGCTTCAAGATCTAAATGACGAAATCGCTTCTGATACGAGCCTGGGTTCCCAGTTCTGCATAGGTCACAGTTATGTTACTCCTGCATTTGATACGGAAATCAGGGATCCCCGAAAATGGTTTCGCCAGGTGGTTCATACGGAAATTGGTCCTCTTCTCGATGAATACTGGTTCGATGATATACATAAGGCGGAGAGAGCCCGGGAGCGTCTTCTCGAGGGGATGTAATCCATCATGGCTTCCGAAAATGTGGCAGTATCCCGAGTTGCCGAAGAATCGGGATGGGTGGCGGGGATTCCCTTGCGCAACATCTGGCTACTTATGCTCTATGCATCGGATCTTTACCGTCACCTGGGAGGCGCGAAGATTGAAATGGAAGAAAATCCCGAAGATATTCCGGACCTGATAGCGGAAATACTGAGCCGGGAGGTGGAACGGCGGCTCCGGCGGAACCTCAGTTTTGGTTACGAGTCTCGTAAAGCGGTTCTACGGAGGGTCCGCGGAAAAATAGATTTGCTTTACACCTCGGCGCATTCGCTGATGCAACGTGGTGCCGTGGGTTGTGCTTATGATGAGCTTACGGTGGATACTCCTCGAAACCGATTTGTCCGGGAAGCTCTCGAGAAGGTTGCCAGAATGGTGAAATCCCAATCTCTCGCCTGCCGATGTGCCTCTCTTTGCACGACTTTGAGGCGTATGGGAGTTACGGGGCAAGTCCTGGAACGTTCCGAAGGTTCCATTTTTCAGTTTGGAAGGCATGATGCGGGGGATCGTCGCATGGTGACGGCGGCTTCCCTGGTTTTCGACCTCCCTCTGCCCACGGAGTTTGCAGGGAAGAAGGATCTTGTTTTGCCGGATCGGGAGATCCACTGGTTGCGGAAGCTTTACGAAAAAGGGATTGCGGGTTTTTACGATGTGGTCCTTTCTTCCCGGGGATGGCAGGTGCGGGCGGGGAAGATCCTGGGGTGGCCGGTAGAGGAGAGAAGTTCCGGAATGGATGCCCTTCTTCCCTCCATGCGTACGGATATTGTGCTGGATTCCCCGGACGGGAAGAGGCGTCTCGTTATCGACACCAAGTTCAATGCCCTGCTCGTTCCGGGATGGTACCGGGAAAAGACCCTGCGAAGTGCCTATCTCTACCAGATCTACTCCTATCTCAGATCCCAGGAGGAAAGCGGGGATCCTTTGGATCTTCAGGCTTCGGGATTGTTGCTTCATCCTTCCCTCGAAGGAGAAATGGTTCATCAATATGCGGTTCTCCAGAAGCATAAAATCTCTTTTGCTACGGTGGATCTCGGGGTTTCTGCAGAGGAAATCCGAAAGCGGCTTTTAGAACTTGTGGAGGTGAACTAATTCATGTCTCTTGAACGCGCTCAGGGATGCCTTGCGGGACAGCTCGCGGGGGATGCTCTGGGAAGCCTTGTGGAGTTTCAGAGTCCCGAGGAGATTCGGTGTCGTTATCCCGATGGAGTGCGGAATCTTGCGAACGGAGGGACCTGGAACACCTTGGCAGGACAGCCTACGGACGATTCCGAAATGGCCCTGCTTCTAGCGAGGATGCTTGCGGAAAGGGGAGAATATTCTTCCGAGGCGGCTCTGGATGCCTATCGCTTCTGGCTTGATTCATCTCCCTTCGATGTGGGAAACACCGTATCCTCAGCCCTTCGTGGGATGTTCAACAATGAAAGTCAGGCCAACGGGGCACTCATGCGAGTGAGTCCTCTGGGGATTTTCGGGGCCTTTCGGGATTTGGAGCAGCTAGCTCGTTGGGCTCGGGAGGATGCGGCGCTTACCCATATTTCTCCGATTTGCGGGCAGGCTAACGTCCTGTATGCGGTAGCCCTGGCAAAGGCCATTCGAAGGGGTATTGAACCAGAGGATCTGTATCGGGAAGCTCTTTCCAGTGCCAGAGAGATGAAAGCGAAGCCGAAGCTGTTGGCGGTTATGGAAGCGGCGGCGGAAAGGCCTCCCGAGGAGTATGTCCGTTCCCAGGGATGGGTGTTGATCGCTCTGCAGAACGCTTTCTGGCAGCTCCTTCACGCTCCGAATTTCGAGGAGGGAGTGGTGGATACGGTGATGCGGGGAGGGGATACGGATACCAATGCCGCCATCTGCGGGGCCCTTTTGGGAGCGGTTTACGGCATAAAAGAGGTTCCTCATAGGTGGGTGGAATGCCTCGAAAATTGCCGCCCCCGAGAGGGGGACCCCAAGGTATACCGACCTCGGCCGGAATGTTTTTGGCCTGTAGATTTCAAGGACCTTGCCCGAAGGCTTGTGGAGGCATAGCGTTCCCTTTTGAGAAGGCCTCGTTCTTTTTTATGAAGGTGAAATTTCCTGAATTTCAGTTTCTGGAGCGGCTTTACATTCTTCTGCAAAAGAGAGTACAATTCTTCTGGTATTGTCAGGTAACTTTACTCCCCATGCCATTTTCGAGAAGGAGGCGCCTATGGTTCACGACCGTGACGAACTGGTACAGGTGCTGGAAATCTGCAAGGATTTTTCCACCGTGAGGGTGCTCCATCATGTGTCTTTCGGGATCCGCTCCGGAGAAGTTCTGGGAATTATCGGCGAAAACGGAGCGGGCAAGTCTACTTTGATGAAGATCTTGAGCGGTATCTATCAGCCCACCTCGGGAGAAATTCGGCTGGCGGGGCGACGGGTGGATATCCGCACTCCTCTGGATGCCAAAAAACTGGGCATCAGCATCATTCCCCAGGAATTCAACCTCGTGAAGGATCTTCGGGTTTACGATAACGTTTTTCTCGGATCGGAACTCCGTAAAAAGAGCGGTTTTCTCGATAAGAAGGCCATGAAGAAACGGACCGCCGAACTTTTGGAGGAGTTGGGAGTTTCCATCTCTCCCGAGGAGAAAATCGAAAATTTGAGTGCTGCGGAAAAGCAGATGGTGGAAATCTGCAAGGCCCTGGCCTTTCAAAGCCGCATTCTCATTATGGATGAGCCCACCTCGGTGCTTACCCAGCACGAAATCGCCATTCTCTTCCGGCTTATGAACAGGCTGAAGAGAGAGGGCATGACCGTTATCTATATTTCTCACAAGCTGAAGGAAATTCAGGAAATTTGTGATCGGGTGCTCGTTCTTCGGGACGGGCACTTTGTGTTGGATCGCCCGATTGGTGAGATTTCTCTCGAAGAGATGGCCCAGAGCATGGTGGGGCGGGAAATCTCCCAGATTTTTCCTCGAAAGGTTCCCTCCCGGGAGACCCCTCTGCTGGAGGTACGTCATCTTTCGGTACCCGGATTGCTTCGGGATGTCAGCTTCACTCTGAAGGAGGGGGAAATTCTCGGCTTCGGGGGCCTCGTGGGAGCGGGAAGAACCGAGGTGGCGGAAACTCTTATCGGATTACGCCCCTTTTCGGAGGGTGAGGTTTTTCTCAAGGGGCGCAAGCTGGATATTCGAACCCCCCGGGATGCGGTACAGGCGGGAATAAGCTATCTTTCCGAGGATCGCCAGGGAAGTGGCATTCTCACCTCCTTCAGCGTGGTGCACAATACCACCCTCACCTCCCTTCCCCGGTATTCCCCGTCCCGGCTGCAATGGATTTGCAAGGGAAAGGAACGGAAGGCCGCCGAAGAGTATCGGGAGCTTTTCAACCTTAAAACCCCTTCTCTTGCCACGCCCCTGGAATTTTTGAGCGGAGGAAATCAGCAGAAGGTTTCCCTTTCCAAGAGTATCGATATTCGGCCGGTGGTGCTTATCGCGGACGAGCCCACCCGGGGAATCGATATCGCCGCCAAACAGGAGGTGTACCATTTCCTCAGCCGTATCGTACGGCAGGGAATAGCCTGCATTCTCATATCTTCCGAGATGGAGGAGCTTATCGGCATGTGCCACCGGGTGGTGGTGATGCAGGAGGGAAGAATTACGGGAATTCTCGAAGGAGAGGATATTCGGGAAGAGGAAATCATGTTCTGTGCCACCGGCATAAGGGAGGGAGCCTGATTGAAAGGTCTTATGGAATTGCTGCAAAAACTGCCTTTACGAAAACATGCGTCGCTCATAGCACTGATTTTTCTCGTGGTGCTTTCGTCCTTTTTGAGCCCCTATTTCCTTAAACCCCGAAATCTCATCAACATTATGCGGCAGGTTTCCTATACGGGAATCATCAGTCTGGGAATGACCTTCGTCATCATCTCCGCAGGCATCGACCTTTCCGTGGGGTCCGTGGTGGCCTTTACCGGAGCGGTGGTGATTATCGCCATGAACAGCCTTCTGGCGGTTTTCCCTCACCAGCTGGTGGTGCTTCTCGTAGGAATTCTTGTGGGAATTTTCGTGGGGGGTGCCGCGGGAGCCTTTAACGGTTTCATGATTACCCGGGGCAGAATTGCTCCCTTTATCGTTACTCTCGGTTCCATGGCCATTTTTCGCTCCCTTACTCTGTATATCGGGGATGCCGGAGAAATCCAGTCGAAAAACGCCCTTTACGGGGACTTCGGCATGGGATCCCTGCTAGGCATTCCCGTGCCGGTTTTCGTGTTTCTGGCGCTTGCCCTGGTGCTGCACTTGATTCTCAACGATACCCGATACGGGCGGTACCTCTGTGCGGTGGGATCGAATCAAAAGGTAGCCCTTTTTTCCGCCATCAACGTGGATCGGGTCAAGTTCTACGCCTACACGCTCACGGGGATGCTCGTGGGGGTTTCCGCAGTGCTTCTGGGTTCGCGCTTCAATGCGGTGAGCACTTCCAACATGGGGCTCGCCTTCGAGCTGGACGCCATTGCGGCGGTCATTATCGGGGGCACCGCCATGGCGGGAGGCCGGGGTACCGTCTGGGGCACCGTGTGGGGCGCTCTCATTCTGGGCATTATCAACAACATGATGAACATGGTGGGAGTTTCACCCTATCTTCAGGGAACCGTAAAGGGTCTTGTAATCATTATCGCGGTGTACGTGCAGAAACAGAAACAGTGATCCGCAAGACGAAGGGAGGATTTTCGATGATACAACAAAAAATATCTTCCGAAGGACATTTTCGAAAAGAAGGAGCCAAACGTCCCAAGGTTCTGGCCGCCCCTTACCCCAAAAAACTTCACGTCATTTTTTCCGAAAAGGCTCTGCAGGCCCTGGAGGATCTCGTGGACCTTCGTTTTCTCGGGGATCACGAGATTTCCGAAAAGGAATTGGACGTTGTCGTGGAGGAGGATCTTTTTGCGGTACTCGGGCAGATTCCCCTTCCGGAAAAGAGGCTGGAGAGTATGCCCGGCTTGCGGGGTATTTTCAACGTGGAGGGCAATTTCTATCAGAACCTGGATTACCTCTACTGTTTTCGAAAGGGTATTCACGTACTGAATTGCGGTAGCGCCTACGCGCTTCCGGTGGCGGAAATGGCCCTGGGCATGGCTTTGGATCTTGCCCGGGGTATAAGTCGGGAGGATCGCCGTTTCCGAGCCGGTCGAGAGGGATTTCTTTCCGAAAGCTGTCGGGATTCGGTGCTTCTTTCGGGGGCCGAGGTGGGTATCATCGGTTTCGGCAACCTCGGCAAGGCTCTGGCGAAACTGCTGCAGCCCTTTCGCTGCTCTTTGAGGATTTACGATCCCTGGCTTCCCGAGAGCGTTCTCCGGGAGTACGGGGGCGCCGCAATTTCCCTGGAGGGGCTTTTGGAAAAGAGCCAATTTATCTTCGTCATGGCGGGGGTTACCCAGGAAAATCAGGGCTTCCTTGGCCGGAGCCTTTTGGAGCGCATTCGGAAAGATGCGTTCTTTTTGCTTATGAGTCGGGCGGCGGTGGTGGATTTCGATGCCCTTTGCGATCTTACCGAGGCGGGGCGTTTTAACGCCGCTACGGATGTCTTTCCCGAAGAGCCCCTGCCGAAGGATCATCGAGCCCGGAAAAACGAACATCTGCTTCTCTCGGCCCACCGGGCGGGGGGTATTCCTCAGGCCTATACCGCCATCGGGGATATGGTGCTGGATGATCTGAGGCTTCTTCTTCAGGGACTTCCTCCGGTGAGGATGCAGAAGGCGGAGCCCGAAACGGTGCGGCGTTTTGCAAGCAGGCCCGCAGATCGGGTCTGACGGTATAAAGGGCGGGAAGAGGGAGAAATTTCCGAAAGAGGGAGGTGGGGCTGTGAAAGAAGATGCTTCCTCCTGCCCCGGCGGTTGGAGCGGATCGGTTACGGCGTAACGAAAATGATGGAATTCTTGTGAGGAGGTCTTGCTGCATATGAAAAAAATTACTCTGTGCGCTCTGGTTTTTGTGCTTCTTTCCCTGGCTTTTTGCGGGGTTGCCCCGGGAGAGTCCAAGGATTACAAAGGAAAGATCGGTATCTCCCTTCCTACGGCCACTCACGGATATATGGGCCGGGTAAACTGGTGGGTGAAAAAGGCCGTCAAGGACTGGCAGGAGAAGTGTCCCGACCTGGAATTTCTTGTGGTTACCGCGGATAGCGTTACCAAGCAGGCTGCGGATATCGAAGATCTCATGATCAAGGAAATCGACGCTCTCGTATGTTTTCCCTTCGACTCCTCTCTTACTGCGGTAATCGAGAAGGCCTACGATAGCGGCATCTACACGGTGGTGCTCGATCGGGGGACTACCAAGCCCGTTTACGACGTCTACATCAGCAACGACGACGAAGGCTATACCCGAGAGGGAACCAAGTGGATCGCGGAACAGCTCGGAGGCAAGGGAAAGCTCGTTATCATCGAGGGCATTCCCAGCGTGATCAACACCATCCGGGTGGATACCATCAAGGAGACCGCCGCCAAGTACGGCTTGGAGGTGCTGGACTCCCAGCCGGGCATGTGGAATCCCGAAAAGGCGCTGGCGGTAATGGAGAACTTCCTCCAGAAATATCCTCACATCGATGCGGTCTATACTGCGGATGACGATATGATGAAGGGGGCTCTTCAGGCCTATAAGGAATCCGGAAGAGACGACATCAAGATATTCCTGGGTGGTGCGGCGGACAAGGAAATTCTCAAAATGATCATGGACGGATCCAATCCTCTTGTGCGGGCGAACGTTACCTATCCTCCGGATTGCATCGCCACCGCCATCAGCCTGGCGATTCTGGGACACAACAATCAGATTCTGGAGGGATTCTACCAGAAGAAGCTCCCTATCCGGATCATTCTTGCGGCGGAGTTGATCACCAAGGAAAATGCGGACCAGTATTACATGGCGGACGAGCTGAACTTCGACATGTAGTTTTTCGAAAAGAGCTTTTTGCGCAAGGCGAGAAGAGCTGCCGGCGAATTCTGCCGGCAGCTCTTCTGCAAAGGGTATACGGTGTGCCTGAGGCATGAGGTGCAATCCTTGAGGCATGCGAGAGTTACAGTTTTTGTAAGGGGGAAATCTCCATGAGTCAAATACAGGGACCCGCTCTTTTTCTGGCCCAGTTCCACGGAACCGAAGAGCCTTTCAATACCTTACAGGGCCTCACCTCCTGGGCTAAGGACCTTGGATATAAGGGGGTGCAGATTCCCGCAAACGAAAAGGGACTTATCGACATCGATCTTGCGGCGGAATCCAGAACCTACTGCGACGATCTGCGGGAGAGCTGCAACGGCCTGGAAATTACGGAAATCGCCTCGCACCTTTTCGGGCAGCTCGTGGCGGTGCATCCCGCTTACGACGAGCTTTTCGACGTTTTTGCGGAACCTGCCTACCGAAACAACCCGAAGGAACGCCAGAAGTGGGCTACCGGGAAAATGATACGTACTCTCAAGGCCTCCGCCAATCTGGGACTGAAGGTGGTGCCCACCTTCAGCGGGGCTTTTCTCTGGCACCTCGTCTATCCCTGGCCTCAGAGGCCTGCGGGGCTTGTGGAGGAAGGGTTTGCGGAGCTCGCCCGGCGATGGCGTCCCATTCTCGATGCCGCCGAAGAGTGCGGCATCGATTTGGCCTATGAAATTCATCCCGGAGAGGATCTGCACGACGGAGTGAGCTTCGAACGTTTTCTCCAGGCCACGGGAAATCACGGAAGAGTGAATATTCTTTATGACCCTTCCCATTTCGTGTTGCAATGCTTGGATTATATCGGATACATCAAAACCTATGCGCCCTACATCAAGGCCTTTCACGTGAAGGATGCGGAATTTTGCCCCTCTCCGCGGCAGGGAGTTTATGGGGGATACGGCTCCTGGAAAGAACGGGCGGGGCGTTTCCGCAGCCTGGGAGATGGGGATGTGGATTTCAAAAGGGTCTTCACCGCCCTTACGGAAATTGGATATAGTTCCTGGGCGGTATTGGAATGGGAATGCTGCATCAAGGATTTCCGCCAGGGTGCCCGGGAAGGAGCCCCCTTTATCGAATCTCTGCTCATCGAAACGGCGGAAAAGGCCTTCGACGATTTCGCGGGAGGTTCTTCGGATCCCCGGAAAAATCGCAGAATTCTCGGGCTGGATTGAAAAAGAACGAGTACGGGTAACCGGGAGGAAAAAATGCGAAAACTGCGAGGCGGCATTATAGGGGGAGGAAAGGATTCTTTTATAGGGTATGCCCACATGGGAGCCCTGGCTCTGGAAGGAGAGGCAACCGTCGTGGCGGGGGTCTTTTCATCGGATCCCGAGCGGGGAAAGGCCCGGGGCATGGAGCTTGGACTGGATCCTGTCCGGATTTACGGGGATTACCGAAGTATGATAGCGTGTGAAAAGGCCCTTTCCGAGGAAGAGCGGATCGATTTCGTCACTATCGCCACTCCCAACGCAGGGCATTACGAACTTGCCATGGCCTTTTTGAAGGAGGGATTTCACGTCTTTTCGGATAAACCCATGGCGATTTCCCTGGAGCAGGCCCGGGAGATCCGTAAGGAGGCAAAGAAGCGGAAGCTGCTCTATGCTCTTACGCACGGCTATACGGGATACCCCATGGTAAAACAGGCCCGGCATCTCCTGAAAAGCGGAGAGCTGGGAAAACTTCTTCGGATAGCGGTGGAATATACCCAGGGATGGCTCTCCCCCCTCATCGAGAACCCCCAAGCCTTTGGAACCTGGCACCTGAACCCGGAAATCTCCGGCCCCTCCTGCACCATGATGGATGTGGGGGTGCATGCCGTCAATCTGGTGCATACCGTGACGGGGCTGATTCCCGAGAAGGTCTGTGCTGACTTGGGGTCCGCTATTCCCGGTAATCCTCTCGACGATAACGGCAGCGTGCTTATCCGCTTTGGCGATAATGTCCGAGGCCTCCTTCAGGCCTCTCAGATCTCCTCGGGAGAGGGCAATGCCCTGCGGATACGCGTATACGGTACCCGGGGAGGGCTCTTCTGGGATCAGGAAAACCCCGACGTGTTGGAGCGGATGAACCCGGATGGCACGAGCACCCTTTATAAAAAGGGGAGCCCCCGGCTTTGCGAGGAAGCCCGAAAGGCCGCTCGCCTTCCCGGAGGGCATCCCGAAGGATTGTTGCGGGCTTTTGCCAACATTTATAAGGCGGGATTTCGGGTCATCCGGGGAGAGGAAAACCGGCCCGGAGTAGACTATCCCTGCTCCTTTCAGGGGGCGGTAACTCTGGCGTTTCTCGAGGCGGTATTGCGGAGCGCGGTCTCCGAAGCCAAGTGGACCGAAGTGGAGAAGGTGGAGTAGGGGCGTAGAGGGAGCGCATGATTGTACACCCAAGCTTTTTCCCCTTTCTGTTATTCCATGCGCCGTTGGGGGGTGATTTCGAAGCCCACCGAGGAGAGCACGGAGAGAAAGGTTTTCAGCGTGGGGTTTCCTTTCTGGCTCAGGGATTTGTAAAGCTGTTCCCGTGAAAGCCCCGTCTTTCGGGCAATGTCCGCCATGCCTTTCGATTTGGTCACCACGCCAATAGAGTTTTCGATGTAACCGGAATCGTTCGTTTCGAAGGCATCCTGAAGAAAAATCTCTATGGCCTCCGCATTGTCCAGGTATTCTTCGAAGTTATATTCATACAGCTTTTCCGTTTTTTCGTTCATAGTTCGTCCACCTCCACTCTCTTGGCGATCTCTTTGGCTTTCCGAATGTCCTTTTCCTGGGTGGATTTGAGCGATAGGGGAAAAAAGATGGCCTTCATCGCCATATTCGGCATGGGCCTTATCACGGGCATGATCTTCGAACGGCTTATTCTTACCCTACGACAAATCTTGGAAGGCTTTTGAGCTGAACGCCTCTGAGCTGGCACCCGAAAGAGGATGTAGCGTGTTTTGTGCAAACCCCAAATCGTCACTTTTACAAAACTTTCTCCCCCAAGTGTCTGGGGGAGAAATTCTTAGATAGAGCTTCCTGAATAAGCATAACCTCCAAAAATATTCTAAACCCGCTTATCTTCTTTTGCACACATAGCTTTCCCTCATCCCCAAGGCTCTATTAATTTTCGAAATTTTTTCTCCGAAGGTTTTTCCCCTTCACAGAAAACTTGAGGTATTCCCGCCCCGTAGAAGCGAACGTTCTCTTTGCCGAAAACGGAGATGGCGCTTTCCAGAGTGGTATAGGGGGGCTTATTTCTTTCCATAGTCTTCATCATCTTTTCTATTTCCCGGGGATCTTCTATCCAGCGATCCTCGTAGCCTCGGCCAATTATAACGGAACAGATAGGGCCTTTTTCCCCGTTCTCCACTCGTTTTCTTCGGGAGGCGAAGAAAGCACGGTACTCTACGTCATCCGGGGGAAAGGAGTAGCCCATGAAGATAATGTGGTTTGCGGCATTTGTGGCCACTCGCAGATCTCTTTTTATTTCTTCTATGAAAGAAGCGGGTCTGGGCTTGAAGTTGCTTTGCATCAAGGTTTGGGTATGTTCCGCAAAGGTGGAGATGCCGCAATGGACGCAGGATCTTTCGTCATCTGGAAGGTCCTTTATGCCGGCTTGGCGGGCAAAACCTTTCAAGGGAGGTGGGGGAAGAAGAGAAGAAGAAGCTATATCCCAGGAGTCTCCCAGATAACTGCTGAGTTTGCCGCAGCTGGGGCATTCCCGCCAGCAGAGGCATCCATGAGGAAAAAGAAACTTGTTTATCAGAACCCTTCTGGATTGATACTCTGGGTCGTTGAGCCTCTGGGCCGTAGCTTCATTCATGGGATACCATATCTGTATCCCTTCTTTGGGCTTGTCGATGGGTTTGGTGCCCATAAAGGTTCCTAAATCGTGGAATATTCGAAGAGACGTGGCGGGGAATCCCGACTTCGGCGAAAGTTATTCACAAACCCAGTAGCCACAAGGGTTCATGGAAAAGCGAAGGCACTACATTATCCCCTGGAGGGAATGCAGCGCCTTCGCTTCTTTCTCTTTCAGCTTTTTTGAAAAGAACCGCTCTCTAGTCCTTTGGCATCCCTTCCCGGAAACGGTGGCGGTACCGGGAGAGGGACAGGATCTCCCTCGGAGTGGTGGAATAGGGAATCCCCAGGCTTTTGAGCAGCTTCTTCGCATGAGAAGAAAGCTTCCGGGGAAAGCGGTAGAGCTTTTTCGTGCTCGTGTCCCGGATAAGGGTGGACCGGATATCCAGAAGAGCCTCCCGGATCTCCCCGGGGCTCATGGCGGTTTTCTGCTGGAGGAGCACCCGTTTCTCCAGATGACGCTGAGCCGCAAAGGTGAGATACTGCAAAGCCACATGTCCCCGAATCCTCGATTCGGTCCAGTGGAAGATGGGGCGGATACGGAGGTGGTGCTTCTTGATGCGGAAGCTCTCCTCGATACGCCAGAGAGAGCGGTAATGGGAAAGCACCTCCCGAATCTCCTCCTCCGTGGTGAGGGGCAGATCCGTGAGGATGCCGAAAAGCCCGTCCCAGCGGGCTTCCGAAGCGATCTTCTCCTCGTCCGGCTCGTAGGAATGCCCTTTTTCTCCATGTGCCACCTTCAAATATCTGTTGCTCCCCCGCTGGGAAAGAAGCTGCTTTTCCGGAATGGTCTTTTTCTTGTTCAGTTTTTTGAGCAGCTTCTCCAGAGACTCCTCCCGGTCCCGGGCGTTCTTGGCCGCCCGTTTGGAACTCCAGGTCACCAGAAGGTTCTGCCCGTCCTCCCGCGAAAAGATCTGGTACTCCAGGCTTTCCTTTGTGTTCTTTTCCCCAAGAGGGGTGTAGGATGAACGGTCCAGAATGGCCTCCTTCTCCGAGGCCTTCATGCTCTTGAGCCGTGCCCCGAGAACGAAGTGGAGTCCCTTCTCCTTCAACGCCTCAAGTCTGGCACAGGAGAACATCCCCCGGTCCGCCGCCACCACCCCGGTGCTTCCGGAATAGCGTTCGCGTCTCCAGGCGGCAACGAACTCCTGGAAGGCGGCTCCCTCCCAGGTCTTTCCCGGAAAGAGCCGGTACCAGAGGGGCAACCCTTCGGGAGTGGCGGCCAGAGCCAGCACTACCTGGGTCTCCTTGACCTTGTCGTCCTTGCTGAACCCCTTCTGCCGGAGCTCGTCCTCCTCGAAGCTCTCGAAGTACAAAGTGGTGACATCAAAAAGCATGAGGGTGGGCCTCTCCGGGAAAAGCCCCTCCGAGGAGGAGCGCACCAGCTCCTTCAGCCGGTCCTCCTTCTTGGCCAACGCATCCAGCAACCGATAGATCCGGTCCAGAGAGGTTTCGGAGGCGCAATGCTTCTCCAGCCAAGCTGCCATACCCCGTTTGCTCGAAGGAAAGGCCAGAGAAGCCCCGAGACACTGTTTCAGAAGATGGTATTTGTTGGTGTCCCGAGGAGCCCGGGTAAAAAGCTTCTCCAGGCCGAAAAACTCGAAAAGGTACTCCGCCGCCAGAAAAGGCCCCTCTATGACATCCTCCTCGTTCTCCAGAACCGAAGCCCGGAGCAGAAGGGAATCCTCCACGGGAACCTCAATCTCAGCGGCTTCCATCTCTGCCGCCTTCGTTCCGGATTCTCCGAAAAGAGTCTTCTGCTGGGGAATCGCCTCCCGCCTCTCCTCCTCCAGCTTCTCCATGATCTGGGCAGCAAGGGATTTGAGCTCCTCCATCTCCTTCTCGTCCTGTGCCACGCCGATATGCTGAACGATACGCTGGGAAACGGATTTGCCGTTGCGTTTGGATTCCACGATCTGTACAGTCTTTCGGGGACTGTTGGGTGAGGACTTCGTTCGGATATACATACCGGAAAGTATACCGGAAAACTCACAATGTGTCAACTAATAAAAATATTAGGCACTACAATTTTGAGAATCCGGAAGAATGCACAATGAAAAAACGCCAAGCCCTATGGTTACAGGGTTTGGCGTTGATATGCCTTTTGGGGAGAGCCGGGGTTTTGTAACAAAGCGCCGAAGTCGGGATAAAGGTTCCTAAATCGTGGAATATTCGAAGAGACGTGGCGGGGAATCCCACGAAGGGCGGATAGTTGTTATTCAGCTCGTAGTTTGCCACAAATTGAGCCCACATACAGAGAGGATCGTAGTTCAAGCTGGCGAAGGCCACCTTGCCGAGGTAAAACTCTCGGGATTTGAGATTTTTTCCCTCCAAGGCTCTGGATACCCCTGTTTCCTGATGATATCTACCCAGCATGCGACCAAACTCAAGGTATGTGGCAAGGAGATCCTTTTTTTCCTTGAGAGCTATATGCCATCGAACGAAGAAGAAGGTCCCCAAAATCATCTGCAAAGCCCTCTTGGCCCCGACCACTCTGGTGTGATCCAGATTATGCCAGTTGTTGACCGGAAAACCCTGCCCTGCGGCGATGTGAATATCCAGTATATTGAAAAGGTCCTGGAGGGTAAAACCTTGGGAATGACTAAAACCGGGAGAGATGTAGCCAACTTCTTTCAAGGCTGCCCAATCAAAAAGAGTTCGGAGATGCACTATTTTTTCGTCATGCTGATTGTCTTCATGCCGCTTCATGGCCTCTCGGGTTTCTTCCGAGATGTGCCCTACGGGTGTTCCCGAAGGAAGATCGTCTCCTAAAACCATCAGTAGATCCTCCAGAAGGATATTCCAGCTTTCCTCCCGAGATATTCCCGAGTTTCTTACTCTTTCCGCCAGCGACGGGGCATCATGGAGCGAACCAATAAGTTCCTTGATGGCTTTCGTTTGATTCTCAGTTGTAGGCATACCCAGTTTAGCGGTGGCTCCAGCTCCCCAGAAGATAAGGGTTTCCGATCCCGTCCGAAACGATGATTGGGACATGCTATCCCTCGCAGGGAAAGAGTATTTTTGTTATTGTTGGAGGATTGGCTGCCGATGAAGCGCCTGCCGGGGAAGTCTTGCTATTTTTAAAAAAATCTTAACTTGTTTTTGGCTTTCCGCAGCTTTAATAGGAAGTTCCATAAAATAAGTCACACTTGTGTCACCTATCTCCAACTTGATATGTTTTTTCCTGTCTTTGTCAAAATCAAGAATCATACATTCCTTAGGATTACTAGGATCACTTGAAAAAGCCATAGCACCATCGGAAAGCCCTTTGGAAAGAAATCCTTCCGCCGGTTTCAGCCATATAGTAGCGTTACCACTACTGTTTGACACTTCCACAGAGACGGCACCTTTGATGAAGTATTCATTCATTTTCAAACATCCCCTTCCGAAAAATTATTTCTTTTGTGTTTGCCCACCTAAAAAGAGTTCTCCACAGGACAAACATATCAATAAGTTTAGGGTATTCGGAGATGATTTCAAGGACTTTCTCATCCTTCTCCAAATATCTGCCCTCTGGAGGGACGTATTTTTCGGGAACTTCCTAGAACCCTGAAGGTTCTCGGTGATCTCACCCATCAGGACATTTTCTTTTTTTCCGCTGGTGTCTATCTGGTGTCTGGACACAAAAAAGGCCTCGGAGGCAAAACCTCCGAGGCCAGTATTTTCAGTGGTGGGCGACACAGGGCTCGAACCTGTGACCTCTTCCGTGTGAAGGAAGCGCTCTTCCGCTGAGCTAGTCACCCGAAACGGAGGATATTATACCCAGAGGATCGGATATTTGCAAGGGCTTTTTGCTTTTGAAGAGATGTTTTTGGGAAAAAGCAAGGGGTTTTTTGTAGGGAGAACATTTTTTTGATATTTTCATGGGAAAATATTGCCAATTACGAAAAAAGTAGTACCATGGTTGTGCCTGTAAGAGAGAAATGCCTCATTTTTAAAAAACCGCAAGAAAATTCAAGTAAGCTTTCCAAAAAGGAGAAGTCAAAGAGTGGATTCTACCATAAAACTATACCAGCGCATTCCCGAATTTTGGGGGCATTGGGGTTTTGAGCCGTGGCAATGGGAAGGGCTGGAGGGGGTTTGGCGCCGGGTGGATTTCAAAAAAGGCTCCCTTCTCGGCCAGGTGGCCCTTTATTACTCCTATGATTTTATTTTATGGAAACATCAAGGCTTGATTAGTCGGGATTTCCTTTTGCAACACCGAAAATGGGAGCCCGATCTTATGACCCAGCGTTTCCTTTTGTTGGGAACCGAAGAGGATTCCAAACCTTGGATAAAGTCCTTTCTGTGGGGTTTTAGGGGGTTTCTGGAGGTTTTTCGTTACTCTCCCGAAGGGAAGAAAAAAGGGCACCGCAAATTTCGTGATTTAACCGATCTTGTTTGTGCTGTGGATGGCTATGTGGCCCAACGGGAAAGCCTTTTTTCCCAAACCCTTCCAACCGTCGGCGATATCTCTTCCCGATAGCGGACGGAGAAGGGTGTCTTCTCTCTAGAAATATAAAATTTTTTTAATTAAAATTCCCACAAGGAGGGGAGGTCGGTTTTTGCAAGACTGGAGGGAACTGTCATGAGTCGAGCTTTTGGAATTTAAACTTTTTTGGAGGTGGTAGCGCATGCTTATGAAAATGTTTCTTTTCGCTGTAGTGTTCTTTTTAGCGGCGTATTTTCTGTATGGCCGTTTTCAGAAACGTATGTACGGGCTTGATAATTCTAAAAAAACGCCGGCGGAACTTTATTTTGACGGCGTCGATTACGTTCCCGCCCATCCTTCGGTACTTCTGGGGCATCACTTTGCCTCCATCGCGGGAGCGGGGCCCATCGTAGGTCCCATTGCGGCGGCTTCCATGTTTGGGTGGCTTCCCACCTATATTTGGTGCCTCGTGGGGAGTGTCTTCATCGGAGGCGTTCATGACATGGGGGCTCTCGTGGCGTCCATCCGTCACAAGGGCCTTTCCGTAGGAGAAGTAGTGGAACGCTGGATCGGCCATAGAGGAAAGATGCTCTTCCTAACCTTTACATGGCTGACCCTGGTGCTCGTGGTGGCGGTCTTTCTGGTGCTTTCCGCAGGTTCCTTCGCTTCCGATCCCGCAGTAGCTTTCTCTGCAACCCTTTACATCATTATGGCCCTCATTTTCGGAGTTCTCACCTATAAGAAGGGTGTACCTCTCATCGTTTCCACGGTTATCATGGTTCCCATCGTCCTGGGATCGGTTTTCTTCGGCAGCAGCTCTCCCTGGGTGCAGCAGACCTTTAACTTCGATGCCATGACCTGGACCTACGTACTTATCGTCTACATCTTCGCGGCTTCGGTGCTTCCCGTGTGGCTTCTCCTGCAGCCTCGGGATTATCTCGCCTCTTTCATGCTTTACTTCGCGGTTATCCTCGGTACAGTGGGAATGGTTTTCGGCAAAGAGTTTGTGGTCAATCTTCCTGCGGTAAATGCCACTTTTCCCTACAGTGCCAACGGAGAGTTTGTCTGGCCCATTCTTTTCGTAGTGGTGGCCTGCGGAGCTATTTCCGGATTCCACTCTCTGGTGGGAAGCGGAACCACCGCAAAGCAGCTCCGTAAGGAAACGGATTCTATCGTTATCGGCTATGGTTCCATGCTCATCGAGGGGCTTGTGGCGGTTATCGCCATCGGCACCATCATGATGGCCGGAAAGATTCTTCCCGGGGGGCCCACGGTAACCTTTGGCGAGGGAGTTGGGAAATTCGCCGGTATCATCGGCATCGATCCCGTAGTAGGCAAATCCCTGGGACTTCTGGCGCTGAACTCCTTCCTCCTCACCTCTCTGGATACCGCTACCCGTCTTGCCCGGTACCAGCTTCAGGAGTTTACGGGCATGAAGATCGATAAGTATACCGCTACCGTGGTAAGTGTGGCGGCAGCGGCGGCCCTCGTGTTTTTCAAGACCGGGGACACTCCTGCCTGGAAGCTTATTTGGCCCGTCTTCGGATCCGCTAACCAGCTTGTAGCGGCCCTGGCCCTTCTCGCGGTGGGAGTATGGGTTTCCAAGGGACTCAAAAAGAATTCCTCGTTCCTTATGATTCCCATGGTTTTCATGTTTGTCACTACTGTGGCGGCCCTGGTTATCCTTATCAAGGATAAGCTCGCTGTGGGCAATTACCTCCTTTCCGGGCTTTCCGCAGTGCTCCTGGTGCTTGCAATACTCCTTGCACGAGAAGCATGGACGGCCTTCAAGGCTCCCGCTCGAGGAGAAACGCTTTAATAAAAAACAGCGAAAAAAGCCGTTTTCGAAATGGCGGTAGAGACTGACAGACGATGAATAAGAGAGGAGGCCCTAGGGCCTCCTCTCTTATTCATCGTCTGTCAGCGAAACCTCGTCATGCCTTTCGCCGGGTTTTTTGTGGAATATGAAGAATTATTTTACGCTGTAACTTTTTCCTCCCCAACGCTTTCCCCTGAGAGGCTCTCCTTCCACCAGCTGAATAAAACGCCCTTTACATTGAGGGCAATGATCCGGCTTTTCCTTTTCTTCGAAAACGTGAGAACACTCGATACAACGGAATTTTCGCACGACCCATCACCTCCGGAACGTATGTGTTTCCTATCTTTTTCCTTGTAGTATTATACTCAAAAGAAACTTTTCGGAAAAGGGGCTCGCAAGGATATTTTTTCGGGAAAGAAGAAAATCAGAGGAGAAATACCCCTAAAACACCTGCCACGATCATGGAGGGTAACATATTCATGACCTGTACGTGCTTGATGTTGAGAATGGAGAGGCTTACGCCGATGAGAAGTACTCCTCCCACGGCGGAAATCTCGGTGATCATGGCTTCCGAAAGCACTCCCTGAAGGGTGCCCGCGAAAAGCGTGAGAATTCCCTGATAGAGGAATACCGGAATGGCGGAGAAGAGAACTCCCAATCCCAGGGAGATGGCGAAGGCGATGGAGATAACCCCGTCCATGGCGGATTTCGCCAGAAGAAGTACCGGAAAGTGCCCCATTCCCTCTTGAAAGGATCCCAGTACCGCCATGGACCCGGTGCAATAGAGAAGGGATGCGGTAACAAATCCTTCGGTGAAGGTGCTTCCCTGATTGTTAAGCTTTTTCTTGAGGCTCTCCCCAGCTCGGGCAAAGAGGCTTTCCAGATCCAGAAACTGCCCGATAATGCTTCCCGAGACGAGTGAGAAAATGACGATCATGATGTGCTTCGTCTGGATTCCCATGGAAATGCCGAGAACCAGAGTGAAAAGCCCCAGGGCGTGGACGCTTACATCCGCATATTTCTGAGAGAATCGGTGTTTTGCGAAAAGCCCCACGCCGGTTCCCGCCACGATGGCGGTGGCGTTGACAAGACTACCGAGAAGAGGAATATGTTGTGTCAATTCGAACATGTGCAAAGCCTACCTTATCTGTTGCTTAGGATAGATCCGAAACAGCCGTTTCGGAACATGGGTTCCCTCAAAAAGCTTCAGGAATTGAGGAGCATTCTAGAAGAGAAGGTAGGTTTGGGTCAAGGTGAAATATAGTCCTATGAGGAGAAGAATGATTCCCGTAAGGATGCGGACCCACCGTTGAAGGGATTCCACCGAGAGGAGCATTCCCGAAAGAAATTCCATGCCGAAGCCCGTGCAGATAGCGACTCCCGCCACGGGAAGCCCCGTGCCGATGCCGAAAAGGAGGGGAAGAAGGATGAGAGAGTTTTCCTCGATGGCCATGGGGATGAGAGCACCGAAAAAGAGGGCCGCCGAAACGGGGCAGAGAGCCAATCCGAAAAAGATTCCCAAAAGGAAAGAACCTGCCCATCCCCGACCGAGATGTTGTGGAGGAAGAAAAAGCGAACAGGAAGATCGAAAAGAAAGAAGCTCCAGCACGAAGATGCTTGCAATCATCAAGAGAGGCCCTATGTAACGGTTCATGTAGTTCTGGAGGGCTCCGGAAAGGCCTGGAACCGCGAAAAGACCCCGAAGCACGAGAATTCCCAGCAGCACCGTCACGAGGGTTCTTCCGAGAACGTAGCTGAAGCTGCTCAGGGTGATCTTGCGGGAGTCGGTACCGCTCTGAAGAAGATATGATAGGGCTGCTATGTTTGTGGCGAGAGGGCAGGGGCTCAGGGATGCGAGAATACCCAGCCAGAAAGCTCCGGCCATGGGGATAAGGGAAATCACGGGGTTAGCCCTCCTTTTTCGAGCATACTTTCGAGTTCTTTCGTAAAATAGGGAACGAAAGCGTCGGGGTTATTCGCGAAATCCCAGACCTTGTCCAGATTTTTCCAGGTCTTGAGCTCCCCCTTTTCGTAGAGGGCGAAAACCACCGATGTGGCGAAGTATTCAAAGGTGTTTGCGTACTCTCGATTTTCCGGAAGGTCCATATTGATCTCCCGGTAAACCAGAACTCCCTTGTTCATGGGCATAACGAAGGAGGACTCGAGAGTTTCGGTGGTGCGTTCCAGAATTTCCTTGCAGGTAATACATTTGGCGTTTCCATGGAGATAGAGGACGTAAACTTTTTGTTTTCCATCCTGACCGAGACGCTCCTCCGCCATGGGGGGTCCTTGGTTCCGAAGGTCCCGCAGGGTGGTATGAAAAGCGTATCCCAGAGAGAAAAGAGAAAAAAGAAGCAGAAGAATTCCCGTAAAACTTTTGCTGAACACTCTGAAAAGCCTCCTCTCGTAGCCTTTGTGGTATATTTTTTTGTAACTGCTGTGCTATGGATACCCGTAAGAGTATACTCGATGCCGGAGATGTTCCAACTGTGCAAATTACGGAAAAAACGAAAAGAGGGTTGTTTTTCTTTTCTGTAACCTGTACAGTTAACGGGAAAGCTGATGGGTTAAGTTTCGTTTTTACACAAAAAAGAACGGAGGGTGGTCCCTATGCAGCAGTTCCCCCGGAAAGGGAACCAGGATATTTCTATTGTGCTTTGCGGTGCCGCAGGGCAGGGAATTCAAACGGTGGAAGAGCTTCTTGTGCGTCTGGGCAAGGATTTGGGATACCATGTCTATGCCAACCGGGAGTATATGTCCCGGGTCCGGGGAGGGAACAATTCCACGACGGTGCGTCTTTCTTCCAAGCCCGTACGGGCCTTGGTGGACCGAATCGACATTTTGGTTCCCCTGGGAGGAGGGCTCAGGCGTAACATCCTCCAGCGTCTGGATTCCCGAACCCTCGTTGTGGGGGATATGGAGGAACTCAAGGCAGAGCTTGAAACGTATCCTTTCCGCAGTGTGCACGTTCCGTTTCTTCAAATCGCCAAGCAGGCGGGAGGAGCCGTATTCGCCAATCTGGTGGCCACTGCGGTAATCGCGGGTTTTTTCGCGGATTCCCCCGAGGTGCTTCGCCCTCTAGTGGAACAGCGTTTCGGCAGCAAAGGGGAGGACGTGGTGGCCAAAAATATGGGAGCCGCCTCTTTGGGTTTCGAAAGGGGGCGGGAAATTCTTCGTTCCGGAGAATGCCGCATTTCCTTCTCCCCGGGAGAAAATCTTTCCCCACGAGTTGCCTTTGACGGGGCCCAGGGAGTTTCTCTTGGAGCCCTTGCGGCAGGATGTACCTTCTGCTGCGGCTATCCCATGTCTCCCGCCACGGGGGTGCTTACCTTCATGATTCAGCAGGGAGAACGTTTCGGAGTCGCCGCGGAACAGGTGGAAGACGAGATCGCCGCGATCAATATGGCCGTAGGAGCTTCCTATGCGGGGGGCCGCTCTCTTGTAACCACCTCGGGAGGCGGCTTTGCTCTCATGACCGAGGGGTTCAGTCTGGCGGGGGTAACAGAATGTCCTCTAGTGGTGCACCTTGCCCAGCGACCCGGTCCCGCTACGGGAATGGCTACTCGAACGGAACAGGGGGATCTTCTCTTTGCACTGCATGGAGGGCACGGAGAATTTCCCCGGGCCATCCTCGCTCCGGGAACGCTGGAGGAGGCTTTTTTCTGTACCAAACATGCCTTTTCCCTGGCGGACCGATATCAGATTCCCGTGGTGGTCCTTACGGATCAATACCTTATGAACAGCTATTACGATCTTTCTCCGGAAGCGTTGGACTTCGGTTCTCTCGAGCAGCATATTGTGGAAACCTCCCGAAATTATCGAAGATACGAAGTTACGGAAGACGGAATATCTCCCCGGGGCATTCCCGGGTATGGGGAGGGGCTCGTAGGGGTAGATAGCCACGAACATGACGAAGAGGGGCATGTCTGGGAGGATTTCGAGCTTCGTACCCGCATGAACGCCAAGAGATTGCGCAAACTTCAGGGCCTTAAAGAGGAAGCTCTGGCTCCGATTCTTGTGGGACCCGAAAACTATCGCACCCTCCTTCTTTCCTGGGGTTCCACCAGATCTATGGCGGAGGAGGCTCTGGAAAGCCTGAAATGGAAAAATGCCGCCTTGCTCCATATTCTGCAGCCCTGGCCTCTTCATGAAGATGTGATGGCCTATCTCGAGAGGGCGGAACGGGTCATCGCCGTGGAGGGAAATGCCACGGGGCAGCTTTGTTCTCTCTTGCGCATGGAGTTGGGGTTTGAGGTGAGGGAAAGAGTGCTTACCTGGAAGGGACTTCAATTTTCCGTGGAAGAGATTATGGCGGGGCTTCGGGAGCTTTCGCCGGAAGGGGGAGAAAAAGATGCTTGATCCTCGGCAGTACGACCTTTCCGGGGCGGATATCGCGTGGTGTCCCGGATGCGGTAATTTCCAGATTATGGAATCTCTCAAGGGAGCTCTCGGGGAGCTGGATTATCCTCCGGAAAAGGTGGTGCTCGTTTCCGGCATCGGCCAGGCTGCCAAGATGCCGCACTTCATGAAGGGGCATTTTTTCAACGGTCTCCACGGAAGAGCCCTTTCGGTGGCCACGGGAATCAAGGTGGCAAATCCGGAACTGCTGGTGCTCGCCATTGGAGGAGACGGAGATATGTACGGCGAGGGAGGAAATCACTTTCTCCATACCATACGGAGAAATCCGAATATCGTAAATTTGGTGCACAACAATATGGTATACGGCCTTACCAAGGGACAGTATTCTCCCACGAGTTTCCAGGGATTCGTTACTCCCACGTCTCCCCGGGGAGTGCACAACGTTCCGGTAAATCCCATGGCCCTGGGACTAGCTTCCGGAGCCTCCTTCGTGGCCCGGGCTTTTTCGGGGGATCCCGAACAAACCAAGGAAATATTGAAAAAAGCGATTTTGCATCGGGGATATGCTTTGGTGGATATTTTTCAGCCCTGCGTCTCCTTTAACAGGGTAAATACCTTTAAATGGTACAAGGATCATACCTACTATCTCGACGAAACCCACGATTCCGAAAATCGAAGGTCTGCCATGGAAAAGGCCCTGGAAGAGGATCGGTATCCTCTGGGAGTTCTTTATCGTCAGGAAAGGCCTCTTTTCGAAGAGTCCCTCGGAGCATACCGAAAGGATTCCCGGCCCCTCTTTCGAAGAAAACCCTCCGAAGAGGAAATAGTGTCCTTTCTGGAGGAACGTTATCGGTAACCTTTCCATCGTGTGGCCCAGGAAAATTTTTTCAGCCTCCTTCGGGGGGCTTTTTCCTATTTGGAAGGTTATGATGTACAATATAGGAGATAGAGCTTTTATCTCCTTGTTTCCAGACACAAGAACTTCCCGGGGATGCCATGCTCCCGGGATACTTTGTGTGGAAATTCGGCAATAACGAAGGGGGAGGAGAGACGTATGCTCTACGAAAAAGAGCGTATGCTCGTGGTGGAAAAGGGTAAAAAAATGCTTGCTTCCGGGCTTACCGAGGGTACCGGGGGCAATTTGAGCATCTGCGTGAAACCGAAAGAGGCTTTCCTCATATCCCCCAGCGGTATGGAGTATGATACCATCGCTCCCGAGGATGTGGTGCTTCTTGGATGGAACGGAGATGTGCTGGAAGGATGCCGCACTCCCTCCAGCGAATGGGAGCTTCATCGCGGAGCCTACGATGTCCGCCCGGAAGCCCGGGGAGTGGTGCATACCCATTCGCCCTACGCTGCCGCTTATTCCTGTCTCGGAAAGGATCTTCCGCCGATTCACTATCTTATCGGATACGCGGGAGCTTCGGTTCCCTGGACTCCCTACGCCCTTTTCGGTTCCTCCGAACTTGTCCGCAGCGCCGTGCCGGCCTTGAGGAAAAGCCGGGGAATTCTCTTGGGAAATCATGGGGTTTTGGCGGTGGGCAATTCTTTGGAAAGTGCCTATACTACTGCGGAGGCTGTGGAATATGTGGCAAAAATATATTGTTATGCCCGTACCATGGGGGAACCCAAGGTTCTTTCGGAGGAGGATATGGAGCGGGCCTTGCAGCGTTTCGCCACATACGGACAAAAGAGGGAAAAACCTTAAGGAGGATACATCTGCATGGATTACGCGCTCTTCGTGCTTACTCTGGGGCTTTTCGCCTGGACTCTTCCGGTGTTGTATCTGCGTTTTCTTACGCCCCTCTTTGCTCGGGGACGCCGTTTCTTCTCCTTCGATATCGAAGGGCGATGGGGAAGCATTGCCAACAACCTCTCCCTCGCGCTTTTTACCGCCTTGGAGGCCTATATTTTAAGCGGATGGACCGCTTTTTGCGTTTTTAAGGGTATGGAAATGGCCCGGCTTCCTCACACCACGGGGTGGATCTATATGTTTACGGCCTTTATTCTTTGTCAGGCTCCGCTGGGATTTATCGCCGTGCGGGATCACCAGAAAGAGTTTCTTCTCGTGCTCCGTTCGGTAATTCCCATGGGAGCCTTTGCGGCCTTCGCCCTGGCTCCAGGGAGGATCGACCTCTTTTATTCCTGGCTTGCTCCGGCCTTTTCGGGAAATCTCCTTCGGGGCCTTTTCGGAAGCTTTCTGGGAGGATAGAGTCTGAAACTGTTTCTTCTCGAATTCTTCTTGGAATCTTCTCCGAATCGAACCAAAGGTTTTTCGCTGCTCCGAGCTTTCTTCGGAAGGCCTGTTATGAAAGGATGATGTTCGGTGGCTTTTGAACGAAATCAGGTGCTGGGCTTTTGTGAAGTGGATGAGGATCTTGCCCTCCAACTGATTGTAGGAAAGGAACACCTTTGGGTTTCCATCGACAATAAGATGACCGGCAAAAAAAAGTCGGTCCGCATGTTTTTCGTGGAAAACGGTAAGGATCTGCAGATTCGTACCGGCAAGGGAGGAACCAAGAACTATTCCCATGCGGATATGGTAGATGCCTTGGCGAAGCTTTGCAATCAGGCCATGAGTATTCCCGTAGTGCGGGAGCGCTATGTACAGATTCTGGGAATTCTTCTTACCAAACTCCACGAACCCCGCTACGTTACCCGGGAATCGGACTTCCTTGTGCTCCCCGATGAAAAAAGAAAAAGCCTCTGGCTTGGCTGTTTTCCGGAACCCGCCGCTTCGGGGGTAATGAAGCCCTGTTTTCCTTTTGGCAAAGAGGAAAAAGACCTTATGCAGGGATTGATGAATGAAGATCTTCCTCCTTTCGGCGGGGGTTTCGGGCTTTCTTCGGGAGAGCGGAGCGCCGCAATTCTTAAGGAGCATGGCATACTGCAGCGGCTCATCGGGCTTCTTCCGGGAAGATGGCTTGAACCTGCGAGCATCGGCGCTGCGGCGGTCTTTTTCGGCATGACCGAATGGAGCATGGACGAGTCCCTTCCCTTCGTCAAACACATGTGGCGTCCCCTTCTGGATCCTCAGTTCAATCGGGAGCGGGGAAATGCCGAGGAGATCAAGGATTCTTCCCGGGGGCTCGCGGAGGTGCTGGGGCGGTATATCAAGGCCTATCACATGCTTCCCAAAATAGAGGCGGAAGAAATTATGGATGCCGAGGACGCTTTGAAGGGCGAGGGGTACGGAAGAAGAGAGCGTTTCGACGATCATTCGAATATTCTGGGCAATCACGTTTATCAGCTGGAGCGCTTTATCCGGGATGACAACTTCACCGCGCTGGTCCAGAAAATCAAGGGGCAACGTACCCTTCCGGACGTGGTGGTACGAATGCCCTCGGAGCTTTACGAAGAATGTCTGCGGAATGATGCCTGCGGCAGCGTGGAAGATAGCCGTTTCACGTCGTTACAGATCTTTTTCGGGCTTCGCGTATCTCGATGGCTCGATCTTGCTAGAAGAATCGTGGGACCCTCGGTGCTTCGGAAATAAGGCAGGGGCCCCGGAATTTTTCGAGAGCTTCTACACGAGAGAAGCTGAAGAAAGAAGAAGGTAAAAGGAAACTGAAGGAGGCTTGCACGGTGGAATATATTCCTTTCCCCCTCAGCAAAATGGGACTCATATGGCTTGGAGTGCAGATCGTTCCTCTCTTTCTGCATTTGGGAAAGTTGTTTCGCAGAAAAGCGCCGGAACGGTTTTTCGTTCTCGGAGGATTTCTTGGATTCTATGGGATCTTTCTCCTTTTCCGCGGATGGGAGCTTCTCGTCTTCGGACGTCCAGGGGTAGCCTGGTATCTTATTCCTCTGGGCTTTATCGCCTGGGTTTTTCTTTACTTTCCTTCCATTCCCTACTTGATCGTAGCTCGTTTGGGAGCCCTCCGGTATGCTCTGCGAGGGGGCGTGCGATGAGTAGGGCTTTCGTGAAGGAAGATGACGATCTGCAGCGTTTCCGTGAGGAGGCCATGGAGGAAAGCCAGCTTCGGGAGTGGCTTGCCATTCAGGAAAAAAAGCTTGCCTTTTTGAAGGAAAGCCCCAAGGCCCTGGAAATCGATCCGGAGAAACGCCAGCAATGGATTTGCTCCATCGAAAAGGATGTAAAGCGTTGTCGTGATATCTTGAAGAATTCGGAATAGGGAACCGGATACGTTGTTTCGTATGATTCGTAAGGCCCTCTTGGAAATGCCGGGCCGGGAGGAATAGGGAAACCCCATGGTGTATTTCTTGATGCTGCCGATATTGCTTTTGCTGCGGCTCCTGCCGATTATCTTTCCCCTTCTCATGCTTTACTTCGTTTTTCGATTGCTCTCCGGAGGCTTTTCCTCGGGATTCCATCAGCCCCGATGGGAAAGAAGGTACGGCGGCGGACAAGGGGGAAACGCCTCTTCCCGTAACACCTCAAACTCTTCGGATAGCTTCAACAAGGAGGAGGGGAGGGAAGAACGAAATCGAAAAGGTCCCTCCCGAAATCCCTATGAAATTCTCGGATGTTCTTCCGGGGATAGCGATGAAAAAATTCGGAAATCCTATCGGGATCTTGTCGCAAAGTATCATCCGGATCGTTTTATCGGCATGGACCTTGACGCGGATTTCGTTCGCCTTGCGTCGGAGCGATTTTCCCAGATTCAGGAAGCCTACCGTCAGATACGTCGGTTCCGGGGACTTTCCTGAAAAAGACATGAAAAAAGCGAAACCTACTCTGTAGGCAGAACCTCAGAGGCAGAAAAACAACAAGAGCATTATGGAAACCCGCTCCGGATATCAAAAATAAGGAGTGGGTTTTTTCGTGGTTATCGTTTGAACTACTTTGCCGATAATGCGGAACCACTCTTCCCGGGAGGCGAGCTCCTCAGGAATTACCATGGGTTGGTACGAGGGGTTTGCGCTCCGCAGTTCCACGTCCCCGTTATTTTTGGGAATCAGCCACTTGATGCTCCACCGATCGTTGTAGCACACGAGGGTGGGATCTCCGGGAAAGACTGTTTCCGCCGGATTGATAACGGCGATGCATCCGTCGGGAATGCCCGCGCCCTCCATGGAATCTCCCTCCACGTGAATTCCGAAGGGAATCCGAAGGTCGTCGATACGAGAAAAGGAGCTTCGAGGAAGGGGCATTCTGTCGGTGCTTTCCATGTGGGCTCCGCAGTAGTCGAATCCGTTGCCCGCACAGGCGGTGGTGCTTTTATCCATCAGGGGTATCCAGAAAAAATCCTCGGAAAAGCTTTCCGGAAGCCCGGAAGCATCCCGAAAAAGCTCGGGTTCTTCAGCCTCTCCCAAAAGCCATGCGGCGGAACAGTCCAAAGCTTCCGCAATACGCCCCAGTTTTTCCATATCCGGCGAAAAATTTCCCCGTTCCCATTGAATGACGGTTTGGCGGGTTACTCCGATAGCATCTCCCAGCTCCTTTTGAGTGAGCCGTAGCTCCCTTCTTCTTTTTTTAAGGCGTTCTCCAAAGATTCCTTGAGACATAAAAACTCCCCCTCGTTTCTTGCCTGTATCTGTATTTACATAAAGATAGAGTGACAGAAAGTCCTTGGGAAGTCAACAGTTTCTTCCTTTGTTTTCTGAAAAATTCTTTTTTCAAGGCTTGAAGGAAGAAAAAGGAAGGTCTCAGTAATGCTGTTTTTGTCATTTTGTGATGCATAGTTGACATTTTTTCTTTGGAGCTGTACATTATGACAGGCGAAAAGGTATGCCATGCAGGGGGCAAGTATAAATATGATCGCGGAGGAGTGGACATCATGATGTGCTCGGAAATCGGAAATGCGGTTATGCAGTGTCTTTCGGAAAAGGGTGCCGTTACATCTCCCATGGTGGTGGCGGGAGGATTTATCCGGCATCGCCGAGAGGCACATCAGTCGGTGGACGAGGCTTATCGAAAAGCGGGAACCGCCCTTTTGAGGGGGGATTGTCTCGTTTTTCCCCAGGTGGAATAAAAGGACCTCTCAGGGTTTTTCGCGGTTCCGTAACCTTTTGGAGGATGTTCCTTTTGCCTCTCTCGGTGTTCCTTGCTAATCGGCGCGAGGTTCTTCATGGAGTGTTCGCCTATTGGTTGTGATATTCCGAGGAAATAGACACTTCTCCGCGGGTAGCCGAGCTAGCCACGAGCAGACATGATGCTGTCTCAAGAGGATCGAGACGTAATTTTTGAAAAATGCTCTCCATCCTGTTGACAAGCAGACGAAAAACGGTATAATCCTATTCCGTCACGCCGGTGTAGCTCAGTTGGTAGAGCAGCTGACTTGTAATCAGCAGGTCGGGGGTTCGAATCCTCTCGCCGGCTCCATGAAGAAACAAGTTTATACGTGGTGGGATGGCCGAGTGGTCAAAGGCAGCAGACTGTAAATCTGCCGACGGACGTCTACGTAGGTTCAAATCCTACTCCCACCACCACTCTATGGAAATGGGGTGCCGACTTAGCTCAGTAGGTAGAGCACATCCATGGTAAGGATGGGGTCTCCGGTTCGAGTCCGGAAGTCGGCTCCAGTAAGTTGCCCGGAGCGCTTGACAGGTGTTCCGGGTTTTTTTAGTATTATCCATTATCCTTTATGGGGTAATGTGGTACAATTTACTCAGACTTGAGTCTCCGTTCGTAGCGGGGAATTATACCATTTTGGGAGGTTGCACTCATGGCAAAAGAGAAATTTGAGCGATCGAAACCGCATTTGAACATCGGCACCATCGGTCACATCGACCACGGCAAGACCACGCTGACTGCGGCGATCACCAAGACCCTTGCGCGTCACGGCATGGCTGACTTCACCCCCTTCGAGAACATCGACAAGGCTCCCGAAGAGCGTGAGCGGGGCATCACCATCAACATCGCCCACGTGGAATACCAGACGGAAACCCGTCACTACGCGCACATCGACTGCCCGGGCCATGCGGACTACATTAAGAACATGATCACCGGAGCCGCCCAGATGGACGGAGCCATTCTCGTGGTATCCGCTGCGGACGGCCCCATGCCCCAGACCCGGGAACACGTGCTTCTCGCGCGTCAGGTAAACGTGCCCGCCCTGGTGGTCTTCATGAACAAGGTCGACATGGTGGACGACGAGGAGCTTCTGGACCTGGTGGAAATGGAAATCCGGGACCTTCTGAACAAGTACAACTTCCCCGGAGACGACGTGCCCATCGTTCGCGGATCCGCCCTCAAGGCAGGAGAGAGCGACGAGGACAACCAGTGGACCGACGGGATCTTCGAACTCATGAAGGCATGCGACGAGCACATTCCTCAGCCCGAGCGGGCCACGGACAAGCCCTTCCTCATGCCCATCGAAGACGTCTTCACCATCACCGGCCGGGGCACCGTTGTAACGGGCCGTATGGAGCGTGGCATCATCACTCCCGGAGCGGAAGTGGAAATCATCGGTATGCAGGAAGACAAAATCAAGAGCGTAGCCACCTCGCTTGAAATGTTCCGGAAGATCCTGGACGACGCCCAGGCGGGAGACAACGTGGGCATTCTTCTTCGGGGCGTGGGCAAGGACGACGTGGAGCGCGGCATGGTAGTTGCCAAGCCCGGCAGCGTAACCCCCCACAAGCACTTCTTCGCGGAAGTCTACGTGCTCAAAAAGGAAGAGGGCGGCCGTCACACACCCTTCTTCAGCGGCTACAAACCCCAGTTCTATTTCCGCACCACCGACGTCACCGGGGACATCAAGCTTCCCGACGGAGTCGAGATGGTTATGCCCGGGGACAACTCGCAGTTCGAAGTGAATCTCATCGTGCCCATCGCCATGGAAGAGGGTCTTCGTTTCGCCGTTCGTGAGGGCGGCAGAACCGTTGGCGCTGGCGTGGTCACCAAGATTCTCGATTAGCTGAACGTATTGTCAGGTTAGTTTGGAGGCGTTTTTTTAATGGCCGATGTTGTTGGATTGCAATGCACAGAGTGTAAGCGCCGTAACTACGTTACGAAGGTAAACAAGAAGAAGCAGCAAAAGAAGCTTGAAAAGAAGAAATTCTGCCGTTTTTGCAAGGAACACACCTTGCATAAGGAGTGCAAGTAGGGTATAATCCCTCTGGTGCGTAGGTCCGTAGCTCAATTGGCAGAGCACCGGTCTCCAAAACCGGGGGCTGCAGGTTCAAGTCCTGCCGGGCCTGCCATTTTTATTCCGGATTGATATTTTAAATTTTAATGGGGAGGCCGAGCATATGGGTAAGCTCTTCAGCTTTTTTCGAGAGGCAAGGGCTGAACTCAAGAAGGTTACTTGGCCGGGAAAACAACAGGTGTGGTATTCCACATTGATCGTAATTGCGGTTACCTTTATGATGGCTGCCTACCTAGGGGTAGTAGATATGCTTTTAACCGCAATTTTTTCTCGTGTTGTTGGTTAGGAAACCCGAAGAGACATCAGCACGCTCTAACTGGGAGGTGAGGGGGCCGCTTTAGGCCCCCTTTTAAGTGATGAGTGAAAATTACCAAAAACGTTGGTACATAGTTCAGACCTATTCTGGCTACGAAAATAAGGTTAAGGCAAACTTGGAGCAGCGGATCGCCACCATGGGAATGGAGGACCGCATCTTTAACGTGCTCGTTCCTATCGAGGAGCGTTTGCAGGTAAAGGATGGCAAGACCAAGCGCATTCGTCGCAAGCTCTATCCAAGTTATGTCCTTGTGGAGATGATCCTGAGCGACCAGTCCTGGTTTGTGGTGCGCCACACTCCAGGAGTGACGGGTTTTGTGGGAGCGGGCAATCATCCCATGCCTCTTTCGGATAGAGAGATTCAGGATGTGATGGATAAGATCGGCATGGGGCATTCCAAACCGAGGCTGGAGATAGATTTGAAGCCCGGAGATGTAGTTACGGTAAGATCCGGTGCTTTCGAAGGGCAGAGCGGTCCCGTGGTGGAGGTCCTGGCCGAAAAAGGAAAAATCAAGTTTGTCGTTACCGTTTTCGGGCGTGAAACGGTGGTCGAAGCGGACTATAGCGAGCTTCAGAAGCTCTGAGCATCCTTATAGATCAAAGTCGTTTTCGATTTTAACGTTCTTTCTTTTGCGTTAGGAAAAGAAAGAACGATAGGAAGAAGGGAGCAAGTGGTATGGCAAAAAAAGTAATCGGAGAGATCAAGCTCCAGTTGCCTGCAGGAAAAGCGACCCCCGCACCTCCCGTGGGGCCCGCCCTGGGGCAGCATGGAGTAAATATCATGGAGTTTTGCAAGCAGTTTAACGCAAAAACTTCTGATCAGCCGGGAATGATCATTCCTGTGGTAATTACGGTTTTCGCGGATCGTAGTTTCACCTTTATCATGAAGACTCCTCCGGCCAGCGTGCTGATCAAAAAGGCCATCGGGTTGGAGAAGGGTTCCGGAGAGCCGAACAAGAACAAGGTCGGAAAGATTTCTTTGGCTCAGATCGAAGAGATCGCGAAAGTCAAGATGGAAGACCTCAACGCAAACACCGTGGAGGCCGCCATGGAGATGATCAAGGGAACCGCCCGCTCTATGGGCGTGGAGGTTCGTTAGAAAAAGGCAGCACGTGGCAGGAGGAAACTCCGCTATGACCACAAGGAGGTAAGAAAACATGGCAAAGAAAAGCAAGCGTTATAAGGCTCTTCTCGAAAAGGTTGATGCGGATCGTCTGTACAGCCTCAAGGAAGCTGTTGCCTTGGTCGGCGAAATCGCTACCGCCAAGTTTGATGAGAGTGTAGAGATTCATGTCCGGCTGGGGGTCGATCCCCGTCATGCGGATCAGCAGGTGCGCAGCACCGTTTCCCTTCCTCACGGAACGGGAGTCACCAAGCGGGTGCTTGCCATTGCCGGAGGCGAGAAGGTCTCTGAAGCGGAAGCCGCAGGAGCGGATTTCGTGGGCGGCGAGGATATGGTGCAGAAAATCCAGGGAGGATGGCTGGATTTCGATGCCGTGGTGGCTACTCCCGATATGATGAAGGTGGTAGGTCGCCTCGGAAAGATCCTCGGCCCCCGGGGAATGATGCCCAGTGCCAAGGCGAATACGGTAACTTTCGAAATCGGCGATGCCGTAAAAGAGATCAAGGCGGGGCGTGTGGAGTTTCGGGTGGACAAGTTCGCCATTATCCATAACGCTGTGGGGAAGGCGAGCTTCGGAGAAGAAAAGCTTTTCGATAACGTGGCTACCATGCTGCGGGCTATCGTGAAGGCCAAACCCTCCGCTGCGAAGGGACAGTATATTCGGAGCCTTACCCTTTCCACTACCATGGGCGTGGCTATTTCTGTGGATGCCGCTTCGGCCCAGAAGGAAGTCGCCGTTTTAGTGTAAAAAACACTTTTTCTCCATACAGGAACGTGCTATAATCGGCCCGTTTCGCAGGACTGTAGAAAGCTGGTGCGCGGAAGTGCGCTTAATTTTGCCCGCCGAGGTCCGGGATTTTCGTGTGAAAAGAGTTTTTTCTTGTCATGCGTAGGTGCTCCCGGTCTTGGACTGGGAGCACCTTTTTTGTGAGGAGGTGAAACGATGCCTAATGAAAAACGGGTACAGCAGGTGGCGGAGTATCGGGAAATGCTGGAGCGTGCGGAGGCGGTACTTATCGTAGAATACCGCGGTTTGACCGTGGCTCAGATGACCGAAGTCCGCAGCAAGGTCCGAGAGGCCGGAGGAGAGATGAAAATCGGTAAGAACACCCTCTTCCGTATCGCTTTGGAAGAAGCGGGGCTTCCGGTACCTCAGGAGCACACCCTCGGAGCCAATGCCTATACCGTGGTTTATAGCGATGTGGCGGCGGTGGCCAAGGCTTTGCGGGATTTCTCGAGGGAAAAGAAAAACAAGGATCTCATCATCAAAGCGGGAATTCTGGGAGGTAAAATCCTCGGAAGCGAACAGGTTCTCGCCCTGGCGGATCTTCCCAGCCGGGAACAGCTTCTGGCTCAGGTGGTGGGAACCATGGTGGGTCCCATTCGAGGACTGGTTACGGTACTTTCCGGCAATGTTCGCGGCTTGGTTACCGCTCTTTCCCAAATCAAGGAACAAAAAGAAAAAGACGCAGCCTAAAAAGGCTCCGTGCTTCTCATTTTACGTAAACTATCAAGGAGTGTGACTGTATTATGACCCGTGAAGATATCATCAAAGCGATTGAAGAAATGTCCGTACTTGAGCTTTCCGAGCTTGTAAAGGAACTGGAGGATAAGTTCGGAGTTTCCGCCGCCGCTCCCGCCATGGCCATGCCCATGATGATGCCCGGTGCTGCCGTTGCCGCTGCGGAAGAGGAAAAGACCGAGTTCGACGTTATCCTTAAGGGTGCCGGCTCCAACAAGATTGCCACCATCAAGGTGGTGCGCGAAATCACCGGCCTGGGGCTGAAGGAAGCCAAGGAACTTGTGGACGGCGCTCCCAAGCCTCTCAAAGAAGGGGTTAGCAAGGAAGAGGCCGACGAGGTCAAGAAGAAAGTCGAAGAGGCCGGTGCCGAGGTAGAGGTGAAGTAGAAGGTTTTTCCTTTTTCTCGTGCTATACTTTCAGGGGCGATGGCTTGAAAAGCCGTCGCCCCTGTGTTATTTGCGCATTTTTTTCTTTTTGCGGTATAAGGCCCTTCTCGACCGAAAGTTCTTGAGATAAAAAGAGAAGAAGGGGGAATGTATTATGCCTCGATGTTGCGGGGATTTCGGAGAGGTTCAACGAACCCTTCGGGAGCTTCTTCCCCGGAGGTCTTCGCTTCGGGAAAACTGCTCTCTTGTGGGAGGAACGGATGTTTCCTATTTTTCCTCCTTCCGGGGAGAGCCCTTCGCCCTTGCGGGGCTCGTGCTCTTTTCCTATCCGGAATTGGAGTGGGTGGATCAGGTTTTCGCGGCGGTTCCCGTAAGGGTTCCCTATATCCCGGGGTACCTCTCTTTTCGGGAAATTCCGGCCCTTCTCGAAGCTTTCGAGAAACTGCGGCTTCTTCCGGATATCTGGCTTGTGGATGGAGCCGGAGCCGCTCATCCCCGATCCTTCGGGCTTGCGTGCCATTTCGGGCTTCTCACGGGAATTCCTTCGGTGGGAGTGGCCAAGAGTCGTCTTACGGGAATTTCCGATACTCCCGGATCTTTAAAGGGCGATCAGGTCCCTTTGGAAGATAAGGAGGGGCATACCATAGGCGTGGTGTTGCGTTCCCGGAACCACGTAAAACCCCTCTACGTCAGTGTGGGATGGGGCATTTCTCTGGAGAGAGCGGTATCTCTGGTTCTTTCCTGCTGCACTCGTTATCGGCTTCCCGAGCCCACCCGTTGGGCTCATCTGCTCTGTGCGGCACAAAAAGAACTATGCAAGGAGGAAGTGGATCGTGATTATTGATACCCATGTTCACGTATATCCCCCGGAAGTGGAGAGGAGCTGGCAGAAAATTGCCGAAAAGGAGCCCTATTTCGCTTCCCTCGTTCAAAGTCGAGCCCATCGATGGGGAACCTTGGAAATTCTTCTCGAGGCCATGGAGGAGGACGGAGTGGATCAGTCCTGGATATGCGGATTCGGATTTACCGATATGGGACTTTGCCGGGAGGTAAACGACTACGTTCTGGAAGCTTCCAAAAGGTATCCTGAAAAAATTCTTCCCATGATCGTGGTGCCTCCTCTGCATCCCGAGACGGAAGAGGAAATTTCCCGTTGTGCCGCGAAAGGGGCCATAGGAGTGGGGGAACTTTTCCCTGGGGGCCAGAGATGGGATATCGACGACCTTCGTCAGACCTGGAGGCTTGCGGGCATCTGTCATGAGGCATCTCTTTTCCTCCTTATCCACACGGCGGAGCCCGTGGGGCATGATTACCCCGGTAAGGGCGCTACGGGACCCCGGGAGGCTGCTTCTTTCTGTGTTCATCATCCCGAGGTTTCGGTTATCTTCGCTCACTGGGGAGGAGGGCTCTGGCTCTACGAAGCCATGCCGGAGATGCGGTGCTATCTTCAGAATGCCTGGTACGATATGGCGGCATCTCCTTTCCTTTACGGCAAGGAGATGTTTCGGGCTCTTTCCGGAATGCCTTTGGTGATGCAACGAACCCTTTACGGAAGCGACTTTCCCCTTTTGCGTCTGCCCCGTTATCGCAGCCTTCTGGAGGAAGCTTTTCCGGAGAATGTCGGGAGCTTTGGCCTCGAGCTTTTCGGAGAAAACGCCCGGATTCTTCGGGCGAAACTTGGAAAATAATCCGATAAAACCGCCTCCCCCGGAGAGAAACCGAAAAAAATCGAAGAAAAGTATTCTTAGAGGCTTGACACAAAGCCCGGCTCTGGATATACTTACCCTCGCGCCGGTCAAGAAGCAGCCGAAGCGGCGGGGCGGATAGCTCAGTGGAAGAGCACCTGCCTTACAAGCAGGGGGTCGTTGGTTCGAACCCATCTCCGCCCACCAAAATCGTAAGCATCTTGTAAAGCATAGAAACGCGGGGTTGTAGCTCAGTCGGTTAGAGTGCCGGCCTGTCACGCCGGAGGTCGCGAGTTCGAGTCTCGTCAGCCCCGCCATTTTTTATGTCCCCATTATGATGGCGAGATAGCTCAGTAGGTAGAGCAGAGGACTGAAAATCCTCGTGTCCCCAGTTCGATTCTGGGTCTCGCCACCATTTGCGAATTATTGCGGAAGTAGCTCAGTGGTAGAGCACAACCTTGCCAAGGTTGGGGTCGCGGGTTCGAATCCCGTCTTCCGCTCCAGAAGAGAACAGATGGGGCGGCATAGCCAAGTGGTAAGGCAGAGGACTGCAAATCCTTCATCCCCGGTTCGAATCCGGGTGCCGCCTCCACTTTCAGGGCGCCTCGTAAAGGTTTTAGGTATTCCTCGGTAGCTCAATCGGCAGAGCGGGTGGCTGTTAACCACTAGGTTCGAGGTTCAAGTCCTCGCCGAGGAGCCAACAATTGGAAAGCGTCCTCTTTCTCGTTGGGGGAGAGGACGCCTTTTTCTGTGTTTCCCCCCTTCTCAAAAAAAGTTTTTTCGTGTCCGAGCAAAAGGACACCGTTTTTCGTACAAAGAACGGGAATCTCCCCCCCTTCCCTTTTTATTTCCTGAAAACGGTATGCTTTATTCTGATCACGGCAATTCCTTCTTCCAGAAAAGCCCTTGGAGGTGCTTTTCCGAAAAGGGGTACGTTTTTTGGCGGTATCCGAAAAACCGGCGGGGCAAAAATGCAAAAAATACACATTAAGGAGAACAAAAACATATGAAATTGGTTTATATTCAGGGAAGACCCTATTGGATGACCCCGGAGGGACGTTTTATCGATGTGCACGCCACATCCACGAGAGAATACGGAGAGCTTTATCTTAAAACTCCTGAAGGAATACGACTCATGGGGCAGCAAAGCCACGTTTAGCATAGAGGCGTAGCTATTCTCGAGGTTTTCGGATAATTTCCGGAAATTCTTTGTAAAAGTTCCTTTTGCTATACGCGAACACGTAACGAAGGCTCCGATCCTGCAGGATCGGGGCCTTCTCTTTTTCGGCAAGCCCTTTTCTTTTGGTATCCCCGAAAAGAATCCGGTGCTACAATGAGGAAAAATCCATGAATGTTTTCCGCGCTTTTCTTAAAAGAGGAAAGAAAAGGGAAACAAAGAAAGGAGTTAACGAGGAATGCGACGCTTTCTGGATATGGGATATTCCGAAATTTCCGTTCTCTCGGGAAGAGAACTTTTGCAAAGCTTTCAGGCCAGTGAAGGACGTATGCTTTTTTCGGAAATCGTGGCGCATAAGGCGCCTCTCGTGGACGGCATCAGTAATGTGGAACTTGCCGCTTCCATGGGGGCAGACTGTATCCTCCTGAACATGATCGATCCGGGAAAGCCCGATGTGGCGGGGGTTCCCGAAATGGAGGAGGGTGTCTTTTTTTTCGAACTCGCTTCCTTCCTCGGGCGTCCCGTGGGAATCAATCTGGAGCCTTCCGAATCGGTGAAGCCGGGGTACCGGGCCACTCCCGAGCAGGCTCGGAGAGCGGTGGATCGGGGGGCTTCCTTTATTCTTCTTACGGGAAATCCCGCATCCGGAGTAACTCAGGAAGGAATTGCGGAAGCCCTTGAAAAAATTCGAAAGGTAGTGGGGGAGGATCCTATTCTTATGGCGGGAAAGATGCATCATGCGGGGGTTGCTCCTTCTGAAAAAGAACCCTTTCTTTCCGAAGAGTGCATAGCTTCCTGGAAGAATGCCGGAGCGGACGTCATTCTCTTTCCCGCTCCCGGTACGGTGCCGGGAATTTCTCTGGAGGATGGAATTTCTTTGGCCCGGAAGGCGCATTCCCTAGGCCTTCTGGCCATGAGCTCCATAGGGACTTCTCAGGAGGGGGCTAGTGCGGAGAGTCTTGCCCAGATTGCCTTGTGGGCGAAGATGTGCGGGGTTGATCTGCATCATATCGGAGATGCGGGGTATTCCGGAATCGGGGTTCCAGAAAATATCACGGCCTATTCCCTGGCCATTCGGGGAAGACGCCATACCTGGAGGCGCATGGGAGCATCCATTCGACGGTAGCCTTTCCAAAAGGTCGAAAAAGCCGGAGTGGAGACGATCTGCAAACTCCGGCTTCGGATGTATGCGGTCTTGAATTAAAAAAAGCTTCTGATATAAGGAGTCGAATAAATAAAAAAAGGTTTTTTTCGCAATTGCGAAAAAAACCTTTTTTTATTCGACTGTGCCGACCTTTTTCCCTAATAGGCACAATGCACAAAAATTGGCAGTCCCTAGGGGGTTCGAACCCCTGTTACCGGGCTGAGAACCCGGCGTCCTAGACCACTAGACGAAGGGACCGCGTACTCGCGGTTGGCTGGGGAACGTGGACTCGAACCACGACTACTTGATCCAGAGTCAAGCGTCCTGCCAATTAGACGATTCCCCAAAGCTCGGAAATGATAACATGAGTTTTTGGGAAATGCAACCCCCTTTTTGTGTTAAGATACAGCTTGGGAGGTTTTTTTCGATTTTTCCGTATTTCTCGTGGTGAATGCAAGGATCTTTTGCTATTATGGGTAGGAGTATACTCGACGGAACGAGATTGAAGGATGTCCCCGGAGGAATGCGGACTCCTTCTTTAGTTGTTCTTGCTTTTCGTGTATGATACATTTTTTAGAGTCGTAAGATCTTTTCTCCCCTTTCCATTTCCTTCAAAGGGATTGAAGATGCTTGGGAAGACAGAGGTGAACTTATGGTAACCCATATCCGTGTCCATACTTTCCTGGAGGTGCCCGTTACGTGCGTACAGTCGTAAGAGAAAAGCTTCGCAAGTACCTTTTGGAACATGGAAGGGATGTCTTGAAGGAGCCGGAATCCCTTCGGCTTTATCTCCTTCGGGAAGAGGGAAGGTTCTCCCAGGAAATCGATGGTCTTCTCCGGCTGATTGAAGAAGGATTTCTTCCTCCCTTTCCCCGGAAGGAAGAACGGGAGAGTTGGCTCCGGAAAATCGCAGACGAGATAGGCGTTTCTTCTGAGGATGCCCTGTGGCTTCTGGAATCCTGGGAAGAAACGCGGCATATTCTGGAACCCTTCGAAGGGGCTCCCGAAGAGGCCGAAACAGATACCCTTCCCGCGGAGAAAGAAGCTCCCGGGGTCCCGGCGTTTCCCGGGCTTGCGGGGGGGCTTGCCATGTTTCTTACGGATCCCCGAAAGTTCGTTTCCTCCTCCCCTCCCTCCATGTTTTCCGAGGTAGAATCCTTTTTGCGGCATCATTCTTCCGAAAGACCTCCGGAAGCCGGGGTTTCGGAAGATATGGAGCCGAAGGAAGAAAAACCGGAACTTCCGGAAGCGGAAGATTCTTCGGAATTGCACGAAAATCTCGAAGCGGTTTTATCGGTTCCGGAAGAGGAACCCCCGTCCGTTTCGGAACGCAAGGAAGGTGCGGAGCAGCCCCTCCGGGAGGGCCTCGGAGAGCTGCTTCTCGAAACTTCCCTGAAGGAGCCGGAGAAGGAACCTTTTTCCGAAGAATTTCGGAACACCTTAGAATTTCAGGGGGACTCGGAATCTCGGGAGTCTTCGCTTCTTTCCGGGGAGCCCTCCTCGGGATATCTTTCGGAGGAGGACGCACTCTTTCGTGTGGCCTCTTCGGGGGAAGAGGCACGATTCCGGGAGGGGGCTTTCGAACCCGAGGAGGAAACGGTTCCGGATACCGCTGTTCCGGAGTCTCTGCCGGAATCCCATATCGAAGAAAGGCCCTTTTTCCCGGAGCCCGAACTGGAGCCGAAAACGGAGCGGGAAGATAGAAACCTTGAGTATATCGGATCCCGGGAAAGCGAAATGCTTTTCAACGATACCCTCAAAAGAAAGCGGCTTTTCCGCCTCGCCCTGGCGGGTGTTTGTGGTATCGTGGCGGCGGGCTTCGTGGGCTATACCATGTGGCGGAACACGCCGGAGCGCCTCCTGGAAAGAGGCCGAAAGCTCCTTGAACAGGAGCATTACACGGAGGCGGCGGAGGTTTTGCGCAAGGCTCTCCATAAAACTCCGGAAGAGCCCGAAGGGTACCGGCTTCTCGGGGAGGCCCTCTACCAACAGGGAGATTACCAGGGATCCTTGAAGGCCCTTGAAGAAACCCTCCGCAGGGTCTCGGCGGATGCCTTTCTTTTCAACAGTCTCGCCTATTCGCAGCTTTCTCTGGGAGATTCCGAGGAAGCCGCCTCTTCCTTTCAGAAAGCTCTGGAAATGGTTCCTCTCTATCCCCAGGCCCGCAAGGGACTTGCTCTGGCCCATTTACAGCAGGGGCAAACCGAAAGGGCCGCGGAGGAACTGCAGGAAGCTCTCAACAGCCTTCCCGAAGACGGAGAGATGCTCCTCGCCTTGGGGGAGATCAGCCTCCAAAAGGGAAATTTGGATAAGGCGGAAACCCTCTTCGCCAGAGTTCTCGACCTGGAGCCCGATAACGAGAGCGCCCGGCTTGAGATGGAAGAGCTGGCCCGGCAGAAATCGCTTCGCCAGGCTCGGGAAGCCGCCAAGGCCGCAAGGCTTTCGGAATATCTCGATACGGGAGAAAGACTTCTCGTCTCGGGAGATGTGACTTTAGCGGAGGATATGTATCGCAAGGCTCTCGAGGAGGCTCCGAATTCTCCAGAAGCCCGGGTGGGGCTTCTCGATGCCTATCTCATACAGCATCGTTCCGAAGAGGCCCGGCATCTTCTGGACGAAGCGGAACAGATGGAACAGGCCGGAGAGCTGCCAGGAGATTTCGTGCGGTATCTCCGGCAGACCCTGACCTCCTACGAGAAGGCGGCCCAGGAACGAAAGGCCCGGCATGAACAGTACGATATGGCCATCGCCCGGGCATCGGAGATGCGGGAGCGGGGCAAGCTGGAAGGAGCCCTTGCGGCCTATCGGGGTATTCTCGAGGAGGAGGAATATCCTCCCGCGTATGTCGGATTGGCCCGAACTCTGGCGAAACAGGGAAAGTACGAAGAGGCCCTGAAAGCGTACGAGCGGGGAGAAATTCTTTTGGGAGCCTCCTTGGAACCTTCTTCGGAACTGAGCCGGGAAATGGAGGACCTCCGCCTTTCTCTGGCGAAGCAGGAACTTGCGAAGGAGCTGGAGCCCCTCTACAGGAAGGCCCGGACCCTGGAACGCCAGGGAAATCGAGAAGAGGCCCGCAAACTGTACGAATCGATCCTTCAAAGGGATCCCTCTTACGGAAATGCTCGAAAGCGATTGGATCGGCTGGCTCACATAAACGAAGCGCAAGAGCGGGGAACTTCGGTTTCTCAGCCTTTGAAGCCTGCCAAAGAAGAAAAGGAATCCTCTTCCGAGGCCCCTCCGGAATGGCTTCTTTTGCCCAACGGAGAGCCCGCGCGTTTGGAAATGGAGCGGCAGCAGGAACGTATCGACCATCGTGGAAGTTCCGCTGGAGAAAGCCGGAAGGATCTTTCCCTTCCTTCCCCTGCGGAGAGGATGGAAATCGAGATGCCCCAAGGAGAGTCCTCTCCCTTTCTGAGGGTGGAGAGACTCTTTCTGGAAGCCGACATTCTTGCCAGGCAGGGAAATTACGGAAAGGCGGAAGCTCTTTACCGCAAGGCTTTGGAAAGCGCTCCTCTCCGGGGAGATCTTCGGCATAACCTTGCCTGGGTTCTCGGAATGCAGGGAAACTTCCGGGGGGCCCTCAAGGAATTCCGTCAGGCCCTGTTGCAGATCGGCCCCAATGGGGCTACACTCTACAATCTCGCTTATCTTTATTCTCGGGAAGAGAATGCCGAAAGAGCTTTTCGAACTCTGGAACAGGCTCTTGCGGCTCCGAAGAGGGCGGAGGAGGCTCGGCTTTTTCTTTTTCCGCCGTTGCGTTTTCCCGAAGATTTTCGGATTCCTTCCAAAGGATCTCTTCGGGAAGAACCGGAAATTCCGAAAGAAGGCTATGATGTTATAGAAATGCAAGATTTTTCCGCCTTTCTCGAAAACGCTTCCAAGCTGAATCCCGAAAAGGCCTCTCTTTACGAGGCTTTCGAAACGGTGGCTCGTCGATTGGATACGATCCGTTCCTCCGAAGAACGCCGTCTTAGAAAGGGTCTCGGTATTTCTTCCGCCAAAGCCCGGGGATTCTTCCTTATGGGACATGCCTTGTATTCCCGTGGAAAATATGAGAGGGCCAAGGACTTTTTCAAAAACTCTCTGGCGGCGGATCCCGGAAGGGGAATTTCCTACGTTTTACTGGCCTGCAACGCCAAGGCTTTGGGAGATACGGAAACCTTCCGCAAGGCGCTGCTTCTGGGGCGAATGCACGGGGTTTAACGGTGGCATGTCGGAGTTAATCCTATGAAAATGGGCCCTAAGGCTCAAATACCGCATGAAATGAACAGGGTGGTGATGGAGGAATGGATTTACAACAGGGCCTGGGGGAATGGCGCGATCGTTACATAGCTTCTTACGGCTTGTATCGAGACTATACGAAAAGGTTGGAGCATCTGGTACAGGATTTGCTCGAACAGATCGATCTGGACCTTTTTCATATCGAGAGCAGCACCGAGGGGATCGATAATTTCGTAGAGCGTTTGCGAAACTCCAAGGAAAACGTGGCCTCCTTGGAGGAAATTCCCGATTTGAGCTGCATTCGGGTAATACTGTACTTTGCGGAGGATTTAGAAAAGGTCTCCCGCCTGGTGGAGGAGGAGTTTACCGTGTATCCTCTGCAGTCGATTCCCTTCGATGCCCTTCGCGATCCCGACGCATACGGATACCGTTCCGTTCGCTTTGCCGTAAGCCTCTCCCCCGAGCGGAGTTCTCTTCGGGAATGGAGAAAATATGCTTCCCTTCGCGGGGAAATTCAGATACGCACCATTCTTCAGAATGCTTGGGCCACCATTACGAAAAAGCTTCCCTACGAGGAAGTACAGCGTTCCAAGAGCGGGCTCAAGCGTAAACTCTCCCGGATGAGCGCCCTTCTGGAAGAGGCGGACGAAGGGTTCCTCACGGTGTGGGAATTCTTGCGTGAAGGATCTCTCCCGGAGGAGGGAACCTATTCTCCGGGGGCTCCCAAGGTTGTCGGAGGAGGAGCGGGTTTTCCCGTAGAACGCTCTCCTGAGCGCTCCAAACCGGTTTCTCTTCCCATAACGGAGGATGCCTTCGATAACTGGGAAACCGTAAACGAAAGCCGTATTTCCCGTTGGCAGAATCTGGCCCGGGATGTGGGATATCCTCTCCGGGAGCTTTCACCGGAATACCAGAGAGAGAGCCGGAAAAACCTCATGACTCTTCTACGGGCCGGGGGAATCGAAACCATGCAGGATTTTACTTCTTTCCTGGAGGGACTGGAGCAGACCGGAGAGGCCCGGGCACACCTTGAGGCTATCAAGAAATCCTTCGAAGGGGAGCTGCAGTCCTGGAGATTGGATACCTGGTCCGTGCTTTTCCTGGTAACCCTGAATGCCCGTTGGACCGTGCTCCAGAGCAAGGACCTCGGAGCCCTGGGCATCAAGGATGCCACGGAACGCATCAAGGGGACCGCTTCCTAGCCTTCCGAGATATGCATCGTTCGGGGGATTAGAGCGGAGAAAAACGGAAAACCCGAGGGAGGATAAGATTCCTCCCTCGTTCTTTTTGGAACGAAGAGGAATTTCGTTCTCAGAACGAGGTTCGTAAACCTTTCCCGGAGGAAAAGGAAATGCGAGAGTTGCGAGAAGAAGCGGATACGAGAATTCTTGAGGTAGTGGAGGCCGGTAAAAAACGGGGGCTCCTTCAGTTGGAGCCGAACCCCTTTCGGGTGGCCGGAGGAGGACAGCCCGGAGATCGGGGAATTCTGGAGGGGGAGGATTTTCGGGCCCGGGTGCTGGATTGTCGCAATTCCGAAAGGGGCGTCGTGGCGGAGGTGATTTTTGAAAAGGGGCTTCCCCGGAAAGGGTTGTCCCTTCGGGGAATTCCGGATCTGAAAGTGCGCGGGCTTTACTCGCGCATGCACTCGGGAGAGCATATTCTTTCTCGGGTTCTGGAAAATCGTTTCCAGGGCCTACACGTATACAAGGTGGCCATCGCCGAGGAGGAGACCTCGGTATCCTTTACCTATTCCGGAGAGATTTCCTGGGATATTCTGCTGGAGGCGGAGGAAGAGGCCCGGAAGGTTATCTCCCGGAATCTTCCGGTGAAGGTGCGTACGCTCTCCAGGGAGGAGGCCCGAGCACTTCCTTCCCTGAAGGCTAATTGGGATCGCATCGAAGATGATACCATTCGGGTGGTGGAGATTCCCGATTTCGATTGTATCGCCTGTTCCGGAAGCCATGTCGCCGCCACGGGAGAGGTAGGAGACCTTCTCATAACGGGTTATAACGGCTCTTCCCCCGAATGGTCCCTAAAATTTCGGGTGGATGGTGCCCGGGTGGAGCGGGAGTATGGGCGCATTCTGCGGAGGCTGCTGCGTTCCATCGGATGTGTGCCGGAGAAACTGGAACAGGTGATTGCCGGAATGCAGGAGGAGAAGGAGGAATTTTCCCGCTTGCTGGGAAAGGCCCGGAATTACCTTTCTCTTCCCTGGGAAACCGAGCCCTTGAACGATGCGGTACAGCTCCATTGGGTCCTGCTTTCGGGCTTTTCCAGAGATTTGGTGGCTCCTGAAGTGAAGCGCCGCATTACCCTTTATCCCGGAGACGTGGTGCTTGCCCTCCTTCCTCAGGATGAGGGAAAAAGCGATTTCCTGCTTGCCCGGGGGGAGGAGCTTCCGCTCGATTGCCGGGGTATTCTCAAGAGTTCCTCTCTCGAAGCCCGGGGAGGAGGGGCTCCGGAATGGGTGTCCGGAATCTCCCGGAAGGGAAGTCCTGAAATCTGGAAGCCGATTCTTCGGGAATCCTTGAATTCCGGTTCCGGAGTTGTGTAAAATGGAAGAATCCCGAAAAGGAGGCCTTCTATGACTTCCCCGGAGCTTTTTCCGGAGCCTCCGAATCTGGAGCGTCTTTTCGCTCCTCGAAGCGTGGCACTCATAGGGGCTTCTCCTTCTCAGGAAAAGATTGCGGGGCGTCCTCTTTCGCTTCTTCTCGAACATGGATACGGAGGAAGGGTGTATCCGGTGAATCCCAAATACACCTCCCTTGAGGGGCTTTCCTGTTTTCCCTCCCTGGAAGACCTTCCGGAGGTGCCCGATGTGGCCTTCATTCTGCTTCGGGCTCATCTGGTTCCCAAGGCCCTTGAGCGGTGTGTTCTGCGGGGAGTTCCCTTCGGGGTCGTTTTGAGCGCGGGTTTCGAAGAATGTGGTCAGAGCGGGCTTCAGGAGGAAATTCTCTCCATCGCCAGGAAGGGACATTTGCGGCTTTTAGGGCCGAATTGCCACGGATTCGCGCATTTCCATTCCCGAACCTGTCTTACCTTTTCCACTTCCCTCAAGGGGCGCTCCGTGGAGCCCGGAGGTATTGCCTACGTTTCGCAAAGCGGGGCCTTCGGCTTTTCCACCTTCGCTTCCGCTCTGGAACGGGGAGTGCGCTTTCATTCCGTGGTTACCACGGGAAACCAGGCGGACCTGGACGTGGTGGATGTGGGACGGTATCTTTTACGGGATCCTCGGCTTTCGGCGATTCTTCTGTATCTGGAAGGACTTCGCCCCGGTGAAGGAGAGAGGTTCGTCGAAATGGTGCAGGAGGCTCACGGAAGAGGAATTCCTCTGGGGGTGCTCAAGGCGGGAAACGAGAGCGGCGCCGGCGAGGCCGTGCGGAGCCATACCGGTGTTTTTACCGGAGAAGGCCGGGTATGGAAAAGCCTCTTCCGCCAGTACGGGGTGATTCCCCTGGAGGATGCCCAGGATATCGCGGACATGGGGCTGCTTCTGGAAACCCGGCGGAAGCCCCGGGGAAAGCGGGTGGGAATCTGCACCACCTCGGGAGGGGCCGGTATCGTTACCACGGATTGCTGTATATCCCAGGAGCTCGAAATTCCCCGGCTTTCCGAGGCATTGCGGCGCCGCATGGACCCTTACATTCCCATATACGGTTCCTCGAAGAATCCCGTGGATGTTACCGCCCAGATTATGGAGGAACCCGAAGGATATGCCTCGTGCCTCCAGGCTCTGGAAGAATCCGGCGAAATCGATCTGCTTCTGGCGGTGCATACAATGCTTCCGGAGTTCACGGCACGAAAGCTTACGGATCAGCTCGTCTGGCTTTGGGAGCGCTCCGAATTTCCTCTGGGGTGCTGCTGGCTTACGGATGATATGCATGGTGCGGAATGCCGCAAAAGAATTCAAGAGGCGGGAATTCCCCTTTTCCGAAGTCCCCGAAGTATGGCCCGGGCCTTCGGAGCCTGGGCGAAATGGAGGGTCTTGGAGCGAGAGGATGCCCATACCAATCTCGAGGGCCGAATCCCTCTGGTTGCGGCCCTTTCCGAAGAACCTACGGAATACGAGGCCAAAAAGATTTTGCGGCAATACGACATTCCTGTAACCCGGGAATATCCCTGCTCCAGCCTCCGGGATGCCATGGATGCCGCGGAGGATCTGGGGTGGTTCGTGGCTTTGAAGATCCTCTCTCCACATATCCCTCATAAAAGCGAGGCGGGAGGCGTGGTGCTCAACATCCGGGGAGAAGAGCAGCTTCGCAACGCCTACGGGCGGATTCTCGAAAAGGCCAGGCTTTACAGCCCTCGGGCGGAGGTGCGGGGAGTGCTGGTTCAGGAGATGGTGCCCGAGGGATTGGAGTGCATGGTAGGCATGCGGCGGGATCCCATTTTCGGCCCCATTCTCCTTCTCGGCTTGGGGGGCATCTACACGGAAACGCTGTCGGACGTTTCCATGCGCCGGGCTCCCATAAGCCCGGAAACGGCACTGCACATGATCTATCAGCTTCAGGGATATCCTCTTCTGCGGGGAGATCGGGGGCGGCCTCCCCGGGATATCGAGGCCCTTCAGAAACTCCTACTGCAGGTCGCGGATCTTGCTTTGGTGGAGGATTCTCTGGAAGAACTCGACTGCAACCCGGTCTTTCTCTTTTCCCGGGGAAAGGGCCTTGTGGTGGCGGATGCCCTGATGCGAAGGAGGAGATGAAGATAATGAAGCTTCTCGGCTGTTTTATGATAGGCTACCTTTTTGGATCCTTTCCCACGGGACTTTTACTGGTGCGCTTGCTCCGGGGAGTGGATATCCGCAACTACGGATCCGGAAACATCGGGGCCACCAACGTGGGACGGGTGTTGGGAAAATCTGCTGCGGTGGGAGTGGCTCTCGCGGATATGGTCAAGGGGGGGCTGGGAGTTCTTGCGGCCCGCCTCATGGGAGTGACCGATCCGGGGCTTCTCGCTCTGGTGGGATTTGCTGCGGTTTGCGGACACAACTTCCCGGTGTGGCTCCGTTTTCGGGGAGGCAAGGGTGTGGCTACCTCCTTCGGGGTTTTCTTCTTCCTCGGAGTCGCCCTCCAGCCCCTGGGAGGCCTTTGGTGGCTTGGGGCACCTCTCGGAGGCCTTGTATGGTACCTCCTTCTCAAAACAACTCGTTTCGTTTCCGTGGCATCCATGATTTCCGTGCCTTCCGTGGCACTTATTTTCCATCTTTTGGGCGCTCCCTGGGAATACTCCGCCTTGGCTCTGATTTTGGGACTTCTCACCATGTTCCGTCACGCCCAGAACGTCCGGCGCCTTTTGAACGGAACGGAGTCGAAGGTGGGAAAGAAAAAGGAAGCTTTCTCCTCTGAAAAAAACTGAAAAGCCCTTTTCGCAGAAATTTTTGAAGTCTTTTGGTTAAAAAAATATTTTGAGTCAGGAGAGCTTGGGGCGTCCTTTCAGGCTTTTCTGGCTTCTTTTGTTATGGCGTTTTTTTCGCGTTCTTCCAAAGATTTGTTGACTTTTATTGACCAAATAGCTATAATGAACCGAGAGACGAATCATCAAAGGTCGAAGGAGGCCTTGTTATGCCAAGCTTGACAAGGATCATCGAACAGTACATTCACGATCTTTTGGAAGAAAAGGAATCGGAAGCCCTTTCGCTTCGCCGCAAGGAGCTTGCGGAACGTTTCGGCTGCGTGCCGAGCCAGATCAATTACGTTCTGGGAAGTCGCTTTACTCCGGAACGAGGATTTATCGTGGAAAGCCAGCGAGGAGGGCATGGTTATATCCGGATTACCCGCATCCATTATGCGGATCCCGCGGAGAAGATCAAGGACCTCGAGGAGTGGATCGGCAGCAGCATTTCCGAGCAGGATGTCCGGAGGGTGCTTTCCACCCTTCGCCATCGGGGCCTTCTCACCAAGCGGGATCAGTTGCTCATCGAAGTGGCCCTTCGGTATCTCGATGAACAGTGCCGCACGGAGTTTGAGGTTTCCCCCTTTAAAAAGAGCGTGATGCAGGCGGATTTGCTCAAACGTTTTCTTCGCAGCTTGGTGCTCATGTAGGGAAGAAACGGAGGAATGCGTTATGAAATGCAGCTTTTGCCATGAGCGGGAGGCGGAGCTTCATATACGGGCGGTGGTGGACGGCAAGGCCCAGGAGTTTCATTTTTGCAGAGAGTGTGCCCGAAAACTTCAGGAGGGGTTTGTCCTTCCCGGTTTGGCCTCTCTCGTTCCCCTCAACGAGTTGGCTCTGGCGGTGGGGAATTTTCTCGATAGCTTTGCGGAATCTCCCAAAGGAAATCGGGAGGAGTTCTCGAAAAAGGAACCCGGAGATCCTTCGGAAGAAACGCCTCTCCGCCTTTCCGGCAAATGCCCTCAATGCGGCTGCGACGAGGAGTGGTTTGCCATGACGGGTTTTCTCGGATGTCCTTCCTGTTACGACGCTTTTCGGAAGGATATCATGCAGTACCTGAAAAAAGAGCAGAAGGGGGATCTCCATATAGGTACTTCTCCCGCATGGTACGACGAGGAAGAGGAGGAGAATCTGCCCGTGGAAATCCGCAAGCTCGAAGAAAAACTGCGGCGTTTCGTAAAAGAGGAGCGTTACGAGGAAGCTGCGGAGCTTCGGGATCGTATCCGAAGCCTTACGGCCTTGGCGGAAAGCAAAAGCCATGAGTGATATCCTCTCCTGGAACCTTGCCTGGCTCGATGATCGCCCCTCCCTCGGAGGAAGCGTGCTTGCCACCAAGGTGCGGCTTCGCCGTAATCTGAGCCACCTTCCCTTTCCCTCCCGGAGCAGCGGAGGAGATCTGGAGGCTCTGGCGGAAAAAATAACCTCGGGGCTTCGAAAGAACTCTCCCTTGCCGGAATCCCTGGTTCTTCCGGTAAATCATCTCGGGGAACTGCAGAAGGGGCTTCTCGTGGAATGCGGCTTGGGAGAGCCCTCTTTTTTTGAGGGAGGACCGGGGCGGGTTTTTGTGTATAGCGAAACCGGAGCGGATTCCCTTTTGCTCAACTACGAGGATCATCTGGTGGTGCAGGTGCTTCTGGGGGGGCTCGGGTTCATTCCCGCATGGGAGGAAGCCCGGGCGGTGGCTTCGGGATTCGAACATCTCGGATTTGCCTTCGATCAGGAATTGGGGTATCTTACTGCCTCTCCCAAGACCGTGGGAACGGGGCTTCAGGCCTCGGTGCTTCTCAATCTTCCCGCTCTGGAAATGACCCGGCAGACCAAAAGCCTTGTGCGCCTTTGCGCTCAGAGAGGATGTCTCTTCCGAAGATATGCGGGGCCCGGGAAAAACCCCCTTCGAAGCAGTCTTTTCGTTCTCTCCAATGGCAGAACCTTGGGAAAACGGGAAGAGGAAATCCTCGAAGAGTTGCGGGGGCTCGTGGTGGACGTGGTGGCCCGAGAACAACGAGGCGTCCTCAAACTTCGGGAAGAGGGGAAAATTTCTCTGGAGGATAAGCTCTGGAGGTCCTTCGGTATGATGCGTTATGCCCGGTACGTGGATTTTGAAGAAGCCCTCTTTCATCTCTCCCTCTTGCGGATGGGCATGTCCTTCGGCAGCGTTCCCGGCATGAACCAGGGAGATTGGAAACGCCTCGTGCTGGAGGTGCATCCTTTGCATATCCGTGCCTGGAGCGCCGAAAGGGGTATTGCCGCAGGAGAGCACGAAGTGCGGGCCTACCGTATACGCCAGGCCTTGAAGGATGCGGAACAAAGGAAAGGTTCTTCGGAGAATAGAGAGGAACGGATTTAATTTTTTGAAATCTCTGAATTTGAGACCTCCGGAACGTTCCCCTATTTCCCCATAAAAAATAAAAAATCCGTATTTTTGGAGAGAATGCGGTAAGGAGCTAAAAATAATCATGTGGCAGTTTTTTACGGAACGAGGAAAACGAGTGGTTCAGCTGGCCCATCGAGAGGCCCTGGAACTGGGACATGACGTCATCGGAACGGAACACCTTCTTCTCGGGCTTATCGTGGAGGGGGAGGGGGTTGCGGCCAAAGTGCTTCTTCAGGCTGGATTGACCGTGGAGGAACTGCGGCAGCGCATCGTGGATTCTGTAGGAAGGGGGCGTCCCAAGGACCGTCCTCTGGATCTTCCCCTGAGTCCCCGGGCCAAGAGAGTTCTCGATCTGGCCATGCGGGAGGCTCGAAACATGAGTGTCAACTATGTGGGAACCGAACATATTCTTCTGGGACTTCTAGGAGAGGGTGAGGGCATTGCGGCTCAAATTCTCACCAGTGCGGGTTTCGATCTTCAGAAGGTACACAAGGAAGTGGTGGAAATTCTGAGCCGGGGGGACGGCGGAGATGCCCCGGCCGTGGAAGCTTCCGGAGGAACCCGGGAGGAGCGCAAAAGCAAAACTCCCATTATTGATCAGCTCAGTATCGACCTTACGGATATGGCGGAAAAGGGAGAACTCGACCCCGTGGTGGGGCGCTCCCGGGAAATCGCCCGGGTAATGCAGATCCTCTCCCGGCGGCGCAAGAACAACCCCGTGCTCATAGGGGATCCCGGAGTGGGAAAGACCGCCATCGTGGAAGGCCTTGCCCAGCGGGCGGTATCGGGAGATCTTCCGGAGGTGCTCCGGAACAAACGGCTCGTACTGCTGAACGTGGGCAATCTCGTGGCGGGCACCAAGTACCGCGGAGAGTTCGAGGAGCGTATGCGCAAAATGGTGAAGGAACTTCGGGAAACCCGGGATGTGATTCTCTTCATCGACGAAATTCACACCATCGTCGGAGCGGGAGGTGCCGAGGGGGCGGTGGATGCGGCGAACATCCTCAAACCAAGCCTCGCCCGGGGAGAGTTCCAGGTTATCGGTGCCACCACTCTGGACGAATACCGCAAACACATCGAAAAGGATGCGGCTCTGGAAAGGCGCTTTCAGCCCGTCATGGTTTCCGAGCCAAGCGTGGGGGATACCCTGGAAATTCTTCGAGGGTTGCGGGATGCCTACGAGGCCCATCATCGGGTGCGTATCGAGGATGCGGCTCTCGAAGCGGCGGCTCGGCTTTCGGAGCGCTATATCACCGAACGATATCTTCCGGACAAGGCCATCGATTGCATCGACGAGGCTGCTGCCCGGGCCCGGCTTGCCACTCTGGAGCCTCCGGAGGACCTCAAAAAAATCGAGCGGGATCTGGAAACCTTTCGAAAGGAAAAGGAATGTGCCGTGGCGGAACAGGAGTTCGAAAGGGCCGCCCGTTTCCGGGATCAGGAACGCAAGCTCTCGGAAGTTCTCGAACAGCGCCGGAATCAGTGGCAGGTGGAGCGATCCTCGGAGCCTCCGGTGATCGGAACCGAAGAAATAGCCCAGATCGTGGCGGAATGGACGGGCATACCGGTGGTACAGATGACCGAGGAAGAGGCCGCCCGGCTTCTGCGAATGGAAGAGGAAATTCATAAAAGGCTCATCAATCAGAGAAGTGCGGTCAGCTCCGTGGCCCGGGCCATCCGAAGGGCTCGCAGCGGCCTCAAGGATCCCCGGCGCCCCGTGGGAAGTTTTCTCTTTCTCGGTCCCACGGGGGTGGGAAAAACCGAACTGGGCCGGGCTTTGGCGGAATTCCTTTTCGGGAGCGAAGAGGCCATGATTCGCCTGGATATGAGCGAATATATGGAACGCCACGAAGTGGCCAAGCTCATCGGAGCTCCTCCGGGATACGTGGGACACGAGGACGGAGGCAAGCTTACCGAGGCGGTCCGCCGCCGCCCCTATTCGGTGATTCTCTTCGACGAGGTGGAAAAGGCCCATCCGGACTCTTTCAACATTCTTCTGCAAATTCTGGAAGAAGGGCGTCTCGTGGACGGTCAGGGGCACGAGGTGGACTTCCGGAATGCGGTTATCGTGCTTACCAGCAACGTGGGAGCGGAGCACACCATGAAGGGCCAGAGTCTCGGATTCTCCCCCCAGGACGGAGCGGGAGGAGACTGGGATCGAGTAGAAAAACGGCTTCTCGACGACGTGCGTCGCACCTTCCGCCCGGAGTTCCTCAACCGCCTTGACGATATTCTCGTTTTTCGTCCTCTGGATCGGGAGGACCTCCGAAAAATCGTTTCCACCATGATGCGGGACGTTTCCGCAAGGCTTCAGGAAAAGCACATGGGAATTGCGGTGGACCGGGAAGTTCACGATCATATTCTGGAAAAGGGATTCGATCCCAAATATGGAGCCCGTCCCCTGCGCCGTACCATTCAGCGCCTGGTGGAGGATCCGCTGTCGGATATGCTTCTGGAAGGAAAAATCCGCCCCGGGGACGAAGTACATCTTTTCGTAAAAGAGAAAACTATCGCCTTCTCCGTGGAGGCCGGAAAACTTTTCGATTCCCCTCTCCCCGAAGAAAAGGAGAAAGCCGAAGAGACGGAGAGTTCCGGGCTGGCGGAGGAAACTCCCGTGGGAAAAAACCAGATTCAGGAATGAAACTCCTTCACCTGGGCATATTGCTGGCTTCTTCTTTTTTGCTTGTCCTTCCCGGAGAAGGGAAGGAAGGACCTCCCCTTTCCTCTCTCGGAAAGAATCCCGGAGTGACCCGGGAGGATCTGCTCTATCGCATCAGTGAGGAAACCGGAGGAGAGAGGCTTATGGCGGAGCTCCTCTTGGCACGAATGGTTCCGGAGGAAAAGGAGAAACTCGTAGAGAGGCTTACGGATACCCTGGTGTTGGAAATGGCTGCCCGAATGAGCGGCCTCGATTTGCAGGAGGATTTACGGCTTCGCATAAAATGGGAAAGGGCGGATCTTCTCGCCCGGGCCTACCTGGAAAGATTGACAGAACGTTGGGACTTCTCGGAAGATATCCTCCGAGATTATTACGAATCCCATAAAGAAGACTACGATAGAGATACGGAACTCTGCCTTTCCTGTTATTGTTACGCTTCGGAAGAGGATGCCCGGAGAGCGCTTATGGCTTCTCTGGGCAACAATCCTTCCGAGGTGCTTCCGGCTTCGGATTATTCCCGGCGAATTCCCCTGGGCTGGGTCTCTTCGGAGGATGTTTCCCGGAAGTATCGGGACATCTTTCTTTCGCCGGATGTCAAGCCTCTTCTGGGCCCTCTGGAAGCTTCGGAAGGAGAATATCTGTTGATCTGTGTGGATAATCGCCTGGATTCCCGGAGCCTTTCTTTTGAGGAGGCCCGGGGGCAGGTTCGGGAGGATCTCGAAATGACTCTGCTCGAAGAGGAGTTGCAAGAGCTGCGAAAGCGTTTTGGCGTGCGTCTGCACAGAAGGGAAATCCGGCATTTGCAACCCTATGAGTTTTGAGGAACATCGGGGAAAACGGCGGTTTCCATCAAACATCTCTCGACACATTCTTTGTAAAACCACTCTGACGAAAATTGCTCTCATGAAGTACAAGTGCCCTTTATGCCGGAAAACGGAGAGATCCTGTTTTCCGGCATAAAGGGCACTTGTACTTTTCGCCTTCAAGAACCGGATGAAAAGAGCGCCGAGAAGACTTCGAACTTTTCGAAAGAAAAATTTTTTTATGGAACGATCCAATTGTCATTTTAAATCAATTTAACGAGACGGCGTGCTAATAAACTTTTTTTGCTTAGCAGTTCCTTATTCGACAGTATTTTTTGTTTATTGCAAAATATATGACCCCCTTTCGTTCCCTAAAAAACCTAAGTTTTCTGGACAAAAAGCTCCAACCGGTATAATCTACTACGGGGAAAAAAGAAACTTTTTGAGGGAGGTGGTTGGAAAAAGGGCAGATACATTGTGGCTTTTCGGGACATCTTATTATTTTTTATGAAGGGGGAAATTATTCTCATGACAGAAACAACAGGAAGAAAACCATCTTTTGGGGAAGCTCTTGCAGTTATCGTACTGGCCGGTGCCATCATCAGCTTCGGTATTCTGAAACTCGGCGTGGATGCTCACATTCCCATTATTTTTTCCGCTATCATCGCTTCCTTCTGGGCCTGCTTCGTGCTCCGCTATCCCTGGAAAGAAGTGGAAGATGGCATGGTTACGGGGATCAGCATGGCCCTTCAGGCCATTATCATTCTCGGCATGGTGGGGCTCGTCATCGGCTCCTGGATACTGAGCGGAGTTGTTCCCACCCTTATCTACTACGGCCTCGATATTCTCTCTCCTCAGTATTTCCTTCTGGCGACTCTTTTCATTACCTCCATCGTGGCCCTTGCCACGGGAACCTCTTGGGGTACCAGCGGAACCGTGGGTATCGCCCTCATGGGCATCGGAGCGGGCCTGGGCATTCCGGCTCCTCTTACGGCGGGTATCGCCATCTCCGGAGCCTATTTCGGAGATAAAATGTCTCCTCTTTCGGATACCACCAACCTCGCCCCCGCCATGGCGGGAACCGATCTCTTCACCCACATCCGGGCCATGGTCTGGACCACCGGTCCCACCTACGTTATCGTGGCGGGCATCGCCTATTACTTCGGAAACAAGTATGCCGGAGGAACCCTTGATGCGGCTCATATCAAGGCGATTCAGGCACTGCTTTCCAAGGAGTTCGTGATAAATTACGTGGGTTTCGTGCCTCCCCTCATCGTTATCGGGTTGGCCCTTTGCAAGGTTCCCGCCCTGCCGGGACTCTTTGCGGGTATTCTTTCCGCCTGTCTCATGGCCTTCCTTCAGGGAGCGGGGCTTGCTGATATCATCGGTGCCCTGCACTACGGTTACGAGCCCTCTCTGGCGGCGGATTTCGCAAACGCCGACGGTATGGAGGCGGTGGCCCAGCTCATGCAGCAGAGCGGTATTGCGGAACATACTCCCGAAGCCCTCAAGAATGCGGCGGATATGCTTTCGGAGCTTCTTACCCGGGGTGGTCTGGATTCCATGATGTGGACCATCTCCCTCATTCTCTGCGCTCTCTCCTTCGGAGGTATCATGGAGCGCTGCGGCTTCCTGGAAGTGCTTCTGCATACTATTCTCAAGGGTGTTCGGAGCGTGGGAGGCCTCTGCGCGTCGGTTATCGTTTCCTGCTTCGTCTGCAACCTCTTCCTCGGCGACCAGTATCTTTCCATCGTCATGCCCGGACGGATGTTCAAGCCCGCCTTCGACGAAAAGGGACTGGATCCCCGGATGCTTTCCCGTTCTCTGGAAGATTCCGGTACTCTCACTTCGGTGCTCATTCCCTGGAACACCTGTGGTGCCTTCCAGACTCAGGTGCTAGGAGTTCCTACCCTGGAGTACATTCCCTACGCTTTCATGAACTACCTCAATCCTTTGGTGGCGATTATCATCACCTATATGGGGATCGGTGTGTTCTGGCAGGAAGGAAAGAATCCCAAGGAGGCAAAAACCGAGGCCTAGTTTTTTCAAAGCCTCTGTTTTGCAAACGTGAAGCCTATGCCGGAGCGAAGCTTTTTCCGCTCCGGCATTTTTTCCCGTCTTTTCTTTGTCATGCTGTAAAATGAAAGGGAAAAAAGTTGCACGGGGACCGTGCGGAAGAGGGGGAAAAACGATGAATGCGAATAATTCGGATATTGAAGTGCTTTGTCTATCGGAAAAGGGGGATATGCCCAAACCTTTTCGGGCCTTTGCCCTTTTCGGAGGAATTTTTCTGCTGGGCTACGCTCTTCTGGCGTTTCTTTCGGTGAAGGAAAAAGCCTTTCTCTATCTCATGACCGGGGGGGCCATGCTCTTTATTTCCGGATTTCATAAAAGGGCCTTTCTCGCTCCCCAGGGAGTCGTTCGTGAAAGCCGGAGCTGGACCGGAAAGAACGTGCAGGTGCTGCCTTGGGAGAAAATAAGCCACGTCACCCTGGTTTACCGGAGAGATCAGATGATGGTCTTCTTCGAACGAGGCCTTGAAGAAACCACGGGAATCCGGGTGCTTTTCCAGAGAGACCAGGAAGAGACTTTACGGCGTCTGTTCAAGCAGTATATTCCCGGCATTCCCCTGGAAACCATGGATAAAAAATAATCGAATTCTTCTCCGCGGCCGGGGTTGCGGCCCGGAGCGGCAAGGCCGGGGAGCGGTTCCTCTTCTTCGGACTTCGGACGGGGAGAAGATATGGCTTGTACCACGGTTTCCATGGAAAAAGTGCCGGAGAACTTCTCGAAAAAAAGGTTCTACGGCACTTTTTATGTAAGATTGAACGGAAAACGTTCAGTACAATTTTTCCTCCACCGCTTGAATTTTTCCGTCCATGGTGAGATCCTTATCCCGGCGTTCGTCTATGCGCAGGCTGGTGGCTACTCGAAGGGCGCCGCAGGTAAAGGGTACTTCATGAGCTTCCTGGACCGCCCGAAGGATTTCGGTTAATTCCCCTTCAAGAACGGTTCCCATGGGAGTAAGCCGGACTTCCAGAGAAAATTTCCGAAGTTTTTTCTCCACCTCCGCCACGTAGGCGCTTACGCTGGGAGTGCCGGTTCCGAGAGGAACCACCACGAGTTCCGCAATAGCTCTTGCCATGTCGTACTTCCTCCTTGGATTTCTTGAGAAACCGAGGTTGCCCCTAGGGGTTCAGCCGATAGATGGTACGGGGCCAGGGAATGGCCTCCCGCACGTGGTGAATGCCGCAGATCCAGCATACCAGGCGTTCGATGCCCATGCCGAAACCACTGTGAACGAAGGAGCCGAACTTTCGCAGATCGAGATACCAGTTGTAGCATTCCTCGGGAAGCTTCTCCTCCTGAATGCGGGCCAGAAGCTTTTCCATATCATCTTCTCTTTGGGAGCCTCCGATGATCTCTCCATATCCCTCGGGAGCCAGAAGGTCGTCGCAGAGCACGAGATCGGGATTTTCCGGATGCTCTTTCATGTAGAAGGCTTTCACCTTTTTGGGATAGCACTCCACGAAAATGGGTTTGTCGTATTCCTGGGTGAGAATGGTCTCGTCCTCGTTGCCGAAATCGTCTCCGTAGACGATATTGCTTCCCAGTTCCTTAAGCTTTGCCACCGCCTCGTCGTAGGAAATGCGGTAGAAGGGAGCCTTGATTTTCTCCAGGAGCCCGAGATCCCTTTCGAGAATGGCCAATTCCTTTTTCCGGGTCTCGAGCACGTGTTCGATAACGTAGCAGACGAGCTGCTCTTGAAGCCGCAGATTGTCCTCGTGATCGTAAAAGGCCACTTCGGGTTCGATCATCCAGAATTCCGTGAGGTGTCGCCGGGTCTTGGATTTCTCCGCCCGGAAGGTGGGGCCGAAGCAGTATACCTTGCCGTAGGCGGCGGCGGCGGCTTCCGCATAGAGCTGTCCCGTTTGGGCTAGGTAAGCCTTCTGGGTTTCGAAATAATCCAGCTCGAAAAGTCCCGAGGCTCCCTCTCCGATGGCTCCCGAGAGGATGGGGCTGTCCACCAGGAGAAATCCTTCCTGTCTTAAAAATTCCCGGCACCGCCATATCACCTCGTCCCGGATCTGCATGATGGCTCTCTGGCGTTCCGTACGGAGCCAGAGGTGTCGATTATCCAGAAGAAAGTCGATGCCGTGTTCTTTTTTCCCGATGGGGTATTCTTCTGCGGGGTTTTGAAGGCATTCGATATCGGAAATCGTAAGTTCGAATCCCGAAGGAGCTCGCTCGTCCGCCCGGACGGTTCCGGTAACGGCCACGGAGGCCTCGACCCAGAGATTTTTGGCGGTTTCGAAAGCTTCCGGAGAGACTTCCTTTTTTACCATAACCCCCTGAATGGTTCCCGTGCCGTCCCGCAACTGGAGAAACTGAATTTTCCCGGAGCTTCTCTTGTTGTAAATCCAGCCTTTAAGAGTTACCGTTGCATCGGCGTACTTTGAAATATCCCGAATATGCACCCAAGGTGTGTTCATTCTACAATAGCCTCCTCAAGAAAAAACTGTTTTATCCGGCATCTATGATACACTAAAAAGAACTGAACGTATTGGAGAACTGAACGTATTGGAGGAGGGGAACTGTGAATATCCATCGTCTTCTGATAGCCCACGAGCCCCGGGAGGGAATCATCCCTCTCAGCGCCATATTTGCGGGAGCCCTGAAGGAGCGGGGGTACAATCTTCGTCTTTTTCAGATAGGCTTTGACGAGATGCTTACGCGGTACCTCGAAATCGCTACGGGAGAACCCGTGACGGTTATAGATCTTCACATGCTTCATAATGACTTCAACTGCAAGTCTCTTTTTCAGTTTTCTTCCAAAAAGGAGGCGTTCCACCTTTTCGTGGGGCCTCTTTCGGAGCCTCAGCTTCACGAAGAAAAGCTGGAGCTTCACAAAACAACCGCTAAAATGGGAGAAATCTTTTCTCTTCCCGTAATGCCCCTGATCTATGCGGATCGTAACGCCATTCTTGCGGCCCGCTTGACGGAGCAGATTTTTTCTCAAATCGTTTCCTATCCGGGATTGCAGCCCTTGGGGGTATGTTTTGCGGCAGTCTTGAATCCCCGGGAGTATCAGCTTCTGGAAATCGAGATGGGTCGGAGGATTCCTTACTTTCCTTTGGGATATCTTCCTAAAAACGTTATCCGCGACGAAATTTCTCCGGAACTGCTTTTTTCCGAGGAACCCCATTCCCTGAAATTCATGCCCCTCCATTCTTCGGTTCGGCAACTTGCGGCTTTGGAGGATATGATAAGCTGGCCCGTGGTAGGATCTTTTGCAAAACGGGCCAGGCCCTGGCCGGAAGTTCGGGAGGATCTCGAAGAGGTCTCGGGAATCCGCCGGGTGGGAGTGCTGCGGCATCCTGCTCTTGGAGGAGCCGGGGACGGAAATATGCGGTTTTTCACGCATCTCGGGGCGTCTCTGTTTTTTCTGGACCTCGAGGATCTCCGGGAAACCGAGGAGTGCGATTTTCTTTACATACCCCACGGAAGAGCCCAGGGATTCCGGAAAATTTCGAACCTGGAAGGTCTTAAGCGCCTTTTGGGAAGCGTGGTTTTCCGGAAAATTCCCTTTCTGGCGGAGGGAGAGAGCGTGGCCCTTTTGGGAGAATCCATTCTCTATTCCAAGGATGAAAAAACGACGGGAATTTCCATGTTTCCCTTCAGCGCTTCCGTGAAAAAAGAATATCCTTCGGCTCATGAGGTGTTTCTCAAGGCATCGCTGAATTCTCCCCTTTTGCGAAAGGAGGAAACCCTTCATGGTTACCGCAGCAACGGCTGTGCCGTAAGCGTTCCTTCTTCCCGGCAGGGTTATTGGGCCGTTCGGCGATCCGAAACGGGAGGGGAAATCGATACGGATGGTTGGTTTATGGGAAAGGGCGTTTTGTCGCGCACCTGCTTTTCCCTTTGGGAAGTTGCCTCGGGAGCCCGAAAATGGTTGAATTTGCGCTAATGTACGTTCCGGTGAGAATGGGAGCATGTGAAAAGGTTCGTGGCGTACAAGATTCTTGGAATGTTGAGGCCACCACGCGGCATAGAAAGGGAAGAGAGCGGTAATGCGCGAAGAATGGGACATGATGCAGAAGACGGCCCTCGATCTTCTTGCGGAAGCGGAAGATCTGGCAGAATCGATTATCGGATGGCGCCGGGAGTTTCATCAGTTTCCGGAACTCGGATTCGAAGAAAATATCACCTCCACCCGGGTAACCCAGATTTTGAGTGATATTGAAGGTGTCGAGGTTATCAAGGGTTTCGGAACCCCCACGTCGGTGCTGGGCATTCTCGGCAAGGATCTTCCGGGGCCCGCCTTCGTTCTGCGTGCGGACATGGATGCCCTGGCCCTGGATGAAGAAACGGGACTTTCCTACAGTTCCTGTATGCCCGGAGTTATGCATGCCTGCGGACATGATTCTCACATGGCCTCTCTTTTGGGGGCCGCCATTCTGCTTTCCCGGCGTCAACACCTTCTCCGGCGGAAGGTCATTTTCCTTTTTCAGCCTGCGGAAGAAGGAAAAGGAGGTGCCCGAACCCTCGTGGAGAAGGGACTTCTTTCTCATTTCGAGATCGCCCAGGTGGTGGCTCTGCATTTCTGGCCCCTTCTTCCCTACGGACATTTCTACTCCAGGCCCGGCACCATCACCTCGCTTTCGGATCGATTTCATATCGAAATCCTCGGGGTGGGAGCCCATGCGGCGTCTCCCCATCTCGGAGTGGATCCCATCATGATCGCGGCGCACGTGCTTTTCGGCATTCAGCATATCATCAGCCGGGAACGGGATCCCCGGGAAAGCGCGGTGATAACGGTGGGGCAGATCGAGGCTGGGGATGCCTACAACATTATTCCCGAACGAGTGGACATGCGGGGCACTCTTCGGGCCTTTACGGCGGAAACGAGGGATTTCCTGCAAAAGCGTTTGGAGAGTGTGGTGGAGGGAGTTTGCCGAACCTTCAATGCCCGGTCCAACATCGAGTATGTTCAGAACTATCCCCGCATATGGAATGACGAGGAACTCACCCGGGAAATTCTGGAAAGGGCACAGCTTTTCTTCGGAGACGATGCGGTGCACCTTTTGGATATCCCCCTTCTCGCAGGGGAGGATTTCGCCTTCTATTCCCTGGAGGTTCCTTCTACATTCTTCCTCATCGGCACGGGAACCGAATACGGTTTGCATCATCCAAAGTATGATGTCCCGGAGGATCTTCTGCATCTTGCCGCCGCCTGGGGAGCTTTTCTGGCGCTTTTCGTGCGGAACGGAGAGATTGCGGAACAATAGTTTTCTCCGTCCTTTTCAAGGTTCATAGAGCGGTTTCCATGAGCATGTGACATCGCGAAGAATTCCATGAAACATTTTGCGACGCGTTATTTGTGAAACCGTTCCAGGCCGAAAAAGATTCCTGCTTTTATTTTTAATTTAAATTCATAAATACTTTATACTATTCGCCCTTTCTCAGGTGTGGAGGAAAGAGGCGAATCTGGAGGGGACCAAGGTGTGTAAACGATTAGAAGAACGGATGCAACAACGGTGCGGAGAGGAACGATTTTTCTGGTGGAAGGGGGAGTGGCGAAGGAAGAGCGCTTTTTTCAATCTCGTGGATTCCATGGAGAAAGAATTGAAGGAAGCAGGCTTTGCTCCTTGTCAGAGAGTGGGTTCGCTTCTTCCCAATTCCCCAGCCTTTTTGGCCCTTTGCGTGGCTTCCTGGCGCCTCGGAGGGTGCGTGGTGCCCCTTAACTTTTTGGCGGGTCCCGGAGCGACTCTGAAAAACGTGCAGAGAGCGGAGCTTTTTTCCGTGGTAGTTCCGGATTTCGCGAAACCTCAGCTCGATCTTCTGGCGGAAAAGGCCGGGGATTTCCCCTATTCCGTGGTCAATTTGGAAGGGGAGTTTTCCCTTTGTCGGGGAAAAAAGCGGGATCTTCAAAATTCCCGGGAGGAAGACGCGGTAATCTTCTTCACTTCGGGAACCACGGGAACTCCCAAGGCGGTGCCCCTGACGCACGCCAATCTTTTCAGCAACGTTCAGGCCTGTTACGAGCACGTTCCCGGCCTGGAGGGAGGCAAGGTGATGTTCAACGTGCTTCCCAATTTCCACGCTTTCGGTTTCACCGTGGCGAGCATACTTCCTCTCCTCATTCCCGATATGGGAGAGGTGGTGCTTCCCTCTTTCATGCCTCCGGAAAACACCCTGAAGGTCCTTCAGGAAACCCGCGCCACCGCCCTTGTGGCGGTGCCCACCATGATTTCCCTTCTCATCGGAGCGGCGGCGAAATATAAACCGGATCTCTCCTGTCTGGATCTTCTCGTCTCCGGAGGAGATCGCTTTCCTTTGCGGCTGGACGAGAAGTGCGAACGTCTTCTGGGAATTGGCGTTCTCGAGGGATACGGGCTTACCGAAACCGCTCCGGTGGTGAGCGTGAATCCCACCTATCAGCGCAAAAAGCCGGGGACCGTGGGTACCCTGCTTCCGGGGTTCCGGGCGGAAGTGCGGGGAGAGAAGGGGCTGCCCCTTTCTCCCGGAGAAGAGGGAGTGCTCTGGCTCCAGGGACCCAGCGTGGCTCGGGAATATTTGGGATCTCCGGAACTTACGGCGGAGCGTTTCCAGGATGGGTGGTTCAATACGGGGGATGTGGTGCGCCTCGATGAAGAGGGGTATCTCACGGTGCTGGACCGGGTGAGCGATATGATGATCGTCAGCGGATTCAACGTCTATCCTCAGGAAGTGGAGGCGGTGCTCAACGAGCATCCCCAGGTTCGGGAAAGTGCCGTGGTGGGAGTGGAAAATCCCATCAGTGGACAGACCATAAAGGCCTACGTGGCTTTGCGCAATCCCGAAGAGGAGCATCCCCTTTCCTCTCGGGAGCTGGTGAGCTTTTGCCGGGAGCGGTTGGCTCACTACAAAGTGCCGAGACACGTGGAATTCGTGGAGGAGTTTCCCCGGTCTCCCATAGGCAAGATTCTGAAACATCAGCTTTAACGGCTTGATCCTTCCGATGTCGGGAGGGCGAGATATCCTCTTGATCTTGCGCAAAATTAACTAACGGTTCGATACGCAATCTTTTTTTGTAGTTCAAGGAGATGCTTTTCATGTTTGATACGTACGAATTACGCATGTATGAAAATCCGGATTCCCGGGTACGCTCCCGGGTTTCCGCCCTTTTGGAAAAGGAAAATCTCGTTTTCGAAGGACAGCCGGAATTTACGGTGTGTCTGGAGGACGAAGAGGGGGAAATATATGCCACCGCAAGTTTGGATGGAAAGATCATCAAGATGGTGGCGGTGGATGCCTCCCTTCAGGAGGGAGGCTACTCCTCCAAGGTGATCTCCGCGGTGATTTCCCAGGCTCGGCAGAAGGGAAAAACCTCCCTTTTCGTCTTTACCAAGGCGGGAACTGCGGAAAGGTTTCTTTCCTTCGGATTTCAGGAGATTGCCCGGTACAATCCGGTGGTGCTTCTCGAAATGGGAGAACCCGGTATTCGAACCTACCGGGCCATGCTCCGGCAGCATCGGGCGGAGCTTCCCGAAGGAAAAAATCTCGCCGGAGGAGTGGTGGTAAACTGCAACCCCTTTACCCTGGGGCATCGCTATCTTATCGAAGAGGCCAGCTCCCGATGCGATCACCTCTACGTGGTGGTGGTTCAGGCGGATCTTTCCCTCTTTCCCTTCGCGGATCGGATAGAACTCGTCAGGAAAGGCACCGAGGATCTGCCCAACGTAACGGTCCTTCCCAGCGGGGATTATGCGGTTTCTCCCGCCACCTTTCCCGCCTACTTTCTGAGAGATGACGACAGCCTGCGCAAGGCTCACATCCAGGCATCCCTGGACGTTACGCTTTACGCCAATCTTTTCGGAGAAGAACTTGGCATTACCCGGCGTTTCGTGGGAACCGAGCCCTATTGTCCCGTAACGAGGCAGTATAACCATGCCATGAAGGCCATTCTTCCTTCCCGGGGAATCGAATTGGTGGAAATTCCCCGAAAGGAGCGGGAAGGAGCGGCCATTTCCGCCTCTTCGGTGCGACAGCTCATTCGGGAAGATCGCTGGGAGGATTTGGAGAAGCTTGTTCCTTCGGTTACCTGGAAATATCTTCGGGATCCCCGGCAGAAAGATATTGTGCGCAAAATAAGGGAGACCGAAAGCAGGCACTGAGGCCGAAGGGTTTTCCGTAATCTTCAGGGTAGATCGCAACCTCCCCTTCTCGCAGGAAAAGGGGAGGTTGCGATCTACCCTGAAGAAATTCAGAGGGTTGGTTTTTGAAGATTTTTTGGGAAGATATCGAGGCTTTCCAGAGCCGCATCCAGGGAAGAATATCGAGGTGTATGCCGTATCAGAGAACCGATGGCGAAAAAGCTCCCTTTTCCGTAGGCCTGAAAGGCCTGGAGATCGCTTTGGGAATCTCCGAAAAAGGCGGGATTCCGACTTTTCATTCTTTCCGCGAGGATTTTCAATCCCTTCGGAGAGGGTTTGGAAATTCCCGAATCCGGAGTGATGCGGCGAGAGAGGGGAAAATCTTCCCATCCTAAAATCTCCAGGGCCAAGCGAAGCTCCGTTTCGGGTCTTCCCGTGTAGATTCCCGAGGGGAGAGGAAGAGTGCTCCAATGCCACCGTACCAGAGGAGAATCCTCCTTCCAGAGCCCTTTTCTTGAAGGGAAAAGGGGTTTCTTTCCGGTATTTTCATGGTAGGTTTCGCCGAAATAGATTTCCTCGCAAAGAGTGCGGATTTCCTGCCGGGAAGGTGCGCCGGGAAAACGGGCCTCTATCCAGGCCAGGGTATCCTCCGAAGGGCATTCCCGAAGAAGTTTTTTCCATATCTCGGAAGGAACACCTTGGTCCTCTTCTTCGGCCGCCCGGGGAGATTGGCGAACTTCCAGAAGAGCGCAAAGTCCGAACCAGGCTAAATCGTAATCGTCGTTGAAGCTGGGGTGTCCCTTGGCGGTTCGGTATTGAAGCGGAGAAAAGCATCGTTTTCCGGGGGTTGTCTCGGGAAGATCCAAAAAGGTTTTCAGGGCCTCCTGGATAACCTGAAGATAGGTGTCGTTGGCATCCACAAGAACCCCGTCCACGTCGAAAATAAGCGCGTCCGTCTGCGGCATGGTCTGTTCCTCCGGAAATTCGGATAATGGGTCTATCGTATGAAGCCGCAGTATAACAGAAAGCGGCAATACTGTCATGATCGCTTCGGGAAAGGAAAAACTCCATGATCGATATTCCTCTTCACCGAGAGAATGGTCTTCCTCTGTATCGTCAAATTGCGGACCACCTGCGACGGATGATTCTTTCCGGCACTCTTCCGGGAGGTTTTCGGCTTCCGGGGGCCCGGGCTCTTGCGGCCTCTCACGGTATTTCCCGGAATACCGTGGCGGAGGCCTACGCTCTTCTCGAGGAAGAAGAGCTGGTATTCACGAAAAAGCGAAGCGGCATTTACGTGCAGCAGATGGGAGGAAAGAAGGTTCCCGGAGGTCCTTCCCGGCGATATCTGGATTTCGCCACGGAGCTTCCTTCTCCGGAACTCCTTCCGGTTTCCCTGGTTCGTTCCCTGCTTCGGGAGGAAATGCAGCGAAGCTGTGCCTCCCTTCTGGGAAGTCCCGTAGCGGGATTTCTGGAGCTTCGCAAGGCTCTTACCCGGCATGCGGCGGGGCGGGGTATTCCCGCTTCCTGGAAGGAAGTTCTCGTAACCTCGGGAGTTCAGGAGGGGCTCGCCCTCTCTCTGGAAGCTCTTCGATCTCTCGGAGTACGGCGCCTGTGGACCGAAGAGCTTACCTATCCTCACATTCTCGGAATGGCCCAATCCCGGCGTCTGGCCCTTTCCCTCCTTCCCCGGAAATGGGAAGCCTGGGAAAAAACCTTGGTTTCCCTGAAGGAAGAAGATGCCCTCTTTTTGGTTCCCAGCTTTCAGAATCCCACGGGACGAACCCTCCCCATGGAGATTCGCACGGAACTCCTCGATCTTTCTCGCGGGCGGGGTTTCTGGATTATCGAGGACGATGCCTACGGAGAGCTTCGGTACGGAGATTCCTCGGTTCCCGCCCTCAAAGCTATGCGGGGGGCGGAGCGTGTGGTATACTGCGGCTCTTTCAGCCAGCTTCTCTTTCCGGGGCTCCGTATAGGCTACATGCTCATTCCGGAAAGCCTTTGGAAGGAGTGCTGTCGCTGTAAAATGCGGAACACCGGCTACTCCTCGGCGCTTTCCCAAAAAACGGTACTACGCTTTCTCGAAGAGAATTATCTCGAGGAAGTGCTTTTTCGAGTTCGGAACGAAATGAAGGAGCGTATGCTCCTTCTGGGGTCCTTTTTGCAAAAAATACTTCCCCGGAATTCCCTGGAGATTCCCGGAGGGGGAATTTACCTGTGGGTTCCCGTTCCGGGAATCTCCGGAAAGGATATGGAACGGCGGGCTCAGGAACGGGGAATTCTTCTCCAGGGAGGAGAGCGCTTTTACGTGGGAGCTGCGGAACCTTCCGTGGGATATGTGCGTCTTTCCGTGAGCCGGACGGAGAGAGAGGATATTTCCAAAGCCTTTAAAGATTTACAGGCCCTTTGGAGGGGCTGCGGATTATGAGGGGTTGCGAGAATCTTGAGGAATGCCTCGAATCCGTTCTTATGGGGCGGGAAGCCCGGAGAGAGCTTCAGGAAGAACTTTTACGAAACCATGCCTGGGTTCTTCAGATAGGGCTCAATATTCCGGGGATTCCCAAGAACCTGCCGGGGGATGGGGAGTGTCTCCGCCGGACCGAGGAAATGCTCTTTTCCCGAAAGGCTCTGTTCGTTCCGAAGTTTCGCAGGCTCTGCGAAAACGGAGCGGGAAAGGCTCTTGTTTTCGGGGGGAACCTTCCCGAAGCTCGGGAGATCAAGAAAATAAGCGTGGCCCTGGAGGAAGATCTTCCCTGGGGACGTCTCCTCGATATGGATGTGCTCACCTCCGGAGGAGGGCTTTCCCGAAAGGATCTCGGGCTCCCTCCCCGGAAGTGCCTTCTTTGCGAAAAGGAGGCCAAAATATGCGCTCGCTTGGGAAGTCATAGTTTCGAAGAGCTTCGGTTTCGGGCGGAAGAACTTCTCGCTTTGGCCCGGAAGGACGAATCTTCCTGATTTTTTTCGGAAGGGTATGGAACTACCGCTTTTCGGAATCGGAAAAGCTTTCAAGATAGCGTTTCCACAGTACAAGAGCCCCCAAAGCACAGAGAGTTCCCCCCAGAAGGCCCAGGAGAATGAGCCTGGGGGACCCCCGGTCCACCAAATATCCCCCGAGGCCTCCCAAGGCCTTGCCGTAAAAGAAGATGGATCCCAGTGAAAGCACGAGTACAAGCAATCTCATTATTGGATCACCTCCTCGAAGGCCTTCATGCAGAGAGGAACCTCCTCGGGGCGTATCCAGGAATAGGAGAGCCGAAGAAATCGGTCCGGCTTCTCTTTCCCTTTTTCCAGGGGGGGCCAAAAGGCTTTTTCCGGAATGGTGGCTACTTTTTTGTGAACCGCCAGCTCCCGGGCTATGGAAGATGCTTCGAGAGAGGGGGGAAGGAAGAGGGAAAGAAAGGTTCCCCCCAGAGCTTTTGCGAGAAAACACTTCCGGGAAAAGAGGGTGGATGCGGCGAATCCCGAAAGAAGGAGTTCCCGCTTGTAGGAAAGATCTTGTCGCAATCGGCGAAGCTGGGATTCTATGCCGTAATCCCGGAGATACACGTAGATTCCAAGGGAGCCTACCGCGGGAGGGGAGATGCAGGACATCTCCTGAAGGGCTCCGAGAAGGTCCGCCATCTCCCGGGGTGCTACAATCCAGGCGCTCCGAAGTCCCGGAGCGAGAATTTTCGAAAAGGAACTCATCCAGATAATTCGTTTCGTTTCCCATCCCTGCCAGGGATAGAAGGCCTCTCCCCGACGGGTCTCCTCGTCCAGAGGCAGAAGACGGTAGGGATCGTCGAGAACGACGAAGAAATCGTACTTTTCCGCAAGAGCCGTGAGTCGGATTATGCGGGATGGGGAGAGGGAACAACCCCGAGGATTTTGGTAGGTGGGTATGGTGTAGACGAACCGGAGCCGTACTCCTTCGGCGAGGCGCTCCTCCAGATATTCCACCGAAAGCCCCTCGTCGTCCACCGGTACGGGCAGTACCCGTCCTCCCCGACGCTGAAGAGTGCACCAGGAATCGGGATAACAGGGAGCGTCCATGGCGGCCAGGTCTCCGGGCTCCAAGAGGGCCTGACAGAGGAGATCGAAACCGGACTGGCATCCCGGAACGAGAAGTATCTCCCTTTCCGAAACTTCGGAAGAACATATTCGTTCTTTTTGCATCCACTCCAGAATCCAGGAGCGCAAAGGCCCGATTCCCCGGCTGCTGCCGTAGCGTAAAAAGCGTTCTCCCCTTTCGAGGATGCCCTTGCGGGTAGCCTCTCCCAAGGCTTCCAGAGGAAAGCAGGAAGGATGAGGCTGTCCCGAAGAGAGGGGAACCGCCTGGTTTTCGAGGCCCAGCCGAATGTATTCGATAAGAGGGGACGAGGGAAGGTTCACCGTTTCGGCCTTATGGGGAATACGAAAGGATTGCATAAAAAAACCTCCAAGTATACTAAGTAAAAATAGTTGTATGTGAGAAATATGTATGGTAAGGTACATTAATCACATATCGTCGATACCGCCTGTCACTATGTTGGAACAAATAGCATCAAAAATACTTGTAAGCTCCACGTCATAAAGGAGGGACTTCCCCAGTGAGAGATCCTAGATTGTATACTACGTCTGCGGACTATGTATATCAAGAACTTCGGCACAAGATCATCACCAAACAGATGAAGCCCGGCCAGCGGCTTCCGGAAGTGAATATCGCGGTGCAGATGGGGGTCAGCCGCACCCCCGTGAGAGAGGCTTTACGGCGTCTCGCCAGCGAAGGGCTCGTGCTTATTATACCTAACAGCGGAGCGAGGCTGGTATCTCCTTCCAAAAAAGAGGTGGAAAATGCCTATCTCGTGCGGGAACAGCTGGAATGCCTGGCGGTTCGTCTCGCCGCGAGAAACGTGGCGGATAAGCATCTGCGCCGCCTGGAGGAATCCATCCTTTCGGAAGAACAGGCCTTCAAGGAAAAAAATCTGGAGCAGTATCTCGAAATCAACGAATCCTTTCATCGCATCATTGCCGATGCCAGCGGCAACAGGATTCTGGGGGAATATATCGATAACATCCTTGCCCGGACCAACGTCTTTATCGTTTTTTACGATCCTTTTTATGACATCGAAACGAATCCGAGCATCGAGGAGCACCGGAGTATTCTCAAGGCCCTCCAGGAAAAGGACGAGGAGAAGGCGGTATCCCTCATGAGAGATCATCTCAAGGTTTCCCAGGAAATGCTGGCGGAGCCCGGAGAGGAAGAAACGGAGGCGCAGGCTTCCGAGGGCTGATCGATTTTTTGCTCTTCCGAAAAGCCACAAAGCCCCGCTTTTCGGGGAGAATGTTGTGTAAAGAGAAAAAAGGGACCTTTGCTTTTACGCGAAAGGTCCGAAGTCAAGAACATTCTGAACCGGCGGGGCCGGAAAGATTCCGAGGAGGAAACACGTACATGGCAGAACGAGTTATTCCTACGTTTGAGCTTACCCGCAACTACCAGCGGGTGCGCGAGGAAGTTCGGGAGGGCATCGAAAGAGTTCTTGAATCCCAGCATTTTATTCTCGGCAAGGAAGTGCAGGATTTCGAAGCGGAAGTGGCCTCGTATCTGGAAGTGCCCTTTGCCGTAGGATGTGCTTCCGGGAGCGATGCCCTTCTGCTGGCCCTCATGGCCCTGGGTATCCGGGAGGGAGACGAGGTTGTCACCACCCCCTTCACCTTTTTCGCTTCCGCAAGCTGCATCGTTCGTTCCGGAGCCAAACCGGTTTTCGTGGACATTGATCCTCAAACCTATAACATGAATCCCTCTCAGGTGCTGCAGGCCCTTACGCCCCGAACGAAGGCGGTCATCGCGGTGCATCTTTTCGGACAGATGTGCGAAGTGGAGAAGTTTGCGCCGGCCCTTCGGGAACGCGGCATAGCCCTTATCGAAGATTGTGCCCAGTCCTTCGGAGCCTGGAGAGAAATCGACGGGGTTCCCCGACGGGGAGGAAGTCTCGGCGATTTGGGCTGTTTCTCCTTCTTCCCCACCAAGAACCTGGGATGCTACGGAGACGGGGGTATGGTGACCGCGAACTCCGAAGATCTCGCCAAGGAGGTTCGTCTTCTTCGGGTGCACGGAGCGGGGCAGGACTATTTCCACGATAAAGTGGGGCTCAACAGCCGGCTGGACGCGCTTCAGGCGGCCATCCTGCGGGCCCGGCTTCCTCATGTGGAGGAGTGGAACCGGGAGCGCCGGCAGGTGGCGGATCGCTACGAAGAGCTTTTCGCCCAGGCGGAGCTGGGGGATGCGGTGCGGATTCCCGCAGAGGCTCCGGGGAACTGCCACGTATACCATCAGTATGTCGTTCGGGTGCAGAGGCGGGAGGAACTGCAGGAATTTCTCAAGGATCGGGGAGTGGGAACCCGGGTCTACTATCCCCGGAGTCTGCATAAGCAGCGCTGTTTCGAGGAGTATGTGGATTCCGGAATTTCCTGCCCGGAATCGGAAAAGCTTTGTGAGGAATGCTTGGCCCTTCCCATGTTCCCGGAACTCACTCCGGAAGAGCAAGAGCGGATCGTGAAAGCCTTTCGGGATTTTTACCGGAGCTAATCTCTCTTTCACCGCTGGCCTTTTCCGTAGGAATTCGTGTAAAATACCGATGCGGCCCTCGGGTCGGATCGGTATTTTTACTTGCAGGAGGTGGAATGAATAATGATGTACTATCCTTTTTTTGACGGAACTTTCTTGCTGCTTATTCCCGCGCTGCTTTTCGCCTTTTGGGCTCAGATGAAAATCAAATCGACTTTTCAGAAATACAGCAACGTTCCCGCCCGTAAGGGCGTTACCGCCAGCGGAGTGGCCCGGATGCTTCTCGACGGCTATGGCCTCCAGAACGTTCCCGTGGAGCGAGTGGGGGGGAATCTGACGGATCATTACGATCCCTCGCGAAAGGTCCTTCGGCTTTCGGATAACGTTTACGGAAGTTCCAGCATCGCTGCCATTGGCGTGGCGGCCCACGAAGCGGGGCACGCGGTGCAGGACCTCAAGGGGTACGCTCCTCTCCGCATTCGGAATGCGGTGGTGCCGGTGGTGAACTTCAGCTCGGTTCTGGCGTTCCCCCTTTTCTTCATCGGTCTTCTCATGCGTTCTCCCACCATGATGGACTTGGGGATCGTTTTCTTTCTGGGAGTGTTGGGATTTCATCTTATCACGCTGCCGGTGGAACTCGATGCCAGCGCTCGGGCTATCCGCGTTCTCGGCCATACCAATACACTCGACGCGGGAGAGCTTGCGGGGGCGAGAAAGGTGCTTCGCGCCGCGGCCATGACCTACGTGGCGGCCACTCTTATGGCTCTGGCTCAGCTCGTACGGCTTTTGCTTCTCCGGGGATCCTTCGGAGGGCGGGATGAGTAGATTTTTCGAGGCCTTCCCGGGTTCGCGTCTTTTGGGAGGTTTCTGAGGTGCGGGGTATCGAAGCCGCTTTAACGGCTTATGAAGGAGTGGAGCGAGGAGAGTATGCCAGCGAGGCTCTGCGAAAGGTGCTGGATCAGGTGGATCGCAAGGCGGAGCAGGTTCTGGCCACGGGCCTGCTCTACGGAACCTTGCGAAAGCAGCTTCTGTGGGAGCATCTTCTCAAAAAAACGGTGCGGGTTTCCTGGAAGGACCTTCCTCGGGACGTGCGCTCCGCCTTTCTTGTCGGTGCGGGAGGGCTCATGACGCTCCATAATTTCGCTCCCCCCGTTTTGGTGAGCGCCCTCGTGGCGTGGCTGCGCCAAAGGGGACACGAAAAGGAGGCTCGAATGCTCAACGCCACCTTACGGCATCTTCCCGTCAAGGCGGTTCCTCTTTTGAGGGAGCTTGAGAAAAAGGGAGATCTCTTTTCTCTGGGCCTTCTTCAGGGGCTTCCCCGGTGGTTCGTTCATGAAATGGAGATGCAGCACGGTTACGCCGGAGCCCGGGAGATCCTTCGGTTCTACAGAATACGCCCCTATGGCTCCTTTCGCCTCGCTCCCGCCTGCGAGGTTTCCGAAATCGCGGAAGAATTCGCTTCGAAGGGGCTCAAGGTTTGGAAATCTCCGATACTCTCCTCTTCGCTTCGCACTTCCGGAACCTGCCTCGTTTCGGAACTTCCTTCGTATCGAAAAGGAAAGATCACTCCCCAGGGGGAATCCTCTATAGGGGCGCAGGTTTTTTTCCCTAAATTGAAGGAGCGCCCGAGGATTCTCGATATGTGTGCCGGCCGGGGAGGCAAAACCGGCCTTCTTTTGGGGCACTACGAAAAGGCTTTTCTCGAAGCCTGGGAGGTTTCGGAGGGAAAGGTGCGGGCCCTGAAGAAGGAAATGCTTCGGCTGGAATGCTCCGAAAGGGTGCGGATCCGTGGAGGAGACGCTTTGGAGCTGGAGGATTCTTCAGGATTTGATATGATTCTTCTGGATGCCCCCTGTTCCGGATCCGGAACCTGGCAACGTCATCCCGAAGGGAAGTTTCGAATCAAACCGAGAGATGTGAGGGTGCTCGCCAAACTGCAGCGAAATCTTCTGGAAAAGGCGGGAACCCTGCTTCTTCCGGGAGGATATATTCTTTATTCTACCTGCAGTCTTTTGCGGGAGGAGAACGAGGAGTCCCTTGCGGAAGTCCTCAGGAGAAATCCTTCTCTGGTGGAAGTACCTCTTCGGGAAGCGCCTCCCTTTCTTTTCCGGGGAAAACCCTGGGGAAGATATGCTTATCCCTCGGACCCCTGGAAAGACGGTTTTTATGCGGCCCTTCTCATGAAGCGCCCCGAATAGCCCTTGAATACCTCCGGAATCGGAGTGGCTCTATAAAAAAGCGTAAGGCGACTGGTTTGTGGTATCGCAACTGCGATTGAGGAGGATTCGATGCGGAAGCTTTTTTTTGCAACCTTATCTCTTGTTCTTATCGTGATTCTCGGTTCTGCGGCCCTTATTTTCTACATGATTTTCTTTGGAGAAAAGGAAATCGCCTCTCCCTCTCTGGAGGGAATGGCGGTGATCGAAGCGGTGGGGCATGTGCAGAGTTCGGGGCTTGTGGCTCGGGTGGATCAGGTGGATTCCGCCAAAAAAGAGGGAATCGTGGTGGCCCAATGGCCCGCTCCGGGATCCCTCATGAAGAAGGGGCAGGTTCTCATTCTCAAGGTGAGCAAGGGAGGTCAGCGCTATCCCTTGCCGGATCTGCGGAGCATGGAGTACGGCCTGGCGGTGCAAACTCTTACCGAGTCTGGTTTCGTTCCCGGGGACGTTCTGCGGACTCCCCGGGATGGAGCCGCTCCGGGAACGGTAATCGCCCAAAGCCCCTCTTCGCCGGTGGCGCTTCCTAGGGGGGCCCGGGTGGATCTTCTCATTTGCCAGGGAGAAGAGAACGGTTCGGGAACCGTAAAGGTTCCCAATCTCGCCGGAAGAATGGAGGACGAGGCGAAAACCCTGTTGCGCCAGGCCGGACTTTCTCTGGGATCCCTCCGCTATCACTACACCCAGGCAAGTCCTCCGGGAGTGGTTATCCGCATTTCTCCCCAGGAAGGAACCCCGGTCAAAAAGAACAGCGCCGTGAATCTGGTGGTGTCCACCATGAAAAAATCCTCCTCCGGAGGAGGGGAACCGAGTAGTGCCACAGCACCCACTCCAGTCCCCAAAACTCCGGGTATTCCCGGGGTGGTGGTTGCGGCTCCCGAAACTCCCGTTCCGACTCCCCGGCCCACCAAGGCGGCTCCTCCTCAGGAACAGCCTTCGGGAGGAACCAAAAAGGCGAAAATCCGTTATCAGGTGCCGCCTCTTTCGAAGCCTCTGGGGCTCAGCATCGAGATGGTGGATGCCAAGGGCAGCAAAAAGCTGGTGAACAAGGAAGTAGCCGGAGGAGAATACATTTCCATGGAGGTTCCCTACGTCAAGGAAGCGGCGATTACCATCTATCTGGGAGGAGAGTTCGTATGGCAGGAACGGTATCGGTAACTTCTTCGGAAGCCCGGAAAAAAGAGCGGAGAGATCCGATTATCGCTCCCTCCCTCCTTTCGGCGAATCCTCTTCGTATGGAAGAAAACCTTGCAGTCCTAGGGAAATTCGTTTCCTGGCTCCATGTGGACGTTATGGACGGGCATTTCGTTCCCAATATGACCTACGGCCCCCTTCTTGTCCAGGGGTTGCGTAAGGCCTTTTCTTCGTCGGTGCTGGACGTGCATCTCATGGTGGAAAATCCCGAAAAATTTGTGGAGTACTTTCTTCCTGCGGAGCCCTCCTATCTCGTTTTTCACGTGGAAGCCACACCTCATGCGCATCGGCTGCTGCAGCAAATTCGGAAGAGCGGATGCAGGGCGGGAATTTCGTTGAATCCGGGAACTCCCGCGGAAATGGTCTATCCGCTTCTTCCTTTGGTGGATCTTGTGCTCGTCATGTCCGTGAATCCGGGATTCGGGGGGCAGTCCTTTATTCCCGAATCGCTGGAAAAGGTGGAAGCCCTTTATCGTCGAAGAACCTTGAAGAATCTTGATTTTCTTCTGCAAATCGACGGAGGGGTTTCCGTGGAGCGTGCGGCGGAACTCGTTCGCAGAGGGTGCGACGTGCTTGTTGCGGGAAGCGCAGTTTTTTCCGATCCTCTGCCGGAACGATCCGCCCAGGCATTGTATGAAGCTGCGTTGGAGGGGTTGTCTCATGCCTGAGGAGGGAAGAACGCTATACGAGCTGGGGGCCTATCTTCGTTCCCGGCGGGAGGAGAAGGAAATCAGCACCAAGGATGTGGCGGGAAGACTGCATATCCGGGAGCGATACATCGTGGCCATCGAAGAGGGAAACATGGAAGAATTTCCGGCCCTCGTCTATGCCCGGGGATTCATTCGTAATTACCTCACCTTTCTGAAGGAATCGGAATTGTGGGAGGAGTACAACCGAGCCTTTCCCCACAAGGAGGAAGAGGAGGAGCAGCCTTCGGTGCACTCTCTTACCTCGGCTCCCAAGGGATTCCGGCGAGTGGCGGTGGGGTGGCTCTACATTCTTCTCGTTTTTCTTGTGGCGGGAGGAGGGTTTTTCGTATGGATGCAGCGGGATCTGCTTTTCGAAGCCTTCCATCGGGATTCCAAGCCCACTCCCGAAGCGAGGGTGATTTCCGGAGAGATTGCCCGAATTCCCTCGTCTCCGGAAATCGCGGAGCCTCCTCTTTCAGAGGAGGCCTTGGGAAAAACTCCTCAAGTGGCGGTGCTTCCCACCTCAAAACCTCTTCCCCCCGAACCCGAGGCGGTTCCTTCTTTGGCGCCCTCTCCGAGAATCCTTCCCACTCCGAAATCTCCGGAAGCCGCGAATCTCCCGGATGTCGCCCGGATAACCCTGGTGCCTCTGCCCACGGGGGCCTCCGAAGAGGCTCGGAAGGATTACCCCTGGCTCTACGAGGCGGGGGAGGTTTCTGCGGAAGAAGGAGTTTCTTCCGGCGAGGAGGCCCGGGAGCTGGTGCTTTCCGCCTCCGGGGCATGCTGGGTTCGGGTTGCTCAGGGAGACAAGGTACTCTTCGTGGGGACCCTCAAGAAGGGAGAGATCCGAAATTTCTCCCTGGAAAAATCCCTTGCGGTTCGTGTGGGAAATGCGGGAGCCCTTTCGGCCCGATGGTTCGGAAAAACCCGGGAATCTCTCGGCAAGACCGGAGAGGTGAAAACCTTTATCTTCGATCCCCAGGGAGGGCTGCGTGACTCCTAAATTCAAGGAAGTTCCCCCCAAAGTCTTTCTTCACACTTTGGGGTGTTTCAAAAACGAGGTGGACAGCCAGCGATTCGCGGCTCTCTTCGCTCAGGCCGGGGCGGAGCTGGTGGATTCTCCCGAGGAGGCGGACTGGGGATTGGTGAACACCTGCGGTTTTATCGTTCCCGCCATTCAGGAAAGCCTTAGGGCCATTTTCGAATTGGAAGAGCTTAAAGAGCGAGGAGTTCTCTCGTCCATAGGGGTTATGGGGTGCCTTTACAACCGCTACGGCAAAGCTCTTCAAAAGGAACTTCCCCAGGTGGACTTCTGGATTCCCTGCGAGGGATGGAAAGAGCTTCGAGTTTTGCTCGGCCTCGAAGAAAAGAAAGAGGGGCTTCCCGGAAGAATACGCTCCTCCCACCAGTTTCCATGGGTGCGGTACCTCAAGATCACGGAGGGCTGCAACAACCATTGTGCCTACTGTACCATCCCCTCCATCCGGGGGCCTCTTCGGAGCTTTTCCCGGAAAGCCCTGGTGGAGGAAGCGCGGATACTCGTGGAAGAAGGAGCCCTGGAGCTTTGCATTCTGGGGCAGGATATCACCGGGTACGGAGCGGATCTGACCTCGGGAGAATCCCTCCTGGGGCTTTTGAGAGATTTGGGAGAAGCCCTTCCCGAAGACGTCTGGTTTCGCCTCCTCTATCTTCATCCCCGGGGAATTTCCGAGAACTTCTGGAAGGAACTCTTCGAAATTCCCCAGGTGATTCCCTATGCGGACGTGCCGGTACAGCACGGGAACGAGAGCGTGTTGGCAAGCATGAACCGGAAGGATTCCCGGAAGCGTTTGGAATCCCTTTTCGAAGCTGCCCGGAGAGTTCGCCCGGATATGGTGTTTCGTACCACCGTCATGGTGGGATTTCCCGGAGAGGACGATGAGGCCTTCGAGGAACTCCTGGAATTTCTCGGGCAGGTCCGTTTTCAGCGGCTGGGATGCTTTATCTATTCTCCCGAAGAGGGAACTCCGGGAGCCTCCTTTCCGGAACAGGTGGATCCCCGAAAGGCCCAGGAACGGCTGGATCGAGTCATGACCCTTCAGGAGGAAATTTCTCTGGAACACCAGGAAGCTCTGGTGGGAAGGAATCTCTCCGTGGTGGTGGAGCAGAGGGAGGGGGATCTCCTTCTGGGACGCTCCTACCGGGAGGCTCCGGACGTGGACGGACAGATCGAAATGGTTTTGCCCGAAAGAGAGATCCTCCCCGGAAGCCGGGTGAGGGTGAAAATTCACGAAGCCCTGGAACACGATCTTCGGGGAGAAATTCTGTGATTCCCCGAAAAGGAGCATTTACGCCCTTTCCCTACCCCACCACCTGGCAAGGCTGGATTGCCACTCTGGGAGGCCTGGGGTGCCGTTTCGCCTCGGGGGGGCTTTGGGCGGTGCTCGGGGGGCTGCTTTTTTTCAGCCTCCTTCGGGTATCTCCGGAACTCTTCGGGGCTCTCTGGATCTTCGGAACCTATGCGGTATGGCGGTATGTCCGGAAAGGAGGGGCTCCGGCGGAATCCACGGTGGTGCTGGATCTTTTTTTCGGCACCTGGATCGCCATGAGGGGAGGCTCTCCCGGAGCGGCTTTGGGAGGAGTTCTCCTTTTCCGAGTGTTCAATCTTCTCCGGCCTTTTCCTCTCTACCTTCTCCACTCCCGCTGGAGCGGCGTGGGGAACATGCTCGCCTCGGCCCTTGAGGGATTTTGTGCCGCCGGTCTTCTGCGAGGGCTGATCTGGCTCTTTCTCGAAGATGGAATAGCTTTTCTATACAGGTTTTTTGGAGGGTGATAGGCGTGGATAAAACCGCATGGCGCTTGGCACATAAACTTGTTGTCGAATATACCAGGAGAAAAGCTACCCTTGCGGTGGCGGAATCGTGTACCGGAGGACTTCTCTCCGGAGCCATTACGGAAATTCCCGGTTCTTCCGAAATTTTTCTCGGCGGCGTGGTGACCTACTCCAACAGTTCGAAAGCACGCCTTCTCGGAGTGGCTCCGGAAATTATCGAGGAGCACGGAGCGGTAAGTCAGGCCTGTGCCGCCGCCATGGCCGCAGGAGTTCGTTCTCTTTTCGCGTCTCAGATATCCCTCGCCGTGACGGGCATCGCTGGCCCCGGAGGAGGATCTCCGGAGAAACCCGTGGGAACCATCTGGTTCGGTTTCAACGACGGCAATTCCGCAAGACAGCTTAAAATACGTTTTGCCGGAGCCCGGGGGGACGTACGTTCCCAGGCCCAGAGGGCGGCGTTACAGATCCTTCTGGGAGATTTCAGCGCCTTCGAAAAATAGGAGCCCTTTCCATGTCACCGCCTGTTCGAAGCTTCCTCTGCCTGCCTTTGGAGGAGCCCGAAAGAAAATGCCTTCTTCGGGTTATGAAGGCTCCCGGAGTGCGTTGGCTTTCGGAAGACCAGCTGCACCTGACCCTGCACTTTTTGGGGGATGTGGATCCGGAAAAACTGGGGGAACTTGACGAGGCTCTTCGAGAGGCTCCTTTGGATAGGGAGGCGCCGGAGCTTTCCTTTTCCTCCTGGGGGGCCTTTCCTCCGGGAGCCCGAGGCCGAGTTCTCTGGGTTGGCCTGGGAGGAGAGGTGGCCAAACTGGCGAAACTGCACCGGCAGCTGGAAAAACTGCTTTCCCGGTGCGGTTTTGCTGTGGAGAGCCGTTCTTATACGCCCCACATTACGGTGGCCCGGGCCCTGCGGGATCGTTCTCTCTCCCGGGAAGCCCGGGAAGCGTTGGAAAAGGGGACTTTTTACGGTCGGTCCTGGAGGGCGAAACGTTTCATGCTCATGAAAAGCGAACTCCGCCCTCAGGGACCGCGGTATTCTCCTCTCGGAATATACGAGCTCTTCTAAGAGAATTCCGAGGGGTGGAAAATTTTGGGAATAACGGAGGGGAAAATGGCTCGGAAACAGGAACTTACGAAAGAGGATATGCTGGCCCAGGCTTTGGACGATATCAAATCCAAGTTTGGCGATGGGGCGATCATGCGCCTCGGAGAGAGGGCGGAGACTCCGGTTCCCGTAATCTCCTCGGGAATCCTGCCTCTGGACGTGGCCCTGGGAATCGGAGGATTTCCCCGGGGGCGAATCGTGGAGATCTTCGGCCATGAGGGAACGGGAAAAACCACCCTGGCCCTCCATGCGGTAGCCCAGGCCCAGAAAAACGGAGGAACCGCGGCGTTTATCGATGCGGAACACGCTTTGGATCCCCGCCTTGCCGCGGCCCTGGGAGTGGACGTGCCCGCTCTTTTGCTCTCCCAGCCCGACAGCGGAGAACAGGCCCTCTTCATTCTGGAAACCCTGGTGCGCAGCGGTGCGGTGGATATCGTCATCGTAGACTCCGTGGCGGCCCTTACGCCCAAGGCGGAGATCGACGGTAAGGATATCGGGGAGTCCCAGATGGGACTTCAGGCCCGGCTCATGTCCTATGCTCTTCGGCGGCTGGCTTCGGCCATTTCCAGGAGCGGCAGTCTGGTTATCTTCATCAACCAGCTTCGGGCGAAAATCTCCACGGGATACAGCCCCGGAGGTCCCCAGGAGACCACCACCGGGGGCCGGGCTCTCAAGTTTTACACCTCTGTCCGGATCGACGTACGCCGGGGAAAGGGACTCACCCGGGGAGACGAAACCTACGGGCACGAACTCAACATCAAAGTCGTGAAGAACAAGCTGGCTCCTCCTTTCCGCACCGCCTCCACCACCCTGGTCTACGGCAAGGGCATTCCCAACGAAATGGCGGTGGTGGATTTCGCGATCCAGCTGAAGATCCTCAAGAAAAAGGGTTCCTGGATCGCCTTCAACGGAGAGACTCTCGCCCAGGGCAAGGAGAAGCTCGTATCCCTTCTGGAAGAAAAGAAGGACCTCTTCGAAGAGTTGCTCAAACAAATTCATCAGAAGCTCCAGGAGGAGAACATGCTTCTTCTCGGGCCGGGAGAGGATTCCGAAGAGGATGAAGAACTTCCCAAGTCTCCGGAAGAAGTGGATCTTCTCATTGAAGAGGGAGAGCTGAATATCGATGTGGACTCCCCCGAGGAAGAAGAGGAGCGATAGGCGGAAAAAAATATGAAAAAAACAAGACGAGGCGGGGATGGCGGCATGAAACGATGGGCTTTATTCTTTTGCGGCGTATGTATCTTTCTGGGCCTGATTACCGGTGCTTTCGGAGCGGAAATCGAGGTGGTGGATCCTACGGACGACCAGGAGGATCTTCCCAACGCGTATACTCTGCTCTGGAAGGTTACCAGCGATGACGAAGAGATCAGCAGCCTTTATACCTACAATATCTACTTCAGCTCCACTGCGGGAGCTCTGACGACTCCCGTGAGCCGGGATCTTGGGGTTCCCGCCTATACCGTATCGAATCTCGATTACGACACCACCTACTTCTGGAAAGTCGAGGCCCTGAGCGGGGACGAGACTCTTGTGAGCGGTATCTGGCGTTTTACCACCTGGAATGGGGATACCCTTACCTTCGAGGTGGTGGCCCCCGGCGATATCTCCGGTATAACGGATCCCGAGGAGATCAGCAATTCCGGAGTGACCGTCGAACAGAACCTCCAGTGGCGGTGTACCGTGGGAGGGCTTCTTATGAACGGTCTTACCTATTCGGTGCGGTTGGGGACGAGCGGCAGTAACATGCCCGCGGTGGCTACGGGCGTTACGGACATGATTTACGATCCTACCCTGGATTACGATACCATCTACTACTGGCAGATCGTGGCTCAGAATGCCGAAGGCCGTACCTGGACCGGGCCTATCTGGAAATTCTATACCCTCCCGAAGGGAACCATGGGGGGAGGAGGCTGTTCTCTGGGAACTCTTTCTTTCGGAGGAATTTTGCTGCTTCTGCCTTTGGGGTATGGAGTTCGACGAAAAATGCGAAGGTAAGAGGAAACTCTTATGGGGAACGGGAACGGGAAACTTCGCCTCGGGGATATTCTCATCAAAGCCATGGCTGTCACCCCGGACCAGCTGCAGCAGGCTTTGGAAGAGCAGAAGCGTACTCGGGAACGTCTCGGAGAAATTCTTCTCACCAAGGGATGGGTTACGGAGCGCCAGGTTATCGAGGCTCTGGGAAATCAACTGAAAAAGCAGATCGTCTCCCTTTCCCGGTTCACTCCCATGCCCGAAGCGTTGCAGATGGTGCCGGAATATCTTGCCCGGAAGCTCAAAGTCGTTCCCATGTCTGTTACTGGGAAGGGGGTCCTCATGGTGGCCATTTCGGATCCCCTGGATGTCTTTTCTCTGGACGAACTCCGATTGCATACGGATCGCGAGGTGGACGTCAATCTGGCCACCCTCTCGGAGATCAACCGGGCCCTGGACCATATCTATACGATTCGGGAAGAGGAGTCCGGAGAAATCGAAGTCCTGGATTCCGAGGAAGAACGCCTCCGGGACAGCGGCACCAGCGTGGCCTATCTGGACGAGGCCTTCGCGGTGGAGCTGGTGAACCGGCTTATCAACGAGGCGGTCCGGGAGGGCACTTCGGATATTCACGTGGAGCCCCACGAAAAAACCATGCGTATCCGATTTCGGGTGGACGGGGCTCTTTTCGACGCCCACGAATATCCCCGGGATCGACATCCCGCAGTGGCTTCCCGCATCAAGATCATGGCCAGCATGGATATTGCGGACAAACGGCGCCCCCAGGACGGACGCATCATTCTCAAGGTGCAGAACCGCAAGGTGGATTTCCGGGTGTCCTCGCTTCCCACGGTATACGGAGAGAAAATGGTCATTCGGATTCTGGATCAGGAAAAATCCGCCGTGGGACTGGATAAAATAGGTTTTTTTCCCGAGGAGAAACGGGCCATCGAGGATATCCTGGGGGTTCCCTACGGTATTATTCTCGTAACCGGGCCCACGGGGAGCGGCAAATCCACCACCCTCTACTCCATGCTGGAGCGTATCAACCAGCCCGAGGTGAACGTCATCACCGTGGAGGACCCCGTGGAGTACAGCATTCACGGTATCAATCAGGTGCACGTCAACGAAAAGGCGGGGCTTACCTTTGCGGACGCTCTCCGCTCCATTCTGCGGCAGGACCCGGACAAGGTCATGATAGGAGAGATCCGGGATCTCGAAACCGCCCAAATGGCGGTGCGGGCGGCCCTTACGGGGCATACGGTTTTTTCCACCCTCCACACCAACGACGCTCCCAGTACGGTGGTGCGTCTGGTGGACATGGGAATTCCTCCCTTTCTGGTGGCCTCGTCCCTCATGGCCTCCATCGCTCAGCGTCTGATCCGTAAAGTATGCCCCTACTGTAAAGAGGAAATGATAGTGCCCGACAATCTGGCGGACCCCGAGGTGCTTCCCAGGGGGAGCCGTATCTACAAGGCCCGGGGATGCGATGCCTGTCGGGGAACGGGGTACTCCGGCAGAACCGCCCTTTTCGAAATCATGCTGGTGGATGAAGCCATACGCAAGCTCATCGTGGCCAACGGCACCGCCCGGGATATCTACGATCAGGCCCGGAAGGAAGGAATGAAAACCCTTCGGCAGCAGGGATTGCGAAAGGTTTACGAGGGAATTTCCACCCTCGAAGAGGTGCTGCACGTAACCATGGCGTAAAGCCCGTAGGCGGGACGCATTTCGGAGCAATCCGGAAAACAGAGAGAATCCGGGCTTTGCGTTCTTCCGCAAAAGCCCTCGGGGGTGAGAGAATGGTAACCTCTATCGTGACCCTGCTGGAAGAAACCCTTCGGGCGGATGCCAGCGACCTGCACGTGGGCGTGGGAATTCCTCCGGCTCTCCGCAAGGATGGAGAACTGGAATACCTTGCCTCCTATGTTCCTTTCGTAGCCGAAGACGTTTGGTCCATGACGGAAGAGCTTCTTTCGGAAGCCCAGCTTCGGCATTTGCGGGAGTATCGGGAAATGGATTTCAGCTTCGAGATGGCCTTTTCGGAAGACCTCGTTTCCCGTTTCCGGGGAAACTGCTTTATCGAACGGGGCAACCCTTCCATGGCCCTTCGGGTGATTCCCAAAAATGTCCGATCCCTGGAGGACCTGCAGCTTCCCAAGACGCTCCAGGGAGTGGCGGAGCATCTGCGGGGACTCTTTCTCGTGACGGGCCCCACGGGAAGCGGCAAATCCACCACCCTGGCGGCCATGATCCGCCGCATCAACATGACCCGGCGCTGCCACATCATCACCATCGAAGATCCCATCGAATATCTTCACTCTTCGGAGCGTTCCGTAATTCACCAGCGAGAGGTGGGAACGGATACCAGTTCCTTTGCGGAGGCCCTCAAGCGGGCCCTCCGGCAGGATCCGGACGTCATTCTGGTGGGAGAAATGCGGGATCTCGAAACCGTGGGAGCCGCAGTAACCGCCGCGGAGACGGGGCACCTGGTTTTCGCCACCCTCCACACGCCGGACGCTCCCCAGAGTATCGACCGCATCATCGATGTCTTTCCTCCCCATCAGCAGCAGCAGGTGCGTATGCAGGTAAGCCATATCCTTATCGGTATCTGCTCCCAGCAGCTCGTACCTCTTCCCTCGGGAGGGCGGATTTGCGCCACCGAGTTGCTTTACGCCACGCCGGGAGTGAGGAACTGCATTCGGGAGGGAAAGGTGGGGCAGGTGAAGAGCATTATGCAGACCAGCGCCGCCGCAGGAATGCATACCATGGATCAGGATTTGGCCCGTTGTGTCCGGGAGGGGCTTTTTCCCTACGAACACGCCCAGAAATACGCCTACGACCGGAAGGACCTGGAGCGTCTCGTTTTTGAAATGATGTAAATTCTCTTCGGAAGGGGGAGAACCTATGCGTTATCTCTACCGTGCCCGGGCAAAGGATGGAAGCATCAAAGAAGGAGAATATCAGGCGGATCGTCCGGAGGATGTGGCCACCTGGCTCCGAAGCCGGAATCTCATGCCCATTTCGGTTCGGGAAATGGAGGGAATGCCGGAAAAGAAGGCATCTTCTCCGAAAAGATCTTCCTCGAAAAAAGAAGGGACTTCCCCGGGATTTCTCGAACGAATGCAGCAGATTTCCACCATAAGCATCCGGGACAAGGCGGTTTTCTTCCGCCAGCTCTCCACCATGGTCAGCTCCGGGCTTACCCTGGGGGCCTCTCTGGATATTCTCAAGGATCAAACCTCCAACAAGCGCCTGGCCACTGCCATCAAGGAGATCAAGCGGCTCCTGGACGGAGGATATCCCCTTGCCACGGCCATGAGAAGGCGCAATGAATTTTCTCCTCTCATGATTTCCATGGTTCAGGCGGGAGAGGAGGGGGGGCTTTTGGACGTTACCCTGGATCGGGTGGCCACCTTTCTGGAAAAGCAGGAGGCCCTTTCCCGGAAGATAAAGTCCGCTCTCACCTATCCCATCGTGGTCATGCTCTTCGCCCTGGGGGTGCTCTATCTTATGGTGACGGTGATCGTCCCCAAATTCCAGAAGGTCTTCGCGGGCATCAACGCCCAGCTTCCCAAACTTACCCTGGGGGTCTTCGCCTTCGCGGACTTTTTGAAACACAAATGGTACCTCATCCTGGGGGGCATTCTTTTTACGGTGCTTCTCCTCATGGTTCTCCAGAGAATGCGCTCCACCCGGGGATTTGTGGATCGTCTCAAGCTCCGGGTTCCCGTCTTCGGAGACATTCTCTTCAAAGCCATCATGGCCCGGACCATGCGTACTCTTGGTTCCCTGGTACAGGCGGGGGTTCCCATTCTCACGAGCCTGGATATGACCATGGAGGTGGCGAATAACGTCAAAATAGCCCGGGGTTTCGAAGAACTCCGGAATAGCGCAAAACAGGGAGCCTCTTTGGGAGAGAGTGCGAAAAAGCTGAAAATCTTTCCTCCCATGGTGGCCCACATGCTCTCGGTGGGGGAGCAGACGGGAAAGCTCGAAGAGATGATGAACAAAGTGGCGGATTGGTACGATTTGGAGCTTGATCAGAAAGTTTCCCAGTTGACATCTATTCTTGAACCTGTTTTAATTGTTTTCGTAGGTGGCGTAGTAGCTCTCGTGGCTTTGGCGGTGTTTATGCCAATCATAAGCGCTATTCAAACCATGCTGTAGCTGTATACATACTTTGGGAGGTGCTTCAAGATGAAAGTGCAGAGAGACAGCAGGAAACAAAAAGGTTTTACCCTGGTGGAGTTGCTCATCGTTATCGTCATCATCGGAATCCTTGCGGGATCCATGATGATGCTCATGGGAAGCAGTACCGACAAGGCGGAAGCTACGAAAATTATTTCGGACCTTCGTACTATGAAAGGTGCAGTGCTTCAGTATTATGCGGATAATTCAGGGTATCCTGCGACTGGTGATGTCGATGACCTTGAATCCTATGTTGATAAAGAACTTGAAGCGACTGCGTATGATCTTCGAAACACAGGGGGTGTTGTTTTTGTCGGCGCCATTATTCCTACTAACGGTGCCGGAGAAAAACTCAAGGATATGATAGATAAAGATAATTTGAAAATGTGGTGGAAGAATGGTGCAGTTGGAGAGATTGATATTTCTAATGACGCAGTTCTTTCAACTACAACATTGGAAGAAGACGATTGGATTTACCAGAGGGCTAATTGAAAAGAGTAACCTTTTAAATGTTGAAGTATCGAGGTTTTTCTTTGACCGAACTCCTCATCACCCTGTCCATGATTGGTATCGTAGGAGCGGCAACTATGCCGCTCCTTTTTTCATTTTTTTCCACCTACGACCTTATCCGGTTTCATGCCTCCTGCCTCGTTCGGGGAGAACAGGTTCTTACGGTGCTGGAACCTTTCGTTCTGGGGGCGGGTTTGGGAATGCCTCCTTCCCGGGAAGCCTTTAAAGAGGCCTTCGCCTTCGAAGGGACTGCTCCCCGGGTTCCCTATGGGGATTGGGGATCCCTGGGCGTTTTCGACGATGGTCGGCGTCTTCGGATGGTGTCGGGAATTCCCCTCGGTTCGGGAACCTCGGAGGAATTTTCGGTGCCCCCCGAAGGATCCTGGATCGAGCTTTCGGATACTCTTCCGGAATATGCTCGGGATTCCATGTGTTACGTTTTTCCGGGTTCCCGGCTGCCCTTTTACAAACTCTTGCTTTCGGGAAAAAAGCTTTTGCTTCGGGGTTCTTTTTCCGAAGAGATTCATCCTTTCGATGAAATCCACGGGGTTTTCGGGGCGGAATTCTATCCCGTGGGAACCGTTCTCTACAGCCGTATCTACAGCGGCGGAGTTCCCCTGGTACAGCCCCGGGCCGGAAATATCGCAGGGTTTCATTGCGAGTACAACGAAGAAAACGCCACTCTTTCGGCATTTCTTCTCGTCCGTTCTTCGGAAAAGAGAATCCGTCCCTTTTCGGGGGATGTTTTGGGGTGGAATTTTGCCTGGCCTTCCCACTATGATCCCGACTACTATCACCTTTGCCTTTCCCGGTCCTGGAGAGTGCGCAACTGAACTTTTAGCCCTCGGTATTTAAGGCATTCGTGGGAAATCCGTATTTTACGTTCCCTTCGCTTTTCGATATAATCGGTTAAAATGCAGAGAAGGTGGTGAGGGTGTGGGATTGCCCTTTTTGCGCAAGTCCTCCGGAGGCGGAGCGGGAATTTCCTTTCATCCCGAAGGGCTTCGGTATCTGGAAATCTTCGGTTCCGACGGGTCGTATCGCCTCGGAGCTTCCTCTCTCGTGGTCTCTTCGGTTCCCATAATGGAGCAGGGAATGCTTCGGGATATCAAGGCTCTGGCTCCCCTGGTAGAGCGTCTCGGAGAGAATGTGGAAGGAAAATTCCCCGCGGGAATCACCCTCGGCCTGCCTCCCCGAAACGTGATGATGCGGGTGGTGACGATTCCCGAAATGGATCTTGAAGATGCCCGGGGGGCCCTTCAATGGGATTTCGAAAAATACTTTCCCTTTCCTGCGGGAGAGGCGGTGTACGACGTGGCGGATATTTCGCCCTGGGCGGGAGGAGTGCCTGGGGAGATGAAGTTGCTCGTGGCGGCGATCCGTTCCCGTCTGGTGGAGCAGCTCATGGCTCTCTTCTCTTCTTCGAACGCGGAAATCACGGCGGTGGAACCCTGTCTTATCGGAGCCTTTCGTTCTATCTTAGGCCCTTTGCAGGGGCTTTCCGGAGGATATCTCATGATTCTTCTCGAAGAGAACAGCACCCAGCTTATTCTGGGCAACGGCGAAGCCCCTCTTCTTTTTCGCACCCTCCTGGTGGGATTGGGGAACGAGAATTCTCGGGAGGAATCTCTCGCCTCGGTGGTTCGGGAGGTCCGTTCCACCCTGGGATTCGTGAAGGGGCAGTTCCGGGATGTTCCCGTGGAATCCCTGGTTCTTGCGGGCATTCTCGGAGAGGATTCGGGAGTGCAGCAGCGTTTCCGCGAGGAAATGGGGGAACTTTCCCTTCTTTCCTTTTCTCTTTGGGATACCTGGGGGGTCCAGGCTCCATCCTCGGATTCCCGAGGATGGGAATGCGCTCTCGGGCTTGCCCTGCGGGATCTGCTTCCATGATTCGCTTCGATCTTCGTCCCCCGGAATATCGGGAGAAAAAGAGCGTTTCCAGGAGTTTCGACGCTCTCCGACTTCTCTTCGTGGTTATGACGGGCCTTTTCGTGGGAGTAAGCCTGGTTTCCCTGGGCTATTCCTACTTTTCTCTCCGGGAGCAGCAGGAACTGCTTCGGGATCGGCAGCAGAGTCTCCGGGTTCTGGAGCGTCAGGCCAAGGCTCTGCGGACCGAACTGGAGCGGCTTCAGGGGGAAGAAAAGGAATATCAATCCATTCTCACCCTTCTTAAAGGAGAGCTCCCTTCTCTGGAAGTTCTGGCGGCTCTCGAAGGCTCTATGCCTCCTCGGGTATGGCTTACGTCGCTGAACATCGCCAAGGGCTCCGTCTCCATGCAGGGAGATGCCTTTTCCGAGGCGGACGTGGTGACCTTCGGCAACAATCTCGCCGAGGCGAGCATCATTAAAAGCGTGGTGGTGCCCAAGGTGAGCCGCGCTCGGGGGGGGAACGGAAAAACCGTTTCCTTCGTGTTGGATTGCTCTCTCCACGATATTACGGCGGTCACCTTGCCGAGGGAGGATTCCTGATGAATTTCAAGCTTCCCCGCTCCGAAAGCTTGCGCAGAAAGCTGCTTCCTCTGGGGTGCATTCTCTTTCTTTTGGGAATCGCCTGGGGGCATTATTACCTTTCCACGAACCTCGAAGAAGTTTCCCGGCGAAGGGCACGTCTCCTGAATCAGGAGGTCAATCTGCGCCATGCCGCCCGTACCGATGAAGCCTTATTGCAGATCTACAAAGGGGTTTTGGCAAACCTCTCCCGGCAGCCCGTCCAATTTCCTCAGGATCAGGTGGCCTTTCTTTCGAACGTGGAAAAGCAGCTTACCGAGGTGGGAGTGGAAAAGGTGAGCATCACCTCCACCCGGGTGGGAGATGAGGGAATGCTCACCGCCACGGTGCAGTTTGCGGGTCCCTATTATCAGGTCCTGGAGGGAATCGCGGGATGGCGTACTATGGAGGAGATCGTGCGGATGCAATCCCTCTCCATTCGGTTCGAACCATCCGGCAAGATTTCCGGATCCACCCTCCTGGAGACCCGGGTACGGGAGGAGGCTCCGTAATGGTGGAAGATTTCGGTCAGGGTTCTCCCGGAATGTGGGAATGGCTTCGGGGAAGTCGCCCCCTTCAGAGAGTCGCCCTGCTTTCGCTGTTTCTCTTTCTTCTCGGAGGAATCGGAGGACAGGCGTACTACCTCTATCGTCTCTATGACAGAGGAGGAGAGAATTCTCTTCCTTCCAAAGATCGTCCCGTGAACGTGGAGGAGGAAGAATCCCGAATACAAAAAGAGGAACGAGAATTTCGACAAATTATGCTTTACCGAAAACACAGCCGGGAGTATGCTGGTGTCATCCTCGCCATCTCCCGGGAGCCCTATCGGGCGGACCTTCCTCAGAAAATTTCGGGGACCGTTGCTGCCAACGTTCCTCCGGAAGCGGCGCTTCCCGAAATTCTGCCCCCCTACATGACGGTACGGGCGGTATTTATCGTGGGTAATCGGAAAACCGCCCTCATGGATATCGAAAACGAGGGATCCGGAATCATTTTGGAGGAGGGAAACTCCTTCGGAGGAGGCTTGGGGAAAATCCTTGCCATTTCTCAGAAGGGAGTGGTGGTGCGGTGGTCCAAGAGCAAGATAACCATTCCTCTTCTGGAATAAGGGAGACAAACATGAAGAATATCCTGTCATGCGGCATACTTTTTTCCTTGGGAGTCCTGCTCTTTCTGGGTTTCTGTCCCCTGCGAGGCGAAGGGGCGGATCCCCTTCTGGATATGCCCGTCATGGGAGGCATCGTGCTGCATCAGGCCGGAGACGGACTGGTGGCCATCGACGTAAAGGGCACTTCCCTTCCCAAGCCGGAATTGCGTCGGGAGCGTTCCAACGAGCTGGAGTTCTTTTTCTACAACGTTTCCCTCCCTTCCGGGCGATGGGAAAAGGATTACCATTTACCTCTGGTGCGGCGCCTCGTGCTGGAGCAGGAGCCCCGGGGAGTTCTGCTGCGGGTGGAGACCGAGGAGGCTTTGGTGTTGCGGAACCTCCGGGGAACACCTCCGGCGAACGCCATGGTTATCGAGCTTTCCCGAAGGGACCGTATCGCTTCCGCTCTTCCTGCGGAGGCTCCTCCGGAGCGCCCCTACTCCTCTCAGGACCCTCTGGGAAACCGCACTCCCGTAACTCTGGAGCTTCAGGGGGCGGATCTGCGGGATGTCTTTCGGATGCTTGCCAGAACCATGAAAATGAACATCATCTGCGATCCCTCGGTTCCGGATACGCCGGTCACTCTCAGTTTACAGCACGTTCCTCTGGGAGAGGCTTTTTCCTATCTCATGCGCATGTACGATGTGCGATACGCCATTATGGGAAAAACCCTGCTGGTGGGGAGGGATGCGGATCTCGCCCGAACCCTCGGCAAGGAGATTACCCGGAATTACCGCGTAGCCTACGGGGATCCCGCCAAGCTGGCGGTGCTTCTCAAGGATCTCGCCCGGGTGGAGCGGGTTACCGTGGACGAACGGCTCCGGGAGCTTTACGTTACCGCATCTCCCGCCAAACTCTACGAGGTGGAGCAGCTTTTACGGCGGATGGATCATCCGGGAAAACAGGTGATGATTCAGGCCCGTATCGTGGAGACCGCGGACGATAACAGCGACGCCCTGGAAAGCGTCATTTCCGGCGTGTACAAACACTGGTATTTTTCCTACGGCGCCGGAGGAGGTACCATAGGATATATCGATACCAATCTGGTTGATCTTTACGATCCCGATAAGGACGGGGACGGTATCATTCCCATCCCCGAGGGGGTCGATGTGGAGAACATCACCTCCAACACCATGCGCATGCTCGATGCGGGGCTGAATTCCCTGGTGAAGGCGGATAAGGGGGAGGTTCTCGCCCGTCCTTCGGTGATCGCCATCGCGGGAGAGAAGGCCTCTATCAAGCTCACTACCCAGACCAAGTACATCTCCGGAAAGGACGAGGCGGGAAATCCCACCTACGGCGACGTGGAGGCGGGGCCTACCCTGGAATTTCTTCCCACCATCGGCCGGGAGAACATGATCAATCTGGATATCAAGATTTCCACGGGCACCGTAACTTTCAAGGAAAGCGGTTCCGCCCTTTTTCCGGAAAAATCCTCCCGGGAGGTGGAGACGAAAATCCGGGTGCGTAATGGAGAGCCCTTCGTCATCGGAGGACTTTTCTCTCACAGCAGAAGCGAGAACGAGACGAAATTTCCCATTCTGGGGGATATTCCCCTTCTCGGCGAGATTTTCCGGTGGCGCAGCAAAACCGATAAAACCACGGAGGTGGCCATCGTGGTGGTGCCCTATGTGCTGGATGTTCCCGAAGGTCCCCTGGAAAGAGAAAATGTTCTCCAGAATGAACTAGTGACGCCGGGGTATTAGCTGGTATAATAACGAACACTATTTTTTGTCGAAGGAGCGGGTTGTAGTATGGCTCAGGTAGTGGATACAAGCGATTTTCATGCGGGCATGAAAATCCGGTGGCAGGATGACATATGGGAGATCCTCGATTGCCAGCACCATAAAATGGGGCGGGGCGGAGCGATCGTGAAGACGAAGTTGCGCAACCTGGTTGCAGGGTCCATCGTGGAAAATTCCTTCCGTTCCGGAGAGCGTTTCGAACGGATCATTTTCGAGGAAAAACCCGCTCAGTATCTCTACCAGGACGGGGACAGCTACATTTTCATGGATATGGAAAGCTACGATCAGCTTTATATTCCCAAGGAAGTTCTCGGAAATGCGGTAAACTATCTGACTGACAACCTGGAAGTGGCCCTGGAGATGTTCGAAGGGCGCATCATGGATCTGAGTCTTCCCAAATCCGTGGAACTTCAGGTGGTGGAGACGGATCCCGGTTTCAAGGGAGATACCGTTTCCGGAGGAGGCAAGCCCGCCACGCTGGAAACGGGATTTACCGTGACGGTTCCCATGTTCATCAATGTAGGGGAGCGTGTGGTGGTGGATACCCGCACCGGCGAATATCTGGAGCGGGCCAAGAAGTGATGGAGCCTGGAGGACTCCGGAGCGTTCCCGGAGGGGAGAAAGGAAGAACTTGGAAGGTTTTGGCGGAACGTTTGGAAAACCTTTCCTTTTCTCCTGAACAAAAGGCGTGGCTTCGGGATCTGATGGTTTGTCTGGAAGGAGAGGAACCCTCGCGGGTTTCTCCTTCCAGTGAGGCTCCTGAAGTTTGTGTTTGCAAGATCTGTGGGGAACGGTTCTTTTTTCGGCGGGAAGCGTATGGGCCGGAAGATCGTCTTCTGTGTCCCGCATGCGGGGAGGTCTTTTCCCTTCCTCCGCGAGGAGAAGGAAAAGCATAGCCCCCTGGAGAGGAGGTTCTTGGTGTGACGGAGCAGGATAAGATGTTCGAGAAAAAAGGTATTGTCGGAGATGCGGAAATGGAAAAGTCGGAGGCTTTCACATCCGACAAAGAGGAGGTTTTTTCTTCCGATTCCAAGGGACTTACGGGAGGAGAAGTGAAAATTTCCGAAGAAGTCATTCTGCAACTCGCGGGACAGGCGCTTCATTCCCTCGAAGGAGTGCGCCCTGCCGGAGGAAGTGGGCTCGCCTCCTTCGGGCTGGGACGCAAAACCTCCGGAGGAGTTCGGGTAAATGTGGACGACGGCACTCCTCCTACAATTATGGTGGATACCTATATTTCTGTTAAATATGGATTGCGCATTCCCGACGTGGCTTGGGAAGTGCAGGAAGCGGTGAAGACGCATCTCGAAAAGTTCACCGGTTATCGTGTGAAGTATGTTAACGTTTTTGTCCAGGGTATCCATCTTCACGAAGTACCGGAAAAGGCCGAAGAGCCCACGGAAGAAAAGGTAGAGCCTCTGCGCGCGGAGATTCCCGTGCAGTCTCAGCCTCCCGTGGAAGCTGCGGAGGAAAAGACCGAGTAGTGTGGATAATCCAGGCGAGCCGGGCCATGGTCCGGCTTTTTTTTGCGGGGTGAGACTATGTTCCTTTACTGGAAACAATCGATGTCGGGAAAGCTGTGGGTTTCCGAAAGAAGCCTTTTGCGCCTGATGGAACACGTTCTTCCCAAGGGATATCGGTGCGAGAACATCTCCCTTTGGGACGATCAGAATGCACTGAACGTACAGTTGGAATATCCCGGAAGATCTTTCCTCGGCAATGATGAGCGGCTGAACCAGGTTTCGGAGGATCTCAAGCGCCTTCTTCGTCCCCTGGGGTTCCGGGAGGTTTTCGTTACCTGGGGGCAGGGAGGAGCCTTTTCTCCTGGATTGGAAAAGCGGATATTGGGCAATCCCTTTCTCTGGGCGGCCCTTTCCGCTGCGGGAGCGGCCTTTTTCCTGTTCGGTTTTCTGAAAACCCTGTACACCCTTTTCTGGGGATGCCTGGGGTACGGGCTTGCCCGTCTTGCCTTGGGAAGATGGGGGCGCTCCGCTTTCGAATGGTGTCAGCGTCTTCTGAAGGGATGAGGAGGTTGTGAAGGGATCTCAGCTTCCTCAGAAACGCCGCAGGGCTCGGGAAATTGCCCTGCAGGTTCTTTATGCGCTTTCCGCAAATCCCGACAACACCCCCGAGGCGGCTCTCGCCATGCTTCCTTACGAAGAAGAGCCTCGGGAGGTGGGGGAGTATGCCCTCTTTCTTATAAAGGGCGTCTGCGATAATCGGGAAAAGATCGATTACTTCCTTCGGGCCTATATCGTGAAATGGCGTCCCGAGAGGATGGTGCGGGTGGATCTCATGGCGGTGGAGCTTGCCCTTTTCGAGGGGGTGCTCTCCAAATCCGTGCCTTTGGCGGTGGCCATTTCGGAGTCCGTGGAACTTGCCAAGCTTTTCGGCACCGAGGATTCGGGACGTTTCGTAAACGGAGTGCTCGGAAAGATTGTGCGTTTTCTCGAGTCTTCCGAGGCATCCGGAGAGAAGCCGCCGAAAGAGGATCTTTCTTCCGGGGAGGTGTCGGCTCCGTGGAACGAAGAGTCCCTTCCCCCCTCTCGGTAGGGGAGCTCACCCGGCAGATAGCTTTCTTGCTGGAGGGGACCGAAACGCTGCAGGATCTTGTCGTTCGGGGGGAAATCCGGGAAATTCACCGGCATCGCAGCGGACATACCTACTTTACTCTGGGGGACGCCGAGGCGGTCCTGGCAGGGGTTCTCTTCAAGGGCGAGGCCTGGCGGCAGATCTATTCTCCTCTGGTGGGGGACGAGGTCTTCGTGGAAGGACGCATCGGCGTGTACGCCCCTCGAGGGGGGTATCAGATCTATGCGAGGCGTTTTCTTCCTCTCGGCAAGGGGGCCAAGGCCCGGGCCCGGGCGATGGTGGAGGAAAGGCTCCGTAAAGAGGGTTTTTTCGATCCCCGGATCAAGCGCCCCTTTCCCTCTTTTCCCGAACATGTGGGAGTGATTACCGCTCCGGGAGGAGCGGCGGTGCGGGATGTTCTGGCGGTGGCGAAGCGCCGTTTTCCCCGAACCCGGCTTTACGTTTTTCCCGCTCTGGTGCAAGGGGCGGGGACCGTTTCCAGCATTCTCTCGGCTCTCGAAAAGGTGCGGGCTCTTCCGGCGCTTCAGGCGGTTATGCTCGTTCGGGGGGGCGGAGGAAAGGACGAGCTTTCTCCCTTCGATGACGAAGAGCTGGTGCGGGCTCTTCGGCTTTCTCCGGTGCCTCTTCTTACGGGAATCGGGCATCAGCGGGATCTCTCCCTGGCGGATCTTGCTGCGGATGCTTCGGCTCCAACCCCTTCCGCAGCGGCGGAGTTCCTTTTCCCCGATGGGGAAGATCTTCTTCCTTCTCTCGAACAGTACCGCCGGCGTCTCGGCGCTCTCTGGCGTAAAGGGGAAGAGCGGAAAAAACTGGAAATCCTTTATGCCGAAAAGACGCTGCACCGATATTTTGTGCGGGGGTTTTTACCCCGAAACCGGGAAGATCTGGAACTTTTCGAGAGTGCCCTGGTACAGAACTTTGCCCGTTCTCTGGAAGGGGAAAGGAAAAGGGCGGAAGCTGCAGAGAGGCGTTTGGAGGCCAACGCTCCTCGAAAAATTCTTTCCCGGGGTTACGTTTTCTGTACCACCTCCGAGGGGGTTCCTCTGACCTCGGTGAAGAATCTGAAAGAAGGGGAAAAAATACATTTGCATTTTGCGGAGGGTTCCGCAGAAGTGCGTGTTCTTCAAGTTCATGGGAATTCCTTTTTGGAGGGATAGCGCGATGGCATTGCCTCAGACCATAGAATGGAGGAAGAACAGCCTTGTTCTTCTCGACCAGCGGACGCTCCCCGAGGAGGTCCGTTTTTTTTTCTGCACCACCGCGGATGATGTGGCTCAGGCCATCGAGACCATGGTGGTCCGAGGAGCTCCGGCCATAGGAATCGCAGCGGCTTACGGCATGGTGTTGGAAGCTCCCCGGGGAAAGGAGGCGGTACGTGCCGCTTCGAAACGGCTTGCCCGAACCCGGCCCACGGCGGTGAACCTTTTCTGGGCCCTGGAGCGGATGGAGAAGGTGGCGGAGGTTTCAGAACCTTCCCGGCTCTTCGAGGAGCTTCTTCGGGAGGCCCGAGAGATTTTTGCGGAGGATCTGGAGTGTTGCCGATCCATGGGCCGATGGGGGGCGTCTCTCCTTCCTCCCGAGGGAAACGTCATTACCCACTGCAATGCGGGGGCCCTCGCCACGGCGGGGCACGGTACCGCCCTGGGGGTCATCCGGAGCGCTCGAGAAGAGGGGAAGAAGATCCATGTGTACGCCGACGAGACCCGGCCGGTTCTTCAGGGAGCCCGGCTTACCCTCTGGGAACTTCAGGAGGATAGCGTTCCGGTTACGCTCATTACCGACGGTATGGGGGCTTTTCTCATGGCCCGAAAGAAAATTGCCGCGGTTATCGTGGGAGCGGACCGAATCACCTCCCGGGGGGATGTGGCGAACAAGATCGGTACCTATTCCCTGGCTTTGGCGGCCCGGTATCACGGAGTGCCCTTCTACGTGGCGGCTCCCCGGAGCACCTTCGATTTTTCCCTTACAAGGGGCGAGGATATTCCCATCGAGGAACGTTCCCCCGAGGAGGTGCGCTCCTTCCGGGGAACCCGGTTCTGCCGGGAACATTCTTCGGTATGGAATCCCGCCTTCGACGTTACTCCTCCGGAACTGGTGAGTGCCATCATTACCGAGAGAGGTATCGCCCGGGCTCCTTACGAGGAATCCCTTCGGGTCCTTTTGAAGGATCCCCGCTGATTTTTCCTGAATCGAAAAAGAACTAAAATTTTATATGAAAAGAGGATGTTTACATGACCTTGCCCGAGTACAATATCGCGGATAGAACGCTTGCTCCTCAGGGAAAAGCCAAGATCGACTGGGCCTGGCAGTACATGCCGGTGCTCCGCATGCTGGAGGAGCGCCTTGCTCCGAAAAAGCCTCTGGAGGGAAAGGTGCTCTCGGTGTGTTTGCATCTCGAGGCCAAGACTGCATGCCTTCTCCGGACCCTCAAACGCCTGGGAGCTACCGTGGCCGCCGCAGGAAGCAATCCTCTCTCCACCCAGGACGATGTCTGTGCCGCCCTGGTGGAGGAGGGGATTCACGTCTTCAGCACCCGGGGAATGACGACGGAAATGTACGTGGATAATCTCCGTGCCGCCGCAGCCTACGATCCGGAGATTATCATCGACGACGGTTGCGATCTGGTCTGTCTGGTCCACGAGGAGCGTCCGGAACTCTGTCCGAAAATCCGGGGAGGCTGCGAGGAAACCACCACGGGAGTGAAGCGCCTCAAGGCCATGGCGGCGGAGAAGATCCTCGCTTTTCCCATGTATGCGGTGAACGATGCTTACAGCAAGTACCTCTTCGATAACCGCTACGGCACGGGACAATCCGTGTGGGATGCCATCATGCGTACCACGAATTGCCTGGTGGCGGGAAAATCCGTGGTGGTGGCGGGATACGGCTGGTGCGGCAGGGGAGTGGCTTCCCGGGCTCGTGGCATGGGAGCCTCGGTGGTCGTGGTGGAGGCGGACCCTCATCGGGCTCTGGAAGCTCTCATGGACGGCTACCGGGTGATGTCCATGAAGGAGGCGGCTCCTTTGGGGGATTTCTTCATCACCGTCACGGGAAACCTTTCGGTCATCCGGGGAGAACATATGGATCTTATGAAGGACGGAGTGCTTCTGGCCAATGCGGGGCATTTCGACGTGGAAATTTCGAAACCCGACCTGGAGGAGCGTTCCTCCTCGGTGGAGGTGGTTCGCCCGGGAGTTACCCGGTACGCCTTCAAGGACGGCCGGAGAATCTATCTCCTCGCGGAGGGGCGCCTGGTGAACCTCGCCGCCGGGGACGGACATCCCATCGAGATTATGGACCTCAGCTTCGCCATGCAGCTTCTTACGGCGCTTCATGTACTCGATACGAACCGGGAGCCCGGAGTGTACAACGTGCCAGAGGAGTTGGACAAGGAAGTGGGATATCTCAAGCTGGAGTCTTTGGGAATCGCTCTGGAAAAACTCACTCCCGAGCAGGAGCAGTACATGAAGGACTGGCGGGAATAGGAATAGTTTCAGGAAGCTATCCGAGGAGGTAGAGAATATGGCAACCCTTTTGGAAAATATGATTCTGGTGGATGCCCTCAACGGTGCCCGACGGGGACACGTGCTTGTCCGGAACGGTAGGATTTCCCTCGTGGAGGATCCCTCCTCGGAGGAGGCGGAGGAGCGCATCGACGGCAAAGGGCGTACCGCCCTCCTGCCGGGATTCGTGAACAGCCATACCCATGCGGCCATGGTGCTTCTCCGGGGACTCGGAGAGGATATGGCGATTCTGGACTGGCTGAACCAGAAGATCTGGCCCGTGGAAAACAACTTGAACGGAGAACGGGTCTACTGGGGAACCTGCCAGGCCCTTCTCGAGATGGCCTCCACCGGCACCACCTGCTTCGGAGATATGTACTTCTTCATGGATCAGGTGGCCCAGGCCTCCCTCGATATGGGCATGCGAGCCGGGCTGAGCCGGGGGATTCTCTGGGAAGCCTCTCAGAAAGAGCCTCCGGTGTCGCTGGAGGAACAGCGGCAGCTTGTGGAGAAATGGCACGGAAAAGACGGATTGCTTAACGTTCTCTATTCTCCCCACGCTCCCTATACGGTATCTCCGGAACATCTTGAATTCCTCGCCCGGGAAGCTTCAGACAAGGGACTGGGGGTTCACGTGCACTGGCTTGAATCGGCCTGGGAAAAAGACTATATCGAAAAGGAGCTTGGCCGGGATACCATCGGTCTTCTGGAGGAGACCGGTCTTCTGGAGGCCCCTCGGCTTCTCCTGGCCCACGGTGTGTGGTTTCCCGAAGATCGGGTGGAAGAGCTTGCCCGAAAGAACGTGACGGTGCTTCACAATCCCGGGAGCAATCTCAAGCTGGGAAGCGGTATCGCTCCGGTGCCCGCCATGTTGGAAAAGGGAGTTCAGGTTGCTTTGGGCACCGACGGAGCCGCCAGCAACAACCGCCTGGATCTTTGGGAGGAGATGCGTATGGCCGCATTGCTCCACAAGGGAGCCACCAGGGATCCTTTGGCGGTTTCCGCATCGCAGGCCCTTGGCATGGCTACTCTGGAGGGTGCCCGGGCTCTCGGTTTTACCGAGGTGGGACGCATCGAGGAAGGATGGGAGGCAGATTTCTTTCTGGTCAATCTGGACCAACCTCACTATAATGGCTGGAACGAAGAAAATCTGGTTCCATATCTCGTCTACGCCGGAAGCAGCGCGGACGTGGAGGCCACCATGGTCAAGGGGCGTTGGATCTGGGGAAAATACGGTTCTTCCCTCGAGGGGGAGAACGTGCTCGCCCAGGCTCGGCGTTGCCGGAAGGAACTGGTGGCTGAAAGCTAGCGAGTGTCCCAGTTCGATCGAGGTGAGGAAACGATTCGGCCGGAACGAAGGAAATCCATAACGGAACTTCCGAAAGAAATTCACGAAATTGCTTGGAATGATCCACTAGGTTTTTCCCGGACCTATCCTAGAGGAGGAGTATGCACATCATGAAATGGCGCGGCGGCAACGAATTGCGAGAAATGTTCCTGAAGTATTTCGAAGAGAAGGGATCCCGGCGCTACCCAAGCTTTCCCCTGCTTCCCGAAGATCCCACCATTCTTTTTACCATAGCCGGTATGGTTCCCTTCAAACCTTATTTTCTGGGTATCCGGAACCCCGAGGTTTCCCGGGCCACCACATCCCAGAAATGTATCCGTACCAACGATATCGATAACGTGGGGCGCACCGCCCGGCATCATACCTTCTTTGAAATGTTGGGAAACTTCAGTTTCGGAGACTACTTCAAGCGGGAGGCCATTCCCTGGGCCTGGGCCTTTCTTACGGAGCATATCGGGCTGGATCCGAACCGTCTCTACGCCACCATCTATCTGGATGACGACGAGGCCTTTTCCATTTGGCACAAGGATGTGGGACTTTCGGAAGATCACATCGTCCGTTTGGGAGAAGAGGATAACTTCTGGTCCGTGGGGCCCGTGGGGCCTTGCGGTCCCTGTTCGGAGCTGATTTACGACCAGGGGGAGGCTTTCTCTTGCGGATCCCCGGATTGCGCCGTGGGGTGCAGCTGCGACCGGTATCTCGAAATCTGGAATCTGGTGTTCATGCAGTTCAACCGGAACGAGGCGGGGGAATTGCATCCGTTGCCGAAACAGAACATCGATACCGGCATGGGATTGGAGCGGCTCTCTTCGGTGGTGCAGCAGGTGGCGACGGATTTCGAGACGGACCTTTTCCGCCCCCTCATCGACGCCTTCTGTTCTCTGGCGGGTATTTCCTACGGCTCCGGAAAACAGGAGACCATGGCGGCCCGGGTGGTGTCCGATCATCTTCGGGCGGTATCCTTCATGATCGCCGACGGTATTCTTCCCTCCAACGAGGGGCGGGGGTACGTGTTGCGCCGGCTTCTGCGCCGGGCTGCCCGATACGGTCGGCTCGTAGGAATCGAACGCCCCTTCCTGGTGGATCTCTTTCCCTCGGTTCTTTCGCTTATGGGAAATACCTACGAGGAGCTTGGAGCCAGCCGTTCCACCATCGAGCAGATTTTGCAAATCGAAGAGCAGCGCTTTACCCGGACCCTGGATCAAGGATGTCTTCTTTTGGACGAGGAAATCAAAAAGATCGACAAGAAAGAGAATCCTCGGCTTTCCGGAGAGGTGGCCTTCGAGTTGTACGATACCTACGGATTTCCTCTGGAACTTACCGAGGAGATCTGTCAGGAGGAATCCATCTCCCTGGACCGGGAGGGGTTTGCCCGGGCCATGAACGCCCAGAGGGAACGGGCTCGGGGAGCGAGCAAGCAGGCCTCCTCGGTGATGCGGGGGGATGCCTTTACGGAACTGCATAACAAGTTGGGGGATACCTGTTTTGAGGGATACTCCTCCGATGTGTGCGGCACCTGCACGATTCTGGGGCTTTTCCAGGAGGGAGAGCCCGTAGAGGAACTTCAGGAAGGGGAATCGGGAGAGGTGGTGCTGGATTCCACGCCCTTCTACGCCGAAAAGGGAGGCCAGGTGGGGGATACGGGAATTCTCCACAATCTTTCCGGCCGCTTCTCCGTGGAGGATGCCCGACATCCTGCGGGAAATCTCGTTCTGCATCGAGGGAAGGTCCAAACGGGGAGCCTTCGGGTGGGGGACGTTCTGGAGGCTCGGGTGGATTTGGAGAGGCGAAAGGCCATTTCCCGGAACCATACCGCCACGCATCTTCTTCACGAAGGGTTGATCCGGCGGCTCGGAGAGCACGTGCGTCAGGCGGGCTCCCTGGTGGCTCCGGAGATGCTGCGCTTCGACTTTACCCATTTCGAAGCCTTGAAAAAAGAGGATCTTCAAGCGGTGGAAGATTTCGTCAACCGGGCGGTTTTGCAGAACCTTTCTCTGGAAAGTACCGTTAGCACTCTGGAGGAGGCGAAAAGCCGGGGAGCCAAAGCCCTCTTCGGGGAGAAGTACGGTAACGAGGTGCGGGTGGTGGCCATTCCCGAAACCAGCGTGGAACTCTGCGGAGGAGTGCACGTGGCCGCCACGGGAGAGATCGGGGGTTTCAAAATTCTCCGGGAGGAGAGCGTGGGTTCCGGAACCCGCCGCATTACTGCGGTTACGGGAATGGAAGCGCTGCGGCACCACCGGGAACTTCAGGAAATTACCGAAGATCTCCGGCATACCTTGGGATGCGACGTATCTTCTTTGAGAACCAAGGTGGAGGAACTGCAAACCTCTCTCCGGGAAACCGAAGGGCTGCTTAAAAAGGAACGCCTCCAGGGGAGTCTAGGCCAAATCGAGCCTCTTCTCGAAGGGGCCGTGGAAATCGAGGGTATTTCCCTTGTTACCGGAAGCTTCCCCGAAGGGGATACGGAGGTGCTCCTCCAGGTGGCGGACGCGGTGCGGAAGCGCCTCAGCCCTGTGATGATGGTTTTTGCGGGAATTTTCGAGGATCGGGTACAGTTCGTGGCGGCGGGAGATGAAGAGGCGGTTTCCCGGGGAGCTCACGCGGGAAAACTGATCAAGGAAACCGCTAAAATCGCCGGAGGCGGAGGAGGAGGCCGGGCAAACATGGCTCAGGCAGGAGGCAAGGACCCCTCCAAGGCCGAAGAGGCCCTCCGGGCCGTGCCGGAGCTGCTCCGGAACCTTTTGAAAAAAGGATAACCATGGCAAAGCGTATTCTGTGCCTCGATATAGGTGCGGTTCGCATCGGCGTCGCTCTCAGCGATCCCCTGGGCATGTTCGCCCAGGGGGTTGCTGTGTTGTCCGCCAAGGGGAAATGGAAGCTCGAGCTGGACGCCCTTATGGAAAAACACGAGGTGTCGGTGCTGTTGGTGGGACTTCCTCTTCGTACCGACGGCTCCCGGGGACCCGAGGCGAGACGTATTCTCGATATCGTCCAGGCTCTGAAGGAGCGCTATCCTGAGATTGAGGTGCGTACCTGGGATGAGCGGTACAGCACCGTTACGGCCCATCAGAGTTTAAAGGAACGGGGGCTTTCGGAGGAACAGCGCCGGGGAATGGTGGATCGAACCGCCGCAGCGGTGATTCTGCAAAGCTACCTCGATGCTCGAATCCCCTGAACGTTCTCTCTTTCGCTTTTGTTTTACCCACTTGTTTTAAGGAGGATACGGTGAAGGTTATTCCCGAGGACGTCAAAATGACTCCCATGCTGGAGCAATACTCTTACTGGAAGGAGCGCTATCCCGAGTGTCTCCTCTTTTTCCGGATGGGGGATTTCTTCGAAATGTTTTTCCGGGATGCCGAGGAGGCTTCCAGGGTTCTCGATATCACCCTCACCGCCCGGGATTCGGAAAAGAAGATTCCCATGGCGGGGGTTCCCTGTCATGCGGCGGAAAATTACCTGAGCCGCCTCGTAGAGGCGGGGTACCGGGTGGCAGTCTGCGATCAGGTGGAGGAGCCGGACGGAAAAAAGCTTGTGGACCGCCGGGTGATCCGGGTGGTTACTCCCGGCACCTACGCATCTTCGGACGGTCGTTCCGACGGACGCCTGGGAGCCCTGGTTCCCCGGGGGGATCTTCTTGCCTTCGCCCTTCTCGTGCCCTGTACGGGGGATTTCGAGGCGGGGGTGCTCCCTTTCCGGGAGGCCCTGGCCTTGCTCCGTTCCTTCGAGCCCGGAGATATCCTTTGCCCTGCTTCGGAGGAGGATCATCTCGCAACCCTTCTGGAGCCTTCCCTTGGGAGAAAGCTCGTTCCCCGGGACCGGGGCGATTTCGATCCCCGGCGGGGAGAGGCCTATCTCGCCCGGGCCTTTTCGGTGGCTACCCTGGAAGGGTTCGGGTTTTCCCGGGGAGATCCTTCTTTGGGATGTGCCGCCGGGGCCTTGCGTTATCTCGAAGAGACCCAGTTTTCCCTTCCCTCGCATATCCGAAAACTCCGTCCCTATCAGCCCAGGACCTTTCTGTATCTCGACGGGACCACCCGAAAGAACCTGGAACTTCTCCAGGGGGAAGGGGAAACGCTCTTCTCCGTGCTGAACCGCTGCAAGAATTCCATGGGAAGGCGCACTCTCCGGGAGTGGATTCTTCGTCCTCTTCGGGATGACGAGCGCATTCGGGAGCGTCAGGATCGGGTGGCCTACGTGGCGGAAAATCCCGCCTTTTCCCAAAAGGCGGCGGCCCTTTTCGGAGAGTGCCAGGATGTGGAACGGGCATTGGGGCGCCTCTCCTTGGGAGTGGGTACTCCCCGGGATTTGGGGGCTCTACGGCATACCCTGGAGATTCTGCCTTCCCTCGAAGAGCTTGTAAAGGGTACTCCTCTGGAGGAATTCTTTCCGGAAATTCCGGAACTCCGGGAACTCGGAAATCTTCTTTTCCGAGGGTTGGAGCGGGATCTTCCCGGATCCTGGAAGCCCGGAGGCGTTGTGCGTTCCGGTTTCGACGAGGAGCTGGACCGCTATCGGGCGGCTCAGGAGGATGGAGAAAAATGGCTTCGGGAGTATCTCGCCCGAGAGCGGGAGCGCACGGGAATACGCACCCTCAAGATCGGTTCCAATAAAGTCTTCGGCTATTATCTCGAAGCGAGCCGGGCAGGCAACCAGGAGGTCCCCCCGGAGTATCTGCGCAAACAGACCCTGGTTTCCGCGGAGCGCTACATTACGGAAGAACTGAAGCAGTTCGAGGAAACCCTCCTGGCTTCGGAAAGTCTGGGAGAGCAGCGGGAACGGACTCTTTACGAAGAGCTCTGTTCCCGAACCCTGGAAGAGGCTCCGAGGCTTCAGGACCTCGCCCGGGGAATCGCCCAGGCGGATGTGCTGCGCTCTCTGGGGGAGGTGGCCTGGGAGAGAAAGTACGTGCGCCCCCAGCTCTCTTCGGAGGATCTTCTCGAGGTAGTTCGGGGAAGACATCCGGTGGTGGAGGTTTCTCTGGAATCCCGTTCCTTCGTTCCCAACGATTTGGTGCTTTCCCGAGGAGGGCGGCGGATCGCCATCGTTACGGGGCCCAACATGGCGGGAAAATCCACCTATCTTCGCATGGGAGCCCTGCTTATCATTCTGGCTCACATGGGGAGCTTCGTACCTGCGGAATCCGCCCGAATTCCCCTGACGGACCGCATTTTTACCCGCATCGGCGCTCGAGACGAGCTGGACCGGGGGAACAGCACCTTCATGGTGGAAATGGTGGAAACCGCCAATATTTTACACAACCTCTCCTCCCGGAGCTTTGTGGTGCTGGATGAAATCGGCAGGGGCACCTCCACCTACGACGGTATGAGCATCGCCTGGGCCATTCTGGAGTATCTCGCCCGGTCGGAGCACCGGGCAAGAGTGCTCTTCGCCACCCACTATCACGAGCTGACCAAGCTGGGGGAGGAATATCCGGAAATTGCTAATCTGAGCATGGCGGTGGAGGAAACCGAGGAGGGAATTGCCTTTCTGCACCGAGTGGTGCCCTATCCGGCGGATCGATCCTACGGCATCGAGGTGGCCCGGTTGGCGGGAATTCCCGAGGCGGTGCTCCGGCGTTCCCGAGAGCTTCTGGAGCGTTTCGAACGGGATCAGTCTCCCGAGGGTCTTCCCGGAAGCTCTGCTCCGAGGATCGAGGCGCCGGCCCAGAAAAAGCTTTTTCCCCACGCCGAGGGACAGGCGCTTCTGGACGATCTGGCTTCGTTGAACCCGGACGGAATGACCCCTTTGAAGGCTTTGGAAATGCTCTACATTCTGAAGAAACGGAGCCTTCAGGTTTTGGAGGAACAGAAAAATGATACATAGACTTCCGGAATCGCTCTCCTCCCGCATCGCTGCGGGGGAGGTGGTGGAACGTCCCGTATCGGTGGTGAAGGAACTTCTGGAAAACTCCCTCGATGCGGGAGCTCGAAGAATCGACGTACGTCTGCTGCAGGGAGGAAAGGCCTCTATTACGGTGGAGGACGACGGAGGAGGAATTCCCTTCGAAGAGCTGCCTCTGGCGGTGGAACGCTACGCCACGAGTAAGCTCTCTTCGCTGGAGGATCTTTACGCCATCCGCACTCTGGGATATCGGGGAGAAGCTCTGGCGAGCATCGCTCTGGTTTCCCGCCTGGAAATCCGAAGCTGCCCCCCCGGAGAGAAGGGAGGCAGAATTCGGCTGGAGGAGGGGGCCTGTCTCGATCATCAGCAGATCCCTTGCCCTGAGGGAACCGCCATTGACGTGGATGATCTCTTTTGCTCCATTCCGGCGAGAAAAAAGTTTCTCAAATCCGAAGCCGCCGAAACGAGACGCATCTCCCGGCTTCTTCGGGATTATGCTCTGGCCTATCCCGATGTGGCCTTTGTGCTCTTCTCCGATGGGAAAAAACTCTTTTCCTCCTTCGGAGACGGAGACCGCTCGGGGCTTCTCGCCCACCTCTGGGGAGGTGGCCGAATCGAAGAGTGCCGGGAGGCGATGGAGGGATATGCCGTGGAGGCCTACCATCTTTCCCAGGAACATACGGAAAAGGGGCATCTGGTCTCTTTCGTGAACGGCCGCCGCTGCGAGGATCCTCTCTTCTTTTCGGCCATGAAGGCCGGAAGCCCCCGCCCCGGCGGAGAGTGGCTCTTCTTGCTTCGGGTTCCCGAAGATGAGGTGGATGTCAACGTGCATCCCGCAAAAATAGAGGTGCGCTTCCGGCAGCCCCGACAGGTTTTTCGGGTGCTCCATCGGGCAGTGCAGCGCCTGGGGGGAGATACGAATCCTTTGAAAGGGCTTTCCCGAAACGAGAACAGTCCGGAGGAAATGCCGAGAAAGGAGCCCGAGGCCCTCGCTCTTCCCTGGGAACGAGAGCGTTTCTTTCAATATTCTCCGGTTTCCCGGAGTCAAGGGAGCGAGGAGTTTTCCACAAAAAGGCTGGATGCCTTTTCCGGCACCTCTTCTTTTTCCTCCCCTCGATCTTCCTCTTCTCCGTCCTTTCCCCGGGCGGCCTCTCCCGCTCGGGCCCTTTCGTTTTCGGAGGAACAAACCTTTTCGGAAGCCTCCGGAGCCGGAAATGTTTCGGATCTTCCGGAGCGAGTTTCCGAAGGAACCGGAGACCCTCCCCGTTATCTCGGGAGGCTGGCTTCGGGATATCTTCTCTTCGATCGCCAGGGGGATCTGATCGTTATGGATCCTCATGCGGCGCACGAACGAGTGGAGTACGAGCTGCTCACGGCCATGCACGCCCGCCGGAAAACCTCCCAGAAACTCCTCGCTTCCCTGGGGCTTCCTCCCACTCTGGGGGAAAGGGCCCTGGAAGAGTCGGAAAGACTGAAAAAACTTGGTTTTCTCCTGGAAGAGGCGGAAGAGGGGCCTAAACTTTCGGGAATTCCCGATTCCTTCGGAAGGCTTCGTTTCTCCCCTCTCGAGGGGCTTAGGATGGCGCTGGAAGTTCTCGAGGAAATGCAGGAGGAGGATCCGGAACACCTTTGGAAAGCATGGGCTTTCAAGGCTTGCAAGCGTGCGGTGAAACTTACGGATATTCTGGAAGCTCCGGAGGCCCTGGAACTCTGGAAAAGGCTTTTCTCCTGCTCTCATCCCGGTTCCTGCCCTCACGGAAGACCCACGTTGCTCTGCTACGGAGCGGATTTTCTGGAAAGGGAGTTTCATCGGCGGTAAAAAAAGAGGTGGACAGGGAAAAACTTTCTCTGTATAAAAGTGGGAGTATGGAGAAAAACATGAACTTTCGAAGGAAATCTTGGATTCCATGAACGAGCGAAAAACGGGGACATCCCTGCCCTTTATCGGCATCATAGGCCCCACGGCGGTGGGAAAAACCGCCTGGAGTCTTCGTATGGCGGAAGTCCTTGATGCGGAGATTCTTTCGGTGGATTCCCGGCAGGTCTATCGCCATCTCGACGTGGGGGCGGATAAGATCGATGGAGCCACCCGAGAGCGTATTCCTCATCACCTCCTGGATGTGGTGGACCCGGATCAGCCCTTTTCCGCGGCGGATTTCGGCGTTCTCGCTTCCCGGGCCATTCGGGAGGTTACGGAGCGCCGGAAGGTGCCGCTCCTCGTGGGAGGAACTCCCTTCTACTTCCAGGCTCTTACGGAACCCCTTCTCTCGGAGGATCTTCCCAAATCCTGGGAATTGCGGGAGCGGCTGGAGGAACGGGCGAAAAGTCTCGGACGGGAAGTCTTGTACGAAGAGCTTCTTCGAAGAGATCCGGAGTATGCGAAAAGAATTCATTCCCACGATCTGCATCGGATCATCCGGGGATTGGAACTCTGGGAACTCTGCGGTACAATTCCTTCGGAGCTTTTTAGAAAAAGGCGAAAACCCCACTCCCCCTTTCGGCCTCTTTACATAGGTTTCTGGAAGGAGAGGGAGGATCTTTGCGCTGGCATTGCCTGTCGGGTGCGGCAGCAATTTTCGTCGGGCTTCGTGGAGGAGGTTGCACATCTCCTCGAAATGGGGTATGATGCCCGCTTACCGGCCCTTCAAGGGTTCGGATATCGGGAATTGGTGGCGTATCACGAGGGGAAATGCTCTCTCCAGGAGGCCCTGGAAGGAGATATCCGGGCTACCCGGGCTTTTTCTCGGCGTCAAATGACGTGGTTTCGAAAATTTTCCCCGACTTTATGGTATCATGTTTCCCGGCTCGAGGATTCCGGGGTCTTTGCGGAGTTAATCGGCCGATGCCGGGCTTTTCTTGGAGGAAAAACACCGTGAACTACGTCATGGCGGATCCTACGGGGCTCTGTTTCGGAGTGCGTCGAGCCATTGACCAGCTCGAAGATGCCCTGAGGTTGCACGGGGAAGTTTACGCTCTCGGAAGCCCCATCCACAATCCCCAGGAGGTTCGGCGCCTCGAGAAATGCGGTCTTCGGGTGGTGCGGACTCCTCAGGAGGTTCCCGAAGGAGGAACCGTTTTCATTCGGGCCCACGGAGTTCCTCCGGAGGACCTCGATCTTCTCCAGGTTCGTCATACCAATTTGGTGGACGGAACCTGTCCCTTCGTCCGCAAGGCCCAGGAAGAGGCGAAACGGCTCTCTCGGGAGGGGTATTTCGTGGTCATCGTGGGAGATACGGACCATCCCGAGGTCAAGGGCATTCGGGGACATGTGGAGGGAAAAGTGGCGGTGATCAATCCCGCTCTTCCGGAGGAACCGGGAATTCTTTCCTCTTCCCGGGTGGGGGTGGTGTGCCAAACCACCCTGCGGGAAGAGTCCCTTATCAAAATTGTTTCTACTCTCCTCACCCGAACCGAGGAGTTGCACGTATGCAACACCATCTGTCGGGCCACCATGCTTCGGCAGGATTCGGTGAGGAAATTATCGAAAAAAGTGGACGGTATCATCGTTATGGGGGGAAGAAACAGCGCAAATACCCATAAACTCGTGCAGATCGTTCAGAGCAGCGGAACCCCCGTACAGTGGATAGAACAGGCGGAAGAGCTTGACTGGAGGTGGGTAGAAGGTAAGAATACTCTTGGAATCGCCGCCGGAGCGAGTACTCCGGATTGGTTGATCCATGAATTGCATCACAAATTGGAATCAAGTCGGTTGTCAAAGGGGATGGATGGTTAATGATGGAAGTACACGGAGAAAAAAAGGCTATGGAAGAGGTTCAGGAGATGCAGCAGGAATCCATGGAAGTTCAGGGAGGACCTGCTTCGGAGGAGGATTATTCCGATTCCGAGCAGATGGAGAGCATGGAAACCATGGATATGGAACGCATGATGGAGGAATACGAAGCCCAGGAGGTCCATCGGGGTAAGAAGCTCGAAGGGATCATCGTGGCCGCCAATGACGATGGCTGGCTCGTGGACGTGGGCTATAAATGTGAAGGTTTTCTGCCCAAGCGTGAGTGGACGCACCGGGTTCTTGTGGAGGACGTGGAAGAGCCTTCCGTGGGCGATACCATCAGGGTTCAGGTGGTCAACGTCACGCAGAACGAGGATTCCCAGCTTACCGTAAGCCGCTGGCGCTCCGCCTTCGACGAGCGCTGGAATGCGGTGGAGGAAGCTCTTGCGGATGATGCTTCCATCACCGTGAAGGGGCTCCGCAAGGTAAAGGGCGGGTTGATCATAAATTGCTGCGGCATCGAAGGATTCGTTCCCGTTTCCCACCTCGCCGAGGAGGGGCGGGGAGTGAATCCCGGCAAGTTCGTGGATGAAACTCTGGAAGTGAAGCTTCTCGACAAGGACCGCCGGAAGCGGCGCCTGGTCTTCTCCCGCAGAAACGTGCTGGAGGAGGAAATGCAGGAACAGCGCGGTTCCTTCTACGAAGACGTTGTCGAAGGGGATATCCTTACCGGAGTGGTTACGAGCCTTACCTCCTTCGGAGTTTTCGTGAGCCTCGGTCCCGTGGAAGGGCTCGTGCACCTTTCGGAACTTTCCTGGAAGCGGAATGCCAAGCCCAAGGAACTGGTGAAGAAGGGGGACGAGGTGAAGGTCAAGGTTATCGGCCTCGACAAGGAGGAAAACCGAATCTCCCTCAGCATGAAGCAGACCATGGGGGATCCTTGGGAGAGCGTGGCGGATCGCTGGAAGAGCGGGGACAAGGCGGAAGGCGCCGTCACCAATCTTACGGATTTCGGAGCCTTTGTGGAAATCGAGCCCGGTGTGGAAGGACTCGTGCATATCGGGGATCTTTCCTGGACCCGGATCAAGCATCCCAAGGAAGTGCTCCGCAAGGGAGATGTGGTGGAGGTGCAGGTTCTCGACGTGGATGGCGAGCGCCGGCGCATCAGCCTTGGTTACAAGCAGCTTCACGATCCCTGGAACGGCGTGGAGGAGCGCTATCAGGCCGGCCAGGATGTGGAGGTCAAGGTGGTGCGGCTTGCGGAGTTCGGCGTTTTCGTGGAGCTTGAGAAGGGCGTGGAAGGGCTTATTCATATTTCCCAGCTCAGCCGGGAACGGGTGGAAAAGCCCGAGGACGTCATCGCCGAGGGAGCCGAAGTTACCGCCCGCATTCTCGAAGTGAACCCCAAGGAACGGCGTATTCGCCTCAGCCTCAGCGCTCTCCAGGCGCCTCTCGAGTCTTCTCGGGAAGAACAGGAGTCGGAGGAGATCCGTCCGGAGCGTTCCTCCGCTCCCCGGGAGCGGGATAATCGGCGTCCCCGGGGCGGCAATCGGGGGAGCAGGAAAGAAGCGATACCCTCCTTTGCCCAGGAAGAGACGGCGGTTACCCTGGGAGATGTTTGGGGAGACGTGTTCAACAAGAAGCTCGACGATCAGGAATAACTTTTTTTGAAACCATACAAAACCGCCGTGCGCTCTGTGCGGCGGTTTTGTCGTGATGTATGGACGAGGTGATGTGGTATGGCGGTGCAGAAAATCCGGATCTTTCCGGATCCGGTTTTGCGGGAAAAGACGGAATCCATCGAGGACTTCGGAGAGTCTTTGAATGAGCTTTTGGACGATATGTGGGATTCCATGCTCGCCCATGACGGAGTGGGGCTTGCGGGGCCTCAGATAGGCCTATCCTTGCAGATCGCAGTGATTCAAATTAAAGAAAATCGCTACGTGCTTATCAATCCGGAGATTCTCGAAGAGCGGGGAGAGCAGATAGGAGAAGAAGGATGTCTCAGTTTTCCCGGCATTTTCGAAAAAGTACGTCGCCCCGAGTGGGTGAAGGTGCGGGCTCGGGACGAGAGGGGAGAGCTTTACGAGGTGGAGGGAACCGGTCTTTTTGCCCGGGCTCTTTCCCATGAGATCGATCACCTTAGGGGAGTGCTTCTTCTGGATCACCTTTCCCCTCTCAAGCGAGGTATTATCAAGCGAAAGCTAAAAAAGCGAGAGGAGAACTAACGGTTCGTTCCAATTGATCCCGTGAGAAAGGAAGACCTGTGATAACTCTTGCAGGAACTTCTTTTTGCCACAAAATCGACAGGAACGATCCACCGACGAAAATGATGAAGTAATGACAGTCTCGTAACGCAAAAATCCTTTTCCCGTCTCTCGAAAGGAGGCTGAAACGCTTTTTTCCGTGGGGACTTGTGGATATACGCCTGGAGGTGCTGCTCCATGCAAAATGGCGATTTCTCTCTTTGGTTTGCCGGAACGGGACAGTTCGCTGCCCTTTGTCTGGAAACGTTGGGGAATCTTTCCGTACCATTTTCCAAAGTGATTACCCTTCCTCCCCGCCCCATGGGGCGCAAACTTCTTCTTCAAAGCACACCGGTGGACATGGAAGCCCGAAAATTCGGGTTTTCCGTATACCCTACGGAAAACATCAATCGGGACGATCTCCTCTTACGGGAGCTTTCCGAAAACCCCCCTCAGGCCATAGTGGTTATCGATTTCGGCCAGTTCATTCGGGAGCCCTACCTTTCGACTCCTCCCTGGGGGTGCTGCAATGTGCATCCCTCTCTGCTTCCCCTGTACCGTGGAGCCGCTCCCATTCAACGAGCCCTCATGGATGGAGTCTCCACCACGGGGGTAACGGTGTTCCGCCTGGTGGAGGCCATGGATGCGGGGCCTATTCTCCATCAGGAATCCTTTGAGATTTCGGAAAACGCCACGGGGGGAGATCTTTTCACATCCCTGGCAAAAAGGGGTGGAAAAAACCTTCTGAATGTTTTACAATTGCTAAGGCATAAGCAATGTCCTTCCCGCCTGCAGGAAGATAGGAACGCCACCTATGCTCCCAAGATCACGAAAGAGGAGCTTTTGATCGATTGGAATTGTTCTGCCGCATTCGTGCACAACAAGGTGCGCGCTCTCAATCCGGTACCTTCCGCCTATACGGAATTTCAGGGGAAACGTTTAAAAATTTGGAAAACCGAGCAGAGCCAAGAGAGAGGAGAGCCAGGAAGAGTGATAACCCTTTCCGAAGGGTGTCCCGTGGTAGCCTGCTCTTCCGGGGCAGTGCGGCTTCTGGAGGTGCAGTATCAGGGCAAGGAACGTCAGGATGCGTCTTCCTGGGCTCGGGGAGCGCGGATAAAGGAGGGTGTACTGCTTGGAAAGTGACCTTGACATCGATGGCATTATCGAGAGGTGTTTTCGGGACCTTCTTCCTCGGCGTATTATCGGCGTGGTGGGCGCCCTGGGGTCCGGAAAATCCGAATGCCTCGTCAATTTGGCCCGAACCTTCAAACTTGCGGGGGAAAAAGTAACCCTGGCGGATATCGACATTATCAATCCTTATTTCTCGGTTCGCGAAATCACGGAAATTCTTGAGAACGAAGGTTTTTCCATTATCAATCCTCCCGGATCAACCCGTTGGGGAGATATTCCCGCCCTTTCCCCTTCCGTGGGAAGGGCTATCGCGGGGGGGATGCGGCTTTTCCTCGATGTCGGAGGAAATGAACGGGGAGCCATGGCGCTTACCCAGTTCGCTCCGGAAATCCGTGCCGCAGGATATGCTCTTCTACTGGTAGTCAATGCATCCCGTCCTCTGGCATCTTCCGTGGATGCCCTCTGTGACCTTTCAGAAAAGCTCGCCCAGGTGGCGGAGCTTCCTCTTACCGCTCTTATCAGCAATACCCATTTTATGCAGGAAACCCGGAAGGAAGATGTGCTCCGGGGCATTGAGCTTTGTCGCGAGGCCTCGGCACGTTTGAAGCTTCCGCTGCTCTGCGCGGCGGTGGATAAAGACTTGTGGCGCCAATCCTTCGATTGTGCAGAAGAGCTGGAGGGAATTCCTCTCTGGCCTTTGCGTCGTACAATTCTTTTACCTTGGGAAAGAGGTGTGGTGAATGGCTAAAGGTCGTATCGCAGTACTGGAAGACCGGTGCAAGAGCTGCGGACTTTGCGTGGCTGCCTGTCCGGTAAAGGTGCTCCGTATATCAGACCGGATCAACAATCGCGGGTTCCGACCGGTAGAGCAGTTCAAGGAGGGGTGTATCGCCTGTTCCATGTGTGCCCGAACATGCCCTGACGTGGCTATCGAAGTCTACCGTATCGACGAATAAGGAGGTGAAGTCATCATGGCAGAACGTATGTTAATGAAAGGCAACGAAGCCTTGGCGGAAGCCGCCGTTCGGGCGGGGTGCCACTATTTCTTCGGCTATCCCATAACGCCTCAGAATGAGATTCCCGAATACATGTCCCGCCGTCTTCCCGAGGTGGGAGGGGTCTATCTTCAGGCGGAGAGCGAAGTGGCCTCCATCAACATGGTTTTCGGAGGTGCCGGCACGGGAAAACGAGTGATGACCTCCTCGTCGAGCCCGGGTATTTCTCTTATGGCCGAGGGAATCAGCTATATCGCGGGAGCTGAACTTCCTTGTGTCATCATGAATATCGTTCGGGGAGGCCCCGGTCTCGGAGGCATTCTTCCCGCTCAGTCCGACTATTTTCAGGCTACCCGGGGAGGCGGTCACGGGGATTACCGTCTTCTCGTCCTCGCTCCGAGCACGCTCCAGGAGGGCGTGGATCTTACCATGCTCGCCTTCGAGCTGGCGGACAAGTACCGGAACCCCGTGATGATTCTCGGGGACGGTTTCATGGGGCAGATGATGGAGGCTGTGGAGTTCAGGGAAGCTCCCATCAAGGAATCTTCCAAGCCCGAAGAGTGGGCGGTGGGATATATGGGACAGCGGGGGAAACGGGGCCTCGTGAAAAGCCTTTATCTCGATCCGGAAGAGCTGGAGCAGCATAATCTCAAGCTTCAGAAGAAATATGATGCCATGACCGAAAACGAGGTCCGCTACGAGAGTTATCAGATGGAGGATGCGGAAATCGTGCTGGCCGCCTACGGAACCACCGCACGCATCGCCCGTTCCGCCATCATGAATCTTCGGAAAGAAGGAATTTCGGTGGGCATGATTCGTCCTATCACGCTCTTCCCGTTCCCCTACGCTCCCTTCGAGAATCTGCCGGGAAGCGTCAAGAACGTGCTCGTGGTGGAGATGAGTCTGGGGCAGATGATCGACGATATCAAGATTGGTGTTGGCAAGGATCTTCCCATTTCCTTCTACGGCCGATGCGGAGGTATCGCTCCCTCGGTGAAGGAAATCGAGGATCAGATCCGGAAGATCGCAGGGTAGGGGGGGATAGTCATGAGCGAGGTAAAAATTTTCGAACGCCCCAAATCCATGTACGATGTCATAACCCACTACTGTCCGGGATGCACCCACGGAGTGGCCCATCGCATCGTGGCGGAAGTGATCGACGAACTGGGAATTCAGAACAGGACCTTCGGAGTGGCCCCCGTGGGGTGTTCGGTGTTCCTGTACAATTATATCAATACGGATATGTACGAGGCCGCTCACGGTCGGGCTCCTGCAGTGGCTTCCGCGGCCAAGAGAGTGCGCCCCGAGATGATCGGCTTCACCTATCAGGGGGATGGAGATCTCGCCTCCATCGGCATGGCGGAAATCGTGCACGCCGCAAACCGGGGAGAGCATATCACGGTGATCTTCATCAACAACGCCATCTACGGTATGACCGGCGGGCAGATGGCTCCCACCACGCTTCTCCAGCAGAAGGCCACCACCTGTCCCTTCGGTCGGGATCCCGGAGTGAACGGTTATCCCATGCGGGTGGTGGAGATGCTTGCCACCCTGGCGGCTCCGGGTTATATTGCCCGGGCCTGCGTGGCGAAGCCCAAGTACGTACCCAAGGCCAAAGAGGCGGTGCGCAAGGCTTTTCAGACCCAGATCGACGGAAAGGGTTTTTCCATGGTGGAGCTTCTCTCCACCTGCCCCACCAACTGGGGACTGCGTCCCGTGGATGCGGCGAACTGGGTGGAAGAGAAAATGATTCCCTATTATCCTCTTGGAGAATTGAAAGTTCCCGATGGGGAGGTGCAAGGCTAATGGCAGCGTTTTTCCGCAGTTTGATCGCCGCAGGATTCGGTGGTCAGGGCGTGCTTACTTTGGGTCAGCTCGTGGCGTATACCGCCATGGGGGAGGGGAAAAACGTTACGTGGATTCCCTCGTACGGTCCTGAGATGCGGGGGGGGACCGCCAACTGCAGCGTGGTTCTCAGCGAGGAGGAAATCGCTTCTCCCGTGGTGACCGAGGCGGACGTGGTGGTTATCATGAACCAGCCCTCCCTCGAAAAATTCGAAAAGACCCTCAAACCCGGAGGAGTGCTGATCTACAACCAAGATCTGGTACGTTACGAGAAGCCCCGGAACGATGTGACGGTTATTCCGGTGCCCGCCAATAGCAAGGCTCAGGAGCTCGGAAACGACAAGGTGGCCAACGTGATTATTCTCGGAGCCTTGGCGGAAGCTACGGATCTGGTGAATCCCGATGTATGCCTGGAGACCCTCAAGGAAAAGCTCGGCAAGAAGAAGGCTCATCTCCTGGACCTCAATATCAAGGCCTTCGGTTTGGGCCGTGAAATCGGCGCAAAGTAAGGAGCTGTTTTCCCATTTTCGCTTTTGAACGACAACTTACTACGGAAACGTTGTATTCCGGCAAAATCCTGAATCTGCGGACGGACACGGTGCTTCTTCCCTCGGGAAAAACCTCTTTGCGGGAGGTGGTGGAACATCGTCCGGCGGTGTGTATTTTGGCGGAAAACGACGAGGGAGAAGTCCTTTTCGTGCGGCAGCACCGTTATCCCGTGGGACGGGCGGTGTTGGAGCTTCCTGCGGGAGTGGTGGAACCCGGAGAGGATCCCCTGGAAACGGCGCATCGGGAACTTCGGGAAGAAGTGGGATTGGATGCCCGGCAGATGACCGAAATAACCCGTTTCTACACCTCCCCCGGATTTTGCGACGAAGAGATCATTCTTTACTTCGCTTCGGACCTTTTCGAGGCACCTCTTGAAGGGGATGAGGATGAAACGATTCGGGTGGAAACCTGGAATCGGAAAGCCCTTATGGATGCTCTGGAGAACCGGGAATTTCGAGATGGCAAAACGCTGATCGCCCTTTATTGGTATCTTTTGCGAACCCAAGAGCTCTTTCGTTCCTAAAAAATAAGGTTTTTGCGGAAACGATTTTCCGGAACACGGAGAAGAACCGGCAAACCTTCGGGAATGCCGGTTTTTTCGTATCCCTTTCTGGGGTATACTGCAATTCTCAGGCTTTTTTCGAAATTGAAGGAAGCCGGAAAAAATGAAAGAGGCGAAGTTTTCCATGAAAGAGATTTCCTCGAATCCGGACATCGCAAATTTTTTGGATCATCTTCTGTTGGAACGGGGAATGAGTTTCCATACCATCGATGCCTACGGAAGGGATTTGGAACGCTGGGAAGCATACTGCACGGAGCGGCAGATTTCGCTTTATCCCGTCACTTCGGAATATGCGGACGCCTTTTCCCGAAGGATGCACAACGAGGGGCTCTCCAAAAGCACCATTCAGCGGCGCCTTGCGGCTTTACGCTCCTGGAGTCGTTTTCTTATGGACGAGGGGATTATCGAAAGTGGATCCTGGAAACCGGAACTTCCTAAAAAAGGCCGAAGGCTTCCTCGAATTCTGACGGAATCCGAAGTGGCCCGTCTTATGGATGCCTGCAGAGAGGGAAACGAATATCTGGCTCTTCGGGATCGGGGAATTCTGGAACTCTGTTACGGCTGCGGTCTTCGGGCCTCCGAAGCGGTGGCGGTACGCCTGGAGGATCTCAACCCCGGAAATCGACTGCTTCGGATTCGGGGCAAGGGAGAGAAGGAACGTATGGTTCCCTTTGTGGGGAACGTGGTAACCGCAGTGACGGACTACATCGAAGAAGCCCGGGGGAAGGTTCTTTCCCGGGGAGTTCCGGAAGTGTTCCTTTCCCGAAACGGTAACCCTCTGGGAAGGGAGGATCTCTGGAAGATCGTGCGCAAAAGAGGAAAGCTTGCAGGTATTCCCGAAACCCGGCTCTATCCTCATATTCTGCGGCACTCCTTTGCTACCCACCTTCTTCGGCGAGGAGTCGATCTGCGCACTCTCCAGGAGATCGTGGGCCATTCTTCCATCAACACCACCGAACAGTATACCCACCTTGATGTGGAGCTTCGTAACATTTATGATCAATGTCATCCGAGAGGAATGGCAGATTCCAGGGAGTAGCCACGGGTGACGCCGATATTTCCTTGGAAAGGCATGCAAAATTTCGTTGAAGAGAGGAGCACGGTTAAACCATGACCTATCGTGAAAAAGTAGAAGAGGCGGCTCGGGTAATTCAGAAAAAATTTCCCTATTCTCCCGAGGCGGTGCTGGTGCTCGGTTCCGGTCTCGGAGGCGTGGCGGAGGCGGTGGAGGATGCCACGGTACTTCCCTACGGAGAGATTCCCCATTGGCCTCTTTCAACCGCTCCGGGACATTCGGGGCGTCTGGTTTGCGGACTTCTCGAAGGCCGCAGGGTAATCGTCATGCAGGGCAGGGTGCACTACTACGAAGGGTATTCCATGGAGCAGGTAACTTTTCCGGTGCGGGTTTTCGGGGTTTTGCAAGCTCGGAACCTGGTACTCACCAACGCCTCGGGAGGAATAAACCTCGGACTTCTTCCGGGAGATCTCGTGGCGCTTTACGATCATATCAATCTCCTCGGGAAGAACCCTCTCATGGGGCCCAACGAGGATGATTGGGGGCCCCGTTTCTCCGATGCGGGAAACATCTACCGCAAAGAGCTTCTGGAGCTTCTCGAAGAAAGTTCTCTGGAAACCGGAGTGCCTCTCAAACGGGGGGTTTACGTGGCCTTTTCGGGACCTTCCTTCGAAACTCCCGCGGAAATCCGGATGGCCCGAATTCTCGGGGCGGATGTGGTAGGTATGTCCACGGTTCCCGAAGCTCTGGTGGCATCCCATATGAATATGCCGGTCTGTGCCATTTCTTGTGTGGCGAACTATGCTGCGGGAATTACGTCGAATCCTCTGACCCACGAGGAAGTGTTGGCGGAGGTGGCAAAATCTGCGGCATCCCTGGAAAAGCTGCTTCGAGCTTTTTTAAAAAAACTGTAGCAACTGCGACAGACTGCGGTTTTTTACTAAATTGAATGAGCATCCCGGAGAACCGGAAAAGTTCTCCGGAATGCTTTCAAAGTCCAGCTTCTGAAGGAATACATGAAATTTTTCCAGGGAAAATTGAAGATTATATTTTTAGGAATTCCACAAATTCTTCGTGAAAATCGAGCCACCAATAACGTCGGGAGTGAACCTTTTTCCCCGTAAGAAGCTTGAGGAGCAATGCTCCCTGAAGAGCGCCCACGCAGGCTACCGTACAGGGGGGATTCCCTTTCTCCTTTTCCGCTCCTTCCTCGGAAAGATTCTCTCCGGAAGGGCTGAAGAGATCCAGCAGCGAGGGATCCTGGGGAAAGAGAATGCCGCATTGTCCCCAAAGCCCCCCCACGGCACCGTGAATTACCGGAATTCCCTCTTCTCGGGCATGGCGGAACAGGATTTTTCGACTGGAATTGCTGTCCAGAGCATCCACCGCCGCATCCATGCCTTCGAGAGAGGCGGAAGCATTTTCTTCGGAAAGTCGGGTTACATAAGGAATTGCCTTGCAGGCGGGATTGATGAGGGAAACCCTTTTGGCGGCCTCCTCCGCCTTTGGGTGTCCCAGATTGGCGGGTGTAGAGTAGATCTGGCGGTTCAGGTTGCTTTCATCGAATATGTCTCCATCCATGAGATGGAGTTCTCCCACCCCCGCCCGGGCGCAGATTTCGATAATCCAGGTTCCAAGACCTCCGCATCCCACTACGAGAACTTTGGATTCCAGAAGCCGGATTTGTCCGGAAATTCCGAAAACACCTTGATTCCGGGCATAGCGCAGAGGCATCCGTCCCTGGAGCAGTGCCTCCCGATACACGTTCTTCAGAGAGCATCCTGCTCGTTCCGATAGGTCCCAGGCGGATTTTTCCGAAAGTCCGGGCAGATCCGAGGAGTAGAGGGGTTCTTTTAAAAGCTCCGAAAGGAGCGGGTTTGTCATGATTGCACGCCCTTTCCGCGTAGAGGAAATTATGAAGGTGAAAATGGTGATATCCCATGGAACATACTATCAAAAAAGTGCCTTCGGAAAAAATTTCGAATTCCCCTCTCGAAAAATATCGAGTGGAGGAGTATCTTGCGGCGTATCTTCCCCTTGCCCGGAGAAAGGCCCGAATTTTCGGCGGAGGAGATGAACACCTGGAGGATGATCTGATTCAGGAAGGGCTTATCGGGCTCTATCGAGGACTCGCTTCCTACGATTCCCGGCGGGGAAGCCTGGGAGGATTCGCCAAGACCTGTATGATGAATGCCATGCTTTCTTTCTTGCGTAAACGAGGACGTCCTCAAAAGCTGGAGGAAAAGATGCGGGCTCTTCGATTTTCAGAAGAAATTCCTTCTCCGGAGGAGTGTCTCGAAAACCGGGAGTTTCTTTCGGCTCTCCTGAAAGACCTCTCTCCTTTGGAAACCGCGGTGCTCGATGCGGTTTCCACGACGGGATCCCCGAAAAATGCGGCGGAGCTTCTCGATTGGCCCATCAAGAAGGTGGAAAACGCACTCCATCGAATGCGCAAAAAGGCGGGGCGGATCAAAAAAGACCTGGACAGAGAAGGGAGAACCCCTTAAAATAACGTCTATTATCGTGGAGGTGCTTCGTAGCTGGTGCTGCGTCCAGGCTTCAAACCTGGTGGGGGTCGGTTAAGCCGGCCTCGGTGGGTTCGATTCCCACTCGCCTCCGCCATAGCCTCTAAAGCATTGCAAATACTGACTTTAAAGGTCGCTATTGTGGGATGAGCACAATTTCTAGGACATTGGTACATCCGTTGGTACATCAATGTCCGGGAGGTGGAGCCCATGAGTAGCGGCCTTTGTTGTACCCTCACATCATACACAATCCGGAAAAACAATATTTTACACTTCAGAATGGTTGTCCCTAAAGACATTCGGGGGATTCTCGGAAAGCGAGAACTCCGGTTGTCTTTGCGGACTGGGTATGTGCGTGAAGGTGTGAAGAAGGCCGGAAGACTGGCAGGAGTAGCACAAGAAGCCTTCGATGAGATACGGAAAGGAAGCGGTGGGGATATGGCAGGACTTGAACCTCATCAGATACAGGCTCTTGTAGGGGAATGGCTTAAAGAAGCCCTTGAAGATGATGAGAGAAGCCGGGCGCAACGAAAGAGGCCACGGCGTGAGGAAGATGTGGAAAAGGAATCCAAGGTGCTGGACATACAACTTTCCACGCTCCGGGAACGGCTGGCTACGGATGACCACGGGAGTGCCGTTTCTTTTGCAAAGGATTTGTTGGAAGAGCATGGAATCGACTTTGAGCCCGATGATGCAACCTTTAAGACACTTTGCAGGGAAATGACCAAGGCTCAGATAGTCGCTCTATCAGTCATCCTCAAAAGGAACCGGGGGGACTACGACATGGAAGACATCCTCCCCGCCAAGGAAGAACAGCCCCACGAAGCAGAGCCAGCAACGCCACGGGAGGAACAGCAACAGCACCAAGAAACCCCGGATCAAGGCCCTCTCATGTCGGAAATTCTCGACGCTTACATTAAAGAAAAGATGGATCTGGGGGACTGGACCGAGCACACCCGGATGGACAACGAGCCCATGATAAGGGATTTCATCGAAATGGTGGGAGACATGCCCATAGGCGCACTCTCAGCGGTGCACATGAGGGATGCACGGGACCGCTTCAGCAAAGTCCCGAAAGGACGGAAGATAAAGGCGGCCTATAACGGGAAAAGCTTGCGGGAACTCTCGGACATGGACATCCCCGAGGAGGACCGATACAGCATCACTACCCTCAACAACCGGGCTATCAAGGTGGGTGGATACCTCAAGTGGTTGAAGGATAGGGGGTATTCCGTGGAGGACGGGCTCATATCCATAATGAGGTTCAAGAAATCCAAAAAGAAGAGTGCCCAAAGAGGGACGGGAGACCGGGCATCGTTCACGCCGGAAGACCTCGGGCGGATCTTCTCGCCGTCAAATTATCTTGAGGCCGTCAAGGGGCAACCTTCACGCTTCTGGGTGCCTCTCGTGAGCTTATGCACGGGAATGCGACTCGAAGAAATAGCACAACTTTATCTTGAGGACATCCGAAAAGTTGACGGTATCTGGTGTATGGACATCAACCAGAAGGCCGACAAGAGCAGGAAAACGGAGGCATCCGAAAGGCTTGTTCCGGTACCTCCTGCCTTGGAGGAGTTAGGCTTTCTGGAGTATGCGGAATGTCTCAGAACGAAACAGGAAGAACGGTTATTCCCGGAACTCAGTAAGGCCATCACAACGGGGAAATACAGCCATGCTTTGAGTAAATGGTTCAATCGTTATATTCATGAGAAGCTTGGGATTGTTGAAGACGCGAAGAAAAGGAAGAAGGTCTTCCACAGCTTCCGGCACACCTTTATCAATATGTGTAAACAGCTAGGGATTGCGCAACGGAAAATCAAGCAGAACGTAGGGCATCAGCAAGGGCAAGATATCACTCTCGACTATTATGCCGATGAGTATAAACCTGAGATTCTCTATAAGGAAGTGTCGTGCAAGGCAACGCCTGAGGTGGACCTTGAGCCACTGAAAGAGGCTGCAAGGGGATTTATCGAGGCCGCTGGTATAAGCGGCAAAGGACAGTAACGGGGAGGAAATAGAAAGACATGACAGTGGTAGAAGCAGCATTCAACGTAAAACTGAGGCCGGTATGTACCGTCATCGAGATTATTCTTTCCGCTCTGGCCCGGCTTATCGGGGCTGAGGGCGCCGATGTTTACTTCGGGATTCTCTCCAGGGAAGAGGTAGAGGGACTGTCTTTCTATTCACATGACAAAGGGGAAAATGACCGGGAGCGGTACGATGACATCCGGGTAGGTCGTATCCAGCTTATCTTTTCGAGAAAGCCTTGAGGTAGGGTAAAGAACATGGAAGGAGCCGCAGTCAGTACGGGGGAAATCTTGATCGTGTTCCTTGTCTTCGTGAGTTTCGTTGCTACGAAAATTTTCAAGGTTTCGGCGGGAAGAGTTGTGAACAGTCTTTTTGTATTTGTCTTCTGGCATGGTTCAATGAATTTCTTGAAAGCATCTACAGGAAAAGGACATGGAGTTGGGATGTTGTTGGTAGCAATCGTACTTGCAGTAGCGGGGGCAAGGCTACTAGAAGATTGAAAAGGGCGTCGATGTCTACCTTGGGATTCCCCCTTCCTCACGGAGGGGGGATTTTCTATATGGCGCAGAGAAAGGAGGCTATGACATGAATACCATGCAGAGAGCGCACCAATGGGCACGGGCACACCGGGAGGAATACCCTTCCTACAAGGAGGCTTTGCGGCAGGGATTGAAGCTTGCTCATGCAGAGGCGAGGGCGGCCAGAGAAGAAGGCCCCCTGGACTTTCAGGAGTCCCCCGAAGAATCCAATCCCCGCAAAATTGCGGAAATCTCCATCAAGCACGAACTGTACGCCGCATACGACACGCCGGAGACCAGAGCCGCCGCTATCATCCGCGAAGGGGTGCAGAAGCACCGGGAGCGTGTTCCACTTTTATGTCGGGATTGGAAAAGTTCGGAGTATGACGGGAGAAAGGACTTTCGCAGAGGTGCGGGGTGGTGGTAGGGTTCTCAACCGCCGTCAGCCCACTACAGGCCGCAGAAGGCCATTCCTTATGGCCTGATGGGTAAAGTCCTCTTTGGGGCTGGATTACGGTACAGGGGCTCTCAGAGGGCTTAGCGTTGAAATGTGGTGAACGGAGTGGTTCAATGGGGAGGAATACGTACCACTCCCCCGAAATGGTGGAAAGTCCCCGGAGCATCCCAGGGGAGGGGGCTGTCAAGTATTTCTTGACACCTCAAAGGAGGGTGTGTTTCGCTCCCCCTTTCCTCATGAACGGGCTATGTATTACATAGGGCGTTCCCCGGATATGGGGAACCAAGAAGCCCCCGGCAGAGAGGACGAATTTTCTACTCCCAATAGTATTGAGATAAGGATTGCTGATGTAAAAACCACCATGCAGATTATGCAGAGGGCACAAGTAATGTTTGTACCCCACGGGGAAATAGAATATGAGCATTGTAAATGAACCTGGCCTTTACTCCCTCATCCTCCGTTCCCGCAAACCCGGAGGAATCCCGAGGGCTTGAACTGTTCTCACTGACTGTAACAGAACTACAGTCAGGGCATAGACCAGTATCTACTTCCTCCGAAGCACCCTCACTAATAGTTAGGGTGCTTGCCAGTCAACAAACACCACCGAAGGGGCTTGTACCCCAAAACTACACCATCCCATCCATAGGGCTCGGGAGAGATACGATGACATCCGGGTAGGCCGGAACCAGTTTGCCTTTTCGAAAAAACCTTAAAGCAGGGTAAAAACCGAAGAGGAAGTAGGATAGTTAGAAATTGATTTATGGACCGATTATAGAAAGAGTAGGCAAAGAATGGTTCATAGAGGCTTATTCTTCTTCGATACCGAAGCACGGTATTTTATGACAACTCTCTGTTACCAGTATCTCCAACTTCCTCTTTACGCCCCCCTTGGTTCTGCGACGGCAGGACTGAGGGGGGCTTTTTGTTGTCGAGGGGGAGAAGGAAAAGAAGCAGAGATGCAGGATGTCATAGCAATGCCGGGATTGCTTTGGGAAAAACTTTAAAGCGTGGGAAGAGGAAGCCCACGCGCACGAAAAGGAGATGTTGGTAAGAATGGCGACAAGCGCAGAGAAGCAGGCTGGAAAAGGAACTAAGCAACAGGAGAAAGAGGTTATATGGTTGCAGTATCTAAAGCAACTGGCGGTACTCTCAGGCATCTTTCAACACCGGGAGGCAACCAAAGAGGCCACGATACGGGAGTACATGACAAAGTATCGGAATGGGGAAGAACTGCCAGCATTGACGGCAGCCCGAGTAAATGACGGACTGTACCTAATAGATGGATTCCATCGGTATGAGGCGCTGAAAAGGTTGTATGAGACAGAAAGACCACGGGAAATAGAGGTGGTTGTCATTCCCTGCAAGGATGAGAAAGAGGCCCGGTGGATCGGTGCGCAAGGGAATATGCGGCACGGCCTACAGCTCACGAGGAAGGACAGAAGGAATGTCTTTCGGGTATACGTAGAGGCGGGAAAGCACCGGGAAGAAGAGTCTCGTGGGAGAAGGCATAAGTGGAGAAAATATAAAAGCTGGCGACAGATAGCTAAGGATCTGGGAATAAATCACCGGACGGCACACGAGTGGATGAAAAAGGACTTCAAGAATATTTGGGAAGAAATGATCGGGGAGGAAGGGCACGATATGAGCGAAGTAGATACGATGGGGAAGCAGAGGGGGCCGATGAGCATGACTGAGGCGGCTATAGACAGTGTTGATAAGGCGTATCAGGCGGCTCAGGGGATTGAGAAGGAGGCTGAGAGGCTGGAGGTCATCAGGCATGTACAGGCACTCGCTAAGCGGTTGATGCAGGAGCATCTGGGGAGAGTGCCGCATGGAGAGGAACAGGGAGTATTCGGGGAACCGGAGAGTGACTTTTGAGAACGGGGAAATGCAGTGGTTGCAGGGATTGAGTGGGAATGGTGGGGAATTTCACCACTGCAAGGACCACCGGTAAACAAAAAACGCAGTAAATACGAGAAAGAGATGTTGAAAAAGCTTCAACAGAAGAAATGACAAGTGAACTTCAGGTTTTCAATTTTGGCGCTGAGGAAGTACGGGTTGTTAAGGATGAGCACGGGGAACCATGGTGGGTGGCTAAGGATGTTTGCGGGGTGCTGGGGATTGATAAATATCGTGATGCGCTTACTCGATTAGACGATGATGAAAGGGGGTCGGTATTACTGGACACCCGTGGTGGAGAGCAGCGGGCATCTACTATAAACGAATCCGGCCTCTACTCCCTCATCCTCCGCTCCCGCAAACCCGAAGCCAAAGCCTTCAAGAAATGGATTACTTCCGTAGTCCTCCCTGCCATCCGTAAACACGGAGGTTACCAGATGACTGAAGGGTATGCGGACCAGATTCCCAAGTCCCTCCCGGAAGCCCTCCGTTTCGCTGCGGAACTTGCGGAACAGAAGGAAGCCCTCGCTGCTCAAAACGCCATCCTTGCCCCTAAAGCCGATGTCTATGACGAACACTACGCCGACCCTGCGACACTTATCTCCCTCACCAAGTTCGCTAGGACACTTAAAGGGCTGAACGTGAACCGGATCAAGCACAGTTTGAGAATGCTTGGATACCTCTACCGTCTCCATGATGCTTCTCCGTACCGGGTGTACTCCAAGTTCCGGGATGTGCTCTTTGTGGAGAAGCATCATGAAGAGTATGACGTGGTGGATGTTTTCCTTACGCCTGCCGGGGTGGAGGAGGTCACGAGGCTTTATCGGCTTGGAATGCTTGTGATGAAGAAGGGTGGTTAAAACCTCAATTCTCTAACTAACAAGGCAGCTACCCCTAAAACAACACCAACAAAGCCGAGAGCAGTAAAACCATCCATCTCAACAAAAACTTCATCTTTTGCATGTTGCCTCATCGCGGTTTTATAGTGTTCTCCTGCAAAGAAAAGGCCCATACCACAGCCAAGGATAATCCCAAGTGGGTGCCATCGTGGCTGTAAAAAGCCATATTCAAATACGCCTCCCCATCCACACCAGGCTGCAACGTACATCCCGTAAATAAGCAATTTATTCGGTGGTTTCTGCAAAAGATACATCCCCCTATGTAAAAGCAAAAGTACCCAAAGTGTAACACCAACATCATTAAAAAGAAAGGTGATTGACACCATGAAAGTCACATACATACAGCACATGGGCTCTGATAAATCCATTGTAAATACAGCGCGGATCAGTGTGGATGGTAAGGGGCCTGAAGTGCATGGAGAGCTTTCCGCTAAGGACAAGGCTCTTCTTCAGCGGATGGGATCCGGGGGAAGGAATGTAGTGGTTGTAAGGGCTGAAGAGCAAAGTGGATAATTCTCCACTACCAGAGACCGCCAGCGTCTAAAGACCGCTGGGAATACTGGGTTTAGACGCTAAAAAAGAACGGAGAGAGATTTCGATAAACGTAAGGTTTTCAGTGAAACTCTTGCAAACACTGAGGAAGTACGGTTTATTAAGGATGAACGAACTAGCAGTCTGGCCATGGACTCTTTAGGCAGACTGCAATTTCGCGGAAGTCCCTTTTCCCCCTCCCGAGACCTCTTGAGGGAGGTGACCTCCACATCCTCTCAGGGTAAAGTGGGGGCCTTAGCGGGGCGCTATCGAGGCCCTTACTGGTGACGGGGTGCGCTGGAGGCGGGCCTTGAGTGTAGCAGGGGCAGGGATAAGCCTATTTTCGACAGAAAAATGTGAGGGCCTTATCATACCCATTTGTGGAGCGCGAGTCCCCCATACCCCACCCCTTATCGTTTGGGGTGACATCCCGCTGGATCCGGGGCACGATGAACCTTCTCTTCCTCTTTGGGATGCTCCTCTTCGAGCACTTCCTCCTTTACAAAGAAAAAACCCCTCCTCTGATTCCTTTAGAGGAAGGGCAACGGTGACAATGCTTGACGGTATAGATGGGAGGGGATGTCTTCTTCTCTGGATACGCTGAAGCCTACTCTCTCCTCAAAGATTCAAGGACAGGTAGACATCATCCATCTCCTCCTGAGTGATGCCTATGTACCGCAAGGTTACTGAAGGGGCCGAATGATTCAGTAGCTTCTGAATCATAGAAAGATCGTGACCACTCTTGTAAGCGTGGTAGGCGAATGTCTTCCTCAGGGTGTGAGTACCAATCTTGTCCTTTATACCCACCAGTCGAGCGGCATCATTCAATATCCGGTAGGCTTGCTCCCTTCTTATGGACTCTGAACCCTTCCGGGAAGGAAAGAGGGGAGAGGATGTTTCGAGGGAAGAGCTGTCCAGATACTCCTTAACCGCCTTCCGCGCAGAGGGGCCGATAGGGAAATCTTTCGTTTTTCCCGTCTTCCCTTCCTTCAAGGTGAGGCGGTCCCGGATCTCTCCCCTTTCGGTGATGACATCCCCCACGCTCAGGCTTAAAAGATCCGATATCCTCAGCCCCGAGTTGATGCCAAGGACAAAGAGGGCATAATCTCTCAGGCGTTCGCTCCTGAGAACCTTCTTCATGGCCTCAATCTTGCTTTTGTCGCGTATGGGTTGGACGAAATCCATTGTCTTTGAATGCCTCCTTTGGGCTGAGCTTGAATGACCTTTAACATATACAATGATACGTTATGTTTCTTTCAAAATCAAGCCCTGAAATAGGCGGGGTGAGAAATAGCATCTCACTCCTTGCCATTACTGGGTCTCTGTAGTTTCCGCGAATGCAACAAAACTATATTATGTTGCATTGATGGAGAGAGGATTCCAAGAGGAACAGAAGGGGGAGGGAATTTGTTGCCTTCCTTTTTAATTGATTATCTGTCGTTTTCTTGTAGGGTTTTCTCCTGAAGGGGGAAGTATAAGCCGAACCCATATTCTCAATACATCGCTGTTTTTGATTTTTGAAAAACAGAAAAAGAGCTTGCTTCTTGCAACAACTGAGAGTACACTAAGCATGTTTCATCCCACAAAGCCGGTAATAGCAGTGGGTTAAGCCGATTCCCACTCGCCTCCGCCATTTTTCTGGAAAATGCAAGGAAGCCAAGAAACGTCGTTTCTTGGCTTCCTTATTTTGTTTTACGTATTTCTATCTCTTTCGAAATGCCGCTACTTCTTGATAAAGAGGAGGAAGGGGAGAATTAAAAAGATACCCAGAGGTACGGAAATTCCCAGGTCACAGCCATTTCCTCCGCCTCCGGAAGTCGGGGATTCCTCGGAGACGAAGGAGTTGCCCCCAAGAAGGGCAACCTCCGCAGAAACCTTGCCTTCCTCCCTGTTGCCATCGTAGTTTCCCTGATCCTGAACGGAGAGATAGAGAGTATTCTCTTCGGTGCTACTCCGCTCCAGCCGGAGATCTCCTTCGAGGGTGGAGAACTTTTGCTGATCCTGCTCCAGGGCGATGAGTTCGAAGCCCAGAGGCGTGGGGGGAGAGGTGGACATATCGTAGGTCATGGCAAGAAGGAAAAAGAAGATTGTATATGTATTATTTCGAAATATGGGAAATCTATTACCATATTATATCACAGGTAATTTTGTTTGGTTCCTCGGAAAGAACCTCAGTTTTTCCGGAGACTCCAATATGGCCGATATTTCTGGTATCCTATGCTCTGGACAGACGAAAATGCGAAAAAATAATGGGAAGGGAAGCGAGAACGTGATGAGGGCCATACCGTTTCACCAAATAGAAGGCATTCTCGTGGGGCATGAACAGGATTATCGGGGTTGTTCGGGGGTTTCCGTGGTGCTCTGCCCCGAAGGGGCTGTGGGAGGTGTGGATGTCCGGGGAGGGGCTCCTGGAACGAGGGAGACGGATTTACTGAATCCCGTCAACCTCGTGGAGAAGGTACACGGGATTTTTCTCGCTGGAGGAAGCGCCTTCGGTTTGGATGCGGGAGCCGGGGTTATGGCTTACCTGGAAGAACGAGGTTTTGGTTTCGATGTACAGGTGGCAAGGGTCCCCATCGTTTGCGGGGCGGTGCTTTTCGATCTCGCCTTTGGGGATCCCCGGGTACGGCCGGATAGGGAGATGGGATATAAAGCCTGCTGTAACGCGAACGATAGGGAAACCCGAGAGGGAAACGTGGGAGCCGGAACCGGGGCCACCCTGGGCAAGGTCTTCGGCATGGAGCGGGCCATGAAAAGCGGTCTTGGAGCCTACGCACTTCAGGTGGAGGGACTTCAGGTGGGGGCTTTCGTAGCGGTGAATCCTTTGGGGAATGTCCGGGATCCTCGAAGCGGAGAGTTTCTTGCGGGATGTTTGGACGAAGAAGGACGTACCATTCTGGATGCGGAGGAAGCTCTGATTTCCTGCTGGCATAAAAAGGGAAATCCCTTTACGGGCAATACCACTATCGGCATGGTGGTGACCAATGCGGCTTTTTCCAAAAGTCAGGTTGCCAAGCTTGCCTCCATGGCCCAGAACGGATATGCCCGTACCATTCGCCCCGCCCATACCATGTTCGACGGAGATACGGTTTTCGCTCTCTCCACGGGCTCTATCGAGGCGGATCTCAGCGTGGTGGGACTTCTTGCGGCTCGAGTGATGGAGGAAGCGGTTCTTCGAGGGGTACGGCAGGCGGAATTTCTGGGAGGTCTTAAAAGCTGGAGAGATTTGCAGTAATTCCTCCGAAGATGAGGGAATGCATAAGCGGAGGTTTCCATTACCTCTATCTCCATACCTTGGGGCACATTCTTTTGACAAGCCGCTCCAATGAAAAAGGGGGGAGTTCCTTGGGGCGGGCGAAAGATTGATCGAAAAATTTCGAGGTTTTCCGCTGTCGAAAATATTGGAAAAGGGCATATTTTCAGGGTATAAAGGCTTTTTACGGGACATCCGTTTTGCTTGCGAAAAAAGGGATTTTTGGTTGACACTTTCTGTCGGATTAGTGTACTCTTTTCCGGTTGGCCTTGATACCAAACGTGCAAAACCACTTTTTCCTGGAAAAACCCTATTGTTGTTCTTATCGCTTTCCGCAGCAGATCTGTTATGCCCGATCTCTCTTCTCAGAAACGATTTCTGCCTTACGGAAAATAAGGAAGTGTTCTGTCTTCAAATTCCTTTCCCGAGAGTTGTATTCCCGATAGGAAAGCTGGGGGACGGCTGTCGTGCCGTGCTTTTTTGCCGAAGCTCTACCTCCTTTTTACGACGGAGTTCTTTGAAATTCAAAGAATGCCCAAGAGCTTCACGAAAGGGAGGAGAAAAAGAAATATGAGAAAAAAGGAATTTCTTCTTTTTTCAGATGTCCTTGCCCTCGTTATTGTATATACTGTTTTTGGAATAAGTCTTGCCGATTTTTCCGAAAGTTTTTGTCGGAATGCTGGTGTGAGATAGATGATGCGGATGAAGAAAAAAAAACTCCAACGGTTTTTGCTCCCGGGATTTCTTCTTGCGGGGGCGGTGTATTTCTGTTTTGTCCCTTTTTCCGTGTTTGTGCTGAAGGAACGGGGCCAGAACGGAGCGGTCCTCCTTTCCGAAAACCTCGGACTTTCTCAGCCTCTGGTGACGCGATACATCCATTCGGTGGAGAAGACGCCGGTGGAGGACGAATACTACGCCTCGTCCGGGAAATTGTGGCAGTGGGAAGAGCGGGTGCGTTCCCACAATGCGGGGCTTCCCTTTTTGCAGCGTCCCCGAACTCGTTTTTTTCAGGACCCTTTCTGGATGCATTTCCGGGGGGGCGGGGTAGGATATTCCTCGATATGTCTGCGGATAGGTACCGAAGAATTCGGAAGAAATCAACTCGATCTTCCGGAAGTTTTTTCGTGGAATCTTTACGCGCTTTTTCCGGGAAAATCCGTTATTTTGGAGGTTCGGGAGACTTCTCTTCTCCTGTTTTCTTTGCACTCTTTTTTCTTCCGGAAGCAGAGGGGTGATGCTTTGTAGATGTGGCGTGGAGGGTTTGAAGGCCTTTCCGTTGCGGAAAGTTGCGGAAACAGGAAAAGGTTCTTCACATGGAGGATAGTTTCTGTGGTTTTCAACGGAGCGAGATCTATGGTGGGGGGATATTATGACTGAGGAAATGCGGAAAAACTATAAAGGACCGGAGGTGCAGCCCCAGGATGAGAGTCAGATCGACCTTGATGAGTTGCGCCGCCAGTTCGATACGGAGGCCCGGTTCCGCCAGCTTGCAGGATGGGCCGCCAAGTTTGTGCTTCTTATCGCGGTGGGGCTTTCTCTCTTCCATCTCTACACTGCGGGGTTCGGCCTTTTAAATGCTCTGAAACAGCGATCGGTACACCTTTCTCTGGTGCTGGTACTGGTCTTTTTCCTGTACCCCGGATTCAAGAAATCTCCCATGAACAAGATCCCCTGGTACGATTTCGTGCTTGCGGGAATCGCTTTTTACTGCGTTTTCTACCACGTGCTCTATTTTAACGAGCTTATTATGCGCCCCGGTCTTCCCACTACCCAGGATCTCGTGGTGGGATTACTGGGAATAGCTCTTATTCTGGAGGCCACGAGACGGGTTTCCAATCCGGTGCTTCCCGTTATTGCCATATGCTTTTTGCTTTACTGCTATTTCGGACGACATTTCCCGGGGCTTTTCGCTCATCGGGGATATACGGTGTCCCGGATTATCAACCACATGTACATGGGCACCGAAGGCATTTTCGGAACCCCTCTGGCGGTTTCCTCTACCTTCGTGTTCATGTTCATTCTTTTCGGCACCTTCCTTGAGCAGACCGGGATGGGGCGGTTCATCATCGACCTCGCCATGGCCCTTGCGGGGCATTCCACGGGAGGCCCCGCCAAGGTGGCGGTGCTCAGCTCGGGGCTCATGGGCTCCATTTCCGGCTCTTCCGTGGCCAACGTCTGCACCACCGGAATGTTTACCATTCCTCTCATGAAAAGCGTGGGATATCGCCCGCACTTCGCGGGGGCCGTGGAAGCCGTGGCCTCCACGGGAGGGCAGATCATGCCTCCCGTTATGGGAGCGGCGGCCTTCATCATGGCTACCATGATGGAGGTTCCCTATCTTCAGGTAGCGGCGGCGGCGGTCATTCCCGCCTTGCTTTACTATTTTGCGGTGCTGGTGCAGGTTCATTTCGAGGCTGCCCGACTTGGACTCAAGGGACTTCCCCGGGAACGGCTGCCTTTGATCGTGCCTCTTCTCAAGCAGCGGGGGCATTTGCTGGTACCTCTCTTCGGGATTATCTACTTCCTCATTGCGGGGTATACCCCCCTCAAGGCTGCCTTTAACGGTATCGTTATCACTATCGTGGTGTCCTATCTCCGCAAGGAAACCAGGCTCACTCCGGCGAAGTTCATCGCCGCCCTGGACGGCGGAGCCCGGGGGGCTCTCGGCGTGGCTTGCGCCTGCGCCACCGTGGGCGTGGTGGTGGGAACCGCCACCCTTACGGGACTCGGGCTCTCCATCGCCAACGCTATCGTGAAGATCGCGGGAGGACTTATGCTTCCCACCCTGCTTCTTACCATGGTGGCCTGTATTCTGCTCGGCGCGGGACTTCCTACCACGGCGAACTTCATCGTTACCAGCACCATGGCAGCTCCGGCGCTCTTCAAGCTAGGGGTTCCTCCCATGGCGGCCTATATGTTCGTGCTTTACTTCGGTATCGCCGCGGATCTGAGCCCTCCCGTGGCCTTGGCGGCCTATGCGGGGGCGGGCATTGCCGGGGATGACCCCATGAAAACCGGTATGACTGCGGTAAAGTTGGCTCTGGCGGGCTTTTTGGTGCCCTATATCTACGTGTTCAATCCCATTCTCGTGCTGGTAGGCGTTTCTCTCAAGGGAGCCTTCCTGACAATTCTGGCGGTGATGGTCTTCGGGCTTGCGGCGCTGACGGCGATCAACAAGGAAAAATCCTCCCGGGCCCGTGCCATCGGGGCGGTTCTTGCGGGAGTGGCGATCCTTTGCGTGGGATGGCTCGTTTTTGCCAACATGGTTCCCTTCCGGTTCGCCATGGCCCTCATGACGGCTCTTATGGGAGTCTTCCTCCTGGGCATGAGCACCGTAGGCTTTTACAAGGTTCCCATGCCTCTCTGGCTTCGAGTCATCGCCATGGCGGGAGCTTTAGGGCTTCTGGTGCCTGGAGTGGTTTCGGATGCTACGGGATTGGGGGTTCTCATTCTCCTGCATCTGGTACAAACTTTCCGAGAAAAGAAAGGCCTTACTCCTAAGCCTCAGGTCTAGCACGGAATTTTTCACATTCGGGAACCGCATCGGAAGCTTTTTGCTGTTTTCGAAGAAAGCCATGGACTTTTCGTGTTTTTTGGGGGGAGAGGAATTTTCTCTCCCCTTCATTCTTTGAAATTTGCCATTTTGTACTATACTAGACGTACTTTTCTGCCGCTCCTCCTCTTATGGAGCGGCAGGGCTGTATTGATGAACTGGAGGAGATAGAGCATGGCAAAGGACTATAAAAATACCCTGAATTTGCCGAAAACGGGATTTCCCATGAGGGCGAACCTCGCCAAGCGAGAGCCCGGTTTTCTTGCGTTCTGGGAGGAGCAGGATATCTATGGCAAGTTGATGCAGCGTGCCGAAGGGGAGCTTTTCATTTTGCACGATGGACCTCCTTACGCCAACGGGCATATTCATATCGGCACGGCTTTCAATAAAATTCTCAAGGATTTTATTCCTAAATACAAGTGGATGCGGGGATATCGGTCTCCCTACGTTCCCGGATGGGATACCCACGGACTTCCCATAGAGTTGCGGGTTCTCAAGGAGGAAGGAAAACATAAGGAGGATCTTCCCCCGGAAGAACTCCGGCAGCGCTGTCAGGCTTATGCGGAGAAGTTTATCGACGTGCAGCGGGGAGAATTCCGCCGTCTCGGAGGGCTGGGGGATTGGCAGAATCCCTACATCACTTTCAAACCCGAATACGAGGCTGCTCAGTTGGGAGTCTTTGCGGAAATGGTGGATCGGGGGCTCGTTTACAAGGGACATAAGCCCGTTTACTGGTGCATCGACTGCCAGACCGCCCTCGCTACGGCGGAGATCGAGTACGAGGACGAAAAATCTCCCTCCATCTTCGTGGCCTATCCTCTTCTCGAGGGAATAGAGGGGTTTGAAAAGGATGATTACGAGAATCTCTACGTGGTAATTTGGACCACCACTCCCTGGACCCTGCCCGCCAGTATGGCGGTGGCCCTGCATGCCGCCTACGAATACGTTATCGTCCAAATCGAGGATGGCCGGAAGTTTCTGGTGGCCAAGGAATTACTCGATTCCTTCTGCAAGGAAACGGGGCTTTCGGTTTCTTCGATTCTCAAAACCTTTCCGGGGCGCCATGTGGAGCATGCCAAGGCCCGACATCCCTTCATCCCTGAAAGAATTCTTCCTCTGGTACTGGCGGATTACGTTATTCTGGACCAGGGAACGGGATGCGTGCATACCGCTCCGGGACACGGCGTGGAAGACTTCGAGACGGGAGTCCGTTACGGTTTGGAAGTATATAATCCCGTGGATGACAAGGGATTCTTCAAACCCGGCACTCCCCTGGTGGCGAACCTTTCTATCCATGACGGTTCGAAGGTGGTTCTGGACACTCTGCAGGAAAACGGAACTCTTTTGCGAAGCCACAGCATCAGCCACTCCTATCCTCACTGCTGGCGTTGCAAGAAACCCGTCATCTTCCGCTCCACCGAACAGTGGTTCGTTTCGGTGGAGGCTTTCCGGGAAAAGGCTCTGGAGGAGATCGATAGGGTTCAATGGGTTCCCGGATGGGGAAAGGATCGCATCTCCAACATGGTGCGGGAACGTTCGGATTGGTGTATCAGCCGACAGCGCATCTGGGGAGTTCCCATTCCCGCCTTTTACTGTCAGGATTGCGGTGCTTTGGTCCTTACGGGAGACCGGGTGCGGAAGGTTCAGGAGAAGGTGCGGGTTCACGGAAGTAACTTCTGGTGGACCGCATCTCCCGAGGAGCTTTTGGAGGATCTCGCCTTCTGTCCCAAGTGCCAGGGAAAGCATTTGGGAAAGGACCGGGATATCATGGACGTGTGGTTCGATTCCGGCATAAGCCACGTGGGGGTTCTGGAAACCCGAGAGGATCTGCGGTGGCCCGCTGATCTCTACCTCGAGGGGAGCGATCAGCACCGCGGGTGGTTCCAGACATCCCTTCTCACGTCGGTGGCAGTGAAGGACCGGGCTCCTTACAAGGCGGTGCTTACCCATGGGTTCATCATGGACGGAGATGGACGGAAGATGTCCAAATCCCTGGGGAATACCGTAGCTCCCCAGGATATCATCGACGAGTACGGAGCGGATATTCTCCGACTCTGGGTGGCCTCCACGGACTATCGGAACGATGTGCGCATTTCCAAAACCATCATCGCCAATCTGGTGGAGATGTACCGACGTATTCGGAACACCGCCCGGTTCCTTCTCGGTAATCTCGGAGATTTCAATCCCTCGAAGCATCGCCTGCCCCTGGAGGAGCTCACGGAGCTGGATCGTTGGATCTACATGCGGTTGCAGCAGGTTCTCGAAAAGGCCACCCGGGGTTTCGAGGATTACGAATTTCACGTACCCACCTTTGTATTGCATCAGTTCTGCGTCAACGAGGTGAGTTCCATTCTCCTGGACACTGCCAAGGACCGGCTTTACGTGGACGGAGCCGAAGATCCCCGGCGCCGGAGCGCCCAGACGGTGATCTGGGAACTTCTTCTGGGACTTACCAAGATTCTCGCTCCCATCCTCAGCTTTACCGCAGAGGAGATTTGGCAGGAGATGCGTGCTCTGGATCCCGGACTTGAGGAAAGCGTATTTCTCTCCCTCTGGCCCGAGGTTCGTACGGATTTGGTGGATGCGGAATTTCTCAAGAAATGGGATTTCCTCCTGGGTCTTCGGCAGAGCGTCAGCAGGGCTCTGGAAAAGGCCCGGAGCGGCGGAGTCCTGGGGCATTCCCTGGAGGCGGCGGTGTACGTGAAGCCTTCGGAAGAGTGCGATGAGCTCTTGAGAAGCTATACTCCGGAGTTCTGGGAAGAGTTCTGCATCATCTCCCGCTGGGCTTCTTCTCCCCTGGAGGGAGATGGCGTGCTTTCTCACCAGGACGAGGAAACGGGACTTCTCATCTCCGTAGCTTCCACGGGGGGGAACAAATGTCCCCGGTGCTGGAAATATACCGAAGATCCCCGAGGAGAAGAGGGGCTCTGCCCCCGCTGTGCCGGAGTGATGGAATCCCTGGAAGCCTAGAGCGGAATTTACGGCGGAGATACGATCTATCCCAGGAGAGCTGGAATTTTTTCGGCTCTCCTGGTCTTCGTGGAAAAATATTGTGACTTGGAACGGAAATGACGGTGAAGGATGTATGGACGAAAGCATGGATGACTTGCAGCATTCCGTGGTGTGGTTGGAGAACGAAGACTTGCCGGACGGAGGAAAGCAGGTGGGTTTCCTTTATCGGGGAGAGCCGGAGAGGCTGGATTCTCTGGTGGCCCGGGTGGTGGGCATATCCCGGTCCTATGCCACCAAGATCATACGCAAGGGGCTGGTGGAGCTGAATCCGTCCTGTGCCATCAAACCTTCCGTAAAATGCCTTTCCCACACCGAGGTGACCGTAACTCTTCCTCCTGCGGAGGACCTGGAGATTATTCCGGAGGACGTGGATTTCCGGGTGCTTTACGAAGATGGGGATTGTATCGTGCTTCACAAGCCTTCGGGAATCGTGGTGCATCCCGCTCCGGGAAATTGGGAGGGAACTCTGGTGCATGGATTGCTGTACAGGTATCCCGACATCGGAGAGATTAACGGCCGGAAACGGCCGGGCATCGTGCATCGATTGGATCAGGGAACCTCGGGCCTTATGGTGGTGGCCCGGAACATGTGGGCCCATGATCGGCTCAGCCGGGCCTTTCGGGAGCGTCGGGTATCCAAGGAATATCTCGCCCTCGCCCTGGGATGCGTTCCCTGGGCGGAGCACGTGGTGGATCTTCCCATCGGAAGGCATCCCCTGCATCGGGTCCGCATGGCGGTGGTGTCCGAGGGACGTCCGGCTCGAACGGATTTTTACGTTCTCCGGAACTACCGAAAAACGACCCTTCTACGCTGTGTTATCCACACCGGACGTACCCATCAGATTCGGGTGCATGCGGCCCATTTGGGATATCCTCTCTGGGGGGACGATCTTTACGGATTTTCAGGCCAAAAAGAAGGGCGCATTTTTCTGCATTCCTGGAAACTGGCTTTCGAACATCCCCGGACGGGAATCCTCATGTCCTTTCGGGATCCTCTGGATTCGGAGCTTCTGCATATTCTGCAGCGGCAACGGTAAGGGACTTAGGTTCCGCCCGAAGGGTCGCAAAGTTGGTATACCGCACGTGGGCCATGGCCTTGCCGGGAATATGCTTGACGTACTGTACCGGAGCGTAATCCACCGATATCGCAAGACTGTTTTTCCCCTTGGAATAGAATGCCGCCAGAGACGCCGCCAGGGCGATGGCTTCGGGATGGTGCTCCGATCGCCTGGAGCGCAGAATCACATGGGCTCCGGGAATCTTCTGAGCGTGGAACCAGAGATCCCCCGAAGCGGCGATATCGAAGGTAACCCGGCGATTTCCCCGGGTGTTCATGCCCAAATAAATATGTCCTCCCAAAGAGGGTAGATCCAGCTCGAGATAGGGACGGGAGGAAAGGCGTTCCTTGCCTTTGCCCTTGGGTTTCGCCCCCTTTTTCCTCAAGGTTTCCTGTACCGGTGTTTCCGCTTCGAAAGCCTCGATCTCCTCCAAACTTTCGCAGGATTCGAGAAGCGAGAGAAGCGTATCCTCCTCTTCCTCCTGCTGACGTAGGCTTTCCAGCCTTTTTAAAGATTCCTCCACGCTTCCCAGGGCTTTTTTGTATTTCCGGAAATAACGTTCCGCATTCGCCGGAATTCCCAGGGTTTTCTCGAGTTCCACGGTGATAATGCTTCCCGGAGATTCCCAATCCTCCAGGTCTATGCTCGAAGTTCCCCGGGGAACCTCCCGGGGACATCCCAGAAGAAGCTGTCCCTTTTTCTTCCAGCTTTCCGCCTCCTCCGCCCGTTCCAGGCGCTGTTCCATGCCCCGTATCTTGTGGCGGGTGCGCTTGAGATTCTCCCGAAGCCCCCGGGCAAGCTTCGTTTTCTTTCTTACCACGGATTGCCCTAAAAGCTTGGCTCCGGAGATTTCCCAAAGCCGGGAAAAGAGTTCTTCCCGAGGTATTTCCCGAGCTTCCGGAAGAAGCTCGGGAAATACCGTAAGATCCTTTTCGATCTCCTGAAGAAAGAGATTCCCCGGAGAGATTTCCCCCATTTCCCGGAGAGCCCTTCCCCATTCCTGGGGAGAGCGTTCCTCGTAATGTCGTATAATGTGATTTGCGAGACCTTTTCCGATTCCCCGGATTTTTCGAAGCCCTTCCGTTTCTCCTCGAAGGAGCGCTTCCACCGTTTCCCGGGGAGCGAGAAAATTGCCCGGCGGCGGCGGCGAGTAGGGATGTCCCGGCAGAATATGGCGATAGCTGTTATCCTCGGGATGGATGTGCTTTGCCGTCTCCAGCACCCGTTCCTCCTCGTCCAGAAGAATGCAGTTGCTGTATCGTCCCGTAAGTTCCAGAAGGAGATATTTTTTCTGCACGAATCCCGCTCCGAGAAGCTTTTCGAAGGTGCATCGCAGGATACGGTCTTCCTGGAGCTGCTCCACGAAAACCAGACGGGCTCCGGAAAGGTGGGCCTTTACCGCATGACCTATGGGAAGGGACGCGGTACGTTGTTCGAGGAGCTTCCGGATATCCCCTTCCGGAGCCAGGGTGCAGCAGTAGAGAAGGGGGTCCCAGCAGAGGAAAAGCGTTCTTCCTCCGAGGCTTCCCTTGCGGAATCCAAGGGAGAGCCAGGAATCTCCCCAAAAGACCTCTCCGAGGCTTCCCGGAGGAGCTGTGCTTAGAATCTCCTTCAAGGAAAAAGTGAGAAACGGAATAATTTCCGGGTTTACAGACATACTGGAAAAGCTCCCTTCACCGTTGACTGGTAGAGGGAGACTAACATGGAGTTTGCCTCTTGACAAGACTTCTCTCCCTGACTAAAATGGTCGCCGTTATGCGATGGGGCTGTGGCGCAGAGGGAGCGCGATTCCTTCGCAAGGAATAGGTCGGGGGTTCGAATCCCCCCAGCTCCACCAGAACTTTTGTAGAGTGCTCCACAGCGCAGGTCGGAATCGGGGTGTAGCGCAGTCTGGTTAGCGCACCTGCTTTGGGAGCAGGGGGTCGAAGGTTCGAATCCTTTCACCCCGACCAGTTTAGGTTTTTTGCATTGCGGGAGTAGCTCAGCTGGCTAGAGCAACGGCCTTCCAAGCCGTAGGTCGCGGGTCCGAATCCCGTCTCCCGCTCCATTTTTTTTACAAAATACGCGCCTGTAGCTCAGCTGGATAGAGCAACGGACTTCTAATCCGTAGGTCAGGGGTTCGACTCCTCTCAGGCGCGCCATGAAGATAAGGTTTGTGGATGGTGAGCGTAGCTCAATTGGTTAGAGCGCTGGACTGTGGCTCCAGAGGCTGGGGGTTCAAGTCCCCTCGTTCACCCCATAGCTTTAAGGTGGATCGTTAGCTCAACTGGCAGAGCACCTGACTCTTAATCAGGGGGTTATAGGTTCGATTCCTATACGATCCACCAGTTTTTTTGTTCTTTTGAAACGACAGAATTCCCCGCCTTTCCAGCCGATAGCTGTGGATCGTTAGCTCAACTGGCAGAGCACCTGACTCTTAATCAGGGGGTTATAGGTTCGATTCCTATACGATCCACCATTTTATATCGTTATCGTGGTAGTTTTCAGAGGTTCCAGGGAAAAGCAAGGGAATGCGAGAGTGGTGGAATTGGTAGACACGTAGGATTTAGGTTCCTATGCTCCTAGCGTGGGGGTTCGAGTCCCCCCTCTCGCACCAAGAGGAAATAACGGGCAGATTATTGCGTATTCGCCTCGATGGTGTTCCATCGGGGTTTTTTTATGCTATCATGCGACAGGGTCTTTTTTCGAAAAAAGTGGCGTATTCTGCGTGCGGAATTCTTATTCCGTTTTTTCAAGCAAAAAGGCCGAAAGCTTTAATTTTTTAAGACCAAGAAGAGAAGCTTGCCGTGGGCAGGCGTGTCGTAGTTTGATAAGGAGGCTGTTTACATGCGTTCTGAAGTTCTCTCCCAGGAAAAAAACGTTCTCGTCCTTCGGGTCGAAAAGGAAGCTCCGGAGTTTAATGCAGCAGTACAAACGGCGGTACGGGAGCTTTCGCAACAGGCGAACATCAAGGGGTTCCGGAAAGGACGGGTTCCTCGGCACGTGCTCGAAATGTATGTGGGAAAAAAGGCCATCCTTGATCATGCCATGGAGAAACTGATTCCGGATTGCATGAAGCAGGTGGTGGAGGAGTACGGAGTGGTTCTTCTGGAGGATCCGAGGATCGACGTGGAGAAAGCCCAGGAGGGAGAGCCCTTCAGCTTCAAGGTGACCATGTATACCCGTCCGGAAATAACGCTTCCCGAGTTGGATTCCCTCGAAGTGGAACGCCCTCTCTTTCCCGTTCCGGACAAGGCGGTGGAGGAGACTTTGAAAAAGATCCTGCATCAGCATGCGGAGTGGGTTCCCGTGGAGGAGGAATCTCTCGAAGCGGGAGATAACCACGTGGTGGACGTAAGTTACGTCATCTCCGTGGACGGAGAGGAAACGGAGAAGCAGGAAGAGGTCCCCATCGCTCTCTGGGCTCCGGAGCTTCGGGAGGAAATCAAAAAGGCCCTTCTGGGAAAGAAAAAGGGAGATCTGACGAGTGTGGATATCTCCATTCCCGAGGATCACGAGGATTCCCGGTATGCGGGTAAAACCGCATCCTATGTCATTACGGTAAAACAGGTAAAGGAAGAGAAGCTTCCCGAATTGAATCCCGAGCTTTTCGCCAAGGTGGGAGCGGATTCTGCGGCCTCGGAAGATGATTTCCGGACTTTCTTGCTCAAACGCCTGGAGGAACAGGTGGCCTCTCAGAGCGAAGAAGTCGCCCGGAACAATGCGGTTCAGGCCTTTCTGAAGGCGGTGGACATGGAATTCCTTCCCGAGCGCGAAGTGGAGCGGCAGTATCAGCATCTCAAGAACGAAGAGGCTGAAAAAATTCAGCATCAGTTCAACCAGGCTTTGCCGGAGTACCTCGAAGCCCAGAACATGACCATGGAAGAGTACGAGGAAAAGCTTCGGAGTCGGGCGGAAGAGGACGTGCGTGCTCGACTGGCCTTCGAGGTTCTTGAAGAGGAAATCGCCACGGAAGTCAAGAACGAGGATGTGGAGGCGGAAATGCGCCGCATCGCTCTGAATACGGGCATGCCTCTCAAGAGGATTTACGATTTGCACAAGGAGAACCGGAAGCTTCTCGGAGAGACGGTGGGGCGGATTCAGTTCCGTAAGGCGGTGGATCATCTCATGTCCAAGGTTTCCCTGAAGGATGTGGCGGTGGAGCTTCCCGAAGATTCCGGCGAAAGCGAAGAGGCTGCGGAGAAAGCGGAATAGAGTCTTTGAAAATTTTCAGAGCCGGGGGTTTTCATATTTCTGGAAGGAGGCATTTCGCATGCTGATACCCTACGTAATCGAGCAGACCGGACGGGGAGAGAGATCCTACGATATTTACAGCAGGCTTCTCAAGGATCGCATTATCTTTCTCGGGGATGCCATCGACGATCACATAGCGAACCTGGTGGTGGCGCAGCTTCTGTATCTCGAAAGCGAAGATCCCGATAAGGATGTGCACCTTTACATCAATAGCCCGGGAGGGGTTATTACGGCGGGGCTTGCCATATACGATACCATGCAGTACGTGAAATGTCCGGTTTCCACCATCTGCGTGGGTCAGGCGGCGAGCATGGGAGCGGCCCTCCTTACCGCAGGAGCTCCGGGAAAGCGTTTCGCTCTTCCCTATTCCCGTATCATGATTCACCAGCCCCACGGAGGAGCCCAGGGACAGGCCACGGATATCGAAATTCAGGCCAAGGAAATCCTCCGCAGCCGGGAAACCCTGAACAATATTATGGCCCACCACACCGGAAAGGATGTTAAAAAGATCCTTCGGGATACCGATCGGGATCATTTTATGTCCGCCGAAGAAGCGGTGCGTTACGGTATTGTGGACAAGGTTATCGAAAAACGGTAGATTGCGAAAGCGCAAGAACGTTCCAAGCGGGGGGGCCAAGGCTCCCTCGTTTGTTTTATTCTGGGAAATCAGGTATGATCATCCGGTTATGAAGGTATTTCTGAGGAAAGAAAATGTTTTCCCCTTTCCATCCATGCGGCAAAGTTCGGAAATACCCCGGAGGATATTCGTTGCTTCGCCCCAAGAGAGGCGTATCGAGCTATTGAAGGAGGAGTATCGTTGTTTAATTTTGAAGGCGATAATAAGAACGGGAAACAGAGAAATGGCATCCGCTGTTCCTTTTGCGGAAAAAGCCAGAAAGAGGTGCAAAAAATTATCGCTGGCCCCGGGGTCTACATCTGTAATGAATGCGTGCACTTGTGCGATATGATTCTTGAAAGTGAAAACGTTCCCGAAGAGGGGTTCGGCAAAAACAGGGAGAACGCCTTGGAACCCAAAGAAACTCCCAAGCCCAAGGCGATCAAGGAGTTTCTCGATCAGTACATCATCGGTCAGGAACAGGCCAAACGGGTTCTTTCCGTGGCGGTGTACAACCATTTCCAGCGTATTCAGCAGAAGGATCTTGCGGAGGATTCCGAGGTGGAACTTCAGAAGAGCAACGTCCTTCTCATCGGACCTACGGGGTCGGGGAAAACCCTTTTGGCCCAGACCTTGGCCCGGATTCTCGAGGTTCCCTTCGCCATGGCGGACGCCACCACCCTTACCGAAGCGGGGTATGTGGGAGAGGACGTGGAAAACATCCTCGTTCGGCTTCTCCAGGCTGCGGGAGGAGATGTACAGGCTGCGGAGCGGGGCATCATCTACCTCGATGAGCTGGATAAAATCTGTCGCAAGTCCGAATCGGTTTCCATCACCCGGGATGTTTCCGGAGAGGGAGTACAGCAGGCGCTGCTGCGGATTCTCGAGGGCACCGTGGCAAACGTTCCTCCCAAGGGGGGGCGAAAGCATCCGCACCAGGATTTCATCCAGGTGAATACCGAGCATATTCTCTTCATCTGCGGAGGTTCCTTCGAAGGATTGGAGGACGTGATCGCCCGGAGGGTGAACAAGAAATCCATCGGATTCGGAGGCCAGGTCTTCAGCCACAATCGGGGAGATGCCTACGAGATGCTTCAGTATGTGCAGCCCGATGATCTCATGTCTTACGGATTCATTCCGGAATTTATCGGAAGACTTCCGGTGATCACCTCTCTGGAGGGGTTGAACGAAGAGGCTCTGATCCGTATTCTCACGGAACCCAAAAATGCTTTGGTAAAGCAGTATCAGAAGACCCTGGAACTGGAAAATATTCCCTTGGAGTTTTCCCCGGAAGCCCTGACGAAAGTGGCTCACCTCGCGGCGGAACGGAAGACCGGAGCCCGGGGATTGCGTTCCATCATGGAATCCCTCATGCTGGATATTCTTTACGAAGTTCCTTCGAAGGATCGGCGGCCCAAGAAAATTCGCATCACCGAATCCTACGTGGAGGATCGTTCCGGCAATATCTATCATTACGAGGGCGATAAGGATAGCAACGACGACGAAAAGGAGGTCGCCTAAATGGAGAAGCGGGAAGGGCCTTTACGGACCCCCGTACTTCCCGTTCGGGATCTTGTGCTTTTCCCGGGCATCATCGTTCCCCTTTTCGTGGGGCGTCCCCGTTCTCTCAAGGCCTTGGAAGACGCCATGCTGGGAGATAAAACCATCTTCGTGGTGGCCCAGAAAGACATTAACGTGGACGAACCCGGATGGGAGGATTTTTATTCCGTGGGCACTCTCTGCCAAGTCATTCAGATGGTGCGGGTTCCCGACGGGACTACCAAGGCATTGGTGGAGGGCCTTTCCCGGGCCAGGGCTTTGGAGTATTTTCACGATACCACCCACTTCGAAGCGGTGGTGGATGTGGTGGAACCCCTTCGGGAGGAGGATGTCCTGGCGGAGGGTGAAACGTCCTCTCTGGAACCCTTGAGGCGGAGTGTGCTCGCTCACTTCGAGCGTTATGCCACTCTGCATCCGAAAATCCCCGGAGAGGTGATCATGTCGGTGCATTCCATCGAAGATCCCCATCAACTTGCGGATATCGTGGCATCCCATCTTCTCGTACGGGTTCAGGATAAACAAAAGCTTTTGGAGATTCTCGATCCTGTACTTCGCCTGGAAGAACTCTTCAAACTCCTTCTTGCGGAAATCGAGATTCTGGAGCTGGAGCACGATATTCACGACCGAGTGCGGCAGGAGATGGAGAAAAGCAACCGGGAATATTATCTTAAGGAACAGCTTCGGGTCATTCAGGATGAACTCGGCCAGGGGGATTTGCCTCCCGAAATCGGAGAATACCGAAAGAAGATCGAAGCTTCGAAAATGCCGAAATCCGTGGAGGAACGGGCTTTCAAGGAGCTGGACCGGTTCGTGAAAATGCCCTCCATGTCTGCGGAGGCTACGGTGGTGCGAACCTATCTGGATTGGCTCGTGGAGCTTCCATGGCAGAAGAGTTCTCGGGATCGTCTGGACATTCGGACCGCCCAACAGGTGCTCGAAGAGGATCACTACGGTATGGAGAAGATAAAAGAGCGGGTTCTCGAATTTCTCGCGGTGCGGAAACATGCGGGAAAGGATGGCCGGGGACAGGTGCTTTGTTTCGTGGGGCCTCCGGGGGTGGGAAAAACCTCTCTGGGGCGTTCCATCGCCCGGGCTTTGGGGCGCAAGTTCGTGAATATCTCCCTCGGAGGTATGCGGGATGAGGCGGAAATTCGGGGGCATCGACGTACCTACGTGGGGGCCCTGCCGGGGCGGATTATTCAGAAAATCCGCCAGGCGGGAACTCGAAATCCCGTGATGCTTTTGGACGAGATCGACAAGATCGGTTCGGATTTCCGGGGAGATCCTGCGGCGGCACTACTGGAGGTGCTGGATCCGGAGCAGAACAATTCCTTTGCGGATCACTTTCTGGAGCTTCCCTTCGATCTCAGCAAGGTGCTCTTCCTCACTACCGCCAACGTAACCCATACCATTCCCCGGGCTCTTCTGGACCGCATGGAGCTCATTCATCTTCCGGGCTACGTGCAGGAGGAAAAGGTGCACATCGCCCGGAAACATCTCTGGCCCAAGGTTTGCCGGGAGCATGGCCTTCGGGAGGAACAGATAGCCCTTTCCGCTTCCGCCTTGGAACATATTATCCAGAACTATACCCGGGAAGCGGGAGTGCGAAGCTTGGAGCGCCATCTTTCCAAGCTGGCCCGAAAGATTACCCGGAATCTGGTGGAACTCGGAGAAAAGGGAAATCCCGAACCCGAGAAGGTGGTGGTGAACACCACGAACCTTAAAAAGTATCTCGGGCCTCCCATGGTTCGGGATATGCGCATTCCCTTGGAGGATTCCGTGGGCACCGTGGTGGGGCTCGCCTGGACCGAAAGCGGGGGAGATACCCTCGTGGTGGAGACCATGGTCATCAAGGGAAAGGGAAATGTGCTTCTCACGGGAAATCTGGGAAACATCATGCAGGAATCCGCCAAGACCGCTCTGGGATACATTCGGGGTACCCGAATCGTGGAGGATCTGGAATGGGACAAAACAGACGTGCACGTACACGTTCCCGAGGGTGCCATTCCAAAGGACGGTCCCTCTGCGGGCATTACCCTGGCGGTGGGCATGATTTCCAGCATCAAAAAGGTGCCGGTGCGCAACGATCTCGCCATGACCGGAGAGATTACCCTCCGGGGCAATGTCCTTCCCATAGGAGGGGTTCGAGAGAAGATCCTCGCCGCCAAGCGCCAGGATATTCGGGAGGTGCTCATTCCCGAAGGTAACAAAAGCGATGTGGAGCAGCTTCCGCGGTGGGTGCTTTCGGGAATAACCGTACACTATGTACGGCATCTGGATGACGTGCTACGCCATGCCTTCCGAACACCTCTATAAGCCTCGGGCCGCGGAAGTGCCTCCCATGCATTGGCAGGTGACGTTGGAACACACCTGTTTTTTGCCTTCCCAGCTTCCATTGGAGCCCGGTTTGGGGGAGGTGGTTTTTTGCGGTCGTTCCAACGTGGGAAAGTCCACGCTCATCAACGCCCTCTTCGGGCGTAAGATCGCCCACACCAGCGGAACCCCCGGAAAGACCCGAAGCATCAACTATTATCGGGCTTCTCTGGGAGAGCGGGCCTGGTACATCGTGGACGTGCCGGGATACGGATACGCCAAAAGGGGAGGAGAGGAGCGGAATGCCTGGCTTCACCTCATGGAAGTCTATTTTTCTAAAAGCCCCAATATCGCTGTGGTGATGCATCTGGTGGATTTTCGTCACGGCCTTCTGGAGAACGACAAAACCCTTCAGAAGTGGCTTCATGATATGAAACTTCCCCTTCAGGTGGTTTTTACCAAGGCGGATAAGATCGCCAGGAGCAAACATCGGGGGATGGTACAGCAGTACGTAAAGAAGGGACTCTATTCTCTCGATAAACCCTACGTTACCGGAGCGGAGAAAAAGTTCGGAATTCCGGAATTTCAGAGAGGTATTTATGAATTTCTCTTTCCGGAATCGGAAGAAGAATACATACACCAAGGCTCGTAAGATTTCTTTTTTCTTTGGAGGGATAGAAATGAACCGCCGTAAAACACTTGATTCCTTGAGCAAAACCTATGATCCCGCTCCCATCGAGGATGCGTGGTATGCCCGATGGCAGGAAGCCGGGCTCTTCGTGGGAGATCCGGAGTACAAAGGGGAAGGAAAGAATTTCTCCATCGTCATTCCTCCTCCCAACGTTACGGGTTCTCTTCACATGGGGCATGCCTTCAATAATACCCTCCAGGATATTATTTGCCGTTACCGTCGTATGCAGGGGGATAACGTGCTCTGGCTTCCCGGCACGGATCATGCGGGAATCGCCACCCAGAACGTGGTGGAAAAACAGCTTGCCAAGGAAGGGCTTTCCCGGCACGATTTGGGGCGAGAGGCCTTCGAAGCCCGGGTGTGGGAGTGGAAGGAGCAGTACGGCAACCGCATCATCAACCAGCTTAAAAAGCTTGGAGCTTCCTGTGACTGGGATCGGGAACGCTTTACCATGGATGAAGGGCTCTCCCGGGCGGTGCGGGAGGTTTTTGTGGAGTTGTATAAAAAAGGCCTCATCTATCGGGGAAAATATATCATCAACTGGTGTTCCCGGTGCCAAACCGCCCTTTCGGACCTTGAGGTGGAGCACAAGGAGCTTCCTGGGCATCTCTATCACGTGGCCTATCCCTTCGAGGACGGAGACGGTGTTCTTACGGTGGCCACCACCCGACCGGAAACCATTCTGGGAGATGTGGCCATCGCGGTGCATCCTCGGGACGAGAAGAACGGCAAGTATCTGGGACGAAACGTTCGGGTTCCCCTGACGGACCGGATTATTCCCGTTATCGAGGATAACATGGTGGACCCCGAGTTCGGCACGGGATGCGTCAAGATCACTCCAGCCCACGATCCCAACGACTTTTTGGTGGGGCAGCGGCACGATCTTCCTCAGATTGCGGTTATCGACGATCGACAGATCATGAACGCCGAGGCGGGTATTTATGAAGGATTGCACATTACCGAGGCCCGAAAAAAGGTTGTGGAGGATCTCAAGGCTCAGGGACTTCTAACGAAGGTGGAGGAACACCTTCATTCCGTGGGGCATTGTTACCGTTGCGATACCGTGGTGGAGCCCTATCTTTCGGAGCAGTGGTTCGTGAGAGCCAAGCCTCTGGCGGATGCCGGAGTGGAAGCGGTGCGGCAGGAGCGTATCCATTGGGTTCCCAAACAGTGGGAAAACACCTATTACCAATGGATGGAGAATATCCGGGACTGGTGCATCTCTCGGCAGCTTTGGTGGGGGCACCGGATTCCCGCATGGAAGTGCGAGAAGTGCGGGCATTTTACGGTGGTTCCCGAAGCCCCTTCGGTCTGCGAGGCCTGCGGTCATACGGCGTTGCACCAGGACGAGGATGTGCTGGATACCTGGTTCAGCAGCGCCCTCTGGCCTTTTTCCACCCTTGGGTGGCCCGACAAAACCAAGGAACTCCAAGCCTTCTATCCCACTTCGCTTCTCATGACGGGTTTCGACATCATCTTCTTCTGGGTTTCCCGGATGATCATGATGGGATTGGAATTCATGGATGGGGAGGTGCCCTTCCACGACGTCTACATCCACGCTCTGGTGCGAGACGAACACGGTCAGAAGATGAGCAAATCCCGAGGGAACGTCATCGATCCTCTGGGTATTATCGAAGCCTACGGAGCGGACTCCCTCCGGATGACCCTGGCGGCCCTCACCGTGCAAGGTCGGGATATTTTCCTCAGCACCAACCGGATAGAAACCTACCGGCACTTCATGAACAAGCTCTGGAACGCCAGCCGGTTCGCCCTGATGCACCTGGAGGAGTTCGACGACTCCGGGGATGCTCCCGAAACGGAGATGTTGCGCCTTCAGGATCGCTGGATTTTGGAGCGTACCCGACGGATGGCTCGGGAAACCTCCAGGCTTTTGGACGGCTACTTCTTCGGTGAAGCCGCCCGGGGGCTTTACGATTTCGTGTGGTCCGAACTCTGTGATTGGTATCTCGAAATGGCCAAGCCCGCCCTTTACGGCAACGAGGGGGAAGAGCGCAAACAGGCTTCCCGGTGGGTGCTCGCCAAGATTTTCCGGGAGACCCTCCAGATGTTGCATCCCTTTATTCCCTTCGCAACCGAGGAGCTGTGGAGTGCCTTCGGTTTCGACGGCGAAGAGCAAACCCTTCTCGAAAGGAGCGGCTGGCCTTCCTTTGACGAAATGGATCGAGAGCCGGAAATTCTCGAGGAAATGGAACAGTTTCAGGAAATGATCCGGGCTTTGCGGAATCTCCGGGCCGAGGCGGGGTTGGCACCGCAGCAAATGGCTCCTTCCATCGCCATTGCCACGGAGGACTCTTGGGTGCGGAATTCCGTGGAGGCAAACCGGGACCTGATTTCCCTTTTAGGAAGAGTGGAGGTGATTTCCCTCGTCGGAGCGGGAGAACGACCCAAACAGAGCCTTGCGGCGGTGCTTTCCCGGCGAACCCTCTTTCTGGGAGTGGGAAATATCCTGGATGTACCTTCCGAGGTGGAGCGTCTCGGGAAAGAGCTGGAAAAGATCGAAGGGGATATTCTCAAGGGAGAGAAAAAGCTGGAAAACGAAAGCTTTCTCGCCAAGGCCCCGGAAGAGGTGGTTTCCAAGGAGCGGGAAAGATTACAGGAAGCTCGGGAGCGCCGGAACCGGATTCTGGAAAATCTCGAAAGCCTCTCGGCCTAACATGTGGAACGCTGGGATCCAGGCAGGACACACGTTCATTCCCGGATTCCAGCGTTGTTTTCTTCGGAGAAAAAAATGGAGCTTTTTCGGATAGTCCAAAAAGAGCGGGAAGGCTATGATGCCCTGGAACGGGCGATGATCCGCACGGCCAGCCCTGGCATTCGTCCGGGACTTTCACGGATATCCCGGCTTCTCCGCATGCTGGGAAATCCCGAAAAAACGCTTCCGGTGATCCATGTGGCGGGAACCAACGGCAAGGGGTCCACCGGAGCTTTTCTTGAACGTATTTTCTGTTCCGCGGGATACGTCACAGGATTTTATACGAGCCCTCATCTGGTGGCTCTGGGAGAACGCTTTCTCGTAAAAGGCCTTCCCCTCTCCTCGAAGGAGTGGCTCCGGGAATGGGAAACCATCGAAGCCCTTCTCGCCCCCCTTCCCCTTTCGGAAATTCCTTCGTATTTCGAGATTCTTACGGCCCTGGCCTTTCTTCTGGCGAAGAGGGCGGAAGTGGAAGTGCTGATCCTGGAGGCGGGCATGGGGGGGCGTTACGATGCCACCAACGTTGCCGCCCCTGTAAAGGCTTCGGTGATTACCACCATCGGAGAGGACCATCAGGAGTATCTCGGACATACTCTGGAGCAAATCGGAGAGGAGAAATTCGCCATCGTTCGTCCCCGCAGCTTTGCCTCTTTCCGGGGAGGAGTGCCGGTGCTGGAGGAAAATTTTCTCCGGGCGGTTCGCAGGGTAGGAGGGCGGGAACATCTTTTCTCCCGAAGCTGCGAAGTCCGGAATGCGGAGCCTACCCCCAAGGGGACCCGTTTCTCCTTCGAAGAGAAGGATCTTCTGTTGCCCCGGGTGGAGGTTTCCCTTCTGGGGAGGCATCAGGTGGAAAACGGAGCCCACGCTCTTTCGGTGGCATGGAATGTGCGGGAGACGTTTCCCCGAATCGAAAAGAATCATCTTCTTCGGGGGCTTAAGGAGGCTTTTTGGCCCTTCCGGGGCAGTCTTATTCCGGGAAATCCTCCTCTCTTTGCGGATGGAGTCCATAATCCGGAAGGGGCCCAGGCTTTTGCGGCCATGGTGAAGGAGCGTTGGCAGGATCTTTCCGGAAAGGTCCTGGTCTTTTCCTGCATGAAGGATAAGGATGCTCCTCGAATGCTGGATTCTCTTCGGGGGTGTGCGGAGGAGATTATATGCACCTCCGTTCCCGGAGTGGATCGCTCCTCCTCCGCAAAGGACCTTCGAGAGATCGCCTTGTCCAGGGGATGGAAACTCTGTGAAGCCTGCCCTTCTCCGGTGGAGGCGCTGGAACGTGCGAAAAGTCGGGGAAGCATGGTTCTGGTGGGAGGAAGCCTCTATCTTCTGGGATATCTCGCCTCCAAAGAAGCTCTGCCCTTGCCATGAAAATACAATCCTGGGGCATGGATTATTTTTCGCTGGCCTTTCGGGAGTTTCGAGATTTTTTCGAACTTTTCCTTTTCGGTGCCGGAGAACTTTCCGAAGAGGCGAGCCGCATTCCCGAGAAGTCTCGTGAAGCTCTTCAACCCCTGGGGGGCGAGAAAAAAATTCTCCTTCCTCGTCAGGTGCACGGAAAGAGAATTCTGCTTCCCCAAGAGACTTTTGAAAAGGTTTTGCCCGAAGGAGACGGGATTTTCCTTTCGGATTCCTCTTGGAGAGGCCTGCTTCGTTTTGCGGACTGCTGTCCCCTGATTCTTTTCTCCACCGATCCCTCTCCCTGGATGCTTTTGCTTCACGTGGGATTTCGAGGGGCTCTGGAGGGCATTGTGCAGGAGGGATGGAAAACGGTGCGGAAGCGGTTTCCGGAAATCTCTCCGGAAAGCTGCAGGGCCTTTGTGGGGCCCGCCATTCGAGGGTGCTGTTATTCCAGAAAAATGGAAGATCCCCTTACCCTTCGGGGAAGAAATCTTTTTTCCTCCGAATCGTGGCAGTGCCGGGAGGACCTGTGCTTTTTCGATCTTCCCCGGATGGGGCTTTCCCTTCTGCAAAACCTCGGCATGAGACGAGAAAGAATATGGGTTCTGGAGGAATGCGTGTGCTGCGGCCCCTCGAAATGGTATTCCTATCGGCGGGGGAATCGGGAACAGCGCAACGTTCTTTTGGGAGGACTGCGAAAATAAAAAGTTTTTTGCCACTTTTTGCGGGTTTGGCGGGATAAGTCTTATGAACGAGGGAAACAGGTCTTTCGCATAGAAAACTGCCGAAAAAGATTGGAGTGTGGATATGGTGCTGCCGTTACGGGTAGGCGTTATCGGGGTGGGGCATTTGGGATTTCATCATGCTCGGCTTTATTCTGAAATACTTGGGGTGCATTTGGCGGGAGTGGTGGATGTTAACGAAGACCGGGCCATGACCACCAGCCATGCCTTGGGGGTTCCCTATTTTACGGATGTCCGGGAATTTATCGATAAATGCCATCCCCACGCCCTGAGTATCGTAGTCCCTACGAGCCTTCATTTCGAAATCAGCAAACTCGCCCTGGAAAAGGGAATTCATGTGCTCATCGAAAAACCCGTAACTTCCACGGTGGAAGAGGCGGAGGAGCTACTCACTCTCGCGGCGAAGAAAAATCTGCTTCTTCAGGTCGGGCATGTGGAGCGTTTCAACAGCGCCATTCAGCATGTTTCCAGTATCGTCCACTCCCCCATGCTTCTTCAATCTCGCCGGGTGGGGCCTTTTTCTCCTCGGGTAAGCGATGTGGGAGTTGTATTGGATCTCATGATTCACGATATCGATATCGTGCTTTCCCTGGTCCCTTCGGAGATCGTCAACATTTCCGCCATGGGGCGTTCCGTGTGTTCGAACCACGAAGACATTGCCTCGGCGCATCTTCAATTCGCCAACGGCACCATTGCGGACATTCTGGTTAGCCGAGTTTCTCAGAGAAGACTCCGGCGCCTGGAAATTCTCGAGGCCGAGCGGACCATTGCGGTGAATTACGAAACTCAGGATGTTTCCATCCACCGTTGCATGAGGGAAAACGGTCAGGGCCTCGTGGAAATCGTGGAACAGCCCATTTTCCCCAAAAAGGAACCTCTCAAACTCGAACTGCAGCATTTCGTCTCCTGTGTCCGGGAGGGTCGGCAGCCTCTTGTGGGTATCGGAGACGGAAAGCGGGCTCTCGAAGTAGCGGTGGCGGTACTTCGCCAGATCAGCCTCAATCGAAACAAGGTTATGCAGGAGTGCGTGGTCTAAAAAAAGGCTCAGGGGCTCTTAAAAAAAAGCAAAGGGGGGAATTTTCCCCCTTTTTTTTGTCTCTTTTTCGAGTATCCTAGAACGAAGATGCGAGGTGTTTCCAAAAAAAGGGGAGGTGAGGGGATCCATGGCTCCGCAAAGAAAGAAAAACGGTCCAGCCAAGCAGGTCCTTATCGTTTTGACGGTGGTGTTTTTCGCTTTGAGCATTGTTTATCTCGTCGTCCTTTATGCTCACCCTAATCGAGTTTTTATGGATAACATCATTCTCAACCTGATTGTAGAAAAACACACTCCTCAGGGAGATGAGTAGTGTTTTTCTTTCCGAAGTCGTTCTTCCGTAGAACAAAGACATTTTACTATCGAGGAGGAATATCATGCCGGCGGTAAATCTTCAAGCTCTGGTGGCGCTGGGGCTTTTTCTTCTTTCTCTGGGAGTGGCCCGAATGGTAAACAACATTACCTCCGGGAAATGGCCGGGAAATGATATGTGGGTTCTCTATCTTCGCATGCTTCTCGGATTTCTCTTTACGGGATCCATTATTCTAGGCTTCTATTCCTTTGCGGGGAAGGTTATTCTTTTTTAGCGAAGGGAAAGGAGGAGTTTTGCGTTGGGCATTTTACGGTTTCTTGTTTGTACGGTGTTTTTGTTGTTTTTTTACGATATTTCCGGGGCTCAGGAAATTTCTCCGCCCCCCGCGAACCGTATTGGAGCCCAGAGATATCTTTTTCAGGCCTACGATATGTACGCGAAAAATCGTTTTCCCGAAGCCCTGGCATATCTCGACCGGGCCATCGAGGAAAACACCTATCTTATCGATTATTATCTTATGCGCGCTTTGGTGCTTCGGAGAATCGGCGATTTCTCGAAGGCCCGGAAAGAGATGGCCTATTATCTCGAAGTGCGTCCGGGGGACCCCATTCCTCAGCGGATTGAAGAGAATCTCGAGAAATTGGAGCTTTTCACGGAAGAAGCTTTACGAGGTGTCTTGCCCCGAGAAAACTACGTTATGGAAAAGGTGCCCCTCAAAAGCCTTTTCGGAGTAACTCCCTTGATGAGGAAAAACATGGCCGGGGCCGGGAAAATAGGAATTTTCGGAAACAATCTTTTTCTTCCGGATACCCTGGGAGATCAGCTTTACATGGTGGATCTGGAAAACCCCTACAACGGAAAGGCCTTCGATACCGCTGCTCCGGTGCGGGTACTGGCCTTTCGGGAAGGAGAAATTCTCCTTTGTTCGCAAAAGGGAGATCTGCGCCGAATCCATGTGGAGACCCGGGAGGAGACCCTTTTAGGTTCTTTGGGGGAGGTTTTTCTCAAGGATGCGGTATTTCTCTCGGATTCCCTCTTGGTCTGTGCGGACTGGGGAGGGCGTCGTCTTTTCTGCGTTTCCTATCCGGAACTGGTCCCCCTCTGGGAGTGGGTACCTCCGAAAAACCCCGTGGATTTCGCGCCTCGAGGGCTCGATGTCTGCGGCAATCTCCTCGCCCTTGCGGACGGTGAGGGGGATCGGATACTCCTTTTCGATGCGCTTCAGGGGACGTTGTTGGAGGAGTATCCCCTTTCATCTCCCCTGGATGTGGTCTGGACTGCCTGGGGAAGCCTCGGCGCGTTGGACGAAAAGGGAAATGCCTTTCTTCTGGATCCTTCGGGGGAGTTCCACTCCTTTGCCACCCTTTCCGGAGCCTGGAGCCTTGCCCGGCGGAATATGAATCTCGTTTTTTCCCATGTTTCCGGAGAAACCCTGTGGTTTGCCTCCATGAGGCTTCCCGAGGAGTTCGATATATCCCTCTTCTGGCTTCAGTTTCCCGAGTACAGCGCTCCCGGAGGAGCCGGGATCGCCCGGTTTCAGGGAGGACTTTGCTATCCCGTGGCGCATCTCTTTCCCCAGAATTCTCCGCTTTTTTCTCAGAGCTACGCCGCTGCGGTATGGATGAATGCGGGATTGGAAGGGCAAGTGGAGGGAGAGGTGGCGCAAAGACGCTACACCCTTGGAGTGAGCGAAAGTCCCCTGCCCGAATGGAGAGGCCTTTCGCTCGGCATTGCCCGGGGAGCTTTTTTCGAAGGTCTTGCCCAGATCGCCCAGAGGGAAAAGGGGCTTCCGGGAAAAATTCTTCTGGATCCCCAGACCCGGCTCTCTCTGGAGGAACAGAAACGTCTTTTCGGCTATGCCCTTTTCAACGGCATTCCTCTTTCACTTCTCAAGTCGGAATTGCCTCCTTCCGCATCCCTGGTTCGTCTTTGCCGGCTTACCGGAGGGGAGGAAGGAGTCTCCCTTTCCCAAGAGCCTCCGGCGGTGGAGCGTTTATTCTATACTCTCGCTTTTCCTCTGCCTTCGGATGTCTATCCCTCGGGCTATCCCAGCAGGTCCTTTTTTTCGCTCTTTCTGGAAAGCGGTTACTGCAGTTTTCTTGATTGGATGCCCTTCTGGCCTGCGGGACTCGACGTATCTTCCATGGAGGCGGTGCCTCGAAATTGAGGCGCTCCGAGGCTCTCTCTGTTACAATAGGGGCGCGCTTCTTTTCAAGAGATCTTTTCCGGAACCTTTCGGAGAAAAAAGCTGTAGAAGCGATTTTTGTAAGATCCAAAGATTTTGTCGAGGAGGATGTACATGAAAATCTCTATTGGCTCTGATCATGCAGGATACGCGTTGCGGGAACGGGTGACTTCCTGGCTGAAAGAACGGAGCCACCACGTGGTTGTCTACGGTGCGGAGCACGAGAGCGTTTCCTACGATTATCCGAAAGCCGCCTTCCACGTGGCTCAGGATGTTTCGGAAAAGAAGGCGGACCGGGGAGTTCTCGTTTGCGGAAGCGGTATCGGCATGTCCATCGCGGCGAACAAGGTCCCCCGGGTCTATGCGGCCCTTTGCAGAAGCGCGGAAGATGCGGAGCTCAGCCGTCGCCACAATAACGCGAATCTCCTGGTGCTCGGAGGAAGGACCTCCTCTTGGGAGGAGATCGAAAAGATTTTGCAGATCTGGATGGAAACTCCTTTCGAGGGAGGGCGACATTCCCGGCGGATCCACCTCATCGAAGAGGAGGAAGTCCGCCGTTTTTATGGTATGTCCCCCGAAAACGTTCCGGGATGCCATGTGGTCGATCATCCTCTCGTGCAGCACAAGATAGGTATTATCCGGGACGTGAATACCACGGTGAAGGAGTTTAGGGAACTCGTACAGGAAATTGCGGGGCTCATGGTCTATGAAGTTACCCGTAATCTTCCTCTGGGGGAGACGGAAGTGCAGACTCCTCTCGAAAAAACCCGGGTGAAATCCATTGCGGGGAAAAAGCTCGCCATCGTGCCGGTGCTCCGGGCGGGGCTGGGTATGGTGGACGGCATCCTGCGGCTGGTGCCCAATGCCAAGGTGGGCCATATCGGTCTCTATCGGGACCCGGAGACCCTGGAGCCCGTGGAATATTATTGCAAGCTTCCGGGAGATTTGGGAGAACGGGATATTTTTCTCATCGATCCCATGCTCGCCACGGGAGGATCCGCCAGTGCCGCCATCGACCTTATCAAGGAAAAGGGTGCCCGCAATATCACTCTGGTATGTCTTATCGCGGCTCCCGAAGGAGTTGCCAAGGTTCGGGAACGCCATGCGGACGTGCCTATCTTTACGGCCTCTCTCGATCGTTGCCTCAACGATCACGGTTATATCATGCCCGGTCTCGGAGATGCGGGGGACCGCCTTTTCGGAACGAAATAAATGGAGTTCGTCGCGGCGTTTTTCCATTCCCTTTCTTCCTTGAGTGCTCGGGAACTGTTTATTCTCCTTATGGCCTTGTTCGGGGGGTTTGGAGCGACCTTTCTCCTCACCCCCCTCTCCATTTCCCTCTCCTACGTCTATAAAATTCTTGATAATCCCGGAGGACGAAAGAAGCACACCACTCCCACCCCGAAAGGAGGAGGCCTTGCCCTGTGGGGAGCTCTCGTTATTTATATGCTTCTCCAAAAGGACTTCTTTCTTTTCCACGTGCTTTTTCTTACCGGGGGAACGCTGGTTTTTCTCGTGGGATATGCGGACAGCATCGTTCCCATATCCCCCTTTTTACGCCTTTCGGTGCATCTTTTTGCATCCTTTCTCGTGGTGTATTCTCAAGATTTTTCGCTTTTTTTCGGGCTGATCATGATATTATGGCTCGCGGGTTGCACCAGCGCCTATAATAATATCGACGGCATCAACGGCCTTTGTCTTTCCCTGGGGGGGATGAACTTCCTCTTGGCTTTTTTCTTTATTCATTCCCCGGTATGGCTTTACGCCTTTGGTATGTGTCTGGGAGTGCTCATGTGGAATTTCCCCAAGGCTCAAACCTTTCTGGGAGATGGAGGAAGCACCTTGATCGGTTTTCTCTGGTCTTCTTCGATTCTTTACGGTTTCGGTATGTCTCGGAACCTGGAAGGGTTTCCCTTGCCCTTAGTTTTGGGAATGCTGTGTTTTTTGGGGGGGCTTCCCGTTTTCGATACCCTCTGTTCCGCAGTACGAAGAATCGTGCGGCGCCAATCCCCCTTTCTTCCGGATAGGGGACATTTTCATTATCTGCTTTACGATCGGGGTTTTTCTCTGGGGCAGGTTCTGGGAATTCTGGTGCCCCTGCACGGGGTGTTCGTTTTTGTAGGTCTTTTCTGGTTTTGGGTGATCACGATCTAATCCGGAATTTTTTCGTTATCTTTATCGCGGTTTTCGGATTTCCGGATTGTGTAAAATATGCGCAGGAGGTTTTTTCGTGAAGAAAGATTCTTCCCAGAGAAGTCGGATGAGTATCTCCGGAGGATATCCTCTCGCCGGAACAGTACGTGCCCAGGGGGCCAAAAATGCGGCACTTCCCATCATGGCCGCATCGCTGCTGCTTTCGGACGAGACCCTTCGGGTTTCCCGAGTTCCCCAGCTTGATGATATGACGGTGATGCGCAAGCTTCTCGGCTCTCTTGGGGTAACCGTAGAAGAACATGAAGATGAGCTTTGGCTTAGGCCTTCTCAGGAACTCTCCTGGGAAACTCCGGAATGTCTCGTACGGCTCATGCGAGCCTCTTCTCTCGTGTTGGGGCCTCTTCTTTCCCGCTGTGGCAAGGCAAAACTTCCTCTTCCCGGAGGATGTGCCATCGGAAGCCGTCCCATCGATCTGCATCTCAAGGGACTTGCGAAGATGGGGGCGGATATTTCCCTGGAGCACGGGGCGGTGGTGGCTACCGCCAAGGAACTTCGAGGTTGCCGAATTTACCTGGATTTTCCTTCCGTGGGGGCTACGGAAAATCTCATGATGGCGGCAATTCTTGCCCGGGGAGAAACCCTGATCGAGAACGCCGCTCGGGAGCCGGAAATAACGAACCTTGCGGAGGTACTTCGTTCCATGGGTGCGAACATTCGGGGAGAGGGCACCGGTACTATCCACGTGGAAGGAAAAGATCGGCTTCAGGGAGCCCGGGTGGCGGTCATTCCCGATCGCATCGAAGCATGTACCTACCTTCTTGCGGGCATTATGACCGGCGGTACCGTTACCGTGCGGGATATCGTTCCGGAACACATGGATGCCCTGGTGGCGAAGCTCGAAGAAATGGGACTTCTCGTTCTGGTGGAAGGGAAATCCATCACCGTTCCGGCTCAGAAAAGAGGGCGGGGCATATCCCTCAAGGCTCTTCCCTATCCTGGATTTCCTACGGATCTCCAGCCTCAGATGACCGCTCTTCTTTCTCTGGCGGAGGGAACCAGCGTTATTCAGGACGGGGTTTTCGAATCCCGTTTTCTCCATATCAACGAACTCCAGAAAATGGGAGCGGATATTCGAATGCAGGGCAATGCGGTGGTTATTTCGGGGGTGCCCTTTTTCAAGGGAGCGGATGTGGTGGCTACGGATCTTCGAGCGGGGGCTGCCTTGGTTCTGGCAGGGCTTGCCGCAAAAGATGAGACCCGCATTCTGAACATGGGGCATGTGTATCGGGGATACGAAAATATGGAAGAGAAACTCCGAGCTTTAGGAGCCCGGGTAACCATGCTTCCCGATGAGGTTTCTGTTCCCCTGCACAGGGAGAGTTACTAGGAGGAGGAATGATGCATGACATGGCTTGAAAGGCTTGTACGGAAAGCGCTTGCGGATCTGGACCCTTATCGTCCGGGAAAACCCGTTTCGGATGTGCAACGGGAATTGGGGCTTAAAAAAATCGTGCGACTTTGCTCCAACGAAAATCCCTGGCCTATTCCGGAGAGCGTTCAGAATGCGATCAACAAGGCTGCCCTTGAAGTAAATCGCTATCCCGATCCGGGAGCCTACTATCTTCGCCGGGCGGTGGCCCGGAAATGGGGAGTGGCTCCCAAGGAAGTTATTGTGGGAGCCGGCACCGAAGGGATTCTCTACGCGCTCTTTCAGGCCCTTATCGATGAAGGGGACGAGGTGGTTTTCCACACCCCCACATATCCCATCTACCGCCTTGCCGCTCGCGCGGCGGGGGCTTCCTGTGTTCCCGTACCCATGAGCGAACGGATAAATCCCTCGGTGGAAGCCCTTGTGGAGGCTTGTTCCGAGAAGACGAAGGTCGTTATTATCTGCAACCCTAATAATCCCACGGGAACCTTTTTTACGAGGCAGGAGCTTATGGCCCTTGCGGGGGAGCTGGAAAAGAAGGAAATTCTTCTGGTGGTGGATGAGGCTTATGCGGAATACGTCACGGATTCCCGGTACGTCTCGGGGGTGGAATTGTTCCGGCAGCTCGGGCATGTGGTCATTCTTCGAACTTTTTCCAAAATTTACGGGCTCGCCTCGTTGCGGGTGGGATATGCCATCGCTCCGAAGCCCGTGGTAGAATCTTTTGCCAAGGTGCGCAGAGTGTTCGACGTGAACAGCATTGCCCAGGCGGCGGCAGCGGTGGCTTTGGAGGAATCCGCCTATGTGGAGGAGATTCGGGAAAAAACCATTCTGGAACGAGAGCGCCTTCTTTCGGAACTTATGGATATGGGAATTCGGGTAGTTCCGACGCACACGAATTTCCTCCTTCTCGAAATGGAGGATGCGGAACTGGTGGCGGAACATCTCCTTCACGAAGGAATCATCGTCCGCCTCGGAAGCGACCTTGAAATTCCCGGATATCTCCGGGTTTCCGTGGGGCTTCCCGAGGATAACGAAAGCTTTATACTCGCTCTCCGAAAAACCATGAAACGTCTTGGGAAACGGTGATTTTCGCTTGGATGAACAGATAAAAGAAATCGCTCTTCCTCGGGAAGTTCACGTTATCGCCTTCGTGGGATCCGCCGGAACCGGCAAGAGCCAGAGAGCCCAAAGCCTTTCCCGGGAGATGAAAGCGGATTATTTCATCGATGACGGACTTCTCGTAAGCAAAGGGTCCATCCTCGCGGGGCAGAGCGCCAAGGCCGAAAGGAATCAGGTAAGCGCCATCCGGCGGGCCCTCTTCTTTCATGAGGATCATCGGGAAGCGGTAAAAAAGATTCTGGACCCTCTGGAATCCGGCAGAATCATGATTCTTGCCACTTCCGAAGATATGGCACGAAAAATTGCTCTGCGCCTGGACCTCCCTGAACCGGAACGGTTCATACGAATCGAGGATGTGGCGAAGCCTCAGGAGATCGCAGAAGCCCGGAAGCGCCGAAAAATAAGCAAGGAACACGTGATTCCCGTGGAACGCTCTCAGGTGCATCGAAATTTCGGAGGCAAGATCGTGCGTATTTTTTGGGGGTTTCTCCATCGAGAGGGGCATCGGGACGAGCATACGGTGGTGCGTCCCGCCTTCAGTTTTGGAGGAACCGTGAAAATTGAAACCGAAGCCATCGAAGATATGGTGCGTACCCTTTGCGAAAGGACCTCCCAGGTGGCTTCGATAAAGGAAATCAAGATCAAGCGCGAAAAGGAATCCATCATCATTCGGGTGAAGGCCACCCTTCGCATTGGAAACCAAAGCCTGGTGGAGGTGGCGAAGCTCATGCAGAAGCGCTTGCGGAGCGCGGTTTCCTTCTTTACGGGGTTGGAGGTTTATGCGGTGGACGTTTCGGTGGAAGAACTTTCGTCCTGAACCTTTCGGGAAAATGTAATGTATGGAGTCATTCGTAATACGTTGGCGTTTTGCCGGCGAAGCGCGAAGGTAACGGAAGGAGGAAAAGGGACGTGCCCCAGCAGGAACTTTCGAAATCCCAGTTGTGGAAGGCTTTGGAGCATGAAGTGGCAAGCTGTACCCGTTGTCCTCTCCATAAAGAAAGAACCCGGACGGTTTTCGGAGCCGGAGATCCTCAGGGCTCCCTCGTTTTCGTGGGGGAGGGACCCGGGGCGGATGAGGATGTCCAGGGAATTCCCTTCGTGGGCCGAGCGGGAAAACTTTTTACGGATGTTCTTTCGGCGGTGCATATTTCACGGGATCAGGTGTACATCACCAATGTCGTGAAATGCCGCCCTCCGGGAAACCGTAATCCCCAGACCGAGGAAATGCTTGCCTGTGAGCGTTATCTCTACACGCAGCTTGCTCTTATCAATCCTCGGATTATGGTGACTCTCGGCAATGTTCCCACCCAGTGGCTTTTGAAAACGAACGAGGGCATTACCCGTATTCGGGGAAAATGGTTCGAATGGAAGGGAATTCAGGTGATGCCCATGTTTCATCCGAGCTATCTTTTGCGGAACCAGTCGAACAAAAAAGGGAGTCCCAAGCATTTGACTTGGCAGGATATTCAGGAGGTTCGCCGCCGATGGGATGCCCTGGGGGCGTGAAATTTTTTTCGCAAGAGAGGCGGTAGACGAGACAATGTCGGAAGAGATTATGGAAACCGTTCCTAAACATATCGCCATTATCATGGATGGTAATGGCCGGTGGGCCAAAAAACGATTTCTTCCCCGCATCCTCGGACATCAGTCCGGAGTGCAGGCGGTGGAAAGAACCATTCGATTCGCGAAGGACCGGGGTATTCCGGTGCTTTCCTTTTACGCTTTTTCGACGGAGAACTGGCGCCGTCCTTTGGAAGAGGTTTCGGGACTCATGGGGCTTTTCCGCTATTTTACGGTAAGCAAACTCCGGGCCATGAAAGAGGAGGGCGTGCGCATCCGTTTTGTGGGGCGATCCCGGGAACTCCCGGAGGATGTTTACGATATTCTCCGGCATGCGGAGGAGGAGACCCGGGAGTGCTCCGCCATTCAAGCGTACTTTTGCCTGAACTACGGAGGTCGTCAGGAAATTCTCGATGCCGTGGCGGCTCTCCTTCGGGAAGAACCTTCCTCTCTTCCGGAGAAGCTCACGGAGGAATATTTTTCCCGCTATCTCTACGCGCCGGATCTGCCGGATCCGGATCTTATTATCCGTACCAGCGGAGAAAATCGCCTCAGCAATTTCTGGCTTTGGCAGAGTGCTTACAGCGAACTGTATTTTACGGAAGTTCTTTGGCCCGATTTTTCGGAGCGGGACTTTGAGGCGGCCTTGGAGGCCTATGGAAAGAGGGAGCGGCGTTATGGCGGAACAGAACCAGGTGCCCTTTGATCCTTCTCCTTCCCGGAAATCCTCGGGATCCTTCCTTTCTCAGCTCTGGAAGCGCTCCTGGGGCGCGGGGGTGGTGGTGGTTCCCATGCTCTGCGCTCTCTGGGTGGGAGGCCTGTGGTGGTTCGGCCTTTGTTCCGTGTTCTCCTTTCTCTGCCTTTTCGAATATTTTCGGCTTTTCGAAAAAAAAGCACACCTTTCCAAGGGAGTAGGATTTCTCGGAGCCCTTTTCTTCTATGTTCTCCTTTTTCTTCAGGGGCCGATCTCTCATTATCTCCTGCTTTTCACCATGGTGGTCTTTTCTCTTTTCACCGTAGAGGTTCTTCGCAAGCAGATCACGCAGCGGAGCAACGCCTTCGCCAACGTGGGAGGCGTGCTTTCGGGGCTTTTCTATACGGTGATTCCCTGGGGGCTTCTGGTGGAAATGCGTTCTCAGCCCTGGGGATTCATCTTGGTGCTCACCCTTTTGCTTGGTACCTGGGCCTGCGATGTTTTCGCCTACCTCGTGGGAAGCTGGTGGGGGAAACATTCCTTTTGCAGCAACGTGAGCCCCAAAAAGTCCGTGGAAGGCTTCGTGGGAGGGCTTCTCGGCTCTCTTCTCGTGGCTTCCCTGTTATCCTTCTTTCTGGCACTTCCTCCCTTACCCATTCTCGTGGTGGGACTGATCTGCGGAACCTTCGGCCAAATGGGAGATCTTGTGGAATCCATGCTCAAGCGGGAGGCGGACACGAAGGATAGCGGTTCTCTCATTCCCGGACACGGTGGATTCCTCGATCGTTTCGACAGCCTGCTCATGAGTTCCGTTCTGGTCTACCTTTTCTTCGGCGTGGTCTGGCAATGAAAGATTCCATGTTCACGAGGGTGGGAATTATCGGCGCTTCCGGAAGCGTGGGAACTTCGGTGCTCCGGGTGTTGCGGAGCTTCCCCCACCGTTTCCGGGTTCACTCCTTGGCAGGAGGGAGCGATGCAAAGACCCTGGAAAAGCTCTGTCGGGAATTTTGTCCCTCCTACGCCACTCTTTGGAACGAGGAGTTCCGAGGAGTTTTATACGAGGCCATCGGGGACCTTCCCACAAAGATCCTGTTCGGAAAAAATCCCTTGCTCGATCTGGTGGAAGATCCCGAAGTGGAGCATTTGGTTTTCGCTTCCTCGGGAACTTGTGCCATTCCCGCCCTGCGGCGTGCTCTGGAATTGGGAAAAACGGTTTCCCTGGCCAACAAGGAGAGTATTATCGTAGGAGGTCCCTGGATCATGCCTCTCGTGGAGGACCTTTCCCGCCTTCGTCCTCTCGACAGCGAGCATAATGCCCTCTGGCAGTGCCTCAAGGGGGAAGATTCCGCCTGGGTAAGCCGCCTGGTGCTCACCGCCTCGGGAGGACCCTTTCGAAATGCCTCTTTGGAGGAGCTTCGCACCGTTCGGGGAATGCATGCTTTACGGCATCCCGTATGGAATATGGGAAAAAAGATCACCCTCGACAGTGCCACTCTCATGAACAAGGGGTTCGAGGTTCTGGAGGCGAGCCAGCTTTTCCAGATACCCCTGGAGAAGATCGAGGCATGGATACATCCCACGTCACGAATTCACGGAGTGGTCCACTTTATCGACGGATGCTCCAAGTATCTCGCCTCTTTCCCTGATATGAGTATTCCCGCAGCGGTGGCCCTCGCCTGGCCCGAACGACTTCCCTTCCTTAGGGAACAGCCTTCTTTGAAAACGGAAAATCTTCCGGATCCGTTGGAGTTTTTCGAGCCCCGGAAAGATGTTTTTCGTTGTCTTTCCCTGGCCTACGAAGCGGGAAAGCGCGGGGGAGCCTATCCCTCGCTGCTCGTAGGAGCGGATGAAGTAGCGGTGGAGGCCTTTCTGGAAGGGGGTATAGGTTTTCTCGATATTCCTCGGATTCTCGAAGAGGTTTTGGAAGCCTACGACGAAAATTCCCCCACGTCTTTGGAGGAGGCCATGGCTCTGGTAGAACGGGGCAAGAGCATGGCTCGGCAGGCTTGCGGCAGGATTCGATGAAATTTGCGTTTTTACATGAATGCGTTAAGGAGTTGAAAAATTGTCTCTTCTAGCCTTTGTAATCGTCTTGGGAGTTTGCGTTCTCGCCCATGAATGGGGACACTTCGTTTCCGCCCGGCTTTTCGGAGTGCAGGTCTACGAGTTTTCCTTCGGTATGGGGCCCCGGATCTGGAAGAAAAAAGGGGCTTCCACGGAATGGTCTCTTCGGATTTTTCCCATCGGAGGATTTGTACGGCTGGCGGGAATGGAGGGCGAAAATCCCGAAATCGAGGAATCCTACGAAAAGGGCATGGGATTTTGCGATAAGCCCGCATGGCAGCGTTTTTTCATTCTTCTCGACGGTGCGGCGGTCAATATCCTCCTTGCCATTTTGCTCACTGTATTGCTTCTCTCCGGGCATGGAGTGCTTGATCTCTCCTCTCCCGACGTGGGAGGGGTGATTCCTGGATACCCCGCCCAGGAAGCGGGAATTCGGGAGGGGGATAAGGTCCTCTCCATAAACGGCACCGCCGTGACATCCTGGGAGGAAATGGCCCGGGAATTCCGAGCCCAGGGAACCGAAAGACCGGTGGAGGTGGAGCTGGACCGGGGAGGGCAAACCCTTACGGTGTCGGTGCACCTCAAAAAGGATGCGGAAACGGGATATCCCCTCTTCGGAGTTCGTCCCGCCTGGAAACGGTACTCCTTTTTGGCGGCCCTGCAACACTCCCTTCGCTATATCTGGGAGATGACCAAGGGCATCGTGGCGGGAATAGGGGCCCTCTTTTACGACGAAGTCGCCCGACAATCCGTAACGGGGCCCGTGGGGATCGCTTCCATGGCGGGAGAGGCCGCCCGTCAGGGGTTTTGGTCCTTCCTTTCCTTTTTGGCGGTCATTAACCTTCATCTGGGCATTCTGAACCTGCTTCCCTTTCCCGCCCTCGACGGAGGACGTCTTGTCTTCGTGGTGGGAGAAATGCTTTTCCGGCGCAAAATTCCTCTCAAGTACGAGCACTACATTCACCTTGCGGGATTTGTCCTTCTTCTGGGGCTTATCGCGCTGGTTACGTGGAAGGATCTGGCCCGGCTTTTCTTTTGAGATTTTCCCGTTCCGGAATCATGAAAGTTTGCAGGAACTTCCGCTTTTTCCCGAAAGAGAGGGCGGGAGTTCTTTTTTTGGTGTTAGAATATTTCCTGTCCTCTTTCCGAAAAAAGGGGAGAAACGAATTTGAGGAGGCGTGGGAATTATGGGTTCCCGAACTGTCCGAATAGGAAACCTTACCATCGGAGGAGATGCTCCGGTACGAGTGGAAAGCATGCTTACCTCCTCTCTGGAGAACCTGGATTCCTGTATAAACGAGGTGGAAAGCCTGGTAGAAGAGGGATGCGAACTTATCCGGGTGGCTTTTCCCTTGAAAGAGCATGCTCCGGCGCTGGAGGAGCTTCTTCGAAACTCCCCGGTGCCTCTTATGGGGGATATTCACTTCGATGAGGAGCTGGCGGTGGAGGCCCTTCGGCGGGGGTGTCCCTCCATTCGGATCAACCCCGGTAATATGCGCAAAGGAATTTCCCGGGTGGTTCAGGAGGCTCGGAAGAGGGGGGCGGTACTCCGTATCGGCGCCAACGGAGGTTCCCTTAACGGGGAGCAGATCGCAAAGGCTTCGGGGGATGTGGGACTCGCCTTGGTGGGAGCGGTGGAAGAACAGCTTGCCATTCTGGAGGAGGAAAACTTCCGGGATATCATTCTCTCCGCCAAGGCCACGAACATCGGCCATACTCTCCGGGCCAACCAGCTTCTCGCAAGCCGTTATTCCTATCCTCTCCATATAGGCATCACCGAAGCGGGATCCGGCATTCCGGGAATTGCGAAAAGCGCCTGCGGTTTGGGGCTATTGCTTTCCCAGGGAATCGGGGATACGCTGCGGGTGAGCCTCACCGGTCCCTCTCCGGAGGAAGTCCGGGTGGGATACGCGGTGCTTCGGGCTTTGGATTTGCGGAGGCGGGGTCCATCCCTCATCTCCTGCCCTACCTGCGGCAGGAGAAAAATCGACGTTTTCGCGGTGGTAACCGCCCTGGAGCCCCTCCTCCGGGATCTTCCGGAGGACCTGGAAATCGCCGTGATGGGATGCGAAGTCAACGGTCCCCGGGAGGCCGCGGGAGCGGATATGGGCGTGGCGGGAACCCCCTCGGGGGCGGCCTTCTTTTCCAAGGGAACTCTCGTCAAGCGTATGAAGGGCCAAGATCCCGAAGACATTGCCCGGGAGCTTCGAGAAATCGCCCGGGAGCTTCGAAAGTAACGAGATCAAGGCGGTTTCGTAAAGCGTAAAAGGAGGAAATGCGGTGAAAGTTTTCGATAAGCGGTTAAATGATATCTGGTTTACGGAAAAACAGACCCCGAATATGAATCTCAGCCTCAAGATAACGGGAATTCTTCGCAATAGAGAAACTCCCTACCAAAGCCTCATGGTGGCGGAAAGTCTGGAGTATGGTCGTTTTCTCGTGCTCGACGGAGCCATTCAGATCACCGAGAAGGACGAATTTACCTATCACGAAATGATGGCTCATCTTTTACTTTGCTCTCATCCCGATCCGAAGCGGGTTCTCGTGGTTGGAGGGGGTGACGGGGGAATCGTACGAGAGATCGTGAAACACCGGATTCCCGAAGAAATTTTTCTGGTGGATATCGACGAAGAGGTTACCCGGGCATCCCGGGAGTTTTTTCCTTCAGTCAGCTGCGGCCTCGAAGATCCCCGGGTAACGGTGTTGCATCGGGATGCTTTGGAATTCATGAAGGAGCGACAGAACTACTTCAATATCATCATCGTGGATAGCACGGATCCCGTGGATTTTGCGGCGGGACTCTTTCAGGCCCCTTTCTACCGGGATGTCTTTCAGGCTCTCCGGGAGGATGGTATGATCGTGGGACAGACGGAATCCCCCTTTGCGGAAGCGGATCTCCTGCGGGATACTTATAAGGAAATGTCTTCGGTCTTTCCTTCGGTTTTCGTGGCCTGGGGGGCCATGCCCACCTATCCTACGGGAATGTGGACCTACATGGTGGGATCCAAAAAGCCGGACCCCAGGAAACCTCTTCGGAGGGTTCCCGAAAAAACCCGCTATTATTCGGAAAAAATTCACGAATGCGCCTTTGTGCTTCCTCCCTTTCTGGAAAACCTTCTGGAATCGGTCTAGGAAGCGGCGAACCCTTTTCCGTTTTCCGAATTTTTCGGAAAAATTCGTCCGGATGGAGACAGGACGGAAAGGAGCTGTTCCATGCTCTGCGTATCAAGCGAATACGGCGTGCTGAAAAGGGCGGTGGTACATCGTCCCGGAAGGGAACTGGACCGCCTTACCATAGATAACAAGGATACCTATCTTTTCGACGACATTCTCTGGCTCGAAGAAGCTCGAAAGGAGTTCGACGCCTTCGTTTCGGTACTTCGGCAGGAGGGGGTGGAAGTCTTCTTCTTCGAAGATCTTTTCCGGGAGATTCTCCGGTCCGAAGAGCTTCGCAAGGAGATCCTGGAGGAAACCCTGGCTCTCGAAGCTCTGGATCGGCGGCTGGCCTCCTATCTTCAGGGCTATTGTTTCGAGCTTTCTCCGGGGGAGCTTGCCCGGGTTCTTCTGGCGGGCATAACCAAGGAGGAGATCCTTTCCGGAGCTCGTCATATCCGGAGCCTTTGCCTCAAAATGATGGAGGATCAGGACTTCGTCATCCGTCCCTTACCGAACAGTTATTTCCAGAGGGATCCCTACACCCTGGTAAATTCTCTGGTTCTCATGAGCGCCATGCACTACGAAATACGAAAAAGGGAAGCTCTTTACTGCAAGTACGTTCTGGCACATCATGACCTTTTCCAGGGAGGACGTATCCTTTGGGGAGGAGAGCCCGGAGATACCTGTTCCTATACCGTGGAGGGAGGAGATATTCTCGTTCTCAACGAGAGCGTGGTTGCCATGGGCATAGGAGAGCGAACCACTCCCGCCACCATCCAGATTCTCGGAGGGCGTCTCGCGGAGTACGGAGGCATACGAACCGTCATGGCCGTGGAAATTCCCAAAACCCGGTCCACCACGCATCTGGACACGGTTTTTTCCATGGTGGATCGGAACACCTTCGTCATGTATCCGGGCATATGCGAGGTCACCAAAGTTATGGCGCTTCGCTATGATGAAAGGGGCAATCTCCTTCATATCCACGAAAAACGGGGGCTCCGGGAGGCTCTTCGTGAAATTTTGCATCTGGACAGCCTCAAGGTGGTGGAAACCGGAGGAGGGGATCCCACAAGAGCTGCCCGGGAACAGTGGAACGATGCCACCAACTGCCTCGCTCTGGCTCCGGGAAAGGTGATAACCTATAACCGCAATACAAGTTCCAACGAGGCCCTTCGGGAAGAGGGGCTTCGGGTTCTCGAAATTTCCGGAAAGGAGCTTGGCCGCGGTCGGGGAGGCCCTCGATGCATGGCAAATCCTCTTTTTCGAGAAGGGTAAACTAGATTTGCTTCAAGGTTTATTTTTGTGCTTGTCGAAGTCCCCTTTTCTTTGGTATCATGGAGCGGATCTCGTGGTGTTGCGGGGGTGCCCGACGCCTCTGCCAAAGGAAAGGGGTTTTCCTTATGACTTATACGCCTTCGGATTTTTGCGTTTCCTCGGAAATTGGCCGATTGAGACGGGTTATGCTTCATCGACCGGGAAAGGAGCTGGAGCGTCTTACCATCGACAACAAAGACGACCTGCTCTTCGACGATATTTTATGGGTGGAAGAGGCCCAGAAGGAACACGACGCCTTCGCGGACATTCTCCGGGATTACGGAGCCGAGGTGGTATACTTCGAGCGTTGCCTCGAACAGGTTCTGCGGGACGCCTCGGTTCGTATGGCCCTGCTGGACGACGTGCTCGCTTTGGAGGCCCTGGATATTCCTCTCTGCTGTTCTCTTCGGGATGCGCTTCAGGACGTTCCTGCGGAGAAACTTGCGGCCCTTCTTATTTCAGGAATTACCAAAAAGGAAGCTCTGGAGCTTTTCGGAACCTCCCAGAGCCTGGTGCTCCGAGTGATCGGGGATAACGATTTCATCATCCGTCCTTTGCCGAACCTCTACTTTCAAAGGGATCCCTTCTCTTTCGTCAACAACGGCGTGGTGATAAGCTGCATGAACTACCCCGCCCGACAGAGAGAACCGCTTTACGCGAAATACATCTTTGCTCACCATCCCTACTTTAAAGGACTCAACATTTTCTACGGTACCGAGCCGAGAGATGTCTACCCCTATACCATCGAAGGAGGGGACGTGCTGGTGTTGCGGAAGGATGTCGTAGCTATCGGCATCAGTGAGCGGACCCGGGCCGGAACGGTACAGATCGTGGGAAGGCGGCTCGCCCGAAAGGCGGGGGTGCGCCGGATACTGGCGGTGGATATTCCCAAAACCCGGGCATCCATGCATCTGGACACGGTATTCACCATGGTGGATCGGGATGCCTTCACCATCTATCCGGATCTCCGCAAAAGCGTCCGGGTGGTGGAGCTGCTCTTCGAAGAAGACGGAAAGCTTTTGGCCATCAACGATCACGACTCCCTGGAATCGAGCCTCCAGAAAGTGCTGGATCTCGAAAAACCCCGATTCATCGAAACCGGAGGGGGGGATCCCATCATGGCTGCCCGGGATCAGTGGAACGACGGCACCAACACCTTTTCCATCGCTCCGGGAGTGGTGATAACCTATCGACGAAACGTCGTTTCCAATCAATATCTTCGGGATCAGGGAATCAAGGTCCATGAAGTTCGGGGAGCCGAGCTGGGCCGTGGCCGTGGGGGTCCTCGCTGCATGAGCCATCCTCTTCTGAGGGAACCCCTTTAAGAGTTTCGGATTCGCGTTTTTTCCGGAAGATCCAGATTCGCTGGAAAACGTTCCGGTAGTTCTTTAAAACCGTAGAAAGCAAATACGGAATATTTTTGTCTATCGAGAAGGGAAGGATCGTAATGCCTCAGAATTTGAAGGGAAGAAGCTTTTTGACGTTGAAGGATTTTACTCCCGAGGAAATCCGGTATCTCCTTAATCTTTCGGCGGATCTCAAGGCCAAGAAACGGGCGGGAATCCGGGGAAACAGTCTTGAGGGCAAGAGTGTCGCTCTTATTTTCGAAAAGCCTTCCACCAGAACCCGTTGCGCCTTTACGGTGGCCTGTGTGGATGAAGGAGCCCATCCGGAATATCTCGGCAAGAACGACATTCAGCTCGGGCATAAGGAAAGTGTTCAGGACACCGCCCAGGTTCTGGGGCGCATGTTCCACGGCATTCAGTTCCGGGGTTTCAGCCAGAAGGTGGTGGAAGACCTCGCCAAATACGCGGGAGTCCCCGTGTGGAACGGTCTTACCGATACCTATCACCCCACTCAGATCCTGGCGGATTTTCTCACCATTCAGGAGAACTTCGGGGATCTTCGGAACACCAAGCTCGTCTATACCGGAGACGGCCGGAACAACATGGGGAATTCCCTCATGATCGGGGCGGCCAAAATGGGAATGCATTTCGTCATTACCGCTCCGGAAAGCCTCTTCCCCGAGAAGGAGCTTATTGCGGAGTGCCAGGAAATTGCCAAAACCACCGGAGCCGTGTTGGAGTTCGAGGTGGATCCCATCAAGGCCGTAAAGGGAGCCAGTGCCGTTTATACCGATGTCTGGGCATCCATGGGAGAAGAGGCCAAGATCGCGGAGCGCAAGGCTCTTCTCGGAGACTATCAGGTAAACGCGAAGCTCATGGAGAGCACCGGACGGAAGGATACCATTTTCCTTCACTGCCTCCCGGCGGTAAAAGGTAACGAAGTCACCGAAGACGTTTTCGAATCCACCCAGTCCAAGGTGTTCGATGAAGCGGAAAACCGGCTGCACACCATCAAGGCGGTTATGGTGGCTACTGCGGGAAATATCTAGGGAATTTTTCTGTATTGTTGCGAATCGAAAAGAAGCTGGCTCCCTCAGGGAGCCAGCTTCTTTTCGATTGCCCCGCACAGCCGGAGCCAGTTTTCCGTGGAAAGCTGTTCCGCCCGAAGGGAGGGAGAGATGCCTGCGGAGGTGCAGCACTCTTCGATAAAGTCCCGGGAGGGAAAAGAGCTTTTCAGATTGTTGTAAAGAGTTTTGCGGCGTTGGGCGAAGGCTTGGGAAAGAAGGCTGCGCCAGGTTTTATTTTTCGGAAGATCCCGATAACGCTCCAGGCTGATGTGAAGAACCGCGGAATCCACCCGAGGGCGCGGGAAAAAGGCCTGGGGAGGCACGGAACGGAGGATGGCAACCTTTCCCATGGCATCCAGAGTGATTCCCAGAGGGTAGCGTTCTTTGGTTCCCGGAGATGCTTGAAGTCGCAGAGCCGCCTCTTTTTGCACCATAAGGATGATGCTATAAAGCTTTCGGGGAGCGAGATCTTCCAGGATCTTCCAGAGAAGAGGCGTGGTGATATGGTAGGGGATATTAGCGATCACCTGGGTGGGGGTGGGATCCAGGGAGGAATAATCGAAACGTACCGCATCTTCCCACAAAAGAGAAAGCCGGGGGTCCTTTTCCTCGAGGGGTTCCAGATAGGCTTTCAGTCGTGTATCCACTTCCAGAGCGTAGATTTTGGAAACCTCCGTTTGTTCCAGCAGCTTTTTCGTAAGAACCCCCTGGCCCGGCCCGACTTCGAGGCAGCAATCTTTCTTTTCCGGAGTCACGTGGGCCAGCATGAGATCGATGTAGTTGGTGTCCACCAGAAAATTCTGGCCTATCCGGCGGTTGTGCCGAAACGATAAAGGGCTCGTGTTCATGGTTTCTCCTGCTTCCTGCGATAGAAATTTTTTCGAATAAAAAAGGAGCCTCGTTTTTCTCGAAGAAAAGAACGAGAACAACGAGAAAAGGGAGAAACCTCCGCAAAAGAAGTCTCTCCCCGTGTTTTCTGGTCGGGACGATAGGATTTGAACCTACGACCCCTTGCGCCCCATGCAAGTGCGCTAACCAGTCTGCGCTACGTCCCGAAAACGAGAGTGATTATAAACGAACCGGAGAGGTTGGTCAATAGCAAAGGATCGGTTTTTCGGATTTTTGGGAAAAGAATCGAAAAAAGTCTTTCCATAACGGAAATCTTCTTGTTTTCCGGTTAGAGTGATGCCATAATTGAGGCAGTTTTTCTCGATTTTTTGCAAACCCGGTTTTTTACAGAAAGACAAAGGAGGGAGTACATATGGTGTTGGCACAAGGTTTTATTCGAAAGGCAGGGGCAGTTCTGGTTCTTCTCGTGCTGGTGTTGGGAGCGGGAGTCTTTGCGTGTGAGGCGGCGAATCCGGAAAACGGCCTTAAGGCTTTCGAACTTCTGGGAACTTTTCTTAACGATGACGGATGGTATCCCACGAGAATCGAGGGGAAATACCTCTATAAAATGGGATTCACCGGAGATAACGGAGATCTTCGGTGCTATGCCCAGGTTAGGGTGGATCAGGAACAGTTTATCTTTTATGCCATCGCTCCCGTGAAGGTGCCGGAAGCCAAGAGAGCGGCCATGGCGGAATTCATTGCCCGGGCCAATTACGGGCTTTATATCGGGAACTTCGCCATGGATTTCAGCGACGGCGAGGTTCGCTACAAGAGCAGTCTCGATTTCGAGGGAGTGGAACTTTCGGTGCCCCTCATTACCCATGCCGTCTATCCCGCAGTGAATACCATGGACGAATACCTTCCGGGAATCATGAAAATCATTGCCACGGACGAGTCTCCCGAGGCTATCATCGCGGAGATAGAAAAAAAGTAACTTCCTGAACAGGTTTTTTCGTAAAATTCCTTCGGGATTTTTCTCGGGCACATTTCCCCCGGAAGCCATTTTTCCGGGGGATTTTTTCTTTTCTTCCCGACAGGGTATAATAACTTGTCTCTCGAAGAAGGGGCCGGAAAAAGGGCTTTTGAAGAATGTCCCGGATCGGGAGACATGATTCTGCTATAAGAACTATGAGAGTAAGGAGCGTTCGGGAGGTATGAAACGGACCTACGGGGATATTTTGCTTGCTCCCTCCTTTGAGGGGGAGCCTTTGGAGTTCGCCTCCTTTCCCGGAAAGAAGGCGGTGGTGGAAATCGGTTTCGGAAACGGAGAATTTCTTCTTCGCCTGGGAGAGGAATATCCGGAGAACCCGGTGGTGGGAGTGGAGATTTCTCTTGCCTGTATTCATAAAGCCCTCAAGAGGATTCGGCAGAAGGACATTCCCAATGTCCATCTGCTTCACGGAGACGTGCGTTTTCTTTTGGGGCAGTGCTTCGGAAAGGAACAGATCGAGCATATTTACATGAACTATCCCTGCCCATGGCCCAAACAGAAGCACTCCAAACGTCGGGTAACCACCCGTAACTTCGCGGAGGTTCTCGCGGGGGTTCTCGTGGAGGGGGGGATGTTCTCCTTCGTTTCCGACGAAGCCTGGTATGCCGAGGAGGTTCGGAAACGCCTGGGCTCTCATGGAGCCCTGGAAAGCGGCGAGGTGCTTACGGAGCTTCCGGATCATCTCGAGACCAAATACGGGCGGAAATGGCGGGACCTGGGAAAGAATTCCTATATGGTGCGGGTGTCGAAAAAAGCTCCCTGGCCTTGGAAAAAACAGAACTCGAAGGAGACGATCATGCATAAGCGGCTTGAAGGGAACCTTCCTGGGGACTATGAGGCAATATGGCAGCTTTTTGAAGGCATCTCCGGAGGAAACGGCACCGCGGGGTGGACTCTGAAGGAAATTTTTCAAGGGGCCCAAGGGGAGATCCTGCTCCTGATCATTTCCTACGATGAGGGATACCAGCAGCGTTTTTACCTTCGCCTGGTTCCTCGTGAAAATGAAATTCTACTCAAATTCGATCCCGCCAGCACTCCCTGCCGAACCCCCTCGGTGCTTCAGGCTTTCGAGGGGGTGGCCCGGATTTTTGAGCAAACTCCCGGGGGGAGCTTCTCCTCGTGAAATCCCGGATCCGCCCCACCTCGGGAAAGGTAAAGCTTGCCCTTTTCAGCACCTTGGGGCCTCTTGAGGGGTGTTCGTTCCTCGACCTCTTTTCCGGTACCGGTCAAATCGCCTTTGAAGCTGCTCGGAGAGGAGCTTCCCCGGTGGTGGCGGTGGAGTTGCTTCGGGAGCAGCGTAAAGTTCTGCTTTCGGAGGCCAAGCCTTTGGGGGTGGACATTCTTACCTCCGATGTCCGCCGGGGGGTACAGTATCTCTGCCGGAAGGGAAGGCGATTCGATATCGTCTTTGCGGATCCCCCCTATCTTGAAGGGTGGCCTCCGGTGGTGATGGAACTTTTTTCGGCATATCCGGACCTTCTCGCTCCCGAAGGTGTTCTGGTGCTGGAGCACAGCAAGCGAGAGCCCTGTCCCGAAGGGCTTTTGAATATGGCATGCCGGGAAAAGCAGTACGGAGAAACCCTTCTTACCTATTTCTACGCTTCTCCGAAGCTTCGGGAAATTCCGGGAGGGGAAACGGCATGATTCGGGCGGTCTATCCGGGATCCTTCGATCCCTGTACCAACGGACACATCTACATTACGGAACGCTCCGCAGCCCTTTTCGACGAGGTGGTTTTCGCGATTCTGCACAACCCTCAAAAGGTGCCTACCTTCAGTATTCAGGAGCGGGAGGCCATGGCTCGGGAGGCCCTGAGCCACCTCCCGAACGTTACCATTTGCTCCTTCGAGGGGCTTCTGGTGGACTTCATGCGGAAACAGCAGAGCAAGATCATTCTGCGAGGTCTTCGGGCCCTTTCGGATTTCGAGTACGAGTTCCAGCTCGCCCAGATGAACCGGCAGCTTGCATCGGAAATCGAAACTCTTTTCATCGCTACGGATGCACGGTACTCCTACCTTTCCAGCCGTTCCGTCAAAGAGGTTTTTCGTTTCGGAGGTTCCGTGCAGAAACTGGTTCCTCCTGGGGTCTATCGGCGGCTTCGGGAAAAATTTCCCCTCCCCGAGGAGCACCTTACGAAATCTCTATAACCTTCTGACGTTTTTCCCTCTCTCTTCGTGAAAGAGGAACCAGGGTTTCCCAGATGGCGGCACAGCCGTGTTCGTATTGCATAATTCGATGGGGAAAATTCTTTTGGTCTCTCCAGGCGGCTTTTGATACAATCGGAAGAGTCGCGTTTTTGCGCATTTCCCGAAGAAGCTCTCTTCCCCGGGGAGAAAAACCGAGGACCCGGATATACTGAGGTCCCAGGCGCTGGGCGGCTCGGTTTGTCCAATGGTCCAGCCCCAGGAGAATGTGCGCTCCGTGCCGCTGTACCCGGGTTCGGGGATAACGTTTGGTGCTGCAGTGTTCCACGAAGTTTTCCCAGGAATCGCTCTGGAGTGCGCAGCGGCGCATGCGGTTTTCGAAACCCTCCCGGATTTCCGCAAAGGTACGGAGTTGTTCCGGAGAACGGGAGAGAAGGGCATTTTGAAAAATTCTCCACAGAAGATCGAAGCTCGTAATGCACCGTCCCTCTTCGAGATCCTGGGCGAGAAGGCGGGCGGATGCGGAGGGAAGAAGCTCCAGAGCCTTCTCTTTTCCTCCCTGAAAGAGAATTCTCCGAATAGCCGTGGCGCTTGAGATTTCCTGGGGGGTCGCATCGTGATATCCTCCGCCCCTTCTCGGAATTGCCGCGATATGGAGAGGGTAGCTTTTTTCTCGAATTCTCCGAAGATATTCCAGGGCGAGAATATCGTTCGGCCCTTGCGGAGCCGAGGACTTGCCGGAAAGAGCCTTTCCTAAAGCCCGGGTCTTGGCCTCCGCATAGGAATATCCTTCATCCAGGAGGCGGTGAAGGTGCTCCTTGAACTCCGGGGGCTCCTGCAATAGAATGTCCACCAGCGGTTCCAGGGGAAGTTCCGGATTTTCCATGCCGAAGGAGATATGGGTTACCACTCCGGTGGCGGCTAGAATATCCACTCCGGCATTTGCGAAAACCGAAGCGTTATGACAGGAAAACAGAGCGGGAAGTTCCAGTACGAGATCCGCTCCCGAGGCCAGGGCCATGGAAGTTCGGGTCCACTTGTTCACGCAGGCGGGTTCCCCTCGCTGAAGAAAGTCCGAGGAAAGCACCACCACCAGAGCTTCCGCTCCGGTGAGGTTGCGCGTTTCTTCGAGATGATAAGCGTGTCCCCTGTGCAGGGGGTTGTATTCGGCTACAATGCCCGCAATCCGGCATATGGACATGGGAATATCCCTCCTTGAGTATAGAAAGTATATTCTATACGCGGAGGAGAACAAAAGGTCAAGGAGGCCATTATTTTGAAAGTTCTGGTATTGAACTGCGGCAGCTCATCGTTGAAGTATCAGCTTTTCGACATGGAAAAGGAATCGGTTCTCTGCAAGGGACTGGTGGAGCGCATCGGTATCGAGGGTTCCATGATCAAGCACAGTCCCGCCTGCGGAGATTCCGTAACCCGGGAGCGTGATATTCCCAACCACAAGGTGGCGGTACAGCTCGTTCTCGAGGCGATTCTTTCGAAGGATCACGGAGTACTCGAAAGCCTGGAAGAGCTTACCGCGGTAGGACATCGGGTGGTTCACGGAGGAGAGGATTTCACCGCTTCCGTGGTGATCGACGACGAGGTCATGAGGGCCATCGATAAGTGCTGTGCCTTCGCTCCTCTTCACAATCCCGCCAACCTCACGGGAATTCGGGCCATGAAGGAAACTCTTCCGAACATTCCCCAGGTGGCGGTTTTCGATACCGCCTTTCACCAGACCGCCCCGAACTATGCCTATATGTACGGCGTTCCCTACGAATACTATACGGAACACGGTATGCGGCGCTACGGTTTTCACGGTACCAGCCACCGGTACGTGGCGGATCGGGCGGCGGCCATGCTCGGCAAAAAGCCCGAAGACCTGAAGGTCATCACCTGCCACCTCGGCAACGGAAGCTCCATTACGGCGGTGCAGCAGGGCAGGTCCGTAGATACCAGTATGGGCTTTACTCCTCTTCCGGGAGTTCTCATGGGAACCCGGTGCGGCGATGTGGATTGTTCCCTGATCCTTCAGATTATGCAGGACCAGAAGATCGAGCCCCAGGATATGGCCCAGATTCTCAACAAGAAAAGCGGCATCCTCAGTGTTTCCGGTGTCAGCAGCGATCTTCGGGATGTGGAGGATGAGGCAGCCCAGGGAAATCCCCGGGCCAAGCTCGCTCTGGATATGCTCTGCTACGGTATCCGGAAATATATCGGATCCTATGCGGCAGCCATGAACGGAGTGGACGCGGTGGTCTTTACCGCAGGAATCGGTGAAAACAGCGCTCTTATCCGGGAAATGGTGTGCAAGGAATTGGGCTTCCTGGGAGCCCAGTTCGACAAGGATAAGAACCGTGTCCGTGGGCAGGAGGCTGTTATTTCCACGGAGGCATCCAGGGTGGCTCTTCTGGTGATTCCCACTAACGAGGAGCTTGTTATCGCCAGGGATACGAAGGCCCTCGTTTCCTGAATCGGGGGTTTGCGGAAATACATGAAGACCTACGAACTCCCTCCGGAAGAGTGGAACCTGCGCATTCCGAAGGCGGGGCCTTCCGGAGAGGGTACCCTTGCTTGGAAAGATTCCACTCCTTTCGAAGTGGAGATGTACGGACAAAAACTGATTTTTCCCGAGGGAATCGCTTTTTCTGCAAAATATGTTTGGCATGAAGGGCATGTTTGTGTTATTCTTTCTGTTCGGACGGAGGCGGAAGGAGAATGTGCCAAATGTTTGAAACCTCTCCGTCGGGAAATAACCGGTTCTTTACGGTATATGTGCCTTGTAAAACGTGATGGGGACGCGGATTTCGAAGATTCCGGAGAAGAGGAGATCCTTCTGGTGGATTCTCTGGAGAAAGGAGTTCTCCTTCGGGAATCTCTCTGGGAAACTTTTCTGGAATCTCTGCCTCGCATTTTCCTTTGCAAAGAGGATTGCCAGGGTCTCTGTCCCGAATGCGGGGCGGACCGTAACGAGAATCCCTGTTCCTGTGCGGCCCGGAGAATCGATCCGCGATTCGCCCCGTTGAAGGCGATAAACCTTTCTGAAGAAAAAGGAGGGAAGTAACCATGGCAGTTCCAAAAAGGAGAGTATCCCATACCAGAACCGCAAAACGTAAGGCCACCTGGCTTGCAGCTCTGTCCAGCCCGGCGCTCACCACATGCCCCCATTGCGGGGAAATGGCGATGAACTATCGAGCCTGCCCTGAGTGTGGCTACTATCGGGGAAGAAAAGTTCTCAAAAACGTGGAGGAGATGTAAAAATTCCGGTTCCCGGAAAAATTTCTTCCAGAAAAAGGGATAAAAAGGAGGGGCAGAAAATGTTCCTCCTTTTTTCTATTGACCGAAGGGCTTCCTTTCTCTATACTTACTACCAGTTTGTGTTATAACCAGATCCTAAAAAGGAGAGAGCGCATTGGCACGTTCCTACATCCGGAAACAGCGACATTCGAATTTGTGTTCCCTGCTCGAGGGCAATCCGTTGTATACGGACGAGGAGCTTGCTTCGTTACTTGATGTAAGTATCAGCACCATCCGCCTCGATCGAGCGCTTCTCGGCATTCCCGAATTACGGGAGCGTATGCGTCAGATGGCCGAAAAGGCCACGAGCCGTCTCCGTTCCATGCGGTGCGACGAGGTGGTGGGAGAATTGCTGGAACTCGAGCCCAATGCCTGGGCCCTTTCGGTCTTTCACGCCACCAAGGAAATGGCCTTTCGGCATACTGGAATCGTTTGGGATCACCACATCTATTCCCAGGCAAGCTCTCTTGCCATTGCGGTTATAGGAGCGGATATGGTGGTTACCGGTTCCGCAAGGGTTCGATACAAGCGTCCCGCCTATGTGGGGGATAAATTGATTGCGAGAGCTAAAGTGGGAGTTCATAAAGGAAATAAATATGTCGTCAGTGTTCGAACGAGAGTAGAAGAAGTGGAGATCTTCGTGGGACGCTACATTGTGGTTGCCACGGAAGGAACTCCTCTCCGCACTGGATAAAACGTAAACGTTCTTACGGAAGTGAGGTGCTGACAATGCTGCTTGCATTGGATGCCATGGGAGGAGATCACGCTCCCGCTGAAATCGTAAAAGGAGCGATAGCGGCGTGTTCCAAATGCAGGGACCTTGAAGTGGCCCTCGTGGGAGATGCCCCGAGAATCGAGATTTTACTGAAAGATTGCGAGGCTCCGCTTCGGAGCCGCCTTCACGTGGTGCATGCGGAGGAGGTGATCGCCATGGACGAATCCCCCTCCGTGGCGATCCGTAAAAAGAGGCGTTCCAGCCTGCGTCTCGCCATGGAATTGGTTCGTTCCGGAGAGGCCAAGGGGTGCGTCTCCGCTGGCAATACCGGGGCCATCGTGGCGGGGGGAGTCCTCGTGGTGGGAAGAATTCCCGGAATCGATCGTCCCGGCTTGGGCATTCCTCTGCCCACCTTCGATCGTCCCTCTCTTCTCATCGACGTGGGAGCCACCGTAAGGTGCCGTCCCATCAACCTCTTTCAGTTTGCCCTGGTGGGAGAAGTATACATGCGCTCTCTCATGAACGTACCCAGCCCGGAAATCGCGCTTCTCTCCAACGGAGAAGAGGATATCAAGGGGGGGGATGTGCTTACCGCGGCCCGGGAAATGCTGGTTCACAGCGGCCTTAACTTCACGGGATACGTGGAGGGCCGGGACATCCCCCGAGGGCCGGCGGACGTTATGGTATGCGACGGTTTTACGGGAAATCTCCTTCTCAAATGCATGGAGGGAATCGGGGATATCCTTTACAAAACCGTTCGGGACGAGGTCTCCAAGCGTTTCCTTGCAAAGCTTGGAATTATGCTCATGTATCCCATGATAAAAAGCTTGCGGCACCGTTTCGACTACGAGGATCGAGGAGGAAGTCCTCTTCTCGGAGTCAACGGCGTGGTTATCAAGGCTCACGGAGGTTCCAAGGCCAGGGCCGTGGCGGGGGCTCTCCGGATTGCCCATGATTTTGCGGAAAGCGATGGGGTCGAAACGATCCGAAACGAGCTTGAGCGAGAGGGGAGAAGGCAATGACGCTTTTTTTCGGGCATCCCGTATCCTTTAAAGGCTCCGGGATATCTGTGCCTGAGCGGGTGATGACGAACAAGGAACTTGAAAAGATGGTAGACACCTCGGATGAATGGATTCGGGAGCGTTCGGGGATCCGGGAACGGCGCATTGCCGCCCCGAACGAACAGACCAGCCATTTCGCTCTCGGAGCTGCCCGAAAGGCCTTGGAAGATGCGGGAATTTCTCCGAAAGACCTGGATATGGTCATCGTAGCCACGAACTCCCCGGACACCCTCTTTCCCTCGGTGGCCGCAAGAGTGCAGGCGGGGCTCGGAGCGGAGCATGCGGGAGCCATGGATCTTCAGGCGGGTTGTACGGGGTGCATCTATGCTCTCAGTACCGGTGCCAGCGGTATCGCCGCAGGGATCTGGCGTAACGTGGTGGTGGTGGGGGCCGAGGTGCTTTCCCGGATGATCGACTGGGAAGACCGCAACACCTGCGTTCTCTTCGGAGATGGGGCAGGAGCGGTGGTGTTGAGCCGAGGAAGGGAAGAGGAAAAATCCTTTCTTTCCGCAAGCCTTCGGGCGGAAGGAGATAAGGAAGATTTCATCACCTTTCCCGGAGGCCTTTCGGAATGCCCCGCTTCCAAGGAAAGCCTGGAAGAGAAGAAGCATCAGGTTTACATGAAGGGAAACGACGTGTTCAAGTTCGTTAACCGAAAGCTTCCTCCCTTTCTCAAGGAGTTTTGCGAAGAGAGCGGCGTGACTCCCGAGGAAGTGGATCTCTGGATTTTCCATCAGGCGAATCTCCGCATCATCGAAGGAGTGCTCGGGAGATTCGGCATTCCCCGGGAAAAGGCTTTCGTCAATTTGGATAAATACGGCAACACCTCGGCAGCCTCGGTATTCATCGCCCTTCACGAGGCTCGGAAAGAGGAAGTGCTCCTGCCGGGGCAGAAGGTGGTTCTTTGCAGTTTCGGAGCGGGCATGACCTACGGAGCTATACTTTTTACTGCGTGAGGTGAGGCTTTTATGGCAATGGTAACGAAAATAACGGAGTTGTTGGGCATTTCCTATCCTCTTCTTCAGGGGGGCATGGCCTGGGTTGCGGATGCCCGCCTGGCTGCGGCGGTAAGCAACGCCGGAGGGCTCGGTATCATTGCGGCGGCCAATCTGCCCCCGGAACTTCTGGAAAAGGAACTGCGTCTCGTTCGAGAATTGACGGATAAGCCCTTCGGTCTGAATATCATGCTCATGTCTTCCACTGCGGAGGACGCTCTGGAGCTTGCGGCGTCCCATAGAGTTCCGGTAGTCACTACCGGGGCGGGATTTCCCGGTAAGGTGATCGAACGGATGAAGCCTCTGGGAGCCAAGGTGATTCCCGTGATAGCTTCGGTGACCCACGCCAAGCGGGTGGAAAAACAGGGGGCCGATGCGGTGATCGCCGAGGGTTCCGAGGCGGGAGGACATATTGGAGAAACCACCACCATGTGTCTGGTGCCTCAGGTGGCGGAGGCAGTTTCCCTTCCGGTAATTGCCGCGGGGGGGATTGCGGATTCCCGGGGGGTTTTGGCGGCCTTCGCTTTGGGGGCTCGGGGAGTGCAGGTGGGAACCCGTTTCCTCTGTTCCCAGGAGTGCGGCATACACGAGAACTACAAAAAGGCGGTCCTCAAGGCGGGAGATCGGGGTACCACCGTAACGGGACGTCCCACGGGACACCCCGTACGTTGCCTCAAGAACAAGCTTGCCAGCGCCTTCGACGAGCTGGACAAGCAGAAGGTTTCCCTTGAAGAGTACGAGCGCCTTGGAGCGGGAAAGCTGCGGTCTGCGGTTGTCGAAGGGGATACGGATTGGGGCTCTCTTATGGCGGGGCAGAGTGCGGGCATGGTGTTCGCCATCGAGCCCTGCGCGGTTATCGTGGAAAGCCTTTTTTCGCGAGTTCCCGAGCAAATTCAGGCTCTGCAAAACCTGTTTAAGGTATAGTATAGCTTTCAGAATAGAAAAAGAGGGAACGGAGAAGGAGGTTATCATGTCTCTAGCACTGTTGTTTCCGGGGCAGGGATCTCAGGAAGTGGGAATGGGGCAGAAGCTGGCGGAGCATTTTCCGTCGGCCCGGGAAATCTTCCGGCAAGCCGATGAGGCGCTTTCCTTCGATCTTACGGACATTATGTTCTCGGGGCCTGCGGAAAAATTGCAGAAAACCGAATTTGCTCAACCCGCCATATTGACGATGGGTATTGCCTTCTATAGAGTATTGACGGAAGATCTCGGACTTTCTTTGAAACCCCTCTATATGGCGGGGCACAGCCTGGGAGAATACACCGCTCATGTGGTGGCGGGAACCTTTTCCTTCGCGGAGGCTCTCTCTCTGGTACACCTCCGGGGGCAGCTCATGCAAAAGGCGGTCCCTCTCGGGGAGGGAACCATGGCGGCCATCATGGGACTTTCTCCGGAAGAGGTGATAGCTCTTTGCAAAGAGGCCTCGGAAAGCGAGGTCTGCGAGGCGGTGAATTTCAACGCCCCCAAGCAAACCGTTATTTCCGGACATCTTCGGGCGGTGGAAAGGGCGGTACAGATCGCACTCCAGCGGGGAGCCAAAAGGGCCCTTCCTCTCAATGTGAGTGCCCCTTTTCATTCCTCCCTTATGCACCACGTGGCTCTGGAACTTCGAAAAGCCTTCAACAAGATTTCTTGGAAAACCCCGTCGGTGCCCATAGTCTCCAATGTCACCGCGGTGGCGGTGCAGACCGTGGAGGAAGCGCAGGAGGCCCTCTTTCTCCAGGCGGATCATCCCGTGCGATGGTCCGAAAGCATGGCTTTCATGCGTGCGAAGGGTGTGGAAACCTTTCTCGAACTGGGCCCCGGAAACGTGCTTGCAGGATTGGCCAAGCGCATTCTCGACAAGGATGTCCGTATTCTCAACGTTCGCAGCGTGGAGGATTGCCGGGAACTCGCCGTTGTGCTGGAGGAGGCGTGAAGCATGAGTGATGCTGTAAAGGCCAAGGTGGCTCTCGTCACCGGAGGAAGCCGGGGAATAGGCAGGGCCATCGCCCTGGAACTCGCTTCTCGGGGATATCTGGTGGGAGTGAACTACCGTTCCTCCCAGAAGGAAGCGGAGGATCTGGTCCGTTCCATTCGGGATGCGGGAGGTGCCGCTCAGGCTTACGGAGGAGATGTTTCCGATCCCGCCCAGGTGGCGTCCCTCTGCGGGGCGGTGGAAAAGGAGCTTGGTCCCATATCGGTTTTGGTGAACAATGCGGGAATTACCCGGGATGCTCCTCTGGTCCGCATGAAGGACGAGATGTGGGATCAGGTGCTGCGAACGAATCTCAACTCTCTTTTTTACTGTATACGCCAGGTGGTGCGCTCCATGGCGAAACAGCGATGGGGACGTATCATCAATCTGAGTTCCGTGGTGGGAATCATGGGCAATCCGGGGCAGGCGAACTACTCCGCCGCCAAGGCGGGAGTTCTTGGTCTCACCAAGAGCGTGGCCCGGGAATATGCCCCCCGGGGAATTACCGTGAATGCAGTGGCTCCCGGATTCATCCTCACGGACATGACCAGTGTCCTGAGCGAAAGCATACGGGAAGAATATATGAAAAACGTTCCCCTCGGTTTTCCGGGAACCCCCGAGGATGTAGCCAAAACGGTGGCGTTTCTGGCTTCCGAGGATGCGAAATATATTACCGGCCAGGTTCTCCACGTAGACGGAGGCATGGTAATGTAGTATAAGAAAAAAGATTTTTCGGAAAGGGGGTGAATAGAATGAATATGGATGAAGTTACATCTCGCCTGCAGGAGATTGTTATCGATCGTCTTGATGTAGATGCGGAAAAGATCACCAACAACGCTTCCTTTGTGGAGGACCTCGGTGCGGATTCCCTGGATATCGTGGAGCTTATCATGGGAATCGAAGAGGAGTTCGATATCGAAATTCCCGATGAGGATGCGGAGAAGCTCACCAACGTAGGAGAGGCTCTGGAGTACATTAAGGGAAAGCTTGGAATCGACGAGTAGCGCACATAATTTCCGAATCGGGGGGAACCTCTTCCCCCCCCTCGGTTTTACCTTGGGAGGAACGTCATATCAACAGGTCTTTGCGTTACGAAAAAAGACCTTGAAGGAGTGGCCCAGTTTGAGGAGAGTCGTAATTACAGGATTGGGTGTCGTTAGTCCCATCGGACATGGTAAGAGCGAGTATTGGAAGGCTCTTGCGGAGGGAAAGAACGGCGTAAATCCCATCACCCTTTTTGACACGGAAAATTTTTCAGTTCGTATCGCCGCAGAAGTTTCCGGATATGATCCGGAAGCCTACATGGGAAAGAAAGAAGTACGGAGGTCCGACCGGGTCATCCATTTCGCGGTAGGGGCGGCTGAAATGGCTATAGAGGATTCGGGGATCGACCTTTCCACGGTGGACCCATATAAATTCGGAGTTTATTTCGGAAGCGGCGAAGGGGGTATTACCACCACCCACGAGAATTATCAAGTACTTCACGAAAAAGGACCTTCTCGGGTGAGCCCCTTCTTCATTCCCATGATGATCAGCAACATGTCCGCAGCATATCTTGCCATGTGCCACGGAGCCAAGGGGCCCAACATGTGTGTGGTTACCGCCTGTGCCACCGCGAACCACACCATGGGAGAGGCCTTTCACGCCATTCGCCGGGGAGATGCGGACATCGTTATCTCCGGAGGAGCGGAAGCTGCCATAACCCCCATCGCGGTAGCGGGATTTGCGGCGAACAAAACCCTTTCCACCAGAAACGACGAGCCTTCCCGGGCCTCCCGTCCCTTCGATCGGGATCGGGATGGTTTCGTGCTCGGAGAAGGAGCGGGAGTGCTCATCCTCGAGGAGCTTTCCCACGCCCAGAGGCGGGGAGCTCATATCTACGCGGAACTCACGGGATACGGGGCTACCTGCGATGCCTATCACATCACCGCACCGGATCCCACGGGGGATGGAGCATCCCGGGCCATGGACATCGCCCGGAAACAGGCGGGATGGGAACTTTCCGAAGTGGATCTCATCAATGCCCACGGTACTTCTACGGGGTTGAACGATAAGATGGAATCCATGGCTATCCGCAACCTTTTCGGAGAGCATACGGACAACATTCTGGTGCACTCCACGAAATCCATGGTGGGTCATGCTTTGGGAGCCGCCGGGGCCCTGGAAGCCATTGCGGCGATTCAGGCCATCGAGGAAGGAACCGTGCACCCCACGATCAATCTGGAAAATCAGGATGAGGAATGCCGTATCTCCGTGGTCAAGGAGACCCTCCGGAATCGCCGGATAGATCATATTCTGCTGAACAACTTCGGCTTTGGAGGGCACAACGGGGTCCTTGCCATTCAGAGGTTTGAGGAGTAGTTCCGGAGCGATGCCTTTGAATCAGGAATGGTGGTATCAAGCGTGTGGCCGATTCCAACAGGAAATCGGCCACGGCTTTTCTTCTTTTTCCCTTCTGGAAGAAGCTCTTACTCATGCCTCTTATGCCAACGAAAAGGGACTTTCCTTCAACAACGAGCGCCTTGAATTTCTTGGAGATGCGGTGCTGGAACTGTCCATCAGCGAAAGGCTTTTCCGCATGTATCCCGAATGGAACGAGGGAAAGCTCACCCGCGAAAGGGCTCGTATCGTTTGCGAGGCTTCTCTGGCGAAAGGGGCGAATCATTTGGGAATTCCCCGGCTTCTTCGGCTTGGTCGAGGGCTGGATCGCCAGGGAGGAAGGGAAAACCCCTCTCTTTGTGCGGATGCGCTGGAAGCATGTCTGGGGGCTTTATTCTTGGATGGAGGAGAAAAGGCCGCGGAAAAACTGATATGTAAGATTCATGAAAATTTTCTTCGTGAAGAGCCCGAGGCCACGTTGGATTTTAAATCGGCCCTTCAGATGCGTCTCCAGAATCTGGAAGGAGAGCTTCCATCGTACGTTCTGCTTCATCAGGAAGGCCCTCCCCATTGTCCCACCTTTCACGTGGGGGTTTTTTCGGGACCCCTTTCTCTTGGAGAAGCTTCGGGGAATTCCCGGAAAGAAGCGGAAAACGAAGCCGCCCGAAAGGCCCTGGCCCTTTTGGAGGCGAAAAGGAATTCTCCGGATGTCCCGGGAGACTTCACAGAGGGAGAAAAAAACCTATGATGGCGAAGCGGACGTTCCTGTTGCTTTCTTTCGGTATTCTTCTGGGAATAATTCTTCTTTCCGGTGGGGTTTTGTACCTTCTCAAACCCTTATGGCTTTGGGAAATCCTGGCTTCCCACGCCCGGGAAGGGATCCCTCGAACCTTTATCATCCGGCAGGGCCTTATGGCTTCCGCCATCGCTCGGCAGGCCCAGGAGGAGGGGCTCGTCTCTTCTTCCCGGGAGCTGACCCGCTGGCTTGTGCGCCTCGGAGCGGACCGCCGGCTCAAACCCGGAACCTACAGCATCCGCCCCGGCATGGCCTACGGAGTGGCGAAACAGTTTGCGGAATACCAGAATGCGTTGCTCCCGGAGATACGGATTCTTCCGGGAACCGTTCTGGAGCATCTGGTCCTTGCGGGAGAGAATTACTGCACCTCCCAGGATCTCTATGGGGCTCTTTCCCGGGATGAAAACTATCCCTCTTCCCTGCTTTCCTTGCTTCCCCTTCGGGGGGAGGATAGAATTTTTTTTCTTCTTCCTGAAACCTATCGTATTCCCCAGGGGCCTCATTTCGCGGACGAGGTTGTACGGCAGGCCTCACGAGAGTGGTGGCGCGCTTTGGGGCCCTCTCTCGAAGCCCTTGCCCTTACCTCGGAAGACTCTTTTCATCGGGGTATTCTCGCTTCCCTGGTGGAACGAGAGGCTCGCCGGAAGGATGAACGAAGCGCGGTGGCGGGGGTTTTCCGAAATCGCCTGGAGATAAAGATGCCTCTCCAGTCCTGTGCCACCGTGGTGTATGCCTGGAGCCTGGAGGGAGTCAAAAAAGAAAGGCTTCTCAACAAGGATCTTTCCATCGAATCTCCCTATAACACCTATCTGCATCCGGGGCTTCCTCCGGGGCCCATCTGTATTCCTTCCCGGGAATCCTGGATGGGGGCTCTTTATCCGGAAGAGCACGATTACCTTTATTTCGTGGCCCGAGGCGACGGGTCCCATATCTTCTCCAAAACTTACGAGGAACATCTGCGGGCCAAACGCAAAGCATCTCCCTGATCGATTTCTTAAGGGTTTCCCGGATTTTTCGAGGTTTCTCCGGAACCTTCGGAAAAAGCTCTCCCCATTCCGGGAAAAAGCTGTGCTATACTTGGATTTGCGCTGCATAAAATGCGGATTTCCCCGAAGAAGGATGTTTTTTCCCTTCGATCTGTCGGGGTTTCCGCACAATCTCTCGTAAAAGGACGAAAGCATGGAAGAAAAAAGCACCCAAATCCGAAGAAAAAGAAGAAGTTCCGCCCCCCCCGAAAAAAACAACCCCCGAGATTTTTCATGGATCCTTCCCTCCCGAAGGCTGCAGAAGATTTTCGTTCTCGGTCTTCTTTTGGTGGATCTCTATCTCCTTTCCTGCATCTTTCCGGATCTTTCGGGAAATCTTGGCCGTCGTATCTATCAGGTTCTCTACCGTACCTACGGATTCTGCATGGTGCTTCCCCTCTTTCATGGGGCTTACCAATGCCTTGCACACCTTTTGGGGTGGCATGTGGAAAATTTGCGGTACCAGGTTCTGGGCACTGCCAGCCTTTTTCTTTCCTGCGAGCTTTTTTTCGGTCTTACGGAACTTTACGGCGTGGTTGCCTGGAAGGCTCCCTTTCTGGCGGGTACGTTTTTCCGGGAAATAACTCTGGGGCTTCTTCGAGGTGTGGGGCTTTTCGGAACCTTTCTTCTCGCCATGGGGGGCATTCTCTTTTCCCTTCTCTGCTACGGTCTCAGTTTTTCCGATCGCTTTCACAGTCTCTACGCTCTTCTGGGGGCCCTATGGGGGGGCGTAAAGAAATTTTTAAGCCCTTCAAAAAAAAATGCTGATGCGAATGCCCTGGCTACCGAGGAAACGTCCTTTTCCAAAAAAAATGAGGAAGAACCCGGAGAGAATCCTTCCGAAACCGGAACCTCCTTAGAGGAAGTGCGCATTATTCGGCGGCGAACCGGAGATTTCTCCTCCTCTCCGGAAACTTTGGAGGAGGGGCCGGAAGGCTCCGCTGCAAACGATGATGAATCTCTTTTTCCTGATTTGGGGAATACGCTTCCGGAAAGTTCTTCCGAGGAGTTTCCCGGAGTTTCGGAAAACTCTCGGGAGTTCCCTTTTCAGGCCATATCTTCGGCTCCCGTAAAAAGGGAGAGGTCCCAAGGAAAACAGATCCCTCCCCAGGTTACTTCGGAGGATCTCTCTCCGGAACAGCACGAGCCGGATGGCCTCGAAATGTTCTGGGAGGATTCCGACGAAGCCGAAGACGAGGCCTTTACTCTGCCTCTTCAGGTGGAACCGGGACGTTTTCCTCCCCCTCTGGAACTTTTGGGCCCCGAGGAGGAGGAGGATATTCAGGTGGAAACCGAGGAGTTGCTGGAAAAGGGCAAAAAGATCGTGGAGACCCTTTCGACCTTCGGCATCGAAGCCTCTCTGGTGGAAACCGTGGCGGGGCCTACGGTCATTCAGTACCGCATTCAGCTCGCTCCTGGTATCAAGGTAAGCAAGGTGGCGGGGTTGAGCAACGATCTGGCGGTCTCTCTGGCGGTCTCCTCCCTTCGCATCGAGGCTCCCATTCCGGGGAAACCCTATATCGGCATCGAGATTCCCAACCCCTCCCGCAAGACCGTATCCCTTCGTTCCCTCATTGCGGATCCGGGATTTCTCAACACCCGCGCGGCATTGCCCCTTCCCATGGGAGTAAGCATCGACGGCAGGGGAATCGTGGCGCATCTCGAGGAAATGCCTCACCTTCTCGTGGCGGGAACCACCGGAGCGGGAAAGAGCGTCTTCATGTCCAATTGCCTTATCGGGCTCTCCTTTCTGAGGCGTCCCGAGGAGCTTCGTTTTCTCCTCATCGATCCCAAGCGAGTGGAGATGACCCTTTACGAAAAGATGCCCCATCTTCTCGCAAAGCCCGTGGTGGACCCCAAAAAGGCGGTGGAAGCCTTTGCCTGGGCCATCGAGGAAATGGAGCGGCGTTACGCCCTTTTCGCGGGAATCCGGGCTCGGGATCTTAAGGGGTACAACAAGAAGAAGCCGCTTCAAGAGCGGCTTCCCAGCATCGTTATCGTGGTGGACGAGCTGGCGGACCTTATGATGACGAGTCCCAAGGAGATCGAAGACCACATTTGCCGTCTTGCCCAGAAAGCCCGGGCCACGGGAATCCATCTCGTTCTGGCTACCCAGCGCCCTTCGGTAAACGTTATTACCGGGCTTATCAAGGCGAACATTCCCGCTCGGGTGGCCTTTTCGCTTCCCACGCAGACGGACTCCCGGACGGTGATCGATACGGGGGGGGCCGAGCGGCTTCTCGGCAAGGGAGATTGTCTGCACCTTACCTCCAGGCTGCCGAAGCCTCTGCGCATTCAATCCGGATGGATAGATGAAAGCTACATCGTAAGCTATATCGATTACCTTGCAGATCTTTTCGGAGAACCTGAATATGTGGAGATCACCGGCAACGGGGGCGGAAAAAGCGGAGGCCTCGGAGAGATGCGCATGGAGGATCCCCTTCTTCCGGAGGCGGTGGAGCTTGTCATGGATACGGGGATCGCTTCGGCGAGCCGTCTTCAGAGGCAACTGCGCATAGGCTTTACGCGGGCGGCCCGGTTGGTGGATTACATGGAAGATCTGGGTATCGTGGGTCCCCAGGAAGGGGCCAAGGCGAGGGAGATTCTGCTTTCCAAAGAAGAGGCGGAAGAAATGCTCCAGCAGGCGGATCTTTAGAATTCGAACCATGCAAAGGCTGATTCTTCCTCAGGCGGTGGCAGGGTTTACTGTTTCCGGAATTTCTTCGGAGCCCCTTTTTTCGGGAAACCGGGATCTTCTCCTCCTTTGCGGAGGACGTCCTCCAGGAAGGAGCTGGCTGAGAGAAGCCGCTTCGGAAAGGGAGCTCTGTTGCGCGGATTCCGGAGCGGATCTTTGCCGGGAAGAAAACCTTCTTCCCGGTTCCTTCGTGGGAGATGGGGACAGCGTAGATCCGGAAACCCTGGAATGGCTTCGAAGCAACGGGGTTCCCTGTACAATGTTGCCCCGGGAAAAGGATCAGACGGACTATCAGGTCGCTCTGGAAGATATCGCTTCCTGGGCTTTCGTGCGGAGCCTTGTGGTTACGGGAATATGGGGAGGGCGGTTCGATCATCTTTACAGCGCTCTTTTTTCCTCTCTGGATTTTTTGAATCGGGCGGAAGCTCCCCGGCTTGCCTTCGGGGATTCCCGGGAAATGCTTTTGTTTCTTCGTTCAGGAGAAGCTCTCGATATAACGTTTTCAACGCATCCGGAGGTTTTTTCCCTGCTCCCTCTTTCCGAAGAGTGTCGTGGCGTGACGAGCCAGGGAACCAAGTGGGATCTCCAGAAAGTGGTTTTGCGGCAGCATTACCCCTATGCCATAAGCAACGAGATATCCCCTTCCGAAAAGGGGTGTTCCGTGGAATTGGAGAGGGGAATACTAGGAGTTTATGCGTGGTGGAGCTGAAGGGTGAGGAGGAAAGAGATGAGGCTGAGGCGATGGGGCGGAAAGAGCGTCATGAAAGAGGATAACAAAAAACGGGCTGCTTTACACAGCCCGGGTAACTTTGCCGGAACGAAGGCATTTGGTGCAGATTCTCATCCTTCTCGTTTCCCCGCAGCCCACATCCACTTTGACGTTCTGCAAGTTCACGAGCCACCGCCGCCGGGTGTGCCGATTCGAGTGGCTCACGTTGTTTCCCGTCGTCGGACCGCGCCCGCAGCATTCACATACCTTTGCCATTTTTCCACCTCCTATCGAACACGAAACAGGCGAATTCTATCATAAGCTACTAAATTCTGCAATTGAGAAAAGAGGAATCCTGATGATTTTTTCGGAATCCATGAAGCGGGTCGAAGCGATTTGCCATGCTCTGGAAGAGGAGAACCTTCCCCTGGAGGAAGCCCTCAAACTCTATCGGGAGGGCATGGAGAAAATCCGGAGCTGTAAGGAGTACCTGGAACAGGTGGAACAGGAGGTTTTACTGGTGGGAGAAAATCTTGAACTTACTCCCTTCGAAGACGTTCCGGCTTCCCCGGAACAGGAGGAAAATCATCATGACTGACCGATGCTCGGGTTCTTTCGAGGCATCTCTTTTTCTCGAAGAGGCCCGGCTATACTTCGAAAGCTACTGTAGCCGCGAGCTTCCTCGTTTTGGGGAAGGAATTCCCGAAAAGCTCTATAAGGCCATGGAATATTCTCTTTTCGCTGGAGGAAAGCGGCTGCGTCCCGCTCTCTGCTTGGCGGGAGGCGATGTTTTCGGAGCTTCTCGGGAATCCCTGCTTCTTATGGGGCTTGCTCTGGAAATGTTTCATACGGGTTCTTTGATTCATGACGATCTCCCTTGCATGGATAATGATACAATACGCCGGGGAAAACCTACGAACCACGTGATTTTCGGAGAGGGTATGGCGCTTCTCGCGGGAGGAGCCCTTTTCGTATGGCCCCTGCACCTCCTTTTACGAGAGCTTCCTTCGCTGCAGGTACCTCTCGATCGTATTCTCGGAAGTGCCCGGCTTTTTGCGGAGGCCATAGGTCCCTACGGCGTGTGCGGCGGCCAGGCCCTGGATCTCGAAGGAGAGCGGAAAGAAGGGGGAGAGGAGGAAACCTGGCAAATTGCCCGGAAAAAAACCGCCGCCCTTATCCGGGCTTCGGTGCAGTGTGGCGCTTCCCTCGGCGGAGCCTCTTCGGAAGATCTTGCCCGAATCGGTAATTACGGAGAACATCTCGGCCTGGCTTTTCAAATTATAGATGATATTCTCGACGTGGTATCGAGTCCCGAGATTTTGGGAAAAACTCCGGGGAAGGATGCCTTTTTGGAGAAACAAACCTTTGTCTTTCAATACGGCCTCGAAGGGGCCAAGGCAAAGGCTCGGGAGGAAACGGAACGGGCAATAGCGGCTCTGGAAGGGCTTTCGGAAAAGGGAGTGCTTCCGGGAATTTCCCGGTTTTTGGAAAACCGGATTGCCTAGGCGATTTTTTCATGTCTGTGGAGGAGGTCCCTATGTCAGTTTTGGAAACCATACATTCTCCGGAAGATGTAAAGCGGCTCGCTCCGGGAGTATTGCCTCTGCTCTGTGAGGATGTTCGAAAAACCATCATCGATACGGTGCTTCGGAATGGAGGACATCTCGCCTCTTCTCTGGGAACCGTGGAGCTTGTCGTGGGGTTGCTGCGGACCTTCGATTTCCGGCAGGATCGCATTATCTTCGATGTGGGGCATCAAGCCTATGCCTATAAACTTCTTACGGATCGCAAGGACCGCTTCTCGCAGCTTCGCACTTCCGGAGGCATCAGCGGTTATCCGAAACGGGCCGAAAGCCCCTACGACGCCTTCGACGTGGGGCACAGCAGCACCTCCATTTCCGCCGCCCTGGGATACGCCAAGGCCCGGGATCTCTTGGAAGAAAAGCATCACGTGGTGGCGGTTATCGGAGACGGAGCACTCCTCAACGGCATGGCCATGGAGGCTTTGAACCATGCCAGGGATCTCAATACCCGGCTTATTATCATTTTGAACGACAATGAAATGTCCATAAATGGGCGTGTGGGAGGGCTTGCAAGTCACCTGGCGCGTTTGAGCGCCTCGCCTTTTTATCGCAAGTTCAAGGAGACCGTGAAGGAGCAGTGCCGAAACTTTCCCAAGGGGGAGGGGCTCGAAGAGATCCTGGGGCGTTTCAAATCTCACGTAAAGACCCTTTTGCAGCCCACGAACCTTTTCGAGGAGTTGGATCTCAGCTATTGGGGACCCTTCGACGGACATGATGTGGAGGAGCTGGAGGGAATCTTCAACCTTGCCATGCAATATCACAGGCCCCTGCTCCTTCACGTGATCACGAAAAAAGGAAAGGGCTACGTTCCCGCAGAGGATAATCCCGCCAAGTATCACGGTGTGGGAAAACCCAAAAAAGAGGGTCCCGCTTCGCCTCTCCGCAGTTGGAGCGCCGCCGCCGCCGCCGTGCTGGAGGATATGGCTGCAAGGGATTCCAGGCTCGTCTGTCTTACCGCAGCCATGAAAGAGGGAACCAAGCTCGGAGGCTTCGAAAGGAACTTTCCCGAACGTTTTTTCGACGTGGGTATCGCGGAGGGACACATGCTTACCTTTGCGGCGGGCATGGCGGCGGGAGGAATGCATCCGGCGGTATGTATCTACTCCACTTTTCTGCAGCGGGCCATGGACCAGCTCGTGCACGATATGGCCATGCAGAAACTTCCGGTGCTTCTCGGAGTGGATCGGGCGGGGTTGGTGGGAGAGGACGGAGAGACCCATCACGGTCTTTTCGATATTTCCTGGTGCCGGAGTATCCCCAATATCACCCTTGCGGCCCCCCGGGATGAAACGGATCTTCAGTTCCTTTTCTCCCAGGGCTTTTCCCAGGAAGGCCCCGTGGTGGTGCGTTATCCCCGGGGCAACGCTCCCGCAAGGCTTGCTCGCAAAGAGGGGGAGTCGCAGCTTTCCTGGGGAAAGGGGGAAGTTCTTCGGGAGGGAGAGGGAACGGTTCTTCTCGGTATAGGAAGTACCCTTCCCTTGGCCCTGGAAGCCCGTCAGGCCTGTGCGGATGCGGGACTCCCTCTTCCGGGAGTCGTGGATTTGCGTTTCGTGAAACCTCTGGACGAAGATCTTCTTGAAGACCTTTCGGAAAAGTACGAAAAGATCCTGGTTCTCGAGGAGGGAAATCTTGCGGGGGGGATCGGAGAACTTGTGGCGGCGCTGCTCCGGAAAAAGGAATTTCCCTGTAGCGTTTTTTCTTTGGGAGTGCCGGATCGGTTCATCCCCCAGGGAACTCGGCAGGAGCAGTGGGAAGAATGTGATCTTACGGTACAAAGGGTGGTGGCGTTGATCCGTGGAGAAGAAAAGGAAAGAGCGTCTCGATACGCTTCTGATCTCTCGAAGTCTGGTCGCATCAAGGAGCAGGGCGAGGGCGCTCATCCTGGCCGGAAAGGTTTTTGTGGAAGGGCAGCGTGTTGATAAATGCGGTGCCCAATTTCCCGAGGATGCGGATCTTCGGGTGGTTCAGGAAAAAGAATGGGTAAGCCGTGGGGCTCATAAGCTCCTCCGGGCTTTCGAGGTTTTTCCTCTTTCTGTGGAAGGGCGTTGCTGCCTCGATATCGGAGCCTCCACGGGAGGATTTACGGAGGTGCTTCTCTCTCGGGGGGCCTCCCGGGTTTATGCGGTGGATGTAGGGTACGGTCAGCTTTCCTGGAAGCTCCGCACCTGTCCCCAGGTAACAGTAATGGAGCGCACCAATGCCCGTTATCTCGGCCCCGGAGATTTCGAGGAACCTCCTTCCTTTTGCTGTATGGATGCCTCCTTCATCTCCTTTACCCACATTCTTCCGCGAATCGAGGAGATTCTTCTTCCTTCGGGAGAGGCGGTACTTCTCATTAAACCTCAATTCGAGGCGGGGCGGGAACGCCTCGGCAAAAATGGTGTGGTGGGGGACCCCCGAATTCACCGGGAAATTCTATCGGAAGCCGGAAATTTCGTGCGCTCTTCATCCTCCTTTGTTGTATGCGGCCTGGATTACTCCCCTATCCGGGGTCCCAAGGGAAATATCGAGTTTCTCTTCTATCTTCGCCGGGGTCCCGAAGAAGATTGTCTCACCCCCGAAAAAATCGCCGGGGTGGTGGAAGAGGCCCATCTCCTTACTATGGAATAGCCCTTCTTTCCGGCAATACATCGAAAAAGGAGCGTTTTTACCGTGGAACAGCGTATCGGACTTTTGGTAAACACCCAGAAGAAACGGGCCGTGGAATTGGCGCACCGTCTCTTGCTCTGGGGAAAGGAACGGGGTGTTCTTTTCCTGGCCCCTCCCTTTGAAGCCTCCATTCTCGGTATTCCGGGAATTCCCGATAAGGAGTGGCGCAACTCCGTTTCCTTTGCGGTGGTGATCGGAGGGGATGGAACCTTTCTTCGGGCGGCCCGGTATCTCTTCGGGCACAACATCCCTCTCTTCGGCATCAATGCGGGAAATCTCGGGTTTCTCGCCGCCGGGGATCCCTCAAAGGCCGAGGAAGATATTGAGCGGATTCTTCAGGGAAAGCACTCCGTAGAGGACCGCTGCCTTCTCTCGGGTAAGGTGTGGCGGGGAGACCGGCTGGTGCACGAGCTTTATGCCATGAACGATCTGGTGGTTACTAAGGGAGCCTTTGCCCGGCTCATTCAGCTTCAGCTCTATATCCGGGATCGGTATATCACCACCCTTCCTTCGGACGGTATGATCATCGCCTCTCCCACGGGATCCACCGCCTATGCCCTTTCCGCGGGGGGCCCCGTGGTACCTCCTCACGTACCCTGCATGCTTCTGGTTCCCATTTGTGCTCATACCCTTTATGCCCGGCCCTTGGTGCTGGGGGAGGCGGATACGGTTTCCGTGGTTCCCCTGGGGGATCACCGGGAACTTATGCTTACACAGGATGGGCAGCTGGGATACGAAATCATTCCGGGGGATCGTCTCGAGGTCTCCCTTATGAAGGATAAATGCATCAAGGCCATCACTCTTCCGGAACGGGATTACTATGCCCTTTTGCAGGAAAAATTCCAGTGGGGGAGAACCTACGAAGATAATGGAGAATAACCCGGTGCTCCGAGAGCTTTCTATTCGTAACGTAGGAGGCATTGCAAAGGCCCGGCTCGCTTTTCGAGGAAACTTTACGATTCTTTCCGGAGAGAGCGGGGCCGGCAAAAGCAGTGTGGTTCGGGCTTTGGAGCTTCTTTGCGGTAAACGGGGATCCGGAGAAATGATTCTCAAGGGAGAAGAGGAGCTTGAGGTGGAAGCCCTTTTTGAAAATGCCTCCTCCCCCTTATGGCAAAATGAAGTTTTTCGGGAATTCGAAGAGGACTTTTTCGAAGAGGAGGTTCTTTCTCTCTCCAGGCGTATCCGGAAAAACGGGCGCAGCCGAAGCGCCTTTCTCGCCCGCACGATTCCTCTGGGAAAGCTTTCCGAGATGACCCGATTTCTTCTCTCCATTCAGAGCCAGCATGCACAACTGGATCTCCTACAGCGGGAACGGCAAATGCACTTTCTCGATCTCTACGGAGGGCCTTCGCTGCTCCGCTTTCGGCATGCCCTGGAGGAATCCATTCAGGAGAGCATCGCCTTCGAGAAAACCATACGGGATCTTTCGGAAAAACGGGAAGCCTTTTCCAAATCTCTTCGGGAGTACGAGAATCTCCTCTCCCGGGGGAGAGAGTTGCAGTTCGGTCCGGAGAGCGAAGAGCGATGGAATCGGGAACTGGGGCTTCTCGCTCTGGAAGAGGTTCTGGTACGGCATATGAGCCTCCTTTACGAGAATCTCGCGGGGGAAGAGGAGTATCTTCCCCGGAACCTTCCGACCCTTCTGGAACGGGGAGCCGCAGAAATTCCTTCCCGGGCGGAGGACATTCTGGGAAAGGAGCGGGCGGAACGGTATCGTTCCCTGCTGGATTCCTCCCTGGAATCCCTTCAGGGGTTGCAAGCGCTTCTGGGGGGGGTTCTTTCGGAACTGGACGAAGAAAGCCTTGCCCGTCGCATGGAAGCTTTGGATACCAGGCTTGAATATCTTCGGGAACTCAAGGACTTTCTGAATCCCCAGGAAAGAAAAAACCCCTTCGAGGCCTTTCGGGAAATGCAGAACAAGCTTTCCTGGTATTACGAAAGCCGTCGGGAGATTCAGGATCTTCTGGAAAAACGAAAAGAGGTACATGGTAAAACCCGGCAGATGGCCCGGGAATTGCGCCGGGAGCGCCAGGAGGCGGCAAGGGATCTGCGCCGGGTGGTGGAAGAAGTGCTCGGAGAACTCGGTATGGAGGATACCCGGTTCTCGGTGCTTTTCGAGCAGCGTAACACCATCCGCAAAACCGGAGCGGAGGAGGTGATTTTCTCCATGGCCCGGGGAGAACAGGAGTTCTCTCCTCTGGAAAAGATCGCTTCGGGAGGAGAACTCAGCCGGATTCTTCTGGCTCTTCATGTGGCGTGCCCCGAGGGAATGCTGCCGCCGGTGCTGATTTTCGACGAGGTGGAGGCGGGGCTTGGAGGGGAGAGCGCCCTTCTGGCTGGAAGGTTGCTGAAAAAAATTTCCCGCTCCTTTCAGGTGCTTCTCATCACCCACGAGGCTTCCATCGCCGCCATGGGGGATCAGCATATCCTCGTCCGCCGGGATGGAGAAAACACGGTTTTTCAGGATCTCTCTCGGGAGGGCAGAGTCGCGGAGCTGGCCCGCATGCTTTCGGGAAATTCCCGAAACCTTCAGGCCCTGGAACACGCTCGAGCACTGCTTCTCGAACAGGAACATTTCTTGTCTTCCCCGACCAGCCAAGAGGAAATTTTTTCCTCCGGGAGCTGAAGGAGAAGAAAAACCCAGATTTTTGGGATTTCCCCTTGACGGAAAAGAGAAAGATGCATATAATTGCTCTCGCTGGCCGGGCTGGCGGAAGTGGTAGACGCACGGGACTTAAAATCCCGAGGGCTTTGAGTCCGTGCGGGTTCGAGTCCCGCGCCCGGCACCAGGAAGAGATCGCGGGGTGGAGCAGTCAGGAAGCTCGTCGGGCTCATAACCCGAAGGTCGCAGGTTCAAATCCTGCCCCCGCAACCAATTTTTTCGGCGGTGTAGCTCAGCTGGCCAGAGCATGCGGTTCATACCCGTAGGGTCAGTGGTTCGACTCCACTCACCGCCACCATTTTGGGATTCTCAGGGAAGAAAACCGATTTGAACATAAAGCTATTAAAGGCACACATCGTGGAAGGCGCGGGTGTGCCTTTTCTTTTATTGATGTTTCCGTGTTTCCATTCCGTTTCGTGATCTTCGGGAGGATATCCTTTTGGAATACCGCAGAAAATGGAGTGTCTCCAAAGAACTTGCAAACAAATTTAAAACCGCCGGAGCCGAGCAGGGATGGCTTGAAGGATCCCGTTCCCTGGTTCTGGCGGTTTCCGGAGGAAGCGATTCCGTGGCCTTGGTGGCTCTCGCCTTTTGCCTTCTTCCTCGGGATCGCCTGGTGATGGCTCATTTCGAACACGGTATCCGAGGCGAAGCTTCTTTGGCGGATGCCCGGTTCGTGGAATCCTTTGCAGAGGATCTCGGGCTTCCTCTCGAATGCCGTCACGTCATTACCGAAGAGCATCGCAATGCTCACGAAAGCCTGGAAAGTACCGCCCGGAGGCTCCGATACTCCTTTCTCTCCGAGGTGGCTTCCAAATACGGAAACGCCTGGATTGCCACGGGGCATACCGTAAACGACGTGCAGGAAACGGTGCTTTTCAATCTCTTTCGGGGCACCGGTATCCGGGGACTGGGGGGGATTCCTCCGATCAGGGGATCCGTAGTTCGCCCTCTCTTGGCTTGCTCTCGGGAGGAGCTTCGGAATTTTCTGCGGCAGAACGGGCTTGCCTGGAAAGAAGATGCCACCAATGAAGATATTTCCTATGCCCGGAACTATATCCGCAAGGTGCTGCTTCCCCAGATTCGGGAAAACATTAATCCCCAGGCGGGGGAACACCTTGCACACCTTGCCGGAGATGCCCGCATTATCCGGGAAAGAGATGAAGCCTTTTATGGGAACATGCTCTCCCTTCTCCAGCGGGAAATGCCCCTTTCTCTCGTTTCCTGGGATCTTCGACAGACCCGGCAGCTTTCCTCCTGGGATCTTCGGATGGCTCTCATGGAACAGGCCCGCCTTCTGGGAATTCCTCCTCTTTCCCGGAATCGCATGGAAAGGCTGGAAAAACTTATTCGGACCTCCGGGCGCTGGTGTTTTCAGTGGAAAAAAGAAGTGGAATGCCTCTGCGGTTCCGGACTTCTTTCCTGGATATCACCTCGGGAACGGAATTTTCCGAAGTTTCAGGGAGAGATGGCTTTCGAAGTTTCCGGTTCCTTTCGCTATCCCTGGGGCCCCTGGCTTCTTCAGGGCGAAGTAGGTTCCGCCTCATCCTCCTCGGAAGCAATCTTCGGAAGCCATGCAATCCTTCTCTCGGGGGAGTTTCCCCGTAAGATGGACGTGTGTTCTCTGGAAAAGTGGATACTCTCTCGAAGGAGTGAGGAAAAACCTCTTTTCTGGGAAACGGTTCCCTGGTGGGCTCGTTCTCTGTGGCCCGTAGTACGTTGGGGAGGGGAGGGAATCTGGATCCCCCGGATAGGCGGGGATTCCCCGGATTGTGCTTCCCCGGCATCGTGTTCCGGAGAAAATCATGTTACAATAGTTCGGTTGTTATGCCGCCCTTTAAAAAACTTCTCTAGAGAAAAAACGGAAAACCTTGATTGAAGGATCCGCAATTTTTAAAAAAGCTTCAGTGGAGGATGTGGAATTATGGCATATAAAGTTGGAAAAGTACTTCTCTCAAAAGAGGAAATATCCCGGCGCGTGGCTGCTCTGGGAGAGGAGATTTCCCGGGATTATGCGGGACAGGAGCTTGTGGTGGTGGGCGTGCTCAAGGGGGCGGTGCTGTTTCTTGCGGATCTGGTTCGCAAGGTGGATCCGGAGGTGCTGTTGCACTTCGATTTTATCAGCGTATCTTCCTACGGAAGTTCCACGGTCTCCAGCGGTATCGTGAAAATCAATAAAGATCTGGATATCGATATCAAAGGAAAGCACGTGCTGATTGTGGAGGATATTATCGATACGGGGCTTACTCTTTCCTACCTCATCAAGCTTTTCGAAGAGCGGGAGCCTCTTTCGGTGAAAACCTGTGTGCTCCTGGATAAGCCGGAGCGAAGAAAAGCCGAAGTTTCCGTGGATTACCGGGGGTTCGAGATTCCCGACGAGTTCGTGGTGGGCTACGGATTGGATTATGCGGAACGCTGGCGGAACCTGGAAGAGGTTTTCGTGCTTTACACCTCCTGAGTGTGAGGGCTGCCGGGATTTTTCCGACTTTCGCAGTTATCTGTAAGAATTTCTGATACGTCCGTAAAAAGGCGCTTTCGGCGCGATAGAAAAAACGTGTATGATAGAGAAACGTGGAAATAAATTCATCGCACTAGGAGTGAGGAAGACTTGAACCGACTCGTCAAGAACTTGGGGCTATATCTTGTGCTGATCGTGCTCGTGGTGAGCATCGTCAACGCATTTCTTTCCCCCGGACAGCATGCCCAGGAGGGACAGGAGTTGAGCTACAGCAGCTTTATGCACTACGTGGAGGAGGGGTATGTCCGATCCGTGGTCATAGATGAGGAGGGAATCAAGGGTACCCTCGACAGCGGAAAGGATTTCACCACCCATGCCTTGGGGGTAAGCGATTTGGCCCCCAAGCTCGTGGACAAGGGAATCGAGGTTAGAGTCATTCCTCCGGAGAAGCCTCCATGGTGGGCGAGCCTCATGTCTACGCTTTTCCCCACCCTGCTCCTGATCGGAGCCTGGATTTTCATCATCTATCACATGCAGGGGGGAGGTAACAAGGTGATGAACTTCGCCAGAAGCAAGGCGAAGCTCTTTCTCGACAACCGCCCCAAGGTTACCTTCGACGACGTGGCGGGATGCGACGAGGCCAAGGAGGAACTGCAGGAGGTTATCGAGTATCTGAAGGATCCCTCTCGTTTTGCGGAATTCGGAGCCAAGGTTCCCAAGGGAGTCCTGCTTCTCGGTTCTCCCGGCACGGGAAAGACCCTTCTCTCCAGGGCCGCCGCAGGGGAGGCGGATGTTCCCTTCTTCAGCATCAGCGGTTCGGATTTCGTGGAGATGTTTGTGGGAGTGGGGGCCGCTCGGGTTCGGGATCTCTTTGAACAGGCCCGGAAGTATCAGCCCTGCATCGTCTTCATCGACGAGATCGATGCGGTGGGACGTCAGCGCGGAGCGGGTCTCGGAGGTGGTCATGACGAACGGGAACAGACCCTCAACCAGCTCCTGGTGGAGATGGACGGTTTCGACGTTTCCATGGGAATCATTCTCATCGCTGCCACCAACCGGCCGGATATTTTGGATCCCGCTTTGTTGCGGCCCGGACGTTTCGATCGGCAGATCGTGGTGGATCGTCCCGATGTGAAAGGGCGCCAGGCCATTCTCGAAGTCCACGCCAAGGAGAAGAACCTCGGAGAAACCGTAGATCTCGGCGTGGTGGCTCGGCGAACTCCCGGATTTGTGGGAGCGGATCTGGCGAATGTGGTAAACGAAGCGGCCCTTCTCGCGGCCCGGCGTTCCAAAAAGAGCATCGAAATGGCGGAGTTCGAAGAGGCTATTGATCGTACTCTTGCGGGGCCCGAACGGAAGAGCCGACTCATCAGCGCCAAGGAGAAGGAAATTATCGCCTATCATGAGAGCGGTCACGCCCTCATCGCCAAGCTCATTCCCGGAAGCGATCCGGTGCATAAAATTTCCATCATTCCCCGGGGGCATCAGGCTTTGGGATACACCCTTCAGCTTCCCGAGGAGGATCGTTTTCTCATTTCGAAGAAAGAACTTCTCAACCGGATATGCATTCTTTTGGGGGGTCGGGTGGCGGAGGAAATCGTCTTCGGAGACATCACCACGGGGGCCCAGAACGATTTGGAACGTGCTACGGATACCGCCCGGCAGATGGTTACCCAGTACGGCATGAGCGACCGTCTCGGTCCGGTGACCCTGGGCAAGAAGCAGCACGAGGTCTTCCTGGGGCGGGATATCGTGGATGACCGCAACTACAGCGAAGAGGTGGCTTATGCCATTGACCAGGAAGTGCGTTCCATCATCGAAGGTTCCTACGATTCGGTGCGGGAGCTGCTGAAAACGAACCGAGATTCTCTGGAGAATATCACTAAAAACCTTCTGGACCTTGAGGTTATCGAGGCGGAGGAGCTGGATGCCATTCTGGATGGCACCTTTATGGGAAGACCCCGGCGGGAAGAGAAGAACGAAGAGCCCGGAAAGGCTCAAGAGGAGGCTGTAACGGTCTCGGAATCTTCGGAAGAGAAATCTGTTCCCGAAGCGGAGGAGCCGAAAGCCGTCTCTGAACCTGAAGAAGCCCCGGAAGATTCCGAAAAATCCACCGGAGAAGAGGAAAAGCCGGAAAAGGATTTTCTCGCCTGAATTCTCGGAAGTTCCAGGAATGGAAAAACAGCATAAAAGTAAACGCCCGAAGCGCCAGTTATATGCTTTCATATAGCTGGCGCTGATTTCTTTATGATGGTATTTTCGGGTATTCCGAAAGGAGAAATCCCATGAAACACAGTTTTTCTCTTTACGCTCCCTGGGAGCCCCGGGGAGATCAACCCGAGGCCATTCGGAAACTTTCCCGGGGGCTTCTGGAGAAGGGGTATCCTTTTCAAACCCTTTTGGGAGTTACCGGAAGCGGTAAAACATTTACTGTGGCTAACGTCATTCAAGCCTGCCAATGTCCCGTACTGGTTCTGGCTCACAATAAAACCCTGGCAGCCCAGCTTTACAGCGAATTCAAAACCTTCTTTCCCGAAAACTCGGTAAACTATTTCGTGAGCTACTACGATTATTATCAGCCCGAGGCCTATCTTCCCGCCCAGGATACGTATATCGAAAAGGATGCTTCCATCAACAAGAACATAGAGAAGCTTCGGCTTGCCACCACCAAGGCTCTGCTGGAGCGCCGGGATGTTATCGTGGTCTCCAGCGTTTCCTGCATCTACGGATTGGGGCAGCGAAAGAACTACGAAGAAGCGGTATTTCGTTTCTCCAAAGGAGAATCTTTTTCCCGGCGGGAGTTCTTTTCCTGGCTTCTGCGAAACTACTACCAGCGAAACGATGTGGAATTCTCTCCCGGAGTTTTCCGGGTTCGGGGGGATGTGGTGGATATCTATCCCGCCTACAGCGATACCGCCCTCCGGGTACTCTTCTTCGACGACGAAATCGAAGAGATCGCCGAAGTGGATCCGATATCCATGAAGAAACTGGAGGAAAAGGAACAGGGAGTCCTCTTTCCCGCAAAGCACTACGTAACGGATTCTTCCACGGTGGCCCAGGCCCTGGAGAATATCGAGGCGGATCTTCGGCTTCGGGTGGCGGAGCTGGAAGGGCAGGGGAGGCTTCTCGAAGCGGAACGCCTACGTTCCCGCACCGCCTATGACATGGAAATGCTTCAGGAGGTGGGGTACTGTTCGGGTATCGAGAACTATTCCCGCTATCTGGACGGCCGGGAACCCGGAGAGCCCCCGGGAACCCTTCTGGACTTCTTCCCTAAGGACTTCCTGTTGGTGGTGGACGAATCCCATATCACCCTTCCCCAGGTCCGGGGCATGTACCGGGGGGACCGTTCCCGCAAGGAGACCCTGGTGGATTACGGTTTTCGGCTTCCCGCGGCGCTGGACAACCGGCCATTGCAGTGGGAGGAGTTCGGGGAGTATATGAAGCGGGTTCTCTTCATTTCCGCCACCCCCGGAGATTGGGAGCTGGAAAACTCCCAGCAGGTGGTGGAGCAGATCGTGCGCCCCACGGGAGTTCTGGATCCCGAAATCATCATACTTCCCGCAGTCAATCAGGTAGACGATATCGTGGATAAAATTGCCGCCGCCGTGGCCCGGAAGGAACGAATTCTTATTACCACCCTGACCAAACGTTCCTCCGAGGATCTGGCGGAATATCTGGAATCCCTCAAATTCAAGGTGCGGTATATCCATTCGGAACTCAACGCTTTCGAAAGGGCGGAACTGCTTACGGAACTCCGACGGGGGATCATCGACGTTCTCGTGGGAGTAAACCTTCTCCGGGAGGGAATCGACCTTCCCGAGGTTTCCACCGTGGCCATTCTCGATGCGGATCGGGAAGGATATCTGCGCTCGGGGAAATCCCTGGTACAGACTATAGGGCGGGCTGCCCGGCATCAGGCGGGAGAGGTGTTTCTCTATGCGGATCGCCTTACGGACAGTATTATTTATGCCCGGGACGAAACGGCACGGCGTCGAAGCATCCAGGAGGCGTGGAACCGGAAACACAACGTTACGCCGACTTCCATAGAGAAACCCATCGTTTCCCTTCTTCCGGAGGAGTTGCTTTCCGAAGAATCCCCGGGAGAGCGTTCTCGAAAACCTCTGGAGAAACTGGATACTCAGACTTTGGAAAAACTCATGTGGCAGGCGGTGGAAAAGCTGGATTTCGAAGCCGCCGCAGAGTACCGCAATATGCTGGGCAAAGCCCCTGAGAGGAGTTACAAACGTGTTGCAGAAAATCGTCGTCCGCGGCGCAAAAGAACATAACCTCAAAAACATAAACGTGGAAATTCCCAAAAACGAACTTGTAGTTATTACGGGTCCTTCGGGATCGGGAAAATCCAGCCTCGCCTTCGATACCATTTATGCGGAAGGGCAGAGACGCTATATCGAGTCCCTCTCTTCCTATGCCCGGCAGTTTCTGGGAATGCTCTCCAAGCCTGAGGTGGAGGATATTTCCGGCCTTTCTCCCGCCATATCCATCGAACAGAAGGGGCGTTCTCACAATCCTCGGTCTACCGTAGGAACCGTAACGGAAATTTACGATTATCTCCGGATACTCTTCGCCCGGGCCGGGGAGCCTCGCTGTCCCTCCTGCGGCAATCCCCTTCGGAGTTCTTCGGTGGACGAAATCGTTACGGGGGTTTTGCAGAAATATGCCGAAAGAAAGGTGGAAATCCTTTCGCCTCTGATTCGCAATAAAAAGGGGGAGCACAAGAACGTACTGGTTCAGCTCCGCAAAAAAGGGTTTCTTCGGATCCGGGTGGATGGAGAACTCGCCTGGCTGGAGGAGGAAATTCCCCTGGAAAAGAACAAAAAACATACCATTCATATTCTCGTGGATCGCCTGAGCCTTCGGGAAGAGCATCGAAGCCGGCTCGCGGAATCCGTGGAAACCGCTTTGAGGGAGTCCGAAGGATATGTAGATGTTCTGGTCCATCCCGAAGGAGAGGGAGAGCCCGAAAAGGTTTCCTTTACGGAGCATCTCGTCTGCCCCGCTTGCGATCTTCCCTTTCCGGAGATCACTCCAAACCTCTTTTCCTTCAACAACCCTCACGGATCCTGTCCTGTCTGCTCCGGCATCGGAAGTCACTCCTATTTTTCCTCCCTTCGTGCGGTGGATGCTCAGGAATCGGTGCTTTCCGGAGCCTTTCTTCCATGGAAGAGCAAGCATTACATGTTGGCAAAAATTCAAAAACTTGCGGAGAAAAAGGGATGGGATCTTTCGGGGCCCTATGGAGAGCTACCTTCGGAAGTTCAGGAGGATCTTCTCTACGGATCCTCGGAAAAACTGGAACTCCTCTTCCGGGAGAGAGACGGAGAAAGGCCCTATCAGGGATATTACGAAGGGCTTCTTCCCTGGCTGGAGCGGCGTTGGGATGAAACCGAATCCGAGGCGGTCCGGGAGGAACTGGAAGTCTTTCGGGTGGAGGAACCCTGTCAATCCTGCGGAGGTCTGAGGCTCCGGCAGGAAGCTCTGGCGGTACGCCTGGGATCCTATTCCATAGGAGATTTCGTGACCATGCCCATTCAGAATCTCCATGCCCTTTTGGGTTCTCTGGAGCTGGAGGAGTATAAAAGGCTTATAGCCGAGCGAGTGCTCGGAGAGCTTCGAAAGCGCCTTCAATGCCTGGTGGATATCGGGGCGGGATACCTTACTTTTTCCCGAAGGGCGGATACTCTGAGCGGTGGGGAAAGTCAGCGGATTCGCCTGGCCACGCAGATCGGTTCCAAACTTACCGGGGTTCTTTACGTTCTGGACGAGCCCACCGTGGGGCTTCATCCCCGGGATACTGATCGTCTCCTTGCAATTCTTCGGGAAATACGGGATCTGGGGAACTCGATTCTCGTGGTGGAACACGATCGGGAAACCATGATGGCCGGGGATTACCTGCTGGAACTCGGTCCCGGAGCGGGAGAAAAAGGAGGAGAGCTCATCGCCTCGGGAACTCCCGGAAAAATCATCGAGGGAGGTTCTCCAACGGGACTTTATCTTCAGGGAAAAACCAGCGGAGCGGTGCTTCTTAAAAAAAGGCGCAAACCCCGGGGATGGATTCGCATGGAAGGAATTCGGAAATTCAATCTTCGAAACCTGGACGTGTCCTTTCCCACAGGACTCTTTCTTGGGCTTTCGGGAATTTCCGGATCCGGCAAAAGCACTCTCCTTTTCGACGTACTGTATCAGAACCTCAAAAGGTCATTGAATTCGCAAAAGGCTTCCTTCATTATTCCCACCTGTTCCTCCCTGGAGGGACTGGAAGAGGTGGAAAACCTCGTGCTCATCGATCAGGATCCCATAGGAAGAAGTCCCCGATCCAATCCCGCCACCTATACGGGACTCTTCACTCCTATCCGAGAATTTTTTGCCCAGCTTCCCGAGGCCCGCATGCGGGGATACGCTCCCGGAAGGTTCAGCTTCAACGTCAAGGGAGGGCGTTGCGAAGCCTGTAAGGGGGATGGAGAAACCAAGGTTTCCATGCTTTTTCTTCCGGACGTTTACGTTACCTGTGACGTATGCGGAGGTAGACGCTATAATGCGGAAACCTTGGAGGTACGCTATAAAGGGCACTCCATCGCGGACGTGTTGAACCTCACCGTGGACGAGGCTTTGGAACTCTTTGCGAATCATTCCCGGATAGCTCGAAAACTTTCCATTCTTCAGGATGCGGGATTGGGATATATCCGTTTGGGACAATCCTCCCTCACTCTCAGCGGAGGGGAGGCACAGCGGGTAAAGCTCGCCACGGAACTCAGCAAGCGTTTCCACGGAAAGACCCTGTATCTTCTGGACGAGCCCACCACGGGACTTCATTATGGAGACGTCAAAAAGCTGCTGATTCTGCTCAACCGGCTTGTGGACAAGGGAAATACCGTGGTGGTGATTGAGCATAACCTGGACGTGCTCGCCTCGGTGGATTACATTATCGATCTCGGCCCCGAGGGAGGAGAAGAGGGTGGAACCGTTATGGCCTCGGGAACTCCCGAGGAAGTAGCCCGTTCCGGCTCGGGATACACCTCGGCCTACCTTCGGGAATACCTCGAAAGCCTTGGTAAAAATACGGCTTCCACATCACCTACGATACGGAAAAGGAAAAAGGATCATGACCAGAAAAAAACGGCCTAATGCGGAACCTCAGGAAGAACTTCTGTACGGAAAGCATGCGGTTCACGCACTCCAGGAACTTCCGGAGCGCATCAAACACCTTTATCTGCAGCAGGAAAAACGGGAAAGGGAAACGGATCTGCTCCAGGTGGTGGCAAAGCATGACATTCCCTGTTCCTTCCTCAGCCGTCAGGAAATGTACGATCTTTTGGGGGATGCCAAACATCAGGGCATGGCGGCGGCTATGCTGCCGGTTCCCACGGTATCTTTCGACGAATGGGCGGGAGCCCGGAAGAACGATGGAGATTCGGCTCTCGTGGTGGTGCTTGATCACATTCAGGATCCCCAGAACATGGGAGCCATCGTCCGTACCGCCGAAGTGGCGGGGGCTCTGGGAGTGCTCTTTCCGGAGCGCCGGGGAGCATCTCCCACCGAAGCGGTGGTACGGGCCAGTGCCGGAGCGGCCCTGCGGGTGCCCCTTCTTCAGTGCGTGAACCTCCCCCGGGCCCTTCAGGATTTGCAGAACCTCGGATTCTGGACCGTAGGAATGGAACCCTCTTCGGAAAACTTTCTCTGGCGGGGAGCGACCCTTCCGCACAGGCTGGCCCTAGTGCTGGGCTCCGAAGGAAAGGGGCTCTCCCGGCTTGTGGCGGAACGATGTGATGAACTCGTGGCACTTCCCATGCTCGGAGCCACGGGGTCCCTCAACGTAAGCGCCGCGGCGGCGGTGGGAATTTTTGAATGGGTTCGGGGGCTGCAGTAACACCTTTAGGGGAAAGGGTTGGATAATTCTATCGCGGAGCTATCGATGATGGATTTTCGATTAAAAACTTTCGATCTATTGGGATTTCAGCCTTCTTTGGGCTAAAAAGACAAAATTCCGCTTGACATCTTCTTTCAGGATCTCTATAATTCTCGACGTTGCACTCGGGGCTGTGGCGCAGAGGGAGCGCGCTTCCTTGGCATGGAAGAGGTCGGGGGTTCAAGTCCCCCCAGCTCCACCAAGTAAATGTAGGGGTTCAGGCGATTTTCGCTTGAGCCCTTTTTCGTTTCTGGACGCCACCGGGACGCCACCAAAATTATACAACTGCCATTCCCACGAGAACGTCCGCGAAAAAAACGAACCGATGAAAACATTGAAAATTTAGGGTTGGTGAGGAAGCATTGAAAATAAAAAGCTTTCCCCAGGATTTTCAGGTGGAGGAACGCATCTCCCTGCCGTTACTTTCCCAGGGGGCCTATGGAGTGTACCGTCTGCGCAAAAGAGAACTTACCACTCTGGAGGCTCTTCGGAGGCTTGGGAATTATTGCGAGGTTCCCCCGGCGGAAATTCGATACGGTGGTAAAAAGGATCGTCAAGGCGAAACTGTTCAATTCCTCACGGTTCCTGCAAGCCGTAATTTGGTTTGGAAGGATGAAAAGCTTTCCTGTGATTTTTGGGGGTATTCGGAAGAACCCATGGGGCCTCTGTGGATTAGGGAAAACTTTTTTCGTATGGTACTTCGGGATATTTCCTCTCTTGAAGAGGCCCAAAAAATTTCCGAAAAAGCGGAGGAAATTTCCCGAAAGGGTATGCCGAATTATTACGATGATCAGCGTTTTGGCGCTCAGGCGAACTCCAAGGAGTTTTTCGCTGAAAAACTCCTTCAGCAAAATCCTTCCGAAGCTCTACGTCTGTATTTTACGGAAATGCATCCGGATGCTCCTGGACGGGTTCGAAGAAGAAGCGCTTTTATCTCCCGCAACTGGGGAGATTGGCGGAAAATTTATCCCTTTTGCACAAAGGCGACGCACCGGAAAATTTTGGGAATACTTCGTCGGGAAAATTCCATGCAGAACTTTTGGAAGGGGGTAAATGTCCTTCCAGGAGAAATTATAGGATTGTACATATCCTCCTTCCAGTCTTTTCTCTGGAATCGGCTACTGGAAAAATATCTTTTCCCTGATTCCGCCAATTCTCGGCTTCGGTATCTGAACTGCGGTCCCTGGAAATTTGCAGGAGCCTTTAGTGGAAAAGCTCCCCTGGTCTTTCCCGAACCTCGCATGATTGCCTCTCATGCCGCAGAGGTTCCTTTCATTGAGAAGGATCTTTTAAAATTGTGGATGGAGGTGCTTGAGGAACGTGGTCTTCTTCCGGAATTTTTCACCCTTCCGGAACTTCAAAAGGCTTATTTCGGATCCTTTTTCCGTCCTTCCCTGGTTTTTCCCGGAGAGCTGACGTGCCTTGAGGATCCTGGGAAAAAGGAAAAGGACTTTCGGATAACCCTTTCCTTTACCCTTCCTCGGGGAAGTTATGCCACTCTTTTTATTAAGCTTATTGGCGTATTGTGCCAATAGGGCGGGAAGAAACTTGAACGCTCGTATGGATAGAATTCTGTGACTATGTTATACATGTACGCAACACATCTATTCAAAGCCTTTGCGAGTCTTTTTCAGGTGCGTTGGAATGGAAAAGGGGGAGTTGAAATTTCGAGGGAATTTTTAGATTTTTCCTTTTCCCTTGAATTTCCGCAATAGTACAAGGGCTTGAAAAACGAGGAGGAGTACCATGGCTTTTCAAATGGGAAAAAAGATGGAGAAAAAGACGGAAAGATGGCATATTCTTTACGGCGTAGCTCTTGCCTTATGGGGAATTATATTGGCACCGGGTAAAACCTTGGCATCGGGATTTGCCCTCTACGAATTCGGTGCTCGGGGAAACGCCTTGGGAGGGACCTTGGTGGGCCGAGCGGACGATCCTTCTGCGGTGTATTTCAATCCTGCGGGCATAACGCAACTTGAAGGAGAGCAAATGATGGTGGGAGTTACCGCTATCAGCCCTTCCGCAAAAATAACCTCTTCCACCTGGGGGGTTGCTTCGAACAATGATAAAACCTTTTGGCCTCCTCATATGTATTACACCAAGCAGGTTAGCGATACCCAATGGTTCGGGGTGGGGGTGTTCTCCCGCTTCGGCTTGGGTACCGATTTCGATTCCGATTGGTTTGGCCGCTACAACCACTATAAAACGGAAATAACCAGCCTTTCTCTGAATCCCGTGTATGCCTGGAAGGTGAGCGAAAATCTTTCCGTGGCTCTGGGAATGGAGGCCATGTGGTTCGAATACGATACCAGGAAAAAACTCGATTGGGCTGCTTTGGCAACCGGAACCGCCCCGGATCCTTCCACAAACCTTTCGGATATTGACAGCCGGGTATTGGGAGATAGCTGGGGATATGGCATGAATTTGGCTCTTCATTGGAAACCCACGGAAAAATCCCGTTTCGGTTTAAGCTGGCGCAGTTCGATAAAACAAAGCCTCAAGGGAGATATTACATTTCATAAACCCACCTTGCCGGATCCCTACACCATTCCCGACGGTTTTTTTGAAAATACCGGCGCTCAGGGGGATGTTACCTTGCCGGACACCCTCTCCCTGGGATGGGCCTATCAGCTTTCGGACAAATGTTCTGTAGAAATCGGAGGGGTCTGGACCAAGTGGAGCACCTACGATGCCCTTGTCATCACCTACGATAAACCCCTGGTTCCCACCAATCCGAAATCCCAGTATTCCTATGCTCCCAAGTATTGGAAAAATGTCTGGCGCTATGCCCTCGGAGTCGAGTACGCCCTTTCGGAAACCTGGGATCTTCGCCTTGGCTACGTTTACGATGAATCCCCCATTCCGGACGGATATGTGGATTACGTGGTTCCTACGGCGGATCGTCAAATCTACTGTATCGGTTTCGGATGGAAGGGAGAGCGCTACACCGTGGATCTTTCCTATATGTACTTGGCCATGGATGACCGTTATGTCGCGGGAGATCCTGCTGCGGGAATATATCCTTCCCATCTCAGTGATGGAGATACGCAGCTTCTCGGTTTGAGCGTAAGCTGGAGTTTCTAGAAAAAGTCTCTTTATTCGGCTTCGGGATATTCCGAAATTTCAAAAAAAGCGTATAATAGGTTCCGTAATGGAGGAAGACCTACAGAAAGAGACGGTAAGTCTTCCTCCAAATTTTGTCGTGTTTGCTTGCTATTTTGAAATGTGGGGAGGTGGGAATCATGGACTCTCCGGGATAGATTGTTCTCGCTGCAATCATCAGAATCCAGAGATGGGGAATGGGAAAAGGTTTATTTATTTTGAAAAAGGGATAGGACGTGATTCTACACGGCAAGCCCCGGCAAACAAAGGGAGGTAGAAAGTTGGAAATAAAGCCCGTCAAAAAGGTAAAGAAAATGAAGCTCTACGGTTTCAACAATCTCACGAAAACCTTGAGCTTTAATATGTATGATATCTGCTATGCCAAAACACCGCAACACCGCAAAGAATACATCGCTTATATCGACGAAGAGTACAATGCGGACCGCCTTACCGGCATTCTCACCGAAGTGAACAACATTATCGGATCTCAGATACTCAACATCGCCAAGCAGGATTACGATCCTCAGGGAGCCAGTGTTACCATGCTCGTTTCGGAGGAGATGGTGGAGCAGCACGAGCCTCTTGAAAATGGAGAAGGCCTCGATCAGGATCAGGATCAGGAACAGGAGGATGAAGTTCCCGGACCTCTTCCGGATGCTGTGGTGGCGCATCTCGATAAAAGCCACATTACGGTGCATACCTATCCCGAAAGCCATCCCTATCAGGGAATCAGCACCTTCCGTGCGGACATCGACGTATCCACCTGTGGCAGGATTTCTCCGCTCAAAGCGTTGAACTATCTTCTTCACGAGTTCGATCCGGATATCGCCATCATCGACTACCGGGTCCGGGGATTTACCCGCACCGTGGATGGTGAGAAGATTTTTATCGATCATAAAATAAACTCTATTCAGAATTATATTGCCAGTGATACTCGGGATCGCTATCAGATGATCGATATCAACGTCTATCAGGAGAATATCTTTCAGACAAAGATGATTCTCAAGGAGTTTGACCTTGACAACTATCTCTTCGGAGCGGGGAAGAAAGATTTCCTCCCCCGAGAGAAGAAACGGATAAAGCAGGCCCTCAAAAAAGAGATGTATGAAATCTTTACGGGAAAAAATGTGAGAAAAGTGTAAATGAGTCGATTCTATTTCCGGTTTTTTCTCGACCCCCTCTTTTCTGGTTATATAAGGAGTTCTTGGGAGAGAATCGCTTGGTAAGGTCGAAACATCCCGAAGCATATATGCGTCTGGCCCTTGAGAAGGCGAACGAAGCGGCTCGAAGAGGAGATGTCCCCGTAGGGGCCCTCCTCGTTCGGGACGGACATATTCTTGCCTCGGAAGGCAATGTTCGGGTTAGGGGAAAAAATCCTCTGGGACATGCGGAACTTGAGGTTCTTCGAAAAGCGGCGGAAAAAGAGGGGACCTGGCGTTTTGACGGAGCCGAGCTTTACGTAACCCTGGAGCCTTGTATTATGTGTTGTGGCGCTCTCTTGCAATGCCGGATTGGAAGTATCTTTTACGGGGCCTCGGATCCTCGTGCAGGAGGGGCGGGAACGCTCTACAATATTCCGGAAGATCCGAGAATGCCCTTTCGTTGTAAGGTATATCGGGGAATTCTCGAAGAGGAGTGTAAGAAGGTTTTGCAGGATTTTTTTCTGGAAAAACGGAGAAAAAAGGGATTTGCGTAAGAGCGATAACCTGCATTTCCTGAATTTGAACGTTATCGCTTCCATTGTGAGTTGCATGTGCGAATTTAAAAAGGCCGCCGGGGTGTGCATGCCATACTTCGGCGGCCTTTTTGTTGCCCCATGTGGCGGATAGATTTGGAACAGTAACATCCCGGAGCGCTTTGACCGCACCGGAGACCTTGGAAAAGGGAAATCCCGACTTCGGCGCTTTGTTACAAAACCCCGGCTCTCCCCAAAAGGCATATCAACGCCAAACCCTGTAACCATAGGGCTTGGCGTTTTTTCATTGTGCATTCTTTCGGATTTTCAAAATCGTAGTGCCTAGTATTTTTGTTAGTTGACGCATTGTGGATTTTACGGTATGCTTTCCGGTATGTATATCCGAACGAAGTCCTCACCCAACAGTCCCCGAAAGACTGTACAGATCGTGGAATCCAAACGCAACGGCAAATCCGTTTCCCAGCGTATCGTTCGGCATATCGGCGTGGCACAGAACGAGAAGGAGATGGAGGAGCTCAAATCCCTTGCTGCCCAGATCATGGAGAAGCTGGAGGAAGAGAGGCGGGAGGCGGCTCCCCAGCAGAAGATTCTTTTCGGAGAATCCGGAACGAAGGCGGCAGAGATGGAAGCCACTGAGATTGAGGTTCCCGTGGAGGATTCCCTTCTGCTCCGGGCTTCGGTTCTGGAGAACGAGGAGGATGTCATAGAGGGGCCTTTTCTGGCGGCGGAGTACCTTTTCGAGTTTTTCGGCCTGGGGAAGCTTTTTACCCGGGCTCCTCGGGACACCAACAAATACCATCTTCTGAAACAGTGTCTCGGGGCTTCTCTGGCCTTTCCTTCGAGCAAACGGGGTATGGCAGCTTGGCTGGAGAAGCATTGCGCCTCCGAAACCTCTCTGGACCGGATCTATCGGTTGCTGGATGCGTTGGCCAAGAAGGAGGACCGGCTGAAGGAGCTGGTGCGCTCCTCCTCGGAGGGGCTTTTCCCGGAGAGGCCCACCCTCATGCTTTTCGATGTCACCACTTTGTACTTCGAGAGCTTCGAGGAGGACGAGCTCCGGCAGAAGGGGTTCAGCAAGGACAACAAGATCAAGGAGACTCAGGTGGTGCTGGCTCTGGCCGCCACTCCCGAAGGGCTGCCCCTCTGGTACCGGCTCTTTCCGGGAAAGACCTGGGAGGGAGCCGCCTTCCAGGAGTTCGTTGCCGCCTGGAGATGCGAACGCTATTCCGGAAGCACCGGGGTGGTGGCGGCGGACCGGGGGATGTTCTCCTGTGCCAGACTTGAGGCGTTGAAGGAGAAGGGACTCCACTTCGTTCTCGGGGCACGGCTCAAGAGCATGAAGGCCTCGGAGAAGGAGGCCATTCTGGACCGTTCATCCTACACCCCTCTTGGGGAAAAGAACACAAAGGAAAGCCTGGAGTACCAGATCTTTTCGCGGGAGGACGGGCAGAACCTTCTGGTGACCTGGAGTTCCAAACGGGCGGCCAAGAACGCCCGGGACCGGGAGGAGTCTCTGGAGAAGCTGCTCAAAAAACTGAACAAGAAAAAGACCATTCCGGAAAAGCAGCTTCTTTCCCAGCGGGGGAGCAACAGATATTTGAAGGTGGCACATGGAGAAAAAGGGCATTCCTACGAGCCGGACGAGGAGAAGATCGCTTCGGAAGCCCGCTGGGACGGGCTTTTCGGCATCCTCACGGATCTGCCCCTCACCACGGAGGAGGAGATTCGGGAGGTGCTTTCCCATTACCGCTCTCTCTGGCGTATCGAGGAGAGCTTCCGCATCAAGAAGCACCACCTCCGTATCCGCCCCATCTTCCACTGGACCGAATCGAGGATTCGGGGACATGTGGCTTTGCAGTATCTCACCTTTGCGGCTCAGCGTCATCTGGAGAAACGGGTGCTCCTCCAGCAGAAAACCGCCATGAGCCCCGGGGAGATCCGGGAGGCTCTTCTGGATATCCGGTCCACCCTTATCCGGGACACGAGCACGAAAAAGCTCTACCGCTTTCCCCGGAAGCTTTCTTCTCATGCGAAGAAGCTGCTCAAAAGCCTGGGGATTCCCTATTCCACCACTCCGAGGGAGATCCTGTCCCTCTCCCGGTATTGCCACCGTTTCCGGGAAGGGATGCCAAAGGAGTAGAGAGCGGTTCTTTTCAAAAAAGCTGAAAGAAAAAGAAGCGAAGGCGCTGCATTCCCTCCAGGGGATAATGTAGTGCCTTCGCTTTTCCATGAACCCTTGTGGCTATTGGGTTTGTGAATAACTTTCGCCGAAGTCGGGAGTAACATCCCGGAGCGCTTTGACCGCACCGGAGACCTTGGAAAAGGGAAATTTATATCTCCTGCATGCGGTTTGCAGGTTATGATAAGATAGTGTTGCCGAAGATACGGGATAATGCGAACATAGTGATTAAAGTTTTTCCGGGAACTTCTGAAAGTGCGGTTTTTTAAATTTTTAAAAAAAGAGAAGGAGGAAGATATGGGTTTTGTAAAAAAAATAACGCTTTCTGTGATGGGGGTATTCTTGATGGCTGCAGTTGGATGTGCATATTCGGATTCGCCGAACTACAGTGAAGACTTTGCGTGGTTATCGAAACAGGAAAAAATAGAGAAACCCGTTGATGTTTTTTACGTATATCCCACGATTTATGTGGACAAAACTCCGGGAAATATGGATATTTCCCAGGAGGATTTGCGCAATAACGCCCGAGGGCTTTTGATCGCCCAGGCAGGAGTGTATTCTCCATACGCCAACCTCTTCGCTCCCTTCTACCGTCAGCAATCTGCGTCCACCCAGAGCATGGAGCCCAATAACGGAGGCCGTGATGCCTTCGGGGATCCCCTTTTTCGAACCGGTTATACCGATGTGGAGCGGGCATTCGATTATTATGTTAAATATTTAAATTCTGATCGCCCATTCATTCTCGCCGGGCACAGTCAGGGTTCCATGGTGCTTATAGAGCTGATGCGCAGGAGGATGAAAGATCCGGAGTTGCAAAAGCGGCTTGTGGCGGCATATCTCATCGGCTATTCCGTAACGAAAGCCGATCTTGAGAAGTATCCTCAAATAAAGCTTGCCCAGGGAGAAGCGGATACCGGTGTCGTCATTACATACAACACCCAGGGTCCTGATGCAGAGGGATCTCCTGTTCTCTTAACCGGCGCAGTGGCGATTAATCCTTTGAATTGGAAAACCGACGGAACTCCGGCGGAGCGAGAAAAGAATATAAGGGCAATTTTCTTTAATGATGCCACCGGCGATATCCTCGAGGAAATTCCCCATTTTTGTGGTGCATATATCGATACCGGAACGGGAGCTTTGATCGCAACGGATATACAGGCTCCGGAAAAGGTGGACCTGGTGCATATGGGGCGTTGGCCCAATCAGGTGTACCATCGTTTTGATTACGCTTTTTTCTACGACAACCTTGCATCGAATGTGGAAAAAAGAATAAAGGCTTATCTGGACCATCACAAACGTTAGAGCGGTCTTCGTGAGTAATCTAAGGTGTAGGAGCACGCTATTTGTACTACTGCCCTGGCTCAAAAAACTAGCCCGATAAACTCTTTTATCGGGCTAGTGCTCTTTACCGCAGTTCCTGGGTTTGGTGAAACTCCATATCCGGATGTTTTTCCGAAACGTGGCGTAGCCGCCATTCTCCGTCGGCGAGAAAAGCCAGATTCCCCTCTCCGTCCAGGGCGAGAAAATGTTGGTGTATTTTCTTGAACTCCTCCAGTTTTTTGGGATCCTTGCAGGATATCCATCGGGCAGTGGTCCATTCCACGGGTTCGTAATCCGCCTCCACGCCGTATTCCGCCTTCAGCCGTGCCACGGTAACATCAAATTGGAGTACTCCCACGGCCCCGAGGATGTATTCGTTTCGTAAAAGAGGACGAAAGATCTGCACCGCCCCCTCTTCGGTAAGCTGTAAAAGCCCCTTCTGGAGCTGCTTTACCTTGAGAGGTGATTGCAGGCGTACCCTCCGGAAATGTTCCGGGGCAAAGCTTGGAATGCCCGTAAATTTGAGGGGCTCCTTCTCGGTGAAGGTGTCCCCGATTTTGATGGTTCCGTGGTTGTGGATGCCGATGATGTCCCCCGGCCAGGCCTCTTCCGCTAAGGTCCGTTCCTGAGCCATGAAGATTACCGGATTTGCCACGGTGATATCTTTGCCTGTGCGATGATGCCGCATTTTCATTCCCCGCTGAAACTTCCCCGAGCAGATTCGCATAAAGGCCAGGCGGTCCCGATGAGAGGGGTCCATATTGGCCTGAATCTTGAAGACGAACCCCGAAAAGGCCTCCTCTTCGGGAAGCACCGTACGTGTTACCGCAGGGCGGGGAAGGGGAGCCGGGGCGACTTCCACGAAGGTATCCAAAAGCTCTTTGACACCGAAGTTATTGAGAGCGCTACCGAAGAAAACCGGAGTCTGGTTTGCTTTGAGGTAGTGTTCCAGGTCGAAGGGATTTGCCGCTCCCTCCAGAAGAGCGAGATCTTCCCGAAGCTCCTTCGCCTGGCCTCCCAGGGCATTCTCCAGGCTGGGATCCTCCATATCCGAAATGATCCGCCCTTTTTCCACCCGGGAGCTTCCGGGAGTGAAAAGATTGAGTTCTTTTTTGTGGATATCGTAAGTTCCTTTGAAACGTTTTCCCATGCCGATAGGCCAGGAGAGGGGAGCACATTCCACCTGCAGTTTTTCCTCGATGTCGTCCAGAATTGCCAGGGGTTCCATGCCTTCCCGATCGAGCTTGTTGATAAAGGTAATAATAGGGGTGTTCCGCATCCGGCAAACTTCCATAAGCTTTCGGGTCTGCGATTCCACTCCTTTTACGCTGTCGATGACCATAATAACGCTATCCACGGCGGTGAGTACCCGGTAGGTATCTTCGGAAAAGTCCTCGTGCCCGGGAGTATCCAGCAAATTGATTTCATAACCCCGGTACTCGAATTTCATCACCGAGCTGGTTACGGAAATACCCCGTTCTTTTTCGATGCTCATCCAGTCACTGGTGGCATGGCGTTCTGCCTTGCGGGCCTTTACGGTTCCCGCCAGAGTAATGGCTCCCCCGAAAAGGAGTAGCTTTTCCGTGAGAGTGGTTTTTCCTGCGTCGGGGTGGCTGATAATGGCGAAGGTTCGGCGGCGTTCGATTTCCCCGAGGCGTGGGGTTGCTTTGACGGCGGTTTCACAGCATATAGACATGTTTCGTGCATTTCTCCTTCTTCAAATAAAGAACATTTTATGATGATAGCATGCGAAAACCGGGGAAAGACCCCCGGCTCTTTTTTCACGATCTATTGTACGTCATGAGGTGACTTTTGGGGAGGGGAAATTTCGCTAAAGGAGAAAAAATTCCAAAACCTTTGCAATCCAAAGATTTTGAGTTAAAAATGCTGAAATACCGGGATATATTCCGGATAAAATCATTTTCTTCCATGGAAGAAAGTTTTTTCTTGTTTTACCATATAATGATAGAATGACTTTGTACTCTTTTTCCCAACCTTTTACCCGAAGAATTCGGCTTTATGGATTGGGCTTGAGGATTTTGTAAAAAGGAGGAGGAAACATTGCGCATTAAAGCAAAACTGGTGGCGGCATTTTTGGGAATAGCCTGCGTCGGCATGGCTCTTGGGGGGATCGGGTATCGGAGCATCCAGCAACTTCAACGGGTTTATGGCTTTGTGGGGGGCACCGCTCTTCCTCTTATGGAATATACCGGGCGGGTACACGCGCATCTTCTGGAAATAAAGGCGGCGGAATTGCAGCTTGCGGACGAAGCCACATCCTTTGAGGAGCGTCGGAAACTTCACAAAAGCATTGACGGAACTTACGAGCTTCTGGAAGAGGAGATGCAGAAGCTGGGTGTTTTGGTTCATGCAAATCCCCAGATTGCTCTGGAGACGGAGAATTTTTCCCAACTCCTTCTTTCCATGAAAAAAACGAGTACAGCCCTCCGGGAGATGGATAACCAAGTTGTAGCTTTGGGAATAGAAAATCCTTTGGAGTTCAAACTTCATGTTTCTTCCATGTTGGGGGATCACAAGGATTGGGTGCGGGCTCTCATGCAATCCAGCCTTGCTCTTACATCTTTTCGAGGGGAATTGGATTCCCGGAAGTGCAGTCTCGGCAAATTCATGGCCTCTCCCGGCGTGGATAATGTGGATATCCTGAAGGTCTTGGAAGATATCGCTCCCGCCCACAGAGATATTCACGAAGTGGGGGGGGATGTACGAAAGATATTGGAGGAAAAATCCGAGCGAACCAAGGACGAGAAAAGAGGGGAACTTGTCTTTATCATTCAAAGCCGCACCTTGATTCCTCTCACTAAGATTAATCGAGGACTTTTAAAGATAAGCCGTATTGCGGATGCATCTCTCGAAATTTTTAATAATCTAAAAAAGGCCGTTTTAGAGGAACAGGGGAGTTCTCTGGAAAAAGCGGAATCTCTTCTTCGCCGCATTCAGGATCTTGTAAAGGAAGAAAGTTCTCTCTTCATTTCTCGGGCGGCTGCGGCGGGTAAAAGCGCCACCCTTCAGATTCTTATATGGATGGCCGCCGGAGGCCTCTTCGCTCTTCTTCTTGGGCTCTTTCTGGCGAGCCGCATCGCCAACCCTCTCCGCCGGGTGGCGGAAGTGGCGGGTCGCCTCCGGGACGGGGACTTTCAGGTAACCCGGGAAGACTTCGGCGTTCGGAGCCGGGACGAAACGGGAGACATGGCGAAGGCCCTGACGGAAATGGTACAGCGGGTAGGGGAGGTGCTCCGTCACATCACGGAACTGGCGGAAAACTTTGGAGCCATGTCCGAATCCCTCCAGGGACACTCCCGGGAAAGCCGTCAGGCGGTGGAAGAAATCCGGAGCAATCTGGAACGATCCGAAAAGCTCTTCGAAGACGTGGCCCAGGCCCTGGAACAAACCAATGCGGGAGTGGAAGAAGTCTCCAGCGGAGCCTCCACCAACGCCAGCTCCGCCACGGAAGGAGCCGAAGCCTCGGAAGAAGCCCGGGAAGTAAGCACCCGGGCCATGGAATCCATGGAAAAAGTCTCCCGTGAAATGGAACAAATCGGCCAGCGCTCCGCCAAAATCAACGAAAGCATGGGCTCCGTAGGGGGAGCGGTGGAAAAAATCGGAGGCTTCGTCAGCACCATAGGAGGCATCGCGGACCAAACCAACCTTCTCGCCCTCAACGCCGCCATCGAAGCCGCCCGGGCCGGAGAAGCCGGCCGGGGCTTCGCGGTGGTGGCGGAAGAAGTCCGGAAACTCGCGGAAGAAAGCAACCAGGCCGCCTGGGAAGTAGGGCAGATCATGGAAGAACTCCGCTCCCGGGCCAAGGACGCGGGAGCGGAAGTACAGGCCAGCCGGGAACAGGTGGAAAAGGCGGTAACCCTCGCCCAAAGCACCTACCGGGAACTGCAGCACTCCCTCAAGGTCGTGGAACGCATGAACGGAGTGGTTCAGAACATCGCCGCCATCGCCCAGGAACAGGCGGCGAGTTCCGAAGAAATGGCGGCTTCCGTGGACAGCATCACCCAGAACAACCGGAGGGTCAGCGAAGCTCTGGGATCCATGGGACAATCCGCGGGAACCACCTTCAACACCATCGAAGGAGTGGACCGGGCGGCCTCGGAGCTCGCCAAGGGAGCCGAGGAACTCCAGCGGGAGCTGCGGTTCTTCCGGCTCGCTTCGGAGGATTCCGGAGAGCTTCCCCGAATTCCGGAAAGGCTGTAGGGAAAGCCGGAAAAACCAAACGAAAAGATGTTCATGTATAAAAAGGGCGGATCTTCGGATCCGCCCTTTTTATAGCTAGCTAGATATAAAATTCACCGGACTGATCCAGCAGCTTTTTTGCAAATGAAGAGGCTGAAAATAACGAAAAAAACCTGAATAATTTTGGAGTTTATCACCAAAAACTCCGGGATCCTTTATTTTTATGATACCCTTTAGATAAGGAGTTCTTTAGGATTTCGTAGCACCATTTCGCCATGTTCGTGAGAGGAGAAAATCCATAACGACGAAATCTTTCGAAGACAATTTCCGTATTCATGTGCGAAAAATGGAAAGGTTCGTAGTTTGTCCGGGAAAGGGTGATCCTATGAGCTGGAGAACGAAGCAGTGGAGAGAAAGCGGAAAAAGTTTGACTTCCGAAAAGAGAATCTTGAAAGGATGGAGGAGGGGATTCCTTTTTTCTCTGGGGGGAATTTTGTTCCTGTTTTTTTCGCTCTCTTCCGAGGGATGGGGTCAGAACTCGCAGAATCTTTCTCGTAGCCTCGAAGGTCTCGGTTTTAATCAGGATATTCGGGTAGAGGGTGCTTCCGAAGGGTTCTCCGCTTTTTTCTTTCTGCCCAGAATGCAGAAACTTTCCGGGGAAATGCTTTGGAGAATTTCGCCATCTCCTCTTCTTCGGGAGGATAGCGTTTTTACGTTCTACGTGGATGACCGCCTTGTTTTGACCCGTACCGCAGCGGATCTTCGGGAAAATTCGGAAGTTTCAGTGCCCCTTTCGGGAGATCTATCTCCCAGCCGTTTTCTTCACCTTCGGGTGGAATCTCGTATGCACATTACCGAAGATTTTTGCAGGGATCTTTTTACGGGACAGCTCTTTTTTACGGTTCACAGAGATTCATCGCTTTCTTTCCAGGATTTCCGGATTCCTCGACGTACCGTATCGGATTTTTTCGAAACCCTTTTCGATTCTCTTTACATTGTGCTTCCTCAAACCCCCTCGCTTTCCGAGAGCGGTGCCGCAATTTGGTTGGGGGCAATGTTGCGTAAAGCTGTTCCGGGACTCTCGGTTTCCTATGTCTCGGAAATTCCTCGGGAAGGTTCCATTCCCTTTGTGTTTCTTGCGGGAAGTGCGGAGGCCCTTCCCGAGGGAATGCCCTCTCGGAAAGGAATTTCCCTCATAGGGGAGGAGGGGCTTCTCCTCCTGCAAAGCGAAGATTCCGGAACCTTGAAAGATATGGTCCGGGGGTTGTCCTGTTTTGCCGCTTTCGGAGCCATGCCGTCAAGCTCCATTTTCCTCGAAAATCTCGGTACGCCTCAAAATTCTCCTTCCACGAATCTTCTGAACATGGCGGAAGGAAGGGGAAAAAGCTCGATTCTTCTGGAAGTTCCCGTTTTTCCGGGATTTCTTACTCCTCTTCCGGAAACCCTCTCCTTCGAACTCGAAGGGGCCTTTACGGCTCCTCACGATGTGTCGCATCCTGCCCGGCTGGATCTTTACTGGAACGACGTTTTTCTTGAAAGCGAACATCTTCCTCCGGACGGAAGCTTCCGCAAAAAGATTCTTCTCCCTTCGGGAATTTCCGTCATTACGGAAAATCGCCTTCGCCTCATGATTTCCTACTACAAGGATGAGAGAGCCTGCCGTTATGAGAGCCCTGAAAATCGGGGCACCCTTTTCGCATCCTCCACCTTTCACGGACATGGGACCTATTCCCTTCAGGGGCTTTCCTGGAATTCTTTCGGCCTTTTCGCCCTCTCCGTAGGGCTTCTTCTCCTCGATCCTCGTCTTTCCATGGAGGTAATCCGCAGCGCCGGAGATATGCTTTTCTGGCTTTCCAATCGATATCCTCAAGGGATCTTTCTTTTTCCCGAAATCCGAACCACCCGGGCGGAGGCGGCGGATATCGGAAAGGCTTCCTGGCTTTTAGTGATTTCCTCCCCCGGAGAAATTCCCGAGTCGGTGCAGGCTCTGCTTCCTTTGGATATGCGGGAGGGTTTTCTCTTGAGAACTCACCGATGGGGAACCTTTCGTTATTCCTACGAAGAAGAGGAAGATCTTGCCCTTTTTCTTCTCGGCAGTTCTTCGAAGCCCGTTCTGCTGCTCTCCTCCTCCCGGCCCCCTATGATGGCGGAGGGGGCGGCGTTTTTTACCTCTCCTAAAAATGCGGGAAGTCTTTCGGGAAATTTGCTTGCTTTTCGTTCTTCCAAAGATATCCGGGTCTTCGATACCCGAACTCCCTTCGTTACGGTGGAACGTGGCCTGATTCGCCCGTTTTTCGAGCGCCTCTGGTTTTTTCACGGTAAGATAATTATTCTTTCGATCTGGGTTCTGGTCACCCTCTTTTTCGGCATGCTTTTGTTGAAGAAAAGGCGTAAAACATGATGCTCTCCTTGGGTCCATACCGCCCTTTTTTCCGGTTTTTTTTCTTGGCCCTTCTTTTGGGATATGCCTCTTCTTCCTTTGCCGCCGCCTGGGTACAGCCCTATGGAGAGACGTATATGTCTCTTGCCTTTTCCGAATATCGAAGCGATTGGTACTGGGATGAAGCGGGAGAGCGAAAGAGGAGCAACGATGGAACCTACAGAAAAAGGGAAATAAAGTTTTATACGGAGCATGGGCTTACCGAAGATACCACCCTGATCCTTTCGTTGCCCTGGCAGAGGGCGGAAAAGCTGGAACCCTCGGACCTTTCGGAAACCGCTTTCCACGATATCGAGTTCGGTATGCGCCGCCGCCTGTGGGCCCGAGGTTTCGAAACCGCCTCATGGCAGCTCGTCTTGGGATTGCCTTCGGGATATAACGTGGATAAGTTTTTTCGCCTGGGGGAGGGAAATACCTATCTCGATCTCCGGTATCTCTGGGGAAAATCCTACGAGGAGAAGGGGCGTTACGGATATTACAGCCTGGAAGCCGGAATCCGTTGCTTTCTGGAGGGGAACGAGGTGGATCAGTTCCGGTTCGACGGAACCTGGTTTCATCCCTTTTCCTCGGTATGGGGATTTCAGGCAACCCTGAGCGCCATAGAGAGTTTTTCCATCAGCAGTTCCCCGGGACGGAAGGGATTTTCCCTTTTCAAGGCGGGGGCGGGGATCGTGTATTCCTTTTCCTCCGGAACCGAAATCATGCTTCGGAACACCTGGGATATTTCGGGAAAAAATACCGGGGACGGTTCCAACCTGGAGCTTGTTTTCAGCACGCAAATCGGGAGGTGAGGAACCATGCTTCTCGGGGAAATCTTGATGCAAGAGGGAATTCTCGATGCTCCCACGCTTGAAAGGGCTCTCGATATTCAGCGGAAAAGCCGGTCTTCTCTGGGAGATATCCTTATCGCTCTGGGAAAGGTAACTCCCCTCGATATCGCTCGGGCCATATCCCTTCAGTTTCAGCTTCCTTATAAAAACATGATGGAGGAGAACCCGGATCCCGAGGTTTTGAAGAACCTTACGGAATTGATGGGGGAATCCTTCTTTCGTAAAAATTCCATTCTTCCTCTGGAACGGAGCGGCGAAATCCTTCAAGTGGTTACTTCCAAGCCTAACGAGAAGGAGCCCCTTCAGGAGCTTGCCCGAAGAACGGATCGAAGGCTTTCCCTTTTCGTTTGCAGCGAACGGGAAATGCAGACCGCCCTTACCCGGGTTTTTCGGGAATCCTATATCCGTGAGAGTACCCTGGGGCTCTTCTACCGCAATCCCGAGGAATCCGCCATGGAAACCTTTACCTCGAGACAACTTTTGCTGCTTTACGGATTGCTCTCTCTTTTTCTTCTCGGACTCCTCTTTTGGGGAAACCGGCCCTTGGTATTCCTTTTTACGCTCATCAATATCTTTTACGTTATTTCTCTGGGATTCAAGCTCGTGGCCTCCATTTTGGGAGCCCGAACGGAAATCTTCGAACAGGTAACTCCCGAAGAGGCGGCGGCATTGGACGAGCGAAGCCTTCCCGTATATACCCTTCTTCTTCCCATGTACCGGGAACCCCAAGTGGTGAAGCACCTGGTCGAGGGAATTATGAGCATGGACTATCCTTTGGAAAAGCTCGACGTCAAGATTCTTCTCGAAGAGGATGACCAGGAGACTTACGATGCGGTTCGAGCCCTTCGGGCACCCGCAAATTTCGAAATCGTCCGGGTTCCCTATTCGGTGCCCAAAACCAAGCCCAAGGCGTGTAACTATGGTTTGCTTTTTGCCCGAGGAGAGTACCTTACCATATACGATGCCGAGGATTTGCCCGAAAAGGATCAGCTCCGCAAGGTCATTGCGGCCTTTCGAAAGGGGCCGGAAAATATGATTTGCGTTCAGGCGGCGTTGAATTATTTTAACGATACTCAAAACGTGCTCACTCGAATGTTCACCCTCGAATATTCCTACTGGTTCGATTATATGCTTCCCGGTATCGAAGCTTTGGGAATGCCCATTCCCCTGGGAGGAACCTCCAATCATTTCCGTACGGAAATGCTCCGCCTCCTCGGAGGGTGGGATCCATTCAACGTCACGGAGGATGCGGATTTGGGAATACGGGCGAGCGCCCATCGCATGTGGGTGGCTACCATCAATTCCACTACTTTCGAAGAGGCCAATAGCAGGCCGGGTAATTGGATACGCCAGCGTTCCCGTTGGATCAAGGGATACATGCAAACCTATCTGGTGCATATGCGTCATCCCTTGAAACTTTTCCGGACCATCGGATTTCTTCCGTTCCTGGGAGTGCAGTTGCTCATCGGAGGAACCTTTCTCACCTTTCTCATCAATCCCGTCCTCTGGGCACTCTTTCTCTTTTGGGTGCTTTTTCGTCCTTCCTGGATGGAAGCGGCCTTTCCTCTCTGGATCCTCATGATGTCCACCCTCAACCTCGTTTTGGGAAATGCCATGGGAATTTATCTGAACATGCTCGCGGTTTTCCGCCGCAAGCTTTTCCACCTGACCTTTTACTCTCTTCTCAACCCCTTTTACTGGATGCTTCATTCTCTGGCGGCCTACAAGGCTCTTTGGCAGCTTTTCATAAAACCTTTTTATTGGGAGAAAACCACTCATGGACTTGCAAAAAAGTAAGCCCTTTCCAAAAATACTTTTTCTGCTGATCTCCTTTTTTCTCCTCTTTTTCTTCTCGGAAAATTTCGGAAAGAACTTTTTCCTTCCCGAAGGGGCTTCCATCGCCGTGGGAGTACTGAACGACAACCTCGCCTCTCCGGCGGAGCGCATGCTTACCAAGCCCTTATTACCCGCTTTGGTGGCCTGGCTTTCTCCTTGCAGTTCTTTTCGTACTCTTTGGCCTTTCGTCTGTGCCGTGGGAGGAACTTTGCTCGGGGGATCCTTGCTTTACTCTCTGCGCTTTTCCGGGCATGCTTTCTTCTCCTGTGTTGCCCTGGTTCCGCTGATTTTTTCCGTTCCCCTCCTTTTTGCCATCACTTCGGATCCCGCAGGAGCCCTGGGGCTTGCCTTCTTTACAATGGCTGTTACGGATATGCTGGAACACCTTCAAACGGGACGAACCTTTCCTCTTTTCAGCGCGGGAATTGCCTTGGGAATTATTCCCTTCGGAATATCCTGGGGGATCTTTCTGATTCTCGGATTTTTTTTGGTAAACCGGTTTTTGGTGGAATCCGAAAAGCACGGATTTTTAGCGGAATACATCGTGCTTTTTACGCCTTTTCTTCTTTTTGGAGGCGGATGGTGGTTCCTTCACTGGACCTATCGACAGGGAGGCGTTCTTTTTCCTCCTCTTTCGTTTCCTCTGCAGGAAGTGGCAAAATTTTCTCTTTCCGGAGGCCTTCTCTTCTGCGGAGCCCTTGGAATGCTTTTGCTCTTGCATTGCGGAGAAAATCGGAGAAGCTGCGCCATATCCTTTCGCTTTTTCTCCCTTGCCTTTCTCGGTCTCGGGATTGCCTGGATGTGCCTTCCCCTCGGAGAGCCCCGGCTTCGGCTGACCCTGTTGAGCGTGGGAATTCTTCTGTTCTTTGTGGGGTTTCTCGTCTTGCCTTTGCGGAGCCGCCTTTTCGGTTTTGCCTTTCTGACCCTTTTTTGCGGAGCCACTTGGTTTGAGCTTCCCGAGGCATCCGAAAATCTGGGACTTTGGAAAAGAGCGTTGGCGGGGGAGAGGGTTCTTTCCTTTCTCTATCCCGAAGAGCGGCGGATAGAAACTTTTCTTGAAGAAACGCTTTCGGAGTCTTTCGTGGAAATCGAGGGACGGGCTCCGGTAATCGAATATCTTGCGGGAGAAAAGATACATTTCGTCTCGGTTTACGATGTTCCTCCTCCCCGATATCTGTTGCGCCCCTTTTTTTCTTCTCCCGGAGAAAAGGAAATCATCCTCTTCCGAAGCCCTCGCTGGCTTCTTCTCCGGCAAGAGGAGTAGGGAACGAGAAAACTGTTTTTCCTGGGACGATTCAGGAAAACCGTATATGTCGGGGCTTTCCGAAGAATGTCCCTAAAGTTTATCGGAACGGTACGGGCATTTTTGGAAAATGCGAACATGACGAAATATTTGTTCTCCCTTCTCGTGTTTCTTCGTTGGAAGCCTCGCTGGAAATTGTACGGAAAACTTCGATGGCAAATCTAGTCATCATGGGAGATCTGCCCTATAATGAAAAGGCGGGTAGGTTTTTTGGTGCAGCATGAGACGTGTAAGGAGGAGAGTAGCCTTGAAGAAAGCTATGTGGATTATGTTCGGTCTTTTATTCGTTATGTGCGCATTGCCGGCTTTTGCAGGGGATGTGGTGAAGGCCTATACCACCATGGAAGAACCCTTGGCGAAGGCCCTTTTCGATGCTTACGAGGAGGAAACGGGGGTGCATGTGGAGTGGGTGCGCCTTTCCAGCGGCGAGGCCCTTGCCAGAATCGAAGCGGAAAAGGCCAATCCCCAGGCCTCGGTTTGGGTGGGCGGCGTAGGGACCCTGCATATCGGGGCGAAGAACAAGGGACTTCTCGCTCCGTACAATTCCCGGGCCGCTGCGGGGGTTTCCGAAAAGTATCGGGATGCGGATAAGTGTTGGGTAGGGCTTTACGTAGGCCCCATAGCCTTCGGCATGAATACCGAAAGAGCCGAGGAACTCGGTCTTTCCATGCCCACGAGCTGGGCGGATCTCCTGAAGGAGGAGTACCAGGGGAAAGTTCGTATGGCCAATCCGGGAACTTCCGGTACCGCCTATAACGTGCTCACCACCCTCATCCGGGTACACGGAGGAGACGAGGACGAGGCTTTTGCCTACCTCAAAAAGCTCGATCGCAATATCGACCAGTATACCCGTTCCGGTTCCGCTCCCGGCAAAAGCTGTGCCATCGGAGAGAACCCCGTGGCCATCGGATATCTCCACGACCTTATCAAACTCCGCAAGGGAGGGGCTCCTATCGAAATTGCGGTTCCTTCGGACGGTACGGGATTCGAGACAGCTTCCATGTCCCTCATCGCCAACGGTCCTGAGCCCGTGCAGGGTAAAAAACTGTACGATTGGGTTCTCGGCAAGAAGGCCCAGAGCATCATCTCTCAGTGGTTTGTCATTCCGCTTTCCAGCGAAGCGGACGAACCCGATACGGGATTCAGCCTGAAAACCATGAATTTGGTGGATCAGAACGATGAATGGGATGCGGCCAATAAGGAGCGTCTTGTAAAACGTTGGAATGAAGAGGTTCCCGGTTCTGGTAAAATTGAGCAGAAAAAATAAATATAGAGTCAAGGATTTCCCAAGCCTTTTTTGTGAAAAACGCTTTTTTTGCAGCTTCATGGAAAGCCCGAAAGCCCCCGGAGACAAGGAAAGAGGTTTTCGGGTTTTCCTCGTTTCTCCATGTTACAATAAATCCATATGCCGAATGCCGAAAGGTTTCGAAGGGAGCCGAGGAGTGTGAAGATACGAAAAAGTCTTCTGATTTTCGGAGGGGTGCTTCTCCTCTTTGGGCTGGGGGATTTCTGGATCCACCGAAGCCTTACCTCCACGTTTATGGAATACGCTCGGAAACAAAGAACCGAAATTGCCCGAATGTCCCTTTCGGGAAGTGCGGAGTCCTTCGAAAAATCTCCTTCCGAGGGAGTGGCTCTCGTACTTCTTGAAGGGCTTCCCGGAACGGGAGATTCCCTTGTCTATCGGGGCGAGAATGCGGCTTTTCTTGAGTACGTGAAAGAAAATGAAACCTCTCTGCTCTTTGCGAAGGGGTTTGAAAGCGCCGCCTACGAGGAGATCTATCAAACCCGGGAACCCGTATCCTGGAAGAGTGGTCCTGGAGAATACCTCCTTTTTGCCCCTCTTTACGGTTCCGAAGGATGGGTGGATGGGGTGGCGCTTTTTGCCTTTTCCCGGGAGGGGGAGCAGGGGTTCCTCAATCTCCTGAACACCTTCGCCTTGGGGGCCTTTCTTCTTTTCGGGGCTCTTTTCGGCGTTCTTCTCTGGAGCCGGGATCCCTTTACGGGGTTCGCCATACTGGGGCTTTTCTCCATGGTGGGGGTTTTTGTGGCCTATCCTCTTTTTCAGGCATTTCGGCTCACTTTTTTCCAGAACGGCATTTATTCCCTGGATATTTGGAAATCCATTCTTTCTTCCCGACAGTATGGCGAGGCCTTCCGGGGCAGTCTACTCCTCGGGGTTTGTACCGCCACGGCCTCCACGCTGGTAGGGTTTCTTTTCGCCTTTGTACTTACCCGAACCCGAGTGCCCTGTCGGCGTTTCTTCGGAGCCATGGGAACTCTTCCCATCATATCTCCTCCCTTTTCTCTCACCCTTTCGGTCATTCTTCTTTTCGGAAACAACGGCCTTATTACCAAACAGCTTTTGGGTCTTTCGAATTTCAGCATCTACGGCCTCGGAGGGCTTACACTGGTACAGACCATGGGAATGTTTCCCATCGCTTTTCTCACCCTTTCCGGAGTCCTTCAAGCCATTGATTCCACCTTCGAGGACGCCGCTCTGGATCTCTCCGCTTCCCGGTGGACCACCTTTCGCACCATCACGCTTCCCCTGGCCCTTCCGGGAATCCTCAGCGCCTGGTTGCTGGTTTTTACCAATTCCCTGGCGGATTTCGCGAATCCCCTCATTCTCTCCGGAAGTTATCGGGTGCTCTCGGTGGAAGCCTATATGGAGGTCACCGGTATGAACCGCCTCGGTCATGGGGCGGCTCTTTCCGTACTCCTTCTTCTTCCCACCCTTACGGCTTTCTTCGTGCAGCGTTTCTGGGTAAGCCGCAAGTCCGTGGTAACCGTTACGGGAAAACCCTCCGCCCGGGTGACGGAACTCGTTACTCCCGGAATAAAGCGGCTTCTTCTCGGGGGAATGATTCTCGTGGTGGTCTTTCTCTTCGTGCTTTACGGCACCATCGTGGCGGGATGTTTCGTTAAAAACTGGGGCATCGACTACAGCTTCAGTCTTGAGAATATCACCGAAGCCCTTGCCCGGGGAAAGGATGCTCTGTTGGATACGCTTACTCTGGCGGGAGCCGCCACTCCCGTAGCGGGATTGTTAAGCATGATCGCCGCCTTGTTATTGGTACGAAAGCGTTTTCCGGGAAAACGCCTTATGGAGGCCCTTATCATGACCCCCTTCGCTCTGCCGGGCACCCTGGTGGGGATCAGTTATATTTTGGCCTTCAACAAGGCTCCTCTTCTTCTCGTGGGAACCGGGGCGATTATCGTCATCAACTACGTGGTTCGGGAACTTCCCGTGGGTGTGGAGGGGGGTATAGCTTCGCTGCGGCAGATCGACGGGGCCATCGAAGAAGCCGCCCAGGATTTGGGGGCGGATACCCCCACGGTATTCCGCACCGTGGTGCTTCCCCTTATACGTCCCGCCTTCATATCCAGCCTCTCCTACACCTTCGTGCGCTCCATGACCGCCGTAAGTGCGGTGATCTTCCTCATCTCCGCCAAGTGGTACCATCTTACGGTGCTTATCTACAACTTTTCCGAAAATCTTCGGTTCGGCCTCGCCAGCGTATTGGCCACCATCCTGATTCTTATCGTCTTCGGAGCTTTCGGAATCATGCGGCTTCTCCTGAAACAGAACAAATATCTTGAAAAAACCATCTCCTTTTGATTCCGCCCAGAGAAAGGAAGAGAATTTAATGAAACTTACATCAAAACCCGTGCAGCTCGAAGGAGTTACGAAAACCTTCCGTGAAGCCTCCACGGGAAAGGAAGTGGTGGCGGTGGAAAATTCCAACCTCCACGTACAGCCCGGAGAGCTGGTTACCCTTCTCGGCCCTTCGGGATGCGGTAAAACCACCACCCTGCGCATGATCGGAGGATTTGAAACCCCCACCCGGGGCATTGTCCGCATCGGCTCCGAGGATGTTACATCCCTGCCTCCTAACCGGCGGGATACCGCCATGGTCTTCCAAAGCTACGGCCTTTTCCCCCATATGAGTGTTTTCGAGAACGTGGCCTACGGCTTGAAGCTTCGTAAATGCTCTTCCCAGGAAATTCGCCGCCGGGTTATGGATTCTCTTCGACTTGTGGGATTGGAGACCTTGGCGGATCGGGCACCCGGAAGGCTTTCCGGGGGGCAGCAGCAGCGGGTGGCTCTGGCGCGGTCCCTTATCGTGGAGCCCGGAGTGCTTCTTCTGGACGAACCTCTTTCCAATCTGGACGCGTTGCTGCGGGAGCAGATGCGGGTAGAGATCCGGCGCATTCAGAAGGACCTTGGAATTACCGCGGTGTACGTTACCCATGATCGGGTGGAGGCCATGAGCCTTTCGGATCGCATTGTGGTGATGGATCGGGGGCGAATCGTGCAGATCGGCACTCCCTTCGATATTTATCAGGATCCAGTCTCTCCCTTTGTGGCGGGATTCGTGGGAAAGGCCGCATTCTTCGACGGTTCCGTGCGAGGAGTGGAAGAGGGGAACTGTATCGTGGAGGTTCGGGGAAAGAGCTTCGGAATTCCCCGGTTTTCGAAAAACCTTCAGGAAGGAAATGCGTGTCTTCTCATGTGTCGTCCCGAATCCATGGAAATTCTGGAGCCTGGGCAGGGTATGCTCGATGGAGTAGTGGTAACCAATGTCTACCTGGGGCACAGTATGGAGAGCTTCGTGCGTACCTCGGAAAATACGGAAATCCTTGTGCAGATCGACGATCCGGGGTCCAAGAAAATCTATCCCGAAGGAGCTCGGGTCTCCGTAACCGTCAATCCCCGGGCATCCAAGGTGCTCTGTCCCGATCGGGAAGGGGTCTGTTGAGAAGCCTCTTTTGCGGAGAACTGAAGAAAGGTCGGAATATCCTTTATGAAAAAAAGACGGGTGGATTGGGAAAAGGAGGAGGAGCGAAGTGCCAGAGCCCGGATACGAGGACTCCGCTACACCTTTGTTTCCTTTCTGGCGGTGCTCGGCGTTGCGGGTGTTCTCAAGCTACGCTATCCCGGGCTGAATCTTTTTCCCTCCCTTTCGGTCATGGCAGCCCTTCTCGGAGGAGCGGCGATTCTTATTTTGCTGGCTCGTAGAAAATAGATCGTTTGTTTTTCGTAAATATATCGTTTTGTTTTGAGGAGGTTTCTATAGATGAAAAATCACATCCTCGGAATCGATTGTTCCGGGGGGATGACGAGTCTTGGATTGGCTTCGGAAAAAGAAATTCTTGGAGAAACCAACCTGCTTTTGGGGCGGCGTCAATCCGCTGCCTTGCCCCATATGGTTTCAGACATGCTTTCTCTTTGGAAGCTGGAGTTTAAGGATCTTTCCGCTTTGGCGGTAACCCGGGGGCCCGGTTTTTTTTCGGGAATCCGAGTGGGGCTTTCCTACACTCTTTCCCTGGCTTTTTCCCTGGACATTCCCGTGGTTTCTCTCTCCTCCCTGGAGGTTCTCGCCTTCGGGGCAGCCTCCGCAGGGGTTCCCGTATTGGCGTTGCTTCCCGCCAAGCGAGGAGCCTATTTTTACGGGGCCTATCTGTTTGAAGAGGGAAACCTGCGGATTCTGGAAGACGAAGCTTTCCTCTCTTCTTCCGAGGTGGCGGAACGGGGAAGAGCGTTGGCCCGGAAAAGTCCCTGCCTCTGTGTTTTGGATCAATCCTGTTCCGAAGGGCCTTCCTTCGAAGGAGCTTCGATTCTTCCCGTTACAACCTGTATTCGGGGGACCAGCCTGGTTTCCCTGGCTCGTCGGAAAAAAGCAGTTTCCCCAGAAGAAATTAGGCCCTCCTACTTGCGGGTTCCCTGGTAAAGCGATTCGTCTATCCGAAAAGCGGAGAAGGACATATAAACGGGAGCCCCCATGAGATATCTTGCCCTACCTTCTTTGCAGAACCGCCCTCGTACAAAAACATGAACTATAAATTTTTTCAGAGAAAAGATCCTCTTTAGAGGATCTTTTCTCTTTTTCTTGCAATTTGTCGGGGTTGGTGATATATATGATTCCATATTTTGTGTTCTCTGCGCATATTTTGCGTAATTTTATGAATCACTGTCCCTGATGGCGGAGGTGAGGTGGCAACTTGGGGCGGGAGTGTTGGTGGTTATTATCAAGACAAGTATTTGTCAAGGAGGGCTGTCTGTGAAACTCATTGAGAACCATCCCATACTGGACTTCCATCACGAAAGTAAGACGAAGGTGAAATTTCTCTTCGATGGCAAGGAACTGGAAGGATTCGCGGGAGAACCCATCGCGGCGGCGCTGCATGCCAACGGCGTACGGACCTACCGGATCACTCCGGAAATGAAACGCCCCCGAGGGTTCTTCTGCGCCATCGGGAAATGCTCCTCCTGCTTCATGACGGTGAACGGAGTTCCCAACGTGCGAACCTGCGTCACCCCCCTGGAAGCGGGCATGCGGGTGGAAACCCAAACGGGCAAAGGCGTCGTAGCGGCGGAAGGCTAAAGGGGAGGAAAAACCATGAAAACCACGGAAATACTCGTAGTCGGGGGAGGCCCTGCGGGACTCTCTGCGGCCATCGAAGCGGCCTCCCTTGGAGCGGAAGTCACCGTATTGGACAGTGACCTCAAGCTCGGGGGACAGCTCATCAAACAAACCCACAAATTCTTCGGATCCAAAGAAGAGCACGCGGGAACCCGAGGACTCAGCATAGCGGACATCCTCTTCGAAGAACTGGAAAAGTACCAGGAATCCGGCAAAGTCAAAGTACTCTCCAACGCCACCGCCACGGGATACTACAAAGAGGACGGAGTGGTCAGCTACGTAGTGGGAGAAGACGAATACGTCCGGATCAAACCGAAAAAGATCGTTATGGCCACGGGAGCCCAGGAACGTCTCATCCCCTTCCCCAACAACGACATGCCCGGAGTCTACGGAGCCGGAGCCATCCAGACCCTCATGAACGTCTACGGAGTCGCTCCGGGGGACAAAGTCCTCATGGTAGGAGCCGGCAACATAGGCCTCATCGTCAGCTACCAGCTCATGCAGGCGGGAGTTCAGATCGTAGGCATCCTGGAAGCGCTCCCCAAAATCGGAGGCTACTGGGTGCACGCCGCCAAAGTGCGCCGTCTCGGAGTGCCCATCTACCTGCAGCACACCATCAAGGAAGCCCTCGGTGACGGCATCGTGGAAGGCGCGATCATCCAGGAAATCGACAACAAATTCCAGCCCGTGGGAGAACCCAAGAAAGTGGACTGCGACATCATCTGCCTCGCCGTAGGGCTCACCCCCACCTGTGAACTCCTCTGGCAGGCGGACTGCTCCATGAAATTCGTTCCCCAGCTCTGCGGCTACGTAGCCCGTCGGGATCCCCTCATGCGGACCTCCCATCCGGACATCTGGGTAGCCGGCGACGCCGCGGGCATCGAAGAAGCCTCGGCAGCCATGGTGGAAGGACGCATAGCGGGCCTCGCCGCAGCGGCGAGCCTCAACTACGGCACCCCGGAAGAACACAAGGAGCGTTCCGGCATCTACCACAAACGCCTCGAAGACCTCCGGGCGGGCGAAGTGGGCGAAAAAATCCGGGCAGGCCTCTGTGAAGTCTGCTGTGAATGCTGGGGGTAGAAAAATCATGACGGACAAAGAAAAACTCTTTAACAGCGGCATCCTCACGGAAGAACGTCCCGGAGCCATCACGCCTCCCCGGGACCTCTGGGAAAACAAAAAGAACGGGCTCGTACTCATCGAATGCCCTCAGCGCATCCCCTGTAACCCCTGTCACACCAGCTGTCCCACCGGAGCGGTGCTCCCCTTCGACGACATCAACGACACCCCCCGGATCGACTACAGCAAATGCACGGGCTGCGGCCTCTGCGTAGCCAAATGCCCGGGTCTCGCCTGCTTCGTGGTGGACCTCACCTGGGGAGAGGCCGATCAGGCCCTCATGAAACTCCCCTATGAAATGCTTCCTCTTCCCGCCAAGGGAGACGAAGTGGCCTGTCTCAACCGGGAAGGCAAAGAAGTGCACCGGGGCACGGTCATCTCCGTAACGGAACCCTGGAAAGACAGAACCTACGTGGTGCACGTATCGGTACCGAAAGGTCTGGTCATGGAAATTCGTGCGGTAAAGGTGGTGGACTGACATGGCGGATAAAGAGAAGGACATCGTTATATGCCGTTGCGAAGAGGTCACCCTGGGAGAGATCCGGGAATGGATCGCCAAGGGGTACGACACCTTCGACGAACTCAAGCGGGTTCTCCGGGTAGGTATGGGGCCCTGCCAGGGCCGGGGATGCCGGGAGATCATTCTTCGGGAAGTCAGTAAGATGACCGGAACCCCCTATGCGGAAATCCCCCAGGGAACCGTTCGCCCCCCCGCAAAACCGATAAAAATTGGAAGCCTTGCGGAAGGAGGAGATCGGTAATGACCTGGAAGAACACGGCGGATTACGTTATCATCGGCGGAGGTGTTCAGGGGTGTGCCCTTGCTTATAACCTTGCCAAAATGGGAGCCAAGAACGTGGTGGTTCTCGAGAAGAATACCATCTCCTCCGGTTCCACCGGCCGTTGCGGCGCTGGAATCCGGGCCCAGTGGGGCACCGAAATGAACTGCCGTATCGGCATGGATTGCCTCAGCAAGTTCGAGAACCTCAGCGAAGAGCTCGGCATGGATGTGGGGCTCAATCAGTGCGGATACCTTATGGTGGCCTATCGGGACTCGGAATTCGAAACCCTTAAACATAGCATGAAACTTCAGAACAGTTTGGGCATCAATACCCGAGTGGTCAGCAAAGAGGAGGCCTATTCCATCTGTCCCGGTCTCGCTGCGGAGGATGCAGTGGGTTTCACCTTTCACGATAAGGATGGCCATGCGGATCCCTTCCTCACCACCTTCGCCTATCAGGAGGCGGGAAAACGTCTGGGAGTGACCTTCCACAAATTTACGGAAGTAACGGGAATTCAGGTGGAAAACGGCAAAATCGCGGGCGTAAGCACCACCAAGGGGGATATCGCGACTCCCGTGGTGGTGAACTGTGCCGGAGGGTTTTCTCAGCATGTGGCGAAGATGGCGGGATTGGAAATTCCCAACTTTTCCGAGCGTCATGAAATCATCATCACCGAGCCCGTGGAATTCGGCGTATGCCCCCCCATGCTTATGAGCTTCACCGGCAACTACTACATCCAGCAGCGCCCCCACGGATCCATTATCGGCGGATGCAGTCCCGAAGGACATCCCGAGGATTATCATAACGGTAATTCCTGGCAGTTCCTGGAACAGATGGCTCAGACCATCTACAAATTGCTTCCCCGAACCAAGGGAATTCGTATCGTTCGCCAGTGGGCCGGGCTTTACAACATGACCCCTGACCGCCAGCCCATTCTGGGTGAAGCGGAGGATATCAAGGGATTCTTCCTCTCCGTGGGCTATTCCGGACACGGGTTCATGTTCGGTCCCACCACGGGAGAACTCATGGCTCAGCTTATTCTCGGCAAGGATCTCTCCATGCCCATCGATATGCTTCACTATCGCCGTTTTGCCACGGGAGAACTCATCAACGAGCCTGCGGTGGTTTAACTTTTCCCCCCTTGAAAAAAGAGGAAAAGGTAGCTATAATACTCCTCGGTTTTCGCGGAAATAGCTCAGTTGGTAGAGCATCAGCTTCCCAAGCTGAGGGTCGCGGGTTCGAGTCCCGTTTTCCGCTCCACGAATGTGACGGGAAGGGCTTAGGCCTTTCCCTTTTTTTATATACGTACATTTGCCTGTATTTTGTAAAATTTTACGAAAACCGCACTTGCATGCATCTTATGTAAAGTATTTTTGCATGTTCCCGTATTCGTTCTTCATTTTTTCTTTCGAGGAAGGAGGGGGAAAGGGCATTCGCGATATTTTTCTCAAACAGGGGTGATATTTTGTTTGCCATAAAAGAAGTATGGTTTTACAATTGGCAGGGTTCGACACTCTCAATCGGAAGGAGGTGACAGCGTTGGCGCGCTCGAATGTAGCTACGGAAATCAAAAAGGTGGAAGAGGACGCAAAAATCCTTCTTCAGGAGGCTCGCGGAGAAGCTCGTAAAATTGTAGCTTCCGCAAAGGCCCAGGCGGAGGAGATGGAAAAAACTGCCCGGCAGGAAGCCCGTCTGCATTATCGCAGCAGCATCCAGCAGGCGGAAAGTCAGGCAGAAAACGCAGCGAAAAATATTCTTGCAAAGGGCAAAAAGGAAGCAGAAACCTTCGTATCCGAAAATGCATCGCGTGTAGGAGCTGTCGCGAAGTGGATAGCGGAAGAGGTGATGGGGCAATATGACGGTAGCCGCGGTAAGTAAAATCGGATTGGCGGTTCATAAGGAGTCGGAGCGGTCCGTTCTTGCGGCCCTTCAATCTTTCGGGCTCTGTGAAATTATCGCTCCCCGGGAGGAGGAAGCGGAGCCCCGGGATCAGGGGCGAAAGGATTTTGCCTACGGTTTCGATGTGGATGCCTCTCTTGGAGATGCCCGTTACGCATTGCGGGTGTTGGAATCCTATTACGAGGATTCTGGAGATCTCCTGAGCAGAATGCTGGAGCTTCCCGAAAAGAGCAGTGTTGAAAAGCTCTACGAAATCTACCGGGCCTTTCCGCTCGCTTCGGTGGTGGAAACGTTGCGTCAGAAAGAGCGGGTTCTTGCGGAAAACCGCAGCGAATATTCCCGGAGCGAACTCTTTCAATCCCTTTTGGAATCTCTTTTTTCCTTTCCTTACGAACTTTCTCTTCTCACCTCGGGAACCGAATACGTTCGGGGAATTCTGGGAACCCTGCCGGGGGAACAGGTACCCAAGGCGGAGGCGGATCTTCGGAACATCTCTCCTTTTGCAGAGGTGTATTCCTACGATTACGGGGATTCCAAAAACGAAAAGCTTCTGGTGGCCCTTTTTCCGAGGGAAAAGGGGGATGTAGTTACGGAGGCCCTCATAAAACTGGGTTTCGTTCGTATGGACCTTCCTCAGGAGTATGTTTCCTTCGCGGAGTCTGAAAAGGAGCGGCTCTCCAAGAAGCTGGAAGCCCTTCGCTCCCAGGAGGAAGCCCTTTTTGAGGAGTTCGGGAGCCTCGCATCGAAACACGTGGAACCTCTCCGTAAAGCGGTGGATTACCTCGGCATCTTGAAGAGCCGGGAAGAGGTCGCCGAAAACGCCGCTTCCACGGAACGTACCAAATATTTTTCTATCTGGTGTCCCAAGTCGGCGATTCCCCTCCTCCAGAAGGCCTTGGAAAAATTCCAAAAGGATATCGACATGATGGTGGATCTTCCTCTCGAAGAGGATGAAGTACCGCCTACCATTCTCAAAAATCCTCGGTGGGTGCACCCCTACGAGCCTCTTACCAACCTTTACGGTGCTCCCGGATACGGGGGAATCGATCCCACGGTGTTCTTCGCGCCCTTCTTCTTTCTCTTCTTCGGCATGTGCCTGAGCGACGGAGGATACGGTCTCGTTTTCGCGTGTATTTTCCTGTGGATTTTCCACTCCTATCGAGTGGAGGGGGAAAAGCGCAAATTCTTCTCGCTTCTCTTTTGGGGATCCATATCCACCATCGTGGTGGGAGCCCTTACGGGGTCCTGGTTGGGGGATATGTTCGAGCAGTTCCCCTTCCTTCATTTCATGGTGCCCCTCAAAGAGAGCCTGGTGGTGCTCAATCCCATGAGCGATCCCATATCGTTTCTGATCCTTTCCCTTATCCTCGGAGTGGTACAGGTGCTTTTCGGCCTGGGAATCGCCTTGGTGCGGAATGTTCAGCAAAAGGATTACATCGCCGCGGCGGGAGATCAGGGAGGATGGATCACGCTTATCGTAGGGCTTCTTCTTCTCGGTCTGGGCGCGGGAGGTTTCGTGCCCGGAGCGGTGCTCTTGCTGGGTAAAATCCTTTCGGCTTCCGGAGCGATCCTGCTTGTAACTACCCAGGGGCGTGAAAAGGAGGGGGTTATCCGTAAGGTCATTTCCGGTATTCTAAGCCTCTATAACATCACCTCCTTTCTGGGGGATATCCTCAGTTACAGTCGGCTTCTCGCCCTGGGGCTCGCCACGGCGGCGGTGGCCATGATCATCAATACCCTTACGGTGCTCGTTGCCGGTATCCCTTATGTGGGTTGGCTTTTCGCCATTCTGCTCTTTTTGGGAGGCCACATCTTCAGCCTTGCGGTAAACGCTCTGGGAGCTTTCGTGCACTCCCTTCGTCTTCAGTACGTGGAGTTTTTCAGTAAGTTCTTTACCGCCTCGGGGCGTTTCTTCCAGCCCTATCGTTTTTCCGCGAAGTACACCACCGTAACGGGGGAACGGGAATAGGGTGTTTCGCCGTTTTCAAGAAAAAATTTAATATTTTGTATTGAGAGGAGTGTTTTGCTCGTTATGGAAAACATCATGGGAACAATGCTGGCGTTGCTCGGTGCTGCTCTTGCTGCAGGTCTTGCGGGATCCGGATCCGCCCTGGGAGTGGGCATTGCGGGAGAGTCCGGAGCGGGAGTTATGACCGAGGATCCCGGAAAATTCGGTTTGGTGCTGCTGCTTCAGGCTCTTCCCGGAACCCAGGGAATTTACGGTCTTCTTACGGCCTTTCTGGCCATTCTCAAAGTGGGGCTTCTCGGAGGAGGCGGGGTTTCCGTCTCTCTTTGGCAGGGGTTGGGTATTCTTTTCGCGTGTCTTCCCATCGCTATTGCGGGATATTACTCGGGTATCGCCCAGGGGAAAACCTCCGCTGCTTGTATTCAGATGATCGCCAAGCGGCCCGAGGAAACGGGAAAAGCGGTTATTCTGCCTGCCATGGTGGAAACCTACGCGGTGCTGGCCCTTTTGATGAGCGTTATTCTCCTCAACGGGATCCAGATTTAACCCGTTAGGGGGCTGGGATTATGGCACTTGCGGATATTAAGGACAAGATCGTAGCTGAAGCGAAAAAGGAAAAAGATGCTCTCCTGGGAGAGGCGAAAAAGGAACAGGATCGGATTCTCGGGGAGGCCAAGAAGGTCGCCCAGGCCATGAAGAAGGAAAACGAGGAAAAGCTCCAGAAGGAGATTCCTCTGGTGGTAAAGCGCCGGGAGGCGGTAGCGGGACTGGATGTCCGTAAATATATGCTTTCCGCCAAGCGGGAACTCATCGAGAAGGCCTTCGAAGCTTCCGCCCAGGATATTGAAAAGCTGCCTCGGGAGCAGTATCTCGCCTTCATGACGAACCTTCTCGAAGGAGCCGCGGAGACCGGAAGCGAAGAAGTACTGCTCGGAGAGGAAGAGACGGTGCTCGACGAAACCTGGCTAGAGGCCTTCAACGCCAAATCCGGTAAAAAAGTAACCCTCGCCCAGGAAAAGACCCCTCGGGGAAAACGGGGTTTCGTGCTCCGGAACAACCTTATCGAAGTGAACTGCACCGTACGGACCCTTATTCGTTCCTTGCGGGATGATCTGGAGGCAGATGTCGCGAAGCGCCTGTTTGCGAACCTCTAGAAAGGAGGGTTGAGACATGGATTCGACTCTCTACGGATATACCAACTCCCGCATCAAGGCTCTGGAAAACGCCGCGGTGGATTCCGGAATTTTTCAGAGAGTGCTGGAAACGGAGAATCTTTCCGGTGCCCTCAAGGTGTTGGGAGAAACCTCCTATGCCTCCTGGATTGGAGATATGGAGAAGGAGAGCGATTTTGACAAGATTATCGATAGGGAGCTTCAGGGGGCTTACGAAACCCTTACGGCCTTCGTGCCGGATAAGAGGCTTATAACCCTGTTCCGCCTTTCCTACGATTTTCACAACATCAAAGTGGTTCTCAAAAGCATGTTTTTACAGAAAAAGGGAAAACCCCGCCGATGGGATCTTCTGACATCCCTGGGCACCGTAGCGGGGGACGATCTCATCACCGCCATCGAATCCGAGGATTACCGCATGCTTCCCTACGATCTGGGGCCCGTGCTTTCTCAGTGTCTCGCTCTCTGGGAGCAGGAGGAAAACCTTCTGGAAATCGAACGGCTTCTGGACGAACATCAGTTCGCCACCATGTACAAAATTGCTGCATCCACGGAATTTGCGGGTGTGATGGAATGGTGTCGCAATAGAATCGATGCGGAGAACCTCCGCAATCTTCTGCGACTTCGTCGGCTGAACTTCGATGCCGGAGGATGTGCGCCCTTTCTGCACAAGGGAGGAACCATCGGCGTGGAGAAGCTCCTGGGGCTTCTTTCGGAGCCTCCGGACTCCTGGGAGCGCCTTATCTCCTATGCGGATGCGGCCAAGGCCCTTCGGGGAATGGAAGAGGTTTCGGATCTGAACTCCATGCTTCTTTCCCTGGAAACCGCTCTGGACAACTATCTTTTCGCGCTTCTGGGGCGGTACGCCTACGATTGCTTCGCTCCGGAGAACGTCCTGCGCTTTTTGTGGCGGAAGGAGCTGGAGGCGAAGAACCTTCGAATCATCTTCGTTTCCAAGTCCAACGGCACCCCCATGGGGAAGACGAAGGGAATGTTACGTCATGTTGCATAGTGAGCGGGCGGAGAAAATGGCCGCTTTCGGTGATTACGAGAGTGTCCTGCCTTTTCAGGCCGTAGGAGTGGAGCCCTTTTTCCGGGAGTCCGAAGAGGATATTGCCGGTCGGATGCGGGAGCTGGCCATGCATTATGCGGTGGTCTTCGTGGTGGAGGATCTTTTCGAAGAGCATCGGCAGCAGATCAACGAGCTTAACGAAGAGTTTCCCGTCAGCATTATTCCCATTCCGAACGTGTCCGGATCCCGGGGGGTGGGTATGGAAAACATCCGCAGCAGTGTGGAACAAGCCATAGGAATGGATATTTTTTCCGTAGGTTCCTAAGCCAGCACACCTGCCGATCTTACAGGATTTTCATTTGGAGGCATGAATATGGCAGCCCAAAAGAAAAATGTACAAGGAAGTATATGCAAGATTTCAGGCCCCCTTGTGGTGGCTAGCAATATGGCCGGAGCCCAGATGTACGAAGTGGTGCGTGTGGGGGATATGGGCCTGGTGGGAGAAATTATCGAGCTCAAGGGCGATACCGCCTCGGTGCAGGTCTACGAAGAGACCTCGGGGGTCAAGCCCGGGGAACCCGTGGTAGGCACGGGCATGCCCTTGAGCGTGGAACTTGGCCCGGGGCTTATCGAGCAGTTCTTTGACGGCATACAGCGTCCTCTTATGCTCATCGAGGATGCCGCCAAGAGCCCTTACATCTCTCGAGGAATCGACGTTCCCGCCCTCCCTCGGGAAAGGAAATGGGATTTTGTTCCCAAGGTAAAAGAGGGAGATGTGGTGAACGAGGGGGATATCCTCGGAACCGTACAAGAGACCGTGCTCATCGAGCATCGTATTATGGTTCCCCTGGGCATCTCCGGTAAGGTTGTTTCCGTCAAGAAAGATTCCTTCACCGTGGAAGAAGTGGTGGCGGTGGTGGATGATGGGAAGCAGAAGCACAACGTTACCATGCTCCAGCGGTGGCCCGTGCGTCGCCCTCGGCCGGTGGCCAAAAAACTTCCTCCGAACATTCCCCTTACCACGGGACAGCGAGTGGTGGACATGTTCTTTCCTCTTACCCGGGGTGGTACCGCTTGCGTTCCCGGTCCTTTCGGATCCGGAAAGACCGTTATTCAGCACCAGCTCGCCAAGTGGTCCGATGCACAGATCGTGGTGTATGTCGGTTGCGGCGAGCGGGGTAACGAAATGACGGACGTGCTTCTGGAGTTCCCGGAGCTGGAAGATCCCAAGTCGGGACATCCTCTCATGAAACGTACGGTACTTATCGCCAATACCTCGAATATGCCCGTGGCGGCCCGGGAGGCCAGCATCTACACGGCAATCACCATGGCGGAGTACTTCCGCGACATGGGGTATTCCGTGGCTCTCATGGCGGATTCCACCAGTCGCTGGGCAGAGGCTCTCCGGGAGATGTCCGGGCGTCTCGAAGAAATGCCCGGTGAAGAGGGATATCCCGCCTATCTGGGAACCCGGCTCGCCTCGTTCTACGAAAGAGCGGGACGGGTTATCTGCAAGGGAAAGGATGGCCGGGAGGGGTCCATAAGCGCCATCGGAGCGGTTTCACCTCCCGGAGGGGACCTTTCGGAGCCTGTAACCCAGAACACCCTTCGGGTTACCAAGGTCTTCTGGGGGTTGGATGCCTCTTTGGCATATCAGCGGCACTTTCCCGCCATCAACTGGCTTACCAGCTATTCCCTCTACAGCAAACAGCTTGGAGAATACTGGGACGGAGAATACGCGGACGAATGGGCGGCGAACCAGACCGAAGCCATGGCGCTTCTGGAAGATGAGAGCAGCCTCAGCGAAATCGTCCGCCTCGTGGGAGTGGACTCCCTCTCCAAGGATGAACGCATGACTTTGGAGACCGCCAAGTCCATCCGGGAGGATTTCCTCCATCAGAACGCCTTCCACGAAATCGACACCTATGCCTCCATGGACAAGCAGTTCAAGATGCTCCGGATTATTCTCGACTTCCATCATAAGGGACTCGAGGCGCTGCAGAAAGGAGCTTCCCTCAAGGATGTCTTCGGGCTTCCCATTCGAGAGGAGATTACCCGTATGCGCTACACTTCGGAGGACAAATTGGAGGCCATCGATGCCATTTCCCAGACCATAACGACCCAGATGGCATCCCTTACCCTTGCGGGAGGTGAATCGGATGTTGCCTAAGGAGTATCGTTCCATCTCGGACCTCTCGGGGCCTCTTCTGGTGGTGGAAAATATCTCGGATGTCCGTTACGACGAGCTGGCGGAAATCGAGCTTGCCACGGGGGAGCGTCGTCGGGGCCGGGTTCTCGAAATCACCGACGACAAGGCGCTTGTACAGGTCTTCGAAGGAACCACGGGAATTGATCTTCAGGATACCCGGGTGCGTTTTCTCGGCAAGGTGCTTACGCTCCCCGTGAGCGACGGCATGCTGGGGCGCATATTCAACGGCCGGGGTGAGCCCATCGACGGAGGGGATCCGGTGTTGGCGGAGAAGTGGCTGGACATCAACGGCTATCCCATGAATCCCTATTCCCGGGATTACCCCTCGGAGTTCATTCAGACCGGAATCTCCACCATCGACGGCATGAACCCCATGGTGCGTGGGCAGAAGCTTCCCATCTTCTCGGGAAGCGGATTGCCTCATAACCGTATCGCCGCCCAGGCGGCCCGGCAATCTTCGGTTATCAGCGGTCACGAGGCCTTTGCGGTGGTTTTCGTGGCCATGGGAATCACCTTTGAGGAAGCTTCCTTCTTCATGGAGGACTTCCGGCGCACCGGCGCTCTGGAGCGGACCGTCATGTTCGTTAATCTGGCGGACGACCCTGCTATCGAGCGTATTACCACCCCCCGCCTGGGGCTCACCTGTGCGGAGTATCTGGCTTTCGAAAAGGACATGCACGTGCTCGTCATCATGACGGACATGACCAACTACTGCGAAGCCCTGCGGGAAATTTCCGCGGCCCGTAAGGAAGTTCCGGGAAGACGAGGCTATCCGGGCTACCTCTATACCGACCTCGCCACCCTCTATGAGCGGGCGGGACGTCTCAAGGGCAAGAAGGGTTCCATCACCCAGTTCCCCATCCTTACCATGCCCGAAGACGACAAGACTCACCCCATTCCCGACCTTACGGGGTATATTACCGAAGGACAGATCATTCTCAGCCGGGCACTCCACCGCAAGGGAATCTATCCTCCCGTGGATGTCATGCCCTCCCTCTCCCGGCTCAAGGACAAGGGAATCGGCAAGGGAAAAACCCGGGAGGATCATGCGGACCTCATGAACCAGCTCTTCGCCGCCTATGCCCGGGGTAAGGAGGCCAAGGAACTCGCGGTGATCCTCGGGGAAGGAGCTCTCTCGGAGGAGGATAAGGCCTTCGCGAAATTCACGGATGCCTTCGAAGATCGCTACGTCCGCCAGGGAGAGTATGAAAACCGGACCGTGGAAGAGACCCTCGCTTTGGGATGGGAGCTTCTCACCATCATTCCTCGAAGGGAACTCAAGCGTGTTCGGGACGCATACCTGGAAAAATATCTCGATCCGCTGCTCAAATCGCAGAAACAGGAAGTTCCGGCGTAAGCTTCTTGCCGGTATGCTGGTCGGGGATTCAGGTATCTCCAGGAGGGGGTAGGTATGGCAGCACGGCTTAACATCAACCCGAATCGAATGGAGCTTTCCCGCCTTAAGAAGCGCCTTGTGGTGGCGAAACGGGGACACAAACTCCTCAAGGATAAACAGGATGCCCTCATCAAGGCCTTTCTCGAAAAGGCGAAAAACATCAAGGAGGAGCGGGAACGCCTGGAGGCGGAACTGGACGAGTGCTACAAGTCCTTTTTGCTGGCCCGGGCTCAGACCCTGCCCTCCATGTTGGAGCAGTCTCTCATGATTTCGGGATCCACCGTGTCTCTCGCGGTGAAGCGCAAAAACATCATGAGCGTTCTCGTGCCGGAATATTCCATCAATCAGAAGGGGGACTACTTCAACTACGGCATGTCCACCTCCACGGGAAGTCTCGATGTGGCGCTGAGCCTTTTTTCCAAAATCGTACCCAAGCTCATCATGCTTGCGGCGGAGGAAAAGGGGCTTCAGCTCATGGCAGCGGAAATCGAGCGCACCCGGCGACGGGTAAACGCTTTGGAGCATGTTCTCGTGCCTTCCTTCGTGGAAACCATCCGGTACATCACCATGAAACTGGACGAACAGGAACGGGCGACCCTCAGCCGGCTTATGCGGGTAAAGGAAATTGTCCGCTCCCACTAGGAAGCAAGCTTGTAGCGTCTAGCGATTAACGTTAAAACAAGCGATTGGTTTGAAAAAAGGGTAAGGACGGGCTTTCATGTTCGTTCTTGCCCTTATTGTTATGCTTGGGTTTCGTGGGCCCCGCGACGGGCAGAGAGGACACGTAGACGGAGGTCCTAAGCTCCCTATGCCGAAAATCCCCTCGCATATTGGCATTTCAAGCTATAATGTGTATGATATCAACGGATTTGCAAAAGAATGTCCCGGGGAAGTTCCATGCCGTGAAAACTGGAGTAATGGGGGAATATTCTAGAGAAAGCTTTTTTCGGGTTTTTGCGGAAATTCCAGGAAATGCGCGCAACATGCCGGAACGCCGGAGGCAGACGTGCCTAAAAGGGAACTTACGGAGGTTAAACGATGCAAGAACGAGAATATCCAGCGCCTCCCGAATACGGGACGTTCAAAGAACGCATTCGAAGCCTTACGGGAATCGACCTCAACGCCTATAAGTATCAGATCCACCGTCGGGTTCACATGCTTATGCAGCGGTGGCGAATCGAAAGTTACGAGGATTATTACAAAACCATCGCGAATTCGGAGGATAAACTTCGAGAATTCCTGGATTATCTTACCATAAACGTATCGGAGTTCTTTCGTAATCCCCAGCGTTGGTGGGAGATTCGGGATAAAATCATTCCCAGCCTTCTCAAGGGACGTACAAGCACTCCTCTCCGTATTTGGAGTGCCGGTTCCGCCACGGGAGAGGAACCCTATTCTCTGGCCATTCTTTCGTTAGAATGCGGCCTTTCCGCCAAGGAGAAAATCCGGGCCTCGGACATCGATGCGGGGGTTATCCGCAAGGCTCAAAAAGGGGAGTATCACAAGCGGCAGCTCGTCAATGTGCCGGATCCGTGGAAGAAAAAATATTTTCGTCCCGGCAAGGAGGACTTTTTCGAGATTGCTCCGGAAGTAAAGTCCCGGGTGCAGTTCGTGCGGGAAAATCTTATCGAGGATTCTTTCCAGAAAGATATCGACCTCATTCTTTGCCGTAATGTGGTTATCTACTTCTCTCCGGAGACCAAATCGAACCTGTATCGCAAGTTTTACGACTCCCTCGTTTCCGGAGGATTCCTTATGGTGGGATCCACGGAACAGATCTTTGAATATCGGAAAATCGGTTTCGTTTCCGCAGGTCCCTTTTTATACCAGAAACCCTGAGAAATTCGAGGGGAAAATTTCCTTTCCCCTTGACAAACCTTCGGAATCCAAGTAATCTATCCGTCGGCTCCTCTCGATGCGTGCCCGTAGCTCAGTTGGATAGAGCGTTGGCCTCCGGAGCCAAAGGTCGTGGGTTCGAATCCCCCCGGGCACGCCATATTTCGTGTAGCAAAGGGTTTGCCGGAAAAAAGGCGAACCCTTTTTCCTTGTTTTTTCGTTTTTGTTCCTCGGTCTCTTCCTCTTGAACAAGATGCGAGAAGTGTACAGGAGGTATAAAAGGCCGGCTTTGAAGGTCCCTCTGAAAATGTGGGGAAAGATTCTTATGGAGGTGGATGGTATGGCTGATAATCGGTATCTCGTAAGCTCCGAATCCGTTACGGAAGGGCATCCGGATAAACTGGCGGACCAGATTTCCGACGGCGTCCTTGATGCTATCTTTGCGGAGGATCCCATGGGACGGGTGGCATGTGAAACCTTTGTAACCACCGGGCTCGTGTTGGTGGGAGGAGAGATATCTACAAGCTGTTACGTAGATATTCCCCGAATTGCCCGGTCCATTATCAAGGAAATCGGCTATACCCGTGCAAAATACGGCTTCGACGGAGAGACCTGCGCGGTTCTTACCGCCATCGACGAACAATCTCCGGATATCGCCCAGGGAGTGGATCGGGCCCTGGAAATCCGGGAAAACGCCATGGATGACGATGCCATCGACAACATCGGCGCGGGGGATCAGGGCATGATGTTCGGTTATGCCTGCGATGAGACCGAAGAATATCTTCCCGCTCCCATCGCCTTCGCCCATCGGCTTTCCCGAAAGCTTGCGGAGGTGCGCAAGGAATGTGTGCTTCCCTATCTTCGGCCGGACGGAAAAACCCAGGTTACCGCAGAGTATCTGGATGGCAAGCTCGCCCGGGTGGATACCATCGTGGTTTCCTCCCAGCACCACCCCTCGGTGGAACACGCTCAGATTGCGGAGGAGATCCGCAAGTACGTGGTGGATGCGGTTATCCCTTCAGAGCTTCTCGACGACCGCACCCGGTATCTCGTGAACCCCACGGGACGTTTCGTTCTCGGAGGCCCTCTGGCGGATGCGGGGCTTACGGGACGTAAAATCATCGTAGACACCTACGGCGGTCTGGCTCCCCACGGAGGCGGTGCCTTCTCCGGCAAGGACCCCACCAAGGTGGACCGTTCCGCCGCCTACATGGCCCGATATGCCGCCAAAAACATTGTGGCTGCGGGCATCGCCAAGCGTTGCCAGATTCAGGTAGCCTACGCTATCGGCGTAGCCCGGCCGGTCTCCATGATGGTGGAAACCTTCGGCACCGGTATCGTTGACGATGGGCGCATCACCCAGCTGGTGCGCAAACATTTCGACTTCCGTCCCGCCGCCATCATCCGGGATCTGGACCTCCGAAAGCCTCAGTACCGCCGCCTCGCCGCCTACGGGCACATGGGACGCATCGACCTGGATCCCATGCCCTTCTGGGAGAAAACCGACCGGGCGGAGGCTCTTAAAGGGGATTTGTAATCTCTGGTTCCCTTATCTTTCGATAGAATGCCCATAACGAAGGAGCACGGAGAAGTCGGACCGTGCTCCTTTATGTTATGGGCCGAGATGATATACTTTATCCATGAGATATGCCGAGAAAAGCCCGCTCACCCTCGTAAGGGAAGCAGCAATCTTGATACGGCACCTGTTCTGGCCCTCCTCCTGTGTTTTCTGCGGAGCCCTGGGGGAACTTTGTTGTGAATCCTGTTTGGATGCCCATCTGGCTCGTTTCGGCGGAACCCTTTTATGGCTCGAGGAGCCTTCTCTGGACCTTCTCTACGGATCTCTCTACGAAGGTCCGCTTCGGGATATCCTGCACCGCTTGAAGTACAAAGAGGAAAGAGCCCTCGGAAAGCTCCTTGGCAAGGCTTTGGGAAGACGCTTCTCTCCTTTCCTCAGGGGAGGAACCTTCGTTCCGCTTCCTCTGCACCGCAAAAGTCCCCGGGGCTACAACCAGGCTCTTCTTCTCGCCCGGGGCATGGCCGAAGTCTGCCAGGGAGAGGTTTGGGATTGTCTCTTTTGGAAAGAGGATGCGGAGCCTCAAACGGGGAAAAACCGTCTTCAAAGGCAAAGCCTCTCTGCCGGAGCCTTGGGGTTTTCGACGAAATCTTTGAAAAATATTGTCTTTCCCCTGATTCTGGTGGATGACGTTTCCACCACGGGCAGCACCCTCAAGGCCGCTGCGGAGGTTCTCGGAAAAGAGGGATATGCCGTATCTCGGGCGGTGGTGTGTTGCTTTACGCCGCCTCCGGAAAGATCCTTGTCTTAGGAAGGTTCGATGGCCGTGAAAAAAGAAAAACAACTCCAGCTTCGGCGTTGCAAAATATGCGGTAAGGCCTTTGTGGGAAGTGCGAATTCCTTTGCCAAAAGCCTTTGCCCTGATTGTATGCTTAAAGCGGACAGAGCCCTTAACAAGGTTCGGGAATATCTTCGCACAAATCCCCGAAGAAGCCTTACGATTCAGGAACTGGCGGAAAAAATCGGGGAGCCTCCCAAGGTGATCCAGGCCCTGTACGATGACGAAAGTATTACCCGGGGAGAAAAAAAGAAACCCTCTCCGGCTCCGAAGGTTTCGGAAAAAAATCTCGGGAGCCGCAAAAAATTCTCTCGTCGTTACCGCAAAGAAGATTCTAAAGAATGAAAGGAAAAGCACCGATACTCAAACTAAGAAAACGCTTATGGTAAGGTGGGCTCTGTGATGATAAAAAAAATTGGTTCCATCAACCCGTTACAGCCGACACAAAAGGTAATCCGGGGAAAGAGCCGGGGGGAAAGCCTTTCCGGAGGTGCCGGAGATAACCTGGAAGTAAGTTCCTTCGCCAAGGAGCTTTCCGTTGCCATGGGGGAACTTAAAAAAATTCCCGAGGTCCGGGCCGAAAAGGTGCAAGCCCTGCGGCAGCAAATAGAGGAGGGCACCTATGAGCCCAAGCTTTCTGCGGTGGCCCTTAACCTTCTAGGGTCTCTTCAGGAGTCTGGGGGCGGAAAGGAATAATTCATGGCTCTTGAGCTTGTAGCCATTCTGGAGGAGCAGGGGCAGGTGCTGCTCCGGATGTGGCATGTGGCGGTGGAACAGAGAGAGGCGCTCAAAGAGGGGCGCCTTTCGGCGTTACAGGAAATGATGCGGGAATTTCAGACCCTCTCCAGCCGCGCCCTCGCTCTGGAGGCATCCCGGCACCGGGAGAGTTTGGCTCTGGGTAAAGAGCTTTCCTGTCCTCCGGTACTCACGGAATTTGTGCGGCGTATTCCTGAAGATAACGATGCTGAGACCCTGCGTCAGGCGGGAATAACCCTTTTACAAGCCATAAAGAAATTGAGGGCGGAAATGCGGCTTCTGGAAAAACTTCTTCAGGAGCAAACCGCCCTGAGCGAACTCCTTACCAGTGAATGGAGACGCCTTGAAGGCCTTCCCGGCATGGATCCTTCCAGAGGGTCCTTTGATTTCCGGGGATAAGTACCGAAAACGAACCTCTAAACCGAGAGGGAGGAACCCGAGATGATGAATCAGTTTTCCTCGTTGGAATTGGGAAAGCGAGCCCTTGATTATTTCCGAAGAGGCATGGAAACCGCGGGACATAACATCGCCAACGCAGATGTGGAAGGATATTCCCGGCAAAGGGTCGAAGCATCCACCACGGATCCCTTTACCGAGCCCGGCATGGCCCGCCCCTGGGTGTACGGCCAGATCGGTACGGGGGTCAAGGTGGATGCCATCGTGCGTATGCGAGATGCTTTTCTGGATGCCCAATACAACGAAGAAATCACCGTTCAGGGATATTGGGAAACCATTCAGCAAACCCTTAAAACTGCGGAGCTTTACGTAAACGAGCCCAACGGAACGGGGTTCAAGGTCGCCATGGACGAATACTGGGCGGCCCTTCAGGAAGCCAGCAAACGCCCGGACGATTCGGCGGTTCGATCGGACCTGGTCGAGAAAACCCGAACCCTCACGGTAATGGTGGACCAGGTCATCACCAACTACGATCAATACCGTATGGACCTCAACGAACAGCTTGCTCTCAAGGTGGAAGAGGCCAACACCCTTATCGATGAAATCGCCCAACTCAACGTCACCATTTCGGAAATCGAGGGAGTAGGCTGGAATCCCAACGATCTTTACGACGCTCGGGATCTCAAGGTGTCGCAACTCTCGGAACTCATCAACTGCGAACCCTCCAGCATGTGCGATATGGAGGACGGACAGTTCAAGCTCTATCTGGATGGCAAACTCATCGTTCAGGGAGAGCAGACCCGGCATCTGGAACTCGTCAAGATTGCAGGTAACGGGGGCTATTACGACGTGCAGGTGGAGGATAACGAGTTCGATCCCGTGTCGGATCTCGACGTGGCGGAAGTGATTATCACACAGCAGGCTTCGGAGGCGGTGCACATGCTTACGGTGGACCGCCTCGCCCGGGAAGTGGCCTGGTCCATAGGAGGAGCGGATACCTCCACGGAAGATCCCGTTAACGGAGAACGCCTTGTGGTGGAGGATGCTGAGGAAGCCCTGGATCTTTGCGGCGTTTTTGATATTCAGGTTTCCAGCCAGGGGGTGCAGGTCCGTTCCAACACTCTTTCCTCGCCTCCCGCGGCTGCGGCGGGGGAACTTCTTGCCGCTCCCGGAGCGGACGACCCTACGGAATACTCCTTCCGCATCGCTGCGGGGGATTCCGAAACCATGGTTACCGTGGAATGGGCGGATACTCTGACTCCCGGAACTTTCCAATGGGAAGTTTCCGATAATGCCGGTAACGGCCCTACGGGTTACGGAACGGAACTCAATATAACGGAACTTCAAAACTTCGTTAACACGAACTACACCTCCTTTCTTCACGGTACGGTGAACACCGCCGGTACGGTTCTCACCCTGGATTCTCTTTCCAAAAACCACATTTCCATTACGGACCTCAAGGGAACCCTCATGGAAAACGCCGGACTGGCGGATACGGGGAAAACCGTAACCGTCCAGATCGACGAAAGCGATACGCTTCAGACCATCGCCAATAAAATCAACGGAGCCTACAACCTTACGGAGCCCGAGGACAGTGAAGTTACCTTCCCGGGAGAGGCTCCCGATTCTCCCGAAGAATGGCTCCACGCTTCGGTGGAGGAGGACGGTAACGGAGAGTTTTACCTCAAGCTTACCAGCAACGTGGTGGGGGAACAATATCGGATCAACCTCCGGGGAGACTCCGAGGGGAACCTTACGGTACTCAAGCGTCTGGGGCTTATCGAGGGAGACGATCAAAGCACCGCCTTCGCCTCCATGGCTCAGGACGCCTATTTCGTTTACGATAACACCCACTACCTTTCTTCCGGCAACTCCTTTACCGAGGCCCGCAGAATTACCGCTTCCGACGGTTACGACGCGAACACCCTGGAGGTGGTTTCGCCGGGCATCGCCGGAAGCCCTCCGGATCATTACGATTATCCTCCTCAAATCTCCGAAGGAGTTGTGGGAATCCACTTTTCCCTCAAAGGAACCGGCACCACCGAAATTACCTGCAAACATCACGTCAAGGGGGGAGAGATTTTCGCCCTTCTCGAGAGCCGGGACGATATCCTGCTGGAGAGTATCAGCACCTTCGACGAAATCGTTTTCAACCTCGTTTCGGAAATGAATGCGGTGCACTATGCGGGGCACGGCACAGGGGATTACGAAAACATCACGGGAACGGATTTCTTTATTCCCGTTTCCGTACAGTACGGAGCTTCCCGATCCTTTAGCCTTAACGAAACTCTTTCTCTCTATACGGGGCTTCTCGGTTTCGCCTCGGACGACGGCAAGGGGGCTTCCGCAGGCCAGGGAGACGGCAGTAACGCCCTTCATATGGCCCAGCTCAAACAGGCGGAAATTATGGGGGGGAACAGCTACACCGTAAACGATTTCTACGAAGGCTTCATCGCTCAGCTCGGATCCCAGGCTCAACGGGCCAATACCATGCTGAAAAATCAGGAAACTCTGGTAAATCAAATCGATAATCAGCGACAGTCCGTCATGGGAGTCAACATCGACGAAGAGATGATCGATATCGTGAAGTTCCAGCAGGCCTTCAATGCCATGTCCCGGATGATCACCACCACCGATGAGATGCTGGACCGCATCATCAACGGCATGGGCGTGGTGGGACGTTAAGGGGGAGGGAAGTAGCCATGGTATACCGCGTTACCAATAACATGATGACCAACACGTATCTTGCGGATCTTCACGGCAACCTCGGGCGTCTCACGGATCTCTATCGCCAGATGACCACGGGAAAGCTCTACGATCGTCCCAGTCAGAACCCGGTGGATGTGGTTCGAGATCTCAGTCTTACCACCACCATTTACGAAAACGAACAGTATATCCGCAACATGGACGATGCCATTACCTGGCTCAAGAATACGGACCAGGGAATGAATCAGATCAACGATGTGGTGCAGCGCGTTCGGGAGCTTGCGGTGTATGCCGGGGACGGAGCCCTGGAAGAGACTGAAGTGGAATCCATAGCCCTCGAAATCGAACAGCTTCGAGACGAACTCATGATGGCTGCCAACTACAGCGTGGAGGGGCGCTATCTTCTTTCGGGGCTTGCCACGGGAACGGTGCCCTTTGTGAAGGATGCGGAGGGAAACATCCTTTACCAGGGCAATCTCGGGAACGTGCAGTTCGAAATGCAGCAGGCCTTTGTAGGGCAGGTGTCTCTCAACGGCCGGGATGTTTTTCCCAAGGAGTTTACGGAAAACAGTCTTCGGAGCATCGAAGTGCCCACGGATTTCGAGTGGAAGGGGCGCAGCGAAATTATCCAGATCCAGGTGGGAGATAAAACCGCCAAGGTGCGCATTCCCGAACAGTGGACCGACGATGATACCAACGGCATTCGGGATGCCCAGGACCAGAACCTTTTCCGGGACTGCGGTGAACTGGACGGATACAGCCTGGACCAGATTGCCGCCATCATTCGTAACAGCACCAACATGGGAGATATGAGCAAGCTTGTTTCCGTGGAGGTTTTCAAAGATGAAGCTACCGGAACCCAGCAGCTTTTCATCAAAAGCCACACGGGGGAACCCGTTCGAATAACGAGCTGGCAGGAAACGGATTTTCCCACCGCCGCCTCGGAAGGATCCGAAACTCCCCAAGGGGAGTATCCGGAACAGCCCAACGCCGTATTCAGCACTATCACCGATACCGCATGGACTGCATCGGAGGACAGCTCCATAACCTTCCGCTGGGGAGACGGAGAAATCGATACGGTAACCTTTACGGCGGCGGAAGTGGCCGCCAAGGGAGCCCCTTCGCATATCGAAGCGGTGGCTCAAATCATCGAAGAAAAAATCCCCGGAGTCTTTGTGCAGGTAAAGACCGATGCCGCAGGACCTCCGGCCAATGCTGTTCTGACAATCCAGGCGGAAAATCGGCTGGATACCTTCCGAATGGACGATATGACGGGGGATGCGGCAACTCTTTTCGGAGGGGATATGGTCGCTTCTGCGGAGGTCTCGGATTTCCGAGGGGTGGTGGTGCCCGCTGCGGATTTTCCCGTTACCATCGGGGGTGTGAACTACGGGAGTGCAGATGCGGTAAATACGGCGGATCTCGGTCTCTGGGCGGAAACCCGGGGAACCGACGTTTTTATTTACGAAATTACTTCCGAGGCGGCTCAGGAAGTAACCGGCAACGGTGGAACTGTCTACACTCCCGAAAGCCTCTTCCGGGTTCCCGAACCGGATCACAGCCATGTGAACTTTGCCTCCTACATGGGGCTGGAGACCTCTGTACAGAGCATGGAACTTCCTGCGGATGGGTCTGTTCCCGCTAAAGCTGCGGGAAATGCTATGCATATACGTTTAGAGGCTGGGAAAAACCATGCGGAACTGGAAGTTCCCGCAGGGGAAACTCTGACTCTGGAACAGTTTGCCGAACGTCTCCGGGGTGTGGCGGGGGATTGGCTGGATGTGGTGGTAATGACCGATGCGGAAGAATCCAACTCCTACGATCTCCTGAATCGGGCCATGGAAAATCACGAAGCCCCTACCCAGAAACTTGTGCTTCGCGCCAAAGACGGTACTTCCCTGGCGGTATTCGACAAAGACATCGGTACCGCCACCTTTGCGGCGGATCTCGGCATCAGCACCGCCCTTTACGGAGACGCTACGGGTATGGTCATTCCTTCGGCGGCGGATCTCGACGGCAACATTCCCGCCCGCATGTCCGTTTCCGTGGGGGACGAATCCTTCGAAGTTATCGTATCCCGAAAGGATGCGGCTTCCGGAATCGAGGCGGTGCTCGCTTCCATTCAGAAACAGGTGGGAAAGGATCGTATCGGTTATACCGTGGACGGCAATAACTTTGCCCTCTACGCAAAAAACGGCGAAACCTTGGAAGTGCACGATATGCCTTTCTGCGATCCCCTCTTTTCGGATTACTCCGCAGGGCTCGCCATGCAGTGGGGAATTCAAACGGGGATCCGAAGCGATGCGGTAGGCAATAATACAGCGGCTGCTGCGGATGGAACCTTCCGTATTGCCACATCCGGAAGGAGCGTGGATATCTCCGTTTTTGCCGGAGACACCCTCAAGGACGTGGCGAACCGTATTCGGGATAACGTGGATTGGTTGGATGTGGCGTACTTCGATTCGGATCCGGATACCCCCGGAGCGAATGCAAGGCTTTCTCTCACCGCCAAAGACGGCTCTGCGGTAAACATTTTCGATATTTCCGGGGATATCGCTTCGGGAACCTTCTCCATGGATACCGCCATCCGGAGTACTGCGGATATTTCCGGATGGACCGCCGCAGCTCCTGCAGGATTACTTACTTTCGAAGTCAACGGCATGGAGCATACGATTGACCTTGATCAAATGAACGCCACGGATGGCCCGGAGGAGCTCGTATGCCTTATCAACTCCCGTTTTCAGGGCATGGATGTCAAGGCGGAGCTTGTGGATGCCGGAGGCGGGGATCAGCGGCTGGTTCTCACCTCTGAAAGAGGCTACGAAATTACGCTAACCGCAGCTCCTGGAGGGCTTAATCTTGGCGCTATGCCGGTAACTACTCCTAACCGGGGAAGTTCTGTCACGAACAGCCCCTACGGTCAGAACGTCACGGTTCGCACCCACTCGGAAGAGTCTCCCATGGACTTCTTCGGTCTTCTCGACAACCTCGCCGCATCGGTTCGGGCGGAGGATCGGGAGGGAATCTCCAAAAGCCTTCTCGGCAATATCGACACGTACATAGACACCTTATTGAAATGCCGGGCCCAGACGGGGGCTCTCATAAATCGCTATGATACCAGCCAGGACCGCCTTACCCAGAACAACGCCGCCACGGAAGAACTCCGCAGCAAGGTGGCGGATACGGACCTTGCGGATGCCATCACCCGATTCAGCATGGCCCAATCGGTGTACCAGGCGAGCCTGGCAGTGATCGCCAAAATCGTACAGCCCACTTTGGTGGACTTTCTCAGTTAAATTAAGAATCTCTCAGTTTCTGTGCAGAGTATTTTGTTCTTTTGCTTTTGTTGATGAAAAAAATTTGAAATATTCTAGATAGTGTTTATGCTCTTTGCTTGAAAAATACGAAATAGAGGTGGACTCTGTGGCGCAAATTCAAACCTCCAGATTTGGAACGCTTTCCTATAACGAAGAGGATCTTCTTTTCTTTCCCCGAGGAATTCCCGGGTTCTACACTCTCTTGCGCTGGGTTGTTTCCGGAGATGAAGATAGCCCGGTAAAATGGCTTCAGAGCGTGGAAGACTCTTCCGTGGCATTACCTATTACGGCACCTCACATAATCTTGACGGATTACAATGCGGTGATTCCTCAGCAAGAACTCGAAGAACTGGATAATCCTCTTCCGGAAGAAATTCTGATCCTGGTAGTTCTCACCATTCCTCCGGAAAAACCCTGGGACATGACCGCCAACCTCAAGGCTCCTATAATCATCAACACCGCAAACCGCAAGGGTAAGCAGCTCCTTTTGGACCAGGAAGAATATCCCATTCGGTTTTACTGCTTTCCCGAGGAAAAACGAGCTTTCTTTGCCCGATCCGCAGAAAGGAAAGCGAAGGCAGTTCCTTCCGAAGAAGATTGCGAGGATGTTTCCGCCTCTTCAGTGTCTTCGGTTTCTGAAGGAAACGATTCCTGATGTTGGTGCTTACTCGCAAAAAAGGGGAGATCCTTGCCATAGGAGAGGATATATTTATTTCCGTGATAGATGTTCGAGGTGATTCTGTCCGCCTTGGTATCGAAGCCCCCAAATCGATTCCCGTCTGGCGTAAAGAGGTGCTGGATGAAATCGTGGAGGAAAACCGCCGAGCTCTTAAAGGAGGTTCTTCCGATATGATCAATGAACTTTTGAAGAAGAAAGGACGGTCCTGAAGAGATGAGCCAGGAACGTATCAAGAAGGACTATCCCAAGACCTTTACAAGAAATATGGAGCGTCTCCAGGGACTTCAACCCAAGCTGGCGGAGAAAATTTACGACTTCGTTGAGGGAAACGGTTTCCCTCAACCCTCCGTAAAGGAAACTGCTGCAGGTCTCTGGTGCTCCAGTCTAGGGGAGCGTCCTTTCTTTCAGCCCCATCTTTCGGGAAAAACCTTTATTCCCCGAAAAAAGCGCGAACGTCCCCGCCCGGTAGTATTGATATATGGTGCCGGATTTCCTCCCTATCTCGTCCAGGCCCTTCGCTCCATTGATAAGAGTGTGCTTGCTGTTATTGTTTTCGAGCCCTCTTTAGAAATCCTTGTGCATACTCTCGCTACGAGTTCTATTTATGATGCGTTGCCAGAGTTTGCGAGAATTTCTTTTGCTGTTGAAGAAGAGAGAATCCTTCTTGATGAGGCTCTTCATGTTAACGTGTCTCCCCTAGGAACATTTCCTGTAACGCAATCTGATATTGTGGAACATACGGGGGAACGAGAGCTCTATCGGGAAAAAATATTGAGCCTTTTTGCCGAGTTTCGTAAGGCTTTACGTATTTCTATAGAAAAGTTGGGGAACACGGCAGAAGATACCCTTATTGGTGTGCGGAATATCTGTCTTAATGCCCCGTGGATTTGGCATACGCCATCGCTTGAAGCGTTGGCTAAAGAATATAAAGGTCTTCCTGTAGTCACAGTTGCTTCGGGGCCCTCTCTGGAAAAAAATTTTCGACTTCTTAAGGGATTAGAGCAACGTTGTCTTATTATTTCTGCCGACACGGCCCTTCCCAAACTACTGAAGGAGGGCATCGTCCCCCATGTAGTGATTACTTTAGAGCGCCCTTTTCGAATGTACTTAGATTATTTCCGCCCTCTTTATAGAGAATATTATGAAGAATGTAAAAATATTCTTCTTATAGCGGAAGGTGTTTCTCCTCCTCAAATTGTAGGACGATGGCCTGGTGCGCTTGCGGTAATCGGGAAATCGGAGCTTCCCGTTGATCGATGGATTTTACAAGATGCTTTTGATGCGAATGTCCTTTACTCTGGCGCTTCCGTAATGCATGTGGCTCTTTCTTTTGCCGTATTTTGCCGAGCTTCATCTCTGGCAATGATTGGTCAAGACCTCGCTTACAGTAAAGATGGAGCTTCTCATAGCGAGGGTATCGTTTCTTTGGCAGACGAAAAAGTGGAACGTTCTCGAATGGATTCGGGGTATGATGTTCTTGATATAAATGGGGAAATGGTTCGTACGAGTATTAGCTGGTTAAAGATGCTTCAAATATTCGAGGATGTAATTCCTAGCGCTCCCTTTGATGTGTTTGATTGTACCGAAGGGGGGGCTAAGATAGAAGGTTCTAAGATTTTGGCTTTTTCAGATTACATAAAAGAAAATATTCCTGAGGGAGAAATCATTAATGCTTCGCCCTGTGTGTTTTTTAAGGAAAAACAGACAGAGATTGTTCCGTCCGAGAAGATAAATGCCATACGCCCACAATTGGAAGGGTTAACTTTAAATGTGGAGGAATTAAAAGATCTTTTGGGAGAAATGGAAATATCCATGAATAAGGCTTTATCCCCAGGACTACATCCAGGTATTCGCAGAAGTTTCGCTCTTGAAACGGCTCAAAAGCTGGATGATTTCCACAAAAAGAACCGTGCAATTGCTTTTGTGGGGCAAAGTTATGCTTATGCAACAGGATCTGCTTTTGCGGTGTCTCGGTTCATGGAGTATCAAGAGGAGTTGGAGAATTGGCAAAATGCTTGGGAAGAGCTAATCGAAAGCCATAGAGCTTTATTGAGCTTTTTGACTTATTGGTTTGCTTATGTATTCCGTGTGGCAGATTGGTATGCTGAATTTTCTTCCAATAAGGATTTTTTTGAAGAAATGCATTCTTGTTCGGAGAAAGAGTCTCAAGAGTTGGCCCATGAATTTTTTGGCGCTTCGGAGAATTTGCAGATTGAGAGTCGGGATGTTCCAAGAGTGACATCCTTTCTCTCTCGATCTGATAGCCTCCAACATAACTGGGAATCAAGTTGTATTTGGAAAGCCGCTCTTTTTTTGGAACAACAGAGACGTTTTGAGCAATCTTCCCTGCTAATGAGTGAAGCTGCGGATTCCATGGAAGGAAAGGAGCTTCCGCGAGAAGAGATAGGGAAATTTCTTTTTGATTATGCAAGAATTGTGGCGAAGGAAGATCTTTGTCATTTTCCAAAGTATCGAAAAGCTATTGCTATTCTTCACCAAGCAAAAAAATATTTCCCTGAAGGTTCTCCCGATATTGAAGCGCTGTCTATTGATATTCGTGGTGCATATGAACAGGCTATAGCACGCTATGAAAAGGCTTTTGTTATCCCCCAATCCGACAAAGATCCTATTATGGGTTTTTGGGAAGTTTCCATGAATGTCGAGCGTTTTTTAGCAAACAAAAGACTTGATTTAGCACTTAAAGAAATGTGGTTTGGCATTTTGACTTTTGCGGATAAAATGCCAACCTCGCATACGGTGTTGCCACAATTTGCATGGCTTCTTACCATTGTTCCGAAGACCGTTCATGCTCAAGATGAACTCATAAAAGAAGCTTCCTATGATGTTTTGTCAAGCATGAAAAAAAATCTTGTTTTTTTGAAAAAAATGGGAATGCCTTTGCCGCTTGACTTTGTCGCTCTTTTAGAAAAAGAAGGAATTTCTTTCATTCCATCTTCGCGATAGCTATGCATAAAGTTTAGAGCTTTTCCATCCGATATAAACTATAGAGAATTTTTTGAAGGGAGGGATGTGTAGGCTTGTCTTTCGGTTCGTAGCGTAGGGATGGGTTTACGTGGATGTTTCCTGCAAGGATGGAGGAAACCGTGATTTGTCAATAACAAGGAGGTTTTTACTATGAGAGTGTATCACAATATACCTGCCCTTTTTTCCTACAACTCTTTAGCGTCTACAAATCGGTCTTTGGAGAAATCTATTAATAAGCTTTCGACGGGTCTTCGGATCAATAGTGCCGCTGATGACGCTGCGGGGCTTGCTATCAGCGAAAAAATGCGCGCCCAGATTCGTGGATTGGATCAGGCAGTAAGTAACAGCCAGGACGGTATTTCCATGATCCAGACCGCTGAGGGCGCTCTCAATGAGACTCATTCTATTTTGCAGCGTATGCGCGAGCTTTCGGTGCAATCTGCGAATGACACCCTTACAAGCCAGGATAGAAGCTATATCCAGCTTGAAGTGGATCAGCTCAAAGAGGAAATCGACCGGATTTCTGATACCACCCAGTTCAATAAAAAGAAACTTCTTGACGGGAGTGCTGCCGTACTCTGGTCGTCGGATAATTTGGAGACCAAAGCTCTTGTGCGTGGCGCTCTTCGTGAAGTAGATCAGTTTGGACAGAAGAATGCCGCCGAGGGAAACTATACTATCCAAATTACCGCAGATCCTGGTAAATCTCAGGTACAGAAGACCGATATTTTCCGCATAAAGCATGAGGATGTCATTATGGACGTCTCCTTGGATGACAATGCCGGTTTTAGGTCCCTAGAGGTCAGCAATCTGCCTGCTGCGGATTATATCGTGTATGCGGATACTGCTATTTCCGGGCTTACGGGAGTGGCGAATTATGTCAAAGGTGTCTATAATGCGACCCAGGACATTTTCGGTACTGCCGCAGGTGCGGGAAACCAAACTGGTGGTCTGATCGCTATCCAGACCGGTATGGATGCCGCCGGGGCAGCTACCATGGCTGTTCTTCTTGAGGTTATCCAGGTTAATACAAGCACAAACCAGGTTACCTTCCGCTCTGTGGCTCACGTTATGAGTGCCGAGGGCGGCGTCCAGACCTACGTGGATGAGAATTTGATCCTTTCCTCCGCTATCATGGACGACTACACGGGGTTTGGTTTTGCCGTTACCGGCGGAACTCAAAGCGTTCTGGGGCTTCTTGCTGCGGGTGCTGCGGGTTTCGAAGTCGGCGGAAAGATCTCGTTGCATATTTGCGCTTCCGCTGCAGATACAGACGCTGTTATGTTGGCGATTACCGCCGATGTAAACACGAGCTGGGAAGGTTATTGGGGCCAGCCGGCAGGAGCGGCTGCTACAAGAAGGTTCCAGCTTGATTCTACCGGAGTCGCTAATAGCGATGTGCATTTGAAGAGTTTTTACCTCAATACGCAAAATGGAGAGGTCTTCGAGTCTGATTTTTCCATAGGCTTTAACACTGGCCTTACGAGTATTGCTCAGACTCCGGGAGAAAATAGGCCGGTGGCTTCTTTTACCGCTGCCTACGTAGGGCAGGTCGCCGAGGGTGACGTGAAGCTTCGCGATCTGGATAAGTTCTGGGATGCCAACGGTCGGTTTATGCTTGAGGATCCTCAGGTTATTACCATGACCCAGGGAGATGGGAAGCAGACCACTATCACCCTCAACTCTCAGGATACTCTGGATGATGTGGCTCGAAAACTGAACGATGCGGTGGCTTTCGGCCTTGACCAGGCCAAGTATGTGGGGGCCGACGCGGACGAATTCGTTAATTTCGTATCCTCGGGAGATGCCGTTGCTAATACGGTGCAATCCGTAGAAGGCACCTTCGTTATCCGTTCGGCTGTTGCGGGTAGTAACGGCGAGATTAATTTCGCCGGAGATGAAGACGTTATCAAGGCTCTCAGCCTCAATGTCATTCAGGAGGCTACGGAAACGGAGTTCCGGGTTTCCGTGCTGGATGCCCATAGCGGCGAATCCATCGTTTCGGGTGAGAAGATCACAGGCAACAAGATGTATGGTCTGGTGCACAACAATGTGGATGTGGTTTTCGATCCCATGGCCAACATCAATGCGGAGTTCTCGGACTCCTCCAACACCTTCCTTCTTACGCGCGAAGCTGGATCCGTCTACGAAACCACCCTTCACCTTGCGGATAACACCACGGTCTTCCAGATCGGTGCCAACGAAGGGGAGGATATGGGAATCAGCGTTGGTGATATGGGTTCCGAGGCTCTCGGAGTGCATCAGGTGCTCGTTACCGACCGGGAATCTGCAGCCCGTTCCATCACCGTTATCGATGGCGCCATCGACCGGGTTTCCAAGCAACGTGCCAACCTTGGAGCTTACCAGAACCGGTTGGAGCATACCATCAGCAACCTCACCACCGCCAGTGAGAACCTGAGTGCTGCGGAGAGCCGCATCCGGGATCTTGATATGGCGAAAGAGATGATGGAGTTCACCAAGCTCAACATCCTTTCCCAGGCGGGTACCTCTATGCTTGCCCAGGCGAACCAGCTTCCCAACAATGTGCTTTCGCTGTTGCGGTAGTCTCGCTTCTTAAGTCGATCGCCTGATACGAGCAAAAACTATTCGGTGTTTTCGGGGGGAAGGGGCTTGTCCCTCCCCCTTTTTTCGTAAAATCTACACCGGAGTATGTACGGAGGAGGTGAGGAACTTATGGATGCAAGAATTCCCTCTGCCCGGAATGGAGAGCCCCTTTCTCGTTATGATACTCGAAAGAAAGATTCTCCTTCTTATAATATGTCCGTTATGCAAGACAAACAGGACCCGAAAGAAGAGGATCGACTTTTTCAAAGCCCCGCGCTTCTTCGGGAAAAGGTGAACAAGGTGCAGGAGATGTCCGATCTTATGGGGCATTCTCTGCAGTTTGATGTTCGGGAAGAGGCGGACATTGTACAGATTGTGGTAAAGGAAAGTTCCTCCGGGGATGTAATCAAAGAGATTCCCCCCGAGAGGATTGTCAAGTTTCTGGAGAGCATGAAAGAACTTTTGGGAAGCCTCTTTGACGAAAAGTTCTAGAAATACTTCTTGAAAACGGAGGGGATTGTGTGTTTTCTGATAGGTCCATTCTTATTACAGGAGGAACCGGATCTTTTGGCAAGGCCTTTGTTGGGGTTCTTCTGAAAAAATATCGCCCTCGGCGGGTAATTATCTACTCCCGGGATGAGCTGAAACAATATGAAATGGCCCAACAGTTCTCTTCCGATGCCCTCCGTTTCTTCCTTGGGGATGTCCGGGACGTCTCCCGGCTTAGCCAGGCCATGAACGATGTGGATTATGTGGTGCATGCGGCGGCCCTCAAACAGGTGCCCGCAGCGGAGTATAATCCCATGGAGTGTGTCAAGACAAATATCCTTGGGGCCGCCAACGTGGTGCATGCGGCTCTTGCCCGGGGAGTTAAAAAGGTAGTTGCCCTTTCTACCGATAAAGCGGCAAATCCCTTGAATCTCTATGGAGCTACCAAACTTTGTTCGGATAAGATTTTTATTTCCGCCAACAATATGGCAGGTAAGAACCCCACCCGGTTTTCTGTGGTGCGTTATGGCAATGTCATGGGCTCTCGGGGATCGGTAATTCCTTTTTTCCGTTCCCTTACGACCAAGGGAGCTTCGGAAATTCCCATTACGGATCCTCGGATGACGCGGTTTTGGATCACCCTTTCCGAAGGGGTGGATTTTGTGATCAAGGCCTTTGGGCGTATGTACCATGGAGAGATTTTTGTTCCCAAGATTCCGAGTGCCTTCGTTACGGATCTTGCTCACGCCATCGCTCCCCAGGTTCCTCAAAAAGTTGTAGGGATCCGTCCTGGGGAGAAATTGCACGAAGTGATGGTGCCTTCCGATGAGGCTCATCACACCCTGGAATTTCTCGATCACTTTGTCATTACCCCCTCCATAACTTTCCAGTCTCCTGTGGAATACGGAACCAACGGTCTTGGCGAGAAAGGATTCCCTGTGCCCGAGGAGTTTAGCTATAGCTCCGGAACGAACCCCCGTTTCCTCTCGGTGCCTGAAATTCGGGAATATCTGGACAGGCTTTATGGATAGACAAGGGGAAAGAAAAAAACTCCTCTCCCGTATCGGCCTCGGGACCGCCCAGTTTGGTATGGCCTACGGCGTTACCAATAAGCATGGAAAACCAAGTCTTCGTGAAATTACAGCAATTCTTAATCATGCTAGAAAGGAAGGCATATCCTTTTTGGATACTGCCCCTGCCTACGGTATCAGCGAGGAGCTTTTGGGGAGCCTTTCTGAAACGTCACATTTTTCGATAAGCACTAAAACCTCTGTTTCCTTATCTAGCCCCGAAGAAATTTGTCGAGGTTTGGAACATTCTTTAAAAAAACTTTCCCGAAATTTTTTGGAAATTTTGCTAGTGCACCACAGCGATATCCTTCGGGGGAAACAGAGAGAAGTTTATTGGCAGGTCTTGCAGCGCTGCAAGACCGAAGGATTGGTGCGCAAGATTGGTATTTCCCTCTATGATGTTCCCGAAACAGCGGATCTGGTGGAACGTTTTTCTCCCGAGGTGGTGCAGATTCCTCTTAATCCTTTGGATCAAAGGTTTTTGCAGGAGGGACTGATTCGGAGCCTTTCCCGAAAGGGTATAGAGATACATGTTCGTTCCGCTTTTCTTCAGGGAACCCTTTTGGTATCTCCGGCGGAACTTCCTTTTTTCCTTCCGAAGACTCCTTTTCAGAGATGGCATCGTTTTTGCAACGATCATTCTTGGAGTCCCTTAAGGGCTTCTCTCGGTTTTATTTTGGGAATCCCGGAAGTTTCTAAGGTCATTTGCGGTATAACTTCAGAAAAAGAATTGTGTCATCTTCTCGATAGCGCGATTCCTCTGGAAACTTCCCTTTTTAATTTATGCCACGAAGAGAACCAGTTTGCCCGAGATCCTCGAATGTGGAATCAATAGCATTGTGGTGAAGGCAACGGTTTTTCGTTGCTATTTAATTATAAATTAAAAGAAAGGTTTCGTTATGACATCCTTTTTTTCTCGTATAGATAATCTCATTCATGCTCTTTTAGCGGGGAATCAGCTTTCTGTAATTTCTCGGAGGCGTAAAACCAAAGATGCTCCGGCCGTTACGGAGAGTCGGCCTCTGGTACACATTATCGAAAAAAAAAGTGCTTTTTGGGGGCTTTCTCAAGGAGAGTCTGTGCCTCATGCAGGTGTTCGAGGATCTCTTCCTTTAGTTCTGCTTTCTTTTTGTGCTACCAATGTAAAAGAGCTTTTTGGCCAATGGTATGACACTCAGAAGGTTTTACAGCTTCTTCCGAACTATCGGTACGAATCTTTTGATTTTAAACTTTCTCCTCGTTGGACTCCTCTTTGGGATAGTCAGAAAGAAGAGCGGAACATCCTGAAGGTAGTTCGAGCCGTTGATGAGGGAAGAGTCTTGCAGATGGCTATGCTGGATGCGGAAGATGTTTGGAATTTCCATCCTGTATCTCTTATTACGTACGATGAAACAGAGAATTTTGAGGCGTATACGACATGTATTTCCTATCCTTTTCTCTTTCGTTCTCCTGAAGAATTGACCGATGTGATGTGTAAAAAAAATGTTGCTTTTCCTCGAACGTTTCAAGAATATAAAGGAGAGAGCCTTTCCTGGAAACAATTGCAAACCTGGCCTTCTTTTTACGCTCTCTCTTCCAAAGGAACCTATTACAACGCCTTTGATATTCCTCGGGGAACATCCCAATCATATAAACGTATGGTACTTTTTTCGTCATAAATTTGGATAAGGAGGACCTCCGCCATGATTAAGGATTTCCAGAGGCCTTTCCATACGGAACTGCGGCTTTTTCAGGAAACGGATGTTTCCTCCACCTATCTCGAATGGATGCACAACCAGGCGGTGATCCAATATCTGGAATGCCGGTGGCGTACCTATTCCCTCGGAGATTTGATTTCCTATGTGCGCCATGTAAACGAAAGCCCCCGGGATTTTCTCTTCGGTATTTTTGTAGAAGGCTATGGACATGTGGGGAATATCAAGATAGGGGAGATCGACTGGAAGCACCGCTACGGCGATATGGGGCTGATCATAGGGGAGTCCTCGGTTTGGGGAAAGGGCGTGGGAACCCAAGCGATAAACCTCGCCTGCGAGTATGCTTTCCAGGAACTGGGGTTGCGCAAGATCGTGGCGGGAATCTACGAACCCAACGTAGGATCTCGACGAGCCTTTGAAAAGGCGGGATTCATTCTTGCAGGGAGGTTGACAAGGCATCGTCTCTGTCAGGGAGAATATGTGGATCAGTTGATTATGGAGCGTTTGGCAGATTATGAGCAATAATCTCCCCGTAGTGGGGCTCATCCAGGCCCGTCTTTCTTCTTCACGCCTTCCCGGTAAAGTGCTGAAAATCGTTTTGGGAAAACCCTTGTTGTTGTGGCAGATTGAGCGGCTTCGGGCTTCTACGGCCCTTGATCTTCTCATGGTGGCCACCAGCGACTCTCCCGAGGACGATCCCATTGCGGAGCTTTGCTGTGGGAATGACGTATACTGCTATCGAGGCAGCCTTGATGATGTGCTGGCACGTATGTACTTCGCTGCCAAGGACCATGGAGCAGGCACGGTGGTGCGTCTTACCGGAGATTGCCCTCTGCTGGATTATCGGATTCTAGATCGAGTGGTGGAGGAGCATTTTTTGCATGCTGCGGATGTTACCTCGAATTCTAAAAAACCTGTTTACCCCGATGGCATGGATGTGGAAGTTTGTTCTTTCAAAGCCCTGGAAAAAGCATGTTTGAAAGCTTCAAAACCTTCGGAGCGAGAGCATGTAACGCTTTATTTCTATAATAACCCGCATTGCTTTTCCATTCATCATGTGAAATTGAAAGAACATGAACGATTCCCTCTTCTTCGGCTTACCGTGGATGAACCCCAGGACTTCGAAAAAATCCGGCACATTCTGGAGGCTTTGGCTCCGATAAATCCCCTTTTTTCGCTGGAGGATATTCTGACATATCTGGAGCGGCATCCCGAGGTGGAGGCCCTGAACGCTGGGATTGGGCGGAATGAAGGATTAGAGCGATCTCTTCAGAAAGAACGCGAACAGGATCTTGAAAAGTAAATTTGCAGCGTAATCTCGGAATCTAAACCTGGAACGCAACTCGAAAGGCAAGGCGAAAAGATATGAAAAAGTACGATGCATCCTCGTTTCCCAAAAGTGATGCCCATCTTGAAAAAGCTCATTCTCTCATCCCCGCAGGAGCTCATACCTACAGTAAAGGAGACGATTGCTTTCCCGAGCATGGCCCTCACTATCTCGTGCGTGGCAAGGGGTGCCGGGTGTGGGATTTGGATGGTAACGAATTTATCGACATGGGCATGGGGCTTACCTCTGCGGGGCTTGGACATGCTTATGAGCCCGTAGTGGAGAAGGCACGTCAGGCTTTGGAGCTTGGAGTGAACTACTCCCTACCTCATCCTATGGAGGCGGAGCTTGCGGGGCGTCTTGTGAGTTTGTACGACGGGGCGGAGATGGTGAAGCTGGGAAAACACGGCTCCGATGCCACCACCGGGGCGGTGAAACTTGCCCGGGCTTTTACGGGCAGGGATAAGGTGGCTTTCTGCAAGGATCAGCCCTTTTTCAGCACAAACGACTGGTTCATCGGTGCTACCGCCTGCAATGCGGGGATTCCCGAGAGCACCCGGAATTTGATCTGCTCCTTTGGATATAACGATCTTCCCAGCCTGGAGCGCCTTTTTGCGGAGCATCCCGAAGAGATCGCCTGCGTGATACTCCAGCCCATGGAGTTTGATGAACCCCAGCCGGATTTTCTTCCCGGAGTGCGTAAACTTTGTGATGAGCATGGGGCACTTTTGATTTTTGATGAAGTAATCTCCGGCTTTCGCTGGCACATGAAGGGGGCTCAGCACATCTTTGGAGTGATTCCCGATTTTACCTGCCTGGGAAAGACCATAGCCAACGGTTTTTCCGTTTCCGCCCTGACGGGAAAAAAGGCTTATATGGAGCTTGGAGGAACCCGACATCGAGGCCCCAAGGTTTTTCTGCTCTCCACCACCCATGGAGGGGAGATTCATGCTCTTGCGGCAGCTTTGGCTACCCTGGAGGAAATGGAAAAACACAAGGTCCAGGATCACATGAAGGAGATCGGAGAATATTTTATCCAGGGCTTTAATCGCCTCGCAGAACAGCACGGCATTAAAAATTTCTGCTTTGCCCGAGGCTGGGGATGCCGTCCTCTGGTGGAGACCCGAAGCCACGAGGGGAAGGGTGATCTGGCCTACAGAACTCTCTTCATGCAGGAGATGACCTACCGGGGCATTCTAATCCCTCAGGTGGCTCCTTCCTTCGGCATGGGAAAAAGCGATATGGATCAGGTTTTTGAAGCTCTGAACGAAACTTTTGGCATCTATGCCCAGGCTCTGGAAGCGAAGGATGCGAAGAAATTTCTGGACGGACGCCCCATCAAAGCAGTTTTCCGAAAAAGTAATTTTGAGGATTAGCGGGGAGGTTGTTTTATGACTTCTATGAGTATACCTGTTGCCTCGAACAAGAAAATCGGTTTGGAAGAGTCCTGTTTTATTATCGCCGAGATTGGAGCGAACCATAATCGCTCATTGCAAATGGCGAAGGAACTCATCGATATGGCTGTGGAGGCCCGGGCGGATGCGGTAAAGCTCCAGATTTACAGCGCCGACTCCCTGTACTCTAAAAAAACCCCTCGACATTCGGGATACGATAAAGATCTGCATACCCTTATCGGAGAGATTGAAACCCCTCGGGAGTGGTTACCGGAACTTGCTTTATACTGCGAGCAGAAGGGTATTCTCTTTTTTGCCACTCCCTTCGATGTTCAGGCGGTGGATGAGCTGGATGAAGTAAGTTCTTTTTTCAAGATTGCTTCCTTTGAGTTGGTGGATCTGGAACTTCTGCGCTATTGTGCTCTCAAGGGAAAACCTCTCATCATCTCTACGGGGTTGGCGAATATGGAAGAAATCGAACAAGCCTATCTTTGCTGCCGGAATGCGGGAAACGAACAGGTAGTTTTTCTGCAGTGCGCTTCCATGTATCCCTCCCCCCCCCATATTATGAACTTGCGCTCCATGGAGACTCTTCGAAGAGCCTTCGGTACCCCCGTGGGGCTTTCAGATCACACCTTGGGCATTCATATCAGCGTGGCGGCGGTGGCCATGGGGGCTTCGGTGATCGAAAAACATGTTACTTTGGATCGTAGTCTTCCTGGGCCGGATCATCCCTTTGCTATAGAGCCCGAAGAACTCAAACAAATGGTACACCAGATCCGAGAGGTGGAGGCCGCCTTGGGAGATGGACGTAAGCTTGGCCCCGCACCGGAGGAGGTGGAATTTTATCGTAAGGCCCGGCGAAGCGTTCATGCCGCTCAGGATATCCCCAGAGGAACGGTATTCACTCGGGAGATGCTCTGCATTAAACGCCCGGGGTATGGTATTTTCCCCCGGCATGTGGATATTTTACTGGGACATTCGGCGGTTCGAGATATCGAAGCGGACGAGTGGATTACCTGGGATATGATATGAGTATTTTGAGAGAAGAGTTTTCCTATCGAGATATTCTGCATGTTTCTTCGGATATTCAAGAATTGGTACGCCTATGGCGAAATAGTGACCATGTGCGAACAAATGTGCTTTCCTCGGAACCCATATCGGAGCGGCAGCATGCTGATTGGCTGGCATTTCTGAGATGCCATTCGGAGCGTCAGGTCCTTCGAGTAGCGTTCTATGAGAAAATCCCTTTCGGAATTATCACTTTAAAAGATATGGATACGTACGCTTCGAGAAGTGATTGGGGTATGTATATAGGGGAGAAAACTTTTTTAGGTCGTGGATTTGCACGGCCTATGCTTTTTGACCTACTTACCTGGGCTTTCGAGGAAAAAGGTTTTAGGCGACTTTTTACCTCAGTGCTTGGGGACAACGTAAAAGCTATTGCACTTTATTTGAATTTTGGTTTTCATCTGGAAGGTCGTTTTGAAAGACATATTCGTCGGGAGTCTGGCGAGTTGGTGGATTTGTACTGGTTGGCCTATTTCAGAGAGCAGTGGAACTTGTCTCAGATTAAATATTAAAAATAAACTTTAGATGAACAGGAAGGCCTCCCTTTTATATGGTATATGGGGTGGCCTTCCTATTTTTGTAGTGACCTCTCAAATTTCTTTTTGAGATTCTATTAATCTGGGCTTCCTGAAAGAGACCAAACTACACGAAAGAATTTAAGGAAGAAGCGGAACCGCACATCGTGCGGTTCCTGCGGCGTTTGCGCTTGGTTTTGATTTGGTTGATCTTGTATCGTATTTCCACTGTTTGAAAAGGACCAGCAAATTTAAGAGCTACTCCCCGACATGTTCGAAAATGTTTGAGTCATAGAAGAAAGCTGAGCATTATAAAGGGCAATGCTTTGTTCCGCTGCGGCGTACTGTCTCCAGAGCCGTGTTTCCGTAAGAGAAATCTGGTATTCGTAATCTTCGATACGTTTGTCGATGTAGGAAATTTCCTGTTGCATGAAATAAATTTCGCTGGTAATCCGGCCGTTTGGAGTAGAGCTGTCTCCTCCGACATTGATGGGGACCGAGCTTACAAGACCATCCACATACTCATCCAGCATATCCATACTTTTGGACATAAGGTCTGCCACGTAGTATTCCGTACCCAAAACGTGATGTGCCGAATCTTCCGGAAGGGTAACGTCCAATCCCAGGCTTTTCAGAACCCCGTCGGTATCCTGAATGTAGAGGTCTTCGTCGATATCTTCGCTGATAATGGCCAGCGTGTTATCGACAATTTTGGCTCGCACCGGTGCGGGCATATCGAAATCGGGACTTCCCACATCCGCTCGAATTTTGGCATCGTTGATTTTTTGAGCCAGGGTGGTGAGGGTATCTTGATTCGTTACGGAAATGGTGGTGGTTTTTCCTCCTACGGTGATTGAAAAATCTCCCGGAACGAAGCTGTCGTGGATTTCGCTCAGGGGTTCCGTGGAGCTTGTCAGGGCATCGGTCATCCATTGGTCGTAAAAGGGGATTTCCCCCGGCGTGAGGGCTTCCATGAATTTCGTTTGGTCGAATTCGAGTTTGCCGCTCTTTCCGTAATCCGCTTCTTCCGTGGTAATTCCCAGTTGCGAGAGCATGGAAAGGGGGCCCATGTTTGTTATTGGATCCGAAATGAGCTGACGAAGCCGGTTTTTCGTTTGCCAGAGAAGAGAGTTTCCGTGAAGAAGTCCGAACTTCTTGTCGAAGTCGTCGGAGGTTTGCCACTCTTCGGAATCCTGCTCAACTTCCTCTTCCTCCGAAAGACGGATGTTTATCCAATCCATGGCATCGTTGTAGGCTTCCACGAAAGACTCGATGGATTTAATGGCTTCTTCCGTGTCCAGAACGATGTTCATTCCCACATGGCCGATACTTTTGAGTTCCAGGGTAGTTTCCCCGATAAGGTCGTCTATGGTGTTGCTGGATCGGCGCACCTCCACACCGTTTAGATCGAGAATGGCATCCTGAGCCTTGGCCCAGTGCTCTCCCTCTTCGATGGCATCGAGGTTCAGATAGCCGAGAATGTCGTCTCCCGTTCCTGCTTCGAGAGTGAATACATTGCTGTAATAGGAAAGGGCATTTCCTGTGCCTAATTCGATGGCCATGGAGCCGCTCGGTTCGGTTCCGAGAGGTGCGGAGCCTCCTGTCCAGTCGATAATTCCCGTGGCACGATCGAAGGAAAATTCCGTTCCTTCCGTATAGGTATTGCTTCCTACGGTAATTTCCATGGGAGATGTGGAGGAGAGAGGCGGAAATCCCCGAGAGGGGGCATAGGCGGAAATGTCCGTAGTAGCGGCTACGCCGCCTCCCGTGAGATTCAGGGTGTTGGAGAAATAGACGGTGTATTCGTCTCCCTCGTCGGGATGAAGTCCCGGATCGTTCCAATGGATTGTTCCATCCACATTGTTGTAGCTGAAGTCGATTCCCACCCGGTAGGTCCGATCTCCCGATTTGATTTCCGAAACGAAGGGAGGATAATCCCATACGACTTCGTACTTATCTCCTTCCGCTGGGGTATCCGCATGGGCATTCCAGGTAAGGACTCCCGTGGAAGGATCGTAGCTGTAGGCATCTTCATCAATTGCCGTGGTGCCGTCCTCTTTGTAGATCGTTATGGAGGGAGGGGTGGTTCTCGTAATAGGATTTCCTATGGTTACGGTGCTACTCGCATCTTTGGTAAGGCGTTCCTGGGGTGTTCGTGCCAGATAATCCGTTCCCCCTACGCCGGTCGTAAAATCTCCCCGGAAGGCGCTGACATAGGTGGTAGTGGTTTCTCCGAGGCCTGATTCCATGCTGGATACCACAAGGCGATTGTCGATGAGCTGTGATTCGATGGAGATGGATTCTCCCGTAATGTAGTCCGTGGCATTGCTTATTTTGTAGTTGATATCCAGAAGGCTGTCTCCGGTATCAATCTCGATTTCCGCACGCCCTCCGCCGACATTGATGTAAAAAGTTCCCTCCAATCCGAGAGCTTCGGACCGATCGCTCACGCGATTCGATATACGGCTTTCCTTTTGAGCGAGTTGTTGAATGTCGATGTCCCAATTTTGGAGGACCGCATCCGTGGTGGGGCTTGCGGCAATAATATTGGCCGCATCCACTCCGGAGGGGCTGTAAACCGTGAAATCCGCTTTTTTCTGCTTGTAGGTGGAGGCCTGGGTAAGGGTTGTCAGGGAAGACTGTACCGTTTTGAAGCTCGCGGACATTTCCTCCAGAAGACCTATTTTGAGTTCGAGGGTTTCTTTTTCCGTTTCCAGGGGTTCGTATTGTTTGCGTTTTGCGGCCAAAATGGTGTCCACCATGGAACCCCAATCAATGCCGGAACTCGCACCGGTAGACATCTGAAACATGGAGTTGTAATCATAAGCCATTTCTATCCCCTCCTTGGGAGAGTGTTTATTGAAAAAAACCGATAACGCCGATAATACATATATCCATTAGCTATATCGGCATTAAGAGATTTTTCCTAAAGGAATTACTCGCGGTACATGTTATACTTGGCGATCGGTAAACACGGATTATTCTTTTGAAGGGTCGGGTAATTTCAGTATGAAAAATGCGGACAGCTCAAGAGGTTTTTTTGCCGAAATATCTCCGGTCCGGTGGATTTTTTCCGCCCTGGCATTTGTCGCCTTAAGCGGGGGTGTTCCTTTTATGATATATCAGAAAATCGGGGCTCGAGATTTTTCGATCAATCCGAATCTGTTTTCCTGGCCCCTTCTATTAGGAGTAGCGGGATTGCTCATTGTTTATTTTACCACCGATGCTCTGCGGTTATACTATATCCTGCGGGCTCTGGGATGCCACTTGAGAGCTGTGGATCTTGGAAAACTCACTTTTATCAATATCTTGTTTTCCAATATTACTCCCCTGGCTACCGGAGGCGGTTTTGCCCAGATTTGGTACCTTTCCCGCAGAAAGATACCCTTGGGAACTGCCACCGCCGCCACGACTCTTCGAACGCTTCTCGCCATGGTGTTTATCTTTCTTCCGGTTCCTTTCCTCGTGGCAAAACTGCCTTTTTTCCGGAGCAGCGAGACCATCGCCAGCTCGGGCTTTCTTTTGGGCCTTTTCGCTACGGCTTATCTGGCGTTGTTTTCGCTCATGCTCTTTCGTCTAAAATGGTTTCTCGGTTTCTTTGATGTGCTGACGAAACTATTGGTGCGCATGCGCCTGACGAAGGAAGAAACGCTGGATCGATTGCGACGGAAGCTTTTTCGGGAGGCCATACGTTTTTCCTATGGTATAAGAATTTTTCTCGGAGGGAAAAAACGGGATATTTTTCTTTCCTTTCTCTACACGGCGATTTTCCTTGTATCCTTGTTTTCCTTTCCCTTCCTTCTGCTTTCCGGTTCGGGGTACTCTTTGAATTATTTTCTGGTGACGGGAATGCTGGTGGTTTCAACGTGCGTTATGTATTTTGCCCCTTCTCCGGGAGGATCCGGTTTCGCCGAGGGTATTTTCGGCGCTTTTTTTGCTTCCTTGGTAAACCCTTCCGACCTTGTGGGAATTATTCTTGTCTGGCGGTTCCTTACGATTTATCTCGGTATGCTTGTAGGTATTCCCGTCACATTGCAGGAATTGTTCAAACGAGGTTTCGACCATGCGTAGAATTTCCCGGTGGGGTCCTTTTTTTTATTTGAATCTATTGATCATTTTTCTCGTGATCTTTTATAAATTATATCTTCATTTTTTCGAACAAAACTACGGAGCGGTTCATGCGGATCAGATTGAAAAAATAGAATTCCTGCTTCAGGGCAGAGATTCCTTTACCTTTGCGGTGGTAGGAAATATCAAGAACTCCATAGGGGTTTTCGAACGAAAAATCATTCCGGAACTCAACAAGAGCGATGTCGATTTTATCGTTTCCGCGGGAAACGCCGTAAGCGGCGGAGGAGAGGATAAATATCGGGCGCTTCATCAAACTTTGGGACATCTTGAAAAACCCTATGTGCTGACTTTTGGCGAAGCTGAACACAGCGCTTTCGGAGGATTTTACTATTATGATCATTATGGCCCCTATGTGTTTTCCTTCTCCGTTTCCAACAGCCGATTCCTTTTTCTGGATAGCTCCGGCAAGACCTCTTTCCGGTGGCAGCTACGTTGGCTGAAAGAAGAGCTTGCGGTGGCCTCGAAAGAGAATGTCTTTATTTTCATAGGAGATCCCTTGCTCGAGGTCGATAGAAAGGGCATTTTCGACTTCGATAATAACTATCTCGTAGAAGAGGAGTTTCGAAAACCCCTGCGAGAACTCATCGAAAAAGCCGGAGTCAGAATGGTTTTTTCCTCAACCCTTCCCCTTTATTCGTTTCAGGAGGTAAACCATACGGGATATGTGGTTACCGGAGGAGCCGGGGGATTGGTACTCAATAGCGAGCGGAGCTTTTACCATTTCGTAAAGGTTCGGGTCCGGGGAGATCGGATAGATGTGGAGCCTGTGCGCCTGAATGTTGGACAACACAAGGTTTTTCGTACGGTTGAAAGCTTGTGGTTTTTCGTGCACTCCCTGTTTTACGTGGGATATCTTAACTATTTGCTTTTTGTTTGTTGCCTTGTGTTGAGCGCGTTCTGGTTCTATTCGTTAGTTTTGAAAGAACGTGATTACTATCCGAGCTATACCGTTCCTTCAGAAACCGTTTTGGAAAAACCGATCAAAGTGGCCATGTTCAGCAACAACTATTTACCCTTTATCGCAGGAGTTCCTATTTCCATTAAGCGGCTGGTTTCGGCTCTCTCTCAAATGGGGCATAGGGTGTTGGTTTTTGCTCCCAAATACTATAAAAATGATAGCTTTTCCGAGGAGGAAAGGATTTTTAGAATTCCCTGCCTTTCGAAGGTTTCGGAAGATCGTAAAATCGCGGTGCCGAATATTTTTTCAATCAAGGTTTTTAAAAAGGTTCGCGAATTTTCACCTCAGGTAATTCACATTCACCATCCTTTTTGGATGGGAAGCTTGGGGTTGTGGATAGCCAGACATCTTAAGGTTCCCGTGGTTTATACTTACCATACCCGATTGGAACACTTTTCCTATGCGGTTCCCTTGCCAAAAGCATTTTTTAAAAATTTTCTTTCTCATGCTCTTATTCGAAGAATCGGGAACAAATGCGATGCGGTGGTGGTTCCCACGGAAGCTTCCGAGTATTACTTGCGCATGATCCGCGTGAAAAGCCCCGTATTCGTTATCCCCACGGGAATCGAAACCGAAAAATTCCGATCTTGTTCGAAAACGGAAACGGTTCGATTGCGCAAAAAGCTTGGAATTAAAGAAGAAGAAAAGGTTCTTTTAAGCGTTTCCCGGCTTAACGTGGAAAAAAATATTCATTTTATGCTCGAAGCCGTATCCGAATTAACCAAAACCTGTTCCCAGCCTTTTCGATTCGTATTGATCGGAGACGGTCCGGACCGTTCAAAGTTATGGGATGCCGCAAAAACCCTTGGGTTACAGGATGTTATTATTTTTACCGGCTCGGTTCCTCCGGATCTTATTCCATCCTATTATAGCCTGGGAGATATCTTTGTATTTGCTTCCACCGCAGAAACTCAGGGAATGGTTATTCTGGAGGCCATGGCAAGTGGCATGCCTGTAGTAGCCATACGGGCGAGCGGAATCGATGATTTCGTGGTGGATGGCATTACCGGATTCAAGACGATGCAACATGTGGAGACATGGGCGGAAAAGGTGCGGCTTTTGCTGGAGGATGAAATCTTGCGAAACGATTTGTCCCGGCATGCCTTGTCCATGGCAGACAGATACAGAATAGAGGAATTTGGCCGTAGAATGGAAAAAGTTTATGCCCATGTTTTAATCCATCGGAAAAAGATCGGCGAGAGCAAACTTAGGTAGTGCAAAATTTTGATTTTCTGCGGGAGCATCGTGATTTTTACGCATGCTGCATCGAGGAAAATACATTGGAAAGGATGTGAAGACCCCATGTTTTTGCCTTATGGACGACAGTGGATTACTCTGGAGGATCGCCGGGAGATCGATAAAGTGCTTTCGGGGGATTGGCTTACCCAGGGGCCCCGGGTGGAAGAGTTCGAAGCCCTTGTGGCGGCCTGTGCGGGGGTATCTCATGCGATTGCCTTTTCAAACGGCACTGCGGCCTTGCACGGGGCCATGCACGCTGCGGGAGTGGGACCGGGGGAATGGATTGTAACCTCTCCTCTTACCTTCGCTTCCACGGCCAACGGAGCGCTTTTTGCCGGAGGAAATGTGGTTTTCGGAGATATCGCCCCGGAAACCCTTTGCCTTGACCCGGAGGAGACCGCGAAAATTCTTGAAAAGGCACACAAACCTCCTCGAGCAGTGGTGCCCGTGAGTTATGCGGGATATCCCGCTCCTCTGGAGGAGTATCGTAAGGTTATCGGCTCTCGGGACATACTGTTAATCGAAGATGCCTGTCACGCCTTGGGAGGAGATCGGGGAAAACGGAAAGTCGGCTTTGATGCGGACATGACGGTTCTCAGTTTTCATCCCGTAAAACATATTACCACCGGAGAGGGAGGGATGGTGCTTACCCGAAATGAGGAGCTTGCAAAGTCGCTGCGTCTCTTTCGGACTCATGGCATTACGAAAAACGAAGCGGATTTCGTGTATCCCTCTCATGGCCCTTGGTACTATGAAATGCAGGATCTTGGTTGGAATTACCGGCTTACGGATATACAGTGCGCTTTGGGAATCAGCCAGATGAAGAGGCTGGATTCTTTCATAACCCGCCGCCGGGAAATCGCAGGGCTTTACGGAAAGTTTTTCGGCGGAATGAACCATGTTTGTGTCCCTCCCTGGCATGAAGGGCATGCATGGCACCTTTATCCTCTATGGGTAACTCCGGAAAAGCGCCGGGGACTTTTCGAACATCTTAGAAGTCGGGAGATCGGGGTGCAGGTGCACTATGTGCCCGTACATCTGCACCCTTATTACCGTAAACGTTACGGCAGCAAAGAGGGGGATTTTCCCAAGGCGGAACATTTTTATGCAGGTGAAATATCTTTGCCCATGTTTCCTCGTATGACCGATGACGATGTGATGCGAGTGGTGGAGGAAGTCCGCGCAGGACTTCGGAATTTCGATTGAGACGGAGTCTGAGCGAAAAGGAAATCCCCTTTAAAAGGGGATCTATTCTTCTATTTGATGGTATGCCACGATTTCCACATGTTTCTCTTCCGCAAGCTTTTTTATGGCATCTTCGTTTTCGCAAGGGTAACGGCAAGCGAGGCCACAGCTCGTAGAGAGGCTGCGGGGAACCGGCACGATTTTAGCTCCATGTCCTGCGGCGCGGCAAACTTTTTCGAAACGCAACGCCATGTGGGTAGTATCGAAAGTGGCTATGCAATACATATCATCATTCCTTTGTGTAGGTGTGGAAGAGATTTTTTTTCCCGATGGTCAGCAACAGCAACGGGAAAAGAAGCCTTACAATACGTAATTATACCTGGACGAGCTTTTTTTGTAAGGGTACAATGTACCTGAGATGTAAAAATCCAAGGAGGTAATGGTATGAAGCAGATGCATCGCATGGTGGCTTTCTCTCTCGTTATGGCAATGGTAATGACCTTGCTGGGGTCCGTGGCTTTCGCGGCGGAATCTAAAATAGGGGTTATTAACCCTCAGGCAATTCTTGCGAACCACCCTAAGTTTAAAGATGCCCAGATGATGATTCAAAAGGCGGTAGAGCAGAAACAGAATGAGGCGAAGATCGCTATCGAGGCGGAAAGCGATAACAATAAAAAAGCCCAGATTTTCCAGAAGAAGCGGGAAGAAGCGGCTCTTGAGGAGAAGAAGCTTATGGATCCTCTTTTCAAAGAAATCGATCTTGCCATTCGCACTGTGGCCAAGGCGAAGAAGCTCGATATCGTTCTCGATAACACGGGCGTTTTCTATGGAGGTATGGATATTACCAACGACGTCATTCAGCACCTTCAGAAGAACGCTGCGAAATAAATTTTCCGAGCTTATCGGGCGAATCAAGAATCGACAAGAAGCGCGCTCCCACGATGGAAGCGCGCTTCTTGTCGATAACCGGATGGTACAAGTGGAAAAGAGAGACGAGTTCGGATTTTCCAGTTTCCCTGGAATCGCGAGATCAGTCCGTTCCGCTAGGCTTTTTCTTCTTTCTTTGCGGCAAAACCGTGTCTTACCTTGCCTCCCCCGAGATAGGCCGCTTCCACTTCCGGATCGTGAAGAAGATCTGATGCATTGCCTTGCATTACCAGACGCCCTGTTTGGAGCACATAGGCTCGATGGGAGAGGAGAAGGGCTTGTCGGGCGTTCTGTTCCACCAGAAGAATGGTAAGCCCTTCCTTATTGATTCGCTTGAGTTCTTTGAAAATGTCCTTGATGATGATCGGAGCAAGTCCTAGAGAGGGTTCATCGAGAAGAAGTACCCGGGGGCGAGACATCAGGGCTCGTGCTATGGCGAGCATTTGCTGCTCTCCTCCGGAAAGGGTGCCCGCATATTGGGTATGCCGCTCTTCGAGCCTCGGAAAAAGAGTAAAAACCCATTCGAGATCTTCGTGTATTTTGCGGCGATTCTTTCGAGGAAAGGCTCCCATCATAAGGTTTTCATGCACCGTAAGGGTGGCGAAAACCTTCCTTCCCTCAGGGGAGAGAGAGACCCCCTGACTTACTACTTCAAAGCTTTTGTTCGATAGTGCCTTTCCCTCCAGAAAAACCTTGCCGCTTTCCCGTTTGACATCTCCCATAATGGCATTCATGAGCGTGGATTTACCCGCTCCGTTAGCGCCGATAACGCTGACGATTTCGCCCTCGAAAACATCGATGCTCACTCCGAGAAGGGCCTTGATGGCACCGTAGCTTACCTTCAGATCCTCTACCCGGAGGAGGGGGTTTTTCTGTTCCGTCATTATTCCTCCACCTCCTCTCCGAGATAAGCCTTGAGCACTTCCGGATGTCCCTGAATATCTTCGGGAGATCCTTCCGCAATGAGGGCTCCGAAATTCATGCACACGATATGGGGACAAATTTCCATTACAAGTTCCATGTGATGTTCGATCACTAGAATGGTAAGGTTGAAATCTCGATGAATCGCTTGGATGAGATCGTTCAGTTCCAGAACTTCTTCAGGATTCATTCCCGCCGCAGGTTCGTCGAGAAGAAGCAGTTCCGGCTCCAGCGCCAGGGCTCGAGCAATCTCCAAGCGCCGTTGGTGCCCGTAGGGAAGAGTACCCGCCTTGCGGTCCGCCTCCTTGGCGAGCCCCACCCTTTCCAAGAGAGCCATGCTTTCGGAACGAATTTCCTTTTCCACTCGTCTCCAGCGTCCCAGATGGGTTATCGCTTCGAGAAAACTGTATTTATGATGTTGTTGGCAGGCGGTCATGACGTTTTCCAGAACTGTGGATCCCTTAAAAAGGCGGAGATTCTGAAAGGTTCGGGCGATACCTCCTCCGATAACCTTGTGGGTCTCGAGATTTGTAATATCCTTTCCCTTGAAGGCGATGTGCCCGCTCGAAAGAGGATACACTCCGGTGATAAGGTTGAAAATGGTGGTTTTGCCTGCTCCGTTGGGGCCGATAAGGCCCGCAAGTTCTCCTTTATGAACGGCAAAGGACATATCGTTTACTGCATGGACTCCGCCGAAAAATTTGTTGACGCTATCGAGTTCCAATACGGGATGATTTACTGCTGCCGGCATCGGCGGTTACCCCCTCTCACTTGTGGCCTTGGGTTTACGTATGCGGGAAGAGATTTTGCGCAGGAAAGCCCGGTTGAATTCGTTCTGTCCCATAAGTCCTTCAGGACGCAGAACCATAACCAGCACGAGCACAAGCCCGTAAATGAGCATACGATACTGAGAGATGGGACGGAACAGTTCGGTAACCAGAGTGATGATAGTGGTTCCCAAAAGGCAGCCGCTCATGGATCCCAAGCCGCCGAAAACCACCACCGCGGTCATCTCCGTGGATTTGAGCATATCGAACATCACAGGCTGGATGAAGGAAATGAATCCCGCATAAAGTCCTCCGGCGATGCCGCAGTAAAAGGCGGAAAGCGCGAGGCTGAAGGCCCGATAGCGGGCTGTATGGAATCCGAGAAGGGATGCGGCGATATGGTCATCCCGGCAGGCCATAAAGGATCGTCCTATTCGCCCGTTGATGAGATTGAAGGCAAAAAACGCGAGAACCAGGAAAAAACCGAGGGTTACCGGAAAGGTGGTAAAGGTATCGATTCCCGGAATGCCTCGGGCTCCGTTGGTAAGGGATTGCCAGTTCTCAATGATAAGCCGAATGGATTCCGCAAGGCCTATGGAAGCGATGGCGTAATAATCTCCGAAAAGTTTGAGCGTCGGAATACCGATGAGATATCCCAGTACCATGGCAAGAATGCCTCCGGCTATGATGGCGGGGAACCAGTGTATTCCGTAATCTAGAGTAAGGATGGCGGTGGTGTAGGATCCGATAGCGAGGTATGCCGCATGGCCGAGAGTAAAGATGCCGGTGAACCCGGTGAGAATGGAAACTCCCATGGCGGCGATACCGTTGATCATGAGCAGGATGAAAATACCTTCAGTATAGGCTGACATTTCTTTTCCTCCTCCTAGATCTTTTCGCCCACGTCTTTGCCGAAGAGACCGGTAGGACGGATAACGAGAGTGATTACGAGAAGGGAAAAAACCACGAGATCCCGGAGCTGGCTCGAAAGAAATCCTGCGGTAAGCATTTCCGAAAGGCCGAGAATGAGGCTTCCCACCACAGCTCCCGGAAGAGAGCCGAGTCCTCCGATAACGGCGGCCACAAAGGCCTTGATGGTGATATTTCCGAGCTGTGGATAGAGAGTGTAGCGCACGGAAAGGAAAATGCCTCCCACTGCGGCGAGAAGTCCCGCCACGAAGAACACGATGGAGATGAGCCGTGTTACGTTTACTCCCATAAGCCCTGCAATGCGCAAATTATAGGCCGCGGCTCGGATGGCGAGGCCCCACTTGGTTTTCGTGAGAAAGAGCTGCAACCCTCCGAGAAAGACTACCGCGGTAATCAGGGAGATGATGTCGAAAGCGCTGGTGGTGGCTATCCCGAAGATGCTGACGGGATCCGTGGGTATAACCGGAGGAAGTGCTCTAAATCGCCCTCCCGCAATAACCACGAAAAGGTTCTCTATAACGATGCTCATGCCCATGGACGCAATGAGGAGATAAAGCGTTACGGGAGTGCGTTCCCGAATAGGCTTATAGGCTAGTTTTTCTGTGGCGATAGCACAAAATCCCGCTCCCACGAGGGAAAAGGCTCCTGCCATCCAAATGTTCATTCCCATGGTTTTCAGGGCGAAATAGCAAAGATATCCTCCGATAACAAGAAAGCCTCCATGGGCGAAGTTGGAAAACAGAAGAATGGAATAGACCAGCGAATATCCTACAGCGATGAGTGCGTATACCGAGCCCAGAGAAAGGCCGTTAATGACCTGCTGTAAAAAGGTTCCCAAAAGTTAGCACCTCACATTTCAAGTCTTGACAGTAGTATGTGGCAATTGATTGCGAAAAGGCGAGAGAAAGGGTAAAACGGAAAAATGGCGAGCCCGGGTATGAGCCCGCCATTTTTTTGTAAAGATCCTAAAGGATATGTGGGTAATGCGAAGCTTTACGGTTTAATCTTTTTGAAGAAGCGGCTCTTTCCGTCTTTGCAGATGAGGACGATGCCGTCCTTATCCTTGGGGTTGTGGAACTCGTCCATGGTAATGACCGCATGGTGTACCTGAACACCGTCGGATGCCGCGAGAGCCTTGGTGATGCTTTCGGAATCGAGCTTTTCCGCCCGTTTCATGGCATCGAAAAGGAGGTACATGGCATCGTAGCCGAGAATGCCGTTCACGAACTCTTTGCACTCGTCGTTGTACTTCGCCTGATAATCCGCAAAGAACTGGGCCATAGCAGGATCTTCGGGAGTAACGTGGTTGATCCAGTAGGAACCTTCCAGAGCATCTCCTGCAATTTCCCACATGAATTCGCCGTAGCCGTCGCCGCCGATAAAGATAACTTCATTCATGCCGAGCTCCCGGGCCTGTTTTGCGATCAGAGCGCATTCCTTGCCCATGTTGGGGAGTACCAGCACATCGGGATTGGCTTCCCGAATCTTGGTAAGCTGAGCCCGGAAATCCACATCCTGGCCGCCCTTGAAGGCCTCGTCCGCCACGATTTCGCCGCCGTATTCCTTGAAGCTCTCGATAAAGAACTCCCGGAGTCCCTGAGAATAGTCGCTGGCAATGTCGTAGAGGATAGCCGCAGTCTTCTTGCCAAGCTCCTGGGAGGCGAAGTAGGCGATAAGTTTTCCCTGGTAGGGGTCGGTGAAGCATACCCGGAAGGAGTAAGGACGTACCTTGCCCTTACGGTCCACGGTCACTGCGGGATTCGTGGAAACCGTGCCGATCTGGGGAACCCCGGCCTTGTTCACGAGAGCAGCCGTGGCGATATTGATACCGCTGGAGTTGGCTCCTACGATGGCAAGAACCTTGTCCTCATTGATTAAACGGCGAACCGCATTCACCGCATCTTCCTGACGTCCCCGGAAATCGTAAACGATCAGTTCTACCGGAACACCATTGATGCCCCCCTGAGCGTTGATTTCATCCACCGCCAACTGCGCAGTACGCTGCTCAGTCTGTCCATAAGCTGCCCAGTCTCCGGTAAGAGCCGCGATATACCCTATTTTTGCGGTCTCCGCTCCGAAGGCCACCGAAGAAAGCGTTACCAGCAATGCTGCCGCCAAAAGAAAAAGAATCCCCTTACGCAAAAAAACCACCTCCAAAAAAAGATAAAGAACTCAAGTAAATTCTACCAGAAATACGCCAAAGGTCATACATGTGCGAAATGTTTCAATTCTTTGTTCAAGTCCCGCGGATAGGGGTTCAATATTTTTCATACAATAAACCCTCGGAGAAAAGTTGTTCCATTCGAAATAAACGAGTCGAGCATGTTTTTTCATATCCCTATGCTAAAATATCTCGAGGGAAATCTTATCTTGAAACCGGAGGAAAGTGCTATGGCGGAAATAAAGAATTGGATTGTGGAACAACTCGAGTTTCCCGAAGATTGCAATGTCATTCTGGGGCAAAGCCATTTTATCAAAACCGTGGAGGATCTTTATGAAGCCCTCGTAACTTCTTCTCCTTCCCTGGAATTCGGTATTGCCTTCTGCGAGGCTTCAGGGCCCTGTCTCATACGACATGATGGCAACAAGGAAGACCTTGTGCAGCTTGCAATAAAGAATGCCGAGAAAATCTCAGCGGGACACTTTTTTATCGTGATCCTTCGCAAGGGCTATCCTATCAACGTTTTACCTCGCATTAAGGCGATTCAGGAGGTTTGCCGTATTTTCGCGGCCACCGCCAACCCCCTTCAGGTTCTCGTTGCCGAAACCGATCAGGGACGCGGGGTGGTGGGGGTCGTCGATGGGTTCCCAAGCCAGGGAGTGGAAAATTTCGAGCATATAAATGAAAGAAAAAAACTTCTCCGGGAAATTATCGGTTATAAACGATAAATCCCGAAAAAAAAGGGTAAGAAGGGTTGACGGGGGAGTGGATAGGTGATATTATCCCCCCTGCGCCCGACGAAGAGCCGGTAACAAACAGGTAACAGGGCTCGGAAGAAGAAGTCGGAACGCGGTATCGAGGACCTTGACAAAGCGAATATGTGCGAAAAGAATTTCGGCTGAAAAGTCGGAATTTCGGGCGAGCGAAAGAAAGCCAGTGATTTTCAAAAAAAGCAGTACTCAAAGAATCAGGCAGATTCGTCTGTAGGATATCTTTAGGGATAAAGAAGAATTCTATGGAGAGTTTGATCCTGGCTCAGGACGAACGCTGGCGGCGTGCTTAACACATGCAAGTCGAACGGAAGATATTTGGAATGATCTGCTTGCGGAGAGTGAAGGATATCTTTAGTGGCGAACGGGTGAGTAACGCGTGAGGATCTATCCTTGGGTGGGGGACAACAGTTGGAAACGGCTGCTAATACCCCATAAGCCGGAAGGTAAAAGGAGTAATCCGCCGAAGGAGGAACTCGCGTCCTATCAGGTAGTTGGTGGGGTAAGGGCCTACCAAGCCGAAGACGGGTAGCCGGCCTGAGAGGGCGACCGGCCACACTGGAACTGAGACACGGTCCAGACTCCTACGGGAGGCAGCAGTGGGGAATATTGGGCAATGGGGGCAACCCTGACCCAGCGACGCCGCGTGAGGGATGAAATTTTTCGGAATGTAAACCTCTGTTGATGGGGAAGAAGGAAGTGACGGTACCCATCGAGGAAGCCCCGGCAAACTACGTGCCAGCAGCCGCGGTAATACGTAGGGGGCGAGCGTTGTCCGGAATTACTGGGCGTAAAGCGTACGCAGGCTGATAAGCAAGTCGGATGTTAAATAATGGGGCTCAACCCTGTTATGCGTTCGAAACTACTCATCTAGAGTGTCGGAGAGGGAAGTGGAATTCCCGGTGTAGCGGTGAAATGCGTAGATATCGGGAGGAACACCAGTGGCGAAGGCGGCTTCCTGGCCGGCAACTGACGCTCATGTACGAAAGCTGGGGGAGCGAACCGGATTAGATACCCGGGTAGTCCCAGCCGTAAACGATGAATGCTAGGTGTGGGTATCGTTGGGTATCCGTGCCGCAGTTAACGCGATAAGCATTCCGCCTGGGGAGTACGATCGCAAGATTGAAACTCAAAGGAATTGACGGGGGCCCGCACAAGCGGTGGAGCACGTGGTTTAATTCGATGCAAACCGAAGAACCTTACCTGGGTTTGACATGTACGTGGTACTGACCTGAAAGGGAAGGGACCCTCACTTCGGTGAGGGAGCGTATGCAGGTGCTGCATGGTTGTCGTCAGCTCGTGTCGTGAGATGTTGGGTTAAGTCCCGCAACGAGCGCAACCCCTACATATCAGTTACTAACGGTACGGCCGAGGACTCTGATTGGACTGCCGGCGACAAGCTGGAGGAAGGTGGGGATGACGTCAAATCATCATGGCCCTTATGCCCAGGGCTACACACGTGCTACAATGGCTGGCACAACGGGAAGCGACACCGCGAGGTGAAGCAGATCCTTCAAAGCCAGTCCCAGTTCGGATTGCAGTCTGCAACTCGACTGCATGAAGCTGGAATCGCTAGTAATCGTAGATCAGCCAAGCTGCGGTGAATGCGTTCCCGGGCCTTGTACACACCGCCCGTCACACCACCCGAGTTGGGTGCACCCGAAGCCGGTGGCTTAACCCGTAAGGGAAGGAACCGTCGAAGGTGTGCTTGGTAAGGGGGGTGAAGTCGTAACAAGGTAGCCGTACCGGAAGGTGCGGCTGGATCACCTCCTTTCTAAGGAGCCCTATGCAGGGGCGAACAAACTCCTACGGAGGCCTCTGCAACCAAAAGGGTTTAACATGAAACGTCACAGGCTCGCAAGCCCGCGCACATATTTGCTTTTCGAGGATAGATAACCCAGCACATTGACAACCGCAAACATATATGAAGCAGTAATGAGGTTAAGGTAATAAGGGCATACGGTGGATGCCTTGGAGCTAATGGCCGATGAAGGACGTGGTAAGCTGCGAAAAGCTGCGGGGAGGAGCAAACATCCCTTGATCCGCAGATCTCCGAATGGGGCAACCCTCCCGGTTGAAGACCGGGAATCCCGCAAGGGAGGGAACTCGGCGAAGTGAAACATCTCAGTAGCCGAAGGAAAAGAAATCGAAGAGATGCCCTGAGTAGTGGTGAGCGAAAGGGGCAGAGCCTAAACCAGATTCGTGTCAAGCTTGCAGGCCTTGCGGATCTGGGGTCGTGGGAACCTCGTACGGGAGCTGCAACTCTCGTAAGGAGTCAGAAACCTAGAACATAACCGAAGGGTGTTGGGAAAGCCCACCAGAGAAGGTGAAAGTCCTGTAGGTGAAATGTTGTAGGCTCCTTGAGGAACTCCCAAGTAGGGCGGAGCACGTGGAATTCCGTCTGAATCCGGGTGGACCATCATCCAAGGCTAAATACCATTAGCTACCGATAGCGAAACAGTACCGAGAGGGAAAGGTGAAAAGCACCCCTGGCGGGGAGTGAAAAGACCTGAAACCGTATGCTTACAAGCAGTCGGAGGTTTGAGAGAGCTTGCTCTCGAAGACTGACGGCGTGCCTCTTGGAAAATGAGCCAGCGAGTTACTTTACGTGGCGAGGTTAAGGACTATAAGGTCCGGAGCCGGAGGGAAACCGAGTCCGAACAGGGCGATTAGTCTCGTGGAGTAGACCCGAAGCCGGACGATCTATCCATGGCCAGGTTGAAGGTCAGGTAAAACTGACTGGAGGACCGAACCAGGGTCTGTTGAAAAAGACTTGGATGAGCTGTGGATAGGAGTGAAAAGCTAATCGAGTTCGGTGATAGCTGGTTCTCCCCGAAATGCATTGAGGTGCAGCCTCGTGTTGGAAAGTTATGGGGGTAGAGCACTGGATGGGTGCGGGGGACTGGGGTCCTACCAATCTCAACCAAACTCCGAATACCATAACTGGATTCACGGGAGTGAGACTGCGAGCGAGAAGGTCCGTAGTCGAGAGGGAAACAGCCCAGACCGACAGCTAAGGTCCCAAAGAGTGTGCTAAGTGTGACAAGGATGTGGGGGTACCCAGACAGCCAGGAGGTTGGCTTAGAAGCAGCCACCCTTGAAAGAGTGCGTAACAGCTCACTGGTCGAGTGCTCCTGCGCCGAAAATGTGGGGGGCTAAGCACACCGCCGAAGCTTCGGATATATGCAAATATATGGTAGGGGAGCGTTCTGTACGGGGGGAAGCGGAACTGAGAAGGACCGTGGACTGTACAGAAGTGAGAATGCTGGCATAAGTAACGAAAAACATGTGAAAACCATGTTCGCCGGAAGCCCAAGGATTCCTGGGGAAGGGCAGTCCTCCCAGGGTTAGGCGGGACCTAAGGTGAGGCCGAAAGGCGTAACCGATGGACAGCAGGTAGACATTCCTGCCCCGCCCCGACAACGTTTGAACCGAAGTGGGAACGCAGAAAGCTAGGTGCGCCGGGTGATGGAAATCCCGGTACAAGGACGTAGGAGGAAGGAGTAGGCAAATCCGCTCTTTCATAACTCTGAGATCTGACGTGGAGGTTCTACGGAACCGAAGGCATTGACGCTCGGCTGCCAAGAAAAGCCACTAGGGAGGAGTTGGGGCGCCCGTACTGCAAACCGACACAGGTGGGCTGGCTGAGAAAGCTAAGGCGAACGGGGAAACCCTCTTTAAGGAACTCTGCAAGTTGACTCCGTAACTTCGGGAGAAGGAGTGCCACTTAGGTGAAGCGTAAAGCATGTGGAGCTGAAAGTGGTCGCAGAACCCAGGCCCAGGCAACTGTTTACTAAAAACACAGGTCTCTGCTCAAGCCGTAAGGCGAAGTATAGGGACTGACGCCTGCCCGGTGCTGGAAGGTTAAGGGGAAGTGTCAGGACGCAAGTTCGAAGCACGGAACTGAAGCCCCAGTAAACGGCGGCCGTAACTATAACGGTCCTAAGGTAGCGAAATTCCTTGTCGGGTAAGTTCCGACCTGCACGAAAGGCGTAATGATCTGGGCGCTGTCTCGAAGGGGGACCCGGTGAAATTGTGGTACCGGTAAAGACGCCGGTTACCTGTGGTGGGACGGAAAGACCCCGTGGAGCTTTACTGTAGCTTGATATTGGACTTCGGTATAGTATGTACAGGATAGGTGGGAGACTATGAACCCATGGCGTCAGTTGTGGGGGAGTCATCCTTGGGATACCACCCTTGCTGTACTGGGGTTCTAACAGCGACTTCTGAATCGGAGCGCTGGACAGTGTCAGGTAGGCAGTTTGACTGGGGCGGTCGCCTCCTAAAGAGTAACGGAGGCGCGCGAAGGTTGTCTCAGGGCGAATGGAAATCGCCTGAAGAGCGCAAGGGTATAAGACAGCCTAACTGCGAGATAGACATATCGAGCAGGTGCGAAAGCAGGTCCTAGTGATCCGGCGGTGCTGTGTGGAAAGGCCGTCGCTCATCGGATAAAAGCTACCCCGGGGATAACAGGCTTATCTCCCCCGAGAGTTCCCATCGACGGGGAGGTTTGGCACCTCGATGTCGGCTCGTCGCATCCTGGGGCTGTAGCAGGTCCCAAGGGTTGGTCTGTTCGCCCATTAAAGCGGTACGTGAGCTGGGTTTAGAACGTCGTGAGACAGTTCGGTCCCTATCCACCATGGGCGTAGGGTATTTGAGGAGAGCTGCTCCTAGTACGAGAGGACCGGAGTGGACGCACCGCTAGTGTACCAGTTGTGTCGCCAGATGCATAAGCTGGGTAGCCATGTGCGGAACGGATAACCGCTGAAGGCATCTAAGCGGGAAGCCGCCTTCAAGATGAGATACCCCATCCGTAAAAAGAATAAGGTGTCCGGAAGACGACCGGCTAGATAGGTCGGGAGTGTAAGCCCTGAGAGGGGTTGAGCTGACCGATACTAATACACCGAAGCCTTAACCTCATACTGTTTTGTATATGTTTGGTTGTTGATCGTGTTGGGTAAAGAGAAGGATAAGGTTTTTGGTGGTATTTGCGGAGGGGACACACCCGGTTTCCATGCCGAACCCGGCAGTTAAGCCCTCCAGCGCCGATGGTACTGCGGGGGGTACCCGTGGGAGAGTAGGTCGCTGCCAGAAACCTTTTCTTTTTTTATGTTTTCAGGAGAGCCGGTAGTATTCTTCGAAGAAATGAAGAATACTACCGGCTCTCTTCGTGTCTTTTCCGCCCTCCATCCATCTCCGGTGCCCCGCATTGAACGATATAAAAGCGATAACAAGAGGTTCGGAAACTCCCTACGGAACGGGAGTTTCCGAACCTCTTGTTATCGGATATCCTCCCTTACCGACTTCGGCGCTTTGTTACAAAACCCCGGCTCTCCCCAAAAGGCATATCAACGTCAAACCCTGTAACCATAGGGCTTGGCGTTTTTTCATTGTGCATTCTTCCGGATTTTCAAAATAGTAGTGCCTAGCATTTTTGTTAGTTGACGCATTGTGGGTTTTCCGGTATGCTTTTCGGTATGTATATCCGAACGAAGTCCTCACCCAACAGTCCCCGAAAGACTGTACAGATCGTGGAATCCAAACGCAACGGCAAATCCGTTTCCCAGCGTATCGTTCAGCATATCGGCGTGGCACAGGACGAGAAGGAGATGGAGGAGCTCAAATCCCTTGCTGCCCAGATCATGGAGAAGCTGGAGGAGGAGAGGCTGGAGGCGGCTCCCCAGCAGAAGACTCTTTTCGGAGAATCCGGAACGAAGGCGGCAGAGATGGAAGCCGCTGAGATTGAGGTTCCCGTGGAGGATTCCCTTCTGCTCCGGGCTTCGGTTCTGGAGAACGAGGAGGATGTCATAGAGGGGCCTTTTCTGGCGGCGGAGTACCTTTTCGAGTTTTTCGGCCTGGAGAAGCTTTTTACCCGGGCTCCTCGGGACACCAACAAATACCATCTTCTGAAACAGTGTCTCGGGGCTTCTCTGGCCTTTCCTTCGAGCAAACGGGGTATGGCAGCTTGGCTGGAGAAGCATTGCGCCTCCGAAACCTCTCTGGACCGGATCTATCGGTTGCTGGATGCGTTGGCCAAGAAGGAGGACCGGCTGAAGGAGCTGGTGCGCTCCTCCTCGGAGGGGCTTTTCCCGGAGAGGCCCACCCTCATGCTTTTTGATGTCACCACTTTGTACTTCGAGAGCTTCGAGGAGGACGAGCTCCGGCAGAAGGGGTTCAGCAAGGACAACAAGGTCAAGGAGACCCAGGTGGTGCTGGCTCTGGCCGCCACTCCCGAAGGGCTGCCCCTCTGGTACCGGCTCTTTCCGGGAAAGACCTGGGAGGGAGCCGCCTTCCAGGAGTTCGTTGCCGCCTGGAGATGCGAACGCTATTCCGGAAGCACCGGGGTGGTGGCGGCGGACCGGGGGATGTTCTCCTGTGCCAGACTTGAGGCGTTGAAGGAGAAGGGACTCCACTTCGTTCTCGGGGCACGGCTCAAGAGCATGAAGGCCTCGGAGAAGGAGGCCATTCTGGACCGTTCATCCTACACCCCTCTTGGGGAAAAGAACACAAAGGAAAGCCTGGAGTACCAGATCTTTTCGCGGGAGGACGGGCAGAACCTTCTGGTGACCTGGAGTTCCAAACGGGCGGCCAAGAACGCCCGGGACCGGGAGGAGTCTCTGGAGAAGCTGCTCAAAAAACTGAACAAGAAAAAGACCATTCCGGAAAAGCAGCTTCTTTCCCAGCGGGGGAGCAACAGATATTTGAAGGTGGCACATGGAGAAAAAGGGCATTCCTACGAGCCGGACGAGGAGAAGATCGCTTCGGAAGCCCGCTGGGACGGGCTTTTCGGCATCCTCACGGATCTGCCCCTCACCACGGAGGAGGAGATTCGGGAGGTGCTTTCCCATTACCGCTCTCTCTGGCGTATCGAGGAGAGCTTCCGCATCAAGAAGCACCACCTCCGTATCCGCCCCATCTTCCACTGGACCGAATCGAGGATTCGGGGACATGTGGCTTTGCAGTATCTCACCTTTGCGGCTCAGCGTCATCTGGAGAAACGGGTGCTCCTCCAGCAGAAAACCGCCATGAGCCCCGGGGAGATCCGGGAGGCTCTTCTGGATATCCGGTCCACCCTTATCCGGGACACGAGCACGAAAAAGCTCTACCGCTTTCCCCGGAAGCTTTCTTCTCATGCGAAGAAGCTGCTCAAAAGCCTGGGGATTCCCTATTCCACCACTCCGAGGGAGATCCTGTCCCTCTCCCGGTATTGCCACCGTTTCCGGGAAGGGATGCCAAAGGACTAGAGAACGGCTCTTTTCAAAAAAGCTGAAAGAAAAAGAAGCGAAGGCGCTGCATTCCCTCCAGGGGATAATGTAGTGCCTTCGCTTTTCCATGAACCCTTGTGGCTATTGGGTTTGTGAATAACTTTCGCCGAAGTCGGGAAAAAAAGGCTCGGATTTCCCCTTGCGAGTGCGGGGATTTCCCGAGCCTCTCGTTATTTTCCAACGCAAAACTTGCTGAAAATTTCCTCCAGAAGAAGGTCGTCCCACTCTTTTCCCACAATACGCTGCAATGAAAAAAGTGCCAGGGAGAGGGATGATGCTGTTACGTCGAGTTCTTCCGTTGACTGAAGAGCTTTGAGAGCATCCGAAAAATGTTCCAGGCAGAGATCCAATTCCTCGAGATGCCTTTCTGTGGCGTAGATGGATTGAGCAAGAAGTTCTTCCCGTGCTACGAAATCTATAATACGGTCTTTGATCTCTTGAATTCCCTCTTTTCGGAGAGAGCTTACGAGAAGAGGGGGGCAGCTCCAAAGACGGTGGTTGCGGAAGTTTGCGGGAAGATCCTTGAGATCGGGTTTTTTTCGCAGATCCGATTTGGAAAGGATCGGAATGCAGAGAGCTCCTGAAAGGGATTCCAGAAGTTCCAGAAGGTAAGGATCTTCCGGAGTTTCCTCGCTTCCGTCGAAGAGAGCGAGAATGATGTTGCAGGCAAGAATTTTTTCTCGAGCCAGAGATACACCGAGTTGCTCGATAAGATCTTCCGTATGCCGTAGTCCCGCCACGTCGTGAAGAAAGCATGTAATTCCTCGATGTACGAAAGAATCCGTCACCACGTCTCGGGTGGTTCCCGCAATAGGTGTTACGATAGCCCGCTCTCTCCCCAGAAGCTCGTTGAAAAGCGACGATTTTCCAACGTTTGGTTTCCCCGCCAAGACCACGTGAATTCCCTGATTGAGGAGAAACCCTGAAAAAAATCGTTCCCGAAGTGTTTTTGTTTCTTCAAAAAGCTTTACAATCCTTTGGGAAAGATTTTTATTGGATGATGCATCATATTCTTCGTCGGGGAAGTCAAGAATGACCTGAATTTCTCCCAAAAGAGAGAGAAGTTCCGAAAGAATGGGCTGTAATTGCCGTTCCGTTTCTCCCTGCATGCTTCGGGATGCGGCATACATGCCGCGGCTCGTTTTGGAGGAAATAACGCCTAAGATGCCTTCTGCCTGGAGAAGGGTTATTTTCCCGTTCAAAAAAGCTCGCCGGGTAAATTCTCCGGGATCCGCCAGACGGGCTCCGGAAAGGCAGAGATCCTCCAGAATTATCTGAGCCGCAGTATGGCCTCCGTGAGCGTGAATTTCTGCGACGTCCTCTCCGGTGTAGCTTTGGGGACTGGGAAAACGGACGCCTAGTACTTGATCCGCTATTTCCCCTTGGGAGGTTACGAAATTGGCGAGCACCATGGTACGAGGAGGAAAAAGAAGTTCTTTTTCTTTTGTGGAGGGCTGTAGATGCTTGTATAAAAGAGAGAAGGCGGAGTTTCCCGAAATACGGATGATGGAAATTCCGCCTTCTCCGGAAGGAGTTGCTATGGCTACAATGGTATCGTTCATGAAGTATATCAGCTCCAGAAAAGAGTATCCGAAGCAGACGAAAATTTTAGAGGAGTTCCTTCATAGCCGTTCCGAGGCGGGAACATCCCTCTTCGATCTGTTCGGGAGAAGCAAAAGTGTAGCACATTCTGAAGGAATGATCTCCTCCATCTCCCATGGGATAGAAAGGTTGTCCCTTTACGAAGGCCACCTTTTTTTCGATAGCCTTGTCGAAAAGCGCATCCACGGGAATGACAGGAGTGTTGAGCCAGTAAAAGAATCCTCCCTCCGGCATAACCCAGGAAGCTTCTCCTTTCGGTATATAGGTGGCAAAAGCTTCTTCCATGGCATTTCGCTTTTTCCGATAATGGTCGATAATTTTAGGAAGGAAGGAATCCAAGTAACCCTTCTGACAGTATTCGTACACGAGAGCCTGGGTAACCACACTGGAGCAGACATCCGTTCCCTGTTTGAAAACAGTCATCTTCCGGATAATATCCGCAGGCCCCACACACCAGGCAATGCGTGTTCCCGGGGCGAGGATTTTCGAAAAGCTTCCCGCATAGAGGACTCCCTGGCTTGTGTCCAAGGAATAAAGTGAGGGAAGATGTTCTCCATCAAAGCGCACATATCCGTAGGGATCGTCTTCGAGAATCGGAACTCCGTAGTGTTGTGAAATCTCGAGAAGCCTTTTACGGCGTTCCAGAGAGAGGGTACATCCCAAAGGATTGTGAAAGTTTACGATACAATAGATGTACCGAACTTTTTGTCCCCTTTGCCGGGCTTTTTCGATAAGTTCCGGAAGCTCTTCGACAAGCATACCTTCGGCATCGCAGGAGATTGTAAGGAAGTGTGCCCCATGATTGTGCATATTCAGGGTGGAACCCAAAAACGTCGGATTTTCTACGATAACCGCATCTCCCTCGTTGATGGTGGCCCAGTTGAGAAGGTCCACTACCTGGGTAGATCCGGTAGTAATAAGAATCTCTTCCATTTTGGGGATTCTTCCGAGCCGAGGTGTAAGCCATGTGGCAAGAAATTCCTTGAGAGGAGTATATCCTTCGGTGGTGCCGTATTGAAGAACATCTCGTCCTTCCCTCTCAAGAATGCTGCTGCATTCGGAAAATTCTTCTACCGGAAAAATTGCTGGATCCGGCATGCCCCCGGCAAAGGAAATCATGCCGGGTTTTCGTATGACGTGGAGCATTTCTCGAATCGGTGACGGTTGTAGCGCTAGCGAGGCATTGCTGAGACACTGTTCCCACAGACTCATAGTTGTTCCTCCTTCTATGAGGGTTCCCCGGACAGTCTCTCTTTTATGCTAGAAAGGGAAGGCTGTTCGGGGAACCCTAAAAAAGCTTCTCGCTTTATTGTAACTCTTACTGTCCCTTTGTCGTTTTCTATTTGCGACAATCCTCAATGGCCTGGGCGAGACGTTTCGAACCTTCCACGAAATCCGCGGATTCCGCAAAGGTATAGCAGGTTCGCAGATATTCGCTACCCCCTCCGTTGGGGAAGAAGGATTCTCCGATAACGAAGGCCACTCCCCGTTCCACGGCTTTATAGAATACTTCTTTAGTATCCATGCCGGGAAGGCGTACCCAGTAGAAAAATCCTCCCTGAGGAATCTGGTACTCCGCATTTTCCGGAAGATAGGTTTGGAAGGCCTCTTTCATGCCGTCCCTTTTTTTACGATAGTGATCGATAATCTTGGGAAGGAAGGAATCCAGGAGGCCGAGACGGCAGTATTCGTAAACCAGGGCTTGGGCTACCACGCTGGTGCAGAGATCGCTTCCCTGCTTGATCATAACCATTTTCTTGATGACGTCCTTGGGGGCTACCACCCAGGCCACCCGGGTGCCGGGGGCCAAAATCTTGGAGAACGAGCATGCGTAGAGTACGAGGCCGTCCTTATCCAGGGAGAAGATGGTGGGCTCGTGATCTCCCTCAAAACGAAGATGTCCATAAGGATCGTCTTCGAAGATGGGAATACCGTATTTCTTGGCCACTTCCAGAAGCTGGATTCGCCGTTCCTTGCTGAGGGTGCTTCCCGAAGGGTTCTGGAAGTTCACGATGGAGTAAATGAACTTTATTTTTTTCCCTTCTTTTTGGGCCTTTTCGATGATTTCCGGCATTTTGCTGACTACCATGCCTTCTTCATCGCAGGGAACGGAGATAAAGGTGGCATTCCGATTTCGAAGGGCATGAATCGCTCCGGGGTAGGAAGGAGCTTCGAGAAGCACCGCATCTCCCGGATCCAGCATGACCGCCGCGAAAAGATCCATTACCTGCTGGGATCCCGTGGTAATGAGCATTTCTTCGGGAGCCGTGATTCTTCCCATCCGGGGAGCCATCCACTTGGCGAGAAAATCCTTGAGGGGTTCGTAACCGTCGGTAGCTCCGTATTGAAGAACGGATTTCCCTTCTTTTTCGAGGATCGACGTGGCTTGAAGAAACTCCTGAACCGGAAAAACCTGAGGATCCGGCATGCCCCCGGCAAAGGAAATCATGCCGGGTTTTTTGGTAAGTTTGAGAAGCTCCCGTATAGGGGAAGGCTTGAGAGCGTTGCCTACCTGAGAGTAAAGATTGTTCCACACTTCTGACACAAGAACCCCTCCTTGCAAAATATGGGTATTTGCGTCATTATATCATTCAGAACAACAGAGCATGAGTGCGGATCCCCTCTTTTCCCCATAGAGGGAATTTTAGAATATCTGCGAGGGAGGCTTTGTGAAATGAATGCACAAGCCACGATGTGGCCGGGGTATGAAAAGATTTCCTCCCGGGACTCTCAAGAGAAAAGAAGAGCGAGAAGTGGGGTAATCTCACAGACTCCGAGTATTGGGGGGGAAAGCCTTTCTTTTGCCCGAATTCTTCTCAGGCAGGAACCCTGGAAAGAAGAACGGGAAAAGGAGGAAGGAACTCCCTATGCTTTCACGAACAAAAATGTGGCGGTTTTTTTACATCAATATCAGCGTTTTTTGGAGGAAACCGCAGAAACCCGAGAGGGAATTTTACGGTTCTGCGGAGAATGGACGGTACGGTTTGCCGAGGCTCGGGAAGCCTATTAGAAGCGTTGGATTTCCTGAAGCTCCCTTCCCAAAAAGATCTTTTCTCGCCAGGAGTTGAATTTTTTCTTGACCTGCTCTGAGAATCGTGATATACAGGACCGTAAAATTTTACTCTGCTGAAGGAATGGAATGTATGAAACAGTATAATGTAATGTATGGCTCTGGAGATGGTTGCTGTTCTTCCTCTTCTTCTTGGAAGTGGGAAAAATATGCTGTTGTCTCCGGACCGTAAGCGTTGTCATACATCGAAAAGTTGCCACAACGACGAAGGGACCGGATATTATCCGGTCCCTTCGTCGTTGTTATCCGGAAAAAACGTAGAGGAGGAAGATCCATGTACCGTGTTCTCGTAACGGAATCCATTCACGAAGAAGGATTGGAGATATTAAAGAAAGATGGTTCTTTAAGAGTGGAGGAAAAGCTCGGGCTTTCCCGGAAAGAACTTTTGGATATAGTGGGAGACTACGAAGGTATGCTTACCCGAAGTGGTACTGCCGCAGATAAGGACCTGCTCGATGCTGCGAAAAAATTGCGGGTCCTCTGCCGTGCCGGAGTTGGGGTGGACAATATCGACCTTCTCGAAGCGAGTCGCCGGGGCATTGTGGTTATCAACGCTCCCACGGGAAATACCCTGGCTGCGGCGGAGCTTACCATGGCAAACATTCTTGGGCTTCTGCGACATGTTCCGGGAGCCTGTGAATCCATCTTCAATGGAAAGTGGGAGCGGAAGCGTTTTATGGGAACCCAGCTTGAAGGAAAAAAGCTCCTCATTATCGGTCTTGGTCGTATCGGGGGAACCGTGGCCAAACGGGCTCGGGCTTTCGGTATGGATCTTTATGCCTATGATCCATACATTGCCGCAAAAAAAGCGGAAACCTTGGGAGTAACCCTTTGCGAGGATCTGCAAGGGGCTCTTTCTCTGGCGGATGTGGTAACGCTTCACGTTCCGCTTACGGAAGAGACTCGGGGAATGATGGATGAAGCCAATCTTCGGGCCATGAAAAAAGGAAGTTTTCTGATAAACTGTGCCCGGGGAAGCCTGGTGGATGAAACCGCTCTCGGCGAGGCCCTTCGATCCGAGCGTCTTGGGGGGGCCGCTTTTGACGTATACAGTTCGGAGCCTCTCCACAAGGATCATCCTCTTCTTGCGGAGGATATCAGAGAAAAGCTGCTTCTTACGCCTCATATAGGGGCGAATACTCGGGAAGGGCAGTCCGCAGTAGCGCGAATTGCCGCTAAAAACCTTGCGGCAGCCCTTAAGGGAGAGCCTTACGAACATGCGGTGAATCTTCCCTTTATGGAATGCCAGCTTTCCCAGACAAAGAGGGCCTTTCTTTCCCTTTCCCGAAAACTCGGCAATATGGGTGCCCAGCTTCTTTCTTCGGCTCCTGGAACCCTGCGGATTACTCTTAAGGGAGATCTTTTCTTTCAGGAGGATCGTTATAATTTTGAGATTCCCTATAATTATTCTCCCTTTACCGTGGCAGGACTGAAGGGGGTTCTCGAAGTCTATCACGGAGCGGATGTCAGCTATATGGCAGCTCCTCTCATTGCGGACGAGCGGGAAATGAGGGTTCAGGAATCCCGGGAGGAATCTTCTACCTATCGAAACATGGTGGTTTGTGAAATTCAGGGAGAAAAGGAAAAGATCTCCCTCGCGGGAACCGTGACGGAAGAGGGAAAACAACGAATCGTCAATGTGAACGGATACTGGATAGAATGCGTTCCCGAAGGAAGAATCCTGCTTTTCCAAAACCATGATAGGCCTGGAGTTATCGGAAGAGTGGGAAGCCTTTTGGGAGAGCGGGGTATTAATATCGCCAACTTCGCTCTGGGACGAAAAAACGGTAGCGGCCTTGCCATCGGTATGATGCAGATCGATCAGGAAGTCCCCCGGGAAGCGATTCAGACCCTCATGGAAGGGGGCGATTTCCTCTGGGCGGTGGATGTGCATCTTGCGGAAAATCTTTAGAATATCGAAGCGACGAAACGGGGTGCAGACTGTATGGACATGATTGCCATCGAGGCAATTCGAAATCTTTCCGAGGGAGACACTTTCCGGTCCAGAGTGGCGGCGTTGGAAGTGGTGCGGAAGCTCGGAAAAAATGGGAAACCCTATTGGGAAATGCGGCTTATGGACATTACGGGAATATTGGATGTTAAGGTGTGGAACAACGGCAAATGGCACGTTCTTCAGGAAAACTCGGAAGAGGATTCTGAAAATCGATGGAGAGAACAGGACCCTCTGGAGGAAGATTTCGGAATCCGCTGTAAGGGGAAAGCTCTGGGGATAATGGGTAAAGTCCAAACCTACAAGGGGCAGAATCAATATACCCTTTCCTCGGTTTTCGTATTGGATGAAACGGAGTATCCGCTTTCCCAATTCGTGCCCTCCTCTTCGGTCTCTCTGGAGAATTTAGAAGGCCGTTTTCGGGCTCTTCTCGCATCCTGTTCCGAACCTATAAAGGGATTTCTGGAATACGTTTTTTCCGGGGATCGTTGGGAACGTTTCAAAAATTGGCCCGCCGCAGTGTCCCATCATCATGCCTATGTCCATGGTTTGCTGGAACACACCCTTGGAGTAACCCAGAATGCGGTGGCTCTTGCGGAAACCTATGTCGCTTTGGGAGTATCTCTGGAACGGGATGTGGTGCTTGCGGGCTCCCTGTTGCACGATCTCGGAAAGCTGCAGGCCTATACCCTCACTCCTTTGCCGGAAATGACCGTGGCGGGGAATGTGCACGACCATATCGCCCTGGGGTTTGTGGAACTTCAGCGCCTTTCCGAGGAATATCGTTTGGAAGAGAGGCTAGCCCAACACCTAGGACATATTCTTTTAAGTCATCATGGAAAGAAGGAGTTCGGTTCTCCCGTGATGCCCGCCACCGTGGAAGCCCTCATCGTAGCTGCGGCGGACAATCTGGATTTTCAGATTTTCTGCGGCCTCGACGCGGTGGAAAGCATGGCGGAACATGAGGAAATTTCCGAATGGAATCGGGTGTTGGAAAGGCGTTTCTGGAAATGGAAATAGATCGGGAGAGCCCGCAAAAAGGAAGAGATATCCTTATTACCGACGATCATGCGGATCGTCGGGTGGATCGCATATGCCGCACTCTCTACAAACATATTCCTCTGGGGGCTATTATGCGTTCCATTCGTAAAGGAGAAGTCCGTCTGGACGGAAGACGGACCAAACCCGATGCTCGGCCTTTTTTGGGGCAAACTCTCCGGGTTCCCTGGGAAGAACTCCCGGAAAATCCCGGGAAAAAAGGTTCTCGAAAAAGCGACAATTCTCTTGTGGATAAAAATTCCCTTCGGATCGTTTATGAGGATGCGGATCTTCTTGTGGTCGATAAACCCTGGGGGCTTTTGAGCCAGCCCGACGTAAAGGGAGGGGACAGCCTCGTTACACGGATATGGGAAATGGTTCCTCCCCGCCAGGATTTTCGGGCGGTGCCGGTACATCGGCTGGATCGCAATACCTCGGGATTGCTTCTCGTTGCCCTTGGAGGAAGCCTTCTGAGAGAGCTTCACGTCCTTTGGCGAGAAGGAAAAATCGTAAAAAGATATTGGGCTCTGGTGGCGGGAACTCCGAAGGAAGTAGGGGAAATTCGGGCTCCTCTCCGGAAAGAGGAAAAAGAAAACCGCGTTTACGTGGATTCTCGAGGAGAAGCTGCCCTTACCCGATATCGGGTTCTTTCGCGGCATGGAGAATATAGCCTTCTGGAGGTGGAACTCTGTACGGGGCGTTCTCACCAAATTCGGGTGCACCTTGCGCATGAAGGATTTCCCCTTGTGGGGGATTACAAGTACGGTAATCCTGGGGTCAACAAAAAAGTCCGGGAGCAGGGAATTTCCCGCCCGCTTTTACATGCTCAAAGCATCGAATTTCCTTCTATGCTTTCCCCTTGGGAACATCTTTCGAAACAGATTTTTTCCTGTCCTCCTCCCAGTGATTTTACCTATTTTTTATCCCGGAAATGACTCAAATACCCCCTCATGGTATAATATGTAGAGTGAACATCTAGACATGATAGGGGGGATTGTAAGATGAGAAAGCTCGACATTTCCGAGAAAGCACGTAATCATATGGAAAAGCAGGGAAGGGATTTCCATTTGATCCTCCGTCAGATCGGCGGAGGCTGAGCGGTTCGTTATGCGGTGCTCGTGGAGCCCGGAAAACCGGAAAACGTTACGGATATTACGCCCTATATATGGGAAGACTTCACCCTTTGGGTCCCAGATGAGATGACTTTCGATCAAGATTATATAAAGGTGGATCTTTATGGCGTGTTTCCTTGGAGCAGGATCCTTCTTGTAGCTACCGCCGACGTGCCCGGCGGAGGCTGTGGATCGTAAGGTTTTTCTTTTCTGCCCAAGTTCAATATTTTGCGGAGGGGACGATTGTAGACCCCTCCGCATTCGCATTGTTGTTTTTTATGTTTTCCTCGTTATCACGGAGTAGTTTCCCTTGGAAATGATGTGGTGTGTGATTCTGGCAATTCGGGTTGTCCAGGAAGGCCGAAAAGAACGCCATAGGGAAGAAAACGCTCCTTACCTTCTGAAGGAAGATTGATCAAAACTCCTTGCCACCAAAGTGATGAAGAGCCCCCTCCATCCAGGTTGAGGGCTGACTGTAGCCCTAAGGCATAGGCGATGCGTCGAGCTTCGGGGATAGTGGCTCCCAGGCTATGCCAGGAGTTGCGCCCGTCAATAACGATCCACCATAAATCTTTTCCGTCGAATCCAACCAAGGTTCGAGGATGTTTATGTCCGGTAAAACTGAAGGGGAGTCCCTCGTTTTTCTCCCAGACCTGGCGATTTTTGAAAAGCATGGGACCTCCTTGAAGAACTCCCTCCATATTCTGCAGTTCCGGTTCTTCCCATTGCACGAGGATCTCTCCGGAAGAGTTCATTTCCAGTTCTTTCATGGTATTTTCGGCATTCCCTCGGGCAAGACACAGATATCCTTCGGAAGGTATGGGATGTACACCGCTTCCGTAGGTGCGCCAGGCGAGCTTGCCCTTGCGGAATTGCGATACGAGTCCCGGCTGGATTACCTTTGCCCAAGGACCCAGATGAGGAGTAACGAGTTCTATTCCAGAAATTTTGGAAGGAGAGTTGATTTCGTTGATCGGGAATAATCCCTTTTCGGTATGAAGATAGCTTTTAAAAGCTCCGCTTCCGAAAAAAACATCTCCCCTTCGATTCCATCCCAGGGCTGAGCGATCTTTGTAGGATCCCGAAAGGGGGAGCCCTTCCTGATAGAGAGTTCCTATGGGAATGGAGCCGGTAAAATATCCTCCGTTTATGCCCCCCTCGGCTCCCGAAATTTCGGCGATGCGAGAAAGAGGAAGTTTTGCTTCTCCCAAAGCGGCGGCAAAACGAATGGTCGGACGAAGTTCCTGAGGAGATCCTTTTATGGCGCACCAGAAAAGAGCTCCTCCAGAACCTCCTGAAAAGGGGACGATGGTGGGGCTGTACCGGAGAGGCAGCTTCAGAAGTGTAAGCCAGGCCCTGTAATAATGCTCGTAGGGGCCTACTCGGAGAGTGTAACCGAAACCCTCGGGTACTATGGAAACCTGTATTTTTTGTCTTTTCAGTTGTTGCGCCAGATTTTCCGCTTCTTCCCGGGAGACCATTCCCAGGACCTGAATGCCCCAAGATGAAGGGGGATAACCGAGGTTTTCTCGATGTACCACGAGGGTTCCACACTTTCCCGTAAAGGAGTCTTCCCATATAAGCCGACTTCTCCGGCACTCTTTAAGCCAGTTCGTAAGGGCCCCAAGATCCTGAGAGGAACAGTCTCCTTCAGGGGCTTCGAGAAAAGGCCCCGGAGGAGGAAGACTGATACGAGAGGCTAAAAGAACGAAAGCCCCCAGGTGAAGAGGAAGTTTCGGCGAGAGATTTTTCGCTTCCAGAGCTTGGATGATTTGTCCTTCTTTGCGCCACCCCATGGCCCAAAAGGCAAAACCCAAAGCTTCCGCTCTCGTGGCTTCGATGTCGGGGTGAAAGTGGCTTCCTGGAAGGAGAATTCCCAAAGCCGAGGCGGTTTCTATGGCTTGGGCATGAGAATGTGATGGAGGAACATCCGTAAAACGGGTTGTTCCTTTCCATTGAGGAAGCCCCAAAGATCGGATGATTTCTTCGACTACAACTCCTCGGCTGACCGCTTCTCCTGGAAGAGGGACGAAAATAAAAAGGGCAAGCAGAAAAAGAAATATCTTACATTGCGAAAGACATGTTTTTTTAAAAAGTCCATAAGGAGAATTGCTTTTAATCATAATGCAGACACCTCGAAAGTCGAAAGTATAATTGAAAGTATGCATAACCTTTATCGGCAGAACGTTTCCGTTTTAAAAAATACTCAAGCGATTTTCGCCGATATGTGTTTGGCGTGATGGGAGTCATGAAATCGAGGCTTCCGTGTTTCCGAAAGAGCCCCAGCGGTATATTCTTTGAAAAACCCCTCTATGTTCGGGAAAAAACGGAAAAGCGAAAAACTTCCTTGACAATCCTTGAGAGGCCCTGTACAATTTTCGACGCTGCGGGTGGTTAGTTCAGAGGAAGAACGCTTCCTTGACGCGGAAGAGGTCATAGGTTCGAGTCCTATACCACCCACCATTGGAAATACGGGCTTCGGGGCTTTTGCCTCCGAGGCCTTTTTTGTCGTTGGACGCCACCGGGACAACGATAAAAAAAGAATCCTCATAGGTACCGAGCCGATGCAAATAATGTTTCCACATGTCTCTCGTTGCTGTTTTTCAGAAAAGCCTTTTGTAAAAACAACGGAGTATCGTTGCCAAACGTGACTCTTCATTTCGAGGGCTCCCTTTGCCGTTATGGATACTGCCTTTCTCCGAACATTCCTGAGAAAGAGACAGTATAGAGCTTTTTAAGCGGAGAGGTCAAATGCGAAAATTTTTACGTGCGAAAGCCATCGAAAAAATTGTCGCTCTAGGAAAATAGGGATAAGCATATTCAAAATACGGAGTTTACCATGGGCCCTCTGAAAATAACGCTGGATACCATGTGTCGGGTTGAAAATGCTCCTCGGGAAATTTTGGAGCGGGCGCGAAAAGATCTTTCCTTGCCGAATCCGGAGTACCTTCGAAGAAAACGTATGGGGCGTTGGACAGGAAATGTGCGAGCCTGTCTTACGCTCTATCGTAAAAAGGGAGAGGCCGGGGCGGTGCTTCCTCGGGGATATGCGGGACCCTTTCTTTTCCATGCTCGCGAAATGGGGCTGACATGGGTTCTCGAAGATCGTCGTGTAGCTTGGGGGGAGAAAAAATTTTCCTTCCGGGGAGTCCTGAGACCTTATCAGCAAAGAGCGTTGGAAGAAATGACCCGGAAACAGTCGGGAATTTTAGCCGCTCCCTGCGGGGCCGGGAAAACGTGTATGGGGCTTGCTTTGGCGGCTTATTGGGGAGAACCTGCCCTTATTCTCGTTCATACTCTCGATCTTCTGCGCCAAATGGAGGAAAACGTCCAACACTGGCTTGGCGTTACTCCGGGAATTCTCGGAGGAGGACAATGGAGGCCGGAACCTACAGTTACGGTGGCAACAGTACAAACCTTGATACGTCGGAATAAAGATCTTTCGGAACTTGGAAGAATCTTTGGAACCCTTCTCTTGGACGAAGCCCATCATGTTCCTGCCACTACCTTTACGAAAATCATCCAGAAATTTCCCGCCAAATATCGTTACGGTCTCAGTGCAACTCCCGAAAGAGAGGACGGGCTGCACCCTTTTCTTTTCGCGGTAATGGGGCCTATCCGGGCTAGAATTACTCCGGAAGATTTGGAGAGGGAGGGGAAACTTTTGCGTCCCCGGCTTTTCTGGATTCCCACGAATTTTTCTGTCCCTTTCGAGAAAAACGAAGACTCCTATGTGGATCTTATCGGAAATATCGTAGCGTCTCCCGAAAGAAATCGGCTTATTCTGAAAACCGCTTCGTCCTGTCTTTTCCAAGGACGTTGCCTTCTCGTACTTTCCGAGCGAGTGGAACATTGCCTTTTTCTTGCTCGAGTTCTGGAAGAACGTTTTCCCGGAAGGATAGGATGTCTGACGGGGGAAACCCCCAAAAAACAACGCAATGATCTGTTGGAGAGGGTTCGAAGAGGCGATTGCATGTGTCTCGTGGCTTCTCGTATCGCCGATGAGGGCTTGGATCTTCCTCGCTTGGATACGCTCCTTTTTGCCACCCCCTTTCGGGGGAAGGCCAAAGGATGGCAGCGTATCGGAAGAATTATGCGTTCCTTTACCGGCAAGGAAGAGCCTCAAATTTACGATTTTTTGGATTATCGGGTTCCCCTTTTAAAAAAACAGGCGAAAGGGCGCTTTTATGATATTTACCGAAATCTCGTGGAAGATCCGGAATTTCCAGAGGGTTTATGATTTTTTCTTTTTTGTATGGAAAAACTCGTTGTGCGACCACAAAAACGCATGATTTTCAAAAAATTTCATTACCCAAGAAAGGAGTTTTGCCGTCGTGCAGGTCCTCCAGGTTTTCTTTTTCAACGTATTTCCCGTTTTTGCCATTGTTGGAGCAGGGGTTCTTTTTGCCTGGCTCTACAAGCCCGACCTTCATACGTTAAGCAAGCTTGTGTTTTTCTTTTTGCTTCCTCCCTTTGTCTTTGTGCTTCTCTACGAATGTTCTATATCCCTGGAGTCGGGAAAGGCCTTTCTTTTCGGCTGTCTTCTCACGGGTATCATGTGGGGAATGGGAGTGCTTTTTAGCCGATTCCGAGGATATCCTCGAGAGCTTGAAGCAAGTTTCGCAAGTACCGTCATGTTCTCCAATGCGGGAAACGTCGGTATTCCTCTCGCGGCACTTATTTTCTCGAGCCCCCCCTTTGTGATGGGAGAAAATACTCCCTGGCTTGATATGGCCTTGACGGTGCATATGATGGTTTGGCTTGTGCAGGCATTAAGCGTTAATACGCTTGGTTTTATTATTGCGGGCAGTGCTCGTTCATCCTGGAAGACAGGAATTTTGAGAGTGTTTCGTATGCCCGTCATCTATGCGGTTTTTCTCGCGTTTCTTGCCAAAAAAGTTCCTCTGGATCTCAGGGCCTTTCCTCTTTGGTCCGCTCTTGTTTCCCTTCGCAACGCTTATGTAGGAGTAACTCTTCTCACTTTGGGGGTGCAACTCTATCGTACCCGTTGGTCTCTTCAGAACCGTCCCATGTATTACGCAAGCTTTTTTCGTCTTTTCCTATCCCCGCTTATCGGAGGAATTCTGATTCTGCTTATGGGCTTTTCCGGCATAACCGCTCAAGTGCTGTTCATTTCTGCATCTCTTCCCACGGCGGTGGTTACCGCTCTTATTGCGGTGGAATACGATCTTTATCCGGATTTTGCCGCGAGTACCGTCATGTGTTCTACCGTATTGAGTGCCGTTACCCTTCCGATAACGGTAGTGTTGGGACAAATTTTCTTTCCTTTCACACACTAAAGGTATTTTCAATGGTATGATGGATTTCGAGGCGAAGGTCTTTTAGGGGTTCACGTTGCCGAGGAGGTGAGATTTTCATGAGTGAAGTGGAGAACGTAGCCTTTTTAAAGGCCCGGGTAGAGGCCCTCAACGAGGAGAAGCAGGCTGCTTTAAGCGTTCTTGAGGCGGCGATAAACGTGGGCAACTATGCAGTCAATATGGAGAATAACAATTCTCGAGAAATTCTCGCTACCTGCGCCGAGCAGATCCAATCGTTTCTCCGCTTTATCGTTATGGGATTTTACCTTTTCGATGATACGGGACTGGAGTTTGAAAATATTGTTTGTCTTCCAGGAGAAAAACAACACTTTCTGGAAAATGAATTGAACATTCTTATTGATGACGGTACGGTTTCTTGGGCTCTAGGAAGAAATAAACCCATTATCGTAAGCGGAATTTCCAGCCATTCAGTGCTTCTTCATGCCCTTTCTTCCGAAGGGCGCCCTCTAGGGATTTTCGTGGGAGTTCTTCGGGATAATCCCGAGGGCATTCTAGAGCTTTCCTTGGCTTTTCTTACGGTGCTTCTCAACTCTACGAGCAGCGTTCTGCAAAATGCGGAGTTGTACCAAACCATCCAGGAGTTGAACCAAGATCTCAGCAACAAGGTGAAGATATTGGAACAGTCCGAGAAAGAGCTTTACGCCTACCGACATCATCTCGAAAAAATGGTGGAAGAACGCACCCGGGAACTTGCTCAGGCGAACAAAGAGCTGGAAGCTTCCAGTCAAAGAGCGAACATCCTCGCGGCGGAAGCGGAGAGTGCCAATCGGGCTAAAAGCGAATTTCTCGCCAATATGAGCCATGAGATACGAACCCCTTTAAACGGTATCATCGGCATGGGGGAATTTTTGCTGGATAGCCCTTTGGAGCCCAAGGATACGGAGCGAGTCAAGATTATTTTAAGTTCTGCCACGGCCCTTCTGGATCTTCTCAACGATATCCTGGATCTTTCGAAAATCGAGGCAAAGCGCCTGGATATCCGTAAGGAACCCTTCGATTTCCAGGAACTTGTTAACGGAGTTGTACAGCTCTTCGCTCCCCGGGCTTTCTCCAAGGGGCTTATGTTCTACTCGCGATTCGATCCTTCCCTTCCGGCTCGTTATATCGGCGATGCGGGGCGGATCCGCCAGATTCTTACAAATCTCGTGGGAAATGCCGTAAAATTTACCGATCACGGATATGTGTACGTAGAAGTTGGCAGAAAAGACGAATTTTTGCGCATCCAGGTTCAGGATACGGGAATAGGCATTTCCCAAAAGGACCTTCCCAAGATATTCGACAAATTCGTGCAGGCGGATTTTTCTCCTTCCTCAGGTAAGGGCGGAACCGGCTTGGGACTTACCATTACCCGCATGCTTGTGGAATTAATGGAAGGATCTATTCATGTGGAGAGCGACAGTGGCGGAGGAAGCACGTTTACGGTACTGCTTAAACTTACTTCCGAAGAAGTTCGGCCTTCCGGAGCGTATCCTCTTCTTGAAAAGAAAAAACTCCTTTTTCTTTGTCCCGATACAATTTTGGCCCCCCTTTTCTGTGAACAGATTCGAAACCTGAAAGGAGAGGTGGTGTGGTATTCTTCAGCTGCGGAAGCCCTCATGAAAGCTTCCGGAGAAAAACCTTTTCACGGTATCGTCCTGAGCGAAACCCGAGAAGACGTTCCTTTGGACGTTTCCGGGGAATTTTTAACTTTTCTCGATTCCTTCGGTAAAATTCCGCGTATGTTTTTGCTTCCCATGTATGTAAAAACAAGGCTTCCCGGGGATATGCGGGCTTCTGCAGAATTATATTTTCCCTTTAGTTTTTCCATGTTTTTTCGCAAGATGGAGGAACTGTTCCAGATGGGAAAATCCGAAGAAGCCTTTCTTTTGGAAAGCGAAAAGCTTGCGGAGCCGGAAATCTTTTGGGATAACTCCTATCGTTTTCTTATCGTTGAGGATAATAAGGTTAACCAAGTTGTCGCTAAAGGGATGCTTCGCAAAATATTCCCTTCCTCAGAGATCATTATGGCTGCGAATGGAAAGGAAGCCCTTGGAGTTCTCGAAGGGGATCGCGATTTTGACCTTATTTTCATGGATTGTTCCATGCCTGTCATGGATGGTTTTGAGGCGTCTCAGGCTTATCGAGAGATGGAAGCATCCTCGGGAGGGGGAAAACGTATTCCCATTATTGCTATGACTGCCTATGCCTTCGCGGAGGATGTGAAAAAGTGTCTTGATGCGGGAATGGATGCACATCTTGCAAAACCTTTACGAAAAGATGCGGTAGAAAAAACTCTCCGGGATTTTTTGAACAACGAATCCTATCGGGATTTGCAAGGATGAGCGCGTCGGAGGTGACAGGGTGAAATACATGCATGTGGACGATCTCCTGGAGGGCATGGTACTAGCCTCGGATCTTACGGGGCCCGGAGGCCGCGTGATGCTTCAGAAAGGTGCGGTTATAAAGGAAAAATATCTTCGCAGCCTCAAGGTTTGGGGTATTTCCGGGGCCTATGTGGAATCCGAAGATGAGGAGATGCCCCGGAAGGAACTTTCCTTTTCCGGAATTTCCGAGGATCAGGTGGAGAGGATTTATCGGTTCCTCTCCCTTCGAGGAGGAAAGAAAGTACCTGCCAACCATCCCATGGTGCGAGAGATTTTTCGCATTGCTGCGGAGCGTATGGCCCAAGAAGCCATAGCTTCGGGAGGTATCTTTCGAGAGGAACTTCCTTTGCCCGAACGGCCTCCGATCTACGTTCCTCGCAAAGAAAATATAACCATCGACGGGCTTCTGGGAAGTCCTCAAAAACTTTTTTCCCTTCCCGACATTTATTTCAAGATAAAACAAGTCATCGATTCTCCAAAAAGCTCCGCCGCCCATATAGCAGAGGTTGTGGAGAAGGATACCAGCCTTTCCGCCAAGCTTTTGCAAGTCGTGAATAGCGCTCTTTACGGATTCCCTTCCCGGATTGATACCATTGCCCGGGCAGTTACCATTATCGGATCCCGAGAGCTTGCGTCCCTCTCTTTGGCGGTTTCTGTAACGGCTCTTTTCAAAGGAATTCCCAAGGCCTTCATAGACATGCGTTCCTTCTGGGAACATTCCGTAGCTACCGGCGTTTTTTCCCGAGTTTTGGCAAATAAAGGAAAAATAAAAGGGGAAGAGGAGCGTCTCTTCGTGGCGGGCATTCTCCATGACATCGGAAGAATTTTGCTTTTCCGTCAAGCCCCAGGAGAAATGGCGGATGCCATGGTTTTAGCGTTGAAACAAAGAATTCCCCTGCTCGATGCGGAGCACGAGGAGTTCGGTTTCACCCATGCTTTAGTGGGGGGGAAACTTCTTGAACAGTGGAAAATTCCTAAAACTCTTTGGGATTCCCTTCGTTATCATCATCTTCCGGAAAAGGCTGAAAATCAGGTTTTCGCTTCGGTGCTTCATATAGCGGACTTTATGACGAACGTGCTTTCTCTTGGAACGGGGGGATCTTACTTTTTCCCCCCTTTTTCGGAAAAGGCCTGGGATATGCTTGAAATCGACGTTTCGGAAATCGAGAATATCGTTCTTCAAGGAGAGCGTCAGGTTAGGGAAATTTTGCATATTTTTTTAAAATAACCTGCTTTTTGACCGAAATCTCTTCTGCGTTGACCGTTAAACAAGGAGAGTGCTATAGTTGCTTCCGGATTTTTCATCCCAGAGAGCCAAGAGGTAATACGTATTCCGGCAAGGAAAAGAAGGAGGTTCCAGATGGGTACCAGGGCGTCATTTCTTTGTGATTTTGAAAAAAATACATTTTTTAGGAGGGGGAAAAGAGATTGCTCTCTTCGGATGGAGATCGCATCTTTTTTTGTGGCCCTTTTTTTCGTAGCCATGTTCTGTTTTTCCGTTTCTGCGGAGGAACTCACGTTGGAAACGGCCCTCGATTTTGCCATGAAAGAAAACCCCATTCTTCTCGGTGCCCGGGAACAGGTGCGTCAGGCGGAAGAAGAGGTTGTCGCAGCTCAAGCGGGAATGGGGCCGGATCTTCAAGTACTTCTCTCGTACACGAAGGAAAAAGAGGCAAAGCAATATGCCGTATACGGAGTCGGCACGGGGAGTATTATCGGTTTTGCTCCAGCCGGATACGAGGACACATGGTATACCGCTCTGCAACTTACCCAAACTCTCTATGCGGGAGGGTCCATTCGGGCCGGAGTGAAGGCCGCGGAATTTCAGAAGAGTTCTGCGGAATCTCTCTATGAAAGATCCCTTCAATCCGTGGCGAACAGTGTTCGTAAGGCTTATTACGATCTCCAGCGTTTTCGGGCTCAGCTCAGAGTGGCGGAGGAATCCGTGGAACTTGCAAAGGAACATCTGAAGCAGGTAGAAGCTTTTTATCGTAACGGAGTGGTGGCGAAAAACGAGGTTCTTCGGGTGCAGGTAGATGTTTCCAGTGCGGAGTTGGATCGCATCCGCATGGACAATGCGGTGAAGGTGGCCTGGAAGGCTTTGGAACGCGCTGTGGGAGCATCCCTTCAGGAAAACTACACCTTGGGGGATCCCGAAACTTCCCTTCCCGATTTCGATCTTCCTCCGGATCCAGGCACTCTGGCCCTTGCTCAGCGTCCGGAAATTTTCTCTTTCGAATTCCAGAGTAAGGCGGCCATGCAGGTGGCGGCAGCGGAAAAAGGACAGCTTCTTCCTCAGGTACTCTTTGTGGGGGAGGTCAATGCGGCGGATGATTCTTTCTTTCCCGAAAATGACGATTGGACTCTTGGAATTTCCGTACAATGGACTCTTTTCGATTCGGGAGAACAGAATGCCAAAGCCTCTCAGGCCAAGAGTTTGGCCCGTCAGCTTCTTCACGAGCTTGAAGATTTACGACGTCAGATAGGTTTGGAAGTTTCTACGGCAAATCTGGATCTCGAATCCGCCAAGCAAAGAGTTGCAGTTGCCCGGGCCCAGGTGGAGAGTGCCGAAGAAGATTACCGCATGGCTCTTCGGCGATATTCCGCTCAAGTGGGAACGAATATCGATGTGCTGGATGCTCGGTTAGCTCTCAGCCAAGCTCGTACTGCCCTGGTGAATGCGGTTTACGACGGACGTACCGCCTATTCGGATCTCCTCTATGCCGTAGGGGAGGATCCTTATCTGGATCAAAAGGTTCCGGCGGAAGAATCTTCGCTTTAGAAAAATTTTCACCAAGGTTTTCTGCATTGAAAGGGGAGGTTCCCGGATATTTACAAGGGGAATCTCCCCTTTTGCGAGGGATCTGAAAAAATTCGGAAATCTTGGAGAAGGGCGGAATTTTTTGGTAAAGCTGATACAATATCCTTGCACGGCGAAAATGTTCACCCAGGGTTTTTTTGCGTTTTTCGAAAAGCATATTCGCATATTCATTGAAGGAGCGATTCGTTATGGGCATAAGCAAAAAGATGATACAGGGGTTCCCCGAAGAGGTTCTTTCTTCGGAAATTTTAGAAGAGCTTTCTTCGATGTGCCGGAAGGCCCGGGGAGAAATTCTTACCATGACAACTCTTGCCAAAAGCGGTCATCCCGGAGGATCCCTTTCAAGTGCAGAGATGTATATGATGGCTTATGGAGTGGCGGAGATCACGCCGGAAAATTGCCACTCTTTGGATAGGGACTTTTTGGTAATCGATCATGGCCACACATCCCCCGGAGCGTATGCGGCTCTCGGAGCCTGGGGATTTATCGATTCCTTTCAGGCGGAGGCCCATTTCCGTCAGTGCGGAAGCTGCTTTTCCGGCCACGTGGAGCGATCGGTTCCCGGCATTGATTGGGGTACGGGAAATCTGGGGCAGGGGCTTGCGGCAGCGGTAGGATATGCTCTTGCGCTTCGGTCTCGAAAGCTTGAAAAGCGCGTCTACGTCCTTATGGGAGACGGGGGCCAGGTAAAGGGCCAGGTAGCGGAGGCCCGCCGGATCGCCTCCAAGGAAAAGTTGAAAAATATTACGGTGCTGGTGGATTATAACCATATCCAGATTTCGGGGACCCTGGAAAAAATAATGCCCTTCGATATCCGCAAACTTTGGGAAGCCGACGGCTGGCAGGTGGTCGAGTGCGATGGTCACGATGTGCAGGCTCTCTACGGAGCCCTCCGGAATGCCGGATTTTCTTCGGTTCCTCAGGTTATTCTTTGCCATACCCTTATGGGAAAGGGTGTTTCCTTCATGGAGAACACTCCGGAATTTCACGGCAAACCCCTTTCTCGAGACCAGTACGTTGAGGCCATGAAAGAGCTTGGCCTTTCCTCCTCTCTGGAAGAGGCCACTCGCCGACGCTCCGAGGAAAATCCTCCGAAGGGAAGAGAAATTCCGCGCTATGATCTGCATGTGGATTCTGGTTCTCCTCGTATCTACGAAGCCTCCGAAAAAACGGACAACCGTTCCGCCTTCGGCAACGCCCTGGAGGATTTGGGAAAAAGGAATATTTCCCTCGCCGAAAAGAATCCCATCCTCGTCTTCGATTGCGATCTCGCGGGATCCGTGAAAACCTCCGCTTTCGCCAAGGCCTGCCCGGAAAACTTTATCCAAACGGGAATTCAGGAACACGCCACGGCTACCGTAGCGGGAGCCGCTTCCGCAGGAGGAGCCGTATCTCTCTGGGCGGATTTCGGGGTTTTCGGCATCGCCGAAACCTACAATCAGCAACGGCTGAACGATTGCAACGGTGCAAACCTCAAGCTTGGACTCACTCATGTGGGGCTTGACGTGGGAGAGGATGGTATGACTCATCAATCCATCGACTACGTGGGGCTTTTCCGCAACTTTTTTGGATGGAAACTCATCGTTCCCGCAGATCCCAACCAAACGGACCGGGCTACCCGCTACGCTCTAACCACCTGGGGAAATGTCTGTCTTGCCATGGGGCGGAGCAAGCTTCCCGTTCTTACAAGGGAAGATGGGACTCCTTTTTATGATGCCTCTTACCGCTTCGAACACGGAACCATGGATCTTCTTCGGAACGGAAAGGACGGAACCATCTTTTGCATGGGGCACATGGCCTGGAGGGCTTTGAAGGCCCGGGAAATTCTTCTGGAAGAAGGTATCGACCCAAGAGTGGTACACGTATCCTGCCCTTTGGCAATCTCCGAAGAAGATTTAAAACCCTACGTCTCCTCCGGCGTAGTGCTTACCTACGAGGACCATTCAATGTATACGGGACTCGGATCCATTATAGCTTCAAAGCTTCTCCGCATGGGACTTGCTCCTGCTTTCGACTCTCTCGGAGTCTTTCGTCTCGGCGAATCCGGTACCGCCGAAGAGGTTATGGAAGAAATGGGGCTTACTCCGAAAAATGTGGCGGAGCGTTTCAAGGCGCTCCTGAAAGCGTAATTCCGTATGCTCGATTATGGAGAACTTGTCTTCATCTGGTCCCCTCAAAAGGGAGACAGCTACATCGTTACCCTTCGAGAGAAAGGGGTTCAGGGAACACACCTTGGTACGGTGTCGCATGATGATATAGCCCGAAAATCCTTTGGCGATGCGGTTTACACCCACCTGGGAAAACCCTTTTTTCTTTTTCGCCCCACCCTGGGAGAGTATGTCCGAAGGATTAAGCGAAAAACCCAAATTATCTATCCCAAGGACGGAGCCTACATTCTTCTTAACCTCAACATTTTCCCCGGAGCCCGGATTGTGGAATGCGGTACGGGTTCCGGAGGGCTTACCACCATCTTAGCCCAGTTCGTAGGACCCGAGGGAAAGGTCTTTACCTACGATAAACGGGAGGATTTTTCCGAGCGGGCCCGGCAGAACGTACTTCGCTGGGGAGTGGGGGATCGCGTGGAATTCGCCGTGCTTGATTTGGATCAGGGAGGCTTTTCTCAAGAGGGAGTGGATGCGGTTTTTTTAGATCTTCCCAATCCCTGGGATTATTTGGATTACGCGAAAAAAGCCTTGGCTCCGGGAGGGCGGCTGGGGATGCTGGTGCCCACCTTCAACCAGATAGAAGCGGTACTTCGGGGACTGCGGGAGAAGAAATTTTTGGATGTTCAGGTGGAAGAGCTTTTTCTTCGCTCTTTTAAATTAAATCCTAATAGAATTCGTCCGGAGGATCAGATGGTGGGACATACGGGATACCTTATTTTTTCATCCTCCGTTTCCGAGGATGCCTATGATCGTATTCCCATCGAAGAAGATCCTGAGAACATGCCGAAGGAAGAGCTCCCAGGAGAGGACGAATAACTTCTTCGTAGCCCTTCCCGTATTTACCGGAAAGGAGACAGGGCGGAGTGGAACGAAAAAAATGTTTGCTTCATATCTGCTGTGCTCCGGATGCGACGGTTCCCTGGGAAAAGCTGGATCTGGAATATGACGTGGTGGGATATTTCTACGGAAATAATATCCATCCCGAAGAGGAATATCTTTACCGTAAAGAAGCCGTGGAAATATTGGGAAATTACCGGAGAGGGGAGCTTCTTTTCGAAGATTGGGACCCTCGGGAATGGCTTGATGCGACACGGATCTATGCAAAGGAGCCTGAAAAGGGGAAGCGCTGTTCTCTTTGTTTTTATCTTCAGCTTTCCCATGCCGCCAAAGTGGCCCTGAAAAGGGGATGCAACGTCCTCTGTACCACTCTTACTATCAGTCCTCATAAAAACGTTTCCCGTATCGAAGCCATCGGAAAACATGTGGCGGCTCGGTATGAGCTTGAATGGCTTTCCCGTATTTGGCGAAAAGGGGGAGGATTCCAGCGTGCGGTAGCGGAAAGCCGCGAGCTGAGCCTTTATCGCCAAACCTATTGTGGATGCCTTTATAGCATGGAAACCAGGGGTTTTGCAGAAAAAGACATGAGGTGAAAAAAGTTATGCGGAAAAATCTCGATTTCCCCGAAACAGGCAAACTTTCACCGGAGCGCTTGAATCAGCGGATACTTCGTTATTGCGGAAGTCCCCGTAAGGAGGTTCTCGTGGGACCTCTTGTCGGAGAAGATGCGGCGGTGATCGATTTTCCTCCGGGGAAACTTCTGGTAGCTTCGTCGGATCCCGTGGTGGGAGCTCAAGATGGGGCTGGGGCCCTTCTAGTGCACATCAACGTCAACGATATCGCGTCCAAAGGAGCGGATCCCGCATATCTTCTGGTAACCATGATTTTTCCAAGAAATACTCCGGAGGAGCAGGCGGAAATTCTCATGCGGGAGATCGGCAATACCTGTTCTTCCATGGGAATTGCCGTAGTGGGAGGGCATACGGAATTTTCCGATCGCTATGATACCCCCGTTTTGAGTGCCACCCTTTTGGGCATTGCCGATACCTGCCTCTCCATGTCGGAGGTTTCTCCCGGAGATTGTATCCTTATGACAAAACATGCGGGGCTTGAAGGCATGAGCATCCTCGCAAAGGATCGCCGGGATCTTTTGCGTTTCTTTACGCCCCGGGAGATCGAGGAGATTGCCCATTGGAGCAAGGATCTTTCGGTGTTGCCGGAATCGAAGATAATGCGGGATTACGCTCGATTTATGCATGACCCTACCGAGGGGGGGGTTCTGGGAGGACTCGGGGAAATCGCCATGCTTTCCCCTTACGCTCTCGAGATCTTTCCCGAAGCGATTCCCTGTCACTCTCTAACGAAAAAAGCGGCGGAGAGGCTGGATTTTGATCCTCTGCATCTTATTTCATCGGGAGCGCTCTTGGGAGTTGTTTCTCGGGAATTTTGCGAAAAAGTCATGGAAAATCTCGAAAAACAGAGTATCCCCTCCAAAATTATCGGAAAGATTGCGGATGGGCCTCCCAAGAAGATGCCTCTTTTTTCTTCCAAGGAGGAATTGTGGCGATTGCTGAGGCTTTCCGGAAGCGATTCTTTCTAAAGTGTGGTGCCTGGTAGGCCTGATTGCGTATTTCTTGATCTTTATCTTTGCATTTACGATCACTCTCAAACGAAGGTTTTCTTTCCGCGGTAACAGTGCGATTTGCGGAAGTTTTTCGAGCTTCCAGAAAGGAGAAAGCTCATGGAACAAAAGCTTTTTGAAGAACGTCTTTCCCGTTTGAGAGCCCTTATGGCCTCCCGGGGTTTGGATGCTTTCGTAACCTATGTTGCGGAGGGATACAACTGGGAGGGGCTTTACTATCTTTCAAATTTTCGAGGAACCTCAGGAGCTTTGGTGGTAACCTCGGAAGATCCTCTTCTTATTGTGGATGGGCGTTATTGTAATCAAGCAAGACAGCAATCTCCCTATCCCGTACACCTTCAGGAATCGGGGAGTTTTTTTCAAACCCTTCAAGAGGTTTTGCAGGGATTTGGAGCGAACCGTGTGGGATTCGAAGGAAATCGGGTGTTCTACGGAGATTATCGAAAGCTGAGCGACATGCCTTTCTGGTGGGAGGATGCGGGGGATATGCTTCCTGCCCTGGAACGCCAAAAAGGTATTTTTGAAACAGAAGCTATTCGGAAAGCCGCAGAATTCGCCCAGCGAGGTTTTATGCGATCTCTGGAAAAGGTGTCGTCCTCCATGACGGAGCGCCAATATGCGGCATTGCTGGAATTTTTCCTGCGTACCGAAGGTGCCGAGGGTTTTGCCTTCGACCCCGTGGTAGCTTCGGGAGTCAGAAGCGCTTTTCCCCACGGACGAGCTACGGATAAATCCTTTTCCCCGGGAGAATGGGTGGTGGTGGATTTCGGAGCCCGTTTCCAAGGATATGTTTGCGATATTACCCGGGTCTTTTCTCTGGGGAAGCCCGATCCGTGGGCTCGGGAAATTCATGAACTCCTTTGCCGGGCCCAGCAAGCCGCGAAGGAAGTTGTGGAAACAGGAGTTAAAGCGATCCAGGTGGACGCCGCAGCCCGATCACTCATCGATTCCTTCGGATATGGCAAATCCTTTTCTCACGGTTTGGGGCACGGAATCGGATTATACGTTCACGAAGGACCTAGAATTTCCTCGCTTTCTCAAGACAGCCTCGCTTCAGGAGATGTTTTTACCATCGAACCGGGGATTTATCTCGAGGGCCGGGGGGGACTCCGGATAGAGGATGATTTCTTCTTGGGAGAAGCGGGTGTAGACGTTCTTTCGGGAGATTTCGAAAAAACTTTTTTTGTCGTGTGATATTTTAAGGCGACTTCGTTTGTCTTACGGCATTGGGGAAACGGAAACCGAAGTTTCTGTTTTCTTCGTAAATGTGTTTGCCGTCGGCAAACACAGCGTCGCGTTCCGGAGGGCCTTGTGATACGGGCGGCGCACATAAAAGGAAGCGGAGATAAAGAGGATCATGGGACATTTTTTGGGAAAAATCCTGCGTCATCTCGGAATACTTCCGCAGATTATCGAAAAAATTCCTTTTCCGAAGGCTTTGCTATTGTCATGAAGCGGAAAAAACTCGTATAATGGACTCCTAAGGTATTGGAGCTAACCTATTATAACGTGCAAGGAGGTAACGAGAGATGAAAAAGTATGTATGTACCGTTTGTGGTTATGTCTACGATCCTGAGACCGGAGATCCCGATTCCGGTATCGCTCCGGGAACCGCTTTTGAGGATATCCCCGACGATTGGGTCTGCCCCGTATGCGGGGTGGGGAAGGATATGTTCGAAGTTTCCGAGTAGCGCATAGACATTTTCCGGTTTCACCTATGGGGGGCTGATTTATTCTACTTTCCCAAACGTGTTTTATGCCTACAGGAAGCGGAGGGAATTCCCTCCGCTTCCTGTTGATATGTTCCCTTTTCTGAAAAAGATTCTTTTCCTCCGAAAGAATCCGATTTTTTGGGAAATCCTATGATACTATTCCCTCCTGGGGGTGTTTATTATGAGAACCTTTGCACTGGTGGTCTTCGGATGCCAGATGAATGTATACGATGCAGATCGTCTTCGTACGGAGATGATTGCACGAGGATGGACCGAAACATCCCAGGAGAAGGCAACGCTTCTTCTCTTCGTTACCTGTAGCATTCGAGAGAAGGCGGAACAAAAAGTATGGAGCATGCTCGGCCGTTTCGAAAACATCCGGGACCCCGAAAAAGGTCCTTTTTTAGCCGTGGTGGGATGTATGGCACAGCGTATGGGAGAGAGCCTTTTGCGCCGTTTCCCAGGAGTGTTTCTTGTGGCGGGCCCCAGGCATCTTGGCGATGTTCCCGAAGGGGTGGATCATTATTTTTCCCAAGGGGAAAAGACGCTTCTTCTCGATGAGGACCCCCGAGGGTTGGAGGATCTTTCCTGTCCTCCTCTTTGCCGTCCCAACCCTTGGAAGGCCTTTATCACCATTGCTCACGGATGCGATAATTTTTGCACCTACTGTATTGTCCCTTATGTTCGGGGACGCTTTCAATCCCGGAATCCTCAGGGAATTCTCGAGGAAGCTCGTATTCTTATCGACCAGGGAGTTTTAGAGATTACCCTTTTGGGGCAAAATGTGAACAGCTATGGTACCGATAGAAGGGATTCTTGGACTTTCGCCCGGCTTCTTCGGGAGTGTGCCGCCCTTCCCGGCTTGAAACGACTCCGGTTTGCCACAAATCATCCTAAAGATCTTTCTCCGGAAGTGATAGCCGCCATGGCCGAAGGGGGACCGATTATTTGCCCTTCCCTAAATCTCCCTATTCAATCGGGAAGCGATAAAGTGCTTCGAAAGATGAATCGGGGGTACACGGTGGAGCAGTATGCCTCTATCATTGCCCACCTTCGGGAGGCCATGCCCCAAGTGGGTATTACCAGCGATCTCATCGTGGGATTTCCCGGAGAGGAAGAGGAGGATTTTCAGGCTTCTTTGCAGGCCTTGGAGCGGTTTCGCTTCGATCTTGTTCATACTGCGGCATATTCTCCTCGGCCTGGAACGAAGGCTGCGGAAAAAGAGGAACAGGTCCCCCGGAAAGAGCGCTTTCGGCGTCTTCACGAAATGAACGAGCTTCAACGTACGATAGCCCTGGGGAAAAATGCGGAACTTCTGGGAACCCTTCAGGAGGTCCTTTTCGACGGTCTCGCTCCTCGGGGAGAGGGACTTTTGCAGGGGAGAATTCCTGCGGACAAGGTGGTGCTTGTTCCCGGGCATGAACGTTTGCTGGGAACTTTCGGAAAGGTCCGTATTCTCTCGGGAGAGCATTGGTGCCTTCGAGGAGAAATGGAGAAGATTGGAAAACCCTGATATGTGAAGGAGAAATCCTTTTTAAGGGAGGCTTCTATGGATCGTCAAAAAAGACGGGGGATTTTCTACTATTTTTTGGGAGTGCTTTTGCTTTTCGCTGCTTTTGGTATCGTATCTCTCTTTCGAGGACGATGGAAGGATACAAGTCCTCCTTCCGTGGCAGGGCCCGCGTTAAGCTGGCGGACAGAGCAAGCCTCCCTGAATGCGATTTCCGAGGATCGAGCACTCGAAAGCGAAACCTGGTATGTTTACATCACCGGCGAGGTGGTGCGGCCGGGGGTTTACGAAATTTCTCCGGGGGATCGAATGTACGTGGTGGTGGAAAAGGCTGGAGGGCTCACTATCGATGCTGCCACGGACGAGATCAATCTCGCATCGCCTTTGGAGGATGCCATGCATATCAAGGCCCCTGCCAAAATAGCCTTCAAGGAGAATTCCGTAGAAAATCCCGAGAGAGAAAGAATCTCCCCGAATCCACCTTCTTCTAAACAAAGTGATGCGACTTCTCGAAATTTTTCAGAGAAACCTCTGGATATCAATTCCGCCACGGCGAAGGAACTCGAAACCTTGCCCGGTATAGGCCCGGTACTGGCGGAAAAAATTTTGCAAACTCGCAACGAGCTTGGGCGGTTTGAAAATGCCGGAGAGATTCTCAAGGTTCCGGGCATAGGAGTTAAGCGCCTTGAAAGAATAACGCCGCTTATAACTTTCGGAAGTTCCCGGTGATTTCTCGATATCCTGCCCTTCTTTTTCTCCTGCTTCTTATGGGAGGCCTCGAAATGTATGACAGGGAAGTATTCTTTCCTGCAGCTCTCGGGGTGGGGGCTCTCCTTTTTTGGGGAGTTCTCTTGTTGTATTCTCCCGGCGGAAGTTTCCCTTTTTCCTTGCGGAGAATTGCTCTTTTTCTGCTTTTCCTTGCGGGATTGGGAATGACGCTTTTTCGTTTTCAAAACCTTCCGAAGCTCATAGAAACGGCACCGCATATTTCCGGAGAAGAGGGGCTGGTGGTATCGGAGCGTTCCTGGGGAGGAATGCGGGTCCATATTATCGAGACCTCCCAGGGGAAATTTTTGTACAAAACTTTTGCCCGAGAAGGCATGAAAGAGGGTGCGGAAATTCTTTTTTCCGGGGACATCTTACCTTTCGAGAAGTCTGAGGAGACGGGGCGGGACAATTCTTCCTTCGACGAACGAAAATACTGGGGGGCCCGAGGCGTTTTCGGAGAATTTCGCGGAAAGATTTGTCAAAAAGCTTCGGGAAGTTTTTGGAGTATTCCTCGCTGGCGAAGTTATCTCAAAAAAGAATTGCTTCTTAATTTTCCGCCTTCCCTACGGGGATATCTTCTCGCCACATGGGTGGGAGCCCGGGATCCGGAGCTCGAAGAAAGACATCGGCGATGGGGAACTGCTCATCTTCTGGCGATTTCCGGATTTCACGTGGGACTGGTGCTTTTTCTGCTCCTGAAGACTTTTCCTCCTCTCTTGGGAAACATGCGTTTCCTCCTGGTTTCTGTGGGGATGTGGAGCTATATCCTTTTTGCAGGAGCCTCTCCGAGCGCTCTTCGAGCGGGATTGATGGCCCAAATTCTTTTGCTCGGCCGTTTTTTGGGATACCGGGGAAATGGAGCCAATGCGGTGGCTTTGGGGGCCTCCCTTCTCCTTCTATGGCGTCCCTGGTGGTTTTGGGATCTTGGATGGCGTCTTTCGGTGTTGGCCGCTCTCGGTATCACCCTTCTTGCAGGCTTTTCCTGGAAAGCGGCTTTCTTTGGCAGCAGCCCGATTATCTGGGGGCTTACCGCCGCTCCTCTTGTGAAGGTTTTCGGAAGCGTTCCCCTAGGGGCGGTGGTGCTCAATTTTTTTCTCCTCCCCGTATATGCTCTTCTTTTTCCTCTCTGTTTTCTTGGAGGAGCCCTTTTTTTCCTCCATATCCCAGGAAGAGAGGTTATACTTCTGGGAGAGGAGCGGCTTTTGGAGTTCTGGCATTTTCTGGTGGAGGAAATGTTTGCTCTGTTTCCCTTTAGCCTCGAAAATTTCCAGATCGCCCTTTTTTTAGGTTCTTCTTTTTTGGCCTTGTTGTTGGTTCTGAACATTGTTCTTTCTCTGCCCCGACGGATTTTTTGTTTTTGCATTACCGCCGGAGGGCTTTTCTTTTTTGCATATGAGGTGATATGAGTCATGCTTCTTGTGTTGGATGTAGGTAACACCAATACGGTGGTAGGAATTTACGAAGGGGAAGATCTCCTTTGGCATTGGCGGCTTACCTCGGATAGAAGAACCGGGGATGAGTTGGCGGTGTATCTTCTCAATCTCATGTTTCTTGCGGGGATTTCCCGGGAAGATTTGAAAGGAGTCATTATTTCCAGCGTAGTTCCTTCCCTGGAAGCTGCATGGCTTCAGGGAATAGAAGGTTCCTTCGGTCTTAAGGCATTGAAGGTAACTTTGGATATGGATCTTGGTTTGGAGGTACGTGTCCGGGAACCTCGGAATGTGGGAGCCGATCGTCTTGTCAATGCGGTGGCAGGAATTCGTCGGTATGGCATGCCTCTTCTCCTGGTGGATTTCGGAACCGCCGTCACTCTGGATGCGGTGAACTCCGAAGGAGCCTATATCGGAGGCGCCATTGCGCCGGGGCTTAGCGTGAGTGTGGAGGCCCTTTTCGGAAAAACCGCCAAGCTTCCTCGAGTTCCTCTGGAAGTACCTCCCCAGGCAATCGGAAGAGATACGGTGGAAGCCATTCAATCCGGGATTCTCTACGGTTATGCGGGAATGGTAGATGGTCTCGTAAGACGTATGTGGAAAGAGCTTGGAAGAGAAACTCCGGTGGTCGCCACGGGAGGGCAGGCGGGAATTCTCAAGGATCATTCGGAAACCATCACCCAGGTGGACCCTTGGCTTACTCTGGAGGGATTGCGCATCCTCCATGATCGTCACTTTTCCCGGGAGGTTTCTTCTTTCCGTGCCAGAAAATAAATATGCAGCGGAACCGAAACGCATCGGGGGCCTTACGGTTTCCAACCCCCTTTGGTTTGCACCCCTTGCGGCCATTAGCATGGCTCCGGTGCGGGATTTTTACCGTGCCTTGGGAGCGGGACTTACTCACACCGAAATGGTGAGCTGTGCCGGGCTTTTGCACGGTAATCACGTGACGCGAAAGATGCTTCCCCGTCCGGGAGAATCTCCTTTGGTGCTCCAGATTTTCGGAGATTCTCCCGAGGAGATTGTCCGGGGAGTCGAGGAGGCTTTCAAACACGGAACCCTTCCGGAAGCGGTGGAAATCAACATGGCCTGCCCCGTACGCAAGGTACTGCGCCGAAGGGAAGGGGCGGCGCTTCTCAATTATCCGAAGACCGCAAGTGCCATGGTGCGGATTTTACAGCCCCTTGACGTTCCGGTTTGGGCAAAAATCCGGCTTTCCGGACCTTCACAACCTCTGGAAACCGAGGAGTTCTGTGCCATGCTTTTTGAGGCCGGGGCGGCACATATTTCACTTCATGGAAGAACGCCTGTCCAGAAATATTCTGGCGTTTCCGATCGAAGTCAGGTGGAGGCGGTGGCCCGGCGTTTTCCCGGTCTTATCAGCGGCAGCGGAGACGTTTATACTTCCGAAGATGTCAAGGATTATCTCCGCCGAGGATGTGTGGGAGTGCTTTTGGCCCGAGGGGCTTTACGTAACCCCTTTCTTTTCCCTCAAGCCCTTGCCTCTCTCGGATATGCCGTATCGGAAGAAATGCAGAACCCCTCCCTTTCGTTCCGGATTCAGTCCCTTTTGAACCTTGCGGAGCGCATGGTGGAGGAGGAGGGAGAAAAGGCGGCGGTAGCCCTTTTAAAGCGTTTTTTGGGAGGTATTTTCAGAGGATTGTCCGGTGCGGTAGAATTGCGTCGCACCATAGGAAATATCAAAGACTGGCCTTCCCTCGAAAAGGTTGTCAGGGAATGGGAGCTTTTTATAACCGAAAGGGGAGAACATTATGATGGAACATCAGGAGATTGCGGAACAGAGTCAGGCGCCGGAGGAAGAGATCCTTTTGGCGAGAAGGGATAAACTGGAACGCCTTCGAAGGGAAGAGGGATACGATCCCTTCCGACAGGAGCGGTGGGATCGAAAGCATACCCTGGAGTACGTGCACCGGAACTACGATCATCTCGACGTGGATGCCCAGGGAGAGGAGGAAATCGTTACCGCCGGCCGTGTCATGACCTTGCGAAAGCACGGCAAGGCCTCCTTCGTCACTCTGGAGGATGAGACGCACCGACTCCAGCTTTATTTTCAGGTAAACGCTCTGGAAGAGGAGCCTTACGCTTTTTTCAAGAAATGGGTGGATGTGGGGGATTTTCTCGGCATCCGGGGAGTGCCCTTTCGAACTCGTCGGGGGGAACTTTCCATTTTGGTGCAAAGTTTCACCCTCCTCTCCAAGGCTCTTCGCCCCCTTCCTGAAAAGTGGCACGGTCTGAAGGATCAGGAGATCCGCTATCGTCAGCGTTACGTGGATCTTATCGCCAATCCCGACGTGCGCCAGATTTTCCGGAAAAGAGCGGAAATTATCCGGGCCATTCGGAATGTCATGGACCGTACGGGAACCCTCGAAGTGGATACTCCCATACTCTCCTCTCTTGCGGGAGGTGCCAATGCCCGGCCCTTTACGACGTTCCACAACGCTTTGGGAATTCCCATGTATATGCGTATTGCCACGGAACTGTATCTCAAGCGGCTTATTGTGGGTATGATGGGAAGAGTTTACGAGATGGGAAAGAATTTCCGGAACGAGGGAATCAGTCCCCGGCATAATCCCGAATTTACCGCCATGGAAGTGTACTGGGCCTATGCCAACTACGAGGATATGATGGATCTTACGGAGGATATCATCGTAACCGCGGCGGATAGTACGGGATCTCGCACCAAAACATGGTATGGCAAGGAGATTTCTCTGGAGCCTCCCTTTCGGAGAGTCACCATGGCCGAGGTGGTTAAGGTATATGCGGGAGTGGATATCCACCAAATTTCCTCCGATGAGGAGGCCCGGGAGATCGCCCGGAAAAAGGGGCTCGATATCGAAGGACATGAGAGCCGTTTCCTCATTCTTTCGCTGCTTTTCGAGGCCTTTGGGGAGGATAAGCTTATTCAACCTACCTTCGTGCTCAAGCATCCCGTGGAAATCTCGCCTCTTTCCAAGAGGGATCCGGAAAATCCGGACTACACCAACCGATTCGAGCTTTTTATCAACGGCATGGAATTTGCCAATGCCTTCAGCGAACTGAACGATCCCATGGATCAAAAGGAACGCTTTCTGGATCAGCAGAACAAGAAGGAAGCCGGAGACGAAGAAACCCATCCCTACGACGAAGATTACATTACCGCCCTGGAATATGGTCTTCCCCCTACGGGAGGTCTCGGAGTGGGAGTGGATCGCCTGGTGATGCTCCTTACGGAGTCCGAAACCATACGGGACGTTATCTTCTTCCCTACCATGCGCCCCAGGGAGTAAGCTGTGGAAAGGCCCGTTCCGGTCTCCGAAGAGGTTCAGAGGCTTCGGGAGGAGCTGCGGAAACACGAATACCTTTACTATGTCCTGGACACGCCGGAGATTTCCGATCAGGAGTATGACGCTCTCTTTCGGAAGCTCCGGACGTTGGAGGAAAGGTTTCCCGATCTTCGCACCGAGGATTCCCCCACCCAAAGAGTGGGGGGATCGGTGCGGGAGGGTTTTTCCCGGGTTCCGCACCATGTGCCCATGCTGAGCTTGGATAACGTTTTCGGTATCGGAGAGCTTGAAGCTTATCTGGAACGTCTGGAAAGGGAAGGGATTTCCCCTTCCCAGGGAATCTCCTGCGAATTGAAGATCGATGGAGTGGCGGTGTCCCTTATTTACGAGGATGGGTTTTTCCTCCGAGGCGTAACCCGAGGAGACGGAACCTTCGGAGAAGAGGTGACCCCGAACCTCCGTACTCTTCCCTCCATTCCCCTGCGCCTCCGTCTTCTCCAGCCGGGAAGGGTGGAGGTGCGGGGAGAAATTTATTTCCCCCGAAGGGAATTTGAAACCCTCAACACGCTTCGGGACGAAGAGGGATTGGCTCCCTTCGCAAATCCCCGGAATGCTGCGGCGGGCTCCTTGCGTCAATTGGATCCGAAGATTACCGCTTCCCGAAAACTGCGCTTCTTCGCCTACGAATCATTTTTTTCGGAGAATCCTCCTGCGACATCCCAACAGGAGCTTTTTCGATGGCTTCGAGCTGCGGGGTTTCCCGTGGAAAATCACGGAGCCTTTGTGTTCGATCGAGAATCCATGGGAAACTACGTTTCTCTCTGGGAAACCCAACGTTTTTCCCTTCCCTACGACACGGACGGTATCGTCTTCAAGGTGGATAGGTTTTCTTTAAGAAGAGAACTCGGTAGTACCTCTCGATCTCCCCGCTGGGCGGTGGCCTATAAATTCCCTCCGGAAGAGAAAAAGACGCTGCTTCGGGAAATACGGATTTCCGTAGGAAGAACGGGAACTCTTACACCCGTGGCACATCTGGATCCGATAACGCTCTCGGGTTCGGTGGTGCAGAAGGCTACTCTTCACAATCAGGAGGAAATTCAGCGCAAGGATATCCGTCCTGGTGACTGGGTGTGGGTGCGCAAGGCGGGGGAAATCATTCCTGAAATCGTACGAGTGGAGCTTTCCATGCGCTCTTCCTCGATCGTGTCCTATGAAATGCCCCTTATCTGTCCCGAGTGCGGCAGTTTTGCGGTGCGTCTTCCCGAGGAAGTCGCCTGGAGATGCCCTAACCGATCCTGCCCTGCGGTGCTTCGGGAAGGGCTTTTGCACTTCGCTTCCCGTAAAGGCATGGACATTCGAGGACTCGGAGAAAAACTGGTGGAACAGCTCCTGCAGCATGAATTGGTCAACTCCATTGCGCAAATATATGCCCTTTCCCTGGAAGATCTCGCGAACCTTGAACGAATGGGGCAAAAATCCGCGGCCAATCTTCTGGAGGCCCTGGAAACCTCTAAAAAGCGTCCTTTGGACCGCCTTATCTATGCTTTGGGAATCCGTTACGTAGGGGATCAGGTGGCCCGAATACTGGCAGAAGAATATGCGGATCTCTTTTCTCTTCAGGAAGCTTCGGAAGAGCGTCTCGCCTTGTTGGAGGGCGTAGGCCCTCGCATCGCGGCCTCCGTGCGGGCTTTTTTCCAGGATATCCAAAATCGGAAAACCCTGAAAGATCTCGAAAGAGCGGGGGTTTCCATGAAAACCGGAAAGAAAGATTCTTCCCAAGAGGAACCCTGGAAGGGGCGGCGCATGGTTTTTACAGGGGAGCTTCTTTCCATGACCCGCGTCGAGGCGGAGGAAAAAGCTCGGATCTTGGGGGCTTCTCCGACCTCGTCGGTAAGTAAAAACACCTGGCTTGTGGTGGCGGGAGAAAATGCGGGGAGCAAGTTGGAGAAAGCCCGGAAGCTTGGAGTTTCCGTGATTTCCGAAGATGCGTTTGTTTCGATGCTCGAAAATCCGCTTCGGGAAGACTTGGTATAGCAAGCTTTTAGGAAAATAACGCGTTTATGGAATGAGAATAATAAAGGAGGCGAAGCTATGGCGGAAGTTACCCGGAACGATGTGGAGCATATCGCCCGGCTCGCGAGGCTTGAAGTTACTTCCCAGGAAGTGGAGGACCTTACGAGTTATTTCGGGGACATTCTTTCTCACTTTCACAAGCTGGACGAAGCCGATGTAAGTCAGGGAGATCCCTTTGGCATCGAGGGAGCCGAAGCGCAACCTCTCCGAGAGGATGTACTTCATCCGGGAAGCTCCCGAGAAGCTATTCTTCGGGAGGTCCCTTTACGGGAAGGGGATTATATCCGAGTTCCCCGTATTATGGAGGAGGAATAAACAGTTATGGAACTATGGGAATATCCCGGATGGCGTATTGCCCAATTCGTTTCCCGAAGAGAACTTTCCGTGGAGGATGTGGTTCGGTCCCATCTCGGACGTATCACTTCCTGCGAAAAATATGTGAAAGGTCTCATTACCCTTATGGAGGACCAGGCTCTCGAGAGAGCCCAAAGATTGGATGCTTCCATAAGAAAAGGAGATTCCATGCCCTCTCCTCTTTGCGGAGTTCCGATGGTCCTTAAAGATAACATGTGCTTTCGAGGAGCCCCGACGACATGCGGAAGCAAAATGCTGGAGACCTGGCATCCCCCTTACGACGCTTCGGTGGTGGAATATTTGGAAGAGGCGGGGGCGGTCATCCTGGCAAAGGCCAATATGGACGAATTCGCCATGGGAAGTTCCACGGAAAACTCCGCTTTCGGTCCCACCTCGAATCCTCGGAATCTTTCCCTCGTTCCAGGAGGAAGCTCCGGAGGAAGCGCTGCTTCCGTAGCGGCAGGATATTGCCCCATAGCCTTGGGAAGCGATACCGGAGGATCCATACGGCAGCCTGCGGCGTTTTGCGGTGTTCATGGCATGAAGCCCACCTATGGCCTTATCAGCCGCTATGGTCTCGTAGCCTTTGCCTCTTCCTTGGATCAGATCGGCCCCTTCGCTCGGGATCTCGGGGATATCGCTTTGGCGTTGGATGTGCTTTCCCGAAAGGATCCCCGGGATGCCACATGCACACCCCGAAAGGAAGGGCGATATCTCGACGCCTTGGAAAGAAACTCCCTCAAGGGCCTTCGCATCGGGCTTGTAAAGGAGTACGAAGGAGAGCGGACGGACCCCCGGCTGGAGGCGTCGGTGGTTCACGCCGCAAGAATTTGCCAGGATGCGGGGGCCGAACTTGTTCAGGTGTCTCTCCAAAATGCCATTTCCTACGGTCTCGCCTGCTATTACATCATCGCTCCCGCCGAAGCGAGTTCCAACCTTGCCCGGTACGACGGAGTGCGTTACGGTTTCCGCTCCTCCGCGGAATCTCTTGTGGAACAGTATTGCACCACCCGAAGAATGTTCGGAGCGGAGGTGAAGCGCCGCATTCTTGCGGGAACCTATGTCTTAAGCTCCGGATACTACGATGCCTATTATCTTACAGCCCAGAAAATGCGTCGGCGAATTCAGGAAGAGTTCCGGCAGGCCTTTACAAAGGTGGATCTGCTACTTATGCCCACCACTCCAACGCTTCCCTTCTCTAAAGGAGCCATGACCTCTCCCCTAGAGATGTATCTTCAGGATATCTTCACGCTTCCCGTCAATCTGGCGGGACTTCCGGCAATTTCCCTTTATGCGGGAATGACCGAAGAAAAACTCCCCTTAAACGTGCAAATAGTGGGGCCTCAATGGAGCGAGTCCACCCTTCTCGGAGCGGCCTCCATCCTGGAAAACGCCTTCGGAACTCCCCCCATTGCGAAGGGATGTGATGCATGATGGATCTTACCTATACTCCCGTTATCGGGTTGGAAATCCATGTACAGCTTCTTACGAAAACCAAGCTTTTCTGCGGTTGTTCCACCGATTATATCGGAGCGGTGCCGAACAGCAATATCTGTCCGGTTTGCACCGGGCAGCCCGGAACACTGCCCGTGCTCAATGCGGAAGCGGTGCGTCTCGGAGCCCGTGCGGCCCTTGCCCTGAACTGCACTCTTCGGAAGGCTACCCGGTTCCATCGTAAAAACTATTTCTATCCCGACCTTCCCAAGGCGTACCAAATCAGCCAGTACGATCTTCCTCTTGGCGAAAAGGGGTTTCTGAATATTCCCACGGAAAATGGGGAAAAAAGGATCGGCATTACCCGGCTTCATCTCGAAGAAGATGCGGGAAAACTCGTGCATGCCGCTTCGGACGGCAGACTTTCGGGAGCCCAAGAATCTCTTGTGGATTACAACCGGGGAGGAGTACCTTTGGCGGAAATCGTTTCGGAGCCGGATCTCGCTTCCCCCGAAGAGGCCCGGGAATACGTTTCCGCCGTACGCAGGCTCGTGCGGTACCTCGGGGTTTCCAACGGAGATATGGAGGCGGGATCCCTACGGGTGGATGCCAATATTTCCCTCAAAGTTTCCGACGGTCGCTGGGGAAACCGAACGGAAGTGAAAAACGTGAATTCTCTTCGAGCCATGGAACGGGCTATCTCCTACGAGATCGAGCGCCAAAAGGAACTTCTCGGAAGAGGAGAAGAGGTTGTTCAGGAAACCCGCCATTGGGATGATGCCAAGGGAAAAACCCATTCCTCCCGGGGAAAGGAAGATGCCCACGATTATCGCTATTTCCCGGAACCCGATATTCCTCCTCTGGTGCTTTCGGAAAAGGATATACGACAAATACGAGAAAATCTGCCGGAGCTTCCCTGGGAAAAAACACGGCGTTTTCTGGAGGAATATCGCCTGGGGGAGGGAGACGTAAAAATCCTGACCGAGGATGTGAGCGTGGCTTCTTATTTTGAATCTCTGATCGCTTCCGAAGCCACTCCGGAGAGAGCCTCCAAATGGATGCAAACCGAAGTCTTTCGGGTTTGCAACGAACAAAAAATTTCCATGGAAAGTTTTCCCATTGCTCCGGAAGTGTTGGGCAAGCTTCTTCGTAAAATTGATGCGGATGGACTTTCTACGACCGGAGCCAGAGATGTTTTCGAGTATCTTCTTAAGGAGAAATGCTCCCTCGAAGAAGCCTTCGAAAAAACGGGGGTAGCCTCCTCGGTTCTTGAAGGGAACGCTTTGAAAGATCTCGTAGAGAAAATTTGCGAGGAACAGGAGGAAGCCGTAACAATGTTGCGAGAAGGAAAAGATCCGAAGGGAAAGAAACGGAAATTTCTTCAGGGGCAGATTATGCGTGCCTCCCGAGGGCAGGCGAAGATAGACGATGTGGACAAGATTCTCCTGGAATTTCTTCAGAAATAGGCAAGGAGGCTCATTCCTGTTACAATAGGAAACTGTGGAAACTTTCTCTCGCTCCCATAGTATCTTGAGATCCTTGGAACGGAAATGGAAGTTTCTGGAAACTGGGACATATGACTCATAAAGAAGTGTATTACGTAGTTCAATGTCATAGAGGAGGTATGGTTCGGATGGGGACACACAAACCCGAGGATATCAGAAACGTGGCTATTGTAGGACATGGAGGGGCGGGTAAGACTGCTCTCACGGAAGCACTTCTCTTCGATGCCGGAGTAACTACTCGCATGGGGAAGGTGGAGGATGGCAACACCGTAACGGATTTCGGATCCGAGGAACATAAACGGCAGATTTCCATCAATGCCGCTCTGGCCACCGTTCCGTACAAAGATAAAACCATCTATGTCCTTGATACGCCGGGATATGCGGATTTTATCGGCGATATGCGCTCATCCATGCGAGTGGTGGATGCGGCTATCGCAGTTTTGAGCGGTGTGCATGGCGTGGAAGTGCAGACGGAAAAAGCCTGGGAATTCGGTCAGGATTTCAATATTCCCGTGGTTTTTTACCTGAGCAAAATGGGAAGGGAAAATGCGGATTTCGATAAAGTGGTTGGAGAAATCCAGGAATTTCTTTCCGATAAAGCCATGCCTCTCTATCTTCCCATGGGGAAGGAAGCCAACTTTAAGGGCGTTATCGATATCTTGGGAGGAAAAGCCTATTCCTACGCAGGAGACGGGAGCCGGGAAATGACCGAAGGGGATATTCCCGGCGAATATGCCGATACCGCTCAGGCTGCTCGGGAAGCGTTGGTAGAACGCATCGTGGAAGCCGACGACGAGTTGATGATGCGCTATCTCGACGGTGATCAGATCGGTATGGATGAACTGGTTCCGGCACTTCGGGAGGCGGTGCGCACCCGAAATCTCTTCCCCATTCTTCCCGGGGACAGTGGCTATAACGTCGGGATTTTGCAGGTACTCGATCTCATCGTAAACGTTTTGCCCGCTCCTTGTGAAATGCCTCCCCGAATGGTTCTCAACGGAAAAGATGAGGTAGCTCTCACTCCGGATCCCTCGGGTCCCTTTGTGGCATTTTGTTTTAAAATCATGGTGGACCCCTATGTGGGAAAACTTTCCTTCCTTCGAGTTCTTTCGGGATCCCTCACGAACGATAATTCCATATACAATGTCAACAAGGAAGAAGAAGAACGTATCAGTGCCTTCAAGGTTATGACGGGGAAAGAGGGTAAGGATGTCAAGGAAGTGGTGGTGGGGGATATTATTACCATTCCCAAGCTGCACAGTACTGCCGTAGGAGATACGCTGGGGGTGAAGGGATGTACCTTTACCGCCAAACCCATTCAGTTTCCGAAACCCGTGTACAGCCTTGCGGTTATTCCGCAGAGCCGGGGAGATGAGGATAAACTCTCTTCTTCCCTCCATAGACTGCTCGAAGAAGATCCTACGCTGGCTTACGAAAAAAATGCGGAAACCGGAGATAACGTGCTTTCCGGCATGGGAGATGTACATCTTGATATCGTGCTCTCCCGTATTAAAGAGCGTTACGGAGTGGAGCTGGAAACGAAAACTCCGAAGGTTCCTTATCGGGAAACCATTCGAAAACCTTCAAAGGCTCAGGGGAAATATAAAAAGCAAACCGGAGGACGCGGCCAGTACGGAGACGTTCATATCGAGTTCTCTCCGAAGGGACGGGGCGAAGGTTTTGAATTCCTCGATAAAATCGTGGGCGGTGTGGTTCCCAAATCCTATATTCCTGCGGTCGAAAAAGGGCTGAAGGAAGCTCTTCCCAAAGGATATCTCGCAGGATATCCCATGGTGGACATCCAGGCAAGCCTGGTTTTCGGAAGCTACCACGATGTGGACTCTTCGGAAATGGCCTTTAAAATCGCGGCATCTATGTCCTTCAAAGAAGCTATGAAAAACGCTTCTCCCGTTCTTCTCGAACCTATTATGAATGTGGAAGTGGTGGTTCCCGAGGATCATCTGGGAGATGTTATGGGAGATTTCAATAGCCGTCGGGGCCGCATCATGGGCATCGATGCCCGGGGGCGCCTCCAGGCTGTGAAAGCTCAGGCTCCCTTGGCCGAGATGTTCCGGTATGCCATTATTCTTCGTTCCATGACATCCGGGCGCGGGAATTTTACCATGAGCTACGATCATTACGAGGAAGTTCCCGGAGAAATTTCCAAAAAAATTATCGATCAAAGAAAAGCGGATCTCGAAGAAGAGTAAGGGGTACGAGTTACGTTTATTTTTGAGAGCTTTTTCAAAAAGGCGACGGGGTATCCCGCCGCCTTTTTTGTTAAGGCTCCTTCCTGTGTTATACTTGCGAAAAGAGGCTTTTTCCCAGAGGGAACACAAATTTTACAAGAGTAAGGGGAGATGCTTTATGGCTGTAACCGTATATTCTACAAAGAGTTGTCCTTGGTGTGTCAAGGTAAAGGAGTATCTCGATTCTCTTAATGTGGTTTACCGATCCATCGATGTCGGAGCGGATCGGGAGGCTGCCATGGAAATGGTACAAAAAACGGGGCAGCGAGGAGTTCCTGTGATTCTTGTGGGGGATACTACTATCGTAGGCTTTGACAAATACGTTCTTGACGAAGCCCTCAAGGGAGAAAATCTCATTTAGCGTTTAGAGGTTCAGTTCTTTTTTACCTTGAGAAGACAAGGAGATTTACAAAAAACGAAAGAGACCTACGTACAAAGGAGGGAGTGCCATGCTTTTTACCCTGACCTTGGAAGGCATGCGTTTTCACGCTTTTCATGGAACCATGGAAGTGGAAAGGGAACTTGGGCAGGTGTTGGAGATTTCCTTGCACTTTACTTATGAGCTAGGTGTAAAAGAGATTCAGGATACTCGGAAAATCGTTTCCTATGCCCAGGTATTTTCCCTTGTAGAAAATGTAGTGATGAGTAATAAATTCGAAGCCATGGAAGCTCTTGCCTTCGAAATTGCCAGAAAATTGCTTTCTACCATTCCTTCGGGACAGGTAGCGGAAGTCGGAGTATGCCGAGGTCAGCTCTATGTGCCCGGAGTATTGGGCTCTTCGGAAATCAACATTTTGCTTACCCGGGACGACCTCCTTGAAGAATGCGGTGAATAGTAATGCCTGAAGAATTGTTCTCTCTGGCAGCAGGATCGGCAATTTTCAAGGAAGAGGATTTTCTTCAATCCTTTTCCTCCTCCTGTCAATCAGCTCACGACGGAATTCTGCGGGGATTCCGGGAAGATAAGGCCGGATTCGGTTGGTATGGACTCCCGGACGCGGATCTTCGAGAGCTGGAGGAACTAACCGCAAGATTTTCTTCCCTTGAAACGGTAGTGCAAATAGGTATTGGTGGTTCCGCTTTAGGAAGCCTCATGCTTGAGAAGGCCTTGGTTTTTTCCTCTTCAGGGCATGCAAGACCGCATTTACTGGTTCTTGATAACGTGGATCCCCGAGAGCTTTCCGTTTTGGAAACCACTCTGAATCCGGAATCGTCGCTTATGGTGGTGGTGAGTAAATCTGGCGGAACCGCGGAAACCATGGCAAATTTCCTCTGGCTTTTTGCCCTCTTCGAAAGGAAACTCGGCCGCGAGGAAGCTCTTCGAAGAATCGTGGTGCTTACGGATCCTCAATCCGGAATTTTACGAGATTTCGTTAGAGAAACCGGATGTTTCAGCCTCCCCATTCCCACTTCCGTGGGAGGACGTTTTTCCGTACTTTCCTCGGTGGGGCTTTTTGGAGCGACTCTTTTGGGAATTACCGTGCCGGATCTCCTGAGGGGGGCCAGGGTCATGCGTTCCCGTATCGAAAACTCTCTTCGAGTGATAGACAATCCTGCGTGGCTTTGGAGCGTCCTCTCCCATCTCCATGAGAAAAAAGGGCGAAACATTTCCGTGTTGATGCCTTATGCAGATGGCCTTGAAGATTTTGCGGAGTGGTTTGCTCAGCTTTGGGGAGAAAGCCTTGGAAAGGCTGGAATGGGTACCACTCCGGTACGTGCCTTGGGGGCTATCGATCAGCATTCTCAGGTGCAACTTTATGCGGAAGGTCCGGACGATAAACTCTATACCCTCATAGCTGTGAAAGAGCATGGAGAAGACAGAATCATTCCCGGTCCTCCTGGAAAGGCCCTGCAATCCCTCGCCTATCTTGAGGGGCATTCTTTCGGCAGTATGCTTTATGCGGAGGCTCAAGCTACCGCTTCCGCCCTGATTCAAAAACAAAGGCCTCTTTTTTGGCTTGAAATTCCTCGGCTTGATGCCTTTCGTTTAGGAGGACTCATTTTCTTCTTCGAATATGCCACCGCTCTTACGGGCATGCTCATGGGAATCAATCCCTTCAATCAGCCTGGAGTGGAACAAGGCAAGATGAATACCTACGGATTGATGGGACGAAAAGGATATGAGACGTATGGAGACACTGTGGAAAAACGTAAAGAAGACATGTATCGTCTCATGCTCAAGGCATAGATCCGAATTCGAAGCACTTCTCGAAAATCTTGCCGCAAAGAACTTTCAATATTTTAAGACCCTTTGACTTTTTTGCCTAAGGGGACCATCTTTCAGGTGGTCCCCTTAGGCGTTGAAAGGTGGAAAACGACAAAAATGAAGGAACCCACGCTTTTCGTAGATGATATCAGCGTAATAAAAGAGGGGGCTTCCATACTTCAAGAGGTTTCCATTAAAGTAGCTCCAGGGGAAATTGCGGGAGTTCTGGGGCGCAACGGAGCGGGAAAATCCAGCCTCGCTTATGCTCTCATGGGAGTCGAACGGTATCGGCCGAAAACGGGGCATATCTGGTTGCGGGGTGAAGAGATCACGAGTCTTTCCGTTACGGATCGGGCCAGGAGAGGATTGACCTTGGCATGGCAGCACCCTGCGCGATATGAAGGCATTACGATCCGAGATTATCTCCGTATATCTTCGGAAAACGTTACCGAAGCTTCCATGGAAGATGCTCTCGCCAGAGTTCAGTTAGAACCTCGATATTTGGAACGTATGCTCGACAAAAACCTTTCCGGAGGAGAGCGAAAACGGATCGAGCTTGCCTCGATTTTCCTTATGCAGCCTAGGCTTGCGATTTTAGATGAACCGGATTCGGGAGTCGACCTTATCGCTTTGGGAGAAATCATGAACCTTTTCCGGGATCTTGCGGAAAACGGCAATTCCGTGCTTATTATTACGCATCGGGAAGACGTGGCGGCTTCCTGTGATCGTTCCTACCTTATGTGCGGTGGCAGAGTAGTTCTTGAGGGAAGCGCCGAGGCTGTAAAGCGTTATTTTATGAGCCAGTGTTCTCCCTGTACCGATATAGGAACAAGTTCTCTTGATGGGGAGGTCCGATAAACAATGGTATCCCGTACAAAAGAATACGAAGAGCTTGTAGATATAGCTCGAAAATCGGGAAATGAATTTCCGGGAGGTTTTGGAGAGGACGATTCGGCCTATATAGTGCTTCACGCCAATGATATTCTTGCATCTCATGCGATTCCGGGAATAGATATCGTTTCTTCCGAAATTCCCGAGGGAATTTCGGCTACCATCACCGTGCGAGAAAATCAACACATTGAAAAGCCCGTTCGCCTTTGTTTCGGTCATCTTGGAACCCAAGGGGTGCAGCGTATCAACACCACGATTCATGTAGAAAAAGGCGGAAAGGCCACATTCCTCTCATACTGCATTTTCCCTAATGCCGTGGAATTTCTTCATGCCATGGAGGGAAGCATTACCGTAGAGGAGGACGGAGATTTTACCTATAACGAAATTCACGTTCATGGTCCCGAAGGGCGTATCGATGTCCGTCCGAAAACCACGGTGCTCCTCAAAGATCGGGCCCTCTACCGAGGAGATTTTACTCTTGTGGAGGGGCGAGTGGGGAACCTCGACATCCATATGGAAGTCTCCGCTCAGGGCGAAAAAAGCCGAGTGGAACTTACCTCCAAGGTATACGGGAAATACGATGATTCCTGTAAGGTTCGGGATATGATCTCCCTCACCGGTAGAGATAGTTCCGCCCTTATCAAGGCTCGGGTAGTTCTCAAAGATAAAAGCCATGGCATCTTTGTGGGACTTATCGACGGAGCCGCTCCGGGAGCGAGAGGGCATGTGGATTGTGCCGAGGTGGTCCAGGGAGAGGCCCGGGCGGAAGCTTCGCCTGTGGTACGGGCTTCTCATCCGGAAGCGGAGGTTACTCACGAAGCTGCCATCGGTCGTATCGCCAATGACAAGATTGAAGGGCTCATGGCGAAAGGGCTTAGTGAAGATCAGGCTGTGGATATCATCGTTTCCGGCCTTCTCCGCTAGATCTGGAGGAACGGTTTTTTTTCTTCTTTTCGAGAAAAGGTTTCCAGGTATCTTCGAGCTCTCCGTACATAAGGGCATGCAGGATATTTTTTTGGAGCGACGGAATTTCTTTTTTGAACTTCTCTACCAATACCTTTGTTTTTTCTCGAAAGCTCGTTTTGTCGTGGGGGCATTCGAAAGGTGCGGGAAAAAGCGAGAGCCGCCGGGTTTCCTCCAAAATCCTGGTTTCGCTAAGGTATACGAGAGGACGTATGACGGTTATTTTTGAATGGCTTTGATAGAGCTTGGGAGAAAAGCAGCGAAACCGTCCTCCCGAAAAGAGATTAAGGAATACCGTTTCGATAACGTCATTCAGATGGTGTCCAAGGGCTAACAGGTTGCACCCCTTCTTTTGCGCTATCGAATTGAGAATACCCCGGCGCATGTTGGCGCAGAAACTGCAAGGACTTCTTTCTTGGCGGTTTTCCATGATATGGAAAATATCATGCCGCTCGTGATGCCAAGGTATCTCCAAAGTGTGGCAAAGTTTTTCAAGCTTCGACGTATTCCATTGTTTTTCCAGAGGATCCACAGTACATGCCTGAAGATCGAAATGCACGGGGCTGCGTTGTTGCAGTTCTTTCAAAGCGAGTAACAGCAAAAGGCTATCCTTGCCTCCGGAAAGTCCGATAAGAATGCGGTCTCCCGAGGTGATCATGGAAAAGTCTCCCAGAGCCTTTCCGATATCTCGGCGAATTTTTTTCCCTAAGGTGGGGGAGGAAAATTTCTCTGAAACTTCGGAGGTATTCATGAACAGATGCTCCTCTCCAAGCGTAGTTTCTCAAAAAACTTCGGAAATCCCAAGGGCGTGCAAAAAAATTATGAGTCCATGGACTCATGCTGTATAATCCACACAAGAAACGGAACAGCAAGGGGGGGATTTGCTTTGGACAAGGCGAACTTGGAAGGATGCCTCAAAGAAGTTCTTGTCCATGTGGATGAATCACTGCAATATAGCATAGAAAAAGTTTCCTGGGTACAGGAAGAATCTTTTTCTCGTTATCAGAACATTCTTAAAACCCTGGAAGCTTTGAAGCTGGAAATCGAAGATGTCATCCAGACCCATAAGCAAATCGAAAAACTTTGGCGCCGATCCCGCCAGCGTCTTTTGTCCGAATCCCAGCAGGGGACCCAAAAAAGTCAGAAGGATGCTTATGACGAGGCGGAACAGCTCATGTTCCAGAAGGGGAGAATCGAAGAACGGGAACGCATGCTTTCCCAGAGAAGAAACGATCTTCAACGGGAACAGCGGCACTTGGAAAAAATCATGAATACAAGCAAGGAAATGATCGAGAAAATGAAAGTGGCTCTCGAACTTATCCATGCCGAAAAGGAACGAAACGAGGAACAGGCATTCCGAGGATTTGCCATGATCCAATCGGCTATTCGTATCTTCGAAAGGGAGCAAGCCTGGCTTTCCCGAGAACTTCATGATGGTCCCATGCAGCAGATAGCTGCCACCATGCTGATGACGGAACTTGTGGAAAAGCTTTTTGAAAGGCAAAAACCCCAAGAAGCTTTGGAAGAGGTTCGGGATATTCGTAAAGCCCTTGAAGAAAGCCTTGGAGAATTGCGATCCCTTCTTTGGCGTTTTCGTCCGGGAGGAGCGGGAGAAGACTTTTTCGAAGCGGTTCTCCTTATGGCTCGCCAGGTAGAAAACCGTTACGGCATTCTTTGCCGCACTTCCTGGGAGGGGCCTTCACTGCGTTTTTCCGGGGAGCGTATGGCAAACCTTTTGCGGGTCATTCAAGAAGCGATGATAAACGGTATCGTCAAGGGAAGTGCGAAGTATATCCGGGTGGAAGGGCGAATTTCGAAAACGGAAAACAGCCTTTGCCTCGTTATAGAAGACGATGGAACCGGATTCGATATTTCTCTCGCCAAACAGAAAGCTCAGGAGCGAGGGTCCTATGGATTGATCAATATGGAAGAGCGGGTTCATCTAGACGGGGGATCTCTTTCCATTGAAAGTGTTCCGGGCAAAGGAACGCGGATACAGGTGACGCTTCCCCTTCAGGAGGGATAAAATTCTATGGATGCTATTCGTATCGTTATCGCGGATGATCATCGCCTTTTTCGGGATGGCCTTTGCCGGCTTATAGATATGGAGCCGGATATCCTCGTGGTCGGAGAAGCTCGGGATGGTGTCGAGGCCATAGAAAAAGTCAAGGAACATTCTCCGGATATTCTTCTCATCGATGTCAACATGCCTCGCATGGATGGCATTCAGGCAATTCAATCGTTGCGAAGATCACATAATATCCGTATCATCGCCCTTACGGCATTTGATGATGACGAGCATGTCCAAGCTCTCGGCAGTGCGGGAATTCACGGATATGTTCTTAAGTCTTCGGGTATTATGGAACTTCTTACGGCGGTACGCATGGTAGCCCGCGGAGAAACCTTCGTGGATCAGCGAATTGCGGGACGCATGCTGGGACCGGTCATTTCCGACGACGAAAATCAATTCGACATGATCGGTGACCTTACACCCAAAGAGACCGAGGTTCTCTATTGGCTTTCCCAGGGAATGAAGAATAACGAAATCGCTGCAAAAATGGTATTGTCTGAGAAAACGGTAAAAAATCATGTGAGTCATATTTTGAAGAAACTGGATCTGCAGGATAGAACCCAAGCTGCCGTTATGGCTTGGCGTATAGGACTTGTACACGAATACTCCTATTTTTCAAGGAGCATGGACACTCCTTCCTGCTAAATGGAAGCGAGATCAATCCAGAGTTTGCGGAGGTGCTTTGTTATGAAAATTATTCTCAATGATGCGGAATGGTTCCCTTCCGAAAGCGCTCAAGACCATCAGGGGCGCATTTGGGAGGAACTCTCCTCCTACGTTTCTTCTCAGGGTGAAGTGATCCATTCCGTTGAAACCGACGGAGAAGAAATGCTCCCCGAAGCGTTTCTGCAGATTTCCGGGGATCATGATTTTATTGTAAAAACGAAACCTATCCGCCTTCTCGTAAGGGAATCCCTTGAAGAGGCCCGGCGTTATTTACCCTCGCTCCTTAAAGGATACGAATCCATAGCGAACAAATTGGAAGGAGAAGAAACGAAAGAGGCTCTGGAGCTCATGCAGCAAGCTTTTGAAGGGACCCAATGGATTTTGGAAGTTACCCAAAATTGCCAGGTTCTTCTCGGCGAATCCTCTCTTTCTGGTTCCGAAGAGGGAAGAGAAAAGCGAGATAGTGTTTCCTTTACTTTTAAAAAAATGGAAAAAGCCCTGGAAGAACAGCGTTTTTTTGAAATAGCCTTTCTTCTTAGGGAGGAACTTCTTCCGGGACTTGAGCAATTTAGAGATTACATACAGAAACTTTGCTCCTTGGCCACAGCAGAAATTCAGTAGCTTCTCTAAAAAATGAAAAAAATTATAAAAAAATTCCTTCCTCAAGGAACATATTCTCTTTACAGAAAAGGATTATTTCCATGTCGTTGCGAAAAGGTTTAGCTTTTTTCCTGGGTCTTTCCCTTCTCGTAAGCCTTCTCGTGCTTGGATGTACCGTAGATGCTTCGACGATAAAGGTACTTTTGAAGGCAAAAAAAGCATCTCTTCTTATGGCTTTGGGAATTATGATTTGCGCTTGGGGCTGTGATGCTAGCCGCTTTATCCTTATAGCTCGAGCTGCGGGAGAAAAGATTTCTTTTCGTTTGGGAATCCTTCTGACGTGGTTAAATTATTTCGGATGTGCTATTACCCCCATGCAAGGGGGAGGAGGACCTTTCCAGGTTTTCATCCTTTATAAAAACCGTGTCTCCATTGGAAAAGGAGTAGCCATAACCCTTACTCGCACGCTTCTTACGCTTTTTTTGCTCGGATTTGTGGTTCCTCTAAGTGTGTTTACCTATCCGGAACTTCTCCGGGGCAGATTGTTTTTGAAAGGGATTTTTTTCTGGGTAGCCTTTTTTGTAACCTGCTCCTGGATTCTTATAAGCCTGAGCATCTTTCGGCCTAAGCTCATTAAGCGTTTTAGCGGAGCTTTAGTAATTCTTTTAAACCGCCTGGGGCTTTTGAAAAGGCGGTATATTCTTTGCGCGGTTCGTAGAATATACGGAGAGATCGACGAGTATAACCAGATATTTCGCCTCTTTTTTTCTACGGGCCGAATGTATTTTTTATGGGCCATCTTTTTTTCCTGTCTCCATTTGCTCTGCTTTTTTTCCGTATTGCCGTGCCTGATCTGGGGATTGGGACTTCCTGTGAATTTTGGAGAATGCATAGTGGTCCAGGCGATGTTTATGTTCCTTCTCTATTTCGTGCCTACACCAGGAGCGAGCGGCGTAGCCGAAGGAGGGGGAGCGGCGATTTTCAAACTTTTAGTTCCTGGGAACCTTGCGGGGGTAATGGCTATAGCTTGGCGCTTTTTTACGGAGTATCTCGCAATTTTTATGGGAGGCATCGTGGCGGTAAAGCTTCTGGGAGGATGGGGCGGAGCGGAAAAACTGTTTCAGGAAGAGGAGATGCAACGCAATGCCTGTAAAAAACCCTGAATTGCAAAAATCTCTTGGATCTTGGGCTTTCCGGTATCGCGGAGGGTTGTGGACAGTTTTTTTTATGGCATTTCTTTTTCTGGCTCATCCGACTTTTTCTTCTTTGCTCTGGGGTTTTCCTTTTGTTCTGGCAGGGCAGATTCTACGCTTTTGGGCGGCCGGTTCCATCTGTTTTTATCGTGGAGAAGAAGTGAAAGCGGAAGAACTCGTAACCTGGGGCCCCTTCGGATGGATACGGAATCCCCTGTACCTTGGAAATGGTCTTATCGGTTTGGGGTGGAGCCTGATGGCCGGATGTTTTCTTATGCCCATGGCATATATACTCTTTTTCGTTTTTCTCTACGTGGGAGTTATTATTCCCCATGAAGAACGTTTCCTGGAAAAAGCTTTCCACACCGCATATCGTTGCTATCGCAACAGGACTCCCATGTTAATACCGAGAAGATTGCCCCAAGAAACGGATTTTCAGGGACCTTTCCAAACAGCCATTCTGTGGAAGAGCGAGCGTCATTCTCTTTATGTTACGGTTCTTGGAACAGCCCTTTTTTTTGCAAAATATTTGCGGATTTGAGTAAAACCCATGGAATGTTGATAGAATCAAAAGGTTCCCGTATTCCCAACGTTTTTCGGGAGTGCGGGAACCTTTCGATTCTTGAAATATCGGCTAAAGCATTCTCATATTGTTTCCGAAAAGCCTCTCCCAGGTAATGTTGTAAATGTGCCCAGGAGGAAGGGCCTTTCCTGCTACCCCAAGGGCAATGGCTTTTTGTCCCACCGCTTCCGCGATACGGGGAGTAGTTTCATCGGAAAAAACCTCGGGCATAATGTGGTGGGGAGAAAGCCTTCGAGAATCTACGGTTTCCGCAAGAGCTTCCGCTGCGGCCTGAAGAATATCCAAATTGACGGTTCTAGCCTCTACAAGCAGGAGCCCCTTGAGGATACCTGGAAAAGCGAGAAGGCTTGTCATGGGATTCCAGGTATTCTTGGCGAGAAGACTCATACCCATGACCTTAGCGCCCCCCGCAAGGGCCTCCTCGTAGGTGATTTCAGGTTCCGGAAGAGCGAGGGCGAAGAGAATGGGATCTTTTGCCATCTTATGCATCATTTCTTTTTTGAAAATTCCTCCCACAGAAAGTCCTACAAAAATATCGGCTCCTTCCAAGCTTTCTTCCAGGGATCGAACGGGGCCCTGAAGGTCCAGGGTTTCCGCCAATTCGCGCTCTATCCAATTCAGATTTGGGTTATCTACACTTAGCGTGCCTTCTTTATTGAGAATGACGATTTCTCCGGCATGGATGTGATGAAGGAGTTGTGCCGTAGCAATTCCTCCGTTTCCGGATCCCGCAATAACTATTTTTACCTCTCCCAGCTTTTTCCCCACAATTTTGAGAGCGTTCAGGATACCGCCTAAAACGACTACCGAAGTACCGTCTTGATTATCGCAGTACACAGGAATTTCTAAATCCCGCTGTAGTGTCCGAAGAATTGTAAAAGAATCCGGGGGAGCTATGTTTTCTAAATCTATGGCGCCAAAATTTTCCGCTATGAGTTTGGTGGTTCGAATAAATTCTTCGGGATCTGTAGTGTCTAGGCAAAGAGGAATGCCGCTGGTATCACCGAAGATGCGAAAAAGAAGGCTTTTTCCTTCCAGAATAGGCATGTTTGCACTTGGGCGAAGATTACGAAGCCCAAAAACTTTTGTCCCGTTCGTTAAGATAGCGATACGGTTCCATATCCCCGTATATTCGTACTTTTCCTTGGGATTTTCCTGAATTGCCATGGCTGCCGCAAGACTTCCGGGGATGTATGCGAGAGAAAGGTCTTCAAAATTATTGACGTTCATGGAAGGGAACATTTTTATTTTTCCCCGGGTTCTTCTATGCATTTCAAGAGATTTGAGAGTGTCTAACATAATAGTGCTCCTTTCGTGATATGCGAACAATCCTCTTTTTGCGTTCGGGAGGCCTGGATGATGCGAGCTTCTTGAAGGTCTACCACCATGCCGTCCTGAGCTGGAAAAACGGAAAGATCTTCGGAAAAAATCAGGTTCTCCGGACCTTTTTCAAGAATTCGGGTTCCCATGTGTGTAATAAGAGCCAGATCTGGACGAAGAGCCGCAACGATGGAGCGGGCTTCTTCAAGGGAAAGGTGATCCAAATGGCTGCAGCTCTTTTCAAGAGTAACATTTATTATAAGAAATCGACATTTTTTAAAAAAGGAGAGGAGCCCTGGGAAAAAAGCGGTATCGCTGATAAGCCCCCAATGTCCCGTACATGGATGGTACGCGCAAAAGCCGAAACAGTCTACCCCATGGTGAATCAATCGGATTCCTTGGAGATACCCCCCCTCGCCGAAGGGAAAGGGCATTTCCTCTTTCCAGAAATCCACAAGGCCTATCTTCTCCCGAAGGTAGGCGAAAAGTATCGGTTCCGGAGTAAATACTGCATCCTCGGGAAGGATGACTCGTCCTCTTCTAACCCGCCCTCCCTGGGTTATGGCTTCCGCAAGGATGTTGACGTCATTGCTGTGATCGATATGACGATGAGTTAAAAGGATACCCTGAAGTCCTTCCGGATTCGCATGAAGGATTTGATCGTGGATGTGCACCAGCGATCCCGGTCCGGGATCGATAATCCAATGCTCGTTATGTAAAGATACCCATATACCGCCGGAAGCTCGAAGTTGCCGAAGCACGGAAAAACGGGATCCTCCGGTTCCGAGAAAACGTATGTGGTAGGAGGGCAGACCTTTGTTAGTCATACGGGCTTCACAGAAGCATACAGAGGGAGAATTGCTTTAAATTCAGGGGTTCCTGCTTTTTGCAGCCACTGATAAACAATGCTTTCTTCCGGAAATACCGAGGCTCCCGCAGAAGAGAGTGCATCAAGAGCCCACTGTCGATGTAGGGGGTTTCGGCTGGAAACTCCGTCCGCCGCAATAACCACGGAAAATCCTTTTGCCAGGAGTTCCAAGGCGGTGGAAAGAAGACAGATATGTGCTTCTATGCCGCTCAAAACGATTTGGGTTCTTCCAAGTTCGTTGAGATGTTTCATGAACTTTGGTTCGTGACAACAGCAAAAATCAGTTTTTTCTACGCGAAGGATATGGGGGTATTTCTCAAGCTCAAGACTGGGGGAGGAAGGGCCAAGCCCCCGAGGATACTGTTCTGTTACGAGTGTGGGAATATTCATTTCTTGAGTTGCCTTGAGAAGCCTTTTGTTAATGAAAAGAATTTCTTCTGCATTCTTCATGGGTGCGAGAAGACGATCCTGCAAATCGATTATAACAAGAACGCTTGAAGCCTTTTCAAGAAGAAAGGGTTTCACCGGAAGAACCTCCCTGAAAAAGAATTGAATCCGTTATGCTAAAAGATTTCAATGCCTATTATACGTCAGATAGCCCGATTTGGCAGTTTTTCCAAAAAGAAAAGCCTTTCCTATTCTCTTTATGTCCTGAGTATACTTACGGTGGCGCTTCTTTCTCGCCTGTGTTATCCTCTGCTGGAGGGCAGACGCATACGAATGTGTCTCGCAGGAGGTGAAAACGATGGAAAAAAAACGGGATTCCCGCAGAGAGGTTCGTATCAGCGAAATTTTGAAGGCCATGGAAAAGCCCGCATATCCTGAATATATCCAAAAGGCGGTAGCACAAGTTCAGGGATGGATGTCCACTGCCCTTGAAGGAGAGGATTTTCTCGGGGATGACGAAGGAGGCTTCGGCTCTCTGGAACGGCGTTTTGGAATGGAGCCGGAATATTTCTTTTCGCAAATGGAATGGCTTCATTCCCACGCGGACCTCATTCCTTCAGTGCGACCTTCCGGAGAACGGGAGGATGCGGTGGTAATAGCTATCGCTCCCATGGATATCGAAGAGGGACTACGCATGGGCATAGATCATGCGGCGGTTTTTTCTTCGGGGGCCTGTAAGCGTGTGTGGATTCTGACAGATAATTGGGTTTTGGGGGAATGCTTTCGATATCAACCTCATGTTCAAACGTTGAAAAAAAGGGGCGTGTCCTTTCACTATCTTCTCATCACTCCTTGGGGATGGACCGAGATTCCCTTTACCCAAAGCCTTGGCAACAGGCAAATCCCTTGGCTTGGCAGCGACGAAAACGATGTTCCCAATTCCGGTTACTCCTCGGGACCTCATCCAGGGAAAAGAGGACGGGAAGACGCATAAAGCACTTCTTTTTTCCCGGCATGTTTTTTAGTTGCGGTAGCGAAAGGAGCCTTGAGAAAAATTTCCCCTCAAGGCTCCTTTCGCGTGTCTTTCCTACTGCTACTGCAAAGATAAAGAGGCCTATCCGCCGCTTATCATGTGAACCACCTGTACCATAGCCTGGTCAGGAACTTTAAACCCCTTGAAATCTACTCGAGGAACCGCCACATCGTTTACCCATACCGCAAGCATACGAAAGGTAAAATTTCGTTCGTCGAGAATATCCTGAATTGTCATTCCCTCACGCCAGGTCATGGGTTCTCTGTTTACGGTAATCATCGGAGCCTACTCGAGTTCATCCTCCGGAAGGCTGTATTTTTCTACCACAGCCACAACCTCGGGATAATCCATGCCAAGTTCCTTAAGTTTTTTCACCGTGGGAATTCCCTTGGCGTTCCATCCTCGACGTCTGTAAACTGTTTTTTTCAATTCCAACCATTGTTCCCAGCGTTTTTCGTAAAGTTTGGCTATTTTTTCTTCCGTAGACATGCCTTCGGGAGCGATCCCGAGTTCCTTGAGTTTTCCGTCATAATATTCTTTTCGGGCATCCCATTCGTCAGGGAAGACGGGCGTCATGGCGCGCATGGGAATGTTATGCTCCGCATTTCCCTTTTTCATACGGACGTTAAAAACGCGCTGGAAATTGTAGACTCGCTCAGATTGAAGAAGAAGATCTTCTTTGCTGACGTTCTTGCCCGTTACGGCGTTGAATACATCTACATAGTTTTGAACGTGCTCGGGCACTTTGGCGGCATCCTGCGGGCGATAGCGATACGAATTATCCGCAGGTTCCACGTCATTCCAGGGGAGTTTGCAGAGTCCCATAAGGGAGAACCACGTACGGAAGTTGGGGAAGTAGTGCAAAGCATCCGCCTTATCCTCGAAGGTAGGAAGCTGCTTGTTTACCATATCCATGAAAATAAGCCAAGCCTCGTCGTGCTGGGGTCCCTTGAGAGTGAGATAGTATCCTCCCCACTGAGCGATGGATTCCTTGGGAACGTATTCCGAAGTTTCGACTCCCTGTCCCTCCATGCCGATCTTTTCCATGATCTCTCTGTCTGCGCCGTATTTTTCGGCGAAAATCGTTTTCATTTGTCTGATTCCACGTCCAACCGCCAAGGCGAATTCGTCGGTTCCTACTGCCATGCGGTGGATAAGTTCCATGATGTCCTCGGCGGAGCCGAAATTGAGGTCCAGTCCGTTGGCGTGTTCCTTGGTGATAAGTCCCAGTTCATAACACTCGCAAACGAAAGCGAGGCCCGTACCGAGAGAGATGGTATCCACTCCGTAATGATCCGCATAAAAATTCGCTTCGATGGTCCATCGGGGGTCAAAAACGCCAACGTTGCTACCGAGGCTTGCTACGGTTTCGTATTCCGGGCCATCCACGGTAACCACATGGCCTTTACAGGGGCCTGTCTGAATTTCGAATTTGTCCACCGCCTTGGCACAGGCCATGGAACAACCGTACCAGCAACCATCCGGCATTCCTTGAGTAAAATACTGGTTTTTGTAGACCGTGGAACGGATCTTGTCGATATGAGGAGTCTGGCCGAACTTGTAGTTATTTACAGGCAACAGGTGATATTCGTCCATGATCTCGTTGAGGTGAGCGGTACCTATGGTTCTCATAAGGCACTGCTTATCGTCGAGATCGTGAATTTCCTTATGGAGTTTGACGCCGACCTTCTGAAGGGTTTTAAGGTCCACCGGGTTATTCTCGGTCCCCGTAACGTTGGAATATTTCACTACGAGAGCCACGATTTTTTTGTCCCGGAGTATGGTGCCGCCACCCCCGCGGCCAGCCTGCTTCAATCGTGCCACTTTACGGCGAGGATCGTAGAAACTCATATTCAAACAACCCCAGAGAGTAGTTTCTGCGGCTTTTCCTGCGGCAACTACGGAAATGTTGATCTTATCCGCTTCGTCCTTCGCAAAATATTCGTGAAGGGCTTCCGTAACGGTATAGGCATTTACATCTGTAAAAGTGGATTCAAGGATCTGTATTTTCCCCGAATCTCCATCAATGTAAACGATCACATCTTTTTCGGCCTTTCCTTGAATTTCGATAGCGTCGAAACCCGAGAATTTGAGTAGCGGGCCGAAATAACCTCCGGAATTGCTGTCGTAAGTTTGCTTCGAAAGAGGAGAGATGAAAGCAGCGTAACATTTACCTGTGCCGGGATACTGCGTTATGCCGCACAAAGGGCCGCCGGAAATAACAATCTCATTTTCCGGATCATTCCATTTTGTATCTTCCGTTACAGCTTTCCAGAGAAGATGAAGATCAAATCCACGGCCCCCCGTGAATTTCTCGATGGTGTCCTCCGAAATGTCCCGGACTTCCATAGCAGGTGTTCCTACATTGACGTAAAGATTTTTTCGCACGTATCCTCTATCGATAGGAGTACGCTCATAAGACCATTCGTGTAAAATATTCATTTTCTCCATTCTTCTTTCCTCCTTGGAAGGGCCTTAGCCGTTCTGTAATTCCAGGGCTCCGGCGGGACACTCTTTTGCACATAGGCCGCAAGCAATGCATTTAAAAGGCTGGGGCTGCACATCAGCGTCGAAAAACATGCTTGCGGTGGGACAAAAGCCTACGCACATAAGACAGGCGGTGCACTTTTTGTTGTCCAATCGGACCACGCCGTTCTTATCCCTATAGAGGGCTTCTACAGGGCAAACATTAATACAGGCGCCGCATTGATTGCACACGTTAATATTCGGCAATCCTCCCATAACGGAAACCTTGATCCTTGAGTAGTTCTCGTTACTTTCTTTAAAATAGGTGGATGAGCATTTTTCCATGCATTTTCCACAACCAACACATTTGTCCGCATAGGTCTTCAGATATTTCAAAAGAATCCCCCCTTAATAAAGTGTGTGTCATGTTTTGAAAAATCTTTTTTTCGTTTTTTAAAGAAAAAAAGAAAAGGGAGAAGAGCTTTAGGCTCTTCTCCCTTCTTTGCGAGAATGGCAGGCGAAAAAATCGCTTTTTTCACCCATTGCTTTTACCTCCTGCGTGAGGTGATAAAAGTCGAAGGTTCTGTATACCGCATACATATATTTTTGTATTCCATGCTATTATAGTCATCCTTCTGAGAGAGTGCAAGTAAAAGCAGAAAAATCGAAAGGTATTATAAAAAAAAATTCCTTTCAAGAATCAACGTTCCCGGTTTTTTGTAGTAGAGTATAGGAGCAATTTGCTAGTGGTCCATTCCGTCTTATATTGTGAGCACGAGGGTAGGATTTCCGCTCGATTTTGCGTAGGAATTCTCCGGTGATTCAAGGAATAAAATTAGGCGGAACGGCCCGCTGGGAACCTTTACGGAGTAAGAACTGGGCTTCCTAGTTCGATATTTTTATAGAAATTAATAGTTTTTCCGACGGTTGAATTTATCAGGAACCTCCATTAGTATTCTCGAAAGAGGGAAATTCGGGGCCATATAGCTTTTCTAAACAAAGGAAGGTGAATTACCATAGTACATAACGAGCAAAATTTTGGAGATAGACAAAGAAAGATATCTTTTCCCTACGCGCTCTATGGAGGACTGGGAGCTATCTTTGTGGTTCTCCTCTTTACATGGTGTACCCGTCGAGGGTGGGGAAGCGGGATCTCTTATTTTTTTTCAGTAAATCTTGGAGCAGCTCTGTTTTTTTTGTATGACAAGCTTATATCTCCCTTTGCCCTTTTACGTGTCCCGGAGCTTGTGCTCCATACCTTCAGCTTTATCGGAGGATCTCCCGCAGCTCTGGTTACACAAAAAATTTTTCGTCATAAAACACAAAAAACATCTTTTCTGCTTGTGCAATGGGTGATTTTCGTCGTTCAGCTTGTTGCGTTGGTACTGTATATATACTTTAAAGGTTGATTTTTGTTCTGCTCGTGATAATCAAGGATCCTCTGAACTTTTTTGGAATTTTTCTGTACGGGAGGAATGTAATGTATGTGGGAGCACCTTTTCGAATCCATCATGCTGCTGTGTTTTGGCGCAGCATGGCCTGGTTCCATTTATAAATCTTGGAGATCAAAAAGCAATAAAGGGAAAAGCCTCCTTTTTCTAGTTATTATTTTTTTAGGGTATATTGCGGGAATTTTAAAAAACCTCGTTTCTTCAGAGGGAATTTCTGGAATTATCGTTTTATATCTCGCGAACGGCGTTATGGTATCCATTGACATGGCCCTGTATTACAGGAACCGTTTTTACGATAATGTGCGTTCCGAATGTTCCATGGATATGGGAATGGCCTACACCTTTGGAACGGAAATTCAAAAAGACCCCCTAAAGGGATATCTTTATTTCCAGCAAGCTGTAAAAGATTCTTCGGGTGAAATGGAGCAAATGGCGAAAAATGCTTTGGAGCATCTTTCTCGAACCATGCCGCCGGAACAACTGAAAAAAGCTGAGGAACTTTCTGGAATTCGTTGAAGATTTATGCTTCTGAAGGAGTGCTTTAGACCATGAGACATCATATATCGTACAGAGTTCTTGGACTTTCTTCTGCCTCCTCTAAAGAGGAAATCCGGGAAGCCTATCGGAAAAAAATAAAAGAATTTCATCCTGATGTGTATCAGGGGGATGTCCGTTATGTGCTTGTCGTTCGAGAGGCTTACGAATCTCTCGTAAACAAAAGGGTGGAAGACCGATATATGGAAGATCTTGCGGAGGAGCTTTTTCCTCAAGGGGCCATGGAATTCACTTTTCCGGAATTGCGCCCTTTGGAAAAGACAGCTCCGGAATGGAAAGAGGCACGCTCACATAAGGAATCTCGCACAACATTCTTCGGAGATTTTTCCTCTGGGGGTTCCCAAAAAGCTATCTCTGAAAAAGAGTGGAGAAAATATGCCTTTCCAAAGTGCCTTGTTCCTCATGATGAACGTACCTCGTTAGTAACTTCGCTACTTAAAAAAACCGGGAATCTTGTCCCACCGGTAAATCTTGAACACATGGCCGCATATTTGGGGGTTCATGTGGACCTTGGCAGTAAGAGACAGGAAAAACAACTTTGGCAGAATTACTCGAGATCCGAAGCCGCCCTTTACGGAGGCACTATTGTATATGATCGAAAAAATATTCCCCATATTATGTCGGGAAATATTCTTACTCCCCATCTTTTTTATCAGCGCTACGTAACCGCCCGCTTGTTAGCTTATTTCCTTTACTATCCTTTATGTAACCGCTCCATTATGGTGGGGGATTTTCTTTCTTTTTTCTCAACTTACGACGAAGAAGAGATAAATACGCATCGTCTTGCAGAAGAACTGCTGGTACCCTCGGATCTTTTTTCTAGTTATGGCGGAAAGGTCCTTTGGTACATGGAACGAGGAAAGGAATTTTCCTACGAAAATTTCGTAAAGAAAACCGCAGATCTTTTTCAGGCTCCCCAAACAGTGGTGGAACATCAGGCTCGTAAATTTGAACGACGTATACGCATCGCAGGCTCCATGAGAAAAAAAGAAAAAGGGAAAGGTCTTTTTAAGGAAATTGAGGGTTTTTTCCAATAGATAGGGCAATTTTGCAAATCCAGTATATCGAGATAATTTGCATGGAAGCTTTCGTATATGCGTATGCGTCTCTTCGTTCGGGGTGAGTCCGTTCGCTCTGTGGCTCCGGTTCCTGGTTCCTCTCGCTTAGAGATACACTTCCCAAGGTGTGTGGGGCTTGTCGAGCACGTTCGCCTCTACTCTCAGAAGGTCCTCCGCAACGCGCAAAACCGCGATTTCCATACCACTGTGCCATTATGGGAGCGCCTAAACAATCCGGATCTACAGTTTCCACAATGCCATATGCTAACGGAAACCGCTCTAAGGAGAAAGAAAAAATGAAGCGCCGTAAACGTTCTCAAACAGAAAAAAGCTACTGGAAAATAATTAACAATTTAGATAGGGGGCGTTATCTGCTTGAGCAATTTTGTTCCTTTCACCCGGAAATGGAAGAAGACTCGCGTGAAGAGTTATTGGATATCATAAATACCTTGGATGAGCTTTCCCATCGCATATACTCCATGCGTTTTACGCTGGAAGAAAGTGGGATTTTCCATGAAAATGCGGAATTGAACGAAAAAGATGCATTCGAGGAGGTTCTTTGAAGGCGAAAAATTCTCTTACTTCACAGAACCTCCTCTTGAATGATCGAATCTGGTGTCGAAAAATCCTTGGCATACAAGTGCATCTTTTGCTGAAAATGTTATTTGCACTCCGGAAGAACATAGCCCATCCAATAATATCCCCATAACGATGCTTGATTAGCGAGAAAGCCTGCATCTTGAGATGTCCAGGATGTTTGATTTTCTTTAGAAAGTTTTGTCAGGGCATACATGTTACGTTGTAAGGCGCACTGAGGAGTTTCTCCGTCCTTGCAATGAATTTGCCACCAGCTTTTTCCAGTCCATACGAACATCGCCTTGGGAACTTCTCCTTTCCAGGCTATAGGTAGTTTAGGGTGATAGAGAATTCCCATACGATCAATCAGTTCTTTCCATGCCGAAACCATCATGAAATTTTTATTTGTCATCCAATAAGGAGCCTGAAAGGGAGTACCTTTTTGTACAAAAACAGGAGATTCTTCCAGTTTTATGGCGGGAATCTGGGTGGAAGATTCCAAAATGATTTCTCCTGCAGGGTTTATTTGAATGAGAGACCCTGCAGGCATATTCGAGGGGCGATACATATAAAAACTATTGCCATAGTATGCGGGCTGTGAAATAAGTACGGGTTCCGCGATATAGGTAGCTCCGAAGGATGGAAAAGTTTGAAGACAAAGGATTGTCAAAATCAGAATAAGTGTTTTTCTCATAACATAAAACCTCCTTTTGCGTGTTCTGGTATTTTTGATGTAAAAAATAAAATCCCCTTTTGGATTCTTTCAGTCGATTTTCCCGCTCCCAGCGTCTTTTATTTTAAATTAATTTGGGCCCTTGCTAGGGTTGCTGAGATGTCTCTTCTTGCGGAGGCGGAGGAATATAAAGAGGTTTTTTCGACCCTCCTTCCTGAAACGGAATGTCTTCTTGAGAATCCCGGGAAAGCAAAATTTCATTTGGATCAGGCGGTGCATATAAAGGTTTTTCTCCTTCCTTGGGAAAAAGCGCAGAGTCCTTATTCTGTTGAGGCAGAGGGGGAATATAAGCTGGTTTTCCCGGTAACGGAATTCCCTCTGTTGGAGAATGGGAAATGCCCTTCCTTGGCGTTTCCGAAAAAGTTTGAGGAGGAGTGAAATAAGCTGGACGTGCGGGAAATGTCTTGCCAGCTTGAAGCACCGGTAAGGAGGATGAAATCTCTGCGTCAAAAGTAGGTAAGGGATATTTGTGAAAAATATCTTGATCTCGCGGAGGAATAAGGGTAGAATTTTCTGCATTTTGCGATTCTCCCGGTTGTTCTTTCAGAAAGGTCAAAGGAGAAAAGGGCGGAGCAGGAGAAAACACCGCAGTTTCAGACTGCGGCATGTGAGAGGTTCTCTTCATTTCGTAAGAAGGGGGCAGAGAGGCCTGCACGCCAGCAGGCATAATTGGAGCCGGTAAAATCGGAGGATGTACGAGAGTGTATTCGTTATACGGAGGTTTAGAAGCCTTTGCAAGGCTCAAAGGCTCTTTCGGAGTGGCTGCGTGGTCCCATAGAGGAATAGCTTCTCCCTGGTGTACCGCAAGTACCCGGGAAAGTTCGGGAAGCCCTGGATTTTCTCGTAGGGCTGCCACATAAGATTCTTGGGCTCTGTCAAAATCTCCCGTGCCTTCCCAAGATTTGCCTATCCAGAAAAGAATATGTCCTCGCATTTTTCCTTCTTCCGTATGTTCGAGTAAATCCATAAGGAAGCGGAGACTTTTCTTGTATTCCCCGGCCTCACATAAAACCTTCCCTTGAACCCAAAGAGGGTCCGGCGTTTTCGTAACCTCTTCGAGGGCTGCGAAAGAAGGTTTTGTTTCCCCTAAGGAAAAGAGAAGGACGGTTAAAAACAAACTGAGAAAACCGAAGGTTTTCCTTTTATCATACTGAAAAAACATACGTCACCATCCTCCTTTTCTCGCGCCGAAAAGAGACAGAATAACGATATCTCGAAGTTCAATGGGGGATTTCTCATCTTCCATTACTACCTGAACCACCGCCTCCTGATCTTTTATAAAAAGGACCCGCACCTTTCCCACGAGCTCCGGTACCAGCACCACGGGATGCTCTGGATCTACGGTTACGTACGTATCGCTCCGAATTACTCCAAGAAGATCTCCTTCGCGCAAGGAATGGTTTTTGCCGAGAGAAATAATATATTTACGCTCTTTTTCCGTGGAATCCTTTGTTGGGGAGAGAATCCTTCCCGCAAGCTGATATCCCGTATATCCCTGAGTGAGATCCTTCATCGCCTGTTCTGCCGCGTTTTTTAAAGCTTCCCAATAAGGGCTTTCCGTAAAGGACTGCCAGTAGGTAGCTACTTTCTGTCCTTGAGGGGATAACCATGTATCCGGACGAAAATCCGGGGTCCATCGGCTATCGGAGGCACTATAGCTTTGAGAGTAAAACTTTTCTCCGGAAAAGCCATCGTAAAGAGACATGCGGAGAGAAACCCGTGCTCCATATTTGGAGCCCACCACGGTACTTTTATGGAGGGAAAAACGATATATTTCGATGCGAAGCCCCAAATCCTCATAACGTCCTTCTCCGGAGAGCCACTGGACGGCACCTCTCTCATCCAGAGGCGTTACGGAAACGAGGGGAGAATCGGAAAGATATTCCGAAATGTACTGTTCCATTTTTTCCGGAAGAATATCCCCGGGATAATACTTGTTAGGCCAAACTTTCTGGGGAGTATTATTGAGAACCGGGAAAAATGCAATGTCAAGTCCCTGAGAGGAAAGGATCTTTGCCTGGGCAGGGGAAATTCCGCCAATAGAGAGAAAGAGCACTCCCAACCAGAGAGGAAGGGTGTATAAAAAATTTTTCAACTTTTTTGTGAGAAAAAATGTCATAAAGCAGCTCCTCCTTTTGAGCATTCAATTTAAAGGGATGTCGAGAAAGAGTCCCTGATTATGGAGTTCCTGCGCGACTTGCCGAAAAAAAGCGTCCAGATCCATATCCACTCTAATCGTTATCGCCTCGGAATGTAAATAAGACGTAGAAAAAGGGCCTCGGTTTACCACGATCAATGCCCCTTGAGAAAGTGCCGGAAGAAATGCGGCGGGAGTTACGGTAAGGGAAGAGCCCAGTACAAAAAAAAGATCCGATTTTCGGGCAAGTTCCTCACTATAAGCAAGGTTCTTTACGCTTTCTCCGAAAAAAACGATATCTGGTTTGAGGATCCCTCCGCATTCTGAACATCGAGGAATTTCCTCTTTCATGATTTTTTCCGTGGCTTCTTGAAAATCATAGTGTTTGTTGCAGGAAATACAATAGGTATGGTGAACCCCTCCGTGGATTTCGTAAACCCTTTGAGATCCCGCTTTTTGATGCAAAGAATCGATGTTTTGCGTGACGATTCCCGATATCTTATTCGTTCTTTCCAGAGCGGCAAAGAAAAAGTGTGTGTACGTAGGAGTAATTTTCGCAAGGTCTTTAACGAATTCCCTGTGAAACCTGTAAAAAAAAGAGGGATTTCGCTGAAAAGTTTGTAATTCAAATATCTTTTCCGGGTTCTGCAGGTCCAGTCTGTTGTAAATTCCTTGGGGGCTTCGGAAGTCGGGAATCCCTGCACTTGTGGAGAGCCCTGCGCCACTTAGAATCGCTATCGATGAGGCCTTTGCGATATGTTTCGCACACTCTCGAGCTTCCTTTTCGTATAAATTATTTTTCACGAAAATCATTCCACCTTTATCGCCGAGGTTGCCGGAAGAGCACGATCTATTTCCGCGATTCAACGAAAATAGAGATATTTTCCCCTCCTCTGATTATAAGCCATGATACAATAATTCTCGAGGGTACCTGGACATAAATGGAGAAAAAATACCCGGTTCTGAGATGGTGTTGTGGTTTTGCATATTTGTTCTTGCATGTTTCGACTCTCGAGAATATCTCTGAGGAGGCACGGATGATGAAAAACAATTACGATGCCATATTGATCGGCGCTGGTCCTGCAGGAATTTTCGCCGCTTTGGAGCTAACGAAACAAGGATGGAATGTGGCAATTATTGACAAGGGACGGCCGCTGGAAACCCGTTTTTGTCCCATGAAGGACGGAAGAAGCTCCGCCTGTGTCCATTGTAATCCCTGTAGCGTCATTTGCGGTTGGGGAGGGGCCGGGGCATTTAGTGACGGGAAACTGACGCTTACGCCGGAATTCGGAGGTAATCTGGAAAACTACGTGGGGAGGAAAGAACTTTGTAATCTTCTTGCAGAAGTTGACAATCTGTGGTTTTCCTACGGTGCAAATACCGAAGTTTTCGAACCGGATCCAGATTTTGCAGGTGAAATTGTAAGGCGAGGACGTTGTTCGGGGCTCAGAGTTATTCCCGCACGAATTCGTCATATCGGAACGGATCGTTCCAAGGAAGTACTTCGAGAAATATGGAAGGATCTTCACAACCGGTGTTCCATATTTTTAGGCACCGAAGTGGAAAGCCTTCTCGTGAAGAATAGCGAGATTCAAGGAGTTCGTCTTGGAAGCGGAGAGGAATTGCTTGCTCCTAAAGTGCTTATCGCTCCCGGAAGAGAAGGGGCACATTGGATGGAAAGGGTTGCTCGAGAAGTGGGGCTTTCGGTAGATTCGCTTCCCGTAGATATAGGTGTGCGCGTAGAAGTTCCGAAGGAATGGGCGGAAACCTTGACCGATCAGTTTTATGAGGTAAAGGCGATTTTCAATGCTCCTACTTTCGACGATAGGGTTCGTACCTTCTGCATGTGTCCCGGCGGGGAAGTCGTAACGGAATATCAAAGCGATTCCGGAGTTCTTGTGGTAAACGGTCACAGTAACAGGGAAACCAAGACAAACAATACCAACTTCGCTATTCTTGTAAGCACGGAATTTACGGAACCCTTTAAAGATCCTAACGGTTACGGATCTCATATAGCACGCCTTGCAAATATGTTGGGAGGAGGCATTATCGTGCAGCGCCTGGGAGATCTCAAAGCAGGGCGTAGATCTACCCCTAAAAGGATTTCGAGAGGACTCGTCACCCCTACCTTGCGGGATGCCGAACCGGGAGATCTTTCCTTCGTCCTTCCTTATCGTCATCTTCGGGATATTACGGAAATGCTTGCGGCCCTGGATAGTATTATGCCGGGCATTGACGGTCCCCATACCCTGTTGTATGGTGTGGAAGTGAAGTTTTATAGTCTACGCCTTTCCCTTGATGACAAACTGGAAACCTCCGTAAAGGGTCTTTATGCGGCCGGTGATGGCGCGGGAGTAACGAGAGGTGTGGTACAAGCTTCCGCAAGTGGCCTCGTAGCTGCTCGGGGAATGCTTGCTCTTTAGTTTTTTCAAGTGTTGTATGGTCTTGGAGAATAAATTTAATTTTTACTGCTTTGCGAAGGGCATGAATTCTTGACATCCCCCGAAAACGGGATATACTTAAAGTGCTTTTTGAAATTACTTTAAAAAAGCACTTATTCTCAGGAGGTGTTATAGTATGATGAGTGAAAAATTGAAAATTGCCATGAATGATCAGGTCAATGCGGAAATGCATTCCGCCTATCTCTATTTTTCTATGGCTTCGTGGTTCGAGGCGGAAAATTTCCCCGGCATGGCCCTGTGGATGAAGGCTCAAGCCAAGGAAGAAATGGAACACGCCCTGAAATTCTACAACTTTATCAATGATAGGCGTTCCAAAGTAGATCTTTTACCCATTGAGGGACCTAAAACCTGCTGGAATTCGCCGGAGGAGGCTTTCCTGGATTCCTTCAAGCACGAGCAGTATATTACTTCTCGAATTCACAACCTTGTAGAAATTGCTCGGGAAGAAAAGGATTATCCAACCGAAGTTTTTTTGCAGTGGTTTGTCATGGAGCAAGTGGAAGAAGAAGCTTCCGTGGATGCGGTCCTTTCCAGAATTCAAGCCATGGGAGATTCTAAAAATGGCATGTTTATGTTAGATCGAGAACTTGGGAAACGGTATTCCTCCGAGGAAGACTAATATACTTTCATAAACTACAAAAAGACAGAGCTGGCGGCTCTGTCTTTTTTACGCAATCATAAAAATCTGAATGTTCGGGAAAGGTGAGATCGAATATGACAAAAACAAATCAAAATATAGATGTTACTGCCTTATTTAAAATGAGTTATGGCCTTTACATTGTGGGTACCTCCTTTGAAGGACGTCCTAACGGACAAGTCGCAAATGCGGTAATGCAAATCACCTCGAATCCCATTTGTATGATGGCCTGCCTTCATAAGGAAAACCTCACCACGGAGCTTATCGGGAAAAGCAATGTTTTTTCCGTGGCTGTGTTGGAACAAGATGCTCCCATGCCGTTTATCGGGACCTTCGGTTTTAAGTGCGGGCGCGAAACTGACAAATATTGCAATGTGAATTTTAAAGACGGTGTTACCGGAGCTCCCCTTATTCTCGATTGGACTCTTTCTGTTATGGAGGTAAAGGTAACGGATGTTCTGGACATTTGTACGCATCGCCTTTTTGTGGGAGAAGTTGTGGGAGCGGAGAACGTCAAAGAAGGGGTTCCCCTTACCTATGCTTATTATCATGGAGTAAAGAAAGCTAAATCGCATAAAAACTCTCCTACAGCAATTTTCAATGCAGTACCCTAAAGTAAAGAATACCGCACAAAAAACAAAATATCCTTAAAAAAATAAAAAAGCCGCTTTTTATAGAAAAGCGTGTAAAATTTGTATATTACAGTGTTTTTCTTTTTTTCGCTATAAGAATCACGAGGGAAATGTTATACTAATTTCAGTAATAGAGCCAATATATTCAATATATCCTTGTCTGTCTTTTAAGGGAGGTGAAATGGGGTAAAACTGAAAACTGTTTTTCGTTTACGGAAAGTCTTTGGAGAAAAGGGATTGGAAAAAATAGGAAAGGGTGATGAAGCTGTGAAAAAGCGTTTTTTCCTGATGTTTGCCCTGCTTTTAAGTTGTAGTATCCTTTTGGGGGTTGGAACGGCCTTTGCGGAAGATCCCATGTACGGCGGTGTGCTTCGTTGGCGGGAAATCAACGATCCTCCGAAATTGGATCCCGCTATGGCCACGGATACGGTTTCAAGCAGAAATCTCTATCTTATGTACGATATGCTCGTGGAAAATGATCCGGACGGTCAAGGAATCCTTCCTCGCCTTGCGGAGAGTTGGGATGCCGAGAAAGGAATGCTTTTCACCTTCCACCTCCGGAAGGGAGCACATTTCCAGAAGGAATCTCTCGGAGAACCCACTCTGAACGGAGGACGTGAAGTAACTGCGGCAGACTGGAAATATTCTTTCGAGCGCCTGGTTAAGATGAACTCCCCCAGGGCCTATTTTATCGACATGATAAAGGGATATCAGGATTTTGTGGATGGCAAAACCGAAGAATGGGAAGGCATTAAGGTTCTTGACGACTACACGCTCCAGTTTGAACTGACCTATCCCTTTGCTCCTTTTGTATCCGTGCTCGCGTATAACTCTTTTATGGTGGTGCCCAAGGAGGATGCGGAACATTGGGGTAAAGATTTCAATTTCCATCCCGTAGGGACCGGAGCATTCATTATGCAGGAGTGGCAACACGACCAGAAGGCGGTATACAAGAAAAACCCGGATTATTGGCGTAAGGATGCGGCGGGGAACCCTCTCCCTTATCTCGATGGTGTCGAGATTGTGGTTATTCCGGACAACACCGTAGCCTATGAGGAATTCAAGAAGGGCAATATCGACTGTTTCCCGGATTTTCCCGACGAATACTACCTTACGGCTAAAAAAGAGTTTGGCACACTTTTGCAGGAACGGCCTTGGATGGGAACCTACTATTACGGGTTTAATTTCCAGAAAGATCCTTTCAAGGGTAACAGAAAACTTCGCCAGGCCTTGAATTATGCAGTGGACCGCGAACGAATCAATGACCTCGTTCTGGAAGGCCGATATTTCCCCGGCAAGGGTGTGTTGCCTCCCGGCATGTTTGCCTACAACGAAAATCTCCAGGGCTATTCCTTCGATCCTGAGAAAGCTAAGGCTCTCATGGCGGAAGCGGGATATCCCGACGGATTTACCGCTCAGTTGAATGTTAACAATAATCCTCGGCATAAGGCAGTGGCTGAAGCCATTCAGGCTCAGCTCATGGAATTGGGGATTACTCTGGAGATCCAGGTTCTCGATTGGGGAGTACACCTCGATATCGCGGAGCGGGGCGAAACCGAGATGTTCCGTATGGGATGGGTAGTGGATTATGCGGATCCGGACAATTTCCTTTATGTCCTTCTCGACTCCCAGAATTGGGGATCCAAGGGGAATTATGCCTTTTACGAGAACGTTTGTGTGGATGCTCTTCTCGAGAAGGCCCGGGTAGAAACGGATCCCGCCAAGAGAGTGCAGCTCTATCAGATGGCGGAGGAACTTATCGTGGATGATGCTCCCTGGATTTTCCTTTTCCACTATACCACCAGCCTGCTTGCTCAAGATTGGGTCAAAAATATACACCTTCCCGCTATGGGAGACTATTCCACGCCTCTTTACAACGTGTGGATGACCAAAAAGTAATTTTTCTTTTTCCGCACCCTAAGGGCCTGTTGGTTTTTCCTCTCCCAGGCCCTTTCCTCTTTCTCCTGTTTCAAAGAAATATGGCACTTCATCATAAATACCAGGATTTTCTCCGTAGAATGTATTCTTTCGGAGCAAGCTGGCGATGCCGTGGAGGTGTTTTTATGTTTGCCTATATTTTAAGAAGGCTGCTTTACACTATTCCTGTTCTTTGGGGCGTGGTAACAGTGGTTTTTATCCTTATGGCGGTAGTTCCAGGAGATCCCGCTAGACTTATGATGGGGCAGCGGGGAGATCCTCAAACACTTGAAAAGATTCGCGCAGACCTTGGCTTGGATCTGCCTCTTCATCAGCAATATGTACAATTTCTTAAAGATGTCGCCCATGGAGATTTCGGAAAATCCTATCGAAATAACGAAAAGGTAACCACCGCAATTTTAGACCGTCTCGGAGCCACCTTTCGCCTTGCCGCATGGGCCATGGTACTTGCTACTGTGGTAGGAGTTCTCGCTGGCATTGTGTCTGCGGTGAAGCAATATTCTTTGTTCGATTATTCTGCCATGTTTATCGCGATCTCCGGAGTAAGTGCTCCCGTATTTTGGGTGGGGCTTCTTTTACTCCTTGTTTTCGCCTATGGGCTGAATCTCGTTCCTGGAGTGGGGTACGGTGATGGAAGCTGGAGATATTTGATTCTTCCCGTTGTTACCCTTGGAGTACGCCCGGCAGCCTTGATAGCTCGCTTGACTCGATCCTGCATGCTGGAGGTTCTCAATCAGGACTATGTTCGTACCGCCCGGGCAAAGGGGCTTGCGGAAAGAGTCGTTGTAGGAAGGCACGCATTGAAAAATGCGCTTATTCCCGTGGTCACTATTGTGGGTACCCAAATTTCGCTTCTTCTATCGGGAGCGGTACTTACGGAAACCATTTTCGCTTGGCCCGGTATAGGGCGCCTCGCCGTGGAAGCTCTCGTGGCAAGAGATTTTCCCATGATACGAGGCACGGTAATTTCCATGGCCCTTATTTTCCTGGTGGTCAACATCCTTGTGGATATCTCCTACGGCTTTATCGATCCCCGAGTCCGTTACGATTAGGTGATATGATGGATACTACGAAGAACGGCAAAAAAGCGTATTCCAAAGGAAGCCTCTGGTACGAGGCATGGCTTCGTTTCCGAAGAAACAAGCTTGCCATGCTGGGGCTTCTTATGGTGATTTCCATCATTTTCATAGCGATTTTTGCAAACATCCTTGCTCCTTACGACCCTTTCAAACAGCTGATATGGACTGAGGGCAGAGCTGCCAAATTGGCTGCTCCTTCGGCAAAGCATCTTATGGGAACCGATATGTATGGGCGAGATATCTTGAGCAGAATCATGTTCGGAGCCCGGATATCTTTGCAGATAGGCATTTTTGCCACGTTGGTCTCTCTTTTTATCGGCGTTCCCCTAGGGGCTATCGCGGGATTCAAGGGCGGCTGGGTGGATGATTTTATCTCCTGGATCGTCAACGTGGTTTTCGCGTTTCCCTTTCTCCTTTTTGTCCTTGCGGTAGTGGCGGTTTTTCAGAATCCGAGCATGATCGTGATTTACGTAGCCATTGGGCTTGTGAATTGGGTGCAAATTGCCCGGGTGGTGCGGGGACAATTTATCTCTCTTCGGGAGCGGGAATTTGTCGAAGCTGCACGGGCCCTCGGAATGCCTACATGGCGCATTATTTTTATACACATTCTTCCGAATGCCATCGCTCCGGTTATCGTTCAGGCGACTCTCGGCATGGGATCTATCATCATGATCGAAGCAGGCCTGGCTTTTCTTGGTTTCGGCGCTCAACCTCCCACACCGAGTTGGGGGCTTATGATTTCCAATGGCCAGAAATTTCTCGGCCAGGGACAGTGGTGGTGGGCAATTTTCCCGGGAATTGCTATCATGTACACGGTGCTTGCGTTCAACTTCCTCGGAGACGGGCTTAGAGACGCTCTTGACGTGCGTCTGAAGCGATAGGGGTGGAATATCATGGCACTTCTTGAAGTCAAAAATTTACACACCTTTTTCGATACCGATCGGGGGCTTATCCGGGCGGTAGACGGGGTTTCCTTCTCCATAGAATCCGGAAAAACTTTGGGAATCGTGGGGGAATCGGGATGCGGCAAGAGTGTTACCGCCTTATCCATCATGCGATTGGTGCATAAGCCGGTAGGGCGCATTGCAGGAGGAGAAATTCTTTTCGAGAATCAAAATTTGGTAACAAACTCGGAAAAGCAAATGCGTAATGTCCGCGGGAATCGGATTTCCATGATTTTTCAGGAGCCCATGACGAGCTTGAATCCCGTATACACCGTGGGATTTCAGATTATGGAACCCTTGATTCTGCATCAGCATCTCAGCTCTCGGGAGGCAAAAAAACGAGCTATCGAAATGTTGGATGTGGTGGGAATTCCTAACGCATCTCGAAGGGTAGAGGAATATCCGCATCAGCTATCGGGAGGACAAAGGCAAAGAGCCATGATCGCCATGGCTCTTGGGTGTAACCCTGCTCTTTTAATAGCGGACGAACCTACCACGGCCCTTGACGTAACTGTACAGGCTCAGATCTTGGATTTAATGAATAATCTTAAACAAGAGTTCGGTTCTTCTATTATGCTCATTACCCATGATCTTGGAGTCATTGCGGAAACTGCTCAGCATGTGGTAGTTATGTATGCGGGAAAAGTTGTGGAGGACGCTCCGGTGCGGCCCCTCTTTAAAGACCCCAAACACCCTTATACGCAAGGGCTCCTGCGATCCATACCGAAAATTCGAGAGGATCGGGAAAGGCTCGACGTTATCCCTGGAGTTGTTCCAAACCCACTGGATTTCCCGCCGGGATGCCGTTTTCATAACCGATGCCCAGAATGCTTCGAAAAATGCATGAAGGAAGAGCCTCCCCTTTATATTCTGAAAAACGGCAGAAAGTGTCGGTGCTGGCTTTACGAAAACGATCCCGGGAAAGTAGGTGAAATTCTTGATTAAGCCAGGAAGCGAATATCTTACGGTTTGCAATCTCAAAAAGTACTTTCCCATCAAGGGAGGCGTTTTTCGTCGAACCGTAGCTCATGTTCGAGCGGTGGATGACGTCTCCTTTTTTATAAAGGAGCAGGAAACTCTGGGACTCGTAGGTGAATCCGGGTGCGGGAAAAGTACTACCGGCCGCAGTTTGCTTCACCTCCTTCAGCCCACCGGAGGCAGCGTCCATTTTCAAGGTCAGGATGTGGCGGAAACCCTTTCGAAAAATCCCGGGAAAATACGTCAGAACATGCAGATTATTTTCCAAGACCCCTACGGAAGCCTCAACCCGAGAATGAATGTCCGGGATATCGTCGGAGAGGCTGTCCGGTATTACGGACTGTGTAAGAATTCCGAGCTTGATGATTATGTAGTGGCCATTCTGGAGAAGTGCGGCCTTCGGTCGGAACACCGTTTTCGCTATCCTCACGAGTTCTCCGGAGGCCAGCGCCAGCGTATTGGTGTTGCCCGAGCCCTTGCTGTGAAACCACAGTTCGTTGTTTGCGACGAACCTGTTTCGGCTCTTGATGTTTCCATTCAAAGCCAGATACTCAACCTTTTGAAAGATCTTCAGAAAGAAATGAAACTCACCTATCTTTTCATTTCTCACGATCTCTCAGTGGTTCGTCATATCTCGGATAGAATCGCGGTAATGTATCTCGGAAAGATGGTAGAATTAGCCGATAAAAAAAGTTTTTTTGCCAATCCTCTGCATCCTTACACGGAGGCCCTCCTTTCGTCTATTCCGGAGCCCGATCCGGATGCGGTAAAAAAACGAATCCTTTTGGAAGGAGACGTGCCCTCCCCTGTAAATCCTCCTTCGGGATGTCCTTTTCATACGAGATGCCCCCGAGCGATGGAGCGGTGTTCCCGAGAGGTCCCTATTTTTCGAAATTTAGATAATAATCATTTTGTAGCCTGTTTTCTCTATCAGAAAGATTAGTATTTATTGCGATAAACCACCGTAAAAACGAAGAGGTTTTTCCAAAAACGGAGCTTATCATGTCATGTATGAAAGGGGAGATTCTTTTTGAAGGTTATAGGATTTTGCAACCTTAAGGGAGGAGTCGGAAAAACTACGGCATGCCAAAATATAGCGGTAGCTCTCGCTCGACGAGGTTTTCGAGTTGCCGTGCTTGACATGGATCCTCAAAGCAACCTCTCTACTGGTTACGGTATAACCCTCCAGGAATCCCAATCATACATTTACGATTTTCTTGCCGGCGAGAAAAGCCTTTTTGATGTGGCGGTGGAAAAAGAGGGTGTTTTCGTTCTTCCAAGCAGCCTTGACCTTGCAATCATGGAAATGCAGCTTGAAAGTGAACCGGGAAGAGATCTCCTTTTGAGAACATCTTTAGAACCTCTTCTCGACGAAAATTCCCTGGACTTTATATTTTGCGATAGTCCCCCTCAGCTTGGTTTGTTTACGCGTAATGTGCTTGCCGCAGCGGATAACCTTTTCGTTCCCCTCGAAAGCGAATTTTATAGCCTTGCGGGGCTTCGTTTGCTCACGCGAACAGTAGATCTATTCCGAAAGCGTCTTAACAAAAAACTTTCCATTGGCGGCGTTGCCCTTACTCGGCATAATTCTAAAATCATTATAAATCGTCAGGTCGAAAAAGAGGCTCGTAATTATTTCGGAGATGTTTTTTTTCGGCATTTTATCCGACAAAATATTAGCCTCGTTGAAGCTGGAAGTGCAGGGCTTTCAATTTTCGGCTACGATGAAGAGAGTAAGGGAGCCAAGGACTATGAGAGGCTTTCTGAGGAATTCCTTGAAAAATTTGGGGTTCGTCATGGGTAGAAGAAGAAAAAGACCGAGTTTGGAAAATTACCTTACTACGGGGAAAGTGCATTGGGAGGGGGAACCGGATATTTCTTCGCCCTTCCAAAAAGGTGGTTGCGAAGTCTCGGAAGCCTCTCTTCCTCCTGAGAGAATAAGCTTGACGGAGAAAGAAGAACGTTTTCTTTCCATGCTCGAAACGAAGGATAGGGAATTTTGGGAGCCCCGGTTTCGAAAATCCTTTGTATCATTTTTCCCTCTTCAAGTTATGAAAGAAAGAAGCTCTTTCGAAAAAGGAGAGCGCAAGGGGAAAATTCTTAAACTTCGCCGAAGAAAATATCCTCTTGAGGAAGTGAAAGAAGAAAAGGACATTTCTTTCCCTCTGCTTGCATTGCTAGAAGAAAAGGAAAATATTCTATCTATCCGAAGTAACCATATAGAATCATAGTAACGAAACTTCTCCTGAGCGCATCGGTTTTTTCCAACTTCTGAAGCCAATGGACTGTTCCAAAAAACGACAGGAACGATCCGCCAGGATCTCTTTTCAAATCAAACTTCGAAAAAGCGTCGGAGAGATTTTTTTAAAGGATCTCTCCGACGCTCATGGAACAGTTATTTACGTACGCATGCCCTATCTTTCAGGGCAATGAACTTTATAGCCCACCCCACGAACAGTTACTACGTAACGGTCCATATCCCAAGGACGGAGGCGATCGCGAAGATATTTTACGTGAACATCTACGACGTTGCTTGTGCCATCATATTCTTTCTTCCAAACCTTGTTGATGATTTGTTCCCGAGAAAAAACTTGATTTTCATTTTTTAAAAGTAGTTCTAAAATGTCAAATTCCCTTCGCCGGAGCGTTACAGGTTCTCCGTTTGCCCGGCATTCCCGAGCTACGGGATCCAGTTCTAAATTACCACATTGCAACACCGAGCGACTTTGATTTGTACTTCTTCTTATAACTGCATTTACTCGTGCCACAAGCTCACCGAAATCAAAAGGCTTTGTCATGTAGTCGTCCGCTCCCTTATGAAGCCCCTTGATTTTATCTTCGATGCTTTCACGCTCGGATAAAATAATAATAGGAACATTGTTGTTCTTTTCCCGAAGCGTAGTGATAACTTCCAAACCATCCATGTCCGAAAGAATCGTTTCAATTATAATACAGGCATAATCGTTTCTCTTCGCCATTTCAAGGCATTCTTGCCCTGTTTTAGCAATCTCTACGGAAAAATCCTCCTCAAGAAAATGTTCTTTTAAAATTCCTGCAAGATCCCTATTATCCTCCACAACCAATATCTTCATGATCTTCTCTCCCTTCGCGTTATCCTTTGTTATTCCGTAACAAAGGATAATACAATCCTAAGCTATGGATTACATTTAATCACGAAAAACTGAAAATGTCGAGTGCAATATTACTAGTTACTCTTATTTTTGTTGAAAAAAGAAAAGAAAGTGAGAATAAGTGTATTTACGATAAACTTTCTAGAGACAGAGAACCTTTTATGGGATTGATAAAAATTTTTACTCCTTAGACTATCCCTACGTGTCAAAATAGATGTCGCATGATAAACTAGCTTGTCGAGTCGAGCTAGACTCCTTGGAGGTGCGACACATGGCAAAGTACAGCAAAGAGCAAAAAGAGGCCGTCAAGAGAAAGATGATGCCGCCGGAGAACATCTCGATACCCAAACTGTCCAAAGAGACGGGAATAACGACGGGCACCCTCTACAACTGGAAAAAGGAGCTTCGGGCATCCGGCAAAGCCGCCCCCGGTGACGGAAACCCTTCGGAAAGATGGAGCTCCAGAGACAAGTTTCTTATAGTCTTCGAAACCTACACCATGAACGAGGCGGAACTGTCTCAGTATTGCCGGGAAAAGGGCCTCTACGTGGAAGAGGTAATAAGCTGGAGAAACTCCTGCGAAGAAGCCAACCACGGACAGAGCCTCAAGGTGCGGGAGCTCATGCACGAGGTAAGTCAGGTAAAGAAGAACCAGAAGAAGCTGGAACAGGAGCTCCGGCGCAAGGAGAAAGCTCTGGCGGAAGCGGCAGCCCTGCTGGTGCTCAGAAAAAAAGTCCAGGCGATCTGGGGGGAAAACGAGGACGACTGATCGGTGCCCCGGATCGCCGTAAAGCAGCTGAACTGATCGGAGAAGCCATATCGAGCGGTGCCACCCAGGCAAAAGCCTGCAGAGAAGTCGGCATAACCGAACGAACCTTCCAGAGATGGTGCAAAGAGGGAGACATACAAGAGGACCAAAGAGCCCATGCCCCCAGAAAAACACCGCAAAAGCTCTCTGCGGAGGAAGAGCGGAAGGTCCTTGAAATTGCGAACAGCCCGGAATACGCCAGTGCGCCGCCGGCTCAGATAGTGAACGATCTTCTGGAAAAAGGCATCTACATAGCCTCGGAATCCACGTTCTACAGGATACTCCGGAAAAACAGACAGCTCCATCACAGAGGCAGGACGGCGGCTCCGGTAAAAAGGAGCCCCAGCACCCATAAGGCTCATGGGCCGAACCAGCTCTGGTCATGGGACATAACCTACCTTTGCGGGCCAGCCAAAGGGCTCTTCTACTATCTCTACCTCATAATAGACCTCTACAGCAGAAAAATAGTCGGCTGGGAAATTTACCGCGAAGAATCGGGAGAACTGGCATCGGAGGTGGTCACCAAAGCAGTCTTATCCGAAAAAATCTGCCTTGGGAACAAACCCCTGGTTCTGCACGCGGATAACGGAAGCCCCATGAAAAGCGCCACCTTGAGAGCCACCAGCGAATCCATCTTCAAAACCCTGAAGTACAGGCCAGCCTTTCCAGGTAGCGGCTTTAAGGACATAGAGGAGGCAAGAACCTGGACCTGCGGATTCGTCTCCTGGTATAACCATACCCATCGTCATAGTGCTCTTAACTACGTGACCCCTGAACAAAGGCACCGGGGGAAAGCCCGGGAAATACTGGCCAAGAGGAAAAAGACCTTGGAAGAAGCCAAAACACGACATCCCCACAGGTGGAGAAACAGGCCCATAAGGGACTGTTCCATCGAGGACACGGTCTACCTGAATCCGGAGAGGGAGAGGAAGACCTCTAAAAAGCACGGAGACTGAGGTGTTCTAAATTGATCTTTTTGCGACATCTCGCTTGACAGGCTCCGCGAGGGTTGTTCAGAAAAAGTGCATACATGTGAATATGTCTTTAAAATAGAAGTATATTTTTCAGCTTTTTTCTTGATCTGAAATCCAATCAGTTATCATTTTATACGCTATACTTCCTCCCCGAGGTAAAGAGGGGACGTTCCCAGAGGAAAACCAATGAGCTTCAAGAATTTCTTTATTATCTACCTGAATTTCTCCTCCTCCCCATTGAGCTGTAAAGCCGATCATCAGAGAATCGGGAAAGGGCCACGGCTGGCTTCCGTAATATGTTATTTCTTTTACGGAAATGCCGACTTCTTCTGCAATTTCTCGCCGTACCGCGTCTTCAAGAGATTCTCCAGGTTCTACAAAACCTGCAATCAGGCTATACATGGCGGTGGGGAAATGGGCATTTCTTGCAAGAAGAATGGAGTTTCCCTTTTCTATACGCACAATAACGGCAGGAGAGATTTTTGGGTAAAAAATGCTATTGCATTGAGGGCAACGACGGAAGTGCTCTTCTTCTTCCAACGAAATTACCGGAGTTCCGCAAACCCCGCAAAAACGAGTTCGTTTCTGCCAATGTCGTATGTGTGTTATTTTGCTTATAAGAGCAAAAAGATCGTAGTGGTACAATGAAGCGGCTTCTCGTAACGTCAAAAAACACATAGATTCAGGAGAAGCCTGTTTTCCCAGAAAAGGGAGATCACTCCAGAAAATCTGCCATTCTTGGTGCTTTCCTCCGTAGGTCCAAAAATTTTCGCTTTTCTTGTCTAGTTTCTCATGGAGCCTCGCAAGTTCTTTTTGAAAAGATGCCTCTCTTTGAGGAAGTAAAATCCGATTTTCTAAAAAGAGGAAGCCTAACGATTGACTTTTTCCCATTATTACCTTTTCCTCCCATTTTCGATCCATTCCTTTGGGAAAGGAGATTGTGCTTATTACGCCTGATGTGATAAAGAAAAAATATATGAATAAAAATGCAAGAAATTTGATGGCGATATTCTGCGAGATATGCCTTTGTTTCCGCGTCATAGGTTAAAGTGTAGGAAAAGCGCTCCTCGAATGCGTGGCTCATTTTGCCGCACGAGTTTTACTGATATCATGGTATCATGAAAATGTAAACTCCCGAATATTTTTTTCGCGATCACTCATTTTTCAAGGAGGTGAGTTTATGCATAAAGAAAGTACTTTTCAAAACGTATGGTACGGTATTTCGCTTCTCACGGAATACGATATATTCCTTTTTCGTCAAGGCACTCATGGTAATTTATGGAAAAAACTCGGTGCTCATGAAATGATTGTTCGAGAGAAAAAGGGCACCCTTTTTTCTCTCTGGGCTCCCGGAGCAGAGCGGGTTTCTGTGGTTGGAGATTTTAACTTTTGGAATAAGGAAAGCCATGCTTTACAAAAACGGAAAGACGGATCGGGAATATGGGAAGGTTTTATTCCTTTTCTCGAAAAAGGATCCCTTTATAAATATGTGATTCAAAAAGGTGATTACGTTCAGGAGAAAGCGGATCCCTTTGCAAGAAGAACTGAAATGCCTCCTAGAACCGCATCGATAGTATGGGATACGTCTTATCAGTGGGATGATTCGGAATGGATGAGATCAAGGCAACGAAAAAATGATATTCATGCCCCTATGAGCATTTACGAAGTCCATCTAGGTTCTTGGAGACGTTCTGAGGGAAAGCATCTCTCATATTCGGATCTTGCGGATCAACTTGTTTCTTACGTTGCGGAATTTGGCTTTACCCATGTGGAATTTCTACCTCTTACGGAACATCCTTTTTACGGTTCCTGGGGTTATCAGTGTACTTCATATTTTGCTCCCACTGCACGATACGGGCTTCCCGAGGATTGTATGGCCCTGGTTGAAGCTTTTCATCATGCCGGCATAGGAGTTATTTTCGATTGGGTTCCTTCACACTTTCCTACGGATGGCTTCGGATTGGGTTTTTTTGACGGAACTCATTTATTTGAGTACGAGGATATGCGAAAAGGTTTTCATAAGGATTGGCACAGTTTTATTTTTGATTATACTTCAGGAGAGGTGCGAAGTTTTCTTATCAGCAGTGCCATGTATTGGCTTGAAGTGTTTCATGCCGATGGGCTCCGGGTAGATGGCGTGGCCTCTATGCTTTATCTCGATTATTCGAGGCGGGACGGGGAATGGGTCCCTAACGAATTCGGGGGAAGAGAAAATCTTGAAGCCGTGCATTTCTTGCAGACCTTAAACCGTACCGTATATCAGGCTTATCCGGATATTCAAATGATTGCCGAAGAATCCACAGCCTGGCCTATGGTAAGCCGTCCGGTCTATGTGGGGGGGCTCGGTTTCGGATTGAAGTGGAACATGGGATGGATGCACGACACTCTGGATTATTTTTCTTCGGACCCCATTTATCGCAAATACAAACATCATGAACTTACATTCAGCCTTTTATACGCCTATGCGGAAAACTTTTGCCTCCCCCTTTCTCACGATGAAGTGGTGCATGGAAAAGGTTCTCTTTTAAGAAAAATGCCTGGGGATGAATGGCAGAAAAGAGCACAGCTTCGCCTTCTTTATGGTTTTCTCTATGCCCACCCGGGAAAGAAACTCCTATTCATGGGAGGTGAATTCGGACAGCTCTCGGAATGGAATCATGAGGATACTCTGGAGTGGGGGCTTTACGACCATCGCGAACATAGGCAGATAGCCTTGTGGGTGAAAGACCTTAATAAAACTTACATCTCCCTTCCCTCCTTGTATCAGGAAGATGTTTCTCCCCAAGGTTTTTCCTGGATCGATTGCCAGGACTCGGATCAGAGCGTAGTGTCTTTTCTGCGTCGATCCTCGGGAGGAGAAGTAGTTCTCGTGGTGTGCAATATGACTCCCGTTCCACGGACGCAGTATCGCATAGGTGTACCTCAATCCGGTCCTTGGAAGGAACTTCTGAATAGCGATGCCCTCGAATATGGCGGAAGCGGTTGGGGGAATTACGGATTCGTACCGACAGAATCCTATGGATTCCATGGACACGCCTATTCTCTTTCTCTCAATCTTCCTCCCTTCGGCATTCTGTTTTTCGTCCCATCTTCTCCCGAGAAAGAGGAGCCTTATGAACAATCTTAAAGATACAGTTCCTTTTCAGGAGCGCCGCGGAGGGGTACTGCTGCCTGTTTTTTCTTTGCCCTCCCTTTTCGGCATAGGCGATTTCGGGCCGGGAGCCTTTCGTTTTCTTGAGGTTCTTGAAACTCTCCAAATGCGTTATTGGCATATTCTTCCGCTATGTCCTACCGAAGTGGGGCGTGGGAATTCTCCCTACAGCGCTTCTTCCGCTTTTGCTTTAAACCCTCTTTTTATCAGTCCGGAAAAAATGCTGGAAGAAAAATTGGCGAAATCCGAAGATTTGGGAGCCCTTTTTCCTTTCCCTAGGGGAAGGATTCTTTATTCCAAGGTCGAGCAGTGGAAGAAATCCTTTTTGCTCCGAACCTGGGAACGGAATCGGCATAGCAATCTTTTGCAAGAGGAAATAGGGGCCTTTCAAAAGAGCCATTCTTTTTGGCTTGAGGATTACACTCTTTTTTCCTCTCTTAAAGACAAAAACAAAGGTTCTTCCTGGAATCTTTGGCAGGCATTGCCGGATGATCGAGGAATGCTTGAAGACCAGGAGTTCAAGGATAGTTTGAATTTCGAATGCTATCTTCAATATCTCCTTTTCCAGCAATGGCAAGAGCTTCATGATTATGCAAAAAAAATGGGAGTTATGATTCTCGGAGATTTGCCTTTCTATGTGGATTACGACAGCTCTGACGTATGGAGTAACCGACATCTTTTCCGTTTGGACCAAGAAGGAGCACCTCAAGTTGTGGGGGGAGTGCCGCCGGATTACTACAGCAAGACAGGACAACGTTGGGGAAACCCTGTTTACGACTGGGATAATATGCAAAGTCAAAAATTCGCGTGGTGGATCGAGCGCGTACGGCACGCTTTATGTATATGCGATGCCTTGAGGCTCGATCATTTCAGGGGATTCTCTGCCTATTGGGAAATCGATGCCTCCCGCAGTGATGCCGTGCATGGAGAGTGGAAAGAGTCCCCGGGACAGGTTCTTTTTGAGCATCTACAAAAAGCTTTAGGAAGACTTCCTTTTTTTGCGGAGGATCTCGGTGTTATTACCCAGGATGTTCGAGATCTTCGAAGATTATGGGGTTTTCCCGGAATGAAGGTTTTACATTTCGCTTTTGAGAATTATGGGGAAAACCCCTACGCTCCCCACAGCCACAGTGCTTCTTCTGTCGTTTTTACCGCCACTCATGATAACAATACCAGCAGGGGATGGTTTCTAGAGGATCTTTCATCCTTCCAGCGCAGGGAGATCACAAAAATTTGTGGGCGTTCTCTTGGAGAAGGGAACGCCCACAGGGTACTTGTGGAAATGGCGCTAGAATCCGTAGCTCGCACGGCAATTTTCCCGATTCAGGATATCCTTGGCCTTGGAAGCTCTTGCCGCATAAATACTCCCGCTACGGTATCAAATAATTGGAGCTGGCGCCTTTCTCTGGAAGAACTTGCTCTTTTGCCGAGGAATGCGTCCTGGTTTCTGAAGAGGCTTTCGTGGGCTGGCCGTTGCTGAAGGACGAAGGCGGGAACATCTCGTCCAACGTCACAAAACGAAAACCCTTTGCTTTAAGTGTCTTAATGATTTGGGGAAGCGCTTCGATCGTGGCTTCTACTCCATCGTGAACAAGAATAATGCCTCCCGACCTTGTTCTGGCAAGGACTTTGCTCGTTATAATGTTGGCGTTTATACCCGTACAGTCTCCTGCGTTTGCTGTCCAGAGAACCATATGGAGCCCCTCTTTTTCTGCCGCATCCACCACTTGCCTGTTATAATTCCCCCCCGGGGGGCGGCAAAAACGCGGAAAGGCTCCTAGAATTGAATAAAGCGTGCTATTGCACATGATCCATTCCAAGGGCATATTTTCAGGAGGAAGTTTCACAAGGTTGTTGTGGTAGTGCGAGTGGTTTGCAACGGTATGCCCATAAGATGCAATCTTTCGCACCAGATAGGGATAGGTGGCAGCCATTTTACCTACGAGAAAAAAATTCGCTTTTACCTCGTTTTCCGCCAAAAGTGATAAAATTCTCTCGGTATATCCCGGATGAGGTCCGTCGTCGATGGTAAGAGCAACTACTTTGCCTAACGAAAGGGAAGACGCGGGAAGCTTGGAGAAAATTTCTCCTTTCCCGGGAAGGGAGAAGCCAAAAACGCAAAAAACGGTTATGATGAGGATAAGGTATCTTCTTCTAGGGAAAAGGCATACTATTTTCAGGCTCAAGGGATAGGCCTCCTTAAAAAAATGCGCAAACGTCTTATTGCGGCTTCCTACCATACGGATCGAGAGCCTTCTCGTCAAGGGACTAACGTCATCTAATATGAAAGCACCTCAAAAGATTTGGAGATATGTTACGGTTTTTGTTGAGCCTTAGGCTAACTTCGCTTATAGTGATTCCAAGTTGGATAGAGAAGGAATTGAGGTGATGCTCTGTGAAAAGTGATAAAATTTTAACGGAAGTTGGAACGAACGAGTGGCAAGTCGTGGTTTTTCTCTTGGGAGAGCAGTCTTTTGCCATTAATGTGGATAAGACCAGGGAAATTTTACGTTGGACGGGAGTGCGCTCGGTTCCCAAATCGAACCAGGCTATGTTGGGGATTGCAACAATTCGGGGAGAAGTGATTCCGCTCATCGATTTGCGCCTGTATTTGGAAATAGAATCGAAGGTACACCTTGAGGAAAGTAAAGTTGTCGTGGCGGAGTTCAATAAAATGAAACTTGGATTTGTAGTTGATGCGGTAGAACGGATCTATCGCATCAACTCGGATGAACTTGATTCCACGCTTACGGGAACTTTCCTTGGAGAAAACACTCTCTACGTTATTAAGAGAGAAGGACGTAATATTCTTCTCTTGGATTATGAGCGCATTGTGCAAATGGTAAATCCTCAACTGGAAGAACAATTCCACGTGGCAAAAGAGGTTTTTAAAGAGGTTAGCTCTCGTTTGGGAGATCCCAACCAATACCGTATTCTTGTGGCGGAGGATTCTCCTCTTATTCGCAAGCTTCTTCAGGATGCCCTTGCGGAAGGAGGATTTCATAACGTAGAAATGGTAGGACACGGTAGGGCGGCATGGGATCGTCTTCAGGATGACGAGTCTTTTTTTAATATCCTTATTACGGATATTGAAATGCCGAAAATGGATGGTCTCACTCTAACCCGGAAAATAAAGGAAAGTGAAACTCTCGGGGGTTTACCGGTTATTGTTTTTTCGTCCATTATGGCGGAGGATATCCGTAGGAAAGCTCAAAGCATAGGGGCGGATGCCCAAATAACAAAACCCGAGATAGAACGGCTTGTTCATACTGTAACGGAACTCATTTTGAAACAGGAAGAGCTTGCGAAAGCTCGAAGATAACTCTTTGTTCATTCCTGTAAACCTGTAAAAGATGTTGTCATTCGTGCAGAATCTGCGTCTTTAAAGCTATGAAAACTGTATAAAGATCCCCTGACACGATAAATCCAGAATATCCCTGAATAAAGGAGCTTTTGCATGGGAATATTACCGTATTGGGACAGGGATATGGATATAGATATCGTTTCATGGGCAAGCTATGCCCTAGACTTCCATCCTGTCAGCATTAACGCATTACACAGCAAGGAGCTTGGCAATATCGCCGCTTTTTCTTTGGAAATCGGTAGTGAGCTTTTATACATGAGGAGTTCCTCCATGGGGCGTGCAGGGGCCCTCTTTCCTGAAAGCATCATTGACCCAGAACGTTACCGGGAGCATGCTCTGGGGTTTCTGATGCTTTTTGGTTTTTCCAAGAAGATGGAAGAACTCACAGCCTTGCTTTTGGAAACCATTGATGAAGTCCAAGCAGGAATTACTCTTTGCGGTATTTGGGATCGCTACTTCCTAAAAGATGAGATAAAGGTCATTGCCTTTATGGGAAAAGATCCTTTTTTCAATGAAATTCCTTTTCTTGATCTTCTTTCAAAAACTTTACACGACGCTACAAAGGGACTTGCCCAAAAAGCTTTTTTTGCGGAACAATTCGGATACCGGCGAGCCACGATTCCCTATGAAACCGATGACGTGGTAGAGCTTGAGATCTCCCAGCTTCTCTTTGATTTCGAAATGCAGGAAACCCGAGAAATTGTGGGGCCTCCTCCACAAATACGCCCAGACATGAGAATGTCCCTAGCAGAGGCTCTTATGTCTTTGGAACAAGCATAGGAGGTTGCTTTGTTATGCGACCTAGTTGGGATATTTATTTCATGTCCATTGCCCAGGCCGTGGCCGTGCGTAGCACTTGTTTGAGACGTAAGGTCGGAGCTGTTATCGTTCGAGATAAACATATTGTAAGCACCGGTTATAATGGAGCACCTCGAGGAGTTCCACATTGCTCGGAATTGGGCTGTCTCCGACAACAGTATAATATCCCTTCGGGAGAACGCCACGAGATGTGTCGAGGAAGCCATGCGGAAATTAATGCCATTGTCCAAGCCGCTGCTGTGGGAGCATCGACAAAGGGAGGGGAACTTTACTGCACTACTGAGCCCTGTTCTTTTTGTACAAAAGCTATTATCAATGCAGGAATCCTCAAGATTGCATACATATATCCCTATCCAGATCCTCTTGCTCGGGAGCTTCGTGAAATGGCTGGAATATCCGTGGTGTGTTTGGAAAAATGGAAAGACGAACAGTTCCCAGAGGAAAATTAAAAGGTCCAAGGAAGGAGTTCTTTTATGGATCGTCAAGAAGCATTGACTCTTTTTCAAAAGCATAATCATGAATCCACTCATCTAAAACATGCTCTGGCAGTGGAAGCCACCATGCGCCATTTTGCAAAGAAATATGGAGAACCCGAAGAGCTTTGGGGAGTAGTCGGGTTGCTTCACGATATTGACTGGGAAAAAACGCAGAATACTCCGGAAAAGCATACCTTACTTGGAATTGTCATGCTCGAAGAGGCCGGATGTTCTCCTGAAATCGTTCGGGCCATGCGATCTCACTCTTGGGGACTTTTACAACAAGAAGTTTCTCCGGAAAGCACCATGGAAAAAGTGCTTTACGGTGTGGACGAACTTACGGGATTTGTTACTGCAGTCGCTCTTGTGCGCCCTAGCAAATCTCTTCAGGACCTTGAGGTAAAATCGGTTAAAAAGAAATGGAAAGACAAGGCCTTTGCCCGTGGCGTGGATAGGGCGGTTATCGAAAAAGGAGCAGAGCTTCTCGATCTTCCCATGGATGAATTGATTAAGGATGTCATTATTGCCTTACGCCCCGTCGAAAAGGAAATTGGCCTGGGTTCTTAGATGGGTTTTGCTTGAAGTGCGGCATTGGCATTATGGAAGCAATCCGTGATTTTCACTGTTTGTGAAAATACAAGGGACTGGAAATTCAGACTATGATGAGGGGAGGAGAAAACGCTTGATACGGGTATTTCTCGCGGACGATCATCCCATGACGCGTTCCGGAATCGCCGCATATATAGCGAAAGATCCCGGCATGATTCTCGTAGGAGAAGCGGCAGATGGTACCGAAGCCTGGGAGGGAATTCAGAAACTTCTTCCCCAAGTGGCCCTTATGGATATCCGTATGCCTCAAGAAGATGGTGTCCAGATAGTTCGCAAAATTAAAGATGCGGGATTGCCGGTTCTTTCTCTTATGCTTAGCTCTTACGACGCGCAGCAATATGTAATGGCATCTTTGCGGGCCGGTGCCAAGGGATATGTCCTCAAAACCGCCACCCCCGAAGAGCTTGCCCGGGCTGTCCGTACAGTAGCGGGGGGAGGAATCTATCTTGATAAAGAGATTTCTCGAACCATGGAGGATGATTATGTCCCGGAGGATCTTTCTTCTCGGGAACGGGAGGTTTTACTCTATGCAGCCAAAGGGCTTTCGAGCAAGCAAGTTGCTCAAGAGCTTTTTATAAGTGATAGAACGGTACAGACGCATCTTGCTTCTATTTACGATAAATTAGGAGCTAAAAACAAAACTGAAGCTATGCTGTTAGCCCTTAAATATGGAGTCGTTACCTTAGAGGATTTGATTGCGTGAAATCTCTTCGCCAAAATGTAATTGCTCTCTTTCTTGCCACGAGCTTGCTTCCTTCAGCCGTGATCCTTGCGGTTTCCGCTGCGGGAATACTTGCTCATGAACAGGGAATGCGTGTGGTGGCAAGAACCTATGTTCAGGATTTGGCGGAAACCGTAGCTCTTCGTTATGAAAAAGATTTCATTATGGGAGGGGCTTCCGTCTTGACCCCGTTCTTCCCTTCCATCATGAATCCCTTTGATCGTTTCAACCTGAATTCCTTCCGCATGCCCGGCTGGGTCGCCATGATCAACCGGGAGGGACAAATCCTGACGGCCAGTCCGGAAATGGGGGCGCTCGAGGACCTTCTTCCTGAGACGTTGCCCTTGGGAAGCGCCAAGGAAATACGGGGACGTCAGGGCGATATATTTACGGTAGCGGTATATCCTGCAGGGAATACCGGATGGTATGTTCTCGCTGCGGTTTCCTGGGAGCATCTTCTTGGTCCCATGAAACGTTTCGGACCTCTTTGGAGCTTCATGGCGGTTTTCCTGGGAGGAGTAAGCTTCCTTGGGGCAGCCCTCCTTTGGAAATGGCTTGTATCTCCTTTACGAACCATGGAAAACGAAATGTCCTCCCTCCGATGGGGGGAAGACTCTCCTTCTCTTTGCACGACAACTCCGGTAGATGAAATATGTCGTTTGAGAGCCGTTTTTTTCGATCTTGCAAAGACGGCCATCGAAAAACGTCGGTTAATGGAGCGTTCCGTATCCGACATGTTTCGCATTCAAGAAGCCGAACGCATACGCCTTGCCCGAGAAATCCACGACGGTCCCCTTCAGGGTGTAACGGCTCTTACACAGCAGGTACATCTCGCCCAAAGGGAATCCTCCCGAGAAGAGCATGATCGAAGGCTCGCCATGGCCGAGGAAAGCGCTCGCCTGGTAGTACGGGAGCTTAGGGGCATATGCGATGCCCTTTCTCCTCCCTGGATTGATTTGGGCCTCTCTCAAGCTCTTACGGAATTGAGCGAGCGTCTTTCCATGCATATGGGAATACGAATTTCCCTCGAGTTCGATTCTCCGGAAGAGGATGCCCCCAAAGACCTTGTGCTTGCTCTTTTTCGTATACTTCAAGAAGGCGTTTCCAATGCGGTAAAACATGGAAAGGCTACGGAGATTCAGGTCCGATGGTACCAAGAAGCCGAACAGTATGTTTTCGAAATCGAAGATAACGGCATAGGATTTGATCCGCCTTCGGATTTCTCTCAACTTCAATATAAGGGGCATCGAGGGCTTATCAATATGGCGGAAAGAGTAAAGCTTATTCGGGGAAGTTTTTCCATTCGTTCTTTTCCGGGGAAAGGCACTATTTTGCGTTGTCTTTTCAACCCGAAGGAATGGTATCTGCAAGAAAACTTTTGAAAAGCTTTCTTGCCGCATCCCCTCGAAGATTTAATTTTAATTTTTTTAGAAGGAATGTTTTTTTAATTCCCCTCCAGAAGTTTTCTTTTCTTACGAAAAGCCTTTAACGTTTGATATACAGAAAAATTGTCGTTCTCAATCTTGAAAGGGGGGAGCCCTCAGGGCGAACACACCATGATATTGCGAGTTCTCGGAGCGGCGGGAGAAGTAACAGGATCCAACTATCTTCTTGAAGTGGGAAAAACAAGGGTATTGGTGGATTTTGGTCTTCACCAAGGAAGACATGAGGAAGAAAGGAACAGGGCACCGCTTCCCTTTGCTCCGGATAGCATCGACGCAGTATTGCTTACGCATGCGCACCTGGATCATACAGGACGAGTTCCTCTCCTTATGAAAAGCGGTTTTAATGGGAAGGTCTTTGCCACGTCTCCTACGGTGGAGCTTGTTCAGGTCCTCTGGAAAGATTCTGCTCACATCATGAAAGAGGAGGCGGAATGGCGTTCTCGGAAGAACCTTCGAAAAGGTCTTTCACCGGTGGAACCTCTCTATACCGAAGAGGATGTGGAGCATGCTCGTACGTTTCTCCATCCTGTAAGTTATGACGATATTTTCGAAGTAGCTCCTGGAATCAAGGTCCGATGCCGTGATGCAGGGCATATTCTGGGAAGCGCAAATCTTGAGGTATGGCTTCAGGAAAATGGGGAGGAAGTAAAAATTGTTTTTTCCGGAGATCTTGGGCCTCAGGATACCGTCATGGAGCGGAATCCCGCACACATTGAGGCTGCGGACTATGTGGTGATAGAATCCACCTACGGAGATCGCCTGCATAAGACCAATCTTGAAAGCCGAGATGAATTTCGGGAAGTTCTCAAGGATGCAGTTCGTCAAAAGAGCAAAGTCCTTATCCCTACCTTCGTCGTCGATCGGGCACAAAGAGTTCTTTATGAAATTATGCTTCTTCAAAAAGAAGGGGGCATTGATCAAAATATTCCTATTTATTTTGATTCCCCCATGGGGGTAAAAGCTACGAAGATCTATGAAAAATATCTTCCGCTTCTATCCCGAGAGATTCAGGAGCAAATTCAACAGGGGAATAATCCCTTCAGTCCCGATCGACTCCGGTATGTCTCGGGCGTAGAGGAGTCTCGAAGCATTAATGATGTTCACCAGGCCATTGTGCTTGCAGGAAGCGGTATGTGTAATGGCGGGCGCATCGTCCATCATCTTAAACATAATCTCTGGGATCCTACGTGTCATGTGGTTTTTGTGGGATATCAGGCGGTAGGAACCTTAGGAAGGCGTTTGGTGGAGGGAGAAACCTACCTGAAAATGGCGGGGGAAGATATTAACGTAAAAGCTCAATTGCATACTATCAATGGTTTTTCTGCTCATGCCGATCGAAGGGATTTACTGAAATGGGCAAGTAACTTTAAAAATGCTCCTACGTTTATCGTTACTCACGGAGAACCAAAATCCTCTCTCGCATTGGCGGAGGGAATTAAGGAGCTTGGCTATCGCGCAGAGGTTCCTGCGCCCGGACAGGAGTTCCGGCTTGAGCGAGGGAAAGTTCTTCCTCCTGCCGCAGTGGATTCTCTGGGAGAAATCCGATTCCCCCAGCAGATGCGCCAGGAAGACCTCCTTGCAGAAATGGCGGATATTATTGCCACACTTCAGGAAGAGCTTCCCGTGTCTGTAGACATGATCTCTCTCTTGGAATCTTCAAAAACACTTCTCGAAATCGTGCATAAAAACAGCCTTGCTCAAGAGGAGCATACACATCAAAGCGTATCGGTATAACTTTTTATGGATCTCCATATTGAACGTGCCGTATGGCTTCTGAGAATTTTTCATGAACTGTAAAAAAGCGTTCTTGTTGCTTCTTTTCCTTATCCTTTGTATCTTTTTTTATGATTTTCTTGGAGAAAAAAGCAGTTTCCCGTTTTTCGAAATCCGGTATTGCGGAAACGGAAGGGATTTGGAGCGTTTTGCCATGCTGGGGGAAAAAATTTCCCCCCAGCATCCTGTTGAATTTTCTCGTTTCTTCGCTTTTCTACAAGTTCTTGCTTCTTCCGAGATAAAAAATTCTTCTCGCTTTTCTTTACGATCTTTTCTTCTTTGGGACCAAAAGAAAGGGTTTTGGAAAGAGTTTTTTATGTTTGATCGGGTTTTGCCGGACAACTTTCTTTCATCAAGGGGAGATTGCCCTTATTACTGTATGTCCTTTGCCGAAAAAAGCCTTGTTTTCTCGTCCTCCCTTTCTGAGGAAGAGGCGAAAGAATTTGTTTCCGATAAATGGCGTTTTTTTACAGAACAAAAAAAGCCTATGTTCGAATGGATTGTAGAAGATGGGGGATTCCTTCGGGAAAAATGGCCCCGTTTTTTCGAAGGTCCTCTTTTCATACACGGTAATTTTTCCCTTGATTTGGGAAAGGGGATTCTTTCTTGGGAACTCATAGGGGAGGGCAATCTTTTTCTAAAAGAGTTGTTCGAAGTTTCGGGGCAACAGATTCCGGAGAAGCCCCAAGCTTTTCCTTATCTCCCTCTTTTTATTCCTTCTCCAGTTATCTTCGAAGGGGGAGGAGAAAGCTTGGGAGGATTTGCGTGTTTTATGCAACACCTTCTTCTTTACGAAAGGCAAAAGGGTACATACCTGCCCTTTCCTACAGAATGGCTTAACTTTCTAAAAAAAACTTTTTCTAGGCTTTCGGATGTTTACCTTCCTTTTGCCTTTGTTTTGGGAGGAGAAGCCAGGGTTTTCACTACGTCCCTCCCAGGATTTGTTTTACATTTCCCCGAAGGAGGAGAAGAGGGCTGTGAAAGGGTGGAGAGTTTTTGGAAACGTGTTCGTTTTTTTCTTAAACCTTCAAGAATTTTAGAAGATAGTGTATGTGGAGGCATGTCCTCATTTCCTGTAAGCCTTCTCATGATGGCTCGGCAGAATGAGACCCTGGGAGGATGGATTACGGAGAAATCTTTTCTCAATTCACAAGCCCGGGAGAGCCGATATGGCGATTTCTTTGGTAACTCCCTTTCTTCCTCCTGGGTTATTGTCGATTTTTTCGCTTTGCACGCTTGGATGGAGGGTTTTCTGCTTGGAGAGAATATTCTCACGCGAATTCCCTTCAACCTTTTGGCCAGAATATATGAATTGAAAGATCTCAGTGAAAAACTTACATGCCTCGGCATTCTTGGATGTTCTTTTTTTGAAAGCACCCAAGGCAAGCTTGTTATATCAAACGATATTTTTTGATTCATATTTTTCTTGTGTGACATCCGCAATCAATACAGTCGCGTAGTTGTTGAGGAGGCTATAACAATGGGTAAAAATGTTCTCGCTTTTCTTGAGGAACGGGGTTTCATCGAATGGACGAGCAACGCCGAGTCTTTGGGAAAACTTTTCGAAGAGGAGACTGTGGCCGGATACATAGGGTTCGATCCTACCGCAGACAGCCTTCATGTAGGGCATCTTATTCCTATCATGGGCCTTTCCTGGATGCAGCGCATGGGACATCGCCCCATTTTTATCGCCGGAGGGGGAACCGGACTTATTGGCGATCCTTCAGGAAAGAGTAAAGAACGTAATCTGATTTCTCTCGAGCAAATAGGGAAAAATTTGGAGGCAGTGAAAAAGCAGTTCGCCCGCTTCGTCGATTTTAACGATAAGGAAAAAGGTGCTATACTCATCAATAACTACGAATGGCTCAGCGAACTTGACCTCTTAACGTTTCTCCGGGATGTGGGGAAATACTTCTCGGTAAATTACATGATCAATCGAGAGTATGTTCGAAGCCGCCTGGAGGATCCGGATAAATCCATAAGCTATACGGAATTTACCTATATGCTTCTTCAAGCATATGATTTTTATCATCTTTTTACGCATCAAAACTGTCGGCTCCAAATGGGAGGCAACGATCAGCAGGGAAATATCATCGCAGGCATTGATCTTATCCGAAAAAAAACCGGAAAAGACGCCTTTGGCGCTACATATCCCCTTCTTCTCACTTCCTCGGGGAGTAAGTTTGGAAAAACCGAAGACGGAGCGGTATGGCTGGATCCGGAGCGTACAAGCCCCTACCAGTTTTATCAGTTTTGGATAAATACAGAAGATAATGATTTACCGAAACTCTTGCGTTTGTTTACCTTTCTTCCGCTGGAAGAAATTTTTGAAATCGAAAAACAGGTGCGCCAAAATCCCGAAAAAAGGTTGGGGCAAAAAATTCTTGCCCAAGAGGTTACCCGCATTGTTCATGGCGAAGAAGCTATGAAGCGTGTAGAACATGTGAGTGGTATCCTTTTTGGAGGTTCCTTTACTCCGGAAGATCTCGATCGAGAATCTTTAGCCCTTCTTGAAAGGGAAGTGCCGGGAGAAGGTGTTTCTTCCTTGCCGGAAACTGTGGCGGACCTTCTCGCAAATTCCGGCGCGTGTAAAAGCAAGGGAGATGCTCGTCGTCTTATTCGGGGTGGAGGAATTTCCCTTAACGGAGAAAAGGTTTCTGATGAAGCGCAAACTTTGAAGCAAGATAATCTTTTGTTCGGAAAGTATTTCTTTTTCCGCTTGGGGAAAAAACGCTTTTTTATGGTACGTTTGCAGGGATAGGTCCCATTTTTTCTTGCGTTGCAATCGATAAGGTTTAGGGCGGACTTCCTTTCGCTTTTAGGAAAGGGGCTGCCCTTTCGCTTTTCTACTATTACAGATTTTCTATAAAAGACCGAAAAAATGTAAGGACTGGCTTTTGAAAATATAGAGGAAATAGAGGATTTTGTGATCAAAAAAGTGCATAAGGAGGAAGGGCATGGGAGTTTCCTGCATATGGTACATATCCAATGACGTACTTCCCTGGGAGGTCGCGGTGCTACGTCCCATTGCAAAAGAAATGATTCGCAGAAAGCATTCGCTTTCCATTTATGGTTGGTCTCCCGAAGACTGGAAAACCTTGCCTTTTACACATTGGGGGGGGCTTAGCGGGATCGAACGGGGGATTCGAAAAGCCTTGCATGGCAAGCTATGGCATGTATGGGGAAAGATGCCTCCATGGATGTCTATTCTAACCTTTCGAGCCCGACTCCTGCATACTCCATGGCGAGGTCATGGAAGTACATCGTACGGAGTTCGCGTTTTTTTTGAAGGCGATTTTCCAGATCCTCAAGGATATCGTATCTTTCCAACCTTCGATAAGGAATGGTTATGGGGACTTTCAGACCTCCCCATAGGGGTGTCTCCTCATGCCTCTCCCCTTAGTGTCATGGTCTCTCCGGAACGTCCTGTGTATCCGGCTTCAATCGAAGCCCTGGATTCCTGGATTTCTTCAGTTCGTTGGATTTCTCCGGGAGCTCTTCCTCGTCCGGGAGGAGAGGAGCTTCCCTTAACGAAGGAAATTTTTGCCTATTGGAAAGAATACGGAGGAGTGCTGCTTTTTACTGGCTCACTTTCGCTTTCGGATGTTTGGCTTGGTTGTTTTGCCTCCATGCTCGCGATCCCCGTGATAGCTCCTCCAAGCCCTCTTTGTGAAGATTCTTTCGGTCCTCAAGGATATATCCCAGTACAAGGGGCCCTTTCTTCGAGGGAATCCTGGGTGCGGGCAATAGATCGGGGAATCTCCAAGGAAGGGCGCAATGCCGCAGCTCGATGCAGAATACGGTTAGAAAGACTGTATCCTTTAGAAGATTCCTTGGAGAGCCTCCTTCCGATATATTACCGCATGGAGAAATCTTCATGATCATGCGAGAAGGTTTTTTGCCGTTCCTTATGAAAAGCCTTTCTCGCTGGGCTACTCCGGGATGGCGTTGTAATGCCATGGTTTCCTTGGCATATCACGCTCTTTGCCTTTCCAGGGTGCGGGAAAAAGTAGCCTTATCCAACATGGGGATAGCTTTTCCGGATAAAGGAATTCCTTGGAAAAAAGAACTTCTTAGGAAGCACTACAAGCATCTTGCTCTTTCCCTGGGGGAATATCTTATTCTGCTGCGGCACCCCACACGTATTGCTGCATACATGAAACCGGAGAATCAAGCGTATTCCATCCTGGATACCTTGCGGGACAACAAAAAGGGCGCCGTTATTCTAACCGCTCATCTGGGTAATTGGGAAATGTTGGCGGCTTGGCTTGCCTTCCAAGGATACCCCATGCACGCCATCGTACGCCGTCATGAAAACGTAAAGGTCGAAGCTTTTGTGGAAAAAGCGAGAAAAACCGTAGGGCTTCATACCATATCGAAAAGCGAGAACATGCTGAAAGTCCTTCGGATCCTTAAAAAAGGTGCTTTCGTGGGAATTCTTGGAGATCAATATGCCGGATCCGAAGGAATTTCTTTGCCCTTTTTCGGACGTAGCACATCTTGCTACTTTGGAGCTGCAGCCCTTGCCATTATGGCGAAGGTCCCTCTGGTGCCCGTTATTTCCTGGAGAAAGGCTCCGTTTTCTCATTCCGTGCGAATATGTCCGCCTCTCTTTTTACCCTCTGAGAAAACGGAACAAACCGAGGAAGATAATTCCTCGCGAGAAAAAAAGATTGCCACCTTAACCAATGAGGGAAATCGCTTTCTCGAAAAATGGATTCGGGAACACCCGGAACAGTGGCTCTGGCTTCATCGACGGTACCATTAGCTTTAGAAGCAAGTGGCTCGGTCCATATAGAGCGGAGGCCTTGATGACAAAGCCTGCAGCGCATAATTTGTAAAACCGCTTCCCACCATACCATGGTTCTAACGGCTTAAGAAGAGGCGGATTCCTTTTTAGATGCCATGGTTACGCCTCCAATGGCGTAATGTTGGTCAGACATTTCCGAAAGGATAATGCGAACTTGTTCTTCTCGGGCGCCGAGGCTTTCGCAAACCGCAGCAGTAACGCTCTTAACGAGACGTTCCTTCATGTCCCGGGAACGCCCTTCTAAAAGATGTATCTGTATGATAGGCATATTGTGCGTTCTCCTTTGCGCAATGAAATGGATTTTCCTGAAAAACCTTCGGTACTTCTACGTATATTTTGGGCAATCTATTGCCCTTTTTATACAGCCATAGTAAGCTAGGGAAAAGAAAAGCGGACTTTTGAAATTATACCAGAAAAATGGAAAAAAGGAGGTGCCCTTATGTACTATGAACTTTTCTCTGATGGAACCATAGCCCAATTGCCAGGGAATACCTCCATCCCGGAAGGGCTTCCTTCGGGGGTGAAAGCAAAAGTGATTCTTTTTGCACCCTTCAATCGTGTTCTTGTGGGGCACGTTACCTTTTCTGGATATGATCGTTGGATATGGGGAAAATTACATTCTTCGTCGTGGTGGGAGGTGCAACTGTACAACGAAACCTTCTTAAACCTTTCCATGCCTTGGGAGAATGTTCACATTAACGAGAAGGCCGTCTCCTTATTGCGCAAAGCTCTTTTGGGACAAATTTTCCCTCCGGGAAATCACAAGGTTGCGTTGCATATGCTTAGAGAAACCCAAAAACATACGCCGGGGTTCGTCCTTTTCGACACTTTAGATGATCATGAATCCCTTTGGGAATATATTACCCAGCATCCGCAACTCAGAGCGGGATATTGGGGATTTCGTATGGCCTCTCTTTGGGGCGGAGAAGCCATGGCGGATAGGATTCGCCTCTGGCTTCGGGTTGCTCCTTCCCTGTATGATGCTTTTCTCGCCCGTCCTCGTATGTGGGGATTTCTCTCATATCCGCTTGATGCTCTCTCCGTGCAACAAATGGGGGACCTCGGATTTCGAAAGGATCAATTGGAGGTTCTCCGCAATGTGGAGGAAAATCCTCTTGCCCTGGCATCATCCTCGGGATATCTCGTTCAATACGTTTTTGAACCCCAAAATTATCCTGAAACCCCAAGAGATTCCCTCCCCACATCCATGCTTCTTTACCTTTCAAGGAAGATATGGAGCCAAGCCAGAGAAGAACATCGGCTCTCCTTGCGAGAGGTTTTTTTCTCTTCCTGGGGATTTTTGGATGCCCTCGATGCGGAAGCACGCTTTACCTCCTATCAGGGGGAAACATCTATTCCTTGCGAAGCTTCCTTTTCGTAAATGCTCCTTGCGATCGAAGAAAAAATGTCTGGAAGGGCAAAAACGCAAATGATTTCGTTGACTAACAAGGAGCAAATCCCTATAATTACAAGTTGCTTGTATGACGCTTGATGCAGGCTCTAAAAGAAAAGGGTTTTTCTTGCCTGCACGCAGCGGAAAGGAGACTAAAACATGTATGTAATTGTAGAAACAGGAGGTAAGCAGTATCGCGCGTCTCAGGGGGACGTGCTGCGGGTGGAGAAAATGGATGCTCCCGTGGGGGACACGGTGGTGCTCGATAAGGTCCTCATGGTGGCCGATAACGATGGAGTCCAGGTGGGAACTCCTTATGTGGCGGATATAAGCCTCTCCGGCAAAATTCTGAGCCATGGAAGAGAGAAGAAGATCTCCGTTTTTCACTATAAACGGAAGAAGAACATCCGGAGATTTCAAGGCCATCGGCAGTATTACACGGAAATTCTCGTAGAGGGAATTTCCCGATAACTTTGAAGGTTTTGCGTTTACCCGAGAATATGCGGTCTAGATAGCAAGAAGAAATGATATCCATAAAAATTCTCCGAAAAAAAAAACTCCCTCTTGGAATTACCGTAGAGGGACATGCGGAATACGAAGCGACAGGTAAAGATATCGTTTGTGCCGCTGTTTCCACCCTCATGCAGGCTCTTGAAGTAGGATTGCGGGAGGTGATGCGTTTCTCTGATACCGCAGTTCAGATTGAACGAAAAGACTCCTGGGGATATATGCGTTTTTCCTGGACGGTAGAAAGCGGTATAGGAGATTCCGTTCTTTTTCAAACTATCTTGCGGAGCTTGTGGTCAATTCGGAGAGGATATCCTAAAAATATATGCATTAAGGAGGTCTCTTTTGATGAAGATGTTTAATCTTCAGATTTTCGCTCATAAAAAAGGACAGGGAAGTAGCTCCAACGGAAGAGATTCCCACAGCAAGCGCTTGGGAGTTAAGCGGCATGATGGCCAGATGGTTCAGGCTGGAACTATTCTCGTTCGCCAGCGGGGAACGAAGATTCATCCTGGTAATAATGTGGGTCGTGGTAAGGATGATACTCTTTTCGCTCTCTGTGAAGGTGTGGTTCGGTACGAGAGAAAACGGGGGCGGAAAGTCGCGGCCATTCATGCCGTTGCGGAGGCCGTATAAAAGAAGCCTTGCCGCCTTTTCCGTGGATCTTTTATTTGGGAAAGCAGCATATTTCTGGGGGCTTAGCCCCCATTTTTTCTATATTCTTTTTGGGGAGTTGTAACCATGCGTTTTGTGGATAGGGCAAAAATATACGTTAAAAGCGGAAGCGGCGGCAACGGATGTATGAGTTTCCGTAAAGAGAAGTTCGTTCCCAAGGGGGGCCCTGATGGAGGGAACGGAGGACACGGGGGAGATATTATTTTTGAAGCCCGGGAAAACCTCCATTCGTTAGGGGATTTTGAAAATGCCCGACACTTTTATGCGGAAGATGGAGTGGGAGGAAAAGGCAAGAAAAAACACGGTAAAATGGGGGATAGCCGCATTATAGAAATTCCCTGCGGCACTTCGATTTACGATGACACTTCGGGACGCCTGCTTGCGGAACTTATGGTTTCGGGAGATCAGTTTCTGGTCGTTCGCGGTGGCAGGGGGGGGAGGGGAAACGCTCATTTTGCGAACTCCGTCAATAAGACTCCCCGGTTTTCTGAAAAAGGGGAACCTAGCAGCGAGCTGTGGATACGCCTTGAACTTCGTCTCCTTGCAGATATCGGCTTGGTCGGATTCCCGAATGCGGGCAAATCGAGCCTTCTCTGTTCTTTTTCCAATGCCAAAGCGAAAATTGGAGAATATCCTTTTACGACCATAACCCCAAATCTCGGAGTTATCTCTGCGGGAGATAACCGCATCACCGTAGCTGATGTGCCGGGACTTATAGAAGGAGCTCACGAAAATAAGGGGTTAGGCCTTTCTTTTCTGCGCCATATCGAAAGAACCGAGCTTCTCGTGCATATTTTCGATCTCTCTCTTTCTACGGAAATGGTGTTGAATCAATGGGAAATTTTACGAAGAGAATTCCTTGCCTATGGCAACGGCCTTTACGATAAGCCTCTTTTAGTAGTAGGGAATAAAATCGACCTTCTTGAAAATGATGTGGAAGCTCAGAAAGGGTTTTCATCTTTTTTTGAAGAAAAAGGAATTTCCGTGTTTTTTACAAGCGCCAAAACGGGCAAGGGGGTTCCCGAGTTCGTAGAATATCTTATTGCTACATATCTTGAAAAACCTAAAGCTCAGAAGCTTTCGAGATATTATGTAAATCAGGATGCCTCGGAGGAAAGCGCTTTCTGGGGGAAGGTGCAGCTCGTTTTTCTTGATTCGGGAGAAGAGGGAAAAAAGAAAATCCAAGTTGTACATCCTCATTTGGAAAAAGCGGTGGAACGGTACGACTTCTCTCAGGATGAGGCGTTACATCGATTCCATAATATTCTTTTAAAACACGAGGTGGAAAAAATACTTCTTGCTTCGGGAGCACAAAAAGGTGATACTATTATTATCGGCTCCATGGTGTTTGATTTTGAACCGGAAATAGCCGAGTAAAGCCCGTTTTTCATTCACATACCACGCAAAGGCGGAAAAAAAGGAACCTGGTATTTTTGTCGGTTCCCAGTAATTTTTATACGGTGAGGAATGCAGTGGATAAACATGTTTTAAAAAAACGTCGCGTCGGCATCATGGGCGGAACCTTTGACCCCATTCATTACGGTCACTTAGTAGCTGCCGAAGAGGCATACTCCTCGTTACAGCTTTCGGAAGTTATTTTCGTGCCCACAGGTTCTCCTCCTCATAAATCGAGCACCTACGTAAGTCATGCAGAACATCGTTACACCATGACTCTTTTGGCTACCCTCGATAATCCGCATTTCCGGCTTTCCCGCATTGAAATCGAACGGGATGCTCCAAGCCATACCATAGATACTCTTCGAGAAATGCAGCATTGGTACATTCGTGAAAGTGTGGAGTTTTACTTTATCACCGGCATGGATGCGGTACTTAATATACATACCTGGAAAGAACCTGATGAAATTGCACAAATGTGCCGAATCGTTGCAGTAGGACGTCCAGGATATGACACGTCGGGATTGGACAAACTTGCGTCGGCCATAACAAATTCTCTTGTACTCCTGCATATCCCACTTCTTTCCATTTCGAGCACTGAGGTTCGAAGCCGTATTCAAGAAGGGAGAAGTATCCGTTATCTTGTGCCCTGGCTCGTCGAACATTATCTCTATAAAAATGCTCTTTATATACGGAGTGGACGGTGATAAAAATGGCAAAACTGAAAATTTTTCTCATAATTCTTACCTCCTTTCTTGCAGTGATTGCTGGGATCTCCTATCGCCTTACGGATTTTATTCTTCCCGAAGCGGAAGATATTAAAAAAAACGTCCAATACGATATCGCCACGGGGGCTATCAATATCCTTCTTGTCGGAGAAGACAGCAATGACGGTTCGCATCGTGCGGATTCCATCGCAGTGATACGCATTAACGTGGACGAAAATATGGGCGAAAAAAACGTCAAGGTGCTTTCGCTTCCTCGGGATACTCGTGTGGAGATTCCTGGAAAGGGATGGCAAAAAATCAATCATGCCTATGCCTACGGTGAAGTGGACCTTCTTCGAAAAACAACGATTAACTACCTTGGAATGCCATTAAATTATTATATTGTAATAGATTATGCCTCCTTTCCCAAAATTATCGATCTTATCGGAGGAGTGGACATCACCGTAGAAAAACATCTTCGCTACACGGATCATGCAGCAGGTCTTGTTATCGATATTCCTAAGGGAACCCAGCATATGAACGGTGATACCGCCCTCAAATATGTACGTTTCAGAAACGATGCCCTTGGAGATATCGGAAGAGTGAAGCGGCAACAGCGATTCATCCTTGCCGTTTTAAGTAAAATCAAGTCTCCGAGTATGGTGGCCCGATACCCTAAACTCGTAGGAGAGGGGATGAAGATGGTAAAAACAGATCTCAACCTTTCTCAAGCACTGCAGCTTGCTTCATATATTCAGCAACTCTCCGTGACGGGGGATTTGCAATTCGCCACTCTTCCTGGATATCCTTCCTATATTAATGGAATAAGTTATTGGGTAGGTGACCTTAAAGCAGCTTCCATTTTTCTCGCCACATCCTCAAAGGAAAAAACTTCCGGAGACATGGTGCAGTCGAAAGATACGATCGACACGTCGGATTTTGACCTTATGGCGGAAAGAGATCTTCAAAATAACATGGAAAATCTCTTGAAGAAGATAAAAACCCCCGTGGCTGTATTGAATGGGGATGGAACAAAAGGTATCAGCGCAGTTACGGCAAAAAAACTTCGTGAATTTGGAGTTGATGTGGCGTATGTGGGAAATGCAAAGCATTTTGATTATCATGCTTCTCTGGTGCTTTATCCTTCCGCCGATAAAACTCAGGAAAGCCGCGAAGCTGCGGAGGCCTTACGAGTACTTTGTGGTATTCCAGAAAAGCTTGTTCGGGAAGATAACACCATAACCTACGTGACGCTTCTTTTGGGTCATAATTATAAAACCATACAGAACAGAGTAGAGGAGAGTTTTTCACGATAACCGCAAAAAAGAAAGGGGATTTCATAAAGAATATGGACGGAGAAAAATATACTACGCTGGCCAAAGATAATGAAATACAAAACGTTTGCCTCGCTTTGGCCGCACGTTTAGACGAAAAAAAGGCGGAAGAGCTACTTGTTTACGATGTTCAGCATCTTTCTACTGGGTTGGGAGATTTTTTTGTTTTAGCCACAGGAAATTCTTCGGTACATCTGAACGCTCTTTACGAAGAGACGGTAGATTTTTTTGAAACCCAAGGGCTTTCCGTGCGTCAGGAAGGCCGTGAAAGTTCTCGTTGGAAATTGGTCGATGTGGGAGATATTGTGGTACATCTCTTTACGAAGCAAGGAAGAGAATTTTACGCCTTGGAGAGAATCTGGGGAGATGGAACTATCGTTTATAAGGGCTCTGAGGTTTAAAAGGTTTTCGGAACGTTTCCCAAGGGAGTTCATAATAAAAGAGGGGATTTTCCCCTCTTTTATTATGTCCTATAATGTATCTTATGTTGCGTATTTGGAATTTCCTGTGGAGCTTAGAGAGATTTCAGGCATTTTTACGAGTGATTTCCATGGCCGTCTGAATCATGGATCCATAGGAAACAGGATCTAAAGAAGCCCCTCCGATAAGTGCGCCGTCTACATTTTCTTTTTCCAGGAAAGCCCCGATGTTATCGGGTTTAACGCTTCCTCCGTAAAGAATCTTCGTGCTCTGAGCAAAGGAAGGATCTCCCAGGGCTTGCAATACCGAACGGATATGAAACGCCATGTTTTCCGCATCCTCCGGAGTGGCATGTTTTCCGGTTCCTATGGCCCATATCGGCTCATAGGCAATAACAAGACTCTGGTTTTGCATGAGGTGCATGGACGGGGTCAGGGCATTTTCAAGCTGTTTTCGTACTATCTCGAAGGCTTTATTTTGAGAGCGCTCCTCTGCGGATTCTCCCACGCAGTAGATGGGAGTGATTCCATACTTCAAAGCCACTTGAATCTTTTGCCCCAACAAAGAATCGCTCTCAGAAAAATATTTCCGCCTTTCGCTATGTCCTATAATAACGTAATTGCATCCCATTTCCTGAAGCATTTTTGCCGAAATCTCTCCGGTGTAGGCTCCCTCTTCCTGCTCATGAAGATTCTGGGCACCTATGGAAACGGGATACGATGCGCAAAGCTGCTGCATAAGACCAAGGCTCGTATAGGGAGGAAAAAGAAGAACATCGACCACGTTTTTTCTTCGAAAAGAAGGGAAATCCAATTCGGAAAGCTGTTTTTTCAGTGCATATATATAGCTTACGCTGCTTTGGGGTGTATGAAACATTTTCCAATTTCCCGCAATGCACAAAGGTCGTTTTATCATCTACAGGACACTCCTTTCTGTAATGCCAAACAATGCCAAACAAAAAACGTTTTCCCGTTTGCCGCATAAAGTCCAAAATAAAAGGCGAGCTAGCGCAATTGCCCTTAGCCCGCCTTAGGGAATGCCAGAATCTTCTATTGCTCCTTTTTTATAAAAGGAGCAATGCCCGGAAGGTTTTTCCCTTCAAAGAACTCAAGGCTGGCTCCTCCTCCGGTCGATACGTGAGTGACCTTTTCAGCAAGATTGAAAGAATTTATGGCAGATGCGCTATCTCCTCCGCCAACTACGGTGATAGCCTCACATCGTTCCGTGACGCTCGCCAAAGCCAAGGCAACCGCTTTCGTTCCTTCCGCGAAAAGAGGATTCTCAAAAACTCCCATGGGACCGTTCCAGAGTACCGTAGCGGCCTGAGAGATTCTGTGCGTGAAATCTTTTATCGTCTCCGGTCCGATGTCGAGTCCCATCAGATTTTCCGGCATGGATTGAGGAGAAAGAATGCGGCAGGTATCTCCATCAGGAGCCGTCCCACCGAGGATATCTCGGGGAAGCACAATTTCCACCCCTTTTGCCTTCGCTTTATGCATCATCTCCTGAACGAAGGCAATCTTTTCCTTTTCGCACAGCGAAGTTCCTACGGAGAATCCCTGAGCCGCAAAAAAGGTAAAAGCCATCCCTCCCCCAATAAGGATGGTTTGTACCTTTTCAAGAAGGTTTTCGATAACTCCTATCTTATCGCTGACTTTAGCTCCTCCGAGAATAAGCAGAAAAGGTTTCTTGGGGTGATCCCGTACCTGACTCAGAATATTGATTTCCCGATCCAAGAGAAGCCCCGCATACGAAGGAAGAAAAGCCGTTATTCCTTCGGTAGAAGCATGAGCGCGGTGAGAGGCGCTAAAAGCATCCATCACGAAGAAATCGAAGGGAGCTGCCAGCGTTTTTGCAAAGGCAGCATCGTTTTTCTCCTCCTCCGGATGAAAACGAAGGTTTTCGAGAAGCACCACATCCCTTCCCGATCGTTTTTTCATAGCTTCTTCGACCTTTTCCCCGATACAATCCTCGCAGAAAAGCACACGATTGTGAAGGAATTCTTCAAGAGGACCCATCAGAGGACGGAGAGAATATTGAGGAACCACCTTTCCCTTGGGACGACCCAGATGGGAGGCTAAAGCAACTTGGGCTCCTCCATCAAGAAGCTTTTGAATGGTCGGAATATGTGCCCTTATTCTCGTATCGTCGGTAATACGCCCTTTATCGTCGAGAGGAACGTTGCAATCTACCCGTAGAAGCACCCGTTTCCCCTGAAAGGAGGATGCGTCAAAAAGGTTGAGTCGCAACGTTAAAGCCCCCTTTCGATAATGTACTGGGAGAGATCGAGAATTCTGCAGCTATATCCCCATTCGTTATCGTACCAGGCAAGCGTTTTAACGAGATTGTCGATGACGGTGGTATGCATGGCCGCAAAAATGGAGGAATGAGAATCTCCCACGAAATCCATGGAAACGAGATCTCGCTCCTCGTAAGCGAGAATACCTTGCAAGGTCCCCTCAGAAGCTTTTTTCATAGCTTCATTAACCTCTTCTACCGTGGCGGCACGTTCGAGTTCCGTGGTAAGGTCCACCACAGAAACATCCGGTGTCGGCACTCGGAGAGCCCCCCCGTTAAGTCTACCCTTGAGTTCCGGAATAACCAGCGAAATAGCTTTTGCCGCTCCCGTTGTCGTGGGAATGATGGAAAGTGCTGCAGCCCTCCCCCGGCTCAATTTGCTATGAGGAAAGTCCAGAGTTTTTTGGTCGTTGGTATAAGCGTGAGCCGTCGTCATAAGCCCCCTGCGAATGCCAAAAGTTTCCTGAAGAACCTTTGCAACCGGAGCTAGGCAATTTGTGGTGCACGATGCGTTGGAAATGATATGGTGTTCCTTGGGGGAATACTTTTCTTCATTTACCCCCATAACGATTGTGATATCTTCATTTTTTGCGGGAGCTGAAATAAGAACTTTTTTCGCTCCCCCCTGGATATGAGCCGCAGCTTTGCTTGCATCCACAAAACGCCCTGTGGATTCAATAACCACATCTACTCCAAGATCTTTCCAGGGAAGCTTGGAAGGGTCCGGCTCCGCTAAAACCGCTATTTCTTCCCCCTGAATGTGAAGATTCGTTCCAGTAAGGCTCACTTTTCCCGGAAAACGACGGTGTACCGAGTCAAACTCGAAAAGATATGCCAAACTTTCCGGCGAAGAAAGATCGTTTATTGCAACGATTGAAAAATCATAATTGGTTCTTCTTTCAAAGAAAGCTCTCAAAGCAAGGCGTCCGATTCTACCAAAACCATTAATTCCTACGCGAATTTTTGTCATTTCATATTCCTCCTCTAACGTATCCGGCTTTATACTTCTACGGAAACTGCTTAACGCATGCGCAAAATACTTCAACGCCGCTCCTTTTCATCTCTAAAAAAGGATCTCTGGAAGAGGCGGATGCGAAGTAAGCATAACAAAGAGAAACGAAAGGCTCAAGGCGTTATTCCTTGAAAATTTCGGGAGAATGTTGAAGCACCATATTTTCTATTTTTTTCAATCTATACTCTATGGTGCTTTTGCTGACTTTTCTCTTCATAGTTTCTCCAATTTCTCTAAGGCTAAGTGTTGGGTTTTGAATGCGTAAAGAGAGTAATTCCTTCATTTCTGAAGAAAAAAAAGTATCTAATCCTAAACGTTGTGCTTCTCGACAAAAAGTAATTTGGTATTCCGAAGCTTTAAGGCTTTTTTTTATATTTGCGTTATCACAATTGACTATCTTGTTCGCCTTGTTTCTCATGGAGCGTAATACTGCCATTTCATCAAGCTTGAGAGCTGTAAGGGGAAGTTTGATCATCACAAAAAAAGAGTAAATGGATTGGACATCTCGAATCATAAGTTCTTGCTTGCCATGACGAAGCCGATGTGATGCTTTTATAGGCTCTTTGAAATTTTGGAGCAAAAGAAAAATTTTTTCCGAGTAGAAAGATTCGGAAAAGCGAATAAGGAGATAATATCCGTTTTGAGGAAAATATTGCCTCCCTCCTCCTCCCCACAAACCTGCAAACCATAAAAAAGCGCTATAACGTTCCTCATCAAAAATACAATCATTTATCTTTACGAGCTCATCAATCCTTTTTTGAGGAAAAATAAGGCTCGTTTTCTTGGCGTGCCCTTTAAGTGGAATGTGGAGACTTTTGGAAAAGGGAGTTTCCTGTTCCCATCCCGCTTTATTCCAAAGTTTTTGAAGTCTTCGGAAAATCCAAAGGCGGGGACTTCTGATTACCTCTTCTCCACGCAGAAGAACAAGGCTTGCATAAATTCCCGCCATCTCTATTTTTGCGTGAAAAGCACTTTCTATGGGACGACGGTTCCATTCATCCCACATAAATTCAGCATAGTTTCTCATATGCCCGGGGAAGCGGTATATTTGTAAAGTCGTATAATTTCTTCCGCCAATCTATTGCTGTTATGCCGTAAAAGCCCTCTCTCCAAAGAGAGAAAGTCGCCGGTAATGCATACATACTCTGACGATGTGGCATTACCCGTAAGCGGTACCGCTCCATCTTTTCGGTATTTTTCCACAATATTTCTGGGAATCGGGCCATTATTTGCAAAGACATAATCGGGCCACTTCTTGAGAAATTTTCGAATCCAAAAAATATGATCGTCAAAGGAAAGGAGTTCCGTTTCTCCCGGCTGTGTCATCAAATTTGCAACGTAAATGATGGGTTTTCCCGATTTTCTCAAGGCTTTCGCAATATCGGGAACAAGCAGATTCGGCAGAACACTCGTAAAAAGGCTTCCAGGACCGAGAACAAGAATATCCGCTTTGCCGATGGCATCAAGAATTTCCGGAAGAGGCGTTACATCCGATGGCTCAAGCCAAATATGCCGAATAAAGGACCCCTTTTGGCTGATTGCAAGTTCTCCTCGAATAATTTCATGATCTTCCAGCTCCGCTGCAATTTGAATTGCTTCAGTGGTAACGGGAAGCACTCTTCCCCGGATGGCAAGGAGATTGTTCATTTCCTCTACGGCTGTACGGAAGTCTCCGGCCATTTCTGTGGCGGCGAGAAGTATAAGATTTCCAAGATTGTGTCCTGCCAAATCCCCGCGATCAAATCTAAAGTTAAGAATGTTGTTCAGGTAATTATCGTCCTCCGCAAGGGCCACGATGCAGTTACGAATATCTCCCGGAGGAAGCATTCCCCACTCCTGCCGCAATCTTCCGGAACTTCCCCCTTCATCGCTTACGGTTACGACTGCCGTGATGTTTCGAGTGTAGCGCTTTAATCCTCGTAACAATGTGGAAAGCCCGGTACCTCCGCCGAGAGCCACAATATGAGGTCCCATAGAAAGCCGTAAATGTTGGGCATGACGGATTCTTTCGTCCCGCCTTCGTAAGAAAGAAGAAGTTTTTCTTCTATTTTCCCTTTGAAGATAGAGACCTATGAGAATTGCGCTTCCAAGAATTCCCGCAAGAATGCCAAGAAAAAAATCGCCCCATGCACTGGACACTAATACTCCTCCTTATCGATGTCTCTGTGCAAAACCCGCACAGGAATTTCGCAAGAAAGAAAATATTCGCACATTTTTTCGATCACAGCTACAGAACGATGGCGTCCTCCGGTACATCCTACCGCAATATGAATGGAAGTTTTTCCTTTCGTCAAATAGTACGGAAGGATGCTGTTGATAAGAGCGCATGCGACGTCAAGGAAAATCTTTGCTTCAGGATATTGAAAGACAAAATCCTGAACCGCCCTCTCTTTTCCCGTAAAATAGCGCAAAGTTTCGTAGTAATAGGGATTGGGAAGAAATCGAACGTCAAAAAGGTAATTGGGGTTTTCTGGAGTTCCATATTTAAAGCCGAAAGAAGAGAGCTCCAGGGAATAGGAGTGTTCCGGATTTGCAAGAATTTCATTCGTGATTATATTTTGGAGTTTTTGAATAGAAAGAACCGAGGTGTCCACTACACGATCCGCAAGGGCCTTGATCGGCGAAAGAAGTTTCCGCTCTTGCTGTATTGCTTCTTGCAGGGGAAATCCTCGAAAAGGATGTTGTCTCCGAGTGGTTTCATAGCGTTCGATGATTTTTTGATTTTCCGCATCGAAAAAAAGAATGGTTGTTTTCTTTATGAGGGAGCGTACTTCACGCACGATAAAAGGAATTTTTTCAAAAAAAACATCTCCTCGAACGTCTATTCCCGCAGCCACTCCTTTTTCTAAAGCCCCTTTATGATGTTGGAGGATATCGATCAATTGAAGTAAAAGCGTGGGAGGAATATTGTCGATAACAAAGAACCCTTGGTCCTCAAACATGTTAAGCGCCGTGGATTTTCCGCTTCCGGAAATTCCCGTAACAATAAAAAAACGGGGAATTCTAGAAATATCTTCGCAAGCAAGCTTTTCCTCAGGAGGAGTGGGCATGGCCACATTCTCCTCCCCATCCCTGGGCCGTTTCAATGGCATGTCTCAATGCAGGGGCGATAATACTGATTGATTCCATCGCTCCTCGTTTGCTTCCGGGAAGGCAGAGGATAAGGGATTTTTTTCGAAGGACTCCCAAACTTCTCGATAAAATTGCTCTAGGGTTTTTCCCCGAAGAGTTCAACCGCATAGCTTCTCCGAATCCGGGGATAATGGTATCTCCTATTTCGAGAAGTGCTTCCGGAGTCACATCTCGGGGAGAAAGACCGGTCCCTCCGGTAAGGACGATACAATGGCACTTCTTGTGTTCCGTCCAATCCAAAAGGATCTCGCAAATTTTTTCTTTCTCGTCCGGAACGATGGTATAATGCGACCCGTTTATGCCTATCTTTCGCAAAAAGTTCATCAAAGCCGGTCCCGATGTGTCCTCTCTTTCGCCACGGCTTCCCTTGTCGCTTACGGTAATTACACCTCCCGTAAGAGGCGGAAGGAAGGATAGGAAAGACGAGACTTCAAGAAATGTTTCTTCAAATGGTTTTATCGCATAGGTTCCCGGAGAAACCAATGCAATTTGTCCCCAGCAACCGTCTTCACTTCCGTTGCTAACGTACCAGTCGGAAGGCAAAGGCTTTTCAAAAGAAACGGTCAGATTCCCAAGAATCTTAAAAATCCTAAAAGGCAACACATGATTTTGACCGGGAGAGGAAAGAAGAAGTGCGGACTCTTCCCCGGAAAGAGATACTGCCATCTCCGGAAGAGAACAATCTTCTTCAGAATTATGAATTTTCAATATTCTTGCGGTCTTCGGTTTCATTGTATTCATATACTCCACTCTTTCCTCCCGTTTTTTTAAGCAAACGTATAGGACCTATGGACATTCCCTTGTCAATTCCCTTGCACATGTCATATATGGTAAGCGCCGCTATGGAAACCGCCGTGAGGGCCTCCATTTCAACTCCCGTGGTTTCTTGGGCTTTCACGGAAGCGATAATCCGTACAGCTTTTTTCTGAGGGCACATTTCGCACAAAACCCGTACTCCCGAAAGCATGATGGTATGGCAAAGAGGAATAAGCTCCGGTGTTTTTTTCGCCCCCATGATTCCTGCAATTTCTGCTATGGAAAGGACATCTCCCTTTCGAACTCCCTGGTTTTCCAACACCCTCCAAAGATGATCGGGGAAGAAAACCCATCCCTCCGCAAAGGCTTCTCGAAGAGATTTTTTCTTTTCCGAAACATCCACCATAAGGGGATGTCCCTGATGATCCAGATGTGTAAAAGGCATATACGTTTTTACCCTCCTATGGAAGACATATGGCAATGTCCTATGGCAGCCATATTTTGCCACGTATCGGGTTTTGCCATAAGAGCTTCCCGCATGGCATGCAAAACCATTCCCGGGCTTTTCAAAGCGATGGCATCTCTCAAAGAAACGAGAGTTTCCGAAAAAAGACAAGGTTTTATCTCGCCCTTGGCGGTAATGCGCAAACGATTACAAGTGTAACAGAAATGATGCGAAACCGCTGCAATAATTCCTATTTTTTGTCCGCTTTTTTCATGCAAGAAATACCTTGCAGGACCTGCGTTAGCGTCATCTTTTTCTAGAAGCTTCCAAAGCATGGTATCTGGAAGGATTTCGAAAATTTTTTCGGAAGAAAGAAATTTACTCCTTCCCCAAACATCATTATCGAGAGGCATGAATTCGATAAAACGCAACACCAGGGCCTTTTTCCCGGCGAATTCCAAAAGATCAAGGACCTCATCATCGTTAAAATTTTTCATGAGAACGGTATTTATTTTAAGAGGTAATTTTACTTTGCAAGCCACGTCAATTCCTTTGAGAACCTTTACGAGAGATCCGCAGCGAGTAATTTCCTTAAATTTATTTTGATTTAGCGTGTCAAGACTTACATTTACTCCATCTATTCCGATTTTCTGAAGCTTCTCCGCATATTCTTCCAGAAAATGTCCGTTTGTGGTAACAGCAAAGCGCATTTCCGGCAAAGCCTTCTTCGCTTGCGCGAGAAAATCCATGAATCCTTTACGGACAAAAACTTCACCTCCGGTAAAGCGAACTTTTTGAATTCCCATATCCCAAAAAGAACGAAGAAGGAAGAGCGTGTCTTCGTAAGAAATAATATCTTTGTGCTCTATAAGAGGAATGCCTTCGGGAGGCATACAATAGAGACAGCGATAATTACATCTGTCCGTAAGGGAAAAGCGTACATATGTAATATGACGATTGCGTTTGTCCCTCAGCTGCTCCATCGATAACCTCCGAGCTCTTCTACAGATCTTCTCCAACCGGAATCTGCGGTAGTTTTAAGAAATGCTTGAATCCCAGGATGACACATGTTCTTTTCAGGTATAATGATTTCAAAAGGTTCCTCACAAAGAGGGATAAAGTCGAGATGAAAAACGTCTGCCGCAGCCTTGATTCCTATCATAGCCTGTACTTCACTGCCTGCAATCATGGCAGCTCCGTGAACGTGACCAGAACAAAGGTTTCCATATCCATTGACGTCGCTGGATTCTATGTCATGTTTTTTTAAGAGCATGTCGAGGAGAGATCGAGTTCCTGCACCGATTTGACGATTAACGATAATAACCTCTTTTCGCAGAAAATCCTCAATACTGCGAATTTGTAAAGGATTACCAGCTTGCACGATAATGCCTTGAGTACGCCAATAAAGAATACTGCGGTGCGCATGGTTTAAACCAAGCTGATCAATAAAGGGGGTGTTGTATTCTCCGGATTCGGGATCCACAAGATGGGTTGCTCCAATGTGAGCCTCGTTTCTTTGTAAAGCCGCAAGACCTCCGAGGCTTCCTGAAGAACGCACAAGCAATTCCCCTCCATAACAGGAAATTCTCCCTTGGATTAGGTCGATTCCTGGATCATTGGAACCTTGATATAAAATTTTCCCCGTATGAGAAGTTTCTTTCTTTATCCAGACATGGAGAGAATCATTTTTCTGGAACTCATAGGATTCTTCGGAAAGTATGGCTATTCCGTCTGCTTCCGCCATGGATCGTAACGAACTTGAACCGGAACGAAGAGGAAAAGCATAAAGGGTATCATCGATGGTAATTGTTCGAACCCGAAGCCATTCCTTCACGCCCCTTGAAGATGAGTAGGGGGTAAGGAAAAAAGCCTTTTTTTCCCCTCTCGGGAAGAGGGTATGCAACAACGTATCCATATCGCCATTTTTTTGACGTATCAGCATAATAAGAGGATAGAGGATTCCCCAGAGGGTAACCAAGGTTGACATGGGAAAGCCAGGCAATCCTATGATTGGTGTATTTTCAAGAATCCCGAAAAGGGCCGGCCGTCCCGGTTTGGTTCGTACACCATGAAAAAGAACGGTTCCCATGGATTGAAGAATCGAAAGGGTGTGATCTCTTTTGCCCTTGGCGGTTCCCGCTCCGATAAGGATGATATCCGAGCCTTCCAAAGCTTGGAGAAGGGCATTTTCTATTTCCCGAATATCATCTCTTACAGGGGGAAAAGAATGTACGGCAATTCCCCATTCCTGCAAGGTTTTTTCTACAAGCAAGGAATTTGTATTAACCACTTTTCCCGGAGGGGGAGCAAAACCACTAACGGTTTCCGGAGAAATCAGCTCTTCCCCTGTGGGGATAAAGGCAATCCGTAAAGGAGCAAAAACCCTGACCGAAGCAACTCCTGTTGCAAGGAGAAGCGAAGCATTTTCAGGAGTTATTTTTTCGTGCATTCTTCCTATAAGGTTCCCTTCGGCTACATCCTCACCAATAGTACGAATATTTCCCCAGGAATGGATTGGTTCATGGAGAAGAATGCAATCTTCTTCTCCGTGGGAGATGTCTTCCACCATCACTACCGTATTGAAAGGTTCCGGTACGTAGGATCCCGTATTCACCCAACAGTAGTCTTGAGGTTTTATCTTTTTCGGTTGTATCGGAGTTGCTCCGAAGGAGTCTTTCGCCCGTATAGCGAAACCGTCCACCGCCGAAGCATGATAATGGGGAATGTTTCTTTTTGCCGTTACCGGCAAAGCCAAGATATAACCTATGGCTTTGGACGTTTCCAAATCCATGGTTTGTTGTTCGCAAAAGAACAGTTTTTTTTCATAGGCTTCGCGCATAATGTCCCATGCATCTTCCAAAGAGACGTGACTCTTGTACGTGGTTACCATAACATAACCTCCACGGTTTGCCCTTTTCTGAGAGTTTCCTGGTGTTCCTGAAGTACCACAAAACCTGTTTTTTCCCGAAGAGCCGAAACGTAACCGGACCTCGAAGGATGGGGGAAAACCTCTCCCGAAGCGGTAAAACCGCACGGAATAAACTCCTCCACTCCAGTTTTCCCTAAAATATCCTGAGCAAGTATGCCTTGTACAACTGGAGAGGAAATCCGAGAAAATCCAAGCAAAGAATTCAGAATCGGAAAAACGATTCCGAGCATTACTACCATGCAGGAAAAGGGATGCCCCGGAAGACCGAAGGCCAGTTTCCGTGTAACCCGATTTCCCCCAATAAGCGTAGGTTTACCGGGTTTTATATTAATTCCATGCACTAAAAGCCCCGGGGAAGAGAGAGTTTCTCTAAAAATTTTTTCACAAAAATCCCGAGTGCTTACGGAAGAGCCTCCACTAATAAAGACAATATCGTTCTCTTCCAAGGCGGAGGAAAAAGCTTGATGCAAACGAGGGAAATCATCGGGGAAAATGCCGTAATAGGAACATGAACATCCCCACTCCTCCAACATGCTTCGTAAGACCCAACCGTTGGCATCCCGCACACATCCCTGGGGAAGTTCCCGAGTTTCCACCGGATAGATTTCGTCTCCAGTACTTATAATACCTACGCGAATATACGCGAGAGCTATACGAGTAATTCCTGCGGACGCAAGAATTCCCAGGTTCGTAAAATCTACACGCTCCCCTCTATAAAGCATAGGCATTCCCCGAGAGATTTCCTCTCCCTTGGAAACAACATGATTTCCAGCAGGAGCGCTTGAGCGAAGTTCGATGAGATTGCCTATACGCTGTACATTTTCTTCCATAACGACACAATCGAAGCCCGAAGGAATTTCTCCTCCCGTATAAACACGAACAGCCGTGCCGGGAATTCCCTTTTCCTTTGGCGGAGGCCCTCCCATAGGAACTTCTCCGGTAACTCGGAGAAAAGCCGGGGAAGAAGAGGAAACTCCCTGAATATCGGAACTTACAATGGCATAGCCATCTCGAAGACTTCTTGAGAAAGGGGGGTAATCCAAAGGGGAGAGAATATCTTCGGAAGCTCGTTTTCCAAAAGATTGTTCGAGAGGAACTATTTTAGAAGACATGCTCCAAGGGAAAGAAAGTGACGAGGAAACAAGGGAAAAAACCTTTTTTCGCGAAAAAAGTGATTTAAGGAATTCCGGCATATAAATTTCTCTCCTTACTCTATGAAAAACAGTACGTGATTACCGAAAATCCTGATGGAAAAACGGCGTTACGTTACATATGTACTATCAGGGTAGGATATCCTTTTTGACGCAGTTTCCTTTCGAGTTTTTCCGCATCCTGTCTTGTCTGACCTGCCGCCACACGGACGCGGTAATAGGTTTTTCCATTTACGGTTCCCGTTGTTATCAAAACATTTATCTCGATTTTTTGCAATTCCGTCATAAGGCTTACCGCCTGATCGCGTTTTGTGAAGGCTCCTACCTGAACGCCCCAGGAGAAACTTGTCCCCGAAAACGTCGGGGGTGGTGCGGAAGAAGGAGAGGTAACCGGAGAACGCACCACAGGCTTTGACGTATTCTCGTTCCGAGGTTGGGGAATTTGATCTTTATGCGTAACGGGAACCGCAATTTGCATTGTCTCCGGAGAATTTGGCGATGAAGCGGAATGGGTAGGATTTGCCGTTTTTGGAAAGGATGTGGGGGTTGGCTTTACCCCAGGCAAAGCGACAAGAGAATCCTTTTCGGAGGCAAAATCCTGTTCCGAAGAAAGCACCGAGGCCCCACCATTTTCCCCGGGAAGGAAAAAAAGCTTAACTCCCACCACAAGTAACCCCAGGGCAACAATACCCACAAGGGGAAGCATAAGCTGCCCAAAGGCAAACAGCGGCCGTCTCATTTTATATCGTCGTGTTCTTCGGGTTCCCATGATTTCCTCCTACGCTTTGCCGTTTGATATCCGCCTGAGCACTCCACCTTATCATGCACACAACTTGTAAAAATCGGAAAAATACGATCTTTTCTCATCTTCCGAAGGGAATATGGTAAAGGATTATCCCTTCTGCTTTCTTCGAAGGATGGCGGGCTTATCGATTTCTTCCATGGGCAAGCCGTTAATAATAAACAAATCCTCGCCATCCGTAATCGAACGAACCTCTCCTTCTTCGAGTTCCAGCCGCTTCCCTCCGTGGGTTCGATCAGCCACTTGTCCCGAAGCTATTTTGGATGCAGAAGACTGGTGGGCAAATCCCGTGGCAATAACAGTAATCATAATAGAATCTTCCATGGACGGATCCAATACATGTCCCCAAATGATGCTCGCATCTTCATCGGCAGCCTCCGTAATGATCTGCGCTACCTGATGAATCTCGTGAATACCGATATTGGGACCTCCCGTAACGTTGAAAAGCACACCTTTAGCACCGGTCATGGAGGATTCCATAAGAGGGCTGTTAATGGAAGCCCGCGCTGCCGTATGGGCTCTATCTTCTCCGGAACCTTCCCCGATTCCCATAATAGCGGACCCCGCGTTACTCATGACAGTTTTGACATCAGCAAAGTCGACGTTAACGAGACCGGGACGAAGAATAAGGTCCGTTACGCCTTGTACCGCTTGACGAAGAACATCGTCCGCCAAAGCAAAGGTATCCGAAAGAGGAGTGGTTTTGTCTGCAAGCTGAAGAAGCTTATCGTTAGGAACAACGATAAGGGCATCTACTTTATCACGGAGTCGCTCAATGCCCTCATTTGCCTGGGTAATACGTCGCTTTCCTTCAAATTTGAAAGGCCGAGTCACTACCGCCACCACGAGAGATCCTTGTTCTTTGGCAATTTCCGCGATAACCGGGGATGCTCCTGTTCCGGTGCCTCCCCCCATTCCTGCGGTGATAAAAACCATATCCGCACCACTTAGCGAAGATTTTATTTCGTCCGCAGATTCTTTGGCAGCCTGAAACCCTACCTCGGGATTTGCCCCGGCTCCAAGACCTTTTGTCATCTGCGCCCCAAGGACGATACGATTTTTCGTTTCAGAACGTTCTAAATGTGCGATATCAGTGTTCGCAGCGATAAATTCCACTCCGGAAACACCGCTTCGAACGATGTGGTTGAGTGCATTGTTGCCTCCCCCACCTATGCCGACCACCTTTATCACTTCTCGAAATTGTCTTGTGGGTTCTTCAATTTGGAACATCTCAGGCATAGTGAAACCTCCATCCCCAAAGTATCGTTTTTAAAAATATGAAAATTTAAAAAAGTTCCTTCATGATATCTCGTAACGTATTAAGCGGGCTTCCCTGTCTTGGGGTCTTCTTGTTTTTTTTCTTTGAGGTTACCCCTTTAGGGAGGAGTATTTCCTGATGTATCTCTTGATCCGGATCGATATATTTCATAGGGTTCTTCTCTTTTTCGATGACATAACGAATAATGCCTGCTGCAGTAGCGTATTCCAGCCCGTTTCTCCCAGGAGGAAGTTTTTGATTATCCGTGGGAAAGGCCAGGCGTACAGGAAGATCCAAAGCATCGGCAAAAATATTCTCCACTCCTGCAGTATTGGCGACTCCTCCTGTAAGAGCGATTCCGGCAGGAAGCATGGCAATGCCCGTTTTTTTAATCTCTTTTTTTATATATTGCTCGGTAAGCTCTTCAAAGCGACACCCCACTACATCGAGAACATCTTTAACTGTACACACGTACGTTTTCCCTCGAGAATCGAACTCCAGCTCATCCGCGTAGGATGCAGGATCTTCGTCAAGGGAAACTTCTTTTTTTAAGGCCTCTGCCTTGCTTAGAGGAATGCGTAAAACACAGGCGAGATCATTTGTAATATGATCTCCACCTATGGGAATAACGGAAAGGTATTTAGGTTTACCGTCCGTATAGAGTGCAACCCCCGTGGTGCCCCCGCCAACATCAATCATGAGAGATCCTGCATCGGTTTCTTCGGAAGTAAGCACTCCTAAAGCACTTGCAAGGGGCTTTATAACAAAACCCTCCAGCTGAAGTCCCGCCTTTCGAATGCAGGTTGCCACATTTTGAACTGCCGCAGTAGGCATAATTACCGACTGAAGTTCGATTTCCAGGCGGACTCCAGTCATGCCGAGAGGATCGTCGATACCCGATTGGCCATCTATGGAGTAAACCACAGGAATCGTATGAAGAATGCTTTGATTTGATGCCACCGTTACTTGAGTGCGGGCTGCCTCGATAACTCGTTCGATATCTTCTTTGGTGGTTTGCCGGGGAACTCTTCCAAGAGCGATCATTCCTTTGGAATGGATACTCTGGACCTCCCCTCCGCCAAAGGCCACGGTTACATTTTCCACAGGGAGCCCCACCATTTTTTCCGCATCCTGCACTGCCGCACGAACGGATTCCACCGCTTGTTCGAGGTTAACAATAAGCCCTTTGCGTATTCCTCGGGATGGGGCTTGGCCAATTCCAATTATCTGAGCATTGGCGGAGGTTTCATCCCGTTCCGCAACGACAACAACAACCTTACTCGTACCTATGTCCAGCCCAATAATTAGATTTGGCAGACTGTTCAACATACCTCTCTCCCTTCGCAAGGCCAGGGTTACAATAGTTCCTGTACGATAATTTTATCAGGATAGGTTGTATCAATACGCATCTTTCGAGATTTCTCAATTTTTCCCAATAATATTTCGATAGCCTTCTCTACGTTTGCCCAGGAATCCGGTTTTTCTCCGTCAAGAACTATGAGAACATTCTCAAGCTCTAAAAGTACCTGAAAAGAAACTCCTTTTTTTTGAAGGGTAAAAGCAGCAGCTTCTCGGAAAAGCTTACCCTTTGAAAGAGCCTGAGTATATCGCTCTATTCTATCCAAAGGAGCAAGAACATTCCAAACTCCCTGTTTTCCCTCGGAGGACCGATGGGCCGCTATAGGAGGGTTTAATCCTTTTCCCCAGATAATGCGAGGGGAGGGAGGAGATCCCATAGCATCTTCTCGGGAAAATTTCCAGGCTCTTCCTTCTTTGGCCACATTCCAAAGCACGTCGTTCCAATATATTTGAACGAAAACCTCAAGAGGTTTTACTCGAATAATACAAGACCGCCACGGAAGGTAGGTATACGAAACATCTACTGGATATTTCTTCTCCAATTCTCTTTTTATTTCCAAAGACGCAAAGAAGGACTCCGGGAAAAAACGTATGTGTCCTTGTTTCCAGAATTGGTCCAACGCAGTAACGTAGCAAGAGGGGCCTTCCAAAAAAGCTTTTTCCAACCGGAAAAAATGATAATGATTTTCCGTTCTCCAAAGGACTCCCGTCATAAAGCTGAGGACGTAAAGAAGTTTATGTAAAAAGGATTTCCGAATCTTCAAAGCCCACAAAGCGCACCTCAGGATGGAGAGAAATTCCCGTGTGTTTTTTTACTCTTTCTCGGCAGACATGTATAAGATTCAGAATGTCTTTCGAAGAAGCTTCGTTATAGTTTTCTATGAAATTTGCATGTTGCAAAGAAACTCGAGCCCCTCCGCATACGATTCCTTTACAGCCGCTTATATCCAAGAGTTTCCCCGCGAAATTTCCCTCGGGATTTTTAAAGACGGAACCTGCAGTTCTCTGCATGACCGGCTGCCCTTTTCTTTTGACCGCAAAAAAACGAAGGTTTTTTTGCAACATCTCTTTAGATTCCTTCCTGAAAGCTAAAATACATCCCAGCAATACACAATTTTTTTCGGAAAGAGAGGAAAAACGATAGGCCCAAGAAATATCTTTCGCTGCAATCCTGTGGATTGTAGCATCAGGAAAAAGAAGATCCACATAGCGAACAAGGTTCCCCATACATTCTCCTTGGGCTCCGGCATTTCCCATAAGGGCTCCCCCCAAACTTCCGGGAATACCTATGCCGAATTCAAGGCCCGAAAAAGAGTGCCGAAGGGAGAACCGAAGAAGATGCGCCAAAGAAATTCCCGCATCCGCATAAACATATCCTTTTTCGGGAGAAGAAGAGTCCAATAGCATTGCTCGATTAAGATTTTCCGTAAAAATAACACATCCAGGGAAACCCTTGTCGGAGATCAAAACGTTGCTTCCTCCTCCAAGAATCATCCAAGGAACTCTTTCAAGCGAAATTTCCCGGAAGAAATCGACAAGATCACTTCGGCTTTGCGGAAAACATGCACGCCATGCTTTGCCTCCCACATGCCATGTGTTTTTAGTCTTTAAAGAATAACCATAAAAAAAAGATTCCGAATTCTTCCCCTCAAAAGCTTTTTGCAAACACCGGGGAGGCTGCATGTTTCCGTTCCCCCTCCTCCAGAGCTTTTTGAAGAATCGGACCGAGGAGATTAATATCCCCGGCACCTAAAGTAAGGATAAGATCCCTATTTCCCAGAGTGCGCAAAATCTGTTCTTGAGCTTCTCCCATATCACTGCAATAGGTGCAGTCGTAACCGTTTTGAAGCATGAAATCCTCAATATTTCTCGAAGATGCCTTCCATAGGTTTGATTCATCCGCCGCATATATGGGAAGCAAAAAGACCTTATCTCCCTTGGAAAGCGCCTGAGCAAACTCTTTGGACATGGCCGCAGTCCGTGAATACCGATGAGGTTGGAAGGCCACGAGAATTCGGAAATCCGGGAAAATATTGCGCAACGCTTCTAAGGTGGCAGAAATCTCTCTGGGATGATGCCCGTAATCGTCATAAATAAGGATATCCCCTTGGGCATAAACCTTTTGTAACCGTCGTTTTGCTCCCCGAAAATCATGAAGTGCCCGAGCTACAACATCAAAGGGTATGTCAAGAGAAATTCCTACAGCGCACGCAGCTAACGCATTGAGTACATTATGGGTTCCCGAAAGCCGAAGGTGTATTTCTCCAAGGTTTTTTCCTTCGTGACACACAGTAAAGGACACACCCCCTCCGGAGACATGTCGAACATTCAGAGCTTGCCAAGGACAATCCTCTTCCCAGCCATAGAGAAGGATCTTCCTTTTCGGAGGAATTGTATAAGATTGCAGAAACTCCTGTATCCCCCTGTCAGCGGCACAAAGAATCAAGGTGCTTCCTTCTTTTGTCTTCTTGAAAAAACGATCAAAACCTTTTTGGACCGAAGAAATATCGGGGTAATGATCCACATGATCCCAATCGATATTCGTAATAACCCCAATGGAACATTGAAAAAGCTCAAAGGAACCGTCGCTTTCATCAAGTTCCGCTACCATATAATCGCTCTTCCCAAGTTTAGCATTTCCTCCGATATCGCAAAGTTCACCTCCGATAGCCACGGAAGGAGACATACCTCCGAATTCAAGAACAAACGCTATCATGGAAGAAGTCGTCGTTTTTCCGTGAGCCCCGGCTACGCCGATACCGTAACCATTGTTAAAAAGCATGCTTAGGATTTCAGCTCGTTTGGCTATGGGAATTCCTGCCTCTTTTGCGTAAAGAAGTTCCGGGTTTTGAGGGGAAATGGCGCTGCTATATACGAGAAGATCCACAGAAGTTCCTTCAAGGTGAGCCTTATCATGTCCCATGGAAATCGGTATGCCTTCATGCAGCATCTTTTTAAGATAGGAGGAGCAGGACATATCGCATCCGCTTACTTCATGCCCTTTTTCAAGAAGGAGCTGCGCTAACGCGCTCATTCCAGCACCACCTATCCCCATTAGATGAATTTTGCATGATTTTTTCTCAAGAAATCCTTTATAGCTCACCGGGGGCATCTCCCTTCGTATGCGTTGCCGTCATGGTATGAAAAATTCTTTGGCTTGGCAGGGTGTTCTCGCCAGATTCGATCGTTTTTCCGATAGATGTTTTTTGCATAACAAGAATATGGTGCAAACGTTTTATAAGCTCACAAAAAGGTTCTTCTTCTTTCCAGAGATCTCCTCCTCCAAGGTCTTTAAAAAACCGGGCATTTTGCTCTTGATGCCCGTCAGCAGATTTGGAGAGAGGAATGATAAGTCCCGGGATATGATAGGCGAGCAACTCCGCAAGAGTCGAACCTCCTCCTCTGGCAATAACTGCAGAGGCTAAAATGTAGAGAGGAGACATGTCCCACTGAGGCTCCACAAGGGTCATGTTTTTTTCTTTTTTCTCCTCAAAAAGTTTTTTTTCTTTTGCGATAACCAGGAAATGACAATCTTTATAGTCTTCATGGGTAGCAAGCCGCAAAGCAAGATCGAACAATAACGAGCTTCCAAGGGATCCACCGAAAACAAGAATGATTTTGCCCGAAGGAAATGGCCTATCGGGAACTAGTTTATTCCATGCATCCAAAACATGCAAATGCCGTAAGGCTCGAACTGGAATCCCCGTGAAAACGGCATCGGTATTGTCAAGGAAAGTACATTGGGGCCATCCGATACAAATCGGTATGCGGAAACGTGCTCCCAAACGAGTAGTTCTTCCCGCCAGGGCATTTTGCTCATGAATTACTGTAGGAATGCCAAGGATTTTTGCCACTGCGATAAAGGGAACGCAGAGGTATCCTCCGAAGAGAAAAAGCCCTCGGGGAGGATTGAAAAAAAAAGAAAAAAAGAGGCCTCCCGTAATATAAACCATACTGAAAAAACGTAAAAGAGCGGAAATGCCCCGAGTTCCCCGGGGAGAACCAGAAAGAGCCAAGGGTTTTATTTTTTTCTTATAAAAACTAAAAATCTTCTGCTCCAGAGGGCGGTTTCCGGTGTAATATTTTATTTTTGATATTCCAACTTCCTTTTCAAGCCACGTTCCAAAGACAACGGAAGGGATAATATGCCCTCCGGTTCCCCCTGCCACGATAATGTACTCTCCTCTATCCTGTTTTTTCATGAATCACATCTCATATGCGCCAGCACTTTCTTGCGGAACGCGATAACATATGTTGAGCAGAAAACCGATCTTTGCCCAGGATGTAATCATGGAACTCCCTCCATAACTCAAAAAAGGGCACGGCATTCCCGTAAGAGGAAGGAGGTGAAGTACTCCACCAAAATTAATAATTGCCGGTAGCAACAAACTCAGAGCGATTCCCCAAAAAAGGGTTTGATATAAAGCGTCGCTGCATTGGTAAAAAAGTTTTTGCAGGAAAAGGATAAAGCCCATATACAGCATCATAATCGTGCCAGTTCCTATTAAGCCGTATTCCTCTCCAACGCTTGAGAGAATGTAATCCGTATGGGTCGCGGGGAGATAGTTTAATTTCTGCATGCCTCTTCCTATTCCTACGCCTGAAATTCCCCCGTTTGCGAAGGCTATAAGCCCTTGAATCGTTTGAAAACCGAGGTCGAGGGGATCTTTCCATGGATCGAGAAGAGCCATAATGCGCCGAAGTCGATAGGAACGAAAAAGAACGAGTGGCGCTCCCATAATAAAAAAAATCGAAGAGGAAAGAAGAGGGAAAAACCATCCCTGGGCTTGTATAACCATTCCCATGCCAATGCCAAACAAGAGAATGGACGTTCCCATGTCTGGTTGTAACAAAACGGGTAAAAGGCTTATAAGAAGGATTGCAAACACTACGAAGAAAGTCTTTGTTTTACTCTCTCTTCCAAGGAAAAGTTTCTTTGCCACATGAATTACCATGAAAATGGAAAGAATTTCCGAGGGTTGTACGGAAAGTGGGCCTAGGCGTATCCACCGCATTGCTCCTCCGGCACTTTTGCCAATTCCCGGCACAAAGGGAAGAAGCACGAGGCAGAGAGATAGAAACCACAAAAACCCGCTATGCTTTACACAAAAATCAAGAGGAAAAACATAGCAAATGGCCATACATAAAAGGCCCGCCCCAAGCCAAACAAGCTGCTTGATGCCTATTGCGTAGGGGTGTCCTGTTGTGGCAATAGCCTCTTCGCTTGTGCTGGAAACGATGACGATAATGCTGAAGAGGGAAAGAAAAAGCGGTATAACCCATAAGAAGGGGGCTTTTTTCGTTCCATTCATGGCAAAATCACGAGTTTGCTTTGTTGCGGATCGAAAAACGTTTTTTCGACAAGGCTCCGAAAATGATCCCCTCTCTCGGTATAGCTTCTATAAGCATCCCAACTTGTACAGGCCGGCGAGAGAAGGATTGTATCATTCTCGTGGGAAAGTTCCAGAGCTCGCAAAAAAGCTTTTTCAAGATCCGGAACCACCGAAAGGTGAGAGATTTTTTTCCGCAAAGCTTTCTCCAAGAATGGTGCTTCTGCTCCGAAAAGAATAGCTTCTCGAGCATTGCGGGAAACGGCCTCTGCAAGCTCGTGATATTGTTCCCCCTTTCCCTTGCCTCCCAGGAGAATGATAATATCGCCTTTCAGAGATTCGAGAGCCGTTATCGTGGCGGCGACATTTGTTCCTTTGGAATCGTTTACGAAGGTTACTCCCTGCTTGGTACCGAGATTTTCGCAACGATGTGGAAGAGAAGAAAAGGAGTGAATTCCCTCACGTACATTCAAAGAAGGGTCTTTGCTTCTCCAAAGGAAAGCCAAGGATGCCGCAAAGGCCGCATTCTCGATATTATGCTTGCCCAAAAGAGGAAAATTCTTAGTTGGATTAAAAAGAAAAATTTCTTCGTTTTCTTTTCTTAAAACTACCCCTTGGGAAGTTGCAAAGATGCCTTCGTCTAATTTTTGAGAGTTTCTTTCGTTCTGCTCCCAATAAAATGGAAATACTCGCACGAAAGAATGAAAATCTTCTTTGGAAAAGTATGCCATATCTTCGCCACGAAAAACGAAAAACGGAGAAAAACTGTTCTTCAAGAGAGAGAGAATGTTTTTCTTCGCTTTTACATAAGAATCGTATCCTCCATGCCAATCCAGGTGGTCCGGAACGAGGTTGGTAATGCCTCCTCCCACTAGACAGGGAGAGTGAGCCCAATGAAGTTGGAAGCTACTTAATTCCGCAACAATGCAAGAATAATCTTTGAGCGCAAGTTCCCCCAAAGGAATTCCTATATTGCCCCCCGGGGTTATTTTTTCTTCTCCAAAAGATTTTTGGAGAATGTGTGCAAGAAGCGCCACGGTAGTGCTCTTACCGTTGCTTCCGGTAACTCCCAGAAGATCTCCCTTGATATGTGGCGTTACGAAATCAAGCTCCCCCAGGACAGGGACTTTTGCCTTTTGCGCCATGGAAACTACGGAAGAAGAAGGAGGAATACCAGAACTGAGAACAATGGCATCCTGTTCAAGAATTTTTTCCGTATGTTTTTCCTCCCAAGGAATTCCATGATATTGCAAGACAGACCGGGCTTCCGAAGCAATCGGGAACATGTCAGATAGAAAAACGGACATGCCTAATTGTTTTCCCAAAAGAGCCAAGGCCCGTCCACTTTTTCCACCTCCTATGACGGCAATGGAAGAATAATTGCAAGGGGATATAACGTGATCAGGAACATTCATTCGGATCTCTCCCAGAAAATATTTAAGAAAAACATTTGCTGCAAATAGTCAGGATCATGAAAATGAGAAACACATGCATCAGGACAAAGCGAAGAACAATCTGATTTTCGTGTACGTTTTTAAGTTCGAAATGATGATGTAAAGGACTCATGGCAAAAATTTTTCGGTGCATGCCATAAATCGCTCCAAGCTGAAGAATCACCGAAAGAATTTCCACAGCAAAAATGCTTGAAGCGGGCAACAGTATCCAGGGATTATCATAGGAAACAGATGTTATAAAAAGAAGGGCTCCAAAAAAATGAGAACCCACATCTCCCATAAAAACCGAAGCGGGATAAGCGTTGTGCCAAAGGAAGGAAAGCGAAATCCCGATTCCCCAGAAAGCAAACAAGAACGAGCTTTGATTTCCCGAAAAAAGAGAAAAACCACCCAAAACAAGGAATGACGCCAACAAACACGATGTTGCAAGTCCATCAAGTCCATCGGTGACATTTACGGCATTTACTATCCCTACTCCAAGAAAAAGGGTTATTCCTATATCGAGAATCCTCGAAAAAGGAGTAAAGATAAAAGGTTGGCTTGAATAAACAAGGAAAATCCAAGACAGACAAAAAATGATTTGAGCTAAAAACTTCTGCACACTAGTAAAGCCCTCACTCGAGGAAGAGTTGTATTTCAACCAATCATCAAACAAACCGATGCCACCCATTCCCAAGGGGAAAAGAGAAAAAAACAAAAGTTTTTTACTGTACATTTTGCAAAAGAAAATGCTCCCGACAAAAAGCACAAGAAAAACGATTCCGCCCATGGTGGGAGTATTCGCTTTTTCTTCCATGTGCCTGGCAGGACCGTAAGCTTTGATATATTGTGCGATATGATGTTTTTTCAATATGGCGATCCATCCATACTGTAACGCAATTCCCCCAAAGATCATGATGGGAAAGTACGTTAAAAAATTAAGATTCGACATTTTCCTCCCATTCCTCCACGATTCGTTCCAGGCCATATGATCTAGATCCCTTGATAAAAAGAGCATCCCCTTTACCCAAAGAAAGAGCCTGGGCTTGGAGGAAAAAGGCATTCAAAGAATCAAGAAGTTCTACCTTTTCTCCAAATCCCCATTTCTCTATTTGCCGATCTATCTCTGGAGAATTCCATTCCTCTCCAAAAAGGAAGATTTTATCAAAGGGAGCAAAAAAAGAAAGTATGTGAAGGTGTTCTTTTGAAGAAAGCTCTCCGAGTTCTTTCATCCCCCCAAGAAACGCTATTTTTCGACCGGAAAGGGGAAGTTTTCCAAAACTGGAAAGAGAGCTTCCCATGGACTTGGGGTTCGCATTGTAGGATTCGTCGAAAAGAAGACATCCCGAAGAACTCGTGAGAATATTTCCCCTTCCGGAAGGAACCTGAAAATTCTCGAAAAAAGAATCTGCTTTTTGAGAAAGAGGTATCCCCATAACCTGGGCAACTCCTAAAACGAAACCGCAAGCATATGCGTGATGCGTACAGTAAAAAGGGGCCTCACATCGCAATTTATCTCCCAAGAGGGATATCTCCAATTGGAGGGAAAAGGGGTACCTTTTGTGGGTACGAGAACACACCTCCGCTTTTTCAATACGGATTCCTCGAAAAGGATCTGCGTTCCACCCCACAGGAATTGTTTTTTTCTTGAAAGATGCGGTGGCAAAAAAAGAAGCCAGTAAAGGGGAATCCGCATTGAAAAAAACGGTTTCCATTTGAGGGGATTCTAGTATTTCAAGCTTTGCCTGTAAAACTCCTTCCAAAGAAGCGAATCCCTGTGTATGAGCAAGAGCGATATCGGTAATAATGCCGATTTCAGGCATATATTGCAACGTGAGTTCTCGGATTTCTCCAAAAGAATTTGCCCCGAATTCGAGAATCAAAATGCTAGTTTCTTCTGGAACAGAAGCGAGAGCGAGATCGATTCCCACAGAAGTATTAAAACTTTCTCGGGTAGCATAGGAAGGATACCATGAAGATAGCAGTTCCTGGAGAAGATTTTTTGTGGTAGTTTTACCCACACTTCCCGTAACACCTATGGTTTTTTTCAAGGAGAGCTTTGCATAACGATATCGGGCAAGGGTATGCAAAGCCTCCTTCGTGTTTTCCACCAAAAAAACAACGCATTCCGGAGGAATGTTTTCGAGAAGAAAATGCTCATTCCGGTTTCCTTTTTCCATAAAGACAACTCTAGCGCCATTTTTTACGGCGCTTTCGACAAATTCATTCCCATTCCGGAACTTTCCTGGAAGAGCGAAAAAAGCATCCCCCGGAGAAATTTTTCGGCTGTCCGACCAATAAGCCTTCGGTGGCAACAACGCTGGAGCACCCCTGGATAAAACCTCCCCTCCCAAAAGGGTTTGCATCATTTGAATGAAAGATGAGGGGTTCGAATTTTCATGATGTGCTTTCATTGACATGCCACTCCTCTATCTCGGCACCAATCTTCGAATGTTCCTCTATCGGAAAAAGAGTGACGCACTCCGCAAATTTCAAGATATGTTTCAGGTCCTTTTCCCGCGATAAGGAGGATATCATCTAGAGTGCCCGAATCGAGGAGGGCATATATGGCTTCCTTCCTGTTGACGATAATGCGGCAGGGAATTTGGGGATTTTCTTTAATTACTCCGGCATAGTTTTCGAGAGCGATGTTTTGGGGATCTTCAAATCGTGGATTATCCATGGTAATAACGATATCGTCAGCATATCGGGCCACGGCAGCCCCCATAAGAGGGCGGTTTCCGGGAAAACGATTACCCCCAGATCCGAAAAGAACCCGAAGCTTGCCCCGAGAGCATTGGCGAAGAGCAGAAAGAGCTTTTTCCAAAGCATCCGGAGTATGCGCGTAATCGATAACACAGGTAAAGCCTTTTTCGGTACGATAACTTTCCATACGTCCGGGAATTTTGGGAACCTTCTCTATTCCCTCAAGAATTTGCTCCCAAGGAATGCCGTAAAGGCTGGCGAGAGTCATGGCTCCTAAAGCATTATAGAGGTTGAATGTGCCTGCCAGGGGAATGCGGATTCGAGCGTATTTCCCGTCATAGTGCTCAAGTTCCACATCGATGCTGTTTGCGGAAAAGGAGGAGGATAAAAGAGAGACGCGGTTTCTTTCTCCCTTCAGCCCGTAAGAGGAACAACACGGAGCAAAATCTTCGTATAGTCTTGCTCCGTAGGGATCGTCGTAATTGAGAGCGCCGTACCATGTTTCTTTGGTGTGGGATGTAAAAATTCTTCTTTTCGCCTGAAAATAATTTTCCATATCCCCGTGATAATCCAGGTGTTCCGGAGTTAGATTCGAAAAGATAAGTCCGTCAAAACGACATCCTTCAAGGCGTCCCTCCATGACTGCATGGGAGGATGCCTCCATAACACAATCAGAACAGCCATGACGCAACATCCTTGCAAAAAATCTCTGCAATTCCGTGGCTTCAGGAGTGGTACGGCCAGCCTCTTCTTTCTCCACGCCGTCAGAATACTCGATGGTACCGAGCAAGCCACTTTTACTACCCCCCGCTTCGATGATGGAACGCATGATAAAGGCCGTGGAAGATTTGCCATTGGTTCCGGTAATTCCGGTAAGACGAAGTCCTTGGACAGGGAAATCGTAGAAAGTCTCCGAAATTTTCCCTAGATTTTTCCTTACGTTTTTCAATATTAGTTGAGGGGCTTCCAGGAAAGGAAGCTCTCGTTCACAAAGAAATGCCACAGCCCCCTTAGCAAAAGCTTCCTGGGCATAGTCATGCCCATCCCATGTTCTGCCGGGAATACAGCAGAACATGCTTTGGGGATAGATTTTCGAAGAATGAGAAGTAATGTCGGAGAGTTCCGGATCCATGGCATCATTTAAAACTTTTTCAATTAATATTCCCCGATTCTCTAGCTTATAAAGCAACTCCCGAAAAAACATGTAATCATGCCACCCTTCTCAAAAACGGCTTTTCTCAAAATATTAATTTAATTAGGGCTTCCTGAATAAGAAGTACTCCATTGCAAATACTGAAGAAAATGACCCTTTTCAACCTACCAAGTGCACGATTTTGAGCTGGTTTTCCCTAAAAACCGTGCACTTTCCCTTCAAAGGTAGGAAAAAACGTGAAAATGAAAATGGTAAAACCCTTGCGATGAGGAGTTTTTAAGGCCTTTGCGGGTATATTTTTCTTATTCAGGAAGCCCTAATTACCTCCGAACTCTGGTTCAAGAGCAGAGATTTTTTCTACGATTTCTCGAAATACCGGAGCCGCCACTTTTCCTCCCTGGTCATTGCCGGAACTGGGTTCTCCAATGACGACAAGAAGAGCAAGAACCGGACTATGAACCGGCCAAAAACCCACAAAAGAAGCCACATAATTATCTTCGGCATACGTTCCTTTTTGAGCGATTTGAGCGGTGCCGGTTTTTCCCGCTACAGCAATACCTTTTATTTTGGCAGCCTTACCGGATCCGCTTTCCACGACGGTGAACATGGCTTCTCTAAGGCGTTCCGCAGTAACTTTCGTGAGTACATTATTTCGCACATGTCGCGTTTCTTCATATTTGAAAGTCTCCGCATCATTTTGTATGGATTGCACTAAATACGGCTGGTAAAGGATACCCCCATTCGCTATGGCTCCAATAGCTGAAATAAGTTGTAAAGGGGTTACCGCAACACCCTGACCTATGGCAATATTGGCAGGAACAACTCCAAGCCATTGCTCCGGCTTATGCAGTATACCCTTCTCTTCTCCGGGGAACTGAATGCCTGTCTGGGAGCCGAATCCCCAAAAACGAAGATAATCGTATCCATCTTGCGGCTTTATGCGAACTCCAATTTGGGCCATCCCGACATTAGAGGATTTCATGATGATCTCCTGAGGTGTCAGCTTTCCGTATCCATGTCCGAAAATTTCCGAAATCCAACCGTCTGCCACCCGAAGCTTGCCTGGACAAGAAAAAGTTTCCTCCCACCCCACAAGGCCGAGTTCAAGGGCAATGCCGAGGATGACAGGTTTCAAGGTTGATCCGGGCTCGTAAACTCGGCCTATGGCGTTATTTCGTAAAGCTTCGGGATTACTTAAGGTACTTCTGCGATTTGCATTGTAATTTGGCCAGCTGGCCATACCTTTAATCGCTCCGGAGGTGACGTCCAGGCAAAGAGCAGTGCACCATCCAGCTTTTTCTCTTTGAGCAGCTTTGCGAAGTTCTTCGGAAAGGATATGTTGTATGCGGGAGTCTATTGTCAGGACAACCTGTCCGGGTTGCCGTAAAACCTGGGCCGCTTCGGGAGAAAGGATACTTGCGATTCTGCCTCCAGCGGTTTTGGCGATTAAGTAGTTTTCCGGGGGAGAATAAAGCACACTATTGTACACAGACTCGATTCCCGCAAGACCTTTTTCGTCAATATCACAATACCCGAGAATGTGAGCCGCATCTTCTCCTTGAGGATAAACCCGCTTTCCTTCTTTTACTTCGTAAAGGCCGGGAAGCTGGAGAGAACGGATTTTTTCCACCTGTTCCCCCGTAAGTTTTCTCGCAACCCAAAGGAAACGCCCATCATGTGTTTGAGATAGCCGTTCAACTATGTTATTTTCTAAAATTCCTTTTAGTTTAGAGGCATTTTCCGGCTTCCATTCCATGGGATCAATAAAAAAACTTACGCTTGGTATGGAGATTGCCAGAGGAATTCCTCGACAGTCGGAAATAACTCCACGTTTCGAGGAAAGGGTAATATATGACCAATATTGCTTTGCAGCTCTGGCGATAGCACGCTCATCCGGAAAAAGATGGAGAGATATAAGGCGATAAAAAAGAAGGGAAAAAGACACACATAAAAGAAACCATAAAAACCTATTGCGACGTTCTTGTGTTTTTTCGACGTTCCTGTACACCATCGTAGAAATAAGGCGAAAATTTCGCTAGTATTCGTTCTGAGCGGAGGCCAGGGGTACGAAAAACTCCAGGAAAGCTTTTTCCGCCAGCTCCAGAGGCGTAAGATTTCCCTCGGCTTCGATATTCTTTCGCTCCTGAGCGAGGAAAATTTCTGAAGGAATCCCTTCTCCTTTCAGTGAAGGAACTTGCAACATAGCCGTCTTACGGAAGGACATACTCATTTTTTGAGCTTGAGCACCGGATTCGAGCACTACTTCAGGCTTCGTTGCAACAGCAAAAACATATACGGATTGGGCATAATCATCCTGGAGGGCAATAAGGGCTGAATCGATACGAGAAAGTCTTTTCTCCAACGTGGCTACATAAATACGCATTACCCCTAGGGAAAGAAAAAGGATTCCCAAGAGGAGCGCAACGCCAAAAAAAGTTTTGGAAAAAGATATGGAATAATATTTTTGTTTTTTTCCCTTCTCTTCGGCTTTCATTATTCAACCTCTTTTCTTAACTCAGAGAAACGAAAGGCCCGGAGTTTGGCGCTTCGAGATTTATAATTTTCATCCACCTCTTCTGTTGACGGTTGCATCGGTTTCTTGAAAAGAGCGACTCCCTTTTTTGTTTCTTTCCACTCTCGCATAACATGTTTTACGATCCGATCTTCAAGAGAGTGATAACTTACGACAAAGAGGGTGCCTCCGGGAGAAAGAATTTCCGGAACAGATTCTAAGGCTTGGACTAAAGCTCCAAGTTCATCATTGACGAAAATACGAACGGCTTGAAAAATTTTTCGTCCCGGATGTCTCCCCAATTTTCTCATGAAAGAAGGAGAAAGCCCCTGACGAAGAGTTTCTATAACTTCGTTGGTAGTTTGATACGGTCCCTTCTCCTCTCGGGCAGAAACAAGAATCTTAGCAAATTTATATGCATGGCGTTCTTCTCCATACTTGGAAAAAAGAGAGGCCAGATCCGTAGTGCTGAAAGAATTAAATACGTCGAAAGCCGTGGAAGTTTTATCCTCCGAACGGTCCATCCTCATGTCGAGAGGCCCATCATACTGGTATGAAAATCCTCTTTCCGGAGAGGTGAGCTGCAGATTGGAAACCCCCAAATCAAAAAGAAGAATGTCCGAAGGAACAAAATACGTTTTTCGGGCAATATCAAGAATGTCTCGAAAGTTCCCCTGGCTAGAGGAAAAACGATTTCCATGTATTGCAAGGCGCTCCCGGGATTGAGCAAGAGCATCCGCATCTTGATCGATTCCCAAAAGACATGCTTCCTGCCACTTTTCGAGGATTGCATGACTATATCCTCCCAAGCCCAGAGTCGCATCAATTACACGGTGTACAGGAAGCTCCATCTCCTCGATAATGGAAAGAATTTCCTGAATCAACACAGGAACATGTTCTATCATAGAATCCCCTTCACGTTTTCTTCTATTTCAGAAAAATTTGCGAAAACCTCTTCCTGATATGTTCGCCAAGCCTGTTTATCCCAAATTTCCACATGATTATTCTGGCCAATGATACAAACATCCTGAGCAATTTGTGTTTTTTCACGAAGATGCGTGGGAAGAAGAATTCTTCCGGCACCATCGAAAATAACTTCCGCCGCAGTGGCAAGAAAAACTCTGGAGAAATTCTGGAATTGTTTTTTTTCGTACATAGCTCCTTTCAAGGAAAGGAAAAGCCGCTCCCATTCTCCGCGAGAATGAATGGCAATACAGGGAACAAAGCTTAAGGAAGCTACAGCTTCTTCTCCAAAAGCTTCTCGAAACCTCGAGGGAAAGACAAGCCTTCCCTTGGAATCCAATTTATGCTCATACGTCCCCAAAAGCATAAATATCCCCCCACTATTTACCACCTTGCCCCATTTTGCTCTACTTTATCATGATAGGCATAAAACATCTAGGCCTAAAGGACTATTCGCCTTGTATGATTTGCGCTCCATAAAACCCTTACTTGCATATTCCAACGTGCTTTTCAAGAAAAACAAAACCACTTTAACTATGCAGAGCTTGAAAACAACCATGATCTTTGCTATACTTGATTAAAAGATAAATTGTTGCGTTTACCACTATTATGGGGGTGTTGTTATGTCTGAAAAATGGAAGGATCGTTTGACGGATCAGCTTTGTAATGCGTTTCTCTCTTTGGAAACTCAAGAGGAGGCTTATTCTTTATTGGAGGATATCGCAACGATCGGAGAAATACGAGCACTTGCTCAGCGCCTGGAAGTGGCCCGCCTGTTGAGTGAAGGATATACATATCCTCAAATCGCTCAACAAACAGGAGCAAGCACTGCTACGATAAGCAGAGTGAAAAAATTCCTCGAGTACGGTGCAGACGGATACAAACTTGTTCTTGACCGCATAAAGGAGTAGCGGGTCTCCGAAATTTTTTTCGCATGAGACCAGATCACACAACGATTCGGGAATTGCCATGAGAAAATCTCGGCAAATTCCCGAATCGTTGTGTGATCTGGAAAGGCCTCATGACCGAAGGGTCCTCGTAAAACATAGAGGGATGTTCTATTTGCAAGGCCTCGCTATTTCAGCGTTTTAACAAAAGCGCACGAAAGCGATAGAGGGCATTCCAAGCATCGCGGTTTTCGAGAAAGGCAAAGGCGTCTTCCGTGGTTAATGATATTTAGATGTACCTCCAAAAAACGTTCTTCCGGAAGGAAAGAACAAAACCGTTCTTCTATTTTTCTTGTAGTATCTCCCTTTTTAGCTATGCCGAGGCGTATAGAGACCCTTGTTACATGGGTATCCACAGGAAAGGCCGGACAATCACACTGAAAGAGCAACACGCAAGCTGCCGTTTTGGGACCTATACCGGGCATTTTCTCAAGAAAATCACGTATTTTTTGGCAGGGCCAATTTTTAAGGTCCTCCAAGTTGCATTTCCCGAAAGTTTTCCTGACACATTCCAAAGTCTGGCGGATATAACGAGATTTCACCTTGCTTAATCCTGCTACGGCGATGGCGTCTTGCACCTCTTCCTCTTGGGCTGCAAGAACTTCCTCCCAATGAGGGAACCTTTTTACAAGTGCCGTATAAGCTCGATCCCGATTTTTATCGTTCGTGTTCTGAGAAAGTATGGTTTGTATAAGTCCCTCAAGAGGATCTTCCAAAAAATCGTGTTCTTTTTTTCCCATACCCCATACTTCTTCCAACGTATCGCATATCTGAATCATCTCATCCGAAGAAAGAGGGGAAAAAAAAGCGACCTTTTCTGGTGATGGATTAATTCTCGTTTTCTTGGAGGTCATCTTCTTGCTCTCCTGATTCCTGCCCTTCCTCGGAGGTCCCATATTTTTTTCGAAGATACGCTGCCCGCTCCATCCAGCTTGCAAGGCGTTTTCGGACTTTACCATGAATAGAGTTTTCGGGATATTCTCCGGAACCATCCATTTCTCCAGGCATCTCTCCTGTAAGAATAGCGATCCCTTCATCTATGCTGGAAACCGCCCATACATGAAAAAGTCCTGCATCAACTGCTTCGAGAATTTTGTGGTTCAGCATCAAATTCGGAATATTCGTAGAGGGCACCAGAACTCCCTGCTTTCCCGTAAGCCCTCGGTGCTGGCATACGTTGAAAAATCCCTCTATTTTTTCATTTACCCCTCCTATGGGCTGAATCATTCCGAACTGATCCACCGAACCGGTAACGGCGATACCTTGAAATATGGGTACTTCCGCCAAAGCAGATAAAAGGCAATAAAGCTCCGTAGAGGAGGCGCTATCTCCCTCTATTCCATCGTAAGATTGTTCGAAGGCAAGTCGCGCTGAAAGGGTAAGAGGCATGTCCTGGGCATATTTCCTTCCAAGATAGCTGCTAAGAGTAAGAAGTCCTTTATTATGGATAGGGCCTGTAAGTTTAACTTCTCGTTCGATGTTCACGATGCCACTTTGTCCCATAAAAACGTTTGCGGTAATACGTGTGGGATGTCCAAAGGCATGATCTCCGATATCGACTACCGCCAAACCATTGATTTGACCGACTTTAAAACCATCGGTTTCCACAAAAATAATTTTCTCATGATATGCACGAAGTACGTGCTCTTCGATAAGATTGGAACGAAAATATTTTTTTTCAATAGCTTTTCGAACGTTTTCCCGAATAACCGCATCTTTTCCTTCCTGGGAAGCCCAAGCGGAAGATTCAATGATAACCTCTCCGATTTTATTGAATTGGGTTGTCATGCGCTCTTTGTGACCTGCAATGCGGCATGCCCAATCTACAAGCTCCCCCACCGCATCTTTTCTAAAGGGAAGAAGCTCTTCCTTTTGTACAAATCCCGCCACGAATTGCACAAACTCCTTTTCCGTTTCAATCTTTCGAGGCATATCGATATCAAAATCGGCTTTGATTTTAAAGAGTTTTTTAAATTCCGGATCATACATGGTCAGCAAATGGTAAATCCATCGGGATCCTATGATGACTATTTTAATATCGATTTCTATGGGTTCCGGACGTAAAGACGCTACTGGAACGAATCCGAGTTGTTCTCCAAGATTTTCGATAGCCAGACTTCCCGTTTTGAGAACCCGTTTCAGAGCTTCCCAAGTCATGAACTGGCGAAAAAGGTCATCCGCCTGGAGAACAAGAAACCCTCCGTTGGCCGCATGCACCGCTCCAGCGATAATACGCGTAAAATCCGTATAGAGATGCCCCTGCCTACTTTCATATTCGATCTTTCCTACCGTATTATAGTAGGTAGGGTTTGTTTCAATAACCACAGGAGCTCCGTTTTCAGGATCATTCGATATAAAAACATTTACTTTGTATCTACTGAAATCGACTTCCGCGCTTTCGTCTTTCGAAGCTGCAAGGAACATGCTGAAATTTTCGATAATATCCTCGGCAAGTGAAGTGATCCATTCCCCAAGCTTTTCGTCGGGAGAAAAAGATTCTGTAAATTCTCCAAGGTAAGGAGCAATTGCCTCGCGACATATCTTTTCCTCTAATTTTTTTATTTTATCCTTAAGATCTTTTTCCTTATCCCGAATGAGACGAAGGGCCTCGAGAGTTCGCATGGAAATCGTCTCGGAAATTTCTTGCAGAGCTTTTTTCTTTTCTTCCGAAAGCTTTTCAAAATCCTCCTGTTGCATTTCCCTTTTAACGGGTTCTCCTTTTTCATCCACATCTTCTTGAATCGGTATATTTACAAATCCCTGAGGAGTCCGTTTAATGGAAAAACCCTTTTCCATCGCCCAATTACGAACTTCTTCCATTTTTTCATTGACATTTTCCTGGAATTCCTTGACAAGTTGCGCTTTTTGATCTTCATATTGGCTATTATCAAAGGCCTTACTTAAAACAAGCTTAAGATCTTCAATGAGAGAATTTAGTTTTTCCGCAAGCATATTTCCTTGGCCTGCAGGAAGGCTTAAGGCAATGGGATAACTCGGGTTTGCAAAGTTATACACATAAAGCCAGTCCGGAGGAGCTGCAATTTCTGCGGCTTTCTTTTGAAGTTCTTTAAGGGCGTAGGTAGTTCTGCCACTTCCGTATTCTCCAACCACAAAAAGATTGTACCCTTTGTTTTTTATGCTTAACCCAAAGGATATAGATTCCACCGCCCGCTGTTGACCGATAATTCCATCTAAAGGAGGAATATCCTTGGTGGATTCTATTCCCAACATTTCGATGTCCGTAATTTTACGAAGTTCCTTCATGGGTAGTTTGCAGTTATCCGCAATCCGTTTCATGGGGACTCCTCCTCTCGGTTTCTTGAATAATTGCTCCACATACCATGAGATTTTTCGCATATAACACGAGTCCTTGTCCGGGAGCTACTCCCTGAAAATCATGCATGGTTTCTATTTGCACGATTCCTTTTTCAACAGAAAAAGATTGTACGTCTATAGATTTGCCCCGATACCGCACTTTCGCCCGAAGAGGAATATCTCTTAACATGTGGGGGTCTACAAACCAGTTAGCCTGGGAACAACGAATTTTATTTGTGGCTAAAAATTCCTGAGGTCCTACGTAAAGTGTATTTGTGGCTTCGGAAATTTTATATACAAACCAGGGCCCTCCGGGAAGACCTAGTCCTTTCCGTTGTCCCACGGTATAACGAAAAAGCCCCTTGTGCTGTCCGAGAACTTGCCCCTTATTCGAAAAGATCAATCCCGGTTCCTTTTTTTGAGAAGGAAGGTTCTTTTCGAGGTACTCCTGAAGGTTTTGCTTTTTCAGAAAGCAAAGATCCTGACTTTCCGGAACAGAATGAAATAGGCCTCCAAAAACTTTTTCAGCCATGTTTCTTATAGAGTTTTTTTGAAAGGCCCCCAGAGGAAGTAAAAGCCTTTGCAGGATTTCCTGGGAGAGGAAGCAAAGCATGTAAGATTGATCCTTTGCGATGTCCTTCCCTTGTTTCAGGAGAAATCCTTTCAGATAGCCTCTTTTTTGAACGTAATGGCCCGTGGCAATAGCCTGAGCTTTTTCCAGGACCAACAACTCCATCAGGGCAGGAAATTTGACGGTGGCATTACAATGAAGGCAAGGGTTAGGAGTTTTTCCTGCGGCGTAATAAGAAATCATGGGATTCACAATGGTTTGAGCCATAATCTTTTCTTTAAAAATGTTGTGGCATGGAATCTTAAGAAAAGCGCAAACCTGGCGGACTCGCTCTCTTTCCTCGAGGTCTTCCCTGGTAATGATGTGGCATCCGATTACTTTCATGCCCGCTTTTTGTAAATACCATGCGGTTATTGCGCTATCGACACCTCCACTTATTCCGACGATAACTTTCATGGCGCAACGTTTTTTTCAATATTTTTAAAATCAATGAACTCCAAAAAAACTCCTCCCCGGGAATTGGTACTTTGGCAATTGTGTGATAAAATATAACAAATTATGACGATAGGAGTGACCCCCTTATGGGTTGCAGCTTACAGCACATTCGAGATGCTATTCACGCAAAGCGGGGAGCCCAAGTGCGCTTTAAATCTTCTCGAGGAAGAAGAAAAATCGAAGTAAGACAAGGCGTTATTCTGGATACGTATCCTAAAGTTTTTACCCTTTATGTAGAATCTCACAAAAGTACCGTATCCTTTAGCTATGCAGAACTCTTAACGCATGAACTCGAACTTGAACTCGTTACCCAGGTAAAAAGGGTAAAAGGGCCTTCTTCACTGCATTTCTAAAATTTAATACATACCGTTTTTCGATATGGTTCGTAGTTTTTCTACCGCATGCATGGCGTCAATATAGCGAATGGTTCCGCTCTTCGAACGCATCACCAAGGAACTCGTGCTGATCTTGTTTCCTTCGTAACGAACTCCTCGAACAAGCTCTCCATCGGTAACTCCCGTAAGGGCAAAAAAGATGTTATCGCCCGAAACGAGGTCTTCTGCAGTTAGAATTTTTTTTATGTCCACTCCAAGCTCGTTACATTTTTCCCGTTCCTTTTCGTTGCGAGGCCAAAGAATGCATTGAATTCCTCCTCCCACGCACTTCATAGCCGCTGCAGTTACGACAGCCTCCGGCGATCCCCCGATGCCGAGAAGAAGATCGATACCGCTCCCTTCCTTGCAGGTCATAAGAGCCCCGCAAACATCTCCGTCGGAAATAAAGCGGATTCGTGCCCCCGTATCCCGAATCTCCTGAACCAAGGCTTCATGACGCGGGCGATCGAGAGTGATAACGGTAACATCTTCGCAACGTTTTCCCTTGGCTTTGGCTACACGCTGAATATTTTCGCGAACCGGAGCTTCAATATCGATGACATCTGCGGCCTCAGGCCCTGTAATAATTTTATTCATATAAAAAATATGACGAGGATCGTACATCGTACCTTTTTCTGAAACTGCAACGACGCTAACGGCTCCTCCCCGCCCATGAGATGTAAGAGTTGTGCCATCCACAGGATCTACAGCGATATCGACTTCAGGAGGCTCGCCTGTGCCAAGGGTTTCCCCGTTGAAGAGCATGGGGGCCTCATCTTTTTCCCCTTCTCCGATGATAACGGTCCCGGACATACGTACAGTATTGAGCATATAACGCATGGCATCTACCGCCGCTCCGTCAACGCCATTCTTATCTCCTCGCCCCATCCATCTTCCCGCAGCCATAGCTGCAGCTTCTGTGGCTCGTACAAGTTCAAGGGCCATGTTTCTGTCGGGAACAACCATTATTTTCTCCTCCTTTAATTTTTGCAAAAACAGTTCTTTTGAATACCATTACTGGAGAAAGATCCATAAAATTTTACAGTGGATTCGGGAATCTTTCAAAGATCGCATCTACGTGTTGAAGATAAATCTGAATATCAAAAAGCTTTTCCAGTCTCTGCTCTGGAAGTGCAGCGGTAACTTCAGGGTTTTTCCGAAGGAGGTCCAAGAAGTTTCCTTCTCCGTTCCAACAACGCATTGCACTATCTTGAACGCAACGGTAGGCATCTTCCCTGGACATGCGGCCTTCTTCGATAAGGGAAAGAAGTACTTTTTGGCTGAAAAAAAGGCCTCCGGTTATATTGATATTTTTTTCCATATTTTCCGGCAAAACGTTCATGCCCTCCAAAAGAAGCAATGCTTTCTGAAGCATATAATGAGCTATATGAAAAAGGTCTGGCCAAATAACACGTTCCGCCGAGGAATGACTGATATCTCGTTCGTGCCAAAGGGCCACATTCTCCATTCCCACCAGAGAGTACCCGCGCAAGAGTCGGGCCATTCCACAAAGGCGTTCTGCAATAATGGGATTTTTCTTATGAGGCATGGCAGAAGAACCTTTTTGTCCAGGAGAGAAGGGTTCAAAAAGCTCAAGCACTTCAGTTCGTTGAAGATGCCGAATTTCCAAAGCCATCCGTTCCAAAGCCGTTCCAAGAAGGCTCACGGAATTTACAAGGTTTGCGTGCGTATCCCTTTGCAGGATTTGCGTAGAAATCGGAGCGGGCTGAAGTCCGAGGAGCGAACATACCCGGCTCTCTATCTCTGGAGGACAGTGTGCATAGGTGCCTACAGCACCGGAAATTTTTCCATAGTTGATCTGTTTTTTTGCAAGGGTCAGCCGCTCTTCATCTCTTCGAAGCTGATCGTACCAGTTCAGAAGCTTCATACCAAAAGTCATGGGTTCTGCATGAATACCATGGGTTCTCCCAATGCAAGGAGTTTTTTTATAGACAAAAGCCTTTTCCAAGAGAACCTTCATAAGCCGGCTAAGGTTTTTTTCGAGAATTTCCACGGATTCTTTGAGCAAGAGAGAAGAAGCCGTATCCAATACATCGCTGCTTGTAAGTCCTAAATGGATATAACGACCATTCTCCCCCACCGATTCCGCAAGGCATGTAACAAAAGCGATAACATCGTGATGTGTGGTAGCTTCAATTTCATGTATTCGAGAGACAGAAAAAGTTGCATTTTCCTTTATATCAAGAAAAGCTTCCTTCGGGATGGTATTTTTTTCCAGCCACGCTTGGCATACCGCAATTTCCACTTTTTGCCATTGAGCATATTTATTTTCTTCGGACCAAACTGCGGCCATTTCTTTTGTGCTATATCGGGGTATCATAAATGCGCCTCCTTTAATGTCCGTATTTCTTTCAAAGCATCTTTGCGAACTTCTTCAAGAAAAGAATGATACGTGGTCTCTCGAAAATCCGGGAATGTGTAATCGAAAGGAACCCATTTTTTGTTTTTGTATCGCAACGTAACCTCTGCATAAAGGCTCTCTGAAATAGGAACGCGCTGAGCTCGATCTTTCGTAGAAGCAAGAAGCAATCGAGCCCCGTCAAGAACTCCCGGATCTACGTTGATTCTTCGCGGGCTACCGCTTTCCCTTTCCAAATCGATGGCTTGGGTTTTTCGTTCCCAGAGAAGATTTCCCTCCATAAGTCCTTCGAAGGAGAGGAATCTTCTAAAAAGAGGGTTGCCGATATCCTTGTAATAATCTGTATAAACAAAAGAGAATGTATCGCTTTCTCGTTGAATATTTCCCCAGAGCGACACCATCTCCCGAATTGCCCAATTCCAAAGAGGGGTATTTCCGCCATAAAGGATCCCCACGATAAGCTTTCCTCGCATCATACATAATCGCCTCACCCGGGATTTTTTTCTCCGAAAAAAAGATTGATATATCCCAAAAGATCTCCCTCCCAACGGCATGGAATGGTTTCATCCGATTCCACCTTGGGCTGGGGAAGCCCCTCTCTTTCGTAAGAAAAGCGGATTTCCACTCCCTTGGCCTGAAGGTATGTGGTAAGGGCATTTCCGACAGCAGCCCACCACACGATATCTTGAGCCATGTGCATTTCGCTGCTAATATCCTCCAACGTCAAAATATGCTCTGCAATTTTTTTTGCAAAAAAACGCCGTTCTTCTCCCGAAGAAGTGATACAAGGAAATATATAATCCTCGTTTTCACAAGAAAAATTAGAAAAACATTTTTCCAAATCTTCATTCGTGACATCGCAAACTTCTCGGGCTTTTTCGTTCATGTAAATTTTCTTCCCATGAAAAGCGACCAAAGGAAAGGGTGCAGTCCACCACGGAGGCAGAAAAAGCTCTTTTTCCGGAGCGATGTCAATAACTCGAAGAATTCTTCCCTCTTCTTCCGTAAGAAAAAGTACCTTCTGAAAAGGGGGCAGTTTATCGAGAATCAAAGGAGTTCCTCTATTCCTCCCTGAGCGATTCAAAAGGTCTCCTATTGCAGAAAAACCATTCTCTCCCTCCATAAAGGTGATCAGCTCTTCTTTGGTTATAAAAAAACGGTCTTTTTCGCTGTAGAGGAGAATGTGATTTATCGAAGAGGCGAAAAGGAAACGCAGCACTTCTTCCAAGGAGCTTCGTAAAGAAAGGGATGGAAGGTTTTTTTTATGCCACATATGTTTTTTTTTCTTGAAGTAAGGATTCGACAAAAGCTTCGGGAGAAAAGAGTTCCAGGTCTTCTATTTTCTCCCCAAATCCGAGATAGCGAATGGGAAGCTTAAGTTCCTTGGCAATCGATAAAATGACTCCTCCTTTAGCAGTATTGTCAAATTTTGTAAGTACTACACCCGAAAGAGGAACACATTCGCAAAAAGCTTGGGCTTGTCGGAGACCATTCTGCCCCGTAATCGTATCCAACACGAGCAGGCATTCCAGAACTCCTCCTTCCCGTAAAGCAACGCGATGTATCTTTCCAAGTTCTGCCATAAGATTTTGCTTATTATGCAATCTCCCTGCAGTATCCGCGATAACGGGAGAACATGTTTTTGACGCCTTCGATGCTTGCAGGGCATCGAAAAGCACCGCGGCCGGATCGCTTCCATAGGGTTGTGCGATGACCCGGGAGCCGATTCGCTCTCCCCAAACCTTCAGCTGATCGATTGCGGCGGCCCGGAAGGTATCGCAAGCTGCAAGAATTGGGGTGGTTCCTCTTTTTTTTAAAATATGAGCGAGTTTGGCTGCCGTAGTTGTTTTGCCGCACCCATTAATACCTACGAGAAGTATTACAGAGGGCTTTTCCGAAGAATCAGATACGTTAATTTCCGCACCGGTACGGGGAATTTCCTTAAAAAAAGAAAGGACCAACTTGGCGAATTCTTCCTGAAGCTCCGCTCCCTGTCTGAGGCCCTTCATTTTCGCAATTTTTCGAAGGGTCCCAGTAATTTCTTCGACCACATGAACCCCTACATCTCCGAGAAGAAGGGTTTCTTCAAGATCCTCCCAAAACGACTCTTCCAAGTCCCTTTTCGCAAAAAGCGAGGAAAGTCCTCCCATCCATTTTTGCGTAATGTTTTTAAGAAAACTTTTGCTTAGTTTATTCCACAATCCCATAGAGAGTCCTCCTCGTCGGAAACGCATAAAACCCGGCCCATAAAAGGGCACGCTTCCAAAGAATTTTCTTGGCGATTACCCCATGCTCTTTCAGAGCTTCCTTAGTTAAATCATGAACCGGGCTTTTCCTGGTTCCCCGTTGATTTTTTATGATTTTCTTTTGATGTTCCCTTATTATCCGACAGAGGAACATTTCTTCGAGGACGCCGTCGTTTTTTCTTTTGAGAAGTGTTGCGGGGGCCTTCGTTTTTATCCTGGGATGGCAAGATCTTCGTTTCAGAAGGGTTTTCTCTTCCTCCTCCGGATTTCCTTTTTCGCAATTCTTTTACGTTTTCCCGAGGTTTTGAAGGCTCTTCTGCTTTTTCCGAGGGAATTTTAGAGGGTTTTTCTTTCGAGAGAACTCCCTTTTGTTGATTTTCTCGAAAATTCCCATCCCCTCGGCGTCTGTCTCCACGCTCCTTACGAGGACCTCGAGATGATTGCTTATTTTCCCTTTTCTCCTCCTCTTTTTTCTCGGAGGAATTTCCTCCAAGAGTTTTTGAGGAAGTATTTTTCTTTTTCCTTTGGAGTTTTTTCTTGGGATGTTCTTTTTGAGAAAGCTTTTCCGAAGTACTTTGAACTTCTTTTTCCAAAACGGGATTTTCCTGTTGGATCAAAGAGGTGTGATCCTTTTTCTGTGCTTTATCGGAAAGCGCGAAAGTTGAAGACGTTTTTCGCAAGACGCTCGGGGATGCTTCCTGTTGCCACTCTTTTCCTTCCTGAATAACAGAACAGAATTCTTCATATTTATTGATAGGAATAACGATTTCCCGGCCCATGCCAAAAATCCGTATGGATTCCGTAGCGATATCGACTCCGGAAAGAATATAGGTTGCTTCGGGACCACGAATTTTCGTACCCGGATTTGGCAAACGATCCCAAAGTTCTTTATACATAAAATGTTCGTAGGCCATACAGCACATAAGCCTTCCGCAAATTCCGGAGATTTTTGTAGGATTAAGGGCAAGGTTTTGTTCTTTTACCATGCGGATACATATGGGAGAAAACTGTTGCAGCCAATAGCTGCAGCAACATGGTCTTCCACAGGAAGCAAGTCCTCCGACAACCCTAGCCTCGTCTCGAATTCCTATTTGACGAAGCTCGATACGAGTTTTAAATTCTCGCGCAAGATCCCGAACGTAAGAGCGAAAATCTACTCTATCTTCAGAAGTAAAATAAAGGAAAAGTTTTTTCTTTCCTAAAAGAAACTCCGCATCCACAAGTTTCATCGCCAAATCATGCTTGCGAAGAATCTTTCTAGCCGTAGAAAGGATCTCCGCTTCATCTTTTTCGAGCATACTTCGCTCTTCCAAGAGATCTGAAGATGCTGTCGCTATAAAACCTACTTTTTGAATGGAAGTATCCGACACATGGGATTGCCCCCGAGATTCGCGAGGAGGGCTTTTTTTATCTTCTTCCAACAAAAAATCATCTTGAGACTTCCCGATCACCACCACAAGCTCTTCTCCACGTTCCGTTTGCGCGTGGATCCACGTTCCCCTTTCAAGAGACACCTCTTCTTCAAACGAAAGGTAGCCCAAAAAACGGGGTTTACCATATATGATCAAATACTTCTCCAAAAGAATAATCCTCCTTAGTGGCTAAACAGAACAAATCATCAAAAAGAGGCTTTGTGAGCAAGCCTTTTTCATAAAGTCGCTCCAGTAAATGCAATTCCATTTCACGCAACGATTCTTTCGGGTTTCTTTTTGATACGTCCGATACGTAAAAAGAGGGTTCGCTACCTTCTCTAAGGGAGCGATAAATAGCACTTTCTCTTTGGAGCTCCGAGGTAAGAGGCAAATTCCAAACCCTGCTTTCCAAAGTTGGAAGCAAAAAACCCTGGGTATACAGAAAAATGAGAAAAACATATTCCGGAGGCTCTTCGGTTATTTTTAAAAGGCTGTTCGCTCCTGCCGGAGATAACGCATGAGCATGGCAAATAACTCCGATTTTATACTCAAGGCAAAGAGGAAAATGAGCAAGTTCTGCTGCAAGGAAACGACAAGCATCAATTCCTGGGGGCCCCTTGGGATTTCCGATAATATGGATATCCGGGGATGCCGGCGGATTGGAATTCCCGAGATCTCTTCCTAAAAAAAGATTTTGAACGATCTCGAGAAATCGTTCCATGGCGGACTCTTGCAATCGAAAAGCCATCGCATGGGAAGTGCTTTTTCTTTTCCAGCCTTCAAGAAAAAGATTCCAGTTTACATTAAAACTTAAATCATTAAGGATATCAGGCATCCCTTTACCTCATCCAGCAGCTTGGAAAGCTTATTTCTTTCTCCGGCCCTTGTAAGTACCGCCTCAATTTCATCGAGAAGTTTTTCGGTTTTTTCGATAGTAATATAAACGGAACGATTTGTTCTTCGCCATTTATAATCCTTTCGCAATCGCAATTTTTCCTCGGCCTTATACAATACCATTTGGACCGATTCACGGTACTTTGCAAGCAGCGTTTTCGAGGGGAAACAAAAAAGCTGGCGCGATAACGTTTCCACCTCTTGGAGAAGGATTTCTATTTCAGAGGTGGAAAAAACCGTATCAAAAGTTTTAGCGGCAAGAGATTCGGAGGGTATGCTCTCTCGAGATCCCCTTGGGGTTATCGTTTTTCTTGAGTCTCCCTTTTCCTCGCTTTTTCGCCGTTGGATTTTCAAAGGAGAAGCCTTTCTACGAGGATCTTCCGAGTCTCTTGCCATACAATATCCGATGAACGGTTTGCATCAACTCGAATGATCCTGGAAGGATTCCGGTGACACAAAACATCGTATCGATGCGCCACTTCTGCGAGGAAATCAAGCCCTCGAGCTTCAATCGTATCAAGAGCATTTCTCTTCTGAAGCCTTTGCAATGCCACTTCGGGAGACACCGCATAAAATATCGTGATGTCCGGAAGCGGAAAGGCAAGAAACTCCGTCAAATTTCGTATGATCCTCTTCGAAGCGGGGTTTCCACCAATTTGATAGGCTTCGGTAGAATCCGTATAACGTTCGCAGACCACAGAAATTCCTTTTTCGAAAGCGGGAAGAAGAACTCTTCGTACATGTTCGTTTCTGTCGGCAAAGAAGAGAAGAAGTTCTGTCGCAACATCGAGGTTTTCCGTTTCCAGAAGGATTTTCTTGAGTACTTCTCCCCCATGCCACCCACCGGGTTCACGAGTAACCAAAAACCTTGAAGGCTCAAAGGTTTCCAGAAAATTCGCAATATTTTTAAGCTGTGTACTTTTCCCCGATCCATCAATACCCTCTAACGTAATAAACATGGAGATTTTCAGGTCCTCCGCATTCTATCTAAAATTACAATGTATTGTTTCATTGATTTTTTTTGACGTGAATCTTCTTGCGAAGCAATCCTTCCACGAAATAATTGGTACGGAAGATTCTCATTTCACCCTTCGCAATTTTTGAAGCAATAACGCTGCTGAGGAAAGGATGCGTTTCATCGTCATCCTCCTCGGAGGGGGTCTTATCCAAAAGGAGTTCCACTATAATTTCATTGTTAGACTCCATCACGTCAAGCTCCTTAAGGAATTGATCCATGGAAGCTATGCTTTTCCATCCATCAAGCACCGCCTCCTGTTCCAGCTCGGCTATTCCGCCTCCCCGGGCAACGACTTCACAGGTTCCGGAATAATTTTCGGGAAGAGTCAAACGGACATTCTTGCAAAGTCTTTCTCCCCTGTAAGGACGTACGTAAAACTGCACATCCACGCTCGCTCCCGGTTCCACCGTATCCTGGGCAATCTGGAGATCCTCCACATAAAGAATGCGAGGTTTCTCCAGAATTTCGATTTCAAGAGAAAAACCTAGGGGAAAAATATTCAGGAAAGGATTTATTGTGAAAATACGAATCAAATCCTGAGTATCTTTAAGACAGTCCCGAGCGATATCCTGATCGGAGAAATACATATTCTCCCACTGCCAACCCGGAAAGAAGGAGGTTTTATCGACTGTAAGCGTTACCAATGCGGTTCCCTCTCCCTTTCTTCCCCAAAGGTTATCCACGATACCAAGCAAGGCCGCTCCGGAAAGCTCCGAAACCACATAGGGATCGTTTACGACATGGAATTTTTTTGTGCGTACTTCTTTGCTGCGAGGCATTTTAAGGTTTATTTCGAAAGAAACCGAAGGAGCGAAGGTCCGAAACCGTCCCCCCACGCCCTGGGCAGTATCTCGAGTCATGATGCCCACCAAGGAGCCCATGCTTCCGAGCTTGAAGGGGGTTGCCACGCTAGGAATGATTCCGTGAATATATGCGGTACTTACAGGATAGGAAACGATCCCCCGATTAAGAAAAGGATGGGCAAAAGCGATAAATCGATCATGAACATCCACGGCAGAAACCGTTCCGATGGCTCCCAAAGAGACGTCTCCCCAGGCAAGAAGTGCTCCCATGGCCATTCCGGGAACTAAAGATGTCTTGTAAGAAGCGGGAGAAGAATCGGCTTCCGCAAAAAGCCCCTCTTCGATGCGGAAGGAAAAACTTTTTTCCAAAGCGGCCTTGCTTCTCGGGCTGAAACCATCTCCCTGAAAAACTTGAAATTTCGGTTGTATTTCCTGAAGGAAAATATCCTCGGAAATCGCAAGATCCCCACTCCTGCAAGATACATCGCAAGACGCAATCGAAATAGGCTTTCCCGGAAAAATTTCGGAATTCCCAAGATCTTCGTTGCTCCAGATATCGATCATATCCTCCACGGATGTAGCGAGAGCAAAACGATGATCGCTGAACTCCCATCCATAACCGATAGCCCCCGCGAGTTTTCCTTCCACATAAACCGGACTACCACTCATGCCGGAAGCAATTCCCCCAAGAGAATCTGCCAGAGGCCCGAAAGCCTTGAGAAGAATGAGGCGGTGCGGCTTTTCCTTTCGTGAAATAACGCTAATAATTTTCACGGGGATTTCTTCTATCGAGGTTCCTGAAACCACCGTTTTCATAATCCCTTCCATTCCGCTTCGAAGTTCCGCCGTGTCAAGGAGAGGAGTTTTCGGTGAAAATGGAAGAATCTCTCTTTTTTCCTCCGCCCCTATCGAAAAGGAGAAGAGGAAAAAGAAAGAGAAACACAGGAACAAGAAAATCCTTTTCCTTCGAACGCCTTCTAAATTCATGAATTTTTTTTCCAACGCAAATACTCCATAATAAAAGGTTGAAGATTTCCATCGAGTACAGATTGTACGTTCCCCATTTCATAGCCGGTCCGGTGATCTTTTACAAGAGTATAGGGATGCAGAACGTAAGAACGAATCTGATTTCCCCAACTGCTCTCTTTTTTTTCCCCTTGGATCGCTTCTAGCTTATCCTGGTGTTCCTTTTTCATTCGTTCGTACAGCTTGGATTCCAGAACTCTCATAGCGGTCTGACGATTCATGTGTTGTGACCGTTCGGTTTGGCAGCCCACCACGATGTTGGTAGGAAGATGCGTGATGCGTACCGCGGAATCCGTCATGTTCACATGCTGTCCTCCTGCACCGCTCGACCGAAAAGTTTCCATCCGAAGGTCCTCCGGACGAATTTCCACGGAAACGTTTTCGGGAAGCTCGGGAATTACATCAAGGGAAGCGAAACTCGTATGCCTTCGCTTTGCGGAATCGAAGGGAGATATCCGTACAAGGCGATGAATTCCCCGCTCAGATCGAAGGTATCCATATGCATGCCTTCCATTAATCTGAAAGGTGACGCTTCGTATTCCTGCTTCCATATCCGGAAGATAATCGATAAGCCTTACCGTAAAACCTTCTCGTTCCGCCCATCGTCCGTACATTCGGTAAAGCATTTCCGCCCAATCCTGGGAATCAAGCCCTCCAGCCCCCGGATGGATACTTACGATAGCATTTCCTTCATCATGCTCGTCCCGCAGCAACAACACGAGTTGCTGCTGTAGGATTTTTTCCTTTAAACGTTCACTTCGGGAGTAAAACTCTTCTTCCAGTTCGCTATCGCTCGTCTCTCCCAACATTTCTCCAAGGACATCAAGATCTTCGAACTCTGCAGAGATATTCTCCCAAAGCTGTTTCGTCTCCTGGAGAAAGGAGAGTTCCTTTGTAACATGATGAGCGTTTTCTTTTTCCCAAAAACCCGATGCTTCCAGAATTTTCAGCAGCTCTTCGATTCGAGAATTGAGTTGTTCCAGGTCAAAGGCTGTCCTGCAATTCGCGTAAAAGCGAACGCAGTTCCTCCATAACCGTGGAAATTGGTATAATAGCCACTCAAGAACCTCCTATCATTTTTTTACAGCATTCACAAGCCCGTTTGTATTCTTTCAAAAGGAGAGTGCGTAAAAGCAACTCTTCGTGTAACATACACGAGCTAAGTATAACATCGGTAACAGCATAACCCAAAGAAGGAGACCTTCTCCATGACGGATTTTACTCCCAATCAAAAAACCCTCGGAGCAATATTATTTTCCCGTTCCGGAGAAGTGCTTTCCGGTTCCTTTCTTTCGGAAAGCCTTGGTATTTCAAGACAAGCAGTATCGAAGAACATCGGAATTTTACGAAAAACCGGATTTCCCGTTTTTTCCATAGAGCGAAAAGGATACGTTTTAAAAGATTCCGAGGAATCTTTGCATCCGCTGCTTCTCGAAAATGAAATACAACGCTTGGGCTCATCCGGAAAGGCATGGTATTTCCATTCCCTGCCAAGCACCCAAAAGGTTATGAAAGAATTTGCCAAAAAGGGAGCTCCCGAAGGCAGTTTGGTGGTTGGGGAAACACAAACTGCCGGAAAGGGACGCACCGCTCGTTCCTGGGTCTCTCCTGCAGGAAAAGGGCTTTATTTTTCGCTTCTCCTTCGCCCTTCTCTTCCTCCGGGATGCGTACAGCTCCTCAACCTCATCGCGGGACTCGCGGTTTGTCAAAGCATTGAAGAATGTACCACGCTTTTCTGTGATTTGAAATGGCCCAATGATGTTCTTTACGGCAATAAAAAAATTTGCGGTATTCTCTCGGAAGCTGCGACCGATTCCGATTCTATCCGGTATGCCGTTGTGGGCATAGGAGTAAACGTGAATACTGCTATAACGGAATTTCCTGAGGAAATCCGAGAAACGGCCACATCTCTTTACGACATTTCGAAAAAAACTTTTTCGAGGCGAAGACTTCTTCTTAAAATATACGATAATTTTATGCAAAAATACCATCTCATGCTTTCTCGAGGATTTGATTCTTTTCTTCCGTCCTACGAGGAACGCTGCTCCACTATTGGCAAAAACATTTCTCTTTCTTACCGTGACGAATTGCTTTACGGAAAGGCGGAAGGCATTACCAAAGAAGGGGCACTCATACTGTATACCGGAGAAGAACGATTGATTCTTCATTCAGGAGATGTCCGGCATCTTCGGTAAAAATTTTTTGATTGGCAAAAAAGAGTTCCTTGAAGGGAGGTGCCAATTGTGAGACTTACGGAAATGTCTCGAACAAGCGGGTGAGCCGCTAAAATAGGTCCGGCGGACCTTGCGGTGATCTTGAAAAATCTTTCGACTCCTCGGCACGAACGACTGCTGAGCGGATGGGAGCACGGAGAGGATGCGGCGCTTTGGGATTTGGGCGATACCAGAGCTGGAGTTTTTACTCTTGATTTTATAACTCCCGTGGTGGACGATCCCTTTTTATGGGGGCAAATTGCGGCGGCAAATGCCTTAAGCGATGTTTTCGCCATGGGAGGACGGGTACTTCTTGCCCTCAATATCGTCTGCTTTCCGGTAAATTGTCTTCCTCTCCAAGTCCTTGGAAAAATCCTCGAAGGAGGGGAATCCAAAGTCCTTGAAGCCGGAGGAATTCTTGCAGGAGGCCATAGTATAGAGGATGAAGAGCCCAAATACGGGCTTGCCGTCTTTGGGGAGGTGGATAAAAGCAGGATATGGAATATTCGGGGGCTTTGTTGCGGAGATGATGTAATTCTGACAAAGCCTTTGGGAACGGGAATCCTTGTTACAGCTATCAAGGCGGATATGGTGAAGCCTTCTCACCGTGAAATCGCCATTCAAAGCATGGCCGCTTTAAACAATATTCTTCCAGCGCTTTCGGAAGAAATGGTTTCGGCAATTCATGCTTCTACAGACGTCACGGGTTTTGGCATGGCAGGTCATCTTTTGGATATGCTTCCCTCGAATTGTGATATGACCTTGAAGCTTTCCCAACTTCCTGCACTACCTGGAGCCCGGGAAAACGCTTCCATGGGACTTCTTCCCGCAGGAGCATATCGTAACCGGGAAGCCTATCAGGATAGGGTTCATGCAGAAGGCATATCTCCGGGGGAAGATGATTTACTTTACGATCCTCAAACTTCGGGAGGGCTTCTTTTAAGCGTTACGAATGGCGCTGGTCCTGCTTTTGTTAAACACTTACGCCAACATGGATTCCCTTATGCCGAAACGGTAGGAAGTATTATCAAAGGTTCCGGAAAAATCGTCCTGAAACCGTAACCGAGCATTTTAAGTTTTACGAATAAAGCCGGGGAACAGATTTTCCGAAAAGTTCCCCGGCTCTTTTTGTCTTATTACCTTATAAAGAGGCAAAAAAAGTCGCACCTCTCGGTGAATCTTATTGTATTTATTCAGTATATTTAAATACTGTTCGTAGAGAAAAAGAAAAAAATCCCCTTGAGGTTCTTTGAAGTGAGGAAGAGGAAGAACAATGCCATTTTTCTGCTCCTCGATTATTTTCTGAAATTCCACAGGCATACTTTCGTCCGTAACAACCACATGCCCCTTGCGAAGAGAGGTTTCCAAGGTTTGCATGAGAAGAGTATGCCCCTCCTCTTTAAGAAGCTGAGGCATTTTCCCTTGGGAAGGCCGTATTTCCTGGAAGGCCGCGGCTCTAATCCACAAGGCGTAAGAACCGGAGAAGTTGACAATCCCCACGGAACGGAGCATCTTCCTTCCCATATCTACAGTGCTCTCAAGGCGAGACTCGAATTCGGCAAGATTTCTTTGGAAATAAAGATAATGTTCCGGGAAAAGAGACGAAAGGGTAATAAGGACTTTTTGCCCGAGGAGAGACATGGTGGGAGGATCTAGATGCATGGGATTCGTCTTTCCCCGAAGGCTCGGCACTTCGCTGAATAAACACCGAAGATTTTGCAGCTCGTAAGCCATGGGTATTTCCTCGGCCTCTTTCTTCTCTAACGCTATAATAATGCTTCCCGAAGGCAACGATGTTTTCTCGGAACAAAAAGAACTCCCCTCCCAGTCAAAAAGAGAGTGAACATAAAGCTCCTCTCCTCCCACAAAGGAGGTTATAAAATAAATCCAAGGATTAGAGACCCATATTTGAGGTTTACTTAGGGAGTCCGGCGGAATCCCCGAAGCCTTTTCGAGCAGTGTAATCTCCCCGGCCATAAAGAAAGCTGTCATGACTATCGCCATAATTACCCTAACAACTCGGGGAAAACATTTCCTATTTTTATTTTTTTCAAACCCCAGCAAATTCATCTCCTTTCTTGCAAAACGCTCACATAAGTCTTGTGTCCGTGCTGGAGAATGGGACATAAAGCGAGGGAACTTAAAGTGGACCCCTTTGTCAAGACCAAAATGGTGCTGAAGTTAGTTAAGGTCAGACTGCCATAGGGCTCCTGTTTTCAAAGTAAACTTCCTCTGGGGTCCGATACCCAAGGGAAGAGTGAAGCCTCTCGGTGTTGTAGAACCGGAGATATTCCCGGAGGTCCCGGGAAAAATCCCGGACGTGCTCATAGTCGTTCAGATAGAGCCATTCGTACTTGAGGGAACGCCAGAAACGTTCCACGAAGATGTTATCGAGAGCCCTTCCCCGGCCGTCCATGCTGATTCGAATGTTCCGTTCCTTCAGCGGAGCGAGAAAGGCCTTGCTGGTGAACTGACATCCCTGATCGGTGTTGAAAATCTCCGGTCGAGCCTTTTCAAGAGCTCTGGAGAGAGCTTCGATACAAAACGCTGCATCCAGGGTGTTGGAAAGCTCCCAGGAAAGGACGAAACGGCTGTGCCAGTCAATGATGGCCACCAGATACATGAAGCCCTTTGCCATTCTGCAGTAAGTGATATCCGTGCTCCATACCTGATTGGAGTGGGTAATCTCAAGGCCCCGCAGAAGATACGGATAGATCTCGTTTTCCGAAGAAGGCTTGCTGGTTCCCGGCTTAGGAGCCACTCCTTCAAGGCCAAGAATTCTCATGAGGCGCTGTACTTTCTTCCGATTGACCTCGTATCCCCGGCGGCAAAGCCATGCCGCCATTCTGCGGCTTCCGTAAAAGGGAGTTCTGAGATACTGGGCATCTATGAGATTCATGAGAACAAGGTTCTCCGAGCTTTCCCTGCAGGGAGTGCTCGCATAATAATAGCTGGAACGGTTTAGCCCCAAAAGTTCGCACTGCCTCCGAATGCTGAGATGAGGATGATCCGGATCGAGGACATCCCGTTTTTCCTCAAGTGTCAGAGCCCGATTTTTTTTTGAGCCAGTCCAGTTCCATCTTGAGACGGCCAATCTCTTGATAGAGAGGAGCGGTGAGGATATCCGGATTCAAAGGCTGTTCCTTACGTTCAAAGATTTCCGGGCTGCCTTGAAGAAGTTGCTTTTTCCAGCGGCTTATCTGGATGGGAGAGATCCCAAATTCGCTCGCAAGCTGGGCAAGAGTTTTCTCCTCTTTCAACGCTGCCAGGGCCACCTTGCTTTTAAACTGGGGTGAATGTTTCCTTCGTTTGGCTGCCATATTGTCCCCTTCCTTTCTCGAGGCCCATGATACAGCCAAGCTTCGACTTTAACTTAGCAGGTGGTCCAGTTTTCGGGGTCCACTATAACTTTTCATCCCAGCACGATAAAACCGCTGCCTCGACCGCGCACCACCGAGGGTGGGACCGAGGCAACGGTATGGGTCCTTATGTCGGCACCTCCGCCTGCCGTCAGAAGGCCCCCCATGACGCAATACGGCATCCGTCGACCATCATGTTACTGCGGGGAATCCATAAAAACTCTGTTTTGGAGTTTTCACAACGTCACACGCTAACGAAAATCGCTCTAAAAAGAAATCCGCTCTCCTCGAACATACCGTTCTTTTACGGGAGAAACCCCTGCATGATATGCAAATATGGCAGGGCTTTTTCCTTGAAGAAGCAGAAAATCTCCTTTTTTCCCCTCTTGAAGGCTTCCTGCAACTTTATTTTTCCCTATGGCATAGGCTGCGTTCAAAGTGGATGCCACGAGAGTTTCTTCCACGCTCATATTCATATGCATCACTGAAAGTCCAAAGACAAAGGGCATGGATTCGCAAAAGCAGGATCCGGGATTACAGTCCGTGGCTACCGCTACGGGAAGTCCCAAATCGATCATATTGCGGGCATCCGCAAAAGGTTTCTTGAGGCTATAGGCGGTGCAGGGAAGAAGTACCGCGATGGTTCCCTTTTCCGCCATTTTTGCAAGGTTGGTCTTGCTTGCCGCAAGAAGATGTTCTGCGGAAATAGCTTCGAGCTCCGCCGCAAGCCCGGCTCCTCCGAGATCATGGACCTCGTCGGCATGAATTTTAATACCCATTCCAAGTTCTCGGGCTTTTTGAAGAATTCTCCGGCTCTGATCTATGGAAAAAACGCCCTTTTCGCAAAAAACATCGCAGAAATCCGCAATTTTTTTGGAAGCTACGACGGGGAGCATTTCCTCTACCAGAAAATCCACAAAGGCCTCCTCCTGTCCCTTATATTCCAGAGGCACCGCATGGGCTCCCATAAAGGTCACGGCCACGTCAAGAGGCGTTTCCCGACGAATACGCTGAATAACATCGAGCATTTTCAGCTCGCTTTCCGTATCCAGACCGTATCCGGTTTTTATCTCTATGGTGGTGGTGCCGAATGAAAGGGCGGAGAGGACATTTTCTCGGGTAATATCAAAAAGAGCGGCCGCATCCATTTCGCGCAAGCTCCGAACCGAAGAGAGGATACCCCCTCCATTCTCCAGGATTTCCAAGTAGGGAACTCCCGAGAGACGCATGGAAAATTCCTCTTCCCGATTTGCTGCAAAACATATATGCGTATGAGGATCCACGAAACCGGGAACCATACATCTTCCGCAGCAATCTACTTCTTCATGGATTTCCAGGTTTATGGCATCCTGCCGTACTTTTTGTTCATCCCCCACCGAAAGGATGATGCCGTTCTCCACGAGAAGTGCGCCGTTCTCGAAAATACGCAGAACTCCCTGATCTTTTCCGGAACGAGGGCTTCCCTGGTCAAAGGGAGTATAGATTCGGGCATTCGTAAAAAGTTTCCGGATTGCCATATACTTCACCTAATTTCCCATCATCTCGAGAAGCTTCAGCTCAATCACCTGCTGTGGATTGAAGTCCGCAATCTGGAGATAGTATTCGGTGCTCTGAAGGAGGGCTTCCGCAGGGATCATACCGTACACTTCGGTTTCCAGAACCTCCACTCCCCAACGGCGAGCCTCCATACGAATCATCTCCACCACCCGGTAAAGAGAATTTTTCTGGTAATCCACGATATTCATGCTTACCTGAACGATTCCTCGTTCCTCGAGAGCCAAACCGATCCCCTTTACATGGCAGAACCCTCCGCTGGAAGCTTTGACAAAGCTTGCAATTTTCTTGGCAATGTTCACATCGCTTGTCTTAAGATTTACATTGAAAGCCACAAGGAACTTCCTTGCCCCCATTACGGTAGCTCCGGCGGTGGGATGTAATTCCGGGCCTCCTACATCGGGAGTTCTTTCGGGAATATGGCATTCTTCCTTCAAGGTTTCGTACTGGCCTTTTCGGATAACCTCCAAACGCTTCCTTTCAGGGCGCTTGGCGGAATCCTCATAAAAATACACGGGAATTCCCGTAGCACTGTAATATTTTTCAGCGTATTCATGAGAGAGAGCCACGCACTCTTCCATGGTTATATTCTTGATCGGAGTAAAGGGCACCACATCTACCGCCCCTATCCGTGGATGAGCCCCCTTATGGATATTCATGTCGATATGCTCCGCCGCATACTGGGCGGCTCGAAGAAGAGAGGAACAAAGGGCTTCGGGTTCTCCCACCAGACTCACTACCAACCGGTTATGGTCCTCATCCGCCCGATAATCAAACAAATAACATCCAGAAGTTTCTTTAAAGGGCTGAACAATTTTTTCGATAAGGTTTTTATCCTTTCCTTCGCTGAAATTCGGGACACATTCGATAAGCTGCTTAGCCATGATCTTTTACCTCCGTATAAAGTTATCGTTTTTTGCCGGTACTTTTTAAAAAAGCCAAAGGAAGGAAACCTCGAAATACTTTCGCAAAAGACCAGCCGATATTACAATTCGCCGACTTCTCCTTCTACGGCCTCCAGAAGTTTCCCTTCTTCGAGAAGGGAAATAAGGGAAAGAATATCCGGATGCAGATACCGATCCTCCTCTACCGGAGCAATTTCCCGGCGGATGGTTTTATAGGCGGCATGGGTACCTTTTCCGGGAAGAAGCGGTTTGGAAAATTCGAGTCCCTGAGAGGCGGACAAGAGTTCTATGGCAAGAATTTTCCTAACGTTTTCCGCAATGGTAGCAGCCTTCCGGGATGAATACATTCCCATGGAAACGTGATCTTCTTGATTGGCGGAGGTAGGAATGGAATCCACGCTGGAAGGATGACAAAGCACCTTGTTTTCTGAAACCAGAGAAGCCGCCACATATTGGGGTATCATAAAACCACTGTTAAGGCCGCTTTTGTTGACGAGAAAAGGAGGAAGCCCCGAAAGTTTATGATCCACGAGCCTGGCGGTTCGTCGCTCCGAAATGCTCCCCAATTCCGCAGCAGCAATGCCAAAAAAGTCCATGGCGATGGCAATGGGTTGCCCGTGAAAATTTCCTCCGCTCAAAGCCTCTTCGTCCGCCGCGAAAATAAGGGGATTATCCGTAACGGAGTTGATTTCAATTTGAATTTTTTGCTTCACATATTCGAAAGCATCCCGAGAAGCTCCGTGAACCTGGGGAACACAGCGAAGAGAATAGGCATCCTGCACCCTATCGTGCTTGTACCGCGCCACGATCTCGGAACCATCGAGAAGTTTTCTCATGTTCGAAGCCACTAGTTTTTGTCCAAGATGAGGACGAAGGTCGTGCGTACGAGAATCGAAAGCGTAGGGTACCCCATGAAGGGCTTCGAGCGAAAGAGCCGCTGCGATATCCGCAATTTTTGCGAGATCTAAAGCCTCCAGCAAGGCCAAAGCGCCTACGGCGGTAAGAGCCTGAGTGCCGTTATTGAGAGCCAATCCTTCTTTAGGTTGCAGTTCGATGGGTTCCATACCAAGGGATTGCAGCACATCCATGGTATCCCGTTCCTTGCCCTGGTAAAGCACTTTTCCATAACCGAGAAGCGTGATGGCCACATGCGAAAGGGGACAAAGATCTCCACTGGCACCTACGGAACCTTGAGAGGGAATAAGGGGATGAATACCCCGGTTAAGATATTCCACCAGGCGCTCCAACGTGGGAAGGCTGATACCGGAAAATCCCCGAGTAAGGGTATTGATGCGCAACAGCATGATAGCCCGTACCACTTCTTCGGAAAAGCGCTCTCCCGTACCGCAAGCATGGCTGAGAAGGAGATTGGTCTGGAGCTGACGGCTTTTATCTTTGGGAATAACCACCGAAGAGAGATCTCCGAACCCCGTGGTAATACCGTAAATACTCCTTTCCTCCCGAACCCAGGAGGCGACTTTATCTGCTCCTCGCTGCACCAGAGCTACGGCTCCCGGATCCAACCGAACTCCATATCCTTTTTTTGCAACCCGCCATACATCTTCAAGAGACAAGGAATGTCCGTTAAGTACGATTGTTTTCCCTTCCATCCGTTATCATCCTCCTCGAAGTTCTCGCTCCGCCTATGTTTTGTGTTGAGAATTCCCCATAACAACGTGTGTGGGGGCTCCGCAAAAAGAGCACTTTCCTTCTTTATCTATTTCAATTTCTAAAGCATTATAGCACGACCGTACTATGGTGTCATGGCCACAGTTATAACATGTTGTAGACTCAGAAAAGCCAGTATTCCCAAGGTATACGTACGCAAGATCTTCTCGGGCCTCCATACGAAGACGGCGAAGCTCTTCCAAAGAAGGAGAAGGCCCTTGCCAATGGTAAGCGGGAAAGGCCCGGGTAATGTGAAGGGGAATAAAAGGAGAGAGAGAGGCAATCCAGCGAGTGCAGGAACGGAAAAAGTTATTCTCCGTATTGATGCCGGGAGCTACAAGCCAGGTCAATTCCACGTGGACCTTTTCCTCTAAGAGAATTTCAATAAAACGTCGAGTTTGCGAAAGAGATCCTTTAAGGATATCTTTATAGTGCCGTTCGTTAAAAGACTTGATGTCCACGTTACATGCTCCCAGAAGGGGTGCAAGTTTTCGCAAAGGGGGTTCTTGCATTTGTCCGTTGGTCACAAACACAGAAGTTTTGCCCTCTTTCCGCCACAAGAGAGCGCAATCAAAAGCGAAGTCGTACCATACCGTGGGTTCGTTGTAGGTGAACGCGAGAAGCGGAAGCTCCTGCTCCTTTCCTGCCGCAACGACATCTTCGGGGGAATAGGTGCGGTCTGAAGGGCTTGCATGTACCAAGCGATGATTCTGACAGTAAGGACAATCCATAGTACATCCGCAGGTTCCCAAAGAAAGAACGGAAGAACCCGGAAAATAATGATATAAAGGCTTCTTCTCCACAGGATCCACTGCCCAGGCGAGGGGCTTTCCGTAAACGAGGGATTGAAGACCCTTGAGAGGAACATGTTCCCGATCTCCGCAAAATCCGACCCTCCCCGGAACGATAAGGCAGGAATGGGCGCAAAGATCGCATCGCACATTCCCCTCCTCCCAATGCCACCAGGACGTTGCAGGAAGAGGCCTCGGCGTGGGGTTGGGGTTTTGAGAAAAACCACTAGAATTCCTCATAGCGTTGTACCCGGAAAGACATGAGATGGAGTTTCTCAAAAGGAATACCAGAAATTCCCGCTTTTCTCATGGCGATTTCCACCTGTTCCTGGGGAGTCTCAATACCGTCGAGATTTGGAAGCAGAACTCCTCTCATGCCGTTCCAAGAAACGATAACTCCAAGCGTTTTAGGATCCAAAAACTGAAAATTCGTTTCTTGCGGAGTTTCCAGAAGATCACAGGAAAAGCGAAGAGATGGAAGTTCCCTTTCTCGGACGGGCGAAAAGCGAGGATCCCGAAAAGCCGCCGCTTGAGCATTCTCTATAAGTTCTTCTATGAGATAGGCATAACAAGGGGAAAGAGTCCCCATGCATCCTCGAAGATTTCCGTCTCCCCGTTTGATGGAGACAAAGCAGGCCTGGGGCATTCCAAGTTCCGGATAATCCTTTTCCAGAAGAAAAAGGAGTTCGGAAGCTTCAGGAATTTCGGAACCTCCGACACGGCGGGTTACCACATACCTAGCAAAGGAAGGATATGAAAAACCCCCTTCCCGAAGAAAAGGGAACTCTTTCGCGAGAAACATGCCGTTACGCCTCCTCCCGGTTATCTTCGAAAGTCTGGGGAATATGGGAAGCTATACAGTACCCCACGCCGAAGGGAGCTTCATAGCTGAGGATTTGGAAGGGACGATCTTTCACGAGACCAAGAGCGCAAAGAACCGAGGCAAGCCCACACTCCTGAGCATCCCTACGTTCTTCGGAGGAAAGGTTCTTCAGGGGGAGCGGATTCCCCCTTTCGAGGCATTCCACTACCAAGCTGTCGAAGCGTTCTCCCCAAGGATGGTACTTTCCCGGAGCCGAAGGGGTTAATCCATGAGAAAGATCGCCACTGGCTACAAGTCCCCACTTCATGGAAGGCAAAAAACCGGAAAGAACCGTTCCCAGGTCGTAGGCTTGAACGGGAGAAAGCCCCGCAGGGTTTATAAGCAGAAGAGGAGGAAGAGAACTCCAGGATTGCATTAAATAATAGAGTGGGACCGTGCCTCCATGATCGAGAAGTCCTTCGGAACAGAAAAGAGTTTTTAAGGGGATCTTCTCTTTCTCCAGAAGGGTTTCCAGGAACAAGGCGTCTTCATAAAGCCCCGGAGCTTGAGAAAAAACCGAAGGGGCATCGAAAATCTCAAGAGACCCCTTATAACTTTTTGCAATTACGAGAAGCATTTTTCCCGGAACAAAAGGAGCGTGGGGAGAAAGAAGGACGAGGGCTTCCGGTTTTTTGAGAAGTTTTCCGAGTTTTAAAAACCCTTCAAGAGTAACCCTGGCTTCTTTTTCCCTTCCTTTTCCGACCTCGGGCACCACAATCGGCGGATGTGGCACGACACACGCCCATACCAACATGAAAAACCCCTCCTCTCCTTTCCCCAAAAACGAAACCTTCTACCGTATCTGCAGATAGAATTCTCGAAGATAAACACTCGTATCGCTATCTTCATGCCCTTAGCACGTGAAAATATGCGGAAAAATCGAATTCCACAAGGGGATGTTCAAGCGTTTTTGAATTTTCATAAAATCATCATGGCATCCCCAAAGGAATAAAAACGATATTCCTTTTCCACAGCCTCTCGATAAGAATCAAGCACATTCCGATATCCCCCGAAAGCAGCCACCAACATAAGAAGCGTACTTTGAGGAAGATGGAAATTCGTAATCATTCCATCGATCACACGGAAAGAATATCCGGGATAAATAAAAAGACGAGAGGTTCCCTTTCCGGGCTTCAAGATTCCCGAAGAAGCTCCGGTTTCCAAACTTCTAACAGCGGTAGTTCCTACAGCTATAACCTTTCCTCCCCGTTTTTTCGTTTCCTCCACCGCTCTTACCGTGGAGGGGGAAATTTCGAAAACCTCTTCATGCATGGTGTGGTCTCGAATATCCTCGGTCTGGACAGGACGAAAAGTCCCCAATCCGATATGAAGCGTGAGAAAGGCCAAGGATATTCCCCTCTTTCGAAGCCTCCCCAAAAGCTCCTGCGTAAAGTGAAGTCCCGCCGTAGGAGCGGCGACGGAACCAAGTTGCCGGGCATAAATAGTTTGATACTGGTCACTCTCGGCATGGGACTCCGTAATATAGGGAGGCAGAGGAACCATGCCGTAATCTTCCAGAAAGTCCGGAACATCCAGATGTTCCGGAAACTCCACAATCCGGAGCCCTCCCGAAGAGGGCGAAGGAAAAACCATGACTTCCAATCCCTTTTCCAGAAGCACCTTCGTAGGTTTCTTCAATCTTTTTCCGGGTCTTACCAGGGCTTCCCAAAGATGAGGGCTTTTTTCCACCGGATGAAGGAGAAAAATCTCCACCTCCCCGCCGCTTTCCGCTTTCTTACCGAAAAGACGGGCCGCAAGAACCTTAGTATCATTTAACACAAGGAGATCTCCGGAACGAAGAAAATCCTCCACCTCTCGAAATATACGGTGATATCGTTTCCCCGTTTCCCTCTCCAGAACCAGAAGACGCGAAGAATCTCTCGGCTCTGCCGGATTTTGAGCAATGCGCTCCCGAGGCAATTCAAAGGAATAGTTTTCTGCTTGGAAAAGATCGATATTCATACTTTTTATTGTACCTCATCAATAAGCTTTTTTTGATGTAATCCCAGGATAATAATGCTGAAGAATCTTTTCCCAAGTCCATCCTTGCTCGGCCAAGGCTTTGGCACCCCATTGAGAGAGCCCGACTCCATGGCCCCACCCTTTTCCGGAAAAAAGAAAATTTCCGGATCCCGAGGTGTTTTCCGTTCTTACGGCTATTGTTTCAGGGCTTCGACGGTTCTTTTCAAGGTAGCTTTTCTGTTTTTCCGGGTGCAGTAGCATATCCATCAATTCCTCCGTAGAAAAAACTCCCTGCCGAGTCATAAGAGAAAGCTCTTCTTGATCTTCGAAAGAAACGCTATTTCCCGGCAAGGATTCTGAAATTCCGGAGGAAGGGGAGACAATGGAAAAGTTGGTACTTTTCAGATCGTTACTTCCCAAAGCCATTCGAAATCGATGAGCTGAAACTTCCCGGACGCCGTTAGTTCCTGATATGCGAAGGGTAATCGCCCTTCCCCCGGAATCCCTTTGTCCTATATCCACACCTCGGACTTGCCCCACGGAAAGGCCCATTTTTCGTAAGACCTCTGCTATTTGACGGGGGGAAAGAGAAAGTTCCCAGTGAGAATAGGGCGATGTATACGCCACAGGCTCCCTTCGGGGTTGTAAATAAGAAACCGAGCCTCCCCACACATGGCGTACATCTGCGGTGCTTCCTCCGCTATCGGCATGGTAGGGAGTAAGGGCATATTTTCCCTGATACACGAGCACCATACCTCTCGTAGCCTGAATGGCCTTATCGATTCTGGAATCTTCCGCATTCATTCCTCGATATACCTGACAATGAGGTGTTGCACAAAGATCAAAACCTTCTCCTCCATGCCTTCCCTTATGCGATATGGCATAGGTGCGAGCCACCACCGCTTGGGCTTTGAGAAATTCCATAGGCCATGCGGGATTGGCTTCCATTTTCAGCACACCTCGAAGATAGGTTTCCAGATCAATCACATTAATTATAGACATCCCAGAAGATCCCCGACAGATTTCCAGAGAACCCCGGTAGGGATGATTCCCCCAGGCGACCGGCGCTTTTCCTTTAATTTTCACGGGAAGAGAGAGGTTTTTTTTATTGACATCGATCACGTTTCCCTTGCGATAGAGAAGCGAGCAGGACCCGGAGAGGGTAAGATGTTTTCCCTGAGCATCCACAAGGGTATAGCTTTTGGGGGAGGAAAGCGTTCCCTTTGTCATATTTTGGGCTACGCAAACTCGCAAGGTGGGAGCATTTCCTCCCCAGGCAGGAAGAAGAGAGGAAAAAATGCCCAGGACAAGAAGAAACCCCAAAAGGGAAGAGATTTTTTTTCGGTAAAAAAGCATGACAAAGCTCCTTTCGGGTTTCGAAAATTCTCTTATTTTCGAAAAAAAACGTAACACCTGGAAAAAGACTGCGAGAAGGACGCTGACGACGATCATGGAAGTGAGGGGGAAAAAGAATATTCCCCCTTTTGTTCGAATGGCAATATCTCCGGGAAGTTTCCCGAAAGGAAAGGGGAAATTACAATGCCCCCAAAGAAAACAAAGGCCTCCAAGCCCCAAAAAAATTATGCCGAGAAGAACAAGGACTTTAGCGAGGGAGGTCACGGGGTTACTCCTCTTCCCAGGAGAAAGTTCGCTGTCCCTGATCGGGGGTCATTTCCGGAGGGGTTAAGGAAAAGAGAAAAAAAGCGTTTTTCGTAGCCTTCCTTCCTCGGGGAGTTTTTTCAAGAAAACCCTGACGTATGAGGAAAGGCTCATAAATATCCTCAAGGGTTTGGGATTCTTCGTTGACCGCAGAAGCCAGGGTGGAAAGGCCCACGGGACCTCCTCCGAAAAGGTGTACGATAGCGCCCAGGTATTTTCTATCCCCTTCGTCAAGCCCCTGCCCGTTAATGCCGAGCATTTCCAAGGCTATGGTGGCTACCTCCAGATGTACAACACCCTCCCCCTTCACCTGAGCAATATCCCGAACTCTCCGAAAAAGGCGCAATGCCACCCGGGGGGTCCCCCGGGAACGACGGCCGATTTCCTGGGCCGCTTCCTCCTCGATAGGTATATTATATTTTTGAGCTGCCTTCATCACAATGGAAGAAAGGTCCTCGGGACTGTAGAGATCAAGTTGTTCCACGATGCCGAAGCGGGCTCTCAAGGGAGAAGTGAGCAATCCCAGTCTTGTGGTGGCACCAATGAGCGTAAAGGGAGGAAGCGAAAGCCGTATGTTCCGAGCAAGAGGCCCCTTGCCCACGACGATATCCAGGGCGAAATCTTCCATTCCTGCGTACAGGATCTCTTCCACATGAGGGGGAAGACGATGAATCTCATCGATAAAAAGCACGTCCCCTCCCTGAAGATTCGAAAGAATCGCCGCGAGATCCCCGGAGCGTTCCAAAGCGGGGCCAGAAGTAACCCGCATTTCTCCTCCCATTTCCCGGGCGATAATTCCCGCGAGGGTGGTTTTTCCCAATCCAGGAGGGCCGTGAAAAAGCACGTGATCCAGGGGCTCTTTCCGCTGCATAGCTGCCTGAATATAAATGGCAAGCTTTTCTTTAAGATTTGGTTGTCCTACAAAATCCCTAAGAATCTGGGGACGAACTGGGAGAAACTCCTCCTCCCCCATAAGAGAAGGGGCCCCCACAAAACGTCCCGGTTCTTCCTGAGGTAACATCATCGCTGCAGCCTCCGTAAAGCTTCATGAAGAAGAAAACTTTCGTCGGACATAACCATACCGCCCCCCTCGAGAGCCCTCTGCATGGCGACAAGGGCTTCTTTTCTTCCGAACCCGAGAGAAAGCAGGGCCTCCAACACGGTACGTTGTATGGCATTCTCCGAGGGGGAAGACGAGGAATCCGAAGAAGCCTGAGGAGCAAGAAGAAAACCATCTCCGAGAGCCTTTCGTACTTTTTCGGAAAGCTCGAAACAGAGGCGTTCGGAAATTTTTTTGCCGATTCCCGGAAGAGACGCAAAAAGAGAGGCCTTGGAATCCACGATGGCCTCTACAATATTCTGAACATCCAACGAGGACATAATTCCCATTCCCATTCGGCTGCTCACGCCACGAACCGAGGTGAGCATGGAGAAAAGAACGCGTTCGTTTTCATCAGCAAATCCGAAAAGAAGAAATCCTACCTCTTCCTGAGGCTGCAGATGCACGAAAAGAAGGAGAGGTTCCTCTTCCTCGGCCATGTCGAGCACCCTTCGGGTACAAAAAAAGCGAAAACCTATGGATCCCACTTCGAGAATAACCTGACCTCGGTCCCTTTCTACGGAAGTGACGACACCCTTACAATAATGGATCATGAAGTTCCTCCCGGATCATGGTAGGGCCATCATTTCGGGAAGGCACACTCTCTTTTCCATCATGTGCCCATACGGTTACGGATGTTCCGTTCTCTGGTTATGACGGAAGAGAAGAAGCCCCGTAATGGCGATGGCAAGCCCGTCCGCCGCATCATCGGGGCGAGGAAGCTCCGAAAGATTGAGAAGACGCTGCACCATTCTCTGAATTTGCATCTTTTCGGCGTTGCCGCTTCCGGAAACCGCGATTTTCACATCCCCCGGATTCGGCTCGACGAGAGGTTTTCCCGCCAGAGCCGCCATAAGAAGCACCACTCCTCGGGCTTGCCACACCATTTCTGCGGTAGTTTTATTTTTGCCGAAATAAAGCTTTTCCACCGCCATACAGTCTATCGGAAAGGACGCAAGAAGAGTTTCTAAAGTTTCATGGACACGAAGAAGGCGTTTTTCCATCGCGTCCTTAGGAGATGTTTCCAAGCAACCGTAAGAAAGGGCCTTGAACATGGACCCCTGAAGGGCGACTACACCGTATCCGAGACGCCCTAAGCCGGGGTCGATGCCGAGACAAATCATCTAGTTTTCCAGAGAACGCATAATGTCCTCGGCAATGTCGAAATTACACGATACGGATTGCACATCGTCATGATCGTCAAGGACATCGAGAAGATTCAGTATCTTTGCGGCAACGTTCTTATCTTCCACGGGAACCGTGGTTTTGGGAATTTGCTGAGCCTCTGCGGACCCAACTTCATATCCCGTTTTTTTCAAAGCCTCCGCCACGGTTAACACAAGGCTGGGATCCGTGTAAACGGTAATGCTCCCGTCCTCGGAGGAAAGGTCCTCGCCCCCCGCATCGATAACCGCCAGCATAAGTTCTTCTTCATCCACATTTCCTTCGATTTCGATAACTCCCTTACGCTCGAAAATCCAGGAAACACATCCCGCCTCACCGAAGGTACCTCCGTTTCGGCTGAGAAGAGCCCGTATTTCCGGAGTCGTTCTGTTTTTGTTATCCGTGGTGGCCTCGATGAGAACCGCAACTCCCCCAGGGCCATAAGCTTCATACATAACTTCTTCGTATATGGCCCCCTCAATCTCCCCGGTGCCGCGCTTGATGGCCCGTTCGATATTGTCCGAAGGAACCGATACGGCCTTGGCTCGTTCGATGGCAGTTTTCAATTTCATATTCATTGCCGGGTCGCCACCCCCCTCTTTGGCGGCCACGATAATTGCCCGAACAAGCTTTTGAAATGCCACGCCTCGTTTGGCATCTTGCGCAGCTTTTCTGTGTTTGATGTTAGCCCATTTAGAATGTCCTGACATAACAATACACCCCGACTTTTGATATTTTTTAGACTGTTTTCTGTTCTTCCACTATTTTGCAGAGGGGCGGCATATTCCGTTTATGTTCGGAACGCTGAAAAGCCCTTTGCACAAAGGATTGTACCTCCGGAGAGACCTTTTGCTCAAGGAAATAATTATCCAACTCTTCGTAGGTAACCCCCATTTCTTTTTCATCCGTTTGCCCCTGCCAAAGCCCTGCGGAAGGGGGTTTGACGATAATCTCCCGAGGAACTCCGAGATACTCCGCAAGGGCTCGCACCTCGCCCTTGAGAAGATCTCCCAGCGGTAGAAGATCCACGCCGGAATCTCCATGTTTGGTAAAATAACCTACCGCCAGTTCGATTTTATTTCCGGTACCGCAAACGAGAAAATCCTTTTCCTGCGCCAGGGCGTAGAGAGTGATCATTCGTAACCGTGGTTTTATGTTTGCCAATGCCAGAGAAGATGAAAGTTCTTCGTTTTTGGAAAAATTGCGGAGAAAGATGTCGTACGTTTCGGATAAATCGATCTCCCGAATCGGTATATCCAGAGCTTCCGCCACCTCTCGAGCATGAATCGCATCTTGAGGATCGCTATGACATGGCATAAGGATTCCCAAAACGTTTTTCCCAAAGGCTTTGCGGGCCAGTCCGGCCACCACGGCGGAATCGATGCCGCCGCTCAAACCGAAAACTCCTCCGGCTTTTCCGGAGGATCTTCCCTGTGCTTGCAACCACGCAACAATTTCTCTTTCCAAAAAAGCGGAATCCCTGTATCCTTTCATTCCAGATCCTCCCCCTAGACACGGATTTGTCTTTTAAAGAAGATATTGTAGCATAACTTCCACACTTCCTTTTCTTTTTCCCTAAAAGTTCCAAGAAAAGGAGAGTATCCATCTGAAAAGAGGGAATCGGCATGAAAAAAGCTCTTGTTTTCGACGGTTATGTGGATGAGCCCTCCTGTTTTGGAGTCCCTCCCTACATTTCTCCCTACGTTCGTTACGCCTTTGGCTTATTGCGTACCTGGAATTTTGATGTAACCTACAAAACCGTGGATTCCTGGCGAAAAACCCCTCGGGAGGATCTTTGGAAAGAATCGGATATGATCGTTCTTATTACGGGCTTTACGGTTCCCGGCCGTTATCGGGGAGGGAGCCCGCTCCTGCTAAAGGAACTCGAACACCTCCTGGACATTCCAAGAAAGGGCCTGCTCTTTTTCGGAGGTTCCATCATTCAGGGCTACTCTCTTCAAGGAGGGCGCTCCGCCAAAAATACGGAAAACTTCGCAGAACAGGGCGATTGTTTTTCCGAAGATCCCGTAAGCTCTCTGGATCTTTATCTTCGGGAAGGACGGTTCGATCCCCACGCCCGAAAAAAGTACGACCATTTGGCACATTGGGCGGTTGCAGGAGCCGCTCTCGTTCTCCAGCACCCATGCTATCCGCATGTAATAGCGGAATTGGAACTCTCCGAAGGATGCGGCAAAAAGGGAAAACATTGCAGTTTCTGCACCGAATGGCAAAGAGCTTCCTATCGGGAGCGCCCGCTGGAAGACGTTCTCCAAGAAGTGGAAGCACTTTCAACATATGGAGTGCGCGCTTTTCGTCTCGGAAAATGTTCGGATATTCTCGGATATGGTGGCATCAAGGAGGCTTGTGGAAGGCGTCCCAACCCTGAAATATTGCAAAAACTTTATGAAGGAATCCGGAGAGCCTGTCCGGAGCTCGAGGTCCTCCATACGGACAACTGCAACCCTCAAACAATTGCGAAATTCCCCGAAGACTCCCGCAAAGCCGTTGGAATTATCGCACGCCACAACACCGAAGGGGATTGCCTTTCCCTGGGGTTGGAAAATCTCGATCCCTCGGTATTACGCTTGAACAATCTTAAAGTAACCTTTCAGGAAGCCCTGGAGGCGGTTCGTATAATCAACGAAGCGGGGGGATGGAGAGAACGTAAACGAGGGCTTCCTAAAATTCTTCCGGGTTTGAACTTTCTTCTAGGCCTTCCGGGAGAGACCGAAGAGTCTTATGAAATAAACTCCCTATTTCTCGAATCACTGATCCAGGAACACCTCTTGGTTCGAAGAATCAACATACGGAAGGTCATTTCCTTTGCCGGCTCTCCTTTGCCGGAAATACTTAAACGCTTTCCTCCCAGGACAAAACCCCAAAAAACAAAACGCTGGAAAGAATGGGTCCGGAATGAAATCGACCCTCTCCTCTTCGAGCGCTTCGCTCCCCTCGGAACTGTTCTACAGGGGGTTATGACGGAAGAGCGTTTGGGGAATTGCCTTTTTGGAAGATCCCTGGGAAGTTATCCCCCCCTTGTGGGTATCATGGATGAACGTTTGACGGAGGGAATGAAAATAAACGTAGCTGTAACGGATTACGGCAAACGCTCTCTCACTGGAGTGCCGTTTCCACTTTTCCTCGAATCGTGTTCCCGGATCAACCTTCTTGCCCTTCCCGGCATCGGCAAGGCGAGGGCAGAGCAAATCCTTCGGGAACGGGGAAAAAAGGAAAAACATATCTTTTCTTTAGGACACATTTTGGACGAACCTGAAATAGCCGCCAAAATCGCCATGTATTTTGCGGAAGAAGAGACACCGTAACATATTAGAGCGGTTTCCATTGACATCTGTATCACATAAGCTAAGGAAGCGATTCGAGCACTCGAGGAGCGGAGGGAACAGTAAAGTAGACCCCATCGTCAAGACAAAAAATCATTGTTTGTAAAACCGCTCTGTGGTAGGAATGACAAAAGACGGCAGAAGAGCCGTCTTTTGTCATTCCTACCACAATAACCAAATCGAAAGAGCCTATTTATCCACCATTTCTTTCAGGACCTTGCCAGGTCTGAAAACAGGAACCTTCTTTGCGGGAATCTTGATAACCTTCTTGGGATCCTGGGGATTACGTCCCTGACGCGGCGCCCGATCCCGGACCTCAAAGGTTCCGAAACCGACGAGCTGCACTTTATCGCCTCGGGAGAGAGCCTGCTCGATAGCAGAGAAGACCGCATCCACACACTCACTGGCATCCTTTTTACTGCTACCTGTCGCTTTGGCAACTTCATTTACCAAATCACTTTTGGTCACACGAAACACCTCCTACAGATTTGGGACAAAACCCTCTGATATCAGGGCTGAAGTCGCCCTTTGACTCATTATTACAGCTTTTGTTAGTAAGGTCAAGGGCTGGAATCACCTAATCCGAACGATTTTTCCACTTTATTCTAATAGGCACTCCGGAATAATCCTCCAAAGAACGCAATTTTTTCTCCACATGTCTTTCAAATTGTTTTGTGACAATCTCGGTATCATTGACGACGAAAAGAAAAAAGGGAGGGGCCGTTCCTGCCTGAGTGCAATAATAAAGCTTCAGGAAACGTCCCTGGCCGTTACTGGGCATTCGCTCGAAGGCCATAAGTTCTCGAAGCAACACATTAAGTTTAGATGTCGCAATGCGATTTTCCCGGTTCTGATGAACCTGAAAAACCGCCTTTAGAAGATCCTGCATGTTTCTCCCCGTTTTTGCAGAAACGAAAACCATGGGAGCGTGCTGAAAAAAGACGAAGGCCTGTTTGAGATACTTTCGCATGTTATCTCCAAGCTTGGGGTCCTTTGGCGCTAAGTCCCATTTATTTACTACAAAAACAAGGCCCTTTCCCTTTTGTGCCACATGACCGCATATTCTTTTCTCATTTTCCGTGGCCGGCTCTTCTCCATCCATCACGAGCACCGCCACATCACAGCGATCGATAGCATTGTAGCTTCGCACCATGGAATAGTATTCTACGGAAGAGGAAATGCGAGATTTTTTGCGAAGCCCTGCGGTATCGATAATGCGTATGGTTCCCAAAGAAGTTTCCACCAACGTATCGATACTGTCCCGAGTCGTTCCTGGAACGGCGCTTACAAGGGATCGTTCTTGCCCGACAAAATAATTGAAAATACTTGATTTTCCCACATTCGGGCGTCCCACCAGAGCTACCGAAAGCGTCGCAGAGCCCTGCGACATCTTGTGTGGCACTTCTCTTTTTTCGCCTTCCAGTACGCGGGAAACGGTATCGAGAAGCTCTTCCACATTCCGGTTGTGTACCGCACTCACCGGAAGCACCTGGTCGAATCCCAAAGGAGCGAACTGAAAATCTCCTTTGTATTCCGGCGAATCCGCCTTATTGACAACCAAAATGATGGGTTTTCTGCTTTTTCGCGCCAAAAGGGCAATGTCATGGTCCGTAGGCATGAGTCCCGTTTGGGCATCCACAAGGAAAAGGACAAGATCGCTTTCCTCTATGGCAACTTCTGCCTGTTTCCTTATCTGTTCATCGTATTCCTTGCTTTGTTCCCCAAGGATTCCTCCGGTATCGACAATATAAAAGGACTCTCCTTTGTGGGAAATTTCCGCATATAATCTATCCCGAGTTATTCCGGGAACGTCATCCACAATGGCATGTCTTTTTCCCAGAAAACGATTAAAAAGAGATGATTTTCCTACATTGGGCCTTCCAATAATGGAAATTACCGCCATGTCACTATTCCTTTCCGTACATGCATTTCAACGAGAATATACATGTTAGTCTCTCCAAATGCGAAGGGTGTGGCTGTTTCTTTTTTTCGCACAAGGATTCCAAATTCCAAAAATTTTGTGTACTATACGAAAAAGAGGCATGGTTCCATCGCATTTTATCCAAAGGGTTTCCTGAGAATTCTCCTGAATTTTTGAAAAACGGGAAAAAGAAATATCGTTTTTCTCAAGTTCTTCTTCCAAGGAATGCATTATTTCTGGATGGGCAGAAATTTCCACCAGTGTTCCATACGGAGGAAATGCAAAGGTTTTTCTTTTCCGAAGTTCCTCTTTCCAGAACAAGTCCCATCCTCTTTCCAAGGTCCCTTGCCATCCTTTTCGAGGATTTCTGCTTTGAAGCACGATAATTCGGGAAGGACTTTTCTCCATCCCTCGCCAAGAGGATTCCCAGATCATACGAAAAGCCTTTTCGTGGGCGTTATAACTCGACCTTCGGGCTTCGGCATCCGCATCAAGCCAACCTATAAGGGCTATGGGAAGGCTATCACAAAGAGAAAGCGCCCTTCTCGTGCCGACAATAATTCCTCCGGATTTTTCGATTTCTTTAAGGGGAAGTCCGCCGAACTTTTTTTTCCGATCAAAAAAATAGCAGGGCACATTTTTCCCGAAAAGAGATTGAATTTTTGCACGAAGAGACCGGAGGCCTGCCCCGCGATACGAAAGAATTTTTCCCCTGCATACCGGACAAAATTCCTGGGGTTGCTGCGATGCTCCGCATCGAGAACAACGCCACAAAGCAGCGCTGCTGGCTTCCCAGGTTCCTCCGCAATGAGGGCACACAAAAACGTATCCGCAATCCACACAAAAAAGCTCGCGATTTTCATCGGTTCTATCGAAAATCCAAAGAACCGCCTCCCCCCTTCCTTGCAATTCCACACTTTTTTCGAGCAATTTTTTGGAAAGAGGAACATCCTTTTCGGTTCCTTCCAAAGCAAGGGGTACAGCCCGAGAAGGGTGTACAAAAACGAACGAAACCTGGGGAGGCTCCTGACAAACGGGCTGGAGACGCAAAAAAATCCGGGATGAGGGAACTCGTCCTCCGAAATACATGTGACTTGAAAAAAAATCCCCCCGTTTCGCAAGCACCGAGCGAGCATGGAAGAAGGGAGTTTTACGGTGCTCATAGGCTCCACTTTCTTCCTGATCAATCACGATGAAATCCATTTTTCCCAAGGGAGCAAAAATGGCCCCCAAGGATCCTACCAAAAAGGATACATCTCCCTGTCGAAGATTCTTCCAGAGAAGGAACTGTCTCTCCTTCTTATCTCTTGCTCTCATATCCCAGAGGGCCCCATTTCCCGCAAGATTTCGCTCTTCGAGAAAAGCCCAGTATGTTCGAGCCTGTTCGATTTCTGGAAAAATGAAAATACCCTTCCAAGAAGGATTTTCCGCGAGAAGATTGGCATAGGTTTCGTACCGATCGCAATCCCTTCCCCGGTAGACGCAGGAATGCCGTGGATTGCCTTTATCTCCAGATTCTTTTGCGGATAGAGGAGGAACAATCTCTCCCCGCAAAATTGGTTCGGGCAGAATCGTTTTAAGAGCTATTCCGGGGGCACAAAGATACCTTTTTGACATCCACAAGGCTAAATCCCATAACTCTTTTCCCATGGGAGGAAGGATCTCGAAAAAATCCCCCGTCTCTCGAATGGAAAAACGTTCCGATATGGCTTGGGAAGTTCTTTTTTCTCGAGCAAGGTAAAAACCCACTCTGTGGGTTTTTCCCAAGGGAACGCTTACCCGAGATCCCGGGAGAGGAGCGGGAGAGGGAAAATTTCTACAGGCATAGGTTAGTGGGGTCCACCAGGGCCCCGGAATGAGCACGGAAATATACTCCATGAAGCGTAATCGCTTTTTATTCTTTTCCCAAAAAAAGGGAAGCAAGGAGATCTAGGATGTCCGAGGCTACATGAGCTTTTGTGCCGGAAGAAGAGCATTTTTGGCCTTTTTTATCTATAATGGTAACGGCATTATCGGAAGAACCGAAGGCGCTTTTCTCGCCTCCTACGAAATTCGCCACAATATAATCTACATTTTTTCTAGCTAATTTGTCCTGGGCATTTTCCAGAAGATTTTCAGTTTCCGCAGCAAATCCTACGAGTATCTGCTGAGGCTTTTTCTTTTTCCCCGCTTCTGCCAGGAGATCCGGATTTCGCACCAGGGAAAGCTCAAGAAATTCACGGTTTCCTCGCTTTATCTTCTGAGGAACTCTCGTGGGGAAACGATAATCTCCCACCGCAGCGGCCATAAGAAGGAAATCGTACTCTTCATGGAGAGAATGCAACTGTTCCCCCATTTCCTCGGCACTTGTAACGGATATATGCCGAAAACCGTAAAAGTTTCCATGACAAACGGGACCGGAGAGAAGCGTCACTTCCGCCCCCCGATACCATGCTTCTCGGGCAAGGGCATATCCCATCTTTCCGGAGCTAGGATTACTTAAAAAACGCACAGGATCAAGATATTCCCAAGTAGGCCCTGCAGTAACAAGCACTTTTTTCCCTGCAAAATCCTTTACGGGAAGCAAGAAACGCCGTATTTCCTCCAGGATATTGGCATTATCCTGCATCTTTCCCTTACCGCTGGTTCCGCAGGCAAGACGCCCTTCCGCAGGCTCTACAACCCTATGCCCCAGTTCCAGGCATTCCTTGACATGAAAGGCCGTTTTGGGATGCTCCCACATATGCGTATTCATAGAAGGGAAAAGAAGCCCTCTCTTCGGAGATGCAAGAAAAAGGGCTCCTAAAAGGACATGGGATTCTCCACGGGCGATAATCTTCAGAGAATTCGCCGTACAGGGAGCTACCACTAAAAGATCCGCCCATGCCGCAAGACAAATGTGCGGTATGGTGGGTCCCGTAGTATCGTCCAGAAAATCCTCCTCCCGGTAAACCTGTTCTCCCGTAAGGGTAGCGAAAAGAAAGGGGGTAACGAATTTTTCCGAAGCCTTCGTGAGAAGAACCCGCACAGAGTGGCCCTCTTTCACGAGGGTATGAACCACTTCGGGCATTTTATAGGCAGCGATTCCTCCGGTAATGCAAAAAAGAATGCGATATTTCTTTCCCCAGGAGTTCATGACGAAATATTCTTGAAAAGCTACTGTTTCTCTTCGGGAAGATGGATGCGCACCTTACCTTCGAGAAGCTCTCGAGTAGCCAGCGAAATGGCCTTTTCAGCTCCGTCAAGAAGCCCCTGTCCTTTTTGTTCGCTTATTTGACGGGCTCTCTGGGCAATGATGGAGGTAAGAGCGTATTTGTTTTCTATACAAGCCTCCGAAGCAAAAACCCTTTCATAATCAAAAAAAATCATAATCTATCTATCCTTTCTTATCTCGTAAAGAAGCTACGAGGTCTACCAATTCTCCCGCAGCCTTGTCCATATCTTTATTTACGATACGATAATCGTATTCTCCCGAATGAGAAAGCTCTTCCTCCGCATTGCGCAAGCGCAAAGAAATTTCCTGGGAAGTTTCACTTTTCCTTCTCGCCAAACGCTCCACAAGATCTTCTCGGGAGGGAGGCATAATAAATACCAACACCGCCTCGGGATAGGCTTTTTTGATCGCGAGCGCTCCTTGGACATCGATCTCCAGGAGTACGTCATCTCCCTGAAAAAGTATCTTTTCCACCTCTTCTCTGGGAGTTCCGTAATAATGCCCGTGAACAAAAGCCCACTCCAAAAAACCCTCATCTTCGACAAGCCTTCGAAAAAGTGAATCATCCACAAAAACATAGTCCCTGTTTGGGATCTCGTTTTTTCGAGGTGCCCTGGTGGTCCATGAAACGGAATAATGTAAATCGGGAATCTTTTCAAAAAGTATTTTGCGCAAAGTCCCCTTTCCGGCACCACTGGGGCCGGAAAGGACAAAAAGAATTCCCTTATGTACGTTCTTCATGCTGGGCGGCTAACGCTCCTTCCTCGTCATAACGATGCGCCAGCGTTTCAGGCTGAAGCGCCGAAAGTATGACATGCTTACTATCGGTAATCAATACGGAGCGGGTTTTTCTTCCCTGGGTAGCATCAACAAGCAACCCCTCCTGCCGTGCCTCTTCTTTCAGCCTTTTTACAGGAGCCGAAGAGGGACAGATAATGGAAATCACTCTATCCCGCACCACCATATTCCCAAAACCGATGTGCAAGAGCCGGGAATTCATGTCCATCACTCCACATTCTGTATTTGCTCTCGGATACGTTCCAGCCTTGTCTTGATTTCCACCACACACCATCGAATATGCTCATCGTTCGACTTTGATCCCATGGTGTTAACTTCACGATTCACCTCTTGAAGAAGGAATTCTACTTTCCTGCCCACAAATCCTTCTTCCTTCATGGCGGCATACAGTTTTTGAAGGTGACTTCGGAAACGGCAAAGTTCTTCCGCAATATCCTGTTTTTCCGCAAGGATAGCAGCTTCCTGAAGAATGCGAGATTCCTCGAAAGAGATTTCTCCCGAAAGATCCTCCACAAAATTTTTCAATCGATCACGCAAAAGCAAAACCACTTCTTTTCGGAGTGAAATCCAACGTTCTTCGATATCTGCCACGAAACTCTCCGTTTCAAGAAGGTTTTGCCACATATCCTCGTAAAGGTGTTTTCCCTCAAGAGAACGCATGGTATCCCAGGAAAGGACAGTTTGCTCCAGCTCCAGAAGAATTCGCTCTTTAAGGAGATTGCAAAGATTTTCTTCCAGAATTTCTTCCTGATTCAATACACCCGGAAGCTGTAACAGAGAATCCACACGCACATCCTCGATGATATGGTATTTCTTTTGAATATCCTGAATTTTACGCAAATACTCTCCCAGGACATCTTCGGAAATAGGAACTACTCGCCGTTCGGAATTCCAGGAAAAGGAAAGGCGGACCTGCATTTTTCCGCGGAAGGACTTCCTGCGAAGATTATTCTGTATATCCTGTTCGAGAAAAGCAAGGTCTCGGGGCAAACGAATCGAAATGTCCTGATAACGATGGTTCACGCTTGAAATTGCACATTCGAGTAACCCCCAGGGAGTTTGAGCCTGGACTCTTCCGTAACCGGTCATGCTTTTCATGGCAATCATTCCTTTTTCGTAAAAAAACGATCCAAATATCCGAGAAGAAAGGGAAGCCCTTCTCCGGATTGTCCGCTCACAAAAAAAACGGACTCTTCCTCTCTGGATAGGAAAAGACTTTGGCGTTCCCGAAGCTCTTCCGACAAGAGGTCAGCCTTATTGATCAGACAAACCCGAGGCAATTCCCACGCATGGATATCGCAAAGAGTCTTTCGGACAACCTGGTAATCCTCTTCGAAAGAAGGACTGGATCCATCCAAAACAAGCAGAAGAATCTGGGACGAGGATATTTCCTCGAGGGTAGCGCGAAAGGAGGAGATCAGTTCCGGAGGCAAATTACGTATAAACCCCACGGTATCCGAAAAGAGACACGCTCCTCCTCCCGGAAGATTTGCCTTTCGAACAGCCGTATCCAGAGTGGCAAAAAGCTTATCGGATCCCGAAACATCCTGCCTTTGCGAAAGCTTCCCCAAAAGAGTGGTTTTACCGCTGTTCGTGTATCCTACGAGCGTTGCCAGGGGCATATGATTTTTCTGGCGTCGTTGGCGTCGGTATTTTCGCTGTTTTTGGATTTCCTGAAGTTTTTTTTCGATATTCCGAATATTTCTATCCAGTTTCCGCCGATGCCTCGCGTATTCCGTTTCTCCGGGGCCTCGGGTACCGATGCCTCCGCCAAGCCGCGACATCTGGTGTCCCAAACCTTTGAGATAGGGAATTTCATGACGGTATCGAGCAAGAGCGATTTGAAGCTTTGCCTCATTCGTAAAAGCCCGGGCTTCGAAAATACGAAGTATGACCTCCGTTCTATCCCATACGGTCTTCCCGAGAAGGGATTCTAAAGCATGCCGTTGCCGGGGAGTGAGAAAGCCATCCACCACCGCAATGGATGCGTCAAGAAATTCCATGGCTTCCCGAATTTCTATAATCTTTCCTTTCCCCACGTAATACTGAGGATCGGGGTCACGACGATATTGAACAAAAAACTTAAGAATGAGGCACCCCACATTGTGGAGCAAACTCTGAAGCTCTAGAACTTGTCTGTTCAGAAGACACTCGGAGTCCCCAGATTTTCCAAGTACAGCAAATGCGACAACTCTGCTCTGAATTGTCGCACCTTCGTGAGTTTTTTTCACCAAGACTCTCCCCGTATAAAAGCTATTCTCTTCGGGAGGGGGAGATGTGACATAGCAGGCGTTCCACCACCTCATCTATGGACATACCCGTAGTGTCCACCTCCAAAGCATCCGAAGCTTTTCGAAGAGGCGACTCTTTTCGATTTACATCCAACGAATCCCGCTGGACAATATTCCGCAGGACCTTTTCATACGATTCTTCCGAAGAAGGCTCCTTTTCCTGCAGTTCCAGGAAACGCCTTCGGGCTCTTTCTTCGGGAGTGGCTATCAAAAAAAACTTGAAGGAGGCTTCCGGGAACACCACGGTCCCCATATCACGCCCTTCGGTGACAAGACCGGGCTCTCGGGCCTGTTTACGCTGAAGCTCCACAAGATGGGTTCGTACGGGAGAAAGGGATGCATACAGAGAAACCCTCTGGGAAACCTCGGGAAGACGTATTTCCCTGGAGACATCCTTTCCGAAAAGGAAGATCCCCTCTTCTCCTATAAGAAGGTCTATGGATTTTATGAGGCTTTCGATTTTCTCGGTTTCTCCGGGATCAACAGCCCGTTCCATAAAATGGAAGGTCACCGCCCGATACATGGCTCCCGTATCAAGAAAAGGAAGACGAAGTTCTCGGGCTACCCTTCTGGCAACGGTACTTTTTCCCGATCCCGCAGGACCATCGATGGTAACGATAAGCACCGAATCACACTTTCTCCAGATGGAATTCCTCTTCCACCTGAGAAATGAGATCCACGGATTCCGAGAGCAGGACTTCGAAATCCGTAATTCCGAGGCGCTCCAAAGATCCCGAAGAAATATTGCTTTGGAGCCCGTCCGCTCCGAGTCCCAGCCCCAGCATAAGACAAATGGAGTTCGCCACATGAACCACATCCACGATCTTACGCATTCGCAAATCTTCCGTTTCAAACGCGTCCGGCTCGTGGTGGTATCGCGCGACATACTGATACGATTCGGGAAGGTTCCATTGCTCAATGATCATACTTGCCACCTGGGCATGATCGAAACCAAGCACGTCCCTTTCGGCATCCACAAAAGGTACCGCCTCTTCCTCCACCAGCCGCACGATAATACTGTAACCGAAACGGACAAAATCATTGAGCACGATTTTGCCGAGATCATGCAAAATGCCTGCCACGTAAGCCTCTTCCGGATCAGCTCCAAATTTTTGGGAGAGGTGTTTGGAAACGTAGGCAACCCCCAGGGAATGGACCCAAAGTTGCCCACGGTCAAGGGCATAACCCGTGAAGGATCCCTCCATGAATTTGTAAACCGAAGCGGAAAGGACGATACTCTTGACAGCCCGAAAACCAAGAAGTGCGATAGCTTCGGTAACGCTGGTAATTCTTCTGGAAAAACCATAGTATGCGGAGTTTGCCAAGCGCAAGATCCGTACCACGAGACCTTCGTCACGCGAGAGTTTTTGTGCCACATCACTTGCACTGCTCTCGGGGTTATCCAGAACTTTTAAAGTATCGATAACAAACTGAGGTAACGAAGGAATTTCCTTAACTCTTTTAAGAACGCGTTTTTGTATTAGATCTTTTGTTCGATCATCAATTCCCTGCATGGTACGACCTCCCGCATGGATTCCAGTTTAGACCGAACCCCCTTCGTGTATCATACACCATAGCTGCTCTTTAGAAAACGTTTGGTATTTTCCGGGGGGAAGATTTTCCAGGCGCAATTTCCCAAAAGCCACACGCTTCAAGAATACCACTTCGTTCCTGTAGTATCGTGCCATAAGGCGTATTTCCCGTTTGAGCCCCTCCTCAAGGGTCAAGCGCAACCAGCATCCTTCAGGTTTTTTGGAAAGCCGCTCTAAAAGCCGAGGGATCCGCTTCTTCCCGTCCAAAGGGACCCCTTCCATCCAAGATAAAAAATCCTTTTCCTCAAGGGGAAAACGAAGAAGCACTTCATAGGTTTTTCCCACTCCTCGGCTCGGATGCAGTACGGATTGGGAAAAATTTCCGTCGTTGGTAAGAAGCAAAAGCCCCTGGCTATTTTTATCGAGACGACCGATAGAAAACAATCTCGCCTCGAAACGAAACGAAACCGGAAGGATCTCGTATATTGTAGCATTATGGGGATCGGACATGGAACACACGTATCCCTCGGGTTTGTTGAAAACAACGTACAAAAACTCTTGTGGAGAAACTTTTTTTCCTCGAAGGCGGACATCGTCGGAGGGCAAAACCAAGGTTCCCGGAAAGAACACCTTTTCCCCGCCTACGGAAACCCCCCCTTCCTCGATAAGGGTTTCTACGGAACGACGGGAACCGATGCCGCAAGAAGCAAGAAATTTATTGAGCCGTATTTTCTTTTCCGCAAACATATTTTATTCCTGTTTTTCTTCCTGAAGCTCTTCAAGATTCGGAAGATCCGCAATAGAGTTTATACCAAAAATCTCGAGGAAAAAATCCGTAGTCCTATAAAGGAAGGGGTTTCCCGTTCCCTTACGTCTTCCCGCAATTCTGACAAGGCCAAAACGCAAAAGCGTATCCACCACCCGATCACAACGTACGTTGCGAATTTCTTCGATCTCGCTTCTCGTGACAGGTTGATTATACGCAATCACCGCAAGGGTTTCCAAAGCAGCTTTACTGATTCTTAGTTTCTCTTCCCCTGCCTGGGTTCTCAGCTTTTCCACGGTATCATGGTATTCCGGAGCCGTTACGATCTGCCATCCCCCCGCAAGCCTGACGACTCGAAGGCCATGGCCTTGCCGATAATGTTCCTGAAGCTCCTTGAGAAGCGAGGAAATTCTGTTACTTTCCCTCTCCATAAGCAGGGCAATTCGCTCTTCCGAAAGGGGCTCCGGAGAAGAGAAAAGCAGGGCCTCCAAAACATCTCTCTCAGGATTTGCAGTATTATGGTGAAGACACATGGATATTCCCGAACGCCTCTTCTTGCAGTATAGAAATCTCTTCCTTGCGACACATCTCCAAAAGAGCCAAGAGGGTAAGCACCACAAAGCCTTTGGAATATCGACCATCGAGAAGATCCGTAAAGGAAAGGGAACGATTTTCCCCGAGCAGCAACCGCAGTTCCTCCATTCTGGACTCCACCTGCCCCTCTTCGGGAATTGCCATAGGAACTCCCTCCCAAAGATCTCCGGGATCTTCAAAAAAATCTTCGGGGATTTTTTTTTGCCTCTCCCGATAAACCTCAAGGAGATCCCACCAAATCATGCCGAGGAGATAAAGATCTCCCGCATCAAAAAAAAGTGCTCCCTCATGAGAGGCTCGAGGAAAACAGCGCTGACGCTCCACGAGGAGTTTTTCCAAAACTGTTGCCGCTTTCCGGTATGGCTTGTACAACGCCATTATTTCTCCTACGGGGAGATCCTCTTCTTCGTCCTCCTCCCATAATTCCTCGCGTTGCGAAGGGGGGAAGAGCGAAAGCACCTTTCCATAAAGGAGTCTCGATGTAACCGAAAAAAAATGAAGAATTTCCTCTAAATGAAAACCTTCTTTTTCTCGGAGATATGCAATGTAGAGAGTTACGATTTCCGAAAGGCGTACCCGAGCAAAATCAAGACTTCCCGACTCCGCAAGATCACAAAGAAGATCGAGAGGGCCAGAAAACCCTTGTGTTTCCACCTCAAACATGGAGAACTAACGTAAAGCTCCCCGAATAAGCCCCATCGAAGCAATAACTTCTTCCATGGTCTGCGATGCCACTTGCCGAGCCTTCGTGGCCCCGAGGACGAGAAGCTCTTCAAGCTCTGCGGGATTCTTTGCGAAATGGGTACGCCGCTCCTGTATGGGCTCCAGGATTTCAAGAATATGGGCGTTCAGTTTTTTCTTACACTCGATACAGCCAATGCCAGCATTTCTACAGCCCTGATCGATTTCCGCTTTCTCCGCATCATCTTTATTGAAAACAATATGAATATCCCATACCGGGCATTTCGAAGGATCCCCAGGATCGCTTTTACGCATACGGGCGGGATCGGTTTTCATGGTGCGGAGTTTTTCCCACAGGACCTCGGGCTCATCCGAAATGTTAATGCTATTTCCGTAGGATTTGCTCATCTTTCGCCCATCCGTTCCCGGAACCTTGGGAGTCGGAGTAAGGATGGTTTCGGGTTCGGGAAAAACGGGGCCATAAAAGTTGTTAAATCTCCGAGCGATCTCCCGGGAAAGTTCCAAATGTGCCGATTGATCCTCCCCTACGGGGACCTTCTCCCCCTTATAGACAAGGATATCCGCAGCCTGAAGAACGGGATATCCCAAAAAAGCATAGTTGTTAAGATCTTTGTAATTTATGTTTTGCTTCTGCTCTTTATACGTCGGATTCCGTTCCAGCCATCCCAGAGGAGTGATCATAGAAAAGGCGAGATGCAGCTCTGCGTGTTCCGGCACATGAGACTGAATGAAGATAACGCTCTTTTCCGGATCGATTCCCGAGCCGAGCCAATCCAGAAAAACCTCGGTGCAATTCTGGCGAACCATTGTGGGATCTGCATAATCCGTCATAAGGGCATGCCAATCCACAATGGAGTAAAAACATTCATTTTCCTTTTCTTCCTGTAAAGCCTTCCAATTGTATAAAGCTCCTGCGAGATGACCCAAATGGAGCTTCCCCGTCGGTCGCATTCCGCTAAAAACACGTGGCATAACGAAAGACACACCCCTTCATTAATCTTAGCCTTTATTTTAGGAAAAATTTAGCTCGACCCGAAGGCCTTTTCCGTACTCGGATAGTTTTTATTTCTGTAGCAGCATAGCAGGTTTTTCCCAAGATTGGAACGGAATATACGAGAAAGGAAGTGCCTTTTCGAAAGAGTGTTCCCATTTCCGAGCAATTTCAAAAAATGCGACCTCCTCCATTTCTCCATGATCCACTTCAACGAGGGAAAGCCCCTGCTGAAGGGCTTCGATGCGATGGTGATACTTCAGGTCCCCCGTAATAAAAAGCTCCACCCCCTGACGAGAAGCATGTTGCCAAAAGGAGCTCCCGGAACCTCCCAAAAGAGCTATTTTCGAGAAGACCCATTCCCGATTTCTTTCTGGAGAAAGGTAGCCTATAACCCAAGAAAGCTTCCAGGAAAGCCGAATCTTTGCTCCTAAAGCCTGCAAGGATAAGGGTTCTTCGAGAAACCCCACGATGCCATCCCCGAAGGAATTAGAATTTTCCGCTGGCACAAGGGGAATAGTCTCCCGAAGAGCGAGTAATTTTCCTAAAGTTCCATTTATTCCCTGGAGAGATCTATCGAGGTTTGTGTGCAACGAGAGAATCGCAAGATCATTACAGAGAGCGGATTTAAGAGCCCCCCCCTCAGGGGTTTCTGTACGCACATGTTCCAAAGAAAAGAAAGGAGGGTGATGTGTAATCAGAAGGGAGCACTTTTGGAAGATTGCCGCATTCACCGTGGAAGGCAATACATTCAAGGCTATGCCTATACGGGAAACTTTTTGCTGCAGGCTTCCTACCAGAAGCCCCACGTTATCCCAAGGCTCCTTGGAAGAGAGAGGAGCTTCTTTTTCAAGAAGTTCTAAAATTTCTCCCACCCTATACATGCAAGATCCCTCCCCTACAAAAATAATTACCAAAAACCGCCAAAACAAAAAAGCCACCATGCATAGGTGGCTGTTTTTTCGGGTGGTGGGCCCACCTGGACTCGAACCAGGAACCTTCCGGTTATGAGCCGGTGGCTCTGACCAATTGAGCTATGGGCCCTTTCTGACAACAACGCGCCAAGAAACCACGAGAGACTATTTTATACTAATACATCCCACAGGGCAACTCTCAGCTGCTTCTTTTACGCATTCTTCCGGGATGTCGCTGATTACCTTCGCTTTGCCCGCAGATTCATCAAGCTGAAATATGGCAGGGCAAATCTGTACACATACACCGCATCCGATACACTCGTCGGCATCAACACTTACGGTCATACAACAGCCACCTCCTCCCGTTGGCAGATTTTAGTCTAGAAACGCAAAAGCGTCAAATATTTCCTCACCCTATTCACCGCAGGAAGAATCGTAAGGTTTGTCCGCCACGATGGAAACCTTCGCATTTCCCTGTTTTTCCACATCCACTTCAAGAAGCGCGTGAAGGGAAGGATAGGATAAACGTTTCGTTACAGGTTTGGCCGAAGCGAGAAAAACCCCTACTCCGGCGACATTCAAATCGGATTCCCGAGCAACCTGGAGCATGCCGGAAACCGTACTGCCCCCCCGCATAAAATCATCTATGATAAGAATGTTTTTCCGTTCCTTTAGCTGCCGTACCCCCATGTACATGGTGCGCACTTCCCCTCCCGTAGAGGGGTAATGTACCGCAATGGCTGAACCGTCGCTCGGACGATTCCGAAAACGACAAAGGACCACGGGCACTCCCAAGGCATGAGCCGTAAACATTCCCAAAGGAATCCCCTTAACTTCGCTGGTCATTACCGCATCCACCGATTTCGATGCAAAAAGGGTTGCCAAAATGTAGCCGAGCCGGAAACAATAAAATGGATTGAATATAATGTCTCCGTAATAGAGAATTCCTCCTGGAAGTACTCGTTCCGGTTCCTCTAGAAGAGCCGAAATTTCCTGAAGCCATGCCTCCTTCTTAGCCTTTCCAAGAAAAGGCTGAAAAAAAGCTCCCCCATTTCTTCCGCGGCCTACTTCCACCACACCGTATTCTTCCTGCCCCACAGCCTGAGCGAGAAGAGAGATATCTTCGCTGATCACCGTTTTAGAAACCCCAAAAAAATCAGCTATTTTCGTTATGGAAAATTGCCGAGAAGGATGCAAAAAAAGTTTTAAGGCAATACGAAGAATTCGTTCCATTCGTTTGGATTTCATGAGCTAACACAACTCCAGGTAAAGGGTTTTTTGAATCCAAGAGAAATTCGCCACTACTTCGAGAAAATGCTGCATATTGTCCGTCTCTTTATTCCTATTCCGGGAATAAAGAGCATACATGGAGCTGCCGCTTCCGGAAACACCCCATCCGAGCGCTCCTCGAAGAGAGGCAAGGGAGAAAAAAGATTCATAAGCTTCTTGATGAGGAAGAACTTCAAGAAAATCGTTTGGAAAAAGTCCGCAAAACTCCCCCTTGCGGAGCTTGCGCAAAAGGGAGAAAAGTTCCCCCCGGGCCTGGGCTTCGGAACTCCAATCCATTTTATTTTCCTCTTTTCGTCGATCTATTTCTCCATAGGCTTTCCGGGTATTGGATGTCCAGGAGGGGAAACAAAGAAAAGCCACACAATCCATGTTTCCATGTATGGGCTCTATCTTTTCCCCTATTCCTGTAAGAAATCCGCAGGTATAGGGGGAGTAAAGAAAAGGCACATCCGCTCCAAGAGAGAGAATTTCCTCCACGCTTAATCGTATACCATATCGAAGATCCATCCAGCTCAAAAAAGCCGCGAGATTTCCGCTTCCTCCTCCAACTCCTGTTCCGGGAGGAATGATTTTATTGATTCTAATATGTTGCCATGGGAAAAAAGGCATTTTTCGGCGCATGATTCCCAAAGCTCGAAGAAGAATATTTTTCCCTTCGATATGATAGTTTTCGGTAACGACTCGGTCTTCTCGAAAAGCATCCTCTTCGGAAGGAGCTTCACAAAAACACAACCCGTCTCCTCCGGAAAACTTGAAAACCCCCGAAGCGAGGGTGTGATATCCTTCGGAGTCTTTTCCAGTAATGCGAAGGGTAAGGTTTATCTTGAAAGGGGATTGCATCAGGAATTCTTTCATGATGGTATCGCTTCTCTCCATAACTCTATCATGCTACTTATTTCGGGCGCCCTTTGCGAAGAATCCGTTTATCCCCCACACGCCGGGTATACCCTCGGCTATCCAAATACTCCAGCAGGGGAAGCACGTACTTACGGGAACTTTCGAGCCTGTCCCGTACCGCTGAGAGAGTAATGTCTCCCTCGAACTCTTCAAGGATTGAAAGAACCCGGGTTTCCTGATCCCTGGAAAGAATCATGTTTTCTCCGATAAGAGCGATATCCCGAGCCGCCTTGGCCTCTCCCAAAAGGCTTGCCATGGATTTGTCGGAAAGTTCAAGCTCTTCCCGAACTTCTTCCAACAGCGGGAATTGCATGTCCCTTCTCCTGCAAAAATCCATGAGAAGCGGAAGTTTTTCCCTGTAAAGGAGATCGAGATCTTCCATAAAATCTTTATGACGAAAAATATCTTCCTGAAGAAGGAGAGAGCTTTTTATTCCGCATAATGCCTCCGCCACCGATCGGAGAACGCGAAGATCCTTGGTGCAAAAGCGGGAAAACAAGAGTTTTTCGAAAGGAATTCCCCGCAAACCTCTTTCTCGAGACAGTATTCTGCAAAGTTCTTCTTCCAGGATATCTCCAGTTTCTTTCATGTAATTTCGAGAAACTATAATCATATTCTTGTCTCCGAAAAGAAAAAGCTCCTTTTTATTCTTCAGATTTTCAAGAAGAACATAAAAATCCTTTCGGGAAATTTGAGCAACCTCGATTCCCTTGTCTTCTTCCATGCATCCTACGTTTTCGAGGAAACGAAGAAAATACCGTTCCGGAAATTCCATGTTTTCGTGAAGCTCCCTTGTAACAAGCTCCTGTTTGATACGATCTTTTTTTCCTCGAGCTTTCTTTCCGTAGGGGAAAACGACTTCCCCTCCTCCGATGGTACGCACCGGGCTATAGCTGCGCACAATAAACCGCTGCCCTCGCAGCATAGCCTGCGGTGTTTCCAGAACCAATTGGGCAGGCAGAGAATCTCCTGCCAGAGCATCCTTGCGATCGAAGAAAACGATGCGCCCCACCGTTTCGGACGTTCCCATGTGGACGTGCACTCTTTGCCAGTGCCGCACTCCATTTCCCGAAAACGGAAGGATGCGGAACATGACGTTACAACAAGATGAAGGCACAAAAAATCCAGGAGGAACAAGCACATCCCCCCGTTCCAAGGGATCTCCTTTTCCGCCGGAAAGGTTGATGGCGATACGCTGCCCTCCCACAGCCCTGGCAACTTCTCGGTTATGGACCTGTAATGCCCGAACTTTGAAGGTATATCCCTTGGGAATCAACTGAAGTTCTTCTCCGGTTTGGACAATGCCTCCCCAGGCCGTTCCCGTTACCACAGTTCCGAATCCCTGTTTGGGAAAAACTCTATCGATAGGATAGAAAAAGATGTTTTCAAGGGAGCGGAGCGGAGCGGAACGCACCATTACGGCAAGCTCCCGGACAAGTTCCGGAATGCCTTCTCCGGTATGAGAAGAAACCGAAACGATAGGGGCTTTTTCCAGAAAAGTGCCCTTCACGACAGATCGAACGTCTTCGAGAGCAAGTTGCAAAATTTCCTCGTCCACCAAATCTTTTTTTGTAAGAGCGATAACTCCATGAGAAATTCCAAGAAGAGTAAGAATGTCGAGATGTTCTCTGGTTTGAGGCATAACCCCTTCGTCTGCGGCAACCACGAAAAGAACCCCTTGAATGCCTGCAGCTCCCGCCACCATCTGGCGAATAAAGCGCTCGTGTCCCGGCACATCCACCACACTGATCACGCTACCGTCGGGCATAACCAGCGGAGCGAAACCAAGTTCGATGGTTATACCCCGTTTTTTCTCTTCCTTGAGGCGATCACAATCATATCCCGTCATGGCCTTTACCAAAGAAGTTTTTCCGTGATCGATATGTCCGGCAGTTCCTAAAACAAAGGGACATTCTTCGGAAAATACACGCTCTTCCTGGTTTTTCATGGGGCGAGAATTTCCTTTACACTCGTCACAAGAGCATCCAGAATTTCGGGTAACAGGGTTCGGGCATGGAGGATCAACGAATTTTCCCGAACCACCGAGATAACCGGAAACGAAGCGTATCGCAAACGTTTATGAAAAAGAGCCGGAGAGAGCCCCGGATAGGAGAGAGAAACTCCGAAACCGGAAAGGGTTGCGCCAGGAAAGGCTCCTCCTCCGACAGCATCTTCTGTAGGAATCACCTTGACAACGAGATAGGGTATTCGGGCGAGAAGCTTTTCCCGAAGCTGTTCGGCTCTTTCCCGAAGAAGCTCTTGAGAAGCTCCAATCATGGCGAGAGTAGGAATCTCCATTTCCCGGCGGCTCAAATACAAGCGCAGAGTGGTTTCCAGAGCGGCCAGAGTCATCTTGTCCAGCCGAAGAACTCTGTAGAGAGGATGAGTACGAAGTTTTTCTATGAGCGCAACCCGACCGACGATGATGCCTCCCTGGGGACCTCCCAGAAGTTTATCCCCTGAAAAAGTCACGATATCCGCTCCCTGGGATATACAGGTACGCACCGAAGGTTCTTCGAAACCGCAGTAAGGAGAAAGATCCACAAGAGTGCCGCTTCCCAGGTCCTCTATAAAAACGAGGTTTTTCTCTCTTGCGAGGGAAGCGAGATCGGATCTGCTTACGGAAGAGGAAAACCCAAGAATCCTGAAATTCGAGGGATGTACTTTAAGCAAAATTGCGGTATTCTCCGTAAGAGCCTCAGAATAATCCTGCATGTGCGTTCGGTTCGTGGTGCCCACTTCTACCATGTTGGCTCCCGAAAGGGACATGATCTCGGGAATGCGGAAAGATCCCCCGATTTCCACAAGCTCTCCTCTGGAAACCACGGCTTCCTTTCCTTTACCCAAAGCCGCAAGGGCGAGAAGCACCGCACCGGCGTTGTTATTCACCACCAAAGCTGCGTCCGCTCCGGTCAACTGGCAAAGAAGCCACTCCACATGGCTGTGGCGGTGTCCTCGCTCTCCCTCCCGGAGGTTGTACTCCAAAGTGTTATACTGTGAAGCAATTTGGCGCACTTGCTCCACCGCTTCGGGATGCAGCAAAGACCTTCCCAGATTGGTGTGTACAACAACTCCCGTGGCGTTAATAAGGGGAATGAGCTGAGGAACGCTCCGGGACGCACAAAGATCTTCAGCTTCTTTCAGCAGGCCTTCCAGAGAAAAGGTATCTATTTCACCGTGTCGAATTTTTTGGCGCATATAGCCGATGACTTCGGCGATAATGCTTTTGACTGCATCCCTGCCCATACGCGCTTCCATTTGAGGAACCCAATCCGCCGAAAGGATTTCATCCATGGACGGTATTTGGCGCAAAAGAGCACGTCCTTCTGTATCAAGCAAAAAACCACCCCGTTTACGTTATAAGATAATAGCAAGATAAGGCTGTCCAAGATTTTCGATTGTCGCATTTTTCAAAAACCATGATTACTCCCGGCCATTATAGTACGAGTCTTTCCCATGTTTTTCTGATATTCTTGAAAGATCTTCTCACGAATAGGAGTTCGATGCCATTATGTTAATCGATGCCCGAGGAAAAAGCTGTCCCCAGCCGGTGATTCTTACGAAAAAGGCGCTTGACGAAGGAGAAAGTACGCTAACGATATTGGTGGATTCCGAAATCCCCGCTCAAAACGTAGGACGCCTTCTGGAAAAATACGGGTTTTCCTTTTCTCGGAAACCGGGAAATCCCGGAATAGCTCTCGAAGCTTCTCAAGACAGTTCCGCTAAAACGGAAAGTCCTCCTTCCGAAACTCCAGACATGACCACAAAAGGAGCCGAAGACTCCTTTGTTCTCGTTATATGCCGACGCATTCTCGGAGGGGATGATCCACATCTCGGAGAAGTGCTTATCAAAGGTTTTTTAAGTACCATAGCAGAAAAAGAGCATTTACCCAAGACGATTATTCTTATGAACGAGGGGGTTTATCTTGCGGAAAAAGGTTCTTCCACCCTGGAAAGTTTGGAAAAAATGCTTGCCCGGGGCGTGGAGCTTCTCGTGTGCGGTACCTGCACCAATCATTTCGGTATTACCGAACAAATCGGGGGAGGCACCATATCGAATATGTTCGATATTACGGAAGCCATGCTTTCCGCATTCCGCGTTATAAGCCTTCCCTGAAAAAACGTGAAGGGGGATGGGAAACCCCATCCCCCTTCACGTGATCCTCAATCTTCGTCGTCATCCACTTTAAGAAATGCAAGAAAAGCTTCTTGGGGAATGGAAACTTTGCCGATCATTTTCATTTTCCGCTTCCCCTCCTTCTGTTTTTCCAAAAGCTTCCTCTTTCTCGTGATATCTCCCCCGTAGCATTTTGCCAATACATCTTTTCGAAGGGCCTTGATGTTTTGGCGCACGATAACCTTTTTACCGATACTCGCCTGGATGGGAACCTCAAAAAGCTGTCGGGGAATGAGTTCCTTGAGCGCCCTCGTTACCGCAAGTCCTCTCCGATAGGCAAAATCCTTGTGGCAAATAAAGGAAAAAGCATCCATGGCTTCCGAAGCGATAAGGATATCGACCTTTTCCAACTCTCCTGGGAAAAAACCTATATATTCGTAATCCAACGAAGCGTATCCTCGAGAAACGGATTTAAGCTTATCGTGAAAATCGAAAATGAACTCTGCCAGAGGCACCTCGTAAATGAGGCGCACCCTTTCAGGAGTAATGTAATCCATGGATTTGAAAATCCCCCGCTTATCCTGGCAAAGCTGCATTACCTTTCCCACATAGTCCGAAGGAAGGAATGTGGTAAGGCGAATATAGGGCTCCCGGATTTCCTCAATTTCTCCGATAGGAGGAAAATCAGAAGGGCGATGCACTTCAAGAACTTCTCCGCCGGTTTTCTCCACCTGATAAATGACGTTCGGCGTAGTGGCCACCAGCTCGACCCCATATTCCCGACGGAGCCGTTCCTTGGCAATATCCATGTGAAGCAACCCCAAAAATCCGCATCGGAACCCGAAACCAAGAGCCGTGGAGGTTTCGGGAACAAAATCGATGGCACTGTCATTGAGGGTAAGTTTTTCCAAAGCATCCCGAAGATGGGGATAATCATCCCGTTCCAAAGGATAAAAGCCACAAAAGACCACGGGCTTCACTCGTTTATATCCGGGAAGAGCCTTGGGAGCCGGATTGACTGCGGAGGTTACGGTATCTCCCACCCGTGCCTCTTCCAGGGATTTCATATTAGTGATAACATATCCCACTTCACCGGCTTCAAGGACCTCCACAGGCACCATGCCGGGAGAAAAAACTCCGATTTCCTCTATCTCGTCCCTTTTTCCCGAAGCCATAAAGAAGATGGAATCCCCTTTGCGAAGAGAACCTTCTACAACCCGGATATAACATATAACGCCACGGTAGTTGTCATACACGGAATCAAAGATAAGGGCCCGAAGAGTTTTTGCCGTATCCCCCCCGGGGGGCGGAACATTCCGAACCACCGCTTCGAGGATATCTTCCACGCCGGTTCCTTCTTTGGCACTACAGAGAAGGAGATTTTCCGTATCGATGCCGATAAGTTCATCAATTTCCTGGGCAACTTTATCGGGTTGTGCCGAAGGAAGGTCGATTTTATTGATAACAGGAAGAAGCTCCAGATCCTGATCCACCGCAAGATAGGCGTTCGCCATGGTTTGAGCCTCCACGCCCTGAGCGGCATCCACCACGAGCAAAGCCCCCTCGCAGGCCGCAAGAGAGCGTGAAACTTCGTAGCTGAAATCTACATGTCCCGGTGTGTCGATAAGATTGAGCTGATAGGTATTTCCATCCTTTGCGGTATACTTCATGCGTACCGGCACAAGTTTTATGGTAATACCCCTTTCCCGCTCCAATTCGAGGGAATCCAAGTATTGAGCCTTCATGTCCCGAGAGTTGACGGTCTGAGTCTTTTCGAGTAACCGATCTGCCAATGTGGATTTTCCATGATCCACGTGAGCGATGATACAAAAATTCCTTATATATTGAGAATCCAAAGGGAACACCTCTTCTCTGCCTACAGCATACAACACATCGTATTTGCGTAATTCGAGACAAAAAAAGCAACAATCCTTTGAAGTCCAGGACCGTTGCCTCGCTGATTCGAATTGTACAAGGGAACCTGCTTTTGGCGGAGGGCGAGGGATTCGAACCCCCGGAAGCTTGCGCTTCAATTGATTTCAAGTCAACCGCCTTCGACCGCTCGGCCAGCCCTCCACAACAGCAGAGGTATTGTACTGTAGAAATATGGTTGTTACAAGGGGTTGCGGCAAATTTACAGATTCTTCTCCCTCTTGGCGTTTTTCATTAAACCCTTCCCACGAAAACTTGTGGTCAACTGCTCCTAGCAGCCATAATCCTTTTTAGAAATGTTAGCCATCGGAGGATTTTCTTTTCACGTAAAACACGCCGTTTTGTTCGGAATACGGTTCAGCCTTGGGAAAAAGGGTAAAACTATCGAAAATGCACCACCGTGACTCCTATACCGCCTTCATGAGGACCTCCCAACGTATAGGAGATAACGTAAGGTAGAGATTTACATACCCGATGGACCTCTCTCCGCAAAATGCCCTCTCCCCGCCCGTGAATAACCGTTACCACGTCGTATCCCAAACGGAAAGCCTTATCAAGATACTGCTCCAAAAGCGGCATGGCCTCATCCACCGTCATGCCTCTAATCATGATACTGTTGGAAACACGTTCTTCCGAAGTCACGGAAACGGAGGAATTTCCCGGTCTCGAAGAAGAACTCTTTTTCTCAGGGGAAGGAATGGAGCGTATTTTATGCAAAGGAACCTCAATACTCAATCCTCCGGCCTGTACCGTGGCCTTATCATTTTTCACATGAAGGATTTCTCCCTTCACTTTGCTGTCGATAATTTCCACAAACATTCCCGGCACAGGAGACATATTCTCTTCAACCATGGACTTCCTGCGAAAACGCTTATCCTCTCGCATATCGATGGCCTTTTTGAGTTTTTTCACATCCTGTTTCGCCTTTTCCCGTCGTAAAGAGGACTGCCCTGCCGGGTCCGCCTGCATCATTTTGAGAAGGTCCTTTGCCTTTTCTTCCGCTTCTCTTAGTATCTTGCGGGCCTTTTCATCGGATTTGCGGAGGATACTGTCTTCCGCATCCTGGAGATAGGCCATTCTTTTCTCCAATTTGTTCTTTTGTTCCGCAACCTCTTGAAGCGTGGAAGATAGTTCCTGCTCTTTCCTGTCCAGCAGAAGTTCCTTTTCAAAAAGCCGGGCCTCGGAAATTTCCAGAGGATCGCTTTGCTCTTGAACGACTTCCCGGGCCCGCCGCAAAACCTGCCTGTCAAGCCCGTAACGTTCCGCGATAAGAATGGCGTTACTCTTGCCCGGAATGCCCACGATGAGGCGGTATGTGGGAGAGGCCGTGACGGCATCGAATTCCATGCTCGCCGCCTCTATTCGGGGAGTGGAAAGAGCGTAGCGCTTGATGGGGTTATGATGTGTCGTGGCGAGGACAAGACATTTTTTTTGAAGAAAAGCTTCAAGAATAGCTATGCCCAGAGCCGCTCCTTCCTGAGGATCCGTACCGGCTCCGAGTTCGTCCATAATTATCAGGGAACGTTCCGTAGCTTCGTCAAGCATGGCAGCAATGTTTTTTATGTGTCCGCTGAACGTGGAAAGACTCTGGGTTATACTTTGTTCATCCCCGATATCCGCAAGAACATGGTCGAAACTTCCTATGGCGGACCCTTCCTCAAGAGGCGCGGGAAGCCCGAACCAGGCAAGCAGAACCATCACGGCCACAGTTTTAAGAGCCACCGTCTTTCCCCCCGTATTGGGGCCCGTAATCACGACGGAAAGATTTTTTCCGCCACAGGAAAGATCCAGAGGCACCGCATCCTTTCCCAACAAGGGGTGCCGGGCTTTTCGAAGGAAAAAGGAGCATCCCTTTTCTACCTGGGGAAGAACCCATTTTTGTTCCGTCATCATACAGGTAATGCCGTAAAGGGCATCCAAGAAAGCCATAACTTCTTCCAGAGCACGCACAGGCTTTTCTCGAAGAAGAATGGCCTCGGTAAGCTTCCGAAGAATTCTGCGTTCCTCTTCGGCCTCTTCCTGAGATACCATGGCAAGCTCATTGTTGAGAGATACCAACTTGGAGGGCTCCATGTAAGCGGAATTTCCTGAACTGGAGGCGTACAAAAGAATTCCCGAAAAAGAATTGACGTGCTCTTTTTTGACAAGCACCGCAAAACGCCCTTCCCGAAAAGAAAGAACTCTTTCCTGAAGTTTTCCGGAAAAACCCGGATCGTTCAGCAAGGCATTTCCCAAAGATCGGGCCTTGTTCTTCAAAGTTCTGATGCGCCATCGAAGATCTCCGAGCTTCGGAGATGCATGGTCATAGAGCACTCCATCCGCATCAAGAACTCCCAAAAGGGCATGTTCCTTTTGAAAATCTCGAATTTTTTTTACATACTCCCCTAAATCGGGATATTCTTCTTGTCGATCTCCCAGAAAAGCTCGCACTTTAATTCCTAGCGCAAACATGTGCTGAAAAAGGAGAAGCTCCTCTCCAAGAAGAATTCCCGATTCCTTCGCTTTATCCATAAGCTGTCCCAGCGGTTCTACTCCCTCTATTTTGGGAAAGCCCTCTTCCTTTTCGGAAGATTCGTAATACTGCTCGAGAATGCGGTGATGTTTTTCGAGAGCCTGTCTTCCCGGGAGAGGCTGAATATCCGAAAAATAGCGTGCGCCGAGGGTTGTGCGACAGTAGGGAGCAAACAGCGCAAGAATCTTATGGAACTCAAAAATTTCCAGTACTTTGGGAAGAACAATCAATTCCAACCGCTCCTTTCAGCCGGAGAGGGAATTGGATTCTGGGGGGAAAGAATAGAAAAAGAGGGCTCTCGGGAAGTCTCGTTCCATGTTCCGGGCAGAGTGATGCCGTGGGAATCCACATATTCCGTGATATGAGGCCATATGATTGCGGCAATTCTCATGGAACGGCTTTCGGTAAACCAACTTTGGGTAAGAGGAATCCGCACCATGGTTCCTAGCACGAAAACGAGAAGCAGAAGAGCCAGGCCTTTAATAAAACCGGAAAAGATGCCCCCCAAGCGATCCAAGGCACTGAGGTAGGCAAACTTTACGATGAGGCGGATCATTCTGTAAATGAGGGAGGAACAAAGGTTGATGAGAATAAAGATGACCGCCATAATGACAATGGTTGCCAGGGGCATTTTATCCGCAGGAATCGAGCCATTCACTTGCTGTGCTATGAAGGGCCCTAGTTTCCAGGCAAGAAAGATTCCTCCGAAAAAACCCAGAAGGGAGCACATTTCACCAGTAAGACCCCGAAGAAACCCCTTTATTCCCAAATAAAGAAAAAGTACCGCAAAAAAACCGTCAAAAAGATCTGCCCCAGACATAGAATTATCCCTCTACTCGTTTTCTTCGAGAAAGGCGCTACATTTCCCCGAAATTGCATCTAATGTGTATGCCAGTTGAAGACATACCAAGACCATTTTTTCATCTTGTTTTACCCCCGGAGGAAGCGCGTTCACCTGTTCCCGCACGAGTCCGGACACTCTTGCGAAAGTAGCTTCGTCCAGCTTGGAAAGTATTTTGTATTCCCGGCCGAGAAGGTGGAAAGTATGTTTTTGTTGTCCCCCGTTCAGAGTTTCTTTTTTTCCCATGGCCAAACTCCTTGATCCCTCGTATGAAAATATTTTCCCCCGCACGATAACAGTAGATCGATACGAGCGGGGGAAAAACTTTATGCGGAAATATCCGTTCGGGATATCGTCTCGAAACGCTCCACAAGAGCTTTGATTTTTTGTTCTACCTGGCCCTGCTCTTTTAAGAGGGACATGGCTTCTCGTTCTTTTGTCTCCAATATGCGCTGCTGCTCTTTTCGGAGGCGAATAAGTTCCAGGTCCTTTTCCTGAATCGTTTTTTCGTAGGACTCTATGGTAACCAAAAGTTCCTGGCGCTCTTTCTGGAGTGATTCCATTTTCCCCAAGGCATTATCTACGATTTGTTCTATTTCCCTGAGCTGCGTATGCATGTGAATTCCTCCGTAATGAACATGGCCTATCGCAATACATATCCCAAAGATTCCAAGGTCTGGCGCAATTGAACGTGCTGCCGGTCCACTTCTTCGTCGCTCAGCGTTCTATCGTCATGGCGGTAGAATATTGAAAAGGAGAGGCTTCGTTTTCCCTCGGGAACGCCCTTTCCTTCGTACGCATCGAAAAGAGTAACCTTTTGGGCATGTTCTCCCATAAGAGAGGCGATTTTCTCGGAAATCTCCTCTGCGGAAATTTCCTTCGCATCCACGAGAAGCGATACATCGCGGTACACTCCGGGATACCGAGAGGTTTCCCCGAAGGCTCTTTTAGGGGAATCGAGCAGCGGAGCCACTTGTATTTCAAAGGCATACACCGGAGCTCCCAAATCGAAAGCGTTTTCGATGGAAGGTTTAAGCCTCGCGAGATAGCCTATAGGAGTATCTCCGACATAGATGTGTCCTGTTTGGCCTTTATGCCCGAAAGGCTCTTGAGCCTGTTTGAAGGATATTGAGGCATTGGCGCTTTCGCAAAGAGCAAGCACGTCTCCCTTGATGCGGTAAAAATGTTCCTCTCTCTGAAGAAGGTTTTTCCGCTTTCCGGCATACACGATTCCTCCCATAAGGGGAGGTTCTACATGTCCTTCTCCGGAACGTAGGAAAACGCGGCCGGATTCGAATATCCGTATAGGGTCTTTCCATCCTGCCCGAACATTTTTCACCACGCACTGAAGCAAACCCGGCAAAAGAAAGGTGCGCATCCGGGAAAGCTCGCTACTTATGGGATTAAGCACCGCGATAGGGTTGTTCCTAGGATCCTCCTCGCCAAGAAGCAGCTTGTCGAAAATATCCGGTGCCACAAAACTGTAGGTGATAACTTCCGAATACCCTCGTCCCATGGCAACCTCTCGGAACCGGCGCACCTGCGCCATTTCCGGAGTCATATTTCCGGGAGCATGCAGATGCGAAGGTATTCTCGAAGGGATGTCGTTATATCCCTCTATCCGCCCCACTTCCTCGATAAGATCCTCCTCAATGGAAACGTCCAGGCGTTCCTTGGGAACGCAATAAACCCTGCGCTTTTCGCCTTTCTCTATTTCCTCGAAACCTAGGCGATTCAAAATTTCCCCGGCATCTTCCATGCGCCGATGGAGTAGAATCCGTTCCATCTTTTCCGCGGTTAGCGTAACATGAACGGGATCTGAAGAGGGATTCCCCGCACTGTACACCCGATATCCGCCCTTGCCGGCTCCCCATTTCTGAAGAAGGGCCAGGCAATAGTGGAGTCCGAGAAGAGCTTTTTCTTTGTTTACTCCCCGAGAGTTACGGTAGGAAGCTTCGGAATGCAATCCCATGCGCCGGGAGGTAGCTCCGATCATCTCGCGATTGAAAATGGCGGATTCCAAAGCGAGAATCTTCGTGGAATCTCGAATTTCCGTACTCTCTCCTCCCATAACTCCCGCAAGCCCCACAGGAATTTTACCGCTGGTAATGCAGAGATCTTCGGGAGAAAGGAGTCGATCCTTTCCGTCCAACGTTTTGAGATGTTCTCCGTCGTAAGCGGTTCGAACGGTAATTTCCTTTTCGGGAAGAAGTTCCGCATCGTAGGCGTGAAGAGGCTGCCCCACGGCAAGCATGGCGAGATTCGTAGCATCCACCACATTACTGATGGGGCGAATGCCATGCTTCACCAAGCATATTTGAGCATCCAAAGGAGAGGGGGCGATGGAAAGATCCGTAAGAAGCCCAAGAGCGAAATAGGAACAAAGATGATCTTTCAGAGTAATTCCTTTGAAAAAGAAAGGCCATTCTCCTTCTCCCTCAAAATACTCCGGAAGAGGCTCCAGAGAGCTTTCTTCGAAAATTCCCCGGGCTTCCCGAGCCATGCCGTATAAACTCAAAAGATCGCCCCGGTTTGGCGTAATGGAAACATCCAAGATAAAATCATCCAGCTCGAAGTATTTCTTGAAATCCACCCCAAGAGGAGTTTGTTCGGGAAGGATAAAAATACCGTGCTCCGCTTCGAGTTCCGGCAACCCCAATTCCTGCGCGGAAAGAAGCATACCCTCCGAAGAAAGGGATCCGAACTCCCGAAGACCCAAGGTGATTCCTCCAGGCAAGGTTGCGCCGGGAGGCCCGTAAGGAACCATCTGCCCCTCTCGTACGTTCGGTGCCGCCGTAACACAACAGGCCTTTCCCTTTCCCGTATCCAAATCCACCACTTTCCAGGACGGCTTATCCGGATGCTCCTTCAACGAAGTTATTCGAGCCACCACAACCCCTTCAAGTTCTTTCCAGGGCTCGGAGATTTCTTCGATTTCACTTCCCGTAAGGGTCATCCGCTCCGCAAAATCCCGCACATCCACGGAAAGGCGAATAAACCGGGAGAGCCATTTCCAGGAAACAAGCATGGTTACTTCATCCTCCCTTGGGTCAAAAATCCCATATCCCCTTCAAAAAGAAGGCGCAGATCTCCGATTTCATATTTGAGCATGGCAATGCGATCCAATCCCATGCCCCAGGCAAAACCGTTATACTTTTCGGGATCGATTCCCCCGTATCGGAGAACATTGGGATGCACCATTCCCAAGCCGCATATTTCCAACCATCCCGTGCCTTTGCAAACCCGGCAAGCCTTATCTTTTCCTCCGCAGATAACGCAGGAAATATCCATTTCGAGAGAAGGTTCCGTAAAGGGGAAATAACTTGCCCGATAACGCACGCCCAAAGAACGGCCAAAAATTTCTTTGGCGAAAACATCGAGGCACCCCTTAAGATCCGCCACGGAAATATCCTTATCCACAAGAAGCCCCTCAAGCTGATTGAACATGGGAGAATGGGTGGGATCGCTATCTCTACGGAAAACACGCCCCGGACAAACGATGCGCAGAGGAGCTCCCAGTTGCCTCATGGTACGTACCTGGGTAGGAGACGTATGTGTTCGGAGAAGGAACCCTTGCTCTACGTAGAATGTATCCTGCATATCCCGTGCAGGATGCGAAGGAGGGATATTCAAAGCCTCAAAGTTATGGAAATCATCTTCGATTTCCGGCCCGGAAGCTACGGTAAAACCGAGCCCCGCAAAAATTTCCACCACCTCAAGGGTTACTTGCACTACAGGATGAAAGCTTCCCCAGCTTCGGGAAGAAGCGGGCATGGTAACATCTAAGAACTCCTCCATCTCCCGTCTTTCGTATTCCCCTCTTTCGAGATCCTGTTTTTTGCGCTCAAAAAGTGCGTCGCACTCATCTCGAAGCACGTTAACGTGTTTGCCAAAAGCAGGACGTTCCTCGGGAGAAAGGGCTCCCAGATGTTTCATTAAAAGAGTTACCTTTCCCTTTTTCCCCAGGAAAGAGTTTTTAACCTTATGCAAAGCCTCCATATTTTCGGCTTTTTCAAGGCTTTCCAGGAATTCTTCCCGGACCTCCTTCATATCCGACATTGCATCCATGAATTATATCCCCCTCATCTCGTCAGGGCCTTGAAGCCACGTCTTCATGTCCTCTTCCTTTCCCGCAACTACAAGAGAATCTCCTTCCTGAAGCGGAGTATCTCCTTTCGGAAGAACCGTAACCTCTCCTCGTCGTATGCAAAGAACAACGGCATTATACGTATTTCTGAAATCTAATTCTATCAAAGTTTTTCCCAACATTTCCGGAATAGGTTTCACGGATCCCACAAGAAGATCGCTTCCCGGGAGGGAGGAAAAAGAGGAAAGCCAAGGGCGGATCAGCAACTCTCCCAAACGCTCTCCCGTATCCTTTTCGGGAAAAACGATTTTATGCGCTCCCACCTTGATCAGAATTTTTGCGTGGAGATTCGTTTGAGCCCGAGCAACGATCTTGGGGATCTCGAAATCTTTCAATATGGATGTGGTCAAAACACTGGCCTCGAGATTTTCTCCTATGGCGACGATGGCGATATCCGCATTTCTTGCCCCCATTTTCCGCAGAGCATCCTCATCGGTAGCATCAAGCTGTACTGCGAGATCCACCACATCCGCTATTTCAGCCACCTTGGAATGCGTTTTATCTACCGCCATCACAGAATGCCCCAGCCGAACGATTTTATCGCATAAAGCATTGCCGAGACGTCCCAAACCGATAACGAGCACCGTTTTTTTCATTCTTCCACACATCCTCCGGGCAAGTCCAGGAACTTTATAAAAAAAGGTTCCTGCTTATGATGATTAGCAGGAACCTACGGCATTTCTCGCCTAATGTAAAGGGTTTATTTCTGGACAAGGGCGCCCTTTGCGGTTTCCGCGAGCCGGGCGAATGCAGGCATATCGTTGATGGCGATATCGGCAAGCATCTTGCGGTTGATTTCGACTCCAGCCTTTTTCAGCCCGCTAATCATGGAGCTATAGGTGATGCCGTTCATTCGAGCCGCCGCATTGATCCGAACGACCCAAAGCTTACGGTACTCACGCTTCTTCGCCTTACGATCCCGATATGCGTTGGTGAGAGATTTGAGAAATGCCTCCCGGGCTCTCCGGTAGACATTTTTCTTGCGTCCAAAATATCCTTTGGTGATACTAAACAGCTTTTTACGTTTTTTATCGCTTGCGCTTCCGCCTTTAACCCTCGGCATGGTTTGTCACTCCTTCACAAACTATAAAAGATCTCAGAACCTGAAAAAATGTCCCGTGCCTATGCGTAAGGCAGCATTTCCTTCACGTTACGAGCCTGGCTAGGATTCAAAACACCAAGCTCCTTCAATCGGCGCAAGCGTTTAGCGTTTTTATTCCGCATACGGTGTCTCCGCCCGACCTTTGTATAAGCAATCTTACCTCCTCCGGTAACCCGAAAGCGTTTTTTCGTTCCGGAGTGAGTTTTCTGTTTTGGCATGGAAATCCCTCCTAAAAATTTTTCCTCCGGACCTTTTCAACCTGGAAATGTCCGGATCAAAAATAAAACAGGCCTATTCCTTTTCTCCAGCCTTCAAAGGCTTCTTGGGAATGGGAACAAGCATCATTCGCATAAAACGCCCTTCCATCCGAGGCTCCATCTCGATTGTGGCAAGTCCTTCACAATCCTTAGCCACTTTCCCGAGAACCTCTTTGCCTTTATCCAGAAAAGCCATTTCTCTGCCCCGGAAAAACACCGACACTTTTACACGGTGCCCCGCGTCGAGAAAGCTTTTTATGGCCTTAGTCTTAAAGTTATAATCATGAACGTCGATCTTGGGACGCATCTTCATTTCTTTGATGGTTTGCACCTTTTGTTTCTTTCGGGCGTCCTTTTCTTTTTTCTGCAGCTGATACTTATACTTTCCGTAATCAAGAATGCGACACACAGGGGGAGAGGCCTGAGGAGCCACCTCCACGAGGTCATAGCCTCGCTCTTCCGAAAGTTCCAGCGCCTTTTGAATGGGAATCACGCCCAACTTTACCCCTTGGTCATCAATAAGCAGAACCTCGGGACAACGAATCTCTTCATTAACACGAGGCTCATCATTAGGTTTCTTAGCGATAACAGCTCACCTCCATAAAAAAATAAAAAAAGGGGCTACGCCCCTTTTTATGTACAACACCACAAGTATTTTTGCGTGTTCGTACCAGGTAGCGTCTTTACCAACTGGTGAGGGCAGGGCCCTTCTTTTCCTATTTCATTGGTTAAATCAAGCGAATCAATCAACCTAATTGAGGATTATATCATGGGACGGAAGAAATCACAAGGAAAAAGGAGAAAATTCCTGAGCAAGAAGTTCCAGCATCTCCTCCAAGGTTTTCGAGCCCAAATCTCCTGCAGTTCTTTCCCGAACGGCCACGGTTCTCTCTTCGTTCTCGCGGTCTCCGAGAACGAACATGTACGGAATTTTTTCCATCTGAGCATCCCGAATCTTCTTGCCGAGCTTTTCATCCCTTACATCAATTTCCGTGCGGCATCCTCGACAACGAAGGTTCTTTTCCACTTCCCTCGCATAATCAAGATGATCTTCGCTGACGGGAAGAATTTTCACCTGCACCGGAGCCAACCAATAGGGGAAAGCCCCCGCATAATGTTCGATGAGAATACCGAAGAATCGCTCCAAACTTCCGTATACCGTCCGATGGAGCATAACCGGACGATGCTGTTGGCCGTCCCTTCCCACATACGTCATGTCGAACTTTTCGGGCATCTGGAAATCCAATTGGATGGTACCGCACTGCCACGTTCTCCCCAAGCAATCCTCCAGGTGAAAATCTATTTTGGGACCGTAGAAAGCCCCGTCCCCCTCGTTGATACGGTAGGGAGTTCGAGATTCTTCCAAAGCCTCCTGGAGAGCCTTCTCCGCCATGTCCCACATGGCGGGATCCCCCATGGCTTTCTCGGGACGCGTAGAAAGCTCCACGGAATATTTAAAGCTAAACACCTCGGAATAGATATACTTTGCCAAATCCATAACCCCGAGGATTTCATCTTTAATCTGCTCGGGAGTGATATAAAGATGCGCATCATCCTGGGTAAAGCAACGTACCCGCATAAGACCATGGAGAACCCCGGAACGTTCGTGGCGGTGCACCGTACCAAGTTCGGCCATACGAAGGGGAAATTCCTTGTAACTTCTGAGGCGGCTGTTATAGACGAGTATTCCGCCGGGGCAATTCATGGGTTTAATGGCATATTCCCGTTCATCGATTTCGGTAAAATACATGTTCTCCCGATAATGATCCCAATGCCCCGACTGAAGCCACAGATCCTTGTTGAGGATGAGAGGAGTTTTAATTTCACAGTATCCCCGGCGAATATGTTCCTGTCGCCAGAAATCTACAAGCCGATTGATAATGACCATTCCCTTGGGGTGAAAAAAGGGAAAGCCCGGTCCTTCCGGGTGAAGGCTGAAAAGGTCGAGTTCCTTTCCAAGCTTCTGGTGAGCCCGTCTCTTGGCTTCCGCGAGTCTTTCAAGATAGGCCTTGAGGGAATCCTTATCGGGAAAGGCGGTGCCATAGATTCGGGTAAGCATAATATTGTTTTCGTCTCCCCGCCAATAGGCCCCTGCGAGAGAAAGTAATTTTACCGCCCGAAGAAAACCCGTGTGCGGCACATGGGGCCCTCGGCAAAGATCGATAAAGTCCCCCTGCCGATAACAGGAAATATGCTCATCTTCCAGAGCTTCGATAAGTTCCGTTTTATAAATCTGCCCCTGCTCTTTGAAAAGATCCAACGCCTGCGCTCGCGGAAGGACCTCCCTGGAAAGCGGGGTCTTTTCCTTTGCAAGCCTGGCCATTTCTTTTTCGATTTTCGGCAAATCCTCTTCCGCAATCTGTCCCGCCACCTCGAAATCGTAGTAAAAACCATCTTTGATGGCAGGACCTATGGCATATTTCGTACCAGGAAAGAGGGTAAGCACGGCCTGAGCCAAGAGATGAGATGCGGAATGGCGAAGCATTTCCAATCCCTCGGGGCTTTCTGCAGTAACGGGCTCTACCAAGGCATCCTCTTCAAGAATAACATTTAAATCTTTCAGCTCGCCGTTGACTTTTACGGCAAGAGCGTTTTTCTCAAGATTCCAGTGACGCAAAAGATCTCCTCCGGATATGCCGCTCCCATCAAACCCCTCACCAGCGGCGTTTGAAAAATGAGCCATATCATCGCCTCCTCGAAAATATATACATAACAGCTCCAAAAGCATTTTTCCTATCTTTTCATTCTAACATACCCCAAGAGTTTGAGAAGAAAAGATTTGTAAACTTCCAGCATCGAAACGACCCTAACGAAAACCCCACAAACATTAATATATTTCTTGTATTTCTCAATTTCTTCTTCTTCCGACCAAATCCCTGATATGATGTCGAAAAAATACAAAAAAGTGCTGGCCTATACGCTCAAAGATCATTATAATGAGAATGATCGTATGTAATGTGCACAGAGCATCTAAAAGATGGAATATCTTTGATGCAATGCTCTGCAAGGAGGTGAGAAAGAACAAGAAAATATATGCGGATTTCTGCGGTGTGGGCTTTTAGGTGGTAGTTTTCTTATTCGAATTTTCCTTTTATTCCTGCACAAGGAGGGGTTTATCGTATGGCTTCCAAAGAAAACAGCGGTGGTTTTGCAACAAGATGGGGCCTGATCCTCGCCGCTATCGGCATGGCGGTAGGAACAGGCAATATCTGGCGTTTTCCTCGTATGGCCGCGAAGATGGGGGGCGGCTCCTTCATCATCGGGGTGGTTATCGCCATGATTCTCTGGGCGGTTCCTCTGCTTATCGCCGAGGCGGTTTGGGGTAATAAGACCCGTATGGGCTGCGGGGGATCCTTCAAGAAGTACGTGGGGGAAGGATGGACCTGGGCCGGCACTATCGTGGGCCTTATCTGTGCTGGTATCGCCTTCTACTATGCGGTGGTTCTCGGCTGGTGCTTCCGCTATCTCGCCTACGGCATTCAGGGAATTCTGAAATCGGCGGATTCCGCCCAGCTCTGGGATACCTTCTCCCAGGCCACGGGAGCTGCCGCATGGAGCATAAACGGCGCCGCTCCCTGGCATCTCATCTCCATGTTGATCGTTCTGGTGGTTACCGTTCGGGGAATCGAGGCGGGAATCGAAAAGATCTGCAAGGTCCTTATTCCTCTTCTTTTTGTTCTTCTCGCGGTTATCATGGTCCGGGCGGTCACCCTTCCCGGAGCTGCCGCGGGACTTCAGTTCCTCTTCCAGCCCGACTGGAACTCCATGCTCACGGGACGTCTCTGGATAGAGGCCTTCACCCAGGCGGCATGGTCCACCGGAGCCGGCTGGGGACTTATGCTTACCTACTTCATCTACACCAAGAGCAACGAAGATACGGTGCTTAACGCCACCACGGTCTGCTTCGGCGATACCAGCGCGGGACTTCTTGCGGTTCTTTGCGTGGTTCCCACCATCTTCGCCCTGGATCCCAACGCGGCGGAGTTCCTCAAGGGAGCCGGCAACAACGGCCTGGTCTTCGTGCATCTGGTAACCCTCTTTCAGCAGATGCCCGCAGGGCAGATCATCGGCATTCTCTTCTTCATGGCCCTCACGGTGGCGGCTCTCAGCTCCACCTTCCCCATGCTGGAACTGGTGGCCCGGTTCTTCATGGATGCGGGAATGCCCCGCAAGAAGGCTCTCCTGGTGGGTGGAGTCATCATGTACGCCTTGGGAGTTCCCTCGGCCATGAACATCAACTTCCTGGACAACCAGGACTGGGTCTGGGGCGTGGGGCTCCTCGTTTCGGGCCTCTTCTTCTCCCTGGCCGCCATCAAGATGGGAGTGGACAAAATCTGGAAAGAGGACATCGAGCCCAATGCAGACCTGAAATGGCCCTGGCTCTTCAAGCTCATCTACCTCTTCCCCCTCTGGTTCGTTATCATCTTCGGATGGTGGATCTATCAGGCCGCGAGCTGGTATCCCGGAGAGTGGTGGAAGTTCTGGCCCGCCTTCGACTTCGCGGGCTACTCCTACAACTTCAGCCCGGGAACCATTTTCTTCCAGTGGGCGATCCTTTTCGTTATCGTCTATGCTCTCAAGGGATGGTTCAACGACAAGTTTATGTATCAGTTCGACCCGGAGAACCCCGAAGTTCCCAAGAAAGCTTTTTAAGGCTTGGGACGAGAGAGAACCAAGGAGGTAACGCTTATGTCCTGGCAAGTGAATATGGTTATCGTGCTGCTCGTGGTATGGGGAGGTTTCGCCCTCTGCGTCAAAAAGACTATGAACGCCGAGGCTGAAAAGAAATAGTGACTACGTCGTTTTAAATCGCCAAGGTGGAGAAGGAGGAAATTCCTTCTCCACCTTTTTACGTGCAAAAAACCGGAGCCCAACAAGAAAAGGTTTTTCCCGAGGGAATCCCCTCGGGAAAAACCTTTTTCAGTAAAAACAGAGAGACGGAAAAATCTACCGACGTTCCCGATCGCCTCCGCCGCGACGGGGTCCGCCGCTACTTCTACGATCGCCGCCTCTTCGGTCGCCGCTTCCGCTTCTTCCGCCACTTCCTCCGGGGCTTCTGCCTTCTTTTTTGGGAGTTCCGCCCTTACTTACGAGTTCTTCGATTTTCTTATCGCGATCCTCTTCGAGCTTGAGAATGTCCGCATATTCCTCAGTATCCAGAGTCGAAGTATCCGCAAGAATCCGGCGACGGCTCAAATTCACCCGTCCCAGATCGTCTATCTCTTTTACCACCACGAGAACCGGATCACCGATGGAAAGGACTTCTTCGATGCTGGGGATATGGTGCGTGCTCACTTCGCTCACGTGAAGAAGCCCGTCCTTTCCGGGGAGCAGCTCCACAAAAGCTCCGAAGCTCATCATGCGCACCACTTTTCCAACGAAAATTTCTCCCTCTTCCACATCCCGGATAATTTCGTTGATCATGGCAATGGCTTTGGCAGCCATTTTCTCATCCACTGCCGCCACGAAAATTCTGCCGTCGTCTTCGATATCGATCTTGGCACCGCTCTCACTGACGATGCCTCGTACCGTTTTTCCTCCGGGGCCAATGATATCCCGAATCTTTTCGGGATCTATCATAAGGGTGGTAATACGAGGGGCATACGCAGAGAGATCTCCGCGAGGAGCATCGATGGTCTGGTTCATGATTCCCAGAATATGCATTCTTCCCTTTTTGGCCTGTTCCAGAGCCTGTTCCAGAATCTGCCGGGTGATGCCTCCCGCTTTGTTATCCATCTGCAGAGCGGTAACTCCATCGGCGGTTCCCGCCACCTTAAAATCCATATCTCCGTAATGATCTTCCAATCCCTGAATATCCGTGAGGACCGCCACCCGATCCCCTTCTTTGATGAGTCCCATGGCGATACCCGCACAAGCCTTGGCAATGGGAACTCCCGCATCCATAAGAGAAAGGCTGGCGGAACATACCGAAGCCATGGAGCTGGAGCCGTTGGATTCAAGAATATCCGAAACCACCCGCACCGCATAAGGAAAGGCCTCTTCTTCGGGCATAAGAGGCTTCACAGCTCTTTCCGCGAGGGCTCCATGCCCGATCTCACGACGCCCGGGACCACGCATGGGGCGCACTTCCCCTACGGAATAGGGCGGGAAATTGTAATGCAGCATAAAGCGTTTCGCGGGCTCATCATGCTTGAGCCCGTCGAGGATTTGGTCATCCTCCCCGAGCATTCCCAGAGTAGCGACTCCCAGAGACTGTGTCTCTCCGCGGGTAAAGAGAGCGGATCCGTGGGTTCGGGGAAGCACCCCTACCTCGCACGTGATGGAGCGCACTTCGTCGAGACGACGCCCGTCGGAGCGGAAGTTCTCATGTAGCACCAAGCTGCGCATGGCTTTTTTTACGAGACTCTCCACTCCTCCCGCAATGTATGCCTTACTATCCGGATAGGAATCTTCGAAATGCTCCAAAGCCCTTTCCTGAACTTTGGAAATTGCATCGGCCCGAGGCTGTTTTTCGTGAATGCGCACGGCATCCTCAACATCTCCGTACAGTCCGTTTTGAAGATATGTATCAATTTCCTCAATGCAAGGAAGTTCGGGAACCTCCAGCTTTTCCTTGCCGATTTCCCGGCGGATCTTTTCCTGAAAGGTTACGATCTCTTTAATGGCTTGGTGGGCAAGCTCCAGAGCATCCACAAGGATATCCTCGCTTACCTCTTTTGCTCCCGCTTCCACCATGGTAATTCCGTCCATATGCCCCGCCACCACCAGATCCAGGGAGCTTCCGAGCATTTCGCTTTCCGTAGGATTGATGACGAGAGAGCCCTCGATAAGCCCTACCCGCACGGCTCCCACAGGGCCTGCCCAAGGAATCTCCGAAAGGGTAAGAGCCAGGGAAGCAGCATTGATGGCCAACACCTGGGGAGGATGTTCCTGATCCACCGAATGTACCGTGGAAACCACGTGCACATCGTTTCTCAAATGCTGAGGGAAAAGAGAACGGATGGAGCGATCGATAACCCGAGCGCTCAAAATGGCGGTTTCCGAAGGGCGTCCCTCTCGTTTGATGAATCCCCCGGGAATTTTACCCGCCGAATAAAAACGTTCTTCGTAATCCACGAGAAGAGGGAAAAAATCGAGCCCTTCCCGAGGAGTGGGAGATATACATGTGGTAAGAAGCACCACAGTCTCTCCGTGACGGGCATGAATCGCCGCAGAAGCTTGTTTGGCGAGTTTCCCCGTCTCGAATGTAAGGTGGCCTTTTCCCACCTGAAGCGTATAGGTTTGCAGCATAAACTATTCCTCCTGATTTTTTATTCTTTTCTTTTTTGGCTACGTCCAGAAGCATACCACAAAGAAAACGGGAAGGAAGCATTTTTATGCGCTTCCTTCCCGTGAAAATCGTTTTACTGCTTTTCGAATAGGGGAAATTAATGCCGAAGTCCGAGGCTGGTAATAAGATTCTTGTACCGGGAGAAATCCTTATCCTTAAGATAGGCAAGAAGTTTCCTCCGTTTTCCTACGAGCTTCAAAAGGCCCCGGCGAGAATGAAAATCCTTCTTATGAATCTTCATATGCTCCGTAAGCTCCCGGATACGGTGGGTAAGAACCGCCACCTGAACCTCCGTAGAACCCGTGTCCGCGCCGTGAACCCGGTACTGCCCGATAATCTCCTGCTTTTTTTCCTTGGTAATCATGTTCAACACTCCTTATTGACAAATCCCTTTTCCACGTATCAGGTTTTTCCTGAAACCTAGAAAAGGGTTTCAGTATAGTACCATTCTCTCTTTCTTTACGCAACTTTGAAAAAAGAGTCCTCAAAGAAATCAGTTCAGAAGAAATGCCTGAAACTCTATTTTTCGGGATAACTCCCGAGATATCGTTCTCCTCCATCGGGAGCCACGGTTATTACCGTTCCCGTTATTCCGGAATCGAGAAGCTTCACGGCTCCCGCAAGATTGGCGCCGGTACTGAAACCACAAAAAAGCCCGTGTTTCCGAGTAAGCCACAGGCTTTTTTCCAAGGCCTCTTCGGTATTTATTGCAATAATCCTATCAATGATGGAAGTGTCACAATTAGCGGGGATAAAACCCGCCCCGATTCCCTGAATGCCGTGAATTCCCGCAGAATTCCCCGAGAGCACCGCACTTTCCTCGGGTTCCACCGCTCCCACGATAAGATGAGGATAACGTTTCCGAAGCCCCCGAGCAACTCCCGTAAGAGTTCCCCCCGTCCCCACTCCTGCCACGAAAGCTGATGGGGCCTCTCTTCCCCGGAGGGTTTCTATAAGTTCCGGAGCGGTAGTTTTCTCGTGAGCCCAGGGATTTCCCGGATTGGAGAACTGGTCTGGAATAAGAACTCGCGAATCCTCGGCTGCCATATTCCGAGCTTCCTCGATAGCTCCGGACATGCCACGTTTTTCCGGAGTGAGCACAAGGTCTGCCCCGTAACATGCGAGGAGCTTTCGGCGTTCCAAGGACATGTTTTCGGGCATGGTAAGGCGTACCGGAAGATTCAGGCATTTCCCCCACCATCCCAAGGCTATACCGGTATTCCCCGAGGTAGGTTCCACGATAATCGAATTTTCCCGAAGCTTGCCGGAAAGCATCAAAAAACGCAGCATTCCCCATGCAGCCCTATCTTTTATGGAGCCTCCGGGATTTCCCTTTTCCACCTTTACAAGAATTTGTCCTTGGGCGTAGGGAATTTCCAGTACAGGAGTGTTTCCCAGGCATTGAAAAAGAGGAAGATCTTCGAGAGGACTTTTTTGCCCAAGAGCACTCATGAAGCTTCTCCTTCCAGAGAACTTTCGAAAGATGCATAAGAGGACCTTTCTTCCCCAAGAAACACTTTCAAACTCGCAAGCTCTTCTTCAAGTTTTTCCATACGAGCAAAAAGGTTTTCGGGACTTCGAAGAACCCGATCTCCCACCTTTACCACCGATGCGGGCATCCCCACCACGGTACTTTCGGGAAGAACAGACTGTAAAACCACTGCCCCCGCACCGATTCGAGAACCTTTTCCTATGGTAATATTACCCAAAACTTTTGCTCCCGAACCGATAACCACGTTATCTTCCACCAAAGGATGCCGCAAAAACTCCTTTTCATTTCCCCTAGCTCCAAGAGTAACTCCCTGATAGATCAAAACCCCTGAGCCCACCCGAGCGCTTTCTCCGATAACCACTCCCATACCATGATCGATAAAGACTCCTCCTCCTAAACGCGCTCCCGGATGGATTTCTATTCCCGTGATCCAACGCATAACCAAGGATAAAAGGCGAGGAATCACGGGAATTCGCAAGACGTAAAGGAGGTGAAAAAATCTATGCATGCTAACAGCCCAATATCCCGGAGCGCAAAGAAGTATTTCCAAAATTCCCCAAACCCCTTTGGGAATGGATGGATCCTGCCGCCGAATAGCCATGAAATCTTCCCGCAGCATATAAAGTGCACTCAACACCTTTTTCATGGTAACCATAAAAACCCTCCTATCAAGCAATAAAAAATCGGGGGAACCTGCTCCAGCAGATTCCCCCGATCAAATATCGCAAAAAAACACGCTCTTTTTCCGTGCTCTTTTTGTATGTCCTCTGCTGCAGCCTTTGGCTCAGAGCCCGCCGCAGCAACACAACACCGCAGTGGAAACTAGAATCTTTTCCACCCGCAACAACAACAGACAAAAAGCACGGAATATTTCATGACAAACCTCCGAAAAGAAAATACTTTCTACCTTATGATGGGGAATATACGTAGAAACCTTGTTTCTGTCAAGAAAAAACTTTTGTTTATTCCAAACGCAAAGATACAAAAAACGTTCTTTCTTCTCGGGAAACGAGCAACACCAAAGCGTTATGCACTTTTTCCATGGCCCTCTTCCAGGAAGTTTCGTCAGAAACACTCTGACCGTTTACCTCAAGCACCACATCACCTTCCCGAAGCCCCACACGTTTGGCCTTCGAATTGGGCAAAACCTTTCGAATCTTCATGCCCCCTGCAAGATTTTTGTTTCGGGCCTCCTGGGAACTCAAAGGCTCTATGACAATACCGATCTTCTCTTCCAGGGACTCCGTGGAGACTTTGGGGGCCTCTTCATTTCCCCCAAGGAAATCAAGACGTACCGGGAGAATTTCGCTCTTTCCATTTCGAAAAACCTCAAGATCTATCGTATTACCCGCAAGGTGCTGGCGTATCATAAAAACAAGATCCTGAGATTGTTCCACTCTTTTCCCATCCACCGAAGTTATGATGTCCCCTCTGCGAATTCCCGCCTTTTCAGCGGGAGACTTGGGCATAATATCGCTCACCAAAGCACCTCGGGGAGAATCAAGTCCGTAGGTTTCGGCAATTTCCCGTGTAACCGGCTGAAGATAAACTCCAAGCCATCCCCGGTTGACCTTGCCATACTTCATAAGATCCTGCAGCACCTGGCGGGCCATATTGGAAGGAACCGCAAATCCTATACCCTGGGCAAAAGGAATAATGGCGGTATTGATTCCCACAACCTTTCCTTCCGCATTTAGAAGAGGTCCTCCGCTATTGCCGGGATTGATGGCCGCATCGGTTTGGAGAAACCCCTGAAAATTCAGATCCCCTGCATGAATACTGCGATTTTTCGCCGAAACGACCCCCAAAGTAACCGTATGTTCCAAACCGTAGGGATTCCCGATGGCCATCACGTATTCTCCCACCTGAAGAGCATCGGAATCTCCCAGATCGAGAGCGGGAAGATCGGAAGCTTTAATTTTGATAACCCCAAGATCGAAAGTGGGATCCACTCCCACTTGCTCCGCTTTAAACTCTCGCCCATCCGCAAGGGTTACCGTAATGGAATCTGCCCCATCAATAACATGAGCATTGGTAAGGATATATCCTTCTTTGTTTACAATGAACCCGGACCCCCGACCACGCATGGGAACGGACCGAGAATACTCTTCGAACTGCTTTCCGAAAAATTCCCGGAAAAAAGGGTCCTCCATAAAGGGATGAACATTTCGGGTCACCATGGTTTCCGTATCGATATTGACAACTCCCGGAGAAGCCTGTTTAACGATATCCACAAAAGGGTTTACCATACCGGGGGCCGCCTCAAGAAGAGCGACTCCGGAGAAAAGGAAGGAGAAAAAACAAGCTCCTACAAATACCATGCTCCGCCACCATAACACAGGCTTGCCGCATCGCCGCATTCTAAAACACCTCCCGTAAAGTTTACGAAGATATTTTATACGGAGTGGGAGGAAAGGGAATGAGAAAAATTACGGAGATCTTTTCAGATACCCCCCATTTTCCCAAGGGTTTCCCGATCTCAAAGAATCTTACCCCACCGTTTTCGTCGTGTTTGCAGAGGAAAGAATATTTTTATGTTTGTAAAGGGAAAAAAGGAGCCATACAACTCCCCAGAGGGCGAGCCCCCCGGAAAGAAGCATGGAATTAAAGGGTTTTGCTACATAAAAATCGTAGCGAAGATGATCGAGAATAAACCGCATACTTCCGTAACAGACCATAAAAAGAGGCCACATGAAGGCTCCTTTTCGCAGCTCCAGAGGAAAGCGTTTCAGAAAAAAAGATTCCACAAGTTTGAGGAAAAGGAGAATTCCCAAGGCTGCCAGAGAATAATAGATTTGCACGGGATAACGCAGAAACGAAGGAGGATCGAAGGGAAAGTGCACTCCCCAAGGGAAAGGAGCTTCGATACCGTAACAGCACCCATTGAGGAAACACCCGATACGACCGATCATGACCACCGCAATGGAAGGGATGCTTGCGGCATCCGCAGCAATCCACCAGGGGAGCCCCTCTTTACGAGATCGTATAATACCGAAAAACCCCGCCCCAAGAAAGGCGGGGATTGCAGAAAGCCCTCCTTCGAAGGGAGAAATGATTTTTAAAGGATGTGCCGAAAAATAATGCCAGTTATCGAAAACACTTCCGAGCCTGGCGCCTACATAAACACCGATAAGGGCCCAAAAAATAACCGAAGCCGCGAGATCGTCGGAGCAATGGTATGTCCGAACCATGCGTTTCCGAGACCACCAAACCCCCACCATCAAAGCTGCGGTCCACAGCACATAATAGCTGTGGACCGGCAAAGAACCCAAGAAGAAAAGAACTTTATGCATTATCTCAAAAAACCCCGCCCTCTAGCGTCCCTTACGGGAGCGGAAGGAACCTCTTCCCCGAGGTGAGGCTGTTCGCGCGGATTTTTTGGGCCACACCACAACTCTCCGGGAAGGATCTTCTCCAACGGAACGGGTCTCCACCTCATCCCGCTCCTTGAGAGCAAGATGCACGATACGACGTTCCCAGCTTGTCATAGGATCCAGGGATATAGGACGACGTTTCCGACAAGCCTCGTCCGCTGCAGCAAGAGCGGATTCCTCCAATCCTTTTTGACGGATTTCCCGATATCCGTCGCTATCCAAGCGAACCCAACCCTCTACTTCATCCCGCAGCATGAGGTTGAGAAGGTACTCCAGAGAACGGAGAGAAGCTCCGTGCTCTCCCAGAAAGACATCCTTGTCTTCACCTCGGATTTCGAGAACGTTCTCTTCTTTGTACCCCGGTTCCACGGAAGCTCTCATGTATTTTGCAAGAGTTTGAAGAAGAGACCACGCTCGAAGCATTTCCCGGGGCGCCACAGGACGGACGTGGTAGGTATTCTTTTTTCCGAAAAGGCCGAAAAGTTTTTTTCCCGTATCCACAAGTTCCACCACAAGATTCTCCGGAGGGAGAGACAGGCGGACCGAAGCTTCCTGAAGCGCTTCTTCGGACGTGGCGCCTTCCAATACGAGCACATCGTGTTCAGACATAAAAGACCGTACCTCCTCTTCTGTGCATACAGTTCACTGCACCCAAAGGTGCAGTGAACGCAACAACATATGGGCCCTCAATAATCAGGATCGTTTGGGCCTCTCCCGATGGAGCACGGGTTTTTCCTGCATCTCCACCGTAGTTTTTACCTTGATTCTCCACTGCTGCACTACTCCCATAAGAGAAGAGGCACCCCAATAGAGGAGCACTCCTCCGGGGAGACTGAGACAGATAAACACGAGGAAAAGAGGCATGAACCAGTTCATGAACTGCATAGAAGGATTGCTGGCGGCGCTCATCTGCTGCTGGAACCAGGTAAGGAATCCGATAACCACCACAAGCAGGAGATTTCCCAAATAGGCTCCAACGTTCAGCAGTCCTCCGGGATTTGCCATAACCGCATTGGCAATCTGAACCAATCCAATTTTTTCGCCGGTAATGCCGAAAGCGGTTGCCATAGAACCATAGAGAGACTGATCGAGGGCGATACCGAAAAAGGAAAGCGCTTCCTGAGTAAGCTGAAGAGTCTGGTTAAGCAGCTCCTGATTGTTCAGAACCCGAAAAAGGAGAATAAGAATGGGAAGCTGTACCAAAAGAGGAAGGCATCCCGCTGCGGGGTTTACGTTATTTTCCTTGTAGAGCTGCATGGTTTCCCTATTGAGCTGTTCCTTATCTCCCGCGTATTTCTCTTGCAGCACCTTCAGCCGAGGCTGAAGTTTCTGCATTTTCTGCATGCTCACAAGTTGCTTATGGTTGAGAGGATGCAAAAGGATCCTCACAAGAATCGTCAACAGGATAATAGACAATCCGTAGGAATGAGTAAGACCGTAAAAGAAATTCAAGATGTACAACATCAAGTTTGTGCCCGCATTCCATATTCCACTCACTGAGGTTCACCGTCCCTTGGTTTAATTATGGCTCATTTATAGAAATTTCCCCGTTTTTTCAGGGAGACCATACTCTTCTGGATGTGCCGAGTCTTTTTTTGGGGGTACCGGATCATATCCTCCGGGATGCCAGGGAGCGCAACGGCAGATTCTTCGAAACGCAAGAAGGGTTCCTCGAAAGAATCCGAAACGCTCGATGGCCGTGTAGGCATACTCAGAGCAGGTGGGGACAAAACGGCAATGTGTTCCGAGGCAGGGAGAAATGTACTTTTTGTATGTTTTAATGAGGAGAAGAGCAATTTTCTGGAGACTCCGGGCAATCCAATTGATGCCAGGCATAATTCGGCCAACTCTCCTTCATAAATCCCCGGGAAGCGAGCAGGCTCCCCATCTCATGGTACACGTTTTGAGCCTTTTCCTCCAACCCGTGTTTTCGCATCATCACGATAATCCAATACCCTTCACCTATCCAGGGAATAAGACGGCGCAAAGCTTCTCGGCAAATTCGCTTTCCCCGATTCCGGCAGGGGGCATTCCCCAAACGTTTTCCTGCCACCACTCCGTAACGGGAAATTCCGTCTGGGGCGCAAACATAAACGAACCGCACCAGCCGCCCTTGAATGCGCTGGCCAGTGCGGAACACGAGATCAAACTCCCAACGAGAACGAAGACGGCAAGCCGATGAAAAAGGGTAACGTTTCACGCGCTTACACGGCCAAACGTGCCCGGCCTCTGCGTCTTCTGTTCTTCAGGATGCGCCTTCCGCTGGCAGAACGGGACCGTACGAGAAAGCCCATGGCCCGCTTCCGACGCGTATTATGCGGCTGATATGTGCGCTTCATAAGAACACCTCCTCCTCAAATTCGATATAATATGGAAAGCACTTCCGCGATTCTTTCAGGAAGGTCAACCGGGATAATATAACACAGCCCCCGGTTTGGAGCAAATTTTTTGAAGAAAGGGAATTACTTTTTTTCGCGTCTTATTTCCGAAGAAAGCTTAAGATGTCGCACCCGAACCCGAGGAAGAGCCTCCAGAATATGCCATTCCCGGCGCTGAATCACCCGACCGTCGAGAATAACCACCCGTCCTCGATCGAGATGAGAGCGTACAAGCCTTCCCACCGCCTGCTTCAGCAGCATAATTGCCCAGGGAAGGGTCTGTTCCGTAAAGGCTCTTTTTCCGAGTGCGTCGTTCTGAGCCTCCACCAGGGGATCGTTAGGATGAGGAAAGGGAATGCGATCGACAATAACTTGCGTAAGCCCGTCTCCGGGGATATCCACACCTTCCCGAAAGGAGACGGTTCCCACAAGTACCGAAGTAAGATCCTCCCGAAAAAGGCGCAGCAGCTCGGATCGAGGGAGATCATCCTGTACCAGGATTCGATAGGAACGAGGTTTTCTCAGAAGTCTTTCTTTAACGATCCCCAAAAGTCGTCTGGAACTTACCAGAAGTAAGGTCCGTCCTTTATTATCCTCGATAAGGCGTTCCGCGGTTCGGGCAAAAAGAGCATCATAGGATGGGTCCATTACCCGAAGCCCCATATCCACCACCCAAAGCTCCATTTGCTCCTTTAAATTGAAAGGAGTACCCACCACCAGAGTTCGGCGTGGAATCAGCCCCGTCTGTTTTTGCCAGTAATCGAAAGACCCCTCCACGGCAAGGGTGGCGGAAGCCGCAATCATACATCCTCCCTGAGTATAATCCAGCACCTGGCGTATCCAGGGAGCGCAATCGGTGGGAACGCTTTGTATGTTTTTACCATCCCACCAGTAGGCCCATTCGGGATAGTGCGATACGGAACAGCACCATTCTCCCTGCCGGGCAAGAAGAGCCATATCCTCCAACCAAAGCAGAAGGGCCACAGCTTCATCGGAGGGCTCCCCTCCGGGAGAGCCCTCCGTCAAGGGGCGAAGAAGGTGAGAAATACGCCCCACTCTCTCTTGGATATGCTCACTGCGATTCCGGAACTCCTCCAAAGGTTTTTTAAAGGTTCTTCCCTTGCCGCACTTCCATGCGGCCACTTCGAAAAACGCTTCACAGTCCTTCCGGAGAAGTCCAAGCTCCTCTTGAAAATCTTCGAATCGAAGATGCTCCGCCTCCGCATGACGCACCAGTTGGGCGATGCCTCCCGGTGCAAGAAGGCGGTTCATTTCATCCAGGGAAAAGCTTTTCGCAATGGAGCTCCGGGCGGCCTCCATAAGATGATGGGCCTCATCGCAAATAAGGATATCGAAGGGAACCGGAAAAGGCATTCCCGCCCCGAGGGTATAGGCAAAAAAAAGGTGATAATTCGCCACCACCACGGAACTCTCCAAAGCCCGCCGGAGAGCCCTCTGGACGAAGCAGCCCTCCCATTCAGAACAGCGCCTCCCCATGCATCCCCGGCTTCGAGCGGCAATCTTCAACACTCCAGGATGAGAGGGGGGGAGGGAAATTTCTTCGAGATCCCCGAGCTCCGAACTCCTGGCCCAATCGAGAATACGAGCCGAAGCGCTCCCCTGGTCTCCGGAAAAAGAAAGAAGCCCCTCCGCTCCGAGTTCCTTTACCCGAGCGAGACAGGCATAACGGGAACGCCCTTTGAGAAGCGTATAGGGAAGATAGAGATCGAGAATCTTCATGAGCTGGGGAAGGTCTTTTTTAAGAAGTTGCTCCTGAAGAGGAATGCTTCCGGTAAGGACGAGAATTCGTTTATCTTCTTCGTGAGCCCTCAGTAATGCGGGAGCGAGAAGGGCAAAGCTTTTCCCTACCCCCGGAGGGGCTTCGGCTACCAGCAATCCTTCCTCGGCATGACACATTTCCCAAACCGCCTGGGCAAGTTCCTGCTGAGGATGCCGGGGAACATAGCCGGTAAAACTTTTGGCAAAGGCCCCGGAACTGCCGAACAGAGCGAACATCTCCTTCTCCGAAGCCTTTTTCTGCGTTGTAAAAAGTTCGTTCATAAACACCATCCTGTGCGGGGAATTTCAAGAATACCTGAAAAGCGCAAATTTGCTCAAACCCTACCATTATACCCCATGGGTTGTTATCTTTTGGAGGGGGCAACGGACAAAAACAGGACTTCTATTTTTTTCAACAACAATCTTCTGTCTTTATGATAGAATTAGGAGGTTGCCTGATAAAAATAAGCGTGCTAGAATGACCTTTGCTTAAATGAAGAAGGAGGTGAAAAAGGGGTGCCTAATAAAAAATCCGCAGCAAAGCGTGCCCGTCAGGCCGAGAAAAATCGGCTTTACAACAAGTACTGGATCAGCAGAACCAAAACCGTCGCAAAGCGGCTGAAGGAAGCTGTCGACCAGGGGGATGCCGCTCTCGCTCAGAGCCGGCTCGACCAGGCTCAAGCGATTGTGGATAAAGCCGTCGTAAAGGGCGTAATGCACAAAAACACCGCAGCTCGCCGGAAAGCCGGCTTTGCCAAGCTTGTCAAAAGCCTGACCGGTGAGGCATAGCCCAAAAACCTCCCCAAAGCAAGGTTGTTACTGTATGTCGTAGCGCACATGGTGACAACAGCGAAAACGAGGACGAAGGGATTCCGGCAAAAAGGGATCCCTTTTTTATTTTTTAAACCCCAAAGTATCGAGAAAAGCCAAAATTCCCACTTCCAACCCCCTCCATCCCGGACCGGTTCCGGCCTTTTCCGCCGCACTCAGAAAAGCGAGAAGCACCACGAAATCATAAAGGGCCTTTCGAGGGTAGATTTTTACAATCTCTCGCCCCATACGTTTCTGATAGCTTCTAGCCCCGATGGAACGTAATGCCTCTTCCTGGGAAGTTCCGGAAGGATAAAGCTCCATGTACAGGGCCACCCGAATTCGATTGTAAAGAGACGTGAGGACGAAAAGAAAGGGATGCCTCCTTGCAAGGTTTCTCAAGCCCTGTAACGTCTCGGGAATTTTCCCGTAGCAAAGGGCATCGAGAAAGTGAAACAAATCCTTTTCCCCCTCGTCCACGGAAAGAGAGGCCACCTCTTTGAGAGAAAGAGGGGTTTCGTAAAAGGCGAGGGAAAGTTTTCTCAGTTCTCCACGAATCTCTTCGGGATCTTCAAAACGTTCGCTCATAAAAGCAAGAGCTTCGGGAGCAAGCGAAACCCCCTCGCAACCGGCGCTTTCGCGAATCCACTCGATTCGTTCTCGCCCCCACCGGGGAAAAACCTCGCCCTTTCGAAGAGTGCACAATTTTTTCGCGGAGGAAGGAAAAAAGCTTTCCCAGCTTTTAGTGTACAAAAGGAAAAAAAGAGTATCCCCCGGAGAACCTTCGAGTTCCGAAAGGAGGACTTCCGGAAAAGTTCCGAGCTTTTCCGGATGCTCCGCCACGAGATAGGTCCTTTCGGAAAAAAGTCCTCGGGTCGCCCCGGAAGCCATGAGATCTCGCCAGGTGGTACCATCCTGCACCATGCCGCCCGGAAGATATCCTCGTTTTTTCCATTTTTCCTGCTCTTCGTAAAGAAGACGCCGCTGTGATGTTCCAGCGGCGTCCAGAATCACGAGATGGGGCACGTTCTTACTTCACCACCACGTTGACCAATTTATCGGGCACCACAATGATCTTGCGGATTTCCTTTCCCTCCAACCGCTTTGCCACCGCCTCGGAGGAAAGCACCACCTTTTCCAGATCCTCCTTGGAAAGCCCCGCTTCCAGCTCCAACCGCTCCCGGACCTTGCCATTTTCCTGATACACCACGGTGATAACGTCCTGAACCAGGGCAGATTCGTCGTAGGAAGGCCATTCGGTAAGTGCCAGGCAAGGAGTATTCCCCAGCATTTCCCAAAGCTCCTCGCAGATATGGGGACAGAAGGGAGAAAGGCATATCAAAAGGGTTTCCACCCCTTCCCGCACAAGCTGCCAATCTTCTTCGGAAGAGGGTGTGTAGGCTCCCAAAGCGTTGCTCAGCTCCATCAAACGAGCCACGGCGGTGTTGAACTGCCGTTCCTCCCCGATATCGTGCCCCACCTGTTGAATCGTGTAATGGATAACCCTCTTGAGATCTCGGGATTCCCGAGATCCTGTTCTTTCAAGGGGCAAACCTTTCCGGGAAGCCTTGAGGAGAAAATCAAGGTTTTCCTCCACGAGCCGCCAAACTCTCTTTAAAAAACGATGAGACCCCTCTACTCCCTGCTCGGACCAATCGAGATCCTTCTCGGGAGGCGACGCAAAGAGAATAAAGAGCCGAGCCGTATCGGCCCCGTACTTTTTGATAATTTCATCGGGATCCACCACGTTCCCCAGGGACTTGGACATCTTACGGCCATCCTTGATGACCATTCCCTGGGTGAGAAGGTTTTCGAAGGGCTCCCGCACCGAAAGATATCCCAAATCCGCGAGCACCTTGGTGAAGAACCGGGCATAGATCAGATGCAGACAGGCGTGTTCGATGCCGCCGATATACTGATCCACGTTCATCCAGTAATCCGTATCCTCCTTGAGGAAGGGAGCCTGCTCCGTCCAGGGAGAGGCGTAACGCAGGAAATACCAGGAGGAGCACATGAAGGTATCCATGGTATCCGTCTCTCTCCTGGCCTTGCCCTTACACTTGGGGCATTTGGTTTCCACCCAGCTCTCAAGCTCCGGCAGAGGGCTCTTGCCCCCTTCGAGAAGCTCCACATCCTGGGGAAGAAGCACCGGGAGCTTTTCTTCGGGCACGGGAACCACCCCGCATTTTTCGCAATACACCACGGGAATGGGAGCTCCCCAGAAACGCTGCCGGGAGACAAGCCAATCCCGAAGACGATAATTTACCTCCAGATTTCCAAACCCCTTCTCCTCCGCCCAAGCAGCCATGCGAGGAATGGCCTCCTTGGTGGAAAGACCGTCGAACTCCCGGGAATTAGTCTGAATTCCATCCTCCTCGAAGGCTTTTTCCATGGTGTTTCCATCCAGGGAAGAACCGTCCGCAGGAGCGATAACCACCCGAATGGGAATATCGTACTTACGGGCAAACTCGAAGTCCCGCTGGTCATGAGCGGGAACTCCCATGATGGCCCCGGTACCGTAATCCATAAGAATGTAATTGGCGATCCAGATGGGAATCTGCTCTCCGTTCACGGGATTCGTGGCATAGGCTCCGGTAAAAATACCCTTCTTTTCGCCCCCCACGGCGGTGCGCTCGATCTCGCTTTCCTGAGCCACTTCCCGCACAAAGGACCGAATCGCTTCGGCAGGTTCGGATTCTTTCGCAAGCGTCTCCACCAGAGGGTGTTCCGGAGAAAGGGCCAGGAAGGTAACCCCGAAAATCGTATCGAACCGGGTGGTAAAGGTTTCCATGGGAGTGCCGTCCTGCAAAGCAAAGGAGAGCCGTACACCCTCGGATCGGCCTATCCAGTTCTCCTGCATAATCCGCACCCGTTCGGGCCACCCCGGAAGGTTTTTCAAATCGTCCAGCAATTCCTGGGCATAGTTGGTGGTCTTGAAGAACCATTGTTCCAAGGCCTTTTTTTGCACCGCCGTACCGCAGCGCCAGCAATGTCCTCCGTCGATAACCTGTTCGTTGGCAAGCACCGTAGCGCAGTCGGGACACCAGTTTACCGGAGCATGCTTGCGGTAGGCGAGCCCTTCCTTGAAAAACTGCAGAAAAATCCACTGGGTCCAGCGATAGTAGTTGGGATTGCAGGTTTCCACCCGGCGACGCCAATCGTAGCTGCACCCCATGCTCTTGAGCTGGCTCGTCATGTGCTCGATATTCTGCCAGGTCCACTTGTGAGGATGCACTCCATACTTGATGGCGGCATTTTCCGCAGGAAGGCCGAAGGCATCGAACCCCATGGGATGCAGCACGTTATACCCCTTCATCCAGAGATACCGGGAAAGCACGTCCCCTATGGAGTAGTTCCGTAAATGCCCCATATGCAATGCTCCGCTGGGATAGGGAAACATTTCGAGACAGTAGAACTTTTCCTTGTCCTCATGAGACTCTACCTGAAAAACCCCTTCCTGCTCCCAGTAACGCTGCCATTTTTTTTCAATATCAGTAAATGCATACCCCACGCCGAATTCCTCCTTATCGGGCGATTCCTTCGAAAGTACAGATACAAAGTGTTCCTCATTATAGCCATGAAAAGAAGGAGATGCAAAACGAGGTTTGCATCTCCTTGCTTTTCAAGGAAAAACCCAAAAAAATTAACTTTCAACAAATTCTACTACGAGAGCTTTTTTTTCTGGCTCCTTTAAACGTACAGAAATGTGCTTTCCTCGAAAATACTCCAAAAAATCCCGGGGGGAAAGCTCCTTTTCCTGGGAGTCGATAAAAACGGTTTCACCATAAAGCCATGAAACCCGATCGATCGTATCTTTTCCTACCTGGATCCATATGTAAGAAGGATCGAAAGTAATATCAGCCAATTTCCCCATAACGAAGGACGTTGTTTCCTCCTTTTGAAAAGAAGGTTCTGGTTCTGCTGCGGTACTTCCGGAACTCCAAAAAAGGAAAAACACCGCCACATAGCCCATAAAATACAATTTATTTTTATAGAGTCTCATGACAACCCCTCGATTCCATACATTTAATTGTTTTTCCAGTAAATTGGCACGACCTGCATATTTTCAAAGTTTCCCGTAAAACCAAGCTCTTTGGCACGATCATCGGGAAGGGGAACAAAACCGCTCAACATACCGTCAGTTCCGGCGGAGATATCGGTCATCCCCGCATCTTCAAGAGCTTTTTGAGCATCTCCGTCTTTTTCTTGAAGCGCTTCCTGTGCCTCCTGGGTAGCCAGAAAAGTGAGCACCACCCTGGTACCGGGTTGCGTTTCTCCATCAACATCCATAAAGGTATCGTAGACGCCTAAACCCGTAATATTGATTCCTTCAAACTCGACATATTTCCCCTCTACACTCCCGGGCCAGTCGGAAGAAGCGTTTTCTGCGTTTAAAATATACAAACGCCCTTTACCATCCTGCTGGGGTTCCTCACAAGGATTGGCAGTTGAAGAGGTTGTGGGTTCCGCATAGGGCTCAAAGGTCGCTACAAAAAGACGTCCCAGCATATCGGAGAGAGCCGGAGCGGCGGAAACATACTCGCCCTGGGGGCTCACACTGTCCGCTGCAACAAGGGGGATCTGCCAACCCCAGAATTTTTCCGCTCCGTCTTCGTAACCGCATGACTTGGAATCGATGGAGAGATGCGCGTCTCCGTCATCCGCATCCAGATTTTTAAGATTCGCCATGGTAATGGCATTTTTGGTACAACCGTCACCGCAAGGAGATTCGCCACAATAGGCACTCACCTTAATTCCTAAAATGTACTGTCGGGGATTTGCAAGATTTCCCGAAGGCGTGGATACATTTTTGGTTCCCCCGAAAAGCCAGAGCGCCTCATCGATTTTTCCGATAGGCATTTGATAAGGAATAGCCAACGGCGTCCCCCCCGGAGCAAGATATACGGGAGTTTCGAACTTCCAATCTTCAAGAGCCAAAGATTCGTCCTCCGCAAAAATAATGTGACGGATATACCCCTTACTGTCAGGAACGAAAAGATGTTCCACGGTTCTACCGGAGGAAACCTTGACGCTCGGAGGAGCGTAAACCATTCCCATATCCGCAACATGAACTCCAAGATAGGAATCCGAGAAACTGTAAGCATCTGCCACATTTCTACCCCAGGCAGCGTAAAGCCTTCCATCATTCATGCCAAAAGCATAAATGGCACAGCCCCGACAAGATGATGCGGAATTCAGGTTTTTCTCAAGCCCTCCGCCGACGAAACCCAGAAAAACAAGAGAATCCTCGTCGTTCTCGTCATCCAGATAGACCCGACCGATATAAGGTTTACCGAGAATAAATCCCAAACTTTTGTAGTCCTTCAAATGCCGGGATGTGAAATAGGCATCGCTACATGAAGCATCTTCACTTGTCAAATAGGTTTTATCGATGTTCCGGAAAATTCCGTTTTTTGTAGCACATGATCGGAATACCGCAGTAGGTAAAAGGTCATCGCCGTTCTCTGCCCAATGAAACACACTTTGAATGGGATAGGCCTGATTCACTCCACCGGAAGTATCTTCAGGAAGGAAGGGATTTTTCTGCCCCGCTTCGGGCTCTACTGCAGCAGCATTTTCTATTGCCCAAAGAAAGCGTGGAAATGCAGGGTCCGTGATTTCAAGAGCATAGAGACCATATCCTCCATATCCGGGAGAACACAGCAGTACCGTAGCATATCGAACATCGTCGCCAGAACCGAGAAGAACATCCTCCGCCACCAAAGGCCCCCCCAAGATTTCCCGGGGGAGAGCCTGCTCGCTTTTTCTGGAATCATCCCCATACCAGGCCCAATCCCAGAAAGAACCGGATTCTTGGCTTGCCCGAAGCCCGGCTATTCGAGCCCACCGAAGAGACTGAGGAGGAATGAAGGCCCACTTTTCCAGCCCCGTTTCGGTGTCGAAACAATGGAGCATACCCTCGCTGGATTGAATGTAAAGGCGTTCCGGGCGATTCTTATAATTTTTTTTGAAGGTAAGATAGCGGCTCTCTCCCCAAAGGGCCTGGGGAGGTCCGATAACAGCCATTCCCGAGCGATCCATGTCAGCCATCAAACTTTCTCGTTGGCTCCAATTGGAACAGTATGGTTCTTCCCCCCGATACCAGCGAATAAAGCATTTCGCCTGCTCTTCGATAGCTTCATCGTCTTCATCAAGCAAAACAGCTCCCGAAAGGGCATAACGAATTCCCAATTCCTGAACCACCGCTTCCCAATTACTGGTGGTAAATTCCGCTAAATTAGTGCCGGTATAGTCGCTCCCTCCGGAATGCCAATTTGCTGTTAACACAGTTCGTTCCGATGGGGAAGGAAAAGAGGACTCCCATTCTTTCGTATCGCTCATACTGCTGTCGTAATTTAAAAGATACTTCTCGAGGATTCCCTCCCAAAGCTTGGTCTCCCAGTAAACCATCTCGGGGACATAAACATCTCCTTTGGTGCCGGGGAGTCCCGCACTTACTGCGGGAGGGCTTTTGCGTCCGCTCATCTCCTTGATGGTAATCACGATTTCCTCGAATGCAGTAAAGAGATCGTCGAAATTATCCGCATAGTAAGCGTGAGCGGGGTTCCCGTCATCCTTTCCGTCAAACCCGATATCGGCACAATCATCAAGTTCTTTTCGCAAGGTTGGCATATCTTTGGAGTTAATGAAACCTATTACCATAGTACGTACGGGATAATAAAGGGTATCTCCGCTTGAAGTTTTCAAATTACTTGTTTTATCATAAAGATTTTTCACCGCTTCGTGAGGGGTGGAGTTCGATGCCGTATCTTCACCGTCGGTCATTACTACAACCCAGTTGGCCTGACAAATACCATCAAAATTCCCGCTCATATCATGAAAGAAATCATATGCAGAACTCGCTTTTTGTTTTTTTTCAGGATAAATAGAAGCTGCCAAAGGCGTGCTACCATCCGCGCGAAGCTCTCCGTTCGTACTCGTTTCAGTACCGTCAAAAAGTTCGAGCAATTCCTGACGGACATTTCCCGTAGAAGGGTCTATTGCAGAAACTAATTGCTGGCGCAATTTCATTCCCTTATTTGATCCTTTCCAAGTGATATATTCCCAAGAGTCGCTTCTGAAATCATAATACCAATCCCCTTGTGCAACATCTTGGACTTGGCTGTACGTTCCTATTGCGACATTGATTCCCTCCATAATCCCCTCCTTTTGAAGGAGGCGATACATAACATTTCTAAGGATGTAGAGGCGGCTATCATTGGGGATCAGGTCGTTTGCCGATTCGCCAGAACGAGCGTAAACGCCTTTCCGAACAAGAAGCGGGTGATAGTTTGATTCAATAGAGGTGTTGTTATTAGTAGCATCCGTATCTTTTCCCCAATAATATTGGAAGCTAGGATAATATGAAGATTTCCACCAAGGCAAACTGCCATCTCCATAAGTATACGTATCGTACTTATCAAAAGTCATGGAACCGCTTGTATCGATGAGAAAAAGAATGTTCGGGGGATCCATTTCCCAATATTTTATTGTACCAAAAGCACTTTTAGGCCAGGAATAACTTGGAATGGAACCATCAAGAAATGCATTTCCAAAGCTTCTCTGGTTGAAATTAAGAAAAAATAGAAAGGAACTAAAAAATAAGAAAAACACAATTTTTTTCACGAAGCATTTCGCTATTTTTTTTGCATATTCTTGCTGCCGCATTGGAAACCACCTCTTCCTCCGCATTCTTATCAATGCCTCTTTTTTTGCAAAGACAGTAAAAACATCGACAAATAAAATTTCATACAAAATACCGCAAAATCCTGGAAAAGCTTGGATAGGTGAAACTTTGCAAACAATCCAGCAAAAATATTTCCCCACAATGTCGAGGAGTTACGGCTGATATGGAATCAAAAGCCTAAAATATATAAAAATCATCATCTTTCATATTTTTCCAGCACTACACCAAGAGAGGACTTTCGCAACACTCTCCCTCCGGTGGCTTCACTCGTAGCGGTACTGACAATAAGGAATGCCCCTCCCCAACGATTACCACGTTTTTCTTCGTACGATTGCTTGGCGGTAACATCCTGTATAGCGGAGGTGCTTTCCCGAACAACCTTCACGGGAACCTTCGGAGGTATTCCGGGAACATATTCCAAGGTTCCGCCGAAAGTTTGACTATAGTGAAGAGAAAAAATCTGCCAGGAAGCTTTGAGGTTTAAAAGCTCTCCAGCTCCGGAAGGAGTAAAATCCACGGAATAAAGAATTCCATCTGCACTGACACAGAGCAACTCCTGCCACCATGTATCATCTTCTCCGGATCCTTTGGGAGAAAGCACCGCCGTACGTCCGGGCATATCATCTGCGCTGGTAAGCCCTCCGACAAGAATACCCAATGAAGTCAAACCACGTTGAAGTCCTTCCTGAGTGGCATCGTAAAGTAAGGTGTTCTGTTTTGCCATTCTCGTGGTTCGTGTGGCGTTTTCCACAATCCAAAGGGCCGCTCCCGTAAGGGCTCCTCCGATGAGCATAACCATAAGCACGAAAGCAAGACTCATGCCCCTGTGCTTGATTGCAATTTTTCCCCCAAAACCCTGCCCTGTTTTCTCTTCGAGAGTCTTCAATTTCGTATCCTCCATGTCTTCCCTACCGCTACATGACGATAATGCCGCTCATCCCCTGCAAGTTCTACGGGCCATCCCGGCAAGGCGGAAGGAAGCATGCTGTTCTGACGTTCCTTTCCTCTCGCGAGAAGCACCACCCGAAGAAGCCTGGAAGAGTCATCCCATCGTACATACATTCTCGTGATCCCAGGGATTTCCATCTTTTCTCCTCCGGAAAGAACGAGTTTTTCCTGATCTACGTGAAAATCCACACTCCTCAAAATACAAAGGGCATCAAAAAGGTATACAGTACCTTTGTTTGTACACTGAAGCTGAATGCTTGTATTTCCCGTAGGATTAGAGACAACTCGGAAAGGAAGATCGGAAGCTGGAAAAACTATCCAGTCACCTTGAGAAACCAAATCGCCGAGGGATGTACCTCCACTGAAGGGAGGCTTCCCCGTCACCGAAAGAAACGTACCAGAAGTTCCGATACTTTTTTCTTCCATGGAGCCTACTGTGGGCATGGTAGATCGAGCCGAAAGGACCTCCAACGCTGTTCCTGCGGAATCGACGCTGATAGGGCCGTTCCATTTCTGCCAAGCCGGAGCCGGAGACAAATTAAAGGCAGCCTGAAAATCCGCACTCGAAAGGCTGGGCATTCCCATTCCCGCCTGAAGTACGTAGGTTTCGATAAGGGCAAGTCCCATCTCTCCGTTCTGCTGGGCCTCCGCAAGATCGTCCTGCATGTTGAAATTTCGGAAAAAAGCCACGAAAAGAAGGGATACTGCCCCCATAACGATGCCCCCGATGACGACCGTAACAAGAAGCTCCACCAGGGTCATACCTTGTTTTTTCATTCTCTCTATTCTCTTTTCCTTCATAATTTTTTATCCTTTTCCCGAACCGGGATAGATACATGGCTATTTTAATCCACTACCGTGAGATGGGTGCTGGAGTTCAAATCCCGGGAAAGCCTAAGAGAATGGAAATTTCCCAATACCCCGGTCCAGGAGACCCGGGCTTCCATGTAATCCGGACTAGAATTCCAGGAGGGAGATGCGCTTCCATTGGCGTAAAACCCGAGAGTAACCTTGTAGGTATCGGGAGAAACAAGTTTATTAAGAAGAAAAACATTCGGCGCGGTGGCATCGTCGGAAACTCCGTAGGCCCCGAACTTCGAATTTACGGGATCCTCGTAATTGGCAGATTCCCCGATTTCCAGAGCGGAAGAGGCAAAAAAAGTGGCCTTGGCTCGTTGATCCGAAAGCAACAGTGCCCGGGTGGTAACCACGGGCACCGCTGCAAGCGAAAGAAGAGCAATGGCCAGAATGACCAGGGATATCAGGGTTTCTACGAGAGAAAATCCGCTGCTGCCCTTACCAGTCTTCATGGCCTTTTCCATATCCTCTCAGGATTTGGGAGAAAGATGTTTATCCAAAAAGGGTTTCATCATATCCAAAGGAATGGGGAAAAGAGTGGTGGAGTTATTTTCCGCCGCCACTTCCCGCAGAGTTTGAAGATACCGAAGCTGCAAGGTTATGGGACTTTGCTCCATAATCTGGGCCGCCTCCAGAAGTTTTTGCGATGCCTGAAGCTCTCCTTCGGCATTGATGATCTTCGCCCGTCGATCCCGCTCCGCCTCGGCCTGGCTCGCCATGGCCCGCTTCATACCTTCCGGCAGTTCTAGTTCCTTTACCTCCACCGCACTCACCTTGATGCCCCAGGGATCGGTTCGCTCGTCGATAATCTGCTGAAGTTCTTCGTTGATCTTTTCGCGATCCGACAGAACTTCGTCCAGTTCCGCCCTGCCGATGACCGCCCGAAGGGTAGTTTGGGAAAGCTGGCTGGTGGCAAGCATGTAATTCTCCACTTCCACCACGGATTTGGCGGGATCCATAACCCGGAAGTAGAGCACCGCATTTACCTTTACGGGGACGTTGTCCTTGGTAATCACTTCCTGCACCGGCACATCCAGGGTAACCACCCGGAGATCCACCTTGAGCACTCTATCGATGAAGGGAATAACGAAAATCAATCCGGGACCCTTGGTGGCGACAAGACGACCGAGACGGAATACTACTGCCCGCTGGTATTCCGGGATGATGCGAATGGCGGAGAAAATAAGTACTGCAATAAGAAGAATTCCTCCCAGGCTGCTTCCGATGCTCCATAAAATCTGCTGAATATAGTACATGGCTATCCCTCCTAATCTATTGTTCTACAATAACCCCGCAAGCCATAACCGCTTCTACAACAAAATTCAGTTTTTTTCTTGTTTCTTCTCCTCCGGAGTAACCACGAGAAGAAGCCCTTCGGCACGAATCAAGCGCACCGATGTTCCCGGAGCAAGGGGTTTTCCCGAAGAGCTTACCGCCTTCCAGTATTCTCCATGATAGAGCACCATGCCTTCCGGATCCAGGGCTTTTATCACCTTTCCCTTTTCGCCTTTAAGGCCTTCGAATCCGGATCGCACGGGTTTTTTGAGAGATCGCCACACTCCCCAGGCGGCGAGGAGGAAAAACCCCGTCAGCACCGCAGCGCCACCGATCATGAAGGAGAGGGAAAAATCAAGAAGCTCTCCTCCCGGGGCCCGGAAAAGCACGAGACCTCCCACCACGAGAGCCACGCCTCCGAGAACGCTCAATATTCCCACCCCTCCCACGAGAAGATCGAGTATCATCACCGCCACCCCCGCCACGAGAAGCACCACCCCTCCCCAATTAAAGGGAAGCATCCGGAGCCCCAGAGCCCCGAGAAGAAGGAGCACTCCTCCTGAAACTCCGAGAACAAACCCTCCGGGGGAAAGAATCTCGAAAACCACCGCATAAAGCCCCGCAAGAAGAAGGAGGTAGGCCACATCGGGGCGGGTTATCAGCTCCAAAAGCTGGAGCCGAAGGGACATGGGGCGCTGTTCCACCCGGTATTCCCGAAGGCTGAGAACGATGTCTCCTCCCGGAAGAGAAATCTGCCGCCCCTCCAAGGCGGTAATCAGGCTTTCCAGATTTTCCGCCAGAAGGTCCGCCACACCTTCTTCCAAGGCTTCCGAAGCGCTGAGAGAGTGGCTGTAACGCACCATACGCTCTGCGGTTACGGGATTTCTTCCCCGCTCCTGGGCAAGGCTCCGCATGTACGCCGCAAGATCGTTGGTCACTTTTTCGTTCATGGTCTCTGAGGGAACGTCCTTTCCTCCCGCCGTAACGGGATGGGCCGCCCCCACGTTGGTTCCCGGAGCCATGGCAGCCACCGCAGCGGATTCCAAAATAAAGGCTCCCGCCGAAGCCGCCTGGGCTCCCTGAGGCGAAACCCAAACCACCACAGGAAAGGGAGCTCCCAAAATGCTTTTGGTAATGCTCCGCATGGCGGAAACGAGGCCTCCCGGAGTGTCAAGCTCCAGCACGAGAAGCACGGGATCTTTGGAGGAAGCCGCCTCCTCCATCACCTCCTGAAGGTGCCGCTCCATGGGAAGCCCCACGGACCCCCGCAAGGGAGTTACCATCACCCTGGTAAGGGCCTCCGCAGCAAAGGGCACGAGCATGGCGAAAAGCGCGGCCCCCCCCCATGCAAGGATTTTCGAAAAAAAGCATCTTCGGAATTTCATGAAATCACCTCCAGAGCCTGGACAAGATGGGAAAGCCGCACCACAAAGTTCTCCATATCCTCGGGGATTTTCGCTCTTTTACTTACATAGGCCCGGGTAAACCCCACGCGAAAGGCTTCTCTAAGGCGCTGCTCTCCCTGGGGAGTAGGACGGATCTCCCCCGCAAGCCCCACTTCTCCGAGAAAGCAGGATCGTTCGGGAAGAGGTCGTTCCTTCAGAGAAGACCCCATGGCGAGAGCGAGAGCGAGATCCGCTCCGGGATCTTTGATGTTGAGTCCTCCGGCTACATTAACATACATATCCATTTTCTGGGAAGGATACCCGCATCGTTTTTCCAGAACTGCCAGCAAAAGCTGAACCCGGCTGTTATCCACTCCCCGGGTGGCCCGCTTTGGATAGGGGAAAGGGGTTTCGCAGGCAAGAGCCTGAATTTCCACGATGAAGGAACGGCTTCCTTCCAGAACGATGCCGAAAGAAACTCCCGGAATCCCCTCTTCTTCCCGATTCCAGAAAAGGAGCCCCGGATCATCCACCGGAAAAAGCCCTTCCTGACGCATCTCGAAAAGCCCCATTTCCCGGGTGGAACCAAAGCGGTTTTTCGATGCCCTAAGCACTCGAAGCCCCTGATTTTCGTCCCCTCCGAAGGTGAGCACCGTATCCACCATGTGTTCCAAAAGCTTGGGTCCGGCAATGGCTCCCCCTTTGGTTACGTGTCCGATGAGAACCAGGGGTACCCCCTGGGCCTTGGAGGCGGCAATGCAGACCCGGGCACTTTCCCGCACCTGGGTGGGAGTACCCGGCCAGGATTCCACCTCCCCCAGCCTCATGGCCTGCACGCTATCCACCACGAGAAAATCGTAGTTTCCCAGGGAGGTGAGAAAGCGATCGGGATTTTCTTCGGCGCAGAGGTCGAGAGACGGCGAGAGAGCATCTATTCTTCTGGCTCGGGAAGCGATTTGAGAGAGGGATTCCTCTCCCGAAACGTAAAGAATACGTTTTCCCTTTCGAGCCATGGCTCCGCAGGCCTGAAGAAGCAGGGTGGATTTCCCTATTCCCGGATCCCCCGCAAGAAGAGTTACGCCGCCCGGCACCCATCCTCCTCCGAGGACCCGATCAAGCTCGTCGATTTGAGACGAAAGCCGAGAAACCTCCGCCACATCCAAAACCTGGACGGGAGAAAAATTCCTGGTTTCCGGAACTCCCGGAAGTTTCTTTTCCGGGAGCTCTACCATTTCTTCCTCCTCCAGAGTTCCCCATTTGCCGCAACGAGGACACTTTCCTGCCCAGGAAGGGAAAATCCCCTGACAGGCGGAACAAACGTATCTGGAATAACTCTTTTTTTTGCTCAATCCTCTTTATCCTCCGTCACGATTCCGTTTTTTCTCATTTTGAGAATCTCCCAAGCTTTCTTTTAAATTATACCCCCGTGATCTCCCCAAGTCGAGAAAGTCTTTACATTATTCCAAGCCCATGATATCATCCCTTCGTTGCAATTGCATATCGCTTTATCATACTAACACAAGAAGGTGGCATCATGGAGTTTCTCAAAATTCCCGAAAAGGAATTCTCTTCGGAAGACCGCAAAGCCCTCTCTCTTTCCGTGGAAAACCTCATTCGGAATATCCGGCAAAAAGGCTGGCAGGAGATCGAGCGCTGTTCTCTCGATTTCGACGGCTATTCCGGGCCTTTCCGGGTACCCCCCGAAGAAATTTCCCGGGCCACCGCGGCCCTGGCTCCTCCTCTTCGCCAGGCTCTGGAGTTTGCCATACAAAACGTTCGTACCTTCCATCGACATCAACGGGAAATTTGTACCGATAAAGTGTGGGAAACCTCCCCGGGAGTTTTTTGCGGCCTTCGGTTTCTTCCCGTGGAATCTACGGGAGTATACGTTCCCGGAGGAAGATATCCCCTTCCCAGTACCGCCATTATGGGAGTGGTTCCCGCCCAGGAGGCTGGGGTTTCTCGCATTGCTGTGTTCTCTCCCCCCTCGGGGTCCTCGGGAATCCACCATGTCATTCTGGGAACTCTCGGGCTTCTCGGAGTGGAGGAAGTCTGGTGTCTCGGAGGTGTACAGGGAATCGCCGCAGGGGCTCTCGGAATATCCCCGGTGGAAAAGGTGGATATGATGGTGGGCCCCGGAAACGCTTACGTTACCGAGGCAAAGCGCATTCTTTTCGGAGAGATCGGCATCGACGGCCTGGCAGGACCTAGCGAAGTTCTTATTATCGCGGATGAAACGGGAGATCCCGAATTGCTCGCGGCGGATCTGCTGGCCCAGAGCGAACACGATCCCCTTGCCAAGGGAACCCTTCTTTCGCTGGATCCTTCCGTGGGAGAAAGAACCCTCCGGGAGGTGGAAAGACTTCTTGCAACCCTCTCCACCGGAAAGATCGCCGAGTCTTCCTGGAATAACTACGGAAGCATTCTTATCTGTACCTCCGAAGAAGCCATAGAATTCGCCAATCGGGCAGCTCCGGAACATCTGGAACTCGCTCTTCAAGACCCGGAGTCTTTTCTTTCCCGCCTTCGGGCCTACGGAGCCCTGTTTCTGGGGCATCGAAGCGGAGAGGCCTTCGGAGATTATGTGGCGGGAACCAACCATATTCTTCCTACCAATGGAGCCGCCCGTTTTTCCGGAGGGCTCTGGACCGGGGCTTTTTTACGTCCCCTTACCTCTCTCCGGATCGAAAAGGATTCTCTCGAAGACCTCTGTCATGCGGGTGAGATCCTGGCGGAAGCGGAAGGATTGAAGGCCCACGGGGAAGCCATGAGAAGAAGGAGAAGGTTTATATGAGCAGAATTCCTCAGGGATGCCGTACGTTGGGAGGTTCCTGGGCGGAAGGAGTAAACCGCTGTAGAGAAAGTTTCTTTGCCACCTTTTTCTCCCGGGGATACATGTCCTTTCTTCCTTCGGGATTGCAGCTTCTGGAATCCGTATGGGAAAAGTATCCTTCCGCCTTCCGGAATCGTTTGGTGACCCTTAATTCCCCCTATGCGGAACCCTGCGTTCTCATGGGAGACCCCACCTTGGCGGCCCTGGCCTATATGAGCGCCCACCACGCTCCTCACGAGCGGCCTCTTCGGCTCTGCTACGCCCAAAAAGTCTACCGCCGAGGAGAGAGCAACGAGGATCCCTTCGAATCCTATCAGGTGGGGGCGGAGCTTTTAGGGTGGAACGGTCACGGAGCGGAGGTGGAAATGCTTTCCCTTATCATGGAAAGTTTCGAAAAACTTTCCATACCCTTGCCCACCATCGTACTGGGGGATGTGCAGATTCTGAAACATCTCTGCACCGCCCTTTCCCGGGAAGAAGAAAAGGGACTTCTCGCCGCTTTAAGCGTCGCCTCCTACGAAGAGTATTATCGTCGGATAGAGCGTATTTCCTTTCAGAACGGCACGGCCCCGTTTCTTCAGGCTCTCCCCCATCTCAAAGGAGGAGAAGAAGTTCTACGAAAGGCGAAAGACCTCTGTCCCGAACTCCCCCTGGAGGATCTTCGGGAAATCGTATCCGCCCTGAAGGAGCTTGGATACGGGAAAAACCTCCGACTGGATCTTTCCCTTTTCCGGGAAATCGGATACTACAGCGGCCCGGTGTTCGATATCTATCTACCCCGGGAGGGACGCTCCCTGGGAGGAGGAGGACGGTACGACGGATTGCTTTCCCAATACGGCATTGTAGGACAGGCTTTGGGATTCAATATCGATCTGGAACGCATGGCCCGCAATCTTCCCGAAGCGGTGGCCTCGGAAACCGTCATGGTTTGGGGAGGAGATATTTCGTCTCCCCAGGCTTTGATCTACGCAAAGGAGATAATTCGCCTGGGAAGGCGAACCGAGTTGAGCTGGCACGAAGACTCCAAAGCCTCCCGAAATCTTGCGCTCATACGAGGATATCGCTGGTGGCTCGACGGAAAGACGGGACAACTTTACGACCTTGCCGCAGAAAAAACCTCTCCGAAAGAAAGAAACGAATGGCTCACGGAGGAATTCGCATGATTACCCTGGCTCTCCCCACAGGACGAGTACTGGAGGATGCTCTGGAGGTACTCGATTTTCTTCAAATTCCCACGGAGGTTCTGAAAAACCGGGGAAGAAAGCTTATTCTCGAAGATGCCTTTTACCGTTTCATTCTTGCCAAACCCATGGATGTCCCTCTGTACGTTAACCGGGGCATCGCGGACCTCGCTCTTGCGGGAAGCGATGTTCTTATGGAAAGAAAAAGTTCCGTGGTAGAAATCGGGGATACCCAAAAAGGCCGATGCCGCCTTGCCATTGCGGGCCCCCGGGAGGCGGCAAAGCGTTTCGAAAGTCACGAAAGTTCCATGACAGGGCTTCGAATAGCCACGAAATACCCCCATGTGGCGGAAGAATATTTTCGATCCCGGGGAATTCAGGTGGAACTTCTCCATCTGCACGGATCCATCGAGTTGGCTCCCCGGCTGGGTTTGGCGGATTGTATCGTGGATATCGTGCAAACCGGAAGCACCCTCAAAGCCAACGGCCTTGTAATTCTGGAAGAAATTTGCCCCGTCTCCCTGCGCCTCGTGGCAAGCAGAAAAAGCGTGCACCTTCGGTGGGAACGCTTCGCTCCTTTTCTTGAAGCTTTCCGTCAGAAAGGGTAAGGATAGAGAAATTTCATGAAACAATACGAACGAAAAACCGAGGAAACCACTCTTTCCCTCAAGCTGGCTTTGGAGCCTGGAGAAATTTCGGTCGCCACAGGCTGCGGCTTTCTGGACCACATGCTGCATCTTTTAGGGCACCATGCGGGGTGGACGCTGATTTTGGATGGAAAGGGAGATCTCCACGTGGACGCACATCATCTCGTGGAGGATACGGGCATTCTTCTCGGCACGGCCCTTTTGGATTGCATGAGGGAACGTTCCTGCTTCCGGCGTTACGGCAATATGCTGCTTCCCATGGATGGCTCCCTGGCTCTGGTGGCCCTGGATATCAGCGGCCGGGGAGGACTTTACTGGCAGGGAGCCTTTCCTTCTTCTTCCTGCGGCAATTTCGACATGGAACTCATCGAAGAATTCTGGAAATCCCTGTCCCGGGAAGCCCGGATAACCCTCCATATCCGTATTCTGGAGGCCGACAACAGCCACCATGCGGCGGAGGCGGTTTTCAAGGGAGTGGGCAGGGCTTTTCTGGAGGCCCTCGCCCCCTCGAATATTTCCGTAAGTACCAAGGGATGTCTGCTATGATCGGCATTATCGCCTACGGAGCGGGGAATTTGAAAAATCTCCAGCGGGGCCTCGGTTTTGCGGGTTTTGCCGCATCCATTCTGGAAAATCCAGATCAGGCGGACTCGGCGGAACTTCTTGTTCTCCCCGGGGTGGGGGCCTTCGCTCCCGCCATGAGAGGGCTTCACGAATCGGGATGGTCCGAAAGGCTTCGACTCTGGCACCGTGAAAATCGTCCTCTTTTCGGTATATGCCTGGGCATGCAGCTTCTCTGCAGAGAAAGTAGCGAGAAGGGAAACACTTCCGGACTGGGTTTTCTCGACGCTTCGGTGGAACTCCTGTCGAAGGCTCCCAAGCTACCTCACATGGGCTGGAATTCTCTGGAATGGAAAGGCTCCTCTTTTTCGATTTCCTCCACGAAAACCGAAGAAACCTTCTACTTCGTTCATAGTTACGGGGTTCTGCAAAGCTCTCATACGCTTGCCACCACCACCACCGGAGATGTTACCTTCGCATCGGTGCTGGGAAAGGGCAAGGTCTTGGGCATGCAGTTTCACCCCGAAAGAAGCGGCCCCGAGGGAATCGCCTTTCTCTCCCGGTTGTTGCACCGCTTTCTCGAAAAAAAATGGGAGGGCATAGCATGATTCTTTACCCAGCCATCGATTTATATCGGCAGCGCGTAGTACGGCTCCGGCAGGGACGTTTCGATGAACAAACCCGCTACGAAGTCTCTCCTCTGGATCAGGCCCAAGCCTTTAAGAAGGCTGGTTCCTCCTGGCTTCACGTGGTGGATCTCGAGGGGGCCCAGAAAGGGACCCCCTGCCATCTCGACCTCTTAAAGGAACTTGGGGCAACGGGGCTTTCCATCCAGTACGGCGGAGGCATCCGCACGGAAAAGGATATAGAGCGAGCTCTCGCCTCGGGAGCTTCCCGGATTATGACGGGTAGCATGATCCTCAAGGCTCCGGACGGAGGAAAAGCCCTTTTCGAAGCTTTCGGCAAGGCCCTGGTGCCCTCTCTGGACGTCAAAGACGGGCGGGTAGCCTACGGAGGATGGGAGAAAAGTACGGATTGCGAAGCCGGATACTTTCTGAAGCACCTTATGGACCGGGGATTTTCCACCTTTCTCGTTACATCGGTGGAGCGGGACGGCACAGGAAAAGGACCGGACCTGAAACTTTACGAAGAGTTGCTTTCTCTCCGGAGAGATGCGGACATTCTTGCCGCCGGCGGTATCTGGAGCTTGAAGGATCTGGAAGATCTCCGAAAGACGAAGCTTTCCGGGGCGGTGATCGGCAAGGCCCTCTATGAAGGGGAACTGGATTTTCGGGAAGCTCTGCGGAGGTGCTCCCATGCTTAGAAAGAGAATCATTCCCTGCCTGGACGTTCACGAAGGACGGGTGGTAAAGGGAGTCAATTTCGTGAATCTCCGGGATGCGGGGGATCCCGCTCTCCTGGGGGAACTCTACCAGAAGGAGCGGGCGGACGAGCTGGTTTTCCTGGATATTTCCGCATCCTCCCAACGAAGGCGTACCATGGCTCAATGGGTGGAGGCCGTGGCGGAGCGGCTTTGCATTCCCTTTACCGTGGGAGGGGGAATTTCCTCGGCAAAACAGGCGGTGGAACTGGTGCGGCTCGGGGCAGACAAGATTTCCCTCAACACTGCGGCGGTCCGGAGACCCGAACTGATCGAAGAATGCGCGGATCTCTTGGGAAATCAGGCGGTGGTATGTGCCGTAGATGTCCGTAAAAGAGAGAATTCCTGGGAAGTGGTTATCGAAGGAGGCCGAACCCCTACGGAAAAGGACGTCTTTTTCTGGATCGAGGAAGCGGAAAACCGGGGAGCCGGAGAAATTCTTCTCACCTCCATGGATCGGGACGGAACAAAAGAGGGGTACGATACGGAATTGCTCGAAAAGGTTTGCCTTCGCACCTCCCTGCCGGTAATCGCTTCGGGAGGAGCGGGAAACAAAACGCACTTTCTAGAGGCCTTTCATGCAGGAGCCGAAGCGGCTTTGGCGGCCTCACTCTTCCACTTCGGGCTTCTTCGCCTGGAGGAGGTAAAGATCTACCTCCAGGAACGGGGTATCCCCGTGCGACGGTAAGATGGTAATGCGAAAAGGAGAGCAAAGATGCATTTTCATGATCTAACCTACAACGATCAGGGATTGATCCCGGTAATCGTGCAGGACGTTCTTTCCGGACAGGTTCTCATGATGGCCTGGGCCAACCTGGAATCTCTGGAACGCACGGAAAAGACCGGAGAAATGGTTTTCTTCAGCCGTTCCCGCCAAGAAATCTGGCACAAGGGAGCCACCAGCGGCAACCGGCTTCTTTTACGGGAGCTTCGGGCAGACTGTGACAGCGATACCCTGCTCGCCCTGGTAGAGCCTCTGGGGCCCGCCTGTCACACCGGAGAGGTTTCATGTTTTTTCCGGAATCTTTTGGGCAAGGCCTGTGGAAAAAGCTGGTTTCTGGGAACTCTCTGGCGAACTCTCCAGAAACGTCGGCAGACCTCTCCCGAGGAAAGCTACACCGCAAAACTCCTATCTCGAGGCCCCTCTCGGGTGGCCCAGAAAATCGGCGAAGAAGGTGTGGAAACAGCTCTGGCGGTAGCGCTGCAGGATAAAGAGGCCATCCGCTACGAAGCGGCGGACCTGGTGTACCATCTTCTTGTGGGGCTCCTCGCTTCGGACATTTCTTTTTTGGAAATTCTGGAGGAGCTGGAATCCCGACACGCTCCTCTCAAGCAGAGTTCCGAAGCATCTTCATAGGATAAGAATCAAAAGGAGGAGAGCTTCTTTTTACGAAATCTCTCCTCCTTCGTTTGCCCAGGGCCATAGAACACGGCGCCCCTTCTCTTGTTTGAGAGCCAAAAAAACTTCTTCGAAACAAGGTTTTTCCAAAAGCATGGAAGAACAATTTTCGATTCTCAGGCTTTCCAGGGAGTGGGAATCCGATGAACGCACCACGGTACGTTTCGGAAGGCGCTCTCGCCAGCTTTCGGCCTCTCGGGAGGAAAGCCTTCGGGAAAGCTCGATACCGTCCACGGAAAGGTCTTCCGGAATTTCTCCGAGCACCGCCACGTAAGAGAAAGAAGCCCGGTCCACATGGGCAAGTATGGCAAAACCTCCCTGCTCATGTACCTGATCGATAACCTGATCTACCGAATACCCCACTCCATGAACTAAAAGAATCTCCTCTTCCCCTACAATGCCGTTTTCCGAATCGATGAAAAGTTGCTCTCCGAAAATCTCCGGTTCATTTGGAATGGGAAGAAAGGCCTTTCGCAGCCATTTTTCAAAAACTTCCGCAGCTCCCAGGCTTGGGAAAACCGTCACTACGTGGATATCCTCTTCGGTTTGCACCTCCAAACCGGGAAGCACCACGAGAGGTTTTCCCTTTGCCGCATCCATAAGAGCCCGAACGTTGCCGCAGCTATTGTGATCGGTAATGGCAATACAGTGGATTCCCGACGCTATTGCCCGCTCCACGATGTCCGGGGCTCCCATGTCAAGCCCTCCGCAGGGAGAAAGCACCGTATGGATGTGTAAATCCACCGTATATTCCCGTAACTCCCGAAGCATATGTTTATCCTTGCAACCCCAAGGCTCCCATACGGGCACAAAGAGAAAAGGCGGATTCCGGAGAAACTCCCAAAGCGATATTTTCTTGAATGCACCGGGAAACCATCTGGGGATCCGGAACTTTTCCTCCCGCCACGATAACACAGGGAATTTCCCGCAACACCGCCACCGCAACCACGTTAAGGTGTCCGAGAATGGTAACCCATGCGGAGGAAGGAGGGGCGCTTCCCATGACGAAACTTAAAAGATCCCCCGTAACACCCCGGGAAATCTCCCGTTCCCTTTCACCTTCGCAAAGTACCTCCACCGAGAGGTGGCTGAAAAGTTCTTGAATCGTCATTATTCTGCATTTCCTCCTCGAGTTTGCATAGTATGGGGTACATTCCGGGAAAGGGTACTGATTTCCGATGCAAGAGAAGAAATTCTTTCCCGAAGCTTGAAATTACAATCCGTTATCTCCGCTTTTCCCCGAACGATATCCTCCGCCAGAGCAAAACAGGAAGGGCGCCCGCAGGCCCCGCAATCGATGTGCGGAAGTTTCTCGTAAATGGCGTTCAACTTTTTGAGCCTCGCCATGGCCTCAGGAAGATCTTCTCCCAGAGGAAGCCTGGAATGGGGTTGTATCTTTCCTTCCAGCTTCCACTCCCCCTTACTATAATATTCTTCCAGCACCTTTTTGTAACTTTCGGAAACGTTCCACTCCACCTCGATATTGCGCAGGCGGAGCTCCGATAAAAAGCGGGATTCCGCATTTCCCACTCCTCCGATACAACCCTGGGCGCAAATGCGACACTCCACATAATCCAGGCCCCGCAATCTGCCGAGTTCGATATCCTGAAGCAAATCTAAGGTGTTGCGCAATCCCGAAACCGAAAGGGTCCGCAGAGGTTTTTCCGAAAAAGCCTCTACGTGTCTCGCCTCGCCTCCTCGCATGGCCCAGAAAAGCCACCGCATATTATGCTCCTGAAAAACTGAGTTTTCGACCTTGGCTCCTGCCGCCAGGAGATCCCGGGCCACTTTTTTAATGGAAACAGCATGAGAGAAGGCGCTTTTCCCTCTTCCCAAAGGTGAATGCACCATGGTGATTTTCGCAGGACAAGGCACCATGAGAGAAAGGGTGGAATCGGGATTTTGAGCTTTCCAGAGCTGGGCCGCCACCTCCAAGGGGTTTTCCGTGGGAATCAGCCTTCCGATAAGTTCCGGAAACCGCACCTGGATGAGCCGAATCATGGCGGGGCAGTACACGGAAATCATGGGAAGCTGTTCCGTAGAGGTTTCCTGAAGGTTTCTGGCAATGGCATAGGCCACGATATCGAACGCAAGAGCAACTTCCTCGATAGCCATGCGTACTCCAAGATTTTTCAAAGCATAGTATACCAGAGAGGGGTTCCAATAGGGAGCGAATTGGGCATGCAGCGTGGGATCCGCAATAAAGGTTACTGCTTTATGAGATCGCAAAAGCCCCCAATCGTCTTCATTCATGGTTAAGGCTTTCTTCTTGCAGGTTCGAAGACATTCCCCGCAATCAATACACAATTCCGGAATAACGTTTACCATTCCATGGATAACGCGAATCGCTTCGGTGGGGCAGGATTTTATACAGTTGACACAACCCTCGCAAAGGTTTTCATGAGTTTTTATTCCATTGAAAAAATGAGCATTCTCCTCCATAACAGCAAACCTCTCTTTTACGACGCTTGCTTGAAAAACCTCAAGCAGCGGTTTCCAGAATCTCTTTACATGAACAATACATTTTTTCCTCTACGAAGAGGAGGAGAAAAAAAGGATCGCCCTGAGAACAGTTCCCTTTCCCGGAGCAGTTTCAATGTGCAGCTCATCCGCATTACGCTTGATATTAGGAAGCCCCATACCCGCTCCGAACCCCATTTCCCGTATATGATCCGGAGCTGTGGAAAAGCCTTCCTGCATGGCAAGATCCACATCGGGAATTCCCGGTCCCTGGTCTCGGGCAAGAAGCTCTATCTTTTCCTGATCGATGGAAGCCTGAAGCTCTCCCCCTCCTCCGTGAATGACAAGATTCATTTCCGCTTCGTAGGTAATGACCGCGGCCCGCTGGCAAATTCTCGAAGAGGCTCCCAGCATTTTAAGAGTATCCTTGATCTGCATGGAAGCCTCTCCCGCCGCAAGAAAATCGTCGGCCTCCACGGGAAACTTTACGATATATGGGGCGGTCACGGAATCAAGCTCCTCGATCGGGTATTTCGCAAGGAACGATACCGGCCCCAAAGAGGATGCCGCAGGTTTCGTACATGCTCTTGTTCGCCAGAATGATTGGGACTCCCGCTCTCTTTGCAAGTTCCAGCGTGGTATCCTGAGGTTTTTTCCCCCGAACGAAGACGATGGCCGGAAGGTCCATCATTTGAGCAGTGCGTACAATTTGAATGTTCGTAAGTCCCGTGATCAAAAGAGAACCAGGTTTTGCAAAAGCGAGGACATCGCTCATCAGATCCGCTCCATAAGCGTACTTGACATCGAGAGAGCTTGCCATATCCTCACCGCATAGAAACGTTCCATCCAGCATTTTTACGACTTCCCCAATATTCATCCTCACGCCTCCTCCTTGATATGCCCCTCCCAAGGGCATTCGGAAAACTATATTCCTTACGGAATGTCACCTCTCTCGGAACATGTTAAAGATATCACAATTACTCGGGAAATGCTGCCGAACGAATCTTAAATTCTTTTATAGGATTCCATCCCGATCCGGAAGAAAGAAGGAGCGTTACGACTCGCCCGAAAGGACGATGGGTCAACGGATTGATGGAAAGGGTTTCCTCTCCGAAGGGAATTGCAGTGGCACGAGCGAGAGATTCCGCCAAGAATGGTCCAGGTACTTCCTCGGCATTGTCGAGCCCTCGGACGAACCATGTCCCCAAAGCGTAGGCCCGGGCCATGAGAGGAAGGTTTTTCGGACGTGTATGGAGAGCGAACCATATTTCGCTTCGCAATTCCCGAAGCGTGGAATCGTGGAAAATCCGCCATTGCTGGGATATGGCAAAAATATTGGAGCGGACCTCCAGCATGGGATCCAGGGGCCCCGCATGCCAGAGCGTAAAGGGATTGCCCATGCTCTTGAGGGTTCTCCATAGATCCAAGGCCTCCATGAGCCCCATGACGTTCACAAGAACCGAAACCCCTGCATGGTAGGCTTCCGTCAGGGCAGGACGGACATCGCGATCCATGGCTCCCGCACTCCAGAGAGGCATGGGGATCAGATCCTCCAGGGAAAGCACTTCTGCGAGATAGGTGGCGCTTCGCCGAAGAACGGGATCCAGGCGATCCGAAAAGATGCCGATTCCCTTTCCGGGAATGTCCATTCGAGGAGCTACATGGGCAAAAGCGGCCACCCGGAATCGTGAATAAAGATCCAATGCGAAGACATACTGTAGAGGAGGGCCGTATTCCTGGCGAAAAGGGAGTTCCTCTCCGTAAGCGAGAAGAAGGGGAAGCCCGGAATCCTGAAAGGCTCGGACGAATTCGGCATTATAAACATCCGGAGCAAAGCTCAGAACTCCCACCACCGCCTGGGAACGCCATGTTTGCAGCATGGGCCTGCAGAGAGCGTAAATATCTTCCTGCAGAGGAAGGGGTTCATAAAGAAAGCGGATATCGTGGTTCTGGGTTCCGTAATGGCGCTGATTGACTTCCTGGGCCACCATTTCCAGAGAAGCCCGAACCGTAAGCCCCTCCTCGCTCTCCCACCCCTCTTCGGGAGGATAGACGAGTATTTGCCACAACCACCCCTCCTCCAGAGGACGTACATTCCCCCAAAGACATCCCCCAGGAAACGCACAAAATCCCCCAAGGATCAACATTGCAAACATAATTTTTCGAAACAATCGGATCCCCCCTGTCATGCTTTCTGTATCTCATGTATCATACCCTAAAGGAACGTCTTAAAACCACCGGAAATGGGGCAGTAAAATGATGTTGTTCGGATGCGCGGTTCTTCTCGTCCTTCTCTTTTTCCTCGGCCTGGGTTTTTTTTCCGGAAAAGGAGCCAGCCAGGAAAAATTTTCCCTCGGAGGGAGAAAGCTTTCTTCCCGGGGAGTGGGAGGCATCATCCTCGGAGCCCTCGTGGGAGGAGCCTCCACGGTGGGCACGGCGGAAATGGCTTACGTCCACGGTTTCTCCGCCTGGTGGTTTACCCTCGGAGGAGGGTTGGGATGCCTTTTTCTCGGCCTTCTCTTCGCATCTCCCCTTCGCAAAACGAACCTGACCACGATTCCCCAGTTTCTGGCTTCCCGCTTCGGACAACCCCTGGCCCGTACGGTTCTTCTAGCCACGGTTCTGGGAACCTTTCTCTCCGTGGTGGCCCAGTTTTTTGCGGGCATGGCCCTTTTACGCAACCTTTTCCCTCTTTCGGAATTACAGAGTTCCCTGATTATCGCTCTCCTCATTTTAGGATTCCTCCTTTTCGGAGGCCTCCAAAGCTACAGCGCCCTGGGAGAGGCAAAAATCTTCTTCCTTTACGGAGTTCTCGGCATGTGTGCCTTTGTAGCATGTTTCAAGGGCAATCCCGAATGGAATTTTTCCCGCATTCTGAGCTGCGAACCCACCTACGGCCTTTTCAGCCGGGGCATAGTAAAGGATCTTTCATCGGGGTTCTCTCTCATTCTCGGAGTGCTGAGCACTCAGATCTACATCCAGGCCCTTTATGGAGCCAAAAACGAAGAAACCGCCCGGAAAGGGGCCTTTCTGGGAGCCCTTCTCATGCCTCCTCTAGGAATTCTTGGTATTCTGGTGGGCCTTTCGATACGCTCCCTCGGAATCGTTCTCCCTCCCTCTCAAGTGCTTCCCTATTTCCTTACCGCCTTCTTTCCACCCTTCCTGTCGGGGCTTCTCTGGGGGGGCATTCTCATCACCATCATAGGATGCGCCGCAGGGCTTTCTCTCGGAATGGCCACCAACGTGGTGCATGATTTGCTCCTTCCCAAGCTGCCCCGGAGGATGCAAAAGATTTCCCCCCTTCTTCTGGATCGGCTCGGAGTTTTTTTTATCGTTATCTGCAGCACCGGGGTAGCCCTGGCATCGGAGAACTGCTTTATTCTTCAGTGGAGCTATATCAGCATGGGACTTCGAGGGGCGGGATGCTTCTTCCCCCTTTTTTTCGGAGTGCTTTTTCCGAAAAAACTTACTCCCTTCTGGGCTTTGGCATCTTCCATCGGAGGCATGACAGGCACTATTCTCTGGGGTAGCATGACCGGAGAGGGAGAATACGCTCTCACTGTGGGCTTCCTCCTTTCCGGCAGTATCGCGCTTCTGGGAGGAATGCAATCTTTTTTCGTGCGTAAAGGAGGTTTACTGTCATGAGAAAAAACGAGAAAAGACCTCGGGTTCTCGTAACCCGGAAAATTCCCGAAAAGGGACTGGAACTCCTCCGGGACAAAGTGGCGTTGGACATTTGGGATTACGACGACATCCCCATTCCACGAGAAGAACTCTACGCCAAGGCTCCGAGGCTCCACGGCATCCTCGCCCTTCTGAGCGACGCCATGGATGCGGATTTTTTCGATCGGGCACCGAATCTGAAGGTGGTGAGCAACTATGCCGTGGGATACGATAACATCCAAGTCCAGGAAGCGACCAAAAGGAACATCGTGGTAACCAATACTCCGGATGTACTTACGGAAGCTACGGCAGATCTCGCCTTCGCTCTCATTCTCGGAACTTCCCGACGTATGGGAGAGGCGGAACGACTCATCCGGAGGGGTAAATGGAAAAGCTGGGGGCCCACGCTTCTTCTGGGGCGGGATGTTTACGGAGCTACTCTGGGAATCGTGGGACTCGGCCGTATCGGCAAGGCGGTAGCCCGAAGAGCCCGAGGATTTTCCATGAAACTCTTTCATACGGGGCGCACCCGAGAAGATGACCCCGAAACGGGATCCTGCTGGCTCCCGTTGGAGGAACTTCTCGCCTCCTCGGATATCGTAACCCTCCACTGCCCTCTCGACGAAAGTACCCGGCATCTGATCAACCGGAAAACTCTGAGACTCATGAAACCTTCCGCAATTCTCGTCAATACGGGAAGAGGAGGCTTGATCGATCAGGAAGCCCTCTACGAAGCTCTCGCAGCGAAAAAGATTGCCGGAGCCGGGTTGGACGTTTTCGACCCGGAACCCTTTCCGGCGGATCATCCGCTTCTCTCGCTGGAAAACCTGCTGGCCCTTCCCCACATCGGCAGCGCCAGCGTCGCCGCAAGAGAGGGCATGGCGGTATTGGCGGCACGAAATCTTCTGGCGGTATTGGAAGGCGAGGAACCGCCCTGCCGCATATCGCCCTAACTCTTTAACCACGGAAATAAGCAACATGCTCGCAGATCGACTCCACCTTACATTTTTTCTCTTTTCTTTTTTTTGTTCTCCCTTTAAAGAACCCCTTTCCCGGAAAAGTACCACTTTTTCCTCGACGCCCTTTTAAGAAGAATTGGGAAGGTACCGAAAGTTGCATGCTTTTCTGAATACGACGACTTCACCTCTTCATTGTTGACAATTGCAGTTATTACGTAAATAATGTCAACATATCCTACTAAAGGGAGGCCTTTTTGTGGAGAAGAAAACATTTCTTTATGAGGGCAAGGCGAAACGAATTTATGAAACCCAGGATCCTGAAGTATATCTTATCGAGTATAAAGATGACCTCACCGCTTTTAATGCAGAAAAAAGGAGCACCATCGCCGGCAAAGGACGGCTGAACAATCGGATTAGCGCCTATCTTTTTGGTTACCTTAAAGAAAAGGGCATTCCGAGCCATTTCCTGACCCGTATTGACGACCTTCATCACACTGCGACGAAGGTAACCATCGTGCCTCTTGAGGTGGTGGTACGCAACATCACCACGGGATCCCTCTGCAAACGTCTCGGAGTGGATGAAAACCTCTCTCTTCCCAGCCCTCTTCTCGAGTTTTATTTGAAAAACGACGCTTTGGGAGATCCCATCGTTACGGAGGATCATGCGGTTCTTTTCGGATGGGCCTCTCCGGAAGATTTGACCAAAATGAAGAAAATGGCTCTCGAAATCAATCGCCTTCTTCAGGAGCTTTTTAAGCAAAAAGGTATCCTTCTGGTAGATTTTAAGATAGAGTTCGGCAAAACCTCTTCGGGAGAATTGCTTTTGGCAGATGAAATATCCCCGGATACCTGCCGGTTCTGGGACGAGAAAACCATGAAAAAGCTCGATAAAGATCGCTTTCGCAAGGACCTCGGGGATGTTTTGGGAGCCTATCGGGAAATTCTGTATCGCCTTACCGGGGAGGAGCTGTAGCCATGATCTTTCGTGCGGAGATTATCATTACTCTCAAAGAGGGAGTTCTCGATACGGCAGGAAAGGCGGTATCCCTTTCCCTCCGTCATTTGGGGCATCAAGGAATACGGGAACTCCGCATAGGTCGGGTGGTACATGTCACTCTGGATACTCCAGATGAGGCGGGCGCCAGGGCGGCTGTGGAGACCATGTGTTCGGATCTTCTCGTGAACGATCTCATCGAAGAGCATCGGTATACTCTGGAGAAGATTTGAAATGCGTTCGGCAGTAGTTATTTTTCCCGGAAGCAATTGCGATCGGGACGTTCTCCGGGCATTGGAAGAGCATACCCGGGGAATCGTGGAACCCGTGTGGCATGCGGCAAAGGAACTTCCGGAAGATACGGATCTCGTAGTACTTCCCGGAGGCTTTTCCTACGGAGATTACCTTCGTCCGGGGGCCATGGCAGCCCGTTCCCCCCTTATGGAAGCGGTAAAAAAACATGCCGCAAGGGGAAAATACGTACTGGGCATTTGCAATGGCTTCCAGGTACTTACGGAAGCTCGTCTTCTTCCGGGAGCCCTGCTTCCCAACAAAAGCCTTTCCTTTATCTGCCGCCCCTGCCATGTGAGAGTGGAAACCACGGGATCTCCCTTTACATGCCTCTATTCCCGGCACAAGGTGCTTCAATTCCCCATCGCTCATCATGAAGGCCTCTATTTCCTTCCGGATAAGGAGCTGGAAGAACTGGAGAAAAACGGCCAGATCATCTTCCGGTATGTGGACTTCAAGGGGACCCTTTCGGAGGAAAACAACCCCAACGGATCGAAGAACAACATAGCGGGAATCGCCAATGCGGAACGGAACGTTCTCGGTCTTATGCCTCATCCGGAACGGGCAAGCGATCCGGTTCTCGGAGGAATCGACGGTATCGGCATGTGGCACTCCATACAATCCTGGATCGAGAAAAGAGGGGGGAATTGAAAATGGATTATTCCGCAGTCGGCCTGAGCCGCGAAGAATACGATGCTCTGGTAACGTTGCTCCAAAGAGAACCCAACGAAACGGAGCTGCGTCTTTTCGGCGTCATGTGGTCCGAGCATTGCAGTTACAAATCCACCCGTCCTCTTTTAAAACAATTTCTCTCATCAGGACCCACGGTACTTCAGGGACCGGGAGAAAATGCAGGGGTGGTGGATCTCGGCAAGGGGTGGGGACTGGCCTTCAAGGTGGAAAGTCATAACCATCCCTCCGCAGTGGAACCCTACCAAGGAGCTGCCACAGGAGTGGGAGGCATTATTCGGGATATTCTCGCCATGGGTGCCCGCCCTACGGTTTCCATGGACGGGCTTTTTTTCGGCAATCCCGAGAATTCCAAGAGCAACGCCTTGGCCCGGGGCATCGTCAAGGGCGTGGGAGGATACGGAAATTCCGTGGGAGTTCCCACCATAGGCGGGAAAACCTTCTATCACGAATCGTACAATAAAAATCCTCTGGTAAACGCCTTTTGCGCGGGTATCGTAAAACTCGACAATCTCGTAAGTTCCCAAACCGCCAAACCCGGCCAGAAGGTGCTCCTTCTCGGAGCGAAAACAGGACGCGACGGCATTGCGGGAGCCGCCTTCGCTTCGGTGGAGCTGAATGAGAATACTCAGCAGAGCCGCCCTCAGGTACAAATTGGGGATCCCTTTACGGAAAAACGCCTTATCGAATGCTGCCTGGAGCTTCTGGAAGAAAAACTTGTGGCAAGCATGCAGGATATGGGAGCTGCGGGAGTGCTTTCCTCTTCCAGCGAAGTGGCTTCCAAGAGCGGGGTAGGAATGATTCTCGATCTGGATAAGGTTCCTCAGCGAGAGGCGAATATGCAGGGATGGGAAATCGCCCTTTCGGAATCCCAGGAGCGTATGCTTCTCGTGGTGGAACCGTCGAAAATCGAGGCGGTTGTCCGAATCGCGGAAAAATGGGATCTGGATTGCACGGAGTTCGGCGTAGTCACCGAAGAGGAAGAATATGTTCTCCGAGAAAAAGGTGCCATAGCAGCCTCCCTGCCACCGGCTCTCATAGGAGGAAACGCTCCGGTCATTCATTGGGCCTCTCGAGAACCCGAGGATTTCAAACTCCGAAGCATACTCCCCTCCTTTTCTCCTCCGGAAAAGTGGAACGATCTTCTTCTTTCTCTTCTCAAGACCCCTTCTTTGGGAAGAAAGAACTGGATTTGGGAACAATACGATTCCATGGTACAGACCAATACCGTGGAGGGACCAGGTCAGCCGGTAAGCGTGGCCAGAGTGATTCCTTCGGATAATTATGTGGCCTTTGCCATGGAGGCGGATCCCTGGAAGTGTTTCATCTCCCCCTATCAGGGAGGAGCCGAAACGGTGACAAAAGCGCTGCGCTCTCTCGCCATAGCCGGAGCGTCTCCTCTGGGACTTACGGACTGCCTGAACTTCCCTTCTCCGGAAAAATCAACCCAGTTTTGGGAGCTTCAGCAGTGCGTGGAGGGAATGGCGGAATGCAGCAGGGAGTTGGAATGTCCCGTGGTTTCGGGAAACGTAAGCCTTTATAACGAATATCCCGGAGGACGTATTCTCCCCACTCCCCTTGTGGTAGCCGCAGGATTGATTGCAAATATCGAAAACTACATTCCCGCAGGAAGGTGGAAGGAGAAGGATCGCATTTTCCTCGTGGGAGAACTGGAGGCCGCTTTTGGCGGAACCCACTACGTCTACGCGAGAACAGGCTCCTTCTACGGTCCCCTTCTCCCCTTCGAACCGAAAAAGGAAAAGGATTTTATCCGACGAGCCCGGGAGACTGCCACCAGAGGAGCTGCTACCAGCGGAAGAGCCCTTGCGGGAGGCGGTTTGGGCGTAGCTCTGGCAAGAGAAGCCATAGCTTGCGGCATTGGCCTTCATGTAGCCATTACCGCCCCGGTGCGGTTGGATTCCTTTTACTTCAGCGAGGGAGGCCCTCGGGCTCTCTATGCGGTTCCCCCGGAGAAAGTGTCGGACTTTCTCGATATATGGAAAAAATTCCCTGTCATCGAACTCGGTACGGTACGGGGAACCCATCTCCATGGAATGGGAGCCTTCAATCTTCCCGTAGCGACGCTTCGAAAGATCCGGGAGGAATAGCTTCATGTGCGGCATTTTTGGAGCGTATTCCCTTAAAAAGACATCGGTGCTCGAAGACGTTTACCTCGGCCTTTACGCTCTTCAGCATCGAGGACAGGAATCCGCCGGAATCGCCTGGAGTGATTCCGGCGGTACCATCGGCACCATGAAGGGCATGGGACTTGTCCATAAGGCCCTGGATCAAAAAACCTTGGCGGGCATGTCCTCCTTCGCCGCCATAGGCCATGTGCGTTATTCCACTGCGGGAGGATCCTTCTCCGTCAACGCCCAACCTCTTACCGCCACCTACGCCCGGGGAGACGTGGCCATAGCCCACAACGGCAACATTACGAACGCCGACGGAACCAGGCAGCTTCTGCAGAGTCGGGGAGCCATCTTCCAATCCACGGGAGATACGGAGGTCATTCTCCATCTCATGGCGCATCAATCCCATAAACCGCCCCTGGACGCACTGCTCTCCTCCCTTCGGCGGCTTCGGGGTGCCTTCAGCCTCGCGGTACTCCTCGGGAACCGGTTGATAGCCGCCCGGGACCCCTGGGGATTCCGTCCTCTGGTTCTGGGAAAACGGGAAGACACCTGGTACGTGGCCTCCGAAAGCTGCGCTCTGGATATTATCGGAGCGGAACTCGTGCGGGACGTGAACCCCGGAGAAGTCCTGATTATCGATGGCAAGGATCTTCAATCCATCACGATTCCCCACACCGCCACCCGGCAGCATCTCTGCTCCTTCGAATACGTGTATTTCGCCCGGCCGGACAGCGTGATCGACGGTATTTCCGTGTACAACGCCCGGAAAGAGATGGGGCGCCGTCTTGCCATGAAAAATCCCGTAGCCGCGGATCTTGTCACGGGAATGCCAGACAGCGGCACCATCGCCGCCATGGGATATGCCGAAGGGGCGAAGATCGCCTATGAAAAAGCGGTGGTTCGGAACCGTTATGTGGGAAGAACCTTTATTCAACCGACGCAACGGGTTCGGGAGATCGGGGTGCGCATCAAACTGAATCCCATCGGAGAAATCATGCGAGATAAAGAAGTGGTTATTGTGGACGATTCTCTTGTCCGGGGAACCACTTCCAAGAGAATGGTAAAGATGATTCGGGATGCGGGAGCCACCAAGGTACATCTTCGCATCGCCTCTCCTCCGGTACGCTTTCCCTGTTATTACGGCATCGACACTCCCACCAGCGAGGAGTTGGCGGCGGCTCGCATGGATATTAAGGCCTTGGAAAAGCTTGTGGAGGCGGATTCTCTCTCCTACATTTCCAAGGAAGATCTGCTGGGGGCCATCGGCATCGACCCCTGCCGTATGTGCACCGCCTGTTTCACGGGAGAATATATGGAGGAAAAGGATTATGAGCCTGAGCTATGAAGATGCGGGAGTGAGCATCTCCAAGGGAAACGCCTGGGTGGAGATGATCAAGGACCTGTTGAAAAAACGTCCCCCCTTTTCCGGCGTGATCGGCGGCATCGGAGGTTTTTCGGGGCTCTACGCCCTTACGGAAGATCTCTATCTTGCGGCGTGCTGCGACGGAGTAGGAACCAAGATGGAACTTGCAAAGGCCTGGGACTGTATGGAGGGACTCGGGCAGGATCTGGTAGCCATGAACGTGAACGATCTGGTTACCTGCGGGGCCAAGCCGCTCTTCTTTCTGGATTATCTCGCCTGCGGCGCTCTGGACGCGGATCGATACCGCCCGGTTATGGAAAGCATCATCCACGCCTGTGAGGCCTGCGACTGCGCTCTTCTCGGAGGGGAGACAGCAGAGATGCCCGGGGTGTACTCTCCGGAGGGGTTCGATCTGGCGGGTTTTTCCGTAGGAGTGGTTTCCAAAAATAAGGTTATCACGGGAGATCGGGTAACTCCCGGCGATCTCCTCGTGGGGCTTCCCAGTTCGGGAGTTCACAGCAACGGTTTCAGCCTGGTTCGAAAGGCCCTGGAAGGAATTCCGGAGGCTCGGGATCTCTTGATTCCCGAAGAAAAGGTCCCCCTGAAAGAACTTCTTCTCCGCCCCACCCGGCTTTACGTCCGCCAGGCCTTGGAAATCCAGAAACGAGTTTCCCTCAAGGCCATGGCCCATATCACCGGAGGGGGCCTGGAAGAAAACATCGCCCGTATCTGCGGCAAATACGCCCCCTTTATCGACTATGCCTCCTGGGAACGTCCCGGCATCTTCCGGTGGCTCGCTTCTCGGGGTATTTCCGAAGAGGAGATGCGCTCGGTATTCAACCTCGGCATGGGTTTCGTCTTCGTCTGCTCTCCCCAAGAGATAGATCCTCTTCTCGGGATTCTGGAAGAACTCGGTGAGATCCCGGCCATTATCGGAAAGGTACGTCATAAGGAGATTCCGGGCCAATGACTTCCCTGCACGCACACCTTCCATCCATGGCGATTCTTATTTCCGGAACAGGGTCCAATATGTGCGCTCTGGCGGATAAAGTGGCTTCCGGGGACCTTCCGGGAAGCATTTCCTTCGTGGGAGCGGACCGGGAGAAGGCTCCCGGCCTAGAGGCCGCCCGAATCCGGGGACTTGAGACCCGGGTTTTTCCCTACGAGGAACTCGGAAGAGAACGGGCGGAAGAAAAACTTATTCAGGCTCTCCTCGAAAGCGGTTCTACCTGGGTCGTACTGGCGGGATTCATGAAAATTCTTTCCGCCCGGTTCGTGGCGGAATTCGGGGGAAGGATCGTGAACATCCACCCTTCTCTCCTCCCCGCTTTTCCCGGAGTGGACGCCCTGGGGCAAGCCCTACAATATGGCGTCAAGATTACGGGAGTAACGGTACATCTGGTGGACCGCAAGGTGGATCACGGCCCTATTCTTGCCCAGCAGGCGGTTTCCATTCCCGACGGAATGGACCGAAGCGCCCTGGAGAAAGAGGTTCACGCAGTGGAACACAATCTTTACTGGAAAACCCTCAAAAAGCTTTTCGAAGGCCGTTACATGGAACACGGAAGGAGACGAATGCTCGATGAATAGGCGCCGCGCCCTTATTTCGGTTTGGGACAAAAAAGGAGTTCCCGAGTTCTGCACTTCCCTGGTATCCGCGGGCTGGGAACTTGTATCCAGTTCGGGCACCGCCAAGGCTCTCCGAGAGGCAAATCTCCCCGTTACGGAAGTGGAAGAGCTTACGGGATATCCCCATATTCTCGGAGGCCGGGTAAAAACCCTGCATCCCGCTGTTTTCGGAGGCATTCTGGCCCGTCGGGATCTGCCGAAGGATATGGAGGACACGGAAAAATTCGACATTCCCCTTTTCGATCTCGTACTCTGTACCCTCTACCCCTTCGAAGAAAAAGCCCGGGAAGGAAAGGAACTTGCAGTGCTTCTGGAGCACATCGACATCGGGGGCGTAACCCTGATCCGAGGAGCCGCAAAAAACTATCCCCATGTCATCGTTCTTACGGATATTCGGGATTGCACCACTGTGTTGGAGGAGCTTGGAGCCTACGGGGACGTTTCCCTTACTACCCGGCAGAAGCTGGCTCTGAAAGCCTTCCGTACCACATCCCTCTACGACAGCACCATCCTCGAGGGTTTGGAAGAGGCTCTGGGATGTGCCGAAGAAGAGTGTCATGAGGAAATTCCTCTGGGACTCCGAAAGGCGGAAACCCTTCGGTACGGTGAAAATCCTCATCAGGAAGCGGGGCTCTATCTGCCTCCGTTGAAAGACCTTCCCTGGGAACTTCTGGGAGGCAAACCGCTTTCGTACAATAACATTATCGATCTGGATGCGGTCCTTCGGGGAGCAAGTCTTTTTTCCGGAGATTGCGCCTGTGTTATCGTCAAACATACCACCCCCTGCGGCATAGCCCTCGGAAAAACTCCGGAGGAGGCTTTTCAAAAAGCCTACGCCTGCGATTCGATTTCCGCTTTCGGAGGCGTCGTAAGCTTTACACGCCCCCTGGATGAGGCAGCATGCCATGTTCTGGGAGAACATTTTCTCGAAATCCTGGTGGCTCCGGATTTCGATGCTTCGGGATTGGAATACCTGAAAAATCGTCGGCCGAATCTGCGGGTTCTCCGTTGGCGGGGGGGACGCATAAGCTCCCGGGAAATGCGCAGTACCTGGAGCGGTTATCTGGTACAACAGGATTGCCTTCCCGAAATTCCCGCTCTCGAAAAGGGAACCTGGACAGGGAAAAAACGGGAAGATCTCTGGCAAGATCTCCTCTTCGGATGGAAAACCGCAGCTCTTTGCAAAAGCAACGCCATTGCGGTGGTGAAAAACGGAGAAACCCTGGGAATGGGGCGAGGATTCACCAGCCGTGTGGATGCGGTTACCTGGGCTCTTCAGCAGGCGGGAGAAAAAGCCCAAGGGGCGGTATTGGCTTCGGACGCCTTTTTCCCCTTTCCGGATAGCGTGGAAAAGGCAGCGGAAGCGGGAATCGCCGCCATCATACAGCCCGGAGGCTCCAAGAAGGATCCCGAGGTTATCCGGGCGGCGGAAGATCTCGGAGTAGCCATGTTTATCAGCAGATGGCGCACTTTCAGGCATTAGGATTTGCGGCATGCAAGAACTCGAAAAGGAGGAAGCCCTCATGAAAATACTTCTTCTCGGAGGGGGAGGCAGAGAACACACGCTTGCCTGGGCCCTTCATCGCTCCCCCCACGTAAGCTCCATCTACTGCGCTCCGGGAAATGCAGGAATAGGAGAAATCGCCACCCTCTACGACATCGATCCCACCCAGGGAGAGGAAGTCCTCTCCTTGGCGAAAGAGATCGATCCGGATCTCGTGGTGATCGGTCCGGAAGGTCCCCTTGTATCGGGGGTTTCAGACCTTCTCCGCAAGGAAGGATATCCCGTTTTCGGCCCCGGCCAGGCAGGGGCCCGAATGGAGGGAAGCAAGGCTTTCTCCAAAACCTTTATGGCTCGGCATGGCATTCCCACAGCCCCCTTCGACATCTGCACCACCATGAAAGAGGCCCTGGAGGCCTTGGAGAAACGAACTCCTCCCTACGTGGTAAAAGCGGACGGCCTCGCTGCGGGAAAGGGAGCCTTTCTTCTGGATTCCCTGGAGGAAGCGAAAAAGACCTGCGAATACCTTCTCGTCCTTCAGGGACTTGGAGAAGCGGGAAAAACCTTGGTAATCGAGGATTTCATGCCCGGTTGGGAGGTCAGCATTCTCGCTCTGACGGACGGAAAAACGGTGCATCTTCTTCCCCCCTCCCAAGACCACAAACGAGCTTGTGACGGGGACAAGGGCCCCAATACGGGAGGCATGGGAGCCTATACTCCGGTTCCGCAGCTCTCCAAGGGCATGCTCGAAAGCATCGAAAAAAAGGTGATTCTTCCCACCGTGGAGGGATTACAGAAAGAGGGCATTCCCTTTTGCGGCGTTCTTTACGCCGGAATCATGATTTCCCGAAACGTTCCCTATGTGTTGGAATTCAACGTTCGTTTCGGAGATCCCGAAGCCCAGGTGGTGATTCCCTCTCTGGATGTGGACTGGGGACATGTGCTCTATGCCTGTGCCACCGGGACACTGCAGGAAATTTCCTGGCCCGCCAAGAGCGATGCGGTGGCAGGGGTGGTTCTTGCTGCAGGAGGATATCCGGGAACTTACGAGAAGGGGAAAATCATTTCCGGCCTGGAAGAGGCGGAATCCTGCGAAAGCGTTCTGGTTTTCCATGCGGGCACTACCCTGGATAACGAGGGACATGTCGTTACTGACGGCGGAAGGGTCTGTACCGCCAGCGGCAAGGGAGAAACCCTTGCGGAAGCCATTCATCGGGCCTATGCGGGAGTGAAGATGATCGACTTCGACAAGAAACAGTACCGAAAGGATATCGGCCACCGCGCTTTGAAACATCGCCCGCAGGTAGGCATTGTGCTCGGATCGGCTTCGGATCTTGCCAGGGCCGAAGAGACCCTCAACATTTTTCAGGAATTTCAGATTCCTTACGAAATTACCGTAGCCTCCGCCCATCGAACTCCGGAGGATGTGGCCCGCTATGCTCAGGGAGCGGAAAACCGAGGAATTCAGGTTCTTATCGCCTTTGCAGGGCTTTCGGCGGCCTTGCCCGGAGTGCTTGCGGCCCACACTCTTCTGCCGGTTCTCGGAGTACCGGTGAATGCGGGTACTCTGGGAGGTTTGGATGCGCTTCTTGCGGTTTCCCAGATGCCTCCGGGAGTTCCCGTGGGATCTCTGGGAATCGACGGAGGCAGAAATGCGGCTCTTCTCGCCTGCCGCATACTTGCCCGAAACAACGAAGAACTCCGGGAACTCTTGATAGGGTGGAATCAGGGGGCAGCGGAAAAGGTGCAAGCTTCCCGAAAAAAGCTCGGCGTACATCCGCAGCCTCCCTGCGAGGCTTTTCTTGGATAGTTCCAAGGGCTACAAAAAATGGTCCTCCCTTCTCAAGGAGGAATTCGGCTCCCGGGTCCATAAAATATCCCTGGACCTGGGAGCCGGATGCCCCCATCGCAAGAATCTTCAGGAGGGGGGCTGCATCTTCTGCGATTTCCGCGGAGGAGGAAGCGGGGCACTCCTTCAGGGAATTTCCTTGGAAGAACAGATCCGACGGGGGGCTTCCATCGCCATCAATCGCTTTAAGGCAAAAAAGGGGATTTTATACTTTCAGAGCTACTCCGCTTCCAATCTTCCGTTACCTTATCTCAAGAAACAAATCGAACATGCCCTGAAAGAAGCATCCCGGCATCTTCCCATCGTAGGAATTGCCTTGGGAACCCGACCGGATTTGGTGCCGGAAGAGTTTCTTCTGCTCCTCCAGGAATTTCTGGACCGGGAACTTGCGGTATGGTTGGAACTCGGAGTGCAGACAACCCAGGAGGAAGGACTTATCTTTCTTCGCCGGGGACACACGCTGAAAGCCGTGGAAGAAGCTCTGAAAAAAGCTTCCGCTCTGCCCTCCCTGAGGCTCTGCGCCCATCTTATTGCGGGAATTCCCGAAGAACCGGAGGACCAATTGATGCGTTCCGTTCGCTGGCTCTTCGCTCGAAAGGTGCATTCCTTCAAATTTCATCCTCTTCACGCACTTCGAAACACCCCTCTCGAAGAGATGTACCGGCAAGGACGGTTTATACCTCTTTCTCTCGGAGAATATTCTCGGCGTGTGTCAGAGGTTCTGCGAGAATACCCGGAAATCGTGGTACAACGTCTTACGGCGGATGCCCACGCTCCCTATCTTGTGGCTCCCCGTTGGATGGAAGATAAAAATCAGGTGGTTCGGAATATCGAAAAACAATTACAAGCCCTCGAAATCTGAAAGAAGATCCCGGGAAAAACTTCCGAAAAAAAGGAAGGTCTTCCCGGGATATTTTTTTATTTCCGCAAAGATACGACCTGTGAATACTCCGAAAAACTTCTAAAGATCAAGCTCTCCCTCAGTTTTTGCAACCACCGTGGATACACAGGCATCTCCCGTAACGTTCAGAGCCGTCCGGAACATGTCGAGCACCGCATCGATTCCTGCAATCAAGGCCACCCCTTCGAGAGGGAGTCCCGCCTGAGTAAGCACAAGAGTAAGCATAATAAGCCCCGCTCCGGGAACTCCCGCAGTCCCTATGGATGCAAGAGTGGCGGTGAGAATGATGCTCATCTGCATGCTGCTGGTAAGATCGATTCCAAAGGCCTGAGCTACGAAAAGAGCACATACTCCCTGATAGAGAGCGGTTCCATCCATGTTGATAGTGGCTCCCAGAGGAAGCACGAAGGAGGAAATTTTTTCGGAAACCCCCATGCTCTGAACGCACTCCATGGTTACCGGAAGAGTGGCGGAACTTGAGCGGGTTACGAAAGCGGTAAGCATGGCCTCTTTAACGCCCCGGAAGAACCAGAAAGGGGATTTACGGGTCATAAGCATCACAAGCCCGGAATAGATAACCACCGCATGCACCACGCAGCCCACGGCCACGGCGAGAATAACCTTTCCGAAGGGAAGAAGCACGCTCGCTCCGTATTGGGATACGGTAACCGCGATAAGCGCAAAAACCCCATAGGGGGCGAAGAGCATTACCATGTGGGTAATTTTGTACATCACTTCTGCGGCAGACCCCATGACATCCACCACGAATTTTCCCTTTTCCCCCGCAAGCACTGCGGCAATGCCGAAAAAGATAGCGAACACGATAATTTGGAGCATATTTCCGTCTGCAAGGGCCTTGATAGGATTGGTGGGGAAAATACCCACAAGCACGTCAACAAGCCCCTTGGGGGCCGCCTGAGCCTTGGATTCCATGGAAGCCACCTGGGACTTGATGGTACCTTCCTGAATCTGATATCCCCGCACCTCTGCGGAAATAACCTGCCCCGCCGCATCCTTCTGAAGGTTCATTCCATCTCCGGGCTTCATGAAACTGCCGATGCCAAGGCCGAGAGTAATGGCCACCGCTGTGGTAAGAAGATAGAGGACAATCGTTTTCAAGCCTATTCTTCCAAGAGTCATGGGATCTCCGATAGAAGCGGTTCCCACCACGAGACTGGTAAAGACGAGAGGCACGATAAGCATTTTAAGAAGATTTATAAAAATAGTGCCCAAAGGTTTTATGACAGTAACCTTATCTCCAAAAAAAAGCCCCGCAGCCACACCGAGAACAAAGCCTATAGCGATTTTCCAAATCAACGGAATTCCTTTTTGTTTCTGCAATGACAACTCCCCCTTAAAATAAATTTAATTAAAAACTGGAATCCTCTTTTATGTTCTGAAACCCCCTCCTTTCTTTTGCGAAAAACATTTTTTAATTTATGAAAAAAATACTCCGAAGTATTACCTTATATTCCTATAATACGCATTTTTTCTCTTGAAAACCAGAGTTATTTTTGTTAAATAAGAAGAAAATCTACAAAGAAAGGAGAGGCAAAAAGTTTCTTTAGTACAATTTCTTCCCTTTCTCTTCGCTCATGATACAATAACGCGATAAAAAAGTATTACAAACACCTTGGTGAGAGCGATTTTCCTCGACTGTGGCATGGCATTAGGGAACCCGAAACCAAAGTGTATGTATTTCCGAAAGGAATATAGCAAAACCACTCCACGACAAAAAATCATGCGTTGAAAGAGTTGAAGGAAAAGGAAAAGTTTGCAGGCAATCCTATGTGGTTTTAAAAATAGAACTTTTATTGTCATTTTTAAAAAATATGTCTTTCGGAATTTTCAAAAAGAAGGAGCATTCCATGAAAAATAGCGAGGAGAAAACACGCCCCCTCTATACGGTACAAATTATCCGTAAAGCTCCGGAAGATGAAATCGAGGAGCTTTACCGTCATGCGGGATGGTGGGGAAAGGATTGGAACAGGTCTTTTATTGCTCCCATGATCGAGGGAAGCTTCCTTTTTGCCGGAGTTTTTTGGGAACATCGGCTCATCGGCATGGGAAGAGCCCTTTCCGATGGAATCAGCGATGCCTATATTCAAGATGTAGCGGTTCTGCGGGAATTTCGCGGTCAGCACATAGGCTCCGAAATTATTGCCTTTCTCGTAGAGGAGCTGCGTCGTCACGGTATCGACTGGATCGGACTCATCGGAGAGCCGGGAACGAAAGGTTTTTACCAGCGTCTTGGTTTTCAAGAAATGCAAGAGTTCATCCCCATGAGGTTGTCATGAACGCCTTTCCTCAGCTACAACCCCTGGATATTTCCGACAGGCAAACGCTCCTTTCACATATCCCCTCCCGGGGGCTTTTAAGCTGTGAATTCAGTTTCGTCAATCTTTTCCTCTGGGGAGATTCCTATCCTATAGAATGGGGGATATGGCAGAATAAGCTGATACTCCACTCGGTTTCTCAAGATTACCTTTTCCTTCCGGAACATGGAAACTGTTCCCCCGACGAACTGACGGAACTTTCCCGGAAAGCCATGGAAAAAGGGAAAAGCGGGAATATTTTTTTCCTTAAAAAGGCCTATGTGGAGTCTTTCAAATCCTCTCTGGATTCATCCTTCGTCCTGGAATCCCGCAGAGATTACGCAGATTATATTTACAGGGCCGAAAATTTGGCTCATCTAAAGGGCTCGAAGCTTTCCAAGCGAAGGAATCAGATCAACCAATTCTACAAACATAACCGGCATGTACGATGCATCCCCCTGCACCCGGAACTTTATGCGGAATATACGCCTCTTCTGGAACGCTGGAGCCGGGGAAAAGAAACCTACGAGGCCTCCCAGATCGCGGAGGAGGAAAAGGCCCTCTGTCGGGCTTTTCGCTTTTACGAAGAATTGGAGCTTCAGGGGTTGGTGCTTTACGCTGATAAGCACGTGGTGGGCATTTCGTTTTTCAGTAAATGTAACGAGGATTTCGGCCTGGTACATTTTGAGAAGGCGGATATTCGCTATAAGGGGGCCTATCAGGTTATCAACAAGGAAACCGCAAAAGTCCTGGAAAACCAATGTCCTTTCATAAATCGGGAACAGGATTTGGGAATTCCCGGGTTGCGTCACGCCAAGGAATCTTATCTTCCCGAACATCTTCTGGGATTCTATTTTCTCTATCCGAAACAGACGAGTTCGGCAACATTTTCTTGAATGCCCCAGGACAAATAAAATAGTCAGTTAAAAAACAAGCAAAACACCCCGAGGAACGTTTTTGGGGTGTTTTTGTATGGATCTACATGAACAAGAGAAGGCCGATAAAGAGAGCGAAGGCTCAGCTTTTGAGGAAAACCGTCATAAGCGGATTTCCCGCCGTAATATCCCCCCTCGCAGGGGCTTTCCAACTCTCGATCTTTTCCATGTTGGTTAAGATCACCGGAGAAAGCAAAGAAGGGGCGTGAGCTCCTATGTAATCAAGATCCGCGAAAATCAGTTTTTCTCCCGCCTTCACATGCTGTCCCTTTTTTACGTAGAGAGTAAAACCCTTTCCTTGAAGAGCCACCGTTTCCACTCCCACATGGATGAGCACTTCCAATCCTTGGGGAGAACGAATTCCCAAAGCGTGCCCCGTAGGAAAAAGAGCCACCACCTCTCCCGCCAAAGGAGCCAAAACAAGTCCGTTTTCGGGAAACACCGCTATTCCTTCTCCCACCATCTTTTGCGAGAAGACCTGATCCGGCACTTCTTCCAAAGGAAAAAGCTTTCCTGTGAGAGGAGATACGATTTTGATTTCCTGTTTTCGAATCATACCATAGTCTCCTTTATTTTTTTGAAAATTTATGAATAAAAAATAAAATTAGCATCCCAATGTATGAAGATATTTTTCGAAAACACATTAAAAAGCTATTCTTTTGGAAACGTCGCATGTCCTTTCTCGTGTAACCGGGAAGCCGCATCCCGATCGAGGATACAGGTTACATCCGGATGGAGCTGCAGTATGGATGCGGGAAGTTCGGGAATGACCTCTCCCTGTAACGCTTCGCAAATGGCATCCGCCTTGGAAAGACCGCTTGCGAGAAGAAGTATTTTTTTGGCTTTCATGATCGTTTTGATGCCCATGCTCAGAGCAAACCGAGGAACCTCCTCGGGGGAGGGGAAAAATCTGGCGTTGGCTTGAATGGTACTTTCCTGAAGCTCCACAAGATGGGTTCCCCTTTCAAATTTACCGTCGGGTTCGTTAAAACCGATATGCCCATCCACTCCAAGTCCCAGGATCTGAAGGTCGATTCCCCCGGCCCTCTCGATGGCCTCATCGTAGAGCCGACACTCCTCGTCCACGTTTTCCGCAGTCCCCCGAGGAATATGCCATTGGTTTTCCTTCATGTTAACGTGCTGAAAAAAACTTTTTTTCATGTAATAGTGATAGCTATAGGGACTTTCTTCGGAAAGTCCCTTGTACTCATCGAGATTAAAGGTGGTAATGCCGGAAAAATCGAGATCCCCCGCCCAATACATGCTGATAAGCATGCGATAAAGTCCCAGAGGGGTTTCTCCAGTGGCAAGCCCCAGAACGCTCCGGGGGTTCAAGATAATCTGGCTCGCCACGATATAGGCGGCCTTACGACTCATATCCCGATAGGTATCCGAAAGAACGATTCTCATGATTCCTTGTTCCCACCTTCTTTGGAAAAAACTTCCCGCCCCTCCACAAGGGTTCTCACCACCCCCAGAGAGGCATCGAGAAAGACGAGGTCCGCCTGGGCTCCCCTGGCGATACGTCCTTTATGGGAAAGCCCCAGAAGATTCGCCGCATTTGTCGCAGTAAGCCGAGTCATCTGGGGAAGTGATACTCCTCCATAATAATAAACGTTCCGAAAAGCCTGATCCAGAGTAAGCACACTCCCCGCGAGAGTTCCATCCGGAAGACGAGCCTCTCCTCCGGAAACCCTCACTCTCTGGCCTCCGAAATCATACTCCCCTTCTTCGAGACCCGTAGCCCGCATGGAATCGGAAATGAGTATGACCTTCTCCGTCGATTTCATACGTATTACAAGATCAAAAAAAGCAGGGTGCACATGTACGCAATCCGCTATCATCTCCGCATAAAGAGAGCTTTTCAAGACTCCTCCCACAACGCCGGGATCTCGATGGTGAATCGGGGGCATGCCGTTGAAGAGATGCGAAGCCGAAGAAGCTCCATGTTCCTGAGCCTCCAGAACCTGTTCGTAGGAAGCTCCGGTATGCCCCAGGGAAAGCCGGATTCCCGCTTCCGCAAGGGAGGAACAAAATGTTCCTTGGGGATCCTTTTCCGGAGCATAGGTAACGATACGAATATCTTCTTTTCGATCCAAAACCCACGATGCCCAAGGATCCCGAATATCCCGGGCATTCTGGGCTCCTTTATGGTCCGTGGATATAAAGGGGCCTTCAAGATGGATTCCCAGAATCGAGGCCCCCGGTACTCCCTCAAGGCGGCACCGCCGCACCGTTTCAATAGATCCATGGATGGTTTCCAGAGGCATGGTCATGGTGGTGGGACAAAAGGAAGTCACTCCCCGAGAAGCGAGAAAAGAGGAAATTTCCCTAATACCCCGGGGATCCGCATCCATTACGTCCCATCCTCGGGCTCCATGGGTATGAATATCGATCATGCCGGGGAGAACGAATGCCCCCTGAGCATCGTACAAAAAAGTTCCCTCGGGAAAAGAGCCTTTCTGAAAGGCACGAATCTCACGAATTTTTTTATCGTGAAGAATTGCGCCGGATTCGAGAATCCGATCCTCCAGTACGATACGGGCGTTTACGATGGCTTGCAGCATTTCGTTCTCCCCTCGGTCTTGGTCGTGTAAAACGAGAAAAAATGACCTTACTTCATAAGGTTCTTTATGGAATCCGCAAGGATTTCCGCCTTCGTTCCCACCACGATCTGCATGGCATTTCCCTTGGAACGGAGAACTCCGGTGCACCCCAAAGCCTTGAGAGAGTCGTCGGATACCGCCGAGGGGTTCTTAAGGGTCAAGCGAAGCCTCGTAATACAGGCATCGAGTCCCTCTACGTTCTCCTTACCTCCTAAGACTTTAAGATATCCCGCCGCCAGGCTTTCCATGGTCTCTTCGGTCTTTGCCACAGAAGCTTCTGCCGTTTCAAGCTCCACTCTTCCCGGAGTGGGGAGATTGAACATCCGGATAAACCATACGAAGAGGAAGTAGTAGAGCACCCCGAAAAGAAGCCCCACGGGAAGAAGAAGCCATCCCTTGGTAGCCAACCCCATGTTGAGGAAATAATCGATGGCCCCAGCGGAAAAACCGAAACCGTGATGAATTCCCAAAATGTTGCAGACCGCCAAAGAGACCCCGGTCAGCAGGGAATGAAGCACGTAAAGTACGGGCGCGAGGAACATGAAGGCGAATTCGATGGGCTCCGTAATACCCGTAAGGAACGACGTGAAGGCTACGCTGAAAAGGACTCCCGCGATGGCCTTTTTATTCTCCTGCCGGGCGGTGGTGTACATGGCGAGAGCCGCCGCGGGAAGAGCGAACATCATGATGGGATAAAATCCGGTCATGAACATTCCCGCACTGGGATCCCCCGCGAAGAAACGGCTGAGATCTCCCGTTACGACCTGTCCTGTGGCGGGGTCGGTAAAGGTTCCGAAAACGAACCAGACCATGCTGTTCAAAACGTGATGAAGCCCTACTGGAATAAGAAGACGATTCAGGGTTCCGAAGACGAAGGATCCCGAAGTGCCGGCCTGAATGATCCATTCCCCTGCGGCATGGATGGCATTCTGAATGGGAGGCCAGGCATAACCGAAGATGAGAGCCAAAAGAATGCTCAGTCCCGCGGTGGCGATGGGAACGAATCGCTTGCCCCCGAAAAAGCCGAGAAAATCGGGAAGCTTGACGTTATGGAACCGATTGTACATGGCTCCTCCCAACAATCCCGAAATGATTCCCGCAAGAACTCCCATATTGATACTTTCATTGATGGTTACCACCGCACTGGTAAGGGTAAGATAGCCCACGGCTCCCGCAAGCCCCGCGGCACCTCCGTTATCGAAAGCCATGCCGATGGCGACGCCGATGGCAAAAATAAGAGCCAGATTGTCGAAGATAGCCCCCCCGGCTTTCATGATAAAGGGAATATCGAAGACATCCGGTGCCCCCAAACGCAGCAAGAGAGCTGCCGCAGGAAGTACCGCCACGGGAAGCATAAGGGCCTTCCCAAGCTTTTGAACCTTTCCGAAAAACTTCATATCTATTCTCCTCCTCCAAAATTAAGGGTTTTTCGACAGATATTTTCCGGATCCTTCCGGTGAATTTCTCATCCTCTTAACGGCTCTCCTCCGGTTTTCTTGAAAACCTAAAGGGTTTGGGAAATCCATCGGAGAAATCCGCTATACCTCCAAAGACATCTCGTACTTAAAACGCTTCCCTCGATAAAGACACTTGGTGTATTCCACAATCACCTCCTCCTCCACCCAGGTCTGACGTTGAAATAACAATATAGGAGTATTTACCTCCAAAAAAAGTGCGGAAGCTTCGAACTCTGAGGCAAGCACGGGTTCTATGGTCTGTTTGGCCCGAGAAAGCCGATAGCCGTATTCTTTTTGTAGAATTCGATAATAAGAATCCCCCTCCAGACGCTTCCGGGTAAATCCTGGAAAGAGATGGGCCGGTATCCAAGCGTGTTCCAGAGAAAAAGGCTCCTCTCCCACAAAGCGACGACGGAGAAAGTACAAAACCTGAGAAACCTCCGAAGGCAATCGAAGCCGCTCCGCGATTCCCCGGGTAGCTTCCTCGGTGCGGAAATCGATAATCTCGGTTCGGAAAGCAAGTCCCATATCCTGAAGGTTTTCGGAAAATCCCGTAATTTTCGAGAAGGTACAAGGAGGTTTGGGGGTCGCTACAAAAGTACCCTTTCCCTGCTCTCGATAGAGTATTCCTTCGTTGACGAGAGTGCTTATGGCTTTCCGTGCGGTCATGCGGCTTATTTGAAGCTTTTCGCACAGCTCTCGTTCCGAGGGAATTCTATCCCCCGCCCGGTATACTCCGTCATCAAGGAGAGCAAGCAGTTTTTCCTTAAGCTGATAATAGAGAGGAAGCGGACTTGTACGTTGGAGCTGCTTCATGCTGAAATCCTCGCTTATGTATTCTGTTGTTATGTGGTATATACCACATAACAACAGAATACCACCTCATTTTTCGAAGGTCAAGTGAAAGGGAGCCTCTTCTTAAGAAGAGGCTCCCTTTCACTTGAAAAGAATTGTTACGATACGGAACTATTCTTTATGGCGAAGGAAAGACTACGCCATGGAAAGAGTATTCTTTTTCGCCAAAAACATGCGAAAGAGGAAATAGGCCGAAAGAAACGCCAAAGCTCCACCTTTGACGGCAGGATTCGGCAAAAATGCCGCAAGGGAAATCGCTGCGAGAACGACCCTTTCCGGAATTCCTATGGAACGGAAACACCAGCCCTGAGCACCCATGGCAAGGCCGATGATGCCCATAAAACTCGCTCCCACCAAAAGTATCAGGTTCACGACATCGACATTCTGAAGGAGTATCGAGGGGGTGTAGATAAAGGTGTAGGGAAGAAGGTAGGCCACAAGGGCTATGGAAGTCGCGGTAATTCCCGTTTTGGCGGGGCTTCCTCCTGCAATGCCAGCTCCGGTAAAGGCCGCTAGGCAAACCGGAGGAGTAAGGTCCGCCATAATGCCGAAGTAGAAAACGAACATATGCGCCGCCAGGGGAAGCACGCTCATTTTAATGAGGGCCGGAGCGATAATGGTGCTCGTCACGATGTAGTTCGCCGTAGTGGGTAATCCCATTCCGAGAACGAGGCATGCCACCATGGACATGATGAGAGTGGGCAAAAGTTTCCCTCCCGCAAGCTCTACGATGTTGTTAGAAATGGTAAGCCCCAAAGCGGTAAGGGAGGATGTCCCCACCACAAGCCCTACGATAGCACAGGCAAGGGCTACTCCAAGGGCTCCTCGAGCCCCTTCTTCCAAAGCCTTCATGATGTCCCGAACCCCCATTCTCGTATGGCTTCGGAGCATGCTGATAAGAACCACGGTAATAATTCCCCAGAAGGCCGAGGAAAGGGGGGTGTACCTCCGCAGAAGCATGAAGATAATTACCAAAAGCGGCACGAGAAGATGTCCGTCCTGAAGAAAAACGTTCTTGATATTGGGCAACTCAGAGGGATCCAATCCTTCGAGATTTCTCTTTTTTGCCCGGATATGAACGTTAATGAAAAGGGCCGAATAATAAAGCAGGGCGGGAATAATCGCCGCCGCAGCGATGGTGAGGTAAGAGATGCCCAGGAATTCACTCATAATGAATGCCCCAGCCCCCATGATAGGAGGCATAAGCTGCCCTCCCGTGGAAGCACAGGCCTCCACGGCCCCCGCATATTCCGGTTTGTACCCCACCCGTTTCATGAGAGGAATGGTAAAAGCTCCGGTGGTAGCAACGTTGGCCACGGAAGAACCGTTGATGGTTCCGAGAAGCCCCGAAGCCACGATGGCAACTTTGGCGGGCCCTCCGGGGCTCTGTCCCGCAATGGCCAGAGCCAGTTCGTTAAAGAACCTGGCCCCACCGCTTCGGGAAAGAAAAGCTCCGAAGAGGATGAACATAAATACGAAGGTGCTCGAAACTCCCAAGGCTACTCCGAAAATGCCTTCCTGAGTAAGGTACATATGCTGTACGATTCGGGAAATGGAATATCCCCGATGCATAAAGAGCCCCGGAAAATACCTTCCGAAATAACAATATACGAGAAAAATCAGGGCAAGACAGGGTAAAACCTTTCCCACGATGCGGCGTCCAGCTTCGAGCACTAAAAAGATGGTGGCTACCCCCAGAAAAATCTCGTAGAAAAGAGGTCGGGCTCCTCGATGGGCGATTTCTCCGAAGAAGAGGGCAATATATGCGGCCCCGATTCCTGCGACGCAGGCAAGCACCCAGTCATACCAAGGAGTGCTTGTACGGCTCGCATTTTTCGACGCCGGATAGAGAAGAAATACCGCCACTATGGCAAACATAAGGTGCACTGCCCGGTGAATGGAGGTCGGCAAAAGACCGATTCCGGCGGTGTAAAGGTGAAACAGGGACATGGCGATAAGCCATCCCGAAACGAAAATTCCCTGAAATCCCGAAAGGGTCCGGTATCGACTTTCCGCATCATATTTTTCTACGAGTTTCTGCACTTCCTGCTCTGAAACGGTTTCTTCGAAATATTCCTCATCCTTGGGGGCCATAGATTTATCTTCTTTCATGACATGCAATCCTCCAGACACAAAAATACGGGGGTAGCAAAAAACGCCGCCCCCGCGAACATCCGTATTTCTTCTACTTGAGAGCGCCAATCTCCCGATAGTACTTCTCCGCTCCGGGATGCAGAGGAATAAGAATATGTTTCACATTTTCCGGAGTCATGGTTTCAAGTTTTTTCGAAACCGCGAGGATATCGGCCTTGTTTTCGAAGAGAGCCTTGGTCATCTGATAAACCAGATCATCCCTCACGCTGTCCTTGATGGCTACGATATTCCAACTGGCATAGGTTTTAACGGGATTCGCCTGTCCCTTATAGTAACCCGCAGGGATCTCGAAGGGTACCCAATAGGGAGTCTCCTCCACGACCTTGGCCACAAGCTCGTCGGAAACATCGATAAAATCTACGAGTCCGAGGGTAGTAACCTCCACGACTCCGGACATACCGAGGGCTCCAACCATGATGGCTGCGTCGATACGCTTGTCTCCAAAGGCTTTGGCGGTATCTCCCACACCAAGGTTCTCCACTTGGATATCCGTCGCGGGATCAAGGCCCGCCACTCGAAGAAGCTGTTTTGCCGTCACCTCGGTACCGCTGGCCACTGCACCGATGGAAACCCGTTTTCCCCGAAAATCCTCGATGGATGTAATGCCGCTATCTTTGGCAACCATCAACTGAACGGGTTCCGGATAGAGAGGAACCAGAGCCCGAATGAACTTCTGAGGATTCCCCTCATATTTGCCTTTTCCCATGTAAGCGTAGTAATAAAGGCCGTCCATAAAGCCAAGTTCCGCTTCGGAATCCGCGAGAAGCTGAATATTGTTGACGGTGCCTCCCGTAGACTGAACGCTAACCTGTACGCCTTCAATATTGCTGTTACAGATCTTCGCCATGGCAGCTCCCGTAGGATAATAGGTACCTCCGGTGCTTCCGGTTCCAATGTTCAGGAACTCCACCGCAAAAGCCCCCGTAGCGAGAGTAAAACAACACGCTACAGCTATCAAAAGTCCGACCCATCTCCGCATACCCCAAACGCCTCCTCAATATAATTTTCCTTCAGGAACACATTCATAATAATGTCTACAGGGGATGCGGTCAATACCTCAAAAATGCAAAAAAAAAGATTTTTTTCTATAAAAATATCATCTTGCATGGATTCATTTCACCTTTTAAATCTTTCCATTATTAGGCATAATTATTTTAAGTCTCCCACGATTTTAATCACATACAAAAAGCTATCGTTCTTACGATATATACATTATAAAATCCGGAAGCCTTTTGGAGAGGCAACCGGATTTTATAAGGAGGAAAGGGAGATATTTCAACGAGTTTGAAGAAAAACCCAAAAGAACAGGGCAAGCATAAAGGTTTTTCCATATACAAAGTGATTCTAGAGATAGGGCGTTCCTCCGCACCATGCGCTATACTTTCAGAGCTGTTTTACAAATAATGTGTCGCGGAACATTTAATAGAGGCCTCCATTTATGGGGCTCCTCCCACTCCGGAGTTATCAAGCCACCTCTACAAAGGAGATTTCTTATGCCCCCTCCGCTGTCTTGAGAGAATTTTTCAGGACCTTCATATTTTCTTCCGGGAAAGGATGCACCTGCCTCCATGTTTTTACGGAGGTTCCCCAGATTTTGATAAACCCTACAGAAGCCCCGTGGTCGAAAGCATCCGCATCCGTGTAGGTGGCAAGATTCTCGCTGTAGATGGACTGGGGGGATTTAAGCCCCACCACCACGGCCTGTCCCTTGTAAAGCCGCATACGCACCGTGCCGGTGACCGTCTTCTGTACGGTATCAAAAAAGCTGTCGAGAGCTTCTTTGAGCGGAGAAAACCACATACCTTCATAGGTAAGCTTGGCATAGGTCTTTTCCAGTTCCGTTTTTCCCTGAAGGACATCCTTTCCGAGAGTGAGTGTTTCCAGGGCTTTATGAGCATCGATCAAAATCATGGCCCCTGGACATTCGTAAACTTCCCGGCTCTTGAATCCCACGAGCCGATCCTCGATCATGTCGATCCGGCCAACCCCATAGGCTCCTCCTATTTGATTGAGCTTTTCTATGATCTCCACGCCGCTCAAAGATTCACCGTTAATTTTTTTAGGAATTCCCTGCTCGAAATCGATTTCAAGGTACAAGGGAGTGTCCGGGGTATCCCAGGGGTCCTTGGTCATCTCGAAGGCATCTGCGGGAGGCTCATTCCAAGGATCTTCCAGTATCCCGCATTCTATGGAGCGCCCCCACATATTTTCGTCGATACTGTAGATTTTGGACATGCTGTTCTGCACGGGAATGTTATGCTGCTTCGCATACTCCACCTCCGCCTCCCGGGAAAAATGCCAATCCCGCACGGGAGCAAGAACCTGAAGCTCCGGATCCAGAGCGTTGACGCAAACCTCAATGCGTACCTGATCCTGTCCTTTTCCGGTGCAACCGTGAGCCACCGCCACGGCCCCTTCAAGCTTGGCGATCCACGCAAGATATTTTGCGATAAGAGGCCTGGAAAGAGCGGAGTTCAGAGGATAGGTCCCCTGGTACATGGCATTCGCCTTGAGAGAGGGCCACACAAACTTCTCGACAAAATCCTCCCGAAGATCCATAACATAGACACTGCAAGCTCCGGTTTTCTCGGCTTTTTCCTTCACACCTTCAAGGTCCACCACGCTCTGCCCTACATCGGCGGTAAAGGTGATCACATCATATCCCTGATCCTGAAGCCATTTAATGGCTACCGAAGTATCCAGCCCACCACTGTATGCAAGAACAACCTTTTTCTTCTCCTTCGCGTTCACTATTCTTCCTCCTTAAAGACTAAATCTATAGAATTCAAACTTCATCCCTGGATATAAAAAAGAGCCCGCCCCTTTTCAGGGACGAGCTTTTGCCCGCGGTGCCACCCCCATTGACGGAAATTTTCCGCCCTCTTTGGATTCGATGAGGAGAATCACTCCCCTTCCTACTTGGACATGGTCCTTTCTTCGGAAGGAGGCTCGGGGGTTCTATCGTACCTACGGTCGCCGGAAAACGCTTTCAGCCTAGGGCATTTCCTCTCTGTCGACGATGATGTATGCACAACTCCCCGTCATTGCCCCTATGGGCGCAACAACACGTCGTCGGATTTCGTTCCATCGTCGTCGAAGACGGATACCCTTCACGCTCTCCAGCTCCCTTCAATAAAGATCAACATCTCACACATTGTGGAGAATTTTATCAGCTAATCCGAATTTGTCAAGATCAAATTCGCTTTTCAAAACGCACTTTTCCCAAGATTTTTTCTTGAATCCAGCACTATTATGATGTAATTCCCATTACTCTGAGCTTTTTCTGAAATTCTTCTCGCTTTCCGCCATTCGGGCCTGTTCTTCCAGAAGCCTTTTCCGTGCCTCCGCCTGGGTAGCATCTATTTTGGCCTTGCGTGCCCGGTCCTCCGCCTGACGCTGCCATGCCTCGGCTTTCGTAGCGGCATCGTTAGCCTTTCTTGCGAGGTCCTCCGCATGTTTTTTCTTGTTCATCGCGAGAGTTACGGCCTCTTCCGCCTGTTCCGCCTGCCGAAGAGCCTCGTTCCGGCGATTCGTAAGTTTCGCGAGTTCCACTTCCACTTGATGAATCTTATCTTCCGCCTTCTTCACTTGTTCCTGGGCCCGGGCGGTAGCTCTGGACGCTCGGGCTTCTTCCTTTTCCACAAGTTCCTGAGCTTCCTGTAACGTACTTTGAGCCTTTTCCAGCTTGCTCTGAATCTGATCGTAGGCGGTTTCAGCCTTTTGGACATGATCCATGGTCTGAGCGATAGCCCGTTCCGCCTTCTCTTCCGCAGCTTCGGCTTTTTGAATGGCCTCGACTTCCCGTTCCTGGGCGCTCTTGATGGTGTACTCCATTTGACTGAGAAGATGACGGGAAGCCGCGGTAGCTTCCTCCGCCTCTTTTTCGATTCGCTCCAACCGCTCCTCGGCTTCCCGGGCAACACTTTCCGCAGCATTCGCTTGGGAAAGGGCCTGAGTAGTCCGCTCTTCCGCCTGGGCAGCGAGATCGAACATTTTTTTAAGACGCTCTTCCGCCTCTTGTGCCGTCTCTTCCGCATGACGGCTGCGCCTCTCTGCATCCGTCTGCTCTCTTTCGCTCTGTAAAACCGTTTCCCTTGCGTTTTTCTCCCGATCCTCGTATTCTCTGCATCGCTCCAGAATATCGCTGACTTTCTTTTCAAGCTCCCCCCGCCGCTGTTCCAATTGACGGAGCTCCGACTGAGCTTGAGCAGCCTCGCTTTCCGCCTTCTCCTTAACGAGCTGAGCCTGCTCCCGCAAGGTTTCGGCTCGGGCAAAAAGATCCTCCGCACCCCGCAAAGATTGCCGGGCATCCCGTATGCGCCGTTCCGCTTCGGCCTCAATTTCCGCCACCGCCTTTTCGGCGGAGAGCCGGGCCCCTTCGATTTGGGAAATAACTTTTTGAAGAGATTCCATCCGCTCCCATATCCGTATCATCGCTGAAGGAGTTACGGTGTTATTCGCCATAGAATCTTCGAGTTTTTTTGCCATATCATCCATAATAGTCTGAACCACTCCCAATAATGGTACGCTCCGAAAAGAAAAAGCCACGTCCCTTTCCGGGCGTTATGCCTCCAAAGAAGCTTTAAGCCTTTCCAGGCTAGGGTAATGCGTAAGGTCCATATGCACCGGAGTTATGGAGACATATCCATGGGCCACCGCCCATACGTCGGTTCCTTCCACAAGATCGTCTTCGGGTTTTCCTGCAATCCAGTAATAAGCATTTCCTTTGGGATCCTTAAGCCGATGAATTTTATCTTCATAGATGCGTATTCCTTTCCGGGTAACTCGAATGCCCTTGAGATCCTGAAAAGGAACGTTCGGCACATTGATGTTCAAAAGCACTCCCGGAGAAAGGTTTTGAGAAGAAATATTTCCGGACCGCAATAAATCCGTTATCGTCATGGCAGCGGTTTCGTAATAGTGTTCCTCGTCCTGAGACGTTATAACAAGGGATACCGCCACTGCGGGAAGCCCGAGAAGAACTCCTTCCATAGCAGCGGAAACGGTTCCCGAATAGGTGAGATCATCTCCCAAATTGGGGCCTCGATTGATGCCGGACAGCACAATTTCCCTCTGCTCATACCCCTTCTCTTCCAGGACTTCAAGTCCTAAAGCCACGCAATCTGAAGGTGTACCGTCACAAGCGTAAATGCCGGAGGAAAATTCGTAGGGCCCTGCATCCACGGACCAAACGCGCAAAGGCCGAGAAAGAGTTATGGCGTGCCCCACACTGCTTCGTTCCCGATCGGGAGCGCATATCAGCAAATCATGTCCTTTTGCACGAAGGGAATTTGCCAACCCGGCTATTCCGGGTGCAAATACGCCATCATCGTTGGTAAGCAAAATACGCATATACGTTTCCTCCGTGGACCCGAAAAATTCTTACGATATTTATCGGGACGATTTTACAGACAGGGTGTTCCGAGATATTCCATAGGATATCGAATCTACATCCATCCGGGAAGAAAGAGGCTTGAAAAGAAATAGATAAAGGGACGCATGATAACGGGAAGAACATTCAAGAGGATCAACCCGAAGATGATGAACATGCCATATCGTTCGAGCCAAAAATAGATCCGCATCATGGAGGGCGGCAGCAGTACGTAAAGAACCCGGGATCCATCCAGAGGAGGAAGCGGAAGAAGGTTGAACACTGCCAATCCTATATTGATGTAGACCATGAGAAGCATAACCATAAAGAGGGCCTGATTCATCATAAAAAAGGATGGAAAGAACCGGAGCAGCATGCCCGCCACAAAAGCGGTAAGCAGATTTCCTCCAGCCCCTGCCAGAGAGACCAGCACCATATCCCTCCGGGGATTGGAAAAATATCGGGTATTGATGGGAACCGGCCGAGCCCAGCCAAAACGGAAAAGAAGAAGCATGATGGCTCCGATGGGATCGAGATGCTTCAGAGGATTCAGCGTAAGCCTTCCCTGGCTTGCCGCAGTAGGATCCCCCAGTTTGTAGGCCACCCAGCCGTGACAGAATTCATGGAACGTAATAGCCCAAAGGACCGCGGGAAGACTGAGTAACAGCTCACTTATCTGTGGAAAGTGCATGATTTTTCCTACCTTTCGGGTGAATATGGTGTTGTTCGAGAACCCAGGCGATTTCATCCTCCCGGGTTTCCACTTCTCCATCCAGCCGGGCCTCGAGAAGTCCCCGGAGTACGGAGCCGATAAAGCGTCCCCGGGTTATGCCGAGTTCGAGCACGTCCTTTCCTCCCAGCATGGGGCGTATTTTCTGCAACCTCGTGAGATAGAGGAGTATCCGGCGCCGCACTCGCCACCGGGAGGTGGCGGAGGCCCAGAAAAGAGAGGCCAGGAGTTCCTCTTCGGAAAGAACGTTATAGATACAGGAATGTTCCAGCTGATTGCTTCCGCCGAGTTCGTTCTCCACTCTCCGAATCTCTTCGATCATCTTTCTTAAAAGCCGGGACTCCCGATCGTTGAGGCTGAGCCTACGGCAGACCGAAAGGTACGTATCGGAAGGAGAATCATATAGAAAGGCCGCAAAAAAGGCAAGCCAAAGCTCCTTTCCAAATTCGGGAAGATCTCTTCCGGCCCAACGCAAAATAGCGGAAATACGCCGCATGGCCTTTCGGGAGGTCTCCCCGAAGCGCACTCCGGAAAAGAGGATTTTCCACACCCCGAGATCCCACAGGCGTTCGGCGGATCGAAAAGGTTTTTGCTCCCGGAAAATCAATTCGATTTCGCTTCGGAGCCGTACCCCCGAAAGGACCGTGAGAAGACCTCCTCGAACGCAGTTTATAAGGAGACGAAGAGTGTTTTCCTCGATCCGGAAACGAAGCCGCTGTTCCAGACGAACTCCCCGGAGAATCCGAGTAGGATCTTCCACAAAACTCAGGTTGTGGAGAACCCGGAGAGTTCGACGCTGGATATCCCGGCGCCCTCCGAAATAATCCACCAGAATTCCCCAGTTTTTTTGATTGATACAGATGGCCATGGCGTTTACCGCATAATCCCGGCGATAGAGATCGTGTTTGAGAGAATCCGTGCTTACCGAGGGTTGCGCTACGGGATACTCGTAAAACTCCCTTCGGGCGGCCGCCACATCCACCTTGCGATCCCCGGGAAAAACTATGGTTCCCGTGGAAAACCGGGTATGCACCGCCACTCGGCATCCGTCGGAACGCCAGGATTCCAGAAATGCTATGACATCCCCTTCTATCACAACATCCACATCCTCCGAAGGCATGCCCAAAAGAAGATCTCTCACGAATCCCCCCACCACGTAAGCGGAACTTCCCAAAGAGTCCGCCCTGGCTCCGAGGCGCTTCAAAAGCGCGCTTACCCAGGGAGCTAGGCGCTCCAAAAGGAAGAGAGAAAGATCCTCTTCCCAGGGGCGATGATTTTCCAAGGTTCGTTCTTCCTCCGGAAGTGATGCGGGGTAGAGAGCCCGAAGCACATCGGTGCGGGTAATGATGCCCCGAAGAAGGCCCTTATCCATTACGGGAAGCCTTCCTATGTTGTGAAATACGAGAAGCCTATGGGCCTCCTCCACCGGAGCCGAAGGGGATACGGTAAGAGGTTTTTCCGTCATGAAATCCTCCACCGGAACGCTTCCAAGACCGTGGAGCTTGGCTTTATCAAGATCCTTTCTGGTAATGATACCCAAAAGCATATCCTTTGACACCAGGGGAATGGCGGAATGTCCATACCGCAGCATAACCCGATATGCCTCATCCACCGCGGCTTTGGAAGAAAGTACCATAACGGGGCTGCTCATGACATCCTCCACAAGCATTCCCGGAAGAAGACGCGAAAGAAGACGGTTTTCCAAATCCCGGCAAATTTTCTCGGGGGAACCGTCAAGCACCGTGGCCGCCGCAGCCTGAGGATGGCCGCCTCCTCCCCAGGGAGCGAGAAAATCTCCCATGTGTAGCACCTTTTCCCGACTTCTTCCCACAATGTAGACCCGTCGTTCCATCCGGACCACCGCGATGGCCACGTCCGCATCGAAATAATCCTTGAGGCGGTGCACGAAGAGAGAAAGTCCCTCCACATAGAAGGGGGTTTCTCCCTCGGCGAAAACGATTCGGGCTCCCCGAAGAAAGAATTCCCGAGCACTTTCCATAAGCCGGTCCAGCAAAGCCTGTTCCGGTCCCTGAAGAACGAACTCCACATGGGTGGAAACCATGGTAAGGTCCGCTCCATACTCCTCGCGCAGGATTTTTACCGCATCAAAATCGCGAGACGTGGTTCCTCCGAAGGTAAGTCCTCCGGTATCCTCGTAAATTCCCATGGCGAAAAGGGTAGCCTCCTGGGGGGATATGGGAATCTTCTTTATCCGGAGCAACTCTACGAGAAGGGTTGTAACCGCCCCTACCGAGGCGATAACCTCCTTTTCCGCAGGAAGAGGATCCTCCGAAGGAGGATGATGGTCGTAAATGTGTACGGGAACGTGCCGCTCCTCCACGAGAGATCGGAATACCCCGATGCGGCTCAAAGAGCGCACGTCTACACAGACGAGAAGAGAAACATCGGAAAAACAGACTTTTTTCGGAGTGAGCACTTTCCAACGAACGGCATAACGTTTGATATATTCCCGCACGTTCCGGGTGGCGGATCCGGAAAAGGAGAGCTCCGAGGGACCGTAGAGCTTGGAAGCCGCTACCATGGCAGCGAGAGAATCGAAATCCGCTCCGATGTGGCTCGTAATGAGAATCAACCGCATACCTCCAAAAGAGTTTCGAGGCTTTCCAGATCCATACGGCGGGGAGAAAAGGAGCGGAGAGAATATCCGGACGCTTCTTGAGGCACTTCGATTTCCCGCAGCATTTTCCGAATGGAGAGAAAATGTTTTTCCAGGGATAGCCAGGAAAGGCAAAAACCCTTTTGAATCTCCTCGTCCGTTCCAAGACGGAAAAAACTTCCCCACCTATGGGATTCCAGAAGAGCCTGTCCTTTCCGAGCTTCCTCGGCAGAACCACAATACCACGCCATTTCCACTGCAGAAGCCATGGACCGAAAGCGCTCTCCCAGAGATTTCCCCGCTTCGAGAAAGGCTTCCCGAGAAAGGTCGTTGGAAAGACAGAGGTTTGCCAGGGAAATGCGCCTTTCTCGGGGAAGAAGCCAGGCCTCCATGGTTTGCAGCCATTCCGACGTTTTTCCCCGTTCTTTATTCCGCCGAAGCCGTTCCTCCCGGCGGGAGCTTACGTATACCGAAAAATCCCCCCACCAGGGGAGCCCTCGTTCGAAGAGCAGAGGAATTTCCGCCACAAACCATCCCCGGGATGCGGCGTACATGCTCTCCAAACGTTTCTCCACAAGGGGGTGTATCATCTCGCAAAGCTCCCGGTATTCCTGGGAATTTCCAAAGGCTCTGGCACAAAGCAGATCTTTTCGCAGAATTCCTTCGGAATCGAAGAGATCCGCCCCCCATCGTTCCTTCGCACGGCTTCGCAATAAAGCGTGGTTATTCCAGAGATCTCCCACAATCCGATCCGCGCTTGCCGCCGAAGCTCCCATGGAACGCCACAGGGAAGCCAGGGTGGATTTACCGGCTCCGATATCCCCGGTAAGGGCTACGGCGAAAACCATGCTCTTCCTCCTTTCCCCGATCCTCGGTACGGCGAAGATTTTCGGGAATCTCCCAAAGGAACCGGGAAAATCCGTTAAGCTGCATGGATCCGAAAAGAGTGCGCCCCCGGGCGCCACACAGGTAGAGGCGTTCTTCCGCTCGGGTCATTCCCACGTAACAGAGCCGGCGCTCCTCTTCAAGGCCCCCCTCCTCTTCGAGAGCCCGGGCGTTGGGAAAGAGATTTTCCTCCATTCCCACGAGAAAAACCACGGGGAACTCCAATCCCTTGGCGGCGTGAAGAGTAAGAAGCGAAACCGCTTCATCCTCCTCGTTCAGACGTTCCAGATCCGTAAAGAGGGAGATTTCTTCCAGAAATTGCGACACTCCTCCCTCGGAGGAGGACACCGAAAGAAGTTCCCGCACGTTTTCCATACGTTCCTCTCCGTTATCGGGCTCCTTTTGCAGCAGATACTCTTGGTATCCCATATCCTGAAGCACATACTCCAACGCCTCCGGAAGGTGCTCCCGGCGCAGGGAAAGTTCTCTCATGTGTTCCCCGAATTCTCGAGCCCCCTTGAGGGCCTTTCCCTTAAGTTTCGCTCCGTCCCGAGCCACTTCGGCCCAGGCATCTTCGGGAGCAAGATTCCTCATGGCAAGCAGGGCGGAGCCGAGGCTTTCAAGGCTCTTCTTTCCGAGTCCCCGGGAAGGAATATTCGCCACCCTTTCCAGAGAAGGTATATCCAGAGGATTGCAGGAAAGACGAAGATAGGAGAGAACGTCTTTCACTTCAAGGCGTTCGTAAAAGGCAGTTCCCCGAACGACACGATAGGGAATTCCCCGGTAGAGAAGAGCCTGTTCGATTCCTCTGCTGAGAGCGTTGATGCGGTAAAGAATGGCCATATCCTTATGGCGAAATCCCTGGGCAAGAAGATTGTCGATTTCCCGGGCTACGAATTGAGATTCATAATTTCCCGAGGGGGCCAAAAGCGTATGAATGGGCTCTCCCCTTCCCTGGGCGGTCCAGAGATTTTTTTCCTTCCGCTCCAGGTTGTTGCGAATTACCGCATTGGCCCCTTCGAGAATGGTGCCGGTGGAACGGTAATTCTGATCCAGTACGATAACCTTGGCCTGGGGGAAATCCCTTTCGAAATTGAGGATCATCTGCATGTCCGCCCCTCGCCATCCGTAAATGGACTGGTCCGGATCTCCCACCACCATGAGAGAGCGTCGAGGCCCCGTAAGTCTTTTGAGAAGAGAGTACTGAATGCGATTGACATCCTGATATTCGTCCACGAGAACCCAGGAAAGCCGGGATCGTTCGAATTCGAGAATCTGTTTCGACGTGGCAAGCAAATAGAGAGGAAGCACCAGAAGATCATCGAAATCCAAGGCGGACTGGCGCTTCATCTCCCGATCATAGGCCCGGTATATCTCGAACAGGGCCTCCTCCCCCTCCTGAAGGGCTCGGATCTCTTCACCCGGGAGGGTGCTCGTTTTTATGCGGGAAAGATATTCTGCCATTTTGCGAAGATCTCCCCGCTCCACCTCGAACCCCTTCTCCAGCATGATTTTTTTGATGAGGCTCCGGACATCTCCGGGATCGAAGATGGTGGTGTTGGAGGCGTATCCCAGAGAAAGAAGAGCTTCCGAATGACGCCGGAGAAAACGAACTCCCCAGGAGTGAAAGGTGCTGATCTGAACTCCCCAGGATGTCTGGGGAAGAAGTTTTTCCACCCGAAGCTGCATTTCCCGGGCGGCTTTATTGGTAAAGGTTACCGCCATAATTTTTCGCGGGTCCTCCCCCTGTTCCACCAGCCAGGCGATTTTATGGGTAAGCACCCGGGTTTTACCGCTTCCCGCTCCCGCAAGAACGAGAAGCGGCCCTTCGGAATAACACACCGCTTCCCGCTGAGGGGGATTCAACTTTTCGAGAAGAGGAGAGTTACTCAAGATTCTTTCCGCCTCTTGGCGCGGCACCACTCTTCGAGAAGATGCAACCATGCATCCATGCCCTCTCCCGAAGGAGCGCAAACTTCGAGACAGATCGCCCGAGGATTGAGAGCACGCACATCCTCCCAAAAACGTTCCTTATCGAACGGAATATGGGGAAGCAGATCCGTCTTTGTAAGCAGCACCACCTCGGAGATGGTAAAAAGATGCGGATATTTCAAGGGTTTATCGTCTCCTTCGGGAACGCTCGAAATGGCTATTTTTCGATCTTCCCCCAGGTCGAACTCCGCGGGACATACGAGGTTTCCCACATTTTCCACCACCACCAGATCCAATTCGTCCAGAGGAAGCGTTTCGAGGGCCCGCCGCACCAACTGGGCTTCGAGGTGACAAAGCCCCTTGGTATTGATTTGCACTGCGGTAACTCCGGTACGACGAATCCGCTCCGCATCCCGTTCGGTGGCAATATCTCCTTCCACCACGGCGGCCCGGAAGCCAAGATGCGAAAAGGTATGTTCCAGCAGAGTGGTCTTTCCCGCCCCTGGAGATCCTATACAGTTGAGCATCACCACTCCTCGGGCGATAAAATCCTTGCGAATTCCCTCCGCCAAAAGCCGCTCCTTCTCCAATACGGATCGCTGTACACTAACAATTTTCGGCATAATCCCGCACCTCCACCGATGCAATTTCCAATTCTTCCCCTCCCCGCAGGACATTCTCCGAGGAGCCGCAGCGAGGACAAAAACGCTTTCCCGGTTCTCCCTCCCAGAGGTGCCCGCAGCTTTGGCACTCTAAAAGCAGCGGAAGAATTTCCAATTCCAGGAAGCTTCCATCGAAGAAGGTTCCTTCCACGGAAGAGGCGTAGCAAGAATGTAAAATCTCCGGAACCACCTGCCGGAGAGCTCCCACTCGAAGATGCACCTTTACCGGAGGAGGCCAATGGCCCTCCGCCGCAAGATCCTCCAGGATATCCAAAAGATGGGAAACCAGGGAGTATTCGTGCATAGAAAAATCACTCCTTCGTCAATCGCACAAAGCTCTCGGAAAAGGGAACCCCGTATCCCGGGCTTACGAGAGGAATCGTAAGGGTATTGAGCAAGGCATTTCCCTGGGGAACCGCACAATATCCGGAGCGCATGGCAGAATCGATTCGCACCCGCCCCAGAACTCCCTTGGGATTTCCGCAATTCCGGAGCCGTACTTCGTCCCCCTCGAGAACGCCAATTTCTCGGGCATCCTCCGGAGAAAGCGACACGGAAAGAAAATTCTCCTGAGAAAGATCCCAATTCTGTCCGTTGATGTACTGCTTCACGTGATAACTCACGAGGCGGAGTTCCGAGGGATCTGGATTTCGAACAAGATGTTCCGGAGGAAGCTTCAAGGGCAATTTCGCTGAGGTCGAAGAGGAAGCATCCCAGAAATTCGGTTCCTTCCAAGCATAGACGGAAGTGTCGATTTTTTCCAGATCCAGACTCGCGGAAAGAAGAGAATCCATTTCCCGCACCTTTTCCAGAAGTTTCAGGGATAGTCCAAGAGTCCGAGCAAGGCCGTCGAAAATATCCACATCCCCCCTACATTCTCCCGAAGGAGGCACAAGCCTCTCGGTACGGCAAAGAAGGGAATGCCCGTAGGAGCCCCGCCAATCCGGGCCCTCTTCGAAAAAAAATGCCGAGGGAAGCACCAGGGAACAGCACCGGGCAGTTTCGGTGAGAGTATAATCCAGGCACACCGAAAAGGGGATTTCTCGAATAGCCTCGGCAATCGCATATCCTTCGGGAGCCTGTTTTACCGGATTGCCGCAAAAAATCGCCAAGGTATGCACGGAGGGGAAAGCTTGTTTCAAGGAACGCCAAAAACGCCCTTCCGGAAAAGAGCGTTTCGAAGGGGGATCTATCAGAAGAGAATCGGGAAAACGGGCCATTTCATCCTTACCGAAAACCACAGCGCTTCCGGGAACCTCAAGGGCACCCAGGAGCACCGCCAGGGCCCCCACCCACCAGGCTTGGAGTTCACCGTGACAGTACCGCTGCATTCCATAGCCGAGGTAATGCGTAACCGGAGCCGATTCAAGAAGCCATTCGTACAGATCAAGAGCCTGCTCCTCGCACATGCCACTCCGGCGAAGGAGTTCCTCTTCTCTCAGGGTTTCAAGAAAAGCTGTGAAAGCTTCAGGGTTGCATACGCCGCTTTTCCATCCCGGGAAAGCCCTTTTTTCCTTCAAAAGGCGCCTGCAAAGCCAGGCCGCAAGGAAACAATCTCCTCCGGGAGCAAGAATCCACTGACAATCACACCAGGAGACGGTAGGGGTGCTCCGAATCTCCAATACTCCCATGGAACCGCCCCGATCCCGGAGTTCTCTGGCGAGAGGTACGAGAGAAAGATGATTTTCCAAAACGTTTCTTCCCCAGAAGAGAAGGGATTTTCCCTTTTCCCGGAGCACTTTCAAAGGCTGCACGGGAACCTGGCCAAAGCAGTTCCGCAATCCCCGATTTCCCGCGGAAGAACAGAGATTGCCCATGGAAGAGGTATATCCTCCCAGGGACGCATGAAGGGAGGGAAGAAAGTTTTTGGAAAAATAGAGAGATCCCCCGCTTCGATACAACGCGTTACTCAGAGGGCCGCCCCGGGAGAGCCCCTCTTCAAGAGCCTTAGCCCAAAGATCCCAAGCCTTTTGCCATGAAATGGAGGCGAAACCACCCCCTTCTCCTCGAAGAAGAGGGGTTTTTATGCGAAGGAGGGATTTCCGTCTTTCAAACCAGCGCAATCCTTTGGCGCAAAAAGAAGCGGCTCCCAAATCCTTTTCGGGCCTGCGAAGCTCAAGAATATCCGAGAGAGGGTCATACCGGGCTTCCATAATGCATCCTCCGGGACAATCATGGGGGCATGCCACCTTTTTCCACTGCGAAAACATGCAAACCTCCGGAAAAACACAGGAAATACACTCTCCCCTTCTCCGAGGAGATAACGAAAAAGGGAGCTTTCGCTCCCCTCCACAATAAAACCAATTCTCCGGACAACACCGATTTTTTCGAGGTCTTCCAGAGAGTAACCAGCGCTATTTCTCCGGATGCAGCAATCCGTATCCGCCCTCATGCCTGCGGTAAACCACGTTGAACTCTCCGTCATCCGCATTGCGAAAGGCGAAGAAGGAGTGCCCCAAAAGGTCCATCTGCATGGTAGCCTCTTCCACGGACATGGGACGTACCGGGAAGGACTTTACCTTTACCACTTCTTCCTTTTCAGGACGCCCGTCCTCGGGAAGAATCACCGATTCCAGGTCGAAGGAAATATCCATATCCTGAGCGAGAGAGCGCATATGCGAACGGTCCTTCAGAGATTCCTTATGCCTTTTTACCTGCCGCTCTATATTCTTGAGGGATTTCTCGAAGGCCTTCCGCATGTCCGGGGCATAATCCTCTCCCCGCATAATGACACCGTTCACGTTCGACGTGATTTCCACCACAAACATGCCCCGCTTATGCAGTATCTCTACCTGGGTATCAAGAATCTTTTGAAAAAATTTCTCCAGCTTTCCGAGCTTCTTATCCATGAGATCACGAATATCGTCGGGAACTTCAACGCCCTTTACAACGTAACGAATATCCATAGCATCTCCTCCCATCCTTACTTAACTGAACTCTCCAGGCTATTGTACCACCTGAACCGGTTTCTCACAACATGAGGTCCCATCACATTAACGAAAAAGAGAATAAAAAACGTATCTATCCGGAGAAAATTGCCGTATACTCTCCTTAAGCAATACACCTCCTCTTTTTGAACCTTCCGAAGTGGGGAGTATAGCAAATATTCTGCATCTTTGAAAGGAGCGAATTATGTATGAAGCTATCCTCGAGAGCCCTTCAGCTTCAACCTTCAGCGACCCTGGGAGTGGTAAACGCCGCAAAGGCGCTCGAAAAACAGGGTAAAAACGTCATATCCTTCGGAGCGGGAGAACCGGACTTCACCTCTCCTCCTGGGGCGCTTCTGGAAGCCCATAACGCCATAGACAAGGGAAAAACGCACTATACCGCAGCCACAGGAATTCCGGAGCTGCGGGAGGCGGTCCAGCAGTATTACATCCAACGTTTCGCTTTGGAGTATCCGGTAAGTTCCATCGTCATAGGAGCGGGAGCGAAGCCCTGCCTTCTCGAAGCTTTGGCATGCATTCTCGATCCGGGAGACGAGGCTCTTCTTCTCGCCCCCGCCTGGGTAAGCTACGTGGAACAAATCCGCTTTCTCGGAGGTCTTCCGGTAATCGTGGATACGGGAGTTACCGGCTTCGTTCCGGACATGGATGTTCTGGAAAAGGCGGTTACTCCCAGAACCCGGGTGATACTTCTCAACTCCCCCTGCAATCCCACGGGAATTGTCTACTCCGAGGATTTACTGCGCGAAATCGGCAACTTCGCGGAAAAACACGACCTGTGGATTCTCTGGGATGAAATTTATGAGCGTTTGGTTTACGGCGAAGCGAAGCACTGGAACATTCTTCAGGTCCTGCCGGAACTCAAGGAACGAACGATACTCATCAACGGAGTAAGTAAGGCCTATGCCATGACGGGATGGCGTATCGGCTACGTCTTGGGCCCCGAGGGGCTTATGAAAAAAGTCGCCTCCCTCCAGGGGCATTTTACGTCGAATCCCTGCTCCATAGCCCAGTGGGCAGCTCTTGGAGCCCTGCACCACGGCGAAGAAGACGTACAGCGCATGCATAAATCTTTTGAAAAACGACGCAACCGGACGGTGGAACTTCTTTCGGAAATGCCTCACATCAGCTTCCCCATACCGGAAGGGGCCTTTTACGTCATGGTAAACATCCAGAAATGCCTCGGTAAAAAACACGGAGAAACAGTTCTGGAAGACGATAGCCTTTTCTGCACGAAATTGCTGGAAGAGAAGCTACTCGCCACGGTTCCGGGAACCGCCTTTCTTGCTCCGGGACATCTGCGGATATCCTATGCGAACGCCATGGAAGAAATCGAAGAGGGTATGCGGCGCTTCAAGGAATTTCTTGCGGAAATACACTGATTTCCTATCCGAGGTCACAAAAAACAAGGAAACGGAAAAAGGGGAGGAAGACGGAATTCCGTCTTCCTTCTTCATGTTTGGAGATGAGCAAAGCAAGACTTACCGGGAAAGGAGCTGCATGAAATCAGCCCCGAACGATACGAGTGCCCGCCTTTCCCTGAAGGGCTTCAAGGGCCTGTTCCAGGTTCGCGATAATGGCGCACTCTCCGCCTTCTTTCACGAAACGCAGAGTAGCCTCCACTTTAGGCCCCATGCTTCCCGCCTTGAAATGGCCTTCCCTTTGATAGGATTCCATTTCCGCCACGGTTACTTCTCCCAGCCGGACTTCATTTTCCGTGTTGTAGTGAAGTGCCACATTAGGGACGTCCGTAAGAATCATAAAGAGGTTCGCCTCTACCTCCCGGGCCAGGCGATGTCCCGCGAGATCCTTATCGATCACCGCCTCGACACCTTTAAGAAGCCCCTGCTCATCGGAGACCACGGGAATCCCTCCTCCTCCGGAAGCGACCACCACGGATCCGGACTCGACTAACTGCCGGATCACCGCAGTTTCCACGATGTGTTTAGGGTTGGGAGAAGGAACCACGCGCCGCCAGCCTCGGCCGGCATCTTCGATCCAATGCTCCCCCTTTTCCTCCATACGGCGCTGTGCCTCTTCCTCCGTAAAGAAGGGACCCACGGGCTTCGTGGGTTTCAGAAAAGCGGGATCCTGGGAATCTACTTCCACTTGCGTTACCACACAAACCGGATCGTGCCCTTTGAGTTTCCGCTCGGTCATGATATTTCGCAAACTCTGGCAAAACATATACCCGATAAACCCCTGAGTTTCGGAACCACAGATATCCATGGGCATGGCGGGCACTTGGCGGCTGCCAAGTTCATTCTGGATAAGAATGGCTCCCACCTGAGGACCGTTTCCGTGAGTAAGAATAACCTCATAACCCGCTTCAAGCATACGGACGATCTGCACCGCCGTATTATATACGCTTGCCATCTGATCTTCCGCAGTGCCTTTCTGGCCCCGCTGTAAAATGGCATTACCTCCAAGAGCTACGACAACTCGTTTCGACATGATTTCCTCTCCTCCCGGCTGATTTCACGAAACCATGCAAATTATACTGTTTATACCCGAAAAGTCCATTTACGGAAAATTAGATATAAACATTTTTTCGGAACAAGTTCACTTCTGCCCCTCACACAAAAAAAGCCCCCTTCGGGGCTTTTTTTGTGTTTACGAATTCGAAGAATCAAATCAAAGGGGATCAGTCTTCAAGAATTTCTTTCTCTTTCTTCTCTAAGACCTCGTCCACCTTTTTGACCCACTCGTCCGTGAGTTCCTGAATCTCCTTCTGGTAAAGCTGGAGATCATCCTCCGTGATGTCGCTGGATTTCTCCATTTTCTTAAAAGCTTCATTACCTTCCCGTCGTAAATTGCGCACCGCCACCCGCGCATCCTCGGCATACTTCTTTACCAGCTTCGTGAGTTCCATTCGGCGTTCTCCCGTAAGCTCCGGCAGGTTGATGCGAATATTCTCTCCATCGGATTGAGGCGTAACTCCAAGGGAAGAAGCCATAATGGCCTTTTCGATAGCCTTCAAAGAGGTCTTATCCCAGGGAGAGATGACGATTTGTCTCGGTTCGGGGACATTTACGGTTCCCATCTGCTTGATGGGAGTCATGGTACCGTAGTAATCCACTTTAATATCCTCCACCAAAGCAGGGTGAGCCCTTCCGGTACGTACCCCGAGGCATTCTTTTTTCAAATGCTCCACGGCTTTCAACATACGGTCTTTTAGGTCCTGCATCTCCTTTTTTGGCATAAAAATCACTCCTTCTCCTAAGTTTTTGCAACCACCAAGGTGCCTACTTTTTCCCCGCCCACCAAAAGACGCCGCAAATTTCCCGGCTTCAAAACGTTGAACACGATGGAAGGTATCTTATTCTCCATACAGAGAGAAAAAGCCGCCGCATCCATCACCTTGATTTGACGCTCCAAAGCACTTTGGTAGGTAAGGATTTCAAAAAAATGAGCATCGGGATTCGTTACGGGGTCTCTATCATATATACCATCCACTTTGGTTGCCTTCAACAGGCAATCTGCACCAATTTCCGCAGCCCGGAGCGCCGCGGCGGTATCTGTGGAAAAATAGGGGGATCCCGTACCGGCCGCAAAAATGACCACGCGTCCTTTTTCAAGATGCCGAATGGCTCGACGCCGTATAAAGGGTTCCGCAATTTCTCGCATTTCTATGGCGGTGAGCACTCGCGTGGGAACTCCCACCTGCTCCAGCGCATCCTGCAAGGCCAAAGCGTTGATAACCGTGGCGAGCATTCCCATGTTGTCCGCCTGGGCCCGCTCGATTCCTTTTACCGCAGCCTGTACTCCTCGAAAGATGTTGCCTCCCCCCACCACCATGGCAAGCTCGGTTCCCTCGCTTATGGCATCCTGAATTTCCCGAGCCATACCGTGAACGGTATCGAGTTCCAGACCGAATCCCTGATCCCCCGCCAAAACTTCTCCGGAAAGCTTGAGGAGCACTCGATTATAACACTTCAAAAGATGATTCCTCCCTTTTTTTACAGAAAGAATACCGCGTTGAACATCCGGAATTTCCCGGAGATGACACAAAAAAAGCGAGGGAGAAACCCTCGCTTTTTTTGTGAACTTTTTATGCTCCGATGGAAAAACGGCTAAATCTTCGAACTACGATGTTTTCGCCGAGTTTCGCGATCTCGTCGGTAACAAGGTCCTTTATCTTTTTGTCGGGATTTCGGACGTAAGCCTGCTCCAAGAGACAGCTTTCTTCATAAAACTTCTGAACCCGTCCTTCCGCAATCTTATCAACGATATGCGCAGGTTTGCCCTGCTCGAGAGCCTGTTTTCGGTAGATTTCCTTTTCCCGCTCAAGATCATCTCCGGGAACCTCTTCGGGAGAAACGTACGAAGGAGATGCCGCAGCGATGTGCATGGCAATTTCTTTTCCCAGGGTCTTGAACTCGTCCGTCCGGGCCACGAAATCGGTTTCACAGTTCAGCTCGAGAAGGGTTCCCACCTTGCTATTGGTGTGGATGTAGCTGAAGATACTTCCCTCGGAAGCTTCGCGCCCCGCCTTTTTCGCCGCCTTGGCAAGACCCTTTTCTCTTAGAAAATCCACAGCCTTTTCGATATCCGCCCCTACTTCCGCAAGGGCCTTTTTACAATCCAGAATTCCCGCCCCCGTACGGGCGCGAAGATCTTTAATCAATTCCATGGACATAATCTGTTTACTCCTCCTTCCAACCTTTGCGCTCTTCAAGGCCGCGCACAGCCAACTTCTCTCCCGTTTCTGCATAGGCATCGTGCAGCTTTTCCCGAACCTCGAGGTTCGGGTCCACCACAGCTTCGCCGTCTCCGGAAGCGCTTTCTTCCACGAATCCGTCTTCTCCCTGGCGTCCTTCCATCATAGCATTCGCCATGATGCTCACCATCAAACGGATCGCCCGGATGGCATCATCATTTCCGGGAATGGGAAAATCGATGACTTCGGGATCGCAATTGGTATCCACGATGGCGATAACGGGAATGCCCAATTTCCGGGCTTCCAATACCGCATTGACTTCTCTCCGGGGATCCACGATAAAAAGGGCTTCAGGAAGATCTTTCATGTCCTTGATGCCAATAAGGTACTTTTCCAGCTTTGCCAGCTGCTTGCGAAGTTTCACGGCTTCCTTCTTGGGAAGCATATCGAGATCGCCCTCTTCGTCCATCCGCTGCAGCTCCAACATGCGATTTACCCGGCGACGAATGGTCTGGAAGTTCGTAAGAAGCCCTCCGAGCCATCTCTGATTGATATAATGACCCCGGCAACGCAAAGCCTCTTCGCGGATAGTTTCCTGAGCCTGACGCTTGGTACCCACAAAGAGGATGTTTCCGCCGCTCTGAGCCATTTCTCTCAGGTGGGACGTAGCCCTCTCCAGGCCCTTTACGGTTTTCTGGAGATCGATAATGTAAACCCCGTTCCGTTCCGTGAAGATATAGGGTTTCATCTTGGGATTCCAGCGCCGCGTCTGGTGCCCGAAGTGGACACCGCATTCCAGCAATTGCTTCATAGATACAACTGCCATAATACATTACCTCCTGTACATTTTGGTTTTTGGATCCCTCCGCGGAAATCTTCTGCCCGAAGAACCCCCTTTCGGGAGGCACCCCCCCGAGCATCCTTCCACGTGTGTGATCAGCGTTGGAGAGTATATCATATCATTGTATTGACCCGCAAGAAAGATTACAGATAGAATAAGGGCGTTTTTGTGCGTATCTTTAAAGGAGGCCAGAAAGGGATGACGAAAAAATCCTTGATTCAGCAAATCGACACGCTTCCCCCGGATCGAAAGGCGATGCTCAACCGCCTGAAGAGAGTGGAGGGGCAACTTCGGGGGATTCAGCGCATGATTATCGAAGGAGAGCAGTGCCAACCCATACTTGTGCAGCTTTCCGCCGCCCGCAAAGCCATGCAGCAGGCCTGTGTGGAGGTTGTAAAAGGCTACATGAAACGCTGCATCGAAGAAGGGGGAAAATCCCCGGAGGAAGAAATGGAAAAGCTCGTTCGGGCCCTCGTGGATATGGCACCGCCGCCATCGGAAGAGACCCCTTAAAAAGCTATTCCCCAGACAGTAAGGAACTCTTTTCCAGCCCGACACCGTATGATTTGATTTTTTGTTATGTCGAGGGGACGAACGACATTTTCGGTTTTCCCCTCGACTTTTTACCGACTTTCCGCAAGATGTTGTACAAATTCAAGTTCCGGCCGCTCCTGCCCGGTAAAGCAATCTCGGAAAATCCCCTTTTCTCGGGAATAGACCCGCCAACATCCTTGAATTTTATCTGCACGAAGATGGGGCAAAACGCCTCGAAAACGCCCCAGAATTCCACGGGTCACGCTTTGCTCCAGAGAATTCTCTCCGATCCGCAGAAGCTTGGAAAGGGAAAAACGGCAGGGATAGCGCTTTCCCGGCAGATTTTCAGAGATGTCCGGAAGGGAAAGGTTCCAAAAAATTTCACCATATCCGATGAACGCATCTACCGCCACAATACCCTTCCGATATTCTCCCCGGTTTAAAATACCTCTCACAAGAACCTCTCCAGGAACAAGAAGAGCCGGAAAAGCTACAGCTTCCTCCCAATTTTCCGGAGGAAATTCAAGGGGCAGGGCCCCGGAAAAAGGCCCGTTCCAAATCTCCACGGCACATTCCTCCCCTTATTATTGTTCAAAAGAGCGGCCCCTTCAGGGGGTTTCAGCACTCCCGTGGCACCCGAAACATTCTGCTTACCGTTGCTCCCTTCCGGGCCTGGCGGAGTTCGCAGTTTTTCGCCGCACGGGACTGAAACCCCCTGAAGGGGCCGCATAACTTCCGTATTATACCACAAGTTTTTTAGCGACACCAAAAAAACTTCAAAAAACTCAGGCACTTTAGCATGACTGCGCAAAAAAGGAGCGCATAGCCATCTTGGCAAAACAAAAAGATCCTGATACCATGCTCCAATATAGTTTTGCCCATACCACAGCCACTTCTGAGGTAAAGGGCATACAATCACATCTTTTCCTCATTAAAGGAGGTTTTTATCATGGAGCTTCGCAATAACACAGTGAAAATAACAGGTTTTACGGGACTGCTCCTGCTCTTTCTTCTTCTGGCTTTCAGCCTTTCCGGACAGGTCATGGCAGAAGAACGACTCGACAGGATCCTGGAAACAAAGACCCTTCGAGTAGGAACCCCCGGGGATTATCGCCCCTTCTCCATGCTCGATACATCCACCGGGAACTACGAAGGGCACGACATCGACCTGATCCAGCTCTTGGCTTCCGAGCTTGGAGTATCGGTGGAATTCGTTCCCTCTCCTTGGCCCGACCTCATGAAGGATTATCAGAACGATAAGTACGATATCGCTCTGGGAGGCATTACCCGAAGCCTTGCCCGCATGCTGCAGGCAGACTTTCTTCCCCCCTACGCGCCTAACGGCAAGGTGGCCCTTATCCGTCAGGAAGACAAAGATGCTTTTACTTCCCTGGAGGCCATGGATATACCGGGAAAAATCGTCATCGTCAATCCCGGGGGAACGAACGAAAAATTTGTGAAGAGCAACTTTAAAAAGGCAAAAATCGAGGTACACCCCAATAATGCGGAAATTCCGGGACTCATCGCCGAGGGAAAAGGGGACATCATGATCACCGAGGTATATGAAGCGGTACTCTATTCTCGAAAAGATCAGCGGCTCTACGGCGCCTTTATAGATCGCCCCCTTACGAAAATCAGTTTTATGGGCTTCCTGATACAAAAGGACGATCCGGATTTCCTGAGAGTTATGAACTATCTCTGGAACGACGCAAAGCTTCGAAGGGATCTTGACGTACTCGCCAAGAAATGGCTTCAATAGTCTTTCGTAGAGTTACGAAAATCGGCAAAGCAGAAAAAAAACGAGAAAACAAAAAGGAGAGGGGAACCCGGTTTTTTGGGAGCCCCTCTCCTTTTTGTTTTTAATCGAATAGAAGGTTGGGAAGCCAGGTAACCAGCTTCGGGAAAATGATACACAGGGTCAGACAAACCAATTGGGTTGCTACAAAAGGAACTATGGAACGATAGATATCGTTCATGGTCACTTCCTTGGGAGCGATTCCCTTCATCATGAAGAGCATGGTACCAAAGGGAGGCGTAAGATATCCCGTTTGCGTATTTACCGCATAGAGAACTCCAAGCCACAGAGGATCGAAACCGTAGAGAGGAATAAGGGGCAACAGAATGGGCAAGGTAATCATAAGGATACTCCAGGCATCGATAACGAGCCCGAGAAGGAACCAAACCACCTGGATACCTATGAGCATGGCCCACCAGCCTATCTGGTAGGTTTCTACCAGACGAATGACCATCCGAGAGGCTCCCAATCCCATATATACCGCCGCAAAGGCCTGGGCAGCAAAGAGAATCCACATCATGAATCCCTGAACCTGAATTGTGGTATAGGCTACGCTCTTGATGAGGTCCCACGTCAGGCGTCTGTGAATGGCGCTGCAGACAAAAGCGCCGAAAGCCCCTACCGCAGCGGCCTCGGTGGGAGTGGCGATGCCGCTGTAAATCGAACCGAGAACGGCGGTTATGAGAAGAAGGGGAAGAATAACCCCTTTGAGAGAGGCCATCTTGGCTCTCCAATCGGATCTCTCTTCTTCAGGGATAGCGGGCCCGAGCTTGGGATTGAGATAGCATCGAATCAGAATATATCCGATAATCAGAGCGGAACAAAGCATGCCCGCTCCCATTCCTCCAGCAAAAAGCTCTCCGATGGACACCTGAGCGATGGTTCCGTAAAGCACCAGAGCGATACTGGGAGGAACCAAAGGCCCAAGCACGCCTCCGGCGAGAACACAACCTGTGGCCATCTGCTTATCATATCCTCGCTTGAGCATGGCGGGAAGAGCCATAACCCCCATTACCACCACTCCCGTGGAAGCTATGCCGGACATGGCGGCTATAAGCGTACAGGCCAAAACCGTGCCTACCGCCAAACCTCCCTTGACACCTCCGGACCAGCGGTACATCATTTCGAACAAGTCTTCCGCCACTCCCGAACGCTCCAAAACCACCGCCATCAGCACGAAAAGAGGTGCCGCCACCAGCGTGGTGGTGGACATCATGGAATAGGTTCTGGCAACTATAATGAAAAGAGATTCAGGCCCCCAGAAGATAGTGGCGAAAACCGTGGCCAATCCTCCCAAAACAAAGGCGACGGGAAGACCGGAAGCCAGCAGAAGGAACATGCTGGCGAAAAGAAAGATTGAAATAACTCCTATATCCATGAGCACACCTCAGTTTCCAGCCGGAACTTCCGGATTTGCCTCAGGAATGATTTCCCGTCCGGTTATCGCCATAAAAGCATCCTTGATGGTCTTCGTCATTCCCTGGAGCAGCATAAGGAAAGCCGCCAGAGGGATCGTCCATTTGACAGGCCAAACCTGGGGTCCCCAGGTGCTATCGGAGGACTCGAAAACCGTAAAGCTCTTCCACGCCCAAGGAAGGCTTTTCCAGAGCAATACTCCAACAAAGACGTAAAACATGGTCCATGTCACCAGATCTACAATCGCTTGCACACGCCTGGGAAACCGAGCATAGAACACTTCGACGTTCACAAAGGCATTGTGCTGCAGGGCGTAGGCTCCTCCAAGGACAAAGTGTGCGCCGTAAAGCATACAGGAGGTTTCATGAGCCCATACGGTAGGACGGTTGAAGTAGTATCTCATAACAACTTCATACACCAGAACAAGCATAATGGGATAGATAAGAAAGCTCACAAGCTTTCCCACCGTATCGTTCAACTTATCGACAAAAGCGATAAAACCGGTTAAAAAGCACAATTGCCTCACCTCACCATCATTCAAACGTAAACGCTCCGGCTGTTCGGAAACACATGCCATTCCATAATAACAAAGAAAACCCCCTCCCCGGAAAAGAGAGGGGGTATCTCTCAACGCCGAAATTCTAGTTTATATATCCGTAGTCTTTCATGAATTGCTTGATAATGTCAACGGCCTGCTGTACCCTGGGGTCTTTCGCTCCCTGCTCGGCAGCAATCTTATCCAGATAAGGCAGGGAAAACTCGTTGGTGATTCTCTGGACGTCCTCATCGCTGAACTCCATGTAGGTTGTTCCCCATTCAGCGAAGGATTTATTGAACATCTCACGCTCCTGCATGGTTACGGCATCCATATAATCAGTGTTAAAAGCTTCTGCCGCAACCTCGAGAATAGCCTGGAGATCTTTGGGGAGAGCATCCCAGGCAATTTTGGAAACCCAAAGCTCCATTCCCTGAGGCACTTGCATGGCGGGACCGATAAAATAGGGGCATACTTCGTAGAGTTTCAAATCCCTGTAAAGCCACCAAGCGGTACCGCTACCATCGAGAGTACCCATGGCAATGGCCATATAGGTTTCCGGGTGAGGAAGCATAACCGGAGCGGCTCCGAAATGCTCCATGCAATCCGACATGGACCCGAAGAACCTCACTTTGAAGCCCTTAAGGTCTTCCAGAGATTTAATTGGTTTGTTGCTCCAGAAGTACGTATTGCCTACGCTATGACTGCCGAGGAATTTGATACCCCGCTCTTCCAAAGCTTCCCCTACCAGTCTGTCGATCCCCCGATAATGGAATAACTCATTAAATTCATCGTTTGTTCGAGTAACAAAAGGAGGCATATTGGGAGCCGAAACCCAGCCCATGGGGAAGGAACCTCTAAAGAACAACGAACTGGTGTTCGCTATCTGGATCATATTTGCCTGAAGGGCTTCATCCACTTCCGCGTAGTTTACCAACTCTCCCGCATAATGCAGACTTATTTTCAGCCTGCCTCCGGACATGGCATCAACCCTTTCGATGAAAGGCTTAATAGCCGCTTCCACTGCAAGGGATCCCGGCGTATGATGGCTCTGGAACTTCCAATGGAAAACTTCCTGATCCTTTGCCATAATCGGTGATGTAAATCCAACAGTCAACATGACGGCAGCCAACATTAAAACTATTCCGGATAAAAGCAAATTCTTACGTTCCATATAAAGCACCTCCTTTAAATTAGTCCCGCATCATACCACCGCAATTCCCTCTCATAAACCACCCCCCTGTACCTCTTGCCTTTCTCATCGGAATCGCCCAAAACACGGAACTCTTTCATTAACCAAAATAGAAGTTCGGACGATCCAAAATTTAAAAAAGAAGAAATATCGAAAAATGAAAACGGAAACTTTCACGTTAAAAAAAATCACTTGCCGAGACAGCTTACAAATCTTCCTATTTTAACAAAGTAACACTCCGTTCCAGCATTTGTCAAGGATAGAATGTGTTCTCTCGGGTCAAACGCATCAAATAAACAGTAAATAAGCTTGAGATTTGAAAATCCCTCTTGCAATAAAAAGGGTTTTACAGTACAATTTCTCCCGTTGCAAGTTTTCTAGGGGCGATTATGCGGAGGGGTGGCCGAGCGGTCGAAGGCGGGCGACTCGAAATCGTCTGGGCGGTGATGAATCGTCCCGTGGGTTCAAATCCCACCCTCTCCGCCAGCAAAAAGTTTACAGATAGGTATTTTTTCACGGAGGAGTGGCCGAGAGGTCGAAGGCGCACGCCTGGAGAGCGTGTAGACGGGCTTAAACCTGTCTCGTGGGTTCAAATCCCACCTCCTCCGCCATAATATGTTATTAAATCGCAAGAAAGAGTTTTTTCTTGCGATTTTTGGTGCCCAGATGATTTTTTACAGTGCGCATTTTCTCAAATGCCAAAATACCAGCAGACAGAATAGTTCCGAGCGGCAGTGCTTGCCAAGGGTCGGCTTCTTTCGAAAATATACTTTTCCATAGCTCATAGTTCAATCTTCAGGCATACGATGCACCATAATGCTCGTAAAGAAAGAGGTTGTCATTTGTTCGGGAGCGACAAGTCGGTCTTCTTTTGAAGAAGCTTTTTTCCTTCAGGTTATTTCAAAACTGGACAAAACCACTAACCTATGGTATTAGTATTGTCGCTGAAAAACTTTAGCCGGAGTGGCGGAATGGTAGACGCAGCGGACTCAAAATCCGCCGGGGGCAACTCTGTGGGAGTTCGAGTCTCCCCTCCGGCACCACGCCAGTATATGAAGCTATCCGAAATAGGCTGGAAAGCCTTCGGATAGCTTCTTTATTTATATCTTCTCCACTCCACAGACCACCGCAACAATATCGGAAATTTTCCTTACTCAAGCTCCGGCAGATTTTCATCTGCCACGGAAATATATCCCAGTATTCCTTGAATTTGCTCGGGGCTCAGCCCTTTCAAATAGGCCATTATTTTCTCGCTAAGATCCTGATGAAACTTTTTGTGGCTTTCATAGGCCACCTTTCCTTGCTGGGTCAGCCTGAAATAGACTTCCTTTCGGTTCGTTTCCCTTTGATACTTTTCTATGAGACGTTTTTTTATCAATCTATTTGCAACCTGTGTTATGGCCCCATTTGATACGCTGAGTTTCTTAGATAGCTGCGAAGCATTTATCTCACTACCAACTCCTATGGCATCAATAAAATGAATTTCTGACTGATATAACAACTCTGCGGTTCCAAAAGCTTTGGGTTTTTTGTCGTTACAATTGATTTTATATTGCAAAGCCGCCATTTTTCCCATTATTTTTCGACAATCGTCCATTTCATAATGGCTCACATCAAATTCAAAAATACATCTTGCTTTTCATTATATCAATCTCCCCTTTCGTCGTATTGTGCATTTTCAGTTTGTTTTCCCACGACGCAGATATATCGTTTACGTGCAAAACGTCGTCCGGGCAATTTGCGATGCATCTGAAACACGCTATATAGGATGCGGGGTTCGCAATTCCTCTCGTAGCGTCCATGGCATTTGTCGGGCAAAGTTTTTCACATAACATGCACATAGAGCAGTTTCGGGCATCTCTTGTCGGGAGCTGGGTTATCATTTTAAACCTGAATTTTTCCGCCCGATTCAACTGTTCCGGGAGAAATGCGGGCTTATCAAAATGATCAATAATATGTGGGTCTTCGTCCATAAATCTTTTCAAAGTTCTGCCCATATATTCTTCCGCAATTTCAAAATCTGATGAATTTGGACGTCCTTCGGCAGCCTGCCAGCCACAGCGATTGAACGTATGTACTGCCAGAAATTCCGCCGTGGATACGAGGATGAAGTTACGTTTTTCCAACAACTCCTTCATGTAATAATGAGCGGGATCCTTGCCGAATCCGCCGAAGGTAAAAAATACCGAGCATTTCTTTCCGTCTCCATTGAGTTTTTCCAGCCACTCTCTGCACACACGGGGAGCCCTCAACGAATAGACGGGAAATCCAAACATAACTGCATCATACCCGCCGAAAGACACTTGTTCTTTTCTGTCAACATGGGACGTTATATCAATTTTCGTAATAGAAATATGACGATTCATCATATAACTCCCTATGAAATCCACCATTTTTCTTGTATTACCGGTGGCTGAGAAATATACAATAACAACTCTTAATGTTTTATGCGTATTATTTTTCACGAGAACACTCCTTTATTTTTTAGTAGCTAAAACATAACGCAACGAACGCCCTTCGTCAATATGTTTTAGCAACTAAAACACATCACGTGATAACTCGTAAAAAACTCGGCACACTTAATAATTAACAGAACGTTGAGTCGGAGAGGAATACATTACGAACTTTACCTATGCTCCTGTTCTTCAATTACATCTTTCTGTGGGGTTTCCCAGACAATGACTTGGAGATTGTAGCCTACGAGAGATCTTTCCAGACGGCTGGAAGGTTTCGATGAGAAGGTTCTGGCACTCTATACCCGGAGCCTTTCCACCTGGGAAATCCAAGGGCATCTGGAAGAGCTTTACGGGGTGGAAGTTTCTCTCGCACTCATCTCCGATGTAGCTGCGGCGGTGCAGGAAGAAATCGTGGCCTGGCAGAGCCACCCTCTCGGAGATATCTATACCATCCTCTATTTTGACGCCCTGGTGATCAAATCTCGCCAGGACGGGCCGGTACGGAACAAATGCCCTACACCACCATCTGACCTCAACTAACTTCAGCCCCATTTTGGTCTTGACTACGGGGTCCACCTTACTTTATCTCATTTATTTTCAATCCTAATCTCCATCATCTTCCCGTACACCGGAACCTGTCAAGCGAGATGTCGCAAAAAGATCAAATTAGAACAGCTCAGTCTCCGTGCTTTTTAGAGGTCTTCCTCTCCCTCTCCGGATTCAGGTGGACCGTGTCCTCGATGGAACAGTCCCTTATGGGCCTGTTTCTCCACCTGTGGGGATGTCGTGTTTTGGCTTCTTCCAAGGTCTTTTTCCTCTTGGCCAGTATTTCCTGGGCTTTCCCCCGGTGCCTTTGTTCAGGGGTCACGTAGTTAAGAGCACTATGACGATGGGTATGGTTATACCAGGAGACGAATCCGCAGGTCCAGGTTCTTGCCTCCTCTATGTAAAGTGGACCCCATCGTCAAGACAAAAAATCATTGTTTTTATAGCTTTGGCGAAAATGGTCGTTGCTATTTAGGGCTTCCTGAACAAGAGATTTTTCGGAAAAGCCCTTCAAATTATGCCGCAAAAGCGGCGTTGTGGGTAACTGACCCTTGAAAAATCAAGAAAAAACGCCTCAAAACAAGTTGAAATACAATTAAGCATGGGCGCAAAAAATCTCGGAGCATGCTCCAGAGATTCATCGTTATAAACTGAAGAACGATGAGCGTTTCACTTGTGTCTTTTCGTTTTCCCCGGATGCACACCAGGTTATAGGCTCTTTTGGCTTCTCCGAATTTGCCCTCCACGCTGTTTCTCGTGGCTGCATCCTGCCGGGTTATACGTTTGCGCTCCCTGTTTTCTTCTGGATCTACGGGAGGCCTCCCCAGAGGAGGACCACTGAGTCGAATTCCTCGTTCTCGACAGTAGGCGAGGTTCGCTCGGTTCCGGTAGATGGCATCCGCACAGATTACTTCCGGGTAGTGTCCATGGCGGTTCCGATAGTTTTCCGCAGCCTGTGCGAGGGTAAGGCCTTCGTTGAAGTTTTCCCAGCTGAGCAGCTCCACCAGGGAGTAGCCGTTGTCGATACTGAGGGCCAGTTTTGCTCCGAATTCCGTGTTCGTTCTGGTTTTGCCCCGAACTATGGGACGTACGTGGGGCTGAGCGATGCTTACGATGCGGTGCTCCGTCCGGTGGTTGCGGTTCCGGTACATTTCCAATTGCTGCCGATAGAGGGTTTCCAGAATGCAGAGGCGGGATTCTTCCTTTTCCGAAAGGAGCTTTCTTTCCGGGAATTGTTCGAGCATGTCCGCTATGAATCTGAGGTTTCTTCGAAGGTAACCGAGCTGCTTGCGGAGAGCCTTACGAAGGAGAGGCCCCCGAATCCTTCTCTTTTTGGCGGCTTTGAGGTATTCCCGCCTCGCTTTTTTACGATGCATACGAGGTTTGGCAAGAAGTCCCTCGCTGCGCTCACAGATGCGGTCTATGAGGTTTTCAAGACATTCCCGAGCATGGTTGAGGAGTCGAAGATCCGTGGGATAGGCGATGTCCGCGGGGGTACAGGTGGCATCCAGCACAAGCGTTCCCGATGATGCCGCCTCGTTACCGGAGTCTTTTGGGGGAGCCTCCTCTTCCGGAGGATTCCCCTCTGGAGATTCGGGGTTGTGGGAATCCTCGTTCTTCTTTTGGAGTTCCAGGATTTTCAGGTTGAGACGATTCATGGTTTCTCCGGGGAGACGTTTGCGGAAGTGCACCATCAGGGAAGGGCTGAAGGGGGCGTGGGATTGGTACGCTTCAAGCCCGAGAAAGTATTGGAGATAGGGGTTTTCCGATACCTGCTGGCAGGTTTCTTCATCGGTGAGTTTGAGCTTTGCCTGGATGAGAAGGGCACCGAAGGCGATACGGAAGTTTTTGGCCACCTTGCCGCTTTTTCGGAAGTTCTTCGTGTACTCCGAGACTTCCTCAAGTTCATTCCAGGGGATGAGGTGCCCCAATCGGATCCACCGGTTTGTCGGGTCGAGTTTTCCACAAAGGAAGAGGTCGAAAGGAAGTTTTTTCTGGGGGTCCGATTTCTTATACACAGACATCTCCTCCACATATGCAAGCTTTCGAGCCCTTAAAGCCCTTTTTTCGTGCACTATTATGGCAAATATGGACAGTTAAATCCAGTGATTCCAAGAACTCTTTCTTATTCAGGAAGCCCTAGATAACTCTCCTAACTGGATTCTCCTCTTTCTCCTGTCATATCTGTACAAAATGACAGTACCCCATAAAAACAAGCCCCATAGATGCCCTCTAAGGGGCCCTACGTGTCAAAATAGATGTCGCATGATAAACTAGCTTGGCGAGTCGAGCTAGACTTCTTGGAGGTGCGACAGATGGCAAAGTACAGCAAAGAGCAAAAAGAGACCGTCAAGAGAAAGATGATGCCGCCTGAGAACATCTCGATACCCAAACTGTCGAAAGAGACGGGAATCACGACGGGCACCCTCTACAACTGGAAAAAGGAGCTTCGGGCATCCGGCAAAGCCGCTCCCGGTGACGGAAACCCTTCGGAAAGATGGAGCTCCAGAGACAAGTTTCTCATAGTCCACGAAACCTACACTATGAACGAGGCGGAACTGTCTCAGTATTGCCGGGAAAAGGGCCTCTACGTGGAAGAGGTAATAAGCTGGAGGAACTCCTGCGAAGAAGCCAACCACGGACAGAGCCTCAAGGTGCGGGAGCTCATGCACGAGGTAAGTCAGGTAAAGAAGAACCAGAAGAAGCTGGAACAGGAGCTCCGGCGTAAGGAGAAAGCCCTGGCGGAAGCGGCGGCCCTGCTGGTACTTAGAAAAAAAGTCCAGGCGATCTGGGGGGAAAACGAGGACGACTGATCGGTGCCCCGGATCGCCGTAAAGCAGCTGAACTGATCGGAGAAGCCATATCGAGCGGTGCCACCCAGGCAAAAGCCTGCAGAGAAGTCGGCATAACCGAACGAACCTTCCAGAGATGGTGCAAAGAGGGAGACATACAAGAGGACCAAAGAGCCCATGCCCCCAGAAAAACACCGCAAAAGCTCTCTGCGGAGGAAGAGCGGAAGGTCCTTGAAATTGCGAACAGCCCGGAATACGCCAGTGCGCCGCCGGCTCAGATAGTGAACGATCTTCTGGAAAAAGGCATCTACATAGCCTCGGAATCCACGTTCTACAGGATACTCCGGAAAAACAGACAGCTCCATCACAGAGGCAGGACGGCGGCTCCGGTAAAAAGGAGCCCCAGCACCCATAAGGCTCATGGGCCGAACCAGCTCTGGTCATGGGACATAACCTACCTTTGCGGACCAGCCAAAGGGCTCTTCTATTATCTCTATCTCATAGTGGACCTCTACAGCAGAAAAATAGTCGGCTGGGAAATTTACCGCGAAGAATCGGGAGAACTGGCATCGGAGGTGGTCACCAAAGCAGTCTTATCCGAAAAAATCTGCCTTGGGAACAAACCCCTGGTTCTGCACGCGGATAACGGAAGCTCCATGAAAAGCGCCGCCTTGAGAGCCACCATGGAAAAACTGGGAGTACTGTTCTCCCACAGCAGACCGAGGGTAAGCAACGACAATCCCTACAGCGAATCCATCTTCAGAACCCTGAAGTACAGGCCAGCCTTTCCAGGCAGCGGCTTCAAGGACATAGAGGAGGCAAGAACCTGGACCTGCGGATTCGTCTCCTGGTATAACCATACCCATCGTCATAGTGCTCTTAACTACGTGACCCCTGAACAAAGGCACCGGGGGAAAGCCCAGGAAATACTGGCCAAGAGGAAAAAGACCTTGGAAGAAGCCAAAACACGACATCCCCACAGGTGGAGAAACAGGCCCATAAGGGACTGTTCCATCGAGGACACGGTCCACCTGAATCCGGAGAGGGAGAGGAAGACCTCTAAAAAGCACGGAGACTGAGCTGTTCTAATTTGATCTTTTTGCGACATCTCGCTTGACAGGTTCCGGTATCTGAACAGTCTGGAATCCTTTGGATTTATTCATTGTATCGCCACGAATGGAGAAAAAATTACCGTGGTCGACGTAAATGACCAGAACATTTCCTGTCGGTTAGAGCTTATGAAGGGTTTTATCGAAAGCATTGATGAAGAAGTGGTGATAACTCCAAGCTTCCATTTAAGAAAATGGGAGGTCCGGAGCAAGGATTTGTGGAAGAGTTTTTTCAAGGAATGCCACGATACGGTGTCCCCTAAAAAATTCCCCGCTTCCGAAGCGATAGCTTTTATAAGAAAGTATGAACATGTGGCAGATGTGATCTGGTGGCTTCAGAAACAAACGGGAGTAGTAAAGAACATGAATTTAAAAAAATCTCTTCCCGATCTCGATTCTCTCGCTCCTGGAGATTTTATCCTGATCATATGTGGTACCGGAGCTATAAAGAAACCTTCGGAGATTGTGTTGATTGAGGTGGAATGAAGTCTGCCCATACAATTTTTATGTTTCTCAAGGCAGTCCGATTTTTAGGGGGTTCTTCTTCAAAAATTCTCGAATAGGGGGTGTTCGAAATGGGATGTCCAAGATGTGGTTCTGCCTGTACCGGTCAGAGGTTCGGGTTTTTCGGAGCGAATGTGTGCCGGAAATGCGGTTTTTCCTGGAGTGATTCCGAGTCGTTGGACGAGATTACATACAACATTCAAGAAATGCGGGAAGAGGAAGAGATTCGCGAGTGGAAGGAAGAGAAAAAACGCAGGAAAGATGAAGAACTTGAGGAATTTAAGAAATGGAAAGCGGAACAGGATCAGCTGAATCTATAAATCAAGTTTTTCCAAGAATGTCATGAAGAAAATGGGGAATTTTTCGGAAATGGGGGTTTTTCAGTAATGAAGAGGTTTTTTGTCGGGCTGGCTTTGTTTTGCTTTTTCGCGGTACCTTCCTGGGCTGCGGAGTTCGGGGTTTACAATAGAGGGGAGATCAATCTGCCCTTCTCCATACCGGATAATGTGGTTTTTCTTACTACGGATAGTGCATGGCTTGCCTCCTATTATGCATCATGTTATGTGGAAATCGGTGATGCCAGTCGGGAGGTTTGGGAGAACGAGACTCTGTACGTGGATTTCGGTCAGCCCGTGAGGGTTGCGGGTTCGGGACTCGGGGCAAACGATGATGAGGTTTCCTATGTGGAGGGGATCGTGCCTTTCGTTTTCGATGTCGTCGAAGAGGATGTGCTGGAGTTCCGTCCTCATAATACGAATACCGATGCTGTAGGAACTTTGGGGTGGGAGACAACAACCTGTTTTGGTTTGGGAGAGGCCGTTACGATCCGGGATGAAGAGAATTCCGTTCTCGCCACGCTTTCTCTTCCTTCCGTGCGAAGCTATGGGGAGGGAGAGGAATGCATTCCGAATTTTACCTATGTTCCCGTTCTTTCCATTACGTCTTCCGGGGGTATTCTTCAGACGATGACCTGGAAGATAGTGGCTTACGAGGGATCTCTCCATGGGGTCAGTCTTCCTTTGAAGGGAGAAGCTCTTGTTCGGGATACGGCTCATAACGTATGCGTCAGTGATGTTTACGATATCCGGATTCTCTATAAGGATGGGAGTTCAAGAACCAGGATTTCCCCGAGTGATTGCACTTTCCAGGATGGGGATGTTCTTTCCCATACCGAGGATCTTTCTTCCTACAATATTTCCGTGAGCAATGTGGATCATGTTCATGTCCGCTGGCACGAGGATATGATCGGCGATAGTTCGGGAAAGGTGGGAATGGCCGATACGGTGGAACAGACCTACCGGGGGAATTTCTATTTTACCGATATGAAGGCTCCCGTGATTACCCCCACTCCTACGGTTACGGTTACTCTCACTCCTCTGCCCCATAGCAGCGGTGGCGATAGCGGGTGTAGTCTGGGTTTCGGTTCTTTCGGGGTTCTTCTGTTCGCCTTTCCTCTGCTTTTTTCAAGAAGGAAAAAGGACTGATTTTCCGGTAGTTTTCCGGGTTTGCGCAAAAAGGATATTCTGTTCGGTATCTGTATGACTGTGCAGTTTGCGGATTGAGAGACAACCCCATTTTCTCGAAGCGGCAGGAGGTCGGATTATTGGCATTACTTTTCCGGCCTCCTGCCGTTTTTGTGTGGGAATGTTTTGACACAAGGGCAATTCATTTTTAGCTAGGGCTGTGAAATGATTCTATCTACACCCGATCCCCTTACTTGATCTCAATTTTCGCCCTCACCACTATGAAAAAAGAGGCCGGGATTTGCTCCCAGCCTCGCCCTTCTTCTCTCATTATTCCACCTCAGTCCATTCAACGGGAACGAGTTTTCGCTTCCCATCCCACCAGTTTTCACGGACCAATGCCTGATACCATTCCTCCCTGATATTTGCATGCTCGGTAACGATTACCTGAAAATTCTTAGCTTCTTCGACAATCAACTTGAACATGCGAATTACCGACTGACGGTCAGGATTCATTGTTTCGGTTTGCTCGCGAACTGTTTCGGCCGGGGTATCAGGCGGAAAATAAGCTTGGGATGGCTGGTCAAGAAATAAAAACTGCGGCACTGGTCGTTGTTTCTTGAAAAACCAATTGTGCAAGGCTAAATGCGTTACGAGATGGAGGCCAACCCAGGTTTCTCCACTGCCCATTTTAGACATGGGAATCGCTCCGTCGTCAGCATTGTCTGCGACGATGGTTAATTTTTTGAGATCTAATCGCATTGGAGAGTCCGAGTGCTCAATCTTAAGTTTTCTTGCCAGCAAAGTAATTTGAAGTGAAACAAGAGAGAGGATGGATTCCAAACGCTCGGCAGGTGCCTCATCGTCAAGGATAGCTTCCAAAACACTGATTTGTTCGGCAAGCTTTTCTGCTTTTATGTTATCCGAGTCATCAAGATCTTTCGTAGGCATATTCTCCAGGTAAAGGCTGAGTCGGCCCTTTATCATTGCTTGCCTAGAGTTGAAATCCCGCAGTTCAGAGATACGCTGGTTTGTGGTCTGAAGAGAAATAATTGACGTCTTGACTTCATCGAGTTTCCTTTTGACCATCGCCAATTGATCCCCAGCCCTGGTTATCATCGCATCTAAATATGGGGTATCGTTAGTAACTGCTTCGAGCTGGAAATTAATGTCGGTCAATGATGCTCGAATGGCTTCCACAGACGGAACCGCGCTAGGTAACGTTGATGAGCAAAGTGGGCAGATATTCGGGCTCCCGGTGTGGTCAAAGATGTTGATTGATTCCAATCGAGACTTCTGCTCTTCCATCTCAGAGCCAAACCCGTTTGACGAGCGTTTCAAATCTTTCAGTGATTTGAGCTTGGTGGCAGCAATCCTGTATGCCTCCCTGATCTGTTGTTGGTGATCAAGCAGGTCATTAAGGACATCGACGTTAGGTTCCGCCGGATTATTATCGATATTTCTGGCAAGTGCTGCCTCGATTAGTTGTTGTACATTATCCCATGAAGCCTGAAGAGGTTCATCAGCGGCAATCAGGTCAACACTCTTAGCCTCGTTCAGCAGAGCAAAAGCACGTTCAAAATTCTGCCCCTTCAGCCTGTTATGTTCAGCGATTTTTAATTCAATCTGCTTCAGCTTGCGATTCAGCTTTCGTAACTCTTCCTTGTTCTGGACGAACTCATCCGTGATTGCGCCGAGAAAATAAGGGAGATAGTCTTGAATGCTTCGTGCTAAGAATGTTGATTCTCCCTGGCGATGAAACAAAAAATCCTGATTATCGATTTCGCTTTGCCCTTGGAAACAATAGAAAAGTGCCTTGCGGATGTCCGCAGTGCCAGTTTTACGAGTCTGACCTGCTTTGGGTTCATGAGTGTATTCGTCAATTCCCAAAACCTGATTAAGTATAGATGTAAGCGTATCTAAATTGGAATTTTTAATTAGATTGCGAGCTTCTGGGAAGCCCAGAGAAGTCCCTCGTTCAATGTAGATGTCTTCGGATGATTTCTTGCCAGGTTCAGGATTGCGCCTGGCGATGAAGATTTCTCCTGAAGAGGTTTGGAGCTTTATTGCATACCACTCGACATGCTTGCGGATAACGCCTAGATAAACATAGCATTCGTCCCGCCCTAGGCAATAATCGACGATGTGAATAAGCGCTGATTTGCCAGTCCCAGATCGCCCAGTTATTATATTGACAGCATCTGGTTTAAGCTCAATAGAGCGAGTTTGACCGTTCGTCCCGTATATAAGGATATTAAGAATTTGAAATTTCATGGTTTTACTCCTAATAGTGCCATTACTGTCTTGAAATCACCAACCATGGAAAGCCACTTTCCGCACATAAAAGCGACACGGACACACTCATGAGTTTCCGGGGTCCCATTGGGAAAGGGCTTTAGAGAGGATTTCAGAGAGAGCTTCAGAAAGGACTTCCAAGGTGAATTCGAAACCTTAAGCCGCCCGGCCTCTGTTACATAGATACTGTCGTGCTGCATGGCAAAGGCCAACGCTTCCTTGACGTAAGGAACCATATTCTTTGCTCGTTCTGCAAAACCTATTTTGGCAATTGCAGTATCTGTATTGACAATCCAAGCGGAAAATGTTGTGCGAGATGATCGTGGAAATATCTGTCTTGTCGGCTTATGCAGGATCAGAGGTAACATCACGAAAGGGAAAGCATACGGCGCCCCCTCGTTGACGTTCTTGGTGTATTCCTTTAAACCGGCTGATGCCAGAAATGCGCAAAATGCCGGATTCAAAAGCGCTGCAATCTCTGGAGGTCTGTTTGCCCATTCTCTCATAAATTATCCTCCGCAGATTGAGCAACCAGGCGCGTCTTAAATTCAGGATGCCAACCAACTCGTAAGTGGTTTGCAAGAATCTGATACGTGCCCCTGGTTATGAAATATTCCTGACAGGAAGGGCGAATCGGGATGTTTGCCTTTGCCTCCACCCACTGAAAAACCTTTTTTCCTGAAATTATTTGATCCTCAGACGTTGGATTTACAGGTAAGAAATCTTTTGCTTGGTCAAATTGAATCTCCCATTCTTTGATAAGGGTATCGTCATACTGCTCCAAATCATTATCAACGAGGAGCAATTCCCTGACCCATTGAGACCGCTGTTCTGCCGCCTTGTAGAAATTCTTAGCTGCTCTCTGAATTCGGTCTTCAGACAGAGCAATTAGGCGAAGCTGCTTTGCGAATACCCAGTTTGCAAATGGTGCAACATCTGGGTTTGCTGAGTAAATCTCGGAATGAATCGGTAGGGAATCCGATTTGAATCGTTCTCTGAGTGAATTAAGTTGGGCATCTATTTCCCTGCCGGTTATCTTGCGGATCTTGGGCTTCTTCTGCTTGAGGTTTTCGGAATCGACTTCTTTGTCGGCAATGTTAGTTAGCTCACTGCCATCAATCCCGGATACGATCCGTTGGAACCACCAGCCTTCCAGATACTTGAGAAATTGATCCGCATGCTGTCTATCACAATGACCCCACAGTTCCTCGTTTAGATGGGTCTTGAGATCCTTGCTCAAAGGGCAGTTGTCCATAATATAAACGCGATCCAGAAGAGCTCTTCGTTGTTCTTGTGTGAGCGCATTGAACTTCTGATAACCTTCCTTGTTTGATTCGTTCGACGACGTTTGGATCGTCTGTAACAGCAGACCTTCAGCTTCCGCAATATTCCTTCCTTCAACGCGCAAGTAATGAGCAGCAGAATTTTTCGCTGATTTTTCTGTCGTCATCAAGTATAAAATTGAGTTCTCCTCAGCCCCCCCTCTAGAAAACAAATCGCACCAAATCCTGATAGTTTTCCAAAGGTCGGTACTCGCATTGGTGAGATTGGCCTTTTGGGTGATGTGATGTTTAACTTGAATAATTTCAGTGGGGCTACTGCTCTTCTCGAAAACAACATCATCGAGAGTCTCGATTGCAACGGCAATATCCGGGTCAGACCTCAAACGTTTTAGGGATTCCAACAATGCAAGGCGACATTGGTAGATATACCCCAGTAACGGCGCCGAAGCAGAATATCGAGTCCTATCTGTAGATTCCATGTACAACCTCCTCATATACAGAAATCTCAAGTGCTGTTTACAAAAATTCCAAAAAATAAAAAATACCTACATCTCATATTACACCCTATCTTACCTTATCTCAATCCTAATTTTCACCATCTTCCCATATACAGCCCCTAGGGAATACCTGTCCCCATACCGTCCATAGGTCATATCCTTATGGCTCGTCTCGTGCCCTACGATCTGCGCCGCCATTTCATGGGGCATTCCGGATTCCTTACAGGCAAGCAAAAATGTATGCCGAAAGCTGTGGAAGGCCTTCTTCTCGCCTTTCTCCACACCCACGAGGCATTCCTTTCGATATCGGGTAAACCATTTGGAGAGGTGATGCGAATAGTTGGTGGAGGGTGTTTTCTTCAAGTTCGGGAAGAGCCGCTTCTCTCCTCCCCTTTTCATGGTTTCCCAGTATTCCAGGAATCCGAGAACTATAAGTTGAGGATGGAGAGGAACCAGGCGTTTTCCCGCATCGGTCTTTACAGCCTTGTCTCCCCTGTCATTGATATCGAAGCACCAGACATCCCCTACTTTACGGATATCCTGTAGTTCAAGTTGGCATATTTCTTCGAGTCTCGCTCCCGAATAGAGGGCTACAAGGGGTACCCAGTATCGTTCTGGCCGCTCCCGTTCCAAAGCCTGAAATTCTTCGTTCCGGAAGAGCTTTCCGAGATCTTCCGGTGTAAAGACTTCCCGTTCCTGCCGGGGCGATTTCGTACGTTTCAGAGTAAGGATGTTGAAGATATTGTCGGGTATGGCATATCCCTGATTTTTTATCCATATCAAAAAGGAGTTTATCTTGTTGAAGCGATTCCGCAGGGTTTGAGGTTCCATGAGATCCTTCTCGGGTATTTCCATGACAAGGATTTCCTTAATGCTTTTGTTCCGATATCGAGGCATTTTATTGAAGTTTTTGGGCAATTTCATTATATCCTGCCGGAACTGCCTTACACTTTCCTTATTCAGATCCTCTACAAAGGGATTCCCAAGCATCTCTATAATCTCTATAAACTGGGAGATCATGGGCATATTGCTTCTTCGGGTTTTTTCGGTCCAGTTCCCGAGACGCATTTTCTCCTGTTCATATTCTTCCAATAAGACATCGAGTCTGGTCCCTTCATCCTCCTCAATTTTCTCTTTTTCAGGATCCCCCTCCATGTAACTCATCCTACTAATTTCACCCGTTGTGTTACCCATGCTCAAAATCTGCCCGAAACGGGCGCAGAGGGCTCCAAAAGTAACGGAATTAGACTTCAGGTTTATATGATTTTCTTGAAATATCCTGGCAATAAGGAAAGCGATTTCATTGGAATATTCTTCCTCTTTCGGCTCCTCTAAAGGGTTTGTACCAGGATTTTGTACCAATCCTGTGCCGGATATATTCCTTCCATTCACTGCATCCACAAGAACATTCTCCACCAGTTCCGAATAATCCAGATTCTCAAAAATAGCTCCGGAACGCATTTGAAACCATAAATCGGAAAGAAGTATGCCCAATCTTCTACATAAGGCCTTAGCTGCCCTTGCAGAGCATCCAGGGAGGGATTTCTTTATCTCCCTCTTGCCCAGGGCATCTTTCAAATCTCTTGGCACTGCCATTCTAAAAGTGTGGGAATGTCCATTCCATGAGAGGTATTGAGGAACTCTTACACATGCCTGCATAGCCATTTTTGTACCACTCCTTTGTACCAGAAGTGGGATTAACTAAAATTGCAGGGGAATTTTCTCCAGAGTAAAATACAAAAAAGGCAGTAACCCCAACATCCGAGGTTACTGCCTTTCTCTATTTTGGTGGAGGCGCGGAGAATCGAACTCCGGTCCAACAGGGGCCAGCCTTAAAGGCCCTACAGGCTTAGTCTTTGTTTTGGTGTCGGAAGAAATCTCCCAAAGACAGGATAGTTCTTCCCGAGCTTCCTAAAGCTTACTCCCGAGGAAAGAAGCCCTCCCGGGGCAGCATTCTCCGTTTTGACGTCATGCTCCCCCCCGGAGAAGAAGGAGAAGATGACGTGGCCACTACTTAAGCAGCCAGTGCGAAATTATCGTTGGCAATTATTGTTGTTGCCGTTTTTTATCGAGGATCGACGACCTCGGCCTGCTCCTCCAGACCCTCCATCCTGCTGTCGAAACCGATCGCCCCCAGTTCCACAAGGTGTATGGTCTTGAATATGATGCCCTCTATCTTTACTTCCTTTTTTCCGACTTCTTACATTATCGGCTATCGATCATCCCGCCGTAAAGCCCGGCCCATTTCGCGATTGGCATCCCTCTTTGCCACGGTCTGCCGTTTGTCGCTGTGAGTTTTTCCCTGGGCAAGAGCAAGTTCCACCTTCGCATATTTGCCGTTTTTGATATACACGCTCAGAGGAACGAGGGTAAGACCTTTTTCCTGAATCTTGCTGGTGAGCCGCCGGATTTCAGCTCGGCTCATAAGCATCTTCCGAGGCCGTACAGGATCATGATTGTAATACGAACCCTTTTCGTAGGGAGAAATATGCACGTTCAAGAGCCATAACTCACGGTCCTGAATTTTAGCGTATCCATCCTTGAGGTTCAAGCTCCCCTCGCGAACGGATTTAATTTCAGTTCCCGTAAGAACGAGCCCCGCTTCGAAGGTTTCGATAATATGATAATCGAAACGGGCTTTTCGGTTTTTTGCCACTATTTTATGTGTCATATTTTTCCCGTGCCTATTATGATTGATGGGAGTATAGCTCATTTTCTCGTTTTAGTCAACGTAGGTCAACCAAAGAGCTTTTTTTCGAATGCTCCATATTACCAAAGACTAAAAAGCCCCCTGTTTTACAACAGGAGGCTGTATATGCTCTGGTCGGGGCGAGAGGATTCGAACCTCCGACCTCATGGTCCCGAACCATGCGCGCTAACCAGACTGCGCTACGCCCCGAGCTGGCAAATTGTAACACTCTCCGAAGAATACGTCAATTGCTGAATTTTCAATTATATATTTGATCGTTTTGAACATTCTCCATCCTCTACTCCCGGGAAGATCCCAGGGCTCCCCGGGCGGCAAGAATGTATTTCGCCGTATCCAGGGGATTGACCCCTATCCGGGGCCGGGATATCTGTTTTTGCACCGGACATTCCCGGTATCCTCCGAAACGGGTGGTCATTCTACCGGTCCCTCCCGAAAGAATGCCGAGCCGGACGTGATATTCCATGGTAGCCTCCGCAGGAACCACTCCGGAAACCTCGAAGATTCCTCCCTGAATTCGAGGACTCTCGAATTCTCCCTGCATCTGCACGAGATCCCCCAGTATACGGCTGCCGAACTCTTCGGGCACGGTAATGTCGAAGGCAAGAAGAGGTTCCAGAAGAAGAGTACCGCTCTTGTTCAGGGCATCCATAATTCCCATGGGAGTGGCTAGAACGAAATCCGAAGGGCGGGAATGAATTTCGTGATCCTCCCCGTCCACCAGAGTTATGGCGAGGTCCGTAACCTCCCATCCCAAGAGCCCCTGTTCCAAGGCTTTCGGTATGGTACGTTCCACCTCCTTCTGGTATTTGGCGGCGATTTTATCGGTGCTCACCCGAGAGGTAAAGCGCACTCCCTCTCCTCGGCCGAGAGGTTCCACCAAAAAGCGCATTACCGCCCAGCATGGTTTGGGAAGCGTATATTCCACGTGTCCCTCTGCGGCAGTCTTGGGAGTTTCCCGATAGATAGTCTGGGGGGCACGGAAATGCGGCACCAGGGCAAAGCGCTCTTCCAGGAAATCCTCCAGAATTTCGATCTGCATGGGCCCCAAAATATGAATCTGTATTTCCCGACTTTCCGGATCTACTCTAAGGCGGAGGTGTGGATCCTCCTCTTCGAGAATTTTAAGGGCCTGTAAAAGGGCGGGATATTCTTGGGGATCTCCGGGTTCCACCGTTACCGCATAGAGGGGGTCCGCAAAGGGTTCCCTTCCCGTTTTGGAAAAGAACGAGGGATCTCCCAGCAGATCCCCCGCCCGAACCTGGCGCATTCCGAAAAGAAGCCCCATTTCTCCCGCCTGAAGCGTTTGGATTTCCCGGTATTTCCCCACCCCCACTCCTCGGATCATGGAGACTTTCTCCCGTATTTTCCGGGTAGCGTTCAAGGGCTCTTCCCGGTTGGAGAGGGTTCCCGAAATTAGCCGTACCAAAGCTCCTCTGCCGAGAGAAGGATGGTGGAGGATGGAACAGACCTTTGCGCAAAGGGGATCTTCGGAGCAGCCTTCAGAGGCGGGAATACAGTTACAAAGGGCGTTTAAAAGTTCCTCCACTCCCATTCCCCGAAGAGCGGCTCCTCCGAGAAGAGGATAGAGTTTTCCCTGAAGGGCATAGGTGCGAATGGCCTGGCGAAGTCGTTCCTCCGGAATGGAACGTTCCTCCACAAAGGCCTCCATGATGTCCTCGTCCAACTCCGCAAGGATCTCCATCATGGCCTCGTATTCCGCGTTTTCCGAAGCTCCCTCCCAAAGATAGAGAGGAGAGAAATTTTCCTCCCCCCCTTGCCGGACCGGAAAGGTTTGAACGGGCAGAATTCTCGAATCCAAAAGCTTTCGGGCATCCGCCACAACCCGGGAAAAATCCGCCCCCACCCGATCCATTTTGTTAACGTAGAGCAACGTGGGGATAGTATATTCACGAAGGGCCTTCCAAAGGGCCCGGGTATGGGCCTGAACTCCTTCCACCGCGGAAAGAATGAGCAATGCTCCGTCGAGCACCGGAAGCACCCGCTCCACCTCGGAGGAAAAATCCTGGTGCCCCGGAGTATCCACGAGATAGATCTGCTGTCCCTTCCATTCGAAGCATACCGAAGCGGAGCGCACGGAAATACCCCGGCGGCGCTCCACTTCGAGATCATCGGTTTTGGCGGTTCCTTGGTCCACGCTCCCCGGAGCGGAAATGGCCCCCGCCAGAGCGAGAAGCTGTTCCGTAAGGGTGGTTTTTCCCGCATCTACGTGGGCAAAAATCCCCACTCCCCGAAAGGAGTTTTTTTTCTGATTCATTGGAATAAACCTCTCCTCCCTTTTCCGGAAATCTTCAAAAAATTCCCCCGGGAAGATCCTGGGGCTTCAACTGGTATAGCGGAACTTGGTCCCTCCGAAAAGTTCCTTGTTTTGCACGAAACGCAACCGGGGAAGGGCCTTCTCTCCTTGAATTTTGCGTATCATCGCATAGTCCGCGCTGGTTTTTTCCAGACATGAAGCCATAAGTTTTTCCAAAAACTCACGATCCCCTTCGGTGTCGGGCCGGGGCTCCAGAAGAATCTCCAGGACCGGATCGTTGTTGGCATCCTCTCCCTTGCGAAGTTGGAACTGTCCGGTACAGCACTCCTGAAAGGCTTTCTGCTCTTCCACGATCTCCCTAATCTGCTCCACCAGCACATTGGCCCCGTAGAAGGTAATACCTCCATCGATACGCCCCCAGACGAGCACGAAGGGAAGTTCTCGGACCCGGGAGAGATCTCCTCCCCGGGAAGCCAGAAGTTCCAGGGGATCCTCTCCCACATCCCGAAGGCGCTGGAGCATCTCCTCATAGGGGATAAGGGTGGCCCGATCGGCGGTACGGTACCGCAAAAGGGGAACCGCCTGATATTTGGACACCACCAGCTCTTCTCCCTCAAGCTCCACGAAAAAGCCCGAAGGATCGTACTGGCAAAGCGAGGGAATTTCGTTGCGCCCCAGAACTTCCCGGGCAAGCCCCTTTTCGTAGAGAATCCGGCGGATGGCTATGCAGAGAGGGGTCTCCTTGCCGAGGCTTCCGAAATCCGTGGAACCGTATCCCGAAGCGATACTGTGAAGGGCCCCTTCAGGGTACCCCATAAGCCGGTTGAGGCGGCTTCGGTACCCCTCGCTGTAGCCCTCTCCGGCAAGACGAAGTCCTATGCGGAAGGATTCGAGAGGGAGATTACGAGCCGCCGCCTTTTCGAGAATGGTTCGGGCAAAGGGAGGATAGCTGTAGAGAACGGTACCGCTGAAGGAACCTGCAAAAGATTCCAGCATGTCCACCGCCTCGTCCAAATCCAGCCCGGGAGTTACGAGAGTGAGCCCTCCCTTCTGGATGCCGAGATTCCGCAATCCCCAAGAGGTGAGTTCGCCGCTTATCCAGGACCCCAAGGCAAGGGAAACCACCGCGAAAACAGGCTGTTTGGAAATACCGAAGGCTTCGTCCAAATCGCTGTAGAGCCATTCCGCCACGTACCTCTCCTGCTCGGGGAGCTGGGGCCAGAAAAAGGGCTTTCCTTTGGTTCCGGAGCTGCGACAAAGGACGTGCTTTCCGAAAAGCGTACCATCGAGACAGAGCTTCTCCAGAGGAAAGGCCTTGATATACTCCCCCTTGGAGGTGAGAGGAAGCTTTGCGATATCTTCCGGCGACGTCACTTCCGGAAGAGTACCGCATCGTTCTTCCAGATACTCTCTATATGCGGGAACCCTTTCCAGGGTCATTCGATACAGTTCCACTATATTCACACAAAACAACTCCCTTCTTCAGGAACAATTTTCGAACACTTTTTGAGATGCATTCGGATACCCCAGAGAAATTTCCCCTCTTTTTCCACGCTTGATTCGATAAAGGAGCTGTAAAAAAGCGAGCTTTCTTTCGGAAATTCCATGGATTATGCGATTATGACAGATATTCTTCATTCCTGCCATGGGTTCCATCGTTCCGAGCTTCGGGGAAGTGCAAAAAACCGCATATTTCCCTCACATCCATGTTGAGAAAAACAAAAGAATTTCCGAACTTCGAGAACTCCGCATCTTTTCAAAAGGAGGTCGGGAAATTACAATGGATTTTGCTACAAAGTATTGTGACGGTAATTCTGAAAAACAGCATGCAAAAAGGAGGGGATTTTAAAAATGTCCCTGCAATCTCATTTCTTTTTCGGAACCTGGGAAAACTACGAAGATTTACCCCCGGAACGGGCACGACACTGGTTTCATCCGAAACTCTTGAAGGAACGCTCCGCCTCGTTCCGAAAAGTTCCTCTGGAGCGCATTCTTACGACCCTGGAACGAACGGGGCAGCTTTTAACGGATCCTTCCAGAAGCTATCGTTCCCGCATTCTGGAATCCATGCCCTCCGTTACGGGATACTCGCTCCAGCTCGTGGAACGGGCTACGGAAGCTCTGAAGACACTGCTCTCTCGAGATTTTCTGAAAACCCGGCTTTCCTGCCTGGGAGATCCCTATAGTCTCGACCATTGGGTCAAGCTTCCTCGCCAGGGGGCGGCTCGGGCGCTTCCCCTAGGAAGCCTCTGCCATATCGCGGCGGGAAATATCTTCCTGGGTTCCATCGACTCTCTTCTTCTCGGAGTTATTACCAAAAACGTCAATATTCTGAAGCTCTCCCGGCAGGATACGGTTTTTCCCTTTCTCTTTCTGGAAGCCCTTCGGGAATGCGAAGAGGAGGAGGAAATAAGCTCCCATCTCGCCTTCACCTATTGGAGACACTCCAACGAAGAGGTTACGGAGCTGGTAAAGCAATCCTTCGACGGCATCCTCCTCTTCGGGGGAGAGGATGCGGTGCGGGAATACAAAAAAGGTCTGGCTCCCCAAACGGAACTGTTGGCCTTCGGTCCCAAGGTAAGCTTCGGCATCGTCGCCTCGGGATTGGACCAAATCGCCCTGAAGAAAGCAGCCGAAGGTTTCGCCCTGGATATCTGCCTCTGGGAACAACGGGCCTGCACAAGCTGCCAGAACATCTTCGTGGAGGGAGAAGCGGAACCTTTCGCACAACTTCTCTACGCCGCGCTGGAAGATCTTTCCTCTTCCCTGCCTCCGGGAGAAATCGAGCTGGACGAAGCGGTGGAAATCCGCAAAGAACGGGAACTTGCCCGGTGGCGAGCCTTTCAAGGCTCGGGAAAACTTTGGGAGGGACGTAAAGGAAGCCATACGGTAATTCTGGGAGAGGGAACGGACGTAACCCCATCTCCCCTGAACCGCACCATCTACGTGAACGCCGTGGAAAACCTGGAAGACCTTACCCGAAGCAACCTTCGAGGCATGACCTGGTACCTTTCCACCGTAGGCGTTGCGGCTCCCCCCGAAAGAGTGCAATCCCTGGTGGAATCCCTGGCGGCTCTTGGAGTGCTGCGGTTCTGCCTTCCCGGCACCATGGGACTCGGCTTCGACGGCACCGCCCCCCACGACGGAGTGCAGATTCCTCTTCGGCTGGTACGCCTGGTGAACCGGGAGGATCTCTCTCCGGAACTGCTTGGGCAGAATCGCGTGAAAGGAGCCCAACGGGAGGAAATTCTTCTCTCCCGGCTCAATGCGGTGCTGGCCAAAGCTCTGAAGGCCCCCTTCTATCAGCGGCGTTTTGCCGGCATATCCCTCCCCCTTCGGAGTCTCGAAGAATTCGAGGAACTCCCGGTACTGGAAAAAAGCGATCTCGTTCAATACGCTCCGCCGAAAAGCCTGGAGATGTTCACGAATCCCGAAGTTTCTCACTATCTTTTCGCCTCCGGAGGTACTTCGGGAAAACCGCGGTACGTGGGTTGGACTCCAAAAGAGTTTGCCCTCTCGGGAAAGGTTACGGGAGAGGGATTCCTAGCCCTAGGCATATCCTCCAAAGACAAGGTGGCAAACCTTCTACGGGCGGGAGCTCTCTGGACGGGATTTCTGGCCTTCAACCGGGCTTTGGAGGAAACGGGATGTCACATCCTCTCCATGACCTGCAACCAGGAACCGGAGCACACCTTGGAGCTTCTGGACGAACACCGCCCCAACGTGATCATGGCCATGTCGAGCGCTCTTCTCGCTTTGGCGGATGCGGCACTCCGCACGGGATGGACCGGATCCATCGATCGAATCTACTTTACGGGAGAACCCCTTTCGGAAGCGGGAAAAGAGGTGCTTCGTCGGGTCTTCGGGTGTACCACCATCGGTTCTTCCCTCTACGGAGCGGTGGAAATCGGCCCCATGGGATATCCCTGCTCGGAAATTCGGGACCCCTCGGTTTTCCATTCCGCCGAGGATTGGTGTTATACGGAAATCGTGGATAACGAAATTCTCGGTACCACCCTTACACGGGAACTGCATCCCCTTATCCGGTTTCGCATAGGGGATCGGGCGGAGTGGATACAGGAGCCTTGCCCCTGCGGCCGTTGCTGGCCCCGATTTCGTCTTCTGGGACGCACAGACGATTATGTACGGGTTCACTTCGGCAAGCTCTACCTGGAAGAAATTCATCAGGCTCTGGAACCATTTCCCGGACTTTCCTCCATCTTTCAAGTACGGGTAGACCCTCTGGGAACCCGGGCCAAACTTACCTTTTTCGTGGAAGTGCTGGAAGAGGCCCTTCTCGGAGATACCCGACTGGAAGAAGCTCTCGTATCCTCCATTCTCGAAAAGGCCAAGGTCTACCGGGATCCCCGAAACCGTGAGTTGGAAGATCTTGTGGTATCCCTGGTTCCCTCCCAATCCCTGGAACGGGTAGCACGAACCGGGAAAATCCGCCGTATTCTGGATAAAAGAGTTTCATCATGAGTTCCCTGGGCAGAAACGTAGAAATCAGCCTTCCCAATGAAATGTGGGTTCTTCAACCCCTTCAGGCTTTCGTGGCGGAGGCCGCCCGTTTTCGAGGATTTTCGGAACAATCTCTCCAGGAGATCGCTATCGTTCTCGAAGAGGCGGTCACCAACGTATTGCATCATGCCTACGAGGAAGGAGAGGAAGCAATTTTTCAGGTCCTTCTGGAAAACACGCCTCTTGGAATAGCTCTTGCCGTGAAGGACAGGGGCATTCCCTACACGCCGGAATCCATTCCTCTCTACAATGCCACCAGGGATCTGGAGGAAACTCCCCTTCACGGGTTGGGGCTTTTTCTCATGCACCACCTGACGGATGAAATTTCCTTCCGCAATCTCGGCCCCCAAGGAAAGGAGGTACGGTTCGCCAAGTATCTCCCGGACCGATCCGTGGCGGAGGAAATGCCCGCCCCCGAAAAATTCCAGCCCATGGGAACTTCCGTGGAAATCTACGAGGGGCCCCTGGAATATTCTCTTCGGGAAATGCTTCCTCCCGAAGCGGGAGAAATCGCCCGCTGCGCCTACGAAGCCTACCGCTACTCCTACCCCAACAGTCATATCTACTACCCTGAACGGGTGGTGGAGTTGAACCGAAGCGGCGCCGTGGCTTCCTTCGTGGCGGCTTCCAAAGAGGATCTTCTGGGACACTGTGCCCTGGAAATATCTCCGAATTCGGAAAATGTGGAAATCGGTATGGCCTTCGTGAAACCCCGCTACCGGGGACGGGGAATTCTCAAAGAGCTAACGATTAAAACCATCGACGAAGCCCGGTCCCGGGGATATGCGGGGGCCTTCGTTCAATCCGTCACCACCCACGAGGCTTCCCAAAAAGCGGCACTTTCTCTGGGATTCCGCTACAGCGCTCTGCTGGCGGGTTTTTTCGCTCCCTCCATGGATTTCCGCAACCTCGGGGGAGCCAAAGATCAGCGTCTCACTCTGGCTTATCAATATCTTCCTCTCAAAACGCCGGAGGAACGAAAAATCTACGCTCCTCCCCGGCATCAGGCCTTTATGCGCGGTATATACACATCCTTGGAAATACCGCGATTTTTTGCGGATCCCCCCTCAAAAACAGCCGCTTCCATAGAAGGCCCCGGAGAGGTGCGATCGGAATTCCTGGAACACATCAATGCCACGGTAATCGACGTATTCCGGGGAGCTTCGGAAACCGAAAACCACCTGCACCACCTGACCCGTCAGCTCTGCCTCCGTCGGGTAGATGCGGTATTGATACGGCTCAATCTGGAAGATCCTCTTACACCGAAAATTTCCCAAGCCCTGGAGGAGAGAGGATTTCTTTTCTGCGGCATCGTGCCGGGAATCCGGGAGGACCGACTGGCCTTGATCTATCTCAACAACTGCATCGTCAACTTTGAAGACATTCGCGTGGCGGGGGAATCGGGAAAGGCCCTGCTGGAATACATCTGGAACCTTGCAAAAACTGGGAAAAATCGAGAGGAGGCACTCTTATGAACGCCCTGGAAAAGCTTTGCGCTCTGGAAAATCCCTTTGCTCCCCCGGAAAAGACCGAAGTCCTCTTTCTCGAGGCCCTTCGGGAAAATTTCGAGGAGCAGCGTCGGCGGCATCCCTTTCTGCAGGAAATGGACGCCGCAAAAGGCGTGAACCCCGCCTCCATCAATACCCTGGAGGAGGCCTTTCGCATTCCCCCGCTCTACGTGGGGACCCTGAAAATTCACGATTTTCTCTCGGTTCCTCCGGAAGAGGTGGTGCTCACCCTTACAAGCTCGGGCACCTCGGGACAGAGAACCAAACTGCACTTCGACGCTCCCAGCCTGAAGCGGATGGAAACCCTTTCGCAGCACATCTTCCGCGCCCTCGGATACGGTTCTTCCAAACCCGCCCACTATCTGCTCTTCAGCTACGATCGGGAAGAGGCTTCCGAGGTGGGCACAAGCTGGAGCACGGAACAGAAAATGGCCTGCGCTCCGGCTCAAAGCTTGCACTGGCTTTTAAAGCGGGACTATACGGGAAACTTTTCCTTCGACCTTCACGCCGCGGCCCGGCTTCTTATCGACCTCTCTTCGGAGGGCCCTCTGCGCTTTCTCGGCTTTCCCGCCTTCATGTACACCGCTTTGGAAGAGGCGAAAAGGCTGTACCCCTCCCTGCAGGTGGATCCGGAAAGCTTCGTCATCGCCGGAGGAGGCTGGAAAAACCACGCTGGGCAACCCATGAAGCAACGGGACTTCGCCCGCTTCGTGGAAGAGAGCTGCGGGCTTCCCGCCTCCAACGTCCGGGATATTTTCGGCATGGCGGAACACGGAGTGCCCTACGGAGCCTGCGCCTTGGGACACCATCACGTTCCCGCCTGCTCCCGTCTGGCGGTGGTGGACCCCCTTACGCTGAAACCTCTGGGGTTCGGGCAGGAGGGGCAGCTTCTTCTCCTCTCACCCTGGAACAGCGCCCAGCCGAACCAGTCCATCCTTTCCACGGATGTGGCGGTTCTCGAAGAGGGTTGTCCCTGCGGCCTGCCAGGGGCCTATATCGCTTCGGTCCGCCGGGGAGGCACCCAGAAACATAAGGGCTGTGCCATCGCAGCCCAGGAAATTCTCGACCGCATGAGGAACGCTTCATGAACCTTTTCTCCCAAGAGAACCGGAGGGATCACCCTCTGGTTCTCTTTCCGGACTTCCGCAAGTTTTTTACCGGGCGCTTCGCCTCCGCCGTGGGAGACAAATTCTTCTCCATCGCCCTCGCCTGGTGGGTGGTCAATTCGGGGCACGAAAACAGCAGCCTTCATTTGGGACTCCTCATGGGAATCAATATGATTCCCATCGTTCTCTTCGGTCCCTTCATGGGCACTCTGGCGGACCGGTTTCACCGAAAAACCTGCATGGTTTGCGCGGATATTCTTCGTCTCCTGCTTCTGCTCGCCCTCTCGGGATTTCTCGCTTCGGGAAAACTCTCCCTTCCTCTTCTTTACTCTTTCGTCTTCTTCATATCCCTCTTCATGCCCCTTTTCGAAGCCGCCGCCAACAGTTCCCTGCAGGCGCTTACGGATGCGAAACACGTTACCGCCGCAGCGGCGGTAAACGCCACGGCCTTTCAGTTTTCCACCGTTATCGGGGCCGCCCTCGGAGGAGCCGCCCTGGCCGTTCTGGGCGCCCTTGGAGCCTTTCTTTTCAACGCAGCCACCTTCTGCTTTTCCCTGCTTCTCATTCTGTCCATCAAGGCAAATCTCTCCTCCCCCTCCCAAGGAACATCCCATCCAACCTACTTTCGGGAAATGCAGGAAGGTCTGGCCTATCTTCGAAGGAATCCCCCCGTGGGGCTTCTTCTCGCCCTTTTCGGAGCCTTCAATTTCTTCTTCTCTCCGGTACTTCTCGCCATTCCTCTGGCCGTTCGCTTCACTCTCCAGGCGGGACCTCTCTGGGTGGGGCTCTTCGAATCCTCCCTCGCCGCAGGGGCATTGATTACCGCCATGATCCTCAGCTTGCGCCCCTTCGCCCGCCCCTACCGCCGTATCGCGGAGGGCCTTTTTCTTACCGCTCTGGGAATTCTTCTTTTCGGCCTGACGGAAGAAAAATTTCTTATGCTGGGCGCCCTTTTTATGGCGGGCCTCGGACTTGGTACGGTAAACGCCACCACCCCCGCACTCTTTCAAAAGGTGGTTCCCCATGAAATGAAAGGCCGCTTTTTCGCCATTCTCACCGCAGTCTGTTACGCGGTAATGCCTCTGGCCTTCGTCCTTTTCGGATTTTTGAACCACGCCGTCTCTCTGGAACTTCTTCTCGTTCTCAACGGAACGGGAGCCCTCCTTCTGGCCCTGGGAATTCTAAAAATACCCAGAGTCTCGGACGAAAACCTTCGAGAGGAATCCTGACCCCGGAATAACCAGAGGAGAAAGAGAGGCTTTCCCCACAAAAACCGCCGTCAAACCCCAGGAATTACTTCGGGGGGTTGCAAAAAAAGGTCCTTCCCCCTAGAATACCCTCCTGCGCACTTCTCTATTCTGGGATATGTCGGAACCTTTCTCCCTCCTTCGCCGCTATAAAGGGGCCTCAAGGCATATCGAACACGCCGAAAGGAGCTTTTTCATGCTGGCGGAAAAAGGCAAACGCGTAAAGGTACACTACACGGGAACACTTACGGACGGTACGGTATTCGACTCCTCCCTGGATAGGGAACCTCTGGAGTTCGTTCTCGGAGCTGGGCAGATGATTCCGGGTTTCGATAAAGGGGTGGAGGGCATGAAGGTGGGAGAACAGAAATCCCTGCAGCTTCCTCCCGAGGAGGCCTACGGAAAAAGAAACGAAAACCTTCTCTTCCGGGTATCTCCGGAATTTCTCCCCGAGGGCTATGCTCCCCAGGAGGGAGACATGCTCCAGGTAACCACGGAAAAGGGGTTTCCCATGCGGGTCACCGTGGCGGAAATCGCCGAAGAATATCTCCTTTTGGACGGCAACCATCGGCTTGCGGGAGAAGAACTTCACTTCACGGTGGAACTTGTGGAGGTGCTGGAGCAATAGAGGTGCTGAAACAATGAATGCCGCTTCCGCATCGCAAAAGTGAGCCGAAATACCGGATGCGGCAGTAAGCTTTCCTGCCAATCTTAGAGCGACACACAAAACGGATTCCGCGACAAAGAAAAAATCTAGGCTTCCCAAATCGAAAAGCAGGGAATCCTCCACCCTAGGGTGGAGGATTCCCTGCTTTTCGATTTGACGGGGTTCGACCACTTGTGAGGAACAGAGGGAGCACATAAACAAAGGCTTCCGTTAAACATTTCGGAACACATTCTTCGGGAAACCGCTCCGGATAGTGATAAGCAAAAAAATCATAGGCGAAGGGTCCATGCAAGTCAGAAAAAACAATATTGCACACAAATAGAAATTGTGGTATCCTTCAAAATGTACACGATATTTATCGGAGGTGACTTCAATTGCAGGTGGTTCAAATAGGAGCTGGGCTGGTAGGGCAAGTTATCGTGGAAGATTTGGTGAAGGATTTCGATGTTACCGTGGTGGATCCCAATCCGAAGGCATTGGAAAAAATTCGGGCAAAATTTCCTGAGGTACAAACCGAGATAGCTTCCGGAACCGATCTTTCCAGGCTGCGCACCATTTTGGAAAAGGCCGATGTAGCTACAGCGGGAGTTCCGGGACAGTACGGCTATGAAATGATGAGAGCGGTCATCGAAACGGGAACCTCCCTGGCGGATATTTCTTTCATGCCCGAAGATTTCGACCTTCTCAACGATCTCGCCATCGAAAAGGGAGTTACCGTGGTTCCGGATATCGGAGTAGCTCCGGGAATGTCGAACTTCCTCATGGGACGCGGAGCCACTCTGATGGATGAGGTGGATGAGGCGTTTATCTACGTGGGAGGCATTCCGGACAAGCCCGTTCCCCCCTTCAACTACCAGGTCACCTGGTCTCCCAAGGATTGCATAGAGGAGTTCACCCGTCCCGCCCGTTACATCCGGGAAGGAAAGCTCGTGGTGGATGAGGCCACTTCGGGACTGCACCTCAAGGATTTTCCCGTGGGCACCCTGGAGGTCTTTTACACCGACGGGCTTCGAAGTCTCCTGAAGAACATTCCCGGACGTAACGTAGGCGAAATGACCATGCGATGGCCGGGACACGTGGAACAGATGCGCCTTCTTCGAAGCATGGGGCTCTTCGACGCCACTCCTCGAAAACTCGGAGGAACCCAGGTTTCCCCTCTGGAAGTGGCGGCGGATCTTCTCTTTCCCATGTGGGAAATGAAACCCGAGGAAGGAGACCGGGATCTTACGGTTATGCTGGTGGAGGTAGAGGGATTCCGGGGTAAGGATCGGCTCCGGTATAGCTGGTATCTTGAGGATCGATTCGACGAAAAAAGCTGGAACACCTCCATGAGCCGCTGCACCGGTTGTACCTGCGCCATCTTTGCCCGGGCCATAGCGAAGGGCCTTATTCCTCAGAAAGGGGTTCTGGCTCCGGAGAAGCTGGCCTCCTCGGATGTTCTTTTCGAGTTCGTCATGGAAGAGCAGAAAAAGCGCGGCCTCACCTATCTGGAAACCTTCGAGTGCACCAAAGAGGCCCGGAAGTAACGTAAAAAGGCAGGCAAAAACAAAGGCGAAGGCTTTTCCAGGAAGATAACGTATCGCGGATTCCTGAAAAAGGCCTTCGCCCTTTTATGGCAGAGCGCTTTTTCTCCGACTTAGCGGCTTATTCCCGCTCCCGCTTGTATTGTGAGCGCGAGAACGAGATGCCCGCTCGATAAAGCTCCTGTACGACCGAAAACGGAGGCTCCCCTACTCCGGATACAACTCATCCGTTCCCATGAAGGATTCGAAATACTCCTCCAACTCCTCGGGAGAAAGGAAAAATTCCTCCTCTTCGGCTCCCCGAAGAAGAAGTTTCCCTTGAGCAAGCCCCTCCCGGGTTATCACAAGACTCCAGGGGAAACGAAAAGCCTGGGCGTTATACTCCCGATTGGCGGGCTTTTCCGTACAATCATCTATAAGCAGCGACATTTCCGTTTCCAACAATCTGGAACTGAGATCCTCCAGAAAGGCTCCGGCATCTTCGTTCTCTTCCGCATCCTCCGCGACGTAAAGATATCCCGTGAAAGGAGAAAGCAGAGGGGGCAAGGGACCTTCCTGCTCGAAGAGGGCCAGAAGGATCTGTTCCAAAGATATCCGGGCCAGCAGGAAACGGGGATCCTTTTTTTTGTGCTCTCCGTTTCGGTAATCCACACCGGGGCACCGGGCTTGAAGATCCTTTCGCTCTCCCAGAGAAACCGCTTCACGCCACCATGTCTGTCGCAAAGAAGCTCCGCACAGGGGGCACGGGCTTTCCTCCTCCAACAGAAGGAGATCCGTTACGTGGGGAGTGGAAAAATCCCGTCCCCAACAAGCTCCTTTACAGTGATAATCGGGCTTGTTCGCTCCCACCGCCACGTTGGTAAGTCCGGGAACGCTAAGATCCGCCACCATGAGAATATGTTCGGGAAGTCCTCGGGGACCAAGATATCCCCCGAGAATTCCCATGACCTGGTGGAGTTCCTCCGCAGCGGCGAGACGCACCGAGGGAACCCCGAGATACCGGGCAAGTTTGAGGGGATGGATCTTTCTATCTCCCCGCATAAGAGCCACCACCACCCGGGACGTTTCTTCCCCTTCGGTGGCAAAAAACATGGTTTTCAGGGTTTTTTCCGGAGGCAACTGCAATTGCCGGCAAAGCTCTTCGATGGTATCCGCTCCTGGGGTATGCACCTCCTGAAGATTCTCGGGGGCCTCCGTATCCGCCGAATTGAGAGGGGGGTTTTTTATTTCGGAGCATCCCTTTCCCCCCCATCCGCAATCGGGACAGTAAAAACCCGCCTCCCCCTTCCAGGAATTTTTTCCCGTGGCAAGGCCCACCGAAAGGAATTCTTCCCAATTTCCTTCGAGATGCTTATGTTCTCGGATAACATGGGAATTCAATCCGAAAAGCTCCAGAATTTCCTGAACGGCTCCGGCAAGTCCCTCCTGATATTCCTCAACATGCGTCTCTTCCTGAAGGAAACAGGAAAGATACAATTCCTGTCCGGAGGTTTCCATAAAAACCAGAGGAAGTTGGTCTTCGGTCTTTAAACTCCGGGAAGCTATGGAAAAACCCCCTTCTTCGGGAATTCCCGTAAAAACCTCCTGAGCTTTCCAGAAGAGAAACTCCCCCTCAAGTTCGTTCGCCAGATTCTCCAGAAGATGCTCTCCGAGAGGAAGCAGCATCAACGCATCCCGATGGTTATCGTAAAGTCCGTATCCTCCCTTGACCATATTGACAAGCCCTGGGTCTTTAATTTTGGCAGGGCCATTTTTGCTCACCGGAGCAAAGATCATCGATAAAAACATGGCGTATTCCTCCTTGCCTACGGGCATAATGGTTTGTGCGGAACCTTTCGGGAAAAACTTCGAATTTCACCGCTCAGTGTAGCAGAAGATCCGCCTTTTCTCACCTTTGTACTCCGGCAAAAAAGAGATTCCCCGAAAGGGAACAAGTAGTGTATGATATGTAGTACATCATATGGACGATTTCCCATCATGGAAAGGCGGTATCGAAATGCCCATAAGCCCTATTCCGGAAGTAAAATCCCTGCGAGAACATATTTATGACTTCCTGCGGCAGGAAATGAACTCCGGAAAGATCAAGCCCGGGTCCTTTCTCAACCTCAATGAGCTGAGCCAACATCTCGGAATAAGCAAGACACCTCTCCGGGATGCCCTGCTCCACCTTGAAGCAGAGGGATTCGTTACCTTTTTCCCCCGGAAGGGGATTATGGTCAACATGCTTACCCTCGAAAAAATCCGGGATATTTACGAAATCATCGGCGCCCTGGAAGCCCAAACCATCTACAGCGTGGGAGACCAAATGCGCCCTCAGGACATCGACACCATGGAAAGACTAAATCAAGAAATGCGGGAAGCCCTGGAAAAGGACGATTTTCCTCTGTTTTACGAAAAAAATCTCAACTTCCACGATGTGTATCTGAATCTTTCTTCCAACGAAGAACTTTTTCATACGGTACAGATTCTCAAGCAAAGACTTTACGACTTTCCCCGAATCAGTGGGTTTGTAAAGGAGTGGGAAATTCGTTCCACCGGAGAACATCAGGACATCATCAACCGTTTCCGCCAGGGTGATCTTTGGGCGGTGGCGGATTACATTCGGGATGTTCATTGGTCCTTCAAAGTACAGGAACGTTTTGTCCGTAAATATTATTTTCTTCAACAGGAACAGGAGGAAGCTCAGAGAAGATCTTCCAAAGACTGACGTTCTCTGCGAAAAACTGCCGAAAAAACGATTGAAGAGGCCTTTGGATTTTTCCGCAAGGCCTCTTCAATCGTTTTTCCGAGACATTCTCCGTAATTTTGTTCGGGTTCTTTACAAAGGGAAATCTCTGGTTTTACTGCTTTAAAGCCAGGCAATCCTCCTTGCGGAGATTAAAGAAAATGCAGTAGAGCACGGGAACCACCAGAAGTGTAAGCAGCGTGGCGAAAGTAAGGCCGAACATGATGGTCACCGCCAGGGGAGCGAAGAAATCGTCGAAGATAAGGGGAAACATGCCGAGCACCGTGGTCATGGCGGCCATCATGACGGGACGGATACGGGTAATGGTGGAATGCACCACCGCCTCGTAGGGGTGTTTCCCTTCCCGAATCTCCAGGTTCACCTGATCGAGCAGCACGATGCCGTTTTTCAAAAGCATGCCCGCCAGACTGAGGAGCCCCAGAAGAGCCACGAAACTGAAAGGCTGCCCCAGCAAGAGAAGCCCCAAGGTCACTCCGATGATGGATAGTGTAAGGGTAAGCAGCAAGATCACGGGTTGCCTGAAGGAGTTGAAGAGCATCACCAGGAGCATCACCATGAGCAGAAAGCTCAGGGGAACGAACTTCATGACCGCCGCCTGGGCATCCCGGGAATTTTCGTGGTCTCCCCCCCACTCCAGCGTATATTCCGGAGGAAGATCAAGCGCTTCGATTTCCGGAGCCAGCTCCTTGAAAAGCTCCTGGGTGTTATATCCTTCCATGGGATCGCACTCCACCGTGAGAGTGAGCATACGGTCCCTTCGGCGGAGGCAGGAGTTCTCGAAGGTGGTCTCCAAGCTCCGCACCACCTGCCCCAGGGGAATATACTTCTGGAGGTTGGGACTCCAAATCTGGGTGGCCAGAACGTTTTCCACCTTTCCGCGCTCGTCCTCGGGAAGCCGAACCTTGATGGGAAGCATCTGGTCCTCCTCCCGGAAAAGCCCCGTGGTATAGCCGTCGTAGGCCATTTGCACCGCCTGATTGATCTGAGGTCGGGTCAATCCGGCCCGCTTCGCCTGATTTTCCGCAATAACGGGACGGAGCACCTTTACCTTCATGCGCCAATCGTCGGTAACTCCCATGGTATGGGGATTCTGGAGCATAATCTTTCGGGTTTTCCTCGCCAGATCCCGAAGCACCTGCTCTTGAGGACCGCTGAACCGTGCCTGAATCTGGGGTTCCGAGCCACCCCCCTTTGAAAAACGCTTCACCTGAATGGGACGAGCCTCGGGAACAAGATTTTCCACGGTTTCCTGGGCTTTGGGAATAAAGCTATCCAGATCCTTGGCATTCCGAAGGGCCACGAGAAACTGTCCATAGGCACTGTTGGAATCCGCAGGACTGTAGGTAAGCGTAAAGCGCAGGGCCCCTCCTCCCACGAAGGTACTGTAGTCCACCACCTCGTCCTGAGAGGCAAGCCATTCCTCCACCACGGTCATGCTCTTCAAGGTATCATCGATATGGGTACCTTCGGGCATCCAAAAATCGATGGTACACTCGTTTTTCGTGGAAGGGGGAAAGAAAATCTGCTCCACGAAGCGGAAGCCGAAGATCGCCAGGCAGAGAAGCCCCACCAGAGAGGCCATGAAGACATAACGGAAAGCGATGAGTTTTTCCAGAAGAATTCGGAAAAACTTGAAGAATTTGGACCCGTAGGGATCTTTGGCCTCTCCTTCCTTGGGAGGGCGGATAAACATGACGCAAAAGAGGGGTGTTACGGTAATGGCAAGAACCCAGCTCGCTCCGAGAGAAAGCGCCACCACCTGGAAAAGGCTTCGCAAGTACTCTCCGGAACTGTCATTGGAAAAGGCAATGGAGGAAAAGGCCAGAATGGCGATACAGGTAGCTCCCAAAAGGGCCATTTTCGTATCCTTCACCACCCGGATGGCGGTCTGTTCCTTGTCATCCCCCTGCTCCACTCCAACCAAAACCCCCTCGGCCACCACGATGGCATTATCCACCAGCATTCCCAGGGCGATGATGAGGGCGGAAAGAGAAATCTGCTGCAAACTGATGTGCATGAGATACATGAAGATAAAGGTTACCAGAATGGTAATGAGGAGAATACCTCCGATGATCATTCCCACCGTGGGCCCCATGAAGACGAGGAGAAGGGCGATAACGATGACCACGGACTCGATAAGGTTGATAACGAATCCCTTGACAGCCTCCACCACTTCCTGGGATTGCATTTCGATGGGATAAAGCTCCATACCCAGAGGAATAAGTCCCTGAAGTTCCTTCAGACGCTTCTCCACCGCCTCTCCCATAACCACCACGTTACCTCCGGAAACGTTGGAAATACCGAGAGTTACCGCAGGCTTTCCGCTAAAGCGATCGTACTGCGTGGCGGGAGTTACGTAGCCGTGATAGATTTTGGCCACATCCCCCAGGCGGACTAGGCTGCCATCCTCTCCAAGAATGAGAAGATCTCCGATTTCCTCAAGGGAGCTGAAGCTCCCGGTAGGATCGATGCGGAGATATTCGGTTCCCACGTGCACGTTGCCCGTGGCAGTTACGAGATTCTGTTGCTGCAGCATGCCGAGAATGGTTTGCATGGTGCTTCCGAGACGATCGAGGCGGCTTCGGGGAATTTCTACGAAAATGGCTTCCTGTTGGTTGCCGCTGTACTCCACCTTGGCCACCTGATCCACCAGAACAAGCTCTTTTTTCAGGCTTTCCGCCACGTCCCGAAGCTCCAGATAACTGAATCCGGAACCCACCAAAGCGTAGTAGACCCCGTAGACATCTCCGTAATCGTCGTTCACCACGGAGGGTCCCGCTCCTGGAGGAAGCTGGTACTGCATATCCCCCACCTTGTGCCGCAGCTTGGTCCATACTGCGGGAAGCTCATCCTTCATATACTTATCCTGAATATCCACGTACACCGTGGAACTGCCGAAACGAGAGAGGGATCGGATATGCTTGATCTCTCCCATCTGCTGTACCGCATCCTCCACCTTGTTGGTAACTTCCTGAAGCACCTGCTCCGGAGTGGCTCCGGGATAGGGGGTGTAGATAACTGCGGTTTTGATGGTAAATTCCGGATCCTCCAGCATTCCCAGGCGGTTGAAACAGAAAATTCCTCCCAGAACGAAGAGAACCGTTATGAAAATGGTGGTTACTCTGTTCCGAAGACAAAAACCCGCCAGATCCATTACTGATCACTCCCGCTTTCTCGGGTTTGAAAGAGCCTCACGTTGTCCCCGTCGTGAAGGATATCTCCTCCGGTGGCCACGATGCGTTCTCCCCCATCGAACACGCCCGCCACGGCCACCTCGGCTCCGCTGTAGGCTCCTATCGCCACTTCCCGGGGATGCACCACCATTTTTTCCGTATCCACCACCCACAGGGTTCCCCGGGAGGAATTATCCGGGTTTTCCACCACCGCCTCCACGGGAACCATATAAGAGCCCCCTCCGGCATGATCGTTCATGATGGCCTTCACTTCCACCGTGGCGGCCATACCGGGAAGAATGTTCCCCCCTTTTTCCGGGCGAGGCATGGTAAAGGTGACGGGATATGTTTGGGTTCGGTTATCCGGTTGGGTTCCCCACTCCTTGAGATGGAGAGCAAATTCCTGGTTTTCCAGGGAATCGAATCTCGCGGTAACCGTGACCTTTCCCGCAGCGGAATCCGCTCTTGAAATATCCTGCTCCGGAACGTAGATGAGAACTTCCAGATCCCCGAGGTCCTGAAGACGTACGATAGCCTGTTTGGCGTTGACATCCTGGAAGTTATCCACGTACTTGCTCGTTACGGTGCCGTCGAAGGGGGCCAGGAGACGAGTATCCTTCAGGGCATCCTCCGCGGCCTTGCGTTTGGCCTCGAGACCCCGGATCTGAGCTTCCATGGCCTGAATGTCTTCTGGACGCGCTCCGGTTTGAGCCTTTTTCAAATCCTGCTGGGCCGCAGCCACCGAGGATTGCGCCACGTTATAGCTTGTACGGTACTTATCGAACTCCGCCTCGGATATGGCCTCTTCGCTCAAAAGCTGCTTGAACCGCTCGTAGTTGGCCTTGGCCTCGGAAAGCTTCGCCTGGGCGGAGGCGAGGTTCGCCTGGGCCACGGCGATATCCTCTTGGCGGGCTCCCTTTTTCATGGCTGAAAGCTGTTCCTTGGCATTATCCAGAGCGCTGGTGGCCTCGTTGAGAGTGGTTTCGAAATCCCGGGGATCGATGGCGGCGATGAGATCTCCCTTGGCTACGCTCTGCCCCTGAACGACGGGAAGCTCCTTGAGAGGACCCGAAACCCGGAAGGAAAGATCCACCTGATTGGAAGCCTGGACCGTTCCGGGATATTCCCGGCGGAAGGTATCACCCGGTCGGGAAAGGGTAAAAGTTTTTACCAGAAAAACCCGATCCTCCGAAATTACCGGAGCCTCTTTCTTCTCTTCCATGTTGAAGAAGGCGACGCCCCCTCCCAAAAGCAGCACGAGAAGAATCCACTTGAGAGATTTGCCGAAACCTCCATATGACGTCATTTTCTTAATGTTCAATGCTATCTCCTCCCAACCTTTTCAGGCTTTCCAATAATGAATGACCTTAATAACACCGTTTTTTCGTGTGTCCCTCATGCCGCTCTTCGGAATTTCTGCACGCTGAAAGCAATTGTACCGTTCTTTCCGGGAGTTTGCACTGAAAAGCTTTATCGGACAAAAACCTGAAAGATCTCTCCCGGTGCCCCCGCAAGAAGAAGGTAACTTCCCTCGGGAGCGAATACCTCATGATGATCCACCACGCTGTCATAGAGAGGGACCCCACCCTCCTCTCCCGCAAAAACCAAAATACGCCCCTTTTCCGGTTTTCGGAAGGAAAGAATCGCTCCCCGGGAAAGTTTGAACCATTCATTTTCGCCCTCTTCGCCGATGACCACGTAATTGTTCCCCGGTCTTAACTCTTTCGCGGAATCCTCGGAAGAAAAGACGAACATTCCCAAACGAGCCCGAAGAGTTCCATTCCTCTGCGAAAGATGCAGCGCCATTTGATCCCGAAAGGCGGTAGCCGCAATTTCCGCAAAGTCCGGAGTTCGTACCCGCACCACGTTGAGGAAGTGAAGATACCCGGGCAGTTCGGAGTTTGCGGAGGATCGAACCAATACGAGGTCACCCAAAATTTGCGTCATGGGAAGAAGATTGCGCCGCAACCAGAGCACATTATCCATATTCCTTGAAAGGGGAACCCGGGGATGCTGTTGTTTCGGAAGTTTCTGGAACACGGGAACATCGAAGCCGTACACGGGAATTTCCCGGGCCACGAAATAGACATCCTCGTTCCGGGAGAGGAAATAATAGGCTACTCCCTTTTCCAGATCGTGAAAGAGCCCTTCGGAATACAGGAAAATCCGAAAGGGCTGTTCCTCTTGTCCCTCGGGAGGAGCCGGAAGAAGACGATAGATCTTCAAAAGACCTTCTTTCCGATCCGGAACGAAACGAAACGCTCCTTCTCCATTAAGATAAATCCCCCCGAAAGAGAAGAGATTTTCGGGTATCTCCCGAGGCTCCGGAGGCTTTCGGAGCCTTCTTTCCGGAGGAACCGGAAGCCCTTTTTCGCACATCAGGGCATCCAGGATTTCCCGGGTTATCTCCGCCGCGGCGGCCCTTCCCGACAGGCTTACCGCCACGGCCATTCGCTCTTTCGGAAGCACCTGAAGATTGGTGGAGTAGAAAAGGGTTCCTCCGCTCTTGGCAAGTACCTGGTAATCCAGTTTTTTATAATCCGGCAGAAAGGCGTAATCCCAGCCGAAAGCGTCCAGCATGGCATTTCCCCGCAAAGACGCGGAAAAAGGTGTGGTCTGAAGACTGAGGATTTCTTCGAGGGATTCCGGAGAGAGAATATGCTTTCCTTCGGAAGTGAAGGTATCCGCAAAACGGCAAAGATCTTCCGCAGTTGAGGAAAGTCCCCCGGCACCGTAGACGGTGACCGTCTCGAGAGGATATTTTTTCCCTTCGGGAATCTCGTAGAAAAATGCCACCTTTCCCGGAGATTCTCCTATGCTGGGACCGGTATTGTTCATATCCAGGGGTTCGAAAATCCTCTCTTTCAGGAAATCCATAAAGGATTTTCCCGAAAGGCGTTCCACCACTATCTCCGCCAGAGTAAAGCCGTCGTTGCAATAAATGCTCATGGCTCCCGGATCATGTTTCAAATCCGCCTCCCGAAGCACCTCCAGGAGCAGGGAATGAGGGTTCAGCTGGCTTTCGTATTCAAATTCGAAGGTGGACCCCGGAAGGCCCGAGGAATGGTTGAAAAGCATTCGCAAGGTAATATCTTTATAACGTTCATCCTGCATGATGAACTCAGGAAGATGCTTTGCCACGGGATCATCCAGGGAAAGTTTCCCCTCGTCCCGAAGAAGCAGAATCGCCACGGCGGTAAACATTTTACTGGTGGAACCTATGTTGAAACGGGTTTCCCGATCCACGAGACGGTTGGCTCTGCGGTCCGCAGCTCCAAAACCTTCGGAATACACGATGTTTCCGTTATCCATTACCGCCACCGTGGCGGCGGTGGCATTTCCCGAGGCAAGGGCTTTCCAAAGGACTTCCCGGGCAGTACCCATGGTGTACGCATAGTTTTTGCGAAAACCCGGCATTTCTTCTCCCCAAGAGATTCCGCAGAATCCTCCCAGAAGACCGAAAGCAATCATCCAGACCGCGCCTTTTTTTAGCACGCTTTTCATTGCTATCCCCCCTTCTCCATTCGATTCCCCGAGGATTTTGTTCCGCTACAGGAACTGTCGGGGCATTTTCCGAACATCACGAAGAGCGAATACGGAGGGAATTGAGAATCACCGAGATGGAACTCAATCCCATGGCCCCTTCCGCAATCACCGGATGAAGCACCCCCAGAAGCGCCAGAGGAATTGCCACGAAATTGTAGGCGAAGGCCCAGAAGAGGTTCTGACGAATGGCTCGGAAGGTATGCCTGGAAATGCGCAGCGCTTCGAGAACCCGGTCCACATGCCCCTGAACCACCACGATATCCGCGCTTTCCATGGCAAGGTCCGTGCCGGATCCCATGGCGATTCCCACATCCGCTCCCTTGAGAGCCGCCGCATCGTTCATACCGTCTCCCACCATGGCCACCCGTTTTCCCTCACCTTGAAGGGTTCGCACGATATCCAGCTTCTCTTCGGGACGCACTCCCGCATAGATCCGCGATATTCCCGCCTGTTCCGCCACAACCCTGGCTGCTCCGGGGTTATCTCCCGTAGCCATGGCCACGGTGATTCCCAAATCCTTTAGCTGGGCAATCACGTCCCGCACTCCCGGGCGCAGAGGATCCGCAATCATGAGAGCCCCGAGAATACGGCCGTCTTTGCGCACCTCCACCACCGTAAGTCCCCGTTCAAGCTCCTTACGATAGATTTCCGTATTTTCCGGACGTCCTACGAAGAAGGGCTCTCCATCCACGAGCCCCACAATTCCTTCTCCGGGAATTTCGTAAACCTCTCGAACCTCGGGAGAAGATTTTCCCTCTTTCAAGGATGCTATGGCCTTGGCAAGAGGATGGTTGGAATTACCTTCCAGAGCTGCCACCCGGGAAAGCGTCTCCGGCGAAAGGGTATGTTCCAGCACCGAAGGAGTTCCCTCCGTAAGAGTACCGGTTTTATCCAGCACCAGGGCATCGATATTCCGAGTGGTTTGGATGGCCTCGGCGTTCCGGATAATGAGCCCCTTTCGGGAGGCTCGTCCCACCCCTACCATGAGAGCCATGGGAGTGGCCAATCCCAGAGCGCAGGGACAAGCGATAACCACGGTGGCCACGAAAACGAAGACCGCCATGGAAAGATTCCCCAAAGGACGCACCCAGGGCAGAAAGGCGAACCACTCCACCAGAAATGTCCCGAAGCGGGAATTGAAGAAATACCAGAAGAGGCCACCTCCCAGAGCGAGAAGAAGAATAAGGGGTACGAAGATTCCCGTAATGCGGTCCGCCAGAGCCTGAATGGGAATTTTCGTTCCCTGGGCCTCCTGAACCAGCGCAATCATTCGGGCGAGAAAGCTATCTTCCCCGAGATTCCGGATTTCCATGCGGAAACTTCCCGTAAGGTTCAGGCTTCCCCCCACCAGAGAATCCCCCGCCCTCTTCGATACCGGCAGAGCCTCTCCGGTAATCATGGATTCGTCCACCGAGGTTTCCCCCTCCAGAAGAACTCCGTCTCCGGGAATCCGCTCTCCCGGCCGCAACAACGCCACGGCTCCCGAAGAAACCGCTTCGAGAGGAACCGAAAAGGAGTTGCCCTCTTCGTCGAGAAGACGCACCTCCGTAACTTGAAGATCCATAAGCTGCCGCACCTCCCGGGTAGCCCGATCCCGGAGCCAGGATTCGATAAACCGCCCCGTAAGATGCAGTCCCATAATCATGGCTCCCACGGCTCCGAAGGATGCCACGGGAACTCCCAAAACCTGAAGAATGGCGGTACTCCAGGCGGCGAGGGCTCCGAAAACCACCAGCACATCCATATTGGCGTGATAGTGAGAGAGGGCGATCCAGGCCCCCTGAAAACTCGCATATCCCGCTCCGAAAAGCACCACCCCTCCTCCGAAAATTTCCAGGATTCCATAGAAGGGGACGTGATATCCTCCCATATGCAGGAGCATGAGCCCCATGAGGGGCCCCGTAACAATCCAGGCAAGTGCCATGCTTCGAAGTTGCCGGCCATAGCGTTTTTTCTCCATGTCCTCGGGAGTATCCGAGGTTACCCGATATCCCGCCTGAGAAACCGCTTGGTAAAGCTCCTCTTCTGAAAGGGGCTCCCGGAGCACCACGAAAGCGCTTTCCGTGGCAAGATTCACCGCCGCGAACTTTACCGCCCCAAGCTTTTTGAGCTTCCGCTCCACTCTTTGAGCACAGGCGGCACAGGTCATACCCGCCACGCGGAAGGTTCGCTTTTCTTCGTAACGTTCGTCGTTATTCATGCAATACTCCTTCCCGGAATAAACATCAGGGTTTTTATATGGGAATTCTAAAAGGCACAGGCGCATCCCCGGAAGAAACGCCTTTTCCTTCCAAGGATACGCCTGAGAAAGTCCAAACCCGGAAACACGGGCTTACCCGGAGAAGTCTGAAAAAACGGAGCTATAAAACCCTGCTTGGAGTATATCCCTCATCCCGAAGCGCCTCTTCGGCTTTCTCTACAATCCGGGAATCTTCGGTTCGTAAAATAACCTGTTTCGTCGAAAGAATCACTTCGAAATCCGAGGAAGGGAGTATTGTTTCCAGGGCCTCGGTAATTACCTTGACACAATGCTCACAAGACATATCCGGCACGGAAAGAATAAACTTGCTCATAAAAAATCCCCCTTTTAATTTATTTTCCATTATAGATCTCGATAAAGGTTGTCAAGAAGTTCTAGCTTTTGGCGGCATTTTATTTCGGAACCGCCTTTTCCCGCGCCCCTTACCGCTATTCTCCCAAGGTTCGGGAGATTTGTTCGAATTCCTTCCACATGGCCTCGTTATCGAAAAGAAGCATTTCCGGAAGATTGAGGGAGGTGAGAGCCTCGAATTCCTTCTGGTTGGTGCGAATCATATCCAGCAAGGTGCTGCTGAGGGCCACGGTTTTGTAGGAATTCAGGGCCACCGCGTAGTCCCGCTCGAAATTCTGCCGGGCCTTTAAGGAATCCCGCTTCTGAGAGTCGAGATAATTCCGATACTGGAGAATCACCGTAAGGGTGAGGGTATTGGATCGGATGTTCGCCTCCAAAGTCTTCTGCTGGACCGAGGAAAGCCCTCCCCGGCGGAGTTGGTCCTTCGCCTCGTTGCGAAGCTTCACCGCCTGTTTTTCCAAATCCCCGAGAACCGGAAGATAACGCTGGTCGATTTTCTCCACGAAGCGGTCGTTCATGACCATGCAGGTCCGGATCAGCAAAGCATAGATGCCGTAATAGCGTTTCGCTATGCTCGGGCTTCCGGATTCCTTGGAAAGGAGATCTCCCATGGCGTTCGAAAAAGCCCGGACGTTCTGATAGACTCCGTACATGCCCAGGATATCTTCACCGGTAACGCTCACGAGAAGCCCCCGCACGTCTTCTTCGGAAACGGAAATCCCCGACTCCTGAAGGCTTACCACGATGGCTTGGCGGCACTCTTCAAGGACTCTGTCGGTCTCCGCCACTTCTCCTTGAAGTTTCGCAATCTTTTCCTTGAGATCCTCCCGGGATTTGGTGAGCAGTGATCCCTCTTCGGGGGCCGTAAGCGTCTTTTCTTCCAGAGCGGCAATGTCCGCCTCCGTATCCGCCCGATACTCCTGAAGTTTCTGGGCCTCCTTGCGAAGCCGAGCGGTTCGGGTATCCGAAAGAAAGAGCACGAGGTCTTCCAGAATTTCTTCAATCTCCTCGTCGTTTTCCACCTTGTCACGGTGCATCATTTTTTTGTCCGGCAGAGAATCGTGCTGATCGAGAAGATCCAAAGCGTCTTCAAGCTTATCCACGGTGGTGTCCCAGGCCTCGCTAAAACTGGGAGGAGCCCCCTTCCACCAGGGAAAGGAGAGAGCTTCTCCGGAAGATGCTCCCATCAGAAAAAAGCAGCAAAGAAAAGTAAGGAGCCCCGTAAAAGCCGCAGGGACGGAACGGAAAGGGAACGTTTTATTCATGGCGGATTCCTCCTCGTTATAGGCTTTCCAAAACATGCATCTTTTACGACCTCTACAAGTATAACATTTTCCGAGAAACCTCCGGAGCACATCCTCTTCTTTTGGAGGGTTCTTTACTTCCGAAAGGGAGGATTCGTTTTTCCCCCATCTGGGGTTATAGTAAGGATTATATGTCTTTATCTAGAGGAGGTTGTTTTTTCATGTCGGATTACACTCGGCTCCCCAAAGAGTTTCTTCTCTGCTTCGCCTCCTCCTTTTTCGGCTACACCTGCGTGGCCATCTTCTTTCTACACCCTCTCATTCTGGAAATCCAAGAATTCTCCCCTCTCGCCATCGGCACGGTATGGTTCCTTTTCGAGGCGGGAATAAGCGGATTCCGCCCCTGGGCAAATATTCTCATTCAGAGGCACGGATCCCGCTGGGGAATTCAGTGCGGCCTCTGGCTCCTCGCGGGAGGCACCGCAGTGCTCTGCTTCGCATCTTCCCTGGGAATCATTCTTCTCGGCCGAGGAATTCAGGGTATGGGATGGGGTATTTTTACGGTGGCCGCCTTTCTGCATCAGGCGGCGGTACTTCCTCCGGATATTCGGGGATTCGGTTTCGGCCTTTCCGGGCTTTCTCAGCTTCTTCCCCAGATCGCTCTGGTCCCCCTGGCGGAATACCTGATTCTTCAGGGTTTTCTGCGATCCCCTCTCCTATTGGCTCTGGGAGCTACCGGGCTAGGCCTGGGAGGAGCGCTTCTTTTGAAGGTGCGGGGAGGACAGCCCGGAGAAAAGTCCTCTCCCATTCTCCTTCGCCATGCCGCACGCACTGCCTGGCAAAACCTTCCCCTTAGAGGAATCATTCTTTCCTACGCCGTCTACGCCCTGATAACCGCTCCGGTAATGCCTTTCATCGCCAACGCCGCCAAGGAATGGGGCACTGCGGGTTCCTTTTTCCTCTTTCCCTGCGCTCTTGCGGCGGTACTCTCCAGAGCCGCGCTCGCCGGGCTAGTAGATCGCCGGGGGGCACAGCTGCTTCTTCCCGCCTTCACCACCCTCTTCGGAGGAGCCCTCTGCGCTCTCTGGGGAAAGAGCACCTTCTTCTTTCTTCTGGGAGGAAGTTGTTCCGGCATCGGTATGGGACTGGTTCAACCCACGCTTCAATCCCTTCTCACCCAACATACGCCGGAACACCTCCGCCCCTCCCAGTTCGCCCTTTTCGGAGCCGCCATGGATCTCATATGGCTCGGCACACCCTTCATAATCTCAGGAGGCGCCGCCCTTCTGGGATATGGCGGCATTCTCCGCATCACCGCCACCCTCGCCTTCGCCACACTGCCCCTGCTTTATTTCGTACTGTGGCCTCCCTTGCAAGCGAAAAACCCCTCCTCCGAAATCTGACGGAAGAGGGGTTTGCTCATATTCATGATTTATTGCACAAAGCTATAGGGAAACCTTTTTTCATGCTCCTTTTCCGGGGGCTACGTAAGAAGGGGCGTAAGAAACGTGGCGATGGCTCCTGCCGTAAGAAGGCGCATAGTGGCACCGAGAACCGCAGCTCCCAGAGCTTCCCTTTCCGAAAGATCCGTGCATTCACTCCATATGGTGGGAATTTGTCCGAAAAGCACAGAAAAGGGGAAGCCCGAAGCGCTGAGGACGAAGGAACCGATGACGAGCTGGGGGGGCAGAGTGGCCGCCACATCCTTGAGCTGTGCCATGGCAAGAGTAGGAGAAGCCAGAATCGCCACCATGCCGGATTTGGGATCGATGGAAAAGGCGTTCAGCATGGAGGTGAGACCGGATTCGATATAGGGCCAGACATGCAGATAGTCCAAGGCTCCAATGATGGCGTAAACCGCCCCTACTGCGGGAATGATAAGCAGAAAAAGAAGCGAAGCTCCTTCCTTGGCGGCTCCGAAAAGGGTAGGAAGCACATCCGTCTGGGGAGTAAACCGGGGAAGATCCCGAAGGGGTACGAAATTCGTCTTCCGCCACAGAAAAAGCCTCAATATCCAGGGGACCACGATAAGAGGAGCGAAGACGGCGATGAGCACCACCAGATACGCCCTGGCTCCCACTGCGGTAAGAGCGATAAGGCCGAACATGAAGGTGGAAAAGGACTGCTGGGACTGCACCATGGTGGCGATGGCGATCTTCTGCTCGTCCTTGGTGGCTCCCGCCTTGACGAGAATGGGCCCCGCAATGCGTCCCGCAGCGTTGATGTCCCCCAAGATATTGTAGATGGAGGGTACCACCACTGCCGCATTGACTCCGATGAACCGGGTAATGGGAACGAAAATCCGCATGAGAGCATCCGTAAAACCGCAGCGTTCGAGAATACGCCCCATCATGACGCTGCAGATAATGGCAACTCCCACGGTACCCGTAAGAAAAACCTTGACGATAATAGGATATGCCTTATCCACCATGGCATTGAAAAGTCCCGCGATATCCCCGGGGCGAAAAACGAGAAACCCCAAAGAAGCGGCCACCAGAAAAAGTCCCAACACCTCGATTTTGTGTAAAACCCGTCCCTGCCCTTTCGGCGTGGATTCCGAAGAATCGTGCATTCTCCTCTACCTCCTCGAAATTAATTAATGTAACGCTCTATGTACGAGAGAGCTACAGAGAACTCTCTTGAAGCAGATAGGTATCCGCCATGGCCTTGCCGTAATCCCGGAGCCCCGAAGAGCCGAAGGATTGCAGAGGACAGCAGATGGTTTTTTCCTGGAATATCCGGACATCCAGAGAAGGAAGCAAACTTTGCAGGGCAAAGGCCAGGGGCATGCCGTTTTCGTAAATTTCCATGGCGTGGGTATTGCCGCAAAGCACGAAAAGCCCAAGCTCCCGGGCTCGCTCCACCAAAGACGATCCCTCCCGCATTCTGCTGATGGATGCGATTACGGTATTCACCTGGGGGTTTTCCTTCAGGGCATTTTCCAAATCCTCCACGGAAAATCCCGTATGAGGGAAAATATGAAGAATTCCCTTTAAAGGGCTTCCCGAATTTCCTTCGAGAATAAGGGGATTTCCCGCCACGCAGGAATCTTCGATAACCTCGCACTTTCGTATTCTACGTACTGCCTGAAGCACCTCTCCGTGCTCATCCGCACTCATACAGGCACTCAAGCGTCTGCAAACATCCCCCAGAGTTCGTACGCCTTCCAGAGGCTCCCCCACAAACATGATGTTTCCGGGAACGCCTCCGTAAGCGATGTGGGCCTTCACCACCCGATGTCCGTGAAGCCAGGAAATTCCGGGATGCAATCCGTGAAAAGCCTCGTGCAGCTCGAAAAGAGCCATATCGTAAAGGTTCATATAGTTCCGCAACGTAACGCCTCCGGAACTTGCGGCATCCGCCAGAGGATGATGCATGAGAAGAGCGTCCATCTCCATGGCTGCCGCAAGCTCGATAACGTTTTCCGTAAGGGTCATGCCCACTCCGATTTTCCGCACCACTTTTTCGGGATTTCCCCACACGAGACCGGGAATTTCCGTTACCGCCTTGCCGGGAATATCGGAACTTTTCGTTACCACGAACCGACTGTTTCCGGAAAGATCCTTTCCGGTTCGAACAACCCTTCCGTGAGTAATGTCGTTCAAAGCCTCTACGATATCAGCCACCGTAACGGGGCCGCGAGATTCCATCTTTTCCGCTGCCAACTTGTACACCTCCTTGAAGTAGGACTCCCAAAAAAAGAGTCCCAAGAAAAACAATTCCGAAAAAACACAAACCGCCAGCCTCCGAAGAAAAGGCGCTCCAAGCGTCTTTTCTCCAAAGACCAGCGGTTCAAAGGCTATACACGTTCCTTCAGGAACGGATCTCCCGAAAACCTCCGGTTTTCTCTTTTCTAAAAAGTTAGGGCATCACCAATTCCGTCACGGGGCGGTCGAAAACGATGAGCATACACGCCAGCTCCAGAACCGGATCATAATCTTTCAAAATCCCCCGCACGGAAACCTTGAGGCTTTTTTCCAGACGAAGGAACATTTTTTCCTTAAACTCCCCCAACAGGGCGTGATCAATGGATTTCGTGGCATTCGGATCCTTTTTATCCAGCGAGGCCAAAGCAGGAACTCGCTGATTTTCCGCAAGCACAAGAACCTTATCCTCAAAGACGACCACCTTTTGCCACCGAAGCCCCACTCCGAAAATCTCCTGATTCAATCCGTTGTTCTCATTCATGAGAATTTGTTTCAATTCCCCCATGCGCATGGTTCCGGATCCTCCTCAAAGCTTTCCACAGGCCCGTGTTTTGAAGCTTTTCGAAATAGTAACGAGGGGATTTTTCAGTATAAACGCACCGTGCAAATCATCCCTGATGAATGGCAACTTGTATTGTACCGATCCTTTCCTTCCCCGTCAACACCTTTTTCCCTTTTCTCGGGGAAAGAAAAAACATTTTTCGGACTTTTTTGCATTTCAAGAACCCGCGTCTCAAGAGGAGGTGCCGACAGACATAAAATAGGGGCAAGTACCTGGTCCGCAGAAGCCCTGGGCAACGGCCAGGAGCAGCAAAACAGGAGAGCGATTCGACCACTTGAGGAGCGGAGAGAACACATGGACGGAGGCTCTTATCAAACATCTCTGGATACATTATTTGCGAAAACCACCCGAGCGGGTCATTCCTGCTTATATTGCGAGTGTGAGGAAAAGACGCCCGCTCGATTTTGCACAGAAATGTTTCAGTGATTCAAGACAGAATGTTAAGCGGAATGGGCCACGAGGAAGCCCAAAAACCTTTCACTCATCAATAACGATGGATTTGAAAAAACGCTCTAAAAAATTATTTTCGAAAAAAAATTATCCTTTGAAGTTTCTCAAATACCTTTCCATTCGATTCCCCTAATGCCCCAACTAGAGTAAAATGAAAAAAAACCGATACAAATACAGTAAGAAAAGAGCAGATTTTTACTCTTCTCCAAAAAACTTCAAACACAAAATTTTACAGGAGAGACTACTCATGCAAAATTCGACAAAGCTCTTTCGGCAACATCCCCGTATTTTTTTTCTTTCTCTCTTTTCTCTTGGAACTATTTTAGGAATCTATTTTTTCCTGAACCATATCATCTTCACAAAGGCCCTCCGGAAAAGCGAAAACCAATTCAATCAGAATCAATATCTTCAAACCCGTATTGCCGCTCAGGGAATCAAGGAAGTTCTTAAAGGAATCGAGCGAAGCGTCACTATTTTATCCAGCTACTCTCTCGTGGAATTTTTGGAGGGAAAACGTTCCGCGTCGTCTCTGGAAAACCTTTTCGGAATTCAATTGCAGGAACACAATTACCTTCGGGCCTACGCCTTTTTTCCCGCCCCCGGAACATCCCGGCTTTTTCAAAAAAGCGGTTCCTCCGCAGGCGATCGTTCTCTGGATCTCGCCAGGGAATGGAGCATCACCTATTGGAAAGACGATTCTTCCTCCTCCTCCGAAAAGGGCCCCTTCTTTCTCCCCCCCTATCTTCAGAAAGAGGAGCAATATCTCGGCATCCTTCATGCCGTCCGAACAGGCGGAGTTTTCAGGGGAATTCTTCTTGCGGTACTTGATCTCCACCGTCTTTCCCTCGATTACATAACACCTCTTCGCTCGGGAGAATACGGAGCGGGATTTCTTCTTTCGGGAAAGGGGGACGTTCTGTACGATCACGAGGTCGATATTATCGGAAAAAACATTTTCGACGGCCTTCACAGGGCTTTTCCGGAACTCCTGAAGCTGGATGAAAGACTTGTAACGGAACCCTCGGGAAAAGCGGAGTATACCTTTTTTCTCGCTCGGGGTAAAAAGGAAACCCGCAAACTTATTGCCTGGCATGAGGTAAATGTCGGGAATCTGCACCTCGTGGTGGCTCTTTCGGCCCCGGACATGGAGATTGAAGTCGCTCTCCGGGAAACCAGGCTTTTTCAGTTTCTCTCCACCACTTTTTTGCTGCTCTTCGTGGGAGGATGCGTCTTTTTCTTTTCCCGATGGAATGCAAGCCAGGACATCCGGGAAAACGAAGAACGCCTCAAACTCGCCCTTCAAGGTAATCAAGATGGCTTATGGGATTACAACCCCCTTACGGGCCACTCCTTTTACTCTCTGCGCTGGAAAGAGATGCTCGGCTATACGGAAAAGGAAATTCCGCATCGTTTCGAAGAATGGTTTTCTCGAATTCATCCGGAAGATAGGGAAAGAACTCTTGAAGACTTTCAAAAACATTTAAAAGAGGAGACTCCCAGCTATGAAAACGAGCACCGCTTGCTCTGCAAAAACGGAACGTATAAATGGATCCATACCCGCGGTATGGTATTGGAACGTACTTCTCAGGGAACTCCCAAAAGAATGCTCGGGACCCATACGGACATAGATTCCCGAAAACGAAACGAATCGGAACTTCACAGATTCTCCCTGGCGGTGGAACAAAGCCCCTCGGCGATTCTCATAACCGACATGGAAGGAACCATTTTATACGTCAACAAAAGTTTCGAAAGAATTACGGGATATTCCCGACAGGAAGTTCTGGGAAAAAATCCTCGTATTTTAAAATCCGGCAAACAGGATCCTCAAATGTATCGGGAACTTTGGCAAACCATACGGGAAGGTCGGGAATGGCGGGGAGAAATGGTAAACCGATGCAAGAACGGTTCGGAAATATGGGTGCGCATCTCCATCTCTCCGGTAATCGATGAGACGGGAACCATCACAAGCTACGTGGGAATTCAAGAAGACATTACGGATCTTAAGAATAAGGAAAAGGATCTGGAAATTCTCGCCACCACCGATGAACTGACAGGACTCCACAATCGGCGACGCTTTATGAACTACGCCAAGGAAGAACAAAAACGCTGCAAACGATACGGTCATTCCATGGGACTTGTTATGTTCGATATCGATCATTTTAAAAACATCAACGACACCTACGGACATGATGCGGGAGATCTGGTATTGCAAAAGCTTGCTCTTCTCGCAAGAGAAAATCTTCGTGAAACCGACATAGTGGGACGCTTAGGGGGTGAAGAATTCGGCATCCTTCTGATAGAAACCAACATGCCCAGCGCCTTTATGGTTATCGAACGATTACGGAAAACCTTAGAAAATAGCACCTTCACAATTAACGAAAAGCTCTTGAATATTACCGCAAGTTTCGGTATAGCTTTTTGTTCCAAAGAATTCCCTGCGGAAACGGTGGATTCACTCCTGAAGGAAGCGGATCAGGCCATGTATCATGCGAAAGAGAACGGAAGGAACAAGGTGGCTTTTTTCCGCCGAGAAGCGAAGCGGGCGGAAATTATCAACGCGATGAGCGAAGAATCCCAGAGCGGTTTTAGAAACAATGTATCCCCAGAAGTTTAATGGGAGTTCCGTTCACATGTCCCCTCGGCTCCTTGCAGAGCTTTTTCGCCAAAGTAGAAGCCCCGGCTCGTTTTGAGCCGGGGCTTTGCTATCGTCTGGCGGGCCCGAGGCGATTCGAACGCCTGACCTACGGCTTAGGAGGCCGTCGCTCTATCCTGCTGAGCTACGGGCCCGCATAAACACGTGGCATTGTATCATGAGAACCCTTCTGTGGCAATGATTTGGAGCGTTTTTCACATTTCATTAAAAAATACAAAAAAATAACATAAAAATGGATGTGGGCCACCATTCATAAATCGGGAACTCCCGAAAAGAGCTTTTTTGTATGCCTCGAAGAATATCCTGTAAAAGGCCTATCCTTTTCCGGGTACGGAAGCCCGCCAAAGCCGGGAAAGAATTTTTTCTCCCTCCCCGGAGGTGCTCCAAAGGCGCACCCTGCGAGAAATTTCCCGGGCATCCTCACGAAGCTGGGCAATCAATTCCACCGAAGAGGGAAACTTCCGTTCGTTTCGGAGATGAAAAAGCAGGTGCAAGTCCAGGGAAAATCCATAGAGATCTCCCTCATATCCCGAAAGATATGCCTCCACCCGAATGCCACGAACTCCTTCAAACGTCGGATTATGTCCTATGTTTACCGCTGCGGCATAGGGTACGCCCTCCACGAGAACCATTCCTCCATAAACTCCGGGATGAGGAAGAAGTTTGTTTCGGGCTACCGAAAAGTTTGCCGTGGGAAAACCGAGGGTACGCCCCCGTTGATCTCCCGGAACCACCGTACCGCTTACAAAATAGGGATATCCCAAAAGGTTTCGGGCTTCTTCCATCCGGCCGTCCCGCACACACTGTCGGATTCTGGTGGTACTGATGATTTCGCCGTCTTTCCATGCCGAAGGAACTGCCTTGAAAGCTTTTCCCCGGTTCGCACACTCCTCCTCCAACATGGAAACGGTTCCCATTCTGGCCTTGCCGAAACGAAAATCCTCCCCCACCACGATTCCCTGCAAGGGATAGCGGCTTTCTAAAAAACCCAGAAAATCCAGAGGCCCCATTTCCGCAAGCTTTCGGGTAAAGGAAAGCACTTCCAGAGAAGGAGCTTCCAACCAGGCCGCAATGCGCTCCCGCTCTTGGGGAAGAAAGAGGTCCGTAAAGGAGCGCTTTCCCAGTACCGCTTTGGGATTTGGAGAAAAGGTAAGAATTCCCCAGGAAGTTTCCCGGGAAAGGGCAATTTTTCGAGCCTCCTTCAAAAGAGCCTGATGCCCCAAATGAAATCCGTCGAAAGCTCCGAGTACATAGATCATCAAGCTTCCCCCCCCAGAGGAATTCGGGTTTTGGGAAGAAAAAGGGACCCATTTTCCGAAAGAGGTTCAAGATTCCCGAAAACCAGATCCTCCGAAAGCCGAACTACAAGAGAATCTTGAAAGGAGAGGCTTCCCCAGGATTCTCGGCACAACTCTCGAAAGGACACGGGATTGCCGTTGCGAAGAGGTCCTTCCATTTCTCCGGAACAGGAAAACACCGAATAGTGCCGGGCCATTTCCAACGGAGAACGGCAGACCGAAGCGAACCAGGCCACATTCTCCTCGTTACCATGCCCTCGTCGTTCTTCAAGAGCCTGAAAAGGCAAGGCGTCCCGGAGGGTCCATGTTCCGATGGATTGACGGCATAACGCTGCGGAATGTCCTCCCAGAGAAAGTTTTTCTCCCATATCCCGGGCAAAACTTCGTATATAGGTTCCTTTACTGCAAAGGACTTCGAAAGATATACGTCCCTCCGCATCCGCCCTCGAAGTGCGCCGTAAAGAATAGAAAGAAACGGGTTTTGCTTCGATGTGGGGATTTTCCCCGGATCGAGCCAGAGCGTGAGCCCGTTTTCCCTCCACATGAACTGCGGAAATTGCGGGAGGGCGCTGCATTCGGGTTCCCAAAAAGGAGGGAAGTATGCGATCCACCCGGGCTTCCAAATCATCCGGCGAGGGAAGAAAATGTCTTGCGAGAATCTCCCCCGAGGCATCGTCCGTACTGGTCACAACGCCAAACTGCACCGTAACCGCATATTTTTTGGGAAAATGCATAATGTATCGGCTCAGCCTGGTGGCCTTTCCCAGAAGAATCGCCAAAAGCCCTTCGGCAGTGGAATCCAAGGTTCCCGCATGACCGACTTTGAGCTTTCCTCCTCCCAAACGCTTTACCAGGGAAACACAGGAGGTGCTCCGCACCCCCAAAGGTTTATGCAAGAGAAGGATACCCGGCTTCTCCGTAGGCACGCCGCAACTCCTCCTTCAGGGATTCCAGAGTTTCCTCCAGGGAACGGGAAGTGGAGAATCCCGAAGCCTGGGGATGTCCTCCTCCTCCTTGGGTTTGAGCGATTTTCTGGGCGCTGATAACGCCTTTTGAGCGAAGGCTCCCCTGAAGAAGGGATTGCTCCCGATAAAGAAAGAAAGAAAAATCCACCCCTTCAAGCTGCAAGAGCTGGCTTGCCAATCCTTCCAAATGATCCCGCCCGGTTCCGGTGGCGGAGAAATCCTCTTCTCCCACATAGGACCAGGCCACCCTTCCTCCGAGAGAAATGCGCACCCGGGAAAGAGCGATTCCCCGGATACGCATCTGTCCCCCTGAAAGATGCCCGTTCAAGGCCTCATCCACCCGAAAGGGAAGAACTCCGCGTTCCAGGAGATCCGCAGTAATCCTATGGGTTTCCGGAGTCGTATTGGCGTAGCGGAAATTGCCGCAATCCGTGACGATTCCCGTATACATCCCCAGAGCCGCAGATTCTCCCAAAGGCCAGGAGGCTCTTCGAATCAGGTCATAGAGTATTTCCGCCGTAGCGGAAGCTTGAGGAACCACCAGGCAAAGGGAGGAATCTCCGAAAAGGCTGTTATCTCCGTGATGATCGATTACCACCAGAGGATATTCTCGTTTCTTTCCCCAGAGCAAAGCCTCCGAAAGACAACGGCTCTCGTGACTGATATCCAAAGCTACCAGGCAGACCTGCCCCGGAAGATTTTGGGGCAGGTCCTGCAAGGTAACCCGGTATTCCTCTGCATGAGGGAGAAAGTTCAGATTTTCCGGAATCGGATCCGGCCCGAGCCAGAAACAGCGCTTTCCCAGGTCCTTTCCTACGGAAAAAAGCGCGGAAGCACTTCCCAGGGTATCCCCGTCGGGACGTACATGGCTGAGAATAATCCAGACGGAGGCATGGTTAAGAGTCTCCAGGACCGCGCATTCCCGAGACATCAAGATTTCTCCCGAAAGTCTTCGTCCGAGCCGAAATCATCGTCGTCCTCGTCGTCCTCCTCGTACTCCTCCTCTTCCGCAATCTGATCGGATAGAGAGGCATTATCCGTATGAAGCGAATCCAGAAGAGCGTCGATATGCCGGGCCTTCTCCTCGGATTCATCGATAACAAAGTGTATTTCCGGAGTTTTTTTCAGATGGATTTCTTTGCCCAAAAGGCTTCGAACCCTCTTAGACTCCTCCTCCAGGCGCCGGAGAATCTTTTTGCGTATTTTCGGAGAGATGGTGGTGAAATACACCTTTGCCATGGATAGATCCGCCGTGGTTTCCACATCGGTAACGATGGCCTTGGCAGCCACGTCGTCCTTCAGGCGGTTCCGCAGAATATCCGAAACGATCCGCTGTATTTCTCGATTGATTCGTTCAAGTCGTATGCTTCCCATGTTCGAAAACCTCGCTACTCATAGAAATCACGGAAAAATCTCCGTGATCTTCCAGTTCGTACAGCCTGTTTTCCAGGGCCTGCATCTTTTCAAGGGTATCCCCATACGAGATGCCCCCGGAAACCATGGCCAGCTCCGCCATATGCCACAGGTGATCCTTGCTCATATCGATAACCGAAAGGTTCCAGTTTTTCCGGTTCCGCAGCCTTTCCTGAAGAGAACGCACCACGCTTCGCCGATCCTTCAGGCTGAAAGCCTGGGGAATGCGAAAGGAACAACGCAGAACACCGATGTAGAGCCCCTGGGGCCCCCTTGCATCGTCTCCGGCGGCCATGAAAAAATTCCTTTCCGACAAATTCGAGTTCCGGAAGCCGGGAAAAAAGGTTCCGGAAAAACGGAACTACTCGAGATTCCGTTTTTCCTCGATGATTTCGTAGGCTTCCACCATATCCTGTTCTTTAAAGTCCTGGAAATTGGTAAAGCTCATGCCGCACTCGTATCCCTGGGAAACCTCCTTGACATCGTCCTTGAATCGCTTGAGATCCGAAAGGGTGCCTTCCCAGTACACCACGCCCTCCCGAATGAGACGCACTTTGGAGTTTCTCTTGAGACTCCCCCGAGTAACGTAGCAGCCCGCCACCTTGCCGATTTTCGGCACCTTGAAGACCGCCCGGATCTCCACTTCTCCCGTCACCTGTTCCCGAAGTCTCGGTGCAAGCATTCCTTCCAGGGCCGCCCGCACATCGTCGATAATGTCGTAAATTACCCGATAGAGACGGACCTGAACTCCCTCGTAATCCGCAGATTTCTTGGCCTTGGTTTCGGGGCGTACATTGAAGCCGATGATAATGGCATCCGAGGCGGCCGCAAGCATGACATCGGATTCCGTAATGCGCCCTACTCCTTCGTGGACGATGCTCAACCCCACTTCGTTATTGGGTAGCTTGTTCAAGGAACCCTTGAGAGCTTCCAGGGAACCCTGGACATCGCATTTCAGAACGAGATTAAGCTGAGGGACTTCTCCGTCCTTGAGTTGATCGTAAAGATCCTCCAGGGTGGGGCGTTTCGTGGTGGCCGCCCGGGCCTCCCGGTCCGCATGCTCCTTCTGGGAGATGATATCCCGAGCCTCTTTTTCGTGATCCACCCGGCGGAATTCTTCTCCCGGCTGGGGAACCGTTCCGAGCCCAAGGATTTCCACGGGCATGCTGGGGCCTGCGGCATCCACGCTCTTTCCCTTGTCGTCCAGCATGGCTCGGACACGTCCCCAGGCGCTTTCGGTGAGCACGATATCCCCCCGCATGAGCGTGCCCTCCTGGACGATTACCGTGGCTACCGCTCCCTTACCCTTGTCGAGTTCCGCCTCGATGACGTATCCCCGGGGTTCCACGGTGGGATCCGCCTTGAGTTCTCCCATTTCCGCCACCAGGGAGATCATCTCCAGAAGCTGATCCACCCCCGCTCCGGTTTTCGCGGAAACGTCCACCATGATGGTATCCCCTCCCCATTCCTCGGGGATCAGGCCGTGTTCCGAAAGCTGCTGACGCACTCGATCGGGCCGGGCCTCGGGCTTATCCATCTTGTTCACCGCCACGATAATGGGAACGTTCGCCGCCTTCGCATGGTTGATGGCTTCCAGGGTTTGAGGCATAAGACCGTCGTCCGCCGCCACCACCAGCACCGCAATATCCGTCACCTTGGCTCCCCGGGCACGCATGGCGGTGAAAGCCTCGTGTCCCGGCGTATCCAGAAAGACGATCTTTCCTCCGTTATGCTCCATGCAGGAGGCCCCGATATGCTGGGTAATGCCCCCGGCCTCTCCGGCGGTGACATTGGTATTCCGGATGTAGTCCAACAGCGTGGTCTTGCCGTGGTCCACGTGGCCCATAACGGTAACGATAGGATACCGGGGCTGAAGGTTGCTTCCGTGAAAAACCTTTTTGACCGCCCTTTCGACATCCTTGATCTCTTCTTTATCGATCTTTTCGGAGCTTGCCCATACGAGAAGGGCTCCGAAGGTGTCTCCCAGGATTTCGAGCACCGTATCGTCTGCGGAAGCGTTAGCGGGAACCATCATGCCTCGGTTCACCAGAGCCCGGACCGCATCGGCGGGAGAAATGTTCAAAATTTCCGCCACCTGGGAAACCGAGGCTCCCAGAGGAATTTCGCAAAGCACCTCTCCTTCCGGAGCTTCCGAGGCTTCCCGCTCCTCCCCTTTCCGAGGAGAAGGGGATTCCCCCGGGGAGGCTTCTTTCTTCTTCGCGAGAAGCCCTTCCACCTCCTGGGCCACTTCCATATCCACGGAACTCATGTGGGTGCTCACTTCGATACCCCGATCTTCCAGAATGGTCATAAGCTCTTTCGTGGTCAATCCCAGGAGCTTTGCCAACTCGTACACTCGAATTTTATTCGTCAATGCCCTCGCCCCCTAACAATCTGTATATCTCCTGCGCAAGGCCATGGTTTTGTGGTAAAGCCACGATCTGCGTCGTATTCAATCCTATGGATGCAAAAATCTCATTCCGGTTCTCCGGAATTCCGAAAAGAACTCCTCCCTCCCGATCCACCCGGGAGGTTACAAAGCGCAACACTGCGGGAGAACAATCCCGGGCAGCGATAAAGAGAAACCCCGCTTTTCCCCGGGCTCTCTGGCGTATCTGATCCTGCCCCACGAGAAGCACCCGGCTTCTTCTCGCAAGAGAAAGAAGGGAAAGCACTCTTTCCCAGGAAGAAGAAAGAACCTCCTTCGAAACGTCAATCATGAACCTTCTCCGGATTCTCCTTCTCGGGAGGAATTTTTTTCGCAAGCTCCTCGTACAGCTCCGGAGAAACCTCCACACGAAGAGCCCGAGAGAGGGCCTTTTTCTTTTTCGCCTTAAGGATACAGGATAGATCCTCGCAAAGATAGGCTCCCCGACCGGGCATTTTCCCCGTGGGATCATAACACACGGCCCCCTCGGGGGAACGAACGATGCGGAACATGCTCTTCCTGGGATTTTCCTCTCCGCAGCCTACGCAGGTCCTCGGTCTCTTCCGCTTGTTCATGACAAGGGCTCCGCTATTCTTCCCAGAGGTCCTTGGGATCCCCCTGGATAATATCGCTGAAAAGATCCTGCAGCGTAGGCATACGCTCGGGTTCCAGCACCTTGATGTCGATCTTCCATCCCGTAAGGCGCGCCGCGAGCCGCACGTTCTGCCCCGCCTTTCCTATGGCGAGGGAAAGCTGATCCGGCCGGACGTACACGTTGACCGCCCGATCCTCTTCCAGAAGGGGCTCCGCCCGCATGACCTTGGCGGGAGAGAGGGCATTCCTGATAAATTGCAGAGGATCCCCGCTCCAGATAATAACATCCATTCTCTCTCCGGAAAGCTCCGCGCTGATGGATTTGATCCGGGCTCCCTTGGCCCCCACGCAGGCTCCTACGGGATCCACGTTGGCATCGAAGGAGAGCACCGCCACTTTGGAGCGGGTTCCCGCCTCCCGGACGATTCCCTTGATTTCGATGGTTCCTTCCCGAATTTCCGGAACCTCCAACTCCAGAAGTTTGCGCAAAAGCCCCGGATGCGTCCGGGAAACCACGATTCGGGGCCCTCGGGTGGTTTTTCGAACGTCCAGAAGATAGAACTTGAGGCGATCTCCCAGACGGTAACTCTCTCCGGCAATACGCTCTTCCTTGGGCAGAATCGCTTCGGTTCGGTCGTTCAGCCGAACGAAAACATGTTCTCCCTCGGACTTGAAGATGATACCGTTCACCAGATCCCCCACGCGATCCGCGAACTCGTCGAAAATAATCTGTCGTTCCGCATCCTTGAGGCGCTGAATGATTACCTGCCGAGCGGTTTGGGCGGCGATGCGTCCGAAACCGCCGGGGCTGATCTCTATGCGGGAATCTTTGGAAGAGAATTCCCGGAGTTCTTCCCCCTCGTCTTCGAAATCTCCCGAAGGAATTTCGTAAAGGCGAATCTCTCCGTTTTCCAGATCAAGTTCCACCTCCACGTTCGCATTGCCATCGTAATTCTTTTTATAGGCGGATACCAGGGCAGCCTCCAGACTGGAGATGATAACCGATACGGGAAGCCCTTTCTCCTCCTCTATCTGGTGCAATGCCCTCATAAAATCTCTTCCTAGCTGCATGAGCCCAGTCCCTCCTCAAAAGCGGCAATTCTTAACCTTTCCGCTTTTTCCTCTTCGATGATCCCGATTTGCTTTTAGATTTGGATTTTATCTTTTCTTTATGTGCGTGCTGCTTTACTTGGAACTCAAAAACGAGATGTCCCCGCTCGATTTCCTCGAAGGAAAGAACTCTTGGATTCTCCTCGTTTTCGGGAAGCAAAAAAATCTCGTTTTCCTCCACACTCTGAAGAACCCCCGAAAGAGGTTCCTTTTCCTTCAAGGAGACCTCGATCTTTTTTCCGATAAACCGGGAATAGTCCTGAAGTGTAAACAATGGGCGCTCCACTCCGGGAGAGCTTACTTCCAGGAAGTACCGCCCAAGGTCCTCCTCCGCATACTCCTCGTCCAGCATAAAGCTTATCTTGCGGGAAACTCTTTCACAATCCTCTATGGTGATGCCTCCCAGGGAATCGATATAAATCCGGAGAACCGTCCGATCCTGCTCTCCGATTTTCTGGATTCCCACGCATTCGTAACCGAGACCTTCCACAACGCGCGTCATTTCTTCCCTGGGAAAGACTCCCCTTGGATGGGAATTCTGCATGGCTACCCCTCCAATGAAAAAACGAAGAGTGGGGCCTCCCCCACTCTTCCCGAAAATCCCCCACGAACGTCAAAGCACGAAAATTTCCCAAAACACAGGAAATATAACATAAAAGGAAAGACCCTACAAGCTGTCTTCCTCGATAAACTGAGACCACCATTCCGCATCCTGAACGCCATCAAGACTCCATACAAAAGGATCTTCCAGAATATCCAGATTCACCGTGGTTTCGAGAACGTCCTCTTCGAGAAGGGGAAGTTCCAAAGCCCCTATCCACACCCTTTTCCGATATTCTTCGGTGTAACGGTATTCTCGGGGTTCCATGAAAATCCCTCCTTGAAAGGGTTTTAACGGAAGTCTTCCTTCAGGAACTTCACCTTTCAAAACTCCTGCATATCATTCCCCGTCTATTATACTACAAGAGGGGAGAATATACCTCCCCCTCCTGTCATCAAGATTCCACCTGATAGTTCGGAGCTTCCTTGGTGATGGTTATATCGTGAGGATGACTTTCCTTCATGGAGGCCGCAGTGACCTTCACGAAACGCCCCTTCTCCTGAAGTTCTCCGAGGGTGGCAGCTCCCACGTAGCCCATTCCCGAGCGCAGTCCTCCCACGAGCTGATAGGTAATGGCGTTCAAGGGACCCTTGTAGGGAACCATTCCTTCGATTCCCTCGGGCACGAGCTTTTCCTCCCGGGCTCCTTCCTGGAAGTAACGATCCTTGCTGCACCCGTCCTTCATGGCGCCGAGAGAACCCATACCCCGATAGCTTTTGAAGGAACGTCCCCGGTAAATCACCACTTCCCCCGGGCTCTCGTCGGTTCCCGCAAAGAGGGATCCCACCATAACCACGTCAGCTCCGGCGGCGATGGCCTTGACGATATCTCCGGAAAAACGGATACCTCCATCCGCCACCACGGTGCGCCCCCGCTGATGAGCGCTTCGGGAGGCATGAAGCACCGCCGCCACTTGAGGAACGCCGATACCCGCCACGATTCGGGTGGTACAGATGGATCCGGGACCTACTCCCACCTTTACCGCATCCGCTCCGGCATCGATAAGAGCCTCCGCAGCCTCTCCGGTGGCCACGTTCCCCGCCATAATCTGAATGTCCCGATGGCGCATCCGGATTTCCTTCACTCTGTCGAGCACTGACCGGGCGTGGCCGTGGGCGGTATCCACCACGAGCAGATCCACTCCCGCCTGCACGAGAAGGTCCGACCGGTCGAGAGCATCCTTTCCCACTCCGATGGCGGCTCCTGCCCGAAGACGTCCCCGTTCGTCCTTGCAGGCACTGGGAAAGTCTTTGGCCTTCTGGATATCCTTGATAGTGATGAGTCCCTTGAGGCGCCCTTCTTTATCCACGATAGGCAGCTTTTCCACCTTGTACTTCATGAGAATGGATTTGGCATCGTCCAGAGTGGTTCCTTCGGAGGCGGTAATCAGGGAATCCTTGGTCATAATTCCTGAAATGGGCTGTTCGTAGTTGGTGACGAAACGTAAATCCCGGTTGGTAATGATTCCCACCAGGTGCATCTGCCGGTCCACGATGGGAACTCCCGAAATGTGATAGTGTTCCATGAGATCCACCGCCTCGCGTACCCGGTTTCCGGGATAGAGGTAGAAGGGATCCACGATAACTCCGGATTCCGACCGCTTCACCTTATCCACCTCTTCCGCCTGCCGTTCGGGGGACATGTTTCGGTGAATGATGCCGAGCCCTCCCTCCCGGGCGATTCCTATGGCAAGACGGCTTTCGGTCACCGTATCCATGGCGGCACTGCAAAGGGGAATGCGAAGATGGATTTCCGGGGTAATTTTGCAGCAAACATCTACATCCGCCGGAACAACTTCGCTGTATCCCGGCACCAGAAGCACATCGTCAAACGTAAAACCTTCGTAGGGCACAAACTTTTCAAACATTTTCACGCCTCACTTCTTCGCTTGGCAGGGCTCTCGAAGCCCTCCTCTCTCTTTTGGAAAACATTCCCGATTCCATTGCACAACGTAACGTAAAGCTACAAGAAAAGCCCCTCATCATAAAAACCGAAAGGGGCCATGGAGGTTACGATATTTCCCGAAAACCCGAGACTCACAACCGAGGGCGCTCCAGAGTGGCCAGAGCGTAGCATTCCATACATTCCCCTCGTCCTACGCTTCCGCAGCCTTCGCCGGACTTCATTTTGAGATTGCAGCGGCACTCTTCACCGGGAAAGAGAGTTCTTCCGAGACTTTCCAAAATTTCTCCCCTGTAGGAATTCAGACGAGGATACTCCGCATGTAACGTTATGTCTACCCATGAAATGAACCATTTTTCTTTTTTCACCTGAAGAAGCACTTCTTTCAGAAGAAGAAGACTGCTCACGTTTTTGTAGCGATCCTCCGAGGCGGGAAAAAGATTGCCCAGGTCGGGAAGCCCCGCGGCTCCCAAAAGGGCATCCGCCACCGCATGGGCAATGAGATCCGCGTCGGAGTGCCCCGCAAGCCCCAGGCAGGAAGGAATGGAAACACCCCCAAGAATAAGGGGCCTTCCCGGCACCAGAGGATGCACATCGTATCCGTGGCCTGTACGCATTTCCCGATTTCCCTCCAAAAGAATCCGAGCCATCTCCAGATCTCCGGAATAGGTTATTTTGAAGTTCCGAGGATCCCCCTCCAGGGTATCCAATTTCTTGCCTTCCCGGTACCAGAGTTCCCCCTCGTCGAAAAGAGGTGGAGCCTTCTCCAACAGCTCTTCCAGATCCTTTCTGGGGAATCCCTGGGGAGTCTGGGTTCGCCGAAGAGCGCTTCGATCCACACAGGAGAGCACCTTACCCTCGCCATCCACTTCCTTGAGGGCATCCGGACAAGGGAGCACCGGCACCACTCCGAGAGGCTCCGAAGAAGATGCCACCCGCGCCATGATACGGCGGCAGAGATCCGGAGAGAGAAAGGGCCGGGCTCCATCGTGAACGAGCACATAGTCCCCTCCGGCGGCGGCAACTCCCCGGCGCACCGAATCGGTTCGTTGGGCTCCTCCGGAAATTACGGTACACAGGGAAGAAAAGGGCTCCAGAGAAACCTCGATATCCTTTACCCGCTCCTCCGGAACCACCACGAAGATCTGCTCGATTTCTCCGGATTTTCCCAGAGCGAGAGGAGCTTCCAGACTCCAGCGCCAGAGGGGCTTGCCCCGGAGAAGGCGAAACTGTTTGGGCTCTCCTCCCAATCGGCTCCCGCGTCCTCCCGCCACGAGAACGAAACTCCAGGAGGAACCGAGGCTATTCGTCATGACGAAGACGACCGAAAATCATTCTTCCCGCGGAGGTCTGGAGCATGGAGGTAACCACCACGTCCACCCGCTTATTGACATACTGGGCTCCGTCCTCCACCACGATCATGGTGCCGTCGTCCAGATATCCCACGCCCTGGTGGCTCTCCTTACCTTCCCGAATAACGTCCACCGTTACGGTTTCTCCGGGAAGCAACATGGGCTTCAGAGCGTTCGCCAGATCGTTCACGTTGAGCACCGTAATTCCCTGAATCTGGGCGATTTTGTTAAGGTTGTAGTCCGTAGTGATGATTTTTGCGTCCACCTCTCTCGCCAGAGCCACGAGGCCGAGATCCACGGATTCCGCATCGAGATCTCCCAGAGTGGTTTCCACCATTTCCACGTGAAAATCGTGGATTTTCTGAAGCTCGTTGATAACGTCCAGGCCCTTGCGCCCCCGGCTCCGTCGCACGGGATCCGCAGAATCCGCCACGCCCTGAAGTTCCACGAGAATGAACCGGGGAAGAATAATGACGCCATCGAGAAAACCCGCCCGGGCGATATCGAGAATACGTCCGTCGATGATGACGCTGGTATCCAGAATCTTGATAACCGGAAGTTCCGAAGAGGAAGAATCCTGCCGGGAAGGCCGCGGAACGTACTCCCCGTTACGCTTGGCCTTGCGGGGAAGTTTACCCCGCCAGAAGCCTCCCACGGAACTCATCATGGAAATCACGTCTTCCCGGCGCTTGAAGAAAACCCAGGTGAAAACGTATCCCAGGGTAATGTTCAAAAGCACCGCCACGTAGGTTCCCACTGCGGGGAGGTCCGTAAAGGGAAGAGCCAGAAGATTCGCCACGAGAAGCCCCACGATAAGCCCCGCGATACCCACGGAAATATCGAGCCAACTCACGGTCTGCAGGTATTTTTCGAAAATCAGTCCTCCACGAGATAAACTTCGAATAAAGACAGGGGTAAGAAGCATACCGATGAGGGCAAAGACAAGAATGAAGCCTCCCGTAAGAGCAAGAGAGGGAAAAAGGGTTTTCGCGGGCCACCATCCGAAATCCTGAATATAATTTGAAATCTGCCATCCCGCGATACCTCCAAGCAAAACCAGGAGTATCCGCACTCCCCGAAAAAGCATATGGCCTATTCCTTGATCATCCACGTATAATTCACCTCCGTTTCTGTAGGGAATGCTCTTCTCTTCGGACATTCCCAAACTATTTTTATGCCCCTATCCACACATTGAAAAACGAGATATGTCAATCCTGTTCGTTCTCCAAATCCCGCCGAGATTCCAGGGCCGCATGAAGGGTTACCCGATCTGCGTATCCTATAGCTCCTCCCACGGGAAGGCCGTAGGATAGCCGGGTAATTCTGCAGACACACTGCCGGGCCCGCAGATATTCGCACACCCGATAGCTTGTAAGCTCCCCTTCCACCCGGGGATTCGTGGCAAGCACCACCTCCTTTACGTCTTTTTCCTCCTGAAGACGGAGGGCGAGCTTTTCCAGGGATTTTTCGGGAATGTTTCGATCCTCCAGGGGAGATTCGTATCCTCCCAAAACGTGGTAGAGACCCCGATAGGCCCCGGACTCCTCGATACAAAGCATATCCTCCGCAGATTCTACCACGCAGATAAGCGAAGTATCCCGAAAGGGATCCATACATACCGGACATAGATCCCCTTCGGCCAATCCGTTGCAACGTTTGCAAAACCGCAGATCCCTCCGCAGGGCGATAAGGACCTCCGCAAGGCTCCGGGAAAAGGCTTCAGGCTGCTGGAGGAGATAAAAAGCCATACGGCGAGCGCTCTTCTCGCCGATTCCCGGAAACTGGGAGAAAAGCCGGATGGCCCGTTCGATAAGGGAGGGAACCCCCACTATATTCTACCTAAAACAATCCGGGAATGCTCATGCCCCCGGTAATCTGCGTCATTTTCTGCTCCGAAAGCTCCCGGCTCTTTCTCATGGCTTCTCCGATGGCAGCCAGCACGAGGTCCTCCAGCATTTCCACATCCTCCGGATTCACCACCTCGGGAGAAATGGAAATTCCCGTAATTTCTCCCTGGCCGTTGGCTTTGGCGGTAACCATGCCTCCTCCGGCGGTACCCTCCACGACCTCCCGGGCGAGTTCCTCCTGCATGCGTGCCATCTGAGCCTGCATCTTCTGAGCCTGTTTAAGCATTTTATCCATCTTCATCGTGCTTCCAACACTCCTCAAGAATAAAAAAATGGTTTCCTTCCGAAAAACGGGAGGTGCTCCTTACGATACATGGTGGATCGTTTTTTTTCAATGGTGATAGGGATGCCCCGAAGCTATGGCGTGAGCCCGGTATATCTGCTCCAAAAGCAGTACCAGAGCCATTTCATGGGGTAAGGTCATATCCGAAAGGCGAAGGGTCCAATCCGCCCGGGCCCGCACTTCCGCGCTTACTCCGTAAGCCCCTCCCACGACGAAGACCACCCTTCCCCGGGAAGAACCGAGAAGAGACTGCATTTTTCGGGAAAAACCGGAGCTCGTAAGGGAGGAACCCTTTTCATCCAACAAAACCACGGTATCTCCGGAGTTCAGAAATCCGAGAATCCCCTTGCCCTCCCGTTCGGCTCCCTGGGAGAGACCTCCCTTGGCGGGAGGAACGCTTTCGAGCCCCAGAGAAACCGCTCCCCGAAGACGTGAAAGATATTCTTCACATGCCTCGCGAACCCAGTTTTTCTTAGGTTTTCCCACCGCCAGCACCAAGAGCTTCATGATTCGAAGGATCTCGGGGATTTCCTCTTGCCCCGGGCCACCCGCTTGCGCACCTGACGCACCTGACGCTCCCGCTCCTGCAATCCGTCCTGAATACGGGCGATCTCCCGCTGCATTTCCGGAAGAAGATTGTGTTCCAGATTGCCCGCCTTGCGACGGATTTTCTGGAGTTCCTTGTTCAGGATGTTCAGCCGGGTAAGGGTATTGATGTACTCCCAGAGAAACTCCGCCATCCGCCGCATGCCTTCCATGAGATCGTCCACGAAAAAGGAGGAAAGGGCGGGATCATACTTCTGTCGATGCAGTACCTCCCAGGCCTCTTCCCCTTCGGGATGGAACTGGGGAAAAACGCAGCCCATCACCGCCTGGAACTCCTCCCGAACAGCGAGGGTCGGGCTGTTGCTCCGAAGGAGATCCAGAGAAAAGGCCCCTTCGAAAAGCCGAAGCTGGGTATAGGAAATTTCCAGAAAGGCGCTCTCCTCCTCGAAGCGCCGACGTAGCTCCTCGAAGCGCCGACGATCCTCCTCGATGGTACGGATGAGTGCATCCCTTTTTTTCTCCAGAAGGTGCAAACCCCGGCGTACGGAGGTAGATTGCCGTCTCAGGAGAAGAAGCTGTTCCCGAGTAACCGGAAGGGGCACCCCTAGACCTCCCACTCCACGTGCATGCGCTCCACCACATCCCGAGGAAGTCGATAAATCTCTTCCTTGGGAAGCACTCCGAGGAGGTCCCAAGCCACTCGCACCGTATCTTCCAGGGATCGGCGTCCCGCCTGATGCACGAAGGAATCTTCGAAAATCTTGCCGAACCGGAGATAGCGCTTTTCCAGGGGAGAAAGGGCATCGTCCCCGATGACGATCCGAAGCTGCTCAAGCTCCCTCGCCCGGGCATAGGAGGCGTACATCTGATCCGCCAAAGCCCGATGCTCCGGGAAGGTCTTTCCCTTACCGATTCCCTTGTTCATGAGCCGACTCAGACTGGGAAGGATATCCACGGGAGGATAGATTCCCTTACGCTGCAAGGGCCGCCCCAGCACAATCTGTCCTTCCGTGATATATCCCGTAAGGTCCACCACGGGATGAGTCATATCGTCGTCGGGCATGGAGACGATGGGAATCTGGGTAATGCTGCCGGAACAGTTTTTGACGCATCCCGCCCGTTCGTAGATTGTAGCCAGATCCGAGTACATGTATCCCGGATATCCCCGGCGTCCGGGAATCTCCTCCCGGGCCGCCCCGATTTCCCGCAATGCCTCGCAGTAGGAGAGCATATCCGTGAGCACCACCAGCACGTGGTACCCCTGTTGGTAGGCGAAGTATTCCGCCACGGTGAGGGCCATTCGGGGAGTGAGCAATCGTTCCGCCGCAGAATCGCTGGCGAGATTCATGAAGAAGACCCCCTTGCTGAGGGCTCCGTTCTTTCGGAAGGCATCCATAAAAAAGTTCGCCTCCCGCCGAGTTATTCCCATGGCTGCGAAAACCACCAAAAAAGGATGATCCGTGCCGGGCACCCGGGAGTAGGAGACGATCTGGGCCGCCAACTCGCTGGAGGGAAGTCCCGCCCCCGTGAAGATGGGAAGCTTCTGCCCCAGCACGAGGGAGTTCGTAAGGTCGATGGTGGAAATTCCCGTCTCGATAAAGGCGTGGGGGCTTCGGCGACGTTCGGGATTGAGGGGCTGCCCACTCACTCCGAGGTAGTCCGAAGCAAAGGGAAGGGGTTCTCCTCCCAGCATATCCCCTCGACCGTTGAGCACCTTGCCGATAAGAGATTTTCCCACGGGAACCCGCACGATGTCCTGTTCCAGCCAAAGGGTGGTATTTTCCTCCGCAAGACCCAGGGTTCCGTCGAAAACCTGAATTACCACCAGGTCTTCCTGAATCTGGAGCACCTGTCCGGTGCGGCGTTCTCTCGGAGTCTCGATGGTTACCAGTTCTCCGTAGGCCACATGCCGCACGTGATCCACGAAGACCAAAGGCCCCGCCATGCCCCGAATGGACCGGTACCCCCGGCGATAGAGAGGAGTAGTTATCGTATCAGCCACGAACCATCGCCTCCTTCAGAGACTCGAGCTGAGAAGAAAAACGTCCCAGCCAGACCTGGACATCCTTTTCAAGGGTTTCCTCCGGAGCCTGCCGCAGATCCAGAAGTTCCCGGCGCAGAGAGCCCACGGGAAGATTTTCGAAGAAAAAGCCCCCCTCAAGATAGGTCTTTCCCCTTTCGTAAAGCCCTTGAAAGAGCTCCAGCATCTGTCGCTGCCGAAAAAGGGAGGAATAGGCATCCTGATCGTCGAAGGCATTTTGCTGCAGAAAAACCACCCGGATAAGATGCGCGATTTCGAGAATCCATTTATCCTCTTCTCCCAGGCCGTCCCTTCCCAAAAGCTGTACGAGGTCGGAAAGCTCCTTTTCCTTGGCGAGAAGATCCTGAATGAACTGCACCAGTTTCTCCCAGGCCGGACCGAAACGGTTCGTAAAATAACGCTGCATTCCCTCGGTATAGAGGGAATAGCTTGTCTGCCAGTTGATGGAGGGAAAATGACGCTGCTGGGCCAGTTTTTTATCCAGAGCCCAGAAAGCCCCCGCCATGCGCAGACTCGCCTGGGTAACGGGCTCCGAGAAATCTCCTCCCGCAGGAGAGACCGCGTTGACCACCGATACGGAACCGATGCGTTCCTCCTTGCCTCCTCCAAAAAGCCGGGCCTTCCCGGCCCGCTCGAAGAAGGCCGCCAAACGGGCTCCGAGATAGGCGGGGTATCCTTCTTCCCCGGGCATCTCTTCCAGGCGTCCGCTGATCTCCCGGAGCGCCTCAGCCCAGCGGGAGGTGGAATCCGCCATGAGGGCCACGGAATATCCCATATCCCGGAAATATTCCGCCACGCTGATACCCACGTAGATGCTCGCTTCCCGAGCCGCTACGGGCATATTGGAGGTATTGGCGATGAGCATCACTCGTTCCATAAGGGGAGTACCGTATCGGGGATCCTTGAGTTCCGGGAATTCCTCCAGCACCTCCGTCATCTCGTTACCCCGCTCGCCACAGCCAATGTAAACGATAACGTCCGCATCGCACCACTTGGCGAGGGACTGCTGGGTTACGGTTTTTCCCGTACCGAACCCTCCGGGGATGATGGCAGCTCCTCCCTTGGCCAGAGGAAAAAGGGAATCCAGCACCCGCTGCCCCGTGAGAAGGGGCTCGTCCAGAGGAAGCATGTCCTTCACGGGACGAGGATACCGGATGTTCCAGCTCTGCTTCATGCGCAAAATTTCTGCCGAAGAGAGCCTGCCCAGAGTATCCCCCACCCGGTACGCTCCGGAAGGAAGCATCTCCTCCACCGTTCCCCCCTCGAAGTGGGGAGGCACCAAAAGGCGGTGCTCGAAACGGGTTCCCTCCCGGACAGTGCCGAAGATATCTCCTCCTCGGAGCTTCTGCCCCGGCAAGGCCCGAGGAGAAAACTCCCAGAGCCGTTCCTCATCCAGACAGGAAAGGGAAATCCCCCGGGGAAGAAAAAGTTCTCCCTCGGGGAACTTATCCAGGGGCCTTCCGATACCGTCGAAAACCCCTCCCAAAAGGCCCGGACCGAGATCCACCGAAAGAAGCTCTCCTGAATACGCCACGGTCTCCCCCACGGAGAGCCCCGTGGTATCCTCGTAAACCTGGATATCCGCCCCTCTTTCCCGAAGTCGTACCACTTCTCCAAGGAGGTGCATCTTTCCCACCCGAACGACTTCGTACATGCGCACCCGAGAAGATGCCTCGGCCTGGATCACCGGACCGGAAATTCCGAGAATACGCAGTTCCCTCTCTTTTCTATCTATGCGAATCATGCAAAGCTCCTTGTTCAGCCGATGTTCCGCATGTTGGGAAAAGGAATCCACACGGGCCGCCCGAGGTGCTGCACCTGCTGCCGGTAAAACTGGGGAACCTCCTCGAACCAGTCCGGCTCGTAGAGTATAAAGGCCACATTCTCTTTTACCAACTCCTCCCAGACTTCTCCCAGGGATCGGGGATTTTCGCAGATGCAGGGAGCAAAGCCCACGAGAGACCAAAGGTCCACAAAAATCTTACGTCCCAACACCACACCAGTTTTCTTCATTGCCCTCAATTCCGATTTCTCGATTTAAAAGATCAAAAGGCGGGAGCGTATCTTTTCCGCAGGATAATTCAAAGCCAAGCCGGTAACGATATAGTTGAGATTATCCCATTCCGCCACCTGCCGGGCGATATATCCCATGGCCACCTCGATACCCAAGGGATTGCGACGGAGAAAAGATGCCTGCCAACGGAGAAAACTCCGGTTCAAAGCCTGCTGGAACATGTTCGGAGTTACCTCGTCGATCTGACGTACCATTCCCATCCAGGAGGTTCCCCGAACCGCTTCCTGTAATGAACGGGAACGTGCGAGAACAGTTTCTGGAATGGTTCCTCCTCCGAGATAATCCGCCTCCTGGGAAGGATCCGCCTTATGAAATCCGTGTTCCTTCCTGAGCCATATGCCGAGATTGAGAAGGTCCACCATCATGCGAAGATATCGTTCCACCAATCTGCCGTTGGGGGAGGGACACAGGTCGAGAAGGTCGAAAAGGTGATTTTTGTATTCCAAAAGATAACCTCTTTCCGCCTTCCAATACTCCAGCCCTCGCAAAAGGTTGAGCGCCGCATTTCCCAGGGCTTTGCCCAAAGGATTGCGTATATCGTGACTTCTTTCCGCCAACTCCTGAAGGCCCTCGGAGTTCCAGAGAAGCTTCATTTTTTCCGGAGAAATCGTTCCGTAGATATGCCAGAGAGGCTCTCCGTAGGTGCGATCGCTTCCGGGGAGAAAGGACCGAAGAAGCACCCGGACATTATGCAAATCCCCCCGGGCGAGAAGAATGCTCACCAAATCCAGAGTTTCCCCCTCCGCGGCCTTGCGCATCCGCAGCAACTCCCCTCCCATGCCCATGGCAAGGGCCACTTCGATGCGCTGCAATACGTTACGCTCCCTCGAAACGAGTTCGTTCCGATAGGTTCCTCCGTACTTACCTTCCAACAAGTAGGTTTCCATTCCCTCCACCCGGCGGCGAAGAAGAATTTCGTATTCCTCCCGGTCAAAAAAGTAGGAGAGCCGGGATCGAAGAAGAGCGTTAAGATAGCCGTAGTTCTCGTACCGTCCGAAGAACTTCGTCAAAAAGCTCTTCCATGGTACTCCCGATTTCTTTCGCAAGCTGGTTCCTCACCTTGTCCCATCGTGTAGAAAGCCGGTTGTCCACCACCAACGTTCGGGTAGTTTCGTCCGTAAGCATACATCCTCCCCAGGAATCATCCTCCTCGAGAAGCTCCCAATCGGCTACACGAGAGTGATGCCGAAGCTCTTCGGGAAAGCTTTCGAGGCAGTAGAGCACCACCCGGCCCTCCGAAAAACATTCCAGAGCTTCCTCGAAAAGTCGCCGCTCCACCTGCCGGAAGGACTCCTCCTCTCTCAAGGCGGCAATCCGGGAACGGAGGTCCCTTCGAACCTCCTCGGAAAGCTTCTGCCCCAAAGAGTAAAGATATTCCGTAATATCGTAAAGAAGCTTGCTCCGAATTTCTTCCTTCCGAAGGGCTAAGGCCTCCTTCTGGGCAGAACGCATGCGAGAGATCTCCCGCTCCACATCGAGGCGCCTCTGAGCGATGGCATCTCCAAGCCGATCTTCGATTTTCCGCGCTTCCTCCCGATACCGGCGGTGATACTCCTCTCGAAGGGCTTCCTGAAAGGCTTCCAGGGAAGAAGATACCGAAGGCACCTTCTTTTTCAGCTCTTCCGAGGCGGCATGCACGGGCATCTCTCCTCTAGGCAAAACGAAGGATAAGCATAATGGCCACCACGAATCCCAGAATAACCATGGTTTCCGGAATGGCCTCCAAAATGATCATGGTCCCTGCGGTTTCGGGTTTTTCCGCCACCGTACCGGCTCCGGCACTCCCGATTTTCGCCTGGGCGTAGGCCGTAGCAAGAGCGGGCAGCCCCACCGCAAGGGCTGCAGCAAGAGCGATTAATGCTTTTTCCACGAAGCACTCCTCCTTTTAGCAAAGGGCACATAGGGTTTTCCCTGTCCCGTATAAAACTTTCCCAAAAATTCCACGTAGTGCAGCCGGGCGGCGTGAAGCCCGGATCCGGCAAAGGCAAGCACGATGTTCAGCAAATGCAGCGTCACCGCAAGAAAAAGTCCGAAGACGGAAACTCCCAGAACGTCCACGAAGGTGGAGGCCACCATGGCGAGAATCGCCGAAGAGAGCCCGATGGCGGCGATACGAACATAGCTGAGAATATTTCCCAAGGCGCTGAGGGTTTCGATCATGCCCCCCAAGCCGCCCCCGAAGATCACGCAAATCAGCCCGGACAGAAGCACCGCCCCCCCCGCATAGGGAGAGAAGGCGGGAAGAACCTCGAAAAGAGCTATTCCGAGAAGGAGAAGCCCCAGAATAATGCCGAGCATGCCCAGGCGCTCCATCCAAAGGTGTCGGTTTCTATGCTTGATGCCCTCGAATACTCCGAGCAGAAGCCCCAGTCCCACATGGGCCACTCCGAGGGATATGGAAAAGGCCATCACCGGAAGCACCACGTGGGAGCGCTCGAGCCAAAGAGGATGCATGTGGAAAAGACGAAGCCCCAGATCGCCGAAAAACTCCCCGAAGGCGATTCCCCAGAGAATACTCCAGAAACAGAGGTGAAAACAGATGATTCCCACCTCCCGAAGAATCTGGGAATTTTTGGGCCGGTACAGAAGAAAACCGATAGCCCCGATGAGAAGCCCGTATCCCGCATCTCCCACCATACATCCCGAAAAGAGGGGAAAAAAGATACCGATCATGATGGTAGGATCGATCCCCGTATAGGTGGGCAGGGAGAGGAGTTTGAGAAAAAGGTGGAAGGGTTCGAAAATCTTGGGATTTTTCAACGCCGTAGGAACCTGAGGAAGCTCTCCTCCCAAGGGATTCCGCCACTCCACGAAAACCCTGGAACCGAAGTTTTCCTTAAGGTTTTCCTCCACAGCCTCCGCCCTTTCTCGGGGAATCCATCCGGAAAGGGAAAACATTTCCCCCTGAGAAAGAGTCTTGTTTTCCACCTGAAGGGCTTCGATTCTATCCTCTATGAGCATAAGAATAGCCCCGAGCTTGGGCCCCCATTCCTTTTGGGTTTTCTTCAGCTCCTCTTCGATCTCCTTAAGCCTTTTGGGAACCCAGTGCAGCCCGGACTCGATGGCCCCCACGGATTCGTAGTGGGTAAACTTGGTAAAGGCCGGAGGGGGACGCCAAGCCACCACGTCTTCCTCCTCGAAAAGCTTTTCCATAAAGTTCTGAGCCAGAGGGGGAACGCTCAAGGATACCAGCAGGTCCTCATGCCCCGTTTTCACGCTGTGATAGCGAAGGGTCACCCGTTCCTTCACGGGAGTGAATTTGCGGAGCACCGTCCGCACCTTCTGAAGAACCCGGCTCAGAGTTGCGGGAGGAACCCACCAAAGGGACACCTGATTTCCCCGCTTCCGTTCCTCCTCGAAAAAGGAAGAAAAATGCACCACGTCGTGATGGGAACTCCGAAGCATCCGCAGGGTTTCCTGGAGAGATTTCTTTTCCTGCACCAGCCCTTGAAGACGCTCCCGAAAGGCCTCGAGACTTTCCTCCACATCATCCAGCACCTTCCCCTCGAAGGGCGCCAGCCACCGCTGCCCCCACAGGAGGCGCTCCTCGGAAACGTCATTCCATTCCTGCCATCCCAGGGCCTCCACCATACCCTGAACCGTGGCGCTCAAAAGCTTGAGTCGCTGAAGACAGGAAAGGGTTTCACCGTAATCCCGATCCTCTTCATCCACGTGGAGAATGCCCATAGTATGAAGGAGGTCGATGACCTCCCTTTTTTTGCTGCCCACGCCCCAGACGAAAAAACGAACCATCTTTTGTATCAAGACGATTCGCCCCTTTCTTTCTCCATCTGCTCTTCTCCTATCACTCGAGGCCAGATCGCACAAGTCACCCGTTGTATCCGCAGAGGATCTGTGGCTTTCTCGTAAAGCTGCCTTCGCATGGAGGTGCAGGAATTACGGAGATCCTCCTCGAAGGCTCGGCTTTCCGCAATCTTTTGCTCTTCCTCCTGCCGCACGATTTCAAAGGTCCTATGAGTCATTTCATCCAGCCGGGCGATACCTTCCCGATACTCCCGCTCCTTTTCCTCTATTTTTCGGGAAAGATCCTCTTCCAGCTCCTTGCGATATTCCTCCAGAAGGGTTTCCATTTCCGAGGAGGTTCCTTCTCGGGAGGACTCAGATATAGAGCTGTGCATAGGTTCCTTCATCCTCCATCATAAATTCGCAGAAGGAAGCCCGGTCGATAATTCCCAGGAAACGTCCTTCCTCCACCACGGGAAGTCGTTCCACTCCTTTGCGGAGCATGAGATCCGCCACGGTCATAAGACTCGCACAGGGATCCACCTGGGGAGGGTCCAATCGCATATAATCCCGAACCCTGTGCCGCCCTAAAAGCTGCAATCGCTGTAAAAGATTTCCCTCGGTATCGTCGAGAAAGGATGTCTGGCTGAGAACCTCCAGAAAGGTGGGCACCGCAGCTTCCAGAATATCCGATTGAGCCAGATAGCCCACAAGACGCCAATCATCGTCGATAACGGGAACCCCCGGAAGACGATGAGCGTAGAGCACCCGCACCGCATCCAGCACCCGATCTTCCGGAGAGACTGCGGTAAGGTCACGCATCATGAGTTTAGAAGCACTGGTATTCACCTTTTTACACCATCCCGTCTGTTTCCTATGCCGAAGCGGGCGGCCAGAACCCAAAGAACGAAAAGGGGAAGTTTTGCCATGCGCCGCCACCGCCAAGGCTCCTGACAAAGGCGGAAGAACCATTCCAGCCCCATCCGGCGCATCCACCGGGGAGCTCTTTGCAGTTTTCCAGAAAGAACGTCGAAACTTCCTCCCACTCCCATGCGAAACATACGGGGCAGCTCTTTTTCGTGAGCGGCGATCCACTTTTCCTGTCGGGGAACTCCGAGAGCCACGAAAAGGATCTTCGCCCCGGAATCGCACACCTTCTCGCAGATAGAAGAGCTCTCGTGCTCTTCGAAAAATCCGTGGTGCCATCCCGCCACGGAAAGGCCGGGATATTTTTTTTGAAGCACCTCCGCCGTCCGGGAAGCCACGCCAGGCTCTCCTCCCAGAAAGAACACGGGCCACTTGGCGTAGGAGGCGGTACGACAGAGCTGTTCCATAAACTCCACCCCCGCAATCCGCTCGTGAATGCGAAAACCGAGAAAACGCAGCCCCAATACGAGCCCCATGCCATCGGGAAGCGAAAGATCCGCATTCCGGAAAGCCCGGACAAGTTCCGGGTCCTTCCGGGCGGCATACACCGAAAGAGCATTGGGAGTAAAAACGGTAAAACCCCGGGAATCTCCGTTACTGATAAGAGCCCAGGCCTTTCCCAAGGCGTAGTGAAGGGAAACGCTGTTTATAGGCACTCTCCACAGGGAAGGAGAGGGATTTCCCCTTCTTCTTCGGCTTCTCCGAAGCACCGTTCCTACATAGGCCACGGCAGCGAAAACGCCGAAAAAGGCCACCACCGCCCCCTGTCCGTCCGGACGAATCTGCAGCACCGCCGCGGAAAAACCAAGGGCCCCCGAAAGAAAGGCCACCATGCGCACCGAATCGGGATGATCCACTCCCCGATCCACAAGCCTGCGGTACATGAAGACATTCCCCCCCGATGCGGCGGGAGAAAGAGCCCGGCTCACGAAGTTAAGGGAAACCTCCATAATGGGAATGGCGAAAAGCGCCAGAGGAAGAAGCATGAGAGCGGAAAAGGCGATGCCCTTGCTGACTCCCATGACGGAAACCCCCGCCACCAGAGTTCCCCAGAAAGCCGCCAAAGGCTCTCCAAGACGTCGGTAGAGATGACCGTGACGGCTCCAGAAGACCCCGAGAAGCCCTATACCCCCGAGACACATGGTTACGGCTCCCTGAAGATCCTGACCGGAGAATCCCGTCACTCCCGCCATGAGAAGCCATACGAAAAGGAGCAGATGCCCCGCCATACCCGGAATGCGATCGAGATTTACCATGAGAAGAGGGAAAAAACCCATCCATAAAGCCGTAATTACATGGGAAAGAAGAGGGTGCAAAAAGAGATACTGCCCTTGGGGCATGCCCACGAAGGCGATTCGTTCTCCCCAGAAGGCGAAGAGAAAACCGATCAGAAGATATATCCAGGATATATTATGCGGGCTCCGGTTGCTCACGAAACCCGCCGCACAAGCGAGCAGTGCGGTAGCCACGACCTCCCGGGCGGTTTCGCTGCCGCTCCAGAGGGCCACCACCACCCAGGCGCAGAGAAGCATGACATCTCGTATGTAATCGTACTGTTCCCGGGACATGTGCTTTCTGAGATATTTCTGGAATCCCAGACACCCTCCCGCGAGAAGGAGTACGATAAAACGGGATATAACGGCAAATTCCCCTTCGAACATAGTAAGGCCACCCTTTCAAAATACAGGCTATACTTTTCGTATCGGGCCTTCTTTTCCGAAAACGAAACTTCCGTTTTCGGGATAACTGCATACGTCCCCCTCCGAAAATATTGCGAAGTGTTTTTACACATTTCGTATCATCAAGTATAGCATGAGAAAAGGGGAAAACAAAAAGGTAATTCTAAAAAATACTCCCAGAGAACAAAAAAGGAAGGAAATCCTCCGGATATCCCCCCTTTAAAATTTGGTTTATGTGTTTCCTCTGCCCGTGAAGTGGTCGAACCGCTCTCTTGCCGTTCAGGAACCGGAACCGCTTTCGATGCGGGTCATACCTCCCACGTAAGGGATCAACACCTCGGGGACCCGGATAGAACCGTCCGCCTCCTGATAGTTTTCCATAAGCGCGATAAGACACCGTCCCACCGCAATACCCGAACCGTTGAGAGTATGTACGTGTCTTGGTTTGCCCCCTTCGTCGGGACGGAACCGGAGGTTCATTCTTCGAGCCTGGAAATCCTCGCAGTTGCTGCAGGAGCTGATCTCCCGGTATTTGTCCTGGGAGGGAAGCCACACTTCGATATCGTAGGTTTTGGAGGCGGAAAAACCCATGTCCCCTGTGCAGAGGCATATACGGCGGAAGGGAATTTCCAGGCGTTTCAAAACTTCCTCCGCCGCCAGCGTAAGGCTTTCCAGCTCCTCGTAACTTTTTTCGGGATGGCAGATCTTCACCAGCTCCACTTTGTCGAACTGGTGCTGCCGCAGAATTCCCCGCACGTCCCTTCCATAGGTTCCCGATTCGCGGCGGAAGCAGGGAGTGTAAGCGGTGAGATGGAGGGGAAGCTGCTTTTCCTCCAAAATTTCTCCAGCATAAATATTGGTAAGAGGAACCTCTGCAGTAGGAACGAGCCAGAGATCGTCCTGGGCGCAACGGTAGAGATCATCCGCAAATTTGGGAAGCTGCCCCGTACCCTGCATGGTGGCGCTGTTCACCAGCAGAGGAGGCATAATCTCTTCGAAACCGTGTTCCCGGGTGTGAAGATCCAGCATGAACTGGGTGAGACCTCTCATGAGAAGGGCTCCTTTGCCCCGAATCACAGTGAAACGGCTCTCCGCAAGCTTGACTCCCCGCTCGAAATCGAGAATGCCCAAGGATTCCCCGAGGTCCCAATGGGGCTGGGGTTCGAAATCGAACTTTCGGGGTTCTCCCCAATGATGTATCACGGGGTTGTTAGTCTCGTCCATTCCCAGAGGGACCGTTTCGTGAGGGAGGTTGGGAATCTGAAGCACGATCTCCTCCAGCCCCGCATCGATACGGGAAAGCTCTTCCTCCATTCCCTTGATCTCGTCTCCGAGAAACCGCATCTCCTCCATCAGGGGTTCCGCATTCTCCCCTTGTTTTTTGAGAAGTCCCACCTTTTTGGATCCCTCGTTACGCCGGGCTTTTTTCTCCTCCATGGACGTAAGGATCTCCCGGCGTTTTTCGTCCAGATCGTAAAGTTCCCCCACGGAAAAGGCGTTGTTCCTGGCCTGGAGCATCTGCTCCAAATCCTTCCGATTTTCCCTTATCCACCGCATATCGAGCATGGTTACACCTCCGGAGCCTTCCGCACTTCCCGCAGAAGATTGATCATTTCAATAACCGAAAGAGCCGCATCGGCCCCCTTGTTTCCCGACTTGCTCCCCGCCCGGAGAAGAGCCTGCTCGAGAGTATCGCAGGTAAGTACTCCGAAGGCTACGGGAACCCGATGATCCAAAGCGAGATGTGCCACTCCCTTGGAAACCTCCGCCGCCACGTAATCGAAGTGGGGAGTATCTCCCCGAATAACCGCTCCCAAGGCAACAATCCCGTCGAACGTGCCCTGAAGGGCGAGTTCCTGAACGATAAGGGGAATCTCCCAGGCTCCGGGAACCCAGTAAACCACGATATCCTGATGTCTGACCCCGTGCCGGATGAGAGCATCCTTGGCCCCCTCCAGAAGTTTTCCCGTAATAAGCTCGTTGAACCGGGAGAGCACCACCGCCACTCTCGCCTTTTCGCCGATTAAATGGCCTTCCACAACTCTCATAGAGTACACCTCCAAAAGCTTAGTTTGCATACGCACATATCTTTGACGTACCGGAAAATACCGGGTTATTCTCTAAAGAATGTCCCGCAAATGAAGCATATGCCCCAATCGATCCTCTTTGGTTTCCAGATACCGTTTGTTGTAGGGATTGCTTTCCATAATAATGGGAACCCGATCCGTCACGTTGAGACCGTATCCCCGGAGTCCCACGATTTTTCGAGGATTGTTCGTAAGGAGCCGCATGCTCTTGATGCCCAGGTCCACCAGAATCTGGGCCCCCAGGCCGTAATCCCGCAGATCCGCCTCGTATCCCAGAGCAAGGTTGGCCTCCACCGTATCCATTCCCTGTTCCTGCAGCTCGTAGGCGTGAAGCTTGGGAAGCAATCCGATGCCCCGCCCTTCCTGACGCATATACAGAAGCACGCCGCATCCTTCCTCGTGAATCATCTTCATGGCGGCGTGAAGCTGCTCGCCGCAATCGCAGCGAAGGGAGCCGAAGACATCCCCCGTGAGGCACTCCGAATGTACCCGGACGAGAACGTCTTCCGCTCCCGCTACATCTCCTCTCACCAACGCGATATGGGGCTTGTCCAGGTTCTCCTCCGTAAGGGCCTGATAGGCGATGGCATTGAAATCCCCGTAGGCAGTGGGCATGCGCACCGTGGCCATACGCTTCACCAGACTGTCCCGATGCATACGATAACGGATAAGCTGCTGAATGGAGCATATCCTAATGCCGTGCTCCCGGGAAAACTCCTGAAGGTCCGGCAACCGCGCCATGGTGCCGTCCTCATTCATGATTTCGCAGATAACTCCCGCAGGCGCCATTCCCGCCAGGCGAACCATATCCACCGCCGCCTCGGTATGCCCCGCCCGTTTCAGCACTCCTCCGGGACGGGCCGTAAGAGGAAACATGTGCCCAGGAGTGCGGAAATCACCCCGTTTCGCCTCTCCCTTGGCGAGAAGCCGGGCCGTAAGGGCTCGTTCCGCCGCAGAGATTCCCGTGGTGGTTCCCTCCCGGGCATCCACGGAAACCGTAAAAGCCGTACCGTGCAAATCCGTATTCTCCCGGGTCATGGGCTCCAATCCCAGCTCGCCGCAACGCTGCTGGCTGAGGGGCACGCAAATCAATCCCCTGCCGTACTTGGCCATAAAGTTGATGGTCTCCGGAGTGGCACACTCCGCCGCAGCTATGAGATCTCCCTCGTTTTCCCGGTCCTCGTCGTCCACCACGATGACCATACGTCCCTTTTTAATTTCTTCCAGGGCCTCCTCCACGGAGCAAAAGAGCTCTTCCCCCGGCATCCGTTCCGTCACAATCATTCCTCCTCGCATTTCTTCCCTGCATCAATCTTATTATTTTGGGAAAAAACTCCTTTTTCCCGCAATACCCCCGTTACAAACCGTACCGCCTCACACCCAGCCAGCCTCCCGAAGGGTACTCCAATCCAGAGAACTGTCGCTTTTTTGGGAGGAGGCCATATCTTCCCAGCGGGAAAGATTTCCATAGAGCCCCAGTTGGTGATAGACGTACTTTCCCAGCAAATCCGTCTCCACGTTCACCTTCGTTCCCTCCCGAAGCTCTCCGATGGTGGTATACTCCAAGGTGGTGGGAATAAGCCCCACGGAGAAAAAGTCCTTGCCGCATTCTACGATGGTAAGGCTCACTCCGTTAAGCGTTACGGACCCCTTGGGTACAAGATAGCGCATACCTTCGGGATTCAGGGAAATCGTAATTCTTCGGGTTCCCCCTTCCCGCACGATCCGGGCTACGGTACCCACATAATCCACATGCCCCGCCACGATATGCCCTTCGAAACGTCCCCCCGCCACCATGGCCCGCTCCAGGTTCACGGCACTTCCCTTATGCAGAAGTCCTAGAACGGTACTTTCCAGCGTTTCCGGCATCATGTCCGCCCAGAAACGGGTTCCTTCGAGGCGGGTTACGGTAAGGCATGCTCCGGAGACCGCCACGGACTGCCCGAAGGAAAGTTTTTCCGCAAATTCCGGAGCGGCGATACAGATCCGCACCACCTCTCCCTTGTGCTCCAGGGCCTGAACAATGCCCTTGGTTTCTACCAATCCCGTGAACATGCCAGTTCTCCTTCCACGAGGAAACCCTCTTCGGTGGAGCGCCACTCCGGAGAGGCCACGTGCAGAGCCTGCTCCATACATTCCAGGTGCAGATTTTCCGCCAAAGAAAGCCCCGCTCCGAGGATCTTGGCTCCGTAAAAGAGGGCCACCCGATCCACCAGGCGCTGCTTCAAAAAGGCACTGGCCACCCGGGCCCCCCCTTCCACAAGCACCGAGAGAAGTCCCAGGCCGCCGAGTTTCTGCAAAAGCACTTCGAAATCCAGCTCCCCCGGGGAGTACTCGGGAAGTTCCAGAAACTCCACGGAAGCGGGGAAATTTTTTTTGCGGCCTTCCCGCTCTTCCGGATTTCGAGGTATATCCGTGGCTATCACCGCCCGATTCTCCTGAAAAACCGCGCTTTCCGGAGAGAGAGAGAGTCGGGGATCCACCACCACGGGCACCGGAGAAACCCCCGCTACGGAACGCACCGTGAGGCTGGGATTATCCGCCCGAACCGTACCGGCCCCCACCAGAATGGCGTCGTGCTCTCCCCGGAGAAGGTGCGCCATCTCCCGAGCCCGGCTTCCGGTAATCCATTTGCTGGTACCATTGGAAAGAGCGATCTTTCCGTCCAGGGAGAGAGCCCCCTTGAGACAGACCCAGGAACGCCCCCGGAGATGCCAGGAGAAAAATCCCCGGTTAAGCTGACGGCACTCCTCCTCGAGAACTCCTGGAATCACGGGAATTCCCGCCTCTTCGAGAATCTTCACACCCCCTCCCGCCACCTTGGGATTGGGATCCCTGGAACCGATCACCACCCGGGCAATGCCCTCTCGAACGAGACGGGGAGCGCAGGGAGGAGTCTTCCCGTAGTGGGAGCAGGGCTCCAGAGTGACGTAAGCGGTACTCCCCCGGGCATTCTCTCCCGCCGATGCCAGGGCCTCCACCTCCGCATGAGGGCCTCCGTACCGACGGTGGTACCCCATACCCACCACTTCGGAATTTTTCACCAGCACACACCCCACCAGAGGATTCGGACTGGTTTTTCCCGTTCCCCGCCGGGCCAGGCTCAAGGCCATGTGCATATAGTATCGATCTCGCTGCCGTTCCTCTCGCGTCATAGCTTTTCTCCATGCAATCCTTGGTAAATTTTCTTCGCCAGCGCTCCCCCCACTCCGGGGGCTCCGGCAATTTCCTCTTCCGAAAGGGTACTCATGTTCCGCATGCCCCCGAAATGGGCAAGAATCTGAGCAGCCCGGGTTTTGCCGATTCCAGGAATTTCCTCCAGGGCGGAGCGTCGAAGCCCCCGATGGTAGCTTTTCGAGTAGCTCCCCACGGCAAAACGATGCGATTCGTCCCGCACGTGCTGGAGCAGCCGGGCATATCCTTTTTCCCGGGGAAGCACCAGGGGCTCCTTGCCGGAACAAAAGTAAATCGTCTCCTCTCGCTTGGCCAGCGAAACCACCGCAAGGGCATTCAATCCAAGCCGATCCAAAACCTCCCGAACGAAGGAAAGCTGCACGGGGCCTCCGTCCACCAGCACCAGTTGGGGCAAAGGCTCCTGCCCCTCCAGAACCTTGGAGTAGCGTCGCTCCACGGTCTCCTGAAGGGATCGGAAATCATCGACCCCCTCCACGGTACGGATCGTAAAACGACGATAGAGGGAGGGGTTGGGAATACCCTGCTCGAAGACCACCGCCACTCCCACCGTATGAGTTCCTCCGCCGTGGGAAATGTCAAATCCGTCGATTCTCCAGGGCAGGGTGGGTAATCCCAGAACTTCCTGCAGCTCCAGAAGGGTTTCCCACATGTCCTCTCCCAGCCCTTCCTTGAGCACTCCCACGGAACGGTGCCGGGTATAGCGCCAGATGGCCCGGATGGTATCCCGAAGTTCCGCGGCCTCTTCGAAATTGAGATGATTCGCGGCCTCCTCCATCTGGGATCGAAGCTTTTCCACCAGATCCCTGGTTTGGCCGTGAAGCAGAAGCACCACATGAGCCAGCATGCGGTTATACTCAACCAGAGAAATCTTTTCCGCGCAGGGGGCGGCGCACTTTCCCACATGGTATTTCATGCAGGGACGATTTTCCCGGGAAGGAACGATTTTCCCGGCACAGCTTCGAAGGGGAAAGAATCGCTCCACCAGATGCAGCAGGGAACGCACTTCACTGACTCTCGTAAAGGGACCTACGTATTGAGCCCCATCCTCCTCCTTGTGCCGGGTGATGACAATTCGGGAAAAGGGCTCCGCAGTAATCTTGATATAGGGATACCGCTCCCCCATCTTGAGTTCCACGTTGAACTTGGGCTGATATTTCTTGATCAGCCGGGCCTCCACGATAAGGGCTTCCATCTCGGACTCCGTACGGATGATGGAGATATCCCGCACGGACTCCGCGAGCTTTCGCAGCCTCGGAGAGGCGTAGTTGCTGCGAAAGTAGGAGGCCACCCGTTTCTTCAGGGATTTCGCCTTTCCCACGTAAAGCACGGTACCCTCCTGATCGTGCATAAGGTACACTCCCGGACGGGAAGGGAAACTCCGTATCTTGGAACGCATATTTTCGAAATCCATGATACACTCCTTTTCAAGAGCCCACATAACCAAGAATAATACCACGTCCGGGGGCTATACAGTATTTTTCGGAGGTGTTTTTATGCCCTTTGCAGTCTATAACGATCTTTCGCAGAAAAAAGAACCCTTTGTTCCCGTAGATTCCCCGAAGGTGGGAATCTACGTATGCGGTCCCACGGTGTACGACTTCTTCCACATCGGCAATTCCAGGCCCTTCATCATTTTCGACGTGCTCCGGCGGTATCTCAGAAACCGGGGCTACCAGGTAACCTACGTACAGAACTTTACGGATATCGACGACAAGATGATCAACCGGGCCGCGGAAATGGGAATAACCGTGGCGGAACTGGCGGAACGCTACATCGGAGAATACTTTGCCGATGCGGATGCCCTCGGTATAGGCCGGGCGGACGTGCATCCCCGGGCTACCGAGCATATTCCGGAGATCCTCGAATCCATCCGCAAAATTATCGGAAACGGCCATGCCTATGTCCTGGAAGGGGACGTCTACTTCGATGTACTCAGCTTCGCTCCCTACGGCAAACTCATGCGTCAGAATCTGGAAGAGCTTCTTTCAGGAGCCCGGGTGGACGTGAACTCCCGGAAAAAACACCCCCTGGATTTCGCCCTCTGGAAGGCGGAAAAACCCGGTGAGCCCTCCTGGGAAAGCCCCTGGGGAAGAGGACGCCCGGGATGGCACATCGAATGCAGCGCCATGGCCACCAAATATCTGGGAGACACCATCGATATCCACGGAGGCGGCAGCGACCTTCTCTTTCCGCACCACGAAAACGAGATAGCTCAGGCCGAGGCCGCCACGGGCAAGCCTTTCGTAAAATATTGGATGCACAACGGCTACCTCCTCATGGACCACGAAAAGATGTCCAAATCCCTGGGCAACTTCCGCACTCTCCGGGATGTACGAAAACAGTACTCCCCTCTGGCGATCCGGTATTTCATGCTGAGCGCCCACTACCGCTCTCCCATCAATTTCTCCGCGGCAGGACTGGAACAGGCCGCCAGCGGTGCGGAGCGCCTGCGGAGCTGCTACCGAAGCCTGGAGGAGGCTCCGGAAAAGAAGAATCTTCAAAGCGAGGCTTCTCTGAAGGAGGCTCTGGAAAAGGCCCGGGAACGCTTTCACAGCGATATGGATGACGATCTCAACACTGCGGGAGCCTTGGGAGCGGTCTTCGAGGCGGTAAAAGCGATCAACACCGCCCTGCACGAAGAAGGGGCCCTTACGATGGAAAACAAGGAAGAGGCCCGGACATTTTTTCATATGGTGGATGAGGTTTTGGGAATTCTGGACATTCCGGGCATTTTACGGGAAACCGCTCCGAATTCCGAGGATGCCCGAATCGAGAAACTTATCGAAAAACGGAAAGAAGCCCGAAAAAACAAGGACTTCGCCGGGGCAGATAAAATCCGGGATACCCTTCTGGAAGAGGGTATCGTTCTCAAAGATTCTCCGGAAGGAACCAAATGGTATCGCAAGCTTTAACGTTAAAAGGGTTCGGATAAGTCTGGGCATTCTCCGGAATGCCCCTTCGAAACGATAGAGAACAATGCAAGCACTACAAACACTACGATTCAGGAAAGGAACGGAACCGGTGATTATCGTACAGGAAGGAACTTCGGCGTTTGAAAAGATTCGGGCCTGTCTGGCCCAAGGCACCCCCTGCGTACTCTGCACGGTAGTGGCAAGCGAAGGATCCACTCCGGCGGATCCAGGATCGAAAATGGTGGTGCTTCCGGACGGAAGCATTACGGGCACCGTAGGAGGAGGAATCGGAGAATACCGGGTTCTGCAAAAAGCCCGGGAGCTTCTCGGAGAAGGTCCCAAAAGCCTTCTTCTGGATATCAACCTGAACAGCAAGGAAGCCGCCGAAGAGGGGGCGGTCTGCGGAGGAAGCATGAAAGTTTTTCTGGAGCGCATTACTCCCGCTCCGGAGGTGGTCATTTTCGGAGGGGGCCACGTGGGCAAAGCCATTCTCAAAACCGCCTGTTTTCTGGGATGGAGGGGAATTCTCTGGGACGACCGGGAAGAATTCGCAGCCCTTCCGGAAGGGTGCGCCCTCCAGGCTCAAAGCCTCTGCTGTCCTCTGGAAGAGGTCTTTTCCCGGGGACTCCTTCTCCACCCCAACAGCTTCGTTCTCGTAGCCACCCGAGGACATGCCCTGGATGCGGAGGTAGTACGGCTTCTCGAAAAGCACCCCGCCCGGTACTTCGGAATGATCGGATCCCGCAACAAAATCCGCTCTGTACGGGAACGGCTTCTCGGAGAAGGAATCACTCGGTCCCACCTCGACAGAATCTACCAACCCGTGGGACTTCCCCTCAACGCCCAGACCCCCGAGGAGATCGCCCTTTCCGTTATGGCGGAAATGGTAGGGCTCTATCGCTCCGCTTCGCTGGAACAGCTTCGGGAAAACTGGGGATCCCAGGCAATTACCCCCCAAGACGGACAAAAAACCCCACCGGAGGCTTAATGCATGATTCAGATTCGCGACATCACCCTCCGTTTCGGAGAACGGCTTCTTTTCGACCGCATCTCCATGCTCTTTCCCGATGCCTCCCGAACGGGGCTGGTGGGGAAAAACGGAGCGGGAAAAACCACTTTTCTTAAAATCCTGGCCCGGGAAATGGAACCCGACGAGGGAGCCGTGGAGATTCCCCAAAAGCAGACCCTGGGATATCTTCCTCAGGACGTGGCGGAACTTGGAAGCGAAACGGTACTGCACTACCTGAAATCCCGGTCTGGAATCCTCGCCATGGAGGAACAACTCTCCTCTCTGGAAGAGGCCATCAGCGTGGCTTCGGAAGAATCCGAACATGCGGGGCTCCTCAAAAGCTACGAAAATCTCCGTTCCCGATACGATCTCAAGGGGGGATACACCTTCCGTCCCCGGGCGGAGAAAATTCTTCGGGGCCTGGGCTTTCCGGAGGATGCGGCGGAACGGTCGTGTACCACCTTTTCCGGAGGATGGAAGATGCGTATATCTCTCACCTCCCTTCTTCTCCAGGAGCCGGATATTCTGCTGCTGGACGAGCCCACGAACCACCTGGATACGGAAAGCATGGAGTGGCTGGAAAGCTATCTCAAGGATTACCGGGGAACCTTCATCGCAGTCTCCCACGATCGGCGCTTTCTGGATAAAATGACCGCCCGAACCCTGGAAATCGCCCGGGGAGAGCTCAAGGAATACAAAGGAAATTATTCCTACTATCTGGAACAGAAGGAAGAGGATCGGCGACTCTTCGAAAAACGGGCCAAGCAGCAACAGACCCTGCGGAAACAAACGGAAGACTTCATCGAACGCTTCCGCTACAAGGCTTCAAAGGCAACTCAGGTGCAGAGCCGCATCAAGATGCTAGAACGGGAGGATCTTCTCCTTTCGGAAAGCCAAGGTCCCTCGGTACACTTCTCCTTTCCCGAATGCCCCCGGAGCGGCCACGAGGCACTCGCAGCGGAAGGAGTATGCAAAAACTACGGCTCCAAAAGAGTTTTCGAAAATCTCTCCTTCTCGGTACACCGAGGAGAGAAAGTAGCCCTGGTGGGAGTGAACGGAGCGGGAAAATCTACCCTCTGCCGCCTTCTGAGCGGCAAGGAGGAGCCCACCTCGGGAAACATCGTCTTCGGGCACAAGGTGCTCTCGGGCTTCTTCTCCCAGGAGAACATCCACAATCTACATTATGAGAACACCGTATGGCAGGAAGTACTGGGAGAAGGGGATTATTTCTCTCCTCAGTACAAGCGGAATCTTCTGGGAGCCTTTCTCTTCTCGGGGGAAAATATCGACAAGCCCATCTCGGTGCTTTCGGGAGGAGAAAAAACCCGGCTGGCCCTTTTAAAAATGCTTCTCCGGGAAACGAACCTCCTCATTCTGGACGAGCCCACGAACCACCTGGATATGGAAACCAAGGAACTCTTTCAGCAGGCCCTTCTGGCCTATTCGGGAACTCTGGTTATCGTATCTCATGATCGTTACTTTCTGGACTCTCTAGTGGAAAGGGTTATCGAACTGCATCAGGGAAAGGGAAGGGAATATCTGGGGAACTACTCCTATTTCATCGAAAAGCGGGAGCTTCTGATGCAACAGGAAAAGGAAGAGGCCCCGGAAAAAAATTCCGGAGAGGAAGCGGAAGATCCCTTCTCCGCCTCGGGTTACAAAAGTAAAGAACAGAAACGCCGGGAAGCGGAACTGCGGCAGATTCTTTCGGAAAAACGGCGCACCGTCACGGCCCATCTCGCTCCTCTGGAAAAAGAGATCGAGGCCCTGGAAAACCGAAAAGCCATCCTGGAAGAGGGCCTCTGCTCTCCGGAAGTTCTGGAAAATCCGGAAAAACGCACCGCCCACCTCAAGGAACATGGAGAAATCGAACAGATCCTTCCCCAGAAAATGGAAACCTGGGAAAAGCTGATGGAGCAACTCAATGCCATAGAGGAAAAATTCGCCCTGTAGGAGAAAAATCCTACAGGGTTTTTTCATGCTCCCAAAGCAAGCGTTTCCTCTTAGCTTATAGGTCGTCAAAAAAAGCCCCGCCTGAAACAGGCGGGGCTTGAAATTCATGGCGCGCCGGACAAGATTCGAACTCGTAACCTCCTGATCCGTAGTCAGGTGCTCTATCCAGTTGAGCATCAAAACCCACTCAAAGCCTTGTGGAGACTGGCCTAATAACATGCATACACAGGGCATCTAACCCGTTAAAAAACGATAAAGTTAATCGTTAGTCAGGTGCCCCTGAAAAGCCTTTCAGCCCTCCTTACGAGATTAAAGGAGGGAAGTTCTTCATGAACACCATACCGATTCGTTCGGAACATCGAGAGCTTCGACCACAAGACCTTATACCGAAATTTCTTCTATACAAAAAAGCCGGGGGAATATCCCCTCGAACCTACCGAGACTATGAAACTACGCTGCATCTTCTCTTCTCCCGCTATCCCGATGCTCTCGATAAGCCAAGGGAGAGCACCCTTTCATTCCTGGCGGGCTATGATAATGCGTACTCCTTCAACATCTATTTTGCCTATCTCAAAAACTTCTGGGACTGGATGCTCTCGGAAGGATATTTCCGTGGCGGTCTCCATCCTATTCACGGGCTCAAGAAGAGAAAGCCCAGAGGGCGTATCATCCAGCTCGAAGAAAAGGAAGTGCAAGCTCTCCTTCGAACCCCGAATCAGAAAACGTACTGCGGGCTTCGGGATTATGCGTTGATGCTCCTCTCCCTGGATACCGGCATAAGGCCCGGAGAGGCGTTACAACTCTTCCCGGAAGACCTCCACCCAGAGAAGGGAGAGCTTTCCGTCCGGGCCGAAATTGCCAAAACGAGAACGCCCCGGGTTCTTCCGCTCTCCGGGCCTACTCTGGAGGTCATGGAAAGGCTCCTCCGAGTACGCCCTCCGGAATGGTCCGGAGCTTCCATCTTCTGCAACGAGACGGGAGACAAACTGAACGTAACCTCATGGTCCCGGAGAGTGAAGGTTTACGGGAAAAAGTGCGGCCTCGACATAACAGCCTATGCACTGAGGCATACCGCCGCCCTGTTCATGCTTCGCCATGGCATGGATGCCTTCTCCCTGCAAAGAATCATGGGACACGCTACCATGGAGATGACACGCCATTATGTGAACCTCACCACGGAAGATACCCGGAAGGCCCATAACCAAGCGGGCGTGGTACTCTCCCTAGTCCGAGAGGAAGAGGCTCCCCAGAGCAAGCCGAAAAAGAAGCGACTCCGGGGGATATCGCTATAATCTTCCTTGGCTATCGGGAAATGTCCCGAGAAGACCACGCCTCCCTGATTGCGGTTGCGCGGGAACTCCTCTCTTCGGGGGAAGGACTAAAGGTGGACACCATTATGGAAGGCTGGTCCGGAATATCGTTCATGCTCGAAGGAAGGGATATTACCGTGCTCCCGGGCCCGGTTGATGGGATGATGGAGTTCTGGGTTACGGCTGCTTCGGAAGAGTTCCGGGGATAGAGAGTCCAATTTTGGACCTGTATACCGGCGCAAAATTGCGCTGATCGAATCGCCCTCGAAAAGGATGTAGATACTATCTAGCCCCTGGGATGTCCTGGGGGCTTTCCCCCAATTTTGGGGAATCAACTCTTGGGAAAATTACATAGAGGTTTTCCCCAAATCCGGGGGAAACTCTGGGTTCATGTTTTGGTGACAGCTGAAAAGTTAGCCGTGTTTTTTTGGCTGATCTTCCCCTTCGAACCCGAGAATTATTCGTGTTCACCCTACAACTCCCTCCCCTCGCGGGCTCTAAACGCCGTGGCTCAACACATTTCAACGTTAAGGACCCTGGGAGCCCCTGTACTGTAATCCGGGCCGAAAGAGGATTAGTTGCACCTCTCGCCAATAGGAAGGGGCTCCTGCGGGCTGTAGCGGGCTGGTTTTCTGGATGGTGGGGTTCGAAGAGAGGAAATGCCCCGCGAGAGGTAGAAGCCTTACCCAAAGGCTTTCGTCCCTCCGGACATTACGACCATGCTCGGTAATCCCGCCGCCCATCGTACCCTTCGGCTTTCCAATCCCGGCATAAAAGAGGAACACGTTCCCGGTACTTCTGTACCCCTTCGCGGATGATAGCGGCGGCTCTGGTCTCCGGTGTGTCGTATGCGGCGTACAGTTCGTGCTTGATGGAGACCTCCCCAATTTTGCGGGGATTGGATTCTTCGAGGGACTCCTGAAAGTTCAGGGGTCCTTCTTCTCTGGCCGCCCTCGCCTCGGCATGAGCAAGTTTCAATCCCTCCCGAAGAGCCTCCTTGTAGGAAGGGTATTCCTCCCGGCGGGCCCGGGCGTAGGCGTGCGCTCTCTGCATGGTGTTCATTCTGGATTCTCCTTTCTCGTGGTGGGTTGCTCTGCATACCTGTGAAGGCCCTCGATATCCTTGACCTCTACCCAAGAAGGCATCCTTGTATGGCCTTCCTTGTACCAGAGAGTAACAAGCCCTTCATCCTTGAACCGATGGATGGCCCGCATGATGGCCACATGCCAACGGGTTTTATCAACTCCTTCGGTGTGTATCCGGCTCCCCATTGACCTTCTGTTCTCAAGGATTGCCCCTCTTAGCGTATACAGGTCTATCAGTTTCTCTCCTCCGGGGAGCACCCTTATCTCTCTACAAAAAAACACCCCTGGAGATACTTCTTCCGGGTTTTTGTCGTTCCACTCCAACAAGGCACTTGCCGCAAGAAACCGGATACGGCTACCAGAAAGGCGGCCTCCTCGCTGAGAGCCCTTTTCCCTCATGGCTTCCAGAGGAGCCGGGCCTTCTTTCCTCCGGTACGCCATAACGCCGGGAAGCCAAAGCAAGAGTTTCCCGTTCATTCTCTCGGCATCCGTAGCGTCCAAAAAGTCAGGAATGAACCACGCCCCCCCATTGTCGATAGCGAAAAACGCCCCCGAGAAGAGGAGCCCTTTTTCCTCCATTTTCCCCGCAGTCTGGCGCAACGTCTCACGGTGAGAACGTGTAAAACCCTCGCCGTAAAGGTGTCGGCATACATCGGCTCCCCATGCTATGCGCCCGTTTGATTCCAGATACGAAAGAATTTTATCTTGGAGTGTCATTTCAATGCCTCCACTTGCTTGTAGAATTTATTCTTACAAGCAAGCATATCTTATCGATGCTTGCTTGTAAAATTTTTTCTTACGAGCAAGTATATTTTTTCTTCTTGGAAGCGTTCCATTCCGGCGGCGGGGGATGTAGCGTTAACGTTTTTTTCAGTCCGGTTTCCGGACTCATGGACTATGTCTAAAACGGTTTGCTTCGACAGCCCCACCTTTTCCACTATGCCAGTGTCATGATTTGTGAAATCTTGCGCAGTCCCATTTTGGGACTCTCGAAAAAGGCAAAAACCCCCTCCGGATCGAAGGGGGAAGCCGTATCACCGGGCCCTCTTTCGGGCTTGAAGGAAGAGCCAAAAGAGAAGACCCGCCGGGATGCTCCGCTGTAGCTGACAGGATCTCCGGAGCGTCATCTCTGCATCTCCTGGAGCCGAAACCCTTTCCCGTCAGGGGTTGCCAGTGCGGGGACATCCCCTTCAAGAGCCATGGACAAAACCATGCAGCACACCTGCCCTTCCGGGGATACTACCTCTTTCGTTCCCTTTCGAACCTCGGCAATTCGGTACCCCTCGGGCAGGAAATATTCCTTGGTTTCCAGGAGTACAGGCTCCCCGATATCGTGAGGCCTACCGCCCCTCAACCGCCACCCCGTTTCAGCCACAAGACGTTCCTCCATCTGATGAACCCTGTGAATGCGTATGATCTCCTGAGCCATTCTTGAACCACCTTTCCCGAATATTTGGGGCTTCGTGAACAGCCCCTCTTTATTAAGATTATTTTGCGCCATTTCTCTGTCAAGGCCTTCCCCTACATCCCCCCTTGAAGGATGTCCCAGAAGAACTCCTCCACCCTCCACAGGACCTCCCCGCTTCGAACCGCCCCGATTGCCGCTTCCTGAAGGAGGTCTCCATCCTCGCACTCTGCCAGATCTTCGAGGATTTCCTCCAGGGGAACCGCCACTTCCAGAAGTACCCGGCCCTCGTGCTTCGGGGGCTCGAAGGTGAAGGGCTCCACCTCGTGGATGTCCCCGCCCATAACCTGTTCCACCGCTTCGGAGAGCCAGGAGGAAAGGCTCTCGAAGTTCTCCCGGAGGATTTCCCAGAAATCCCGCTCGGTGCCGCCTATGCTCTGCATGTCCCGGTCCGTTACCCTGAGTGTCAGTTCCATCTTGGCTTGCTCCTTTCCTATGCTGCGGGTATCAGGTTGAATTTCACGGAGGAGGCGGTGCGGGTTCCCTGGTGCCGCTCCCTGGCTTCCCTGAAAAACCTGTCCCTAGGGCTCTCTTCGGGCTTCCTGCTGGCTGCCTCCTGAACCTTGTGTGCTCCGGGCCTCAAATCGAACTTGACCATCCTTACCGCCTCCTCTGTTGGTATGGGGATATTATATGTCGTAAAATACGACTTGTCAATATGCAAAAACTTATTTAAAGACTTTCGGTTGACGATAATCTTATTATATGGCATATAGATCTTAGGGAACGTTTTTCACGACACGGAAGGAGTGTAATCACATGCTTACTCTCAGCGTAAAAACCATTGGTGAACGAATTCGAGAAGTGCGAAAAAATTGCGGATGGTTACAAAAAGATCTGGCGGAAAAAATAGGGATAGCTCGCTCAGTCATCCCCGAAATGGAGGCAGGAAAAAGACAAAACATAAATACTGACACCCTCAACTCCATAGCCACCGCCACGAACACCCCGGTACATGTTCTCCTGGGCTTCGACGTTCGAACCCTCGCCATGGAGGCGATTCGAGGACAGGCTCCGGAGCTGGCCGCCCAAATCAAGAAGGAAGGGCTCGCTTCCCTGACTGATGAGAAATGCCGGGCCATTGTGAGAATCGTCTTGGAGTAGACCGCTCCGACAATGTACGCTATAATGTACATAGAAAGGAGGGAATGCTCATGCTATCCACGAATATCACTCAGTTCCGCAAAGACATCTTTAACTACGTGGACCAAGCTATACGGTTCAACCAGGTTATCAATGTCACCACGAAGGAAGGAAACGCCGTGGTTATGGGCCTTGATGATTACAACGCCCTCATGGAAACGGTGTACCTTTTCTCTCACTCCGGAACGGCCCGGGAAATAGAAGAAGGGCTTGCTACTCCCTGGGAAGAATGCGTTCCCGAATCCGAGGTTTCCCTTTGAGCTACGAAATACGCTTCACCCGTCAAGCCCTGAAACATCTCCAACGTTGCAAGGCGGCCCATCTGGGAGAGAAGGTAAAAGGGCTTCTCGATATCATCAGGGAGAACCCTTTCCAGAACCCGCCTCCCGTGGAAAAGCTCAAGGGGTTGGAAGAGGTCTATTCCCGTCGGCTCAATATTCAGCATCGCCTCGTCTACCAGGTGGATAAAGAGAATCGGCACATCAAGATTCTGAGCATCTGGACACACTACGAATAGATCACCACGAGAAGAAGCAACAAGCCAAAAAGAAGTAACCCCCAAAACACCATCTAAAGCATTGCAAATACTGGCCCGGAAAACATAACGTTCCGGGCCTTGTTTTTGCCACATGCAAAAAGTGAACGTACCACCTTCCGACATTTTAGAGAATCCAGTATTTGCAACGGTTAGTTGAAAGTTAGCCCTTCGAAACCGGGCCGGAATCATGACTCCTTTTTCTCTTCGTGCCACTTGGAAACGGCCCGTTTCCAACTAGCCTCGGGAGGCTTTGGTATCACAGGGATTGCGGGGACGTGATGCACAGGCCTATTTTCAACTAGGCACGAAATCGAAAAGCCCATTTTCAAGACGCCGAAATCAGGGGTTTGAAAGGGAAGGGAAAATAAGTGGATGCGGCAATTGCAATGCTTTATGATATTTTGTAGTGGTAGCCTCTCCAAACTTTTGTGTCTCTTTTTTAGGGACGCGGCAAATAAAAAACGGCCGTTTTTCGTTGGCTTCGGGAAGCCTTGCTATTACTGGCCTCGTAGGGGCTTGCGTCACAGGACCATTTTTCAGTAGACCCGAAAAGAAAAACGTCCATTTCCACGAGAGAAAGAATTCAGTGATTGCAAGGGTTTGCATGTTTTGCCCTCCTCGATCCGGGCCGAAAAAGGAGGACCAACTTTCACTAACCACTACTTTCATTTCGCCGTTTTTCTTCGAACCTCTGAAACCCTTGGTATAACTGGCTTTCAGAGGCACACAATTTCAGTTGCAGAAAAAAGTTTTCCTTTGTGGGGAGAAGCCTTTTTCCCCGAAAATGAGAACCTAGTATTTGCAATGATTTGCGGGTTTCCAATCCTCCCTGGGGGGCCAAAAACAGGGGTTCAACTCCCTTCAACTTTCACTGGCAAAAACTTTCAGAAAGGGATTTTTACATGAACCTCGCAACACCAGCTATTGCAACGGTTCACGAGACACACAATTTCGGTTCCTGAAAAAAGTTTTCCCTTTCCGGAAATGCCCTTTTTCACGTTTTCAGAAACCCAGTATTTGCAAGGGTTAGAAGAAAGTACACTTCACCAAACAACCCGAAAAGCACCGCTCTTTTTTCGAACACCGCTACTTGAAGTTGCGCCGTTTACAACTAGCATCACCAGCCCTTGCAGTCACTGCACTCAAGGCGTGTCGTGTCAGGGGTTCGACTTTCAGTAGTGGTCAGTGGATTTTTCGCCCTCGAAGAAGGGAGGTTTTAGAGAGAGCCTTTTTCTTTGGATGCTTGCAAATACTGAATTTATGCTGATAGGCTTGCCTAACACCTGGTATGTTTTTCGAGAGGTCACAGCAAAAAAAGAAGGGCCGTTTTCAAGTAGGGTTGCGATACACTGCAATCACTGGCCCGGTGAGGGCTTGTGGAAAATGTGCAACTTCAAGTAGGGGCCACTGAAAATACCCCAAAGAAAGGAGACCGCCCCATGAGTAAAAAGCCCCTCATTCAGGATGCCAAGGGCCGCTACCTGATCACCCTGGGTGCCATAACCACCCCCTTACGGCATCTCTTCCTTGCGGCCGGGGAAGAGCTTCGGGAAGCGGGATTCACCAAACCGGAGGATCTATTTCCACCAAAGCGGTATAACACCCTCGGGGAAAGAGTCCAATCCTCTCGGGGCCTTGCGGAACAGGAAGTATACCTTGCATGGGCCGAAAGAAAGGCCCGGATCGATGAGCGGGTATGGGACCTTTTCGTTTGTAAGTGCCTACGCCTGAATGGTCCCCCGTACATCGCCGCCATGGTCCTTTTGGGGTTGGCTCCGGTGGAGGATTTCCCGAAGGCGTACAAGAAGGCTATCGAGGGGATATGCAAAACCTTCAAGACAATCCCTCTTCTTTGAAGTGCCTTACGTGTCAAAATAGATGTCGCATGATAAACTAGCTTGGCGAGTCGAGCTAGACTTCTTGGAGGTGCGACAGATGGCAAAGTACAGCAAAGAGCAAAAAGAGACCGTCAAGAGAAAGATGATGCCGCCTGAGAACATCTCGATACCCAAACTGTCGAAAGAGACGGGAATCACGACGGGCACCCTCTACAACTGGAAAAAGGAGCTTCGGGCATCCGGCAAAGCCGCTCCCGGTGACGGAAACCCTTCGGAGAGATGGAGCTCCAGAGACAAGTTTCTCATAGTCCACGAAACCTACACCATGAACGAGGCGGAACTGGCTCAGTATTGCCGGGAAAAGGGCCTCTACGTGGAAGAGGTAATAAGCTGGAGAAACTCCTGCGAAGAAGCCAACCACGGACAGAGCCTCAAGGTGCGGGATCTCATGCACGAGATAAGTCAGGTAAAGAAGAACCAGAAGAAGCTGGAACAGGAGCTCCGGCGCAAGGAGAAAGCCCTGGCGGAAGCGGCGGCCCTGCTGGTACTTAGAAAAAAAGTCCAGGCGATCTGGGGGGAAAACGAGGACGACTGATCGGTGCCCCGGATCGCCGTAAAGCAGCTGAACTGATCGGAGAAGCCATATCGAGCGGTGCCACCCAGGCAAAAGCCTGCAGAGAAGTCGGCATAACCGAACGAACCTTCCAGAGATGGTGCAAAGAGGGAGACATACAAGAGGACCAAAGAGCCCATGCCCCCAGAAAAACACCGCAAAAGCTCTCTGCGGAGGAAGAGCGGAAGGTCCTTGAAATTGCGAACAGCCCGGAATACGCTAGTGCGCCGCCGGCTCAGATAGTGAACGATCTTCTGGAAAAAGGCATCTACATAGCCTCGGAATCCACGTTCTACAGGATACTCCGGAAAAACAGACAGCTCCATCACAGAGGCAGGACGGCGGCTCCGGTAAAAAGGAGCCCCAGCACCCATAAGGCTCATGGGCCGAACCAGCTCTGGTCATGGGACATAACCTACCTTTGCGGACCAGCCAAAGGGCTCTTCTATTATCTCTATCTCATAGTGGACCTCTACAGCAGAAAAATAGTCGGCTGGGAAATTTACCGCGAAGAATCGGGAGAACTGGCATCGGAGGTGGTCACCAAAGCAGTCTTATCTGAAAAAATCTGCCTTGGGAACAAACCCCTGGTTCTGCACGCGGATAACGGAAGCCCCATGAAAAGCGCCACCTTGAGAGCCACCATGGAAAAACTGGGAGTACTGTTCTCCCACAGCAGACCGAGGGTAAGCAACGACAATCCCTACAGCGAATCCATCTTCAAAACCCTGAAGTACAGGCCAGCCTTTCCAGGCAGCGGCTTCAAGGACATAGAGGAGGCAAGAACCTGGACCTGCGGATTCGTCTCCTGGTATAACCATACCCATCGTCATAGTGCTCTTAACTACGTGACCCCTGAACAAAGGCACCGGGGGAAAGCCCAGGAAATACTGGCCAAGAGGAAAAAGACCTTGGAAGAAGCCAAAACACGACATCCCCACAGGTGGAGAAACAGGCCCATAAGGGACTGTTCCATCGAGGACACGGTCTACCTGAATCCGGAGAGGGAGAGGAAGACCTCTAAAAAGCACGGAGACTGAGCTGTTCTAATTTGATCTTTTTGCGACATCTCGCTTGACAGGCTCCGAGTGCAGGGGCTTTTTTGAAGACTATTTTTGACTATCACTTTTGAGGGGAATTCATTCTCTGCGGGGCTGCTCGATTTTCTTTCCAAAAAAGAGGATGAATTACGCTTTGCTCAAAGATTGATGTTCTCCATGGTCCTGATGAGCTCACTCATTCCAGTAGATAAAGAAGGAAAATTACACAAATTGGTTTTACTAATCGTTTCAAAACCAAAATTGCTAACTAGAATGGTTGTAATGGGGAGTTCGTTGTGATAACTTCTACATGCTCTGATTGCAAAAATTAGATTCCAAAAAAACTACGTTATGAAAAATAAAAATGAGGTGGTTACATGGCCAGAGAGCTAAAAAATAAACCATTGGTTGAAGCAATTTTGGAAATCAAATGGAAGCTACAAGAATCATCTCCTGGAATGCCACAACTTGACCCTCATTACAAACTGCTGTTGGGACGTTTGTTTGATCGACTATCTGAGAAATATCCGGAACATGAACAACTACCGACTGCCAGTGTCCCTGATGAGTTCGCAAGTTATAATATTCAACATCGCTTTCGTAGCGCCGCCAATTCATGGCCTCTGGTTCAGGTTGGCCCGGGCATTTTCGCAGTCAACTCAACATCCGATTATATATGGTCTGATTTTCGCCCGCGCGTTTTGTCTGCTATCGAAACACTGTTTAGTGCACATCCGAAGGCTGAAAGCTTGAAAATCATCAACCTGAGTTTGCGATACATTGATGCGGTAGATTTCGACCCAAAAACAGACAACACATTCAACTTCTTGAGCAAGCTAAAAATAAAAACTTCACTTCCTGAAACCCTATTCCAAGACACCGGCATTGAAAGCAACCCGACTAGCTTTAAATGGCAATCTTCATTCAAATGCCAAGCTCCAAAAGGATTAATTAAAATTGGAGTTGCTACAGGTCAAAAAGATAACGTGCCATCGCTCATCTGGGAAACTATAGTTGATTCAACAAGTGATGATGACTTGCCCAAAAAGCCCGAAGATTTTGGCAAATGGCTTGATGCTGCCCACAACATTGCAGATGACTGGTTCTTTAAAATGATTGATGGCGAACTGAAAAAGAGGTTCTCAAATGAATAATACATGTACTGTTGATAACTCGTGTGAAAATCAGATCCAGAAACTCTCGAGAACTGATTCCTGGCAAGAAAATTACACTTCTTCATTCTCGAATAATTTTGAATTTTTATCAGGCAATAAAATAGCTGGAATAGCAAGAAAAGCAATAATTTTTTCCATGTTAACCTCTTCAATAACAGCAATAAACGACCTGTGGCCAATTGAAAAGGGATGGAATAATAGCGTAGTTGAGATATCAGAAACATCGTTTACCCAGCAAAAAAAGGTAATGGGCCGCTCTGTATCACTAACAGAAGCCTTGCAAATCACCAAAGGAATACTTGAAACAGCCGAACAAAAACGACTCCGTTTTGCTGAGGAGGAGGCTGCTCTAGGTATTCAATGGGAGAATTGACCATGATTTATGATTTTCCCGATACGTCTGAGCCGATTCGCCAGGGGGATATTTTCATAGGCCTTCCCAGAATCGAACTATCGCTTGACGAAGTTCTTCTCGTTGAAGAAACAGACACTGTTTATACTACATGGGGAGAAGTAGTCGCAAATAACAATGGGGGGATAAATATTATCGTCCCGGTTCGTCCTGTTACTGCGATCGTGGCCACACAAGATTGCGATGCGACTCGAAGCCCTGACATCACGCTTTGTGAAATTAGAGAATTTAGAGAAGTAGAAAAAAAAGGTAAAGACACAACTTCACCCAAATCCTTAATAAATCTGATTACCCAGCATGCTCGTATCAATCAGAAATGGTTTTATCTTCCTACGGAAGATAAAATAACCTTTTCAAAAAAGATGGCTGTTGATTTCATGGTGACTTTGCGTGTTCCACGAGAGGGTCTTGAGAGATTGCGTCATCTCCGCAGGGGAAGACTTAATCAAATCGCTAACGAACATTTTCGCGAACGGATTGGGCAGTTTTTTAGGCGTTACCCATATAACGAATGGTATCCTCTCAATCAGGAAGAATTGAAAATCTACGAAGAAAAACACCCTGATATTGAACGTTACCCATGGCAAAAGGCTCGAATGTAACGCAAAATTAGTTAAATTAAAAAAAACGAGCCCCCACACAAAAGAGATAATTTTAAACTAAAAATACACCTTCATTGGTCATTAAGCTAGCGAATATTTTTTACAGCTTTTAAGGACTTCACCATCTTCTGTTTTCATCCGGATCTGTGCCCCCCAAAATGCCAAATTTATACATATCAAGGATGGTTCCTCCCAAAAAATGGACTCCTCAGTATGGGGAAGCCCCTCTTTGATAAAATATTTTCTGCATCCTCTCCGAATAAAAGGGAACATCAAGGCAATACGAATGCCTGGCCTATGAGAAGACCCCGCTTTCTCTAAAAGGCCTATAGAGCCCCTGTAAGCCCCTCCGGAGGTCGAAAGGGGATATACACCCTTACCGGAAAAAGAGGGGCTTAGCGGGGCTCCTTCCAGCTCCCCGGGAAGGGGAACGCTCAACCTTGTTGTGTTCATGGGGGAATGCTGGCGGCTCATGCCGACACCTTCCGAAGGTTTTCATACGCCGATTGCACCGCCTGGAACGCCTCGGGGTTGCCTCCCTGGTCCGGATGCGTCTCTTTCACCTTGCGGCGGTACGCCCTCCGGATATCTTCCTGGGAAGCACTCCGGGGAACATCAAGGATCGAAAAGGGATCTGGTCCATTGACGGCTTCCCTTGAGGAATAGAATCTCCGGAACTCCTCTTCAAACTTTTCTCTGCGCCGTTCGCTCTGTTCCTTTCGCCTGCGGGCTTCCTGGGCCTTCTTCCTGCGGTTCGCATGGGCTATGCGTTCGGCCTCTGCGGAAGATTCCTGAACCGTTTCGAACCCTCCATCTTTGAAGCAACGGCGGTATCTCTCGAAACGCCACGCCGCTTCCTCTCGCACATCTTCGGGGATTCCTCCGGTCATCATCTCCGGGAATATGGGGCTGGTACCGTGCATCAGGTCGAAAAGGAAACTGACCTCATCGGCCGTAAAAAGGCATCCCGCCCGTGTCACCCACCGCATCAGCTCCGCATCCCGGCACACAAAAGAGGACTGCCGCTTCCTGTTCTTCCGGAACATCCTTTCCTTCCGGGCCTGGCTGCGGCTGGTCCGCTCCCCTTCCACCTCCGAAAGAATGCGGAAAAGCCCCTCTTTCTGCCCCCGGGAGAGCCGCTTTCCCTCCACCTCTGCGGCGGAAGTTATACGGCCTTCGATAATTCCGGAATAGATAGCCTCGGCCTCTTTCACCATGACCAAAGGCCGGTACTCCTCAAGCCAGGGAAGAACCAGCTTGTGGGCGTACTGAGGAACGTACCGCAGGAAATACAGCCATGGGGTTGTTCTATCGCCGTATCTCATGCTGCACCCTCTGCCCTGGCAAGGGTTTCCTTTTCCGCCCGAGCCCGGGCCTCATCCGGTGGAACCCCATTTTCTCCATGCCACCGTTCCCGGTCCAGAAAATAGGCTTTCAAGGAGGGCTTCAATCTCCGGATGCTATCGGGATAATCCAGGGCCATGCGGGGCCTTTCCTCCGGTGGAGAGGCTTCGGGGTTCGAAGAAGAAGATCCACTCTCCGGCTCCGGTTCATCCTCTTCGGGGTCATCGTCACGAACAATAATGGATAGTTCCGAAGGCGGTACTCCTGCCTCCTGAGAATCGTCATAAGCCACCTCGATAATCTGCCGCTGAACCCTGGCCCGGTCTTCGGAGGATATGCCCGGGAAAGCCAGAAGTTTTTCTCCTCGGGCCCGGATCGCCTCCCGGTCATTTTCGGAGAGGGAAGAGTACCAGCTTTGGATTTTGGGGTTCGAAGAAGAAATATCCTCTGCGGGGGGCATATCGATGATATGGTTGATATGTTTGATATGTTTGCTCTCGAAGGGGCCTTTATCCCTGTCGTTGCAAGGGCTTACAAAAATATCAATTTCCGGGGCCTCTTGATATGTTCCGTGATACGTTTGATATGACTCGGGGAAAATATCATCCATATCATCCATATCACGCATATCAAACATATCATCCATATCACGTTTTTCTTCTCTCTCTACCACCGAAGGAAGATATTTTCCCCGAGAAGCTTTTATCAACACTCCCTTTTTCACCATGCGGGAAATGTCCAAACGCACCTTGGCTAGATGCTTTTGTTTCTTCTCCGGCTCCTCTTCTCCCTGGGTAAGATAGTCCGAAACTTCCTTTGGGTTCATTCCTTCGAGCCCGTCATATTCTTCGAGCACCCCGAGTATCACCGTCTGGAACTCGGTCAGGGATTCCATCACCACATCTCGTTGCTCGTTCTGCTCCGCAATCCTCCAGCCGGGAGAATCCCACTTGAGCACCAGAGGTTCGGAGTCGGAAAAATCCCGTCCATCTCTGGCAAGGTTCGCAGAGTCTTCATACTGGTCCCTCTTCAAGAAGAGGATCGCATCAGCCGCACCGGGAAGGCCCATGGAACCGGTGATGCTCTCGATATCGTCAAGGCCTCGGTGGTACTTGTTGAGATGCGTTATCAAGAGGATTGCAACGCCTGTTATTTCTGCAATGGCCTTGAGAGGGGCCACTAGCCGGTAATCCGCTTCGTAGGCGTTCAAGCCCCTTTCGGGAGAACCCTTGATCTTGCTCCAGGTGTCGAGGATTACCAAGCTGGGATTCTCTTCTTCGATCATGCTGACAAGAGCCTCAAGGCCGCCTTGGTCTAGTCTGGGTATGGTGAGTTCGCAATGAGGCAACCCTACGGGCCGCCCCTGGGGATGCAATCCGTGCACCCGCTCCACCAATCGACGTTCTGTATCCTCCAAGGCGTAGTACACCACCTTGCCTTTGGTGGTGCGCAACCCAAGGAAGGGAACACCGCTTTCCACGGCAATACCCAATTGGAGCGCAAACCAGCTTTTACCCTTCTTCGGAGGAGCCGCAAGGACGGTAAGTCCCGCCTGGGGGATTAGTCCCTCTACAACCCATTTCGCATCTCCAAAGGTGCCGTTCCATAAGTCGTGTCGGGAAAGGGACCGCCGGATATCGCCCTGAAAGGCCTTGTTTTTCACCTCATAAAGAAGTGATGTTTTCGCCTTCGGTGCCTTCTCAAGAATTTCGCTCCAAACCTTCCGGGCCTCTTCGGGTATCTTCTGGAAGGCATCGTTCCAATCTCGCTTTTCATCATCGCCTGGGGGAACCGCAAGGATACCGCCACATATTTCTGCGGCTTCCTTGGCGTTTTTGAGCCCTACGCCTCGGGGCTCGATATCTGCCAAAACAACGATAGGCCCTTTGCGGTTTTTTACTTGCTCCGCCACCTTGGGAAGGTTCGAAGCTGAGAAGCATACCCTGGTGCATGAGCCGGGAGATGCGGAAAAGGGATCTAACACCGTGGCGATCCCCTCGCCCAAAATGAGAAGATTGTCTCCGGCATCCTGCCCGAAAGGACAATACCCTCCGCCGCTCTGCAAGCCTGTAGCAAAGAACTTGTCAGGGCCTTTTTGGGGCTTCTCGGGGAGAACATATTGATAGCTGATAACCTGCCCGGTGGCGTCCAGAACCGGCATTACAAGATTGCCGGTTTTCTGGTCTCGCTTGATACGGTGGCCTTCCGGAAGGGATACGCCTTTTCGGAGCAAATAGGGATGGTCTCCGGTTTCCTTCGGAAGAGAGAGCACATACCGCCGGGCCTTGGCTAAAAGCTCCACATAAACCACGGCCTCCTGCTCTCGCTTCTCTGCGGCTTCGGCCCCTCTCTTCTGGCATTCCTTCTCCCTGGCCGCTTTTCCCTCGGGGGATTCCTTGCGGATCGAAGGGAGAAAGTCCAGATTGCCCGCGTCATACGGTGGGGGTTGTACGCTGCATTCCCTGGCAAGGGTAAGCACCCCGCCGCCGCTCATCCCGAAGCGGTTGAACCGCCCCGTGGTATAGGAAAAATGGAAGGAGGGTTCAGACTCCTTGTAATCGTCACGGGGATCTAGGATGGTCTGACAATCCCCATTAGGCTTCCAAAGATTGCCCCGGATTTTTCCGTAACTCTCGCTTTTGGGGAAAATATCTCTTTCGAACCAACTTTGAAGGGTTGCTTCGCTCCAGCCTCGTATCTGCTGCTCGTTCTGCCATACGGTCATCAGGCTTCACCCCCTTCGGTGCTCCTGGGGGTTGTGCTTATCAACCAATACCGCCCCCACTTTTTCCCGCCGCCTCGGACGGTTTCGGTGACGATGCCCCACCCCTTTTCCCGGAGGTCGTGAATGCGGGCCGCAAGCCTGCCAACGCCGTATAGACGTTGAGCACCGTTCTGTGAGAGGGGTCCTTTGTTTTTGAGGTGGGAAAGAACTTGCTGGTTCTGGGATTTGTAAACGGTCATCAGCACCGCCCCCCTTCTTGGGAGCCGCGCACAATGGCATGGTTGGTTGTTTTGGAAAGGATGTTACAGGGAAAGGGTACTACAAAAGGCGCTGGTGGTTCTGGTTGGTCTGAACCTCCGTCATCACTGTTATCACTATCGCCGGAACAACTTGGAGAGGAGGCAGAACGCCGTGGAGTTGATTTATACTCTTTAGCTCGGGAAGAAATTGTTGCCGTTGACATGATGGGGGATGTGTTACGGTTGCATCGCCCGAAGCGCCGTACTAAATAACACGTATCAAAGAACCAAGAAAGGTGAGCAAGGTTTCCATGCCCCATGCCTCGGTGCACACTCTGTACCACTTCTTCTTTGGCTCCTGTTTTCCACGCCCGCAAAGGCTGATGATCTCGACAATACTGTGCTATCAATCCGGCGGGGTCTGTTATGCGCTCCCAGTATTTCTCAAGGGAACCCTCGAACTCCTGAGCCATCAACTGCGAACTTTGCCGCTCTAGCCCCCCTTGTACTTCAAGCTCTCGATACTCTTCCAGAGCTTGCCAAAAAAGAGGGGTTACACTCTCAAAAGACACAAAGGGAACTTTAGTTCTGTAAATGAGGGCAAGAGAGGAATATTTCAACTCTTGAGTAAAGGAGACACGTTTCCCGGTTTCCCTGCTCTCAATTCCCCGAGCCGAAAAGGCTAAATGTGGTGTTCGATTTGTGGTATAATTGTCACGCATGCAATTGTTCACGAATCAAATCCTTTCTTTTCCACTCGCCGCCGTTGGATTCCGCCTCCAGCGGCATTTTTTATGCCCTCTTGCCGGGCCCGGTTCACGCTTGTAGAACCGCTTCGATGGGTAATTCTCTGGCAAGGCCCTCGGGACTCCATAGAACCTCCTCTGGAGCTTGGTACAGGCCACTCAACAACTTTCGAATTTCCTTCGGGGCCTTCCTGGCTCCGGATTCCCACATGCTCAAATTCGCGTAGCATCGCCCCGTTTCGCGTTCTACATCTGCCAGGGTATACCCTCGTAGACTCCGCAACACACTGACTCGGGTCATCTTCATTCCTCCGCCTCCTTCCGTGATAAAATGTTTTCAGCCATTTTCCATTATATGCATGCTTAACCGGGACACAATGGGCCTTAAGCACTATATATGGTAAGTTCTAAAAATATGACACAATATACGTGGATAATTCGGTGGATATCCTGTGGATACTTGGAGGGGTTCGAAAGGAGGGATTGCCAATGTGAAGGCACAAAAAAAACCGCCTATCTGACCAGAGATAGACGGTTAAGAAAAGTTAGCTGCCCTTGCGCCTGACATTTCAGTCAGGTGCTCCTGGATTGCCTTTTTCGATTAAATTTCCAGACCTCGAAGGAGCTGAAAGGCTGCTATTGGAAGCGTTGGCGCGCCGGACAAGATTCGAACTCGTAACCTCCTGATCCGTAGTCAGGTGCTCTATCCAGTTGAGCTACCGGCGCACAGTAATAGAAAAACATAAAATTTGCTACCTGGCGGTGGGAGAGGGATTCGAACCCTCGAAGGAGGTTTTTGCCCCCTTACCCGCTTAGCAGGCGAGCGCCTTCAGCCACTCGGCCATCCCACCGGAAGAAATCGCGCAAGGCATATTTTATGCACAGAAGCCCGGTATGTCAACCGCGAATTTCCAACTTCTTTCGCAAAACCAGATTTTGGAAGCTATTCCGAAGCTTTTTCCTCGGTTTTCTCCTCGCTCTTTCCTTCGGAAAGATCAGAAGAGGCAAGGGTTTCCTCTGCAGGAGCCGCAAAAAGGGATTCGTCGAGAATCTCGATGTTCGCCCGACCGAGAAGGGTTTCGAAGAATTGATTACGGGCGTTCTGTTTTTTCTGGGCCATCACCATCTCCCGAATGTCCCCACTTACCTCGTCGAAGGAGAGTACCTGCTCCGGCTCTTCGGTTACTTTTTGAAGTACGAAGAAGTCTTGGCTGGTGAGTTCCACGGGGCCTATAATCTGGTTTTCCGCCGTATCCGACACGGCCTCCCAAAGCACCGGAGGAACCCGATTTGCCGCAAAGGGAGCCGTTTCATCTCCCGAGGTAAAGTCCTGAAGCTCTTCGAGGAAGGTGGCTATCATGGCGTTCCAGCCAACGCCATCCTCCATCTGCTCCACCGCTTCCCTGGCGGTTTGATCCCGGCTTCCGAAATCCGCCACCCGCACATACATCACCTGGGGCCGGGTGAATACGAGATCCTTGAGAGAATCGTAGGCATCCTGAAGCTCCTCGGGAGCTGCGACTACTCCCTCTTCCGCCTGAAGAATGAGGGCCCGCCGGGCAAGATCCTCCCGGATCTGTTCCTTGAGCTTGCTTTCGGAAATCCCCATTTGGGTCATGTATTCCATAAAGGCTTCTTTGGTGGGGAACTGATCCTCCAGTTGCCTGAAAGAAGCATCCACCTCTTCTTCGGAAATTTTGATCTTCCGGTTTTTGACTTCCTTTTTCAGCTCGTCCCCCACGGCGATATCGTTTACCACCTGTTTGCGGAAGAGTACGATATCCTGAGGAGAAACATCCTTTTTGCCGCTCTGCTCCGCCAGGTTCACCATGCTTTGATAAAGCTGGCTTCTCATGAGGGTCATACCGTTGATTTCCGCCACGGGATAATCTCCGTTTTCACCGCTCCTGCTTCCCCGCCTTCCTCCTCCGTACATAAAGAGGATGGACAGTACGAAGACTACCACCACGCTGATCATAATCCACTTCACCTGGGTTCTCAGGGCCCGCATAATCACCCTTCATCGACTCCTTTCAGTATAAAGACGGCATTTTTGAAGCGCCTCATATCATACGGTTCTCCCGGAGGAGTGTCAAAAGCATTTTTGAAGATTTTCGATAAATCGGGCCTTTTTTCCCGTAAAACTCTCGGCCCCAGGTTTTCCACAAACCAAAATATTAAATTTCTCCGAGATTATTCCCTCTCTTAGTTTCCACCCTCAAGGGCACCGAGAGGAATACCACGCCTTCCATAACCTCCCGAAGCGATTCCTCCGCCCGGGACACCTCTTTCCGGGACACCTCCACCACGAGAGAGTCGTGGATCTGCAGTACCAGGGGCATGGCAAGTCCTTCCCGGCGGATTTTTTTATGCCACTGTACCAGGGCCATTCGGGCGATATCCGCAGCGGTTCCCTGAATGGGGGTATTGATGGCCACCCGCTTGAGAGCCCCGGCTCCCCGGCCCTCCACGGTGGTGACCTCCGCAAGGGGGCGCCGACGCCCGAAAAGCGTGGTGGTATATCCCTGTTTTTTGGCCTCCTCTGCGGCGTTCCGAAGATAGCTTTGAATTCCAGGGAAGGCCGCAAAGTAAGCATCCACAAGCTTTTGGGCCTGAGCACGGCCGATATTCAACCTATCCGCAAGGCCGAACCCCCCCATGCCGTAGAGAAGACCGAAGTTCACCATTTTGGCCTGCCGACGCATTTCTGGAGTTACATCTTCGGGGTCCACCCCAAAGATGCGGGCTCCCGTTTCGCTGTGTACGTCCCGGCCTTCCCGAAAGGCCTCCACCAGACTTTCCTCCCGGGAGAGGTGCGCCAGAATGCGCAGTTCGATCTGTGAATAATCCGCGGAGACATAACAGGCACCTTCCTTTACCGGCCCCAGGGCGGTGCGGAAGCGACGGGCCCATTCTCCGTAGAGTGGGAGATTCTGCAAATTCGGATGCGTGCTGGAAAGCCTTCCGGTGCCCGTACTGATATGTTCGAAGGTAGTATGGATAATCCCGCTTTGGGGATCCGCAAGCTGCAGAAAGGGCTGTACGAAACCGCTCTGCATTTTGGAGAGTTCCCGGAATTCCAGAAGCATTCCCGGAATTTCCCCGTTGGGATATGTCGCCAATACTTCCAGCACCGAGGTGTTGGTGGAATATCCCGTTTTGGTCTTCTTGAGAGGGGGGAGCCCGAGCACATCGAAGAGGAGATGCCCCACCTGTTTAGGAGAGTTGAGGTTGAGTTCCATTCCCCCCGCCTCTTCCACGGCATGCTGAATTTCCCGAATCCGAAGATCCAGATCCCGCTCCAGGTCGAGAAGGCTCTCCCGGTGGAGCTGTACTCCCTGACGTTCCATGGCCGCCAAGACAGGACAAAGGGGAAGGTCGATTCCCTGCATAACCCTATGGAGTTCCTTGGTTCTCACTTCGGGCTCCAAAACCCGGTAGTGCTTCCAAAGCTCCTCCTGGGTGGGATTGGAGGGATCTCCAAAGAGCTTGGGATAGTCTTCCTGGGCCCGGTCGGGATGCAGCAGATAATACCCCGTTTCGAGATCCCACAGAAATTCCGGAAGGGGAGCGGTTTCAGGAAAATCCCGGCAGAGCTGTTTATACCCGGAAGTGATGAGTGTTCCTCCATTGCGGGTCCAGTCCTGAAGAGGCCGGGGAAAAAGGAGGGATTCTTCGAGAAACGCCATGGATCCTTCCTCGTTTCCCACTCCAAAGATTTTCTTTCCCTCCTCTTCCTTCCAGAAAAGAGCCAGAAGGGGCTCCGAAAGAAGTTCTTCCAGGGATACTTGCCGTTCCTGGAAAGAAGGCCTTTCTTCCGAGGACTCCCTGAGTTCTTCGGATTCTTCGGAAAATGCCCTAGAGGGAACCTCGAAGGAAGCCACCATCTTGACGTAGGTCTGCTCCATTCCCAGGCGGAGGCACATTTCCCGCAATTCCTCTCTTTCAGGAGCGCAGGCACGGAAAAGGTCTTCCTTCACGGGACAATCCAAGGCGAGGGTTACAAGCTCCCGGCTTAAAAGGGCGCTCTCTCTTCCGGCCTCCAGCTTCTTGCGCACCCCCGGCTTGAGTTCCTCCAGATGCCGGTAAATCTCCTCCAGAGTACCGTATTCTCCGAGAAGTTCCCGGGCCCCCTTGTCTCCGATGCCGGGAACTCCCGGCACGTTGTCCGAAGCATCCCCCACCAGAGAGAGGTAGTCGATCATTCCCGAAGGCTCGAAGGGATATTCTTTTCGGAAACGTTCCTCGTCGAAGAGCACGAAAGAGCTTACCCCCTTCTGGGGGCGAAGAATCCGCACGCCCTTCCGCAGAACCTGAAGCATATCCTTATCCGCGGTAAGCATAAGGACATCCCGATCCTTCTCCGCCCAGGAAAGAGCCGTGGAGGCCAATACGTCATCCGCCTCCACTCCCTCCAGGGAAGTAACGCATAGCCCCAGGAGACGAAGCATTTCCTGGAGCAGGGGAATCTGAGGGCGCATATCCTCGGGCATGGGTTTGCGGGTGCCCTTGTAGGCCTCGTAACGCTCGTGCCGGAACGTAGGGGAAGGGGCATCGAACACTACCGCCACCTCCGAGGGCTGCCATTCCTCCACCACCTTGATAAGGGAGTTGATAAAACCCACGAGAACCCTTGTGGGGGTTCCGTCCGGAGCGGAAAGTTCCGGAAGGGCGTAATAGGCCCGGTAGGCAAGTCCGTGCCCGTCCACCAGTAACATCGTTTTCCTCAAACCCTTTGCCTCCTTTGGAAAAACTTTGAAAAACCCCATAATACGATATAATGCTTACCTTGATAGTATAGAGCATATTACGCTTTTGGAGGGATAGAAAAATGCAGGAAAAGGTACGCGTCCGCTTCGCCCCCAGTCCTACGGGAGCACTCCACATCGGGGGAGGGCACACGGCGCTTTTCAACTGGCTCTGGGCACGGCACACGGAAGGAACTTTCGTGCTCCGCATCGAGGATACGGACCGTCAGAGATCCACCTTGGAGTACGAAGAAACCATTATGGCGGGCATGCGGTGGCTCGGACTGGACTGGGACGAAGGCCCCGACAAGGGAGGAGATTTCGGCCCCTATCGGCAGTCCGAACGGCTGGAAATCTATCGAAAGTATGCGGAACGGCTTGTAGAGGAAGGCAAGGCTTACCGGGAGGGAGACGCCATCATCTACCGGCTTCCCGAGGAGGAGCAGGTGGTGGCCTTCGACGATGTGGTCTACGGACACATCGAAATTCCCACCAGTACCTACAAGGATATCGTGCTCATGAAGAGCGACGGCACTGCCACCTACAATTTCGCGGTGGTGGTGGACGACTACACCATGGATATCACCTACGTCATCCGTGGGGAAGATCACATCATGAACACCCCCAAGCAGATTCTCCTCTACGAGGCTCTAGGATGGCGACTTCCACAGTTCGCCCATCTTCCCATGATTCTGGGAACGGACAAAAAAAAGCTCTCCAAACGCCATGGAGCCACCAGCGTATACGAGTATCGGGATCTCGGATACACTCCCGACGGAGTGTTCAACTTCCTGGCCCTTCTGGGATGGTCTCCGGGAGACAATGAAGTGCTTACCCGGGAAGAGACGGTACAGAGCTTCGAGCTTTCCCGGGTTACCAAGCGGGCGGCTGTGTTCGACATGGCCAAGCTTGGGCATATCAACCAGGAACATCTCTGGAAACTCCTTTCCAAGGCGGAACTCCTGGCCCAGGTACGCCCTCACTGGGAGGCCCTGAACCTTCCGGTAAACGAATACTCCCAGGAGTACCTGGAAAGGGCCCTAGCGCTTCTGGATGGCCGGGGACAGACCACCCAGGAAATCGCCGAATACAGCGACTATTTCCTGAGCTTCAGTTCCGTCTGTGACCGCTACGATGCCTCGGACCTGGACGAGGAGGCCCGGGGAATCCTGCGCCCCTTCCTGAAGGCTCTGCTGGAACTTCCCTCCTGGTCCGAGGAGGGACTCGGAGCTTTTGCCAAGGAGTGGTCCAAGGAGAAGAACGTGAAAATGAAGGCCCTTGCCATGCCCTTGCGTTTCGCTCTTACGGGAATGAAGGTGAGTCCGGGCATCTTCGAGGTGGCGGTCTTTTTCGGCAAGGAAGAGGTGCGCCGACGGCTGGAGCACTATAAACTCATTTAAGACAATAATTTCCGGAAAAGATTCAAAGCGAAGGGGCACCCTCCTTGTGGACGTGCCCCTTCGCTTTGAAAAGAGCCGATTTGCATTCGTTGCAAGTTCAGATTTTTTCCAGATATTCCCCCAGCACTTTTTCCGGATCCTCGGGCATACAGAGCAGGGCATACCAGGCCAGGGCATGAACAAACTCCAGAGAGGCGTCTCCCTGATTCCACAGGCTGAAACCCCGGGATTTGAGGGAGGCCATGCCCACGTCTCCGTAGGCATCGGGTTTTTTTCGGTCCCCCTCGGCCTGGCTGCAGGCGAGGAGAAGAGGTTTTTCCTTTTCCGGCCAAGCTCCGGCAAGAGCTTCGAGAACTTCCCGAGAAGCGTTTCCGGAGCCGAAACCGAGAAGCCCCAAGATGCTCTCCCTGCCGGAAAACGAGGGAATCGTGCCGGGAGCGCAGAAAAGCCACCGAAATTCCTCCCGGCGTTCCTTCCAGAGTTCCCGGGAAAAGGTGCTCCAGAGAAGAGGCAAGAGGGATGAGGGGGGAGACCACCTTCTCTCTTCAGCATAGTCCTTTTTGCGCAATGCCCATTCGGGATGAAAGGAAATGGGTATGCCGTTCTGCGCGATAAAGGCATCGGGATGGGTGGCTCGGGCCTTGTGCCCCCGATCTCCCGGTATGAGCTTCCAGTTGAAATAAATCCACACTCCCAGAGTATCCGTACAGGTTACCTGAGCGGCTCCCCGGAGATTTACCAGCACATCCTCGGGGGTATAATCCAGAGTGAGCTGACTTCCCGTAAGGATAACCGGAATGGGAATGCCCCGAAGAGCGATGGAAAGCCATGAAGCGGTGTAGGCCATGGTATCCGTACCGTGAAGAAGAATGACCCCGAGAAGATCTCCCTTTTCCATCTCCTCCACCACGATCCGGGTGAGGTCGATCCATTGGAGAGGCCCTATATCCGAGCTGTCGTAACCGGGGCTTCCCCAGGGCTGCACCGTAAGGACCTCCACATCCCGATCCCGGTAAAAACTGCGAAGAAGCTTTTCCAGCCGGGAGGAGCTTTTTTTATCCGGCAACGCCCCATCCCCTCCCACGGCACTGGCGATGGTTCCTCCCGTAAGGATTGCCACAATCCGTTTCATACCCTTCCCTCCCCTTTTCCTTGGTACCTCCGAAAAAATCGGAGAAAAACGACTCCATCATAGTAACACGATATGTTCATGTATAAAAAGGGCGGATCCGAAGATCCGCCCTTTTTATACATGAACATCTTTTCCCGACTTCGGCGCTTTGTTACAAAACCCCGGCTCTCCCCAAAAGGCATATCAACGTCAAACCCTGTAACCATAGGGCTTGGCGTTTTTTCATTGTGCATTCTTCCGGATTTTCAAAATAGTAGTGCCTAGCATTTTTGTTAGTTGACGCATTGTGGGTTTTACGGTATGCTTTTCGGTATGTATATCCGAACGAAGTCCTCACCCAACAGTCCCCGAAAGACTGTACAGATCGTGGAATCCAAACGCAACGGCAAATCCGTTTCCCAGCGTATCGTTCAGCATATCGGCGTGGCACAGGACGAGAAGGAGATGGAGGAGCTCAAATCCCTTGCTGCCCAGATCATGGAGAAGCTGGAGGAGGAGAGGCTGGAGGCGGCTCCCCAGCAGAAGACTCTTTTCGGAGAATCCGGAACGAAGGCGGCAGAGATGGAAGCCGCTGAGATTGAGGTTCCCGTGGAGGATTCCCTTCTGCTCCGGGCTTCGGTTCTGGAGAACGAGGAGGATGTCATAGAGGGGCCTTTTCTGGCGGCGGAGTACCTTTTCGAGTTTTTCGGCCTGGAGAAGCTTTTTACCCGGGCTCCTCGGGACACCAACAAATACCATCTTCTGAAACAGTGTCTCGGGGCTTCTCTGGCCTTTCCTTCGAGCAAACGGGGTATGGCAGCTTGGCTGGAGAAGCATTGCGCCTCCGAAACCTCTCTGGACCGGATCTATCGGTTGCTGGATGCGTTGGCCAAGAAGGAGGACCGGCTGAAGGAGCTGGTGCGCTCCTCCTCGGAGGGGCTTTTCCCGGAGAGGCCCACCCTCATGCTTTTTGATGTCACCACTTTGTACTTCGAGAGCTTCGAGGAGGACGAGCTCCGGCAGAAGGGGTTCAGCAAGGACAACAAGGTCAAGGAGACCCAGGTGGTGCTGGCTCTGGCCGCCACTCCCGAAGGGCTGCCCCTCTGGTACCGGCTCTTTCCGGGAAAGACCTGGGAGGGAGCCGCCTTCCAGGAGTTCGTTGCCGCCTGGAGATGCGAACGCTATTCCGGAAGCACCGGGGTGGTGGCGGCGGACCGGGGGATGTTCTCCTGTGCCAGACTTGAGGCGTTGAAGGAGAAGGGACTCCACTTCGTTCTCGGGGCACGGCTCAAGAGCATGAAGGCCTCGGAGAAGGAGGCCATTCTGGACCGTTCATCCTACACCCCTCTTGGGGAAAAGAACACAAAGGAAAGCCTGGAGTACCGGATCTTTTCGCGGGAGGACGGGCAAAACCTTCTGGTGACCTGGAGTTCCAAACGGGCGGCCAAGAACGCCCGGGACCGGGAGGAGTCTCTGGAGAAGCTGCTCAAAAAACTGAACAAGAAAAAGACCATTCCGGAAAAGCAGCTTCTTTCCCAGCGGGGGAGCAACAGATATTTGAAGGTGGCACATGGAGAAAAAGGGCATTCCTACGAGCCGGACGAGGAGAAGATCGCTTCGGAAGCCCGCTGGGACGGGCTTTTCGGCATCCTCACGGATCTGCCCCTCACCACGGAGGAGGAGATTCGGGAGGTGCTTTCCCATTACCGCTCTCTCTGGCGTATCGAGGAGAGCTTCCGCATCAAGAAGCACCACCTCCGTATCCGCCCCATCTTCCACTGGACCGAATCGAGGATTCGGGGACATGTGGCTTTGCAGTATCTCACCTTTGCGGCTCAGCGTCATCTGGAGAAACGGGTGCTCCTCCAGCAGAAAACCGCCATGAGCCCCGGGGAGATCCGGGAGGCTCTTCTGGATATCCGGTCCACCCTTATCCGGGACACGAGCACGAAAAAGCTCTACCGCTTTCCCCGGAAGCTTTCTTCTCATGCGAAGAAGCTGCTCAAAAGCCTGGGGATTCCCTATTCCACCACTCCGAGGGAGATCCTGTCCCTCTCCCGGTATTGCCACCGTTTCCGGGAAGGGATGCCAAAGGACTAGAGAACGGCTCTTTTCAAAAAAGCTGAAAGAAAAAGAAGCGAAGGCGCTGCATTCCCTCCAGGGGATAATGTAGTGCCTTCGCTTTTCCATGAACCCTTGTGGCTATTGGGTTTGTGAATAACTTTCGCCGAAGTCGGGAAAAACGACTCCATCATAGTAACACGATATGTTCATGTATAAAAAGGGCGGATCCGAAGATCCGCCCTTTTTATACATGAACATCTTTTCGTTTGGTTTTTCCGGTTTTTCCTACAGCCTTTCCGGAATTCGGGGAAGCTCTCCGGAATTCTCCGAAGCGAGCCGGAAGAATCGCAGCTCCCGCTGGAGTTCCTCGGCTCCCTTGGCGAGCTCCGAGGCCGCCCGGTCCACTCCTTCGATGGTGTTGAAGGTGGTTCCCGCGGATTGTCCCATAGATCCCAGAGCTTCGCTGACCTTCCGATTGTTCTGGGTGATGCTGTCCACGGAAGCCGCCATTTCTTCGGAACTCGCCGCCTGTTCCTGGGCGATGGCGGCGATGTTCTGAACCACTCCGTTCATGCGTTCCACGACCTTGAGGGAGTGCTGCAGTTCCCGGTAGGTGCTTTGGGCGAGGGTTACCGCCTTTTCCACCTGTTCCCGGCTGGCCTGTACTTCCGCTCCCGCGTCCTTGGCCCGGGAGCGGAGTTCTTCCATGATCTGCCCTACTTCCCGGGCGGCCTGGTTGCTTTCTTCCGCGAGTTTCCGGACTTCTTCCGCCACCACCGCGAAGCCCCGGCCGGCTTCTCCGGCCCGGGCGGCTTCGATGGCGGCGTTGAGGGCGAGAAGGTTGGTTTGGTCCGCGATGCCTCCTATGGTGCTGACGAAGCCTCCGATTTTTTCCACCGCTCCCCCTACGGAGCCCATGCTTTCGTTGATTTTGGCGGAGCGCTGGCCGATTTGTTCCATTTCACGGGAGACTTTTTCCATGGATTCCATGGCCCGGGTGCTTACTTCCCGGGCTTCTTCCGAGGCTTCGGCTCCTTCCGTGGCGGAGCTGGCGTTGGTGGAGGCTCCGCTGGAGACTTCTTCCACTCCCGCATTGGTTTGTTCCAGGGCCTGGGCCACGTCTTCGAAGAGCTTTTCGGATCGTTCCAGATTGCTCCGGATTTCTTCCACCGCCTGACGGCTTTCCCGGGAGTGTCCCTGGAGGGATTCGGACATGGCTCCAAAGTTTTCCGCCAGTTCCGTGATGTGACGGAGCACCTCCCCTACCCGCTGCACCATTTCCGTCAGGGCCTTCGCCATGTCTCCCGTTTCGTCCCGGCTCCGAACGCCGAAGTCTTCCCGGGTTACCTGAAAGTCCCCGTCCCGGAGGCGAACCGCCACTTCCGCCACCCGGCGGAGAGGGTTGGCGATGCGGCTCGCCAGAAAGAGCCCAAGAAGAAGGGCGAAGAGGCCTCCGGCGGCCATCCATATAAGAATCTGAAGGGTGGCGCTTTTACCCGCCGCCGCGGATTCCCGAACATATCCCTGAGCCTCGGTCTTGGCCATTTCCATAAGACTCTTCAGTTGGGCCTCCGCACTTTTCAAAAGCTTTGCCTGATCCACGAAAATCAGGTTCTGAAGCTCCCCGAAAACCTTGGAGGAGTTCTCCGCCACCTCCATGGCACTCGCAAGGCCAGTGCTTACCACCCGCATGGACATGATAAGCCGGGTCTGCACCATGGTGGAAAGTTTTTCCCGTTTCACCGTTGCGGGAATGCCCTCGTCGGCGATAATTTCTACAGCCATTCTGCCAGCGTCGTGGATATTCTTGTGGGCATCCTTGATATTGTTGAAGATCTGCACCAGCTCTTCGTTGTTCGTTTTCAGATTCGCCATGAATTGGCCAAGCCCACATTTTTCGTGATCCAGTATTCCCCGGAAAGGCCGTACTGTAAGGGCGGACTCCACAAGGTCCTTGGCCCAGAGATTATGGGCCGAAAGAATCCCCATAATTTCAAATTTGAATTCCAAAGGATTTTCGATGCCGTAGGCCATAACTTCTTGGTCCAGAGTAAAAACTTTTTCCTGGATCTTCTGCATTTCCCCTAAATTTTTCTTGAACCCCTCGAGGCCTTCGAGAAAATCCCGGTGCGTTTCCATTTGCTGCAGGGCCTCGATCTTATGGGTAAGCTCCTCTCCCTGCCGTTGCATTTCTCCGTGAAGGGCTTTACGTTCTGTAAAGGGCAGTCCTTCCTGGGTAAGAGTACGTCCGGCCTTTTCCATTTCGAGGAGCATCTTTTGAATTTCTCCCACCCCTTCTACCAGGGGAAGCGCCACATTGCCCACGTAACGGTTTTTCTCCTCCAAAAAGCGGATTCCCCGATATCCGATGCCCCCGAGAACCATACCGATTACGGCAATTCCCAAAAACGCCACCACAAGCTTGCCTTTCAGCCGCATAGTATTATCCCCCTTTTCCTTGGTTATCTTTATCATAGGATTTTCTTTTCTTCTCCACGGAAAAACGATGCAAAAACCCTCCTTATTGTTACATCACGCATCCCAAATATTTTACATATTTTTTCTATTCTACCCCAAAAAACGAGGTTCTTCCAAAGAAAATCCATTAATTTAACAAAAATCTTCTCTGAATTCTGCAATAAGAGCGAGGGCGAACTTTACAGATCGCCCTCGCTCTTAAATTTACATTCCAAAAGCTCTTTTTCGCCTTCTTACTCCACGGTATGAATAACCTTTACGGGGCACGCATCCGCCCAAGCGCCACACCCGATACATTAATGGCATGAACCGGGCAGAGTCGGGCACATTTAGTACAACCGAGGCACCCCTCTAGGATCTCATAAACCGGATTTCCCCCTTCGGGGGCGTCTCACTGAGGTTTTTTACCGGAATCCGCCACGATCTCCGATTTTCTTTCGTAGGAGGAATTGATTCCCTGATCGGTCATCCAGAGACAGGAGACGGGGCAGACATCCACACACTGTTCGCAGAAGCAGCAGCGATCCACGTGAATCTGGATTTTCTTCTCCTCCGGAAGAAGTTCGATGGCGTGGGCGGGACATACCCGAATGCAAAGTCTGCAGCCGATGCACGTACCCTTGTCGTATCCGATACGCCCCCGAAAGTCCTGAGGAATGGCCACGGGAGGATGCAGAGAAATTTCTCCCCGTTCCGCCGCTTCCAAAGCTTCCGTAAGACTATCCGGCAAATGAGGCGCCAGAAAGGGGTTGGTGGCGTTCGGCTGGGTTCCCTGACGCAGTACCTGTATCATCATTCGATTCAGCATGAGGCTCCCCCTTTCCTAAAGAAAGACATCCATAGAAATCAGGATCATTCCCGCCACCGCGAGGCTGGAGACGTTAATCCAGTAAAAGCGCGAGGCCTGCCAGATTTTGAACCGCCCGAAGGAGGTGCGGATAAGGGTGATTCCGATAATCTGCATGGCGAAAACCTTGGCCCAAAACCAAAAGAAATCTACAAAGTATACGCCGAAGCCCGTAAAGCCGAGAGCCCTCCCGAGGGACCAGGGGAAGAAAAGAGCCACCACGAAGGAACACATGGCAAGGGTTCGGATTGCGAAGGTAAGCTTGAACATGGCCAGATTCCGGCCGGAATATTCCGCGATGAGACCTTCCAGGATTTCGGTTTTCGCCTCGGGAATGTCCATGGGAACCTTTCCGGTTTCGGCGGGAACCACCGCGAGAAGCGCCAGAAGCAGAGCGCACATACCCACGATTCCCACTTTGCCCAGAGCGCTCCAGAGAGGCATGATCATATAGGTTTCGGTGCTGAAAGGATGCCCCGGAAGCCCTAGGCGATAGGCCGCCCAGGCGAGGGTACAGATCACCAGAGCCAGGGGCAGCTCGTAGCTCATCATAAGCACCATTTCACGCTGAGCCCCCACGTTGGCGTAGGGGGAACCGCTGGCGAAACCCGCCACCACCATGGATACCGCGGAAAGAGCGAAGAGGTAGGCAATGAGAATCATATCTCCGTTTCCCGTAAGAATGGGGGGCAAGGAACCGATGGGAATGTAAAGAATCACCATCATGGCAGACACCGCCGCAAGCCAGGGAGCTCCGTTGAAGAGCCAGGGCACCGCCCGGCGGGGAACGATGCTTTCCTTTCCCATAAGCTTCACGATATCGTATATGGGCTGGAGCACGGGAGGGCCGATACGGTTCTGCATTCGGGCATGTACGATCCTATCCACCCCTTCATAGATGAAGGCGATAATGACCGAGAGAACCACCAGGGCCATGCCCGCCACGAATTTCATGAGAAAGAGTATCATCCCCGCATCATCCTCCTTGTCTTTTCCCGACAAAGTTCCGTAAGGGCCCGCTTTTCCACGACCCGCTCCGCCCCTTTTTCCGAGTCGGTCACCATGATCCGTTCCATGCAGGATATGCAGGGATCCACGCTGTTGATGATGAGAGGCACGTCCGCCAGCTCCTGATCCCGGAACATCACGGGCCAGGATACCGCATTGGAGTAGGTGGGAGCCCGAACGCTCCAGGAAGTTACGTTTTCCTCTCCCTTGGTGAGATACACCACGTGCGTATCATCCCCTCGGGGAGCCTCGATAGCCGCCATGCCCTGGCCCTCCACGTTTTTGAGATAGCCGAGAAGCTTGGGAATCTTGGGCTCCCATACGAGATCCCCTTCGGGAATTCCTTCGAGGATCATTTCGAGGATCTCCAGGCTCTGAAGAACTTCCATGGTGCGCACCACGAAACGGTCGAACACGTCCCCTCGGGCTTCTCCGAAGTAATCCTGGGGCACCACGGGTTTGATATCGAATTCTCCGTAGGCCTCATAAGGTTGGGAACACCGGATATCCGTGCGCAATCCGCTTCCCCGGGCGGTGGGCCCCAGGGCGACGTACCGCACCGCATCATCCGTGCTGAGCACTCCCACATCCCGCATTCGAGCCGCCACGATGGGATCGTCGTAAACGGGATCCGTGAAAACGTGGAAATGCTCCCGGTAGTAGGCGATCATTTCCCGCACCGCCGCAGCGGTGCGGGACGTAAGGTCCCGCCGCACGCCTCCAACGGTCCCCACTCCGTAGTTCACCCGGTTTCCCGTAAGAGTTTCCAGGGTGTCCATAACCTTTTCCCGAAGTTCCATTCCCAGGTGAAAGGCGGAATCGAAACCGATGGTGTAACACGCCACTCCCGCCCAGAGAACGTGAGAGTGAATGCGCTCGAGTTCCAGCACCAAACTACGTATATATTGAGCCCTTCGGGGCACCTCGATTTTAGCGGCATCCTCCACGGCTCGCACGAAGGCGGTAATGTGACAGAAGGAGCAAATACCGCAGATTCGTTCCGCAAGATAGATAACCTGAATGGGATTGCGCTTCTGAGCCATCACCTCGATACCCCGGTGTACCGCTCCGGGGCGAATGGTGGCATCCACGATACGCTCTCCGTCCACATTGAGCCAGGCGGTGATGGGCTCCTTCAATCCCACATGCACCGGCCCGATAGGTATGGTATAGGTCGTTCCCTTTTCCGTTGCCATGCTGACCATCCTCCTAGGAGAGTTCCCGGATATGTTCGGGCTTCAACCCGGTTTCGTCCCGTCGTTTGGGAAAGACGCTCCGATCCCAATCCTCGGGCAAAAAGACCAGATTCTTGTTTTGGAGCCCCACAAAGTCCACTCCGTAAAGTTCCAGAATCTCCCGTTCGCTGTACTCAACTCCGGGAATCATGGGCCACAGGGAGGGCATGGAAAGCATTTCCTTGGAAAGGCGAACCTTCACGGAAATCCCCACCTGAGCTTCGAAACCCGCCGCCCGGTAGAGGGAAAAATGGTAGTTCAGCATGACCTTCTCTCCCTCGTCGTTTCCGGAAATAATGTGAAAGTGCGGGAAATCGAGGGTTCCCAGGAATTCCACCACCCCCATGAAGCGGGAGCGGGGCACTTCGATCCACAAATCCCCCAATTCCACACAGTCTTGCCCTACTGCGGAACGCTTATGTTCCTCCATAGAGAGAAGATCCTCCCCCAGAAATTCCTGAAGGGCCATCTTCACTTCCGGAAAGGAAAGAACCTCCGAAGAGGAGGTAACCACGAGCGAACTTTCTCCGTTCATTCGGAAAGCACCTCCTCCTCGCGTACTGTCTCTTCCTGCTCCACCACGATAACCCCTTCGATCTCCCGATTCTCTTCGAGAATTCCCTGGCGCATCCTTTCGAGCTTGAGAATGCCCTTGCTTACTCCCTCTACGATGGCCTCGGGCCGGGGAGGGCAGCCGTGAACGTACACATCCACGGGAATGATGTTATCCACAGGTCCGTCCAGGGTGTGGGATTCGTAGAAGACATCCCCGGAACAGCCGCAGTTTCCCACCACGATAACCACCTTGGGATCCGGAATCTGGGCATAGATCCGGCGGAGACGATCCGCCATGTATTTGGTGACGGGCCCCGTTACCAGCAGGGCATCCGCATGCCGGGGAGTGCCCACCAGCTTCATGCCGAAACGCTCGATATCGTACCGAGGAGAAATACAGGCCACGATCTCGATGTCACAGCCGTTGCAGGAACCGCTGTTGCAGTGGAAAACCCACAGGGATTTTGCCAGATATTCAAGATGTACTTCCGGTTTAAGCATCCTTTCCGCCTCCTAAAACACCAAGAGCAGGGCAAAGATCGCCACAGTCAGGGCAAACCATGCCACGTAATCCGTAGCCACTCCGGAGTGCCAGGAATCCAAGAGGGCGTAAAACCCGTGAAGGGCCTTTTTGAATCCCCAGTAGGCGGAGGAGGCGGGAACCATAATTTCCGCTCCGTCCCGGGGAACAGGATTGCCCCCGTAAAAAATCTCGTCCTGAAGGGAATCTTCTTTGTAATCCTTTCGTCCCTGGGAACGGAACCAGAGCACCAGGGCAGCGATGCAGGAAAAGAAGGCCAGCCAGCTGAAGAAATTCCAGAAGCCGTACCCGGAAACCACCGTGGTAAACATCAGAAGCCACCTCCCAAGACGGCTCCCACGTAGGAAGCTTTATCCACCAAAGCCTCCGCGGCGGGAGAGATAAAGTGGTCCAGAGACCAGGAGGGAAAGAGAGAAAGCCCGATAATGACCAGCGCAAGAAGTCCCATTCCAAGAAGCATGGTCTGGGGCACTTCCCGGACGGAAGAGAACTTTTCCTTTTCGGGTCCCAGAAAGGCGGTCTGGAAAACCTTTACGAAGGATGCCAGAGTCAGCATGGAGGTCACCATGGCAATCACCGGAAGAAGAGGATGCACCGCAAAGGAGGATTCGTAGATGAGAAGCTTGGAAACGTAGCCGTTGAAGGGGGGAAGCCCCGCAATGGCCGCTGCGGCGAGGACGAAAAGCACCGTGGTATAGGGCATCTTTCGGGCAAGCCCTCCGAGATCGTTCAGATTGCGGGATTTCGCGGCATAGTAAAGAGCTCCCGCACAGAGAAAGAGAAGGGGCTTGTACATGGTGTAGTTGAGAAGATGGTAGATGCCCCCCTTGATGGCGGTCATACCGTAGGCGCTCATCTGCTGGGGATCCTTCAAGGCGAGAAGCCCCACTCCGAGGCCGAGAAGCATGTACCCCACCTGGGACACCGAATGATACGCCATGAGCCGCTTGATTTCCTTCTGAATGACCGCCATGCTGACCCCGATGAACATGGAGAGGCATCCCAGCACGATAATCGCCCAGGCCACGGCGCTACTTCCCAGAGAAAGGCCGTAGATGGAGAAGCACACCCGGAAAAGGGCATACAGGGAGGCCTGGCTCACCGCCACCAGAAGGCAGGTCACCGCTGCGGGAGCTTCGGCGTACGCGTCGGGAGTCCACATGTGCATGGGCACGGAACCGCACTTCATGGCGAGGGCCACCACCAGGAAGATGAGAGCCACCTTTTCCGGAAGACCGTACTGAATATTGGCCCCGATGGCCCCCATATTTACCACGTTATAACGACCATAGAGGAATGCGATGGCAAAGAGAATGAACATAACCCCCACGGTGGAGACGAGCATGTACTTGAACCCCGCCTCCACCGCCTCGGGACGATCTCGCCAGAATGCCACCAAACCGAAGGATGCCACCGATGCGATTTCGATGAACACGAAAAGGTTGAAGAGGTCCCCCGTAAGGACCATGCCCTGCATGCCCGTAGCGAGGAGGAAGTAAAGGGCCACGTATTTATCAAGCCCCGTGAATTTCTCCATGAACCGGAGGGAGAAAAGGGCTCCCCCCAAAGTGCAGATGCTGCCGATGAGGGCCATGAGGGCTCCGAAGGAATCCACTTCCAGAAGGATCCGCACGGGAAGCTTCATTCCCGAAGGAAGAGAAAGGTTCCAGGCGCTTCCTCCCATAACATAGACCACAGTTCCCGTGGCTGCCACGTGCTGCCACAGCAAAAGGGCGAAAAGTGCCGAAAGAACCGCGAAAAGAATAAACCAAACGTTTCGGGCCAGCCGCCCCCCCTTGGCAATCAGAGGGGCTCCGAAGGCACCGAAAAGGGGCACCGCCACCACAAGGGCGGGAAGATGGTTCGTCCAGCTCATCCCCGCAACCTCCTTATCTCTCGAACGTCAAGGGTACGGTAATGCCGATAGAGCATCATGATCATGGAAAGCATGAGAGCGCTCGTGGCGAGACCGATAACGATGGCCGTCAGGGTAAGGGCCTGAGGCGTGGGTAACACGAAAGATCCGGTTTCCCCTGCCATGGTAAAGACCGGAATATTCCCCCCCGACCGGTATCCGTAGACAATGAGCATCAGATTTGCCGCCGCCTCGATAACACTTATTCCCACGGCGATTTTGATAAGATTTCGTTCGAAAATCACCGCAAAGAGGCCATACACGAAGAGAAGCCCCACGATGACATAGGGCAGATTACCTATCATGGCCGGTTTCCTCCTTCCCAGTTTCCTCTGCTCCGATATTCTGCAAAACTCCGTGAAGCATGTAGAAAAGGATAAGAGAAAGCCCTCCTACAACTTCGAATCCCACGGCCATGTTCATGAGAGCGATGGTTCCCGAGGAGTCGAGCACTCCCGAATTGGCCCCCAGAGGAACGGAGGCCCCGAAAAGCCCCCCTTGATTCGCCAGGAAATTGTAAAAGAAGGTTGTACCCAGAGCGGCAAAACCGGTACAGATGAAAAGAAGTAGTCCTGTCTGCTCAAGACCTATGAAAAGCCCCTTCCTAATTCTCGGAAGAGCGAAATCTCCTCCGTGGGTAATCACGAGAAAAGCCAGGGACGTAGCCACCACGGCCCCTCCCTGGAACCCCCCTCCAGGAGTAAGATGTCCGTGAATGATGACGTAACTTCCGAAAACCACCATAAACCAGGCAAAGGCGTTGCAAACTACCCGGGCAATTACCGAAAGAGGACGCATATGTAACATATCAGGATCTCCCCCCTTTACGGAAAATAAGGGCAATAGAAGAAACCGCCGTAAAGAGCACCGCCGCCTCGCCCAAAGTATCGAAACCGCGGTAGTCGAAGACGATGGCGGTAACCACGTTGTTCGCCGCCTTATCCTGCTGGGCATGCTCCACGAAATAGGTATCCATGGGGGCTTCTCCGGAAAACCGAAGGGATGCACCGCCTCCATGGCTCCCCAGGCAATCCCCGCCACCACAAGAACCGCAATCAGAAAGATCATCTTCGATTTCATTGATGGGATCCTTTCTTTTCAGGCTTGCCCTTGCGCACCGCCCGGAGGGCGAAGAGGTAGATGGCGGTACTCAATCCGGCACCGATGGCGGCCTCCGCTATGGCCACGTCCGGAGCCTGAAGAATGTAGAATTCGATGGAAAGAAGCAGGCTGAGGGCGGCAAGGGAAATAACCGAAGAGATGAGATCCCGGAACCATACCGCGAAGAAACCTGCCAAACCCACCAGAATAAGTATGGCAAGATGCATTATTTCCGTCATTGGGAAGCACCGCCTCTCTTCTCTTTTTTCGTATCCTCATGCAGTGCATCCACAATAGCCTGCCGGGGGAGGATACCGCTTCGATGGGCCGCCCGGGCGATGGCGTGGGCGCCGGTAGCGTTGGTTACCAGAAGAGCGATAAAAGCGATGATCACGTGCACCACAAGAACGAGAAAACGGCCTTCTCCGGTCTGAAAGTAACGCCACAATCCCCAGATAATCGCGGAAATGGAGATGAACATGGAACCGAAGGTGGTGCACTTGGTAGTCCCATGAAGGCGGGTATAGACATCGGGGAAACGGTAGAGAGCGAATCCCCCCAAGGCACAAAAGGCCAATCCTATGGCCAGGAAAAAGGCGAGAAAAAAGGACACCCTCCATCACCTCCCAATTTCGAGATACCGGGCAAAGAACATGGTGCTCACGAAGGAGAGAGCCGCATAAACGATGGCCACATCCACCATAACCACCGAATCGTAGGCCACCGCAAGCAGGATCATGATGGCGATAGCCAAAGTATTGAGAGCATCCAAGGCCACCACACGATCCGGAATGGTGGGCCCCGCCACAAGACGCCCCAGCATCAGGAGAGCCACGAGACCGAGAACCGCCGCACCCCATGCAAAAAGAAGTGTCGTCATTGAGTTATCCTCCTTGCCCAATCTGCGAAAGAACCGTAAATCTCTTCCGGAGCCGGATCGGGACCGGAAAGATCGATGCAGTGCACGTAAAGGGCCCGCTCGTCCTCATCCACATCCACCGAAAGGGTTCCCGGAGTAAGAGTAATGGAATTCGCCAACAGGGTGATCCCTCCATCCCCAAGCCCCTTGGCGGGTACCTTGACGATACCGGGGTTGATTTTCCCCGTAATGACAAGTTTCGCCACGTGGAGATTCGCCTTGGTAAGAGCCACCATAAAGGGACCGAAGAAATAGCGAAAAAAACGCCCCCACCGGACAAGGCTCATACTGGAGCTGAAAGCCTTTACATCCCCCGCAAAGGATCGCCCCACAAGGACCAGGACGGAACCCAAAAGAAGAGCGATGACAATTTCAGTAAACGAAATGCCCCCACCGCTCCAAGCCAATAAAAGGTACGTTATGACGGAAAGGAAAAAAATACACACATGCCCACCTCCCAAGAGAATATCCTTACTCCGTACCAAAATACGTCCAACAAGCCATTCTACACCAATCACCCGCCATCTGTCAGGGCAATTGGTGAAAAAAGGCCATTTTCAGTAAATTTGGTAAATCATCTTACGTTCTGCATGCAATTCAAAGAACATAGCATATATCCTTGCAACAACTCACATTTCTTCTCTTCTTCCTCTCAAGATTTTGTGAAAAAAGTCTCTTTATGGAGTTAATAATTTGCCTTCCCTTCCCACAACATAACGCGCTCCAAAAATCGAATGGTTCGGTCCAATGATATCCAACATTTCATCCCTTTCGAAATGGAAGGATTCGGCTCCAAGGCTGGAGGGAAAATTTAATCGAGAAAGAGCAACGGCCGCTGATCCTCTTGGGGGCACTCCCGAGAACGGAATCCGTACTGGCATTCCGACAGGCTCGAAGAGACCTCCCCTTGGGAAAGGACTACAAAGCCGTAGTTCGGAACTCCTCGAAGCCAATCATTTACAAGATCCGTAATATCCACATCAATCCATTTTCCGGTATTCTTGCCGGGGCAAAAGCAAATGACCGGGCGGAAATCGAAGGAGGGCTGATTTTCCCAGGTAAGATCTCCCGGACGAGGTTCTGCCGGAGAAGGATAGTTTCCCCGTCCCTCCTGCCAGGGAGATGTAACCCGGTGAACACAGAGATTCAGCGTTCCGGTTCCTGCGGTATGGTAGTGATAGAGCCGGAGAATTGCCCGGGAAACCGAGGAAATTCCGGGAAGGTCGAAACGAAAGTAGCTGCGTTTTTCACCTCCCAGGGGATGCCATCCCGCCCCGAGAGATCCGTAGGCTCCCCAATTGGAGTTGTTCCAGTTTCGATACGAATAGGCATACACATGATTATCCGCCACAGGTTCCCGGGGAAGGGCCTGAGCCGGGAAAACCCCAAGAAAAAACAGAAAAATCAGATAAAAAACTTTTACAAACCCCTTATTAGCTGACATAACGCATACCTCCTTTACGCCGCCACTCCTTGAAATCCCCGGAGTACCTCAAACAGGCACCGTTCCTCGTGCAAAAACCTCGCGAGGTATTTTCCGATCCCACCGCGCATAACTTTCCTTCGGAATCTCCTGTCATGAAATTTCTCCGCTCCCACATGATAGAAGCTCTCCATCAGGCCTTCCATTCCCTTCGCAAGGCTTCCAGGGAACCCATAAATTCCCGAGGTGCCTTTTCAGCCAGAGCTTCCAGAATTTCCCTTTTCGTCCTTTTCAGAGGAGGTTCCATAATGCGCAGGGTTTCCCCTTCTCCTTCGAGAACGAGCAATCGGGTTACCTCTTTCGGCACAATAAGCCCTCCCGTCTTTTTTACGCTTTTCAGGGGCAGAACGCTTATTTCACGAAGATCTTTCCACTGAATTCGGGTGCCCCCGATCATACCGGTTACTTCGATTCCCTCAGAATCCATAAAGATCTCCTGGGATCCCGTGGCGGTAATGAAAAAAGCCATTACAGGAATAAGTATGGCCGACATAATAACTCCCATAACACGAAACTCTTCGTCCATTCCAGAGGTGTGAAACATCCAGACGAAAAGAGCATCCAGGGTTCCATAGGAAAAAACCGTGAGAATTCCCAACGTAATAAGGTCCCAGAGGAGTAAAATCCCCGGGCGAGCGATAAGAATACCTCCCCGGGAGGAGCTTCGGTAAAGCCTCACTTTAAAAATCACGAAGAAGCAGAGAAGAAGAAAGCCTAAGGAAAGAGGAATACGACCCTTTTCGAGGAACTCCACGGGAGCCGAAAAGCGATCCTCTTCCAGGCGGGTATGATAGGAAAAGAGCTGGTTTATGGGAAAAATCGAGCTGGATTCCACATAAACGAAACACTTCTCCCCGTTCGGCGCATGCGGAAGCCAGGCTAGGAATCGTTCCCATTCCCGGGGAGAAACTCCATCCATTTTCATGGAAGTTTCCCTGTATTTCGAAGCGTTTTTCGCACACCACCAAAGGTTACGCTGAAAACTCGGACCATACTCTAAAAGATCCCGAAAAGTTATTCGGGGAATCTCCGAGGAGGCATTCTGCCCGTCCCCAAGGGGAGTAACGTAAGGCACATTCCGGACCTCACGAACCATGCGCTCCATGGGAGGAGGATAGAAAAGCAATACCAGGGCGAAAGGAAGTAACAGAAAAAGCATTGCACGAATACAAAATTTTTTCATGGGAGCATCCCCTTTCTCCGAATCCCGAAAGATCCGGCTCAAGCCACGAGAAGAGGAAAAATCCAGGGACCCCTCCGATTTTACCAAAGATTCCATAATGCCGGAATATTGCATTTTCAAGCCCCTCGGAAAGAGGGCTCCCTCTTTCCGGGAAAATGCTGTACTATAAGTTTCATTTCTCGATGCTTCTTCCTTTTTCGAAGGAGTGAAAAAGGAAAAGGAACTCGACGAAAGAACGCAGATAAGGGAGGACCTCATTATGCTTTTTGCCGCTCTGGCAGCCCTGATTTTAGGATTGGTTTTTCTCATATGGAGCGCGGATTGTTTCGTGGACGGCGCGGTGGATACGGCCCACCATTTCGGAATGTCCCAGCTCCTCATCGGTATGCTTATCGTGGGATTCGGCACCTCCGCTCCGGAGATGATCGTTTCCGCCTTTTCCGCCCTCCAGGGAAATCCCGGCCTGGCTCTGGGAAACGCTTACGGCTCCAACATCGCGAACATCGCCCTCATTCTGGGAGTAACCGCCCTTCTCTCCCCCGTAGCGGTACATCCTCAGGTAATGCGCCGGGAACTTCCGCTTCTTATGGGAGCCACAATTTTCGCGGTTCTCCAGCTTCTGAACGGGGAGATTTCCCGCACCGACGCTCTGCTCCTTCTGGTTCTCTTTTTTCTTATTATGGGCTGGTCCCTCTACAAGGGAATGAAGGGAGATCCTCCGGAGATGCTTCTGGCGGAGGAACCCGAAAAAATATCCGAGGAAATTCCCGTGTCCCTTCCGAAGGCTCTGTTCAAGCTTTTTCTGGGGCTGGGAGTTCTTATGGGAAGTTCCAAGGCCCTCGTATGGGGAGCCGTGCTGGTGGCCCATGCTCTCGGAGTGAGCGACTTGATCATAGGGCTCACGGTGGTTGCGGTGGGGACTTCCCTCCCCGAACTGGCCTCCTCCATAGCGGCCATTCGGAAGGGGAAGAGCGATATCGCCCTGGGAAACGTTTTGGGGTCTAACCTTTTCAACACTCTGGCGGTAGTGGGAATCGCCGGAGCCATTTCTCCCATTACGGTACCGCCGGAGGTTCTTTCCCGGGACTGCCTGGTAATGGGGGGACTTACCCTTTCGCTTTTTCTTTTCTGCAAAGGATCCCGGAAAACCCGGGGGGTTATTACCCGTTTCGAGGGAGCTCTACTGTGCACTGCCTACGCGATCTATATAACGTGGATCGCCTTCTCCGCTCTTCAGGCATAACGAAGATAAGGCATTTTCATTTTCGGAAAAGCGAAAAGCGGCGGTTCCCTTTCGAGGAACCGCCGCTTCCTGTAGGCAACCATGAAAAATTTCCCGAAAGCTTATTCGTGTACGATAAAGGCACAGCAGGGAAGGGAATAATATCCGGATGTATAAACGTAGCCGGGAAAGGGAACTCCATAATAATACACGCCGGGAACTACGGGATAATAAGGATAGGCTCCTACTACGGGAATTCCAGGAACCGCCACCGCTACGGGAACCGTCACGGCAGGCACCACGGAAACCACGGGAACTCCCCATACCGCCACGGGAGAGGCATACACCGCCGCATAAGCTCCTCCGGGAACTCCCAGAAACAGAAAAATCGCTCCCAGAAGAAGGATGCCGCCGAAAAGGCTCTTCTTCGTTTTCATGGATCAAAACACCTCCCTGGAAAATTTTACGGAAAGGAACGTTCCTTTCCGGATGAGAAAAGATGCGCTCCTCTTCGGAAGGGAATACTCCGAAGCTGCGGAGTTATTTCTCCCACGAGAACGGAAAAATCCCTTTGCAGCTCCCGAAGGTCCTTTCCCCGGGAATCCCGGGGGAAAAAAGGAGTCATAACAAGTCGGGCCTCTTCGGAAAGAGCATTGTACTCCAGGAGAACCGCTACGGAAGATCCATACCAAAAATATCCGGAAATATCCCCTCCGGAAAGGAAAACCTCTCCGGGCCCCCATCGGCGGAGAGCTTCCTGTAAGAGATACTCCCGATTGTTTATTCCATAGGAGGCGAGAAGAACTCCGGAAAAACGTCGGTTTGCGAAGAAATAGAGCACATCATCCAGAAGAGCGTTTCCAAATTGGAGATACTCCCCTTCCCGACGATAAAGCTCCCAGGAACCGTCCTGTTCAAAGGGGAGCAACCCCGAGAAACGGTGCACTCCGGACCACCAGGGGGCCCCCCGAAACCCTTGGGGCTCATTGGGAAACGCCTCCAGAGGTACCGCAGGGCTCCCCGTAAAAATCCAGAGGCTCAGGAAAAAGAGAGTTCCCCGCCATATTTTTCTGGTCATCGAAATTCCCCCTTACGGAAACTGCAGAAAGCCGGGGTAAGGCTTACTTGGCTGGCTGGGGCTGTACCACAAACCCTCCGTACCCCGTGGGATAGTACGCAATCTGTCCCGGCGAAACCGGAGGAAGTATCATTCCCTGAAGCTGGGGTTGAGGCTGAGGAACGGCAGGCTGCGGAAGCGCCACGGCCCCTCCGGGATAGGGATAGCCGTAGATCAGGGGAACTCCGGGGGTGATTACCGTAATCTGGGGCCCCGGAATTCGCACGGCTTCGGGATTGACCATATAAACCCACTCTCCTTGGGAGGTACGCATGACGGGATAACCATCGGGAGTGAGGTACACCGGGCTTCCCGGAAGAGATTGATATCCTCCTGCGGTGGTATAGGCATCGGTGTAGTTGGGAGCTACGATAAGAACAGGGGACTGACCTCCCACATCCTTGGCCTCTCCGGAAATGCTGCCTCCCAAGAGAAGAACCGCCCCCAGGAAGAGAATACCTCCGACTTTGAAAGCACGGGAAACGTTCATGTCCATTCCTCCCTTACCACATGTTCAGAGGAGCCATGCGCCCCATCCAAAGGAAACCCCATACGGCAGCCTGGTTTGCCAGGGTGGGAGTATCCGCATCGTTCCAGAGAAATCCGTTTTGCCGAACGAAGGTCTGCAAGGTCTCTCCGTGGCGCCGTAAAACCTCTCCGGCACTTTCCCCTTCCCGGGCGAGCATCTTATACCAGGTTTTGCCGGTCCAGGCGAAGACACAGGGAGGAGAATCCCCTTTCCAGGCCAAAGGCACCCGAGGGCGCTCCAGCATTCCCATGCGATCCACCAGCAAATGCCATCCGGCCACCCGAAGAAAATCGGGATTCTGCAGCCAGAAAGGAACCAGGGGAATCGGAGAAACCGCCGAAACGATCTGCGTAAAGGGAACCAGGGGAATCTGAGCGGGAATAACGGAACCCACCACATAAGCCGAAGGCATTACGGTTTCTCCCGAAGGAATGCCGTAATACCAAACGCCTCCGGTTCCCTGAGAAACGGGATATCCGTCGTAGGTCATATACCATCCCGGCGGAGCCCAGGAGGGCTGGCACACGAAGAACTGCATCCCTTCGTATACGGGCTGGGAAACCAGCATGGGCTGGGCTTGAGCCAAAGCATTCCGGGCTCCTCCAAAAATCGTACACAATATCAGCAGGAACAGCCAACCTTTTTTCATCGCCTCATCCTCCTTACATATTCAAAACCGAGAGTTCCTTCCGCGCCGAAAGCTCTCTCTTTGGGATTTCAAGCACCGCACGCGCTCTTTCCAGCGGTCCGGAGAACCCGAAATCACTCCTGGGCAGCGACTTTCTTCCAGCTATCCTTGAGAGGTACGATCCGGTTGAACACGAGGCGTTCCGGAGAACTGTCGTAATCCGCCACGAAATACCCCAATCGCAGAAACTGGAACCGATCCCCCGGAGAGGTCTCCCTCAGGGAAGGCTCCATGCGGCAATTTTCCAGAATCACCCGGGACTCGGGATTGAGATAATCCTCGTAACTTTTTCCCTCCTCCATCTTGCTCATGTCCCGAAGAGTGAAAAGGGTATCGTAGAGCCGTATCTCTCCGGAAAGTGCATGAGGAGCGGATACCCAGTGAAGGGTCCCCTTTACCCGTCTTCCGTCCGGTGCATCCCCTCCCCGGGTGGCGGGATCGTAGGTACAGTAGAGAGCGGTAATTTCTCCGGATTCGTTTCGCTCCACCCGCTGACAGGTAATGAGATAGGCGTGTTTCAGCCGCACTTCCCTTCCCGGAGCGAGACGGAAAAATTTTTTCGGAGGTTCCTCCATAAAATCCTCCGCTTCGATGTAGAGTTCCCGGGAAAAGGGAATCTTCCGGGTCCCCGCCCCGGCATCCTCGGGATTGTTCTCCGCCTCCAGATATTCCACCTGGTCCTGAGGATAGTTTTCGAGAATCACCTTGAGAGGACGCTGTACCACCATAACCCGAGGGGCCTGGGCGTTGAGTTCTTCCCGGAGAACGTAATGGAGAAATTCCAAATCCACCATGCTGTTGGCCTTGGAAACCCCGATTTCCCGGCAAAAGCGCCGGAGCGCCGCGGGAGAATATCCCCTGCGGCGTAAACCGCTTATGGTGGGCATTCGAGGATCGTCCCAGGAATCCACGATTTTTCGATCCACCAAAGCCTTGAGAAGACGCTTGCTCATCACCGTATAGGTAAGGTTGAGCCGGGCGAATTCATACTGATGAGGCCGGGAAGGAACGGAAACGTTTTCGAGAAGCCAATCGTAGAGGGGGCGATGATCTTCGAACTCCAGAGTACAGATGGAATGAGTCACTCCCTCCATGGCATCCTCGTAGCCATGGGCGAAATCGTACATGGGATAGATGCACCAGGCATCTCCCGTACGGTGATGGGACTGTTTGAGAATGCGGTAGAGAATGGGGTCCCGCATGTTGATGTTGGAATGGGCCATATCGATTTTGGCTCGAAGCACACACTCCCCTTCGCGGAACTCGCCTCTGCGCATCTTTTCGAAAAGCTCCCGGTTCTCCTGGGGAGAGCGATTTCGATGGGGGGAATCTTTGCCGGGTTCCGTAAGGGTTCCCCGGTTGCGGCGGATTTCTTCGGCATCCTGAAAATCCACATAGGCCAGCCCCTCGCGAATGAGCTCCAGAGCCCACTCATAGAAGCGGTCGAAATAATCCGAGGCATAGCGGAGTTCCTTCCAGGAAAAACCGAGCCATTGGACATCTTCTTTTATGGATTCCACATACTCCGTTTCCTCCTTGGAGGGGTTCGTGTCGTCGAAACGGAGATTACAGCCACCTCCGAAGGACTCGGCAAGTCCGAAATTGAGGCATATGGATTTGGCGTGACCTATGTGGAGATATCCGTTGGGTTCCGGAGGAAAGCGGGTAATGACGCCCTCCACCTTGTGCTGATCCAGATCGTCCGTAATGATCTGCTCCAGAAAGTTCAAAGTTCTGGAGGATTCTTCTTTCATGATGGCTACCACCTTTTTCTTTAAGGTTTTCCGGAAAGAACATGGTTCTGGAACGATTATACAAATAATGCGCCGCGAAAAACACCATGGAGGCCTTTGTTCGCGCATTCCCTCCGCTCCGGTGGAAACGCTCCCTCGCTTTGCCGCTCCGGTTCGGAGTTCACATAATGCCGCATTTCAAGGCAAACCGCTCTATTCTTTTTCTTTTAATTCGGCTTCTTTCTCATTATATCGGGAAATGGGGATTTTTTCGACGGGAAAAGCGCATTTTTTCGCCCTTTTTCGGAAGAATTTTTTCCGAAGAGATTTTTTCGGAAAAGAGACTCTTCACAAGAAACCCCTCAGGCCTTGAACCGCCTATTCATGCTTTACACAGAAAAGAGCATTCCCCAAAAGCCATGGATCCGAAAGGGAACGCTCCGAGGAACGTTTCCTTCCGGATCCATGGCCGGAAAAAACCTTCCAAATACTGCGAAAAGGGTTCGTTACTTTTTTTCCAAAACCTCCCAAAGCCCCTTGGAAGGCTCCTCGTTTTCCGAAAGCCCCCCCTGTTCGGAAACCATATCCTTGAGGGGAGGAATATCCGTATAGGGGAAGTTGTGCAGTTCCTTTCCCGAGGAAGCCCGGAGATACTGGTCCACCCACCAGTAGATATCCCGCTTCCGAACGATCTTACGCAACCCCTTCATCCGCTTTTTCTGTTCGCTCTTCTTCATGGAAAGTCCCCGCACCAGGGCATCCGCCAATCCTTCCACATCGTAGGGATTGACCACCAGGGCATAACGGTGGAACTGGGCTGCGGCTCCCGCAAATTCGCTGAGTACCAGCACTCCGTCCTCCTCCACCCGGCAGGCGCAATACTCTTTGCAGACAAGGTTCATGCCGTCCTTGAGGGGCGTTACCAGAGCCATGTCCGCCAAACGGTAGTATCCGAGCAGCTCCTCTCGGGAAAGGGAACGGTAGAGGAAGAGCAAGGGCACCCAGCTTTCGGTGGTATATTCTCCATTAACGTGAGTTACCAGACGTTCGATTTCATCCAAAAGGGTCCGATAGGCCTCTACGTTGTCCCGGCTCGGAACTACCACCTGAATGAAGGTGACTTTTTCCCGGAGTTCCGGATAGCGCTCCAGCATATTTTTGAAAGCCTCGATGCGGTGAGGAATTCCCTTGGTGTAGTCCAATCGATCCACTCCGAGAATGATCTTGCGATCTCCGTGAACCTCCCGAAGCACCGAGATATGCTCCTCCACCCGGGGAGAACGAGAGGATTCCTCGAAATCCCGGGCATCGATGCTTATGGGAAGGGCTCCGAGAGAAACCTGACGGTCCCGGTACTGAATTCTGCTGATGGGGCCCTGGGTGGTTACCTTGATCCGGTTCTCCATGGCTCGAAGGCAGGCGGTAAAATTACGCCGATCCCGCATGGTCTGGAATCCGATAAAGTCGTACTCCATAAGGGATTCGAGAAGAGGAATTCTCCAGGGAAGGCAGGTAAAAATATCCGGAGAGGGAAAGGGAATATGGAGGAAAAAGTAGGTTTTCCGAGAATATCCCTGCTCCTTGAGAGCCTTCGCCACGCCGAGAAGCTGATAATCGTGCACCCAAAGATAATCCCCCTCGTTGGAATAGATCCCCGCAAGAGCGGCAAAACGGCCGTTCACGTGACGGTACCATTTCCAAAATTCCGGTTGAAAGATACAGGTGGTTTGAAGATCGTGAAAAAGGGGCCAGAGAAGGGCGTTCGAAAACCCCTCGTAGTAACCCGCCACCTCCTCCTCCGAAAGAAGAAGGGGCACCAGGCGGTATCCCGTTTCCCGAGATATGGGAGCCAGTAATTCCTGCAAGGCGCTTCGGGAAATCGCCTCTCCCGTTCCGGTCCAGCCGATCCAGTATCCCCCCCGATCCTTCAGTACCGGATTCAGGGCGGTGACGAGCCCCCCCGATCCGGGAGACACATGCCAGGCCTCTTCTTCTTTCGAGAGAACCACCGGAAGGCGGTTGGATATCACCACAAGCTTCGAACTGCCGTCTTTCACTTTTTTATTCTCCATAATCTGCAACACCTCATCTCGCCCAAAGAATACAAAGATCCATCAAGCCAAGGAGTTCCTCGGGAGGCTGAAGCCACCAATCCGCTCGGGTGGAGCGCCAACGGGAACGGACGAGGAAGGAGATTCCCCGTTCCCGGAGAGCTCGAAAGGCATCTTCATCGGTGGTATCATCCCCGAAATAGGCCGCAAAAAATGGATCGTTTCTCTTTTCCAAAACCTTGTTCAGAGCCTTGTCCTTTCCCGTGAGGGGACTTCGGTATTCCACGCCTCCGTCGAAAAGGGCCTTCTCCAATCCCGCCTCTTCGGCGGGAAGGTCGAAGAGGCGCAGATCTTCGAGAAAAGCGGCCCTCTCCGCCTTTTTCAGAGGGCGGAGGTGAAAAGCGAGGCTGAAAGCTTTACGTTCCACCAGGGAGGGATATTTTTTCTCCAGAGCCTCTTGGGCGGCGCGGAAAAAGTTCTCCTGTTCCCGGGGGAGAGGCTCTTTTTCGATCTCCCCTCCGAGGGTAAGCCGCTCTCCTCCGTGGGAACCCCAGACTTCCACGGAAAAAGGAAGCTGCAAAAGTTCCGGAACCTCCCGAGGATTGCGACCGGTAACGAAGATGAGCTCCACCCCCCTTCGGTAAAGCTCTTCCAATCGTTCCCGAACCCCTTCATAGGGATGGGCCCGGAAACGATCCGCCTGAAAGGGAGCGAGGGTTCCGTCGTAATCGAAAAAGAGAATCCGCTCCCTTCGATTTCGGAAGAGTCTTTCCAGAAGGGCTACACAGGGTATACTCACGAAATGAAAACCTCCAGCCGTTCCTTCTCCTGTTCGTGCCGGGAAACTTCCAGAAGGGCCAGCACGCTCCGAAGCTGCCCGGTGATGAGAAAGTTCTGTCGAACGTAAGACCGGGCATTTTCTCCCATACGATGGGCCTTTTCCCGATGCTGCAAGAGATAGCGCATCCGCAAAGCCGCTCCCTCGGGAGTGCATACCCGGAATCCGTTGTACCGGTCGATTACCTGGAGTCGGATTCCTCCCACATCGCCTCCGATAACGGGGCGTCCCTTCCACATGGCCTCGGTAACGGTAAGCCCGAAACCTTCCCGAAGGGATTTCTGAAGGACCAGGGAAGAACCCCGCTGGAGACAGTTTATGGTTTTGTGGGCATCCGAGGGCAACACCAGCACGTGCACATCCTCGAGAGAAGCCGCCGCATGCTGCACATCCCGGAGAACCATTTCTCCTTCAGGATCGTCCGAAGCCCCTCCTCCCGCGAGAACGAGTTGCAGATCCTGCCGTTTGGAACAGATCCGGAAGGCCTGAATAACCCCCAGGGGATCCTTGAACTTGTCGAACCGGGATACCTGAAGGGCCATGGGCCGTTCCGGATCGATGCCGTACTGCATAAGGGTCTTCCGTACACTTTCTTCGGGCATATCCTGGTTTTTCTCGCTCAGGGGATCAATGCTCGGCGGAATGAGATACTGAGGATGCGGCAGGGGTTGAGCGAAGTCCGCCAGAGAAAAGATGCTGGCATCGTAATTTTTCACCCGTTCCCGTATAAAGCGCCAGGTTCCTCTGTTGGGAGCGCTCACGTCGATATGGCAACGCCATATCCATTTTCCCCGGCGGTGAGGACAGAGATCGAGAAGCCCCGCAGGTTGGGGATCGTGAATGATCACGAAGTCCGCATCCTCCAGATTTTCCCGAAGCCGGGCGGCGTTCTCCTCGCTGGTTTCCCGATACACCTGCTGCAGCGGCGGAGTGAGCACGTCGGGAAAACCCTGAAGGGAATTGTGAATGATCTTGGTGGCCTGAAAAAATTCTTCCGCTCCGGTTACCACCTCCCAGGAAGTCTCGATACCAAGATCCTGCATAAGCGGCACTAGGCGATGCAGAATTTCCGCCACTCCTCCTCCCTGTTTTGTGGAGTTCACATGTACCACCCGGCTTCCCCGAAGCCGGGAAGCGATCTGCTCTATCTGTCGGAGGGTGCTTTCCCCCACGATATCCTTATAATCCTGAAGCTGAAGGGCCATGATCATATCCTCCTCTCGGAAGCGTAGAAACCTTCCACGATGGACACGATGGACCTCTGCAATTCCTCCAATGAAAGGAGATGCGGGTCCATATGGCTCAACTCTTTCCGGAGAGCTTCCGCCTCTTCTCCGAACTGGCGGAGCCAGTATGAGAAATCGTCTTCTCCTTCGGGAGTCCGCCTCCGGGCATCCACGAAATGGTAGAAGACGGAGCTGTAAGGAGCCCGAGCCACTACGGCTCCGAGTTCCCGGGGATCGCCGATGGCGATACCAGTATCGAAAACAAGCATCTGGGCCCGGGTAAAGAAAAAGGGATGAGAGGATCGGGCCCAGCTGAAAAAATCTCCCTGGTCCATGCGATCTTCCAGCATGGAGATCATTTCCTCCCGAAGATCCTCCAGGGTAGAATAATCTCCGGGGTTGAGAACGCTCAGGCGCTCCGCCAGAGCCTTTTCTCCCAGAGAATGTCCAGCCCACCAGGCGAAGTCGTTGTTGTACTCGGATTCTCCGATCTGAGGACGCATGAGACGCCCCCAGAAGTGATAGTGCAGGCTGCTCGAGGGAACATCTCCAAGAGCATCTCGCAGCTCCTGAAGAGTTCGAGCCTTTCTGCCCGTACTGAGGGCCAAAAGCTCGCAGGTGCGCAGAGAAAACACCGCATTTTCCATGAATAGGACCTCCTTCATGTATAACTCTACTCTCCGATTGTATTGACAACGTTACAGAACAACAGTAACGATCCGTAGCCCGGAAAACGTATGGAAAGAGTCTCGTCGTTTATGGCGCGTCGATGGCGGAAGAGGTGTGATGGTACACCACAGAAAAAGGACGTACAAAAATATCGGTTTTATCGCAGAAGGAGCGGAAAGGGGGAAATCCTTATTGAAAACGCTTCTTACCTTATCTATAGTATAGCATAAAAAAAGCTCCCTCCGGGAAAACCGCCGGAAGGAGCCCCGCAAGACCTCGTTTATTCGGGAAGGAGAAAGCCCAGATGCTCCTCCAGAGGTTTTTCGGAACGATACTGCAGGGCTTGCAGATTCCGGGCCCGGGCACCTTCCACGTTTTCCGGCCGATCGTCGATAAAGAAGCTTCGTTCCGGCACCAGATCATAACGCTGGATGAGGGTATCGTAGATTTCGGGTTCCGGCTTTAAAGCCTGAATTTCATAAGAAATCACCCCTCCATGAAAGACGGAAAAAAAGTCGTACTTACGCCGTACATGGTGATAGGCTTCCTCGATAAAATTCGAGAGAATAAGCATTTGATATCCTCTATTCTGAAGCTTCTTTAAAACGGGCAGATTTTCCTCGTAAGGAGAAAGCACGTCAAAAATTCCGGCCCAGGAGGCATCGAAAAGCTCTCCATGTGGAGCCACCCGTCTGCGGAAAAGCTCGGCTCCCTCTTCGAGAGAGATCGTTCTCCGGTCAAGATCGTTCCAATCCGGGGAAAGGAAAATCCGTTCCATAAAAAGATCCACCACTCCAGGATCTTTTATATACTTCTTCAAATGACTTCGAGGATCCCAATGCAAAAGGACCCCTCCGAGATCGAAAATCACCGTGTCCACATGCTCATACTTCCGTTTTTCTGCTAAGGATTCTTTCACGAAAAATCACTCTTCCTTTTTTGCTAAAATTTAAAAAACATTTCCATCTTCGGCCATACCCCCGGAGTCCTGTCCGAACTCCGCCGCCAGGACATCCGCAAACACCTTTACAAGCTGGGGATCGAACTGGGTGCCCGAACACCTTTCGCACTCCTTCAGAGCCTGAGACCGGGAAAGAGCTTTTCGATAAGGTCTTCCGTTGGTCATAACGTCGTAGGCATCCACGATGGCAGTAATGCGGGCCAGCAAAGGAATCTGGTTCTCCTTCAGCCCCCGGGGATATCCCGTGCCGTCCCAGCGCTCGTGATGAGACAGAACGTCTTCCGCCACGTGGGCAAATTCCTCCGTGGCCCGGGCAATGCGGGATCCCGCTTCAGGGTGTTTTTTGATAATTTCCCATTCCTCGGGAGTTAAAGGACCTTTTTTCGCAAGGATGGCCTCGTCCACATGGATTTTCCCTATGTCATGGAGAATAACCACCAGGCTCAGTCTTTTAAGTTCCGACTCCGGAAGCCCTACCTTTTCTCCTATCTTCAAGGCCAGTATTTCCATACGCCGGGTATGCTCTTCGGTTTCGCAGCTTTTGGCCCCCAAAGCCTTCAGAAGGGCGCTCACCACTCCTCGTCTGGCACTGCGGCTCTCTCCGAGCTTTCGCTTGTACATATCATCCTCGGCTCGGCTTAAAATATCCGAGAGATTCTGTTCTTCCGAAGTCTTTTCCGCCATGCCGAGAGAAATCGACAGGGGAATATCACGAACCCTGGAAAATCTGCATAGCTCCATGATATTTTTGCAAATTTTTCCGGCCTGGGAAATTTCCGTTCGAGGCAGGAGAAGAAGAAACTCATCTCCTCCCCAGCGGCCGATAGGCCCATAGCCGACAGAGGCTTCCTCCAGCACCTGGGCTATGCGCCGAAGCATCTCGTCTCCCACCGCATGGCCGTAGGTATCGTTCACCAGCTTGAGCCCGTTGGAATCCGCCATGATAAGGCTGAGGGGAAATTGCTCCCTCCGATCCAGCCTTTCCATTTCCTCTTCCAGATAGCGGCGATTATAAAGTCCCGTCAACGAATCGTGAAAGGTGATGCGGCGAATTCTTTCCTCCGCAAGCTTGCGTTCGGTAATATCCATGGCGATGCCGTCCCAAACCACGGAACCGTCCTCTTCGCGGTGCGGCGTAGAAGAAATGCGAAGCCAGCGGAAGCTTCCTCCGGGAAGAAAGAATCTCCCCTCCATATTGAAAAGGCTCATATTTTGAAAAGACCGCTCCTCCGCGACTCGAAAAGGCTCCGCATCTTCGGGATGTAGTATTCCCTGGTACACAACGGAGGAATCGGCATACATCCTCTCCGGAGAAATTCCCAAAATAGAGGTCACTCCGGCGCTAACGTAGCGAAATTCCCGAGATTTTCCGAGAGGGCAGCACGCCACCTGATAGATGAAACCCTCCACAAGATTATCGCTGATCCGGCGAATCTGCTCCTGTTTCCGAAAAAGCTCCTCCTCCACCTGCTTCCGTTCCGCAATTTCCCGCTGAAGCTCTTGGTTGGTTTTTTCGAGATCCTCGGTTCGTTCCGAAACGAGCACTTCGAGGTGAACCTCATGTTTTTTCAAAATTTCTTCGATACGTTCCCGTTCCACAATTTCCTGCTGAAGCTGGAAATTCCGTTTTTCCGCCGTTTCCTTTGCTCTCACGAGTTCCGCAGTGCGTTTCTTTATCTGCCAACGCAACACGATCACCGTAATCAGGCTGCACAAAAGGGCCGTGAGAGCCAGAGCTCCTGCAATTCGAAGCCAGAGAGGGAGAATCAACGTTACGGGCTCTTCGGGAAACCAACGTTTTTGTATGGTGTAATAAGCGGAATCGGGGTTCTCTTTCATGCGGGCCAGGTGAAAGTCCAGAGAGGGTATGACGCCTTGGGGATCTCCCTTGGGAGCGGCGAAGTAGGCCTCTTTAGGATGAAACATGATGGCGGTTCCCTTAAGGCCGTACTGAGATCGATAGAGTTCCCCCGTGGTGGATACGGAAATAACCGCATCCGCCTCTTTTCGGGTAACCATGGCAAAACCGGTTTTTTCGTCGGGCACGGGCAGGAGAGTAAGATTCACGCCGAAACCCCGAATAAAATCGAGAAACCCCGATTGTTGCACGGAGCCCTCCAAAACAGCCACACGTTTTCCTTTCAAATCCAGAATCGACAGAATGGGGCTTCCCTTAGAAACGTATGCGGTGGACCATCCCACTATAGCCGGAACGGCGCTGTAGGAGTAAATCTTTTCGCGTTCCTCCGTGCGGGCGAGGCTGGTCATAAGGTGAACTTCTCCCTTTTTCAGCCGTTCCAGCCCCTCCGCCCAGGTACCGGAAACATATTCCAGATGCCAGTCTTCAAGAGAAGCGATCCGTTCCAGAAGATCCGCGAAAAAACCCGAAGGTTCTCCCGAGGAATCGGTAAAAAGATTGGGCTTTCCTTCGTAAAGGGCTACCCGAAGAACCTTTTCCTCTCCGAAGGCCCAAGGAGTTGCTGTAAACTTTCCCGAGAGAACAAGCAGAAAGGCAAAACCCAAGGCCCAAAGCCCTCGCATGTACAGAGGGATCGAAATGTATTTTTTCACGCGCCCTTCCCCTCTCCGTAAAAGCTCCGAATCCGAAGAAGAAGATGTTTCCGGATCTCGCTCCTCCGTCGAAAGCATTTTAACGAGGGCTTCAGGCTCTTTTTATACTCATGCGGAAGAACTGGGGCCCCCTTTTTGAGTAAACTCTATCATATAGGTAGGCCCGAGATCTAGGTATTTCTGCTTTTGGAAACCCCGAGCCAGGCAATAATCTTCAAGAAATTCCGGAGCCAGGCGCAAATGCTCGGGAGGCCCGAAAGATGTCCGCTCCTTCTTACACTCCACAATTGCCAGACGCCCCGAAGGGGCCAGAATCCGCCGGATTTCCCGAAAAAGGAAATCCCCGTTTTCGGAAAGATCCATACCATGAAGTACCGTGGAAAGAAAGGCCCAATCCGCAATGCCCCGCTCCAGAGGAAGGTTTTTTTTCAAATCTCCCCGGATCGCCCGAAGATTTTTTCTTTCCCCTTTCTCTACCCTCTCCCGAAGAGCCTCGATACATCCTTCGGAACGGTCCAGAGCGTATACGGCTCCCTTTTCTCCCACCATCTCCGAGGCATAGAGAGCGTAATCTCCGGGACCGCATCCGAGATCCACGAAAACCTCCCCTTTCCGGAGGCCCATTTCCCGAAAAATCCGGGGAACGTCGTGCATGTGAAAACTGCTTTTTCCTCCCGGATGCCTCTCCGAACCTTCGGATTTCCCCCGGCATCTCTCGTGATTTTCCCGACAATTTCCGGAAAAATCCCCGAAACAATTCCTAGAATTTTTCTGTTCCATCCGTCGAATCTCCTTTCTTCCCGTAATCTTCGGAATTTTCTCCCGAAAGAAAGGGATGGGTTTCTTTTATGGCAAGATACCGTCCCTCATCCACCTGAAGGTCGACTTTCCGCAAAAGCTCCAGCAAAAGGGAAAGCTCCTCTTCGTTCACTCCCGCGGCGGTTGTTTTTTCGAGACAATTCACGATATAGATCATCCGCCCCCGCAGAGCCCAACTCCGAGGAGTAAGAAAAACTCGATATCCTCTACTATCCCGAGGATTTCTTCTCCGTTCCACGTATCCGAGAAATTCCATTTTTTTCAGGGACCGCCCCACATTAGTGCGATCCACCTCTATTTTGGAGGCAAGTTCCTCCTGGGTACAACCATTCATGTCGTAGAGCATCATCAATAACCGCATTTCCGCATGTCCCACTCCAAAGGGAGCGATTTCTCTCTCCAGAATCTTCCGGGTTTTCTTGATAACACTTCGGAGCAAGGTAAAAAGTTCCGCTTCTCTATTCATACGAATCCTCCAAAATATGTGTGCGCACGCAATTTAAATATACCCCCATTTTTCGTAAAAAGCAATAAAATTTCGATTTTCCGATTGACATATACCCTAGTGGGGTATATTCTGAAATCCATTCGAAAGACATCTCCCCTGCCAGGAAATGCTCGCTCAAATCCATTCGCAAAGGAGTTTTTTATTTTGACTCATTCTCTGGAAAACCGGATCCGAAACTTTCCCATTTCTTTTTTCGCCGTATCCATGGGACTTACGGGCTATCTCATCACATTGCAGAAAATAGGGCCTCTTCTGAAAGTGCCGTCTCTTGTCACAGAGGTTTTCCTTTTCTGCGCCGCCCTAGTTTTTCTTGCGATCACCGCAGGCTATGCCGGGAAAATAATGCTGCACTTCAATGCTTTCCGGGCCGATCTTACGCATCCGATACGAATGCATTTTCTGCCCACCTTTTCGATAAGCCTGCTGCTCTTCTCCATCGCCACTCTGGAAAACTTTCCAAGGCTTTCCCAGGGGCTCTGGATCGTGGGAACCTTGCTTCAACTGAGCTTAACCGTATATACCCTTACCTGCTGGATTCAGCAGCATCATTTCGAAATCCACCATGCCAATCCCTCCTGGTTCATTCCCATTTTGGGAAATCTCGTGGTGCCCGTTGCGGGAGTGGCTCACGCACCAGCCCCGGTAAACCTCTTTTTCTTCAGTCTGGGGCTCTTCTTCTGGGTGCTCCTTTTTGCGGTCATTCTCAATCGCCTCATCTTCCACCATCCCATGCCGGACAAGCTTGTGCCCACCCTGTCCATTCTGATGGCTCCTCCGGCAATCGGGTTTATTTCCTACATGAAGATTTCGGGAGATTTGAATGTCTTCGCCCAGGGGCTCTATTCGCTGGCACTTTTCCTTTTCCTTTTCGTATGCGCCCAGGGAAGGCTTTTTTTGAAAATCCGCTTTTACCTGTCCTGGTGGGCCTATTCATTTCCCTTGGCGGCACTCGATTTGGCTACGATACTCTATTTCCACAAAAGCGGCCTTGAAATGCTCAAATTTTTGAGCATCGCCCTTTTCGTCTGTTTGACATGTCTCGTCATATTCCTGACAGTCCTTACGCTGAAAAACATGGCGAAAGGAGCCATCTGCGTGGAGGAATAACACGACGAAGAAAGTCATCTTCTTTCCCTGTTTTTCTTTTTGAAAGTACTCTATAATACAAGAGTGCTTCAAAGGTTATGATATTAAGAAAATCCGGAAAGAGGAAACAGCATGAATGAACGGCATTTTTCCTTCCCCTCTCATCCCGAAGATCTCCGTATACTTATCGTGGACGATGTCAAGACGAACCGGCAGCTTCTCTACTACATTCTCAAAAAGGAGGGCTTCCAGGTCCGGGAGGCGGAGGAAGGAAAACAGGCGATTCAACTTTTTGAAGAGTGGTCTCCCCATATTATCCTCATGGATCACCTCATGCCCGCCATGGACGGCTTGAAGGCCACCGAAAAGATCCGGAGCCTTCCAGGCGGAAAGGAAGTCTTCATTTTCATTATTACCGCCAACGTGATGGGAGAAAACGAAACGGCTTCCCGAGAAGCCGGAGCTAACGCCTTTATTCGCAAACCCTTCAGAAAGGCGGCGCTGCTGGAGGAAATTCATAAGCACCTTCCTTCTCTCGAAAGATGATATACTTTTTATCGAAAATCGAAAGGAGGCCTTTGGAATGTCCGAAATCAGCCGGTTCAGTGTTTCTCTCCCCCAGGATCTTCTGGAAAAGTTCGATGCCCTCATAGCGTCCCAGCACTATCCCACCCGGTCCAAGGCTATCGGAGATCTTATCCGGGAAAGCCTGGTGAAAAACGAGTGGACCTCGGGAAAGGAAGTGGCGGGGGCCATCGTTCTTGTTTACGATCATCACAAACGAGAGCTTTCCACAACCCTGGTGGATCTGCAACATCATTTCCATAAAATCATCGTTTCCACCCAGCACATTCATCTGGACCACGATAACTGCCTGGAAATCGTGGTGGTCCGGGGAAAGGCGGAAAAGGTACAGGAACTTGCCTACAAACTGAAGGCCCTCAAGGGCATTCTCCATACCTCCCTCGCCATGGCCACCAGCGGCTCGGGACTCTAGATATCGATTTTTCATTCCACAAAAAACGAAAAGGGAAGAAACTCCCGAAGGACCTCCATGATATCCTTGAGACTCACGGGTTTAGGAAGATAGAAATTCATTCCCGCCTCGAAACAGCGTTCCCGATCCTCCTTCACCACATGGGCGGTCATGGCAATTACGGGGAGTTCTTCCCGATTTTCTATCCGGCCATCCTTTCTGAGATTCCGGGTAGCCTCGAAACCGTCCATGCGGGGCATCCTGCAATCCATGAAGACGAGATCCATCCGCTCTTTTCCGAGTATTTCCAAAGCCTCCACCCCATCCCCGGCGACACGGACGCGGCATCCCATACCTTCCAGCATATTTTTTTCCACCATCTGGCTGACGGGATCGTCCTCCACCAGAAGAACTCTGGGGGACACTCGAAAAACATTCTTGAACACCTCGGGCATCTTTCGAGGAGTATCCTCCTCTCCTCCGGCATCAAGAAATTTTTCCTCAAGAAGCTCCCGTATTCTCTTTTGATATTCCCGGGACTTCCAGGAAGAGGGCAAGACCAGATCGGGTTCCACTTCCTCGAAATCCTTCCGCGAGCCAGGCTCTTCCTCCGCCGAAACGAGGACCAACGAACAGTTTCGACAGGACCGGGCCTTTTTTTCGAGAAGGGGAAGTATCCACCGGAAAACCTTCCGCGCTCGAAGAATCACGAGAGCCTGTCCCGAGAGGATCTCCTCCGAAAGAGAGGCGTCCTTCGGAGAAAGGATTCTGCAAAAACATCCCAACGAACGCAGCCACTCCCTTTGGGCTTCTTCGTAAAGAGGCCGGTCCTCCAGAAGAAAACAGGAAAAATCCGGGGGGAACCCCTTGAGCAAAGGTTCTCTCTCCTCTCCGGAGGAAAAGGGAAGATAAAAATAAAACAGGCTCCCCTCGCCGACTCGGCTTTCCATTCCCAGGGTTCCGCCGAGAAGCTCCACGAGACGTTTACAGATGGCAAGTCCGAGACCGGTTCCTCCATACTCTCTCGTTATAAAACCACCTCCCTGGATATAGGGAGAGAAGAGCATGGCTTGACGATCCGGAGAAATGCCAATTCCCGTATCCGTCACGGAAAACCGAAGCCAAATCCTGCCATCTCCGGCTTCCCGGGAGAGATCCCTTTCCACCAGCAAGAGAATTTTTCCGGATCCGGTAAATTTAAGGGAATTTCCAAGAAGGTTGAAGAGTATCTGCCGGAGCTTTCCCGGATCCCCTTCAAGCCTCCCGGGAACCCCGGAACGGGAAAAACAGAGGAAATGGATTCCCTTCTCCCGGATGGGGTGATAAAAGACATCCTCCACATCGAACATGAAACGGCGGAGGTCGAAGGAAATCCTTTCGATCTCCATCTTTCCGGATTCTATTTTCGAGAAATCCAACACGTCGTTCACGAGGCTCAGGAGAGATTTTCCACTTGCCCCCAAAGCCTCCACATACTCTTCCTGTTCCTCGCTCAAATCCGTGGTAAAGAGAAGCTCCGTCATACCCAACATTCCGTTAAGGGGTGTGCGAATATCGTGACTCATGTTCGCCAGAAAGGAACTTTTTGCGCGATTCGCCTCTTCCGCGCGAAAAACCGCATTTTTCAACTCCATATTCCGCTCCTCAAGCTCCCCGGAAGATTTTTCCAAAGCCCGCCTCGTTTCGAGAAGCTCCGAAATATCCTGCATAATCCAGAGAACGTGAGGAGTAATTCCCACTACAATAACATCCGCCGAGAGCAACAGGTCCGCAGGCACTCCGGAATGTCCGTAAAGCCGAATCTGGAGGTTCCGGATTCTTCCGGCGGATTTCAGGATATCGAGCCACTCCGGAACGAGGGAATCCGACGAAAGCACTCCCAAAGAACCTACAAGTGCTCCCACCACCAGATCTTTCGAAAGACCGAGGATTTCCAGAAAAGAAGCGTTGGCATCCACATAGCGCCCGGTTTCTAAATTGCTTAAAGCCATGGGGCAGGCATTCTTGTGAAAAATGGAGACGAACCGCTGTTCCGAAAACTGGAGTTCCGAGATATCCTTGCAAAGGACGAACCATGCGGGACTCCTATCCCACTCTCCCCGAAGAATTCGCATCTCCACCGTGATTCCCCGGGAATTTCCCTTCAGGGAAAGTACCGGAGGAAAGGTTTCTCCCCTTTGGAGAGAAACATCGAGAACCTCCGGGTCCTCCCAGGAGAGGAAGTTCTTGAAAAAATCCCGCAGAGAGTGTCCTTCCACCTCTTCGGGGAAATAATTCAGATCTTCCAGGACTCTACGGTTAACTTTGAGAACCCTCCATGCGGCGTTCACCACGAAAAGCAGCTCCCCGATCTTGTCGAAAAAGGCCACCAGGTTATCGTGATGCCGTTGCAGTTGTTCCGCCAGAATCCTGTATCGTTTTTCAGATTTCTCCAGAGCCTCTTCGGCTCGAACTTTTTCGGTGATATCGTGAATGGAGGAAAGAAGGAAGGTTCTTCCCGAAAAGGCTATGGGAGCGGAATATACCTCCACATCCCTAATTTCCCCGGAAGCGATCCTATGGCGGAAATGCAAAAAATGTTTTTTCCCTTTCCGCACAAGCTCCATCTCCCTCTCCGCTTCAGCGAAGGACAAAATATTGATATCCTGAATTCTTTTTTCCCTTATTTCTTCGGGAGAATAGCCGTAAAAAGCGAGGGCGGCTTCGCTGGCCCTTATAATACGGCCTGAAACGGGATCGATAAGAAGTTTTACCGTATCGTCTTCGAAAAACATATCAAAAGGAACGTCGCTATCCCCCAAGAGCTTTTCTCTCCACAACGATTCTTCCGAAGGAGGAGTGGAAAGATCTCCTCTCCGCCGCTTTCCATGGGCATCCTTTTCATCAAAAGGCATGTTTTGGCCAATCCTTTCCGCAGAGTACGTATTCGGGAAAATTCCTCTTCACGGGCTGCTGCGCTTTTCCATGTTCAAAACAGAGATATCAGCTTTCCAAACTTCTCCATATCCACCGCACGCTTCGATTCTCCCCGTCTTCGGGCCGAAAACTTCAAATCATAGTCTCAAAAAGACTCTTCGCTCTCGAAAATACCATCTCTCGGGAAACCCCAAGTTCTTCCGCATACCAAAGGGCTCCGGAAATTCCCATAAGATCCCTTTCGTCATTCTTTTGAAAATCCCCGAACTCCCCGGAGGCCACTTCTTTGTAATCGATCTGAAGCGCTTTCGCCAGTTGCTTCCTTTGGAAACAAATTTTTTCGTCCCCAGAGGAAAAAACCGCCATCGAGAGAGGACGGCGGATTTTTAGGAACCGCAGAAAAGCTGCCGCTCCCAGCATGGAGAGATCTCCCCCCAGCACCACCGTACAGCTTCGAGGAACTCCCGTAACGATTCCCGCCAGCACCGAGAGCGTGGGATCTCCGCTCAAAAGGAGAGCTTCCCAGGGCTTCTCCTGAAGCCCTCCTTCCCGGATTCCCGTTTTGAAAGAATACTCTTTCCAAAGAAGATCCCTGGAAGTGCAGAGTTCCGGCACGTCGGAAAACAAGGGCTCTTCCTCTTCGCATCCAAGCCCCCGAAGCAGCAAAAGACTTCCGAGAACACCTCCGGGAACGCAGTTCCCCAGCACGAGGCGATCCGTGAACTTTCCAATCTCCCTTCCCAGTTCCAGAGCCCGGTTAAAACGATTTTTCTCTTCCTCCAGAGCAAGCGGATATTCCGGCGAGGTTCCTCCAAATTCAATAAAGGGAACCTCCGGGATTTTCCAGGATCCGCTTCGGCCGAGGAAGGCGGGAAATCCCGTTTCGAGAAGAGCCCCCCGAGCAAAAAGAAAGGGAAAAAGAGACTCCCGGAAAAAGGTTTTTTGGGGGTACGGCGATTTTCCCCAGAAAATTTCCGCACCCCGAGCGCTGTAAAGATGTGGGACCGATTCCTTGTCCTCTTTCCAACGCCACAAACCAGGAAGGATACCCCACGACGAATCCCCTATCACACAAAAAAACATGATATCCCCCCAACAATTTTTATGTTCTCATTTTTTCTCGTAACTATGGTTTTATGGTGGCATTTTTCACCAACCAAGAGTATAATGACCTCATAAAGAAGGTAATAACCTTGTTTTTTCGTATTATTCCGTTTACTGCAGACATTTTGCCTGCCGCCTCCGCACAGACGGGAGGGGCTTAAACCCCTCCCATATTTTATATAAAGGGGGATGGGTCATGAATTTGACATTGGCAGAAAAAACCCAGCGCTTCATCACCACAAAGGTTCTGGATTCCCTTATCCAGAAGGCAAAAAAGGGAGATCTTTCGGATCTCGCAAAGCTCTTCGAAAGTATCGCCGCCCTGGCACCTTCATCGTACCACCGGAAAACCTTCCGGGAAATTGCGGATTTAGTCCGGGCAAATCACCCTTATGTTGGCGTGTTCCGGCGAATCGTCAAAGAGCTGCATCCGCATTCCCTCCAAAAACTTCTCCAAAATCTCATCGTCAACTTTATGGTTCTCGGTCGGGGAATCCGGGACCGGAAGATGAAGGAATTGGGAGTACACCTGCCGAACTTTCTTACCATCAGTCCCACCATGCGATGCAATCTCTCCTGCGAAGGCTGCTACGCCTCGGAATACGACCAGCACAAGGAACTTTCCTACGAGGATCTGGACCGTATCCTCTCGGAGGGAAAAGAGCTGGGAATGTTCTTTCACACCCTTTCGGGAGGGGAGGTGCTCCTTCACTCCCGGATTTTCGACATCTGGGAAAAACACCAGGATTGTTATTTTCAATTCTACACCAACGGAACCCTTCTTTCGCAGGAGATTATAGAGCGCCTCGCTGCCCTGGGCAACGTGGCCCCCATGATTTCCGTGGAGGGCTCCCGGGAAAGCACCGATGCCCGAAGGGGTAAGGGATCCTACGATATTATCCTGAGCGCCTTCGAGCGCATGAAGCGGGCGGGCATGGCTTTCGGGTTCAGTGCCACCTATACCAATCTCAGTGCAAACTCCATCGCCAACGACGATTTTATCCGCACCATGCGGGATGCGGGGTGCTTCATGGGATGGATCTTCCAGTACGTTCCCATCGGCAAGACTCCGGACCTCTCCTACATGGCCACTCCCGAACAACGCAAAGCTCTTCATCTCAAAGTATTGGAGTGGCGGAAAAATCCGAAATTTCCCGTATTCGTGGGAGATTTCTGGAACGACGGACCTCATGTGGACGGCTGCATGGCAGGGGGACAGAAATACTGGCACATCATCGCCAACGGAGATGTGGAACCCTGCGTCTTCGTTCCCTTTGCGGTGGATAATATTCACGGCAAATCCCTGGTGGATATCGCGAAAAGCCCCTTCTTCACCGCCATTCGGGAGGCCCAACCCTACGACGACGACAACCTTCTGCGCCCCTGCATGGTAATCGATCATCCCCAGGTGCTCCGGGAAATCGTGGAAAAACATAAGGCCCACCCCTGCCATCCGGGGCTTGAGGCCATGCTGGAAGGCGAGGTTGCCCTAGGGCTGGATCGCTATGCCCAGGGAGTGAAGGAGGTTCTGGATCCTCTCTGGGAGGTCTCGGAACGAAAGGAATATTTGAAGGAATTGGAAAAAGAGGATAGCCCCGCCGTAAGAGAGCGCTTCGAAAGGCGGTGCCCTCTGGAAGTGCGGTAAAACAGCGGAACTTCCCTAAAGGACGGATCTTATACCTCTTCCAGGGAGAGCGAAGTCTTCGGAAAGGCTTTCCCCCCCTGGAAGAGGCAAAACGGGCGTTTCTCAACAAAAATTTTTTATTGAGAAACACCTAAAACTTTTCGGATCGCCTCTCCGTGCCGTGCGACATATTCGCAACCGGGTTTCTCTCCACAGTTTCTGCATTGCAAATCGTATGCGGAATTGATGGTTTTACAGGAGGGACAGGAATATTTTTTTCGGGCCTCCTCCATCCATGTTTCATACCCCACCGCATGGATCCGTTCAAGATCCTCCCAGAGTTCGATTCGGTGAGGTCTTTCGGCCTGAAAAGCCTTTAAATCATCACAAGGATATTCCGGGCACTCCACGCAAAAATCGATTCCCCGTTCCGCCGCACAGGCAGACATCTTACACTGCTGGCAGTAAGGTCCCCGTTTTTCCGAACGACAACCGTAGCATCTCATGGTTTCTTCGGAAAGATGAAATTTTTCCGCCAGCTTTTTCAGCCTTTCGGGATCCTCCTTCGTAGCGATGAAGAGCGAACAGGCTTCACAATAAAGCCCGCATACCGCGGCAAAGGTTTTGTCGTTTTTCCCCGAGAAATTTTCCATTTTCACAAAACACCTCCATAAATATGCTATCCCGAAGCCACTTTGATTCGTTCATGAACCTGCAAGGACGTTATCTCTCTCCCCATTTTCCGAAATATCCCGCTTTTTGTAAACGACCTCGGAAGAATCGATATCATTTCGAATCCCGTATCCGGGGATATCCAAATATGCGAAGGGAATTCTCATGCCGAAATTCTAGAGGTAGTGGTATTCGTTTTTATAGTGCGCAACGAAATATAATGAAAAAGCCAGGCTCAGCAGTTCCGCCACGGGCACCGCCAACCAGACTCCTTTTACCCGTAAAAGCAGGGGCAGCAGAAGAATTCCCAGTACGATAAAAACGAAGGTCCGCAAAAACGAAAGAAGCGCCGAGATCTTTCCGTTCGACAGCGCCGTAAACATGGCGGATGTAAAAATGTTGATGCCGCAGAATAGGAAACTGAAGGAAAATAGCCGAAATCCTCCTTTGGCAAACTCGTACACCCGGGCATTTTTTGGCGAAAACACGAAAGCCAGGAACGAACTTCCCAGTATGGAAAAAAGGAAGATACCCGTGGAGGCAATCAGAAGAAAACCGAGGCAAATCCGTACCACTTTTTTTAGCCTTTCATGATCTTGACTTCCGTGATTATAACTGATTACGGGAGCGACTCCCGCGGAAAAACCGATGTAGAGGGTGGTCAACAAAAACTGAGAATATATGATGATGGTAATGGCGGCTACGCCTTCCTCTCCCAGCAAGCGCATCATGGCCATATTGAAAAGATAGGTGGTAACCGCCGCAGATAATTGCCCCACCATCTCGGAGGATCCGTTTACGCAACTTTTCATCAATACCCGTGCATGGAAACGGAATCTCGAAAAATACAACGCTTCCGTCCTATGGCAAAGGAAAAAGACGATTCCAATCACTGCGGGAATCATTTGCCCCACGCCCGTGGCGAGGGCGGCCCCTCGAATACCCATGTGCATGGATACGATAAAGACATAATCGAACAGTGCGTTGGCAAAACCGCCCAGAACACACAACCCCATTCCAAGCCCCGGTCGGCCCGCGGTTACGAAAAAGGTGGCAAACGCTACCTGCAGCATATTCACCGGGGCGAAAAAAAAGAGCACCGAGAGATACTCCCGACAATAGGGAAAGAGCAAATCGCTCGCACCGAGCCCCCGGATAAGAGGAATCATCCATAGCGTGCCCAGGAAAAAAATCGACAAGCCGAGAAGGACCACCGTAGATATAATCAGGGTAAAATTTTCACGGGCCTCTTTATTCTTTCCTCCTCCCATCTTTCCGGCCACCATGGCGCTTCCTCCCGCGCCCAACATAGCCGCGATTCCGACGATAACGTTGATGATCGGCGTTACGATATTGAGCGACGATAGCGCCTCCGTGCCGGCGAAGCGTGAAATGAAAATCGTATCGACTATCGTGTACAATCCGACGAAAATCATCATACCCACGGTGGGAAAAGCGAATCGTAATAAAGATACCATGTCAAAATTGCGCGCGAGAGGGTTTATCGGCGATTCTTTGGGAACATGCGGAGCTTCAGGCATTCCTTTTCTCCTCCTTCAAAGGGAAAGCCGGCATCCCTGCCGGCCCTTTCCCTTTTTGCATTTTTTTCGTAACCCAAACCAAAGCGACACATGCCGCCGGATAGTCGCGGTTCAACTCCCCGTATCCCTCCGGGATAAAATCATCCTCTGGGTGGGATATCCGAACTCCGTCAGCAGTTCCGCCTCGACGAATCCGAGTTTTTTCAGAACCTTTCTATATCCCGTATCCGCTTGATCTCCCTCCCTAAAGGTGGTTATGTTTATTCCCCCACCATCCGAAAGTTCGCATACCGCCCTGTCCAAAAACGACCGGATCATCCCCTGTTTTCGAAAAAAAGGATGAATCCCGAGAAAATCGATACTTCTCCTCATAGGACAAATCATCATTATTCCTACGGGAAGAGCGTTTTCCTTCATTATGAAAGCCCGTTTTTCCCGAATGCAACGCCGGAGCACTCCGAGATGCTCCTTTTCCTGTAAATGAGGGAACCCATCGACAACAAGCCGCACCAAATGCATCCATAAAGGGATATCCTTCTCTTCGGCACAAAAGATTTCACGACTTATTGCGATTTTTTCATTATTTAACAACTCAAGATCTTCGCCGAATTCATATTCGAGTTGTAACGGATAAAACTCCTCGTTTTTCCTGAATCCGTAAGGAGGCCTCTTATACATGGCCTTGAAAATATCGCTGAAAGCCTGTTGGCTTCCATAACCCGCTTCCAAAGCGATATCCAGAATGGGTTTTTCGGAAAACACCAAAAGCCTCGCCGCCTCGGTCAACCGCCGCCGCTGCAGGTAATCATGCAAGGTCAATCCCACAGTATCCGTAAACATGCGATGCAAATGATATTTCGAATAATGAACAGCCTTCGCCACCATATCCAAAGTCAACTTCTCCGCAAGGTGCCATTCTATAAAACGAATTATCTCTATAACATTTTTCGCCTTGTTCAACTGCAAGATGCACCTCCACAATATATATACCAACTCGAAGACGGTTCCTTTTCATCATTCTTGCGCATCCTCGCCGATTTCGAGCACTTGCATCCCTTTTTTCGGGTAACTTCAAAAAAATGCTTCCATTTCTCTTGCCCTATGATGCGCTATAAACTATAAACTTTATTGTCGAAGCGGCACAAGAAGAAACAAGACCCGGAATCTTTTGTATTTCCTGCAAATCAATAATCCGTGAAAAAGGGTTGACGGATTCCGGATGTTGCGTATAATACCGGAGAATGTCCGAAGGTTTATTTTAATTTTCTTTTGTAACCACTGTTTTTTGGAGGTCTTAACATGCCCGAAACACACGCAGTTTGCCTCACCCTGGAGGACGGCACCCAATGGAAGGGGTACTCCTCCATCCCCGTAACTCCCCGGGAGGGAGAAGTGGTTTTCACAACCTCCCAGAGCGGTTATCCCCAGTCCATCAGCGACCCTTCCTATTGCGGACAGATCCTCATTTTCGCTTTCCCCCTCGTCAATATCTACGGTGTGGATAAGGAAAACCTGGAAAGCCCCCGTCCCTGGACCACCGGAGTGCTCACCCAGAATCTCCGAAGAAGCCCCCTCCCGGGAACGCTCCAGCTCGAGGATTGGCTCCGGGATTGGGATATTCCCCTGGTCACCTCCATGGACTGCCGGGGACTCATTCTTCACCTCCGAAGCCGGGGAACCCTGTGGGGGCGCCTGGCGGAGGAAGCAGGAACTCCCGAGGAAATCCCCTTCACGGATCACGTAGCCCGGGTTTCGCCGCGGGAAATTTTCCGGGAGGGAGAAGGGAGCCGACGCATCGGCATTCTGGATTGCGGCATGAAAGAAGGTATCGCCCGCTCTCTTCTGCAACGGGGCTATCGGGTGGTGCGCTTTCCTTCGGACACTTCCGCGGAAACCATCCTTGCGGAAAACCTTTCGGGAATGGTTTTGAGCAACGGCCCGGGGGATCCCAGCGTACTCTCCGGAGAAATCGCCACGGTACGGAAGCTCCTCGGCAAACTCCCTCTGTTCGGCATCTGCCTGGGAACCCAGATTCTCTCTCTCGCCTGCGGAGGAAACACCTTCAAGCTCCCCTACGGCCACCGGGGAGCGAATCAGCCCGTGCAGGACGTCTCCACGGGAAAGGGATACGTGACGAGCCAGAACCACGGCTACGCCATCGAGGAAAAATCCCTCGATGGAACGGGACTCGATATCTGGTTCCGCCATCTCGGAGACGGTACGGTGGAGGGCATCCGGCACCGGGAATTCCCCGCTCTGGGCGTACAGTTCCACCCCGAAGCGTGCCCCGGCCCGAGAGAGGCGAACTGCCTTTTCGACGATTTTCTCCGGGATGCGGCAAACTGGAAAGGAGCGACCCGCTCATGAACATGCTTCCCCAGGGATCTTCCATCCTCGTCCTCGGCTCCGGCCCCATACGGATAGGCCAGGCGGCGGAGTTCGACTACTCCGGAAGTCAGGCCTGCCGGGCCCTCCGGGAAGAGGGATACAAAGTTCTTCTCCTGAACTCCAATCCCGCCACCATCCAGACGGATCTGGGGCTGGCGGATTGCGTCTATATCCGGCCTCTTACTCCCGACACCATACGGCACATTCTTGAAAAACACCATCCTGCGGGGGTTATCGCCACTCTGGGGGGCCAGACCGCCCTTAATCTGTGCATGGAATGCTCCGCCCTCGGAATATGGCAGCAATACGGCACCCGAATTCTCGGCACCTCGGTGGAAACCATCCAGAGAGCCGAAGGCCGGGACGACTTCCGGGAATGCATGCTGGAGCAGAAACAACCCATCGTGGAAAGCCGCTGCGTATCCTCCCTGGAAGGAGCTCTGGAATTCTGCGCATCCAATCCCTTTCCCCTCATCATCCGACCGGACTTCACCCTGGGAGGTACCGGAGGAGGGGTAGCCCGGGACATGGAATCCCTCAAAGACCGGGTAGCCGAAGGGCTCCGGGCATCCCCGGCCAAACGAGTGCTCCTGGAACGCTATCTTCAGGGATGGCGGGAAATCGAGGCGGAGGTGTTGCGTGACGCTCAGGGCAATCGCCTCTGCGTCTGCAGCATGGAAAATCTCGACCCCATGGGGGTGCATACGGGAGATTCCGTGGTGGTGGCCCCGGTGCTCACTCTCACGGACGCCCAGTGGCAACGGCTGCGTTCCGCCGCCCTGGACATCGTGGACGCCCTGGATATCCGGGGAGCCTGCAACGTGCAGTTCGCCATCAGTCCGGACAGCTCGGAATACGTGGTGATCGAGGTAAACCCCCGGGCAAGCCGCTCCAGTGCCCTGGCGAGCAAGGCCACGGGATACCCCATCGCCCGGATGGCCGCAAAAATAGCTCTGGGAAAGGCCCTTACGGAAATGCCCAACCCCGTGACGGGCACCGGGAGCGCCCTTCAGGAACCTGCTCTGGACTACGTGGCCCTCAAGGTACCCCTCTGGCCCTTCGGCAGCTTTCCAGGAGCGGACGTATCCCTGGGAACCATCATGAAGGCCACCGGAGAAGTGTTGGGATTGGGAACCAACTTCATCTCCGCCCTGCTCAAGGCCTTCCGTTCCCTGGACGGTAAACCTCACCTTCCCTCCCCGGATCGGCGGGACTCTCCGGAAAACCTATGGAAAGCCTGTCTCACCCCAACGCATCGGCGGCTCGAAGCCATCATGGAACTGCTTCTTCTGGGGGTACCGGGAGATGAAATCGCCGCGAAGACCGCCATTCATCCCTACTTTATCGAGGAACTCCGGGAAATCACTCTGATTCTCCGGGAACTTTCCGAAAAGGAACCCCCGGAGGAACTGCTGCGGAAGGCCAAGGAAATGGGACTTCCCGATGTCACCATAACGGAATATACCGGCATCTCCCCACAGGACCTGAAAACCCGGTACGCCCAGGCATCTCCGGCCATAACTCCCGCCTTCCGGGAGGTGGACGGATGCGCCGGGGAAATTCCCTCGGGCTCCGGATACTGGTACTCCTCCTACGGCATGGAGGGAGACCACACCGAAGCCTCCGAACCCGGACAAAGTCTGGCGGTGCTCGGCTCCGGCCCCATACGGATCGCTCAGGGAGTGGAGTTCGACTACTGCTGCGTCAAAGCGGTACAGGCCATCCAACGCCGGGGATACCGGGCGGTGATGATCAACAACAATCCGGAAACGGTAAGCACCGATCACGACTGCTCCGACGCCCTCTATCTGGAGCCCCTCTGCAAGGAGGAGGTGGAACAGGTCTTCGAACGCGAAAAGGTTGGAGGGTACTTTGCGAGCTTCGGAGGCCAGACCGCCCTCAGCCTGGGCATGAATATCGCTCCGGAATATCCTCTTCTCGGCACGAATCTTTCGGGAATCCGCCGGGCGGAAAGCCGGGGAGAATTTTCGGCCCTCCTGGAAAAGGCGGGAATCCCTCTCCCTCCGGGAGCGGTAACCCGCACGGTGGATCAGGGGCTTCGTATCGCGGAAAATCTGGGATATCCTCTCATGGTACGCCCCAGCTTCGTCATCGGCGGAGTAGCCATGGCGGTGGTCTACGAAGAGGATGAACTTATAGGCATTCTGAAAGAGGCCTTTTCCCTGGAGAAGGACCAGGAGGTGCTTCTGGACCGGTTCCTTCCGGGAAAGGAATTCGAGGTGGATGCGGTCTGCGAGGGATCGAAGGTGGTGATTCCGGGAATCTTCGAACACCTGGACCCCGCGGGAATCCACTCGGGAGATTCCATAGCCCTCTTCCCCGCCCTCTCCCTGGAACCGCGGCACCGGGAGGAAATTCTGCGCATCACCTCCCGCATCGCGGGAGATCTGAACGTGAAGGGGCTTCTCAACATCCAGTTCGTGCTCCACGACGGCACCCTCTACGTTATCGAGGCGAACCCCCGGGGAAGCCGGACGGTACCCATCGTCACCAAACTCACCCACGTGCCCCTGGTGGATCTCGCGGTGGGGGTGGCTCTGGGTGAACCTCTGGAGGAAATCGCTCCGGAACTGGGACTGCTCCCCTATAAAGGCCCCTTCGGGGTGAAAATTCCCGTGTTCTCCACGGAAAAGCTTCCGGGCATCGACTTCCGGCTGGGCCCTAAAATGCAATCCACCGGGGAGGTGCTGGGAGTTTCGGCAAACTTCGCCGGAGCCCTGCGGGAAGCTCTGGGAGCCATCGGAACCACCATCCCCGACAAGGGAAAGGTGCTCTTTTCGGTGCACGACCGGGCCAAATCCGCCTGCTGCGCCACCGCCGCCATCTACGCCGCCGCGGGTTGGGAGCTTTTCGCCACCCCCGGCACGGCGGAACACCTGGGCAAATGGGGCATTCCGGTGCAGCCGGTACCCAAAGGGAAAAGCCTGGTCAAAAGAATTACCGCAAAGGAATGGGACCTTCTGGTAAACATACCGGGAAACCGGCAGACCGCCCTTCGGGACGGCTTCGCCCTACGCCGGGCGGCGGTGGAAGGGGGACTTCTCTGCTTCCACTCCCTGGAGTGCGCCAATGCTCTGGGGGTAAGCTTGCCGAAGGTTTCGGGGGAAGGACAGGGGTAAAAAAACCCCAAATACAGATAGGATAACAGAGAAAGCACCTGCTGAGAGGTGCTTTCTCTGTTATCCCTTAAGCTCAATCAGCGTAACAACCTTACACCGACAGCAGCTTTCCTCCGGATTTGAGTATCTCGGTTAGATCCTTTCCCACATACCTGACATCCACTCCCATCTCGATCAGCCTAGGCGTGGTGTTCAGGGCGTCGCTGCAGGACTTGCAGGCGGAAATAACTACCCCCACTTCAAGAAGCTCTTGTATTCCCTGTGCCACCAATTCGGATTTCGTTGCAAGTTTCGCCGTGGGCCCCCAGATAATAAGTTCTATATCCTTCCACCATTCCTTATTTATGGAATTTCGCGCATACATGAGAACCATTTGTTTGAAGACCACTTCGTCGGCGTTCGTCCACAGAATGTAAAGCTTTTCCATATTCTTTCCCTCCTTTCGTCACGCTACACACACGACCTCCACGGAACGGCCAAAATCGTCATGGCAGACCCTCCAAAGCGTACCAATAGGGCTCAAATCCTTCTTCCACCATCTTCGCGATGAGCAGGAGAAAGGGCGCATAGTCCCCTTTTGCATGAGCTCTATCCAGAGCCTCGTAGTATTCAAGGCGTTTTCCCACTGGCAAAACCACCGGAGGGAAACCGTTTTTCATGAGTTCGAAATTCATGAGCAGCCGTGCGGTTCTGCCGTTGCCGTCCACGAAGGGGTGTATTTTGACAAAATCTCCATGAACCCGGGCAGCCCGTTCCACAGGATGGAGTGCCATTCCCTGACACTGGTACCAATCGATAAAGTTATGCATCTCCCCCTGCACCCGCCAAGCCTCCGGAGGAACATGCTCCGCTCCGGAAATAAAAACGTTCGTTTTCCGGTATACCCCCGCAAAATCCTCGTCGATATTTTTGAGAATAAGCTGGTGGATCGTCTTGATTATTCCTTCCGTAAGGGAGGCTTCTTTCCGCACAAGCTCTTCTACAAAATAGATGGCTTCCCGGTGATTGATGGCTTCAAAATGCTCCCGCAGCGTTTTCCCCCCCACGGTAATTCCTTCCAGCACGACCTTTGTTTCTTTGAGGCTGAGGGTGTTGCCCTCGATGGCGTTGGAATGATAGGTCCAGTTGAGAATAAGGTTTTCCCGAAGGTTGGCGACAATTTCGAGGGGTAATGGACGGTATGTATTCAGTTTTTCCTTGAACCTATCGATCCTGTCGAAGGTGTTCATGTTTCAACCTCCTCATCTTTTTCGCATGTACGGACAATTTTCGGGCTGGACACAAACTACAAGCACAACAGGGGGAGAATGCCCGAAAAGCCTCTTGGGGAATATCTATTTTTACGGTCATTCTTTCCACCTCCCTGGAGATGCATCCTCTAACCATCTCTACTTCCTTATGATCTCTCCGCAGGAATTCCGAACCTGCTCATAGGCCTCCGCAAGCCTGGCATAACGTTCCTCCAACTTCATTATGCGCTTCTTTAGATCCTCCCTTTCCGGGGGAATCATCTCACGCAGGCAGATAAGTTCGAGAAAGGCGTTTTTTGCGTTCGGCACGGTACAGCCGAAAAGCTCCTGCTGGATGCGGATGTCGTGGGGAATGGAAAAGAGGTCCCGAGTTTCCTCGAAACCGAAAAGGTAGTACACCTCGGGAAATCCCGCCCAGGCGAGAGCGGAGTAACACATGGAACAGGGTTGATGGGTGGATAGAAAAAGACACTCCTCCGATCGGGGATGGTAAGGCAAAGCGTAAAAGTCGTTCATGGTGGCGATTTCACCGTGCCACAGAGGATTTCTACCCTCCCGGTTGGTTCCCGCCACCACGAGGGACCAGTTTTCTTTAAGCAGTATTGCGGCTCCGAAGACCTTGTTCCCCTTGGGAACCTCTCTTTCCGTGAGAGGACAGATATCCTCCTCCATTACGGAAAGCAGCCTCGCCGCAAGTTTTACGTTTTCGACACTCATTACTTCCCCTTTCTTCGTTTTCCGAAAGGCACCGGATTTTACAAAAAACCCCGGAAAGTTCTACAGATCATCTCCTACGAAAACACGGGGGGTAATGCTTTTACACTCTCGATAATCGCGGTATGAGGAGAACCTTTAAGTTGGATTTCGGAATGGGCCCCCGATAGCACACCGATGCTCCAACGTGCTCCGGCGTTGAATGCCGCTTGCAAATCAGATACGGTATCGCCGACAACCGCAACACGGTGAATACAGTCAGAGCCCGTCCGTTCCATGGCACGAAAGATCAGATAGGGAGCCGGACGACCTCGAGGAACGTCTTCGTTGCAGATAACCGCATCTATTGACATACCCCACCCTATCCTCTGCAACAACAGGTTTGCCAGGGATCGATCAAATCCCGTGGTGAGCGCGACTTTTATACCTTGCTTCTTTAACCACTCAAAGGTTTCTTCGGCACCCTCCATGGGCTCAACCCCATACTTCTCGTAACGCGCAATCAGCATGCGCTGAAAGTCATTGTATACCCTCGTTGCAAGTCGGCGTTCCTCTTCCATGCCAAGATGACGGATCAGCAGATCGGATATGGCTTCACGCTTCGATTTGCCTCGAACAGACTGAATCTCATCGTCGGATACTATCACTCCTACGTGCTCGAAGGCTTTCCAGAAGGCAGCAGGCACCTGATCCGTCGCTCGTATAGTCGTTCCTGCCATATCAAATACCACAAGCTCGGGCTTCATGTATCTCGGCCTCCTTTCTATTTTTTGACTATGAAAAAATTCTTCGTTGCGAAAGGTAATTCAGTGTCCTTCAATAATTCAGCATGCAACACGCAATACCTCAAATTATTCTTCCCATGATTTCCTGAATTACCTCTGTTTTTGCATCGGCATACTCCTGAACATGCTTCCATGTCCGTTCCACAAGCCGTTGCTTTGTTTTTGCATATAAATCCCTATCCTCTTCATTTTCTCTAAGCCAATCCCGAAACGCAAGCATTCTTTCCGCTTCTTCACATTTCTTCGAGAATACATGCAAATTAACGTCCGGACTCTTTCCTTTAAACATGCGATGTTCAAACCATTTTGACTCCCGAATACGGATCGTATATCCAGCTCCCTCAAGCTGCATTACATATGTATTTTCATCTGCGGAGTTTTTCACAATCAATAAAATATCAATAACTGGTTTTGCACATAAATGTGGTACCGAAGTAGAACCAACATGTTCAATTTTTAAAGCTGTTATCCCAAGCACATTTCGGATCTTTTTGGCCTCTTCTTGAAATAAAATCGGCCAGCTCATATTGTATTTACATAATACAATTTTTTGATTATGCATAACAATATTTCCAACGGTTACTTCCTTCAAGTATTCTTCGAAACTCATATATCAATTGCCTCCCGTTGAAGCCTTGCTTGCCAAACGTGATTTTTTATAGTGGGATAGACGTTTTTTTCTCGAAAAAAGCAAGCTACGGATTTGAAGTGCAATCGTAAAGCATTTCAAGTATGGGCATGATAGTTTCCTCGTCCCCGTTCACCGACAGCGTGATACCCCATTTTTATCGAAACCGAAAGTATTGTGGAAATACTTCAAAATGAGACAAGTCACCGATATCTCAATTTCGCTCCTTCCCACATATGAACTTCCCACTCTTTTGTAAGTCCTATTGAATATGCATTGCAGGTATATCATGTAGTCATGGCACACAAACAAATATAAAATTGCTCCTATTTTTTATTCTGCCCTGCAATAATATGTAATGAGCTTTTTCTCCCAACTTCGGGGTGAATATTTTCCAACATATCCATCTCTAGAATTTTCAAACCTTCAAATTCCCTCACGACTTCTTCAAGTGTGAAAAAATGGAATAATCTTCCAAGGCCATCATCAAAAGTGTTCGGCTCAACTTCTATCCACTCATTTCGAGGATATGATTCGTCACTAACAGAAAGCATACTCGCAAAAAAATAGCCTTGATCTTTAAGTACTCTACGAACCTGTTCAAGTAGTTTTGCTCTTTTTACATTGGATAAGCAATGAAGAACATTTAACATCACAACAATATCAAAAGAATTCCGAGAAAAGGTTTCAGGCACTGAATCCGCCACATAAAAAGTCAAATCTCCGGCACCGCACGAATTTTTGGCTATTTCGATAGCATTTGATGAAATATCCACACCAACAACGTTGAAATTCATGTCATGCATTAATATTGAGTAGCCACCATCTCCGCAACCATAATCTAAAACCGATTTGCCATGAATGCTTTCAAGAAAGCTCCGTAGTTTTTTCCATAATGCTTCATAAACTGGAACCTGTCGATATTTTTCATATGTATCTTCCCAAGGACTTGAGACACCAGCTATCATCATTTTCACCACACTAATGAAAAAAATATTTTTTAATTTTTTACAGGACGTAAAAGAGTAAGAGGCGTGGAAACAAACTATAAGGAGAAAGTAAGTTTAAGGATAAAACCGTATTGTTAAGATTTTTCATCTTCTCTGTTTCTGAGAGACCCTTGTCGAGCTATCCATACATTCGAACGGAAAATAAACATTTTTTCATTTTCGAAATCAGAAACTCTATAGTTCTCTGCAATGAGCATACAACAGCAATACAATACCGATCTTCGGAAAGTGGTATGATTTATCCAGAGAATCATCGCCTGACAACGAGCACTTTTTTTATTTTACTATATTAAAACAACAAAACTCATACATCGTTGTTTGCCTAAACATTCCCCTACGTGTCAAAATAGATGTCGCATGATAAACTAGCTTGGCGAGTCGAGCTAGACTTCTTGGAGGTGCGACAGATGGCAAAGTACAGCAAAGAGCAAAAAGAGACCGTCAAGAGAAAGATGATGCCGCCTGAGAACATCTCGATACCCAAACTGTCGAAAGAGACGGGAATCACGACGGGCACCCTCTACAACTGGAAAAAGGAGCTTCGGGCATCCGGCAAAGCCGCTCCCGGTGACGGAAACCCTTCGGAAAGATGGAGCTCCAGAGACAAGTTTCTCATAGTCCACGAAACCTACACTATGAACGAGGCGGAACTGTCTCAGTATTGCCGGGAAAAGGGCCTCTACGTGGAAGAGGTAATAAGCTGGAGGAACTCCTGCGAAGAAGCCAACCACGGACAGAGCCTCAAGGTGCGGGAGCTCATGCACGAGGTAAGTCAGGTAAAGAAGAACCAGAAGAAGCTGGAACAGGAGCTCCGGCGTAAGGAGAAAGCCCTGGCGGAAGCGGCGGCCCTGCTGGTACTTAGAAAAAAAGTCCAGGCGATCTGGGGGGAAAACGAGGACGACTGATCGGTGCCCCGGATCGCCGTAAAGCAGCTGAACTGATCGGAGAAGCCATATCGAGCGGTGCCACCCAGGCAAAAGCCTGCAGAGAAGTCGGCATAACCGAACGAACCTTCCAGAGATGGTGCAAAGAGGGAGACATACAAGAGGACCAAAGAGCCCATGCCCCCAGAAAAACACCGCAAAAGCTCTCTGCGGAGGAAGAGCGGAAGGTCCTTGAAATTGCGAACAGCCCGGAATACGCCAGTGCGCCGCCGGCTCAGATAGTGAACGATCTTCTGGAAAAAGGCATCTACATAGCCTCGGAATCCACGTTCTACAGGATACTCCGGAAAAACAGACAGCTCCATCACAGAGGCAGGACGGCGGCTCCGGTAAAAAGGAGCCCCAGCACCCATAAGGCTCATGGGCCGAACCAGCTCTGGTCATGGGACATAACCTACCTTTGCGGACCAGCCAAAGGGCTCTTCTATTATCTCTATCTCATAGTGGACCTCTACAGCAGAAAAATAGTCGGCTGGGAAATCTACCGCGAAGAATCGGGAGAACTGGCATCGGAGGTGGTCACCAAAGCAGTCTTATCCGAAAAAATCTGCCTTGGGAACAAACCCCTGGTTCTGCACGCGGATAACGGAAGCTCCATGAAAAGCGCCGCCTTGAGAGCCACCATGGAAAAACTGGGAGTACTGTTCTCCCACAGCAGACCGAGGGTAAGCAACGACAATCCCTACAGCGAATCCATCTTCAAAACCCTGAAGTACAGGCCAGCCTTTCCAGGCAGCGGCTTCAAGGACATAGAGGAGGCAAGAACCTGGACCTGCGGATTCGTCTCCTGGTATAACCATACCCATCGTCATAGTGCTCTTAACTACGTGACCCCTGAACAAAGGCACCGGGGGAAAGCCCAGGAAATACTGGCCAAGAGGAAAAAGACCTTGGAAGAAGCCAAAACACGACATCCCCACAGGTGGAGAAACAGGCCCATAAGGGACTGTTCCATCGAGGACACGGTCTATCTGAATCCGGAGAGGGAGAGGAAGACCTCTAAAAAGCACGGAGACTGAGCTGTTCTAATTTGATCTTTTTGCGACATCTCGCTTGACAGGCTCCGATTCTTGCGATGGGAAAATGCCGTTTTACCGAAGAAGAGGAGAGATTTTCCCTCAAAAAATAGTGAAAACGGAAACCGCGGCAAAAACAAGAGGTTCCGTTTTCACTTATTCACTCATCTCCAGCAATTCGAGAAGCTCCTCTTCGGTCCCTACGATGTGATCCAAAGGCACTTTTATCATGGGATTCAATTTCCAGCCGAGAAATGTGGCTCTGATATTCGCCTGAAGCCCGATCAATATCTTCGGTGAGCCTTGCAGATATTTTTGCGTATAGGCAATTCCACGCAGGCTCCTTCATCGGAAACTTTTCCATCCAAGACAAACAAACATCGGATTTCATGATTTGATCCCGATTAAGCGAAAACATGGCTCTACGACGCTCTCCCCCGGACATTGCACCGTATGGAGGTTTATCGCATTCCACTCCATACCTTTGGGGCAGAAAGACCTCGAAGCTCCACTCTTTCAAGGCATGTGCCAAATTCACTCTCGAATTGAGACAACCCACAGGCACGACACTTAAAAAATCTTCTCGAGTCCTTCGAACTGCATGTTGTAGTAGCGCGCGTAGAGGCCCCCGCTTTTGAGAAGTTCCGCATGCCTTCCCCGCTCGATAATTCCTTCATCGGTGATTACGATAATTTCATCGGCCTTGCGGATCGTACTGAGCCGATGGGCGATAACGATGGTGGTTCTGTTTCGGGAAAGCCTTTCGATGGATTCCTGAATACGCCTTTCGCTTTCATTGTCCAGGGCGGAGGTGGCCTCGTCGAGAACCAGTATTTTCGGATTTTTCAAAAACACCCGGGCGATGGAGATTCTCTGTTTCTGCCCTCCCGAAAGGCGTATTCCCCGCTCTCCCACATAGGTATCGTAACCGTCCTCCAGAGACATGATGAAGTCATGGATGTTGGCATTCTTGGCGGCTTCCACGATTTCGGCATCCGTGGCATCGAGCCTTCCGTAGGCGATATTGTCCTTGAGGCTTCCGGCGAAGATGTACACGTCCTGCTGCACTACACCGATGGAAGAGCGGAGGGAATTGAGGGTAAGGGAGCGGATATCCTTGCCGTCGATCAATATATGCCCTCCGGTAACGTCGTAGGATCGGGACAGGAGGGCGCAGAAGGTGGTCTTTCCTCCTCCCGAAGGGCCCACGAGTGCCATGGTTTTTCCGGCTTCGATCTTCACGTCGATATGGTGAAGCACCTTCACCGAATCTTCATATTGGAAGGAGACATTTCTGTATTCGATATGGCCTTCCACATTTTCAAGAGGCACCGCATCCGGGGCATCCACAATTTCCGGAGGCGTGTCGAGAATTTCCATAAAACGGCGGAATCCCGCATATCCCTTCTGAAACTGTTCCGTAAAATTGAGAAGCAACTGAATGGGGTTCATATAAATGTTCACATACAGGGCGTAGAGGGCGAGATCCGCCACCGGAAGCTCACCCTTAGCAACGGAAATACCCCCGAAGACGATGATGACGGTGTAGAAGAGTCCCTGAAAAAAGGAGTTCCCCGCCATATAGCCTCCCATGGCATGATAGCTGTTGTTTTTGGATTCCAGAAAAAGATGATTGCTCTTTTCGAATCGCTCGTTTTCAAAACCTTCGTTTGCGAAGAGCTGTACCACCCGGATGCCCGAAAGGCTGTCCTGCACGCGGGAGTTCACGTGAGCTATTCTGCGACGGTTCTCCATATAGATGGCCCGCATTTTTTTATTTTGATAGAAGGAAAAGACGATCATACCGGCGGTAAAGACGAACAGGATGGCGGTAAGCTTGACGTTCAGCATCAAAAGGATGAGAAAAGAGCCGCTGAGCTTGAAGATGGACATAAAGATGTTCTCCGGCCCGTGATGTGCGAGTTCGGAGATGTCGAAGAGATCCGAAACGATGCGGGACATCATCTCTCCGGTGTTGTTCTTGTCGTAAAAGGAGAAGCTGAGCTTCTGGAGATGAGCGAAAAGGTCGCGGCGCATGTCCCGTTCCATCCGGGCCCCCATGATATGTCCCCAGGAGGTGATGAAATACTGGGCAAAGTAGCGAACCACGTACATGGCGAGCAGAGCCACGCCGATATAGCCTATGGCCCCGAAAATATCTTCGGGATCAGCGAGAAAAAGCCCCAGGGTCAGGGTTTTCAGAATGACGGGGAAGGATAGATCCACCACCGATACCACCAGGGCACAGAATAAATCCATGTAGAACAGGAAACGATAGGGTTTGTAGTAGGAAACGAATTTCTTAAAAGTGTACATAATGCCTTGACATCTCTCTTTCGTAATCAAAAGTTCGCCAAAGGTTCCCGAGCCGGAAGAGCACTCGAGAAACCTGTTTCTCAGAACTTTTACAGATTCTTACAGCGCCTTTCTTTCGTCACATTTCGGCGTCACGCTTTCGAGAAGGGCAAAAAAATATCGGGGTTCCCGGGTCTGATACAGCTTGTACCATGCTTCCAGGGTGTCGGGGTGGAAGACGTCGAGCTTTTCCAGAACTGCCCGGGAAAATTCGAGAGGAGCGAGACCCGAGGCGGTGATGAGATTTCCCCCGGTCACCACGGGCTGGGAAAGATAGAACGACTCTCCTCCATAGGCGGGACATACGGCTTTGAGATACCCGAGATCGTTGCTTGTATGATCGCAGGCGTCCAAAAAGCCTCTGGCGGCAAGACCCATGGTGGCTCCACAGATGGCCGCCACGGGAATACCGGCACCCAGAAAGGCTTTTACCCTATCGAATAGAGGATCGTGCAAAGGCTCCAGCCACGTATTCCCTCCGGGAAGAATCAGAATTCCCGCATCGGACTCCCCCAGATCGGCAATCGTTCTATCAGGAACTATTTTCACGCCCCCCATGGTGGTAATCGGAGCGAGGGAGGAGCTTAGGGTCCGCACTTCGTAATCCGGAGCACCATGTTTGAAATAGCGCCCCGAAGAGAGTTCCGCCGTAACGTAACCGATCTCCCAATCCGCCAGGGTGTCAAAGACATAAAGATAGGCGATCTTTTTCATTTTTTCTTCCCCTCATGAAGATATTTAGGGCTTCCTGAACAAGAGATTTTTCGGAAAAGCCCTTCAAATTATGCCGCAAAAGCGGCGTTGTGGGTAACTGACCCTTGAAAAATCAAGAAAAAACGCCTCAAAACAAGTTGAAATACAATTAAGCATGGGCGCAAAAAATCTCGGAGCATGCTCCAGAGATTCATCGTTATGAACTGAAGAACGATGAGCGTTTCACTTGTGTCTTTTCGTTTTCCCCGGATGCACACCAGGTTATAGGCTCTTTTGGCTTCTCCGAATTTGCCCTCCACGCTGTTTCTCGTGGCTGCATCCTGCCGGGTTATACGTTTGCGCTCCCTGTTTTCTTCTGGATCTACGGGAGGCCTCCCCAGAGGAGGACCACTGAGTCGAATTCCTCGTTCTCGACAGTAGGCGAGGTTCGCTCGGTTCCGGTAGATGGCATCCGCACAGATTACTTCCGGGTAGTGTCCATGGCGGTTCCGATAGTTTTCCGCAGCCTGTGCGAGGGTAAGGCCTTCGTTGAAGTTTTCCCAGCTGAGCAGCTCCACCAGGGAGTAGCCGTTGTCGATACTGAGGGCCAGTTTTGCTCCGAATTCCGTGTTCGTTCTGGTTTTGCCCCGAACTATGGGACGTACGTGGGGCTGAGCGATGCTTACGATGCGGTGCTCCGTCCGGTGGTTGCGGTTCCGGTACATTTCCAATTGCTGCCGATAGAGGGTTTCCAGAATGCAGAGGCGGGATTCTTCCTTTTCCGAAAGGAGCTTTCTTTCCGGGAATTGTTCGAGCATGTCCGCTATGAATCTGAGGTTTCTTCGAAGGTAACCGAGCTGCTTGCGGAGAGCCTTACGAAGGAGAGGCCCCCGAATCCTTCTCTTTTTGGCGGCTTTGAGGTATTCCCGCCTCGCTTTTTTACGATGCATACGAGGTTTGGCAAGAAGTCCCTCGCTGCGCTCACAGATGCGGTCTATGAGGTTTTCAAGACATTCCCGAGCATGGTTGAGGAGTCGAAGATCCGTGGGATAGGCGATGTCCGCGGGGGTACAGGTGGCATCCAGCACAAGCGTTCCCGATGATGCCGCCTCGTTACCGGAGTCTTTTGGGGGAGCCTCCTCTTCCGGAGGATTCCCCTCTGGAGATTCGGGGTTGTGGGAATCCTCGTTCTTCTTTTGGAGTTCCAGGATTTTCAGGTTGAGACGATTCATGGTTTCTCCGGGGAGACGTTTGCGGAAGTGCACCATCAGGGAAGGGCTGAAGGGGGCGTGGGATTGGTACGCTTCAAGCCCGAGAAAGTATTGGAGATAGGGGTTTTCCGATACCTGCTGGCAGGTTTCTTCATCGGTGAGTTTGAGCTTTGCCTGGATGAGAAGGGCACCGAAGGCGATACGGAAGTTTTTGGCCACCTTGCCGCTTTTTCGGAAGTTCTTCGTGTACTCCGAGACTTCCTCAAGTTCATTCCAGGGGATGAGGTGCCCCAATCGGATCCACCGGTTTGTCGGGTCGAGTTTTCCACAAAGGAAGAGGTCGAAAGGAAGTTTTTTCTGGGGGTCCGATTTCTTATACACAGACATCTCCTCCACATATGCAAGCTTTCGAGCCCTTAAAGCCCTTTTTTCGTGCACTATTATGGCAAATATGGACAGTTAAATCCAGTGATTCCAAGAACTCTTTCTTATTCAGGAAGCCCTATTTACCGCGTCAAAAAGGCCAATCCGTAGTAGCTATTGCCGTTAAATTCGAACTCGTCGATAAGATCTATTTTCACCTTTCTCGTATGAGCCTGAAAGGACCGCTCGTTCACCTTGTTGATGAAGGTGGTCCCGATAAGGTATTTTCCGGACATTCTTTCCCTGCTCTTTTCGAAAAGCCTCGGAAAGCTGTCGGTTCCCCGAAGAGAGGCATCCACGCACACGGGGCCATATTCGTAGGAATTTTCCGGGGTAATGAGAATATCCTTGTAGGTTATCTTTCGAAATCGTTCCAGCATATAGTCGAACATGGGACGTCCCTTGAAGTAGCTCCATCCTGCGGCTACGACATATCCAAGGATCTTCCCCTCCTTCTCGATTACCGTGAGCCCATCTAGAGTGACGAGATCCCCCACCTGTTCATGCGAAAGAGGGGTGGTGACAAAGCCCTTTTTCTTCTGTTCCTCCGAAAGATTCGTTACCAGGTTCAATTCCTGAAGCTCCAGGACCCCCTCGATATCGTTCATCGCAGCAGCCCGAACAATCATCTTCATTCCACTTCCTTTATCGGAAAAATTTCACAACATGGCGTCTCGCATATTTCGGCATCAGAAAAACCTGGAATATTCGAATCGGAGCGACGGAGAGGAAATTCCATGTTTTGAAAAGTGCCCCGTCCTCCAAATAGGTGACTACGGCAAGTTAACGATAAAAATCCTCGGGGAGGATATCCATAAAGATCATGTCGTGAACCTTCAGATCTCTTTCTATGGCGCCTCTTCTTCGACCGATGACCCGGAAGCCGATTTTTTCGTAGCAGTGCATCGCCCGATCATTGAATTCGTACACCTTCAACATGAGATTTCTCAGGTTCAACACTTTAAATGAATAATCTATCAATAATTTCAGAGCCTCCGTACCGTATCCCCGATTCCGGTATTCCCCGTTTCCGATGAATATTCCGATTTCCCCCGTTCGATGGAGGTTATTAACATCGATCATGCCGCAACCACCGATAAGTTCGTCCTTTTCCAGAGTAACGATTGCGTAGGTATGGTCTTTCGAAAGGGACAGCAGCATCTCCTTTTCAGCGTGCAACGAGATCATCTGAGGAGCCATCGTCAAATATCGGGTAACCTCGTAATCATTCAGCCAGGCGGTGTATTTTTCCACATCCTCCATATCGATAGGCGAAAGATAGCATTTCTTTCCCACCATCTTCTTAAAATACATTTCTCCCCCTCCTCCCGAAACTGCCGCATTTCATGCCGAAAACAGGGCAACCGCAATAAAAGGCGGCAAAAACAGAGATCAATATCAAAAGGCTTCCGGGCGATTCTTCCGGAAAAGAGGCGTTCTATTCGCCTCTTTTCTCTCTGGCTATTTCCACGCGCATTCTGCCGGTACCTTCATTCTTCAACATCAGTATTTCCGATAGTATCGAAAAAGCGACTTCCTCCGGAGACATGTTGCATATATCCAAACCCACCGGACAGTGCACCTTTTCAAGCAAATCCCGGTCCATACCTTCATTTTCCAATTGACCGTACATTTCCTTCGTTTTTCTGATACTTCCGAGCATTCCGATGTACGCGAAAGATTTTTGAAGAGCCCCCCTCAAAGCGGATTTATCCTGGGTATGCGTGGGGGCGCAGCATACGCAATACGCTCCGTCCTGGATATTTCCGTCAAGGATTCCTTTTTCAAAACTTTCGGAATGTATGTATCTATCCGCCATATCCAGAATTTCACCGATGTGTTCTTTCGGCCGGGCATCGACGAGAACCGTTCGAAAGTTGAGGAATTTCGCCAGTTTCAATACGGCGCTTCCCACGTGGCCGGCCCCGCACACCACCAATTGCAACTCCGGCTTCACCACCTCGATCAGTATGCTGCAGCTGAAACTGCATCCCAATCCCGCTTCTTCGTTCATCTTGTCGTTTACGTAACGCTTGAATACGCTTTTACCCTTTTTGATCGCATCCCCCGCATCCTCCAGGGCAATTCTTTCTACCGCCCCTCCGCCAATGGTTCCCAGGGTTTGACCGTTTTCGAGAAGCAGCATTTTTTTGCCGATCTTGAACGGCGAAGGACCTTCTTCTTCCGCAACGGTCAGCACGGCATAGCCCATGCCCTCGTCTTTCGCCTTCACCTGGGCATTCAGGATATCCATATATACGCACCCTCCTTAGGTAATTTCCCTTACTCGGGCAAGAGGACCCCGTCCCGAACAGAAAAAACAGGGTTTACCGCTAAACCTTGCGGCATAACCACTTCTCCAGCACCTCGAGCTGTTCCGGGGTATGGAAATAATGCTCTCCCCCCTGCAAAACATGGAGGTCGCACTTGAATGTAGCCACGAAAGTATCCAGGATGTGTCTTTCCGTAAGGGTATCTTCCGATCCGTAAAGAATGGATGTGGGATTGTTCCATAGGGTTACGGGGTTTTCCTTTACATAACGATAGTATTCCCACGAGAGAGTCTCCCCGAAGGCCGTGGGAATTTCCCCTTTTTCTTCCAGCATTTCCTCGCTTACCTTCGACCATTGCATCATGTTGGAAATCAATCGCTTCATATCGAGAATGGGGGACAGGAAAAGACATTTTTCCAGTTCGAAATCTTTATACGCCAGTAAACTGAAATACGCTCCCAGGCTGCAGGCAAAGAGAGAGAGGTTCTTCCAGTTTTTGCATGCGTATGTACCGATAGTCCGCAAATCCCGGACCCCGTTCCAAACGGTACATGGATAGGCCTCACCCTTTCGATCTCCATGCTCCGGCAGATCGAAGCCGAGGACCTGAAAACCCCTCCGCGTCGCAATATCCGCCAACCTTTCCGCTTCTTCCTTGCAGGACATTTTGCCGTGAACGAAAATATACAGGCTTTCGGAGGGATTTCCGTAGAGAAGCGAAGGAATTCCATAAATGGTAATTTTTTGTTTTATCATGCTATCACTCTCATAGCTTTACGCAAGCAACCATCCTCCAAAGATACGATTTTAAATCGTAATTTCTATTCGATTTCTATCGGGATCGAAAACGCAGCTTTCGTAATATCCGTCTCCGGTCCATCGGGGCTCCGAAAGAACCTCATAGCCATCCTCTCGCAACTCCTCGGTTTTGGCATCCACCTTTTCCACGCTTCCCACGGAGATGGCCAGATGGATGAATCCCGTATATTGTTCTTCCGGATCGTTTCGGTTATCCGGAATGGATGCCATATTCATGAGTTCCAGGCTGGCTCCGTCGGAAAAACGCAGAAAGATGGAGGAAAAACCCTTCTTCTCGTTGACGTAGAGATCTCCCGGAGAGGCTCCGAAATACCTGGAATAAAAATCCCCAAGCCTCTGAATGTTTCGAGACCAGAGCGCCACATGATGTATTTGCATAAGATTACTCCTTTACGTCGAAATAATACATTTCTCCTCATGTAACCTTTCGGATTATGACATGATAATAGTACAATAAGAGAAGAGCAAATGGGAGAAACTTTTCGACCTTGATGTTAAAAAGGGGAAATTATCGTTTCAAGGAGGGCGTTGTATTATGCAACCACGCATCAGCATGATTACTCTTGGAACCCGGAATTTCGAAAGGGCCGTCAAATTCTACGAAACCCTCGGGTTTCCGCGTCGGGAAGGGGATGGAGAGAAAATCGCTTTTTTCCCTCTGAACGGAACCTGGCTCGCCCTTTACGATCGGGAAGAGTTGGCGGAAGACGCTACGGTATCTTCCGAAGGAGGAGGGTTTTCGGGAATAACCATTGCCTATAACGTTCATTCCAAAGAGGAGGCAGACCGGACGATGGCGGAGGCCGAAGCGGCGGGGGCCACGGTGGTGAAGCCTCTGCAGGACGTGTTCTGGGGAGGGTATTCCGGTTATTTCCGGGATCCCGAGGGGCATCTATGGGAGGTTGCCTGGAATCCCTTCTCCTGGATAGGGCCGGAAGATTCCGATAATCGTTAAAGAGTCGGAGAGAACTCCGCCCTAAGGCTCCTAAGGCAAAGAGGGCTTTCCATCCAGGGCTTGCAATAAATATTCCACCGAGGAATACGAGATGATTTGCCTTGTCCGATAAAGCCAATCCACCCCATCTTCACAATCCGGTATGACTCCGTTCTGAAGAATGGCCGCGGTATATCCCCGCTCCTGAGCTCCCTGATAGGTAAAGAGAACGCAGTGTTCCGCCGCAAAACCTGAAATCAGGACATAGCCTACCGAAGCATCTTCGAGAGTCTTTTCGAGGCTCGTTTTCCAGAAGGCGTTCGAATTTTCCTTTTGTACCGTTATATCCCGCTCCTCCCGCACTATTTCATCCACGATTTCGATTCCCTTCCCCGCGGGATCCGCATCTTCCACATCCTGAATATGCACAATCATCTGGTTTCTTTTGCGGAGCATATCTGAAACGTAGTTGATATGCTCCACCGCGGTTTTAAAGAACCGGCTTCCCCGTTTCGTTTCCAAAAATTGATTTTGCATATCTACAACCAACAAAGCTATTTTCATCGTATCCTCCTCGTTTTCCAGGTTTCAGGGAGGGGAAGCGAAAAAAGCTTCCCCTCCCTGAAAAATCTACTCGAAAAGCTTGAAGAGTTCCTTTTTAAGTTCTTCCTTGAGAACATCCTCCACGCTCTGAGGAGCCTGGGTGGGGGTCGGAGAAGTTCCGGGTTGAGACATTGTTTCGGGAATGGCCATAACCGGGGAACCCGGCGTGGGAGTCGCGGCCTGTTCCATCCGGAGGTTCTTCATCTTCGGATCCTTGGCGGTACCCTCCACGGTAAAGGATACCTTGCGGAAGTCCCGGCTTTTGCCGAGATCCATGGCTCCTCCCAGAACTCCCTGAAGAAGCCCTTCCAGGGACCCCGGATTCTGAATCAGTCCCGCCACGCCTCCCGCAGCACCTCCCGTAAGAGCGTTGAGAAGCTGCACGTTTACGAGTCCTTCCACAGCGATATTCATGGGCCCCTCGTAGGATATGGGCCCCGAAGCCTTGAGGGATTGATAGAGGGGATCCCCCGCCACGGGCTGAGCCTCTCCGTTACGTAGCAGGAACCGATAAGCGTCCAGCTCGTAGGTACCGGAGATTTTCTCGAAAGACACGTTTTGTCCTCCGTGAAGCTTGGCGATGAGATCCGCCCAGGGCACCCCGGTGAGATGCCCCTTGGAGGTGGCGAAGGAGCCCTCTCCCCGCACCGCTCCGGAGAGGAAATTCCCCGCCCCCTTGAAATGCAGCACGCCGTTGCAGTGCAGCCCCTTGTCGCTCCTGGTGAGATCCCGGAGAAGAGGCCCCATGGAGATAAGTTCTCCCTTCACGTTGGTGCTCCAAGCTCCCTGAGGAAACTGGGCCGAGAAATCGACCCCCAGGGTTCCTCCGTAAAGAGCAGCCTTTCCTCCCGCAATCTTGAGAGTCCCCTTTTGGAGAGAGAGCGGAAGGGTTACGTTCTCTCCCTTGAGCCCGAAAAGAGCGATCTCCGGCATCGTACAGCTTCCGCTTCCCTTCATATTCTCCGGAGATCCCTGAAGGGAGAAGGTTCCCGAGACAACCCCCCGGGCCTCCAGATCCCGGAGCTTGGGAAGATCCTTGCCCAGAGCCTGAAGGTCGAGGTTTGCCAGATCCGCACGAAACTCCATGGCCGGAACCTTTCCCTTGAAGGAGATTCCTCCCGAGAGGCCCAGGTTCCCCCCGTAAAGAGAGGCTCCCGCCTCCTGAAGAGAGAAACCATCCAGACCACCCTTACCCCGAAGGTTCACTTTTTCCAGAGCGAAGGTATCGTACCGGATTCGGGGAGAGCTGAGCTGTACCTCGAAACGGGGGTTCCCGAAAGTTCCTTCCGCGGTCCCCCGCATTTGCACCGTTCCCTGAAGAGGCATTGCCCCCGCATCGGTACGGTAGAGCCGGGAGGCATCCAGATTTTCCCCACCAAGCTCGAAGCGGAAAGTGCTTTTTTCCGCCGGCTCCGCCAAAGCGATTTCGCCCTTTCCCCGGAGAGAGGCCTTGCCTACCAGGCTCTCCACCAGAGGAATTTCCAGCTTTCGCTCCTTCATATTCCAGGAAAGTTCCCCTCGAGGATTTTCAAGAAGCACTCCCGAGGAGTGCCGGATATCCGTAGCGGAAAGAATGAAGGGAAGAGTCTTCGTATTCCCCTCCAGGAGCTTGGTCAGTTCTCCCTGAGGAAGGGATATCTCTCCCTTGACATGACGTATGGCGGTACCCTCCGGAAGGGTGAGCATCGGAATATAGGCGACCCCTTCGATGGCAGGAGAAGCGAGAGGTCCTCGGAAAGAGGCCTTGAGGGTTAGATCGCCTTTCAATCCTGCATCCTTGAGCTGGGGATACAAACTGCCCAGAGAGGCCAAAGGCACATCTTGAAGCTGAAGGGTTCCTTCGCCTGTCGGAGAGGCCCCTCGGAGATTCCGAAGCGTACCATCCAGGCGTAGGGTTCCCTGTTCCAGTTGCCCCGTAGCCTCCTGAAGAACCAGGGTTCCGTCCTTTTCCCGGTAGGAGTAGGGAATCCTGAGATTATCCAGAAAGGCATGGAATACCGCAATCTTGGGAGACTGCACCTCTCCGGCGATAACGAGGGAGCCCGGTATACCCCGAAGCGTTCCTCCCGCATTGATATCTCCCCGAAGAGGATATCCCTGAAGAGGGGGAAGAAGCTTCTGAAGCCGTTCCAGCCGCACTCCCTTGCTGTTGAAAGAGAGATCCAGAGAGGGACCGGGAAAACTTCCCTTTCCGGAAAGGGCGATACTTCCTCCCCATCCCTCTCCCCGGGCGGTAATATGCAGGGTATTTCCTTCCCGAAGCTTGATTTGGGCCTTCAGGTCCGAAAAAGCTTCATCTCCGAGGCTCATCCGGGGAGCGTAGATCTGCACATCCCCCTGCAATTCTCCGTCCTTTCCTTCGATCTGGATGGTTCCCTGTTCCACGGTTCCCGAAAGGGGAATATCCGAGGGCAATATGCTCCGAAGCTCTTCCAAAGCGACATTTTCCGCCGAGAGAAAGAGAGAAAGAATGCCGGGAAAGCCCGCTCCGGGGTTCTCGTGAAACTGATACGTGCCGTGCCCCCGAAAGGGAATGCCTCCGGGGCGGAACTCGGGAATATTTATCTCCAGGCGCTGGGAATCCCAGGAAAAATCACAGACACTTTCTCCCAGGGGAATACCGAAAAGGGTTCCCGGATGCGCCAACAGCCTCCCCGAAGCCCGCAAATCTGCCATACCGCTTCCGGAAGCCTCCTCCAGAAAGGCCGTAAGAGGAAAGGCAAGCCCCTCTCCGCCGGATATGTCGAGAAGCTTCAGAAACTCCTCCAGGTTAAGGCAACCCAACTCCCCCTTCAGGGAAAACTGCGGAAAGAGAAGTCCCTCCCCCTCAAAACCTCCGGCATCCCCGAAAGAAAAGCGGCTCCGCAGCATCTCCACCCGCTCCACTCCGCCTTCTTTTGCCTGAGAAAGGCCGAGCCGGAAAGCCCCTTCTCCTTCGAGAGGAAGAGAACCGTACTGAAGTTTTCCTCCGAGGGAAAAAACATCTCCCTCCTGTCGCAGTTCGAAGATGCTTCCCTTGAGAGGACGGAGGACCTCCGGAGGAAGATCCTTCAAAACCTCCAGAGATTCCGCGAGTTCCCGGGGAAAAGCCTGAAAATCCCGAAGCTCCAAACGATCGAGTTCAAAGGTTTTGTGAAGCAGGGGCATCAGCCGAACCCGAACGAAACCTTCCCGGACCTGCACTAAAGGCGTTCCCTCCCGAAGGAGCCCCATATCGGTTATGGTGTACCCCCGAAGAGGATTTCCCCGGAGATCCCGAAAGGTGAGAGATGCTCCGAGATGAAGCCGGGTCTGTTCCACCAGGACCTTCCCCACGAAAGCGGTTCCCATGTTCGTCATCAGAAACGCTCCGCCTCCCAAAAGAAGCCCTCCCAGGAGAAGAAGAATTCCCCATATCATTTTTTTTCGCACAACGCAGCACGCTCCTTTCTAGAGTTTCTGGAAACATTCCACATTTTTGAAACAAAAACCTCTCCCTTCTTCTTCGCAAAAAAAGAAAGCCCGTTGTTTGACCTATTGAACATACCTTCTTTTCCGTGCTATACTTTCCTACCGTGGAAGTGCGTATGATGGGGCATATATTTTAAAGTGATTCCAAGATGCTCCGCTCTGCGCAAAAGGGACGGCCCCTTGAAAAACCTTGCAAAAAATCGGAGGAATCTCATCATGCCTATCATCGCCATGCGGGATATGAAGGACAATCAAAAGGGCATTATACGAAGTATCCGGGCCCAGGGAGAGTTGGGACGCCGCATCCGGGACATGGGACTCGTGCCGGGTACGGAAATCCACATACAGGGGCGGGCTCCTCTGTACGACCCCGTAGCCTTGCGCCTTCGGGGATTCACCCTTACCCTGAGAAACAGCGAAGCGGACTACATCCAGGTGGAGGTGGACGAAGCATGACCACCATCGCCCTTGCGGGCAATCCCAACAGCGGCAAAACCACCCTCTTCAACGAACTCACCGGTGCCCGGCAGCATGTGGGCAATTATCCCGGAGTTACGGTGGAACTCAAGGAAGGCACCTTCTCCCATCGGGGAAATTCCATTCACGTGGTAGACCTTCCGGGTATCTATTCTATCACCGCCTACTCCCTGGAGGAGATCGTAACCCGAAATTATCTCGTTCAGGAAAAGCCCGAGGTGGTGATCGACATTATCGATGCCTCCAATATCGAACGGCACCTGTATCTCATGATTCAGCTTCTGGAGATGGGCATTCCCCTCTGCGGAGCCATGAACATGATGGACGTGGCATCGAACCGGGGTATTACCATTCATCCCGAACGTCTTTCGGAACTGCTCGGCATTCCCATCGTACCCACCGTAGCCCGAACGGGCAAGGGGGTAAAGGAGCTTCTGGATGCGGCTCTTTCGGTGAAGGATAAGCCTCCCGTCCAGCCCCTTCGGCTGAGTTACGGCTCCGATATCGACCGGGCCCTGGATCGCATGGAAGACCGCATCAAGGGGCACTCCATGCTTCAGAACCGCTACGATCCCCGGTGGTTCAGTTTGAAATACCTGGAACAGGACGAACAGATCAAGGAGTATTGCGTCAAACACGCTCCCGAGGTAGCGGAGGCTTTCGACGAAGCCTATCAGCAGCTTCTCCGGCATTTGGAAAGCACCTTGAACACCTATCCGGAAGCCCTTATCGCGGACCAGCGGTACGGCTACATAAAGTCCCTTGTAAGCCACGGCATTGTCCATTACACCACGAACCCGAGCAAGCTCTACATTTCGGACAAGATCGATCTGGTACTGACAAATCGCTTTCTGGGTCCCCTCTTCATGATGGGCATCATCATGCTCCTCTACAAGATCACCTTCACCTACAGCGAAGTTCCCGTGGGATGGTTCGAATCCTTCTTCGGCTGGCTCGGATCTACCGCGGAGAAGATTCTTCCGGAGGGGCTTTTGCGTTCCATGATCGTTTCGGGAGTGATCGACGGCGTGGGAGGGGTAATGGGATTCGTGCCTCTTATCCTCTTCATGTTCTTCGGCATTTCCTTTCTGGAGGATTCGGGATACCTCGCCCGAATGGCCTTCATGCTGGACCGGATTTTCCGGATTTTCGGACTTCACGGTAGCTCCGTCATGCCCTTCATCATCTCCGGAGGTATCGCGGGGGGCTGTGCGGTGCCGGGGGTCATGGCAAGCCGCACCATCAAATCCCGCAAGGAACGGCTCGCCACCATTCTCACCGCCCCCATCATGAACTGCGGCGCCAAACTGCCCATCTTCGCCATACTGGTGGGAACCTTCTTCTCCCATGCCCGGGGAGAGATGCTCTTTATCATTACCCTTATCTCCTGGATAGGGGCTCTTCTGACAGCGAAAATTCTTCGGGTAACGGTCATTCGGGGAGAATCCACTCCCTTCGTCATGGAACTGCCTCCCTATCGTTTCCCCACCCTGAAGGGCCTTTTCATTCACACCTGGGAACGTACATGGCAGTACATCAAAAAGGCGGGAACCGTAATTCTCGGAATTTCCATTCTCGTTTGGGCCATGATGACCTATCCCCTGCTCTCTCCGGAAAAGGAGGCCCTTTTCGAGGCGAAACACCAGGAAATTCTTCAAGCGTATGCCCCTTCGAATTCTTCCCGCATTCTGGACTCCGAGATTGCTCCGGAGGAGCTGACCCCGGAAGAAATGGAGGCACGGGAAAAGATTCTCGCTCTGGAAGGCCTCCGGGCGGAAACCGCTCTGGAGAATTCCCTGGCGGGACGCATAGGAAAGGGCATCGAGAAAATCACCCGCTGGGCGGGCTTCGACTGGCGCACCAACATAGCCCTGGTGGGAGGAATAGCGGCCAAGGAAGTTATCGTTTCCACTCTGGGAACCGCCTACTCTCTGGGAGAAACGGACCCGGAGGAAGCGGACTCCCTGAGCGAGGTGCTGAAGCGATCCGAAGGTTGGTCCCCTCTCAAGGCCTTCTCACTGATCCTCTTCGTTATTTTCTACGCCCCCTGTTTCGTCACGCTGGTCTGCATCGCCAGGGAAGCGGGATCCTGGAAATGGGGAGCCTTCGCCCTTCTATTCAATACTCTTCTGGCCTTCCTCCTTTCCGTGGGAGTTTTCCAACTGGGAAATTTGCTGCACCTGGGCATATAAACCGAGGGGTATATTAGGTTGGAAAAACAAGGAAACTTGAGTCGAAGGAATTTTTTGAAAGGAAGTGATCCGGATGCAAACTCTCCTGGTGATGGCCATTGTGGGATTGGCCGCTTTTTTCCTGGGACGGATGTTTTTCAAGAGTGCCCGGGACGGGACCTGTCCCGGAGGATGCGGGGGATGCTCCCAAAGCGGAACGTGCTCCGCCCATATCCGACAAGAAGACTCTTCCTCCGAAGAAAGAGAAAAATAGCCGCTTCCTGCTATACTCTCCTCAGGGAAAATTCTTCCCGAATTTTTCTTGAGGAGGGAATAGACTATGGGATCTATCTGTCTTTTTTTGGGAAGCCCGCGGCGTGAAGGAAACAGCGAAACTCTTGCCCGGGCACTTGTGGAGCCCGCCCTGAAAAAGGGATGGGAACTTCGGGAATTTCGCCTCTTTTCTCTGAATATCGGGGATTGCGTGGATTGCCGTCGCTGCTGGACCACCGGAAAGCCCTGTATTATGGATGACCATATGCAGCAAATCTATCCGGCGGTAAAGGAATCGGAGTACCTTGTTTTCGCGAGCCCCCTTTACTGGTACGCCTGGAGCGCCCCTATTCAGGCCCTTCGGGATCGATTGCTCCCCTACGTGGCCCAGAATACCCCTTTTCGGCTGGAGGGGAAAAAAGGAGTTCTGGTGGCCTCCGGCGGGGATACGAGCAAGGATGCCTTCAACGGCATGATCTTCTCCTTTCAGAAGAGTTGTGCCCTTCACAAGATGTCCGCGCCGCTCCTCTTCTGCCGGGGCGGCCTGAGCGACGCCCAGGATGCCCGTAAGAACACGGCCCTTCTGGAGGAAGCCCGTAAAGAAGGAGAGGCTCTCTTCCTTTAGGCCTTTTTTCTGCAAATCGAAACCTGGGGGATCCTGCAAGCGGATCCCCCAAGTACGTCTTTTCAATAGGGATTTCTCTTCAGGCTCCATCATAAAGCTTCCATGGAAATGTTACATTTCCCATCGGTCCTCTTTTTACACGCCCTAAGCCTTGGTACAAGGGACTCTGGAAGCTGCAAGATGGCTGTTGACAGGCAACCCCATGGCTTTCATGGAGTCTGCCACGCCTAAAACTTTCTCCAGATCTATCCCCGTTTCGACACCTATCTTATTAAAAAAGTTCACCATATCCTCGGTGGCCACGTTTCCCGCCGCTCCCGGAGCAAAGGGACATCCCCCAAGCCCTCCTGCGGCGGTTTCGAAGCGGATAAAACCCAGCTCCATGGCAGCCGCAGAATTCACTATGGCCATACCGTGAGTGTCATGAAGATGAAGGTAAAAAGGATAATCCCCGAATTCACGGCGTACTATTTCAAGGGTTTTCGTAAGACTGAGAGGATCGCAAGTACCGATGGTATCTGCCAGGGTGATGGCATTCGCTCCTATTTCCAAGGCCCGCTCCACCACCCGTACCACCGCATCGGGGGCAATAGCCCCTTCAAAGGGACACTGAAAGGCAGTCGCCACATCCAACCCCAAAGCGACATTCCCCACCAGAGAAGCCACGGTTTCAAACTCCCTGAGAGATTCTTCCACGGTCCGCCGTGTGTTCGCCTTGTTGTGGGACTCACTTACGGAAAGAACGAAGGCCAGGGCGTCGGGATTATGCGCCAAAGCCAGTTCCGCCCCCTTGACATTGGGAACGAGCACCACCGAATGTATCCGCCCCTTCCAACGACTGTTAAAGTAATCGAGAACATCCGGAGCGTCCGCCATCTGGGGAACCGCTTTAGGGCTGACGAAGGAGGTCACCTCCATGGTCGTAATGCCCGTGGCAGCCATGCCATCTATCAAAGCACACTTGTCCCCCATGGGAATAGGATTCTGAACGCTCTGGAAACCGTCTCGAGGACAGACTTCCCGGAGTATTACCCGAAAGGGGAGCTGTTTCTCCTTCATTAAAGAACCCCCTCTTCTTTAAGGGACTCAATTTCTTCGAGGCTGATACCAAGAACGTTGTTGTACACATCGTTGTTATGCTCTCCCAGAAGGGGCGAATGCCGCTTAATCTGCGCCGGAGTATCGGAAAGCTTGATGTGATTTCCGGTCAGCACGGTTTTGCCCGCCAGGGGATGCTCCACGGGAACGAACATTTCCCGGTCTCCCGCGATATGGGGATCCTGCGTGACCTGATCGATGGACATGATAGGCGCCGAAGGCACCCCGGCTTCATCCAGAAGAGCACAGACTTCCTGAACCGTATGCTTCTGCGTCCAGAGTTCTATCTCTTTTTTGATCTCTTCATGGTGTTCCACTCTATCTCGTACCCGGCTGAATTTGATTTCCGTTCCGAGATCCGGTCGCCCCATGACGGCACAAAGATTCTGCCAAAGCTTATCGTTACCGGCACCGATAACCAGGCTACCGTCCGAAGCCTTGAAGGAATCGTAGGGATAGGTGGATTCATAGCGGTTGCCGATTCTTTGGGGAACTCGCCCTTCTGCAAGATAGATCATATTGATGATCTCAAGGCTTGCCACTGCCGAATCCACCAGAGCGATATCAACCTTTTGCCCCTTGCCGGTGAGCCCCCTGGCATTTACGGCACCGAGAATACCGATAGCGCAGGAAAGACCCGCCAAGACATCTCCCATGGCAGTGCCGGTACGAGTGGCCTCGCCTCCGGGCCAGCCGGTGGTGCTCATAAGACCACTCATAGCCTGGGCTATAATGTCGTATCCCGGTCGCATTTTGTAACGTCCGGTGTGCCCGAAACCGGATATGGCGGCATAAATAATGCCCTTGTTTATTTTACGCAGTTCTTCATAACCCAGGCCAAGCTTTTCCATAGTGCCGGGACGATAATTTTCCACCACGATATCCGCTTTGCGCACGAGGTCCATAAAAATCTCTTTACCTCGAGGATCTTTAAGATTCAACGTAACTCCCCGCTTATTACGATTAAGATTCATATAATAAGCGCTTTCGTTGTTGATGAAGGGCCCCATCTGCCGGGTGTCATCTCCGCTTTTGGGGCGTTCAATTTTTATTACGTCTGCTCCCATATCCGCCAGAAGCATGGTGCAGAAAGGCCCTGCCAAGACTCTCGTTAAATCCAGCACCACCAGGTTTGATAGAGCGCCTTTTATCACAGTCATCACGTCTCCTTTATTTGCAATATCCATAGCATAGGGTCACTTCCAAGGATCATCAGTGCATTATCGAGGGCAGCCAGGTGCTCAAGGCAGGAAAGGCGATCACGATAATCAGCATAATGAGCAGCAAGACCATGAAGGGCAATACGCCGGAGATTATTTCTCCCATAGTGATATCTTTGCGCAAGCCGTTTATAACGTAGAGGTTCATACCCACCGGCGGCGTGATCAATGCCATGGTCATGTTCACCGTAAGAATAATGGCATACCAGATAGGATCGATATGAAGAGCCATGAGAATCGGAACCACCAAAGGCATGGTAAGAAGCACGATGGAAACGGTTTCAAGAATCATGCCCAGCACGATCATCAGGAAATTCATGGCCACGATGAACATGATGGGAGAAAAGTTGTTCTGGATAATAAGCTCCGTAAGTTTTTGAGGAATCATGAGCATTGCCATAACCTTACCAAAAAGCACCGCCCCGGCGATAACCATGGCGATCATGCAGGATGTCCCCAGAGCTTTCATGCAAATAGGAGGAAGATCCTTAATTTTAATTGTGCGACATACTACCAGAGTGATAAAAAGACTGTATACAAGCCCTACCGCAGCCGCCTCGGTGGGAGTGAAAATCCCGGAGTAAATGCCGCCGATTACCAGCAGCGGTAGCACGATACCCCAAATATTTTTAGCCGTAATGGAAAGGCGCTCTCTCCAGGATGCCTTGGGCATGGGAGTAAAACCACCATTTTTGCTTCGTATCACCGCATACACAACGAATATGGCGGTAAGAATCAATCCGGGAACGATGCCGGCGATAAAAAGCTTACCCACGGATTCTTCCGTAATGGCACCGTACAGAATAAGCGGAATACTGGGAGGAATAAGAATTCCCAGAGTTCCACCCGCCGCAAGGAGTCCTAAAGTAAATTTCTTATCGTACCCTCGCTCGATCATGGCAGGGTAAGCCACCATACCGATGGTGGCAGCCGTAGCGGCACTGGATCCCGTTATGGCGGCAAAAAAAGCGCAGGCCAATATGGTGGCGATGGCGAGCCCCCCGGGAAGATGGCGCACCCAGGCGTTCATGACCTTGAAAAGGTCATCACCGATTCGGCCATCGAGCAGAATCTGGCTCATAAGCACGAAAAGGGGAATGGAAAGAAGCACGAAACCTTCGAGGGATGTATAGACAGCCTGAGACACAATTTTCGTAGGCAGGTCATATAAAAGCACCAGAAGAAGGGAAGTACTCCCCAAGGAAAAGGCAACGGGCATTCCCATAAAGAGAATTATCAAAAGCAAGAGAATAACAAAGAAAAAAGAACCCATTTAATGCTCTCCCTTCTCTTCGGCAAGAGGTATTCCCGTTTTGATGAAGGTAATTTCATCGATGATGGATACGGAGAATTGCAAAACAAGAAGCAGAAAACCCACGAAAAGAGCGGATTGTGGAATCCACAGAGGCATCTGAAGAGGGGTGGGAGAGTGCTTGTGGTATTTCAAAGCCTTTTCGATCATTGTCCAACCCTGCAGCGCTATCTGACTGCAAAAAACAAGGGCCATCACATTGGTACAAATCTTCAAAAGGCTCTGCTTCCGGGGAGAAAGTTTTACCGTGAGCAGGTCTATGTTTACGTGCTTACCCTCCCGCAGGGCATAGGAGGCTCCGCCGAACATACACCACATAAACAAATATATGGAAACCTCGTGGGTCCAAATGGTGGGGGAATTAAAAAAGTAGCGCAGCACTACTTCGTAGAAAAGACTAAACCCCATAAGCAAAATTCCCAGACCACAAATCCAGCCCATAGCAGCGCTTATGCCGTTAACAAGCTTTTTGTATAGTGTGATCACGCTATATTCCCTCCAAGCCTCGATCATAATAGTGTGGCCTGGAAAACATCGTTTCCCAGGCCACAGAGTCGGTGAGTGCTTATTGAAGCGTATTGCTGATATCAATCAGTTTTTTGCACAACGGGCTCTTTTTGGCAAAATTCTCCCGGACCACATCGGTAGCCTCCATAAAGGGTTTCCGCTGTTCTTCCGTAAGAATAAGAATTTCGAGACCTGCATCGGTAATAACCTGCTGGGCATTGGCCTCGGACTCGGCAATATAGCCCCGGAGCCACTCGGCAGCATCATTTCCCGCCTTTTTAAGCATGGCCTGCTCCTCCTCGGAAAGGCCATCCCACCAGTCCAGGCTACACTGAACCACAAACTGCGCTGTAGTGTAGTTACAGATGGTAAGATATTTTTGCACTTCAAAAATTTTCCGGGATACTGCAGCGGGCATGCCCGTGGTGGCACCATCTACCGTGTGACGCTGAAGAGCCATGTACATCTCGGAAGAACTCATCACTACAGGAGTGCCTCCCAGAGCAACCACGGTTTCCGCAGTACCGTTGCTGAAGGTTCGAATCTTGAGGCCCTCAAAATCCGCGGGGGTGGCGAGGGGACGTTTGTTGTTGAAAAACTGTACAAAACCATAATCCGCCCAAAAAAGATCCACCACGCCCTTTTCAATAAATGCCGCATCCAACAACTCTCCCGCCCCGGCATCGATAAACTGTCCGATGGAAGCGAGTTCTTTGAAGACAAAAGGCATTTCGAAAATATCCGTGGCGGGAATCATGCCGGACCATTTGTTGACCGGAACCAAACCGATAGGTACGAGTCCCTCTTGGAGGGCTTCCACGATTTCGGTATCTTTGAAAAGCTGAGCGGAGTGAAAAATCTCGATAGTGATCTTACCGCCGGAGTATTCCTCCACCTTCTGGGCGAAAAGCTCTAAAGCCTTGGAGACATGATGGGAAGGGGGAAATTGGTTGGATAGCTTGACTTCCTGTGCCCATACCAGGGATGTTCCAGATATCATAAAAACAGCTGTTAAAAAAATATAAATAGCCTTCCGTATGCATTTTTTCATAAGTTCCACCTCCTGAACAAACTGTAATCGCCACTATTGCGAACGACAGGACCCCGCACCGCCATGTTGTTTTCGTTATCCCCTCCCCGCCTTATCGAGCGCCTTGTTGCGACGATCGAAATAACTGTACCGACGAACCTCGGTAAGCTGTTTCAAATCTCCCGTCGCGAGATGATTTATGATGGAATAGTGAAGCTGTACCACATCTTCCAGAGAATCTATGCCACGCATTTCTTGTAAAAGGGCAAGGTGAATTTGGTAATAAAGAGACTCTAAAACTCTCGTGGTCCACTGTTTCCCCGAAAGTTCCGCCAGAGATCTATGGAATTTCAAATCTCCATCGCAAAAAACGATAATTTTTTCCTCCCGACTCTCATTAGTGCGACACAAATCGAAAAGGTCTTCCAACATATTTTCGAATCGTTGCCGCACTTCAGGGGTAAAGAGCCGTTTTTCCACAATTTCCTTGAACACAAGCCCTTCCAGAGCTTCCCGCATTTCGTAAAGTTCATCCAGCTCCTTGCGGGAAAAAAGACGAACCTGAACTCCTTTGCGTGGAATGGAAACCACAAGCCCCATGGTTTCCATCTGTTTCAACGCTTCCCGTACAGGAGCACGACTAACCCCGAGGCGTTCTGCCACTTCATTTTCTCGAATGAAGGTGCCACCCTTCAATTCGTTGGAGACGATAATCTCCTTACGAAGACGCTCAAAAAGCTGACTGCTTAAGGTTACATACTCCAATTCCGGCAATGCCATAGCCAGCCTCCTCACAGTATTCCGTATTCTGTCGACCGTAATTATGCGGAACCAGTATACATCATCAGGTAGTCTTGTCAATGAAAATTCTTAATAATATATCCGTGAAATGTAGTTTAAAAACCTTTATGCAAAGAGCGTTGGAAATACCATGCGGGAGCCGGAATACCCTCAAGCTCTGATGTGGATGTGCGGGGTCGGGGAAGAGTCTAAAACAGGAAAACTATGTCCGTTTCCGTTTCATCAATACAGCCGAAACTATAGTTGCTTTAGAGCGGGCTTTACAGAGTATACATCGCGGGATATGTAGCAGAAGGTCCCGTTTATATGCCCGCTCCGGCGGTCAGTAGAGGGAAAGAAACTTGCCCACCCCGAGGGAGGCAAGATTGCATACCAGGGAAAGCACGAGGGAAACTCCGGGAGAAAGGAGAAAGTATGCCCCGAAGAAAAGGGCTTCCAGAAGAATCACGAAAATTTCTCCCGTAAGGGCGTAGAAAAAATAGGAGGAAATATACTGGGGAAGAAGAAACCATAGATAGGGAAGCGTAGCGAAGCTTGCAAAAAAACCGGCGAAAAGAATTCTCTTCCGAGAAAAAAGAGGGGACTCCGAAAGGCCTTGACGCAGACGGAAAAGGAGATACAGCCCCGCTCCAAGAGCGGCGGTTTCGGAAAGAAGAGTCCAAACGAGGGCTCTGAGAAAGGCGGCTTCGTAAGTCATACCGGAAAAGAGGGAGAGTTGGCGTTCAGGAGTACTCGATAGGACGCCGGAGAAGAGCGTAGGTTTCGTCACTCGGAGTAAAACCGAATTTTCCAAGAAAAGGACCCAGATCCCCCGTAAAGGCGAGCATAAGAGGAATCTGTCGCAGCGAAGGATGATGTAATACGTATTCCATAAGGGCGCTCCCCACACCTTTGCCCTGATGATCCGGATGCACGAGAATATCCCACAGGGTAGCCCGGAAGATGAAATCCGTCAAAACCCTGCAGAAAGCCACAATTTCGCGGTTCTCGTAATGGACGCTGCAGCAGAGGCTGCTTCCTTGAATCATAAGCCCCAGCTGCTCCACGGTTCTGCTTTTCCCCCATCGGGTAAAACGATAAAGTGGATAAAGCTCCTGGGGAGAAACCGCCTTTTTGCTATCGTAAAAAACGTAATCTTTCAAAAAAGAGGAATTCCTAAGCCTTTGCGGAGACATAGCCCTCTTCGGCAATCACCGATAATCCCCCGCAAATTCCCCGAAGACTTCCTCCCCGGGCATCGAGGCTTACGGGAATCTGCACTACCTGTCCCGCCCCGCAGCAAGGGCATATCCAGCTTACCCGGGCCAAACCATCCGCATCGGGAGCCCCTGCAAGAACTTTCATTTCCCCGCACACCTGGCACGCTACGATAATCACGATAGACGATCTCCTCTCCGTACTTCCCGTGTCACCCTGCCGCATATCCGCCTTTTTTCGGAAAAAGGGATTACTCTCATCTATTTGTACTCCTCCGAAAAGGAATATTCAAGCAAAACTTTTACAGGCCCCTCTGTATACACTTCTTCCGCCGCCCGGACGAAGATGGTAATAGGAACTTCCGCCGTATCGATCCAATCCACGGCCTCGAAAAACTCGGTACCCTCAAGATTGCCCACGGTACCCCGAAGAGGATCGCGCAGCACTCCGTCCTGCACAGCCTTGCGATTGACCTTGAGGAGAAGGCTGTAGAGCTCCTGCTCCGCCTGAGAGCGATCCAATCCGGAAGGAAAGGTTTGCTGTACCAATTCTTCCAGGGGATCGTAGATTTTTTTGCTTTCGATAACCTCCACTCTGCAAATCACGGGCTCCCCGTAAATGGCGTTCTCCTCCACCACCAGACGAAGGACATTCCGCACCTCCTTCTGGGTTTCAAGTATCGCAAGCACATTCTGAAGGGTTCCCGGAAGGAGGGAGATATCCGGAGGCACCTCTTTTCCGGAAGCTCGTTGAGAGAGGGCAAAAATTCCCTTTTGGCGCAAAGCCTCCAGAGCGGGAGGAACATCTTCCGAAAGAATTCCTCTTTCCAGCCCCATCTGGGAAAGAATCTCCTGGGCCATAACGATAATGCGCCCCTCCCGAAGCTGTTCCAACCCATGCTTCATTTCCTCGATCTCTTCTTCGAGATGCCCCCGCTGCTGCTCCAGGGAAGCAAGGTCCCCCTGGGCCTCGAAAAGGCTCTGTTTCATGGCCGCATGTTCTTCGGTCTTCTTTTCAAGCTCCTCCGTAAGTTCCGTTACCTGACGCTGAATGAACTTCATCCGGAAAAGGGCGGTGCGTACGGAATCGCTTATCACCGCAAGAGCCACCAGGGTTCCCAGAGTGATGGAAAGAGCGGTAATAACCGTAATGAGAGAGGAGGTATGGCGGGGACGCAGTCCGAAAAGAGAAACTCTTCGGCGTCCTATTCGCCGACCGATGAGATCCCCCAAAAAGGCGATGCCCCCGCTCAGCAACAGCAGGGAGAAGATAAATCCCCAGTTCGCTTCGAATAGAAGAGCCATAACAACCCCCCTCGGCAGATGAAGTATGTCCTTAATAATAGCACGTATTCACGAAAAAGGGGCCCGAAGGCCCCTTTTTCGTGACGAATGAACAAATTTTTCGAAAGTTTTTCCGATATCAGCAGCAGCCGCAGCCGCACTCCTTGACCATTTCCTTGAGAACTTCCCGGGAGATTTCGATGCTCTTCTCGATATCCGCCACGGGAACGTTAAGAGCGGGACGATACCGCATGGTTACGTTACCGCAGGGAAGAATGAGCATCTTTCTCTCCCAGCATCCGGTCTTGAAACGATCCCGAAGCTTCGAATTGGGGAAGTCATAGGCGCACATGACGCCTTTACCCCGCACGTTGGAGATGAACTGGGGGAATTCCTCCTCGAGCTTCTTGAGTCCGTTGTAAAGAGCGGGGCCCGCCACGTCGCTGACGTAATCGAGAATCTTCTCGTCCCGGTAAATCTCGAGGTACCGGGTGGAACGAACCATGTCCACCACGGTGCCGCCCCAGGTGGAATTGATGCGGCTGGAGACCTGGAAGCAATTGCCGTCCACTTCGTCGATCCGGGGACCCGCCACGAGACCGCAGATCTGAGCCTTCTTGCCGAAGCTGAAGATGTCGGGCTTCACTCCGTGGTGCTCCCAGGCCCACATCTTGCCGGTGATGCCCATGCCGCACTGAACTTCGTCGAAAATGAGAAGCACGTCGTGCTTGTCGCAGAGATCCCGGAGAGCCTGGAGGTACTCGGTGCGGAACTGGTTATCTCCGCCCTCGCCCTGGATGGTCTCGATAATGATGGCGCAGTAGTCGTCCTGATTGGCCTCGAGAAGCCGGGTGATCTGGTTGAGTGAGGTGCGCTCCATCCACTGGACGATGCCGAGGTTCTCTTCGAGGGGAAAGACGATTTTGGGATTCAGTACCCGGGGCCAATCGAACTGGGCGAAGTACTGATATTTGTTGGGGTCGTTGGTGTTGGTCACCGTAAGGGTGTAGCCGCTGCGGCCATGGAAGGCCTCGTTGAAGTGGATAACCTTGGTACCCTTCTGCCCCTTCACGGCAGCTCCCTGAGTGAGCTTGCCCTGGGAGATAAGCTTCCGGACCTTCCAGTCCATGGCGACCTTGAAGGTGTTTTCCACCGCCAGCGTACCGTAGTCGATAAGGAAAAGGTGGTTGAACCCCTTGGGCATGGCCACTTCCTTAAAGGTTTTCACGAATTCCGCCATTTCCTGGGTGTAGATATCGGAGCTGGCCACTTTGTTGATGGCGGCCCGGAAGATCTTCTCCTTGAATTCGTCGTTGGCGAGCTTTTCGTGGTTCATACCGAAGGGGGAAGAGGCAAAGAAGGTGTAGAAGTCAAGCCATTCGTCACCATTGACCTTGTTGTAAATATGGCTTCCCTTTGATTTTTCCATATCGATACAGATATCGAATCCATCCCGCAGCATAACCTCGGCGATGGTGGAAAAAACATCCTGCGGCGCTACCGAATACTTTACTTCTGCCATTCCGTTGTGCCTCCTCTGAACGATAAAACTTTCTTCACAAAACTGTCTACACAGTTTGCCCCTAAAAATGTACTGGTGTCTATAAACAGTTCATATTCTAACTCTGAAGTCCATGTCTGGCAAGGGGGGAATGTAAAGAAAATAGCGCACAATTCGTACCATAGAACGACAAAAGCACAAATGGAAGAACCTTTCCGTCTCAGAGATCTTCAAAAGGCGAACGTTCCAGCAGCGCAAGGATTTCCGCCTCTTCGTACCGACGTCCCCGATCCATGCCGGGACAGCTTCGGGCATAGGCGGCCCAACGCTCGGGACAGGCCAGCAGAGAGGGCCAAAAGGGAAAAAGCGCGCATTGAGAAGGGCGCACCGGATAGATCCGGCACCGCTGTTTTTCCGTATCAAGAAAGATGCAGTCCCCGTTCCGGTGCTCCCGGATGCTCCGCCTTCCCCCTACGGAAGTCACGCAGGAGGCCAGAAAATCCTCCGGAGATTTTCCCAAATAGGCGGCTATGGCCTTTTCCTCCTCCGGAGTAAACCATATGGCTCCGGGCTCCCCTCTACAGCACCGGCCGCACCCGATACATTCAAAAAATAAACCATTCTTCCACCAACGTTGATTTACGGAACTCATCGACAAATCCGGTTTCCTACATTTTTTCAGAAGAGGCGGTTTCCGGAAGAGTCTCCGCAAGCTGAGCATACAACATCTTCCAAAGTCCTACTCCGCCGGCCTTGCTTATGGAATTCGCCGCCATTTCCACCGCCAGATCTTCCATGATGCCGAAGGGACGCTCCTCTTCCTCTCCGTCGAGAGTTCGGGCATGGGCGAACATGTTCTTCCATATCATGCCGAGAAGAATACCTTCGAACTCCTGGCAGGAGTTTTTAAGGCTTTCCCGATTCTGCATTTTTTGGTCTTCTCCCTCCGTTTCCAGGGGCCTCCGACGGAAAAGGGAGGGAAGTTCCGACGCTCCCGCGCCGATACCGCTTATCTGATCCGACATCACTGAATCACCAGCTCTCCGTACAACGCTCCGGCCCGGTCGATGGCCTGGAGAATGGAAATGATATCCCGGGGCGAAGCCCCTACGCCGTTCAAAGCTTCCACGAGCTCCTCCACATTGGTATTGGTAGGAATTTCCAGAAGCTGTCCTCTATCTTCGGTAACCTCCACGTCCGTTCTTGGAAGAATGGCGGTATCCCCTCCCGAAAAGGGTTCGGGTTGGGATGCTTCGGGATTTTCCTCGATACGCACCGTCAAATTGCCGTGAGCCACCGCCACGGTGCTGATGCGCACATCCGCTCCCATAACCACCGTGCCGGTCCGCTCGTTCACCACCACCCGGGCCACCGAATCCGGGCGGATTTCCAGATTTTCCAGTTCCGCAATGAACCGGGAGGGATTGCCCCCCATTCCCTGGGGTACCCGTACCTGTACCCGGCTTGCATCCATGGGTTCCGCCACACCGTAATAGAGGGTGTTGATGGTATCCGCCACACGCTGGGCGGTGGTATAATCCGGTTGTTTAAGCTGGAAGACGATCTCCCCTCCCCGTCCCAGCGAAACCGGCACGTCCCGCTCTACGATGGCTCCTCCCGGAATGATTCCTGCGGTGGTGATGTTCTTCGTCACCGACCCCGCATCTCCCGCCACTTCGTACCCTCCCACGAGAAGAGGTCCCTGGGCCACCGCATAGACCGATCCGTTCGCCGCCCGAAGAGGGGTTTGCAGAAGCATACCCCCCTGAAGGCTCTTCGCATCCCCCATGGCGGCCACGGAAACGTCCACGGCCTGGCCGGAACCCACGAAGGCGGGGAGTTGGGCAGTTACGGTAACCACCGCGGCGTTCTTGCTCTTGATGGCCTTGAGATCTATTCCCAGGCCGTACTGACGGGCCATATTCTGCATCATCCGCAGTGCCATATCTCCCTTGTCTCCCGTTCCCGGAAGCCCCACCACGAGCCCCATGCCGACAAGCTGATTTTCCCGAACTCCCTGAAGGTTCGTAAGATCCTTGAGACGCACCAGGGGTTGCAGGGAAGCTCCGTAAGCCAGAGAAGAGAGGCAAAGAATACAGACCGAAAGAATTCCCGAAAACAATCTTTTTCGCAACATGGATATACGCTCCTCCTAGAAAATGGCCTGTAAAATTTGCGTGAGAAGCCCCGGCTGCTGCACCCGGGAAAGGGCTCCCTTGCCCTGAATGCCGAGTTCCGGGTTCGCCACCAGAGTGGAATCGATGGTGTTATCGGGGCCTACGTCCCGAGGGCGGATAACTCCTCGGAAAACAAGCGTAAGGGTCTCCTTGTGGGTTTGAAGATCCCGGGTTCCCTCGAGAACCAAGTTACCGTTGGGAAGTACCTCCGTGACGAGGCAGGATATTTTGCTTTCCACCGTGTGCTCCCGCTCGGTTTTTCCCTCTCCGGTCATGTTGACGTTCGAGGTAAATCCGAGTTTGTTCAGGAAACTCAAGAACCCCCATCCTCCGTCGGGATTGCTTCCTGAGGTGGAGTTATCCTTTTTGATCTCCGTGGTAGCCTCATCGGTGACCTTGGTTTTTTCGTCCACCACCACCGTCACGATATCTCCCACCTGAGAGGGACGATCGTCTCCGAAAAGGTTGCTTCCGTCCTGCCAGAGAGAGGCTCCCCACAGGGGAGTGGAAAAAGACAGGAACAGCAAGAACATGCCGGTCACTCCGAAAGTGTTCCGGAACCGCCGATTTCGACACACATTCCGTATTTCCATGGTTTCATTGCACCTCCACTATTCCGGGAGCGACGATTTTCCCTTCCACCACCCGCCGGGTACGTTCGTTTCGTACGGATATGATATCACCTATGGCGCCGCCTTCAAGGGCTTCTCCCGCCGCACGAACCGTAAGGCCTCCGGAGTTGTGGACAAGGGTGATCTTCTGTCCCCGGGTTACCGCGGGAAGAAGATCGATATCCGAGGTGTAAATGCCAGCTCCCTGAGGAATGTTCTTACTCGCCCGGGCACCCAGCACCTGGCTCGGAAGAGCGGGAACACGGCTTCCCACCCGTTCCGCCGAGGAAAGGCAGAGATCTTCTTTCGAAAGGACGGCCCCTTCCGAAATACTGCGCTGGACCTTGCAAATCGGTTGCTCCCAACGAATGCGCACGGGAAGCACCGTACCGTCCCGAAAGCGGAGAAGAGTCTGGGAGGTTCCCGGAGCGATCTTTCGGGGCGAGGTAAGCTCCGCCGAAGGAAAAGATCCGTCGTACTCCACGGAAACCCGCCATGTCCAGTTTGCGAGATGCCGTATAATCCGGGAGGCCTCCTTCTCGGGAATCACCGGAATTTCCCGGGGCATCCGCAGGGAGAGAAGCACTCCTCCGAATCCCGCCTGCACCATTTGACGAAGCAGTTCTTCCGAGGTAAAAATCTCTCCGGCGGGATGAATCTGCACCAGCGAGGCAGGCCATACAAGAGAGGGATTCCCTCGGATATCCCCGATCTCCCCCAGCCGCACCGAGCGCCCCGCTTCCAGAGAATCCGCAGTAATCCGCACGTAGAGTTCGGGCTCTCCCGAGGAGGCCAAGTCTTTATTCCCTCCTCGAAAAAGAGAGAACGAAAGAATGAGAACATACAAAAAAAGGCGGGTTTTCCCCCGCCGCTTTGTTTGAATCATGGAGAAAGCCGCCTTATCGCAGGTTGTTTGCAATCTGAAGAAGGCTATCCGCAGTCTGAATGGTTTTGGAATTCGCCTCATAGGCCCGCTGGGCCACGATCATGTTCACCATCTCCTCCACCACCTGGACGTTGGACATCTCGAGAATGGTTTGAATGGTGGTTCCCATTCCCTCGTCTCCGGGTTCCGCCACGATGGGAGCACCGCTGGCGGGGGTTTCGAGAAAGAGATTTTTGCCCATCGCCCTGAGACCTCCGGGATTTACGAATCGGGCGAGTTCGATCTGCCCCACGTTCTGGGGGTCCGTTTCGTCCGGCAACTTAACGCTCACGTCACCGGTAGCGCTGATGACGATTTCCAGGGCATCTTCGGGAATAGTAATGGCAGGTTCCAGCAGATAGCCGTTGGACGTGACGATCTGCCCCTCTCCGTCCAAACTCCAGGAGCCGTCCCGGGTATAGGCGATGTCTCCGTTGGGAAGGGCCACCTGATAGAAACCGTCCCCTTCGATGGCCACATCGAGTTCGCTTCCCGTAACCTGAAGATTTCCGGCGGTCATGATGCGATTGGTTCCCACCACCCGAGTTCCCAGACCTACCTGAATTCCCGTGGGAATCATGGAATCCGGCTCCACCGGTGCTCCCGGCTCGCGGTCGATCTGGTAGAGGAGATCCTCGAAATCCGCCCGGATCTTCTTGAATCCCGCAGTGTTCGCGTTGGCAAGGTTATTGGAAACCACATCAAGATTGGTCTGCTGGGCGATCATTCCCGTCGCCCCGGAATACAAAGATCGGATCATGTTGCACTCCCCTCCTTTGAGGATTGCCTGTTCTTTCGTCGTTATCTATTTCAAATAAGGTCCTAAGCGTTTCCGAAGGTCTGAATGAGCTTCCCCGCGCTTTCATCCTGAATGGTCACGGTCTTGGCAGCGGATTCGTAGGCCCGGTTCGCTTCGATCATGCGCACCATCTCGCTCACCACGTTCACGTTGGACATTTCGAGAAATCCCGAAGCGAGCTGCAGATCCGCCACATCTCCGGGGGCCCCGGAGGTGTCGGTTTCCGAGAGGAGAGAATTTCCCTCCTGACGGAGATAGGTGGGAGAAGGGAACCGGACTACCCGAAGGAGGTCCACCACTTCTCCGTCCGCGAGTATCTGTCCACCCTCGTCGATGGAAACCCGGGAAGCATCGCCGAACTCCACAACCCCTCCCTGGCCCATAACGGCCATGCCGTCATGGGTAACAAGCCGCCCTTCTCCGTCCCGGACAAACTGGCCTGATCGGGTATAGAAGGTATTTCCCCCGCCATCCTGGACCACGAAATATCCCTCTCCCGAGATGGCCACGTCCAGAGCGTTTCCGGTGGATCTCAGAGGCCCCCCTCGGAGATCCAAAGCGGTTTCCGAAAGCACGTTGGCAAAGGCCATATCCCCGATAAGCTCACGCCGCTTCCAGCGTTCCGGCTTGGGAGGATAGACCTCTCCGGGATTGCCGTCCACCTTTTCCATGAGAAGCTCCGGAAAGGCCTTGTTTACCGCTATTCTTCCACGAAATCCCGCGGTATCCACATTGGCCAGGTTGTTCGCCGCCACATCCAGCATCTTCTCCTGTACCAACATGGCGGATGTTCCTGCATAGAATCCGCGAAACATGGATTATTTCCTCCTTATCGGATCTTCAGCCTATCGGCGCCCCAGATGTCTTCCCCGCCGCAGCACCGAAAGCACCGTACCCGCTTCCTTCATGCTGTCCAGCTCTTCCAGGGCCTTTCCCGTTCCGAGGGCCACGCACTCCAGGGGATTTTCCGCTATGTAGCAGGCGATACCCGTATGTTCCGACACCAGGGTAGAGAGGTCCCGCAAAAGGGCCCCTCCTCCGGTAAGGAAAATTCCCCTGTCTATAATATCGGCGGAAAGCTCCGGAGGCGTTAGCTCCAAAACCCGGCGAATTCCTTCTATAATGGCCTCCACGGATTCGCTGATGGCCTCGGCGATACCGTAGCCGTTGATCTCGATCTCCCGGGGCAATCCCAGGACGAGGTCCCGGCCGCGAATTTCCATGCTCCGCATCTCCCCCACGGGATAACAGGTGCCGATATCGATTTTAAGAAGCTCCGCAGTCTGCTCTCCGATGGCGAGGTTGAAGTTTTTCCGCACGAACCGGATAATGGCCTCGTCGAACTTGTCCCCCCCCACTCGGAGGGATTCGGAGTGTACGATGCTTCCCAGAGAAATCACCGCGATGTCCGTGGTACCCCCTCCGATATCCACCACCATGTTCCCCCGGGGCTCCGCCACGTTGATTCCCGCTCCGATGGCGGCGGCCATGGGCTCCTCGATGAGATAGGCTTCCTTGGCTCCCACTTCTATGGCGGCTTCCAATACCGCCCGCCGTTCCACATCGGTAGCTCCCGAGGGCACGCAAATCATGACCCGATTGCGGAAAAACTTGCTCATGCCGCTGGTGACCTTCTTGATGAAGTAGCGCAGCATGGTCTCGGTCATGGTGTAATTCGCGATCACTCCGTCCTGAAGAGGACGCACCGCCACCACGTGACCGGGAGTTCTTCCGAGCATCCGCTTGGCATCTCCTCCCACGGCGAGAATTTTTTCGTTTTCCTGATCGTAGGCCACCACCGAAGGCTCCCGGAGCACCACTCCCTTTCCGGAGGCGAAGATGAGCACCGTGGCAGTTCCAAGATCAATGCCGATATCCATTCCGAACAACAGAAACCCCTCCCTTACCAGAAACGGCTTCCCCTGGAGGTATGCTTTCAGGGACAGGCGTTTTTTAAAAATCCTTTTACCGGGGTTTTCCGAAAGAAAATGCCCCTTTTCGACCCCCGCAAAGCTGAAAATTTCATTCTACAATGTAATTTTTTTCATTCCCCTCAGTTCCACCCGCTTCCTCAAGCGGTGGAACCGCTCTAGGACCATAAGGGTCTTTCATATCCCACATTCCAGAGAAAAAGCCCTTCGGGAGGGGCGGTTCTTCCTGCGGCTTCCCTTTCCCGATGGTTTTCGAGAAGATCCCGGATCCAGTGGGGATCTTTCCTCTCCAACCCCACTTCGTGGAGAGAACCTACGATGATGCGGACCATATTGGTGAGAAAGGCGTTGCCCCGCACACGAAGCCATCCGAGGGGGCCTTTTCTCCGGAAGGATACTCGATAGAGAGTTCGCACGGGGTTCTCCGGAAGATCCACGGCCCTGCAAAAGGAGGAAAAATCATGGGTTCCTTCCAGGAAAGTACAGGCCTGGCGCACCGCCGCATCGTTCCAGGAACGGTGGAGGGACCAGGAATATCCCTGAAGATGAGGATAGGTATGCCGGGGAAACCAGAAAAAGTATACGTATTCCCGCCACAGGGCGTCAAATCTCGCGTTGAAGGAGGCTTCCACGGGGGCCACCCGAATGGTTCGTATGGACGGGGGCAGACAGGCGTCCAGAGCCAGTCGGAGCCGTTCGGGCTCCCAGATCCGGGGAAGTTCGCAGGAAACGACCTGACCCCGGGCATGCACTCCCTTATCGGTACGTCCTGCGGCCACCACGGGAACTTCCCGGGAGGAAAGTTCTCCCAATCCCCCTTCGATCTCCTCCTGAATTCCCCGGGAATGACATTGTTTCTGCCATCCCGAAAAGTTACGCCCATCATAGGCTATCTGAAGAGCATAGTGCATGATTCTTACAAAATGCCCCTTTCCAGGGAGAAGGAGAGAATCAACGCCAACAGGCAGAATCCCAAGGCCCCGGTATTCCGGAAGCTCCATCGAAGAGGATGCAGCCGGGTTCGCCCCCGGCCTCCAGTATAGCATCGCGCATCCATGGCCACCGCAAGATCCTCGGCTCTCTGAAAAACGATGAGAAAAAGGGGTACCAGGACAGGCACGAAGGCCCGAAGCCTTCGGAAAATGCCTCCCTCTTCCAGATTGGCCCCCCGGGCGAGCTGGGCCTTCATGATGCGGTCCGTTTCATCCAGAAGGGTAGGAATGAAACGGAGGGCGATGGTCATCATCATGGCCATTTCATGGGCGGGAAATCCGATTTTTTTCAGGGGAGAGAAGAGAGATTCGATTCCGTCAGCCAACTCCATGGGGGAGGTGGTGAGGGTGAGATATCCCGCGAAAATAACGAGAAAGAGCAAACGTAATCCCATGCGGGTGGCTCCGATTATTCCCTCCCGGGTGATGCGGAAAATCCCCCAGGCCCAGAGAGGGGTTCCCTCGGAGAAAAAAAGATGCAGCACCACGGTGAAAAGCACCAGAAAAAGGATGGGCCGAGCGCCTCGAAAGATGAGCAGCACCGAGAGTTTCGAGAAAAAGGCCGCCACCAGAAGAATTCCTCCCCAATAGAGAAAAAGCCGGGGATCCCGTACGAGAAAAACTCCCGTCATGAAGCAGAGAACCCCCAGAATCTTGCACCGCGGATCGAGCTGATGCACCAGGGATTGAAGAGGAACGTACTGCCCCAGGGTCAGGTGATTGAGAAACTTCATGAATTCACTCCGTAAAAACTAAGGATTTCCCGGACGTCGTTCGTGAGAGGAAGGGCAAGGCCCTTTTGCCGCAGCAAACGGGAAAGCTCCGCCACCGGAGGCAATACGAGCCCCCGAACGGGTTGCGTATCGAGAGATTGCAGAATCTCCCCGGGAGTTCCCCGAGCCACGGATTTCCCCCGGTCCAGCACGAGAATGCGATCGCACCAGGAGAGAGCCACATCCAGGTCGTGGGTAATGTGCAGAATTCCTATGCCCCGGCATTTCAAACTCTGCAACAGAAGGAGAAGTTCCCTTCTTCCCCGGGCATCCAGTCCCGTGGTGGGCTCGTCGAGAACCAGATATTCCGGATCTCCCGCCAATACCGAGGCTATGGCCACCCGACGCTTCTGCCCCCCCGAAAGGGCAAAGGGACTGCGGGAGCGGAGAGCTTCGGGAAATCCTACCTTTTTCAGGACCTCCGCCACCTTATGGGGAATATCTTTCGGCGGCATTCCCCAGTTTTTCGGAGCGAAAGAAATTTCCTCCTCCACGGTTTCCGCAAAGAACTGTTGTTCCGGATACTGAAAGACAAGTCCCACCTCCCGGCGAAGGCGGCGGAGTTCCTTTTTATTCAGAGAACCGTATGTCCGACCATCCTTCCGCACCTCCCCCTCCTCGGCAAGAAGCAGGGCGTTGCAGAGTTGGGCCAGAGTTGATTTGCCGCTTCCCGTATGACCCACTACAGCCTTCCATTCTCCGGGTTCCAGGGAAAGGGAAATATCCTGGAGGGCCTTTCGTTCCAGGGGCGTTCCCTTATGGTAGCTAAAAGAGACCTTCTCAAATTCTATGGACACAGGGCATCCGCCACCTTTCCCGGAAGGGGAAGCACTTCTCCCCGGAGGATTCCCGCGGATTCCAATCCCGCCACGAGTTCCATCATGGGAGTATCCTGAAGATCCCAGGCCTCCCGGGAAGTTCGAAGGAACTCCGGAGGAGTTCCTTCCCAAACGACTTTCCCCTGTTCCAGCACCAGGATTCTCTCGGAATCCCAGATTTCTTCGAGACGATGCGTAATGTTCACCACCGCCATGTTTTCCTCTTCGTGGAGTTTCCGGAAAATCTCCATAAGCTCCTTCCGCCCCTGGGGATCCACCATAGAGGTAGCCTCGTCGAGGACCAGGCAAAGAGGACGAAGCGCCAAGGCTCCCGCCACGGCGAGACGCTGTTTCTGCCCCCCCGAAAGGCCGTAGGCGGGCTGCTTCTCCAGCCCCTCCAAACCGGCGGCCCCAATGGCCCAGGAAACTCGCTCCTGCAAAGCCTCTTCGGGAAGGCCAAGATTCTCCGGCCCGAAAGCCACATCCTCCTCCACCGTAACCGCCACGATCTGATTTTCCGGATTCTGAAAAACCATGGCCACCTGTTCCCGAATGGCCCGGTGGTTTTCCGGAAGCCTGGTGTCGTAGCCGCACACATAAGAATGGCCCTGCGTAGGAATCAGCAGGGCGTTCATCATCTTTGCCAGAGTGGATTTTCCCGAACCGTTGGATCCCACCAGGGAAATCCATTCTCCCCGGCGAACGGTGAGGTTCACATTCCACAATGCAGGTGTGTCGCTTCCGGGGTATTGGTACGAGAGCCCCGAGAAGGAACACACCACATCGTTAGTCATATGACGGATCTACTCCACCAGTTCGATAACCGCCATGGGAGATGCATCTCCCTTGCGGAATCCCGTTTTCACGATACGGGTATATCCGCCGGGACGCCCGACATACTTGGGAGCGATCTCGTCAAAAAGCTTATTCACCGCTTCTTTGTGATTCATGCGGGAGATGACGATACGACGGTCCTGAAGCGATCCGCCCCGAGCACGGGTAATAATCTTTTCTGCGGTTCTGCGAAGCTCCTTCGCCCGGACAAGAGTGGTGTGCACGGAACCATTCACGAAGAGACTTGCTGCCAAATTCGCAAGCATAGCCTTCCGTTGCGCACCGCTTCTGCCAAGCTTGCTGTGATCCATCCGATGCCTCATTGTAGGCGACTCCTCCTCCTGCGTTATATATCCTGACCTTTGCTTTTCTCTTTTTCACTGGACATGGAATATCCATGTTTTTCGATCTTTTCTTCGATCTCCTTGAGCGAAATCTTGCCGAGATTCCGGATTTTGAGAAGCTCCTCCCGAGGGCGCTGAAGCAGATCCCCCACGGTTTGGATACCTCCCCGGAGAAGGCAGTTTTCGCTGCGGATGGAGAGTTCCAGATCGCGAATAGGACGGGAAAGAAAAGCGTCCTCCCACTCCTCCGATTGTTCCACCTCTTCGGAAACGTTTCCCCCCGAAAGCCCCTGAAAGGCTTCGATACCCTCATCGACGTTTCCCGTAAGGGACACGTATATCAGAGAGAAACGTTCCCGCAGAATCTTTGCAGCCTCTCCCACGGCTTCACCCGGGGAAAGTACACCGTTCGTCCAGATTTCAAGAACAAGGCGGTCATAGTCCGTCCGCTGGCCTACCCGGGCGTTCTGCACTTCGTAATTCACCTTTTTCACGGGCGAATAGATGGCGTCGATGAGAAGCGCATCCACCGGAAGGTATCCAGGCCTCGAACGATCTATGGGAGCATACCCGGTCCCCTTCTCGATATAGAAATCCATCCGGAGCGTATGGCCTGCCTCAAGGTTACAGATGAACGCTTCGGGATCCACAAACTCGATGTCGCTGTCCGGGCTCATATCCCCGGCGACCACCTTTTTGGGTCCCTCCACTTCGAGATGCAGCACCTTGACTTCATCGTTATAGGAGCGCAGAGGAATATGCTTGATGTTGAGCATTATTTCGATGACATCCTCTCTCACTCCCGGAACGGTGCTGAATTCGTGAAGTACGCCTTCAATACGTATAGCAGAGACAGCCGCTCCCTCTATGGAAGAGAGCAGTACCCGACGAAGCGCGTTCCCCAAGGTATCGCCGTAGCCTCGCTCTAGAGGGTCCACCACTACCTTGGCATATTCCTTTTCCCGGGCTTCGTCGGCCTCCACATGGATCCCTGTCTGAAGATTTTCCATGGTTTTCCCGCCTTTTCTCAAGGTTTAGCGAGCGTAGAACTCAACCACGAGCTGTTCGTTAACCGGCGAATCAATCTGTTCCCGTACAGGCAATGAAACGACGGAACCTTCCATCTTCTCGGAATTCAGCGAAAGCCACTCGGGGATAGCCCGGGATGAGGCAACTTCCACGTTTTCCTTGATAAGCGGAGAGTTTTTGCTCTTTTCCGCCACCGCCACGATGTCTCCCGTCTTCACGAGGAAGCTGGCGATGTCCACTTTACGGCCGTTCACCAGAATGTGACCGTGGCAAACGATCTGCCGGGCCTGACGACGACTCACACCGATGCCCAGACGATACACCACGTTGTCCAGGCGTCTTTCCAGGGTCTGAAGGAAGTTATGTCCCGTCACGCCCTTCATCTTCGCGGCCTTGGCAAAGAGGGTCCGGAACTGGGACTCCGTCATGCCGTAAAACCGGCGAAGCTTCTGTTTTTCCCGCAGGCGAAGTCCGTATTCACTGACCTTGGTTCTCTTCGCCCCGTGCTGTCCGGGCCGCACGTTCCTTCTGGAGAGACCGCACTTCTCGGTGTAGCACCGGTCTCCCTTCAGGAAAAGCTTGGTTCCTTCCGCACGGCATTGACGGCACGCGGATCCTGTATATCTGCTCATTCTTTATGTTTCCTCCCTTTTTTCGTACCGGGAAATCCCTTTTCGCTTACACCCGGCGACGTTTGGGGGGACGGCATCCATTGTGAGGGATGGGAGTCTCGTCCCGAATAACGTTCACCTGAAGTCCCGTCGCCTGAAGCGCCCGAATGGCGGATTCCCGTCCGGGACCAGGACCTTTTACGACCACGTCGATCTCGACCACACCATGATCCTGGGCAACCTTGCCCGCAGCCTGAGCCGCAAGCTGAGCCGCAAAAGGAGTGGATTTTCTCGTGCCCTTAAAACCTACGTTTCCTCCCGAGGACCAGGAAAGGAGATTCCCCTGCCGATCGCTCAAGCTGATGATAGTATTGTTAAAGGTAGAGTAGATATGGGCCACTCCATAGGAGACATGCTTTTTCTCTTTGCGCTTTCCTCTACGTACAGTCCGCTTGGCCACTCGATGTTACCTCCTTAGGCCGGCCCTACTTGCCGGCTTTCTTCTTGCCTGCCACGGTCCGTTTCGGACCTTTCCGGGTTCTCGCGTTGGTTTTCGTACGCTGTCCCCGCACGGGCAAGCCCATTTTATGCCGCATTCCACGGTAGCAGCCGATCTCCACGAGACGCTTGATGTTCATGGTTACCTGGCGCCGGAGATCTCCTTCCACCATGTAGTTGGCCTGGATCTCCGCACGCAGCTTCGCCGCCTCTTCCTCGGTAAGATCCTTGATCCGGGTGTTGGGATCCACTCCGGTGGTTTTAAGAATTTTCTGAGACGTGGGAAGACCGATACCATATATGTACGTCAAACCGATTTCCACCCGTTTATCCCGGGGGAGGTCCACACCTGCTATACGTGCCATAAACCGACTACCTCCTTGCACCCTGGCGCTGTTTGTGCCGGGGATTCTTGCTGCAGATCACCCGCACCACGCCATTTCTGCGAATGATGCTGCAGTGCTCACAGATTGGCTTTACCGAAGGTCTTACCTTCATGATCGTTCACACTCCCTTATACAATCCCTCGTGCGCAGTGCCCCTAAAGGCATTTCCGTCCAGGGATCATCTAAAGCGATATACGATCCTACCCCGTGTAAGATCGTAGGGGGATAATTGTACCAAAACCTTATCTCCCGGCAAAATGCGAATGAAGTGCATCCGCATTTTACCGGATACGTGCGCGAGAATTTTATATCCGTTATCAAGCTCTACCCGAAACATGGCGTTCGGAAGAGGCTCCACTACTTTACCACGAACTTCAATGACGTCATCTTTGGCCATAGAGTTTTTCACCTGCCCTCAAGTCTAGGATACCGCATGGCAATACACTTTAGGGATGATTGCTATTCTTCCCAAGGCGTCAGGACTTCGATTCCTTCATCGCAGATGAGCACGGTGTGCTCGAAGTGCGCCGCATCGGAACCATCGGCGGTAACCACCGTCCACCTGTCGTCCTTCGCAAGAACTTCCTCGTCTCCGGTCATCACCATGGGCTCTATGGCGATGGTCATGCCGGACTTCAATGTCACCCCTGTATGCGGTCTCCCGTAATTCGGAACCTGAGGGAACTCGTGAAGCCTTTTCCCTATACCGTGCCCTGCATAGGTGCGGACAAGACCGAAATTTTCGGACAGCACCACCGTCTCCACGGCATGCCCGATATCTCCAAGGGTTTTCCCCGATCGGGCTACGGATAACGCCGCATGAAGCGAATCCAGGGTTACACGCAAGAGCCTGCTTCGCAAGGGAGAAATCTCACCCGCCCCGTAGGTGCAGGCCGCATCACCGAAGTAGCCCTCAAGCTGGACTCCCACATCGATGCTGACGATATCCCCTTCCTCCACCACTCTCTCTTTTGTCGGAATGCCGTGCACGATCTCTTCATTGATGGAAACGCAGAGAGTTCCCGGAAAGGGAGAGGGAATACCGGGAACCCGGTATCCCTTGAAGGCCGGAAGGCCTCCCGCTTTCCGTATCACCCGTTCCGCCGCTTCGTCAAGCTCAAGGGTCGTCACTCCGGGACGCACCATCTCCCGCATGTATCGCAGGACATCTCCCACAACCCTTCCGGCATTCCGCATACGAAGTATCTCGTGCTCTTTTTTTACCAGGCCCATCGTATTACATTACCGTCGCTCAAGCAGGGCGAGCACTGCATTTTTAGGGCCCGTTCCATCCAGTCGGGAAAGCACTCCCTTGGACGAATAGTACTCGATCAGCGGCGCAGTCTGCTCGTGGTACACCTGCAATCTTTTGCGGATGACCTCTTCGGAATCGTCCTTTCGCTGAACGATGGTAGCCTTGCCGCAAGCCCGGCACTTTCCGTCCTCCGGAGGAGGATCGAAATGGATGTTGTAGATGGTACCACAGGTGCTGCACACTCTTCTGCTGGTAAGTCGGGAAACCACGGTTTCGTCATCCACATCGAAAAGGATGACCCGATCCAGGGAAGTTCCCATCTCCTTCAGAAGAGCGTCCAGGGCTTCCGCCTGAGGGGCCGTCCGGGGAAAACCATCAAGGATGAATCCCTCGGAGCAGGCATCTCCGGAAATGGTGCTTCGAATCATGTTGATAATCACTTCGTCCGGCACGAGTTTTCCCTCGTCCATAAAGGCCTTGGCCTCTTTTCCGAGGTTCGTTCCCCGCTTGACGTGATCCCGAAGCATATCCCCCGTGGAAATATGTTCCAGGGGGTATTTTCCCTTTACCGCCGCAGCCTGGGTTCCTTTCCCTGCTCCGGGAGGCCCCAGAAAAACAAGTTTCATAGGAACGCTCCTTTCCTCCACATTAGAGGCGCAAAAGCCCTCCGGATTTGTCACTCCGCTTGAGAATTCCCTCGTAGTGACGCATAAGGAGCTGAGCCTCAATCTGGTGTACCGTATCAAGAGCAACTCCCACCACGATCAGCACTGCGGTTCCGCCGAAGTAGAAGGTGGAAATGTTCACCACCGAAGTCATGATAGTGGGGATGATGGCGATAATCGCCAGAAAAACCGCCCCTCCCAAGGTAATCCGAGTCATGACCTTTTCGATATACTCCGCCGTGGGACGTCCCGGACGAATGCCCAGAATGAATCCCCCATGCTTTTTCATGTTGTTTGAAACATCCACGGGATTGAAAACCACCGCAGTATAAAAGTAGGCGAAAAACACGATCAGGAAAATGTAAAGCAGCATGTAGACCACGCTGCCCGGAGCGAAAAGCTGCTGCGCCCGCACCGCCCAATCCCCCGAGAAAAACTTGAAGATGGTGTAGGGAAAGAGGAGCACCGAAGAAGCGAAGATGATGGGAATAACCCCGGCCTGATTGACCCGAAGGGGAATGAAGGTGCTCTGGCCTCCGTAAACCTTGTTGCCCACCACCCGCTTGGCATACTGCACGGGAAGGCGGCGCTGCCCCTCCTGAAGGAGGACGCACCCCGCCACCACCACCACCATGAGAATGAGAGCCACCAGAAGCGCCAAAACGCTCATTTCTCCCATGGTAAGAAGAGACCAGGTTCGAATGATGGCTTCGGGAATGCGCGCCACGATTCCCGCGAAGATGAGAAGGGAAATGCCGTTTCCGATACCGTGGTCCGAGATTTCCTCACCGAGCCACATAACCGCCACGGAGCCCGTAACCACGGTAACCACCACGACGATGCCGCTCAACAGGCCTCCGGAAAAGATTCCGAGGTTGCGGAGCCAGAAAGTCATACCTATGGCCTGGACCGCCGCGAAGAAAACGGTTCCCCATCGGGTATAGGCCACGATTCTCTTCCGCCCGTCATCTCCCTCTTTCTGGAGCTTTTCCAGGGCCGGAATGACCACCACCAGCAACTGCATAACGATGCTCGCGTTGATGTAGGGAGCCACGCCGAGGGCGAAAATGCTGAATCGGCGCAAAGCGCCCCCGGCAAACATATCCAGGAAACCCAGAACCCCCCCCTGTTGGAAGAGCTGCGCCATGGCATCGGAATCGATGCCCGGCGTAGGAATATGGGCTCCCAGACGAAAAACAAAAAGCATTCCCAGGGTGAAAAGTATTCTTCTCTTGAGATCCGGCAGTCGGAAAGCATCGCGGAAAGAATTGATCACCCTAGATCACCTCGGCCTTTCCACCGGCGGCCTCGATCTTGGCTGCCGCAGAGGCGCTGAATTTAGCGGCCTTTACGGTAAGGGCCTTCCCCAGATCCCCGGTGCCGAGGATTTTGACGGGTTCACCCGCCTTCCGCACAAGCCCCGCCTCTGCCAGAACGTCGAAATCCACGACCGCCCCTGCAGAGAACCTGCTCTCCAGATCCTGAAGATTCACCACCTGGTAGTTCTTGGCGAACTTGAAATTGCTGAATCCCCGCTTGGGAATTCTTCTCGCCAGAGGCATCTGGCCTCCTTCGAACCCCGGCCGCACGCCTCCTCCGGATCGGGATTTCTGTCCCTTATGTCCCTTGCCGGCGGTTTTACCGTTTCCGCTTCCTATACCCTGCCCCCGTCGCTTGCGCGTTTCTTTCGCTCCCGGAGCGGGTCGAAGTTCATGAAGATTCATGGTGTTTTCTTCCCTCCTTGCGCTACTCCGAAAGCTCTTCCCACTGAACCAGGTGGGAAACGGCGTGGAGCATGCCCAGGATTTGCGGCGTATCCTCGTGAATTACCGCATGGTTAAGTCGCCGCAAACCGAGAGCACGAAGGGTTCTTCTCTGCCGCTCCGGCTTGCCGATGGCGCTTTTCTTCCACGTAACTCTAAGCTTTGCCATAAGAATTCCTCCTAGGCTCCTTCAGCAGCCAGGGACTGCTCCTTTTTCTCTTTCTTTTCGAGCCCCCGGAATCTCCGGATCTCTTCGGGAGTGCGCATGGTCTGCACCGCCTGCATGGTGGCATGGGCCACGTTTACCGAGTTGGAGGTCCGGCCGATCACCTTGGTAAGCACGTCCTTCACGCCTCCCAATTCCATGATGGCCCGTACGGCTCCGCCCGCGATAACTCCCGTACCGGGAGCGGCGGGCTTCAGAAGAACCCGGGCAGCTCCGAAGCGGCCGATGATGGGATGAGGAATGGTGCTTCCCACCTGCTTGAGGTTTACCATGTTCCGCTTGGCCTTATCGATGCCCTTGCGGACGGCCTCGGAAATTTCCTTGGCCTTTCCCATGCCGACCCCTACCCGACTCTCTCCGTCCCCCACCACTACGAGAACGCTGAACTTGAAGCGTTTTCCACCTTTAACAACCTTGCTGACCCGGTTTATGGAGACCACTCGCTCCAACATATCCGAGTGATTCGCACCTTCGTTCCTTGCGGCCATAAATGTACCTCCTCCTAGAACTCCAGTCCGGCTTCACGAGCGGCATCCGCCAGTGTTTTTACCCGACCGTGGAACCTATGACCGCCCCGGTCAAAGACTACTGTCTTGACCCCCTTCGAAAGAGCCCGTTCAGCAATGGTCTTGCCAATCAAAGCCGCCGCATCCCGGTTGCCGGTCTTTTCCAATTGCCCCTTGAGATCCTTTTCCACCGTGGAAGCCGAAACCATGGTGTACCCGAGATCATCGTCGATCACCTGAACGGAGATGTGTTTCAAACTCCGAAAGACGCTGAGACGAGGCTTTTGGGCCGTTCCCCGAAGATTACGGCGTACACGCTCGTGCCGAAGCACTCTCATTTCATTTCGACTGCGCTTTTTAATCAATGCAGTTCACCTCGTAATCCTATGCTCCGGCCTTTCCGGCCTTACGAATGATGTACTCTCCGGCGTAACGGATTCCCTTGCCCTTATAGGGTTCGGGGGGACGGAAACCGCGGATGTTCGCCGCCGTCTGTCCCACCACCTGCTTGTCCACGCCCCTCACGAAAATCTTGGTGGGACCGTCCGTAGCAAGCTCGATGCCCTGAGGAGGCTCCACCTCGATGGGATGGGAATATCCCAAACTCAACACGAGATTTTTCCCCTGCATCTGGGCCCGGTATCCTACGCCCACGATTTCCAGAGTCCGCTCGAAACCCTTGCTGACTCCTTCCACCATGTTGTTCAGAAGAGCCCGGGTCATACCGTGAAAAGCCCGGCAAGGCTTGGAATCGTCCTTCCGGAGCACCTTTACCTGCCCCTCGGACACCTCCAGACTCACTTCGGGACGAAGCTCCAGGGAAAGTTCCCCTTTGGGCCCCTTCACGGTTACCCGGCTGTCCTCAACCTGAAAATCTACACCCTTGGGAAGGGCGATGAGCTTATTTCCTATACGAGACATAATCCGCTCCCCCTACCAGACATAGCAGAGGACTTCGCCGCCCAGTCCCTCTTTGCGGGCATGAGCATCGGTCATAAGGCCCTTGGGAGTGGAAACCACAGCGATACCCAGTCCTCCCATCACCTTGGGAAGATCCTTGGAACCCACGTAAATCCTGCGTCCGGGTTTGCTCACCCGGCGAAGCCCCTGAATAACCCGTTCTCTTTCCGTGCCATAGTGAAGAAAAAGCCGCAAGATCTGATAGGGTTTCTTGGGATCCGAAATCACCTTGAAATTGCGCAGGTATCCTTCTTCTTTGAGTATTTTGGCAATGCCCACCTTGATGTTGCTCAACGGCATATCCACCATGTCATGATAAACCATGTTGGCATTCCGAACCCGGGTAAGCATATCCGCTATAGGATCATTTACATACATGCCTTCTGCCTCCTTCGTCGTCCGTCTTCAATTTACCAGCTCGACTTGACGACGCCAGGGATCTGCCCTTTTCTCGCAAGGTCCCGGAAGCAGCATCGGCACATGTTGAACTTTCGCATGAACCCCCGAGGACGCCCGCAAAGAGGGCAACGATTGTATTTTCTTACCTTGAACTTAGGCTCTTGTTTCGCTTTATTCTCCAACGCTAGTCGGGACATGTTCTCTACCCCCAGCAATCCTACTTGGCAAAGGGAAAGCCAAGTTCCGTCAATAGGGCAAGACCTTCTTCGTCGCTCTTGGCGGTGGTGGTGATGGTGATGTTCATACCGCGAACCCGAAGGACCTTATCGTAATCGATTTCAGGAAAAATCAGCTGTTCCCGAAGCCCCAAATTATAGTTTCCTCGACCGTCGAAGCTTTTCTTGGAAATTCCCTGAAAGTCCTTGATTCGCGGCAGAGCGAGAGCGACAAGGCGATCCAGGAACTCCCACATCTTGGGCCCCCGAAGAGTCACGAAACATCCCACGGGCATGCCTTCGCGAAGCTTGAAGCCCGCCACGGACTTCTTGGCCCGCCGCATCATGGGACGCTGTCCCGTAATGGTGGCCAACTCGTCCATGGCAACATTCATGAGCTTTATATCCTGCTTGGCGTCTCCCACACCCATATTGACAACCACCTTGTCAATCCGGGGAACCTCCATGGTGTTTCCGTACTGAAAATCCTTGCGGAGACGGTCTACAACCTCTTCGGTGTATTTTTTCTTCATTCTCGGCATCATGGCACGGGATCCTCCTAAATCTTATCGATTACCTCGCCGCACTTCTTGCAGAGGCGGACCTTACGGCCATCGTCGAGATATGCGCGTCCTACCCTGGTGGCCTTTCCGCAAGAAGGGCAGAGAAGCATGACCTTCGAGGCATAGATGGGGGCTTCCTGTTTGACGATACCCCCCTGAGGGTTCTTCTGGGTGGGACGCACATGTTTGGTAACCATGTTCACGCCCTCCACCACGATAAGGTCCCGAACCGGATCGCGGCGCTGGATTTTTCCCTCCATGCCCGCATTCTTCCCTGAGATAACCCGAACTTTATCGCCTTTTTTAATTCTCATTTTTCCCATATCTGCAATCCCCCTACACGACCTCGGGAGCCAGGGAAACGATACGCATATAGCGCTTTTCTCTAAGCTCTCGGGCTACGGGACCAAAAATACGCGTACCCCGGGGTTCTCCATTATTTTCGATGATAACCGCCGCGTTATCGTCAAACCGGACGTAGCTTCCATCTTTACGGCGAATTTCCTTCTTCGTGCGCACCACAACACACCGAACGACCTTGCCCTTCTCGGTGTTGCTGTTGGGAATAGCCTCTTTCACGGAAGCCACGATAACGTCCCCCACGGAAGCCACCTTACGGCGAGTTCCTCCGAGAACCTGAATGCACATGACCTTTTTGGCCCCGGAGTTGTCTGCCACGTTCAATACGGTACGAAGCTGAATCATGGCTACTCTCCTTTGCGCTCGTCAAGGATGGGAGCCCGCTCGACAATTTCCTTAAGGGTCCATCTCTTGTTCCGGCTCAGGGGACGGCACTCCTCGATGCGCACGGTATCTCCGGTACGGCATTCGGAGTTTTCGTCGTGAGCCATATACTTCTTCGCCTTGATCACAGGCTTTCCGTAAAGAGGGTGCTTTGCTTTCCGATCGACCTTGACCACGATGGTCTTGTCCATTTTCGTACTCACTACAACCCCGTATCGTACTTTCCTTCGGGCAGTTGCGTTTTCCATTTGCCCTCTACCTCCTTAAACCGCGCTCTACGGCGAGTTCTTTCTCCCGCATTAGCGTAAGAACTCTTGCGATGGTTCGCTTTACTTCCTTGATTCTTCCGGAATTACCAAGCTGCCCGATGGCATGCTGAAAACGGAGATTGAAAAGCTCTTCCTTGTACTGCCGATGCTTGTCATGAAGCTCCTGTATCGTGAGGTCACGCATTTCGCGACTTTTCATCGTTATTCACCACCCAAACCCTCTCGGGCTACAAGGCGCACTTTGATGGGCAGCTTGTGAGCCGCAGTAACAAAGGCTGCCTCCACAACGCTCCTCGGCACTCCCGAAACTTCAAACATGATTCTGCCCCGTTTCACCGGAGCTACCCAGTACTCGGGATTTCCCTTTCCCTTCCCCATTCGGGTTTCAAGAGGCTTTCTGGTAAAGGCCACATCCGGAAAGATACGAATCCAGATCTTGCCACCCTTACGCATTTTTCGGGAAATGGCCACACGGGCCGCTTCTATCTGTCGGGCCGTAATCCAGGCTCCTTCGAGAGCCTGAAGACCGTAATCGCCGAAAGCCACATAGCCTCCCCCCTTCGCAACGCCCTTCAAGGGGCGGCGATGGGGTTTACGGTATTTGACGCGCTTCGGACTCAGCATGCGTCACTCTACCTCCTCTTTTTCCTGCCGGAAGTCTCCGCCTCCGGGGCGGTTTCCTTCCCTTTCCTGGAGTTTTCCTCTTTGCAAATCCACACCTTCACGCCGATAACACCGTAAATCGTACGAGCCTCCGCGAAGCCGTAGTCGATGTTGGCACGAAGGGTAGAGAGAGGAAGACGTCCTTCGAGATACCACTCCCGCCGGGCTATTTCCGCTCCTCCGAGCCGTCCGGAGCACTGGACCTTGATTCCCTTGGCTCCGGTTTTCATGGCCCGGAAGATGGACTGCTTCATGGCTCTCCGGAAGCTGACCCGCCGCTCCAGGGCCTGGGCTATGCCTTCCGATACCACCTGGGCCTCCATATCGGGATGCTTGATCTCCTGAACGTTGATCATCACCCGAGATCCGGACATGGCCTGAAGAGCTTCCCGAACGTCCTGGATCTCCTGCCCCCCCTTGCCAATTGCGACACCAGGCCGGGCGGCCAAAACGGTGAAACAAATAACATTGCCCACACGCTCGATGGATATGCTCGAAATGCCCGCATGACCCCAACGAGCCTTGATCCACTTACGGAGCTTGATATCCTCATGAAGATTCTTGGCGTATTTATCCCCGTCTGCGTACCAGCGGGACTCCCAGTCGCGAACGACTCCGATACGGTACCCTACCGGGTGAACTTTCTGACCCAAATTCCACCCCTCCTTAACGCTCAGCCACGACAACGGTGACGTGACTGGTCTGGTGACGATAGGGATGCGCCCTTCCCATGGAAACTGGGCGGAACCGCTTCATCACCGGCCCTTTGTCGGCATAGGCCCGAGCAACCACGAGGCTCTCCACGTCCATGCCGTAATTATGATCCGCATTCGCCACGGCGCTCTGGAGAACCTTTTCCACGATCCGGGCGGCCTTTTTCGGCGAGTATTTCAGGGCCAGCATGGCCTCTCCCACATGCTTTCCAGCGATAAGCCTCATCACCTGCCGCACCTTGGTGGGAGAAATTCGAACCTGCCGTGCAATGGCACGGGCTTCACGTACTTCCATTTCTCCAATCCTCCTCTACTACTTGACGCGGCTTTTGCGTTCCTGGCCCGCATGGCCTCCGAAACGCCGAGTAGGAGCAAATTCGCCCAGCTTATGCCCCACCATGTTTTCGCTCACGTAGATGGGAATGTGGGTCTTTCCGTTATGAATGGCGATGGTGTGCCCCACCATTTCGGGAAAAACCGTGGAACGCCGGGACCAGGTCTTGATAACCCGCTTTTTCCCGTTCTCATTCATTTCCTGCACCCTCTTGAGAAGTCTCTCCTCCACAAAGGGGCCTTTCTTTAACGATCTAGGCATGTGCGATTCCTCCTCACGCCTTACTTCGCACTGCGGCGCCGGACAATGAACTTGTCAGACTGCTTTTTCTTTCTCGTGCGGAAGCCCTTGGCGGGAGTTCCCCAGGGAGATACGGGATGCTTGTTCCCCTTGGTTTTTCCCTCGCCTCCTCCGAGAGGATGGTCCACGGGATTCATGACCATGCCGCGCACGTGAGGCCTCCGGCCGAGCCAACGGGTTTTCCCCGCCTTCCCCACCGTGATGTTTTCGTGATCCTCGTTCCCCACCTGGCCGATGGTGGCCATGCACTCCAGAAGCACCAAACGCAACTCGGTGCTGGGCATACGCACGAAGGCATATTTGCCTTCCTTGGCCATGAGCTGGGCGGAAACTCCTGCGGAGCGCACGAGAACCCCTCCGAGGCCGGGCTGAATCTCGATATTATGAATGGTGGTACCCAGAGGAATGTCCTTGAGCTTCAAGGCATTTCCGGGACGGATGTCCGATCCGGGTCCCGCCATAACCGCATCTCCCACGCCAAGACCTATGGGAGCGAGAATGTAGCGCTTCTCTCCGTCCGCATAGTGAATGAGGGCGATCCGGGCGGAACGGTTGGGATCGTACTCGATGGCCGCCACCTTGCCGGGAACCCCAAGCTTGTTGCGCTTGAAATCGATGATGCGATACTTCCGCTTGCAACCGCCTCCACGGTGACGCATGGTGATGCGTCCCTTGTTGTTACGCCCTCCGGTTTTCCGGAGGGATTCCACAAGGCTCTTCTCGGGAGTACTTTTCGTAACCTCCTCGAAGGTGGATACGGTCATAAATCTACGACCAGGGGTCGTGGGTTTATACTTTTGAATTCCCATAACTGCCTCCCCCTACACGCTGGCGCCTTCGAAAAACTCGATCCGTTCCCCCGGAGCAAGGGTGATGATCGCCTTTTTCCAGGATCGGGACCGCCCCAAATGCATGCCGAGCCGCTTGGGCTTGGAACGAACCTTGATGGTGTGCACTTTCTGCACCTTGACCTTGAAAATTTCTTCCACGGCCTTTTTCACTTCCACCTTGTTCGCCTTGGGGAGCACTTCAAAGGTATACTTGCCGCTTTCCATCTGGCGGCTGCTTTTTTCGGTAACCACGGGCCGCACGATGATGTCATGGGCGATGATGCTTTTCATTACCCGAGCACCTCCTCAACCTTACGGACCGCATCGCTGGTCATGATGAGATTGGCGTGCCCCAGAATATCGTAGACGTTGATACTGTCCACGTGGATAACCCGGGTTCCCGGAATGTTCGAGGCGGACTTGACGAGTTCCTGCCGGGAGGTTCCGGTAATCACCAGGGCCTTTCCCTTAACGTTGATGCGCTCCAAAAACCCAATCATATCTTTTGTGGAGGGTTTGTCAAGCTCGGGAGCCACAAAAATCCGGAAATTCCCGCCGGAAACCTTGAGAGAGAGCGCGCTCCGCATGGCGAGGCGACGCACCTTTCGATTCACTTTCTGGGAATAATCCCTCGGATGCGGACCGTGAGCCACGCCGCCTCCCACGTTGATGGGGGAACGCATGGTTCCGCGTCTCGCCCGACCGGTGTGTTTCTGACGATAGGGCTTCCGGCCTCCTCCCCGCACATCGCTTCTCCGTTTGCAATCGTGGGTTCCCACCCGGCGGTTCGCAAGCTGGGCCACCACCACCTGATGCATGGCAGGAGTGTGCAGGGGAGCGGCAAAGACGGAATCCTTCAATTCCTCTTCGCCGATAGCCTCGCCATGAAAATCATATAATGTAACTGTAGGCATTCTATTCTCCCTCCCTACACTTTCGCCTTCCGGATAAACACGAGCGATTTGGTGGCTCCGGGAATGGATCCTTTTACGATAATCAGATTATGCTCGGGATCCACCGCAAAAATCTTGAGATTCTTGACGGTCACCTTCTCGTTTCCCATCTGCCCCGGCATGGTTTTTCCCTTGAAGATATGTCCGGGATAGCTGCTCGCTCCGGCGGAACCGGGCCGCCGGTGGAAGAGGGAAGCCCCATGGCTCTGAGGTCCCCGGTTGTAGTTGTGCCGTTTGATAACCCCAGCGAAACCTTTTCCCTTGCTGATCCCCGAAACGTCCACGACTTCTCCGGCTTCGAAAATCTCCACCGTAACGGAACTCCCTACGGGATAGGTCTCGATATCTTCCACCCGGAATTCCCGAAGGAACTTCGTGGGGGTCACTCCGGCCTTCTCGAAGGTCCCCTTTTCGGGCTTGCTGACCTTGTGAGGACGCTTTTCCTCAAATCCGAGCTGCACCGCGGAATAGCCGTCCTTCTCGGGGGATTTGTGCGCCACCACGGGGCAAGGTCCCGCCTCTACGATGGTAACGGGAATCGCTTTTCCCTCTTCATCGAAAAGCTGGGTCATTCCCAGTTTTCGTCCTAACATTCCCATGGTCATGATGTTTTTCTCCTTTTAAGCTCAGCGCTCCCCGCTCCGTACTAGAGCTTGATCTGGATATCCACTCCAGAGGGGAGATTCAGCTGCATAAGCGCATCCATCGTTTTCTGCGTAGGATCGAGAATATCGATAAGCCGCTTATGCGTGCGCACCTCGAACTGTTCCCGGGCATCCTTGTCGATATGGGGAGAGGTGAGGACGGTGTACTTGTTGATTTCCGTAGGAAGAGGGATGGGACCCGCTACCTTTGCACCGCTCCGTACCGCCGTATCGGATATTTGCTGGGCCGACGTGTCGAGAACCCTATGATCGAAAGCCTTAAGTTTAATGCGAATTTTCTTCATAATAACCGACCACCCCTACGGGCTAGTCGAGAATCTTGGTGACCACGCCAGCGCCAACGGTTCTGCCGCCCTCACGAACGGCGAAACGAAGGCCCTCTTCCATGGCGATGGGCACGATGAGATTCACTTCGAACTGCGAGTTGTCCCCGGGCATAACCATCTCGACTCCGTCGGGAAGCTTGATGTCCCCGGTGACGTCGGTGGTGCGGAAATAGAACTGGGGTTTGTAGCCGCTGAAGAAGGGTGTGTGACGGCCGCCCTCTTCCTTTTTGAGCACGTAGACTTCCGCGAAGAAGTGCTTGTGGGGGGTTACGCTGCCGGGCTTGGCAACTACCATGCCGCGCTCCACGTCGTCCTTGCCCACGCCCCGAAGAAGAATACCCACGTTGTCTCCCGCCTGGGCGTCGTCCAGGATCTTCCGGAACATTTCAAGCGAGGTGGCTACGCTCTTGATTTTGTCTTCCTGCATACCGATGATTTCCACTTCCGCTCCGGGAGTGATGATGCCACGCTCCATACGGCCCGTTACAACGGTGCCCCGGCCGGTGATGGTGAAGACGTCTTCGATGGGCATGAGGAAGGGCTTGTCCGTGGCCCGCTCGGGCTGAGGAATGTGCTCGTCGCATGCCTTCATGAGTTCGAAGATCCCGTCGGTCCACTGGTTGTCCTCGTCGCTCTCTCCTGCCTTGAGGGCGGATCCGCGAACGATGGGCACGTCGTCTCCGGGGAAGTTGTACTTGTTCAGAAGGTCCCGGATTTCCATTTCCACCAGGTCCAGAAGCTCCTCGTCGTCCACCATGTCGACCTTGTTCATGAAGACCACCAGGGCGGGCACGTTTACCTGACGCGCGAGAAGCACGTGTTCCCGGGTCTGGGGCATGGGGCCGTCCGCAGCGGATACCACGAGAATGGCTCCGTCCATCTGGGCGGCTCCGGTGATCATGTTCTTGATGTAGTCCGCATGGCCCGGGCAGTCGATGTGCGCGTAGTGACGGGTTTCCGTCTGGTATTCCACGTGGGCGATGTTGATGGTGATGCCCCGCTCACGCTCTTCGGGAGCCTTGTCGATGTTCTCGAAGGGGGTGAAGTCAGCCATGCCGTGACGCGCAAGGGTCTTGGTGATCGCCGCAGTCAGCGTGGTCTTGCCGTGGTCGATGTGACCGATGGTGCCGATGTTCAAATGCGGTTTCGATCGCTCAAATTTCTCTTTTGCCATTACTCCGCAAACCTCCTTAAAAAATGAAACACTTTTGAAATACTGCCGAAGCTTATCGCTCGAGCAGTTTTTCCGCTACGTCCTTGGGAACCTCTTCGTAGTGACTGAACGTCATGGAGTAGGTCGCCCGGCCCGAGGTCTTGCTCCGGAGATCCGTGGCATATCCGAACATTTCGGAAAGAGGCACCACGGACTTCACCACCCTCGCGTTGGCCCGGACTTCCATGCCTTCCACGCGTCCCCGGCGACCCGAAAGATCCCCGATGACATCCCCCACGTACTCTTCGGGAGCCACCACTTCCACGTCCATCACGGGCTCCATAAGCACGGAACCGCAGGAACGCATAAGATCCTTGAAAGCCATGGATGCAGCGATTTTAAAGGCCATTTCCGAGCTGTCCACCTCGTGGTAGCTCCCGTCCACCAGGGCTATCCTGACGCCGATCACGGGAAAGCCTCCGAGAATACCATTGTTGATGGCTTCCAGAAGACCCTTTTCCACGGCGGGAATGTATTCCCGGGGAACCACGCCGCCCACGATACGGTTCTCGAACTCGAAACCCTTCCGCTCCGGAAGAGGCTCCGCCTCGAGCCAGACGTGACCGAACTGACCGCGTCCTCCGGACTGACGGATAAAGCGTCCCTCCGCCTTGCCGGGCCTCGTGATGGTTTCTCGATAGGCCACCTGGGGTTTTCCGATGCGAACCTCCACACCGTACTCCCGGCGCAGACGATCCACGATGATTTCAAGATGCAGCTCTCCCATACCGGAGATGATGGTCTGCCCCGTCTCGTGGTTTACCGCCACCCGGAAGGTGGGGTCCTCCTCGGAGAGGGCGCTCAATCCCTTGGTGAGCTTCACCTGATCCGCCTTGCTCGCGGGCTCCGCGGAAAGATCGATGACGGGTTCCGGGAAGTCCAGATTTTCCAGCACCACCGGATGATCCGCATCGCAAATGGTATCTCCGGTACGCACCGACTTGAGTCCCGGCAGGGCCACGATAAGCCCCGCGTGGGTCTCCTGAAGTTCCTCCCGTTTGTTGGCATGCATCCGCAGAATGCGGCCTACCCGCTCTTTTCTGTTCGTCCCCACGTTCAGAAGGGCATCCCCGCTCTTGAGACTTCCCGAATAGACCCGGCAGAAGGCGAGGCGTCCCACGTAGGGGTCCACCATGATCTTGAACACCAGGGCCGCAAAGGGCTCGTCCATACGGCTGTGACGCTCCACCACTTCTCCCGTGGAGGGGTCTTCTCCCTTGAAGGCGGGAAGATCCTCGGGGCTCGGCAGATAATCCACCACCGCATCCAGGAGGAGCTGTACTCCCTTGTTCTTGAAGGCGGAACCGCAGAGAACCGGCACGATTTTCATGGTTACCGTATTCTCTCGAATGACCTTCTTGATAAGTTCCGCAGGAACCGGCTCTCCCTCGAGAAAGAGGCCCATAATCTCTTCGGAGTGATCCGCCAGAGCCTCGATCATGGTCTCTCGGGCCATTTCCGCCTCTTCGAGAAGCTCTTCGGGAATCTGCCCCACATGAGGCTTGGCTCCCAAAGCGTCCGAAAAGGTAACGGCCTGCATGGTCACGAGGTCCACCATGCCCTCGAAGGCATCCTCCGTTCCGATGGGTATCTGAAGCGCCACGGGGGAGGCGCCGAGCTTCTTCTTGATGTCCCGTACCACTACGCTGAAATCCGCTCCGATACGATCCATTTTGTTCACGAAAGCAATTCGGGGAACCCGATACCGATCCGCCTGACGCCAAACGGTTTCCGACTGGGGTTCCACACCGCCCACAGCGCAGAAAACAGCCACGGCACCGTCAAGCACCCGCATAGACCGCTCCACCTCTACCGTAAAGTCCACGTGGCCGGGCGTATCAATAATATTGATAAGGCAATTTCGCCATTCACAAGTAGTGGCAGCGGAGGTAATGGTAATGCCCCGCTCCCGCTCCTGCTCCATCCAGTCCATGGTGGCCCCACCCTCATGAACCTCACCCATCTTGTAGTTTCGCCCCGTGTAGTACAAGATGCGTTCGGTGGTGGTGGTTTTGCCGGCATCGATATGAGCCGCTATACCTATATTTCGAATATGCTGAAGCGCCGTTGTCTGCGCCATATCTCCATCACCATCCACAATTTCTAAGCTTTTTACCAGCGGTAATGTGCAAAAGCCCGGTTTGCCTCCGCCATACGATGCGTATCTTCCCGCTTCTTCACGGAGCTTCCTTCACCCTTGAAGGCGTCCACGAACTCCCGGGCAAGACGCTCTTTCATGGGCATCCCCTTCTTGTTTCTCGCGAAAGAGATGACCCAACGGGTGGCCAGAGCCCACGCCCGTGCGGGAGCCACTTCCACAGGAACCTGATAGGTGGCTCCTCCGACCCGGCGAGGACGAACCTCTACCAGGGGACGCACGTTCTCCATGGCCTTCTGAAAAACATCTATGGGCTCCGCATCCAGCTTTTCCGCTGCCCGCTCAAGAGCCCCGTAAATGATCTTCTCCGCCACGCTTTTCTTACCGTCCCACATGAGACAGTTCACAAAAGCGGTAATTTCCTTGCTCCCATATACGGGATCGGGACGAACCTCCCGCTTCCGCACATGCCCTTTTCTCGGCATGGATGTTCCTCCTTACTGTAGGCTACTACTTTTTCGGGCGCCGGGCGCCGTACTTGGAACGGGACTGCATCCGCTTCTCCACGCCTCCGCAATCGAGAGTTCCGCGGACGATGTGATAGCGCACTCCCGGAAGGTCCTTGACACGACCTCCGCGCACGAGAACCACCGAGTGCTCCTGGAGATTGTGTCCCTCTCCCGGGATGTAGGCGGTAACTTCGATTCCGTTGGTAAGACGTACACGGGCAACCTTCCGAAGAGCCGAGTTCGGCTTCTTGGGGGTTACCGTATACACCCTGGTGCATACGCCGCGCCTCTGAGGGTTCTCGTGAAGCGCAGGAGCATCGGAAGTACGTCGTTTTTCTTTCCGCCCGTACTTAATCAGCTGACTGATTGTCGGCAAAAAACACCCTCCTCTCACTTTATAAGATATATATTTTTTACCATCAGAAAAAACAAAGTTTTTTGTTTTTTGCTATAGCTGCGATAGCCGTTCCACAGCCGATGGCACAAGCCCGACCCAATTTCTTCTTGCTTTCCGCAATTTCCACGGGAATTTTTTGATGTGCCGCGACTTCAAGAAAGGGAGCCACAAGGGATTTTTCCGCATCCGAAGCGATAAAGAGCTTGGAAACTTCTCCCCTTTCGAGAGCTTTTCGAACTTTTCCCGCCCCCACAATGCGACCCGGCACTGCCAACTCGTTTAAAGGCACAAAAAACCCTCCCGAGTGCAAAAAGCACCGAAGAATCTTAACAGCCCGCGCAAAGCCTGTCAAGATAATAAAATATAAAGATTTTTCCCGACGAGGGGAATGCCGCTTTTTGCGGTTCTTCGGAAAAAAGGCATTCCCCTCGGAACATTTCAAGCTTTTTGTGTTTCTCCTTTTATTATTCGAAAAGATCCGTTTCAAGAGCTTCTACTCGGACTCTTTTCTCGGGAATTCAGGATGAGATCGTTTCTCCTTCGGAAGAATTCGCCGCAACGGGACGAACCACGAGTTTTCGGTATCGATCCACTCCGGTCCCCGCAGGCATAAGGTGCCCGATAATGACGTTCTCCTTGAGTCCTCGCAAGGTGTCCTCTTCGCTTCGCACCGCCGCCCGGGCCAGGACCTGAGCGGTCTGCTGGAAAGAAGCGGCGCTGAGAAAACTTTCCGTGGCGAGAGCCGCCTTGGTGATACCGTGAAGAAGAGGCATATACATGGGCTCTTCACTGAGACGGCGCACGAAGGAAACTCTTTCGATAAGCTGTTTTTCTTCTCCCGAAGCGTGAAGGGAGCGCACCACCATTCGAGACGGAGAAACTCCCACGAGGATTTCGAGAATCTCCTTGTTGACCTCGGTTCCCGAGGGAACCAGGAGCTCTCCGTTTTCGTCCTGCACGGCTTCGAGCACCACCTTGCCGTAGACGGAATCCGCAAGGACCTCTCGAAGCGCCTTTTCCTGGGTAAGCACGATCCGATCCCCGTTAAGGGTAATCTCCACTCCCGCAAGCTCCTTATCCACCAGCCCCCGAACGATCCGGGCATCCACCCGGGGAGGAATGTCTTCGAGAACCGCTCCATCCATGTCGATAACCTGGTGCAGCGGCGCCTCGTAGTAGGAGATGAGGTGTTTCTGTATTTCGTTATCCACGAGAATTTCTTGGGGATTCTTCCATATCTTGATACTCGAAATATTCTGGCCGCGGAGAACCGCTATGGTTTCTTCGCTTATTTTCGCATCCTTGGGAAGAACCGTTTCACCCTCGGCATTCCGAATTTCTTCGGCCAGCCAGGCGGTATCGCACATCTTCGCCAAGGCTCCGGAATTCCGGACACAAATAGTTTTGGGTTCCCCCTTGACGATGTGCGCCAACTGCCCCGGAGTAAGGGATTCCGTAGGTTCCACCACGATGTTGCCTTCTCCGTGGAAGGCCTCGAGAAGCTCCCGATCCTCCATTTCGCGCCGGAATGCCGCCTCTCCCACCACGATTCGCATGTCCTGATTGCCCATACGGACAAGAAGAGAGGAGAGGGAATTGCCGGGCAGAAGAAGACGACGGATCGACCGGGATTCCAGATGTTCTCCCTTGAAGGCCAAGCTCTGTTCGAGATTTCCGGAACCCTCCACATCCACCAGAAAGGCTCCGCAGAGAAGGTGTTCCGCCTCCGCGAGAAAACGCTCGTTCTCCTCTCGCATGGCGACGATATCCGCTTCGAGGTCGTCCTTCCAAACGAGATCGTTCGCCACGTAGGAGCTGCTTCCCTCCTCGGTGATGCGCACCCGGTTTTCCGGGGCCACCTTCCGGAGAATCACCTCGATGTGCTTGTTATTGATGGAAACCCCCTGGGACTTGTAGACATCCTGAATGTTATCCACCAGATAGCGCTGGACCTCGTTCATATCCTTGCACTCGAGAATATCCTGGGGATCTTCGTGCCCTTCCGTAAGCCGCTCTCCCCGGTGCACGGTCTGCCCCTCCTCCACCAGGAGGTTCTGGGAGAGGGGGATGTTGTACTGCACCTTCTGCTCCTTGCCTTCTTCGTTGGAGGTGAGAATAACCTTTCTTTTTCCCTCCATCTCCCGGATCTCCGAAACCACTCCGTCGAGTTTCGAGAGAAAGGCCACTTTCTTGGGACGCCGAACCTCGAAAAGCTGCTCGATTCGGGGAAGCCCCTGGGTGATATCTTCACCGGTAATACGCACTCCTCCGGTGTGGAAGGTCCGCATGGTAAGCTGGGTTCCGGGTTCTCCGATGGACTGGGCCGCCACGACCCCCACGGCCTCCCCTATGGCCACCCGCCGACGGGTGGCAAGATCCAGGCCGTAGCATGCCCGGCAAACCCCGTTTTTCAGTTCGCACGTAAGGGGGCTCCGAACCACCACTTCTTCCAGGCCGCTCTCCTCGACCCTGCGAGCCAAGGTCTCGGAGATTTCCTTTCCCGCTTCCGCCAGGATCTCTCCCGTTTCGGGATGGAGAATATGGTGGGCAGGGACCCTGCCGACAATACGCTCCGCGATGCCGATAACCACCTTTTGATCCTGTTTGAGGGGGCGAATGGTAACACCCCGGGTGGTACCGCAATCCTCTTCGGTAATGATGATATCCTGGGCCACATCCACCAGACGCCGGGTAAGATATCCGGATTTGGCGGTACGCAGAGCGGTATCCGCAAGTCCCTTTCGGGCTCCGTGAGTGGAAATGAAATATTCCAGCATGTTGAGCCCCTCTTTGAAGTTCGCCGTAATGGGATAGTCGATGATACGCCCCGAGGGGTCCGCCATGAGTCCCCGGATACCCGCCATCTGGGCCACCTGTCCTCGGGAACCTCGGGCACCGGAATCCACCATCATGCGAAGGCAATTTTCGTCGGACATGCTATCCACGATGTGGTCCGCAATGTCCTTGGCCGCTCCGGACCAGAGGATTTCCTTCTGCCAGAGGTACTCCTCCTCCGTGAGAATTCCCATTTCGTACTGCATGCCCAGATCCTCTTCCTGCTCCATGGTTTTATGCACGATCTGAGCCTTTGCTTCGGGAATGACCACATCTCCGAAGCCCATGCTGATGCCGCTTTTCGTGGCCCAACGGTATCCGAGAGATTTGATATCGTCCAGGGCCCGCACCAGGAGGTCCCGGCCCACTCTGTCGTAAGCCCCGTCCAGAAGCCGAGCCAACTCCTTTTTGCCCATCTGCTTGTTGACGTACTGGATATCCCGGGGAAGCACGCTGTTGAAAAGGGCCCGCCCCGGACTCGTCTCGATCCATTGATCTTCCCATTTCAGTTTTACCGGGGTGTTGGCGTGCACCACTCCGTGGCTGAGGGCGATAAGGCAATCATCGATATCCCGGAAATGGTACAGCTTCTTCGAATCCCCCTCTTGCCGCTTCTCCATCCCCGTAAGGTAGTAGATTCCCAGAACGATATCCTGGGTGGGAGTAACGATGGAACGGCCGCTGGCGGGAGAGAGAAGGTTATGCGACGAGAGCATGAGAAGCCGGGCCTCCGCCTGGGCCTCCAGAGAAAGAGGCACGTGCACCGCCATCTGATCTCCGTCGAAATCCGCGTTGAAAGCGGTGCACACCAGGGGATGAAGGCGAATGGCCTTTCCCTCCATGAGTACCGGCTCGAAAGCCTGAATGCCGAGGCGATGAAGCGTGGGGGCCCGGTTGAGAAGCACCGGGTGATCCCGGATGATCTCTTCGAGAATGCCCCAAACCTCTTCCCGGCCCCGTTCGATGAGGCGCCGGGCGCTCTTCACGTTGGGGGCGTTGCCCCGATCCACCAGCTTCTGCATGACGAAGGGCTTGAAGAGCTCCAAAGCCATCTGCTTGGGAAGGCCGCACTGATGCAGCTTGAGATGGGGGCCGATAACGATGACGGAACGCCCCGAATAGTCCACCCGTTTCCCCAGAAGGTTCTGGCGGAACCGCCCCTTTTTGCCCCGGAGAAGATCCGAAAGGCTCTTGAGAGGCCGGTTCCCCGCTCCGAGCACCGCCTTGCCCACCCGGCCGTTGTCGATGAGGGCATCCACGGATTCCTGAAGCATGCGCTTTTCGTTGCGCACGATGATTTCGGGAGCGTGCAGCTCCTGAAGCTTTTTGAGCCGATTGTTCCGGTTGATTACCCGACGGTAGAGATCGTTGAGGTCCGACGTGGCGAAACGTCCTCCGTCGAGCTGCACCATGGGACGGAGATCCGGAGGAATCACCGGAAGCACCTGCAGCACCATCCAGCCGGGATTGCTCCGGCTCTTGCGGAAATCCTCCGCCACGTTGAGGCGCTTTACGAGCTTCCGCTTCTTCTGCCCCGAAGCGTCGGAAATTTCCTCCCGCAATCCCAGGGCAAGCTCGTCCATATCGAGTTCCCCGAGGAGTTCCAGAACTCCTTCGGCACCGATGCCGGCACCGAATTTCTTATCGTAGGAAACGCAGAGGCGGTACTCCCGCTCCATGATAATGCCGCAATCCTCGAAGGGGGAATCCCCCTTGCGGATCACGATATAGCAGGGATCTTCCAGAGTAATGGTTTCCACCTGGGCCACGAAACGCCCCGCATACTTCTCGTGGTAAAGCTGGTATTCGCTTATGGAAATGAGGTCTCCCTTGCCGAAGGGCATGTGCGTGGCCTGGGTAACCTTGAAGGCCTCCTGATTTCCCGAGGTCTCCCGCTCCACCGAGGGATGGATATCCCTCTCCTGCAGAGCCTCCAGTTCGGACCGGGAAAGCACCTGTCCCGTGGTGACATTTCCTCCGGGATCGTCCTCGACAACCCGGAAAGCCGGCTCCACCCGGAAGGAATCGTCTCCGTAGGTCCCCTTGTACCGGGCCACCTGGGAAGAGGAAAGCACATCGCCGGGTTCCACGGGAACGTCGTCGATCTGCACCACCCGATAGGCCTCTTCGGCCTTGAAGCTCTTGTCGTAATGAGCGTGCACCCGTTCCTCGCTGGCGGAAATGATATCTCCCTTATGCACGATGCCGGACTTACGCCCTTCCGCCAAAACCTTGTACACCGGCTCTCGCCTCCGGGCGGGAGCGAAGTACACCACCTTTTCCAAATCCTTGGTGGTGGTTCCCAGAAGCAGGCTCAAGCGGCTGGGAATTCCTCGAAGATACCAGATGTGCACCACCGGCGCCGCAAGCTCGATATGCCCCATGCGCTCCCGGCGAACCCTGTTATCCGTAACCTCCACGCCGCATCGGTCGCAGACCACTCCCTTGAACTTTGGACCGCTGCGCTTGTATTTGCCGCAGGCGCATTCGTAGCTCCGGGTGGGGCCGAAAATACGCTCGCAGAAAAGACCGTCCTTTTCGGGACGAAGGGTACGATAATTGATGGTCTCCGGTTTTTTCACCTCTCCGCTGGAAAGCTCCCGAATACGATCGGGACTGGCGAGTTTGATCCGGATTCCCGTAATTTCCTTACGATGCCGCTTGGCGGCGCTCTCCTGATGGAGCATCAGTCTTCACCTCCCGGAACGTCGTCCTCACTCCGTCCCTGACCGCCAAAGAGGAAGGCCTCGGTAGAGACGATCTCCTCTTCTTCCTTCTTCTCTTCCTCTTCCTGCCTGCGGGAATTTCCGCCTCGGGAATCCGAAGAATCGTCGTGTCCGTCATAGGAGGCAAGCTTGCCGAGACGGGTTCCGGCGTAATCTTCTTCCTCCAGGACAAGCTCTCCCACGCTTCCGTCATCGTAGGCGATTTCCACGTCCAGCCCCAGTCCCTGAAGCTCTTTCACGAGAACCCGGAAGCTTTCGGGAACTCCCGGCTCCGAAAGGTTCTGCCCCTTCACGATGCGCTCGTAGGTTTTGAGGCGTCCCCGAATATCGTCGGACTTCACCGTAAGCATTTCCTGAAGAATGTGAGCCGCTCCGTATCCTTCCAAAGCCCAGACTTCCATCTCTCCGAAACGCTGCCCTCCGAACTGGGCCTTTCCGCCGAGGGGCTGCTGGGTGATGAGACTGTAGGGACCTATGGAACGGGCGTGAATCTTGTCGTCTACCAGGTGGATGAGCTTGAGCATGTACATGCAGCCCACCGTAACGGGGTGTTCCATGGGTTCTCCGGTTCGGCCGTCGTAAAGGGCGATGCGGCCATCTCTATGGAGTTCCGGATACTTCTCCTCCTTGAGAATTTCGATGCGCTCGAAGATGTCCTTCTCCTTGGCCCCCTCGAAAACCGGGGTCTGCACGAGAAAGCGCCCTCCCTGCTCCTTAAGCCCCATATACCCAACGAAGCCCATAATGGTCTCCAGTACCTGCCCGAGGTTCATACGGCTGGGCACCCCCAGGGGGTTCAGGGCCACATCCACGGGGGTTCCGTCCGAAAGGAAGGGCATATCCTCTTCGGGAAGAATCCGGGAAACCACGCCCTTGTTGCCGTGGCGCCCCGCCATCTTGTCTCCCACGGTAATCTTGCGGAGCTGGGCCACGTAGACCTTGACCACCTCGTTGACTCCGGGGCTCAGGTCCTCCGCGTTCTCCTCCCGGGAGAGGCGCTTCACGTCCACGATCTTGCCGCCTTCGCCGTGAGGCACCCGGAGAGAGGTATCCCGAACTTCCCGGGCCTTTTCTCCGAAGATGGCCCGAAGCAGTTTTTCCTCCGGAGACTGGTCGGACTCTCCCTTGGGAGTAACCTTTCCCACCAGAATATCCCCGGCCTTCACCTCCGCCCCGATGCGGACCACCCCATCCTCTTCGAGGTTCTTCAGGGCATCCTCTCCCACGTTGGGAATATCCCGGGTAATCTCCTCGGGACCGAGCTTGGTATCCCGGGCTTCGGTCTCGTACTCCTCGATATGGATGGAGGTGTAGACATCCTCCTTCACCAGGCGTTCGTTGAGGAGAATGGCGTCCTCGTAGTTGTATCCTTCCCAGGATACGAAGGCCACCAGCACGTTCCGCCCCAGAGCGAGCTCTCCGGAATCCACGGACTGCCCGTCCGCGATGATCTGCCCCTTCTCCACACTATTTCCGGTACGGACCCGCACCTTCTGATGAATCACCGTTCCCTGATTGGAACGGCGGAACTTGGTCAGTTTGTAGGTTCGGACGAAATCCCCTTCGTCTATGCGAATCTCGTTGGCATCCGCAAAGATGACGTTCCCCGCCTCCCGGGCCACCAGGCAGACTCCGGAATCCTTGGCCAATTTCGCTTCGATGCCGGTGCCCACGATGGGAGCTTCCGCCTCCACCAGAGGCACCGCCTGACGCTGCATGTTGGACCCCATGAGGGCCCGGTTCGCGTCGTCGTGCTCCAGAAAGGGAATCAGCGCCGTGGAAACCGACACGATCTGTTTGGGAGAAACGTCGAGATACTGCAGCATCTCGGGTTCCACCGGAGCCACCTCTCCCCGATAACGGCAGTGGACTTCCGGGCCTAGAACCCGCCCTTCCGCATCCAGAGGAGTGTTCGCCCGGCCCACGTAGGACATGTCCTCCTCGTCTGCGGAAAGAAAGACCACCTCGTCCGTCACGAGCCCATCCTTCACCACCCGCCGGGGAGTAACGAGAAAACCGTACTCGTTGACCCGGGCATAGGTTGCCAGAGAGGTAACCAGGCCGATGTTCGGACCTTCGGGAGTCTCGATGGGGCAAACCCGGCCGTAATGGGTATAGTGCACGTCCCGGGCCTCGAAACCCGCTCGTTCCCGGCTCAATCCTCCGGGACCGAGAGCGGAAAGGCGCCGCCGATGGGTCAGTTCCGCCAGGGGATTGGTCTGATCCATGAACTGGGAAAGCTGACCGGAACCGAAGAACTCCCGCAGGGCCGCCGAAATGGGACGCACGTTGACAAGCTCCCGGGCGGTGGCGGCGGAAAGATCCGGAATGGTGGTCATTCGCTCCTTGGCGATGCGCTCCATTCGGAGAAGCCCGATACGAACCTGGTTCTGCAGAAGCTCTCCCACCGCCCGAACCCGGCGGTTCCCGAGATGGTCGATATCGTCATGCCGCCTCGTCCGGTCCCGGCTGGAAAAAAGACCCTTGAGAATGGCCACAAGGTCTTCCAGTGTAAGAAGCTTCTGGGATTCCGGCAGATCCAGCCCGAGACGCCGATTCATCTTGTAACGCCCCACCCGACCGAGGTTGTACCGTCGGTTATCGAAGAAAAGGCTCCCCACGTACTCCCGGGCGTTCTCCATCCGGGCGGGCTCGTTGGGGCGAAGACGCCGGAAAAGCTCCAGAGTGGCGTCATCCACGCCCCGGGTACCGTCCCGTTCGAGAGTCACCGCCAGAGCCGCGTCCACGGCCCAGATACGGATCTTGGTACGCCCCGCCTTCCAGAGTTCCTCCAGATGCTCCTTGCTGATGCGCTCGTTCTTGCGAAGGATCTCCCGGCCCTCTTCGGTATAAACATCCTCCGCGGAAAGAAAGCCCTTCACGGCCTCCTCCACGAGATCCACCTCTTCGTCCTTGGCGCCGAAAAGCTTGAGCAGCTCTTCATTATCCGAAACGCCGAAGGCTTTGAGGAGGATGCTGGCGGGAATTTTCTTGCGGCTATCGATATTGACCGAAAGGAGATTTCCCGGAGAAAGATCGAACTCCAGCCAGGCCCCCCGATCGGGAATAATTTTCGCTCCATAGGACTCATGCCCGGGAATGGAATCGTCCGCACTGTAATAAACTCCCGCGGAGCGGGCAAGCTGATTCACCACTACCCGTTCGGTACCGTTGATAACAAAGGTTCCCTTTTCCGTCATGACCGGGAAATCCCCCACAAAGATTTCCTCTTCCTTAATCTCTCCGGTCTTTCGGTTTTCCAGCTGAATGGTGGCTTTCACCGGCATGGACCATGTAAGATCTCGCTGCCGGGCCTCTTCTTCCGAGGTATTGGGGGAATCCACAAAATACTGTACGAATTTGAGAGCGAAGGATCCATCGTAGCTCTCTATGGGAAAGACTTCTTCGAAAAGCTCCTGCAATCCCATGGATTTGCGCATCCCCGGTTCCCGGTTGAACTGAAAGAACCATTGATACGAATCCCGTTGAACCTCGATGAGGTCGGGCAAATCCACCAGATCGCGCTCTCTTCCAAAGGCTAGCCTTTTTTGGTGCATGCCGGAAAGGGCGGTTTCGGGCATGGGAGCAATCCCTCCCTAATAATAGGATTTTTTTGCTGAGAAAGAAATGTGGTGACGAAAGCGAATGATAACAAAAGGAACCCTCCATGTCAACCGAATCTATTGACATCGAGAGTTCCTTTTGTCTGAGATATTCCGAAGGCCCTTCGCCTCGTATCTTTAAAATGGTGTCGAGGGGGGGACTCGAACCCCCACAGGCTTACACCCACTAGAACCTGAATCTAGCGCGTCTACCAATTCCGCCACCCCGACTCATGAATCCGTAACGGCGATGATTGTAGCAATATCAAGCCGGTTTTGCAAGCCCTCAAATGCTTTTTCAAAGGCTTTTTTCTTTTCCCTCTCCCGCGGCCCGCTCCAGCCGATCCCGCAAAGCCCTTCCGAGAGCCCCCTTTTCGGGCAGTTCCGCCACGATACAGGAAAGCCCCGCCTCCTCGAAGTACCGCAAAATCCGATACAGTTCCCGGGCGTAATGAGAAAGATCGGAAAAGAGAATCCGCTCCCCCACGTTCCGAGGAGGTTCCGCAATTCCCATATATCCGATTCGACCCTCCGGACTTTCCAGGGAAAGAAAAAGGGAGTCCCCTTCCCGGGGATTCCAGAGATAGAGGGGAATATGGGGCGCGTAATGCCGATAGCGGGTTCCCGGAGATCGCCGGAGCTCTTCCATCTCTTCGGAAAGACGCACTTCTCCCAAAAATTCCCTAAGTTCCTCCAAAGTGATTCCCCCCGGACGAAGCAGCACGGGTTCCGAAGCGCTCACGTCCAACACGGTGGATTCGAGCCCCACCCGGGTAGGACCTCCGTCCAGGGCCACCGCCACGAACTCTCCCAGATCTTCCAGCACCGTGGCTACATCCGTGGGGCTGGGCCTGCCGCTGGAGTTCGCGCTGGGAGCCGCGATGGGAACTCCGGAACGGCGGATCAACTCCAGGGCGATGGAAGAATCCGGAATGCGCACTCCCACCGTGGCAAGCCCTCCCCGGGTTTCCGGAGGCACATGATTCCGGGCGGGCAAAACCAGAGTAAGAGGCCCCGGAGAGTAGCGCCGAAAGAGGGCCTCCCCCCGGGCATCCACTCGGGCGATCTCCCGGGCCTTTTCGATGCTCTCCACGTGGAGAATGAGAGGATTGTCTCCGGGACGCCCCTTGGCGGCAAAGATACGCCGCACCGCCCGGGAATCCAGGCCGTTGGCCCCCAGGCCGTAGACGGTTTCCGTGGGAAAGGTGACGAGTTCTCCTTTCCGTATGGCCTCCGCCGCATCCTCCAGGGCATCTTCATCGAGGCACTCCGGGGAAATCCGGTAGATCCGGGTCATGCCGTTTCCCCCTCCTCGAAGGCGCTCCAGAACTCCCGGCGGAACTCAGGAAACCGGCCCTCCAGAATGGCCTGGCGGGCCCGGTTCATAAGGGAGATGAGAAAGTGCAGGTTATGCCAGGAGCAGAGCCGGGCCGCGAGAATCTCCCCCGCCCGATAGAGGTGCCGCAGATAGGCCCGGGAATAGTGGGTACAAACGTAGCAATCGCAGTTCGGATCCACCGGAGAAAAATCCCGGGCGTATTCGGCGCGCTTGATGTTCATGCGCCCCCGGGAGGTGAGAAGAGTGCCGTTCCGGCCGTTCCGGGTGGGAAGAACGCAATCGAACATGTCCACTCCCCGGGCCACCCCCTCCACCAGGTTCGCGGGCCACCCCACTCCCATGAGATACCGGGGCTTGTTTTTCGGCAGCTCCGGAAGAGTGACGTCCAGCATGCGGTACATCACCTCGTGGGGCTCCCCCACGGAAAGCCCTCCGATACCGTAACCGGGAAAGTCCATATCCCGCAAAGCCCCGGCACAAAATGCCCGCTGCTCCGGAAAGAAGGCCCCCTGAACGATGCCGAAAAGGGCCTGATCCTTTCGAGTATGGGCGGCCTTGCAGCGTTCCGCCCAGCGAAGGGTGCGGTGCATGGCCTCCCGGGAATACTCCTCCGTTACGGGCCAGGAAACGCACTCGTCGAAGGCCATGAGAATGTCCGATCCCAGAAGTTCCTGAATCCGCACCGCCTCTTCGGGAGAAAAGAACCACTTGCTTCCGTCCAGATGGGACCGGAAGGAAACCCCCTCCTCGGAGATTTTCCGGAGTTCTCCCAGAGAGAAAACCTGGAAACCTCCGCTATCCGTGAGGATCGGGCGTTTCCACCCCATGAAGGAGTGCAGCCCTCCCGCCTCCGCCACAAGATCCGCTCCGGGACGGAGAGCCAGATGATAGGTATTGCCCAGAATAATCTCCGCCCCCATCCACTCCAGCTCGAAGGGAGCCATGGCCTTCACCGTGGCCTGGGTTCCCACGGGCATGAAAACCGGGGTTCGGATGGCCCCATGAGGGGTATAAAAGGTTCCCGCCCGGGCCCCCGTGGAGGGACACTCCCGTTCCAGTTCGAAACGAAACATCAGGAGAGGGCCTCTTCCGGCGAAAGGGAAGGAAAAAGATCCCGGAGATTCCGCGCCATCTGGCGGGCGAGATCCTCCTCGGAACAATTCCGAATCTCCGCCAGAACCGCATAGACGTGACGCACGTAGGCGGGTTCGTTCCGCTTGCCCCGTTTCGGCACCGGAGCGAGATAAGGGGAATCGGTCTCGCAGAGAAGCCGGTCCAGAGGAATCCATGCCGCAAGCTTTCGAAGCTCTTCATTCTTCTTCCAGGTGAGGGGACCTCCCAGGGAGATGTGCATTCCCAGGTTCAGCACCCGCCCCGCCTCTTCCTGGGTGCCGGAAAAGCAGTGCAGAATTCCCCTCTGGGAGGAAGCGAAGTTCTCTTCCAGAAGAGCCAGGGCATCGTCGTAGGCCTCCCGGACATGCACCACCACGGGCTTATCCGTCTCCCGGGCCCAAAGAATATGCTCCCGGAACATGGCGGTCTGCATCTCCCGAGGAGAGTGATCGTAGTAGTAATCCAGTCCGGTCTCGCCGATGGCGATCACCCGGGGATCCTTCGCGAGATCCCGAAGGAACCGGGGAATTTCGGGATAAATTTCCTTGGCATCGTGAGGATGAATTCCCACGGCGGCATACACTCCGTAAGAGGCGTATTTCGTGGCGATATCCACCGCCCTGGGGCAGCTTTCGCAATCCGAGCCAAGAGTGAGAAGAAAGGCTACCTTCGCCTCCCGAGCCCGCTCCAGCACCTCTTCCCGATCCTCCTCGAACTGGGACATATCCAGATGACAATGGGTATCCGCGTAGAAAAGCGGAGAACATTTCATGAAAAACAATCCTTCCTGAAAAAAACAATTGGTTAGAATTTCGTTGAATGCAGGAGCGAAACGAAGACGAAAACAGGTTTCATTCGGACTACCCCAAGGGAGGCAATCCCAATTCTTGGAGAAACCGATTGTGTTTCTCCCGGGCAGCCTCGATATTCTTCGTCAGCCCCGCAAGCTCCGCGTTGACCTTCAGCAAATCCACGGGCTCCTCCGGCTGCTGGGTGCTGATATAACGCGAAATATTGAGATTGTACCCGTTTTCTTCGATCTCCTCCATGGACACCCGGCGGGAATAACGCTCCTCTTCCTTACGAAACCGATAGGTTTCGAGAATGTTCTGGATGTGTTCCGGCAGCAGGCAGTTCTGGCGCTTGCCCTTTTCGAAATGCTCCGCGGCGTTGATGAAGAGCAGGTCGTCCGGTTTCTTGCACTTTTTCAGCACCAGAATACAGACCGGAATACCTGTAGAGAAGAAGAGGTTGGGGGGCAAACCGATGACCGTATCGATATTGCCGTCCTTGAGCAGCTTCGTGCGGATGCGTTCTTCCGCGCCCCCCCGGAACAGCACGCCGTGGGGCAAAATGATGGCCATCACCCCTTCCGGCTTCAGGTAGTGAAAACCGTGCAGCAGAAAGGCGAAGTCCGCGGCGGATTTGGGGGCAAGGCCGTAGTTCTTGAACCGCATGTCATCCCCCATGGCTTCGGTGGGCTCCCATCGGTAACTGAAGGGCGGATTGGCCACCACCGCATCGAACTTCGGCATCTTGGCGGGGTTCGTCTCGCGCAACCAATCCCAGTCGTTGGTGAGAGTATCGCCGTGGTAGATCTGGAACTCCGAATCCTTCACCCCGTGCAGCAGCATGTTCATGCGTGCCAGGTTGTACGTGGTGACGTTCTTTTCCTGCCCGTAAATCTTGCCGATCCCGTGGGGTCCCATGCGATGGCGCACGTTGAGCAGCAGAGAGCCCGAACCGCAAGCGAAATCGAAGATGCTTTCAAGATTCTTCCGGTGCCCCGTGGCGGGTTCCTGACCGTCCAGGGTGACGATGCCCGAAAGGATGCTTGATATCTGCTGGGGCGTATAGAACTCCCCCGCCTTCTTTCCCGAACCGGCGGCGAACTGACCGATGAGGTACTCATAGGCATCTCCAAGAGTATCTTTATCGGTGGAGAACTGCGCCAGTCCTTCCGCAAGGGCCTTGATAACGTTGCAAAGCTTGGCGTTGCGCGCCTCGTAACCCTTGCCCAGCTTCTCCGAATTCAGGTTGATCTCCGAAAACAGCCCGGAGAAGGTGCTGGCGAAGGATTCGTTCTCGATGTACTTGAATCCCCCTTCCAGAATGTGCAGCAGTTCCCCGTCCTGGATGCGGGCCATCTCGGCGATACTGCTCCAGAGGTATTCCGGTTTTATCACATAGTGCGCCTTGCGGCGCATCTGCCTTTCGAACTCTTCCGTATCCTCCGGGTTCCGCTCGTACCACTCGGCCAGAGGAGGACGGCGATCATCGGGTTGCAGCTTCGGATAATCCGGCCCCAGCTCCTTCTCCGCCGCCACCTCGTAGTTGTCCGAAAGATAGCGCAGAAAGAGGAAAGAAAGCATGTAATCCCGGAAGTCGTCCGCATTCATGGCCCCCCGCAGTTGATCCGCAATACCCCAGAGGATGGTGCCAAGTTGTCTTTTATCCTGTTCGGTCATGGTGTTGCCTCCTCGTTTACTGCCGGAAATACTTCGGGATTGAACGGATAGCGGCTCAGAAAATCATTGAGGATTTTCTTGAAGTAAGCCTTGTTCTCCTCAAGCATTTCCTGCGGCTCAAACAACGAGTAATTTCCGTGGCTCAGAATGTTGATTAGCCGGGTATGCAAGATACCATCAGTATCATCTTCGCCTTGTTTGATGCAGACTGCAAAATTCTTATAGCCGTGAAAGCTTGCTGTCTTTTCCAGAATAGTGCGCAGCATATTGAAGTGGTGAGTATAAAGCTTGCCGTTTTGCGCCACCTGATACAACTCGGCCAGAGCGGCAACGTGATGAAAGAACGGTGTGTCGCCCTTTTCCTCACGCAACAAATAACCGTTATCCATCGAGCCTCTATTTACGAAATACTTGAGGGCGTTGCCCAATTCATTGCTCAACACGTTAAAAAACAGCGCGTGGTGCGTAGAGATCACAGCCTTGATCTTATTATCTTTTCGTTTAAACAACTGCCCTAGGTGGTTTGCTACCGCAATGGCGTTGTGTCCATCCAGCGATGAAATCGGGTCGTCAATGAAGATATACTTCACCCAACGATAGGCCTCAATTTCCGGATCCATGGCTAACTCCACAACGGCCAGGAAGAAACACCAGATGAAGATGTTCTCTTCGCCACGCGAAACTTTTATATTGTCTACTTTCTGTGTTGTGACGCCATTGCCATCCGCTGTGGGCAACACCGTGATGGTTCTGGAAAAATGCACCGTCCACCTGTTATCGTCCTGTCCCATATCGGGCTCTTGAATGCGGAAATCAAAGCTCGCGTATCGGCTAAGGAGTTTGCCGATGCGAGTGTCCATTTCAAAGTCAAACAACCCGCGGAAAAAAGACGATTGAGTGTTGATCAACAGCCGTCGTTCACTATCACCTTCAAGGTCATTGTTCCACGTGAACAGATCTTCGGTAAAGGCGTTGAAGTAAAGCGTATCGCGACCTTGGCCTTGCTTGCCCAGCTCCTTGAAGGCCATGGACAAACGCGTCTTGCCCGTGCCGTTGTAGCCATAGAGCAACACGAATTTCTTGTTCTCCAGCACCTGCCGCAGTCGCGTTGCCAGCGCAGGCAAGTCGGTGAAGACTTCAGGTCCACTGTCCGGCTTGTTTTTTTTACTCATGTCCCTACTCCTTGTGATCCTTTATCCTGTTTTTCAGCGCTTTCAGCTCAACCTCGTTCTGCGCGTCCGCAGCTTGGGCTTCTTCGGATTTTCGACGCTGCTCGTAGTTCGGAGATATCGGGACGATGTACTGCTCCATGCAGGTATAGCTGACCGATCCCGCTCCAGACAACAGGGGAAAGCCATTGACGGCCAGAATCTGCACAACGTTCTCGCGCCCTCCCTCGGTTTGAACTACCGGGGATTCCTCGGCAGTTGCCGCACGTTGCAACTCCCCGTCGGCATAGATGTTTTTCAGATACAGGCCGATATTCTCCGGCGAGACATCGAACAGTTCGGCCATCTGCCGCTGACTGAGCCACACCGTGCCCCGGTGAGCCCGCAGTTGCACCCGGCTTTGCCCGTCTTCGCTGGTGTAGAGAATGAGCTGCGTCATTTCCGCACCTCATCAGAGACCGGGAAAAGCTGCTGCATCAGCCCTTTTTTATGGGTCTTGAGCGCATCCAGCTTGTGGGTTTCCAAGGTAATCAGTTCGTCGATAGAGGAAAGGCAGTCGGCGATTTTTTGTTGTTCTCTGATGCAAGGATAAGCCACTGGAAAGTTGGCTACATCTGACCCTGTAACATTCGGATCTTTTCGACTGCTGCTTGCAATACGCTTCCAGACTTCAACTTTGGCGTTCAGCCACATCAATAAATATACAGGAAGCGTTTTCTCTTGATCTGCCTCCAAAACTGAAATGGCCTGATTAGTTGCAGCAGGAATCGTTAGATACCCGGTACGACCAATTTGATTGAATCCTCCATACATGGCCACTAATACTGATCCTTCAGGATTTATCTTGGCTTTTGCCTTGGAAGTAATGGACTCTTCCGTGGTAACAATATAAGAGTTATTTAAATCAGTCGTTTTAACCCATGGAATATGGCCGCCATTATAAAAATCTGCGTTTGATCTTAATGGCGTCGATCCAGATCTTATTGCCGCAATATCCCCAAGTGTTTTTCTAACCCACTCCCCCGCATCTCGGAACTCGGGAAAACGCAGTTTGGGGAGGGTTTCGCCTTCGGCAGGGAAGACCTGCTGCATCAGCCCTTTTTTATGGGCCTTGAGCGCGTCGATCTTTTGGGTTTCCAAGGTAATCAGTTCGTCGACGGAAGAGAGGCAGTCAGCAATTTTTTGTTGCTCCTCCATCAACGTAACCGGAAGAGGCATGGCCATAAAATCATCATTCGTAATGGCCATCCTGTCATGCCTTGCACCGGTATTTGACACCTGGCGCATATATTGATGCCAGCCCTTTGATTTGAAGTAATATGTAAAAAAATCATTAACACTGTTTTTGAACCGAAAAACAGTATATAAAGGCGACATAACCCCTGTTGCTATATTATTCTTGGAAATCGGCCCTACTGGTGCTGAAGTCGAAATTCGAGGATTATAAACATAATCCCCTTTTTCTACGATAAAGTATCCTTCCAAATTCCCTTGATTGGCTATGTCCTTATCAAAGTAATCACGCTGATCAACTACCCCATATTCGGCAGAATTAGTCAAAACACGGTTCAGTTTACCTCTGTGATTCTTCTGCATACAACGCTTTGCCAATCTACACAGTGGCATATAGCACCACTCCCCGGCATCCCGAAACTCTGGAAAACGAAGTTTGGGCACCAGGGCGGGCTTTGCCGTGGGCTTGGCCCTCGCTTCTTCCGTCTTATTGCTCATAGGCGCTCAACCCCGAAATCTCCCGCCCCTGGGCGAGTTTTTTGAACAGGGGTATCATGTCCGCCATCAGCGCCAGTTCCTTCCGGGTTCTCTCCTTCCAGCCCAGCTCCTGTGGAGCCAGCAGATCCCCGAGAAGATCCCCGTCGAAAACCATGCGCCGCAGAACGGTATCCACAAAGCTTTGCAGAGCCTCAGACTCCAACCCGTGTTTTTCCGCCATGGCCGCAAGCTCCCGGGCGTTCTTTCGCTCCTTGAAGCGCTGATAACCTTCCCGGACAGTTTGCTCGTCCAATCCCTTGCCGGCTTCCAGGGTTTCGATGTACTCCGCGATGTCCTCGCGCTCGTCCATAAACTTGGCGTCCGCCTGGATCAGCCCGACGAGCTGCTCCCGGTTCATCTTCTGCTTTCCCGGTTCCTGCTGGGAATACTTCGCAATCAGGCTCATGATGTAATCGTAGTCGATCACCGCGGAGGCAAAGAGTACGAATTCGAAATCGAGCTGCTGCACCATATCATCGGTCTTTCGATCCGTCCCGTCAGCGCCCTTGTTCTGTTTCTCTCTAAGGCGCAGGGCGGTATCCAGATAGACGCCCCGAAAGCCCTGCAGATCCTCTTTAGGCAGTATCCGCTCTATGGTCTCCCTGTTCTCCTCGGTCAGATCGGTGTACTGATCGAGCTGGGTTTTGAGGCGCTGCACCTCTTTGAACAGGTTGACGAACTGCGCCCGGGCCTCGTCTCCCTTGAGGTTGGGCACCTCTTCGGGCTTGTTTTCCAGCCCCTGGGATTCCAGAAATCGGCCCAAATTATGCACCGCATCCTGAAGTTTTTCGATGACCACCGGAGCCTCGTCCACCAGCCATATTTCCTTGGCGGGCTTGGGGGCCTCGCCGGAAAAAAGGCTTATGGCGGCATCCACCGCATTCTGCTGCTGGCGGAAGTCGAGAATGTTGCCGTAGGGCTTGGTATCGTTGAGCACGCGGTTGGTGCGGGAGAAGGCCTGAATAAGGCCGTGATGCTTGAGGTTCTTGTCCACGTAAAGGGTGTTCAGGAACTTGGAGTCGAAGCCCGTAAGCAGCATATCCACCACGATGGTAATGTCGATCTTCCGGCCCTGGGGGAAATCGCCGTTCGGATACTGTTGATCCTTGATGCGCTTCTGCACGTCCTGATAATAGAGGTCGAACTCTCCCAGCCCGTGATTGGTGCCGTAACGCCGGTTGTAATCGGCCATGATGGCTTTGAGAGCCTCTTTCTTTCTGTCGGGTTCCTGTTCGTTGTCGGCTTTTTCCTGGGGCAGGTCCTCCTGAATCTGCTGCACATCCTTGTTGCCCTCCGCGGGGGGCGAGAAGACGCAGGCTATGTTCAGGGGCTGAAAGCTTTCATCCTCCGCCGATTTTTCCGCCTGCACCTTCTGGAAGATTTCGTAATATTCCATGGCGTCGCTGATGGATGCGGTGGCCAGCAAGGCGTTGAACTTGCGCCCGTTGGTGGCGGCATGGTGCTTGGAAAGAATCGCTTCCACGATGGCTTTCTTGGCGATAGGTTCATTCTCTTTGGGGAGATCCTTGCCTTCCGGCTTGAAGTAATCCACATGAAAGCGCAGAACGTTGCGGTCTTCGATGGCATGAGTGATGGTATAGGCGTGCAGTCGCTGCTGAAAAAGATCCCGGGTGGTCTGATAACTGGCCTGGCGCCCCTCGATCTGCTGATAGCCCGCATTTTCCTCGAAAATGGGAGTGCCGGTGAAGCCGAACAACTGGGCCTTGGGAAAGAATTCCTTGATGGCCTTGTGGTTTTCACCGAACTGCGACCGGTGACATTCGTCGAAGATGAAAACCATGCGCTTGTTCCGCAGGGGCTCCAGCCGCTCCACGTAGTTGCGCTTGTTGTTGCCGTCCAGGGCGAGGCCAAGCTTCTGGATGGTGGTGACGATCACCTTGTCGGCATAGTCGTCGGAAAGCAGGCGCCGCACCAGGGTTTCGGTGTTGGTGTTCTCTTCGACGCAGCCCTCCTGGAATTTGTTGAATTCTTCCCGGGTTTGCCGGTCGAGGTCCTTGCGGTCCACCACGAAGAGGCATTTGTCGATGTCCGGATTGTCCTTGAGGAGGGTGGAAGCCTTGAAGGATGTAAGGGTTTTTCCGCTGCCGGTGGTGTGCCAGATGTAGCCGTTGCCGCAGTGCTGGCGGATACACTCCACTATGGCCTTCACGGCGTATATCTGGTAGGGGCGCATCATCAGCAGTTTCCGTTCGCTGGCCACGAGCACCATGTAGCGGCTGATCATTTCTCCCAGGGTACACTTGGCCAGAAATGCATCGGCGAAGCTCTCCAGATGGGTGATCTTTTTGTTGCTCTCGTCCGCGTACTGATAGAGCGGCAGGAAACGTTCGTCCGCGTTGAAGCTGAAATGACGGCTGTTGTTGTTGGCGAAATACCAGGTATCGCTGCGGTTGCTGACGATAAAGAGCTGCATGAAGCAGAGCAGGGTTTTTCCGTAACCGTTTCCGGGGTCGTTCTTGTAATCCACGATCTGCTGCATGGCCCGGCGGGGGCTGATTCCCAGGGTCTTCAGTTCGATTTGCACCACCGGCACGCCGTTTATCAGCAGTATCACGTCGTAGCGGTGATGGCTGTAATCGGTGCTGATGCGCAGTTGGTTGACCACCTCGAAGCTGTTCTTGCACCAGTCCTTGATGTTGACCAGGGTGTAATGAAGGGGCGTGCCGTCGTCGCGCTCGAAGGTATTGCGTTCCCGCAGATGGCGGGCAGCGACAAAGACATCCGGAGTAATCACGGCCTCCAGAAGCCTGCGGAATTCGCCATCCGTGAGGTGTACGCGGTTCAATTCCTCGAAGTGCCGGCGAAAGTTCTCTTCCAGCGCCGCCCGGTCACGTATGTCCTGGCGGTAGGTGTATTTGAGGTCGGTCAGTTTTTCGATCAGGATTTGTTCGATCTGCTGTTCAGTCATGTTCAACCCCCCGGAAATTCATTATGAGAGCGATTTTCGTTGCTATGTGGCACTCTTATGAACTCCAGGAGCCGGAGCTTGTGTGTTCCCGGCAGCGACCATGGTGGTCGGCGAGCGCAGCTTTGCGTCGCGGAGGGCCGGTGCCGGCACGGGACGTGCCGACAAGCCTCAGTTGCGCGTCTGGATGGCGCATCTCTAGGCGACGGACCGGAGCAGCGAAGCAAGGGAGCGTTTCGACCACTCGCGTCGCAGAGGGAACACACAAGCGAAGGCTCCGTGAAACATCACATGACACATCATTTATGAAACCGCTCTAAAACAAAAAGGGCTCTCCCATTTGCTTTAATGCACCCGCATTCCCGGAGGAAGATCTCGATCGAGGGTAAGGAGAGAAAGAATCTTGCCGTCCTCGCTCTCGGCAGCGCAGAGCATGCCGTGGCTTTCGATGCCCCGGAACTTGGCAGGTTTCAGGTTGCAGACGAGAATGATGGTTTTTCCCTGCAGCTCTTCGGGGGTAAAGAATTCCCGAATGCTGGAAACGATGGTGCGGCGCTCGTATCCCAGATCCACCAGAAGCTTGTAAAGCCGATCCGCCTTCTGCACCACCTCCACCTGAAGGATTTTGGCGGTCCGAAGCTCGATCTTCCGGAAATCTTCGATGGATATTTCCTCTTCATGATCTCCGGGATCCGGAAGAAGTCCCTTTTTGGCGTCCCGGGCGGCCTTTTCCTCCTCCCAAATCTTGAGATCGATCCGGGGGAAAAGCACTTCTTTTTTATCTATGGAGGCTCCGACAATGGACTCGTCCCAGCAGAACGTTTCCTTTCCCGCTTCGAAAATTCCCGAAAGCCCCAACTGCTCCTCCATCTTCCGGGCGGTTTCGGGCATAAAGGGAGATACCAGAATCGCCGCGGTCCGGAGCACCTGGCAAAGGTTATGCAGCACCGTATTCAGCCGGGGGAGATTGCCCTCCTTGCCCAGCTTCCAGGGCATGGTTTCGTCGATGTACTTGTTGCCCCGCCGCACCAGGCTCCAGAGATCCTTGAGGGCCTCGTCGAAGGCGAAAAGCTCCATGTGTTCGTCCAGGGCGGCCACGGTATCCTTCATGAAATTCCGAAGTTCCCCGTCCAGAGGCTCTTCCTGATCCACGGGAGGAATCTTCCCCTCGCAGTTCTTTTCGATCATCTGGAGAGTCCGGTTCAGGAGGTTTCCGATGTCGTTGGCGAGATCGCTGTTGATGCGCTGGGCCAGGGCCTTTTCGGAGAAATCCCCGTCCACCCCGAAGGGCACTTCCCGAAGCAAAAAGTACCGAAAGGCATCGGCTCCGTAAAGGTCCACCATCTCGAAGGGATCCACCACGTTCCCCTTGGATTTGGACATCTTTTCCCCCTCCACGGTCCACCAGCCGTGGGCGAAAACCCGCACCGGAGGATTGACCCCCAGGGCCAGAAGCATGGCGGGCCAGATGACGCAGTGGAACCGGATGATGTCTTTTCCCACCAGATGACGCACCTCGGGCCAGAAGGTTTGCCACTTGCCTCCCTCCTCGGGATAGTCCAGAGCGGAAAGGTAGTTGATGAGGGCGTCGAACCAGACGTAGACCACATGCCGGTCATCTCCGGGAACGGGAACTCCCCAGCGGATGGTGGTACGGGAGATGGATTGATCCATCAGCCCTCCCCGGAGAAAGCTCAGAATTTCGTTGTACCGCCCCCGGGGAAGAATGGCCCCGGGGTTCTTTTCATAGTATTCGAGAAGAGGTTCCGCATATTTGGAAAGCCGGAAGAAATAGCTCTCCTCGGTCATCTTTTCGAGCTTTCGGCCGCAATCGGGACAGGTCTGCCCCTCTCCCATCTGGGCCTCGGGAACGTAGGTTTCGCAGGGCACGCAGTAGAGCCCTTCGTAAGTTCCCTTGTAGATATCCCCCTGCTCCAGGAGCTTGGAGAAGATGGCCTGCACCACCTTTTCGTGCCGCTTTTCGGTGGTACGGATAAAATCGTCGTTCCGGATACCCAGAACCTTCCAAAGTTCCTGGAAGTTCACCACCGTCTTGTCCGCCAGCTCCTGGGCGGTCATTCCCTTGGCCTCGGCGGAACGCATAATCTTCTGGCCGTGCTCGTCGGTACCCGTGAGGAAATAGGAACGATCTCCCCGCAGGGCATGATACCGGGCGAGCACGTCCGCCGCCACGGTGGTGTAGGCGTGGCCGATATGAGGCACGTCGTTCACGTAGTAGATGGGGGTGGTGATATAAAAGGTTTCACTCATAAGAAAATCCTCCTTTAGCTCTTCTCCTGCGAAAAGAGAAGGCTTTTTATAGCGTTTTTAGGAATGCCGTACTCCTCTGCAATCTCCCGAACGATATCCTTGGGAGACGCACCCTCTTGGAGAAGCTTCTCCGCTCTTTGTCGCCAGAGATCCGGTGAGGGCTCCTCCCGCACCTTTCCTTCCACCGCGAGAACCAGTTCACCCCGAAAGGGTTCCGCCTCCGCAAGCCGCCGAAGCTCGCCGAGGGAGGAACGAAGCACCTCCTCATGGATTTTGCTGATCTCCCGGATCAGGGCGGCGGAACGATTCCCCAGGAGGGCCTCCATATCCACGAGATGAGGCAAGGCCTTGTGAGGCGAAAGGTAGAAGAGAAGCGTGGCCTCCAGAGGTTCGAGCTTCTCAAGCTCCTTCTTTCGCTGGGAAGCCTTGTCGCTCAGGAATCCCGCGAAGAGAAAGGGCCGGGAGGAAAACCCCGAATAGAGCAGCCCCGGAATGAGGGCGGTGGCTCCGGGAAGAATCTCCAGAGGAAGCCCCTCGGCGATGACCGCCCCGATAAGAACCGCTCCGGGATCGGAAATTCCCGGAGTTCCCGCATCCGAAACGAGAGCTACCTTCTGTCCCTCCCGGAGACGCTGGAGAATCTGTTCGGTTCTCCCCCGTTCGTTGTGCTCGTGATAGGAGATAAGGGGCTTTTTGAGGACGTACCGGGTGCAGAGAATTCGGGTTCTCCGGGTATCCTCGCAGGCGATGATATCCGCGTTCCGTAAAGCCCGTAACCCCCGAAGGGTGATATCCTCCAGGTTGCCTATGGGAGTGGGCACCACCGTCAGGGGCATGTCCAGCCCTCCCGGGTATAGGCGAAGAGGTATTCCGGAAAGAAGGCTCCTCGGCTATCCCGAATCCACAGGGGGGGTTCCACGATCATTCCCGGACCGCCTTCCTTGGCGGATTCCACCAGCACCACCGAGGCTTCGGAAGAAGGATCCGGATGCACCATGCGAAGCCGTTTGGGCTGAAGCTGCACTTTGAGAAGCCCTCCCAGAAGTTCTCCCAGACGACGAGCCCGAAAGACCGTATAGAAGCGCCCCTTTCGAGCGAGGCTCCAGGAAGCTCCTGCGAGAACATCCGCCAGGGTACAGGCCGCTCCGTGTCGGGATACCGCCTCTTCCGGCACGGGAGAGGGACGGCTCCGATGCTTTTCGTCGTAGGGGGGATTGCCCACCACCACGGAGTAGCTCCCTCCTTCGGAATTCGTGCGCAACCCCCGAAGATCCCCGGAAAGAATGGAAATGCGCTCCTTCATGCCGTTGATTTCGGCGTTTCTTCGGGCCATGGCGGCCATTTCCTCCTGAATTTCGATCCCCCGAAGGGAGGCTATTTCGGGATAGCGCCAGGCGAGAATAAGAAGAATGGCCCCGCTGCCGCAGCCGAGTTCGAAAACCGAGTCTCCCCGGCGAAGCCGGGCAAAGGAAGCGAGCAACACCGAATCCATGTTCACCCGGTATCCTCGAAGGGGTTGCTCCAATTTGAGGGCTCCGTAAAGGAGATCGTCCACGGCACTCCGCATCATTCCCAATCCTCCAAACGCACTCCCACCACCTGGGAGAGTCCGGGCTCGGACATGGTAACTCCGTAAAGGAGGTCCGCCTTCTCCATGGTATACCGCCGGTGGGTCATGACGATCATCTGAAGCCTTTCGGAGTATTCCCGGGCAAGCCGGGCGAAACGCTGCAGATTCACCTCGTCCAGGGCCGCATCCACCTCGTCCAGCACCGCCAAAGGCACTCCGGCGATTTCCATGGCCGCGAAGAGCAGGGATATCCCCGTAAGGGACTGCTCTCCCCCCGAAAGCTGCCCCAGATGCTGAGGCTGTTTTCCCGGAGGCCGGGCGACCACCTCCACCCCTGCATCCCAGAGTTCTTCCTCCGAAGGCATTCCTTCCGGGCCGGAACCGAAGGAAAGCCGGGCCTCCCCTCCTCCGAAGAGACGCTGAAAAAGCCCGTTGAACCGGAGGTCGATATCCTCCAGAGCCTTGGCGAAAAGGGACCCCGCATGACGATCCGTTTCCCGAACAAAGCTGCGCATCTCATCCGAGGCCCGGCGAACGTCCGAAATCTGTTCTTCCAGAAAGCCGATGCGCTCTTCCAGGGATTCCACCTCCGAAAGGGCTCCCAGGTTCACGTCCCCTAAATTACGGAGTTCCCGCTCCAAGGCCCGGATCTTGCGGCGGAGAGCCTCGTGATCGCCTTGATCTTCCGGAATTTCCTCGCCGGAACAACGCTCCTCGTAGGGGAATTCCTCCTCCCAGAGGGAGATCAGATCCTCCAGCTCCCGGCACATTTCCTTTTTCTGGTTCTCCAGCTGAGCCCGGCTTCTTTCCAGCTCTTCGTAACGCCCCCGGGCACACTCCCGTTTCCCCTTTCCCCGGTCCATGCGACGCTCCAGAAGTGTCATGGCGCTCCGCTCCTCCTCCCGGAAAAGGGCCTGTTCCTGCCGTTCCTTCCAGAATTTCCGGTACTCCCGGCCAAGCTCCTGAAGCTGAAGATACTCCTCCTGCCGTTGTTTTTCCATGGCATTCCGATGATTTCGAATCTTTTCAAGCTGTTCCTCGAAATCTCCGCGCTTTTTCAACTGCCCCTCCAGAAGAGCTTCGGCGTTCTTGCGGCGCTCCTCCGCAAGGGCCAGAGAATTTTGGAACTCCATCACCCGCCGTTCCTCCTCAAGCTCTTCGGAAAGAGGCGGAAGGTTTTCGAGGCGCTCCCGGAGAACCCTTTTTTCCGAGAAAAGAAAGTGCATTCTTTCCCCGCTTTCCCGAAGAAGTTCCCGAACCTCCCGACACTCCTCCTCGATCTGGAGGTACTTTCGGGAACAGCTCTGATATTCCTGCTCCTCCCGGGCAAGGCGTTCTTCGAGGGTCCGCAGATCTCCTCCCAGGATTTCCTTCTTCTCCGCCGCATGGCGCTCCCGGTCTTCCGCCTCCCGAACGCTCCAGGTAAGTTCCGAAATTCCTCGGGCGTGTCCCTCCCGTTCCTTTTCCGCCTTTCCGAGGGCGTGACGAAACGCCATGGCCCCCTCCCGGGACCGGGAACTTCCACCGCTCACGGTTCCCGAGGGAAGAAAGACATCTCCTTCCAGGGTGGCCACGGGAAAGGACGAGCGCCCCCGGGCGAGGGAAGTCCCCGTAGTGTAATCCTCCACCAGAAGAAGATCCCCCAGAAGGTGCATGACACAGGATTTCCAGCGGGGGTCCGGAACCACGAGGTCCGCCGCCCAGCCGCAAATTCCCTTGGAGGGAAGCGAGGCTCCCCGGAAAGGATTTCTTTCCCGGGCCTGCTCCAGGGGAAGAAAGGTCGCCCGTCCCTTGTTGCTCTTCCGGAGCTGGTCGATACAGAGCCGGGCCTCTTCGAGGTCCTTCACGAAAAGCCAGAAAAGCCGCCCTCCGAGATAGGCCTCGATTCCCGAGAGATACTCCTCGGAAATTTCGAAGGTCTCCGCCGCCACCACGGGCTCCGCCCGAAGCCGCCCGAGCTTGCAGGCCCCGAGAATATGCTGCACCGGCCGGGGATAGACCTCTCCCTGAAGGCGATCCCGCAGATCCTCCAACCGTCCCTCCAGCTCCCGGAGAAGCCGTTCTTCCCGCCGGAGATCCCCCAGAACTCCCTGATAGAGGGCATAGGCGTCTCCGTGGCGAACCGCCGCCTCCTGAGCCTCTTTACGAAGCTTCCGGACCTTTCCGGCGGTTTCCTCGAAGCATTTCTTCTTCTCCTCCAAAGCGAGAGCTTCTTTCTCCAGATTCCCGGAAAGCTTGGGGAAACGTTTTCCCAGTCCCTGAAGGCGTCCTTTGAGGGTGGTGGTTTCCGCCTCGTATTCCCCCAGAGACCGCCGGATCTCCTCGGATTCCCGCAGCACCGCATTGGCCGAATCCATACGCCCCCGGAGAACCTCCTTGGCTTCCTCGTACTGGTTCCGGAGGATCCTCTCTCCCTCCTCCAGATTCCGGAGGTTCTCTTCCGCGAGAAGTTGCTCTTCCTCCAGTTTCTTCCGCTCCTCCAGAGCTCCCTCAAGCTCCTCCCGGAACCCTTTCAGGCTTTCCTTGGTTCGGGAAAATCCCGCTCCCACTCCGGCGATCCGGCGCTTGATTCCTTCGAGATCCCTTCCGCGGTCTCCCAAAAGGATTTCCCGGCGGCCGAAACGCTGCTGCAATTCCCCGAGTGCCTGCCGCTGACGATGAAGGTAGATTTCCCAACGGGAGATCCAGCCTTGAAGAAGTCGCTCCTGGGCTTCCTGAAATGCTCCGAGGTGTTCCAGGCGCTCCAGGGAAGCTTCCAGATCCCTCCGGCGCACCCAGTAAAAGCGGCGGCGCCAGGAGAGAAGTTCGTCCATGATTCCCCGGGCTTTCCGGGCCACCTCGGCCTCGGGAAGCAAGAGTACCCTCCTGGCGGAAAGCTCTCCCAGAAGGGTATCCAGATTCTTCAGTTCTCCCAAAGCTTCTTCGAGGCGAAGAGCCGCTTCGTCCCGGCGCTTTCGGTAAAGATCGATGCCAAAGAGAGATTCCAGATGCAGCCGGCGCTCCTTGGGGCGCTGACGCACGATCTCCGCCACCTCTCCCTGGCCGATGAAGGCGAAGCGTTCTCCTTCGAGATGCCACGCCCGCTTTACCTCCTCGAGATCTCCGAGACGGCTCCGATCCCCGTCGATCGCCACGGTTCCTCCGCTCTCGTCCACGGATCGGGAAAGAAAGCACTGTTCCTCCTCTCCCTGAAGGCGGATGCGCACGGTCGCCCGATTTCCCGGAGGAAGGGAGAGGCTTCCCTGGAAGATAAGATCGCTCTGCCGGGTAATCCGGAGCCGGGAAGGATTATTTTCTCCCAACACCCATCGAAGGGCATCGAGAAGATTGCTTTTGCCGCTCCCGTTGGGTCCCACGATGCCGGTAAAACCCGGATGCAGTTCCAGGTCGTGGCTTTTGCCGAAGCTTTTGAAATTACGAAGATGCAGTTGTGCTATGAACAACGGGACGCATCTCCTTCTGCTCCAGCAGCGAACATATGTGACGTATCTGTTCCAGGGAACCCTGGCCGCCCATACGGAATTTATCCCAGGCGAATTCCGGAACCTCCACCAGGAAGAACCGGCTTTCGAACTCCTGCTCCCAGGAGACGAGGTAATTCTCCGCCATGTGGCGGCAGATTTCGGGATGGGCTTCGATCATGTAGGCTTCGGAGCGGCTGGATTGGGCTACCTTCCGAAGAAATCGCTTGATGGAAAAGGCGACCTCCTCCTCCTTGAGAACCCATCCGTTTCCCCGGCAAAAGGGACATCCCCGGGTAAGAGCGGTTTTGAGATCCTGACGACTCCGCTTCCGGGTCATCTCCACCAGGCCCAGCCGGGTTACCGCAAAAACCCGGGCGGAGGAACGATCCTTCCGGAGTTCCTCTTCCAGTTCCTTCAGGAGGATCTCCCGATCCTCGGGAACGTCCATATCGATAAAGTCCACCACCACGATGCCCCCGATGGCCCGAAGCCGAAGCTGCCGGGGGATTTCCCGGGCCGCCTCGAGGTTGGTCTTTCGTATGGTTTCCCGGAGAGTGGAGGTCCCCACGTACTTCCCCGTATTTACGTCGATCACCGTAAGGGCCTCGGTCTGATCGATAATGAGATAGGCTCCCGAGGGAAGCCACTGTTTGCGCTCCAGAGCCGCCGCAATTTCCCGCTCGATTCCGAAGGCCTCGAAGAGGGGAACCTTTCCACGGTAAAGATTGACTCCGGGTTCCTCGGCACCTTGGCAAAACCGGGATATAATGTCTCGAACGTGAGGTTCCTCCTCGGGAGAATCGATAACCACCTCGTCCACCCGTTCGTTGAGTTCGTCCCGAAGCACCCGTTCGAGAAGCCCCAGATTGCGGTAAAGCAGACAGGGAGCCTTCTGCACTTCCCCGTCATGTCGAATCCGCTCCCAAAGTTCGAGAAGCTCCTCCAGATCCTTCTCGATAATCCATCCTTCCATGCCCTCCGCCACGGTGCGCACGATAATGCCGCAATCCTCGGGGCGAAGACCCCGAACCAGCCGGCGAAGGCGCTTGCGTTCCTCATCCTGGAGAATGCGCCGGGATATGCCCACTTCCTTTCCTCCCGGCACGAGCACCAGATATCTTCCCGCAAGGGAAAGCCGGGTGGTTACCCGGGCGCCCTTGCTCTTTCGGGCGGATTTGATCACCTGCACCAGAATTTCCCGGTTCGGCTCCACCGTCACGTTCCGGGCGTCCGCAAGATAGAGAAATCCGTTACGGCCGTCCCCCAGATTCACGAAGGCCGAATGCATTCCCGGAAGAACGCTGTCCACCCGGGCCTTGTAAATTTCTCCGGGGGCATGGCGCTCCCACATTTTTTCAGAGAACAACTCCGCCAGCCGTCCTCCTTCGAGGATGGCCACCCGGCATTCTTCAGGATCCATCAGATTTGCTACGATTTTGACATCCGAGCCCATGGATATCTCCTTAGAAATCAGTGATTCTCGCTTTTCAGACTGAACAGAACTGTCGGTCCTCCACAAAGCCCACCGCCTCCCGCAAAAGGAAAAAATCTCCCCAGCCGGAACAAAGTTCCAGGGCCACGCATCGTTTCACGAAACTTCCGAGGCCGGTACGCCTTTCGTCCAGCAGGAAACGGAGTTCTTCGGGATCTTCCTCGAAATCCAGCATGCGGCACTCCTCCCGATGCTCCTCCTCTCGGAGATGCTTCCGAATGTTCTCGAGCACTCCGGGGGTTCTTTCTCGCACAAGATAGGAGCCGACGGAACAGATCTTGCCGAGATCCTTTCCCTCCAGAGGGACCGCGTCCAGCAATTCTATTCCCCGGGGAAGCTCCTTTCGAAGGATTTCCTCCATGGAGGGAACCCACTCGGAAACCCTAAGGTCTCCCGGCTCGTTCAAGGCCACTACTCCCATGGGAAGAGGAGGCCCCAAACTTACCCGAGGACGGGGATGAAAGCCCTCGGAGTAGAGCAGGGGAATTTTCCCCCGTCGGGCCGCCCGGGCGAAGACCGCAGGAATTTCCACGTGAGGAAGAAAGATGGTTCTGCCCCGCTTGGCGAAGTGAAACCGAACGCGCTTATCCACGGAAAGGTCCTCCCTTTGCCACGGAACAGCCCTTTTTTTCGAGGCCGCACCCGGCGCATCCGAAACGGGTGCAGTCCCGGGTGAGTTCCTCCGCATAGGCCCGGCAGCGTTCCTCCCAGAGGAACTTCCGGGATACTCCCAGGGAGATGTGATCCCAGGGAAAAGCCTGATTCTCCTGCCGGGCCCCTAAAAAACTTTGGGGATCGATTCCCGTCGCATCGAAGGCTTCCAGCCAGCGAGGCAGAGAGAAGGTCTCTCCCCAGCCGTCGAACCGGGCTCCCCGGCGCCAGGCCTCTTCGAGAACCCTCCCGAGAGACCGGTCTCCCCGAGCGAAAACCCCTTCGAGAAAGGTTTGTTCCGGCTCGTGATAACTCAGAGTCACCGAGCGATTCCGAAGGTTTTTTCGCAGAAAACTTCCCTTTTCCCGAAGTTCCTCCAGGGAACTTTGAGCTTCCCATTGAAAAGGAGTATGAGCCTTGGGAACGAATCCCGCCACGGAAACCGCCACGCTGGACCGGCGGGAAAACTTTCTCCCCAGGGAAGCTACCTCCTGGGCAATGCGAAGAATCCCCCGGAGATCCTCCTCGGTTTCCGTGGGAAGCCCCATCATGAAGTAGAGTTTTATCCGATCCCAGCCTCCCCGAAAGGCCCGTTCCGCCGCCACCAGGACATCCTCCTCGGTAACTCCCTTGTTGATGACATCCCGAAGGCGCTGGGTTCCCGCCTCGGGAGCGAAGGTGAGCCCTCCCTTGCGGAGTCCCGAAAGACGCTCCGCAAGATCCACCGAAAAGGCGTCGATCCGGAGACTTGGAAGACTGAGGGTCACCCGATCCTCCTCGAGCCAGGGCTGCATTTTTTCGATAAGTTCCGTCAGGGAAGAGTAATCGCAGGTAGCGAGAGAAACGAATCCCACCTCGTCGTAACCGGAACTCTCCACCAAAGCCCGGGAGAGTTCGAAGATCTTTTCGGGAGATCGTTCCCGAACGGGGCGGTTCATCATGCCCGCCTGGCAGAAACGGCATCCCCGGGTACATCCCCGAAAAACCTCCACCCCCGCCCGATCGTGGATAATGCCCGAAAGAGGCAGCACCAGTTCCCGGGGATAATAGGCCTTATCCAAATCCGCAAGATACCGGCGCACCACGGGAAAGGTTATATCCCTTTCCTCGGATATAACCTTTCCGTCGGAATCTATCCGACTCAGAGAGGGAACGTAAATGCCTCCGATACGGGCGCATTCCCGAAGCCGATCCCTCCGGGACATTCCCCGGGTCTGCCGGATGCACTCCAGCAGTTCCGGCAGCATCTCCTCCCCTTCGCCCACGCAAAAGGCATCGAAAAAGAGCGCCAGAGGCTCCGGCACGCAGGCCCCAGGGCCGCCCCCGATAACCAGAGGATCCTCCTCGGTTCGATCCTCCTGGCGGAAGGGAATGTTTCCCAGATCCAGCATGGTGAGGATATTCGTATAGGTAAGCTCGTACTGCAACGTAAATCCGAGGACATCGAAATCCTTGAGAGGCCGGGAAGTTTCCAGAGATTCCAGAGGATGTTTCCGGGATCGCAGAATCTCCTCCATATCCGGCCAGGGACAGTAGGCCCGCTCCACGGAAAATCGGGGATCCTCCCGGAGAAGTCCGTAAAGGATCTGAAATCCGAGGTAGCTCATACCTACCTCATAAACGTCGGGAAAGGCAAGACATATCCGAAGCTGCCCGGGAAGTTCCGGGGAATTCGTTCCAAGTTCCCCTCCCAGATAGCGTTGGGGAGATTTCACACTCGATAGAAGCGGCAGATACGTATCCGCCGCTTCTCGGTATTCCTTAAGGGACATGCCTTCCAACTCCTTACACCAATTCTTTGCGAAAAAATTTTTAGGAAAAACTCCTCGGACTTTCCACGTAAATGCTTTGGGCAATTCCCAGGGCCAACCCCATGGAAAGAAGGGAACTTCCTCCGTAACTGAAAAGCGGAAGGGGAAGCCCCGTAATGGGGGCCCAGCCGATGCTCATGGCAATGGATTCGATTACCTGGAAGGCGATCCATCCCGTAAGGGCTCCGGAAATTACCTTGGCCCGAAGATCCTTGGAGAGAAGTCCTCCCCGGATGAGCCTCCAGATAAGAGTGGCGAAAAAAACGAGAAGGAGACAACAGCCGAGAAAGCCGAACTCCTCCGCAAAGACGCTGAAAATAAAGTCCGTATGAGGCTCCGGAAGAAAGCGTAAGGATGCCTGGGTTCCCTCGAGAAAACCCTTTCCGAAAAGCCCTCCGGATCCCACGGCGATTCGGGACTGAATGACATTATATCCCGCCCCCAAAGGATCCGCATAGGGATCGAGAAAGACGAGAAGCCGCATCTTCTGATAATCCTTGAGAAAATAAATCCATCCCAGCGGAAAGAACCCCGTAAGGGCGACTCCGAGACCTCCCAAAAGCCGGAGCGAGGCTCCCCCCACGAAAAGGGCCACGAAAATCATGGAACCGTAAACCAGGGTGCTTCCGAGATCCGGCTGAAGCAGCACCAGAAGAGCGGGAATTCCCATAAGCCCCAGGGCGGTACAAAAGGAACGTACCGTTACCGGAGGATAGCGGCAAAGGTGTTTTCCCATGAAAAGAGCCAGGGAGACCTTGACGAGTTCCGAGGGCTGAAGCCGGAGAGGCCCGAGAGAAAACCAGCTCTGGGAGCCCTTGGTAACCACCCCCACGAGAAGCACCAGCACAAGAGAACCCAAAGCCACACCGTAGATGACATAGGCGTAGTGAAGCAACCGCTGATATCCCAGGACCAGCACTCCCAGGTAGGCGGTAAAGGCCACGCCTCCCCAGAGAATCTGTTTGAGGAAATAGCCGCTCCCCTTGGAATAGGTAGCGCCGTAAATGGAAAGAAGCCCCAGGAAAAAGGCTCCCAGGGTGCAGAGAAGAGCGATTTTATCGATACGACCCAGAATTTCCCTTATCGAAAGCTCCTCCCGTTCTTCCCGGGAGGTCACGCCTCGTTCCCCGGAAGAAGATGCTGACGCTTCACCGTCCGAACGGGAATATTCGCCACCAGCACCACCGAGGAGTTTTCCCGTTCCAGCTCGAGTTCGATATGCTGCTCATCGATTTCGAGGTACCGGTTGATCACGGTAATGAGATCCTTCCGCAAAGCTTCCATGGTTTCCACGGAAAGATCGCTTCGATCGTGAATAAGCACGAGCTGCAGACGGCGCTTCGCGGTTTCCCGGGCCGTCTCGCCCTGAAAGAATCGAGAAAAAAAACCCATCGTATCGCCTCCGTTTAAAAGCCGAACATTTTCCGGAGAGTTCCCACAAAGCCCTTCTGTCCGAACTTTTCGATATCCAGAAAGGGGATCTCCTCTCCGGTCATGCGAAGCCCGATATTGTCGAAGGCCTTGCATGCGGGAGATTGCATTCCCAGGGTAAGAGGCTCTCCCCGGTTGGTGGAAACCACCACGGAATCATCGTTGGGAACCACTCCCACGAGATCGATGGCGAGGATATCCAGCACGTCCGCCACGCTCAGCATATCTCCCCTTTGCACGAGATCCGGACGTACCCGATTGATGACCAGGCGTATGGGAGCGATTTCCAGAGATTCCAGCATGCCGATGATGCGGTCCGCATCCCGTACCGCGGAAACCTCGGGAGTGGTCACCACAAGAGCCTCCGTAGCTCCTGCGGCGGCATTCCGGAAGCCCGCTTCGATTCCCGCGGGACTATCCACGAAAACGAAATCGAATTCCTGCTGCAAGGTTTTGCAAAGATCCGCCATCTGATCCGAAGAAACCGCATCCTTGGTTCGGGTCTGCGCGGCGGGAAGAAAGAAGAGATTGGGTACCCTCTTATCCCGCACCAGAGCTTGAGGAAGACGGCAGACTCCTTCGATAACGTCCACGAGGGTGTAGACGATACGGTTTTCAAGCCCCAGCACCACGTCGAGATTGCGGAGCCCGATATCCGCATCCATCGCAACCACCTTGTACCCCTTTCCCGCGAGGGATGCTGAAACGTTGGCGGTGGTGGTGGTTTTTCCCACTCCGCCCTTTCCTGATGTAACGACAACCACACGACCAGGCATACTTGCCCCCCCTTATTTCGTTCGCTTATCCGATCTCTATGGACGAAAGCATCTACAGTTCGATTTCCTGCACCATGAAGACTCCGTCCTCAAGCATCACGAGAGCCGATTTTTTCCACCAGGAAGCGCTCTGATCCAGATAGCTCACCTTATGGGCAAGCCGAACCTGGGAGGCCTCGAAAATCCTGGCGAAGATACGGGCTTCCACATCCCCTTCGGCTCCCGCATGGGCAATTCCCTGGAGCTTTCCGAGCACCACGATATTTCCCCGGGAAACGACCTCGCCTCCATCGTGAACGTTTCCGAGCACCACCACGTCTCCCGCATGTTCGATGCGCTGTCCCGAACGGACGGAACGCTCGTAGAGCAGGGATTTCCGGCTCCGCTCCCTTTCCGCGGCAAGTCCGGATTCGGGAACTCCCGTACGAAAGCCGAGGTTTTGAAGCGTCCCGAGAGTAATGCTGTTATTGCTGATCCAGGAGAGAATGCGGGGTTCTCCCTTCTCTCCCTTTTTGGAAAAATGTTCCAGAAAAAGGATGACTTCGGACAGGCCGATCTCCCGCTCCTGGAAATCCACCACCACCTTGGCTCCCGAAAGGATGTGCTCTCCCTCTTCTCCAAGACGCCGTAAATCCCCACGCAAAACCTCCAGATCCGCATCCTCCCGAACCACCATGCGAAGACCGTAGATTTCGCCCTTGAGATGGATGGCACCCAACGTGCACGCTTCCTGCCCCATGCCCTAATCCTCCTTGTCTTCAAGATAGCCCTTGCAGAGATAGGCGAGAAGTTCCCCCACCAGGGGGGCCGCCACGGAACTGCCGTGCCCTCCCCCCTCCACAAGAGCCACAGCCACGTATCGGGGAGATTCCGCCGGAGCGTATCCCACGAACCAGGCGTGATCCTCGCCGTGCGGGTTCTGGGCGGTACCGGTTTTCCCCGCCACGGAAAGACCGAACTCCCCCGCCCGGTATCCCGTTCCCCGAGGACGGCATACCGCCACAAGCCCTTTCTGCACCTCCCGAAGCACCCAAGGGGATACGTGGATGTCCCGTGAAAAAGGCTCCTTCTCCAGGGCGATCCGGGGCTCCACGAGATATCCTCCGTTCCCGAGGGACGCGAAAAGCACCGCCGCCTGAAGAGGAGTGATGAGAAGAAATCCCTGACCGATAGAGTAGTTCGCGGTATCCCCAGGATACCACGGCTCCTTTCGATAACGCTGCTTCCACTCCCGTCCCGCCACGGTTCCCGGAATTTCTCCGGGAAGATCGATTCCCGTAGGCATTCCCATGCCCATACGGGAAGCCCACTCGGCCATGAGGTCCACCCCCATGGTAAGACCGTAATGATAAAAAAAGACGTCGCAGGAATCCCGAAGTGCCTCTTCGAGGTTTTCCGTTCCGTGCCCCCATCGGTTCCAACAGCGGAACTTTCGGTTTCCCACCTGGTAGGATCCGTTGCAGAAGGCGGTGGATCGGGAGGTGATATATCCCGACATAAGCCCCGCGATGGCGGGAACCACCTTGAAGATAGATCCCGGAGGGTAGTGTCCTCCGATAATCCGGTTCAGCATGGGCCTTTCGGAATCCATGCGTATTTTCCGCCATTCCCCGGCACTGGCTCCCCAGCTGAAAAGATTGGGATCGTAGGTGGGGGCGCTGTAGAATACCGGAATATCTCCGTTGGACACGTCCATGGCGAGAATCGCTCCGCTCTTGCCCGCCATGAGGTTCTCCGCCACCTTCTGAGCCCCGAGATCCAAGGTGAGATGGAGATCCTTGCCCCGCAGAGGCTCCCGACGGGCAAGCAGATGGAGCCTCCTCCCCTTGGCGTCCACCTCCACCGCCTCTTCTCCCATGGAGCCCCGAAGCCACCTGTCGTAATTCGCCTCCACCCCGGTCTTGCCGACCTGTTCTCCCGCGCTGTATCCCTGGGGACGCTTCTCTCGAAGCTCCTCCTCGGTAATTTCTCCCACGTATCCCGTTACGTGGACTCCCAGACCTCCTGCGGGATAGGTGCGCTTCCAGAGGGGAAAGGGAAAAAGCCAGGAGGGAAAATCCAGATCCCCTCCGAGGTCCATCACCTGCATCAAGGTAAGGTTCGAGGCCAGGGAAACCGCCCTATAGGGAGCCCAGTACTGGGCTTTCACTTTTTTTCGAAGCTCCTCGGGGCTTACGGGAATGCCGTGTTTGGCGAAAATTTCCGCCACCTTCCGGAGATTTCCCTCCCGGTAAAGATCCGAGGGATACCCCTTGATGTCGAAGGTGCGCACGTTTTTCGCCAGGGGAAGCCCCCGGACATCGTAAATAATACCCCGGGGAGGAGGAATCTGAAGAAGGCGAAAGCGGTTTTCCGCCGCCAGCTGGATGTAGCGGTCCCCCCGCATGATCTGAAAGAAGAAAAGCCCCCCCAAAAGAGCGAAAAAAACCGCCACCACCAAAACCCGCCAGATGTGAAGGCGAAAATCGATCTTCCTTTGCCGGGCCAATCGCTTATGGGGCACCGTAAACTCCTTCACGGGGAAAGGCGACGCGGGTAATCATGTACATGAGAGGCAATCCCAGTATCTGCTGGCGCAGAAAGAAAATCCACGTGACATCCTGCAGGGAAATTCCGAGTACGCAACGGGCCACTCCTATGGCCAGATGGGCCCCTCCGAGAAAGGCGAAAAAGGTCAGTTTGTTCCGTCCCGTATCGGGCATGGAGTTCCAGAGAAAGCTGAAGAAGGTGGCGAGCACCGCATAGACTCCCGCAGTCATTCCTATGAGCCCCGTCCATCGGACATCCCAGAGAACTCCTCCGAGAAAACTGAACCAGATAAGTCCGGGATGATCGTATTCTCCCGAAGACATGAGCAAGAGCACCGCCGCGAGAAAAAGTTCCGGCGCGAAGAAGTAGCCCTCACCGAAAATCTGGAGTACATCCTGAAGATACCACAACAGGAAACACCATTTCATGGCATGTCTTCTCCAATCATGACGGAAACCCGATACAGCTTCGAGAGAGGCACTCCGGGATAGACGAGATAGGATCGGAATCCTCCGAGAAGACTCCGGGGCTCTCCCAGAACTCCCACGGGAATTCCCGGAGGAAAGCCCTCGTCGAGAAGAGCGGTTACCACGGGAGATTGCAGCGGAAGAGAACGTTCCTCCGGAATATACTGGAGAAACACCTCCCCTTCTCCGTTCCCTCCGAGAACGCCGAGATCCCGGGTATCCTCCACGGTAACGGGAATGGAGAAGTTTCTCGACGTAATGAGCCGCACCCAGGCATCGAAACGTCCCGCCCGGCGCACCCTCCCCACGAGATATCCCCCATAGAGCACGGGGGAACCCGGCCGGACCCCCTGAAGAGTGCCCATGTCGATTTTGATCTCCTCCCACCAGCTCGAAGGATGCCGCACAAGCACCGAAGCCGTGACGAAAGAGGGGGAAGAAGGGCTTTCCTCCTCCTCATTCCGATAAAGGGCATACCGGGCCAGGGTGGTTCGAAGAAGGATGTTCTGCTTTTCCAAAAGCGCCACCCTTTGTTGGATCTCCTCCCCCGATTCGATCCACCGGTAAAGCTCCGTAACCTTTCCCCGCAGGAAAAGGGCGGGATATTCCGGAAGGCGCAGCAAGAGAGCCGCTCCGTCCACCATATAGCGCACAAAGGGCATATGAAACGAGAGGAGTAGCAGCAAACACGCCACCACCACCGCAAGCCCCCCGTGAATCCAGGGGTTTTCTATTTCCCGGATTCGTCTCGGCATGAGATCGAATCACGCTGCGGGTTTTTCCCGCTCCGGAAAGCATTCCAAAAGACTTCGGCCCGCCCTTCGAGAATTCTCCATGTTCTACTGCATCCCCTTATCCACCGAGATAAGCACCTTTTTCATGGCATCCAGGTCCTCCAGGATTCTTCCCACCCCGAGAGCCACGGAAAAGAGGGGCTTTTCCGCAGTAATCACCGGCACCTTGAGGTTTTCCTGAAGATAGGCGGCCAATCCCCGAAGCTGGGCACCCCCTCCGGTAAGCACAAGCCCCTGATCCACGATGTCCCGGGCCAGTTCCGGAGGAGTTTCTTCCAGAGAATCCCGGATCATATCCTCCACTCTGGAGATGCTGGGGGTCAGGGCATCCCGAACTTCCGCCGCCCGAATGCGCACCGCCTTGGGAAGCCCGTCCATGAGATCCCGGCCCTTCACCTCCATTTCCTCTTCCTCTCCCTCGTAGGGTATGGCGGAGCCCACGGAGAGCTTGATCTCCTCCGCAGTGACCTCTCCCACGTGGAGGGTGTAGTTCTGGCGAAGCATGGCGATGATGGCCTGGTCCATTTCGTCTCCCGCGGAACGAAGAGCCTCATGCACCACAATGCCTCCCAGAGAGAGCACCGCCACCTCACTGGTGCCTCCGCCGATATCCACCACCATGTTTCCCCGGGGTTCCGCGATGGGCAGCCCCGCTCCGATGGCCGCCGCCACGGGCTCCTCCACCACGTAGGCCTCCCGGGCTCCCGCACCCAGGGTAGCGTCGATAACCGCCCGGCGTTCCACTTCGGTAACGCAGGCGGGAACGCAGATGACCACCCGGGGATGCGCGAACTGGCTCCGTCCTCCGTTGGCAAAGGCGAGGAAATGGGCAATCATGGCTTCGGTCATGTCGTAATCCGCGATAACTCCATGCTGGAGAGGGCGCACCGTCTCCACTCCGTGAGGTGTTTTTCCGATCATGGCCTTGGCCCCGCTCCCCACGGCGATAATCTTTTCGTTTCCCCTCTGGCCCATTCTCTTGACAGCCACCACCGAGGGTTCGTTTCCCACGATTCCCTGGCCTTTAACGTAAACCACCACGTTTGCCGTACCAAGGTCGATGCCCACATCCCGGCAAAAAAGACCGCTAATCCACCTGAACACGCCGTTCCCCCACCTTCTCCTTATACCTCGGACCATAGGATACGTTCATAGGTGCCCTTTCCCAAAATGTAATGGGCCTTCAAATGCATTCCCAGCACCCGAAGACGATCTGCCACGTACCTGGTAAGTTCCATATCTTCCCGACTGGGCTCGATGCTTCCCCGGGGATGATTGTGAAGAAGCACCACCTCTCCCGCTCCGAGACGCACCGCCTTCCGCAGAAAGAGAGGAACGTCCAGACAGGCTCCTTCCAGGCCCCCGTAGGAAAGGCGCTCCTCCCCAAGGATCTTTCCTGCCTCGTCGAGAAAAAGGGCCCAGAGAAACTCCCGCTCCTCGTATCGGATTCCCCGGGCAAGCGTGCTTATCCGGGCTTCCCAGGATTCTTCGCAAGAAGAGGCGGTTCCGATTTCCTCCGCCGCCCGGCGGGCGATCTCCATGGCCGCCGCAAGAAGAGCCGCCTTGGCCTCTCCGCATCCGGAAATGCCGAGGAACTCTCCCGGAAGCGCTCGAAGAAGCCCCGGGAGCCCTCCGAACTGTTCCACCAAAAAACCGCTCAATTCAAGGACATCCCGCTCTTTCGTACCCGTCCGCAGAAGAATGGCGAGAAGCTCCGAAAGCCCCAGAGATTCGGGACCCCTGCGAAAAAGCCTTTCCCGGGGGCGCTCATTCTCGGGGAGCGAGGAACATCGCATTCCGAAAGCCTAATGGGGCCAATAGGGGTTATGAAGCTTCTCTTCCCCGATGGTGGTTTCCGGTCCATGACCGGGAAGCACCCGAAGACCTTCGGAAAATTCCGGGAAACGCAAAAGCGAATGTTCCAGGGCTGCACTGCTTCCTCCGGGAAGGTCCGTGCGCCCCACGCTCTGGGCGAAAAGTGTGTCCCCCGAAAAAAGCACCGCCTCGTCCTTTTCGGTAACGTAAAAGATACAGCTTCCCGGAGTATGTCCGGGAGTGTGAAGAACCCGGATCTTCATGCTTCCCACTTCCAGGGAATCCCCATCGGAAAGCAGGACCTCCGCAACTCTGGCGCTGCAGGAACTCCCCATGAACTGGGAAAGATTGTGTTCCGGGTGCTCCAGCATGAAAGCATCCTCCTCGTGCACTGCCACGGAAGCTCCCGTTTCGGTTCGCAGGGCTTCCACGCCGAAAAGATGATCCGCATGACCGTGGGTCAGGAGTATGCGTTCCAGAGAAAGCCCCTCTTTTGCGATAAAATCCAAAACCTCCCGGGGGTCTCCTCCGGGATCCACGAAAAAGGCCTTTCCCCGGGAATCCCAGAGAAGATAACCATTTGTCCATAAACTGCCAAGAGGAAAACGACGGATATTCATATACCACAGCCTCCAGACGTCTCTATAATAAGCGTAACGGGTCCATTATTGCACAGGGAGATGTCCATATCGGCTCCGAAAGACCCGGTTTGTACGGGGAGATTCCATTCTCGCAGACATGCCACGAACTCTTCGTACAGACCTTCCGCCTTCTCCGGAGGTGCGGCCTGAACGAAGGAGGGACGCCGTCCCTTTCGACAGTCCCCATAAAGGGTAAATTGGGAAATCACGAGAACCCCACCTCCCACATCCGACAGGGAACGGTTCATCTTGCCCTGGTCATCCGAAAAAACCCGGAGATGGGCTATCTTTTCCGCCAGCCAACGGCAATCCTCGGAGGTATCTTCGTGGGTCACTCCGAGAAGAACGCAAAAACCCTCTTCCACTGCCCCCACAAGGGATTCCTCCACCGTCACCCTGGCATACCGCACCCGCTGTACTACCGCCCGCATAAGGTCACCCCCGAAACACTCGCTGAATTCCCGGAAGGGCGTTGAGCGAAGCCATGAGCTTGTAGAGATGCTCGATGTTCCGCACCTGAACTTCCAGGGTCATAACCGCCTGATTTCTTCCCCGTATGGCCGCCTTCACTCCCACGAGGGAGGCCTCCCCGGCGTTTACGGCCTGGGAAACGTCTCCGAAAAGCCCCGGCCGGTCCACTCCTTCCACCTTGAGGCGGGTATTGTAGTATGGGCTCACCCGGTTTCCCCAGGAAACATCTATTCTACGATCCTTCGCGAAGGTCCGCGCGTTAGGACAGTCCTCTCTATGGACCATGATACCGCGACTTTTGGTAACAAGACCTACCAGAACATCCCCGGGAATGGGGCAACAACAGTTGGCGAGCCCCACCAGAACCCCCTCGGCTCCCTCCACGACGATTTCGGAATCCCCCTTGCGCTCCCGGGAAACCTCTTCGAGCAGCGGAAGAGGGATGCTCTCGGCGCTCTCCTTTTCCCGAAGGTACTGCACCACCCGGGCGGCCACCTTGGAGGCGTTCTGATTTCCCGCCCCCACTTCGGTAATGAGCTCCTCCCAGCTCGGGTGCCCCAAGCTCTTGGCACTTCGATTGAGAAGGGCTCCCTCTTTAAGGGGATCCCATGCGGGGTCTCCCAAACGGCGACGGATTTCCTTTTCCAGAATTTCCTGTCCCCGAAGATGGTTCTTTTCCTTCTCCGCCTTTTCCTGCTGCCGAAACCAGGAACGAATCTTGGAACGGGCCCGATTGCTCCGGGCAATCTTGAGCCAGTCCCGGGAAGGATGCCCCTGGGGAGAGGTGTGAACCTTCACGATATCTCCGTTCTGAAGGGTGTAGTCGATGGGAACGATACGGTTGTTGATCATGGCTCCCACACATTTATGCCCCACCTCGGTATGCACGGTATAGGCGAAATCGATGGGGGTGGAACCGTGAGGAAGATTGATGACGTCTCCCTTGGGAGTGAAAACAAAAACCTCCGAGGTAAGCACGTCCTCCTTGAGGTGTTCCAGAAAATCCGAAGGTTGGGCATCCTCTCCCTGTTCCTCCAAGGCCTGCCGGATCCAGACGAGCTTCTGGTCCAGAGAGTCCACGGAACCCTCTTTTTTCTCCTTGTACCGCCAGTGGGCGGCCACGCCGTACTCCGCGAGTTCGTGCATCTCCCAGGTGCGTATCTGCACCTCCAGGGGTTCCGCGCTGGGGCCCACCACGGTGGTATGCAGGGATTGATACATGTTGTTCTTGGGATTGGCGATATAGTCGTCGAACTGCCCGGGAATAGGCTTCCAGAGAGTATGAACGATTCCCAGCACGGTGTAGCATTCCACCACGGTATTCACGATAACCCGCACCGCCAGAAGATCGTAAAGCTGATCCACCGAAAGGTTCTTGCGGCACATCTTTTCGTAGATGCTGTAGAAATGTTTGGCCCGGCCGGTAATGTTGATCTGGATTCCCGCATTTCCGATTTCCTTTTGAAGGATATCGATGGCCCTCTTGACGATATCCTCCCGCTCGGGAAGCTTCTTTTTTACCCGCCGCCGGATCTCGTAATAGGTATCCGGATCCAGAGTGCGATAGGAAAGGTCCTCAAGCTCCCGCTTGATATGGTAGATTCCCAGGCGATGCGCCAGAGGAGCATAGATTTCCTGGGTCTCCCGGGCGATGCGCATCTGTTTTTCCTTGGGGAGCACCCGGAGGGTGCGCATGTTGTGCAGCCGATCCGCAAGCTTGATGAGAACCACCCGGATATCCTTGGCCATAACCAGAAACATCTTTCGAAGATTCTCCGCCTGATAATCCTCGAGAGTTTGAAAGTGAATGCGTCCCAGCTTGGTCACACCGCTTACGAGAAAGGCCACGTCCTGACCGAAACGCTCGGAAAGCTCCTTTTCGTTAAACGGCGTGTCTTCCAGAACATCGTGAAGCAGGGCCGCCATAAGGGTTTCCACGTCCAGCCCCATATCCGCAAGCACCGTGGCCACCGAGAGAGGATGCACGATATAGGGCTCTCCGGAATGCCGGAGCTGTTCTCCGTGGGCTCCGGAAGAAAAAACGAAGCTTTCCCCCAGAAGAATGAGCTCTTCCCGGGAAAGATAGGAAGAAACCTTGCGCCAGAGATCCTGCCATCCCATGCGCACCGCGCTCACCCGCTGGGCGTTATCGATTCTTCCGATAAAGCTGTCTCCGAGAATGCGCAGATCCTTTTTGCCCTGGCTACGCTCCACCACCGGGGCAATCTGTTTCGGCTCTTCCTTTTTGTGCACTTTTTTCTTTTCCGGCATGGGGCACCTTTCTTTCGGGAAATTTCCGGAATCGCCAGAGGACATCGACAAGATATGGAAAAACTCAGGCGAGGGTTTCCCCTCGGTTTTTCTCCATTATAGGCTCTTCTATGGGCTTTTCGTAAACCCCATGCTCCAGAATAAGCTGTATGCGGGATTTTCCCCGCCAAATATTCAACCGGGGACGGTATATCACCCCCTGGGGAAATCCGCAACGCTCGAAAAAGGCGGTGCCGTTCCAGGCGATGACCTCCATGTCTCCGTGCAGAAAGGCTATATGCTTTCCCTCCGCTCCGAAATGCCTCTTGGGAATCCGCATTTCCTGCTCCGCAAAAAACAGAGGATGCGGATTTCCCTTTCCGAAGGGCCCCAACCGGGCTATCTGGTTCCAGAGGGAGAGGGAAAAAATTGCGGGGGGACAGGCGCAGGCGTGAATCTTTTCGCGCTGGGGAACGAAATTTCGAAGATCCTCTTGCATCTCCTCCGCCAGGGAATCCCAAAAATCCCGGGAAGTGGAAAACCCCGCCGCATAGGGATGCCCTCCCCAGGCGGTAAGCCGGGAAGCTTTCTTTTGAAGAAAGGTTACCGCGTTTCCTCCCGAGGGAAATCGCACGGTGCCCCGAATGCCGGTCCCCACGGGAGCCCCGAGAACCACGGGGCAGGAGAAACGAGAGCAAACCCTGCTGGCCACGCCGCTCAATACCCCCGCAGGCCATCGGGAATCGAGAAAAACCCGCTGCCCCTCTTGAAGAGATCCGAGAATTTCTTCGTAAATTTTTGACGAAACGTTCTGGCGCTGGCGATTCAGGGAAACCAGGCGATCCACCCACTCGGAATAACCCTCTTCCGAAAGGAGCACCTTCACCGCAATTTCCGCAAGATCCAGGCGTCCCGCCGCATTGATGCAGGGGGCGATCCGCATGGCCACGTCCTCTTCGGTAATGAAGCGCTCGTTCAGCCCGAGGCTCTCCTTGAGGATCTGCACTCCCGGTCTGGCGCTCCGTCCCAAAGCCTGAAGTCCCTCATGCACCAAGGTCCGGTTGGAAACCCCAAGCTCCATGCAGTCCGCAATGGTGGAGAGCGCCACGAGGTCCAATCTCTCTCCGAGCCAAGCGGGGGAGGCGAGATTGTTCTGAAGAATCCAGACCCAGAGGACTCCCGCAGCGCTCAAACTTCGAGCCGCAAGATTCCCTCCGGAAAGATGGGGGTTCACGAGATATCCCCAATGATCCGCTTCTTCCCCGCCCTCGTCGGGAAGGTGATGATCGAAAACGAACACCGGAATTCCCGCCTGCCGGGCTGCCTCCTTAGCTTTCCGGCTTTTGGTGCCGCAATCCACCACCAAAAGGAGATCGCATCCCGCCTGGGCGATTTTCCGAACCATCTCCTCGTGAAGTCCGTATCCCTGGCGGTGCCGATCGGGAATGAAATAACGCACCGAGGCTCCGAGGGAAAGGCAGAACTCCACGCCTAAAGCCGTGGCGGTAACCCCGTCCACATCGTAATCCCCGTACACCACCACCCGGGTTCCATGCCCCAGATACCGCAGAAGGTCCTCTCCCGAAGGAACCTTTTCTCCCAAAAAAAAGGCCTTCCCGATATCCAAAAGGCCCGGGCGAAGAAACTCCCGGGCTTGGACATGGTCCTCGACCCCCCGCATGCGCATAAGGGTGGCAATAAGAGCACTGCAATCGAGGGATCGGGCTATGGCAAGGGCAGCATCATCGGTATTCCATATATGCAAATCTTCGAAGGTCAACGCAGAAAGCACTGTTCTGGAATACACTCCTTTGTGGAAATCATGATTTCGCGGGATACCGGGAATACCACTCCGAGAGAAGTGCCGCCGCTATATAGATGGAACTGTAGGTCCCCACGATAATTCCCACCAGAAGAGCCAGGGAAAAGTCCGCGATCACGGGACCTCCGAAAAGGAAAAGGGCGCACACCGGCAGAAAGGTGGTGAGCGACGTATTGATGGTCCGGGAAAAAGTCTGGTTCACCGACTTGTTCAGCATCCCGTCCAAGCCGAGAGACCGATAATCCTTCCAGTTTTCCCGAACCCGGTCAAGCACCACGATGGTATCGTTGAGAGAATATCCCACTAGGGTCAAAATAGCCGCCACGAAGGGAAGAGAGATTTCCCGTCCAAGAAGGCTGAAGATGCCGAGAGTGATAAGGGTATCATGCACCAGGGCCGCCACGCTTACCAGAGCGAAACGGAAGCGGAAACGGAAGGTGATGTAGGCAAGAATACCCACCAGAGCGATTACCGTAGCGAGAATCGCCTCCTGCCGAAGCTGCTTTCCCACCACGGGGCCCACCTTCTCCAGGCGAAGCAGCTTGAGCCCGGGGTCCTTCTGTTTGAGGGTATTCAGAACCTTTACCTGGGCTTCGTCGGTATCCGCCGCAACCCGAATGATGATTCCCCGATCTCCGTAAGCCTGAATGGTGGATCCGGAAAAACCCCCATCTCTCAGGACATCCCGAAGTTCCCCCACCCCTACGGGCTGGGAAAGCTCCACCTGCACGAGAACTCCTCCGCTGAAATCGATACCGAGGTTCAGTCCTCGCACGAAAAGAAGCCCCACGCTGCAAAGCAGAAGAATGCCGCTCATCAGAAGAGCCGCCCTCTTATACTTCATAAAATTTATATTAAATACTTTTTTTGCGAACATTCGCTCCACCCTCCTATACCAACCAGGAACTCCGCTTGGATCCCGCAAAAACGGAAACAAGCACCCTGGTGACGATTATGGCGCTGAAAACGCTTGCCACGATACCGATACTCAGGGTTACCGCGAATCCCCGGATGGGACCGCTTCCGAAATAATAGAGCACCGCCGCAGCGATAAGGGTGGTGATATTCGCATCCAAAATGGTGGTAAGAGCCTTGCGGAATCCCGAATCAATGGCGGCCATGGGAGTTTTCCCCGCCCTCCGCTCCTCCCGGATGCGTTCGAAAATGAGAATATTCCCGTCCACCGCCATACCGATGGTGAGAATAATTCCCGCGATGCCCGGAAGAGTGAGGGTGGCGTGAAGACTTACGAGCCCCGCGAAAAGAAGGAGCATGCTCACTCCCAGGGCACAGTCCGCGGCGACACCCAGAAGCCGGTAGTAGATAAGCATGAAAAGCACCACCAATCCGGCTCCGATAAGTCCCGCCCGAAGTCCCGAGGCGATGGAATCGGACCCCAGGGTGGGCCCCACGGAACGATTTTCCAAAATCTCCACGGGCACCGGCAAGGCTCCCGCCCGAAGCATGATGGAAAGGCGCTGGGCCTCGGCGGGAGTGAATTTGCCCGAAATCTGAGCCTCTCCTCCGCTGATACGCTCCTGTACCACCGGAGCGGAGATCACCGCACCATCGAGAAGAATGGCGAGTTGTTTTCCCACGTTCTCCTTGGTGGCGGCATCGAAAAGCTTGGTGCCCTCCCCGTTGAACTTGAGGGTTACCACGGAGCGCCCGAGGTTATCGTAATTGGTCTTCGCATCCTGCAAATCCTTTCCGGTAACCGCCACGGGCCCCAGAAGATAGACCGTACCGCGCTCATCCCGCCCCACGTAGAGAGAGGAATCCCCTTTCTGCTGTTCTTCCATCCGGGCCGCCAGAGCATCGATTTCGTCCTTGGCCTCCTGCCAGCGTTCCTGGGCTCTCTGAAAGGATTCGTCGCTCTCGTAATTTTCCCGATGAGGCGCCGCAGGCACCTGGGAAGAGACCGAAAGGACCGGCCGGAACTCCAGAAGGGCGGTTTTGCCGATAAGTTCCAGTGCCGCCTGGGGATCCTCCACTCCCGGAAGGTCCACGATGATCCGATCGCCTCCGACCCTTTGAATAACGGGCTCTGCCACACCGTACTGGTCCACCCGGTTCCGCAGAACCGCAAGAAGACGCTCCACACTATCTCCGGTAAGAGGATTTTCCGGGGTTCCCTTCGCCTGAAGCACGATATGGGCTCCTCCCTTGAGATCCAGTCCGAGACGGATACGCCCCTTTACGGGAAACACCGTAATCAGGGCGGCCACTACCACCACAAGCACAAGCAGGAGCCGCCACCGCTCGCGTCTAAGCATACACACGACCTCCTAAACTTTATATACCACGGTTACTGTTTCTCTTTCCGCAAAATCCTCCAGGCACGACGAGAGGAGGTTCTCGAAAAAAACAGCATAAGCGGAGCAGGGTTTCCTGCTCCGCCCGAGAGCATGCAACACGAATTCGCCCCTAATTTTTCTCCTCATTCTCGGCTTCCGCAGGTTTTTCTTCGGGCTCCGCCTTTTTGGCACTCTTGGCCTGGGCCGCTTCATCCTCGGAAGTGCGTTTCATGGAGATGGATCCCTTGAGAACACGAACTTTGACACCCTCGGCGATTTCCACGATAAAGCTGTCGTCCTTGACTTCCTTCACTGTACCGAAAAAGCCCCCCGCGGAAACCACCTGGTCTCCCCGGCGGATGGAACCGAGCATATCATCGTGCTTCCGCTGCTTTTTCTTCTGGGGCCGGATGATAAGAAAATAAAAAATGATCACGAAAAGCCCCAGGGGCATCAACATTCCCAAAAGGTTCCCCTGGGTTCCTCCAGCCTCCGCCCGTGCCGCCGAAGCAAGCAGTAAGGGCATAACTACCCCCGCAAAACTACCCCGCAAATGCAAACACATCGCCTCCCTTAAAATATCCGCACGTTCTTTTGTCCGGGTTTTGTAAAAACGCTCCTTATTGTACCAAGCTTTTCTTATCCTTCAAAGGATCAGAAGGAATTTTTCTCAGGAAACTTCCTCCTGCTTGAGATAAAAGAGGAGTTTTTCCATTTCCACCGAGATATCCACTCCGTACACCAGCACCTCCCGAGGAGTTACCACGGGAATGGGGGTAAAGGTAAGCACTCCCTTAAGGTTGCCGCTTTCCAGGGCCTTATCCACGCAATACTGTGCCGCATGGGCGGGAACGGTGAGAATGATGACCTGAATGTTTTTCTCCCGCAAAATCCGGGGCATATCATCCACATGATAGCAGGGAACTCCTCCGATGGAGGTCCCCACCTTGCGAGAATCCACATCGAAAAGGGCCTCGATGCCGAACTTATCGCTCCGAAGAGAATTATATCCCAACAGCGCCGCTCCGAGATGCCCCACCCCGACGAGTCCCATCTTCCACACCCGAGGAGAAGAGAGGATGTTCCGTATATGTTCGTAAAGGCGCTCCACATGATATCCCACGCCACGCTTGCCAATCTCTCCGAAATAGGAAAGATCCTTGCGTACCTGGCTCGCCTTCAGGCCGAGAGTAAGACCGATATCCTGGGAGGAGATGACTCTTCGCCCCTCCTCATGAAGCTGCCGCAAAAAACGATAATACTGAACAAGGCGTTCTACCGTAGGCTCCGCTACTTTCATAAAGCAGGTCCTTTCTTCCTCCCGAAAAAAATCGTTTCGGGAAATCGGAACGAGAAAGAACTAGGGTTTGTAGGCAATAACTTCAATTTCCACCAGCACGTCCTTGGGAAGCCGGGCCACCTCCACGAAGGAACGTGCGGGAGGCTCTGCGGAAAAACGGGTGGCATAGACCTGATTCACCGCTCCGAAATCCTCCATATTTTTAGCGAACACCGTGGCTTTCACCACGTTTTCGAAGGTAAGTCCCTGGGATTCCAAAGCTCCTCCGATGTTCCTGAAAACCTGCTCCGCCTGCTCCGCCGCGGTGGTTCCCACGATGGTTCCCCCCCGGGGATCCAGAGGAATCTGCCCCGAGAGGAACAGAAAATTCCCAGCCCATACTCCCTGGCTGTAAGGGCCGATGGCCGCAGGGGCCTTGTCCGTAACCACGATTTTCTTCATTCGAATCTTCCTCCTCTACAATGTACGAAAACGCTTCCTACCAGGAACAGCGAATCCGCGCTTTCCCCGCATAGGCTCCCTCCGGAAGCTCTTCGGCAATCCGGAGAAGCTGGTTGTATTTTTCCACCCTATCCATTCGAGCGGGGGCTCCCGTCTTGATCTGCCCCACTCCGGTGGCCACCGCAAGGTCCGCGAGAAAGCTATCCGCGGTTTCCCCGGAACGGTGCGAGATCACCGCACCGTACCCGCTCCAGCGAGCGTTGTTGATAACCTCCAGGGTTTCCGTCACAGTGCCGATCTGATTCAGCTTGATGAGAATGGCGTTGGCCACTCCGGAATCGATGCCCCGCTGGAACCGCTTGGGATTCGTTACGAAAAGGTCGTCTCCCACGAGCTGTACCTTGTTTCCCAGAGCTTCCGTAAGAAGTTTCCACCCTTCCCAGTCGTCCTCGGCCATGCCGTCTTCCAGGGAGACGATGGGATACTTCGCACAAAGCCCCGCATAATACTCCACGAGTTCTCCGGGAGAGAAGGTTCTCTTCTCCCCTTCGAAAACGTAGGAACCCTCCCGATAGAGTTCGGTAATCGCCGCATCCAGCGCGAGCCCCACCTCTTTGCCCGGAGCGTATCCCGCCTTTTCGATGGCCTCCACCAGAAGATCCAGAGCCTCTTCGTGGGTGGTCAGGTTCGGAGCGAAGCCCCCCTCGTCTCCCAGTGCCACGGAGTGGCCCTTGGATTTGAGAATCTTCCTAAGGGTATGGTAGATCTCGGTGCCCGTCCGAAGGGCCTCTCCGAAAGAGGGGGCTCCGTAGGGCATGATCATGAATTCCTGAATGTCCAGGGTATTGTCCGCATGGGCTCCGCCATTGATGACATTCATCATGGGAGTGGGAAGGCTCTGGGGTCCCAGACCTCCCAGATAGGCCCAGAGAGGCAGGCCATGCTCCTCCGCAGCGGCTCTCGCCGCAGCCATGGAGATGCCTAAAATGGCGTTTGCTCCGAGTTTTCCCTTGTTTTCGGTGCCATCCAGAGAACGGAGAAGGCCATCGAGTTCCCCCTGATCTGCGGGATCCATGCCGATAATCTCCGGAGCCATAACGTCGTTGATGTTCTTCACCGCCTGAAGAACGCCCTTGCCTCCGTAACGGGCTTCTCCATCCCGAAGCTCCACGGCCTCGAAGCTTCCCGTGGAGGCCCCCGAGGGAACCGCCGCCCGGGCGATCACGCCGGTATCGAGCCAGACTTCCGCCTCCACCGTGGGATTTCCCCGGGAATCGAGAATTTCCCTTCCATGCACGCCAACAATGTACGCCATCTGTGGCCCCTCCTTTATTTTTTAAATAGCAAAAACTCCGCAAGAAGCTACCAGGGAACCTCCTCGGAATCCACTCGGCGCTCCTCCTGTACCTCGTAGGCTTCCGCCTTTCGCCGGAGTTGTTTTTCGTCCTCCTCCAGAACTTTTATTTTCAGTACTCTGCGAGGATAGGCGATCTCCACGGAATCCCCCGGATGAACCGAAGAGGAGGGCTTTCCCTCCCGGCCGTTGATGCGCACCGCTCCGATGCGTATCATCTCCTGAGCCACGCTTCGCCGCTTCACCAAACGGGCAAGTTTGAGAAAAAGATCCAGTCGCATTTTTGCGCCTCCATGCACAAAGCCATTCCTGCATTTCTAAGTATATCAGAGAGAGAAGGGATCGCAACATAGTGCGTTTATACAAATAATGGATTCCGGAAAAGGTTTTCCGGAAAAACTTCGGTTCTCGAATTCCCTCGGCTCCGGTACGGTAAAACCCCTTTAGTCGAGAAAATCCCGAAGCTTTTTGCTCCGGCTCGGATGCCGCAATTTTCGCAGGGCCTTGGCCTCGATCTGGCGGATTCGTTCCCGGGTTACACCGAAGCGTTTTCCTACCTCTTCCAGCGTGTAGGGATGTCCGTCCTCAAGGCCGAACCGAAGGCGCAAAACCTCTTTTTCCCGATCCGTGAGATCCTCCAGCATGAACTCCAGCTGTTCCCGCAGAAGCTGGCTCGATGCGGCATCTTCGGGACTGGGGATATCCTTGTCCTCCAGAAAATCTCCGAGCTGGCTGTCCTCTTCCTCTCCGATGGGAGTTTCCAGAGAAACCGGCTCCTGGGCTATTTTCTGAATTTCCTCCACCTTGGAGGGAAGAATATCCATCTCCGCCGCCACCTCCTCCGCGGTAGGTTCCCGTCCCAGGCGCTGCACGAGCTGCCGGGAAATTCGGATGAGCTTGTTGATGGTCTCCACCATGTGCACGGGAATGCGTATGGTCCGGGCCTGGTCCGCGATGGCCCGGGTGATGGCCTGACGTATCCACCAGGTGGCGTAGGTGCTGAACTTGTACCCCTTGCGGTAATCGAACTTCTCCACCGCCCGGATAAGCCCGAGATTTCCCTCCTGAATGAGATCCAGAAAGAGCATGCCCCGGCCGATGTACTTTTTGGCGATGCTCACCACCAGGCGAAGGTTCGCTTCCACCAGGGCGGCTTTTGCGGTGGGATCCCCCGCCTCCACCCGCATGGCGAGTTCCACCTCCTGATCCGGAGTGAGGAGGGAAATCTTGCCGATCTCCCGAAGGTACATGCGCACGGGATCCGAGAGAGGAAGATCTTCCAGATCTCCCATCTCTTCGGAAGATTCGAGAAGGTCCTCCTCCTCCTTCTCGCTCTTGGTCTTCTTGGGCTCCTCCTGAACCTGAATTCCCAGTTCCAGCAAATTGGAGTAGAGGTTATCCAGGGTTTCCGCGTTGAGATACTCCTCGGGAATCTGCTTTTCGATGTCGTCGTAGGTGAGATAGCCCTTTTCCTGTCCCTCCTGGAGAAGGGCCCGGATTCTATCGATAAAGCCGAGCTTCTCCTCCCGAGTGAACTCCTGTTTTTCCTGCTTCTCCTGTTGTTTGTCCTGCTGCTGTCCCTCTTCCCCCTGAATCGACTTCTTTTTCGAAAGATCTTCCTTGGAAGCAGCCTTTTTTTTGGTTCCCGACGGGGCACTACTCTTCTTCGCCATTTAGTCTCCTCCCTTTTTAAGCCGCCTTCCGAGATGCAGAAAGCGTTGCAGCTCCTCCGGATTTGCCTCGTTCCTCGCGATTCTTTCCTTTAACCGGAGATACTCTCTCTTCTCCGCATGCCGCAGCAAAGAGGTATAAACCGTTTCCCAGGGATTTTCCTCCTCGGGAATCTGTTCACAGAACACCGCTCCCTTTTCAAGAATCTGAAACGGGAAGGTATCCCCCATCTCAAGCCACCGGGCCTGAAGTCCCTCGAGGCCCTCTTCCTGAAAGAAGGCTACCGCCAGGGCTCGCAGAGAATCCTGGGAAAAGAGGGGCAGAATATCCTGCAGGGCCAACGAGGAAGGAATCCCCTCTCTCCGGCTCAGCAGATAGAGCAATGCCGCCTCCAGGACATGCACCCCTTCCAAAAGTCGCCCTCTCTCCTCTCGGATCTCCCTATGTATATATACGCGGGAAGAGGGCATTTCCTCTTCCCGGGAAAGCATTTTTTTTTCCCGAAAGGCCTCTTTTTTGCGATACTCTTCGAGAAGCTTTGCCACCTCATGGGAAAACATGCCGAAGGCGGAAGCGATTTCCGAAAGGTACGGAGCCGTTTCGAAAGACGGAAGAGAGGCGGTTTTTTCCAGAATCTCCTCCACCGCTTCCGTGCGGGTTCCGGAATTCCGCAAAAGAGGCTCCCTCATGCGAAGATGGTAGGAAACCAGAGGAAGCGCCTTCCGCTGAAGTTCCCGGAAAAGATCCCCCCCTCCGGGAGCTCCGGCGAGAGAATCCGGGTCCTCCCCCGAAGGGAGAAGCATGACTCGCACCTCCAGCCCTCGGGACTGGAGAATATACATTCCCCGAAGGGCCGCCTCCTGCCCCGCCGCATCCGCGTCGTAGCAAACCCAGACCCGCCGGGCGAAACGCCGGAGGAGATCCCCCTGCTCCTCGGAAAGAGCGGTTCCCAGGGATGCCACGGCCTCGGGAAAACCCTCGAGGTGGAGGCGCAGGGCATCCATATACCCTTCCACCAGAAGGGCCTCTCCTTTTTCCCGCATGGTCTTCTTGGCCCGGGAAAGAAGGTAGAGATTCCGGCGCTTGGAAAAGAGGGCTCCTTCGGGGCTGTTCACGTATTTGGCTCCCTCTCCGGAAACCAGGCGTCCCCCGAAAGCGATGGTACGCCCCGAAACATCCGAAATGGGAAAGATAAGACGCCCCCGAAAGCGATCGTAATTTCCCCGATCTCCCGAAACGAGGAGCCCCGCCTCCAGGGTTTCCCGAGAAGAAAATCCCTCGTTCCGGAGATACTCTTCCAGATCGTTCCAGCTTTGGCAGGCCCAACCCAGGCCGTAGGTTTTCCAGGCTCCGGAAGGGACTTTGCGCTGAGCCAGATACTCCCGGGCGATCCTTCCCCGGGGTTCCAGCAGATTGGCCTCGTAATGTTCCCGGGCCACCTCGAGAAGGGATCGGAGATCTTTTTTAACCTCCCCGGAAGGCCCTTTTTCGAGAGGTATTCCTGCCCGGGAAGCCAGAATTTCCAAAGCCTCCTTAAAGGGGATTCCTTCGGTTTCCATGAAAAAGGTAAAGATATCACCTCCCGCACCGCAGCCGAAGCAATGATAACTCTGACGTTCCGGAGATACGTAGAAGGAAGGGGTTTTTTCGGAATGAAAGGGACAGAGCCCCCGGTAGTTCTTTCCCACCTTCCGGAGCACCACCTTTTCGGAAATGAGTTCCACGATATCCAAAACGTCCTTGACTTTTTTCACGTTATCCTTATACATGACAAACCTTCCCGGCCGGAGAAACCGCCATGCTCCGTATAGAGCGGTTTTACAAAGAATGCGTTCCGAAATGTTTCAAGGAACGCGAGAACAGCAGGGGGAGGCACCCCTCCCCCTGCTGTTCTTTCTGAAGAACGTTCCCGCATTTTCTTAAGGGAACCTTCCGGATTCGATCCGAAAAAAACGTTTCGATTTAAATGAAGAGCGGTGCCAGCACCAAGGCCACCACGGACATGAGTTTGATCAGAATGTTCAAGCTCGGTCCGGAGGTATCCTTGAAGGGATCTCCCACGGTATCCCCGGTAACCGCCGCGGCGTGAGGCTCCGAGCCCTTGCCGCCGTGATGCCCTTCTTCGATGTATTTTTTGGCGTTATCCCAGGCGCCTCCGGAGTTGGACATGAAAATGGCCATCATAACTCCCGTGACGATGGAACCTCCGAGAAGCCCTCCAAGAGCCTCGGCGCCGAGAAGAAGACCTACCGCCAGAGGCGTGACCACCGCGAGAATACCGGGAATGATCATCTCCTTGAGGGATGCGGCGGTGGAAATATCCACGCACCGCTCGTATTCGGGGCGTCCGGTTCCCTCCATGATACCGGGAATCTCCTTGAACTGCCGGCGCACCTCTTCGATCATGGCCTGGGCTGCTCGTCCCACCGCCTGGATGGTAAGGGCGCTGAAGAGGAAGGGCAGCATGCCTCCGATAAAGAGCCCCACCATAACCTTGGGATCCTTCAGGTCGATGGTCTCCAGTCCCACGGCGGTGCCGTAGGCGGAGAAGAGAGCCAGGGCTGTGAGAGCGGCGGAACCGATGGCAAGCCCCTTGCCGATGGCGGCGGTGGTGTTACCCACGGCATCCAGCTTGTCCGTAATCTTCCGGACTTCTCCGGGAAGGTGGGCCATCTCCGCAATGCCCCCGGCGTTATCCGCAATGGGGCCGTAAGCATCCACGCTCAAGGTCATGCCGGTGATGGAAAGCATTCCCACCGCGGCACAGGCGATGCCGTAAAGGCCGCCGAACTTCACTCCCACCAGAATGGCGGCGCAGATGATGATTACCGGAATGGCGGTGGATTTCATACCCACTCCGATGCCCGCGAGAATGTTCGTGGCGGGCCCTGTTTCGGAAGCCTTGGCGATATCCTTCACGGATTTGTAGGTCGCGGAGGTGTAGATTTCCGTAATGTACCCCACGAGAACTCCCGCGAGAACTCCCGCAACCACCGCGTAGAAGAGGGTGATGTCCCCGTCGAAGAGGCTGGAGGTGATTATCCAGGTTCCCAGAATCATGAAGAACCCCGTGGAAATGGTTCCCATCCGAAGAGCCAGCTGAGGATTGCCTCCCTCCTTGACCCGCACGAAGAAGGTCCCCAGAATGGCCGCCACGATGCCGAGAGCCGCCAGGAAAAGAGGATAGATTACGCCCCGGTCCCCCGCCACCACCAGGCCGATGGCCATGGCGGCGATGATGGAATTGACGTAGGACTCGAACAGATCCGCTCCCATGCCGGCGATATCTCCCACGTTATCCCCCACGTTATCCGCGATAACTGCGGGATTCCGGGGATCGTCCTCGGGAATGCCCGCCTCCACCTTGCCCACCAGATCCGCCCCGACGTCGGCGGCCTTGGTGTAGATGCCTCCCCCTACGCGGGCGAAGAGAGCGATGGAGCTGGCGCCGAAGCCGAAGCCGGTAATGACGTTGGGATCTCCGAAGAGGAAGTAGCAGATCACCACGCCCACCACGCCGATCCCCACCACGGACATACCCATAACGGTACCTCCGGTGAAGGCGATACGGAGAGAGGCGTTCATCCCCTCGGTAGCGGCAAAAGCGGTTTTTCCGTTGGCTCTGGTGGCCACCTTCATGCCGATAAAGCCCGCCACGGCGCTGCAAAGAGCTCCGAAGACGAAGGAAATCGCCGTGGGAATACTGATCTTAAAGGCCAGAAAAAGAGCCACCACCACCACGAAAGGAGCAAGCCATCGGTATTCGCGGAAAAGAAACGTCATGGCCCCGCTCTGAATAATGCCGGAAAGCTCGTTTACCCTTTCGTTAGTCACGGAAAAAGCATTGATTTTGGAAAGGGAATAATACGCAAATCCCAAAGACAGGGCCCCCACAAGAGCCACAAGCAAAAGCTGCAAAAACATCTGTACCACAACCTCCCTTTAAAGTGCGAAACTAAAGTATGAAACGAATAAGCTCCCGCCCTCTTCCGAGGACTTCTGAAAAGCGGTATTCATTATAGACAGCTCCTCCGGAAGAAACAAGCGCTTTTGGGGAAAAAAAAGTTCAAGAGGTTACTTTTCCGAATCTTCTCCATTTTTGAGAAAAAGAGAAATCCTTCCGGAAAAACCCTGAGAATATCCCTTGAGGGATCCCAGCATTCCCCGAATTCCTCCGGCAATGAAATCTCCCACGAAATCTTTTATGGGCAACTTTTTATTATCCAAAAAGACCTGGAGAGATTCCTTTTTTCGGGAAATCAGAAGTTTTTCGATGCGCTCCACCAGACGATCTTCCCCTCCCGCACCGTACTCCGAAGGATCCGCCACATCCTCTCTGAAGCGGTTCCAATAGCCGATAATTCCCGCAATCTCGGAGGGAGCAGTGCCGGGAGGTCCCACCCAGATCCGGGGAAGAGGAAGGGATTTCCCCCCCTCGAGAAGCACCAGATCCGCCTGAGGAAAACACTGGGCGAGAAGAAGCTCCAGAGAAGGAGGATCTTCGAACTCCAGATGCACCGCCCCGGAAGAACAGTGGGCCACCGGAATGTGCCGGGCCCGGATCTTTCCGGTATCCGTATCTTCGGGGCTTGAAAGATCGTGGGAGCTGTGTTTGACATACCCCAGGGCATACCCCTTTTTTTGAAGTCTTTCGAGCAGCTCTCCGCAGAGAGTGGTTTTTCCGGAATCCTTAAGGCCGCTTACGGCAAGAACATAGGGCATAGGATCTCCTCCTCGGATGTAAAGCGGTTCTCCAAAAAATACGCTCTCTCTAAAGGCTCTTTCCCCGCCGGATCGTCTCGATGCGGCGGTAACCGTCCAGAAAAAAGATGAAGAGAGATACCACCAGGGGGCCCAGAAAAAGCCCCAGCACGCCCCAGGCGGCAAGACCTCCCACGATTCCGATGATAACGATAAGGGCGTGAACCTGACTTCCCTCGGAGATGAAGACGGGACGCACGAAGGATTCGATGGAACTCACCGCCACCATGCTGTACACCGCCAGCACCACCCCCTGGACGTGATGCCCCGTAAAGAAAAGATAGGCCGCTCCGGGAAGAAGCACCAGGGAGGTTCCCACAATGGGAATCATGGCGAGCACGAACATGAGGGCTCCGAAGATGAGGGGAGCCGGAAGATCGAAGTAGGACCACCCCAGGGTTCCCAGAAAGGCCTGAATTCCCGCGGTGAAGATAATGCCGTAGACGATGGAACGAAGAAGCTTTTTCGCCCGGAGAAAGAAAAGCTCACGCTCCTTCTCTCCCAGAGGAGTGATATCCTTGAGATATCCCAGAATGATGTGACCGTCCCGGGTGAGAAAAAAGGTAGCCACCACGGCGAAGACGATCTGATAGAGAATGGCGAAGGCATTTCCCAGAAGATCCCGGGAAATGCCCGCAATGGAAGTGGCCCCCCATCGCATGCCCTGGCGCAACGAATTCTCGAAGGATACCGCATATTCTTCCAAGAGAGCGTTCTGCTTTAAATTTAAAAACCACTCGGGAAGATAATTCCCCACATGAAAATTGAGACTCGGATTTTCCCGCAAATAATCCGTAACGATACCGTAGAGGTATACCCCCTCCCGAACGAGAACGCTTCCCATGAAAACGGTGGGGAGCACCAGCACCAGCACCACCAGGCAGGTGTTGCAAAAGGCTGCGGCATTCCGGTTTCTTTCCCGGAAAATTCTCCGATGGATCCACTCGAAAAGGGGATAGGAGAAGGCGGAAAGCAGGGATGCCCATAAAATGGGAGCCATCACGGGACGGGTCACCCAGTAGCTCAGAAGACCGAAAATGCCCAGTACCAATAAAAAGGGAATCATGGTTCCCCGAAACTTTCGAAGATAATCCCGATCCTCCTTTTCCATAAAGCCTCCTCCTTTACCGCCTCAAGGTGTTGCGGGAACAATGCATTCCCGATGTTGCAATGCAAAGATTTCCGAAAACAGTTTTTTTACTCCCACTCGATGGTTCCCGGGGGCTTTCCCGTAATGTCCAATACCACCCGGTTCACTCCGGGAACTTCGTTGCAGATGCGCCTCGCCACCTTGTCGAGAATTACGGGGTCGATCCGCGCCCAATCCGCGGTCATGCCGTCCTGGGCCTCCACTGCCCGGAGGGCCACCGCCTCCGCATAGGTACGGATATCCCCCATGACTCCCACGGTACGCACCGGAAGGAGCACGCAAAAGGCCTGCCAGATGGAATCGTAAAGCCCCTCCTGCCGAAGGGATTCCAGAAAAATGGCATCCGCCTTGCGAAGGGTCTCCAATCTCTCCTGGGTAATCTCTCCGAGGCAGCGCACGCCCAATCCCGGCCCGGGAAAGGGATGGCGTCCCAAAATATTCCGAGGAATTCCGAGAATCTTTCCGATGGCCCGCACTTCGTCCTTGAAAAGGTCCCGAAGAGGCTCCAGGAGCCGGAGTTCCATATCCTCGGGAAGTCCTCCCACATTATGGTGGGTTTTGATGACCGCCGCTCCCTTTCCCTGATGGCCGCTTTCGATGACGTCGGGATAGAGGGTTCCCTGAAGAAGCCAGACAGCTCCTCCCACCTTCTCCGCGGTATCCTCGAAGACCCGGATAAAGGTCTCTCCTATGATTTTGCGCTTCCGCTCGGGATCCGTCACCCCTCGAAGGGCTTCGAGAAAACGCTCCCCCGCGTCCACGTAGTGCACCTTGAGATCGAGGGCGGTATAGGCCTCGAGCACCTCTTCCGCCTCGTTCTGCCGGAGAAGCCCGTTGTTCACGAAGATGCACTCCAGCCGATCTCCCACGGCCTGAGAGGTAAGCACCGCCGCCACCGAGGAATCCACGCCCCCCGAAAGGCCGCAGATAATACGCTGCTCTCCGGTTTTTTCCCGGATATCCTCTTTCATGGATTCCACGAACTCCCCGAGATCCCAGTCGGGCTTGCAAGCACAGACGGAGAAAAGGAAATTCCTGAGAATGGAAACCCCCTCCCGGGTATGCACCACCTCGGGATGAAACTGAAGGGCCCAGATCTTTCCGCCCTCTCCCGCAAATCCCGCCAAGACACCTTCATGGCTTTCCGCCAGAAGAGAGGCTCCCTCGGGAAGCTTTAAGACCTGATCCCAATGGCTCATCCACACGGTGGAAGTTTCGCTCAATCCCTCAAGAAGCGGATTGTTTCGATAAAACGTTACGGTGGCCCGGCCATACTCCGCGGTTTTCCCCCGCTCCACCGTTCCCCCCAGGGCCTTGGCAAGAACCTGCATGCCGTAGCATATTCCCAAAATGGGAATTCCCGAATTGAGGAGGCCCTCGGAAATTCCCGGCGCTCCGGGAGCGTGCACGCTGTTGGGTCCCCCGGAAAGCACGATACCCTTGGGAGATTTGGCGAGAATCTTCTCCAAGGGAGTATCCCAGGGAAGAATTTCACTGTAGACTTTTTGCTCCCGAATTCTCCGCGCAATGAGCTGCGTGTACTGAGAGCCATAATCCAAAACAATCACCGTATCGAGAAGCATAGGCTTCGCTCCCTTCGAACCTGAAATAGCACCATACATCCACGACGAAAGAACTCGAATTCCTGCATCTCTTCTCATTCTTCCGCACTATCATACCGACAAAAAAGCTTACGTTTCATTCAAAAACCACGAGGTTTCGCAAAAAATAACGCTTCTAAAACGAGGAAAAGCCGAAAATCACCGAGGATTTACGGCTTATAGGCTTTTCCGAAAGGAATGTTCTCTTCCGGCAATTCCTGAATTCCCAATTTTTTTCGATATCCCAAAGCGGCACGCCCCGTATCCCGATACATTCTTTCGGCAGGTCCCTGGAAAAGATATCCCGAACTCTCGTAAAGATTCCGGGCCCTTCGATTTTCCTCGCGCACCTCCAGATAGAGGCTTTCCGCCCGGGCTTCCTCCGCAAGGATTTCTCCCGCCTCCAGAAGCTGCCTTCCCACGGAGTGCCCCCGATGGGATTCCTGTACTCCTATCCGCAGAAGATCCCACTCTCTTCCCCGAGGCCGGAACACCGCATAGCCCACGAGAAATCCCTTCCAGAAGGCTCCGAGATAAAAGAGGGCATCCCGGGAGGTATCGTGAAGATCTCTCTGCAGAACATGAAAGGACCAGGGGGCTTCGGGAAAACAATGCAATTCCAGGTACTCCAGAGCCCGAACGTGTTCGGAAGTGCAAAAATCGATTTCCGGAATCAGCATGAACCGCCCCTTCCCCTCCTCCAGGCTCTAAAAATTCCGCAGAATCGTCTCCTCCCGGCCGGGGCCAACTCCGATAAGCCCCACGGGAACTCCCGCATGCTCTTCGATAAAACGCACGTACTCTTGAGCCGCCTGGGGAAGCTCTTCGAAACTCCGGCATTTCGAAATATCTTCCTTCCATCCCCGCAACGAAGCGTAAAGGGGCTTCACCCTTTCCAGAAAAGAGGCGGAAGGAATGAATTCCTTGTGTTTTTTTCCCTCCACTTCGTACTCCAGAGCCACGAAAATCTCTTCGAGCCCCGAAAGAACGTCAAGTTTGGTAAGGGCCAGAACCCCCAGACCGTTGATTCTCGCGGCATAGCGAAGGGCCACCATATCCAGCCAGCCGCACCGCCGGGGACGTCCCGTGGTGGCTCCGAATTCTCCTCCCTTCGTTCGGAGGCGTTCTCCCTGCTCGCCGAAATCCTCCGTGGGAAAGGGACCTTCTCCTACCCGGGTACAGTAAGCCTTGGCCACGCCGATAACCCGATCGATCCGGGTGGGTCCCACCCCGGTACCGATACATCCCCCCGCAGCGGTGGGATTGGAACTCGTCACGTAGGGATAGGTGCCGAAATCCACATCCAACAGGGTTCCCTGGGCACCTTCGAGAAGCACTCCCTTGCCCTCGTCCAGGGCCCTCTGCACCTCCAGGGAAGAATCTCCCATATAGGGGGCGAGCTTGGCTCCCCACTCCAGGGCATCCTGATACATGCTGTCGAAGGGAAGGGGAGTCATGCCGTAGATCCGGGTAAGAAGCATGTTCTTAAAGCTAAGATTTTGGGAGAGCTTTTCCCGGAGTATGTCCGGATCCATCAGATCTCCCATGGTAATTCCCATACGGTTGTATTTATCCACATAGCACGGGCCGATGCCCCGCTTGGTGGTGCCGATGGCGTTCTCCTTTCCCCGGAAGGCTTCGTCCGCTCCGTCCAAAACCTTGTGATAGGGAAAAACCACGTGGGCGTCCCGGCTCACGAGCAGACGGGCCCTATCCTTTCCCTGGGCCTGAAGCTCTTTCAGCTCCGTAAGAAGCTGCTCCGGATCCACCACCACCCCGTTGCCGATGATGCAGAGCTTTCCCGTATAGAGCATTCCCGAAGGAAGAAGGTGGAATACGTGTTTATCCGACCCCACGATAACCGTATGCCCCGCGTTGGCTCCTCCCTGATAGCGGACGATCACGTCGCTTCTTCCCGCCAGGGCGTCTACCACGCGCCCCTTGCCTTCGTCGCCCCACTGGGCCCCTATAAGAATTTCCGTACGTCCACTCACGGATTTTTCCTCGCTTTCTTCTTTGCCAACTTCGTTATGCCTTCCTTGAGCCGATGCCTTCCGGAACGCATACAACCTCTACCGCCGGAGAAAATCCACCAGTTCCGGCAATGTTTTTAGGAACGGGCATTCTTCCAGATCCCGTTCCATCTTTTCGAGAATACGGTACGTGGAAGGGCGGGCATGACATATTCCCACAGCCCATCCCCGCTCCTCCGCGAGATGAAAAAGTCGCTTCATCTGGGAACGGAAGAAGGCCTCCTCCTCCCGATGATCCAGGAATACGTGATTTTCCAGCTTCGGAAGCCCCTTTTCCAGGGCCACTTTCGCCGCCACGCTTCTGGAACTGGTCCGGCTGTCGAGAAAGAAAAGCCCCCGTTCTCCCAGTATCTCCATAAGGGGCTCCAGGATCTTCGGATTTTCGGTTATTCGGGATCCCCGATGATTGTTCATTCCCAGGGCTCCCGGAAGTTCCCGAAAGGCTCTATCCACCTGTTCCCGCACCTCCGAGGCGGTCATGCCCTCCACAATCCAGTTCTTGCGGTACCAGTAACTTCCCTCTCGATCGCTCAAGGCCTGCATGGGCATATGGATAATATAGGGAATTTCCCGGTCCTCCGCAATCCTTCGGCACGCCGAAGTATCCCGCTCTCCCGGAAGAATCGCCCAGGTGAGAGGAAACGGAAAGTCCCCGAAGTCCTCGGCAAGAGCGGCACTGTTTCCCACATCGTCCAGCAGAATCGCCACGATTCCCGGGAAATCCCGGAAGAGGGGTTTTTCCTCGGGAAAAGAAGGGCTTTTTTTCTCTCGGAGATCCGGAGAAAGCCAGGAATATCGTTCCCAGAGAAAAACCCCCTCCGAAGAGAGGTCCCCCTTACGAAGGATTTTTTCCAGGACCTGCAACTCTCCCTCCTCCGCACGTTCCGGAGCGTTTTCGGAAAAGGAACGCTCCGGGGGTTGAAGTTTTTCCTGAAAACCGAGAAGGAGAAAGATTCTTTCTCCGAAAAGAAGCGAAATAAAGAACGCGCCCCCCAAAAGACAGATTTTCAGAATTCCCTTGGGGGGGAACTTTCGTTTTCGGACCACCGTGTTCGTTACCTAAAGACCTGAAAATCAAGGTTTCGGAAGCATAAGCAGGGTGCCTCGCATATCCTTGTGAGCCTCCTGAAGCTGCAGATCCTCGCTGTAAATCCGGCTGATATCTCCGGAAAGGACCACCTCGGGATCGAGCCCCACATGATCGATGAAAAATCCCGAAGGGGTATAATAGCGGGCGATGGTTACGTACACTCCCGATCCGTCGGGAAGAGGAAAGAGGGTTTGCACCGAACCCTTGCCGAAGCTCTTCTTTCCCATGATCTTGCCCCGGCCGTGATCCTTCAGGGCTCCCGCCACGATCTCCGAAGCGCTGGCGCTTCCCTCGTTGATCAGTACGTTCAGAGGCGTTTCGGGAACGGAACCCTTTTCGGCGTAAATCTCCTCGTTCGCCTTGGCTACCCGGCCCTTCATGCCCACGATAAGCCCCTCGTCCAGGAACATGTCCGAAATGTCCACCGCCGCCTGAAGAAGCCCCCCCGGATTGTTCCGAAGATCCAGAATGTATCCCCGGGCTCCCTGATCTTGCAAATCCCGGAAGGCTCCCGCAACTTCCTCCGTGGCCTTCTGGTTGAAATGGGCAAGCCGGACGTATCCCACATCCCCCGAGAGCATTTCGTACCGCACCGCCTTGATTTCGATCTTTTCCCGGACGATATCGAACCGGAGCAACTCGGTCTCCCCCTCCCGGGCGATCCAGACGGTCACCGACGTTCCGGGCTCTCCCCGAAGCTGCTGCACCACCTGGTTCTGATCCCAATCGGCGATATTCTCCTCCCCTATCTTGGCGATCACATCTCCGGGTTTCAGGCCGATTCTATCCGCGGGAGTATCCTCGATGGGGCTGATCACCACGGTCCGTCCATCCCGGCGGCCGATGTAGATTCCCAGGCCTCCGTACTCCCCTTCCATGTCGATCTCCTCTTCCCGAAGCTGATCCGGGTCCGCATAGCGGGTGTAGGGATCGTCCCAGGCGGCAACCATACCCCGCAGAGCCCCCTGAACCATACGATCCTCCGAGAGCGGACTGTCCCCATCCACATGGTAGGTCTCCAGAATCGCCCGGGCCTGCTTCATGAGCCAGAGAGATTTGGCATCGAAGGGGAGAATCTGGCGAAGGTTGCCCGTATCGTTGTTGTTTGCCTGGGCCATGAAGGTCCATGCCACGAGAGCCCCGATGACCACCCCTAAGCCGATCTCCCGTAGTTTTTTCCATTTCATGCTCTTCCACATCCTTTTTCAGGTATCTTTGAATATCGTTATGATCGTTTTTCGGATAAAGATGTTCTTTTCCTCATCATCAGCTTCCCAAATATTTCAGAGGATCCCGGGCATCCCCGTTCTGGCGCACCTCGAAATGAAGATGTGATCCTGTGGAGGTTCCGGTGCTTCCCACCTTTCCCAAGACATGCCCCTGCTGTATTCGCTGCCCCTCCCGGACGAGAATCCGGGAAAGATGAGCGTACACCGTGGAAAGTCCTCCGCCGTGATCGAGAATGACGATCTGTCCGTATCCCCGCAAGACCCCCGCAAAAATCACTTCTCCCGTGCCTGCGGCCTTTACGGGATCACCGGTCTCTCCATCGATGTCGATTCCCGTATGCCGCATTTTGGTTTTGAACACCGGATGTACCCGGGTGCCGAAGGGGCTTGTTATCTTGCCGCGAAGAGGCCAGGCCAAACGTCCGGGCTTGCGCAAAGGGGGGAGATCGTTTTCGGGCTTTTGTTCCTGAACCTTTCGCTTCTCCTCCGCCAGACGCTGTTTCGTCTCGAGAAGGCTTCGCAGTTCCCGCTCCTGTTCCTGCTGCATCTTTTCCAGAGCCGCCGCGGTACTTCGATGGTCCTGGCGCTGCTGCCGGAGTGTTTCGAGATAGCCGTTACGATTCTTGATGCTCTTTTGGAGGCCCCGGGCGGCGTCCTTAAGGCGAAGAAGCCGTTCCGCAAGCTCCTGTTTCCGCAGCAGGGTCTCCTCCCGGGAAGCATCGAGGATGCTTTTCCGTTCCGCCGCCTCCCGGAAAAGCTGGCGATCCGTCTGGGTCATCCGGTTCAAAAGATAGGAAGCCTCCAAAGCCGCATAGAGGTTGTCGCAGGCGAGGAGCATTTCCATCTCCGCCACCCCTCCGTACTTATAGAGGGCCACCACCCGCTCCCGAAGATGCTCCCGGATTTCCGAAAGCCGGGCCTCGGTCTCCGCGATCTTTCGGCTCAGTTCTTCCAGGCGAAGCTGGGTTTTCTCGTTCTGCACCTCCAGAAGGGATATTTTCTGCTGCGAAAGGTTGATCTCTCCGGTAAGCCGGGAAAGTTCCTCCAGAATGCGTTGTTCTTTCTGCTGGCTGAGGGATATCTGCTTTTTGTGATAGTCGATCTGCTTTTCGATGGCCTCCAGGCGCTGCTGTTCCGCTTTAATCCGCAGATCGATTTCTTCCATGGTATCTCCCGAAGCTCTTCCTGTCCACAGTAAAAAGAAGGAGATCCAGAGAAACAGCCATTTCCCGGATCCTTTAAAAAAAGTACTCATGCAGGCACCTCCCTCGGAGAATGACCGCCTCTCCTAGAGAGGTCGTATGGCCTGGCGGACGTAACGTCCCACCGCAAGCCAGCTGCTGATCCAACCCAACGTAATGCCGCCTCCCATAAGAATGAGCCCCAGACGCAGAAGAAGCCGGGGATCCTGAATGATCTGAAGAAAGGGTACGGTCTGGTGAATGAAATCCGTAAAGGAAGCGTAAACCCCTCCGAGAAGAAGGCTCGCCCCCAGAGAGCCGAGAACCCCCAAAATCATTCCCTGCAGCACGAAGGGAAGGGATACGAAGGTGGGAGTGGCTCCCACGAGAAGCATTACCGAAATCTCCTCCCGCCGGGAATAGATGGAAATGCGTATGGTGTTGTACAGCACCAGGCTACTCGCCACCACCGCGATGATCAGGGCCCCCAGGGAGAAGCGTCCCGCAAAGGAGGAGATTCGGGCCATGCGTTCCGCGAGCTTTCCCGCATAGATCACGTCCTCCACCTGGGGATATCCCAGAAGTTCCCGCACCACTCCCGGAGCGAAGGCAGCCCGGGAAAGGCGGATTTCGAAACTTGGAGGAAGGGGGTTTTCTCCGAGAATTTCCAGAGCCTGCATATGCCCCTCCAGAGTGGCCCCCAGCCTTTGCAGGGCTTCTTCGGGGGACACCGCCTCCACCCGGGCGACTCCGGGGATGGCCTCCACCGAGGCCCGAAGAGTTTGAAGGTTCTCCACCTTCTTGACGTAGGCCTGGATCACGAGTCCTTCCTCCACCTTCTGCACCATGCTCCGAAGGTTCACCAGAAGGAGAGCGCTGGCTCCCACGAGAAAGAACACCGCCGAAGCGGTAAGAAAGGTGAGAAGGCTCACGCCCCAGTGGCGCAGCAGAAGACGAAGGGTATCCCGGAGAAGACACTTAAAAATTCTCATCTTCTTCGTACCTCCCTCTCTTTTCGTCCCGGATCATCCGGCCTCCCCGCAGCTCCACCACCCGCTGCCGGTAGGCATCCACGATGTACTTGTTGTGAGTGGCCATGATCACCGTGGTGCCCGAAGCGTTGATGGAAAGCAAAAGCTGCATCACGTCCTCCGCGGTGTGGTTGTCCAGATTGCCCGTAGGCTCGTCCGCCAGAAGAATGGAGGGAGAGTTCACCACCGCCCGGGCGATGGCCACCCGCTGTCTCTCTCCTCCCGAGAGCTGATCGGGATGAAGAAAGCGGCGGCGCCACATGCCCACCCGTTCCAGAACTTCTCCCACCCGCTCCCGGATTTCCCGGGGAGGCATGCCGAGAACCTCCAGCACAAAAGCCACGTTCTCCATCACCGTAAGGTGCGAAAGAAGTTTGAAATCCTGAAATACCACCCCCACGTCCCGGCGATAGAAGGCCAGATCCAGGGGTTTCATCTTTCGAAGCACGAAATCCCCCACCGTCAGATGTCCCCGGGTGGCCTCCACCTCCCGGGTGATAAGACGGAGAAGCGTGGTCTTTCCGGAGCCCGTGGTTCCTACGAGGTACACGAATTCTCCCCGGGAAACGGTAAGGTAGATATCTTCCAGCGCTACTATATCGGGGGGAAAGGTTTTTGCCACCCCGGAAATGCGAATATCCATCAAATCCTCCTTCGCATGCCCCACGCTTTCGTGGCGGCTCCCACCACATCCTGACTGTGAAGAGAGTAGTATGCCGCAAGCTCTTCGGAAGTTCCGCTCTGGCCGAAGGAACAACCGATATTGACCGAAAGCAGGGGAACCGGATATTGTTTTCCCAAAAGCCCTCCCAGAGCCTCTCCCAAGGAACCTCCCTGGGCGTGCTCCTCCACCGCCACGCAGCATCCAGTGCGGCGCACCGAGGAGAGAAGCACCTCCTCCGGAAGGGGCTTGATACTGTAACAGTCGAGCACCTCCGCCTCTATTCCCTGCCGGGCGAGAACGGAGGCCGCCGAAAGCACCTGGGGAATCATTCTACCATAGGAACAGAGGGTTACTCCGTCCCCCTCCCGGAGCACCCGGGCTCCGCCGATTTTAACGGGTCCGCTCCATTCGGTGGCGGTATAGATTCTTTCCTCTTCTTCCGGAGAAAGGGAAATCTGCCGCATGTATCCCGGCACTCTCCGAAGACAGCACTCCAGCAAAAGCTTTTCGTAAACCTCCCGGTCCGAGGGCACCAGCACGTGCATCTCCGGCATAAGCCGCATGAGCCCCAGATCCTCCACGAGCTGAAAGGGAGCCCCCTGGGGACCGTAGGCAAATCCTCCCGCGGATCCCAGAAACACCACGGGAAGCCGGGGAAGGGCGATGCAGTTCCGGATCTGCTCATATCCCCGAGGAAGCAGAAGCGGCGTCTGGAATCCCGCGAGCACCACCGCTCCCTCCAGGGCCATTCCCGCCGCCACGAGGATGAGGCTCTGCTCCGAAAGCCCCACGTTGATATAGCGGTGAGGATTCTGGAGAGCGAACTCCCGCATCTCCGGAGAAGCCGGATCTCCTCCGTCCACCACCACGGTTCGGGGAATTCTGCGGAGCACCGAAAGGAGCAGCCGATCATGCCGGAACATGGAAGCGTTTTTCATGATCTTTCCTCCGGGGTTTTTTCGGAAAACCTTTCCAATTCGTGAAGGGCCCCGGCGAGCCAGGAGCGATCCGAAAGATCCGGAGAAACCCCGGATTCCTCCAGAGAGGGAAGCCCCCGCCCCGCCCGGGTGTGAAGAAAGATGCCCCGGAGAAGCCCGGGCTCTTTCTCGAAATTCCCGAAGGCTTCCGCAAGATAGGCGTAATCGTGTCCGTTCCCTTCGGAGGTCTCCCATCCCAGGAGGTTCATACGGGAGCGGATGCGAGCCATATCGAGCCATATGGAGGGAAGCTCCCGGCCCTTTCTCTCGGGGCAGTTCACCACCACGCAAAGGTTTTCGAGAGAAAATTCCCGGGCGATCCGAAGGGCTTCCCAGGCAACCCCCTCCTGAAGCTCCCGGATATTCAGGCAAGCCACCACCCGGGAAGCTTTCGGAAAATCGGCTCCTCCGCTTCGAAGCCCCAAAGCCATTCCAGCGGCGATCCCCAGAATATGCCCGTTGGAGGATACGGGGTACTTGATGCCCGGAGTTCTTCGAATATCCGGAGATCCCTGGAGAACCGAGCCCAGTTTGCCGCAGCTCCAGAGATCCTCCCGGGGGAAGAACCCCGCATGGGCCAGCACCGCATAATGCACCGAACTCGCGGAAACGCAGCCCAAAAGGAAACGGTCCTGTTCGGGATCCAGGGGTTTTCGCGGATTGATCCGGAGAAAATTCCAATAGAGAAAAACCAGGAGTTCCACGAGAGAGAGGGATTCCATAAGTTCCCCGCTCCCTCCCAGGGAAACCAGGCGCAGCACATCCCTGCGGACTTCCAGAGCCCGGAGGGAAAGCGCCTCCGGAAGCATGTCTTTTTTCGGAAGCGTATCAGTCACGGAGAGTTCCTCCTTCTCTGAAAAGCACCGCCTCGCAGACCTCCGTCCAGGATGAGCGAAGTTCCCGAAAAATTTCCTGTCTCAAATTGCGCTCCCTCCGGGAGGATTCTCCGGGAATCGGCACGGGCCCCTCCCCCTCCCAGAGAGGAAGACCCCATTCCTCGCCGAAGAAGCGCACCTTCGGAGCATAGGAAACACAGGTAATCGGAATATGGAGCATGAAGCAGAGGATGGCGAAATGAAAGCGCATGCCGAAGGCCCAGCAGGCCTGAGAAGCCAGAGTGTAGACATCCTCCAGCGTGCGGACCTGTACCAAAGCCCGGCATCGCAGAAGCCCCTCCTTTTCGAAGGCCTCGAAAAGAGCAAGATCCTCCGGAGCGAAGCCCACCCCCAGAAGAGGAAGACCGAACTTCTCCCCCATTTTCCGGGCCTCCTCCGCCACTCTCCGGGAAAGATCCCCCTTCCAGGGACGGATATTCACCAAAAGAGACTCCCCCCGGAAATGCTCCTCCCAAGGCTCCAAAGCGAGCACCGGGTCTGGGCAGCATCGGGCCGCGATTCCCCGGCTCTGAAGAAAGGCCACGGAGGATTCGTCCCGGCATACCCGGGAGGCGCAGGAACGAAAGGCATCCGCCGCGAAGAACCGGGAAGATTTTCCATGAAAGGGCCCCAAGGACTGCCCGAAGGCCCAGGGAAGGCATCCCAAGGTCCGAGCCAGGCGTACCACTCCCCAATAGTAAAGATTGGAACGCCAGCTCGTGGTATCCTGAAAAAGTCCGCCTCCTCCGAAAAGAAGGCTCCGGCTCTTTCCGAGGCCCCGCAAAACCGCGGAGGCCCGCCACCGATCCACTCCGGCAATGCCCAAATCCAGGGAACTTCGTTCGGGATCCGCCGAAAGAATGGCCATGCGGCACTTCGGAACGCCCAAGGATTCCAAGCCCTCCACCAGGACCTTCGCCAAAAGCTCGTCCCCAAGATTGCCGAATCCGTAATACCCGAAGAGAAGGACATCCCATTCCTTATGCATGTTCAAACTCCTTTGCCGGAAATTGGGGAAATTTCGAGAAGAGGCCGGATCGCACCGCACCTTCAGAATTTACGAAAAAAACAGCTTTTTCCCCTCCGGCAAAAACCGCTGCAGCAGCACCAGAACCCCCACACAAAGGCCTCCCAGGAGAAGCCCCGTCCAAAGACCGTTGGCCACCCGGAAAAGGGTAAAGTAGAGAGGGGTGTGGAAATGACAGAAGCTGTTGAGGGCCGAAGCGAAGGCGAAAACCGCGGCCACCCGGAAAATTTCCCGATACCGAATCCAGAGATCCTTTCGACGCAGATAGAACCAGATCATCAGGGCGGGATAACCGAGAAAAAGCTCCTTGTTCCTCGGCCGGGCCACGAGAACCTGTTCCAGAGAATCCCGGAGCATAATCTCCCACTGGGGAACGAAGGAAACGTTGTCGCTCCGCAGAGCGAGAAAGGCCATGCCTCCCATGGCGAGGGCCAGAAGCGCCAGCTCTCCCCAGAGGGAGGGACGCTCGAGGATTTCTCCCAGGGATTCCGGATGCACCCGACGCCGCAAATCGTGAAGCAGCACCAGAAGAGGAGGCAGAAGAAGAGTGGCCTTCACTCCGGAAAAAGTCTTGAGCCGCAGCATGTAAAGAGGCGTTCCGAAGAAGGCGGCGATACTCAGGCCCCCCACCACCAGCACGAAGACCCCGGACAGAATTCCCGGCAGAGGGCGCCTCCATCCGTCCAGAGCGCTCAAAGCCGCCTCGGTGGTGATGAACACCGCCCCCAGAGCTCCGAGATACTTGGCGAAGGCTCCCGAGAAATATCCGAGAAGGCCGAAACCCATTCCCAGAAGGCAGAGAAAAAGGAATCCCGTCATCCGGAGAGGATTTTCCTCGGTATCTCCGTAACGCCACAGATACTGAAGCAGGGTAAAGAGAAAGACCAATCCCAAAGCGAGAGCCCCGAAAAGATTTTCTTTCCAGAGGGGATAGCATGGGGGCCACTCCAACCGATATCCCGCGGCTTCCACACCTTTTCGCAGAGCGTAGATGTCCTCCCCGAACTTCCTGAGCCGGTTTCCGGATTCCACCGTATAGGGACGCATCAAAAGGAGCCGCAGAGAGCGCTCCTTCACCGCCCGGAGCATCCGGTCGATCATGCCGGGCCGGTCGAGGCGCTTGCTCAACACCTCTTCCTGGGTAACGCTGTGCAGCGGCAAGAGAAGAGGAAAGAAACGCCAGTTCAGAGAGGCCGCTCCGAGCTGGCGGGAAAACTCCACCTGGGCAAGGGGAAGTTTCTTCTCCTTGCCCACCGCCCCGAGGGGAGCCGTATCGGGGTATCCCGTCACCACCGCTCCGGAGGGCGAAAGTGCCAGAATATGGGGGTAGGTTTCCGCCACGAAACGAAGCAGTTCCGCTCCCGCCTCGGAATTCAGCCCCGGAGAGGGAGCCGGGCGGTAGAGAAGCGGAATTTTTTCGGCCTTCGTTTTTTCCAGGGCCTCGAAGTTCGGCAGTACCCCCGCTTCGAGGAGATCCTCCGCTCTCTGGGGCAGCAGAAAGATAACGGAATTCTCCCAGAGGTGCTTCTCGTGCCTCGGGAACTTTATCTTGAGAGCCTTCTCCACCAGTGGAAGCAGGGGAGATTTCGCGGCGATCCGAAGGGCTCCGAAGGAGCTTTTCCCCTTGTCCGAAAGTCCCGTCTTCTCCGGAAGCTCCGAGGCGGGACCGAACCAGAGAGGCAGCGCTCCGAGAGAAAGCTTTTCTCCCGTGCACTCCTCCACCACCAGCCCCACCAGGCCCTGCTGTCGCAGCCAGGACCAGGCTTCCGAAAAAGGCATACCCTCTTCGGAAGCCAGAGCCAGCACATCCCCGTATTCCCCCAGGGGCGCCACGAAACGGTGAGCCATTTCCTGGCGCCACCGAGGAAGCACTCCGAAAATCGCCAATACCGCCGCCACGCAAAGAGCGCCGTAAAAAAGAGTTCTCCGTCGCATTTACGCCTTTCTCCTCCATTGGGACGAAAGTCCCCATCCCCACTGAGCCAGGAGCGTGCTGAGACGCCCCAGGGGAAGCCCCACCACGTTGTAGAAGCATCCCGAAATGGATTCCACCAAAAGGGCTCCCTGCCCCTGGATGGCATATCCTCCGGCCTTGTCGTCACCCTCTCCCGTATCCACGTAAGCCTGAAGAGCGGATTCACTGATAAAGCGAAAACGCACCTCCGTGCGCTCCACCGCCACGCAGCTCCGGGTTCCCTCCACCAAAGCGATCCCCGTAAGCACCGAATGCTCCCGACCGTTGAGCATCCGGAGCATTTCCTTTCCCTGGCTTCGGTTCCGGGGCTTTCCCAAAAGATATCCGTCCAACAACACCAAGGTGTCCGCCCCGATTATAAGGCATTCCGGCATCCGGGCCGCCACGGCCCGGGCCTTGGCCTCCGCCAGACGACATGCGGCGGTATCCGGATCCTCTCCGGGGAAAATCGCCTCGTCCACCTCTGCGGGAACTATCTGAAACTTCCACCCCAGCTCCGAAAGAAGCTGTCTTCTCCGGGGGCTGGCAGAGGCGAGCACCAAACAGGGAGGATCACTCCACATGCGGGTTTCCATAGACCTTCATCTCCTCCCATCAAAGAACACATATTGCCAACGTACCGAGACCAAGAATAATACAATACACTCCGAACCACTGCCACCGTCCGAAAAGAACCACCCGGCGCAGTAAAAGCAGGGCTCCGTATCCGCTTACGAAGGCCCCCAGGGCTCCTTTCCAGGCTCCCGGAGGAAGCTGGGCCACCAGGGAAGCGGGATTGCCGCTTTCCATAAGCTCCAGCACCGCCCCCCCGAAAATGGCGGGAACCGAGAGGAGAAAGGAGAAGCGAAAGGCCTCCTCCCGGGAAAGCCCCAATCCCAGACCTCCCACGATGGTGGAACCCGACCGGGAAATTCCCGGGAAAACCGCAAACCCCTGAAAGATTCCCACCGCACATCCCCGAAAGAGGGAAAGAGGCTCCTTCCTCTCGGGAAAAAACTGGGAAAGCACCAACAGCAGCCCCGTTACGATCAAAGCTCCTCCCACGAGAGAAGGGGAAGCGAAGGCGGTTTCCACGAAATCCTTAAGGGGAAGGGCAATGCAAAGGGTGCACAAGGTTCCCGCCAGCAAAGCCCATCCGTATATCCAGCCGGGATCCCGGCGGAACTTGGAGCCGCTAAAACCCCGGAACCATCCGGATCCGAGGCTCAGAATATCCTTGCGGAAAAAAAGAAACACCGCTCCCAGGGTAGCCAGATGCAGAAGAAGATCGAAGGCCAGCACGGGATCCTTCCATCCGAAGGCCTGCTGCAGAAGCGCCAGATGTCCCGAGCTGCTCACGGGAAGAAACTCCGTAAGCCCCTGTACGATTCCCAGCAGAAAGGACTGGCACTCCGTCATTTCTTTTCTCCCCGACGAACCCGCATGACGTCGATCACGATATAGGAGAGGTTGTGGGCATGATCTCCGATGCGCTCCAGATTACTGAGAATATCGATAAAGACTACTCCCGCGCTGGGTTCGCAGCGTCCCTCGTTAAGACGTCGGATATGCCGGCGCCGGAGATCTTTTTCCTTCATGTCGATCTCCGCCTCCAGGCGGTCGATAACGGTCCGAGCCTTTTCCTCGTTCTCCTCTTCCATGGCCTCCACCGCGAGGTCCAAGGCCTTGGAAGCACACCCCATCATATCCTCGAACTCCATCATGGCCTTTTCGGAAAAGGTAATACGGTTCTCCCTCTTGTACTCGTACAGTTCGATAAGGTTCTGAGCGTGATCTCCCACCCGTTCCAGATCTCCCACCCCGTTCACGTAGGAGGCGAGCACCGTGGAAAGCCCCTCGGAAAGGTTGGCCTGCCACAATTCTCCCGCATAGTTGTTGATCTGGTGATTGAGATCGTTCACCACCTTCTCGGTGCCGTTCACCTGCACGATCATGCGCACGTCGTTCTCCACGAAGGCGGTATGCACGTCCCGGAGCATGCTCTGGGTGGAACGCCCCATGAGCACCACTTCCTTACGCACCGCATCCACCGCCGCCGCCGGAGCCGCCTTGATGAGAAGAGGATCCAGGTACACGGGACCCCGGATGATTTCCTTCTCCTCCGAGGGAAGAATTTTTTGAATAAGCCCCACGAGATAGCTCGTAAAGGGAAGAAAGAGCAGGGTATTTCCCACGTTGAAAAGAGTATGGGCGTTGGCGAGCTGCCGGGCGATGTTATCGGAACTGAGGGCCACCACGGAAATGAAGAGAGGAAGCACCAGCAGGGCGATAATGCCCCCGATAAAGTTGAAGAGCACGTGCCCCAGGGCGGCCTGTTTCGCCGCCCTTCCCGAACCGATGGAGGCGAGCACCGCAGTGATGGTGGTCCCCAGATTATCCCCTATGAGAATGGGAATCGCTGCGGGAAGCGTAAGAAGTCCCTGGGAGGCCATGGCGATGGTAAGCCCCACCGTGGCGGAGCTGGATTGCACCACCATGGTGAGCAGAGCCCCCGCCAGAACCCCCAAAAGGGGATTGTGGCTGAAGGCAAGAAAAAGATCCTGCCGTCCCCGAAGAAAGGCCATGGCTCCTTCCATGTTCTGCATTCCCAGAAAGAGAAGGCCGAACCCCACCATGCCGTTTCCCACGTATTTCTGCTTCTTACTGCGCCCGAAAACCGCGAGAATCATGCCGATACCGATGATGGGAAGGGCGTAGTCCTTGATTTTGAAGGCGATGAGCTGGGCGGTCACGGTGGTTCCCACGTTGGCCCCCATGATAACCCCCAAAGCCTGTTTGAGGGTCATAAGCCCCACGTGAACGAAGCTTACGGTCATCACGGTGGTGCCGCTGCTGCTTTGGATGAGCATGGTTACCAGAGTTCCCACCAGTACCCCCCGCAGGGGGGTTTTGGTAAGAGATCCGATAAGCTGCCGCATCCGATCCCCCGCAAGATCCTGAAGGGACTCCCCCATGAGCTTGATGCCGTAGAGGAAAAGTCCTATCCCTCCGAGAAGTTGAAAGGCGGTAACACTGTTCATGCCTCGGGGCTCCCTTCGGCAACCAGGGAAACCAGGGGAACGATGACGGGGGTGCTCCGCACGTGATTACGCATCACCGAGCGCACCCGATTGTGCACCTGCTGAGAAAGGATCTCCACCGAGCGGTCCCGGCTCCGGGAAACACTTTCCGCCGCTGCGGTTACCGCCTCCACCACCTCGTCCCGAAGCTCCCGGGCATCTCCGAGATGAATGGTCCCCTGGCTCTCCACCAGGGGAGGAGCCATAAGGCGAAAACGCCGGTCCACCACCAGAGAAATCATGAGAATGCCATCCTCGGAAAGATCGTGGCGCTCCCGAAGGAGGCTTCCTTCCATTTCTCCCAGGGCCATGCCGTCCACCAGCACCGCTCCGGAAGGAACCGTATCCTTCTGTCGAGCCCCCTTGGAGGAAAAAGCGAGCACATCCCCCGCCTGGAGCACGAAGGCGTTCTTGGGGGCCACCCCCACCTCCTCCGCAAGCTGGGCGTGCCGCACCAGCATACGGTACTCTCCGTGAACGGGAACGAAGTATTTGGGCCGTACCATGCTGAGCACGATCTTCAACTCTTCCCGGGAGGCATGCCCCGAAACGTGCACATCCTTATCCGCCTCGTAGATCACCTCGCATCCCCGGGCAAAAAGCCGGTTGATGGTGTGGCTTACGAGCTTTTCGTTTCCCGGAATGGGAGTGGCGTTCACCACCACAAGATCCTTGGGACCCAGATTGAGATGCCGGTGCTCCCCCTTGCTCATGAGTACGAGCCCCGAAAAGGGCTCTCCCTGACTGCCCGTGGTGATCACGGTGGTGCGGTTCGGAGGAAAGGAATCCACCTCCGAGGGCGCCAGAAAGAGGTCGTCCTCCGCGGTAAGATATCCCAGCTTCCGGGCCAGCTCCACGTTGTTCACCATACTCCGCCCCATGAGGGCCACCTTGCGGTTGAACCGGGCCGCCACGTCGCACATCTGCTGCACCCGATGGAGGTTGCTCGCAAAGGCCGCCATGATGATCCGCTTGGACCGGTGCAGCCGGAAGACCTGATCCAGCGTACGCCCCACCACCCGCTCCGAGGGAGTGAAGCCCCCCCGTTCCACGTTGGTGGAATCCGAAAGAAGCAACAGCACTCCTTCCTCTCCGATCCGGGAAAAGGCGTTGTAATCCGTAATGCGTCCATCGATGGGAGTGGGATCCAGCTTGAAATCCCCCGTATGCACCACATTTCCCAGAGGAGTTCGGATAATAAGCCCCACGCCATCGGGAATGGAGTGGCACACGGAGAAAAAGGTAATTTCGAAAACCCCCAGAGAGATGGTTTCCCCCGCCTGAATCTCCTGATCCCGAAGTTCGTAGTTCGGTACCGCCTCGCCGAGCTTGTGCCGCACCAACCCGAGGGTAAGCCGGGTTCCGTAAAGGGGGCAATCCAGTTTGGGAAGAACGAAGGGAAGCGCTCCGATGTGGTCCTCGTGACCGTGGGTAAGCACGATGCCCCGAATCCGGTCTTTGTTCTGTTCCAGCCAGGTAATATCGGGAATGACGAAATCGATGCCCAGCATATCCTCGTCGGGAAACATGAGTCCCGAATCCACTACCAGTATATCCTCACCGTATTCGAGGACATACATATTCTTTCCGATCTCTCCTACGCCTCCCAGGGGAATGAAACGAAGCTCTTTCTCCCCTCCGCTTCGCCGTTTGGAACGACGTTTCCGGCTCCGGGAAGAACGGGTCGTTCCCTTTGGTTCTGCCATGGCTCTATCGATCTCCTTCAAAAATTTCCATCATTGGTAAAACGATAAAAGGGGTGGCTCCGGGCCACCCCCAGACAACTTTCTAGATTATAGCATTTCTTCGGACAAAGATTCCGTGCAATTGTACCACTCGCTACCGGAGGTTTCCACGGGATTCTGCGAACCTTCTTCTATTCCTCGAAGGCCCCTCGGGAATCGCTCTTGCTTCCCGAATCCGGAGCGTTGTCCCTGCGGAAGGCATCCCGACGCTCCAGCACAACCCGGAGGGGAGCCGCATTCCAGTCTTCCCGCTCCGCCATGACCTCCCGCACCGTATCCCCCAAATCCTCGGCGTTGAAGGCCCGGAGGAAACGCTCCGCCCAGGATTCCACCTCGTCCACGATGCGGGCGTGAATACCCGAGGGGAGATCCATGATGGCCTGATGGAAAGCCTTATTGGCCTTTTTGTAATCCCCGCTCTTCCGGGAATATCCCTGATCATCCGCCCAGGAAACCATGGAGTTCCACAGATCCTCGGTAATACCCCGGTCCGGCTCCTTCACGTAGCTTCCGTTCTCGATCACCGCATTTCCCGTATCGGGGTCCATCTTCGTGCCGAAAACGATATTCTGCCACAGAGTAGCCACGTTACCCTTGTTGATGCCAAAGTTCACAAACTTCGCCGCCTTATCCAGGGGGGTGCCGGAAATGCCGTGCTGGGCGATGGAAACTCCATAGGGAGCCACAGCATCCGCCACCGCTACGGTGCCGGGAAGGTCGATTCCCTCCACCTGCCCCAAAGACGGATCATAGGTACCGTGAAGGCTTCCGTTGGAAATGGCCAGCACATCCGGAAAAATTCCCCAGGCATTGAGGCCTCCCACGAAATATCGGGCCTCTTCGGGGGTGGTCACCTCTCCGGGCCCCTTGATCTCCCCCACCTCCGCCTCCAGACCGAGATAGGGAGGAATGGACATGGCCACGTCCCGAGTGTAGCACAGATTTTCCCAATCCGGACAATGGGAGGCATCCACCGCCACGGAGGTCCATCCCCGGCCGATGATGTCCCGGAGATGGGCCACGGATTTCAGCAAATCCTCCCGGGACTTGATGGCATAATGGTCCACGTGAAGCCCGAAAAGAACCCCGTGCCCCAGTTCCTCGGAATAGCGAAAAGCGTAATCCGGAATGTTGTCAAAAGTACAGCCGCAGTAGGTGCTCTCGGACTTGGCAAGTTCGAAAAGCACCGCCCCGTTCAACCGCTTGGCGGCCCGCATAACCCCTTTGAGAACCAGAGGATTCCGAACGTTCGCCGCAAGAATGATGGCCTTCTTTCTTTTGGCGGCCTCGAAAATATCTCTTCCGCTTACGAGCCCGAGAGGAGTTTCACCGTACAGGGCCTGCACGTTGAGGGGCCGCTTCTGCAGCACCTCCGCATAATCCCCGCTCTTTCTGTTCATCCTTCCCAGCACCTCCTTGAATGATCGAGAAGAAAAACCCTTCCGATTATACAGGAATTCCCGGAGAATTCCCGAACCAAGGAGCAAATCCGCCTTGACTTTATGGGCTCCATGGATATAATTTGAAGTAATTTCAGTTTTTAATCGAGAGGAGTGCGTACAAGTGAACGAATCGAAGCTCAGAAAAGACCTCGAAGAAGGTTTCGCGGGAGAATCCCAGGCCAACCGGAAGTATCTCGCCTTTGCGGGACAGGCGGAAAAAGAGGGATATCCCTTCGTGGCGAAGCTCTTCCGGGCCATTGCGGAGGCGGAAACCCTCCATGCTCACAACCACCTCCGAGCCATGGGAGGCATCAAGGACACCGCGGAGAATTTACAGGCCGCTCTGGACGGAGAGACCTACGAATTCACCACCATGTACCCCGAATTCATCGCGGATGCCAAAGCCGTGAGAAACACCGAGGCGGAACGTTCTTTCCACCTGGCGAACGAGGCGGAAAAGGTTCACGGGGATCTTTTCAAAAAAGCTCTGGAAAATCTTCAGCGGAAGGACAATCCTCCGGTGTATCTCTGCCCCGTATGCGGACACGTGGCGGAGGGGTCCCCTCCGGACACCTGTCCCATCTGCGGCGCCAAGGCGGGAGCCTACAAGGAATACGCCTAGAATGGCAAACAACGAAAGGGACACCTTTGAAGGTGTCCCTTTCGTTGTGAGTGAGTGGTGTTAGGCCGGATTCCGGGCCTCTAGCCGAGGACCTCCTCCACGGGACGGTACTTGCCCCGGAAGGGAACAAAGGCATCCGCCACGGAAGCGTAGGTAATAACTCCCTTGTACATGTTCAACCCCTTGCGAAGAGCCGCATTGCTCTTGCACGCCTCTTCGCATCCCTTGTTGGCGAGCTGCAGACCGTACTTGATGGTGCAATTGTTCAGGGCGAAGGTGGAAGTCCGGGCATAGGCTCCGGGCATGTTGGCCACGCAGTAGTGCACCACGTTATCCACCACGTAGATGGGATCGCTGTGCGTGGTGGCCTTGGAGGTTTCCGCCACCCCTCCCTGGTCGATGGCCACGTCCACGAAAACCGAACCGGGTTTCATGATGCCCAGGTGCTCCTTCTTGAGAAGCTTGGGAGCCTTGGCACCGGGAATCAGCACCGCCCCCACCACGATATCCGCCTCCCGAATTCCCTCCTCCAGGGTGTGGCTATCGCTGAACACGGGAAATACGTTGGCGGGAAGCACGTGTCCGAGATATTCCAAGCGGTTGTGGTTGATGTCGAGAATGGTAACCTTGGCTCCCAATCCCGCTGCCACCTGGGCCGCATTGGCTCCCACCACGCCGCCTCCGAGAACCAGGATGTTCGCGGGGGCCACTCCGGGAACTCCCGTGGGAAGCAATCCCCGGCCACCGTAAGCCTTGCCGAGATAAAAAGCTCCCATGAGAGAGGCCATGCGCCCCGCCACTTCGCTCATGGGCTTGAGGAGGGGAAGGGAATTATCGCACTCCTGCACGGTCTCATAGGCCAGAGCGATGATTTCTTTCTCCAGGCACGCCTTGGTAAGCTCTTCGTCCGCAGCGAAATGGAAATAGGTGTACAGAAGCTGGCCGGCCTTCATAAGCTTGTACTCCTGGGAAAGAGGCTCCTTAACCTTGACGATCATATCCGCCTCGGCCCAGACATCCTCGGCAGTGGCAAGAACCTTGGCTCCCGCGGCGATATACTCTTCATCGGTAATCCCCGATCCAAGCCCTCCGCCCTTCTGTACAAAGACCTGATGCCCCGCATCCACATACGCTCTTACCGCAGCGGGAATAAGCCCCACCCGATATTCATGGTTCTTTACCTCTTTGGGACAACCTATCTTCATAAACCATTCCCTCCTTGTCTTACATCATAATAAACTCGCAAGAAATTCACGAACCCGTCTTTTAAATGATACCCAAAATTATTTAGAAAGACAAGTGGGAATACATGGAATACATCGTATTTTCAAAAAAATTAAAATCATTTGTAGATTTTTTTCTGCACTAAAGTTGCAATTACAAAAAATTTTTTGGATTTCAGAAAAAACTTTTTTCCGCAAAAATCCTGAAAAAAGCGGTTCTGGTACGCCAAAACGCCCCTCCCTCTGGAGTGTAGCGATCTCTCCCGAAAGGACGAAAAACCAGGATTTCCGTTCAGCCCTTTTACAATTTTCCGCAACTACAAATAGACTTTAGGAACCCGAACAGAAAAGAGATGGGGAATCTCATAGTTGATGGTTCCCAAATGAGAGGCCAGCTCCTCTGGAGAGATACACTCCTCTCCCTGAGTTCCGATAATGACCACCTCATCCCCCTCCCGAACCTCGGGGATATGCGTTACCTCCGCCATGATCTGATCCATGCAGACGCTACCCACTATGGGAGCCCGCTCTCCCCGGATAAGCACCTGGGCCTTGCCGGAAAACCCTCGGGAAAAACCGTCGTGGTATCCCAGAGGAAGCACCGCGATTCTATCTTCTCCCCGGGTCATATAGCGAAGCCCGTACCCCACGCCCCACCGGGAAGGAAGATGTCGGAGCTGAGAAACCGCTGTAACCACACGGAAAACGGGCTTAAGCCGAAAGGGCTCCGGACAGAAGGAGGAAGGACGCATGCCGTAAAGCCCTATGCCCACCCGCACCGCATCCAGGTGCATGGCAGGGAAATTGAGGGTTCCCGCAGTATTGCAGACATGCCTCAGGGAGATTCTCTTCTGGCGGCTTCGGAAAATCTCCCAGGCCTCGTTGTACCGGCGAAACTGTTCTTCCGTATATCCCGGATTCCGCTCGTCCGCCGTGGCGAAGTGGGTAAAAAGCCCCTCCACCTCGATACCCGGAAGCTTTTCCAGAAGATCCAGAAGCTTCGGCAGTTCCTCGAGAAGCATTCCCACCCGGCCCATGCCGGTATCCACCTTTACGTGCACCAGGGCGGGGCGTCCCTGCTGCACCGCCTCCCGGGAAAGATGTTCCGCAAATGAGGGTTCCACCAGGGCTGCGGCGATGCGCTTTTCCACGTACACCCCTGCGGCCTCTCGGGGAGAGGCCCCCAACACAAGAAGAGGATCCGGTATGCCGGACTCCCGCAAAAACACCGCCTCATCCGGAGTGGCCACCGCAAAGCGCTGGCATCCCGCCCTGCTCAAAGTCCGGGTAACCTCGAGCATGCCCATGCCGTAGCCGTTGGCCTTCACCACCCCCATGACCTGGCAGGAGGAACGCAGGTACTTTCGAAACTTTCCGTAATTTTCCTCCAGCGCTCCAAGATCCACCTCCATACGCGTCTGTCGCAGCATCTTTTTTCCTCCCTTGCACGGTTTCCTCCAAAAGCATTCTTCATCTTTTCCTTTCTCTCGAAAACTCCGAAAGAAAGGAAGATACACTTATAAAGAACAAAATTTTCAGTTTTCAAGTCCCACAGAAAAGCCCGGCAAAAAAACGCCGGGCTTTTCGAGAAAACATGGTACGAGCTAGAGCAACTCTCCCGATTTACGTTTGGCATCGAAATCCTTCACGAGTTCCCGAAGCTTTCCGGAAAGCCAGAGAAGGGCCACGAGGTTGGGAATTGCCATGAGGCCGTTCATGGTATCCGACATATCCCAGATATTCTTCAGGAAGGCCCCGCCGCCGCCGTAGGCACCCACCACGATAACCACGAGCCACATGAGCTTGTAGAACCCGATGGTTCCCTTGTTGGCTCCGGCGATGTAGGTGAAGCCCGTCTCACCGTACCAGTACCAGCCGAGAATGGTGGAGAAGGCGAACATGGAGAGCCCCACGGAAAGAATCATGGTTCCCGTCGTTCCGAGCACCTGGTTGAACCCCGTAAGGGTAAGCTGGGCCCCCGTAAGATCCGGGTGGCTGGTAAGCACTCCGGTGGTCATGATGGTAAGGGCCGTGAGGGTACAGATGACGATGGTATCCGTGAAGACTTCGAAGAGGCCGTACACGCCCTGACGGATGGGATGATCCACCACCGCCGTGGCGTGCACCAGAGGAGCGGAACCGAGGCCCGCTTCGTTGGAGAAAACTCCCCGGGCGATACCCTTGGTGAGGGCGATCTTGATGCTCCACCCCGCCACGGCTCCGGGAATGGCCATGGGATCATGGAAAGCATAATACACCGCATCCTTCAAGGCTCCAGGAATGGCTCCGGCGTTCTTGCTGAGCACGATAACCGCCCCCACGATGTAGAAGAGAGCCATGATGGGAACCAGATAGGTGGTAACGTCGGAAATCCGTTTCAGGCCGCCCCAGATGACGAGCCCCGTGAGAATGGCCACGGCGATGCCCGTAGCGATGTGGGGAATACCGAAGGCAAGGCTCAATCCCTCGGCGGTGGAGTTCGCCTGAATGGCGTTCCCGATGCCGAAGGCCGCAAAGGTGGTGAAGAAGGCGAAGAGCCAGGCAAGCCACTTCTGGCCGGTTCCCTTTTCGAGGATGTACATGGTACCGCCCCGCCAGTTGCCGAGCTTGTCCTTTTCGCGGAACTGCACCGCCAGGGCGACTTCGGCGAACTTGGTGGTCATACCGAAAACGGCGGAAATCAACATCCAGAAAAGAGCTCCGGGACCGCCGAGATGAAGGGCCGTGGCAACTCCCGCGATGTTGCCGGTGCCTACCGTAGAAGCGAGAGCGGTGGAAAGGGCCGCGAAGGAGGAAATGCTTCCCTCTTCGCCGGAACTCTTCTTTCCAAGCTTGCCGAAAACTTCGGAAAACATGAGACCGAAATAGCGGAGCTGAGGAAATCCGAGGATGAAGGTAAGATACACCCCGGTTCCCACAAGAAGCGTCAGCATCCAAGGCCCCCACACGATACCGTTGATAATACCGTTAATCTCCATCACTTTTTCCATGTTCCACTTCTCCCTCCTTCTGCAAAATCATAGAAAATCTCTCTTGCACTCCCTCTTTCCCCGGGAATGCGCCCCCGCAAGCGCCGCATACTTCAAGGGGGAAGCCCGAAAAAGCTCCCCCCGCAGAACCAAAACTAGAGATATCCTACCACTTGAGTCCGGAAACGAAAATCCACGCGATGGCCGCCGGAGCCACTACGCGGCAAACCCATACCCATACTTCCATGAGACCGAAAGAACGGGAACCGTCGTTGGTGGCCTCTTTTTTAGCTCCGTCAAGCCATACCCAGCCCACGAAGAGGGAGATGAAAAGGCCTCCCAGGGGAAGCAGCACGTTGGAAGAAAGAAAATCCATGGCATCCAGGAAGGATTTTCCCGCGATGGCCACGCTCTCGTTTCCCAAAGAAAGAGCCGAAGGAACGCCGATGAGGAAGATCACGAGCCCCATGGCAAGAGCGGACTTGGGCCGTCCCCAGCCCATCTGATCCTTGAAGTAGGCCACCACCACTTCGAGCAGGGAGATGGCGGAGGTCAGAGCGGCGATAAAGAGAAGCAGGAAGAAGAGGGCGGACCAGAACATGCCGCCGGGCATCTGGGCAAAGCAATTGGGCAGGGTAATGAACGTAAGCCCCGGTCCTGCTCCGGGCTCGATACCGAAGGCGAAAACCGCGGGGAAAATGGCAAGCCCCGCCAGGAAGGCCACCAAAGTATCCAGGAAGCATACCTGCACGGTGGAGCTGGTGAGGGATTCCTTCTTGGAGAGATAGCTACCGTAGGTGATCATACAGCCCATACCCAGGGAAAGGGAGAAGAAAGCCTGCCCCAGGGCGGCGAGAAAGGTTTCTCCGGTGATCTTGGAGAAGTCCGGCTTGAGATAGAAATCCAGCCCCGCCTTGGCTCCTCCCAGAGTGACCGAACGGGCGATGAGAAGAAGAAGAATGATGAAAAGTCCCGGCATAAGGAATTTGCACCACTTCTCGATGCCTTCACCGATACCCCGCATAACCACATAGATGGTAAGAGCCATGAAGACCGCCTGATAAGCCACAACCTGCACCGGATTGGTGATGAAGGCCCCGAAGGCATCCCCCGCCTGCCCTTCCGCAGCGAGCTTCATGAGCCCCGAGAAGGATTTGCCGATGTAAGCGATGGTCCATCCTCCGATGACACCGTAAAACGAAAGGATGATGAATCCTGCGGCTACGCCCATCCAACCCACGAGAGGCCAGAGACCTCCCTTGAGCTTTTTGAAGGATCCCACCGCATTGGAACCCGCAGCCCGCCCGATGGCGAACTCCGCGAGCATTACCGAAGCGCCGATGACGAAGACGAGAAGAACGTACAGCACCACGAAAGCGGCGCCCCCATTCTGGCCGGTAATATAGGGGAACTTCCAGATATTACCCAAACCTATGGCAGACCCCGCAGCGGCAAGAATAAATCCTAATTTACTCCCCCATTGCTCCCTCTGCTGGACATCATTACTCATATTGCCCCTCCTCTACGAAAAAAATAACAATCAAGGAAACGAAAAAATAAAAAGGTTTCTGTACACCACCACCGACTCTATGCGCTTTTTTCCAAAAAAGAGATTTTTTCCTTTTTTTGTCTCCCCCCTTTCTTTCCGATAGGAAAATGTCTTCTCCTCTTGAAGAGGGATTCCCACACACATTTTCCATAATACCTATTCTATTACAGTGTCTTCAAGGGAGCAACAAGTACACAATGTTCATCTCATATTTTTATATTTTCGGAATACGCGAAAAACTCGAACAACACGATAAAAGATGACCTTTTTTGCATAAATTTGAGAAAAAAAGTTCCCGCATATGGAAAAATACTCTTTCTCCATGAGAATCCGGAGCTAGTGGTATAATGTGCCTGCTTTTTTCCGGAACTCTTCAACATTCAAAAAATCCTTGCGGCAGCTAAGGAGGTTTTCTGTTATGTGTCTTGCGGTACCTCATAAAATTATCCGTATCCTCGGCCCAGGAGAAGCCCTGGGAGAGGTTCGGGGCGTTTCCCGGCATATCCGGACGGACTGCCTTCCCTCCGCGGCGGAGGGAGATACGGTGCTGGTTCATGCGGGATTCGCCATCGAAAAGGTGCTTCCCCAGGAGGAACGGGAACTGGCCTCCCTCTGGGAGGAAATCTACGCCCTTTCTGGAGAAGATCTTTCGTGACCTCCCTCTCCCGGTCAAAAGCCTGTCTTGGGGCCATAGATCGATGGCAACGGCCTCTGGAAGGCCCCATCAAGATCATGGAAGTCTGCGGCACCCACACCATGGCCATCGCCAAACACGCCCTCAAGCAGGTGCTTCCCGAAAAGATCGTTCTTATTTCAGGACCGGGATGCCCGGTCTGCGTCACTCATCAGGAGGATCTCGAAGCCGCTCTGGGTCTTGCCGGAAATCCGGAATGCCTTCTGGCCACCTACGGAGACATGCTCCGGGTACCGGGATATTCCTCCTCCCTTCTGGAGGAGAGAGCCCGGGGAGCTTCGGTGCAGGTGATAACCTCCGCCATGGAGGCCCTGGAACTTGCCAAAAGCAATGGCTCGAAAAAAACGGTCTTTCTGGGCATAGGCTTCGAAACCACCGCCCCCGCCACGGCGGCGGCACTGATCCGGGCGAAGAAAGAAAAAATCTCCAACTTCTTCGTGCATTCCCTTCACAAACGGGTTCCTCCGGTACTCCGCTTCCTGGCCTCCCGGGAGGATCTCCGCATTCGGGGCTTTCTTCTTCCGGGGCACGTGGCTACGATTCTGGGAGAGGAACCCTTCACCTTTCTGGGAAAAGAATTTTCCCTGGCCTCGGCGGTGGCGGGATTCGAGCAGGAGGATATCCTTCTGGGAATCGCCGCCCTTTTGCGGCAGATGAACCGAAAGGAATATCCGCTTCAGAATGTCTACTCCCGGAGCGTGCGCTCCCGGGGAAATCCCGAGGCCCGGAGGCTGATGGACGAGGTATTCGAACCTTCCCGGGCTCTCTGGCGGGGATTGGGGGCTCTGGAGGAATCGGGGCTTTCCCTCCGAAAGGAGTTTCGCGATTTCGATGCGGCCCCGATGCTTCCGAATCCTTCCGCGGCACCTCGGGAAAAGGTTTTTTCCGACGCCTGCCGCTGCGGCGACGTGCTTATGGGACGCATCTCCCCGAAAGGATGCCCGCTCTTCGGCAAAGGCTGCACGCCTCTGCGCCCTCTGGGACCCTGCATGGTCTCCGGAGAGGGAAGCTGTGCCGCCGCCTGGCGATACGAAAAAAAGCTTACGGATTCAGGAGGAACGGAACGCTCATGACCATACTGCAATCGGGACACGGCGGCGGAGGCCGGCTTTCCTCGGAGCTGATAGGAGCCTTGGCCGAGCGGTTCATTTCGCATGGACTGACTCCTCCGGAAATGGAGGACTGCGCCCTTCTCTCATCCCGGCAGGGCATAAGCCTGGACGGCTTTACCGTAACTCCCCGGTTCTTTCCCGGAGGATCTCTGGGAAAGCTCGCGGTTTGCGGCAGCCTGAACGATCTGGCGGTACGGGGAATGAAGCCCGAGTTTCTTCTGCTGGGGATTATCGCGGAGGAGGGGCTTGAAAAGGCGGAACTGTTGGAACATATGGATCAGGCCGCGGCGATCTGTGCCGCCGAAAAGATACAACTCCTGGGAGGAGACACCAAGGTGCTTCCCCGGGGATCCCTGGACGGGCTTTTTATGACCACCTGCGCCGTGGGAAGCCTGGTTCTTCCGGAGGCTCCGGGGATGAATCGGATACGGCCCGGGGACACCCTGCTTCTTACGGGCTCTCCGGGACGTCACGGAGCCTGCATCGCCGCCTGCCGGTATAATTTGGATATTCCGGAATTGCAAAGCGACTGCGCTCCCCTCTGGGGCCTTCTGGAACCCATCGTGCATCTTCCGGGGTTCCGTTGCGCCCGGGACGCCACCCGGGGAGGGGTGGGCACGGTGCTCTGCGAATGGGCGGAGGGGCGGAACGTGGGAATTCTTCTGGAGGAAGAGGCTCTTCCCCGAAACCACCAGGTGGAATCCCTGGGAGATCTTCTGGGACTGGAGCCGCTACACCTGGCCTGCGAGGGCACCGCAGTGGTGGCGGTGGCCCAGGAGGATGCGGAGGAATGCCTGGCAAGGCTGCGGCGACATCCTCTGGGAGCCGAAGCGGCACGAATAGGATACGTTACGGAAGATCATCCCCGCACGGTGGGGCTGAAAACCTCTCTGGGAGGCGTACGGGTGCTGGACATGCCCGTAGGAGATCCCCTGCCACGGATATGCTGAACCTTTTTCTGCCCATTGAAAACACGCCGTTTACGCCACCCCGCTATGGTAAAACACCCCTTTTCTTGCTACAATTGTAGCAAAGGAGGAATGGACATGCTTAAAACCGTAGGTGCAAAGGAAAAAAGAACCATTCCAATTCGGGTGAGCCGCGCTCTTTACGAAGATGTTCAAAAAACCGCCCAGGCGGAACAGCGCACCATTGCAGGGCAGCTTGAATACTGGGCACGAATAGGGCGTGCCTCTCTGGACAATCCGGATCTTCCCGTGGAATTTATTCGCTCCCTTTTGGTCGCCCAAAATCGCCAGGAAGTGGAGCCCTTTACTCCGGAAGAATACTAAATAATGCCCCTTTCCGACAAATCGGAAATAGTCATTCTTCAAGAGCGGGAATTCAAAGTGGCCTACAAAAAGCTACATCCGAATCAGAAAAAGGCGGTTTGCGCAGCCATAAAAACGATCCAGCAGAATCCCCTGGCGGGGGATGAAAAAAAGGGGGATCTTAAGGGGATCTTCGTTTATAAATTTTCCTGTCTCGATCGGACCTTCCTTTTGGCATACCAGTGGGATCCTTTTACACGAACCTTGCTGGCCCTGGGAGTTCACGAAAATTTCTACAGGGATCTGAAAAAACAGATATGATATTACGAAACAAAGAAGGCATGAAAAAAGAGGGGTTTCCCCCTCTTTTTTCATGCCTTCTTAGCTCTTCTTCGTTCCATTTCGCCTCATGCAATCCGAGGCAATTTCCGTCTCGTTTCGATACTTTTTCAGGCCTTTTCCAGCGGCAAGGCCATGCGCTCCACCGAAAGAGCCCGGCCCGTTTCGTCATCCACATCCACCAGCAGCCCCCGAAGTTCCACCTTTCGGGAACACACCTCGAACTTGGAGGGCAATCCGTCGAGAAAGCGGGAGAGGGTTCCCTCCACTTCCATACCGATCACGCCACCTTGGCCTCCGGTCATTCCTGCATCGGTAATCACTGCGGTACCTCCCGGAAGAATTTCCTCGTCCGCCGTCTGGATGTGCGTATGGGTCCCCACCACGCAGGAAACCCGGCCGTCCAGGTAGTGAAAGAGGGCTCGCTTTTCCGAGGTGGCCTCGGCGTGGAAATCCACGAAAACACAGAGAGTAGCGTTATTTTCCAGCAAGGCGTCGGCCTTCCGAAAGGGACAGTCCAGAGGGGGCATATACACCCTCCCCTGAAGGTTGATCACCCGCAGAAACTTCCCCTTCTTCTCCAGCACCACCGTACCCGATCCGGGACATCCCGGAGGATAGTTGGCGGGCCGAAGCACCCGGGGCTCCTCATCCAGAATGGGCAAAAATTCCTTTTTGTCCCAAATGTGGTTGCCCCCGGTAATACAATCCGCTCCGAGGCGAAAGATCTCCTCCATCACCTTTCGGGTAAGTCCGAAACCTCCCGCGGCATTCTCGCCGTTCACGAGAACGAAGTCCAGAGGTCCCCGCTCATCCCGAATGCGGGGAAGCAGGGAGTCCATGGCCTCCCTGCCGCTCCGTCCCATAATATCGCCGATAAAAAGAATTCGCATATTTCTTGTTTTTTCGCTTTACTTGGCGTAATCCACGGCCCGGGTTTCCCGAACCACCGTAATCTTGATCTGCCCGGGATACTTCATTTCTTCTTCCACCTTCCGGGCCATGTCGTAGGCCAGCTTGGCGATGGTCGCATCGTCCGTGAGATTGGGGGATACCATAACCCGTACCTCCCGCCCCGCCTGAATGGCGTAGGCTTTGCTCACTCCGTGGAAGGATTTGGCGATGCCCTCAAGTTTCTCCAGACGCTTGATATAGGCGTCCAGACTCTCCCGGCGGGCTCCCGGCCGGGAGGCGCTCACCGCATCCGCCGCCGCCACCAGCACGGCATACACCGTCTGGGGCTCTTCGTCCTCGTGATGCGAGGCGATGGCGTTGACGATTTCCGGGGATTCGCCGTAGCGTTTGGCCAGATCCGCCCCGATCATGGCATGGGGGCCTTCGATCTTGTGATCCACCGCCTTGCCGATGTCGTGAAGTAGCCCCGCCCGCTTGGCGAAGCTTTCATCCAGCCCCAGCTCCGCCGCCATGATGCCCGTAATGTGGGCCACTTCCAGGCTGTGCAACAGGGAGTTCTGGCCGTAGCTGGTGCGGAACTGCAATTGCCCCACCAGCTTCACGAGTTCTCCGTGGAGGTTCTTGATTCCCGCTTCGAGAAGAGCCTCTTCTCCGGCGGTTAGAATTTCTTCGTCCACTTCGTTCCATGCCTTGGTAACAAGCTCTTCGATCCGGGCGGGATGAATGCGGCCATCCACGATAAGGCGCTCCAGAGAACGCCGGGCCACTTCCCGTCGCACGGGGTCGAAGCTGCTCACCGTAACCGCCTCGGGAGTGTCGTCCACGATAAGGTCCACTCCGGTAATGGTTTCGAAGGCTCGGATGTTCCGGCCCTCCCGGCCGATAACCCGGCCCTTCATCTCGTCCGAGGGCAGGGGTACCACGCTCACCGCCACCTCCGAGGTATGCTCCACCGCGCAGCGCTGAATGGCGGTGGAAAGAATTTCCTGGGCCTTGCGATCCGCTTCCCGTTTGGTTTGCTCCTCCATCTCCTTCAGCCGGAGGCCGATGCGATGGTTCGCCTCCTCCTCCGCCGCAGCGAGAAGGGTTTGCTGAGCTTCCTCCCGGGACATCTGGCCGATTTCCTCGAGCCGCTGGAGCTGCTGCTCCCGGATCTGCTCCACCTCTTCGGTACGCCTTTTGAGCTTATCCTGACCGTTCCGCAGGTCCTCTTCCCGGCGGGTGAGGGAATCCAGCTTCTTGTCCAGATTCTCCTCCTTCTGCTCCAGCCGGCGCTCCGCCCGCTGCAGCTCTCCCCGACGCTCCTTGACCTCCTTGTCGGTCTCCGAGCGAAGCCGATGGACCTCTTCCCGAGCCTCCGTAAGAAGTTCCTTCTTCTGACGCTCCGCCTCCCGTTTGTAGGAACGAAGCAATTCCTCCGCCTGAACCCGGGCGCTGGAAAGCCCCCGCTGTTCAAGCACTTTGTGCGCGAGCAAACCTCCGGCCAAGCCGAGGGCCAGCCCGAACACAAGCCACAATACACTCATGAGTGCTCTCACCCCTTATAAAATTGTCAAAGTACGGCTTCCTCTATGAACACATCACATATTCTCCCTCGGTGCGGGAGAGGAAAGAAGTTCCATGCGAAGCCAGCCGAAAGCTATTGTAACGGTAAGAGCCGGTTCTCACAAGAGAGTTTTTGCGAAGGTTTTCGAAGATTACGGGACAAAAAAATTCGGAGCGGGCCTGAAAGGCCCGCTCTCTGGTTTCTCTTCGTCGTATATCGAAAGATCAGAACCGGGGAGGGATACGAAGAGAATCTCCGGAATCTCCCGAAGGCTCCGGAGAAGAGGGGAGGGAAGAAAAAAGAGGGCTTTCCGAATGCGGCATATCTCCGGATTCCTCCTCCTGATGATCCAGAAGGGCTCCGAACCGGGCGAGGAAGCCCCGGAGTTCCCCCATCATGGTGCCCCGTTTCTCCCGAAGAAGCTTCATCTCCCGGCGGATTCCCTCGGCCTCGGAGTTCGCCTGCTGTATCAGAGCCTCCCCTTTGGATCGGGCATCCTCCAGGATGGTACGGGCCTGCTGTTCCGCCGCGGTAATGCGCTCCTCCGCACTCTTCTGGGCCATGATCAGGGCCTCCTGCATGGAATCCCGAAGATTCTGATACTCCTGCATCTGCTCCCGAAGTCCCGCGATGGTGCTCTCGCACTCCCGCACCCGCTCGGCGTAAATGTGGATGGTATCCGACACGGCGTCCAGAAATTCGTCCACCTCCGCCACATCGTATCCCCGAAGGGAGCGCCGGAAAATTCTATTGGTAACATCCAGTGCGGAAAGTAACTCCTGCGTCATGAATTATGCCCCTTCTCCTCGTCATCCTCGGAACGCCACTCCTCCACCAGGCTCTGATCAGGCATGGCGAGAAAAACCCCCGAAGCGATGCGCATTACCGCACCCTTGGTGGCATAGGCCACGCCGCAGATAAAATCCAGAGCGCTCTGCCCCACCTCACGATCCACCTTGCGGAGATCCACGATAATGAGCATTCCCTGGTGCAGGGCCTCGGCAATCCGCTCCCGCTGCTCCACGCAAAGAGTTCCCCGCACGATGGCCAGCACCGTATCCGGAGGCACCGGATCGAGCACTCGTCTTCGGCGTTCCAGATGAGCCTCCTCATCCTCCACGTCGTACTCCTCGATGATCTCCTCCAGAATGCCCAGTTTGACAAGCAGTTTTTCGAACACCCGTTCTCCGCCCCCTCCGCCGTGCCGCCTGGATGGCCCGAAATATCCTTATTCCCCGAAAGGCGCTCCGGGGAAATTGCTGCAGCACCGCTTCTCTACTAACTATACCAAATTTATTCCCGATTGCCAAAGATGGCGGTACCCACCCGTACCAGAGTACTTCCCTCGAGCACCGCCCAGGGATAATCGTCGCTCATGCCCATGGAAAGCTCCTTGAGAGAAAGGCCGAACCGGGCGTTGCAGCTTTCCCGAAGCTCTCTCAGAGAGGCGAAGATTTTTCGGGCATCCTTCTCCTTCGCTCCGAAGGGAGCCATGGTCATGAACCCCTCCAGAGAGAGGGAAGGACACTCTCGCAGTATCGTTTCCACCGCTTCGGGAACCTCGGAAAGGGAAAAACCGTACTTGGCCTTCTCCTCCGCCAGATTCACCTCCAGAAGCACCGACAGAATCCGAGGAAAGCCAGAACAGCCCCGCTCAAGCTCCCGGGCGAGGCGCAGCGAATCAAGGCTGTGGATACAATCGAAGATTTCCAGAGCGGCCCGCACCTTGTTGCGCTGAAGATGCCCGATGAGATGCCAGGGGAGCTTTTTCTCCCCCTCCCAGGAAAGCCATTTTTCCCGGGCCTCCTGGATCCGGCTTTCTCCGAAGGCGAAAATTCCCGTATCCTCCGCGGCCCTCATGGCCTCCAGAGGATGAAACTTGGAAACCCCCACCAGCCGAACCTCCCGGGGAGAACGCCCTGCGGCCTCGGCGGCCCGGGAAAGAGCTTCCAGCACCTTCTGCACATTATTCCTTAGAAATTCTACCATATCCTCAAACGTCCTTCCTCCGCAATTTGGGCGTTTTCCATTACCAATTCTCCCGGCTGAAGCCCCTGGACCACAAGATACCGGGAAGCATCCACGGGTTTACCCTGAACCGGCCGAAAAGTAACGGAGCCCCCCGTAACGAGGTAGACTCCCTCCCGGCGGTTTCGAAAATCCACGGCACTTTGGGGAATCAGAACGCCCGTCTCCTCGGGAAAAAAGAGGTACACCTTTCCTACTCGGGAAAGCAACACCTCCCGTGGAAAGGAGGGAAAGGAGAGAAGAAGACAGACGTAGCTTCCTTCGAAACGTTCGGCCTGTACCGTGCCCTCCACGGGACGTTCGTTCCTCTGCAAAGAAAGGGAGAGAGAATCGGACTCGAGCATTTTCTCCACCTCGGGAGTTCGGGGAAGCCGAAAGAGGAGCCGGAGATCCTGGGGAATCCGCACCATCTTTCCCTCTCGAGAGGCTTTGGGGAAACCGTTTCTCTTCTGCAGGAGATAGGCCCGCTCCATGGCCACCTCGTGCCGCCAAAGGGAGGAAAAGGTCCACTCCTCCTCCAGTCCGTCCTGCCAGGGAACGAAAAAACCCGGAAACGGGGCCTTTACCCGGGAAGAGAGGGAATCCCCCTTCTTCACCCGCCGAATGAGCGAAGCTCCGCGGTCTTTCAAGGGCACCCCCTCGGTGCCCTTCTGGGGATCCTCCCACCAGAGCTTGAGGGCCGTAATCTCCATCACCGGAGCGTACACGAAGGGGTGCGCCGCCGCAAGCTTGGGATGGGCCCGCTCGAAGGAGGACCGCCAAAGGACGTAGATTCCTCCGCCCCCGGCGATGCAGAGAAGCACCATAAGCCAGTAGAAGAAGAGCCTGCTCCGGGAGAGCTTCGGTTTTGAAGGTTTTTCTTCGGGGACCGGAAGATTCTCCTCCGAAGGAGGGCTTTCGGAATTCCTCATGGAGCGGGAAAACCCTGCGAGGTTCCTGCGGAGGAACTACAGGAACTCAAGAAACCGGAGTTCCAAAAAGCCTGAAAATCCTCCAGGGAATCCAGCACTTTCCAGGCTCCGGCGTTACGCAAAACTTCTTCGGAACGGCCCCCCGAGAGTACCCCTATCCCCGTAATTTTCGCGGCCCGAGCGGCAGCCATATCCTCCGCGGTATCTCCCAGATAGAGAGCCCGCTCCGAAGGACAGTTCAGAAGGTCCAAGGCACAAAGAAGAGGATCCGGATGAGGCTTTCCCCGGGGAACCTGTTCCAGACCCACGAGACAATCCATAAGGTGCTCCACCCCCGCAGCGGTAGCGGCCCTGAGGGGATAGCGGCGATTGGTAACGATGCCCGTGAATACGGACTGTGCCCGGAGATTTTCCAGAAGAGACACCACCGAGGGATAGAGCCGGAGATGAGCGTACTCCTCCTCCCTAAGCTCGGCGCGGTAATACTCCATCCAGGCTTCATCGTAACGCCCCCAGTAATTGCGGCAGGCATCTTCCATGGGAAGTCCTATACCCGCCAGTACGGCGGAACGGGAAAGAGGAGAAAGGCCGAAATGTTCCGCCACCAGATTGAGACACCGGGTAATGGCGTAACTGCTGTCCACCAGGGTCATATCGAAATCGAAGAGCACACAGGATACTGAGAGGGAACGAAAAGAAGACGAAGCGCTTAAAGGGCACGCGGAAAAGGTCATGAAGGGATCACCTGCTTTTTTAGTAAGGGCCGTACACCACAGGCCAAGGGAAAGCGGCACGGCCCCCCCGGCTTTCGAGCTTCCGGAACGTTATAGTCGTTACGCCGTAAAGTATAACATTTCTTTGGGAAAAAGAGGGTATGGAAAAAGCGGGGGTTCCGGAGAACCCCCGCTTAGGCATTATCTGATACGAGCTAGTTCGCGCCAGTTCTTTCAGAAGCGATGCAACTACTTCTTCAGAAGGGCCAGGGGTGCGAGAAGCACCAGGGCCAGAGGAGCGAATCCGAAGGAGCAACCACTGCCGCCGCCGGAAGAAGGAGCCGTGGTGGGGGTGGCGGTTACAGGAGTAGCGACGGCACTCACGAGACTGAACCCGACCTGCAGAGCATCCGTTGCTACGTTGGCATCATACTCACTGCCCTCGGCAACAGCCGCATTCTTGGTCTGCTCGGTGGCGATGGAAACCTCGGTAGCCACTTCGGGAAGCACATCGTACTTGCTATCGGTCACGTTGTAGACGAAAACCATCCTGCCACTAGCGGTATCAGCTGCGGAAGCGATTCCATCGTCGTAGGTAACGGTGTACGCCACGCTCTGCCCTGCGGTAAGGCCGGCCACGTCACTGGTGAGGCACTCGACACCGGAGAAGGCGAAGGTGTAGGCGCTCTCGTCGGTAACTCCCAGAGCCGCAAGGATGGCCGTCCACGCTTCGGAGCTGAAGCTTTCCTTGGTGAAGGTGGAGCAGGTAGCGGCTGCGGTGGTACCCGCAGGAGTCGAAGTAACGGTCATGCTCGGTGCGGGGGTAGGAGTGGGAGTGGGCTCGCTGCCGTTGTAACCAGTCATGAGAGCAAAATACGTGAGGTAACCGGCAACCTGGTTGGTAAGGCTTTCGTTGACGTCACCGGCGTAGATAAGGAAGTAACCCTTCTTGGCCTGGATGGCGCTCTCCCCGTCGGGAGCATTGCCGTTCACAACCGCCACGTGGAAGCTAAGGAGAGCCTCATTGTCATTGTTAGCAGCATTCCCGGTCCAAGCTTCCCACACGCTCTCATTCTGCCAAGCCCACAGCTCAAAGTAATTCTTGATACCCTGATGAGCTACGGTAGCATCCACGTAGTCGTTTGCTTTGGCAAGATCCACAAGGTTGGCACTGGTACCATCGGGAAGAACCACCACGATATCGACGCCATCGCCCAGGGTAGAATCTACGGAAACGGGATTCAGGAAAGCATCCGCAGGAGCTACGTCAAGAGGCTTATTAACGGGATCACCGAGCTTGGCCATGGCAGCCGCCACGTTAGCCCGCACAGTGGTATCGCAAATGCGCTGGGGAGCAACCTTGAAGGTAACCCGCACGAGGTGCAGATCCTCAAGATTGTAGCTGCACACGGCATTGTTGATCACCACGTCCATGGAAGCACCCAAGCAAACGGTAGCGCCATCGGCAGCCGCCAGAGTGGTGAAAGGCTCCAAGAAGGTGTTTACGTCGGTCCGCATGGTAATCTGGCCCGCGCAGGTTCCACAAGCAGTGGATTCAGTGGTGTACACAGGAGCGGTAATGCCGGTCCAGGTAGCCAGATCGGTCCGGACAGCCTCGTCCGCAGACATGACCATCACACCGAAACAATCGGAGAAGTCAAAATCACCGCTGTTGATGCACACATTGGGATGAGCCCAAATCTGAGGATCAATCGTAGTTGCCTGACAGACAGCCTCGCCGCTGCCATTGAAGCACATCTCAAGCGTCTTAGAAGTGTCAGCGCTGGCAATGTAGTAGCGGGCGAACCCGGGAGCCAAGTCTACAGAGAGCGCTCCGTTAATTGCCACCCCATCAACATCCTTGTAACTACCCTGGTCCGTTACGCGATCAGTAGTTTTAAACCAGCTATACCAAGTGTATCCGGAAGCGGTCGTGCGATTCGTATCCCACTCCTGGAACTGCAGGTACGCAGTATCATTTCCACGAACCGTAACATCGGCGCTCAAGCCACGGAACGCGGTCTGTCCACGCCAGCCCTCTCCGATGGGAAGCCAGTTAAAGTAGGTAGTACCATCCGCAGGCTGCCGGAGATCCGCCTGGACGGAAGCACCCGTCTTGTTCAGAATGCGTTCCACAAGGACATCAGGGTGAATACGCCCGGCATTATCGGCGCTAACTTCCACAACATAAGACCCCAGAGCCAAGGAGTGCGTTCCGCTCACAGAAGCGCTGTACCGCACCATGTCCTGAGGGAACACAGCCTCAGCGGTACGAGGAGCATTCGCGGGATTCCAGGAGAGGTCATAAGCCCTGCGATTGTAAACCTGCCACTCCTTTACGAAGTCGCCGCAAGGCATGTACACAAAAATGCCCATATCGGAGCTTACGAAACCATTCGCCCATGCATTTCCGTTCTGGTCGCGGGAAGCCACGCGCATCTCCGTATGAACAAAAGAGTTGCACTCCCCACCAGCACAAACAGTACCCGCTAAACCCAAAGCATCAGCTACGGGATTGGCATCATCGCTGAAGACATCGAAAGTAGGAAGCCCACTGCCAAAGGTCATGGCATCAACGGTGAAACGCGCTCCAGCGACCAGGTCACCGGCTGCATCTCCGGATCCCACCTGGAACGCCATAGGAATATTTCTCACACCTCTTCCGGCGTAGACCAAAAGGCCATCCACAGAATCAACGGAAGTCGCACCGGTAAGGAACTCGGGGATACCCACGCCCCAACCGGGAGCGAAAACAAAACCGTCCTCACTAATCGGGACGTCCGTAGAATTACACAACACAACCAGCTCTGTTGCTGCCGCCGTGATGTCCCGGGAAGCCCAGCGAGGCTCTGCAGTCCATGTCCCATACTCCTGACCATCATAATCAAGAGAAACACCAACAGCATCAATTTTAGTTCCGTTGGCAACGTTCGTTGCATCCGCCCCAGAGAAGGTGGGAATGCTCCATGCCCACGCTCCAGCCGCCATGGCGACTACAAGAGCTAACGCTACAAAAAGAACAGAGTATCTTCTGCTCACGTACTACCACTCCTTCCACAATGAGAATAATCTACAAAGACACCATAGCCGCAAAGAAAAAACGTCTGCCACAAACCACCCCCCCAAAAACGTTCGACATTCAATTCATAAGCCCATTTTTCCACATTTTCATCTAACACCACTCGAAAAGGATTATACCCCTTTGGATAAGGGGGATCAACCCCTTAGAGTGGTTTTCTCACAACTTTTCCCGAAAACCTCTCAAAGGCCGCACCGGAAGCATCTTTAAAACCCTCGGGTGTGCACAATCCGGGACAACACATGGCGGAATTCATACGAGGAGGCAAACCAAGCAAAGCTTTCGCCCCCTCCGTTCCGCCCAGATCCCTGATCTTTCCCGCTATTTCATAGGAACTACCTGGCCCATGACCGCTACAAAAAAAAGTTTTCTCCCTCCCTCCTCTCCCAAGGAGAAGAGCGAGGGGGATACGCTGCCGTCGGCATAACAGTAACAGGCATCTTCCCGCAAGGTCCATGTGGATTCGGTGCTCCAGGGAAAACGACGCTCCTGCCAAAGTTTTCCGCTCCGGGATTCCAGAAGAAGCTTTCCCTCTTCGGCACGGATACGGTAGGGGGAAAGGTTTTTCCGGGCCTCTCCCTGGGCGTAGAGCAGGCACCTTTGCAGAGTTCTTTCGGGAGGCGGAGCATAGAGATTCATTCGGGAGATTCCCAAAGCCGCCAAAAGGCCCAGAAGAGCTGTGACGATAACGATTTCCACCAGGGTGAATCCCTTACGGGAAAGGGAACGACGTTTCAGGATCGCCTACTCCTGCCAGTTCACGATATCCGCGTTCCGATCTTCCCCGCCTTCCCGGCCGTCCGTACCGAGGGAGAGTAGATCGAAGTCCCCATGCTCCCCGGGGCAACGGTATTCGTAGGGGCGTCCCCAGGGATCTTTGGGCATTTTCTTGATGTATCCTCCGGGGCGGTAGTTGGTGGGTTCCGGAGCGGAGTCAGGTTTTTTGAGAAGCGCCTCGATACCCTGTTCCGTGGTGGGATAGAAACCGTTATCCAGGTAGTAGAGATCCAGGGTTTGTTCCAGTTCCCGAATCTGCACCGCCGCGGCAGTACGCCGGGCCTGTTCGCCCTGTCCCATGATGCGGGGCATCACCAGAGCCGCCAGCAATCCGATGATGACCACCACCACCATGATTTCCACAAGGGTGAAGCCTCGATTTCTGCGTTTTTCCATGCTTTTCATGCGACGTTCTTCCTCCTTAGCTAAAATGCGTTTTTCCGACCCGTTTCCATTATAATACATTCTTTCGAAGTGTCCCGAAGAAGTTTCTTTTAGGAAAACCGAAACGAGACGGCTCGCTCCTCTTTCACTACATGCCTCCCACCAGGGAAGAGATGTCGAAGATGGGAAGCAGCACCGCCACCACCACGAAGCCCACCAGAAGTGCCAGAAGAAGCACCAGGGCGGGTTCCGCCAGGTTCGCCATGCGTTCCATGGAGGTTTCCGCCATTTCCCAGGCGGTTTCCGCGGCCTGTTCCATGGCTCCGGGAAGGTCGTTTCCCATTTCCCCCACCCGGAGAACGTAGATGAGATCCTCCGCGAAACGCTCCTGCTTTTCCAGGGCCGAGGCGAAACGGTATCCCTGGCGCACCAGCTCCGCGGTCTCCAGCCATCGCTCGGTATCCGAAGTATCCATGGGAGCCGCCATTTCCAGAGCCTGCACCAGGGGTATGCCGGATTGCACCAGTGCCGCGGTCTGCCCCAGCACCAGGGAGCGGGCGATCTGTTCCCGGATGTTGCGGAAAAAGGGAAGCCGAAGCTTTTTCTTGCGCCGTTTCAGAAGAAAGATTCCCAGAAAGAGGAGCAGCAGCAATGGAATGCCGAAGCTCCGGAATCCCGAGGCGAGCCCCAGAAGAATTCGGGTGGGAAGAGGCAGGACCTTGTCCATTTCCGCGAAAAGCCCCGCCAGCTTGGGCACCACGAAGGCGAGAAGAAAGGAAACCACTCCGAAACCCACGAAGAGCATCACCATAGGGTACGTAAGGGCCTTCTGGATTTTTTTGCGCAACACCTGCTCCTGCCGGTAGAGCCCCGCTCCCCGCTGAAGAATGGGCACCAGAGAGCCGCTCTGCTCTCCCGAGGTCACCATACCCACCAGACCTTCCCGAAAGACCCCGATATCCTTCATGGCCCCAGCCAGACGCTTTCCCCCCGCCACTTCCTGATAGAGGGCTTCGTAAATTCTGGAAAGCTGCCGCTCCGGAGATTGCTTTACCAAAAGCCGCAGAGTATCCGTGAGGTTGAGCCCTCCCTTGAGATATCCCGTGAGGCTGCGGCAGAAGAGCACGTGATTCTCGAGAGAAAGTTTTTTGAGGACCTTTCCCTTTTTTTCCTCCTCCACCGCGAGGTCCACCGCCACAAGCCCCTGACGCTGAAGTTCCTCGAAAACCGCGGCCTCTCCGGAAGCGTCGATCCGGCGGGTAACGAGATTGCCCTCCTTCGTGTAGGCCCGGCAGCGATAGCGGGGCATATCAGATTTCCCCCGCCACCCGGGAAAGTTCTTCCGGGGAGGTGATTCCCTGCTGCACCTTCTGAAGCCCTCGCTCGAAGAGGGTGACGAAACCCTGGGCCTCCGCCAGCCTCCGGAGTTCTCCCAAAGGAGCCCGGGCGGCCACGGCTTCCCGGAGGGCTTCGTTTACAACGAACTGCTCGTAGAGCCCCACCCGGCCGGAGTATCCCGTATGCCGACATGCTTCGCATCCCTTGCCTCGAAAGGCCCGTTCCACCCCCCGCTTTTGGAGGTAGAGAGGAACCTCGCATTCTTCGGTGCAGGAAGGACAGTTTCGCCGTACCAACCGCTGGGCGATGGCGGCGATGAGGCATCCCCCCACCAGGTAGGGCTCGATATCCATATCCACTAGCCGGGTCACCGCGCTGATACTGTCGTTGGTATGCAGGGTGGAAAGCACCAGATGCCCCGTGAGAGAGGCCTGCACGCCGATGTGGGCGGTTTCGTAGTCCCGCATTTCTCCCACCATCACCACGTCCGGATCCTGCCGGAGAATGGCCCGGAGCGCGGATGCGAAGGTAACCCCCGCCTTTTCGTTGACCTGAATCTGAGCGATGCCGGGGACGTCGTACTCCACGGGATCCTCCACGGTGATGATGTTTACCTCGGGCCGTGCGATGGCCTGGAGCATGGCGTAGAGGGTGGTGCTTTTTCCCGATCCCGTGGGTCCCGTGAGAAGAATCATACCGTGAGGAGATGCGATGATCCGCTCGGTAACCTCGCTTTCCCGGGGATCCATACCGAGATCCTCCAGAGTGAGAAGCCCCCGGGCCTTGTCGAGAATTCGAAGGGCGATACGCTCTCCATGCTGGGTAGGCACCGCTCCTACCCGGATATCCACCGCCCGTCCTCCCAGGGTGATACCGATGCGGCCGTCCTGAGGAGCGAAGCGATGAGCGATATCCATGCGGGCCATAACCTTGATGCGGCTCGTAAGCGGAGCCTGATGCCCCTTGGGAAGCCGGAGCCGATCGTGAAGCACTCCGTCCACCCGGAAACGGATGACCACCTCGTCCTCGTAGGGCTCCACGTGGATGTCCGTGGCCCGCTCCCGGATGGCCTCCAGCAAGAGGCTGTTCATGAGGCGGATCACCGGAGCGTCCACGGAATCCGAGAGTACGTCTTCCCGGGCAAGAGAATTGAGATCGTCGATGCCCTCCACATCGCTCACAGATTCGTCCCGCAATCCGCCCTTGACGTTGTAGAGTTCCCGGATACGTTCGGCGATTTGCTGCTCCTCCACATACTCCGCCTCCACCGCACAACCCAGGGAGGCTCCCAGAATCTGGGCGGGCCGCATTCCCCGAGGAGAGGCAAGAGCCACGTAAAGCACTCCCTCCTCGATTCGGAGAGGAAGGAATTGTTCGTTCTTCAGGCTGTCGATGCTGCAGTTTTCCGGCAGAAGACGGAAGATCTCCTCCGCCGGGGGCAGTACGGAAGGGATCATTGTTGTTTCACTGCCTTACGATAAAGCTCTTCCAGCCGACGCTGTACGATTTCCTCCTCGGGGCTCAGGGGCTGATCGTCGGTCTGCACCGTATGCTGGGTATAGTCGCTTACATCCTGGGGGGTTTCCAGAATATAGGGAGTGAGAAAGATCATAAGATCCACCTTTTCCCGCTGTTTGGTGCTGGAGGTAAAGAGATTGCCGATAAGGGGAATGTAGGAGAGCCCGGGAACCCGATTTTTCAGGGATTTTTCGGTCTCCTTCATGATACCCCCGAGAATGACGGTCTGCCCGTCCCGAACGAGCACGCTGGTTTTGATTTCCCGCTTGGAGGTTACCGGAGTGGCACTCGTCATGGCGGTGAGCACATCCTCCACCCGCTGCTCGATATCCAGGGCCACCAGCTTCCCCCCCCGCACATGGGGGGTTACTTTGAGCACCAGGCCCACGTCCTTGTACTCGTAGCTGTTGGCCACGGAACTCGGGTTGGTGCTGTCCGCGGTGGAATTCTTGAGCTGGGGAATGTTCTCTCCCACCATGAGCTGGCTCTCCTTGTTGTCCGTGCAGAGAATCCGGGGCATGGAGAGCACGTTGATGGCATTGTACTTGTTGAGAAGCCGCACGTAGGCGTACATAAGTCCCTGGGTTTCGTAGGTGGTGGTGATGTTGCCGTCGTCGTCCTCCACCTCGGTTTTGGAAATGTCGTTGAACCAGCTCAAGAACTCCGAGGGAACCCCGCTCTCTCCGAGTTGGATGTTTCCCGCCAGCACGCCGTCACCGAAGACCTTCCCTCCCCAGGTGGCCCAATCGATGCCCGCATCGTTGAGCCGTGTAAGGCTTACCTCCGCGATAAGCCCCCGAAGCATAACCTGCTTGGGCTGAGTATCGAGCTGCTGAATGATTTTAAGGAAGCTGTCGTATTGCTCCGGAGGAGCCGCAAAAACCAGGCTGTTGGTGGGCACGTCGGGAACCACCGTGGTGGGGAGCTGCCCTTTCTGGTCCGGGGCGAGGCTCGCGGCGACTCCGATAATCTGGCTGAGCTGCTTGGCCACTTCCGTGGCATCGGAGTTCTGGAGCTTATAAATATGAAAGGGGGTTTCATTTTTCTCGGACTTCACATCGAAAGCGGTAACGATGCGACGCACCGCAGCAATGGCGTAGTCGTCCGCCACTACCAGGAGCTTGGTATCCTTGTCGAGTCCAAGTGCGAAAACGCCTTCCAGTTCAGGCGTCTTCGCTCCCGCAAGCTTGTTGAGATATTCCGCAAGATAGGCGGGATTCGTATATTCCAGAGGGAGAACATAAACCTTGCGAACGCTATCCGGCACATCCAGAGCGTTGATAACGCCCAAGGCGTTCTGAACGCTGGTGGCTTTACCGCTCAGCACGATACCCCGGCCGCTGTCCACGGGAAAAACGCTTACTCCTTTTCCTATCACCGCTTGCAGAGCCTGCTGCACGTTGGCGCTGGAGGTGTAGTCCAAAGGAACCACCTGAACAACGTACTCCTCCCCGAACCCGGGCCCCATGCGCCCTTTACGTATCAGATTGTCCGTACTGGGGCCCGTGTTGGCACTCCGAACCTTGGAGTATCCCCCCTCGCTTTGAAGGGAGAGACCGTTCATCTCCAGAGCCGAGAGCATGACCTGCCGGGAATCCGCCACGGAAATGGGACGGGTGGACACAATGGTGATGGTGCCCTTTACTCCGGGATCCACCAGAATATTTTCCTGAAGAAGTTCGGACATGAACCGGACGAAGAGAAGGATATCCAGATCCTTGAAGTTGAACTGCACCTGACCGGATTCCCGCATAAGCCGGGCCGCCTGAACGAGATCCATTTCCGTCTCCGTTTCCGCGGCTTGGACGGCTTGGCAGGAAACGAAAAAAAACCCCGAAAGAAGACAGGAAAGAACCAAAATCCCAAAACATCCCGTTAAGAACAACTTTTTTTTATGCATTACTTCTCCCCCATTTGAATGGTCTACAAGGTTCCGCTTCTTCAGGGCATATAAAAATGTACGCTTCGCCCTTCGTAGTGTACGGTAATGATACGAAATGAAAGAGTAAGATCTCCCTCTTCTGCGGGCTGCGTTTTCTTTTCGATTTCCCAGGAGAGACTTCCCTCGCTGCCGTGATCCGGAAGAACTCCCCGTTTATCCTGAAGAAGAAGATCTCTCGCACCATCAAGAAGTTTCTGCTGCACTTCCACTTCCCGAAGGGTTTTCTGGGCCACCAGGGTAAGTTTGAGACATCCCACCACCACAAGCCCCATGATGCCTACCGCTACAAGAACTTCCAAAAGAGTGAATCCCGGAGTTTTTCGTCTCGTTCCCAGAGTATTCATAACTACTGTACCTGATAACTTAAAAGTTCCTGCTTACCTCCCCGAATAACGGTAACATCGAAGCGCTTGCCCCCCATGAGGGAGTTGATGGCATTCGCCACGTCCCCCATGTGGTTGATGCGTATGCCGTTAAGCCCCTGCACCACATCTCCCTGCTGCACTCCCAGAGTGGCGAGAATGCTATCCTGCTCGATATAGGCCACTTCAAGACCCTGGGGTTTTCCGTCCACGTGTTTCGGTTGAAGACGAACCTTTTTCAGCTCGTCGAAAGGATTCATGAGAAGACTGTTCACCAGATTCCGGCTGACCTGCCCCGAACTCCCGGGAGCGGCGGGACGAATATCCTTTCGGGCGGGAGATATGGCCTTAGGAGGGGAAGCCGCATTTTTCGGAAGGGAAGAAAAGCTTTGGGCCCCTGCCTTTTCTCCTCCGAAGAGCAAGCTTTTGATGACCGGGGGATTTCCATCCTGAGGATCGAAATAGACCCCGTCCACGGTTATCATGGCCACGAGGAATCCCCGAAAAAGCTCTCCCTGCTGGAGCAACACCTGCCCCTGGGAGGCGTTGCCCAGGGCGCAGATCCCCGCTACGGTCCCGGTAATTTCCAGATCCTGGAGTGCGTGGGCCTGGGGGGTTTCTCTTTTTTCGGGCTCCCCAGGGCGTTCTTTTCTGGCAGCCACTCCAAAGGGACTTCTATCGAGAAAAGAGCGCATTCCTGAAAAAAGATCCGAGGAGTCCCGAGACTCGTAGAGGGAATTCCCCTGATGCTCGAAAGGATTCCAAAGAGAAGCCGCCCGTTTTTCCAAACCGTATTCGAGGATTCGAGCCATCCCCCATCCGAGAAAAAGCCCCGCCAAAAGAAGACTTCCCCAAAAGAAAAAAAGGATAGGGTTCAACCTTTTGGAGGAAAGGGAAAAATTGGGCATTTCAAAAGAAAATTTTCCTTTTCGCATTTATGAGGTTCCCTCCTTTCTTTCGAGAAACCACTGCCCCGGTTCGGTTCCTTTCCGAAGAGGGAGAAAACCCTGAAGAGGCGCAAAGAGCTGATCCTTTTCCGGAGGCACTCGAAATGTCATGGAGGCGTTGATAATGCGCCGGGTACGCAGAGAAAAGGAACATTCCCCCTGAGCCAGGAACTCCCCGGAGGAACGGAAGGATTGTACAGATATAATACCGTTCTTGTAAACCACCCGGGCGGACCCTCCGGACCAGGAAAGGCTTTTACCGAACACCTGAAGTTCTCCTTTCCGGAAGGAGAAATCCAACACTCCCGCAAAGCGGCGGAGAGATTCTCTCCACCGAAAAGCGGTGCTGCACTCTTCCAAAGCGATTCGGGCCATGGGAAGCTCCATTTCCGGAGAAAGTATCCTGAAGGCCCCGGCTCCGGGGCTTTCGATTTCCCTCCAGGAGAGGATAATTCCCCGGGGAGCGAGCTGCTTCTGGAGCAGGACACCCCCCAATCGTCCCGAGGCCTCCCAAGGGAAGGAAAGAAGAAAACCCGTACAGATCGCAAGGAGAAAAACTCCGAGCCCTCCCAGAATTTTCATACCCCGTTTCATGGAGCACCTCCCGTTTGAACCGCGAGGAGAAGAGAATAGGTTCTGTTCTTTTCCTCTCCTATGCTTCGCATTTCCGCGCTTTCCACCGTCAGTCCCGAGCTCCGGAGTTCCTGAAGAAGCGTAAGGAGTCCTTCTCCGTAGAGCCCCTCAAGAGCGAAGGAAATGCGGTTTTCCGACGCGGCAAGCTGGGAGATGGCGTTTTTGAGGTTCAGAGATTCCAGAATTCGATTGAGAGCTTCCAGGGGCTCCTCCGAAAGTTTTTTTTCTCCTTGATCCGATCCGGTTCCCTCCAAGGCTTGATACTGCCGGAGAACTTCTGCAAGAATAGCCGTACGTTCCCGTAGAAGAGCCACCCGCTGAGCCTCTTCCTGACAGCGGGGAAGGAGATAGAACAGCCCTATCCCCCAAAAAAGAAGAGCCCCCCCGAAAAGCAGAAGTATTTTCTGCCCCAGGGGATGTTCCCGGAGAGTCTGCAGGGATTCCCGAAAAGTTTCGAGGGATAGTTTCATTGTTTTTGAGCCTCCAGATAGAGAGTGAAACGAACCGAGGAGCTGCCGGGAATCTGCTGGATATCCTCCAGGGAAGCCCGAAGGGTGCTTTGAGGAAAGGCGTTCTTGATCTTCTGCACGTGGGAAACCTCCGGAGCGGAACCCACCACTTCGGCTCCGTTCGAGGTAAACCGCAGGGTTTCCGCCAGAACTCCCGGAGGAAGATCCTTCCAGGTTTCTCCCAGAAAGAGAAGAACCTCTTCAAGGTCCAATCCGGTTTTCTCTCCCGGAGTTCCAAGAGCCCGAAGCTTACCCCGAGCCTGGCTGAGAGGATCCCGGATCCGGTCCTTGGGAAAAATCGAGCCGTAGGCCTGCCGCATTTTCTCTTCGTAGATATCTCCCCGAAGGCCCGTTTGATAAAGAGAGTATCCCAGAAGGGCCGTAAAAAACGCTCCTCCTCCCAGCAAAACCCCCAACATCCGAAGAACCGGCGTAAGGCGTTCGTCCCAGGCAAAAAGGGATGCCACTCCTCCCGGAGAGAGGTTCATTTCGTGGAGCTGGGGATAGGCATTCCAGAAGGTGCTCCAGCGATGCCAGAACTGTTCGGGGCTTTCCTCGGGATTTGCGGGATTCACCACGCCGTATCGAAGATCCTCCCCCAGCTCCCTCCGAAGGAACTCTTCGGAGGGAACGGTTCGGGAATAACGATACGAAAAGGGAAACCCATCCTTGAAGATCAGTAGAGAAGCTTCTTTTTCTTCCTTACAGACTAACGCCCGGTATTCCGGATCCTTTTCGGGAAGAGGCATGAAGAGAAGCGGAAGGGGCCAGTAGAGTATTTTGCTTTCTTCCTTTTGGGGCTGGAAATTTCTTTCCGGAATTTCTCCCTCTTCCTTGTTCCATATCCAGGCTACTCCCCGAGCCTGTTTCCCCTTGCGGGAAAGGATCAAAGGCAGAATATCCACCGTTTCGGGATGGGGTAGCAGATGGCGGTACTGCATGGCAAGGGCATCCCGAATCCGCCCCCGGTGAGTAAAAGGAAAGGAAAAGGGTTCCAGAGAAAGAGTGCGGAAGGGGACTCCCACTACAAGCTCTTCCATGCGAGGTATTTCCGTAACCTTACATAACCCCTCTTCGCTGTATAGGTGAAAGCTTTCCCCCGCCCGGAAACAGCAGGGGGGAATTTTTTTCCGTTTCATTCGTAGAGATCCCTCCAAAAAACGAGTTCCACCGTTTCCCCATCCTTTCGAAGTACCGCTTCGTATCGGGAAGTCCATCGATTGTTCCAAAGAAGCTGTATATCCAAAGCGAAAAACGTGCTTTCCACACCGAGAAGCCCCATGAGCCGGGGAAGAGCGCTCTCGGGAAACCCATCGAAATCCTGAAGGTCCCCGAGATTCTTAAGGGGATGATCTTTTCTCCAAAGCACGAGATCTTCCCCGTCCTTCTCGCTAAGTTCCTCGTCGAGAAGGGAAAAAACCTCAGGAGTAACGGTATTGACGTTAATCTTGTTCCCTCCCCAAAGAGTGCAGTAGGAATCGAGGACTTCCACCAATTTCGGGGTAATTCCTTTGCAGAGAAGCAATTCCGAAAGATCTCCCAAAGAGCGATCCAGATTGGCCTCTCCCTCGCCCCCTCCCAATCGGGGAGTTGCATCGGGATCGATAAAATCCAGAACCTTCCAGGTGAGGTCCTCCCTTTCGAGATTATTCCAAAGTTTCTGCCAGGCCCGGTTGATCTCAGTTCGCAGGGTTTCTCCGTCGGGCAAAAAAAGGTTGTTCAAGGGCAATTTATGATCCAGGGGACGGAGTCGAAAGGTTACCTGCACTCCCTCGAGGGGGAAAATGAGAGGCTGAAACCAGGCTTCTTCAAGGGAATCATAACCGTTCTGGTCCATGGCGAGCCCCCGAGCGGCGTAATAGGCCCCTACGAAAGCGAGGCTTCGAGATTGAAGATCCTGACGCTCCCCCAACACGCCTTGAAGCTGTACCCGAGCGAACCAGGCAAAGGCCACGCTTACCGCGACAAAAAGAGTGCCCCCCAAAAGAATCGCCGCAAGAACGAAACCCTTTCTTCCGCTACCGGGGAAACCAGTCTTCATAGGTGAAAACCTCTTTTTTCTTTGCATCCTTTTCCGAGGATCTTCCGATTTCGACACGTACTCCCACGGGTATTTTACCTTCGTACCGGTTTGTCCAGTTTCCTCCGTCATGGGCTTCCACACGAAAGGAATCCACCCGGGGAAGTACCAACTGGGCCTCCGAGAGAGAAAGCTTTTCCGGATCCACCTCCTCCGGAAGAAGTCCCGGCAAGAACCAGCGATAAAGTCCCCCTGGAGGAGCGAGAGATTTTTTCCCCTTTTCCAAATCCCCGAAGGTTCCCAAAAAGCCTTCCCGGAGGATACCGTAGGCCACGCTGCATACGGGAAGACCCTGTACGAGAGGGGCGGAACTCCAGAAAATCACCACGTCATCCTTGATATCTCCGAATTTCGACCGGGGAACGATGCGAAAAGCCACGTTACGGTCTTCGGGCAAGGCGCTCCGCTGCTGCATATCCCCCACGATCCGGCGGGCGGTCATGCGGAGGGCCCCCTCTTTTCCCACGATCCGTTCGGTCTCCACCACGCTCCGAACCACCCGTATCACCGGAGCCACTCCGATGGTAATCACCAAGGCAGAAAGGGCCACCACGAGAAGAACTTCGAGAAGCGTAAATCCCGGGTTTCTCCAAAAGGTCATGTTCTAGTTCTGGCCGGAAAGAGAAGGTTCTCCGGAGGCCGGAACGTCCCGAGCAGGCCCGTAACCATATGTACCGGGCTTGAGATAGGCCGAGAAGATTTCCAGATGGGGTCGGCTCTGAAGGCGGTTACTCGCCTCGAGAAGCCGGGCCAGATCCCCCGCGGAGGGTTCCTTCTCGAAGTACCGGGCGAGCATGTCGAGCCCTTGGAGGAACATATCCTTGTTCTTGGTGTGCGTAGCCAGGGCGATCCGGAGATCCGCCAAAAACTTTTCCGCCTCCGTGGTTTTCATGAGGTGCTTTTGGGCGCGCAAAGCGAGCTCTCCCCGCTCCTGCACGGAAGGAGCCGTTCTCGCCCGGGCGAGGAGCCGGTCCCCTATCATGCCGTCCACGCCGAAGTAAAGCCCCGCGGAAGAGACCATCACGAGGAAGAGGCCGAAACCCCGAACGAGCCAGGCATCCCTTTTCAGCCGGGGCATGCGCAGGGGAAGAAAGGTTCCCCCCGCAGAGGAGAGGGCGAAGGCGAGGGCCAGCCACAGGGCGTCCTCGATGCGGTGAAAGGGCCGGGTCCAGAGGGCGTTGAACCAGAAGAGACAGAGAAGCCCGTTGGCCCAGATGGCCCAGGAGGGCAGGGCTTTTCCCGCCCGAAGCGCTCCCAGAAAGGAGACGAACCAGAAAAGGGCCCCTCCGAGAAGTAGCATGCCCCCCACGAAGCCCGTCTCCGCGAACCACTGGAAGATTTCGTTATGAGCCCAGTAGGTGTAGCGAAAGGGCATGGACTCGAAGCGCCGGAACATTTCCTTCTGGGATTCCAGATAGTTCCATTTAAAGTGCCCCAGCCCCACTCCCTTGAGAGGGTACTGGGAGATCATGGTGAGGGCGGTGGCCCAGATGCTGTCCCGGCCGGCGATGCTCTGGGTCTCCTTTACCACCTCCAGAGATTTTACCGCCAGGGTAGCCCCCCGCCCGAAGGAGAAAGAGAGGAGCATGGGGAGAAGGGCGAGAAGAAGAATTCCCACCAAAATGCGCCGGGGAGGACGCACTCCCCCCCGCCAGTAGCCGAGGGCCAGAAAGAAGAGCCCCACCACCAGGGAAAGGATGGCGGAACGGCTGGTGGAATTCCAGAGGCCCCAGAAAGAAATCACCAGGAAGAGGGCGTTGATCCAGCTCCAGAAGGAGGTTTTGCCGTTTTCCTTGCGAAAGGCCCCGGAGATCCAGAGATGGATGCAGCCGAAGACCCCAATGGCGCACCAGAGGCCGAACATGTTCATCTGCCCGGTATTGCCGATGTACATGTTGACGTTCATGATGAAGGGTGCCACTCCTGCAAGCCCCCGCTGCTGAAGCTCCGCGAAGACCGCATTGCAGGATGCGTTGGCCCCCGCCAAGAGGATAATCCACTTGAGCCATCGATGCCACCAGCTTCCGGGAAGCTGATGAAGAATTACGTAAAGCCCGAAAAGGGAGGCGAAAAAAATCCATTCCTTTACGTAGGTGGGCCAGGAGGAGAAGTCGATCCAGAAAGGCTGGAGGGTGATGTAAAGGAGAAGCGCTCCCCAGAGAACTCCGAAGGGGTCCAGGGAGAAGGAGAGCCGTTTCGGATAGTAGAGAAGAATCCGGCATCCTCCCCAAAGGCAGAGAAGCCCCACGGGAACGAGAGAGACCATCCATTTCATGATGTGCAGGGTATCGTACCAGTAGAGGCCGGAAAAGATGATGTTCGGCAATCCCAGGGAGAAAAGCAGGGCAACTCCCGTAAAGAGCTCGGGAACGAGCGTGCGCTCTCCTCCATCGTTCAGTGTGAAAAAAGAGGGAAAGCCCTCTTTTTTTCTGCCCTGGAGATCTCGCTTCTTTTTTGCCACCCCATAACGCCTCCTTCGATTTCTACGGTTTTCGTCCATCAAGCGTATTTCGAACCGTTACGCGGTAAATCCCCCGCTCCAGGAATTTCCACGGCTTCAGAAAGCCTCTTTCGGCTCCCCCTCTTCGGCGGCCTTATCGGGTTTTTCCCAGTTCGCCAGATTCACCTGAACCTCCACCACGAGCTGGCTCTGCTGAAGCTCACGCACCTTGAGAACCACCGGCATACCTTGGGACTTGCGGCGTTCCACCAGGGAAACCAGCTCTTGAAGAAGGTCTCCCGTAGGGCCGTCGGGACCGCTGATACTGCTTCGAACAAAGGTCCCCCTTTCGGAGGAGGCCTTTTTTTTACGCTGGATCCCTGAAGATTTTTTGGTCTCCTTAGCCTTTTCTTCCACATCCTTGGCGGGAAGGTGCCCATCCACGGCCTCCCGGGCCAGGAGAAGCTGAGCATTCCTTTCCAATCCGACCAGAGCCCGGGCCTGGCGCTCCCCGAGAAGCCGCTGCTGTACCAGTTGCCGCACTTCCTCCTCCAGTCGGAGAAGGCGGAGCTTGTTCGCCAGCGAAGCCTGGGAACGGCCGAGACGCTCCGCCAAGGCGCTTTGGCTTTCTCCGGTGTGCTCCAGGATTTCCGCCAGCGAAGCCGCCTCCTCCACGGGCGAGAGGTCCTGACGCTGAATGTTCTCCACCAGAGCCATGAGGTGCTGTTCCCGGTCATTCGCCTGAAAGAGAATCACCGGCACCGTTTCCATGCCCGCGAGCTTGCAGGCCCGAAGGCGACGCTCTCCCGAGATGAGTTCGTATCCCCCCTCCCGAGGACGCACCGCCAAAGGCTGCAACAACCCCACGGAGCGGATGGAATCCGCCAGCTCCTGCAGGGCCTGTTCGTCGAAATGTTTACGGGGCTGTCGCGGATTGGGTGAAATATCCCCGGGAGGAACGGAAAGCAGCGTTCCTCCGTTCCCGGGATCCTTATTCTCTTCTTTATCAAGAGGCTCGAAAATCTGGAACCTCTCGAGAGAAGAATCTTCCGAGGAAATCGGTTCCTCTTCGAAGGAGGAAGGTTCCTCCCGATTGCATTTTTCCCCTGCAAGGTACCGCACCACGTCCATGACAGGCCTCCTTTATAACGAAATCCAAACCGAAAAGCATTTTCCCATGCCCTTCTCCGGGGGTCAACCGCCATTTTCCGGAGCCCGAAAATCTCAGGGCATGCGGCGCTCCATGCTTTCGAACCGGGCGTACTCCCGAAGGAAGACGAGCCGCACCGTGCCGGTAGGACCGTTTCGATGTTTGGCGATGATGATTTCCGCTCCGTTATCCTCGGGTTCCCGCCCTGCGCTGGCCTCGTAGTATCCCTGACGGAAGAGGAGCACCACCATGTCCGCATCCTGTTCGATGGCACCGCTGTCCCGAAGGTCCGAAAGCTGAGGTTTCTTATCCGTCCGCTGTTCCACCGCCCGGGAAAGCTGGGAGAGAGCCACCACGGGAACATCGAGCTCCCGGGCCACCGCCTTGAGGGCCCGGGAAATTTCGGAAACCTCCTGCTGTTTGCTCTCCACGCTTCGGGGAAGACGCATGAGCTGGAGATAGTCTACCACGATAAGCCCCACTTCTCCCACCCGGGAAACGAATCGGCGGCACCGGGCCCGCATTTCCAGGGTAGAAAGGTCCGCCCCGTCGTCGATGTAGATGGGAGCCCCCGCAAGGCGATCCGCCGCATCCCCCAGGGTCTTCCATGCCTTTTCGGGAAAATTCCCGGTCCGCAGATCGTGGATGTTGATCCGCCCTTCGGAGCCGAGCATACGCTGAGCAAGCTGCTCCGCGCTCATTTCGAGGCTGAAGATGAGCACCGGCTTGCCTCCCCGCACCGCCGCATGCTGAGCCATATTGAGGGCCAGGGCCGTTTTTCCCATGGAGGGACGGGCCGCCACGATGTTGAGGCTTCCGGGCTGCAGCCCCCCCGTAAGGAGGTCGAACTCTCCGTATCCCGAAGCGGTGCCCGTAACCGCCTCTCCCCGGCGGAAGTTGGCCTGAATCTGGGTAAGCGTCCGGGGCAGCACCTCTTTGATATGCTGAAAATCCCGGGTACTCCCCCGCTGGGAAAGCTCGAAAACGAGTTTTTCCGATTCGTCCAGAACCTCTCCGAGATCCCGATCCTCGGAAAACCCGAGCCGGGCGATCAATCCTCCCGCCCGGATGAGTCTCCGGCGAAGGGCCTTTTCCCGGACCATCCGGGCGTGATAGGAAGCGTTGGCGGTGGTGGGCACGCTGTCCACCACCGCGGCGATGAAGGACTGCCCTCCCAGGGTCTCCTCAAGGCCCCGATTGGCCATTTCCGCCGCAAAGGTGAGGGAATCCACGGGGCGGTCCTGCCGTGCCATATCAGCGATAATCTCGAAGGCCGCCTTATATTTGGGATCGTAAAAATCCTCTCCCACCAGGGTTTCCGTAATATCCATAAGGGCGTCTCCATCAAGGAGACAAGCCCCGAGGACGGCCCGTTCCGCCTCGAGGCTGTGGGGAGGTACGCGATCGAAAAGGGTTTGCTCCACGGCTATTCTTCGGACTCCACCGAAAGGGTGAGGGTAGCCTCCACGCCGGGATGCAATTTTACCGCAAAGGGAAAGGTCCCGAGCTGCCGAACCGGATCCCCGAGTTTAATGTTCCTCTTATCCACCTTCACCTGGAGCTGCTGCTCCAGAGCCTCCGCAATCTGGGCCGCCGTAACGCTCCCGAAGAGCTTGCCCCCTCCTCCGGTGCTTACGGATATGGTAACCCGCCGTCCCTGGAGATGTTTCTTGTGCTCCTCCGCCAGGGCTTCCTCCTTGGCCATCTTCGTCTGTTTTACCTTCTGCTGATTCTTCCAATCCTTGAGCTTTCCTCCGCTGGCCTCCTCCGCAAGCCCTCGGGGAAAAAGATAGTTTCTTCCGTATCCTTCGGAGACCTCCACGAGATCTCCCGCCTTGCCGAGCTTTCGAACATCCTGTTTCAAAATGACCTGCACGGATCTCACCTCCCAATGCCTATGCGCGAACGAATATCGAACCACACATCTATAATACCGAGAATCAGAGCGATCTGCGAGAGAAAAGGTACCAGGAGAAGCAGCCCGAAAAGAATCCATCGCCATCCACCGACTCCCTTGGAACGCAGAAACGCCATAGCTACCGCGCTTCCCTGAAGGAAAAAGAGCATGCTCACCAAAATGCGCAGATTCACCCCGATCTTCAGGGCCACCGAAGCGGTTCCCGAGGACGATCCCAGGAAAGTGAGCACCGCCGAAACGAGAAGGGCCCAGAAGAGGCTTTTGGGAAAACTCCAGGCCTCGAAGGGAGGAAGGGGTGGAAGGGGTGGAAGGGTTTCCCGGCGGAGACGCCGGAGCACCGCGCCGCTGACGGCGTAGCTCAGAAAGGTATCCACTCCGGAGGCCATCACGAGAAGGGCGGGAAAGAGAAGAGGCAGCATCTGGAGCACTCCCTCCATCTGTTCCCGTATAATCCCCAGGGTTTCCGGAGAGACGTTGCCGAACATGGCGAGGGCCGCATCGGTCATGCGCCGCACCTCTTCGGGATCCACCGAAAAGGGGTTGATGCCGGTCATCTTGGTGGCAAGCACCATGAGAAGCAGTTTCGCTCCCAAGGAAACCAGGAGAGCGTAGAGAAGGATTTCCACGACCCCAAGGGAGCGTCGACCGAAATAGCCCAAGGCGATGCCGGTGGCTCCGAAGCCGAGACCGAAAAAGAGCCCTCCCAAAATGCCCGTCATGATGACAACGATAACCGTAGCCACCGCGGCTCCGAGAAGGGCCCTGCCGAGACTGTGACGCAGCCCGAGCACCACCAGAGGAGCGGGACATACCAAAGCGATGGCCACCCCCGCCACGGGAAGGAAATGACTCGCAAGAAAAAGAATTACCGCCAGAGCCACCAGGAGTCCCGATTCCACGAGCCCCCGGGTCGGACTGCTTTCCATGATTCCCATTCCTCCTGCATAAACAAAACAGCGAGGGGAGGGATGCGCTCCCCCCCCTCGCACGCAAGTTCCTGCCTATTCAGCCGTAAAGGGCAGAAGTGCCATAACCCGGGCACGCTTGATGGCTCTGGTGAGCTGACGCTGATGCAGAGCGCAGTTTCCCGTTACGCGCCGGGGAAGAATCTTACCGCGGTCGGAAACGTACTTTTTAAGACGATCCACGTCCTTATAGTCCACTCCGTCCAGCTTGTCCACGCAGAAAAAACACACCTTGGGACGCCGTTTTCCCCGCTTCTTGTTGATAAAGGCCATACCGTTCCGCCTCCTTCCAATCCGTGATGATTATGCTTATCGGCTAGAAGGGGATATCCTCGTCCTCGTCCCCTCCCGCACCGGAGGCGTCGCCGTCTCCGATCTCGGAAAAATCAAGGGGAAAATCATCGGAAAAACCGCCGTCCCGAAGGCTCTTGGCCTCCCCCGGAGAAGGCCGCTTCTGCTGGGGTGAAGGAACAGAAGGAGCAGGCCGATATTCCCGGAAACTTTCCCGGGATTCCCCGGTTCCCTCCCGGGAAGAGCCGGAAGCGTCCTCGTCCTTGCGTCCTCCGCTGCCAAGAAACTGTACGGCCTGAGCCACGATTTCCGTGGTGTACCGCTTCTGGCCGTCCCGGCCCTCGAAGCTCCGCACCGAAATGCGCCCCTCCACGAGAAGGGCACTTCCCTTCCGAAGGTAGCGATCGCAGTTCTCCGCCTGGGAACCCCAGACTACAGCGGGAATGAAATCCACTTCTTCGTGGGCCTCTCCGTTCTGCCCCCGCCACTGGCGGTTTACCGCCACCACGAGACGCGCCACGGCGCCACCGCTGGCGGTATAACGGATTTCGGGGTCCCTCGCGAGGTTTCCGATAATTATGGCTTTGTTAAATCCCCGAGCCATGAGATATCCTCCTTACCCTACTTCTCGTCCAGCCGGACCACCACATGCCGCATCACGGAGTTCCGAAGCTTCAGAAGCCGTTCGATCTCGCGGATCTTGGTCCTTTCGACGGTAAAGGTATACACGCTGTAAAATCCCTCGCGGATCTTGTCGATTTCGTAGGCAAGACGCCGCTTTCCCCAATTGTCGATTTTGGAGACTTCGCCTCCCTGGTTTTTCAGAAGCTCCGCGATTTCTTCCGCCGCAACTTTCTGATCCTCGATTTCGGGGTGGAACAGCACCATCATTTCATAAGGTCGCACCACCGGTCACCTCCTCCCTTTGGACTTGACGGCCCGGAATAAAAGGAAATTTCCTTTCTTCGGGCAGGGAACAACAGCGTAAAATTATACGCTATTGTCGAGAATTTCGCAACCTTTCGTCCCGGGAATCCTCTTCTTCATACTCCAACCAGAAAAGCCGTTCGTTGGGAAGCAGCATGTTGAATTCCCGCCGCGCCATATCCGTGAGCCCCTCCTGGGTCTGCACATATTCGATCTGCTCCCGCATTTTTTCCAGCTTTCTCTGGAGCTGTACCAGAGCGGTCATCTTGCGGTCCAGAAGGGATGTGAGCCGATGCATTCGGGCAAGCTCGTAGCTGTACGACGTGTAGAGCACCCCCAGAGATATCGCCACTAGGGTGAAGAGAAAAACCCAGCGAAGTCGGAGGGGCCTCACGGAAAACGCTCCTACATCTGTTCTGGAGCGTTAATTCCCACGATCCGGAGAGCGTTGCGGAGCACCATCTGCACCGCCCGGCAGAGAAGGAGCCGGGATCGCCGGATGTTCTCTCCCTCTCCGAGAATGTGATGGGCGTTATAGAAGCTGTGGAAGGCGCAGGCCAGGTCGTAAAGGTAGAAAACCATTCGATGGGCTTCGAATTCCCGAGCCCCCTTGGCAACCTCCTCGGGGAAAAGACCGAGTTGCTTGAGAAGCTCCTGTTCCTCCGGGGAGTCCAGAAGATGCAGATCGCACTCCTCGGGAGAGGAAATCTCCACTCCCCGCTCCCGGGCTTCCCGGAAAATGCTGCAGATCCGGGCGTGAGCGTACTGCACGTAATACACCGGATTATCCCGGGATGCGGTTTTGGCGAGCTCCAGATCGAAATCCAAATGGCTGTCGCAGCGCCGCATGAGGAAGAAGTATCGGGTGGCATCCACTCCCACCTCCCGAAGAACGTCCTCCAGAGTTTCGAACTGCCCCGACCGGGTGGACATGGCCACGGGTTCCCCTCCCCGAAGGAGGTTGACGAACTGAATGAGCAGAATCTGAAGATCCTCGGAATTCCGTCCCAGGGCCTCCACGGCGGATTTCATGCGGGGTACGTAGCCGTGATGATCCGCCCCCCAAACGTCGATAACCAGATCGAATCCCCTATCGTATTTGTTCTTGTGGTAGGCGATGTCCGAAGCGAAGTAGGTGGGCACCCCATTGCTCCGGATAAGCACCCGATCCTTTTCGTCCTTGAAGGCGGTGGAACGGAACCAGACCGCTCCGTCCTTGTCGTAGGCGTAGTTCCGCCCCTTGAGATGTTCGATCATGGCGGGAACCATGTCTTTTTCGTAGAGGCTCTTTTCGGAGAACCACACGTTGAAACGCACTCCGAAGTTCTCGAGATCCCGCTTGATGGTATCCAGTACCGTGTTCCCCGCGAAGGAAGTGAAGTATCCCAGGCTCTCCTCCGGAGGAAGGGAGAGGAAGGAATCTCCCTTTTCCTTCTGCACCTCCCGGGCGAGATCGTAGATGTAATCTCCCTTGTAACCGTTTTCCGGAAAGGGAGCCAGTTCCGGCTTGCCCTGAATCTCGAAGTACCGGGCCTGGGTGGATTTGCCGAGAATTTCCATTTGAAGCCCCGCATCGTTGATGTAGTATTCCCGCTCCACCTGCCATCCCGCATATTCCAGGAGCGAGGCGGTAACATCCCCTACCACCGCTCCCCGGCCATGCCCTACGTGAAGGGGCCCGGTAGGATTGGCGCTGACGAACTCCACCTGCACCTTCCGCCCCTGCCCGAGATCGCAGCGACCATAGTTCTCTCCCTCTTCGAGAATCCGGAGAAGCACCTGATGCCCCCATTCGGAGGAGAGAAAAAAGTTAATGAATCCGGGGCCCGCGATTTCGATTTTGTCGATTCCCGAGGATTTTCCCGTGGGAATGCGCTCCGCCAGGGCCTCCGCCACCTTTCGGGGGGACTCTTTGAAAATCTTGGCCCCCTGCATGGCCACGTTGCTCGCCCAATCTCCCTGGCCTTCTCTTCGAGGACGCTCCACGAAGGCCTCGGGAAGATCCCCTTCGGGAACTCCCCGTTCCTTTCCAAGACTCCGAAGGGCCTCGGCGATAAGAGTTTCAAGTTTTTGCCGCACATCCTGCATAGTCGTTCACCTCCGCCCCGGGGAACCCTATTGTTCCTTCAGGGGCACAAAGATCGTTTTCCAGCGTTCCCATCCCAGAAGAACGCTTCGAAAAACCTCGCTTTGGGAACTGTCGATCAGCGTAGGCTTTACCATGGCCTTCCGTTCCCCTTCGATATAATCATGCCGCTTGTTATAGTAGAAACTTCCCTTCAGGGCGATGGGTCCCGAGATTTCCCCCTCCGGGAATTTCCCCACCATCCGGAATCCCGGAGGAACCCGGAGCAGAAGTTTTTCCTCCAGCACGAAGGGAAACCGGAGAGAGAAAGGGGGATCCTGGGCCAGAATGCGACGAACCCAAGGCAGATCTCCTCCGGGAACCTTCGCCAGGATCTGCCCCGTTCCGGGAATGCCGAGCTTCATGGAAAGAGGAACCCTTACCCGATAGCCATAACCGTAATCCTCCCTGGTCATCTCCCCCGTAAAGGTGCCGGGTACGCTCCACTCCACCATGCGGAAAGCCTTTGCCGGATCCTTTGCGGCCTCTTCGCCGAAAAGATTCACCCAGCCTCCCCGAACGTAGAGATCCACGAATCCCTCCGCCTCTCCCCGGACGTCCATGCTGAGATTCCAATCCAGAGTGAGCCGGTGGTCCTCAAGATTTCCCTCGGGAATCGTTTTCGTCTGCACCGTCAAACCCGAAACCCGGTAGAGGGTTTTTCCCCAGAGGGAGGAGGGAATCTTGCCGTATTCCACGGTCTGCCCCGGAAGGTAGATAAAGGGCACATCCCCCGGAGGATTGCATTCCAGCACGGGTTCCAGCCAGAGGTTCCGGGTGCCGGGGGCTTTTTCGGAAAGGGAAAAGACCGGCATCCACCAGAGAGTGACATCCCATCCCACCCGGCGAAGCCAGTTCTGGGCAATCAGGGTACGCTCCCAGGACGTCCAGGGTCCTTCCGGAGGAATATCTTCCCCCTTCCGAACCATCCGGAAAGGGACATCCCCGAGAAGGTACGTGCTCCGGCTCATCTCTTCGAGAAGCCTTTTCCCCCGCCGATGGGGTTTGGAATCCGAGGCGATCTGCCGAAAAAGACCCTGAAATTCCGGATATTCCTGTTTTTCGTAAGCCTCCAGGGTTTTAAGCCCCCCCAGAATTCCCTGGCGCAGGCTGAAAGCCAGGGAAGGACGCCCTTCTGCGGCAAGTCCCGGTCCGGACCAGGGGGAAGTGTTGATGCTCCGCCAAAGATAGCGATCCTGGGTTTCCGAGGATTCCACCGAGGGAGCCCCGATTCCCACGCCCTCCCAGTAAAGAGGAGCCTCCCGGGGAATTCGGGCGAGAATTTCCTGCTCCCAAATGGGAAGATCTCCCTGAAGCCAGAGAAAATCCCCCACATCGAAACGCCGGGGATAAACCTGCCGGTATTCCAGAACGAAGGCAAGCCGATCCTCCAGATAGGGAATCCTCACCTGGAGCACCGGAATGCCTCCCTTGTCGATCTGCACAGGAAGCAGAGGATTTGCCAGCTTTCCGAAGGGCAGACCGTAAAGCCCCGCCAGAAGCACCTCCGCCTCTCCCTCGGGGGGAACCGGAATGTCCCAGCTCCGCCAGGATTCGGGAATGTTCGGCGTAAGCTGCACGATCCAGCGCTCCTTCTTGATGAGCGCTCCATCCGCCCGGAGGGCATACTCCGCCTTTCTCTGGAGCACCAAACCTTCCATACCGGGATACTGCTCCAGCGAAGGGGCTTCCCGGGCAAGCCGGGAGACCTCTCCGGAAACCCAAGAAGCATCCTGTCCCAACGCTCCTGGAATTTCTCCTCCGAGGGAAGCCGAAAGGAAAAACCCCAGCCCCAGGATAAAAGCACGGTAATTGCGGACCTTCCACATAACTCTCACTCCCTTACAGGATTCCTCCTTTCGGAGAAAATCCAGTTTTTTTCAAGACATCTCTCTCGGAAAGCCTCGGTTTTCAGGCGTTTCTTCCGCAGCAGTGCTTGTATTTCTTGCCGCTCCCGCAGGGGCAGGGATCGTTGCGTCCCACCCGCTGGGTTTTGCGCAGGGGCTCTCGTTTGCGCCCTTCTCCCAAAGCATGATGCTGGGCATCCCCTTCACCGGGGGATTGCATGAAGGGAAGGGGCATATCCCGGCTCTCCCGGAAATCCCGAGGGGGCTGAGAACGCCGATCCTCGGAAATCACCGCCACCCGGAAGAGCAGCTCCGCCACTCCCTCCCGGACCCGGGCCAGCATTTCCTGGAAAAGGTTGTAGGATTCGAACTGGTATTCCAGAAGAGGATCCTTCTGGCCGATGGCCCGGAGGCCGATACCCCGACGCAGATCGTCCATGGCGAGAAGATGTTCCTTCCAACGGCCGTCCAGCACGTGAAGCACCACGAACCGGGAAAGCATGGAGGCCATATCCTTTTCCACCGAGGTGCACTTGGCGTCGTATTTATGGCGAAGTTCTTCGAGAACCGCTTCTTTGGAGGATTCCAGGGCTTCCCGGGTATCCACTTCCTGAAGAGGTTTTTCGATACCCGGCCAGAAGAGGGATTTGAGGCGCACCGAAACCGCATGGGGGTCCACCTCGGCCCCTTCGGGACAGCAGGCATCGAAGACTCCCTTCACCGCATCCTCCACGAGACCCCAGGCGTGTTCCGTCATCTCTTCGGATTCCAGCACCCGGCGGCGCTCCGCATAAATAGCTTCCCGCTGCTGGTTCATGACGTTGTCGTACATGAGAAGCTGCCGGCGGATATCGAAGTGCATCTGTTCCACTTTCTTCTGGGCATTCTCGATGGCCTTACTGAGAAGGCCGTGTTCGATGGCCTCCCCCTCCTCCAGGCCAAGCTTGCCCATGATGCCTTCGATGCGCTCGGAACCGAAGAGCCGGAGCAGATCGTCCTCCAGGGCGAGATAGAACCGGCTGGAACCGGGATCTCCCTGGCGACCGCTCCGTCCCCGGAGCTGGTTGTCGATGCGTCGGGATTCGTGGCGCTCGGTGCCGAGGATGTGAAGCCCCCCCGCCTGAAGAACCTGCTCTTTCTCTTCGGAGCAACGGCTGCGGATTTCCCGAACCAGGGCCTCCCGATCGGGAGAACTTTCTTCCAGAGAAAGATTTCGTTTTTCCGCTTCTTCTCGAAGGAGAAAATCCGGATTGCCTCCCAGCACGATGTCCGTACCTCGCCCCGCCATGTTGGTGGCCACCGTGACCGCTCCCTTGCGCCCCGCCTGGGCCACGATAACGGCTTCCTTTTCGTGGTACTTGGCGTTCAACACCTGATGAGGGACCTTTCGGGCCTTGAGAAGCTTGCTGACGATTTCGGAAACCTCGATGGAGGTGGTTCCCACGAGAACCGGCTGCCCCTGGGCATGACACTCCGCCACCTCTTCCGCCACGGCGGCGTATTTCTCCCGCTTGGTACGGAAGATGACATCCGGATGATCCTTCCGGATTACCGGCAGATTGGTGGGAAGCACTACCACGGGAAGTCCGTAAATCTCCTTGAACTCCTCCTCCTCCGTGGCGGCGGTACCGGTCATACCCGCCAGTTTGCGATACATGCGGAAGTAGTTCTGCAGAGTAATGGTGGCGAGGGTCTGATTTTCCCGGCCCACCTTCACCCTTTCCTTGGCCTCGATGGCCTGGTGAAGCCCGTCGGAATAGCGTCGGCCGAACATGAGCCGTCCCGTGAACTCGTCCACGATGACGATTTCGTTATCCTTCACCACATAGTGCACGTCCCGCTGAAAGAGGTGCAACGCCTTGAGGGATTGGACGATCTTGTGCCCCAGTTCGGAGTGCTGCATATCCGAAAAGAGTTCCGAGATCTTGAGAATTTCCTCGCACTTTCGAATGCCCTCTTCGGAAAGGGCCACGTTGCGCTCCTTCTCGTCCACCTCGAAATGTTTGTCCTTCTGGAGCTGCCGGGCGGTGCGGTCCGCGAGGATATAGGGCTCCGGAGAATCTTCGGAGGGACCCGAGATGATGAGAGGAGTCCGGGCCTCGTCGATGAGGATGGAGTCCACCTCGTCCACGATGGCGTAGTTGTGGGACCGCTGCACGAGCTGAGAGGGTTGGGTGGCCATATTGTCCCTGAGGTAGTCGAAGCCGAATTCGCTGTTGGTTCCGTACACTACGTCCTTGCGATAGGCCTCGTGCCGTTCCCGGGGCTCCATAAAAGGATAGATGACTCCCACGGAAAGGCCCAGGAAGTTGTAGATGGGGCTCATCCACTCCGCATCCCGTCGGGCGAGATAATCGTTCACCGTGATGAGGTGCACTCCCTTGCCCGAGAGGGCATTGAGCACCACCGCCAGAGTGGATACCAGAGTTTTTCCTTCTCCGGTTTTCATTTCCGCAATGCACCCTTCGTGAAGGGCCATACCTCCCATGAGCTGCACATCGAAGTGCCTCAGCCCCAGGGTACGCCGGGAAACCTCCCGGACCAGCCCGAAAACTTCTTCCAGAAGCTGATCCAGCTCCTCCCCTTCGGCGAGGCGGGAACGATACAGGTTACCTTTAGCCGCAAGCTCTTCGTCCGAAAGTCTTTCCAGCTCCGGCTCCAGGGCGTTGATTCGAACCACCCGGGCAGCATAACGCTTGAGAGCCCGGTCGTTTTTATCCAGACCAAGAGCCTTTTTCAGTGCTCCAATCATACTTTCACCTTCTTCATTACTTTACGCTTCTCCGGTAAAGAAAAAGGAGCCCTCGCTCCTTTTTTCGAAAACATCCACCGGGGTATTATAGTTCCTCTTCCGGGAAAGCGTCAAAAAAACCGGAAGAAAAAACGGCATTTTTCGGCGTTGGACATCACTCGTTCAGAGAGGCACACATCATAAGAGCGAAAACCTTAGCCTCGTTGAGCAGATGCTCTTTCAAGGCGTACTCGTTGGGCTGGTGGGCGCAATTCGCCTCCTGGGCCCACACGACGGCGGGAATACCCCGATGCCGGAAGTAGGCCCCGCAAGTTCCTCCGCCAATGCCTCCCACGACGGGCTTCAAGGAAAGTACCTTTTCGATGGCTCTCTCCAGAAGCCGTACCACCGGAGCCTGGGAATCCGTGCCGGGAGCCGCATCATCCCTCTGCAGAATTTCCAAAGTGATGGCACATCCCGAAATCTCCCTCCGGGATGCCATAACCTCCTCCACCACCCGAAGCACCTCGTCCAGGGGGACCTCCGGCAGCACCCGGCAGTCGAAGCAGAAAACCTCTTTTCCCGGAATTGTGTTCACGTTTCCCACGTTGGCGAACCGCCTGGTGGGCTCGAAGGTGGAACAGGAGGGTTCGAAAAGGGAATTTCGCTCGGGAAAGGCCTTGTGCAGAGCCTCGTCAAGTGCTACCGCCAGGATATTCGCCTCCCGGCAGGCATTATTCCCTTCGTCGGGACGGCTTGCATGGGCCTGTTCGCCCTCCACCGTAATCTGAAACCAGAGAATGGACTTTTCCGCCACCTCCACGAAATCTCCCAGATCATTCCCTCCGTCCGGCACCAGCACGAGATCCTCCTTTCGGAAGAGGTCCTCCTCGAGAAGATGCTGAATGCCGTAACGGCTTCCCACCTCTTCATCCGCTACGAAACAGAGACAGATTTCCCGGGTGGGAAGAATCCCCTCTTTGCGAAGAGCATAGAGCGCGTAGAGGCTGGCTATGAGTTCCTGGCCGTTATCGTTGACCCCCCGGCCGGTAATGCGATCCCCCGAAAGGACCGGATCGAAGGGATCCGTTTTCCAGAGAGAACGATCCCCCTCGGGAACCACGTCCATGTGGCTTACGAACCAAAGCCGCTCCCCGGAGCTTCCGGGAACTTTCAGAACGAGATTGGGGCGGATCTCCTCGGTGGCTCTGGAATCCCGGGCATTGTACCAACAGGGTTCGGAAAAGCCGAGTTCCCGCACCAGATCCTGAATGGCCCGAGCCTTGAGAACTTCACCGGCACCCCCTGCATCGGGAGCTACCGCAGGAATGCGGCAGATTCTTCCCAAACTTTCGAGCATGGCATCTCCGAGGTCGTGGAGAGTGTTGAAAATTTTTGCTTCATTTTCCATCGTTTTTCGTTCCTTTCTTTAACGTGGAGGCGGAGGAATTCCAAAAAAATTCCCGCCTTCAGGCGGGAATTTTTTGGAAAAGCACTTGGGGAGTCACTCCCCCATCAAAAACTTCTTACTTCCCAGAAGATAGTCCATTCCCGAATAGAGGGTGAAGAAGAGAGCCACCCACATGGCGAGAAGGCCTCCGGGAATATTCAGAATCATGAGAGAGATGGCAATGATCTGGGTAACCGTCTTTATCTTCCCTCCCTTGGAGGCGGCGATGACCACCCCTTCCGCGGCGGCCACCATGCGAAGTCCCGTAACGATGAACTCCCGGGATACGATGAGAACCACCACCCAGGCGGGAAGCCGCTGCAATTCCACCAGGGATATAAGGGTTGCGGTGACGAGAATCTTATCCGCCAAAGGATCGATAAACTTCCCCAGGTTCGTTACCATACCGTGTTTTCTGGCAATGTAACCGTCCGCGGTATCCGTAAGGGCCGCAAGAATGAAGACGAGCCCCGCCAGAAGATCCCCGTACCCCGTATCCAGCCCCAGGGCCACCAGAGGCTTCACGGGGTAGTTGATGCGAAAGGTGAGAAACACCATCACCACCGGGGCGAGAAATACCCGGGAAAGACTCAGTACGTTAGGCAGATTCCAGGGACTCTTCGACACGAGAATCCGCTCCCTTCTTGAAAAAAATTCTATCCCCCGAGATAGGCTTCCCGGACCCGGGGATTTTCGATAAGCTCCGATCCGGACCCCTGAAGAACGATTTCTCCCACTTCGAGCACGTAGGCGTAATCAGCGATTTTCAGGGCCGCAAAGGCGTTCTGTTCCACCAAAAGAACCGTTTTCCCCTGATCGTTGATATGACGAATGATATCAAAAACTTCCCGAACGAGAAGAGGCGCAAGGCCCAAAGATGGCTCATCCATCATGATGAGTTCCGGCCGACTCATGAGGGCCCGTCCAAGGGCGAGCATCTGCTGCTCTCCTCCCGAAAGGGTTCCCCCCTTCTGCCATACACGCTCCTTCATACGGGGAAAGAGTTCGAAAACCCATTCCATATCCTTTTGAATTTCCTCGGTATCCTTTCTGGAATAGGCTCCCAAAAGGAGATTTTCCCGAACCGTAAGGTGGGGAAAGATCCGGCGTCCCTCGGGAACCATCACCACTCCGGAGGAGACGATGCTCTCGGGAGTTTTTCCCAGAATTTCCTTTTCCTCGTGCTCGATGCTTCCCCTGCATTGTTTGAGAAGTCCCGCCACCGCCCGAAGGGTGCTGCTCTTGCCCGCTCCGTTGGCTCCGATAAGGGTGACGATCTTTCCCCGGGGAACATGGACGTTCAGCCCCCGGAGAGCGTGAATACCGCCGTAATGCACGTGCAGATCCCGTATCTTAAGCATACTCCAGAGCCTCCTCCCCCAGATAGGCTTCGATGACCTTGGGGTTCGACTGAATGGTTTCGGGATTGCCCTCGGCGATACAAACGCCGTAATCGAGCACCCAGATGTGTTCGCAAACCCCCATAACCACCTTCATGTCATGCTCGATGAGAAGAATGGTGAGATGGAACTCCTCCCGGATATGGCGAATAAAACCCATGAGATCCCGGGATTCGTGGGGGTTCATTCCCGCCGCAGGTTCGTCGAGAAGAAGGAAGGAGGGATCCGTAGCCAAAGCCCGGGCAATTTCGAGGCGCCGCTGAGCACCGTAGGGAAGGCTGTTGGCATTCTCGTAAGCCGCCTTGTGAAGATCCACCGCCCGGAGCAGATTCATGGACTTTTCCCGAACTTCCTCCTCCTCCCGGGCCGCCGAGGGAAGGCAGAGAGGAATCGCCCACCAGGGAGATTTCTGACGCAGATGCGCTCCGATCATGACGTTCTGGAGCACCGTTTCGTTGTTGAAAAGCCGGATGTTCTGGAAGGTTCGGGCAATGCCCTCCTTGCAGATCCGATGGGGGGGCAATCCCGTAACTTCCCGTCCCTGGAAGAGCACCTTTCCCTCGGTGGGCTTGTAGAAACCGGTAATCATGTTAAAGCAGGTGGTTTTTCCCGCTCCGTTGGGACCGATGAGCCCCACGATGCGTCCCTCCTGAACCCGGGCACAGAAGCGATCCACCGCGGTAAGCCCTCCGAAACGCATGGTGAGATTTTCCGCTTCGAGCACTATCGCACGTTCGCTCATGAGGATTTTCCCCCCTTCGGAGAAGTCCGGAAGATGGAATCCCAGGTGAGCTCCCGCATTCCCATGATTCCCTCCCGGCGGAAAAGGATGATGAGGATGAGAGAGAGGGAGAAAATCACCATCCGCATGCCCGGAATGCCCGGGATATGAAAGGATCCGAGGTTGATGGGGTTTTCCACGAACCGGAGCCATTCCAGAAGAAAGGTGATGAGCACTCCCGCGATGCAGGTTCCCGTGATGGATCCCAGGCCTCCCGCCACGGCGATCATGAGGATGTTGAAGGTCATGACGATGAGGAACATCTTGGGATCGATGGTGGTGAGCAGGCTTGCCAGAAGGGCTCCTCCGATACCCGCGAAGAAGGCGCCGATGGTGAAAGAGATCACCCGGTAGCGGTAGGTATTGATTCCCATGGCCCGGGCCGCCACCTCATCGTCCCGGATGGCCTTGAGAGCATTGCCGAAATTGCTGTTCACGATGCGGACGATAACAAAAATGGTGATAAAGAGCCACCCGTAGTTCCACCAGAGGTTGGCGTAGTCCGGAATGCCCTTGAGTCCCAGAGCGCCGTTGGTGATGAAGGTGATATTGTTCGCCACCACCCGGATGATTTCCGCAAATCCCAGCGTGGCGATTCCCAGATAATCCCCTCCCAGACGCAGCACCGGCAACGCGATGAGAAGCCCGAAAAGAGCCGCCATAATGCCCCCCGCGAGAACCGCCACGAAGAAGGGGGCCTGAAGGACGCTGAAAGGCCAGATGAGAGGATCCAGAATGTAGATCATCTCCTTCTGGAGCGCCGGAAGAATGAGGAGCGAGGATGTGTAGGCCCCCACAGCCATGAATCCCGCATGCCCCAGGCTGAACATGCCGGTGAAACCGTAGATGAGGTTCAGGCTGAGAGCGAGGATGGTGTTGATGGCGATGAGGTTGAGAATCTGAATCTTGTATCCGTCCAGATTTCCCTGGGCCCAGTAAAGCCCCCAGGCCACGGCGGCCACGAGAAGAGCGTTCAGAACGTAATCCCGCTGTTTTCGTTGTGTCATCATACCTTTTCCTCCAGTTTCTCTCCCATGAGCCCCGTGGGCCGAATGAGAAGGATGATGATGAGAAGTACGAAGGCAAAGGCATCCTTATATCCCGACAGTTCCGGGAAGAAGGCTACCGTCATGATCTCGATGAACCCGAGAAGAAGACCTCCCACCATGGCCCCCGGAATGGAGCCGATTCCTCCGAGCACTGCGGCGATGAAGGCCTTGATTCCCGGGAACATGCCCATGAGAGGCTGGATCTGGGGATAACGCAAAGCCCACATAATTCCCGAAGCCGCCGCGAGGGCGGAACCGAGACCGAAGGTGAAGGCGATGATCTTGTTCACCGAAACCCCCATGAGCCGGGTGGTCTCGATGTCCTTGGAAATGGCCCGCATGGCGAGCCCCGGCTTGGTCCGGTAGACGATATAGATAAGAACCAGCATGAACACGAAGGAGATGATGGGCACCATGATGGTGAGAGGAAAAATGCGAACCCCGTTCTGAAGCTTGATAACCTTCACCAGCCAGTCAGGCCGGTACACCGCCCGGGGAATGCCCGTAAAAACCACGATGGCAAGGTTCTGTATGAAAAAGGAAACGCCGATGGAGCTGATGAGTGCGGAAATTCGGGGGACCTCCCGAAGAGGCTTGTAGGCCACCTGATCCACGAGCACTCCGCAGAGAGAAGCTCCTCCAATGGCTACCGCGATGGCCAACACCCAGGGAAGCTTGAGAAGTGCGATGGCCCAGAAGACAAAATACGCCCCCAGCATGAAGATATCTCCGTGAGCGAAGTTGATGAGTCGGAGAATGCCGTACACCATGGTATATCCGATGGCGATGAGGGCGTAGAGGCTTCCCAAAGTAAGAGCATTGAAAAAATGCTGAACAAATATGGGCAGGGACATGGGATTCCTCCCGTTCGATTAGAAATTTTTTGAAAGACCCTTTGCAAGAGTCCCGGAGAGCGGTTTTACAAACCAGGTGTTCCGGAATATGCCAACCCAGAGCTGCGATTCTTCCACCGCCGGCAGGCTTGTCGGAAAAAAGTCCGGCTCCGGTTTCCATAAGCCGCAGATACAAGGGAAAACTTTCGGGCCTCCGAAAAAATTCGCTCAAAGGCGACCGAAAAGAAGAACCCGCTCCGGAACGAAAAAACGCGCGGAGAGGACATTTTCCTATCCCCTCTGCGCGTCTCCGTCCGCTATCCGAACAGAACCACACTACCCTTCAGGGCATGAAAAAAACGTACAGACAGGATCTTCCTCCCTACAGCTGAGGCATAACCGAAGCGGTGTAAACCTGCTTTCCGTCCTTCACGACCTTGATTCCCACGGGTTTTTCCGCATCGTGAGTGGCGTTGATGGTGGTAGCCCCGGTAACGCCTTCCCATCCTTTGGTCTCTCCGAGAGCCTTGGCGATGGCTTCGGAGGGATCCGCCTCGAAGGCTTCCTTATCCGCCGCATAGGCCCGCTCGATGGCATCCGCGATGAGCATGTAGCAATCGTATCCGAGGGCGGAGTTGGCGTTGGGATCCTTGTCGGGGAAAGCTTCCTTCCACTGGGCGGTAAACTCTTCCGCCATCTTGGTCATGTCGGGCATCTCCGGAGCATAGGGGAAGGTGGTGTAGGCAAAGCCTTCGATGGCATCCCCGCCGATGGCGATCATGTCGGGATTATCCATGGCATCGCCTCCCATGATGCTGAACTCTCCGCCCAGTTCCCGGGCCTGTTTGATGATGATGGCCCCTTCGGCGAAGTAGGAGGGAATGAAGAGCACTTCCGCACCCTGATTGATGATTTCCGTAAGCTGGGCGGTGAAGTCCTGATCTCCCGTCTGATAGTTCAGCCGGGCCACGATCTCGCCTCCCAGGCCTTCGAAGGCCTGCTGGAAGAATTTGCCGAGCCCCACGGAGTAGTCCTGGGCCACGTCGAGAAGCAGGGCCCCCTTCTTGGCACCGTTGTCGAAAGCGTATTGAGCCGCCGCAGCTCCCTGGTAGGGATCGATGAAACACATGCGGAAGTAGTAGTTCTTGCCCTGAGTTACCAGAGGATTCGTAGCGGAATCGGTGAGGCAGGGAACTCCCGACTTCTCCGCCACTTCGCCCCCCGCCATGGAGAGAGAGGAGCCATAACTTCCGATGATGGCGATAACCTTTTCCTTCTCGATAAGGCGCTTCACCGCATTGGCGGCCTCCACCTTGTCGGACTTGTTATCCACGATGAAAAGCTCCACCTTTTTGCCGATGATCTCAGGCTTCTGCTCCTGGGCAAGCTTGATACCATCCACCGTGAGCTGACCGCCAAAAGCGTTCTGCCCCGTGAGGGGTTCGTACACACCGATACGGAGAACGTCCTCCGCCGCCAAAGCGCTTCCCGCAAAAGCCACAAGAATCATCAACACCATAAGAACCTTTCCAACCTTCATACGCACACAACCTCCCTTGAAATATTATAAAAAATAGTGTCTTCCCGAAGGAACACTTTGTATTATACCGTTTTTTTAGTATTTCTGAAAAGGTTTTTCCGGAAGGAACAAAGAAAATACAGGATATTACGGAGGAGGGGGGAGAAAGTTTTTCCTCTTCGGAGAAATCGGAAAATCAGCTCTTTTTATGGCAGTCCTCTCCGGTTTTTTCCTCAAGAAGGCGGAGAACCTCGGAAAAATCCGCGAGATCCCCGAACTGCCGGTACACCGAGGCGAAGCGGACGTAGGCCACCTTATTGAGTTGTCGGAGTTCCTCCACCGCAAGTTCTCCTATGCGTTGACTCGACACCTCTCCGGCCCCCTCTCCCCGAAGGGCCTCCTCCACCCGGGCCGCCACGTCCTCGATGCTGTCGTAGGGAACGGGAAGTTTCTCGCAGGCCTTGCAGAATCCGGTGATGAGTTTCTGTATATCGAAGGGCTCCCGGGTACCGTTCTTCTTGATCACCAAAAGAGTCTGCCCCGTGGCGGTCCGCTCGTAGGTAGTAAAGCGCTTCATGCAGGAAGGGCATTCCCGGCGGCGCCGTACCACCTGCCCCTCTTCGGTGGTGCGGGTCTCCATAACCCGGGTTTCTTCGGCCTTGCAATAGGGACAACGCATGGTCGCTTTTTTCCTCCATGAAATATTGTAAAATAATAAATTCGCAAACTTCTCCACATAAAGAAAAAAGGGGGAAGCCCCCCTCTTTGATCGAAACACACACCGCAGAAAACCGCAAATTTCCTCCTGAAGACAAAGGAACTCCGGACTATCTCCTCGTGGGCTTGTTGTTATTTCGCTTCGCCGCCGCCTTACGACGCTTCTTCGCTTCGCTTGGTTTCTCGTAGTGCTCGTGCTTACGGGCTTCCCGAAGCACCCCTACTTTCTGCACTTCCCGCTTGAACCGCCGCAACGCATCGTCTATGGATTCGTTTTCTCTCCGAACAACCTGGGTCATTTGTGTTTTCCCCCCTTTCTCTCGCACCGTCACTCTTACCCCGGAGGCCAACAGAATTGTCTGCCGGACATCAGGTGCACGTGAAGGTGGGGAATCGTCTGGCATGCCTGAATCCCGGTATTGATAATCAGGCGGTAACCCTGCCTTTCGAGCCCCAGATCACGCCCCAGGCGAACCGCCAGGGACATGATTTTTCCCCACAACTCCGGATCATCCATCTCACACGCAGAAGAAACATGGCGCCGAGGAATGATGAGGATATGATCCGGCGCCTGGGGGAATCTATCGCGAAAAGCCAGAACGGAAGCATCCTGATAAAGAACTTCCGCCGGAGCTTCTCCCCTCGCAATGGCACAAAAAAGACAATCCTTTGCATCCACTTACACGTCACCGTCCCCAGAACGCACCTTCCTATTGTACATGGGAGCGGGGCTTGAGACAAGGGCTTTTGCCCATACCCGCACCAAAGGAGATGCATGTTCCCGTTCGATCCGCTGCACCCCCATGCGAACCCATGCGGGAAGAGGAGCATATCGAAGCATCCGCAACAGGGGAATGAGAACTTCCTCGTGGGAACTCCGGAGCAGATCCCCCAAAAGGGCTCCCTCCGGAGGGGGCCCCTCCTGGGGCCAAAGGCGCAAGGCCTCGCCCTGCACGGTTTTCGAAGAATGCCGGAGAAGGGCCAGAAGAAGATCCCGGCGATCCCGAAGGAAAGAACTCCACCGCAAAAGCCGTAGCGCTCCCGCCTCGGAAAAGGATGCTCCCCGGGAAATGCCGAGAAGAAAGATACCCTCCTTGAGTTCCTCGGAAAGGCTCCGTTCGAGGAACGGCAAGAATTCCTCCTCGGTACACCGGGAGAGCATCTCCAGAAGGGCCTCCCGCACCGAAGGAAGGTCCGTTCGGTTTCGAAGGGCCTCCACCGCCAAGGCCCGCACCGCGGGAAGGTCGCTCCGAAGCCGCAGGAGTTCGCCCTCCAATCCCTGTTCCCGGGTAATGGGAATGACCGCTTCTCCGATTTCCCGCAACAGCCTTTCCGTCTCTTCGAAAAGGGCGTTCATTCTCTGTTCCCGGGCCGCCGCCGCTTCCCGCCGGACCCGGGCCTCCCGGGCCTCTTCCTCCTGCCGGGCGGCCTCGCGCTCCCGATGGTAGCTTTTCCACCGATCCCAGCTTTCCGCCATTTTGGACCAAAGCCCCCGCCGGGAGGAGCCCTCCTCCTTCGAAGAGCCTCGCCGGAAGGGTTCTCTTTCCAAAGCCGGATTTTTATAGGCGTTTTCCCGAAGGGTCATGTAGGCGGAGGTGATTTTCTGAAACTCCAAAGATGCCGAAGGACCCGCCACATCGGGATGACAGCTTCGGGCCAGGCATCGAAAGGCTCGTTTCACCTCATCCCAGGAAGCTCCCGGAGAGAGCCCGAGAGTTCGAAAACTGGCATCCAGATCATGGTTCACGATCGGCACACCTCCTCCAGCTTGGCCAGAAAAACTTCCATTTCCCGAAATCCCGCCTCCCAGGCATCCCGATGACTGCGCAGAGCCCGCAGACGATCCAGAAGGCGCTGCATTCTTTGCTGCTGCTCTTCGTTAAGGTGCACCGAGATTTTAGCACATCGCTTCTCCATATTTCTATAGCGATGATCACCAAAATTTCGGGATTGCCCTTTTTCTCCTTCTTTTCCCGAGGTTTCCAGGATTTCGTGGGTCGCCAGAGAGCCGTCCTGTCGACGCACTTCCACCTGCAAGAGCCCTCCGGAATCCACCTCGAAGAGAATCTCCACCTCCTCCCGGGGGTTCAGATGCTCCACGCGAATGGTTCCCAGCTTTTCCTGAGCGCTTCCCTCTCCTCCCTGGAGTACTCCGATTTCCACGGCCCCCTCCCGGGGGGATTCGAAGGTTTTCGAGGCTCCGCAAGGAAGGGGGGTACCCTGAAAGAGGAGGGGTACCATCTGGCCCCAGGAGCTTTCCACTCCCAAATCCCGGGAAAGCACATCGATAAGAAGCCGCCGGCTTCCTCCCAATCCGTGCATTCCCGCCCCCAGGGCCACCACTTCGTCGGGATAGAGTCCCAGATGCGCGGGCTCCGCCACCTGGTTTCGCAATTTTTCCCGAAGCAACGGAAGCCGGCTGCTTCCTCCCACCAGAAGAAGCCGGTCCGGCCGATGCTCCTCCCACATGTGGGAAACCATGGAGAGCACTTCGTTCAGAAGGGGCTCCATAAGCTCCTCCAACTCCCTGCGCAAGATCCGCAAAGGCAGATTCTGGGAGTTTTCCACAAGTCCTCCCGGGGGATACCATTCCATTTTTTCCGCATTGGAAAGGGTGATCTTTATTTTTTCCGCCTCCGAGAGAAGAAGAGGCCATCGGAGATCCTTTTCCGAGAGTTTGCGGTTTCCCATACGTTCCCAAAGAAAATGGGCCAGAAGCATGTCGATGGAGGCCCCCCCAAGGGCATTTCTCCCCCGGGATTGCAGGACCTGCCAGATCTTCTCCTCCTGCTCCATCACGGTGATGTCCACGGTGCCCGCTCCGAAATCCAGCACCAGCGAACGCCCCTCCATTTCCACCGCCAGAGCCGCCGCGGTGGGCTCGTTGATAATCCGCACTCCTTCGAACCCCGCGCTCCGGGCCACCCGAACCATGGAGGCCCGTTCGGAAAAGCTGAAGTGAGCGGGCACCGCCAATACGCACTCTCCTACGGGAACTCCGAGATAGGCCTCCGCATCCTCCCGGAGAAGCACGAGAAGGGGAATGAGCAGTTCCTCCCCCCGATAGTGCCGGGTTCCCGCCATGACCTTCCAGGAGGAATCTCCGATATGGCTTTTCACGTTCCACCAGGCCCGGGGACATCCCCGAAGAAGCTTCTTCTGAGCCTCCTCCCCCACGCAGAAGCGTCCCTCCTCCCAGGCCACGATGGAGGGGGTCCGGGTTCTTCCCCATCGATTGGGAAGAATTTGGGGATTGCCGCTTCCCTCGGAACATACGCTCATGAGAGCGTAACGGGTTCCGAGATCGATGCCGAGTACGGGGTTTTTGCTCATTCACATACACCTCGGTTATGGGAAGTACAGAGAAGATCTCCTCCGGAAAGGGTGGTGACCATGCCGGTGCGCTCTTCTCCGGGCCTTGCGGATCCGGAAAGGCGGGCCAGCAGAAAATGGGGCGTATGCCCCTGAAAAAAAGGAACCTCTTCTCTTCCGGGCCCCTTTTCCACGAGCACCGTCACGGTACGCCCCAACCAGCGGGAGGCGTACCGGGCAAGAAGGATTTCTCCCAGGGCTCCCGCACGCCGGGCTCGATCCTCCGCCTCCTGGGGAGATGGACGGGGCCAGGAAAAGGCGGGAGTTCCCTCCCGGGGAGAAAAGGGAAAAACGTGAAGCTTTCCGAAACCGAGTTCCTCCACGGTTTTCAGGGTCCTTTCGAAGGAGGGGACATCCTCTCCGGAAAAGCCCACGAGAAGATCCGTGCTGACGTGGAGATCCTCTCCGAAAATACGCCGGGCCTGAGAAAGGATATGGGCAAAATCCCGAACGCCGTACCCTCGCCTCATTTTTTGGAGTACCTGATCGTCTCCGCTTTGAAGGGGAATGTGGAAATGAGGGCAGAATTGAGGAGTCTCTCGAAGCATTGTAAGAAAATCGGGGGTTATGGAAAAGGGCTCCAGAGAACCAAAACGGATGCGCCGCACTCCGGCGATGCGCCCGATCTTCTGCACCAGCCTTCCCAGAGGTTCTCCTCCGCTACCGCCTCCGTAGCTGCCGAGATGAATTCCCGTGAGAATGATCTCCCCGCACCCTCCCCGGACAAGGCGGGAGACCTCTTCCACAATATCCTCCTCCCTGCGGCTTACGGGTTTCCCCCGAAGATGGGAGATGATGCAGTAGGAGCAGAAGTGGCTGCATCCATCCTGGATTTTCACGAATCCCCGGGTGTGCCAGAGAAGACGGGAAAGAAAGAGGGGATCCCAGGAGTTCCAGGTCCCCGGAGACCCCGGAAGCTCCTGATACTGCTCCAGAGGCTCTCCTCGAAGCAGAGCTTCCGCAAGAAGGGGAATGCGGTATTTGATGCGGTTTCCCACCACCAGATCCGCTTCGGGGAAAGGCTCTTTCCGACGGAGAAGGTTCTGGGCATAGCAGCTGCAGAGAATGCGGCGGCATTCGGGAGACCGCCGGGAAAAACGGCGAAGGATGGTACGCCCTTTTCGTTCCGCCAGGGCGGTGACGGAGCAGGAGAAAAGAATTCCCAGGTCCCAGGGAGGCTCGGAAACCACCTCCCATCCTCTTTCGAGAAACATGGACCCCAGGGCCTCCGCCTCGTACTGGTTGGTACGGCATCCCAGGGCCTGGATGGTCACCCGGGGAGGCCTCGGAACGATTTCATTCACCGGCAATCGTTCCTTCCCAGGCAAGGCTGAAGAAGGCCAATCCCGCCGCTGCGGCGGTGCCCGCTTTGAGAATCCGGGGTCCCAGGGAGACCGAAAGAAATGCCGACTCCTTGAAAAGCTCCTTTTCCCGGGGAGAAAAATCCCCCTCGGGCCCCACCGCAAAGGCCAGGGAGGATTCGGCAGGATACTGTCCCAAAGGCCGGGCCTCTCCGTCGAGAATGGCCGCATAGCGAAGGGGAGGGAGATCCAGGGAGGGAAGCTCCGAGCAGCTCCGGGGTTCCAGAATTTCCGGAGGGGTTCCCCGGCCGCACTGCTTGGTGGATTCCTCCAGAATCTTCCGCCATCGCTCCATCTTGGAGGGCATTTTTTTGGGTTCTATTCGGGGAATGCTCCGTTCGCAGGCGAGGGGACAAATGCGGGAAACCCCGAGTTCCGTAACCTGACGAAGCATTCCTTCGAAAGCATCTCCCTTGAGAAGAGCCACGAGAAGTACCGTAAAGAGATCCTTTCCGGCTTCCGCGGAACGGGCACATTCCTCGCCGAACCACTGGTGGTTCTCACAAAAAAGGCGAAGCCGTATCTTCCATCCCGGAAGAAGCCCCTCCGCGAAATCCCCCTCGCCACAACGCCGAACCCGCACGAGATGATGCGCCTCCTCGTGAGAAAGCACCCAATGCCCCTCGGGAGTGCGCAAAGACCGATCAAGCCGTATTCTCGGAAGGGACATGCCCCAACACCTCTTTTCTGCAAAGCCGGGAATATCGCGGTATTTTCGAAAAAAAGCTCGACGTTCTACCCTTCTTCCGGATACACCGCGAGAACTCCCCACCAATCCCCTTTCGCGAGGGAATCCTCCACCCGAAAACCATTCTTTTCGAGAGCCTCCGTAAAGACTTCCCGCTCCTTGAGCACGAGTCCCGAGAAGATAGCCCGGCCTCGGGGCAGAAGAACTTCCGAAATCTGGGGAAGAAGCTGAAGAAGGGGATCTATGATGATGTTCGCGGTAAGAAGGGATACCTTGCGATCAAAACCCCGAAGGAGATCTCCCACTTCCACGGAAAGATTTTCTTCCGCAAGATCGTTGAGGCGGCAGTTTTCCAGCACTTCCTCCACCACCGCGGGATCGAAATCCCGGGCCCAGGCTCGGGAAGCTCCGAGCTTTATGGCCCCGATGGAAAGAATTCCCGACCCGCACCCCACGTCCACCAGCTCATCCCCCGGAGAAAGGTGTTTTTCCAGAAGCTCCAGGGCGATCTGGGTGCTTTCGTGATATCCCGTACCGAAGGCACTGCCGGGATAGATGTAGAGAGGAAGCCGTCCTTCGGGTTCGTTTCCCTTGTGCCAGGGAGCCATGACCACGAGTCCCTTTCCCACCGGAAGAGGAGGAAAGGCCTCTTTCCACGCGGTATGCCAGGATCGGTTGGCGATCTTTCCCATGTCCCGCACCACGATACCCGGCCAGGGGGCCAGCACCTGATTCAGCTCCTTCAACCAATGCCCGAGATCGTGGGAACTTCGGTAATACGCCCGAACCCGCACCATATCGGGCCCTTCCGCATATTCCGCCCCGATACTCCCGGAAAGCTCCACCAGGGAGTCCAGCACGGGAGCTTCCTTTTCCCGGGCCTCCAAAAGAATATACCACCAGAAGGCATCATTGTTCATTACGGTCCCTCCCCGAAAGAAACAAGGGAGGCCGGGCCTCCCTCATTTTTGGCTAGTGTATCATGTTCCGGAAAAGAAAGCATCCTCGGGGAATACGGAACGGAAAGGTTATCCCAGAAAAATTTCCTTGAATTTTTCGAGAAGCCCTCCGCTCCCCTCCTTGACGGGAACGTCCATTTCCGCCGCAAGCTGCTCCAGAAGCGCCCGCTGGCGCTCGCTGAGATTCCGGGGCACCTCCACATCCACGTGAATGTGGAGATCTCCCCGTTTTTCGGGATTCCGAAGCCGGGGCATTCCCTTGCCGGGAAGAAGAAGAATCTTTCCCGGCTGGGTTCCCGGAGGAATCTCCAAGGAAGCCTCCCCCTCCAGAGTGGGTACGGTAACCGCACTTCCCAAGGCGGCCTGGGGAAAAGCGATGGCCTTGCGATAGTGAAGGGCATCCCCCTCCCGGACGAAATGCTTGTGCTTTTTCACCCGAATGAGAAGAAGCAGATCTCCCGGAGGCCCTCCGTTAGCTCCCATCTCCCCTTCCCCCTGAATGCGGAGCCGGGTTCCCGTATCCGCTCCGGGAGGTATTTTCACTTCCAGCCGATGCCGCTCCCGAAGACGCCCTTCTCCCCGGCAGGATTTACAGGGTTTTTCGATGATCTTTCCCCGACCTCCGCAACGGGTACAGGGAACCACCTGGGCGAACTGCCCGAAGGGGGTCCGCTGCACGTGTTCCACCTGGCCGGTGCCGCCGCAGGCGGGACAGGTCACGGGAGAGCTTCCCGGCTCCGCCCCGGATCCTCCGCAACGCTTGCACTGTTCCCATCGGGGAACGGTAACTTCTCGGGAAACCCCGAAACAAACATCCTCGAGATCGCAGGAAAGTTCCATCTCCAGGTCCGCCCCTCGGCGGGGGGCGTTGGGATTGCGGGAACGCCCTCCGCCGAAGAAGGTATCGAAAATATCCCCGAAGACATCTCCGAAGGGACTTCCGCCGGCACCGCCAAAGCCGCCGAAGGGATCCCCCTGCCCGTCTCCCACGAAACCGAACTGATCGTATTGGGCCTTCTTCTGGGGATCGCTCAGAACTTCATAGGCCTCGCTGACTTCCTTGAAGCGCTCCTCGGCATCCTTGTTTCCCGGATTGGCGTCGGGATGGTACTGACGGACAAGTTTCCGGTAAGCCCGCTTGATTTCGTCCCCTCCGGCGCTTCGGGAAACTCCAAGGATTTCGTAATGGTCACGCTTTGATGCAGTCCCGGACATGCGAGATCACCGCATCAGGCTTCGTCTTTATCGGCGAATTCCGCGTCCACCGTCTCTTCGGAAGTTCCCGAAGTTCCTCCGGAACCGGAAGCCCCCGAAGAAGGTGCTCCCTCCTGATCCTGCTGGGCCGCATAGAGGCGCTGAGAGAGTTCGTGAAGGCTCTTGGTAAGGGTCTCCACCGCCTTTTTGGTAACCTCCGGATCGCTTCCCTCGGAAGCGATCCGGAGAGCGGCGATTTCGGACTCCACCCGGCTCTTCTCCTCCGCGGCAACCTTATCGCCGAGATCCTTGAGGGTCTTCTCCGCCTGATAGGCCAGGGAATCCGCCTCGTTCTTCAGCTCCGCCGCCTCTTTCTTCTTGCGATCCACTTCCTCGTTGGCCTCCGCATCGTGCTTCATCTTCTCGATATCCTGATCGCTGAGGTTGGAGGATTGAATGGTGATATGCTGGCTCTTGGAGGTTCCCCTGTCCTTGGCAGTGACGTTGAGAATGCCGTTCACGTCGATATTGAAGGTCACCTCGATCTGAGGCACTCCCCGGGGAGCCGTGGGAATGCCGTCCAGAAAGAACTTGCCGAGAGAGACGTTATCCTTCGCCATGGAACGTTCTCCCTGAAGCACGTGCACCTCCACCTGGGTCTGGTTATCCGCGGCGGTGGTGAAGGTCTGACTCTTGGAAACGGGAATGGCGGTGTTCCGATCGATGATCTTGGTAAAGACGCCTCCCAGGGTTTCCAATCCCAGGGAAAGGGGCGTCACGTCCACGAGCACGATATTCTTGTGGTCCCCCGCAAGGATGGCCCCCTGAATGGCGGCTCCCGCAGCCACGCACTCGTCCGGATTGATCCCTTTGGTGGGATCCTTGCCGAGAAGTTCCTTGATTTTCTTCTGCACCATGGGCATCCGGGTGGACCCTCCCACGAGAAGGACCTTGTCGATCTCCTGGGGCGTGAGTCCCGCATCCGAAAGGGCTCGCCGGGTGGGCTCCACCACCTTCTCCAGAAGGTCCGAGGTAAGTTCTTCGAACTTTGCCCGGGAGAGAGAAATTTCCAGATGTTTGGGGCCGTTGGAATCCGCGGTGATGAAGGGCAGGGAGATGGAGGTTTCCGGCATGGAGGAGAGTTCCACCTTGGCTTTCTCCGCAGCTTCCCGGAGGCGCTGCATGGCCATGCGGTCCCTGGTGAGGTCGATGCCGTCGGTGCGCTTGAACTCCTTTACGAGCCACTCCGTAACCCGCATATCCCAGTCGTCTCCTCCGAGATTGTTATTTCCCGAGGTGGCGAGAACTTCGAAGACCCCATCCCCCACATCCAGCACGGAAACGTCGAAGGTACCCCCTCCGAGGTCGAATACGAGAAGCTTGTGCTCCCCTTCCTTATCCTCTCCGTAGGCCAGGGCCGCCGCGGTGGGCTCGTTGATGATCCGGGCCACTTCCAGCCCCGCGATGGTGCCCGCATCCTTGGTGGCCTGCCGCTGGGCATCGGTAAAGTATGCGGGCACCGTAATGACCGCCTTGGTTACGGGCTCTCCGAGATACTCCTCCGCATCCCTCTTGAGCTTCTGGAGGATCATGGCGGAAATTTCCTGGGGGGTATACTCCTTGCCTCCCATGCGTTCCTTATGGTCCTTTCCCATGTGACGCTTCACGGAGATGATCGTATTATCGGGATTCACGATGGCCTGCCGCTTGGCAAGCTGTCCCACAAGACGTTCTCCGTCCTTGGTGGTGGCCACCACCGAGGGGGTGGTACGGCTCCCTTCGGCGTTGGGAATAACCGTCACCGAGTCTCCTTCTTTTACGGCGATGCAACTATTGGTCGTACCGAGATCGATACCTACGATTTTTGCCATAATGGGTCACCTCATTTTTTCTTCCCTCACAGATCAGGCAAAGGGACATGATATATGTAAGATTATTTCTTTCCGTAACGGAGAGCTTCCTTTTTTCCGGAACTCTCCGGAAACTGCTTTTTCCGTAAAGCTGCTATTCCCTGTTTCCGGTAAAGGAACCGATGCGCACCTGAGAAGCCCGGAGCACCTTTCCTCCCAGAAGATAGCCTTTCTGAAGCTCTTCCAGGATGGTTCCGTCCAGATCGGGATCCTCCACGGGCTCCATGCACACCGCCTCGTGAAGAGAGGGATCGAAGGAACCCTTTTCGGGAATTTCCTCGAGCCCCAAAACCTTGAGGGCCTCGAAAAACTGACGACGTACCATGGAAACTCCCTTGAGAAGGGGATCTTCCTTATCCGCAGAAGTCAGAGCCCTGTCCAGGTTATCCAGCACCGGCACCAGCTCCCGCACCGCGGTTTCCGATGCCAGAGCCCGCTGCTTGGAAGCGTCTCGGGCGGTACGTTGCCGGAGGTTGTAGTAATCCGCCCGCGCCCGGGCGACCTCCTCCCGAAGGGCATCCCGCTCCTTTTCCAGGGATTCCGCCTTTTTTCGAACCTCCCGAAGTTCCCCTTCGAGATTTTCCGAGATCTCCTCGTTCGAAGATTTCGAAGAGATTCCGGGCTCCCTGAAATCTTCCCGGGAACCCTCCGCATCCTCTTTCCGGGGAAGCGCTCCCTCTCCGGAAATGGATCTGCCTTCCATAATGGACTCCATAGAGCTGTTCCTCCTTGGACCTTTTCTTTATCCGTACACTTTTCTTGTACCATCGATATATGCTGCGGAATTCCGGCAAGCCCTTCTTCGGGTTACAACATCTCTCCTGCGTTTTTGTGCAATCTAAGAGGAACCCGAAGCTTCCAAAGCCTTGATAAGCGTTTCCACCGTGGCGATGGCGTTTTCGTAATCCATCCGCACCGGGCCGATGAGGCCGATAAGAGCTTCGCATCCCCCCACTTCCGTCGGAGCGAGCACCAAAGAACATTCCCGGGCGTGGAGTTCCGGATGTTCCGCCCCGATGGCGACCCGAACTCCCCCCTCCTTCTGCACCGAAACGCTCTCCACGAGGCCCGCCAGGGAGGTTTCCTCTTCTAGAAGGGAAAGCACTGCCTGGAGCTTGGTAATGTCCTTGAAATCGGGCTGGCCCAGAAGATATCGGGTTTCCCCCGTAAAAAGCCGATAGGAGGAGATGGAAAGAAGAAGCTCGTCCATCTCCCGCATGGCGGAACGGCAGTACTCCCGGTTCCGCTCCAATTCCTGCTGCACGAAGGAGAGAAGATCCTGCCGCACCGCCCTCCAGGGACGTCCCGAAGCGAGAAGCGTAATCCTCCGGGCAAGCTCGTCAAGCTCCTCCTGCCCCACATCCCAGGGAACACCGAAGGTCCGGTGATGCACAAGCCCTCCTTCGAGAATCACCACCGCCAGCACGTGCCCCGAATCGATGCGCAGAAAATCTACCCGGAGAAGGCGAATTTCCTTGAGAGGCGTCAGAGCCGCCACACCCATGTAGTTCGTCACCCGGGAGAGAAGCCGGGAAATGTGAAAGAGAAGATTTTCCGTGTCCCGGCGCTGATTTTCGAGTTCCTTGGCACAAGCACCCCCGAAGGGGGAAAGCTTCCTCTGGCGCTGTAAAATGTTGTCCACGTATACCCGGTAGGCCTTTTCCGTAGGAACCCGACCGGCAGAGGTATGAGGCTGAGAGAAAAAACCCTCTTCTTCAAGGTCGAACATTTCGTTGCGGATGGTAGCGGCACTTCTTCCCTTGAGATAACGCTTGGAAAGATTGCGGGATCCCACGGGCTCGTTGGTCTTGATATATTCGTAAACTACCGCGAGAACCACTTCCAACTGCCGTTCCGAGAGCACTCTTCCACCTCCCTCTGTTAGCACTCTAAAAACCCGAGTGCCAATACGTTTGATTTCAAGATGTAGCGTACCAGCCCGAGAGGTAATTGTCAAGACTGGTCAGGGATTTTTCGAAGATTTTTTTCTCCGGAAAGAACGAAAAGGCTCCGTGATACAATGGATGTCCTTTACTAAAACTAATGAAGGATATTCGCGGAAAGGAGGAGAAGCGTTATGGCTTCTTCAGAAAAAAGATCCACCACCATCGTACTGGTACGTCACGGAGAGTGCGAGGGAAATCGAGAGGGGTTGTTCCGGGGACGCACGGACTTTCCCCTGAACGCCTCGGGATTGCGCCAGGCCCGGGCATTGGCGGAGGAACTGCGAAGTTTCGGCATAGAACACATCTATTCAAGTCCTCTTTCCAGGGCCCGCACCACTGCGGAAATGCTTGCGGAAAGTACCGGAGCTTCTCTGGAAATTTGCGAGGGATTCCAAAACATTACCCTGGGTCCCTGGGACGGCAAATCCAAGGATTTCGTGCAACGGGAATATCCCCGGGAGTGGGCTCTCTGGCTTTCGAACCCCGAAGAGCTGGATCTCCCCGGAGGAGAGAGCATGAAAGATCTTCAGGAGCGTTCTTTCAAAACCCTTGAAGAGGCGGTGGCAAGGCACGAAGGAAAGACCTTCGCGGTGACCACCCATCGGGCGCTCCTCAAACCCCTTATCGCACGCTGTCTGGGAATAGGGGCTCCCTATTTCTGGAGAATCCACATCGACACCGCTTCCTATAGTTTGCTGCGCCACGAGAAGGGGCGGGGATACTGCTGTACCCTGCTGAATCAGACGCATCATCTCGAGGAACTCATTTCCGAGTGGGTTTAAAGGAATCACACCTTTTCGTTGATATCATGCGAGACGTGACATCGTGCAAGCTACAGAGCCGGAGTTTATGTGTTCCCCCCAGCGACACAGCGGTTGACGAGCCCAACTTTGCGTCGTGGAGGGCCTTCTGACGACAGGCGGAGGTACCGGCAGGCCTAGAGGCGCGCACGCGAACGGCGCGGCTCTAGGCTATGGGCCGGAACAGCGAAACAGGGAAGCGGTTCGGCCACTGGAGGAGCAAAGGGAACACATAAACGGAGACTCCTATTAAACATTTCGTGACACATTATTTGGGAAACCGCACTAATCCTCGGAAAAACGGCGTTTTTTGGACGGTCCCTTAGGTTTGTTGTCCTTCCACTTCCGGGTTTCCTCTTTCCGAGGAAGGCTTTCCTCTCGCTCGCTCCGGGAACGCCCCCGCCGATCCTTGGCCTTTTCTTTCTTCTTCTTATCCTCCTCGTAGGACCTTTCGGGAAGCTTTTTTTCTTCTTCCTTCTCTTTCAAATCCTTTCTCTTGAGCTGCCCGCAAGCGGCGGCGATATCTCCTCCCCGACTCCGGCGGACCTCCACGGCCAACCCCTTCTCTTCGAGAATTTTTTCGAAGAGCGTCACCTTTTCGGGAAAGGGAGCCCGGAAAAAGTCATCCCCCTCGTTATAGGGAATGAGGTTCACGAAAACCGAAAGCCCCCGAAGCCAGGAAACCAGATCCCGGGCGTGCTCCGCTCCGTCGTTCACTCCCCGGAGAAGAAGATACTCGATGCTCACCCGATCCCCGGTCTTCTCCTGGTAGAAAAAGAGAGCCTTTCGGAGCTCCTCCAGAGAATGCAGGCGGTTCACAGGCATAAGCTCCGTTCGAAGCACGTCATCCACCGCATGAAGAGAAACCGCCAGGCGAGGAGGACTTTCGAGGAGAGCCATCCGCTCGATACCGGGAACGATTCCCACGGTGGAAACCGTGATATGCCGTATTCCCAGCTTTCGCATCTTGGAATGATTGAGAATCCGAATGCTTTTGAAGAGGTTCTCCTCGTTCAGAAGAGGCTCTCCCATCCCCATGAAGACGATGTTCTGGATAGGGCCTTCCAGTTGTTTTTCCATGGCAAGGAACTGTCCCACGATTTCTCCGGCCTCCAGGTTCCGCTGAAATCCGCCGGAACCGGTGGCGCAGAAAGCGCAATCCAAAGGACATCCCACCTGGGAGGAGAGGCAGGCGGTACGACGCTGCCCGTGCCGCATAAGCACGCTCTCCACGGAAGCCTCGTCCCGAAAGGCCCAGAGGTACTTCTTCGTACCGTCCCGGGAGCGATCTCCTCGAACACGCCGGGGAAATCCCAGAATTACCCGTTCCTCCAGGCGGTCCCGAAGGCTTTTGGAGAGGTTGGTCATCTCTTCGAAGGCGTCCGCCTTTTTCTCGTAGATCCATTGGCAAATCTGATCCGCTCGATACGAAGGCTCTCCGAGACTTTCCAGAAGCTCCACCCAATCCTGATACTCCAAATTCATTCCCTGAATCTTTTCCATCTACCTCATGCTCCTCCAGAGACAGTTTTCATCCGAAACGTGCGGGGAATCTTCCCCTTTACAGGTACGGTCTTTCCGGATCTTTCCGAAAAGGAAGGGCCCCCTTAGCAGGGCCAGGGTTCGGTCAATTCCGGATAGAGAGGATATTCTCCGCTGAGAGCGAGAATCCTTTTCCGGGCTTCTTCTATGCAACTCTCCTCCTGGGGGGATGAAAGGACCAGATCCATGGCCTCGGCGATGCGGGGCATATCCTTTTCGGTCATTCCCCGGGAAGTCACCGCAGGAGTTCCCAAACGGAATCCGCTGGTAACCAGGGGTTTTTCCGTATCGAAGGGAATCATGTTTTTATTCACCGTGATGTTCGCCCGATCCAGAAGCTTTTCCGCTTCCTTTCCCGTAATTCCCCGGGAAGATTTGCAATCCACCAGCACCATGTGGTTATCCGTTCCTCCCGTAATGAGCCGGTATCCTCGCTCCCGAAGGGCCTCCGCCAAGGCTTTGGCGTTGGCCACCACGGAAGCCACATACCGCTGAAAATCCTCGGTCATGGCCAGATGGAAGCATATGGACTTTCCCGCCATGGCATGAAGGAGAGGGCCTCCCTGCATTCCGGGAAAGACCGCCCGGTCCAGGTCCTTGGCAAATTTTTCCCGGCAGAGAATAAGGGCTCCCCGAGCTCCCCGCAAGGTTTTATGGGTAGTGGTGGTGACAAAGTCCGCATGGGGCACCGGATTGGGATGGACCTTTCCCGCCACAAGCCCCGCGACGTGAGCCATATCCACCATGAAGTACGCCCCCACCTCCCGGGCTATGGCCGCAAACCGTTCGAAATCGATGAATCGGGGATAGGCGCTGGCTCCCGCCACGATAAGCTTGGGCCGGTGCTCCTTCGCGAGGGCTTCCACCTGATCGTAGTCGATGGTCTCCGTTTCCCTTTTCAGGCCGTAGGCGATGATGTTATACCACTTTCCCGTAAAGTTGAGGGGATGTCCGTGGGAGAGATGCCCCCCCTGGTCCAGGCTCATGGCGAGCATGGAATCTCCGGGCTGGAGCACCGTAAAGAAAACCCCCATATTCGCCTGGGTTCCCGAATGGGGCTGAACGTTGGCATGCTCCGCTCCGAAAAGATCGCAGGCCCTTTGGCAGGCAAGCTCTTCGGCGGTTTCCACCACCTCGCATCCTCCGTAGTATTTCTTGTGGGGATATCCCTCGGCATATTTGTTAGTGAACACCGATCCTTGGGCCTCCAGCACCGACCGGGGCACGAAGTTCTCCGAAGCGATCAGCTCCACCCCTTCTCTCTGGCGCTGCAGCTCCTGACAGAGGAGCGAGTACATTTCAGGATCCGCCTGCTGCATCCGAGCATCCATAAGGTTCATATCCACGAACAACCTCCTTCATTAAAAACAAACATGGTTTCGTTTCGGAAATTCCCATACTCCGACTGCGACTCATGAGGCACTGCACTTCGAGGAAAGCCGCTCCGGGAATGACGCCGGCTCGCATAATTTTCCGAAATTCGAATGATAGCATATTTCCCGTTAGAACTCATCAAAAGAAAAGATGTTTTTTCTACCAGGGCTCCCGGTGGAGGATGTCCCCCTGGAGAGTGAAAATAACGATTTCCCCTTCATCCAGGAGAACCGCGCTCGCGGGATCCCTTCCTTTGGGAAGCGAGGCGGAACCGGGATTGAGAAAAATGGTTTTTTCCTCCCTCTGCACCGATGCTACGTGGGTATGCCCCGTGATAAGCAGATCCGCTCCGCACCGGAGAGCCAGCTCCCGAACCTCGGAAAAATCCTCTCCGTGGGAGAGGAGAAGAAACTTTTCCCGCCACCAGAGAGGCACCAGAGGAGAGAGAAGGGGCCAGCGCAACATCTTCTGATCCACCGGAGCATCGCAATTTCCCCGGGCGAAAAAAAGAGGAACCGGGCATTCGTTCAAAGCCTTGGCGAGAACTTTGGGGCCGTACTCTTCGGGAAGAGGGTTCCGGGGACCGTGATACAGAACGTCCCCCGCATGGAGGATGGCCTCCACGTCTCCCCAGATTTTCCGGGCTTCTTCCCATCCCCGGAAATCTCCGTGGGTATCCGAAATGATTCCGAGTTTTCCCATTCGCATCCTCTCCTTACGGTATTCCTGCGAAAAGTTCCCTCCGAGCTATCTATCCCCGTGCCTTCAGTTCTTTCCGAAGCACCTTTCCCACTCCCGAGAGAGGAAAGGATTCCACGAACTCCACCTTTCGGGGCACCTTGTAGTGGGCAAGACGTTCCTTGCAGAAATCGATAAGCTCCCGGGAGGAAACCCCTCCGGGCTCCTGGGGAATGACGAAAGCCTTGGGATATTCTCCGGTAAGGTGATGGGAGATCCCCACCACCGTGGCGGCCTTCACGCCGGAATGCTCGTTGAGCACCGCCTCGATTTCCTGAGGATAAACGTTGAACCCCCCCACGATAATAAGGTCCGTGGCCCGATCGAGCACCGTAACGTATCCTTCCTCGTCCACCCGCACCACGTCCCCCGTGTTCATCCAACCATTGGCGAAACGCTTGGAACTCATGTCGGTATCCCGGAAATATCCCTCGGTCACCGAAGGGCCTTTAACCCAAAGAACTCCCTCTTCCGAGGAGGGCAGAAGATTTCCCGCCTGATCCCGAATCTCCCATTCGTATCCGGGAAGAAAGGGCCCCACCGTGCCGGGTTTGTTCCCCTCGGGAGAGGGATTGCAGCACACCACAGGGGAGCATTCCGTAAGGCCGTATCCCTGGAGAATGGTAATTCCCAGCCGCTTTTCCACCCGCTCCTGAAGGGTGGGGTTGAGGCGCTCTCCTCCCGAGACCACGTACTTGAGGGATGAAGGGCGGGGCATGCCCTTCTCCACCGCTCCCAGCAGGAACGTAAGCATGGTGGGCACCGCCACGAGAACTTCCACCTTTGCCTCTTCCAAAGCCCGGAAGGTGTCCTGAAGAGGCGTGAAGGAGGGCTGGGGCACGTAAGGCCCCCCCACCCAAAGAGGAAGCAGCACGCTCACGGTGTAACCGTAGGAATGAAAGTTCGGCAACACGTTCATGAAGCGGATACCCTTGCGGATAATGGAAACTCCCTGCTCCAGGGCAACCACGTTACCCAGAAGGTTTCCGTGGGTAAGAGGAACCGCCTTGGGATTTCCCGTGCTCCCGGAGGTGGCGAAGATCATGGCGATCCGAGGATCGCCGGGAGAGGTTCGAACTGCCTTGAAAGGGGGTATGGGACCTTCCAGAGGAGTCACCACACAGGGGACATGCTCCTTCTCGAACTCTTCCAGAAGGGAGGCCATTCCTTCGTGGATGAGCACTCCCGCGGGTTCCACCTTTTTGATGATTCGTTTCCCCGCCTCCACTCCTCCCCGGGAATTGAGAGGCACCACGGTGGCTCCCAGCCGCCAGGCCGCCAGGGAGAGAAGAGCCACCACCGGAGCGTTGGGGCTGAAGAGAACGATCCGGCTTCCCCGGGTAATGCCGCTTTGCTCGAGGTTTCGGGTACTCTCTTCCAGGAGAGGAAGAAAATCCTCCCCCTTCCACCATCGGGACTGCCACCACAGAAGCGGCGCCGAGGGATCTTCCTGTATCCGGGAAAGAATTTTTTCCTCAAGACGTGGGTACATGCGTTGCCTCCTGAATTTCGACAAATTTTTTCTATTATACCAACAAATCCGGAAAAGAGCGGGAATTTTTCCGGGTTCCTCGCAGGGGGAACTCGAAAAAAGGGATTCCCGGAAAAGGAATTCAGCGACTCTGAAAATCCCGCACCATGGAAACGTAAAAGGCGTGAATTCTCTGGCGGTAGGAGGATATGCTCTTTCCCCGATAGCTGTCGAGGGCGAGATCCACCTTTCCCCGACTCCCCTCCAGAGCCTTGCGCAGCATGTAGGTTCCCACGTAGATATTGGGCCGGGAGTGAAGCAAATCCCGACGGCTTTTGATGGTGGGAAAAACCCTGGGAATCCACTTTTTGTTGGCCTCCCAGTTGATCTGCATCAATCCGTAGGCGATGCCGCTTTTGGCCTTCACGTCCACTGCGGATTCCTTGGCGATAACCGCCGCCACGAGAAAGGGATCCACATCGTATTTCCGGCAGATCCGCTCCGCCAGGGCGGCGTAGCTTTTCGCGGCTTTTTGGCTGAGAGAAGGGTTCTGACGACAAAAGAAATCCCGCATTACCAACACCCGTCGGGTAGCGTATTTTTTGGCGCCGTGTTTCTGCATATACCCGTATTCCGGAGTGGCATCGAAAAAGGAGACGTAGGCATGAGAAGAACAGGGGCAGAAAACACATAGGACCATCGCAAACAGGAGCATCTTGAAAGCTTTCAAAAAAATCCCTCCTTCTCGGGATATTCTTTTGGAACGTCTCTCAACATCGCTATATTCCGGTATCACATCAAAGCCCTTATTTCCTGGAAGAAACGGGAAAAACCTTCTCGAATTTCCTGGTTTCCCACTCCCATAAGGCATATTTTCACGCCTTTCGAATCGAACGCCTCGTCCCCCCCCGTCACGGACACCGCAACGCCCTTCTCTTTCAGGAAAGCTCTTATTTCCTCAGGATTTTTGGAAGGAGGAAGTTTCATCCAGAGAGTCACCCCCTTATGCGGAAGAATCCAGGACAGTTCGGGGGGACTCATTTTTTCCACGAGAGCCCTCGCAAGGGACATTTTTTCTTTGCATATCCCGACAATTCTTTTTACATGACGGTCATACATGCCGGACCGAATAAAAATATTCAGGGCTCCCTGAGGCAGTATGGACGTTCCCAGATCGTACACATACCGTCGTTCCGCAAAAGGAGAGACGAGATCCCCGGGCACCACTGCGGATCCCAAACGTATTCCCGGCATGAAGGTTTTGGAGAAACTCCGAAGATAGATAACGCATCCATAAGCATCGTAATAGTGAAGAGGCAATACCCCCGTATCGGTCTCCAAATCTCCGAGGTAATCATCTTCGAGAATAAGAACATCATATCTATGAGCCAATTCGACGATTTTCTTTTTCTGCCTCTCCGGAAGAGATGTTCCCAGAGGATTGTGGAATCTCGGCATGGTGTAAAAAAGCCTTACGTCCTTTCGCCGCATGCCAAGCTCCAGGGATTCCATATCGATTCCCTCGGCCCCGCGGTTTACGGTAAGACAGGAAAGGTTCCTCCGTTTCACGAATTCCCGTACGAGAGGATAGGTGGGATCTTCGACCAAAAGAATTCCCTTTCCATCGGAAAAAACCATGTCCAGAAAAAGGCTTATTCCCTGCTGGGCTCCGTTCATTATAAAAATTTGACTCTCTTTTGCATAGATGTTCCGGGACATGAAATATTCCTTCAAGGTTTCCACCAGCGGAGGAAACCCCTTGGGATTTCCGTAGTTGAAAATATTCTTCCCGTACTCTCTTACAGCCCTGTTTATGGCATGCAAAAACTCGTTGGAAGGCAAGAGCCTGGGCTCCGGGAGCATTCGCTCGAAGTCCACCAGATTCCCCGAGGTGGCGAATTTCTCCTCCCGGGCGACGACATAGTATCCTCCCCGGGGAACCGCATAGGCTTCGTGAGATTCTTCGAGGTCCCGGTACGCCCTGGCCACGGTAATCTTGTTCACCCCGAGAATTTGGGACACCTGGCGTAGGCTCGGCAAACGCTCTCCATGACGGAGGGATTTTTTTCGTATTTCCTCTCGCAACCATGCCGCCACCATCTCGTACGTGTGCATTCGGACTCTCCTGTAGTAGTACAGTTTATATAATAGATAGTTGTACTATATCTTTTTTCTCCCTATGATGGCAAGGAAATATCATCCATTTCATTTTTAGGAGGGTTTATTCATGTCCTACGATACAAAAATCTTGCAAACCCATCGAAGGCTTCGGGAACCTCTCTTCCTGGAGAAAGGTCAAGGAATGCTCCTCCACGCCCAGGGAGGGCGTACCATTCTCGATTTCGAGGCGGGATGCTGGGCCATGAGCCTCGGGCACAATCACGAAAGCGTTACGAAAGCCCTGCAAAGACAGGCGGAAAAGATCGTACACACGAATGAGGCCTTTATGAATTCTTCGGCACCGCAACTCACGGAAGAACTTATTCACGCCGCGGAACTCCCGGATTCCAAAGCCCTTTACCTTTCCTCCGGAAGCGAAGCGGTGGAGCTTTCCATAGCTCTCGCCGAAAAAATTACGGAACGGGGGAAAAAGCTTACCTTCGACGTGAGCTTTCTCTCCTCGGGGGCGAGAGCCCGTATTCCCAGGAATCCCGCTTTCTGGACGGATTTTCCCCTGAAACCATGCCTGGAATGCCGGGAGGGCTCCTGTGAGAAGTGTTCCCGAACGGCCTCCCTCGAATACGATTCCTACGGAGCCTTCGTATTCGAGCCGGGAAACGCGGGAGGCCGGGTCTATCTTCCTCCGGAAAGGCTCATCCGGCATCTTTGCGAAAGTATTCGAAAAGCCGGAGGATTGATCATCGCCAACGAGGTTACCACGGGTTTCGGCAGAACCGGGAAATGGTTCGGATATCAGCATTACGGAATTCTTCCGGATATGATCACCCTGGGCAAAGGTCTCGGCAACGGCTATCCCCTGAGTGCGGTGTTCGTGGAAAAGGATTCCGCTGCAAAGATCGAGGAGCAGGAGATACGATACGTGCAATCCCACATCAACGACCCCCTCGGCTGCGAGGTCGGATTGGCGGTAACACGAGCTTTGGCTTCGGAGAAGTGGATTGAAAAGGCTCCGGAAAAGGGAGCTTACTTCATGGACAGACTTCGGGAGATCGCGGAGGCCTCGCCTCACGTGAAGGACCTGCGGGGACGAGGGCTTATGATTGTCATGGAATTTCGGGGAAGCCCCAAAAAAGGCGGCCTGATCTTCGAGAAAATGCTGGGGAAGGGTTTTTTTATCGGGTTCTCCGAAAATCCGGATATGATACGATTCTATCCGTCTTTGATAGTGGAAAAAGAGCATATCCAGGCTTTATGCCTTGCCCTCGAAGAGATACTCTGTTCCGCAAAACCGTTCTGACAAAGGAGGCTTTTCCATGAAGGTTCATACGGAATATCTTTGGTTTCATTGCAACAAACGGAAAGATCTGGTGCATATCACCCCTCGACTCGAAGAAATTCTCGAAAAGAGCGGCATTCGAGAGGGGATGATGCTGGTTTCCGCCATGCACATCACCGCAGGAATTATCGTAAACGACAACGAATCGGGACTTCATGAGGATATCGCCGCATGGCTCGAAAGGCTGGCTCCGGAGGATCCTTCCTATCGTCACCATCGCACGGGAGAAGACAACGGGGACGCCCATCTGAAGCGTATTCTCGTTCACCATCAGACAATTCTTCCCGTCACCGAGGGGAAACTCGACCTCGGCCCCTGGGAAACCGTACACTATGCGGAATTCGACGGCCAGAGGAGAAAGCGGGTGGTGGTAAAAATCATGGGCCTCTGAAAAATCCAGCTATTCCTCCTCCAAAAGAGGCCCCACCTTATGGAAAGACTTCCGGGCTTTCCCCTCCTGTTTCCTGAGGAGGGAAAGCCTCTGCAGCCCCTCCAGGGCCTCCGCATGATCCGGCGAAAGGGAAAGCACCTCGCGATAAGCCCTTTCGGCGGCATCGTATCGACGCTGCTCTTCCAAAGCGAGAGCGAGGCCGAGCAGGGGATCCCAAAGGGAAGGGTCCCTTTCATGGGCCCGGGAAAAAATCTTTTCCGCCTCCGCGTAATATCCCAACTCCAGAAGCGTCCATCCAAGGCCGTTGAGAGGATAGGGATCTCCCGGACACCGTTCCACCGCCTTACGAAAGGCTTCGAGGGCCTTTCCGTAGTTTCCGCCGTCGTAAAGGGACCAGCCGAAACCGTTCCAGAGATCCCCATCCCGGTCGTCCAGAGCCAGCCCCTTTTCGAAAATTTTCCGGGCCTCCCAGGGATTTCCTTTCTCCAGAAAACACCATCCCAAACCGCTCCAAGCCCGGGGAAATGCGGGATAGGCCTCGGTAAGCCTCGTAAAGATCCGGATTCCATCCTCGTAACGCCCGAGGTCGAAGTAAACCCATCCGAGCCCCAGAAGGGCATCCAGGCTTCGGGAATCCTGATCGAGGGCCCGCAGAAAGAAACTTTCCGCATCCCCGTAACGCTGAAGATCCAGAAAGGTCCATCCCAAACCGATCAGGGCATCGAGACAGCGGGGATCTTTTGCGAGGGCCTGACGAAAAAGGTCCTCCCCCAACATATAACCTCCCTCGTCGTAATGGGCCCATCCGAGACGGCAGAGATCTTCCGGAGAGAAATGGTATACAGCTACCTCCTCCTCCGCCACCGCCACCGCAAAACAGAGGTTTGGAATCACGAGAAGACTCAGAAGCAGGAAAAAAAGCTTTTTTCCGAGGATTCCGAACATTTCGGAGATTTTCAAGGGGAACTCCTCTCGTTTCCGGATTAGGCCAACACCATGCCGGGATCCGGAGAGAGATCCAGACTCCCCCGGCATCCCCGCATATATCCGTTATACCCCGCTGCGGCCACCATGGCGGCATTGTCCGTACAGAGCGCCGGAGGGGGCAGATAGATTCGGGCTCCCGGAATTGCTCCAAGCTCCCGCCGAAGCCCCCGGTTCGCCGCCACCCCTCCGGAAACCGCCACCCGGAAAAGCCCGGTGGCCTTCATGGCAAGCCGTACCTTTCCCACAAGAGAGGCCACTGCGGCTCGCTGAAAGGAGGCGCAAAGGTCCTCCAGAGGAAGGGCCGAGGGATTTTCCTTTTTGAGGGCCTCGATCTTCCAGAGCATCGCAGTTTTGAGACCGCTGAAGCTGAAGGCGATTTCCGGGCTGTTTCCCAGAGGAACCGGCAATTCGAAGGCCCGGGGATTTCCCCGTTCCGCCAGGGCGTCCACCTTGGGACCTCCGGGATACCCCAGATCCAGCATCTTCGCCACCTTGTCGTAAGCCTCTCCCGCAGCATCGTCCCGAGTACGTCCCAGCATTTCGTAAGATCCGTACTCCCGGACGAGCACGATTTCCGTATGTCCTCCGGAGACCACCAGATTGAGGAAAGGAGGCTCCAGATCCGGAGAGTGCAGCACGTTGGCGAAGATATGCCCCTCCAGATGGTTCACTCCGAGGAGAGGAAGGTTCCATCCCTGAGCGAGCCCCTTGGCGGAAAGCACCCCCACGAGAAGGGCCCCCATGAGCCCCGGACCTCGGGTTACCGCGATAAGATCGATCTCCCGGGAGGGATCCGTAATGTTTCCTCGGCGGAGCAGCTCCTTCAGGAGGGGAAGAAACATCTCCTGATGCCTCCGGGAAGCCATTTCGGGAATCACTCCGCCGTAAGGAGCATGTTCTTCGATCTGGCTGGTAAGCACCTCCGCCAGGACGGTACGAGGTCCTTCGAGAAGACAGAGCCCCGTCTCGTCACAGCTCGTCTCGATGCCGAGAGTACGAAAAAAGCCGGGAGCCCTCGTCAATTCCCGCATCCGGAACACCCCGAACAGGAGCCGGTACAGCATTTCTTCCGCCGACTCTCTCCCTCTTCGTGAATGAGCACCTTTCCCCGACACTCGGGACAACGCCCCAGAGGGCGCTGCGACTCGAATCGGGCGCCACAGGATGCGCAACGATAGACATGCTTTTCCACAGGACCTCACCTTCCACTATCTCATCGGTAAAACACAAGGCCTTTTCGGCTCCGGATCAACATAAAGCAACTTCAAACGGCTTTTACGAACAAGAACCTTCGTATCTTTCCCTCCGGGAAAAATGAAATTTCCGGACAATTCCGGAGATCTCCTTTTAAATGCCTCAACCAGAAGCACATTTTCCCTTGCGCGGCTTCTCTCCCGCCTCGTGCACGAGAAACTTTCCCCTGCACTCGGGGCAACGCTCCCGAGGCTCCTCGGACTCGAAGGTATGCCCGCAGGACAAACAACGATACACATGTTTTTCCACAATTCTCACCTCCCGGGGATAATAAAGGGAACCCCATAGCCCCCGTAAGCGATTTCGGTGGTTCCTCCGGAAATCCGGGGAACTCCGAAAGCGAAAAATCCCTGCACTTCCGAGGGAAGATCCCCCCAGGGAAAGAAGGCTTTGTTGGTAAGCACATCCTCCCAGGTAACCCGATATTCCCCCACCCGGATCTCCTCGGGAGAGAAGTTCCAGGGCAGAAGAGACTTATAGCGTACCACGAAAAGGTCCTTTTTCTTCAATTCCGAACTGCCGAAATACTGACACTCCTTGCGGAACCACTCGGGAGCTTCGATCCATCCTTCCTTGCGGGCCCGATCGATGAGGATCTTGTCCACATAGATGAACTCCATCTGCCCTCGGGAACCGATCATGAGATCTCCCAAGGCCTGGCCTTCCACCCAAAGGCTCACCCGGCGTTCCTCCAGAAGAGTCTGGAAATTCTTGGGTTTCGCCTGAACGACTCCCGAAAGAAAGCAGAATAACCCCAGAAGAACCAAGGCAAAAAAGATATTTTTCCATTTCATGCTTCTTGTTCCTCCTCTTCCGCCATCAATCGGGCGCATTCCTCGAGGGGAAAAAGATAGGAGGTATTGCAGAAACGGCAGCAAAGCTCCTGGGCTTCCGAAGGAACCTCGGTTTTGGAAAGGGAGGCCTTTATCAAAGACGCCGCAAGATCCCGGGAGCAGTTGCAGGAAAAGGAGAACGCTTCTTTTCCCAGCAACTCCGCCTTCCAGGTTCCTCCGATTCGGCGGAAGAGATCTTCCGGATTCCCGTATTCCTCCGCCAGGGAGCTTACGGGAGGAAGGCCCTTGAGAACCTTTTCGAGTTCTGCGATAAAAGCTTCCTCCGCATCCGGAAGAAGCTGGATCAGATATCCTCCGGCACCCCGAACCCTTTCCCCGTCCACAAGCACTCCGAGCCCCACCGCGGAAGGGATCTGCTCGGATTGCACGTAGTAGGCCGCAAGATCCTCCGCCACCTCCGCCGTGACGAGGGGAAGAGAAGTCTGTGTGGGCTCCTTCATGCGGATATCCTTCACCACCGTGAGAAGGCCGGGAATGCCAATACCTCCGGAAACATCCAGTTTGCCCTTATGCTTGAGAGGAAGCTCCGCGGAGGGATTTTCCACATATCCCCGCAGGCCTCCTCGGGCATCCGCATCCGCCACCACTCCTCCCAGAGGCCCCTTCCCCTCCATGCGAAGCATCACCCGGGTTCCTTCGATTTTCTGATCCGCCGCCATCATCATGGCTCCCATGGAGAGCCTTCCCAGAGCTGCGACGGCAAGCCGGGAAAGCCCGTGAATCTCCCGAAGACGCTGCACCAAAGGCGTGGCCTGAACCACGAAAATCCGGGCCTGTCCTTCCGCGAGAACTCCCCGGAGCACCGAAGCCTCGGGGACCTCCAGGAATGCCTTGTCTTTTTCCTCCATCGTTATCCTCGATCTCCTTTCCGAGCTACCGCCTGGCGTATCCACTGCCATTCGCGGCTTCCCACATAACGTGTAGTGAAAGCGTATAAACATACCCCTGCAAGAAAGGCCCCTCCGAACCAGAGCCCTCTCAAAGCGAATCCTTCCTGCACCGGATAGGGGAGCAGAACCTGATATCCTCCCACTCCCGCGAAAAGCCAGCAGAGCCCCGTGCCCACCCGGGCAATCCAGGAGAGGGGAAAGAGGGATTCCCCCCGGGAAAATTCCCGCCGGAGCAGCACATATCCTACCAGGGCCGCTGCGGAAAAGGAAACGGAGGAAGAAAGAGCCAATCCCCGGAAGGAAAGAAAACGCATGAGCACCAGGGAACATCCCAAATGGACGGCTACGCTGGTAAGCGTGACGATCACAGCCTTTTTCGCCCGGCCCCGTGCGTAGAGGCCCCGCAGAAGAATGGTATTGCAGGCCATTCCCGGAAGCCCCAGGGCATAACAGGCCAGGGCGGCGCTTGTGGCCTTCCAGGCCCAGGGAGTAAAGGCCCCCCGGTAAAAGAGAAGATGTACCATGGGGTCCGCCAGAAGAAGCATGCCCACCGCCACCGGAAGCACCACGAAACAGCCGAAGCGCACCGCATCCTGAAGGGCGGCGAGAAAACTCGTTTCATCCTCGGGCTCGATTTTGGAAAGAAGAGGAAGCACCGCCTGGGAAATGGCGATGACGAAAAGCCCCAGAGGAAGCTGCAGCACCCGATCCGCGTAGTTGAGTACCGAAATGGCTCCGGGCTCCAGATAGGAACCGAGGACCTTGCTGATCACCGGCATAAGCTGATTCAGGGAAAGCCCCGCCGCGTAGGGAAGAAAGAGGGTAAGCACCCGGCGTAGCTCCGCATCGTCTTTTCGGGGAAGAGCCGGAATCAGGGGCATGCCGAGATGCAGGCTCCAAAGCCATTGAAGCCCCAACTGGGCGACTCCTCCCAAAAGCACGCCCCACACGAGCATTCCCGGATTTCCCTCCCGCTGGGCGAAGCCGAGAAGCACTGCAATAAAAACGAGGTTGCTCAGGGCGGGAGCCACGGCGGGAACGAAGAATCGATCCATGCTGTTGAGCACCCCCATGGCGAGGGCCGCCACGGAGACCAGCAGGAGAAAGGGAAAGAGAGATCGGGTAAGCTCCACCGCCATGTGAAAGGGAGCGCTCTCGAACCCCGGCGCCATGAGCCGCACCAAGAGAGGAGATCCCCACATGCCGAGAAGCACCACCAACGTACCCGCCCCGAGAAGCACCGTAAGGGCCTGTCGGGCGAGAAGAAGAGCCCGGGGACGCCCCTCCTTGGTAAGAAGCCGGGAAAACACGGGAATGAAAGCCGCCGAAAGGGCCCCCTCCGCAAGAAGCTGCCGGGAAAGGTTCGCCAGGGTATAAGCCACGTAAAAGGCGTCGAGCTGACGGGTGGCTCCGAAAAAGGAGGCGATGAGGATTTCCCGGACAAGCCCGAGAATTCGGCTGGCACAGGTTCCGAACATCATGATCAAAGCGTGGCGCACCATCCGAGCGCTCCGACGAAGCATAGACATCTTCCCTTCCGGATATGAATGTCCCGAAGATAGATTCCCTAGAAATCCTCCCGAGGCCTTGCGGAAAAGTCTTTTTTTCCGCTATGATGCCTTCCGATCACAATTTTCAAAAAAGGACGTGTTGCCATGAACCGCACATCTTCAACAAACCTTCTGATCTGGGGCATGGGAAACCCCCTCCGGGGGGATGACGGAGCGGGAGTTCGGGCTGCGGAACTCCTTCAGGAACGCCTTGCGGGAAAAGAGGGATACGAAGTCCGAATCTGCGAAACCCAGCCGGAAAACTTCCTGGGGCTTCTCCGCCGGAATCCCCCCGCAAAACTCCTGATCTGCGATGCCTCGGAAATGGGGCTTCCTCCGGGAAGCCTCCGGCGTTTCTCTCCTCTGGAAATGGCCCAGGAAAACTGGTCCACCCACGGATATCCTCTGGAAAAGCTTCTGGCTCCCTTTCTCGGGCTCTTTCCCATCCTTTGTCTGGGGATCCAGCCGGAAAATACCGACTTCGGAACGGAACTCTCCCCCTCGGTGGCCCGAGGAGTGGAAAGGCTGGCGGATCTCGTGGAGAGTGAAAGGTGGGAGGAGATTCCTCCCCTCGCCCAGGGGAATTCGCGAAAAGAGCATTCTACCAGCTAAAGCGCTCTCCAAGATAGAACTTTTTGGCCACATCGCTCTCCGCCACCACCTTGGGAGGCCCTTCCACCACCACCTGCCCCTGATGAATGATACAGGCCCGATCGGTGATGGCAAGGGTTTCCCGTACGTTGTGATCCGTAAGCAGAATGCCGAACCCCTTTTTGCGGAGCCGCAGAATGATTTGCTGAATTTCGTAAACCGCAATGGGATCGATACCGCTGAAGGGTTCATCCAGAAGGATGAATTCCGGAAGCCCCGCAAGACACCGGGCGATTTCTCCCCGCCGACGCTCTCCTCCGCTCAGGGCGTATCCTTTGACGTCCAGTACCTTCTCGAGCCCCAGCTCCTCCACCAGGCTTTCGAAAATCTCCCGCTGCTCCTTCCGGGGATGACCGTGCTCCTCCAGAACCAGGCGCAGATTCTCCCGCACCGTGAGATCCCGGAAGATGGAAGCCTCCTGGGGAAGATATCCCATGCCGAGCCGGGCACGCTGGTACATGGGAAGTTCCGTGACGTCCGTGCCGTCGAAGTAGATCGTACCGTCATCCGGAGAAACCAGGCCGAGAATCATGGAGAAGGTGGTGGTTTTTCCCGCTCCGTTGGGACCCAGAAGCCCCACGATTTCCCCCTGCCCCACGGTGAGACGTACCGAGGATACCACCCGTCGGCGACGGTAGGTTTTAGAAAGCCCCCGGGCAGCAATACGGCGTGTCATGATCTAATCCCCCACGGTAAAGACAAGCTGAGGCTTGCCCTTGGCTTCGATTACCCGGGTGGCCAGACGAAAGACCAGATTCTCCGCCCGCACCGTTCGATCTCCCTGTTTTGCGAAGGCTCCTCCGGAGATCACCATGGTACCCTTGGCGAGGGAGTAGATGCATTTATTTCCGGTAATGCGGACCGGAATTCCCTTGGCTCCGAGGGTTTCCATCACCACTCCCCCCGAGGCGACCACTTCCGTTACGTCCTCATTCTGGAGATATCCTTCCAGCACCGGTGCGGCGATGCGCACCCCCTCTCGGGCATCCTCGAAGCGGCGCATTCCCTTGACCCAGAATTGATTCCCCTTCCGGGTGGCCAATCCCGCCTCGAAGGTCCGCTCTCCCCAGGCCGCATAAACATCTCCGCTGGCGGTGTAGTGAGGAATATCCCCAAGCCTCCAGAGCACTTCCGAGGCCCGGAGGGAGTTTCCCTCTCCCTGGGCTTCCACGTTACCGAAAGCTTCGATTCTGGAATTTTCCTCCTTGGGAAAGTACACGATGCGGTCGCAGGAAAAGCGGAGCTTCCGGTCCGGCATATGGCAGTGCACATCCCCTTCCAGACGGAAAAGAGACCCGTCGCTTTTTCCGGTTCCCCGGGAAGCGGTGAGAACGGAATCTCCCCGCAGAATGCGCACGTTTCCCTCCGCCGTAAAGGTAAGCGCTCCGGGCTCGTAGCGCATGGTGTCCGCCGAAAGACGCACCTTGTCCGCCGGAGCCTCCAAAGCAAAAAGAAGGAGCAATACCGCCGCTCCCATATACCGCATCCGCCATGTTCCCATGGGTCTCGCCTCCAAAGAAAAAGACTGGGGCTCGAAAACGCCCCAGCCATTGTACCAGACCTTTCGATCTTCTTCCTCCGAAGTCTTTCGGAGACTCCTTTAAAGCAGCGATTTTTCTCGCAAGACCTCTCCGATCTGCACCGCGTTGAGAGCCGCCCCCTTGCGGAGATTGTCCCCGGCAACCCAGAAGGAGAGGGTGTTGGGAAAGTCCGGTTCCCGGCGGATACGCCCCACCTGCACGGGGTCGGTATTCGACACCTCCCGTTGCAGGGGATAGAGATTGTTTGCGGGATCATCCCTAAGGATTACCCCCGGAGCCCCTCGCAGCAACTCCCGGGCCTCCTCGGGAGAAAGGGGATTCTCGAAGTTCGCGGTCACCGCCACACCATGTCCCCGAAAGACGGGAACCCGGGTGGCGGTACAGGACACCGAAAGATCCGGAATGTGCATGATTTTGCGGGATTCCCGCATCATTTTCCACTCCTCCTGGGATATGCCTTCCTCGTCGAAATCTCCGATGTGAGGAAGCACATCGAACCCGATGGGGTGCGGATACACTCGGGGAGCCCATTCGGCATTTTCCAGAACGCTCCGGGAAGATTCTTCCAGCTCCTTCAGGGCGGCGATTCCCGTACCCGCCACGGACTGGAAGGTTACCGCCACGAATTTTCGCAGTTTCGCCCGTCGGTGCAGAGGTGCCAGAGCCACCACGGTCTGGATGGTGGAGCAGTTGGGGTTCGCCACGATCCCCTTGTGGCTTTCGAGATCCTCCGGATTGACCTCGGGCACCACCAGGGGGATCTCCTCCACCATACGCCAGGCGGAGCTGTTATCCACCACCACCGCTCCCGCCGCAGCCGCCAGGGGAGCCCACTGCCGCGAGGGACCTCCTCCGGCGGAAAAGAGGGCCAGAGCTACTCCCCGAAAGGCCTCCTCGGAAACTGCCCGGACCGTAACTTCCTCTCCCCGGAAGAGCACCTTTTTCCCCTCGGATCGGGGAGAGGCGAGAGGAACCAGTTCGTCCACGGGAAAGTTCCGCTCCTCCAAGGTTTTCATCATTTCCCGTCCCACCAGGCCGGTGGCTCCGAATACGGCTACTCGCATCAGTGCAGCTCCTCCACGAACTTTTTATGCAGCGCCTTCACCGCATCCTCCGCTCGGCTGGCCTCCACCACGCAGGTGATGGAAAGAGCCGTGGAGGATATCATGTCGATATTGATTCCCAGTTCCGCAAAGGTCGAGAACATTTGAGGAGGGACCTCGGGATGATTCCCGATGCCCGCCCCTACCACGGAAACCCGAGCCACTTCGGTATCGAAATTCACTCCCTGGGCTCCTACCTTCTCCACGTACTTGGTGGTTACCCGAATGGCGTCCCCCAGATCGTCCTTGCGAACCAGGAAGGCGATATCGTTCATATCTCCCCGCATGACGCTCTGGATGATCATCTCCACGGAAATGCCGCTTTCCGCGAGAAGGCTGAAAAATCCCGCAGCGATCCCCGGTTCGTCGGGCACTCCGAGAACTGCGATCTTCGCTACGTTTCTATCGTGCGTCACCGAATGGACGTAGAGTTTTTCGTTTACATTTTCCCGCATAACCCATGTTCCCTCCTCTTTCGTAAAGGACGATGCCACATAAACCGGCACTTCGTAGCGGGAGGACATTTCCACGCTCCGGGCCTGAAGCACCTTGGCTCCGAGAGTCGCCATCTCCATACACACCTCGTAGGAAATTTCTCTCAGTTTCCGGGCATTTTTCACAATTCGGGGATCCGCCGTAAAGACCCCTTCCACATCGGTGTAGATGTGGCATTCATCCGCTTCGAGAGCGCAGGCGAGAGCCACTGCGGAGAGATCCGATCCTCCTCTTCCGAGGGTGAGCACGTCCCCCTTGGGGGAGGCCGCCTGAAATCCCGCAACCACGGGAACCACCCCCTCTTCCAGATCTTCCTCCAAAAGAAAAGGCTGAATCCGGCGGATTCGTCCCTCCGTATGGTACCCCTCCGCAAGGATCCCCGCCTGGGGCCCCGTATAGGAACGGGAATGTACGCCTTCCGCCCGGAGAGCCATGGCCACCAGAGCGATGGTCTGCTGTTCTCCCGTAGCCAGAAGCTGGTCGATTTCCCGGCGGTCCGATGCACCTAACTGTCCCGCCATGTAGAGAAGTCCGTCGGTGGTCTTTCCCATGGCGGAAACCACCACCACCACCTGATACCCCTTCCGAACGAAGGGCACCACCCGGTCCGCCACGGCCTGAATTCTTGCGATATCCGCCACGGAGGTTCCTCCGAACTTCATTACCATACGCTTCATTTCAAAGGCCCCTCCTCCAATACCGCTCCGCGAAGATCGAGATGAAGCACGAAAAAGCGGGAACGCACGCCGCTCTGAGAGAAGATGTGGCACATGCGTTCCGCCAGAGGCTGAGGATTGCCCCGAACGAAGGCGAGCATGCTGGGGCCGGAGCCGCTGATGGCCATACCCATGCATCCCGGTACTTCCCGGATTTCCTGAAGAATCCGTTCTCCTCCGGGAAAGAGCTTGGCCCGGAACTGCTGATGCAGCTTGTCCTCCATGGCCCAGGGAAGCAATTCCCACTTCCCGGTAGCCCAGGAGGCGGCGAAAAGAGCCGCCCGACTTACGTTGAACACCGCATCCTCCAGAGAAACCTCCCGGGGAAGGGCCTCCCGGGCGGAGGAGGTGGAAACGTGAAATTCCGGTACCGCCACCACGATCTGCATATCCTCGGGGAAAGAGGTGAGCCGCACGTAACGCAGATCCTTTCCGTCCCAGCAGCTTACCACAAGCCCTCCGATGCAGCAGGGAACCACGTTGTCCGGATGCCCTTCGAAACGCACCATGAGAGGAAGCAGCTCCTCTCGAGAAAGGGGGGTTTCCCGAAGTGCGTTGGCGAGAAGCACCCCTCCCACCACGGCCCCTGCTGAGCTTCCCAATCCCCGGCAAAGGGGCACCGCGTTCTGAGCCCGGAAGGCCATGCCCGGAGCGGGTTCTCCCCAGGATTCAAAGGCTTTCTCGTAGGATTGGATCACCATATTTTCCCGGGGATCCCGAAGCCCCGGACTGCCCTCGCCGTAAACCTCCATGCGGTACTTTCCGGAGGGAAGCTTTTCGAGCACGTCGTAAAGGTTATAAAAGGAAAGGGCCATGCCCAGGGTATCGAAACCGGATCCGAGGTTGGCGGTGGTAGCAGGAACCCGAACGCGAAGAAGACGGCTCATGCGAGAAGCACCTCCTTGAGAGCACCCCAGGAGTTCTCCACCTCCAGAGGAGAGGGAACATTCTGAAGCGCCGTGTCGGGATCCTTGAGGCCGTTCCCGGTAAGCACCATGGCCACCCGGATACCCGAAGGGAGTTCTCCCTTCTCTTTCAAAGCGAGAAGCCCTGCCAGGGGAGCACAGGAAGCGGGTTCCGCAAAAAGCCCCTCCCGGGACGCAAGCAGCCTCTGGGCCTGGAGAATCTGCTCGTCCGTCACGCTACGGAAGGCTCCGGAAGACCGTTCCACCGCTTCCCGGGCCTTGTCGGCGTTCACCGGCCGTCCTATGCGGATGGCGGTGGCCAGGGTTTCCGGAAAGTCGCAGGGAAGCCCCGTTACGAGAGGCGAAGCCCCTTCGGCCTGAAAACCCATCATGCGCGGAATGGAATCGGTTCTTCCCAGATTCCTGTACTGCTCGTATCCTTTCCAGTAGGCGGTGATGTTTCCCGCATTGCCCACGGGAATGGCATGCCAGTCCGGAGGAGTCCCGAGGTCCTCGCAAATCTCCCAGGCCCCTGTCCGCTGCCCCAGAAGGCGATAGGGGTTCACGGAGTTCACGATGGCAATGCCCAGTTCTTCCGAAGCCTTTCGGGCAAGGTCCAGAGCCTCATCGAAATTCCCCCGGATTCCCACCACCCGAGCTCCGTACATCAAAGCCTGGGCAAGCTTTCCCAAGGCCACCTTTCCCGCGGGAAGAAGCACGTAGCAGGGAATTCCCGCGCTCGCCGCATAGGCCGCGGCGGAGGCGCTGGTATTTCCCGTGGAGGCGCAGATGATGCCCCGGGCTCCCTCTTCGAGAGCCTTAGAGACCGCCAGCACCATTCCCCGGTCTTTGAAAGATCCCGTAGGATTCAATCCCTCGTACTTGGCGTAGAGACGAATTCCCAGTTCTTCCGAAAGGTTTCCGCAGAATACCAGAGGGGTTCCTCCCTCGCCTCGATCGAGAAGAGGGGTTTCCTTCCCCACAGGTAGCAGATTGCCGTATCGCCGTAAAATTCCCCGCATTGCATGCACCCCCTGAATATAGAGAAAGGGCTCCCCCGTCTTTGAAGACGGGAGAGCCCGCGGTTCCACTTCAATTCCGGAAATATTTCCGGCTCTTTGCCTGCGCTGTTCGGGGCGCATCCCCGTGCCTTAACCTCCGGCATGGCAAACCGAAGTTTTCAGCACCCGCTCCGGGGCGGTAACCGTACCTCTTTTCGGGAGCTTTGGTCTCAGCGAATTCCAAGCCTCTCTGTCCTGAAAGCTTCTGGCACGGTGGTCCCCTTCCTCGCGAAGTTGCCCACATTGGAGGAAAATATACGAGGAACCTCGCAAATTGTCAAGAAAAGGATTGCCCAAAATCCATAACTTTGTTAGAATTTGCCGTCAGCAAAGGTCCTTAGTAATCTATGGGGAGGTAAATCCATGGCACAATCCCAAAGAATAGTAGAAGAGAAATATATTCCCATGACCCGGGAAGGATACGAGGAACTCAAAAAGGAGCTTATATTCCTTCGTACCGAACGGCGGGCCGAAGTCTCCCGGAAGCTTGAAGAAGCCCGGGGATTCGGTGATTTGAGCGAAAACGCGGAGTATCATGCGGCCAAAGAAGAACAGGCTCAGGTGGAGGCTCGCATTCATTGGCTGGATTCCCGACTGAGCAAGGCCAAAATTCTCGACGTTACGAATATGGATACCAGCAAGGTGGTTCTGGGAACCACCGTAACCTTCCTCGACCTGGAGCGGGAAAAGGAATTCTCCTATACCATCGTAAGCTCCGAGGAATCGGACCCCAAGAAAAACCGGGTTTCCGCATCCAGTCCCGTGGGGCAGGCTCTTCTCGGCAAGGAATCCGGAGAGGAAGTACAGGTTCGGGTTCCCAAGGGCACCCGAACGCTCAAAATTTTGGATATCGCCGTCAGGTCGTAAGCGCGGCATCGCAGCTTTACGGTCACCATAGGGAAATCCGGTTTTTTCGAAAAACATACACCCATGCACAAAGGCAACATTCCGGGACGGCAGAGGGCATCCCCCTGTCGTCTCTGTATTTTTCAGGAGGCGCATACAAATGAATCCGCAACAGTGGCTGGCTCTGGGGATCTTCGTTGTCACCTTTGGCCTGATCGTATCCGAAAAGGTACATCGACTGAAGGCTGCATTGCTGGGATTTTGCGGGGTCCTGCTTCTTCACTTGGTAACCCAGGAACATATTTTCGATTTCATCGACTTCAACACCATAGGCCTTCTTATCGGCATGATGATTCTCGTGGGAATCGTCAAGGAAACCGGGCTTATCCAACTCGTGGCGGTAAAGGCCATTACCCTGAGCAGGGGAAATCCATGGCACCTACTGGTGGCCCTTTCCCTCCTCACGGCCCTTGTTTCAGCGCTTCTCGACAACGTCACCACGGTGCTCCTCATCGGTCCCGTGGCTCTGGCGGTATGCGAAACTCTGGACATCCATCCGGAACCCTTCATCTTCGCGGAAATCTTTTCCTCCAATATCGGAGGTACCGCCACCCTTATCGGCGATCCTCCGAACATCCTCATCGGTTCCGCCGCGGGACTGAGCTTCAACGACTTTCTTTTCAACCTGAGTCCTCCGGTGCTGCTGGCGATGGTCATCATGTACGTTCTGCTCTTCTTCATGTTCCGGGAAGACCTGAAGCCCCGCATGGAAACTCCGGTACTACTGGAAAAATTTTCCGCTCCCCGGCACTCGCAGCTCAACAAAAAACTTACTTATCGCACGTTGGGGGTATTGGGAGGAGTCCTGGTGGCCTTCACCATGCACCATCACCTGGGATACGAAGCCGCCACCATCGCCCTTACTGGGGCTACCCTGGGGCTGCTGCTCTGCCCTGTTCCCATCCAGAAGCCTCTGGAGGAGGTGGACTGGATTACCATCCTTTTCTTCTCCGCCCTCTTCATGCTGGTGGGAACGCTGGAACACCTGGGTATCATCGATATCGCCGCGGAGAAGATGGTCGGGCTTATCGGAAATCGACCGAAACTTCTTTCCATGTCCCTGATCTGGGGATCCGGCATTATTTCCGCCATCGTGGATAACGTACCCTACACGGCAGCGGTGATTCCCCTGGTTCGTAACGTGGCGCACCTTTCGGGAATGGATCCCTTTCCTCTCTGGTGGTCCCTGGCGTTGGGGGCGTGCCTAGGGGGAAACGGAACTCTGGTGGGGGCCTCCGCGAATCTGGTGATGGCGGGGATCGCGGAAAAGGGAGGATACAAAATTTCCTTTCCCGCCTTTCTCAAACGAGGCGTGATTCTTATGAGCGCCACCCTTCTCTCCTCCTCGGTCTATGTATATCTGCGTTATTTTCTCTAAAGATGAGCTACGGGATATCTAAAACGGAATCCTCCGTTTAGATATCCCCTGTTCGCTCTTCGCGTAGCGCTGGATAGTCTCCTTTTCAGCTTTGCAGAAAGGGATGGCAAAACTTTTTACAGTCAAGTTCTCCTTGGCATAATTTTTCTGAAAAGGTCAGAATCTCCGTATTTTCCAGGAGGTTTCCGCGATACGGCAAACCAGTTCGGAAAAACTCCACCCCCGAGCGGCGGCAGCTTTGGGAACCAGGCTGGTATCGGTCATACCCGGAGCTGTGTTCACCTCCAGAAAGAAGGGCTTTCCCTCGGGAGACAGCCGAAGGTCCCCGCGGCTGTATATTTGGGCCTGCACCGCCTTGTGGGCTTTTCGGGCGTACTCCCCGATTTTCTCCGTCATCTCCTCGGAAAGTGGAGCGGGAGCCAGATATTCCGTGGCTCCCTTGGTATATTTCGAATCGTAACTGTAAAATCCGGATTTGGGCCGAATTTCCACCACCGGCAGACTTTCCGCCGTAGTTCCGTCGTCCCAAACCGCCACGGTAAGCTCCCTTCCGGGAATATATTCCTCCACAAGAATTCGGGAATCGAATCGCTTCGCATAGGCCACCGCCTCGTCAAGCTCCTCCGGAGAGCGAACCACCGAAATACCCACGGTGCTCCCGCAGCTTTCGGGCTTCACCACCAGCCCCGCCTCCTCGAGCTTTTGCAGAAGCAAAGGACTTTTTCGAAAGGATTCATCCGGAGAAAGTTCGCTCCACCAGGGAGTGGGAATATTCTTCTGAGTAAAGAGAAGCTTGGTGAGATTCTTTTCCATGGCCATCATGCACCCTCGAGGCCCCGTCCCCGTATAGGCCAAACGGTGCATTTCCAGAAAGGATTGAAAGATACCGTTTTCTCCCCAGGATCCATGGAGTGCGATGAAAACCAGGGTATTCTTCGCATCCTCGACTTTTTCGAGAATATCCAGGGCTTGGGAAAGAACTATCTGTTTCGCTTCGTATCCTCCCTCGAGCAACCCTCGGGTTACCGCCTCGCCGCTGGCGAGAGAGACCTCTCGCTCCGGCCCCTCTCCTCCCGAGGCCACCAGGATTTTCATGGGTACCTCTTTTTTCATATATGTCACCAGCCTAAAGATAAAATTTCCTGCTCCATTTCAAAGGGGACGGATCGGAATGTCCGGAAGACATTCGTCGAAACCGTCCCCTTTCGAACACGAACGCAGCCTCTTCGTTTCAGAAAAGATCTTTATGAAATTACTGCCAGGGTTTGGGAGAAACCGGGAGATCCTCGGGTTTCTCCCCTGGAATTTCCACCTTTTCCTGCCCTATGGCGAAAGGGGTTTCCGGAAAGGCCAGAATGGATATCCGAAGTCCCGCCCAATTATCGTCATCGTCTCCCAGATCGTCCCGGTATACCAGCTCCCAGGCCATACAGTCCGTTTCGTAGGCGAGCCAGTAGACCATCTCCTTGAGATCTCCCTCCAGATTGTCGTATCCTCCCCGGAGAGATATGGTCCAGTTCCGATTCAAAGGGTAACTTACCTTTTGATAAATATCTTCCCGTTCGTCAAAGCTATCCCAGCCCATGGGGGATTTCCCCGAAACCCATCGGCGGACGTAGGAAGTGCGCATCCGCAGAACTCCCAAGGGCCAGGAAATGCCGAAAGTGGCCTCGGTAATCTCCTGCTCGTCCTCTTCGGATCCGAGAACCCGATCCGCATCGTAAAGATAGCGCATATAGAGGGCCTTCCAAAAGGGAACGAAGCTTCCCCGGGTATCCCCTTCTCCGTAAAGTTCCAGACCGTACCCCTTGCGACTCGTATCGAGACCGTCCTCCTCGTAATCCCCCGCCGTGCCGATGATACGCCACCAGCCTCCGCTGGCGGCATCCTTGAACCAGGGGGAGTAGACGAAAAATTCCGGGTCCCGCCAGAGGGTTCCTCGGTAGGTTACTCCCGCCCGCTTCTCGATCTCCACGTACTCCCGCTGGCTCCAGACGAGAAAGGCCTTCCATTTGGCGTTATTGTAATGAAATCCCCATCGGGCACGCCAGTTCGTATCGTCCGTGGCCTCATCGTAGGTATATTCCGAAAGGGCTTCCAGGGAAAGCCCCGGCATGATCTCCTGGGTAAGAAGAGCGGAGCCCTCCATGCCGATGCTGGACCAGTACATAAGCCCCAGGTTCAGTTCCCCCGTTTCCCAGGTAAGGGGGCCTTCGAGCCCCATCCCGGCCCCCTTGGCACTCTTGTAAGCCAGGGAGGGAAAGAAGTTCGCGCTCAATCTCTGTCCTCCCCTGGAGCCGAGACGCACCACGTAATCGAAGGGATACTGAAAAAGCTGGGTTTCTCCGATGTAAACCCGAGGTTTATAGGCGATGACCTTTTTGCCGGGAATCACCACCACCCTTTTCGCCACGAGGCGATAGTGGGGCTTGGGCTCCCGACAGGTGGTAAGGGTTACCTCCTCCCATCGGGCCACTTCCTCCTCTTCGGAAACTCCCCGCAGATTTTTGGGAGATGCCCACTTCTCCTCCCGGGCCTTCTTTGCGGGAGCCACCTGCAAATCCTTTCCGGAAAGCCGTATTTCGCCCACATGTCCCGAAGCGTTGTAAACCTTGCCCTCTTTGGTGGCAAGGTTGTATTCTATGCGTTCTCCGTAAAGGCGTTTGTCTCCCCAAAGCATGGTCACCGGTTTTTTGGCGGAACCCCAGGCGTTCATGAGATTCGTGGAGGTATCCACCTGGATGTAGTCCGAAAAAACCCGTATCGCTCCGTAGCGAAGTTCCACGTTTCCCCGGGCTTCCGCAGTATATCCCGCCTCGTCGTACACCACCTCGTCCGCATCGAGGATCACCCGCTCTTCCCCCCAGGAGGATTTTCCGGAAAAAAGAAACAATCCCACAAGAAGAAAAAGGCTTAGAGCCCAACGTTTCATTCCGGCACCTCCCATTCGAGCACCGCTTTCGTTCGGATTTCCACAGTCCGGTCTTGATGGAGCACCGCCTCGTCTCCCCGAGCGATTCCCCTATCCGAGGAGATCACAAAACCTCCTTCGAGGAAAAGGGCATCTTTTCCCTCTTCCCAGAATCCCTGGGAAGCCACGATATCGAAGGAGCCTCCCTCTTCTCCCCAGAGACTTCCCCGAAAATCGAAAAGTCTGGCTTTGCCGCGCTCCAGATCCACCGTCCCCTTTTCGGCGAAAAAGGAGGCTCCTCTTCCGCCGACTCCTTTCATGCGAAGATCCAGAGAATAGCCTCGCAACAGATCTCCTTCCTTTTCCAGGAGAGGAGCTTCCACGATCCAGGAATCTTCGGAAAGGGTCTTATGAATTTTCGTATGGCGCATCTGGATGAGGGTTCCCCCTTCGGGGTCCCGACCGGGAATAACGGAGATAGCCTGCCGGATATCCCGGGCCATGAGCCAGATCATGGTTCCCACTCCGAGGAGAAAAAGGGCTCCGAAAAGGTACCCTCTACCACGCAACGTACCAGGCCCCCCCTTCGAGAACCAGGTGCAGCACCTTGCTCCGGAGCACCCTCACAACGAGCATTTTCTGGGGAGCCACTACCTTGACGGTATCCTCTCCCTCCCATTTGAGGGTATAGGAATTCTTCAGGGCAAATCGGAACTGGTCTTCCAGAACCGCTTGTGTAAAGGTCTCTTCCGAATGGGTTTCCCGGCTCTTCTGAGAGAGCATGGCATACATGGCCTCGGCGTTCCCCTTCTGCCATGCGTCGAGAAAGGATTCCACCCGCCGTACCCGGTTGATGGGAAAGGGAAGATCCGAAGAGGCCCCAGAGGGTTCTTGCAATGCCAGAACTTCCTCTTTCTCCTCCACCTCCACCTCGAAAAGAGGCGGGCTTATTTCCGGAAGGGGTTCCTCCTGAGGCTCTTCCGGAACGGAAGAAACCGCTGCGGGAGGTTTGGGAGGAAGCACCAGGTAGGATGGAGGTTTGCTGGGGTCCTCCGTGGGAACCGGCTTCGGCGTAGGCCTCGGAGGTTCAGGAGAGGGAGAGGGCTTTTTGTCCCTTTGGGATTCCGGAGCTTTTTCAAAATCCGAAGGGGTTTCGGGAAGCCGGACCACCATAACCTCTTCTTCCGAATTCTCGGGCTTTTCCTCCGCGGGCTCCATACCGGCAAAAGCAAATGTTCGAGGCCCTCCGGGAGCGAGACCTTCCATCTGGATGGAAAAATTTCCTTTCTGAGGGGGGAAAAAGACGAAGCCCTGAACGATTCCCTCCAAGGGACCGTCCAGGTTTTCGCCGTAAGAGAGGGGCGGAATCGCAACGCCCGAGGCATCCACCAAGGCGATATGTTCCGAAAGGGGAGTAAAATCCAAGGGATTCTCTCCGAAAACGTAGAGAGTCACCAAAAGGGGCTCCGTATCCTCCAGCCGGAGATCCCGACGAAACGAAGCCCCGTAAGCCTGTTTTTCCTCTTCCGAAAAGCCCTCTTCCAGGGCCTTGAGTTCCACCCAGGGCTCCACCAGAGTTTCCGGATAAGCCACCATCCAGACGATACAATCCTTGCCCCAGGAAAAGGAGGTATGTCCGTTGAGAATCCGTTCCACCTCGCCGTAGAGAGCCTCCCGATCCTTCGAAGGATTTCCCGAGGCGACGGAAGCGCATAAGCAGAGGAAAAGGAGGAGAACTCCGAGAAGTTCCCCTCTTTTTCCGAAGGATCGGATTTTCTCTTTGAAAAGGCCCAAAAGAAACATCACAAATTAACGTCTATGATGGCGGAAACCCCCACTCCCTGGACCCGACGAAAACGCTCGATGGGATTTGACGAATCCACGGGAACGAGGATGCGCACCCGCATGGACCGGTAGCTGGCCTCGATTTGAGCCACCGCCTTGGTACTGGAAACAGCTCCGGAAGGACCCGTTACCTGAGCCGCCCCAATGTGGGTTCCCTGCCCCAGAGAAACGATGGGAACCACCGCGGTGGAACCGTTCGCCTTAACACCTTTGTTGAGGGTGATGGTGTTGATGAAATCGTTGAGAGGCCCCGCAATGGCGCTGATGGCGTATCCTCCCGCCACCACCCCCACCACGTCTCCCAGAATATCCTTGAGGTCCACCGCTCCCGCCACGCTGCCAGACAGAAGCATACCTCCGAGCACAAGCAGAGCTATAGATCGTTTCCAGAACTTCATCATTGGGAAGAGCCCTCCTCTTTAAGATCTCCCGAAAGCTTCGCTTTCGAGGGTTCGGAAGCCTCGGATTGCTCGAGATTTTTTCTGAGCAGCCCCTTCAGCTCCTCCGGAACCGGATAGGCATGCACCGATTGATCTTCCAGGGTTTCCAAAAAGAAAATACTTCCCGCAGGGACGTCTTTTCCGTCTCCCCGCACAAAGAATCCTCCTGCCAGTCCCAAGGGACCGAAGGCTACCAGCCCCGCGAAACTTGCCCCCGCCGCAGCCACCGCCGCGGGATCCGCCTTGGCGGCCTGTTGAGCGTTTTCTCCGATTCCGATGGCGACGTTCTCGGGCCCCAGAGGATAAAGAGCCTTGAAGGAAAGATTGATCTCCGAAGGACGCCCGAAACTCCGGGGAGGCTTGACCTCGAGAATCGATGTCTCCACAAGACTTCCCCGGGGAGCGATAAGAAAGTCTCCCAGCAAAAAGTCCTCATTGAGCGCCACGGAGACCACATCCCCCGGCTGGGCGGAGGAGGGCTTCAGGGTTTCCATGAGTTCCACCTTGAAAACGGTTCCCTTGGGAATCGACACCTCTTCCCATAGGATATCGTTTCCCAGAAGTACGCTGGCGATGCGTTCCAGGCGCATGGCAAGAGGTCCGTCGGAATTACTCGTTCCCTCCACAAGCTCCTCCAGGGAGGCTATACGCTTGTTCGCCGCCCGGTTGGGAAAGGTTTTCTGTTCCACCGCCCATTCGAGAATGCCCAGTTTGAAGAGAAAGGAGGGGCGTCCCTGGGTTCCCTTTTCCATAAAGTTGATAAGGGCACTCTGGCGCTCCGCAATGCTTCCCGGAAGCTCCCGGCCGAAGAGATCCCGCTCCACCGATTCCAGGCGCTGCAGCAATCCCCCCGTATGTTCCTCTCCGTAGGTAATCTGTTCCACCCGGCCGAGAATCTGGAAGGTGCTCGGGTCATCCTGCGCCGCAGCTGCCCAAGCGAAAAGGAGGAGAAACAATCCTCCCATCAGGCACATGACGCTTTTTTTCGTTTTTTCCACGCAACATCCTCCTTTCATAAAGCCCTCCCTGGGGAGGCTACTTTGTTTTCAGGGCCAGAGCGGCTCCCACGAAATCCCGGAAAAGAGGATGGGGACGCACGGGACGGGATTTGAGTTCCGGATGGAACTGCACTCCCACAAACCAGGGATGCCCCTCAAGCTCCACGATTTCCACGAGATTCCGCTCGGTACACATTCCCGCCACCCGAAGCCCCTTTTCTTCGAGCTGCTCCCGGTATTCGTTGTTGAACTCGTAGCGGTGACGATGCCGCTCTCCGATATGGGAAACTCCATAGGCCCTGGAAACCGTGGTTCCCTCCACCAGAGTACAGGGATACTCCCCGAGACGCATGGTCCCCCCCAGAGCGGCGAGGTTTTTTTGCTCCTCCATGAGATGGATCACCGGATTGGGAGATCCCGGATCGAATTCGGTACTATGGGCCCCCACAAGGCCACAGACATGGCGGGCAAAATCCACCACCGCCATCTGCATTCCAAGACAGAGCCCGAAATAGGGAATTCCCTTTTCCCGGGCGTACCGGGCGGCAGCTATCTTTCCCTCGGCTCCCCGGATACCGAATCCTCCGGGAACGAGAATGCCCTGAATCCCCTCGAGAAGCGCGGGGGCCCCCACCTTTTCCACATCCTCCGCCTCCACGTGGCGGATCCGCACGTCCACGTTGTGGAACACTCCTCCATGGTGCAGGGCCTCCACCACGCTGAGGTAGGCATCCTTATGATTCACGTATTTCCCCACCATGGCAATTTCCACGTGTCCCTGAGGATTGAGGGTTCTGTGAACGTAGGCCTTCCAATCCTCGATATCCGGCTCCTGATCTTCGGGAATACCCAGAGTTCGCAGAATCCGGGAATCCACTCCCTGGCCGTGAAGCATGAGAGGCACCTGATAGATGGTGGAAGCGTCCTGACATTCCACCACGGACTCCACCTCCACACTGCAGAAGAGGGCTATCTTCTCCCGAAGTCCGTCCTCCAGAGGATATTGGCTTCGGCAAACGATAAGGTCCGGCTGAATGCCGATACGCCGCAGCTCGTTCACGCTGTGCTGGGTGGGCTTGGTTTTCATCTCTCCCGCAGCGGCAATGTAGGGAACCAGGGTAACGTGACAGTACAGCACGTTCTTGCGTCCCACCCGGGAGGAAAACTGCCGGATGGCCTCAAGGTAGGGAAGCCCTTCGATATCTCCCACGGTGCCTCCGATTTCCGCAATCACCATATCGTTCTTTTCCGCCACCCGAAGGATATCGTCCTGAATCTGCCGGGTTACGTGGGGAATTACCTGCACCGTGGCGCCGAGATATTTGCCTTCCCGTTCCTTGGCGATTACCGAGGAGTACACCTTTCCGGTGGTAACGCTGTTATCCGAAGAAAGGGATTCATCGATAAAACGTTCGTAATGCCCGAGGTCGAGATCCGTTTCCGCTCCGTCGTCGGTGACAAAGACCTCTCCATGCTGAAAAGGGCTCATGGTTCCCGCATCCACGTTGATATAAGGATCCAGCTTGATGATGGAGACCCGAAACCCTCGCCGCTTCAGAAGAACTCCCAGGGATGCGGCGGTAATCCCCTTCCCTAGAGACGATACAACCCCGCCGGTAACGAACACGAACTTTGCCACTATCCTAGACCTCCTCAGATCTGTGCCCCTATCATAGTTCGGGGCCGGGGAACAGTCCCGACTTTCCCCCGGCCCTTGCAATCATACCACGCAAATCTCTTGGTTTCTTCCTTCGGTTCTTTGAAAAAAGCTATCGTAAAACCTTTTTCGGATTAATGGGCTTGTTGTGATACCGCACTTCGAAATGCAAATGGGTTCCCGTGGCCCTTCCGCTGGCGCCACACCTGGCGACCAGCTGTCCCGCACTGACCTTCTGTCCCTTGCGGACGAGAAGACGATCGCAATGGGCGTAAAGGCTGGTATACCCTCCGCCGTGGTTTACGACCACCACTCGGCCGTATCCTCCCATCCATCCCGCATAGGTAACCGTTCCGGCCTTGGCCGCACCGATGGAGGTTCCCCGGGCTCCTTTGATGTCGATGCCCGTATGAAAATCCTGGCGCTTGGTGAAGGGATCACGGCGCCATCCGAAGGGGCTGGAGATACGCCCCCGCATGGGCCAGCGGAAACCCTGGCTGCTGGAACCCGAAACGTTCCCCGAAACGCTCTGGATCTGCTGCACCACCGTAATGGGCTTGGCCCCCGGCAGAAAGAGGGATTTCCCCTCCTGGAGGGTTTGTACGGCGCTCAAATCGTTAGCCGCCATTACGGCCTCGGTATAAATACCGAACTTTTTGGCGATTTTTTCCAGGGTATCTCCCTTTTTGACTTCGTATAAAATTCCGTCCTGATTGGGAATGCGAAGGGTGGTTCCCGGTTTGAGCCGGTCCGGATCCTTGAGGGTATTGCATCCGAAGAGAGTGTTGATATCGAGATCGTACTTGCAGGCTATGGACCACAAACTGTCACCCTGGCGTACCACGTAGGTGGAAAGATCGAAAGGATCCGCCTGTTTGCGCTCCTTTTCCGCTTCTTTTTTCCGCTCCGCGAGTTCTTGTAAAACCACCTTTTTATGATCCTGCCCCCGGGGTACGAGAATTTCCGCTCCCAGAGAAAGGCGGTCGGGATCTTTAAGCTGGTTGGATTCCTGGATAAGCGCCACGGGAACTCCGTACTTTTCCGCAATTCCCGTAAGAGTGTCTCCCTGAGCCACCTTGTGGGACCACCAATGCGGATTTTCTTCCCGTTCCGCGCTCCTTTCGGTTACGGAAGTTTCATCGAAAAGGGGCTCTACGATAAGCTCCTCGGTGAGGAAAAAGGGGCTTTCCTGCTGCACCGGCCCCACTCCGTCGCTATTCGCGGGAAGCATATCCGCTTCGGCGGTAGGGAGAATGTCCACGTACATCATGCCCTCTCCCATCATGCCCGCTCCTCCGAGATACCAGAAAGCTCCGGGAAGAAACCCCCGATCCGAAGATCTTCGTATCGCCCCGATGCTGCACAGCGTAACAACGCAAAGTATGGTTATATAAAAAAGCCTCAGGCCTCTTCTTCTGCCTTCCCGATCATTTCCGCCGCACGTCCTTCGCCAGAAACCAGACAAATCGTCTCCCTCCCCCATAAGCAATTTCTTTTCCCCATTATACGCAAAAATCACGTTCCGGGACAAGAAAAAAGAAAAAATCTAGGACACTCTTTTGATGGTCTCCAGAAACTCCTCATTGGACCCGCTTTTGCGAACCTTGCCGATAATGAGATTCAGCGCTTCCGCCTCGTCCACCGAGGTAATCCGCCGACGAAGGGTCCATATTTTCTGGAGGTCTTCCTCGCTCAAAAGAAGTTCTTCCCGTCTCGTGCCGGACCGGGCGATATCGATGGCGGGGAAAACCCGCTGTTCCGAAAGCTTTCGGGAGAGATGGACTTCCATATTGCCGGTTCCTTTGAACTCCTCGTAGATCACTTCATCCATGCGGCTTCCCGTATCCACCAGGGCGGTTCCCACGATAGTGAAACTTCCGCCGCCTTCGATGTTTCGGGCGGCTCCGAAGAAACGTTTGGGAAAGTAGAGCCCCGCCGGATCCATTCCTCCCGAAAGGGTGCGGCCCGAAGGAGGCACCGTAAGGTTGGAAGCCCGGGCGAGGCGAGTAATGGAATCCAGAAGAAGAACCACGTCCTTTCCCGCTTCCACCAGACGCTTGGCCTTTTCCAGCGTAAGATTGGCCACACGCATGTGCTCCTCCGCAGGACGATCGAAGGTGGAAGCCACGATCTCCCCCTGGGTAGCCCGGGAAAAATCCGTCACCTCTTCGGGGCGCTCGTCGATAAGAAGAACGATAAGAATGACTTCGGGATTGTTGCTGGTTACCGCATGGGCGATTTGTTTGAGAAGGGTGGTTTTTCCCGCCTTCGGAGGAGAAACCAGAAGGGCCCGCTGTCCCTTGCCGATGGGAGAGAAAAGGTCTACCAACCGGGGTGCGATAATTCGAGGATCCGTTTCGAGACGAAGCCGTTCCTCCGGAAAAATCGGCACGAGCTGTTCGAAGTGGGGCCGACGCCGAGAACGTTCGGGATCCGCAAAATTCACAAGCTCCACCCGAAGAAGGGCTTCATAATGCTCCTGCTCCTTGGGGGCCCGAATGACTCCCCAGACCACATCCCCGTTTCTCAGACCGAACCGGCGAATCTGGGAGGCGGAAACGTAAATATCCGAGTCACTGGGCAAAAGCCCGTCGGGACGGAGAAAACCGTACCCCTCTCCGAGAATTTCCAGCGTACCTCCGCCGAAACGAAACCCCATCTGTTCGGATTGAGCCTTGAGAAGCCGAAGAATAAGTTCATCCTTACGAAGCGAAGATACTCCGGAAATTTCCAGCTCCTTGGCGATCTTTTTAAGTTCCTGGGCGGTAAGAGCGGCAAGGGCGTTGAAATTATGCTGTATTTTGGGAAAGTTTTTTTGTTCCGGCATTTCGCCATTGAGACCATTGTTACCGTTGCCGCCGTTTTCCCCGTCTCCTTCGTTTCTTGACATATACTCGGAGGTCATGAGCTTTTTCCGCGGGGGGCCGAAAATCCTTCCCAATCTTTCAAAAAGCGCTGGATTCCCGCTTCCGTAAGAGGATGGGCAAACATTTTCTGCAATACCCCGAAAGGAACCGTGGCGATATGTGCCCCTGCCCGGGCGGCCTCGAAAACATGCTGGGGATGCCGAACACTGGCGGCGATGATTTGGGTGGCAATGCCGTGAAGGGCGAAAATCTCCGCCACATCTTCAACAAGGCCTATACCCTGTTCGCCGATATCATCCAAACGTCCCACGAAGGGGCTTACGTAGGTAGCTCCCGCAGCGGCCGCAAGAAGCGCCTGCTGCGGGCTGAAAACGAGGGTAACGTTGGTGCGGATATTTTCTTCCGAAAGAATCCTGACCGCCCCCATGCCCTCGGAAGTCATGGGAATCTTCACCACCACATGAGAATCCAGAGCCGCAAGCTCCCGGGCTTCGGAAACCATGGCGTCCCGCTCCAAAGCGATTACCTCCGCACTCACGGGACCCTTTACAAGCTGCGCAATCTCTCGAATGCGCTGATGAAAGGAAATTCCCTCCTCTTTGGAAACCAAAGAAGGATTGGTGGTAACCCCCGCAAGAACCCCCCAGTAAACTCCCTTACGAATCTCCTCGAGATTCGCGGAATCAAGAAAAAAACGCATATCGATCAAGCCCCCACGAAACAATATAATATAGGACGCTGCGTGCAACGCCGCCCATGATGCCTTCGCTCTTTTGGATATTCTGCCTTTTCGTAAAAAGATTTCCATTGCGCCTGGAAAGAGAAGGGGAGGAAAAAACACCTCAAACCTGGAAAAACCGAATACTTGCCGAAACGCCACCAGGAAAAACGTTGCTGTTTCGCACATGCGGATTTTTTGCTATTGATAGCAGCGTTTTTAGTATACCCCGGAACAGGGGAAAGGAAAAGGGACGGAAGGGTAAAAAAGGAAAAAGAAAAGGGCCTTTTTCGAGAAACTTCTTTTTCTGGACCATGCCAGAAGAGGAAAAGGACCTTCTCTTTCTGGCTCTGGTTTCTTTCCGTAAGGGTCTTTACAATGAGAACCATCGAAAGGCACGTCATTTATATGAACAAGAGAGGGGAAGATTTTCATGAATACCAACACGGAAAACAAAAAAATTTCGCGCATCGTATCCCTCGGCGCTCTCTGCGCCGCCCTGGTTACGGTGGCCACCATGCTTCACGTACCTGTACCGGGTTTTCGGGTTTACTTCAATTTCGGCGAGGGGGTCATTTACGTGGTGGCCCTTCTTCTGGGAAGCCGCTACGGCGCTGCAGCGGGAGCCATCGGGGCCTCCCTGGCGGATCTGATATTGGGATATCCCCTCTGGGCTCCCCTTACGGCAATCATCAAGGGATGTGAAGGATACGTCGTGGGAGCCCTGGGGAAACGCTCCCGGCCTCTGGCGATTCTCGCGGGAGCCGCCATCATGGCGGCGGGATATTCCGCCGCCGCAGGAGTTCTTTACGGATGGAAAGCCGCTCCGGTGGAACTGATCACCGATCTTGTACAAACCGGAGCAGGGGCGGCCTTCGCCCTGGCTTTCGTTCCCGTCATCGAACGGAGATTTCACAGCCTCCACGGATCGAGAACGTAAGAAAACCGCTATCCGTAAATGGCGGCATAAATTTCCATCGCCGCCTGAATTTGCCGCTCCAGGGACATGCCATCCACGGTATGTCCCTGTTCTTTCGTGGCTCCGTCCACGGCTCCTTCCGCCTCCATGGCCTTCAGCATGGCAAGCTCCTCCCCCTCCCGAATGCCGAGCCAGGAGTTTTCGAAAAGACTTAAAAGCCCCGCCAGGGCATAACATCCCCAGTTGGAGACATCCGTCGGCAGGGTTACCGTGGCGGAAACCGCAGAGATACAGGATGCAAAGGAGGGAAGCATCTCCCGAAGCTCGTGGTAAAAGAACCCCATACCCGCTTCGTTTCCTCCGTCTCCCACCGCAAGGCAGGGAACGCCCTTCGCTTGAGCCAGCAGAGCCGCCCCGTCCAGAGGAGCCGTATAAGCCCCGATCTCTTCGCACCGCATGTTGTAATACTTGCCATCCTTCGCTCGGCCCAGGCGTTCCACGAAAACGAGAAGATCCGGATCCCCCTCACCGGGAAAAAGCTGCTCCGGAGAATTCATTTTCGAAAGAAGCCCATCGTAGCCGATGCACCGGGCCGCCGCAGAAAGTACGGGGAAACAGATTTCATCCGTAACGAGAAGCACGTCCTTGCCCTGCTGCAGCAAAGCCCGGGCGAGAATTGCCGCTCCCGGAGGGCCATCGGTTTCCGCCACTTCCAGGGGAGGCACCACGAAGCCCGTAACGATGGCGGGTCGGCGAGAGGCCTTCAAGAGTTCCAAAGCTTCATCCAGCAATTCGGGAGAAGCCAGGCGAGGAGCTCCCCGACCGGCGCTGTCCGAGGCGATGCTTTCGAGAATTTTTTCGTAAATCGCAAATCGGGCACGGGAAATCGACTTGTTCAAAGGAGATGCCACCCTTTCCCAAAAGTTATAAACCCCACAAGCATAACAGGAAATCTCTTCTTTGGAAAAGCCCAAGGGTTTTTCAGAAAAATCAAATTACAAAAAAGGAAAACCCTTCAAAGGCTTCCCTTTTTAGTTTAAAGACCCTTTTCGGCGTACATAGGGCGTTTTCGATCCGCATAACCCCATGGGCATCCTTCGGATAAGGAGCTTCGCTAAATACTCAGCACGTCCACCAAATCCATCAGTTCCCGGGGAAGCTCCTTTTTCTCCTCCCAGGCCACGGAAAGAGGCGAAAGGAGAAGTTCTCCCTTTACGGTTCCCACCATCATTCCCTTGTGCCCTTCCAGCAGGGCCTTCACCGCGAAGGCTCCCATCCGGGAACCCAGTACGGCATCCGCCACGGTGGGAGCCCCTCCTCGTTGAATATGCCCCAACACGGTAATACGAAATTCGAACCCCGCCTTATCCTGAAGCTGGGCCGCCAACTCCTGGGCTCCCATGGCTCCTTCGGCTACTATCACCAGGGAGTGGGTTTTTCCACGGTGCCGGGTGCTCTGAAGCTTCCGACAAAGCTCCTCGATGTCGACGGGGCGCTCGGGAATCACCGCGCATTCCGCTCCGCCCGCCACCGCCACGTACAGGGCCAGATATCCCGAACGCCGTCCCATAACCTCCACGAGAAAAAGGCGTTCGTGGCTGCTGGCGGTATCCCGCAGTTTCACCACCGCATCCAGAGCGGTATTGGCGGCGGTATCGAATCCAAGAGTTGTATCGGTACCGGCGATATCGTTATCGATAGTTCCGGGAATGCCTACCACGGAAAAACCTCTCTTGGCAAGTTCCCAGGCCCCCCGGAAAGAGCCGTCCCCTCCGATAACCACCAACCCCTGAAGATCGTACTCTTTCAAACGGGAAAGGCCTTCGTTGATTCCTTCGGGACGCTTGAATTCCTCGCATCGGGCGGTACGCAGAAAAGTACCCCCCCGATGAATGATACCTCCCACGGAACTCACCGAAAGGGGAATGATATCCCCCTCCAGAAGACCTTCGTACCCTCGACGGATTCCCACCACTTCCAGACCGTTATACACCGCCGTACGCACCACGCTGCGGATAGCGGCATTCATTCCCGGAGCATCGCCTCCGCTGGTAAGTACCCCAATGCGCTGCATCGTATTTTTCTCCATTTTTCAGGCTCCTTTTAGCACCCACATTACGTAGAAGGGCTTTGGAAATGAAACGTTCCGTATCCCTCGGCAACCTTCCTTCAGGTGTTCCCCTCGGAAAGCAATGCCGGGACAATCCACCACAAATGCCCCTTTCGAGAACCCATAAACTCCGGTTCTACAGTTTTCGCGATGTCACATATCAACGAAAGCCGCCTTCTTGAGAAAGAAATTCGCCCATACGGAAACTCCGAATAACCTCAGAGCAACTGCAAAAGACGCTGCAGCAGAGTGGTAAACAGCACCATGCAGAGAATGGCCACGGGATAGGTCCCTCCGTAACCGGCGGCACAATCCTCGGTGCCCGTAGCGTCGATGGCGGCTCCGAGGCCGGGGGTGCTCGTCATGGCTCCGCTGATGGCACCGGCGAGAAGAATCCAATTCATCTTCCACACCTTGCGTCCCAGGAAATAGCCGAAAAGAATGCCCGCCATTCCGGATCCCAAACCGATAAAGGCCAGTATCATGCCATGACTCCGGAAGGCTGCCACCGCCTCTTCCCCCGCCCGAATTCCCGCAGCGGCGAGAAAGAAAAGAAGAGAGAGTTCCCGAATGGTTTTAAGACAGCTCACGCCGGAACGAAAATCGAAGGGACCGAAACGTCCTAGGGCGCCGAGAAAAAGGGCCATGAGCAGGGTGCCTCCGGAGGTTCCCACTCCCAAACGCCCGAGGGGCCCCAAAGGAAGGGTGATTTTGCCCAGGACAATTCCTCCCACGAGGCAGAAGGCGAAGGAAAGAAGGCTCAGGGGAAGGCAGAGGTTTTCCTCCTCCGGAGAAGCGGCCTCTTCGGGAGAATGAAGCTGGGCCCCCAAAGCCTGGCGTTCCCGCTCCAGGTCGATGCCGAAAAGATGCGGCGCTCCTTGAACGAAGAGCACCACCGCCAGCACCCCGAAGGGATAGGCCACGGAAAACCCCGCCGCCACGAAAGGGCTGCCCCCGGAAAGCTCCAGAGCCGCTCCCAGGCCGGGAGAACTCGTATAGGCCCCCACATAGGCTCCCGCCAGCATTTCCGGAACCGGGGATCCCGCAAGATATCCCAGAAGCAACGTACTCAGAGCTCCCACGCCGGTTACTCCCACAGCGAGAACGATAAATTTCATGCCGTACCACCGAAGCACTCTCAGAATATCCCGAGCCGCCAAAAGCCCCACGGAGGCCACGAAAATCACGAGATTCCAGTCAAAAAAGGGTTTGGGAACATCCCCTCCGAGGGCCCCTATGGCAAGCCCCGTAAAGAGAGCCCCCGAAGAACCCAGGGCCATGCCTCGGAAACGGATCTTTCCCAGGACGATGCCGAGAAAAACCGCCAGAGCCAGCAGAAATACGCTTTGATTTCCCAGGGACTGCAAAAAGGCCATAACCGTCTTCTCCTCTCCCGACCCTTTCGGACCTTTTTCTCTCGGTGGGGGTTCTCTTTTCTCTACGAAGGAAAGGGACCGTTCCGCCCGGAATGCCGAGCTTATCTACCTTTTATTTTATACACCATATCCCGAAAAAAGGATGTAAGGGCCTGGAAGAAACGCTGCGCCTCTTCTCTTACGTGATGAGGATCTCGGCTATAGAGAAACCATACAAAGCCCCCGAGTCCGATGGCAAGGAGCATACTTCCCCAGGAGGTGGTAAAAAACATGGCCACCAGAAGTCCCACGATAATTCCCGTAAAAAAACGACCCAATTCCGCCTCCTCCTTTCATTTTTTCGGTATCGGAGTACTCGGAAAAATTTCCTTTCGCTCCGATTCGCACCTTCCTATCCGTCCCGGTTGATGCTTTGGAGCATCTCCCGGAGTACCCGCTCCGCCTCTTCGTAGGGAACCTGGCACGTTCCTACCCGGAAGTGCCCTCCTCCTCCGTACTGGAGCAGGAGCTTCCCCACGTCGGTTCCGGAAGAACGGTTCAGGATGCTGTGCCCCACGGAAAAAACGCAGAATTCCCGATTCTTTCCGTCGAAAACTCGAATGGAAATGTTCTGATCCGGAAAAAGGGCATACACCACGTGGCGATTCCCCGGAAGATGCTCCTCGGTTCCCCGAAGATCCGTAACGATAACGTTGCCAGCTATCCGGGAATACCTTCGCATGTACTCCTCGAAAGGTTCCTGATGTTCTCGATAACGCCGGATCCGCTCCTGCACATCGGGCAATTCGAGAATTTTCTCGATATCCTGATACCGCAAATGCTCCACCAGCTCTTCCATAAGCTGATAGTTGCTGATGCGGTATTCCTTGTGGTATCCGAGCCCCGTCCGGGGATCCATGATGAAGGAAAGAAGCACCCACCCCTGAGGATTCAGAATTTCCTCCCGGGTGAACTGGGCACTGTCACACTTATCCGCCCAGGAAACCATGGAACGGAATTTCCCGAGCTTCCCCGAATCGCCTCCGTAGTATTCGTACACCACCCTGGCGCAACTCGGAGCGGGCCAGGAAGCACCCTCGAAGGCATGCTCCTTCATCAGTCCTCGCTCCTCCTCGCTGGTATGGTGATCGAACCACATGCCACAACCCGGCACGAAGGGGATGTTCACCAGCATATCCCGGGGAGAAACCTCCACCTTGCCATCCTGAATATCCTTGGGGTGCACGTACTTGATCTCTTCATAAAGCCCGAGTTCCTTGAGCAGCACCGCACACATGAGCCCGTCGAAATCCGAACGGGTGAGCAAACGCATGACTATCACTCCTTACGAGTATCCTCTTTCAGTTCTTCCGGACTCTCAATCCTCACGAAAACCTTTCCTGAAACTCCTGAAGACATTGTCGCACATCCTCGGTAGTTTGCAACGGGAGCACCCTTTGGGCAAGCTCCCGGCATGTGTGGAGGGAAAGTTTCAGGCAGCGTTCCTTCACCCGGGGTATTTTTGCGGGAGTCATGGAAAACTCCGTAAATCCCAGCCCCAGAAGAAGCGGAAGCGCCAGGGGATCTCCCGCCATCTCTCCGCACATGCCGAGATCCTTTTTCTTTTCCGTGGCCACCTGCCCCAGCATGTGGAGAAAGCGGATCACTCCGGGATGGTAGGGGCTGTAAAGATAGGAAAGACGAGTGTTCATACGGTCGCAGGCCAGGGAATACTGGGTAAGGTCGTTGGTTCCCACGGAGAAGAAATCCACTTCCTCCGCGAGATCCCCCGCCAGAGCCACCGCCGTGGGGGTTTCCACCATGATTCCGATTTTTGCGGGAAAGGCCCAGGGAACCCCTCGCTTTTCGAGATCCTCTCCGCAGGCACGGAGAATCTCCTTGGCCTTCCGGACCTCCTCCACACCGGTGATCATGGGAAACATGAGCCAGAGATTTCCCGAAACCGCTCCCCGGAGGAGGGCCCGAAGCTGGACGGAAAAGAGTTCCCGATCTTCCAGGCAGATGCGGATAGCCCGGTATCCCAGAAAGGGATTGGCCTCATGCCCCGTTTTACGCTGAATGAAGGGAATATCCTTATCCCCTCCCGCATCGAGAGTTCGGATCACCACGGGAAAGGGAGCAAGTTCCTTCAGCACCGAGGCGTATTTTTGGTACTGTACTTCTTCCTCCGGAGGTTCCGAACATCCCATAAAGAGAAACTCCGTTCGGAAAAGTCCCACCCCGGCACCCCCGAACCGGATAATATCCCCGGCCCGCTCGGGGGCCGCGATATTTCCCCATAACGAAAGGGACAATCCATCCCGGGTAACCGCGGATACCGAACGAAGCTCCTGAAGTCTTTTCTCCTCCTCCTGCCATCTTCGGGCCCTTTCCCGAAATTTTTCGAGTTCCTCCGGAGAGGGATCCAGAAGAATTTCTCCCGCATTCGCATCCAGACAGAGGTAGGTTCCTGGAGAAATCCGGGCTTCCAGATCCCGAATGCCGGAAATACCGGGAATGCCCAGAGACTGGGCCACCAGGGCGGTATGGCTCGTGGGTCCCCCCTCCTGGGTGATAATGCCCCGGACAATCGAAGGGTCCAGAGCCACCGCATCCGAAGGGGGCAGATCCGGGGTAACGAGAATTCTCGGTTCCCCCTCCTCCAGCAGGGCCGTATCCCCCGTGCCGAGGAGGTTACGGTAAAGCCGGCGTCCCACGTCCAGCACATCCGCCCCACGCTCCCGAAGATAGGGGTCCGGCAGAGCCTCGAACACCGCCGCCACCTCTCGGGTTGCGAAAAAAACGCCGTTTTCCGCGGATTCCCCCGAGATGATATGCTCCCGGATTTTCTGGGAAAAAACGGGATCTCTCAACATAAGTCCGTGAGCCTCCAGAATCGCCGCCTTTTCCTCTCCCAGATTACGACGGGCCTTTTCCTGAAGAATTCGGAGCTGCTCCGCAGTTTCTTCCACCGCCTTCGCGAGGCGGTCCGTTTCCGAAGCCTCCCCCTCGTAAGGTTTCTCTTCCCGAGCAAATTCCCGGAATTCCACGGGAGAAAGCATCAAAATCCGGCCTTCCCCCAATCCCTGAGAAAGGGACAGACCTCCCTCTATTTTCTTCATTACCCATCCCTCCCTTGCTGTACACTATGGCAACCGTCGCCAGATTGAACACGTAAACACCCATCGAGGAGTGTATGGTTTTCCAAAACGCATTATCATTATACGGGAATCTACGAAAAAAGCCCCTCAAGAGGGGCTTTTTTCGTAGATTCCCGTCGCAGATCCCGGAAACTCCTAAACCTCGGTATTTTCCAATATCTCCCGAAGCCCCCGGAGCACTTCTTCGGCGTTTTCTCCCTGAGCCCGAAGGGTTACGGATGCTCCCTTTTCGATGCCCATGCCCATAATGGAAAGAATGCTTTTGGCATCTCCCTTCTTGCCTCCCGCCTCGACTTCCACCGTGCCTTTGCAGGTGGAAGCCTTCTGAACGAAAAGCGCCGCAGGACGAGCGTGAAGCCCATGGGGATTCGCCACAGTTACCGTCATTTCCGCCATCTTTCAAGATTCCTTTCTTATTGGGGTTTTCCCGGAAAATACGACAACTCGAAGGAGTGCCGAATTTCCGGCATGGAGCGATTTCACGAACACCGTATCTAAAAAATTAAAAATTGCTGTGAGTTTCAAGTATCCGGATGATGGCCCGATCGGTATCCTTCATACCCTCGGTGGAGAAATATCCCTGATCGTCCGCGGCAACCCGCATAACCGGGTCCACAAGCCCCTGGGGAGTATCCACGGTGCTTCCTTCGAGAGCCATGAGGGCCGCCAAATAGGCTTCACAGGAGGCGGTCCCCACCTTGAGGGCACAGCTCTCCTTGGCGCCATCGCAGACGAGTCCCGAAAGGTTCGCCAGCACAAGTTTCATGGCTCCCGCAATCTGTTCGGGAGTGCCCCCGAGAAGCCAGGCCATTCCGGCGGCGGCGCCGGAACCCGCCGCCACGGCGCAGCCGCAGATGGGACTGAGAATACCCGTCCGGGCCTTGACGTAGCTCGTGGAGAGGTGGCTAATGCAAAGCGCCTTCGCCACATGCCGGGAACTTTTTCCGAGGGCCTCCCCCACCACCGCGATGGGAAGAATGGCGGTGATGCCGTGGTTACCGCTTCCGGCGCTGCTCATAACCGCTTTTTTCGCTCCCGCCATGCGGGCTTCCGAGGCGGCGGTGGCATAAAGGCGGATTGCGGCGAGAAGATCGTCGGAAATTTTCTTTTTTTCGATAAGGGCCTTTAAGTGCTTTACGAGATGTAGCCGGGACTCGAGATTTTCCTGAAGCCCGAAATCCGCAATTTCCCGATTCATGGTCACTCCCCGGAGCAGATGGGCCTCATCTTCTTCATCCAGGGCATCCGCCAGAGAGAGAACCTCTTCGAAATTCATCTGCCGTAAAGCCTTTCGGTATTCCGGTTCCTCGGGAACGGCAGAAGCGTTCTGCGCCGAAGAGGCCGCATAAATTTCCTCTCCGTTTTTGGTAACCTGTACGATATTGGAATGTCCGCCCTCGATAAGGCAGACCGCCATTCCCGAAGCCTGGGAAATCAAGGCCCGCACGTACACTCCGGTACGTTCGTAATCACAGGAGAGATCCACTCCTCCGGAAGTTACGATACTTCTCGCCCTTTTCAGATCCTCCGACGTACTGTCCTTGAGCACCTCCAGGCTGTACTCCGAATGACCGCAGACGTACCCGAGGGCTGCGGCAAGCACGTTTCCCCGGGCCCCCTCGGCTCCGGGAACTCCCACATCCAGCCCGTTTTTATAGATGCTGGGGCTCACCTTTACCGAAATGCGAGGGCTATCCTCGACATTGCCCAGAGCTTCCCTGGCCCGAGCCACCGCAAGGGCCACCGCTCCGGGCTCGGTACATCCCAACGCAGGCTTTACCTCGTTTTTAAGAAACAGTTTCAAATCGAACATAGAATTTCCACCTTCCCGCTTTCATAGGAACTCCGGCTCTTCGGGTTTCCTCTTTACGCGTTCCGCCAATTGCGTCTCTTTTCTCCCTCCGCGAACACTCCAGCATCAAACGAAACAACTTTTTCCCTTTATTTTCGCGGAAATTCCTCTTTCGGGCAAGCCTTATTTTTCAGAAAAAACAACCTTTTCCGAAGCATCTCTTCTTTACAAGTTCCCCGAACCGCCTCGCTTTTACCTCCGCAAATCCACCACCTGGCGGATTTTTCCCGTTCGGGAAATTCTTTCGATGCCCCCCGAGGGTTCCAGGCGCACTTCCACATCCTCCACGCCGTTGGCTTCCCATCCCTTTGAAAAGAGAGGCACTTCCTCCGTGATGGCCTTTCGGAGGGCCGAGGCAAGTTGTTGAAATACCTTTTCCTCCAAGGCTCTGCGAAGCTCCACCCGAAAGAGAAAGTGCAGCTTTTTTCCCCGAGGCTCCAACACGAGCTGGGAGGTTCCGGAAAGTTCCGGAAAGTTCCGGAAAACCTCCTCCGCTTCGGACATCCGGAACTGATCGAAGTTGAGCCGCACCAGGTCGTCGCTCCGGGAAAGAAGCCGGAATTTCGGGGCGGTGCTTCCGCAGGGACAGGGCTCATCAATCCACTCGATAAGATCTCCCACCCGGGCCCGAAGTATGGGATGGTAGAAGCGCTCCAACACCGTCACCAGAGCGTTGCCGTCCTCCTCCCGCTCCAGATGGCACCAGTCATCAAGCACGTGATGCTCCGTCCCTTCACAATGGGCACACTGCCATCCGATGGGCCCCGTCTCTACCGCTGCATATCCCGCAGAACCGATGTAGGGATGTTTCCAGATCCGCCGGATCTCCTCCTGCTGGGGAAGGGACATGTGATTGCCCGCATAAAGCACTCCCCGGAAGGAAAGATCCATCTTTCTCCGTTCTCCCTCCTCCGCCAGGGCCGCGAGAATGGGAGGAACGCTGATGAGCACGTTGGGGCGGAAAAGGGAAAGATATTCCAGGGTTTCTTCGATGGACTGGTTCGCGGTAACCGGAAGAATGCGGCAGGGAAAAAGCTCCAGCGTTCGATTGAGGACGAGATATCCCGTCCAGAAAGCTCCCGCCCGGAAGCAGTTGGCCACGGTATCCTCCGGCCCCAGACAAAGATGTTCGAAACAGCGTTTCTGAGCCTTTATTCCCTTCTCAAGCTCCTCGGGAGTATAGCAAACGTAGGAGGGGGCTCCGGTGGTTCCTCCGGCGGAAAAAACGTAGTGTCCTTCGAAAGAGGAAGTAAGCATATCCCTCGAGAGGTGAACGCTTTTCTCCCGAAGTTCTTCCTTTTCCAGAGGAGGAAACCGGCTATACTCCTCGAGAGAGGCGATTCGTTCCGGCAGTTCCCGATATTTGTTCCGGTAGAAAGGGGCCTGCCGGGCTTTGGCGAGAAGACGGTTGATCTTTTCCACCAGAGAAAAGGCGGAATGTGAGGTGGTCATGGGAAAAACCTCCTTTTCGAGTCTTGGAGCGGTTGTGCGAAGAATGGGGGGATCGCGAAAGATCGCATCGGATTATGCGACGATCTCAGGATTGCCCCCGGAGGTCCGCCTCGGGATCCATGGAGCGGACATATTTGAGAATCCGCTTTCCGAAGGGATGTTCACAGTGAATTTCTTCGTAGTCCAGCAAAACATCGCGAAGATACTGCAACACCAGCCAATCCTTTCCTGCGGAACCCGGCAGAATTCCTCCGAAGAAAAATCCCTGCTCCTCCGCTTTGGAACAGAAGAACGAGGACTCCTCCTTCCACAGAGGAAGATAGAGGCAGATATTGGCAAAACCCTCGTAGCAAAGTCCCCGGAAAACCCGCCGGAGTTCCCGGTCCGCATCCTCTCCGTAGTGCAGAAGCCAGATGTTCGCGCTCTTATGCTGCATATCAGCCCCCACCTGAAGCTCCGTACGCCCCAGGAAAAAACTCCCTTCGAAAACATCCCGGATACCGGAAACATCTTCCAAGGGCACGTTCAGGTGAGCGTAAATCTGGCGGAGCATTTCCCGATGCCTGGGAGGAAGGGCGAAACGGCGAGAGTCGAGAGGATTGTTCAGAAAACGAAAGGAGAGAAGAAGGCTCAGGCGCTGCCTCTCTCCTTCGTCGATCTCCCGAAAACGGGTACGGGAAATCTTGCCGAGCAAGAGAGCGCAATCCCGGAAACCGTCGTGATGCACGGGTTTCTGGGAGTACACATGGGCCGTAACGGATTCCACGAAAACTCCCTCCAGATTCTTCCGGAGAGCTTCCTCCTGGAGGACCTTGGCAAAACTTCCCAAACAGCCGAGTCCTCGAAAACGAGGGTCCACGAAGGCTCCTCCCATTTCGGCAATCCCCTGATCCTCGGCGGAAAAGGAGAGCCAGGCATGCCCCATGATATCCCCCTCCCCCGTAACGGCCACGAAAGAGCGCACTTTTCCCCGGGCGTTCAGCTCCGCTATCCGTTCGGGATAGTAGATATGTTCGCAGTAGGAATAGCCGTAGGCGCTCCAGGCGCACCGGGAAACTCCCAGGGCCTCTTCGGGGCGCATGGGACGAATTTCCCAGCTTTTGGGAAATTCCCGCTTCACCTCGGGAGACTCCGAAGGTTTTGGCAAAATTGTTTCTTCCCTCTCCTCACGGAAAGAGCGATACCGGACAATCCGAACCTCCCGGCCCTGAATCCCCCGATTTTCAAAAATCAATTCGTCCATAAGGCTTCGCACGAGAAAAATCCGAAGCTCCGGAACGTCCTCCTCCCTCTCGAGGGCCCGGGGATCGTAGGCGGGGAGAGAAAGCGTATCCACGGGAATTCCGCGATCCCGAAAAACCACCTCCATTCCCAGAGGAGCGTCCCGCAGAAGAACCATAACGGTTTCCTCGGGATCGCTTCCTTCGAGAAGGCTTCCGAAAATTTCTTCCGCCCCAAGCTCGTAGTAGCTCTGTTCCTTGGGGGAATATCCCCAGCTTCGAGCCCCTTTGCGCACGAAAAAAGTTACCAGCTCCATCCACTCCGATCGGGAAGGAACGATGAGAGTCAGGGCCTGGGATTCCTGGGAATTCATGAAAAAAACCTCCTTTATCCCGGAGAAAAATATTTTTCGGGAAAAGAACTACACCCCGAGAAATCCGATCCAGAGAGGAATGGTAACCACCGAAAGCAGTGTGGTGGTGGCCACGATTTCCGCCGCATACTCCGCATCCATTCCCATGCCCTGGGCGAGGGGGAAGTTGTTGATTGCCGCAGGAAGGGCCGCAAGAAGCACCAGAGTATATTCCATAATCGGAGGAAGAGGAAAGAAACGGCAGAGAAGCCACACCACTCCGGGATAGATCACCAGTTTGATTCCCGCATCCAGCCAGCTATGCCGAAGCCCTCGGAAAAGAGCTTCCGGCTTGAGAGATGCCCCCAGTGCGAGGAGAGCCATGCCACTGGCGCTGTTTCCGAGAATTTTCATGCTCATCTCGATACCTTGAGGAAGAATTCCGGAAAAAAGAGATCCCAACCCCATCCCCCCCAGACAGGAAAGAACCAGGGGATTTTTCAAAACCTTGAGAAAGGTTTTTCCCAGAGAAGCGGGAGAAAGCCTCCCGGAGAAGGCACACTCTCCCCAGGCGATGGAAATGATCATGTATCCCGCCATGCCGAAGGCCAGAAAGAGCGAATAGATTTCCATACCCGCATCTCCCAGGGCCATGGAGATCACGGGAATTCCCATAAAAACGTTATTCGACCGGGTGGAGACCAGCACGGAAACCCCCAAACGCCCCTTGGGAAGGCGCATGCAATACCCCAGAAACCACGCCAGGGGAGGCACCAGGAAAAAACCTCCGTACATAACCAAAAGAAAGGCCCGGGAGACCTCGGCTCCGGCCCCCATAAGATAGGTGCTTCGAAAAAGAATGGCGGGATTGATAACCCAGAAGAGAAGAAGGTTCAGTTTTACGCATACTTCCGGGGTGAGTACCCCTTTTCGCCGGGTCCCGTATCCGAGAACCATGATGCAGAGAAGAGGAAATACGAGCTGAATGCCGTTCAATGAAAATCCGTCCTTTCCGTTCCTGGAAGAAACAGGTACACTATAACAGGGTTTTTCTCTCTTCGCAGCGGCTTTCCATAAAAAATTATCCCTTATTCCGGCACCTCTTGAAGCGAAGAAAAAACTCCGCAATCCACAACCTAATGAGGAGGGACAATTCATGACCCAGATTCCGGAACACATCTTTCGGGAATACGACATTCGAGGCATTGCGGATACCGAGCTGACACCTCCCGTGGTGGAGGCCATCGGCAGAGCCTACGGCACCTGGCTGCAGCAGCAGAATATTTCCAGAGCCGCGGTGGGAGGGGATATCCGGACCTCCTCACCCCGAATCATGGAAAACGTCACAGCGGGAATGCGCGCCGCAGGAATCAACGTTGTCAGCATAGGCCAGGTAACCACCCCAGCCTTCTACTGGAGCATGCTTCATCTGGAATGCCCCGGAGGAGTCATGGTAACGGGAAGCCACAATCCCAAGGAAATGAACGGCCTCAAGCTCGGCATCGGCAAGGTGACCCTCTACGGAGAACAGATCCAGGAAATTTTGCGGATCATTCAGAAAAAGGCCTATGCGGAATCCTTCCGGGAGGGTTCTTTCGAAGAAAAGGAAACCCGTAAGGCCTACCTCGACATGCTGATCTCCAAGTTCCAGTTCGGCCCCCGACGTCTCAAAATAGTGGGAGATGCTGGAAACGGCGCCGCCAGCCTTCTCATGAACGACTTCTTCGCCAAACTTCCCTGCGACTTCTTTCCCCTCTTCGACACTCCCGACGGAACCTTTCCGAACCACCATCCGGACCCCACGGTACGGAAAAATCTGGTAACGCTCATCGAGAAGGTTCGTCAGGAAGGAGCGGACTTCGGAGTGGGCTTCGACGGCGATGCGGACCGCATCGGAGTGGTGGACGACCAGGGAGAGGTCATCTGGGGGGATACCCTCATGGCTCTCTATTGGGAGGAAATCCTCGCCAAGCACCCCGGAGCGGAGGCCATTATCGAGGTAAAGTGCTCCCAGGCTCTGGTGGACGAGGTGGAGCGCCTGGGAGGCAAACCGGTCTTCTGGAAATCCGGGCACTCCCTCATCAAGGCGAAGATGAAGGAAATTCACGCACTTTTCGCCGGGGAAGTTTCGGGACATATGTTCTTCGCGGACGAATACTTCGGCTTCGACGATTCCTTCTACGCCGCGGGGCGGCTTATGCGGATTCTTTCGAATAGTGAAGAAAAGCTTTCGGACATGGTGGCCCGGATTCCCAAGTACTTCAGCACTGCGGAAACCCGCTTTTCCTGCCCGGATGCCACCAAATTCCAGGTGGTGGAAAGGGTCAAGGAGAGCGCCCTCCGGGATTACGACGCCATTACCGTGGACGGAGTGCGCATTCTCTATCCCAACGGATGGGGACTTCTCCGGGCTTCCAACACCCAGCCGGTTCTCGTGGCCCGGGTGGAAGGGCGTACGGAAGAGGATTTCCTCCGATACCGGGAGGATATGCAGCGGCGCATCGTAGAGGCCGGAGCGGAACCCTTCGAGTGGACTTATTAAAAATAAGGAACTAGAAGAATGTCTCTTCCGGCAAAGATAAATTCTTCGATTAGCTTAAGGAACCAAATAATCTTAAAAATCCTCAATATCCTTGGCCCAAAAAACGAATTTCGCATAACAATAACTTCGCCAAACTACTTAGAAATTAAACTTTTTTGGGGTGTTGTCTCATATACTCGAGGCGAAAAAATAGAGTTTATTCTCCGAGGAACAGAAGCCTACGTAAACAAAATTGTGCAGTTACTTGGGGCTTCCTGAATAAGAGACTTCTCGGGAAAGCCCTTCAAATTATGCCGCAAAAGCGACATTGTGGATAAGTGACCCTTGAAAAATCAAGAAAAAACGCCTCAAAATCGATTGGAATAAGATTAAGCGAGGGCGCAAAAAATCTCGGAGCATGCTCCAGAGATTCATCGTTATGAACTGAAGAACGATGAGAGTTTCGCTTGTATCTTTTCGCTTTCCCCGGATGCACCCCAGGTTGTAGGCTCTTTTGGCTTCTCCGAATTTGCCCTCCACGCTGTTTCTCGTGGCTGCATCCTGCCGGGTTATACGTTTGCGTTCCCTGTTTTCTTCGGGATCTACGGGAGGCCTTCCCAGAGGAGGACCGCTGAGCCGAATTCCCCGTTCTCGACAGTAGGCGAGGTTTGCTCGATTCCGGTAGATGGCATCCGCACAGATTACTTCCGGGTAGTGTCCATGGCGGTTCCGATAGTTTTCCGCAGCCTGTGCGAGGGTAAGGCCTTCGTTGAAGTTTTCCCAGCTGAGCAGCTCCACCAGGGAGTAGCCGTTGTCGATACTGAGGGCCAGTTTCGCTCCGAATTCCGTGTCGGTCCGGGCTTTCCCCCGAACTATGGGGCGTACGTGGGGCTGAGCGATGCTTACGATGCGGTGCTCCGTCCGGTGGTTGCGGTTTCGGTACATTTCCAATTGCTGCCGATAGAGGGTTTCCAGAATGCGGAGGCGGGATTCTTCCTTTTCCGAAAGGAGCTTTCTTTCCGGGAATTGTTCGAGCATGTCCGCTATGAATTTGAGGTTTCTTCGAAGGTAACCGAGCTGCTTGCGGAGAGCCTTACGAAGGAGAGGCCCCCGAATTCTTCTCTTTTTGGCGGCTTTGAGGTATTCCCGCCTCGCTTTTTTACGATGCATCCTGGGTTTGGAAAGAAGTCCCTCGCTGCGCTCACAGATGCGGTCTATGAGGTTTTCAAGGCATTCTCGAGCATGGTTGAGAAGTCGAAGATCCGTGGGATAGGCGATGTCCGCGGGGGTACAGGTGGCATCCAGCACAAGCGTTCCCGAGGGGGAACTTTCCGATGATGCCGCCTCGTTATCGGAGTCTTTTGGGGGAGCCTCCTCTTCCGGAGGATTCCCCTCTGGAGATTCGGGGTTGTGGGAATCCTCGTTCTTCTTTTGGAGTTCCAGGATTTTCAGGTTGAGACGATTCATGGTTTCTCCGGGGAGACGTTTGCGGAAGTGCACCATCAGGGAAGGGCTGAAGGGGGCGTGGGATTGGTACACTTCAAGCCCGAGAAAGTATTGGAGATAGGGGTTTTCCGATACCTGCTGGCAGGTTTCTTCATCGGTGAGTTTGAGCTTTGCCTGGATGAGAAGGGCACCGAAGGCGATACGGAAGTTTTTGGCCACCTTGCCGCTTTTTCGGAAGTTCTTCGTGTACTCCGAGACTTCCTCAAGTTCATTCCAGGGGATGAGGTGCCCCAATCGGATCCACCGGTTTGTCGGGTCGAGTTTTCCACAAAGGAAGAGGTCGAAAGGAAGTTTTTTCTGGGGGTCCGATTTCTTATACACAGGCATCTCCTCCATATATGCAAGCCTTTGAGCCCTTAAAGCCCTTTTTTCGTGCACCATTATGGCAAATATGGGCACATAAATCCAGTGTTTCCAAGAGCTTTTTCTTATTCAGGAAGCCCTACTTGATCGAAATTTTACAACTCGTCGTCAATTACAGTAATACAATGAGGGGGCCTTCTAAGAAGGCCCCCTCATTACATGCCTTACCAAAATTCCCAGACATCCTGAAAAATTGCTTTAACCGCCAAAAAATCAACCTTGTGAAAGGAACTTACTCCGAACTACCACTCTTTCCCCGATCCTGCACGGCGGGAACACCGTCGATCTGCCCTTCCCCTTCCGGAGAAGCTGCAGGAGTTCCGAAGCGCTTGGGATCATATTCCCGAACATCCTTGACCAGCACCAGCCGCAAGGTACCGTCCCGATTCTGCAGAAGCTGGTACTCAAGGCGCTCCGCCACCAGGGGGTTGTCGTTGGGAACCGTCCGAACTCCGGGATCGATACTGTCCGAGAGGAGATACACTCCCTGGGCCGAGGCAGTTCCGTTTTGCGGAACCTCCTGGAACCTCACTCCCCGGGATCCGGTCTTCGCAAGAAGATTCCGGGGAACCGCAAAAATCCGATACTGATTGAACTTATACCCTTTGGCAAGGTACTCCCCCGAAAGGATTTCCTTAACTTCCGGCTCCGAAAGCATGGGACCCGTAACGTAGGCCACCAAAGCCACCTCGGGAAACTCCCGGGGATTTACAACGGAAATATACTGCACCACGTTATGGGAATTCTGGGGAAGGATATCTCCTCCCGCAAGGCTTCCCATTCCGAAAAGCACCCCCGTAATCGTCACGGCCACAGCAAGGATACGCATTTTTTTTCGCATAACCGCTCCTCCTTTTCCTTACAAACGCCTCTCCGGCTCCGCTCTCCCCGCAAAGGTCGCGAAGCTGGAGGGTTTCCGCATTCTCGGCTCTCCGCAACCTCATGATACAATTCTTCGGAGAAGGGATCAACAGCACAATGTCACCCCTTTGTCTCAGAAAGAGAGCGTTTCGTAGCGGACCCAAGAACGTTTTTAACGAAAAGCTCCACAGAGTCGTCGTGCAGATCCACCACAAAAGGCTCTTCATAGGGAACTCCAAGAGGATCCGATTGGAGCAGTACCTGAGGACGGAAAAGATCCCGCTCCCGATTTCCCACCACCACCCCCACGGAACCATCGCTCAGTTCCACCACGGACCCCGGAGGATAGAGCCCTATGGAACTTAAAAGGCTGCGTACCACGGACCGATCGAAATGACTTCCCGTATTTTCGATGATCACCTGAAGAGCCCGGGCGTTATGGTAGGCATCCTTATACACCCGCTTCGTGGTGAGCGCATCGAAAACGTCCGCCACCGCACCGATGCGGGCCACCAAGGAAATATCCTCCCCCCGAAGCCTATCAGGATAACCTTCCCCTCCCCACCGCTCGTGATGATGCCGAATAAACGAAAGAATACGGGAATCCTCTATGCCCGCACTCCGGGCGAGGGACTCTCCTTCCGCGGGATGGATCTGAATCTGCAGAAACTCTTCTTCCGAAAGACGGCCGGGCTTGTTGAGGATTCCCAGAGGTATCCGGGTTTTACCGAGATCGTGCAGCAACCCCCCGATACTTACCACTTCCAGCAGCTCCGTATTCTCCGGCTCCATGCGCTTGGCGATAAATCCCGCAAGAAGGGATACGTTGAGAGAGTGCACGAAGGTATATTCGTCCATCCGGTGAAGGGCGGAAAGCGAAAGCAGCACCTGAGGGACCTTTTCCACCTCCCGGGCAAGCACCTTTCCCGCATCCACCAGGATGCCGAAATCTTCCGCCGCCACGGACCCCACGGCAATACGCTCGTAAACACGCCCCACCTGGGTAACCGTATGCCGGGCCAAGGACCGATCCAACTCCCGGGAAAAGGGAAGCTGCAAGCGCTCCACCACTTTACGCAGCTCATCGAGGGAATATTCCTCTTCCTTGCTCACGAGAAGCGTTTTTATTCCCTGTCGGGAAAGCTGTCGAACCACCACGGAAAGAGAACGACGCACCGTATCCAGGGAAAGATCGGTTCCCTTGGGAAGAAGACAGACCCTGCCATCCGAGGACATGACATCCTCGGCCACAATGCCTTCGCAAAAGGCAAGCTTTTCCAGGGGAATTCGCCTGATTTTCTCCATATACTCCTCACTCTTCACGAAAAAGTTCCTGGTATATACCGTAAAACCCCGGATTGAAATTTTTCAAAACCTGACGACAAAGATGCGCTTTTGAAAAAAAGCGGAAAACCCCTTGTTTTCCAAGGATCCAGAAATCATGTTATCTCAACTTGTTACGTTTTTCAATCCTCAGAAGCACTCATGAAAAAAAGAGAGCGAAAAAGCGCCCTTCACCTTTCTGCGGTTTTTTCGCAAAAAGGTGAAGGGCGCTTTTTCGCTCTCTTGCAGAAACGGGAAACTCCGTTTCTGCGCCTCTCGTTATCCCCCTATCTTGCGGGGTTTTGGAAAGAGGCCTTTCGGTTTTTCCAGAGGAAATAGATCAGGGAAAGCCCCGCCAAACCGAGAAAGGTAGCGGAAAGAGGACGTTCCACGAAAAACAGGAGATTTCCGTCCGCAATGGTCATGGCATTCCGGAAATTCAGCTCCACCGTCTCCCCCAGGATAAGGGCCAGTACGAGAGGAGGCAGAGGGACATCGAGCTTCATGAGAAAATATCCTCCCAAAGCGAAAAGGGTGACCAACACGAAATCGAAGGAACTGTAGTTCAAAAAGTAGGTTCCCATAAAGGCCATGCCCAAAATCAGGGGAAGCATGATCCGGGTGGGAATCTTGAGAAGCTGCACCAGGGGAATCGCCAGGGGCATATTGATGAGAAGCAGCACCACGTTTCCTATCATCATGGAAGCGATAACTCCCCAGGCGATTTCCGGGTGCATCTGGAAAAGCACCGGCCCCGGACGGACTCCCAGCATCATGAGGGCTCCCAACATCACTGCGGTGGTACCGGATCCGGGAATTCCCAGAGTGAGAAGAGGGACCAGGGCGCCGCAGCTGGAGGCATTGTTCGCGGATTCCGGAGCCGCCACTCCTTCGATGGCTCCCTTGCCGAACTTCTCGGGTTCCTTGCTGAATCCCTTCTCCATGGCGTAGGCCATGAAGGTGGCCACGGTGCCTCCCATACCGGGAAGCACTCCCACCAAAAAGCCCAGGGGAGAAGAGCGCACCATGCTTCCGAGACACTTTTTGAAGTCCTTCCAGGAAACCCAGACCTTGCCGATGGAGGAGGTATCCAGAGAAACCGTTTTACCCAGGCTTTGGTAGTTTTTAAAAACCTCCGCCACCGCATAGAGACCGATCATGGCCACCAGAAAGTCCACCCCCTCCTGCAGGGCCTCCACACCGAAGGTGAAGCGGAAAACCCCCGACTGGGGATCGATACCCATGGTGCCGATCATGAATCCCAAAGCCATGGCGAGAAAACCCTTCATCAAGTTTCCCTGGGCCAGGGTCACCGTGGCGGTAAGGGCCAGAATGAGAAGGGAAAACATTTCGGCGGGACCGAATTTGAGGGCCATCTTCGCCACGGGAAGGGTGAAGAAAACCAGAAAAACCATGCCCACCATGCCTCCGAAGAAGGAGGCGATGGCGGAAATGCCGAGGGCCTTTCCGGCCTCTCCGTTTTTCGTCATGGGATAGCCGTCGAAACAGGTGACGATGGCCGAAGCGTCCCCGGGCGTATTGATCATGATGGAGGCCCGGGAGCCTCCGAACATGGCTCCGTAGTAGATGGCGCACATGGTAACCAAGGCCGTGGTGGGATCCATGCTGTAACTGATGGGGATGAGAATGGCCACCCCCGTGGCGGGGCCGAGCCCCGGAAGCATACCGATAACGGTACCGAGAAAGCCCCCGATCACCACCCACATGAGATTCATGGGAGTGAGAGCGGTGGCGAAACCTATGGCGAGATTCGCAAAAATTTCATCCATGGAAAGATCCTCCGTTTTCTCTTTCTAGAAATAGGGAAGCAGATCCCCCAGAATACCCCGGGGAAGACTGAGGCTGAGCAGATTGGAAAAGACCACGTAGGTCACCAGAGGAAAAACGATGGAGATCAAAAGATTCTGCACAACCCTGGAGGAGACGAGAAAGGTGAGGAGAAGCATAAATCCGAAGGTGGATAGAACATACCCCACAGGATCCAGTGCCAGACCGTAAAGGATACCTCCTCCCACGGTAATGAAAATTTTTACGTACACCCGCCGTTCCGCCCCGAAGCCGAAGGAAAAGGGCTGCTTCTCCGCCTGGGGACGCCGGATTTCCCGAAGCACCAACACGATTCCCGACAGAAGGGCCACTCCCCCCACGATGAAGGGAAAGAGCCTGGGCCCCACCTCGTCCTGCACCGCCGACATGGGAAGTCCCAGGGCCATCAAAAAGTATCCTCCTCCGAGAACGACTCCCATAAGACCCGCTATCATATCCTTGGTCATGGTCATAGCTACAACTCCTTTACTCTTTTTCGGGAAGAAAAGAAGAGGCCCGGCAAGGAGCCTCTTCCATTGAGCGTCTTCCTTCCCCGAACCTTCGGGGAACAGTGCGGCACCGTTACTTCGCGAGCCCCACCTTCTGGAGAAGCTCCTTGTACACCGCATACTGCTCCGCAAGAAAGTCCGTGTACTCGTCGGGAGAGAGGTAGAAAGGCTCCAGTCCCTCCGCCTCCATGGTTTCCTCGTAGAGTTCGCTTTCGCAGATCTCTTCGAAGACCTTCCCCCAATAGGCCTTCATCTCGGGGGTCATATCGGGGGCGCCGATAACGCCGCGCCAGTGCCCGAAAACCACGTCATATCCCTGCTCGCGATAGGTGGGAACGTCGGGAGTGGCCTTCACCCGCTGGGGAGAGGAAACTCCGAGGAAACGGATATTTCCGGCTTTTACCTGTTCGAGGCACTCCCCGTAACTCGTGGTGATGGCCTTGACGTGCCCTCCCATGAGGGCGGGAAGCATGGTGGCCGCAGTGCTGGGATAGACCACGAACTTCAGGGATGCGGGATCGATTTCCGCCTTGGAGGTGAGCATAAGAAGCTGCACATGGTCATCGTTGCCGAGGGCGGGTCCCACTCCGATGGGGATAGCCGCAGGATCCTCCTTGAGAGCCTTCAGGAACTCGTCGAGGTTTTTCCAGGGAGCGTCGTCCTTCACCGCCACCACTTCCCACTCGGTCTGCATGGCCGCGATGGGAGTGAAATCGTTGTACATAAGCTCGCTGGTACCGAGAATGTTGTTGAGAAGAAGCAGGCTGGAGGTGCAGGCGAGATATTCTCCCTTTCCCGCCTTGCCCTTGAGGTAGGTCCATCCGGTGGCACCGCCCCCTCCGGGCTTATTCGTCACGATAATGGGCTTATCCACAAGCCCCTTTTCCTTGCACACCCGCTGAATGATCCGGGCCTGCCGGTCCCAACCGCCTCCGGGGCCTGCAGGTGCTACGATTTCCACGGGCCGGGTGGGCTTCCATTCCTCCGCAAGCGCCGCTCCCGCAAAGCAGAGGGCTCCCGCCACCAGAACAACTCCCACAAGACGAAGCCAAAACTTGTTCATCACAGATCCTCCTTCAGGAATTTTCGAAAAACCTTTTCCATAAAAAATTTCTTTTCACTATTGGCACGGCCGTACCTTTTTGGAGGAAAAAAGGAAGAAGACGTTCATGCCCTCCACGATTATATTGTAGTGACAATTCCGTCTTTCTCAAGATATTTGGTTATAAAAATCTTTTTGGTATTCTTTTGCTCTTCCCTAAAAAAAGGGGAACGCGAAAAAAGAGCCCCTTCCAGGGCTCCGCAAAAAATTCCTTATGAACAATAAAGACCAAAAGCTATTCGAAACGATAAAGATTTTTCGGCCTTCCCACATCCTGGTATTCCCGCCTCAGAGAAACCTTGCCCATGGAAACGAGATATTCCAGATAACGCCGGGCGGTTACCCGGGCTATTCCCGCCTCCCGGGCTATCTCCTCCGCCGTAAGAGGGGCTTCCTTGCGCTGCAAAAGTTCCAACAGATGCTCCAGAGTGGCGGAACTCAATCCCTTGGGAAGATCTCCTCCCGAGGAGGGGCGCATACCCTTGACGCGATAGATGGAATCGATCTCCTCCTGCCGATAGGCCTCCTCCTCGCGCTTCAGTTTTTCCCGCATGGCCAGATAGGAGGAGAGCGCCTCATGCATGCGTTCGAAACGGAAGGGCTTGACGATATAATCGAAAGCCCCTCCCCGCATAACTTCATGAACCGTGGTCACATCATTGGCGGCAGAAACCACGATGACATCGAGAGAAATTCCTCTTTCCCGAAGAGTTCGAAGCGTATCGATACCGCCGATACCGGGCATAAAGATATCGAGAATCAGCAAATCCACCGGAAGGGTCTGTAGAAGTTCCAAGGCCCTTTCTCCGGTTCCCGCAGTACCCACCACACGATATCCCTTTACCTGGTCGATACAGCGGCGATGGATTTCCATCACCATGGGATCGTCTTCCACGATCAGCACATGCAACACTTTCATACATCGGCTCCTTTTCTGGGCAGCCGCACCGCAAAAATCGTCTTACCCTCTTCCGAGGATTTCAGGAAAACTTCTCCTCCCTGGGTTTTTACGAGGTTTTGCACCGTATAAAGTCCGTACCCCCGAGGCGTATCGCCTCCTTTGGTGGAAAAACCCCGATCGAAAATTCTATGCTCTGTGTTCCGGGGAATGCCAGGGCCCGAATCCTCCACTTCAATAAAAATTTCTTCCGGTCCATCGTAGAGGGTAAATCGAAGAGTACGCCTTTCCGGAGGAAGGAAACGCACCGCCTCCATGGCGTTCTCCAGAAGATTGCCCAGGATGATCACGAGGGTCTGAGGAGGAAACCCGAGATCCCTGCCGCAGAAACTGGAAGGGTCCAGAATGAAGGAGATTCCCAGCTCCCGGGCACGCCTCATCTTTCCCAGGAGGATACCCCCCACCTCGGGATTTTTGATGCGCTCCGTCACCAGAGAAGCCAGGCTTTCCTGTCCCCCCACCACGTCATCGATAAAATCCAGAACCCGCTCCTTTTCCCCCAGCTGTACCAATCCCGAAATGGTCTGCAGCTTGTTCCGGAACTCGTGATGCTGCACCCGGAGAGCCTCCAGATACATTTTAACTCCCGTAACCTCTTCCGCCAAAGTCTGGATTTCCGTCATATCCCGGAAGCTCGCCACGGCTCCCACCACCTTTCCCCGAAGACGTATGGGAATGCGGTTCGCCATAACCCGGGTTTCCCGAAGCACCATCTCCACATCGTACTGAGGCTTTCCCGAAGAAATCACCTCGGGAAGCCGGGTATCCGGAACGAAGTGCTCCACCGGCTCTCCCCGGACATCCCCCCGGACCTTCACCAATTCCCGGGCGGAACTATTCAACAGGGTAATACGCCCCCTGGAATCCACCGCAAGGATCCCCTCCTTGATGGATTCCAGAATGCTTTCCCGTTCTCCGTGGAGACGGCCAATCTCTTCGGGCTCCAGCCCCCAGAGGCTGCGCTTCACGTTCCACGCCACGAGCACCGCTCCCCCGAGAGCGAGGGCAAGACCTATTCCCAGAGCGACTCCGAGCTTTCGTGAAAGAACCCGAAGGGTAGCCTGTACATCCTCCACAAGCATACCCACCGAAACCGCCCCTACCTGCCGCCCTTCTCGCACCACCGGAGTGAGGGCCCGCAGAGAAGGCCCCAGAGGGCCCGCTCCATGGGCAAGGTAGGCTTCGCCGTTCCCGAGAACCCGCCCCGAGACGGCCCGTATGTCCCCGGAGAAAGTTCCTTTCTGCACCACGGGAACCACAAAGGCCACTCCGGTTTTCCGGGAAATCTCTCCGAGCAGCCTCCGAAGCTCCGGGTCCTCTTCGCTCCGGGCAAGGCTTTCTCCTACAGCGGGCATGTGAGCCACCGTCCAGGAAATGCCCAACACATATTCTCCCAAGTGCTGTTCCAATTGAGAGGAGATCATACGAGAAGCCATGCCTCCCACGGCCCCCACTCCGAGAAGAGAGGCCAGGCCGGCGATGGAAAAAATCTGAACCCAAAGGGGAATGCGAGAAAGGAAACGAAAGAAGGAAGAGGCAAACATCAAAAGCGGCTACGTTCCGGAGAGAATAGGTTCTCCGAGAGAGCGCTTCTGCGCCGCCCCCAGGACCTTACGGACAAAAAGCTCCTTCTCCCCCTCCTCGTGAAGATCCAGCACCCGGGGGCTTTCGTAGGGAACTCCCTGCGGATCTGACTGAAGCAGGACCTGGGGGCGGAAAAGGTCCTTTTCTCGAACTCCCACCACCACACCCACGGCTCCGTCGCTCAACTCCACGATGGATCCCGGAGGATAGAGCCCCACGGAACTCAAAAGCAGGCGAACGATGCTTTTTTCGAAATGGCTTCCGGTATTTTCGATAATGATCTGAAGGGCCCGGGCATTGTGATAGGCATCCTTGTAAACCCGTTTCGTGGTGAGGGCATCGAAGACGTCCGCCACCGAAGCGATGCGGGCCACGAGGGGAATTTCTTCCCCCAGAAGTTTGTCCGGATAGCCTTCGCCTCCCCACCGTTCGTGATGGTGCCGGATAAAGGAAAGCACTTCGGGGTCCTCAATGCCTCCTCGACGGGCCAAGAACTCCCCCGCCGCAGGATGATCCTGAACGCACCGGAACTCCTCTTTCGAGAGGGGCCCGGGCTTGTTCAAAATTTCCCGGGGAATCCGGGTTTTACCGAGATCGTGCAAAAGCCCACCGATGGTAACGGTTTCCACGAGTTTCACGTTTTCCGGACGTACTTTTTTCGCGATAAATCCCGCAAGAAGCGCCACGTTGAGGGAGTGCACGTAGGTATATTCGTCGGTGGAGCGAATATTGGAAAGGGACATGAGAATCTGAGGAACCTTTTCCACCTCCCGGGCAAGAATTTTGCCGGTATCCACCAGGGAGGCAAAATCCTTCTCCTCCACGAGCCCTGCCGAGGCGATGCGGTTATAAACTTCTCCCACCTGCGAAACCGTCTGACGAGCGAGAGAACGATCCAACTCTTCCGTGAAGGGAAGCTTGAGACGGGTTGCGATTTTCTGAAGCGTATCGAGGGAATATTCCTCTTTCCGGCTTATCAGAAGAGTCGTAATGCCTCGCCGGTGCAGCTGGCGTATCACCAAGGGGAGGGAACGGCGCACCGCATCGTAGGAAAGATCCGTTCCCTTGGGAAGAAGACAGACCCGGCCGTCTGCGGACATGATATCCTCCGCGATCACTCCTTCACAGGATCCGAGATGCTCTACAGGAATGCGCCGTATGTGCTGCATGGACTCATCTCCTTCGAAAAAAGTGCGGAATTCGGAAACATGCCGAAGCCTTCTTCCGGGGGATTCGGACAAACCGTATGCCTCCTGCGTAAAAAAGGCGTTTTATTATATTTTGAATCACTACTTCCTAGAGCGGTTTCCCAGATAATGTATGGCGAAACGTTTAGCAGGAGCCTCCGCCTCCACTCATGTGCCTCCTTCGCTCCTCCAGTGGTGGAACCACACCCTTGCTCGCGGCTCCGGCCCGGAGTTCACGCAATGCCCCATGCCACGGAGAATCGCTCCACAACGAAAATACCACGAAGGGGCCTCTCTGGGAATCCGAAAATACCCTCGGAATCATTTCATCCGATTCCATAAAAAAAGTTTCATAAAGTATACCTCTGGAACCCATAAACGAGAATCCCCCTTTATGGGTTTCCCAAATTCCACTCCTCTCGTATGTTCTTTCAAGAGAACGGGAAAGGCAAGGGCCTTGAATCTCAGTCTTTTTAATCCTTCATGATCACGGGAGACCTTTTTTCGAAAGTATTACTCTGATTTTTACTTCACCATGTTCACAGCAAAGAAGGGGATCGGAACGTAAACGTTCCGATCCCCTCTATTTTCCCGTTACAAGAAGCTCCGCCCTCCGGAAATGCCGTTTCTATAGCTTCCAGAAAATCACCTGCTTCTGCGCAACGTTTCCTTATCTGCTACGTGTTTCCGTTACCTTCCTACTGCTCCGCCAACTTCTCCACTCCGGGCCTCCAACCAAACCCACTCCCCGGGGAAGAAGCTTTACTGCAACTGCAACTACTTCGGTTTTTCCCTCGGGTGTCTCCTGCTACCCTACTACCGACACCCCTGATCCCATGGTTCTACAGCCCAAAAAACTGCACTGCTTCTGCCTTATACCGCTGAAGGTGCGTTAAACCGAAAACCTTTTCCTGAGGGAGGGCGAAGCTTCTATGGAATGAAGTATAGTACCTTTCTGCAAAAGAAACAATCTCTCTGAGGGGGGATGAGAGATGATGAGAAGCAAAAAAAAGACTATTTTTCTGATATGCGTACAACATCGCCTCTCCTCGCCTTATTCCTTGGAAATTCCAGGAAAAACAATGTTCCGGAGGTCTCCTTTTTCATAAAAAAGCTTTCCCTTTGCGTTCTTGACACATCTCTTTTTTATCCTTTATAGTTCAAAGGTTTCGGCATGGCAAAAAAGGAAAAAACTAAGAAATTTTTTTCACTATCAGTAATCTTTTCAATTTTTTCTCCGATACTTTATGGAGAGGCCCCTTCGAAGCCTCTTACGGAAATAGAGGAAGGATGATGCTCCATGTATTTCACTCTTATGAAAACCAACGAAAAACGCTACGTCATGTTCGACAATCACACATGCCACACACTTTACGATGGGGATCTCCTGGCCCGGGAGGCCCGTTCCTTCCGTTCCCACTATTCTTGTATGGAAGCTCAGGGATTCCTGGTGCTCTCTCCCTCGAAAGACGGCAAAACCGACTTTACCGCCGTCTACTACTCCTACCGAGGATGCCGGGAAGATCTCGGGCTCGATGAGGCGGTTTGCGCCCTGGAATTTGCCCGTTCTCTGGAAATTCCCTTTGAATCCGGAGTCTTCTCTGCGGGGAACACCCTCGTTCGCTACGATACAGAGCAGTCTCTCCAGAAAACGGCACTCCATATTGCGGCAACCCTGCCGGACCCCCTCGTTCCGTCTTTCTTCCGTTACGGCACGGAAAACCTCTGCTACTACTCCCTGAACCTCCCCCATCCTCACGGAGTGATCTTTCTTGAACATCCCGGAATTTTCCACTCCACGGAACTCCTCTTTCTCGCTAAAACCCTGGCCAGCGATCCTTCGCGTTTTCCCCAGGGAGGAGACATAAGCTTCATCGAATCCGCCCGAGGAGATTGCCTGGAAATCCTCACCTACATCCAGAAGGAAGATCTTCTCAGCCGCTCTTCCTCGGAGGGAGCCGTGGCCTGTGCCATGGTACACTACGGGCTACATCCGGAAACGGAAACGCTTCGGGTTCTTTCCTCCCCGGAGGAAAAAATTCTCCGGTTCTTCCGAAAAGGCACGTCTCCTCTCGTTTCCTTTTGCAGCAATGCCTGTTGCATTTCCAAAGGAACCGTTTTAGAAAAGGAACTTTTCTGCGGATAAGCCCGGAAAAGTTCCTTTTGCAATTTCCGAAACCTTCCTCTTCTTCCGCAAAGAAGAGGAATTTTTTCGTGCTCTTTGCTACAATGGACTTACACGAAGAATAATTCCTCATTTCTCTTCAAGCAGGAGGTATAGAGATGATTTCTCAGGAACCATGCTCCCCGGAAAAGGGGAAAAAAGAATCCCCCCCTCGCCACAAGGCCTGGATACGCTATGCCGACGATTCCCGCCTCGAAAGCTGCTCCCGCAATCTGAGTTCCTTCATGAGCATCTGCAAAACCGAAAGGGAGGCGGTGCTCTGGCTTTTGGAAGAGGCCCGAAAAATCGGTTCTTCCCTGGAAGAAACCCCTTCCGCCAAACCCGGAGACCTTCTTTTCATGCCCTGGAAGAACCGGGCCTTTCTCGCCGCCAAGGTAGGGAACCGTCCCCTTTCCGAGGGATTCCGCCTGATCGGCTCCCATCTGGATGCCCCTCGAATCGACCTCAAGGTGCGCTCCCTTTACGAGGATTCGGGGCTCGCTCTTTTCGACTGCCATTATTACGGAGGCATAAAAAAATATCAGTGGACCAACATTCCCCTGGCCCTGCACGGAGAAGTACACCTGAAGGAGGGAAAAACCCTCCGCCTTTCCATAGGCGAAGCTCCGGAGGATCCGGTAATTCTCATTCCCGACATCGAACCCCATCTTGATCGGGATATGGACAAGCGCAAGGCATCGGAAACCATTCTTGGAGAGAATCTCGACGCCATCGCGGGGCATCGCCCCCTTTTGGGAGAGGAAAAGGAGCACGTCAAGGCCCAGATTTTAGGGCTTCTGGAAACGAAATGGGGCATCTCCGAAGAGGCTCTGATCTCGGCGGACCTCTGCCTGGTTCCCGCAGGCCCCGCCCGGAATGCGGGACTGGACGGAGCGCTTCTCACGGCCTACGGCCTGGACGACCGCATCTGTGCCTGGCTGAGCTGGCAGGCCCTTCGCTCTTTGGAAACTCCTGAATATACCGCGGTCTTTCTCGGAGTGGACAAGGAGGAGATCGGAAGCGACGGCGTGGCGGGGGCCCAGGCTCCGCTGCTGGACATTTTTCTTTCGGACCTTTTCGAGAAAACCGGCCTTGGAACCCCCTCCTACGGAGCTCTCCGGAAAAGCTGCGCCGCTTCGGAGGCCCTGAGCGCCGACGTGGATGCGGGGGTAAATCCCCTTTACAAAGACGCCTACGATCCCCGGCAGCTCCCCGTGGCGGGAGACGGCATCGCCTTTCTCAAGGGCTCCGGAAGCCGGGGAAAATACATGGGAAGCGAAGCCCGGGGGGAATTTCTCGCCAAGGTTCTGGAGCGCCTCGACCGAGACGAGGTTCCCTGGCAGGTGGCGAGTCTGGGCAAGGTGGACAAGGGCGGAGGCGGCACCATCGCCAAATATCTGGCCCACCTGGGAATGGACGTGTTGGATATGGGGCCCTGCCTCCTTTCCATGCATGCTCCCTGGGAACTGGTGAGCAAGGCGGATCTTCTCTCGTGCCTGGATGCCTATGGGGCCTTCTGGAAGAACCTCTGACATTTTCAAAGGAGAATGACCATGACCAAAGAACAGCGATCTCTGCGCACCCTGACGGTGCACGGCGCTTCCCGGGCGAATGCGGGCATTACGGAACCCAAGGTTTCCCCCCTTTTCGCCACCACGGTTTTCAAGTTCGACTCCTTCGAGGAGCTGGATCGTGCATGGGACGGCAAGGAAGGTTTCGTCTACTCCCGGATGGACAATCCCTCGGTACGGCAACTCGAAGAGCTGGGGGCCCTTCTGGAGGGATGCGAGGATGCGGTGGCCTTCGCCTCGGGCATGGGAGCCATTACCACGGGAATCCTCTCCCTTCTCAAGCCCGGGGATCACGTGGTGGCGGGAAACGTGCTCTACGGCGGCACCTTCACCTTCTTCAGGGATGAGCTGCTCCGCAACGGAGTGGATGTATCCTTCACGGATCTCACGGACCCCGAAGGGGTTCGCCGGACTTGCCGTTTCAACACTTCCCTGATCTATGCGGAGACCATCACCAACCCCCTTATGGGAGTGCCCCCTCTTTCGGAACTCGGAAACATCGCCCGGGAGTGCGGCGCTCTTTTCGCGGTGGACAATACCTTCGCCTCCCCTCTTCTCTGCCGCCCCGGAGAGCATGGAGCGGATCTTGTGCTCCACAGCACCACCAAATATCTGAACGGTCATAGCGACGTAACCGGAGGCATAGCCATGGGATCCCGGGAAATCATGGATATGGTACGGCGCGGGAGAACCCTCCGGGGAGCCTGCATGAGCCCCTTCGACGCCTGGCTCACGCTTCGGGGAGCCCGCACTCTGGCGCTCCGGATGAAACAGCACTCCAAGAACGCTCTGGCCCTGGCGGAAGCTTTGGAGAAAAACGACAAAATCGAGAAGGTCTATTATCCCGGACTTTCCTCGCATCCCCAGCACGATATCGCCCGGGCCCAGTTCGGCAAGCTTTGCGGAGGCATGCTGAGCGTGGAAATCAAAGGAGGTCTCGAAGCGGTGGATACCCTTATCCGGGAACTCCAGCTCGTGGAGTTCGTTCCCAGCCTGGCCTGCCTTTCCACCACCATAAGCCCTCCCGCCCGGACATCCCATCGGGGACTTTCTCCGGAAGAACGCCGGGCCAAGGGCATTACCGACGGGTTGGTGCGCATTTCCGCAGGAATCGAGGATCCCGAAGATATCCTTGGGGACTTCGAAAAGGCTCTGGGGAAAATATAACCCATGGGAGGGTCGGAACGAATCCATGGAGTATCTCCTACGAAAAGGGGGCTCTTGCAATGGAAGACCACACTTCTCCGGATTCTCCAGGAAAGAAACTGCTCCTTCTGGCCGATGACGATGCCATAAGCCTCCGCCTCCTTTCCCGGCACCTTCGGGAAATGGGAGATATCCTTCTCTGTTCCGACGGAGCTTCCGCCCTCCAGGAAACCGTACGGAATCTGCCGGACCTTCTCCTGCTCGACGTGGGAATGCCGAAGATGAACGGCTACGAGGTCTGCCGAAAGGTGAAAGCCATTCCGCAAACCCGCAACATACCGGTTATCTTCATCACCGGCATGGACGACGAAAAGGCGGAAACCGAAGCCTTCGCGGCGGGAGCGGTGGATTTCGTGGCCAAGCCTTTCAAGCCCGAGGTGTTGCGGGCAAGAGCCGGAGCGCACCTCGAACTCAAGGCATTGCGGGATAATCTGGAAAGTCAGGTCCGCAAGCGAACCCGGGAACTTCAGGAAACCCAAATGGAAATTCTTCGCCGCCTGGCCATGGCTGCTGAATACCGGGATTCCTATGCGGGGACCCACCTCAGCAGAATGCGCAAAGTGGCGAAACTTCTTTGCGGTGCCATGAGAATGAGCGATAACATTACCGAAGAGATCTCCTCCGCCACCATTCTTCACGACGTGGGGAAAATCGGCATTCCCGACAGCATTCTGCTGAAACCCGGCAAACTCTCCCCGGAGGAATTCGACGTGATGAAGCAGCACCCCCTTATAGGGGGAGATATGCTCAAAGGCTTGGATTCCTCCCTTTTCCGAACCGCCCGGGAAATTGCCCTTACACACCACGAAAAGTGGGACGGCACGGGATATCCCCGAGGCCTGGAGGGAGAAAACATTCCTCTGGGAGGAAGAATCGTGGCGCTGTGCGATGTTTTCGACGCCCTTCTCCTGGAGCGCCCCTACAAAAATGCCTGGACTCCCGACGAAGCCTTTGCGGAAATCGCCCGGGGAAGAGGAAGTCACTTCGATCCCGATTTGACGGATCTCTTCCTTTCCCTGGAGGGGGAAATCCGGAAAATTTACAGATCCTAAAGTTGTTTCCCGAATAATGTGCCGAGAAATATTTGGCAGGAGCCTTCGCTTATCTATTCCCTCTGCTCCTCCACTGGTGGAACCGCTCAAGTCCGAAGAGATGAAAGAGCCCGGGGAGAACCCGAAAAGAGTTTTTCCGAAAAACTCATCGTGAGAGAGAAGGAGTGCATACCATGATGATCTTTCGAAAGTTCCGGAAATCCCTTCTTGGGGGAGGTCTTTTTTTGTGCCTCCTGTTCCTTTTTCCGGGAATATCCCCGGCCTCGGGAGCCGAAGTCTTTTTCGTATCCAGCTATCACCAGGGGGATCTCTGCGGTCAGCCCCAGTATGATGCCGCCGTAGAGGCCCTTCGGCAGAGCAATATTCCGGGCCTCCTTTTTCGAGGATACTTTCTCGACTCCCGCCGTCGGAACGCCGAAACGATCGACGAGGAGATCGCGAATATCGTCGAAGAAATCCGTGAACGGAAACCCGCCCTGGTGATAACCATCGACGACCTGGCCTTCGCTCGGCTCTACCAAGAGGTATTGCGGCATCCTTCGATGCACCTCGTTTTTACGGGGCTCAACCGCTCTCTGGAAGAATACCATCATGAAGCCCCCTTTCTGGATGCCCAGGGGCTTCCCGGAGCCAATATCACGGGAGTTTTCGAGTACCTTTTCATGAAAGAACAGATGCAGATGCTGGAAGTCCTTCTGGGACGGCCTCTGAACAAGACGGGGGTACTCTATTCCGCAGATCCCATGGGAAAGATTCTTAAAGACCAGATCCTTCGGGAGCTGGAAAACACCTGCTACAGAGACCGCATCCTTTTTTACGAAGCCCGGAATCTACAGGAGGTCCTCGAAAAGGCGGAAATCCTCGGTAAGGATCCCGAAGTGGACGCCTGGATTCCCGTAACCATGTCCGTTCCCGATTTCGAAAAGGGAACCTTTCTTACCATGGGAGATCTCGCAAAACCCATGATGGCCCTCATTGCCAAACCGGACCTCACACTTAACGTTTCATTCACAAAATTGGGATTTTACGGAGGAGTGAGTGTCAATTTTTACGAGATGGGATTTCAGGCGGGTCTCATGGGAGCCAAGTTGCTCCAAGGGCATTCCATAAAGAACATTCCCGTGGAAAACGCCAGAACCTCCCTTATCGCCGTCAATCGCAGCCGCATGCGAGAGCTGCATCTTCCTCTTCCCCCGGATTTCGCGGGAATCGTGGATATTTTCCTGGAATAGGCTTTTCGGACATTTTCCTTACGGTTATGACGGAATCTCCCGCAAATTTTGCCTATCTTGCCGCTTCGGGGCTGATTCTTTTTCCCTGTCTCCTGGCGATACTCTTCTCGCCCGAGTCCTCCCCTCCGCGGAAAAGATCCGGAAGCCCTCTGGCCTTTCTTTTCTTCAGTGCCGGATGGTCCCTGGCCTTTCTTTCCCGAGCCTTTCCCCTCTCTCCGACGGGAAAAAGCCTGGGGTATTCCTTGGGAATTCTCGCAGTTCTGGGAAGCCTTTTCTTCTTCCTTGCCGGAAAAATCCGGGGAGAAAAAGTCCTTTTTCCGGCTCTCGGAATGGGGACCCTGTTTTCTCTTTTTCCCTGGGGAGTTTTCTCGGGGGGAACCCTTCTTCTCGGAGGAGGCATGTGGTTTCTCGGAGAGGCCTGGGAAGGAGGCAAAACCTCCCAGCGCTTCTCGAAGGAGCAGAAATTTCTGCTTTCCGCAGGGGGAATGCTCTTTCTCGGCGAGGGAATTTCCCTTCTTTTTCCATTTTTTCACCATTTTTGGGTTCCTCCTCTCTGCGCCCTCGGAGGAATTTTTCTTCTCGTACATACGCTCCTTCAGGAAAGACACTATCGAGATATCCAGGGACTTCTGAAAACGTCCTTTCTCTTGTACATTCTGTTTTCCCTACTGGGCATCTTTTTGTGTTCCCACCTGGAAAAACGTTATACCGAACAGGTTTTGCGGGAAGGATACGATCAGCTCGAACTGGAACAGAACAAATTTTCCTTCTTCGAGACTCTGGGAGCTACTCTGGCGAAGATCGTGGTTTCCGACCCTTCCCTTACGGGAAAGGTTCCGGAACCCTCTTTGGCTTTGGATTTACGGCTTCGCCTTTTAAATCGCCGCCTGGGATCTACCCTGATCTTTCTGCTGAACCTCCGAGGAGAGGTGATCGCCTCTTCGGAACTGGAACTCCTGGGAAAAAATCTCGCCTTCCGCTCCTATTTTCAGGAAGCTCTGGAGGGAAAAAGCACCCTTCTCTACGCCCGGAGCATCGTAAGCAAAAGCGAAGGAGCTTATTTCGCCCGCCCTCTGGTGGACCGAAACGGGGACATCACCGCAGTGGCGGTAATCAAGATGGACCTTCTTCCCAATTTCGGAGACGCCTTTCGAACCAATAAAATCGCCATGACTCAAGGGAACGACATCTTTTTCGCTCCTCCGGAAATTCTGCGGGAAATTTCGGAAACCAGCGAAGCGCCTCTCCGGGTTTCCATTCCTCTTCCAAGAGGTCCCTGGCAGCTTACGAGATTTCTCTCCCGGGAACCCGTTCTGCAACACCGGAGAATCCTTTTTTCCTTCCACCTCCTTTTTTCCGTTCTCGGATTGCTCCTGATTCTGCGGTACATACAAACGAAACAGCTCATCTACAAGCTGCAAAGAGAAATTCAGGAACGCCGGGTCGCGGAAAGGGCGGAGCATACCGCCCGAGCCCAGGCGGAAAAAACGAATCTCCTTTTGGAGGAGGAGAAAAACCGGGCCCAGATTCTGGCGGAAGAGGCAAAGGAAGCCAACCGGGCGAAAAGCACCTTTCTCGCCAACATGAGCCACGAAATACGCACTCCTCTGAACGCCGTTCTCGGCATGATCGAGCTTCTTCTCGAAACGGACCTCGACGAGACCCAGCATGGTTATGCGGAAGTGGCACGCACCAGCGCGGACGCTCTTCTGGTCCAAATCAACGACACCCTGGACTTTTCCAAAATCGAGGCGGGGCACATGGAGCTGGAATTCCTGGACTTCTCCCTTTCCAGTCTTCTGAAAAACGTGGTAACCATGCTGGCTCCCCAGGCAAAGGATAAGAATCTCGAATTTCACGTTTTTCTGGACCCTCAAATTCCTTCCCATCTTCGGGGAGATCCTCTGCGGCTCCGTCAGATCCTGATAAACCTTCTGGGAAATGCCTTCAAATTCACCGCCTCGGGAAGCGTGGATTTTCAGGTGCTCCTGGAATTCAGCGCTGCGGAAAGTCTTACGCTCCGTTTTAACATAAGAGATACGGGAATCGGTATTCCTCCCCGAAACATGCAATTTCTCTTCAACGCTTTCGAACAGGGAGATTCCTCCACCACCCGGCGTTTCGGCGGCACCGGATTGGGGCTGGCCATCAGCAAAAGGCTTGTGGACCTTATGGGAGGAAGGATCGGCGCGGAAAGCGAAGAGGAAAAGGGTTCCCTTTTCTGGTTCTCTCTTCCCTTTCTGCGAAGCGAAGAAAAGGATTTCTTCCCGGAGAACGAGGCTTTTCCGAAACAAGAAACCAAACAAGACACGGGAACTCTCGAAGAAAAAGATTTCCTCTTCCTCCCTAAGGGGGAGCGTAAAATTCTTCTGGTGGAGGACAACCCGATAAATCAACAGGTTACGCTGGCAACCCTCCACAAAATGGGTTATTCCGCGGACATCGCCGAGAATGGTGCGGAAGCTCTTGAGCTGTTCCGGAAAACTTCCTACGCCCTTCTTTTTATGGACATCCAGATGCCCGTCATGGATGGCTTCGAGGCGACGAAACGTATACGGGAATGGGAAGGGGAGGAAAGAAATTCCCGAAGAACCCCTATCGTGGCCATGACCGCCCACGCCTTGTCGGGATATCGGGAAAAATGCCTTGCCGCAGGCATGGACGGCTATATAACCAAGCCCGTAGCTCCGAAAGACTTGCGGAAAATACTTGAAAGATATCTGGGAAAGGGATCCCCGACATTGGAGCAATCCGGAGAAAACCGGAAAACCCCGAAAGCAGATTCCCCGCTTCCGGAGGAAGCCTTTCCCCGAAGAACCGAGAAACTTACGGGAAAAGAAACTCCTCTCTTTCAGAAAGACCTGGCCCTTCAGAGGACGGAAGGAGACGAAATCTTTCTCCGGGAACTTCTGAACCTTTTCGCACAAACCTATGGAAAAACGGGAAAACAGCTTCGGGAACTGGCGGAAAAAGAGGATTGGGATCAGGGAGCCTCTCTGGCACATGCCTTGAAAAGCGCCTCCGCAAGCCTGGGGCTTCTCCGGCTCAGTGAGGAGGCCCGGAGGATCGAAAAAATCCTGAAACAGGACATATCGGAAAAGGCCCCGAAAAACCAGGAGCATCTCAGAAATGCCCTCTTATTCCTGGGAGTTCTGGTGGAGGAAACGGTGACCCTCATTCGGGAGGAAAAGCTCTCTTTCTAGAGCGGTTCAGCTAAAGAATGTGTCGCGAAATATGTAACGAAAGTCTCCGTTTATGTGTTCCCTCTACTCTTCAAGCGACGGAACCACTCCTTCGCTTTGCCACTCCGGCTCGTAGGTTGCCGCAATTCGAAATTCCTCTCCAAACTTCGGCTTTGCTTCATAACAATGACCGCTCTAACGAAAAAATCACATTATAGGGCCATTCCGGTCGATATTTCAATGAGAGCAATCCAACGGGTAACACGAATAGAAAAAATGTGTTATTATACCTCTCGTTATATTCGTCGAAAGAGAGGCATACCCATGAATACGGAAAACTCTTCTCCTCCTATGATGGAAAAAATAGCGGATTACTGGAGCTGGCGTTCCGAAGTGTATCACACCGCTTGCTCCCGACATCCTCAGTGGCACGAAATCTTCCTTTCCCCCTTCGAAGGGAAACAATCTCTCCGCCTTCTCGATATGGGAACGGGCACGGGCTTTCTCGCTCTGGGTTTCGCCGAAAGAGGACACAGGGTAACCGGAGTGGATCTTTCTCCGGAAATGATCGCCTTCGCGAAAAAAGAGGCTCTGCGACACAATCTGGCTGTGGAATTTCTCGAAGGGAACGCTCAGGAACCTCCCTTCCAGGAGGAGAAAATCTTCGACGGCATAACCTGCCGTAACCTTCTCTGGACGCTTCCGAATCCGTTGCAAGCTCTCCGGGCATGGAAAAAACTTCTCAAGCCGGAGGGTACGGTGGTTCTCGCGGACGGAATGTGGGAACCCCGGCTCTATCTCGCAAAAAACGAGCCGGTCACGAAAGTTTTCACCAACGCCTACGAGGAGATAAGGAAGGAACTCCCCTATTTCACGGGGCTTCAGGCATCTCAGGGAGAGGGATTGCTTCTGGAGGCGGGCTTCACCTCCGTAGTGAGGCACGACGCTCTCTTCCGGGAAAACCCTTACGAATATCGAAACGAGTTTTTTGTTCTTTCCGCAAAAAAATGTTCTCGGTAGTTATGTAGCATAGAGGAATCCAAGTCCCCTCTTCAAATTTCGAGGAAACACCGAATCCACACGGAAAAAATACGCCTTACGATTCATTCGACAAAACCTTTCGAACAATGCACTTCTGAAATTTTTGGGAACAACATCCAGGAAATTCACCACCAGACCATAAGGAGATGTAACCATGAAAAGAAAGTTTTCTCTCTGCAAAATCCTGTTTCTCGCGGTATTTCTCTTTTGCTTCGCCTTTCCCGCCTTCGCCGCCCCGGATAGACCTCTCGTGGTGGTTTCCGCCTGGGAAGCCTCGGGGATGGATCCGGTGACTTCGGGATTCATCTTCACTCGCATGGGATGCCTCGAAACACTGCTCACCTCGGACAGAAAAGGGGGCATGGAACCCCGACTCGCCACGGGCTGGGACGTCTCCGAAAACGGGTGCACCTGGACCTTCCATCTTCGGAAAGGGGTGGTTTTTCATGACGGAACTCCACTTACGGGAAACGTGGCAGCGGCATCCCTGAACCGTACCCTCGCCAAGGGGGGCCTTTTCAAAGGAACTCCGGTAACGGCTTTCTCCGGTAACGGCATGGATCTCGTGGTCACCACGGAAACCCCCTTCTCCGCCCTTCCCGCCTATCTGCTTCACTACTCCGCGGCCCTTTCCGCCCCCTCCGCCTTCGACGAAAAGGGGAACGCCGTAAACGTGGTGGGAACCGGTTTTTACCGCATGACCTCCTATCAGGAGGGACGTATCGTGGATTTCGAGGCCTTCGAGGACTATTGGGGAGAAAAGGCTGCCATAGCGAAGGCTCGCTACTTTGCGGTACCCAACCCCGAAACCCGGGTGCTTCTCGCGGAATCCGGAGAGGGAGATATCGTGGTGGATATTTCCTCGGAGGCGGCGGACCGGCTTCGGGCAAATCCGAACCTTTCCGTCACCAGCCAGCCCCTTCCCCGGGTTCGGCTTCTGGCACTCAACTCCGCTCTCCCCTTCTTCTCCAATGCGGAACTCCGGAAGGCCCTCTCCCTGCTGATGGATCGCGAAAGCATCGCCACGGCACTCTTGAAAAATCCCAAGGCCGCGGCCACCCAGCTCTTTCCCGAGGTAGCCTCCTGGCACAACGAAAACCTGGCTCCCCTAGAGTACGACCCCTCCAAAGCCCGGGCCATACTGCGGCAGGAAGGCTGGATTCCGGACGATAAGGGAATTCTCATCAAAGACGGACAACCCCTGGCCTTCGAGATTCTCACCTACGCCTCCCGGCCGGACCTCCCCCTCATCGCGGAGGTGCTGCAGCAATCCCTCCGTAACGAGGGCATTCTCGTTACGGTAAGGGTGGAGAAATCCGGCATGATTGCGGAATGCCAGAAAGACGGCAGCCTCCAGAGCGCCTTTATGGCCCGCAACTTCGGTTCCGTGGCGGATCCCATCGGAACGGTCATTACGGATTTCGGTCCCGAAAAGGGACGGGGGGGTTGGGGAGCCATGAACTGGAGTTCTCATTCCTTCGATGAAGCGGTGAAACGCTACCTGAACACCTTCGATGCGGAAGGGCAGGAGGAACTCCGGCAAAAGATGACCGATATCCTGCAGCGTGAACTACCCATAGTCCCCATAGCTTGGTACGACAATCACGTGGCGGTAAGCGAAAAGGTTCGGGGAATTCAGCTGGATCCTTCGGAGATGCGACCCTATCCCGAGGGAGTGGCGTGGACGGAATAAGAGCCTTTCTTCGTACCTGTTTTTTACGAATGGTCATGGTTGCTCTCGGAGTAAGTACTCTCTGCTTTCTCGCGGTGGAGTACGCTCCGGGAGACCGGGCCCTCGATGTGGCGTTGGCCAGGTACGGAGAGGACGTGTCCCCGGGAGCGGTAGAATATCTCCGCATGAGCGAAGGACTGGAAAAACCCGCTCCGCTTCGTTACGCTCTCTGGCTTACATCCCTCGCCCGGGGGGATTGGGGACGCTCCCTCGTGGGAGGAGAAAGAGTCCTCTCTCTCCTGGACAAGGCTTTCCGGCGTACCGCTCTTCTGGGCATTTTCGCTCTGGGGATATCCCTTCTTCTGACCCTTCCTCTGGGAATATATTGCGGATGCCGCCCCGGAAGCCTCATAGATTTCTGTTCCGCCGGGCTTTCGGGCATTCTCTCTTCCTTTCCTCCCTTCGTGACGGGTATACTGCTGATCCTGCTTCTGGCGGTACGGTTTCACCTGCTTCCGGTAGCGGGGTTTACCTCTCCGATCCACCTTCTGCTGCCCGGGATAACCCTCGCCCTGGGGCTTGCCGCAAGCTCTTCCCGGGTTATAGCCTCGGCGATTCTTCAGGTTCGACAATCTCCTCATTACACCTTCGCACGGCATAAGGGGTTGCAGGGAAAGGATCTCTTTCTCCCCCACGGCTTACGGAACGCCGCTCCTCCCGTGGTGATCTATCTGGGGCTTCAGGCGGCGGGGCTGCTGGACGGAGTGGTGGTTATCGAAACCCTTTTCGCCTGGCCAGGTCTGGGCAACCTTCTTCTCGACGCGGTCCGGGGAGGAGATATTCTGGTGGTTCAGGGAGCGGGACTTCTTCTCGGATGGATTTACGTAACCGTCAATTCCGGAGCGGAATTCCTTTCTCTGGCCCTCGCCCCTTCGGGAGAAGGAGATTCCCCATGAGGGGTCGGAAAAAGGGAGCCTATATCCTGCTGGGACTGCTCGGAGGGGGATTGTTTCTTCTTTCCTTTATTTCGGAAAATCCCTTCAGCCAGAGCCTTCTGGAACGCCTTCAGGGACCTTCGAAAGAACATGTTCTGGGAACGGATCAGCTTGGAAGGGATTTCGGAGCCCGGGTGGCCCGGGGGGCCTTCAACTCCGCCCTCCTCTCGGCCTTCTGCGTTCTGGCCTCGGGAACCGCTGGAATAGGCCTCGCCCTACTCGCTCTCCGAGGAGGAGCGAAAACGGAAAAATGCCTGCTCCTGCTGACGGATACCGCCATGGCCTTTCCGGGAATAGTCCTTGCCCTGGTGCTCGGCCCTCTCACCGGAGGAGGGTGCTGGGGGGTACTCCTGGCCCTGGTATGTACGGGATGGCCCTCCTATTTCCGCATGGCCCGTTCCCTCCTGAACAGGCTGTGGGAAGCCCCCTTCGTGGAGGCGGGGCGTATGGCGGGATTTCCCCTTCCCGTGCTCTGCTGGAAATACCTTCTCCCGGAACTTCTTCCCACCCTGGGGACCATGGCCGCCCTGGGCTGGGGAAAGACCATTCTGGAAATCTCCTCTCTGGGATTCCTCGGCATCGGCCTGACTCCTCCGGAGCCGGAACTCGGAGCCATGATATCCCAGGGACTCACCTATATGCGTTCTTCTCCGCGGCTCGTTCTGATGCCGGGAATGCTCATCTCCCTCTTCGTGCTCGCCCTTCTTCTTCTCGGTAATTCGAAGGAGGATACCTCAAGATTCGTAAAGGGGATAGATACCTATGACGACCCTTCTCTCGGTGGATAGACTTTCCATTTTCGACGAAAGAGGACTTCCTCTGGTTCGGGATATTTCCTTTTCCCTTTCCGAAGGAGAAGTCCTTTTCCTGGTAGGTGAAACGGGATGCGGCAAGACCCTTCTCAGCCAGGCCATCGCGGGAACTCTTCCCGCACGGCTTTCCGTCCGGGGAAAGATTCTCTTCCGGGGGAAAAACCTCCTGGAAATGACCGAAAGAAAACGGCAGGAGCTGTGGGGACGGGAACTCTTTCTGCTTCCCCAAGAACCCTTTTCCGCCCTCAATCCGGTACTCTCCGTATACCGCCAGGTTCTGGAAATCTTTCAAAAAGTCCGGAAAATCCATCGGCACGAGGCGAGCGAAAAAACAGGAGATCTCTTCTCGTCTCTGGGAATTTCCCGAAAAGCTTCCTTCGAACCTCCCCGTAAGCTTTCGGGAGGCATGGCTCAAAGGGCTCTTCTGGCTGCGGCTCTCGCCTCTTCCGCCCCCTTTATTCTTCTGGACGAGCCCACCAAGGGACTGGATTCCTCCTCAAAAGAAGAGGCCTTTTTTCTCGTAAAGGGAATTCTGGAAAACGGAAAAACCCTGCTCTGCATCACCCATGATCTCTCGCTTCCCCTGAAAACCGGAGGGAAAACGGCGGTCCTTTTCGGAGGACTTCTGGTGGAATTCGGAGAATCCCGTAAAATTCTCTCAGCTCCTTCCCACGCCTACACCCGGGGACTACTGAACGCCCTTCCGGAACGGGGACTGCATCCCATTCCGGAGGATCTGCTTCAAAACATGGAAAGGGCGTGGATTCTCTGATCCCTCTCGAAAATATACCCATTCGGGGGCAAAACCTCTCAAAGAGTTTCCGCCGCAAAGGTGGAGCCGAAGTGGCTCTTTTTCGCGACCTCTCCCTTGTGTTGGAGCCGGGAGAGATCGTAGGACTTTCCGGAATTTCGGGACAGGGAAAAAGCACCCTGGGCAATATCCTTTTAGGACTTCTCCCGGCAAACGAAGGAAGCGTGATGTGGCAGGGGAAAAAACTGGAACATCTTTCCTGGGAAGAATACCGAACCCTACGCCCTCGATATCAGAAAATACACCAGGATCCGGGCTCTTCCTTTTCTCCCCGACACAGGTTGAACGAAATTTTCCGGGATTTCTTTCGATGGGGAAACCATTCGAATCTCTCGGACAGAGAAGAATGGAATCGAAAACTACGGGAAGGAATGGAAAAAGCCTCTCTTTCGGAAAAACTCCTTTTGCGCTATCCCTGGCAGCTCTCGGGAGGAGAATTGCAACGATTCGCTCTTCTTCGGGCCCTTCTTTTCGATCCCTTCTTTCTCGTGGCGGATGAGCCGACATCGAGACTCGACTCCTCCGTACAGGCACGAATTGCCAGATTTCTCGCGGAGGAGGCTCGGGAAAGGGAAATAGCGGTACTTTCATCTCTCACGAAGAAGCTCTTTTAAAGGTGCTCTGCTCCCGCATTCTTCACCTGGAAGCATCCGGCCTCAAAGGCAAAAACACTTAAAGCTCCACGGAACTTCCCGCCCCGGCCCAGCAAACCGAAGCGAAGCGTTCTCCCATAGCCAAAACCACGTTTACTCCGGTGCAGTGATTCGGTCTCCAGTGCTGCACGGAAAAACGGTCCTCCAGAGCTTGAAGTACCCTCTCCACGAACTCCGGGGATTGCCCCTTGAGGTGCATCCCCCCCTGAACGGCGTAAAATTCCCGGCTTCCCGTGCGGCGGGCCGCCTCTTCCAGCATGTTCACCACTCCCGAATGTGCACATCCCAACAGAAGGGACCATCCGAAACGCCCTTCCACGAGGAGAGACATATCATCCTCGAAGGGATCCGGTATCCATTCCCCCGACTCGTTTTTCACTTGCAGAGACGGAGTGGAGGGAACGAAGGAAGGGTCCCGTCTTTCTTGAGGCACTCCGAGAGCGTAAACTCCCGGAAGAAGCTCTTCGTCTCCCCGGAGAGGGAAAAAACACGATTCGATTTGAGCCAGACAAAATCCCAAAGGCACAGGGCCATTCTGACGAAGGGCAAAACGCTCTTTTCCGCAGGAAGCGTGTCCGTAAAGAGGAATACCCCAGCCCTGGCGAAGAAAAACGGGAATGCCCCAGGTGTGATCGTAATGGCCGTGACTGCAGACGATGCGGTCGATATCCTTTCCGGAAATTCCCAGAACATGCATATTATGCTCCAACACCTGCCCCTGGCCGGTGTCAAAGAGGATATTCCCCCGAGGAGTTTTGATAAATTGGGAAAGTCCGTGTTCCCCCAGAAGATTGCGATGTTCCGTATAATTATCCACCACTACCTGTACCAGCATATCTATCGCCTCATTTCTCGAAAATAGTGTCAAAAAAAGCTTTCGGGAACTGCATCCTCTGAAAAAGGCTTTTCCGTTTCCCCGGAAAAAGGCTTTTTCCGGAATCCTTTTTCCCCGCTATTCTTTTCTTCTTTATGCAGTATAATGTCCCCTGCCCAGAGAGGCAAAGGATAGATACGAAAGGCAGGAACTTCATGACACAGGCGAACCGCATCCGCAACGTAGCCATCGTTGCGCATATCGATCACGGCAAGACCACCCTTATCGACGCGATTTTCAAGGCTTCCCATACCTTCCGGGAAAATGCGCGCATCGAAGAACGGGTGATGGACAGCAACGCTCTGGAACGGGAACGGGGCATCACCATCCGGGCGAAACACTGCACCGTTCAGTGGGAAGACTATCAAATCAACATCATCGACACTCCGGGACACGCGGACTTTTCCGGAGAAGTGGAACGGGTTCTCTCCATGGTGGACTCGGTGCTCCTTCTGGTGGATGCCTGCGAAGGCCCCATGCCCCAGACCCGGTACGTTCTCATGCGAGCCCTCGCCATGGGATACCGTCCCATGGTCTTTATCAACAAGGTGGACCGCCGGGGAGCGGATCCGGATCTCGCCCTGGACAAGACCTTCGATCTTTTTCTCGAACTCGGCGCCACGGATGCCCAGGCGGACTTCCCCGTGCTCTACGGCTCCGCTCTCCGGGGATGGGCCTCCTTGGAGACGAATCCGGAGAACAAGGAATCCATGGAAGATCTCTTCCGGGCCATCATCGACAACGTGCCGCCTCCGGAAGTGAAGCCCCAGGAACCCTTTCTCATGCAGATCAGCACCCTGGCGTGGAACGACTACATCGGACGCATCGGGTGCGGCAAGATTCTTCAGGGAAGCATCTCCCGGGGAGAGGTCTTTACCAAATACCAGTCCGCCTGGATCAATAAAGGCGAAAAAACCTGGGAAGTCCGGCAAAGCCGCTCGGAGAAAGCGGTACACCTATGGACGACTCATGGGCTGGAACGTACCGAGGTGGAAGAGGCTCATGCGGGAGATATTATCTGGATCGCGGGACCCGAGGAGATCGGCATAGGGGATACCTTCGCCTCTCCGGAACTGGAAAATCCCGCCCTGCGTCCCCTGGATATCGAGGAGCCCACGGTATCCATGTTCTTTCTGGTAAACAACGGCCCCTTCGCGGGGCAAGAGGGCCGGGCCATCACCCTGCGGCAGCTCCGGGATCGGCTGGACCGGGAACAGAAGGTGAACGTAGGGCTTCGGGTGGAGGATCTGGGACGCCCGGATGGCCTCAAGGTTTCCGGTCGAGGTGAAATGCACCTGGGAATTCTCATCGAGGAAATGCGCCGGGAAGGGTTGGAGTTCTGCGTCTCCCCTCCCGAGGTCATTACCGTCCGGGATGCGGAGGGAAATCTCCTGGAGCCCATCGAACAGCTTATCGTGGATATCCCCGAAGAGTTCCAGGGAGCGGTGATCGAAAAGCTGGCCATACGCAAGGGAGAACTCCTGAGCGTCCACGTGGGAAATACCGGCACCATCCGGCTGGAGTTCTCCATTCCCACCCGGGGACTCATCGGCTATCGCAACGATTTTCTTACGGACACCAAGGGATTGGGAATTCTTTCCTCTCGGTTGCTGCAGTACGATTATTGGAGAGGGGACGTCTCCTCCCGCACCCGGGGTTCCATGGTAAGCATGGACACCGGAGAGGCCACGGCCTACCAGATCGAAAATCTCCAGCCCCGGGGAGTGCTCTTCGTCTCCCCCATGGATCGTATCTACGAGGGCATGGTGGTGGGAGAACACAGCCGCCCCGGAGATATTCCCTGCAATCCCACCAAGAAAAAGCATCTTACCAACATGCGCTCCGCCACCAAGGACAACACGGTGGTGCTCAACGTGCCCCGTAAGATGGGGCTCGAAGAGGCCCTGGAGTGGATCGCCCAGGACGAGCTTATCGAGGTAACCCCCGAAAGCATCCGTATCCGTAAATCCGTACTCAATGCGGAGGAACGGCGAAAGGCGGCAAAACGAAAGGTGGAATAGCTTATGACGGGTTCGACCGTATCCTCTTCCCTGGGAGGCGTTATTCTGGGAGGGGGATACGCCTCCCGTATGGGACGCTGCAAGCTCCTCCTTCCTCTGGAGGAGCACACCGCCCTGGAACATGCGGTGCTCACCATGCGGAAAAGCGGCATAGCACACATCGTGGTGGTATCGGGACACTACGAAGAGAAAATGCGACCTTCCGTGGAGGCCCTGGGGGCCCTCTCGATCTACAATCCCCGGTATGACGAAGGTATGTTCTCCTCGGTTCTGGCGGGACTCGAAGGGCTTCCTCCTTCGGTAGAAGCCTGCTTTCTCCTTCCCGGAGACATTCCTCTGGTAAAGGAAAGCACCTACCGAAAGCTCCTCGGCGCTCGAAACCCGGAAAGGCCCCTGATCATTCCAGCTTTTCGGGGTAAAACGGGACATCCTCCCCTCTTCGAGGCTTCCCTGATTCCCGACCTCCTCGGCTGGAATGGAGAAGACGGACTCCGGGGGGCCTTCGAGGCCTTCGCTCCGAACCCCCTGCTGGTTCCCGTGGCGGATCAGGCGATTCTGCTGGATATGGACACCCCGGAGGACTACGAACACCTCCAGGTTTACGCGGAACGCCGGGGGCTTCCTGCGGAAGAAGAATGCTTCGCCCTCTGGGAGCTGGCGGAAACCCCCGAACAGGCCAGGCTTCACTGTCGTACGGTCCAGGCGGGAACGGTGGCCCTCGGAATGGAGCTTCTCCGAAAGAGTGTTGCCCTGGATGTGGAGCTTCTCGCCACGGCGGCACTGCTTCACGACCTCTGCAAGGGGCAGGCCTCTCATGCGGAACGGGGAGCCGCCTTTCTGGAGGAGCACGGATACTCCCGCATAGCCCCTCTGGTAAGGCATCACATGGAACTCCCCCAAAAACTCGCTCCCGAAACGGCTCTGGAGGAGGAAATTCTCTACTGCGTGGATAAATTGGTGGAAGACACGTCCTACATGCCTCTGGAGGAACGGCGGAAACGCAAGAGGGCCTGTTTTCAAGGAAAGCCCGAAGCTCTGGAGGGAATGGAACGAAAAATGCAACGGGCCGAAGAAGTTCAGCGGTCCCTGGAAGAGAAACTCGGAAAATCCCTGGAAAGCATTCTTGGAGGCGTACACCCATGGGCATGATCTACCTCATTCGACACGGAGAACCTCAATTCGACAACGGCCACGGAGTAACCCGGGATCCAGAAGGCCCCCGCTACTACGGCGCCCTGGATCTGGAACTCAGCCGGGAGGGACGGGAGCATGCGGCATCCCTGGCAAATCCCCTGAAACATCTCGGAGAAGGCACCCTCATAAGCAGCCCCATGATCCGGGCCCGGCATACGGGGGAGCTGATCTTTCCGGAAAAGTCCTACACCATGGAAGAGAACTTCCGGGAAATCGATCTGGGGGAATGGGAAGGGCGAACCTTTCAGGAGGTCAAGGAGGAGGACCGCATGGCCTTCGAAGAACGCTGGAATCATCTCGACACCTTCCGAAGCCCCGGAGGAGAGAGTTTTCAGGATCTCCGGGAACGAGTGGTGCCCACCTTCCGGGCCCTGCTGGAGAGAGATCTCCCTTCTCCCCTGATCATCACCGCCCACGGAGGGGTCTTTCTGGTCATTCTCCAGGATATTCTCGATATGCCCCTGCAGAAAATTTTCTCCCTCCGACAGGATTACTGCGGCATTCACGTGCTGGAGAGGCAGAAAAAGAACTCCCTCGGGATACGGCAGCTCAACTGGCATCCGGCTATTCTTTAATCGCCCCGAGAGCCGGGGAGTTCCAACCCCACACTTTTTCGCTGGAAAAGGAACCCGAATTTCGGTATAATCCTCTGCAATAACCCAGGGTTGTCTACAATATTCCTACTATGCATCTCCTGGGGAAACCATTCCAGGAGGTGGCGGCAACATGAAGATTACCCGCGCAACCGCAGTAGTGGATACCCACACGGGAGGAGAACCCACTCGGCTCATCATCGGAGGGGCTCCCTACATTCCCGGCAAGAGCGTCAGCGAAAAGTGGATCAACGTGCACAAGAATTTCGACGACTTCCGAGTATATACCACCTGCGAACCCCGAGGACACGGAGACATGGTTTCCGCCCTCTTCGTTCCTCCGGTCCATCCCGAAGCCCATTTCGGCATCATCTTCCTTGAAACCGGAGGAGGCATCACCATGTGCGGCCACGGTTCCATCGGAGTGGCCCGGGCGGCGGTGGAACTCGGATGGATTTCCAAAACCGAGCCCTTCACCGAGGTGGTGCTGGACACTCCCGCGGGGCTGGTAAAGCTCTATGTGGAAGTGAAAAACGGCGAGGTGGGAGAAGTGGCGCTCCACAACGTGCCGAGCTTCCTCTATCAAAAGAACGTATCCCTTCGGGTTCCCTCGCTGGATAAGGACATTCTTATGGACATTTCCTTCGGAGGGAGCTTCTTCGCTCTTCTCCCGGTGGAATCCGTGGGACTTTCCATAGATCCCAAGGACAGCTCCAAGCTCATCTCTCTGGGGCTGGAAATTCGGGAACTCCTGAATGAAAGCGTTCCCGTGACTCATCCTACGGAAACGCACATCAAGCGAGTGGAACTCGTCGAGTTTTACTCCCAGAAGGATCGCAACACCGCCAGCAATGCGGTGATCTTCGGCGAGGGCTCCCTGGATCGCTCACCCTGCGGCACCGGCACCAGCGCCAAAATGGCCACCCTCGCCGCCAAGGGAAAACTCGATCCCGGGGAGATGTTCAACTACTCCAGTATCACCGGAAGCCTCTTCCGGGGAAGCTACGAGCCGGGCCCCAAGGTAGGAAATTTCGATACCGTGCTTCCCACCATCCGGGGAAAGGCCTACGTCACGGGATTCAACTACCTGGTACTTACTGAGGAAGACGAGCTCGGAAGCGGCTTCGTTCTGCAGCGGTAAATCCTCCGCTTTTCACGCCCATTACATACAAAAGAAAGCGGTTCCGGAGCGCCAGGCTCTTCGGAACCGCTTTTATCGTCCTCCCCGGCCGATGCCGTAATAGACGAAACCGAGCTTTCGCATCTTTGCGGGGTCGTACTGGTTGCGACCGTCGAAGATCAGGGGAGTTTTGAGCAGCTCCTTGATGCGATCGAAATCGGGGGAGCGGAACTCGGGCCACTCCGTGAGAAGCAGCAATCCCTGGGCTCCCTCCAAAATGTCGTAGGGGTCCTCTCCGTACTCCAATCCCTCCCGGGGACCGAAAATCCTGGCGGCCTTCTCCATGGCCACGGGGTCGAAAGCCTTTATTCTGGCTCCCCGTTCCAGAAGCCCGGAAATAATAGGAATGGAAGGGGCCTCCCGCATATCGTCCGTGTGGGGCTTGAAGCTCAGCCCCCAGACGGCGAAACGCTGCCCTTCCAGAGAATCTCCTCCCAAATGGGCCAGAAGGCGCTCCAGAAGATAGCTCTTCTGCCGCTCGTTCACCGCCTCCACCGCCTCCAGGATACCGAAGGTATGCCCCCACTCCTTTCCCGCATGGATCAGGGCCTTTACATCCTTGGGAAAGCAGGACCCCCCGTAACCGATACCGGCATACAGAAACTTGGGACCGATGCGGTCGTCGCTTCCCATACCCCGGCGCACCTGTTCGATATCGATGCCCGTAATATCCGCAAACCGGGCAAGGTCGTTCATGAAGCTGATTCGGGTGGCCAACATGGCGTTGGAGGCATACTTGGTAAGTTCCGCCGCCCGGATGCTCATTCTCATGATCCGGTTCTCCCGCATGGAGAAGGGAGCGAAAATATCCTCCAGAAAATCCCGGGCCCGGGAGGTTTCCACTCCCAGCACGATGCGGTCGGGCTTGAGAAAATCGTCGATGGCGGAACCTTCTTTCAAAAACTCCGGACAGAAAGCCATCTCCACGAGGCGCTCCTCCAGCCCCCGGGCTGCAAGCTGCTTTTTAATCCGCCGTCCCACTTCCTCGGTGGTTCCCACGGGCACCGTGGACTTGAGCACCACCACCCGGAAGGAATTCATATATCTGCCGATATCCTGGGCCACCTGATAGACCTGGCTCAGATCCGCCCCGCCGTTTTCCGAAGAGGGAGGCGTGCCCACCGCCACGAAAAGCAGCTCCCCATGGCGAACCCCCTCCTCGAAGGAAGTGCTGAAACGAAGGCGCCCCTTCTCCACGTTCCGGGGTACCATGGTTTCCAGGCCGGGCTCGTAGATGGGAATTTCTCCCCCCCGAAGCCGCTCTATCCGGTCCGCATCCTTATCGATACAGAGTACCCGGTTGCCGCTTTCCGCCAACCCGGTGCCCGTCACAAGCCCCACATATCCCGTACCGATTACGGTAATTCGCATTTATATACGTACCCCCACATTTTTTATCAACAAAACATAAAAAGTGTTTTCCCTCGGTTACGCATGGTCCCCATGGTGCTTTTGACGTCTCGACTGCCGTCCTTACAAGCAAATCCCCGGCGTTTTCACCCGACCTTCCCAGGAGTTCACGATAACGTAATTTTCGAGGCTTACCGCCGTTGGAAGAACGAAGCTATTTCGCAATCACCGCGAGAAGCTCCAAGGGCTCCGTTCCGGTATTTTTCAGAGCATGGGTTCCCCCCCGAAAGGCTACGGTAATATGTCCGGGCTTTACGGGAATCCAGGTATCCTCATCGAGATATTCCCCGGTTCCCGAAAGGATACAGTACACCTCTTCGTCCCCCTCGTGGCGATGGCTTCCGATGGCAGCTCCGGGATCCAGCGTAATGTGGGAAACCATGTGGAAACGACTGGTTCCTTCCAGAGATCCAGGAGCAATGAGATAGCGGGCGAAACCGCCCCCCTCACCCTTTTGCAATCCCTCCCGCCGCAGGGGATCCATCTTTTCCGGATGATGCAGCATAAGCGCCTCTCCTTTCTATTGAAGAACGTATCTGTCCCTTACGGAACTAATTTCGGATATGCCTGGCCGCCCGAGCCTTGAGATTTTCCGGCTCCAGATCGATTAGGGTCCAGAACAGGCTTGCCACAAAGGTTCCCAGCAGAATCGTCAGAGCCAGAGTGTGAAAGGCGCTCTCCTGTCCCAGTACGGGAGAGAGAAACCCCATGAAAAGCGGCAGCAGTACCCAGCTGGTATCCAGAGAGAAATATACCATGGAAGTGCCCTTGGGACGAAGTTTTCCCGGAACCAGATCCGCCACCAGAGCGAAGAGGGTGGGAAATCCTATGCCCATGCCTATGCCGAAGAGAAGACCGCAGAAGCCCACCGAAAGAGGGCCCGAAAGGTGCGGTGCCGCCAGAAGGGCAAGCCCCATGCAGGCCGTGGCGGGGGGCATCATCATACCCCGGGAATAACGCTGAAGAAATCGCTGCCCCAGAAGGCGCACCGAAATGGATCCCACCGCGGTGGCTCCCAGAAAGGGAGAAACCTCCAGCCCCGCCTGATGCAGTAAATTCGAAAGGTAGAGCACCGAAGAATCCGCCATGGCAAAGAGAAGGGCGGAACCGAAAAGAATCCGGCACCCCCGGGTATGGAAAAGCTCTCCGTAGGTCCCCCACATCTGGGTTCGGTGATACTCCACACCGAACTTCTCCAGAGGAGGAAGGGAAAAACTCAGGGCAAAACAGAGAATTCCCATGAGAGGAGCCAAGCCGAGATAAGGAGTAAACATACTTCGGGCGAGAAGAAATTCGCAGAGAGGTACCGTCGTGAAGAGGGGAGCCACGGAGCCCAGGGACACCAGGGCGAAAAAGCGGCCCCGCACCTCTTCGGGAATCACGTAGGTCTGGTAGGTGGTAAGAGCCACGAGAAAGAGGCTTGCTCCCACCCCCATAAGAATCCGGCAGAGAAGGAGAAGGCCGAAACGAGGTCCCGCGAAGAGAAACAATCCTCCTCCCGCAATACAGAGAAGCGAGGCTCCGATCATGGTATGCCGCACTCCCAACCGCTCCGTCACGGCTCCTCCAAAGGGACGGGCCAGAGTGCAGGCTGCGAAGAAGGCGCTCACCACGATTCCTGCGGTCTGAGAGGAAACTCCCCGGATTTCCAGAAACCGGGCGAGGAGATAGTAGACGCTCAAAAAACCGTAGATAACGAAATAGCTGCACATCAGGCGAACAAGCACCGACGTCGGCAGTTTTCCCGAATTTCTCAACACCTTTTCCACCGCATCATTCACGCATCGTTCCTTTCCTCAAAAGGCTTCCCCCGAGACGTCCGGTAAAACGGGAAACATTCCTCTCTCTCAGCGTTTCGCTTACTCTGTTTTCAGGAAAACGTATTTTTCGTCACGTAGGTCTGGCGCTCCTGCCAGAGTTCTTCCACCACGGGAAAGACCTTCTCGCTTCGTTCCGGACATTTCCGGGCCACCACCAGGCAGAGGGCGTTCACCAAGCTGATGGGAGCTACATAGGAATCGATAAAGGAAATGCAATTCGAAGGAACTCCCACGAGATAGTCCGCCCACCGGGCGGCGGGAGAGGAAATGCAATCCGTTACCACTCCGGTAACGATCTTTCTCTTTTTCGCCGTGGCGAGCAACTCCACCGTGGCCTGAATACAGCGGTTGAAGGTAAACCCCAGAAGCATATCCTCGGGCCCCAGATTGGCGATGCGTTCCACCGCGTAGAAGGGTTCCAGGAGATGGACGTGAGGAAGAAACCAGGAGAGATAGAAATGGAGATATTCTCCCAGAACCCGGGCGCTCCGCTCGCAAATGCAGTGCACACTCCGGGCAGCGAGAATGGCGTTGGCCAAAGACTCCACTGCAGCGGCATCCACGCTGTAGAGAGCCTTGCCCAGATTTTCCATATCATCCTGGAGTACCCGCTTTACCAGATTTTCCTCTTCTCCTCCGGAGGGTTCGAAAGCGTGTACCCGCTCGGGAACGGAGCGGTTTTCATAAACCTTTTCCCGAAGCGCGGATTTCAGCTCCGGATAACCCCGATATCCCAGCACCGTGGCGAAACGAAAAACCGTGGATTCGCTTACCTTAAGTTCCCGGGCAATTTCCGAGGCGGTCATGAACATGGCCTGCTGGCGATTCTGCATGAGAAAAGAGGCTATCTTCCTATGACTCGGAGAAAACTTTCCCGCCCTTTCGCGAAGCCTTTCTTCAAAAAGCATTCTACAAACACCTCTTTTCCGGAATCTCCTTCACAAGCCCGAGAAGTCGACATCTCAAAAAACCTTGCCCCGGAAGAATCGGGGCAGTTCTTCCGAAAGAGAGAAAACCCGCATACTGTATAACAGATACCAATTCCGAACAACCCTTTTCCGAAGAAATTCACAACGAACGTTTTTCTCGAATTATGCATTCTGGACGGAAGTTTTTTCTTTGAAAGAAAAAGGATCTTTTTCCGTCATTGTACCGCACTCCTTCAAAAAATGAAAGATTTCCCTCGCAAATATTTGACAATGGAATTTTTCCGCTATATACTCGTTACACGTGAGGAGACTAAGTATCACAAAAAAAGCCTTTCGTGATCTTGAGTTCACAAAACTTCGCAAAATTTTATATGGGGGGATACAAAATGACTGATTACCGTCATATCAGCCTGTGGAAAGACGTTCCGGAAAAAGATTGGAACGATTGGAAGTGGCAGATCGCCAATCGGATAACCGACGTGCCTACTCTGAGAAAAGTCATCAACATCACCGACGAGGAAGCCGCCCGGATCGAACAGAGCCTTACAAAGCTCCGCATGGCCATCACTCCTTATTACGCATCCCTCATGGATCCCGATGATCCCACCTGTCCCGTGCGCATGCAGGCGGTGCCCTCCATGCCGGAGACCCACATCGCGGATGCGGATATTCACGATCCTCTTCACGAGGATGTGGATTCCCCCGTACCGGGGCTTACCCACCGCTATCCCGACCGGGGGCTTCTTCTCGTGACGGATCAGTGTTCCATGTACTGCCGCCATTGCACCCGCCGGCGTCACGCCGGGGAAACCGACAAGGCCTACGGCAAGGAACAGATCGAAAAATGCATCGACTACGTCCGCAATACCCCCTCGTTTCGGGATGTGCTTCTTTCCGGAGGGGACCCTCTCACCATCGACGAGGATATGCTCGAATGGGTGATCTCGGAGCTTGCCGCCATTCCTCACGTGGATTTCGTGCGTATCGGGAGCCGCACTCCCGTGGTCTGCCCTCAGAGGATTACCGAAAAACTCTGCAACATGCTCAGGAAATACCATCCCATCTGGATCAATACTCATTTCAATCACCCCAAGGAAATCACTCCGGAAGCCGCACGAGCCTGTAACATGCTGGCGGATGCGGGAGTTCCTCTGGGGAACCAGTCGGTACTTCTCAAAGACCTGAACGATTGCCCCTACCTTTTCCGGGAGCTGAACCAACAGCTCCTGAAGATTCGGGTACGCCCCTACTATATCTATCAGTGCGATCTTTCCGAGGGAATCGAACACTTCCGCACCTCCGTGGGGAAGGGCATCGAGATCATGGAATATCTCCGGGGACACACCACGGGATTGGCGGTACCCATGTTCATCGTGGACGCTCCCGGAGGAGGCGGCAAAATTCCCGTCATGCCGAACTACGTGATTTCCCGTTCGGACCGTAAGGTCATTCTCCGGAACTACGAAGGAGTTCTCACCACCTACACGGAGCCCGAGGATAATCGGAGCCATCCGGAAAAACTCTACAAACACGACGAATATATCGCCCGGCAGCAGCACCTTTCCCACGAAGGAGTCATTCAGCTCCTGGACGGCAAGAAGGTTTCCATGGAACCCGCACATCTGCAGCGGCTGGAGCGAAACAAGAAGTAGCATTGCCAATTCATAGTTTTTCGGGAATTCCTTCGACTTTGTCCGAAGGAATTCCCGAAAAACTGTATAGATAAAAATGGGGGAAAAAAGCGCTTTATGAGTAAAGCCTACGAAAAAATAACCAAAGAAGCGGTGAAGGATCTTCTTTCAAAGCTGGTGAGCATTCCAAGCTCGTATTTCAACGAAGAAGCCGTTATGGAATACACTCTTGGCTGGATGCGGGAGCATGCGGTTCCGGCGGAATTTCATCGGTTTCACGAGAAAAAGATTTACGACTACCACGGCGTGAACGTGGTGGGAACCCTCCAGGGAAACCGCAAGGGACCGCACATTCTTCTGAACGGTCACCTGGATACGGTGAAACTCTGCGAGGGATGGACCCGGGATCCCTATAAAACGACCATCGAAGGGGATCGCATGTACGGCCTCGGTACCTGCGACATGAAGTCCGGATGCGCCGCCATCATGCTCGCCCTGGAAGCCTTCGTAAAAGATTACCCGAACTTCGCGGGACGCATCGATTACAGCTTCGTGTGCGACGAGGAAGGCCCCTTCGGGCTGGGAACGGACGCGCTCATTCTGGAGGGGCTCATGTCTCCCGAAGCGGACGTGGCGGTGATTGCGGAACCCAGCAGCGCCTTCGCGGACGTAGCCTTTCCCAGCATATGCCTGGGAGCCCGGGGAGGCTGGAACTACAAAATTTCCCTGGAGGGAAAATCGGCTCACGGAGCCCAGCCGGAACTGGGAATCAACGCGGTCAGCGAGGCCGCGAAAGTGCTTCTGGAGCTGGAAAAAACGGAACTCAAACCCCACGAGAAGCTCGGTCCGGGCTCTCTCTGCTGCATCGATTTTCAGGGGGGAGGTGCCGCCCTCTCGGTGCCCGATGCGGCGCACTTCTCCATCTTCCGCCATGTAGTGGTGGGAGAAACCAAGGAAACCCTCCTGAAGGAAACGGAAAAAGCCATCGAAAGAGCGCATATCCGGGGAAAGGCCACCGTGAGCTTCCGGAATGCTCCTCATCCGGAGTGCGACGGTTTTCCCGCCTACGTGGTTTCCGAAGACAATCCCTACGTTCGGATCATGGAAGAGAAGTTAGAGGAAGTCACCGGGAAGAAACCCGTACACAGCTATTTCGCCAGCGTGGGCGATTTCTGCTACACCGGAGGAAGGCTCAAGGTCCCCACTCTGGTGGTGGGCCCCAAGGGAGGCAACTACCACGGGGCGGACGAATACGTAGAACTCTCCACGGTCTTTCGGAGTGCCCAGGCACTCTATGGCTTTCTCGCCTCTCTTTGCGGAGAAAATTCCGAAGCCTAGAATTTTTCTCGCAAGAAAGTAAAGAGACACTCTTACCAGGGGAGGAGGAAAATATCCGAGAAAAAACCTTCAAGGCAAGGCTGTATCGAGGGCGCAGAGGGTACACGAGGCCCTTCCGGTAAAGGTTCCGGAAAGGAAGACGAAAAACAGGGGAGGTTAGCTCTATGCAATTGCACATTTTAGATGTCGGCGTCGTTATCGTTTACTTTATTTCTCTTATTTCCATCGGCTACTACATCATGAAGCAGGCTCAAACGGGAAAGGAAAACGAATCCTTCCTCGCGGCAGATCGCAACATGGGCCTTATCCGGACCACCGGCTCCGCCGCAGCCACGGACCTGGGAGGCGGGTTCAGCATCGCCATGGGAGGCCTGGGATTCAGCATCGGTATTTCCGGATCCTGGCTCATCGGCGTATCCGCCCTCAGTGCATGTCTGGCCGCCCTTCTTCTGGCTCCCAAGCTGCACCGCTGGTCCGTAAAGGTGAAGGGGCTCACCACAGGAGATCTTTTCGAATCCCGGTTCGATAAGAAAACCGGCATGGTCGCGGCTCTTCTCATCGGTCTCGCCTGGTGGACCTTCGTGGGAGGTCAGGTAATCGCTGGAGCCAAGCTCGTGGCCGGAACCATCGGACTGGACGTCACCACCACCATCATCATCGCGGGAATCATCATCCTCGCCTACACCTCCATGGGAGGCCTCAAGGCGGTTATCACTTTGGATGTCTATCAGCTCGTAATCCTCTCCATCGGCGTTATCGGCGTACTGCTTCCTCTGGGGCTCAGCAAGGTGGGAGGCTTCGGAGCACTCATGGATCAGCTCGCCGCGAATCCCGACACAGCAGGGCTCACGAAATGGGGGGCGGTGGGATGGAAAACCGCCATCGGCTGGTTCCTTTCCATCTTCCCCGTATGGTTCATCTCCATCGCCACCTTCCAGCGGGTTATCGCCGCCAAGGATGAGAAGACCGCGAAATGGGGCATCTTCCTTACGGGCATTCCCATCGAGTGGCCTATCTTCGCCATCGGCATGACCCTCATCGGGCTTCTGGCACATGTACTCGTTCCCGGCATCACCGATCCCGAACTCGCCACACCTACCATGATCGTCACCGTTCTTCCCATAGGGCTCTCGGGGCTCGTGGTGGCGGCATACATGGCTGCGGTGCTCTCCACGGCAGACTCCTGCCTCATGGGCAGCGTGGCCATCTTCACCAACGACATCTACCGGAAGCTCATCAATCCCAAGGCTTCGGACAAACAGCTCATGTTCGTCAACCGTCTGGCGGTGCTCGTGCTCGGCGCCTTCGCCATCGGCCTGGCCTATCAGATTCCCAAGGTTATCGACCTGGTGATGTACGCCTATACCTTCGGTGCCGCAGGGCTCTTCTTCCCCATGTTGGCACTCCTCTTCTGGCGTCGTGCCACCGCCACGGGAGCCTTCTGGAGCATCCTTCTCGGAGGCGGCTCTTCCATCGCCTGGTCCCTGGCGGGCAAACCCTGGGGCTTCGACGGATCCTATGTGGGTTGGGCGGTTTCCTTCGCGGCCATCGTGCTGATCTCTCTCGCCACCCAGCACAGCCCCGAGGAGCAGCCGGAACTCTTCTTCGAAAAGGCCTAACCCGAGAAAACCGCATCTTTCGGCTTCTCTCTTCCGGAAAATCTTGCCGGAGGAATGCCACCACCTATAATGCCGACAGCGACATCAGAAACTTCCCGGGAGAGAATCTCTCCCGGGAAGTTTCTGGTTTAGAGCGGTTTTCCTTGACCTGTGGCGTTGCATGAACTCCGGCTCCCGTTACGTATCCCCTTTTGTTCTTGGCGTGGAGCGATCGAAAGGCGCTAATCTTTTTCCGGTTTCGGCAAATCCGGGGCCGTCACCGTTTCGGGAGAAGGCAGAAGCCCCGGTTCGTAGGCCTTGAGATCCAGCACGGGAGTTCCGTCCAGCATATCCACCTGGTTCACGTAGAGCACGTTTTCCTCGATCCGTTCCAGAGGGAGCACCGAAAAACCTATTCGATTGGGTCTCCGGGGAGTGCGCGTGGCAAAGAGTCCTCGGGGCTCTCTGCTCGCCCCCCCCCGGGGACAATGCACAAGCTCCGGCTCGTCTTCCATAAGGTGAAAGCAGAAAAAAACCATGACGTGAGAGTATTTTTCCAATCCCAGCAGGGCCGGAGCGTACTCGGGAAGAATTTCGATTCTTCCCGGAAGCGCTTCGGCATGCACACTCTGACGGGGAGCTTCACCTCTCGCCATATAGGGAGAGTGCACGTATCCCAAGGGTTTCATGGTCAACAACAGTTCCTTATCGTTCATTTCGCTTCTCCTTTTCGGAAAATATTTTCCTGAAACTCCGTTTGGAAAAACAGGTTTCTTCGATCCTTGCGGTATAGTATCTCACAAAAAAGGAGTTTCCTCGAAAGGAGGGCCTCTCGTGACGAAAAATGCCACATCCTCGTCCCTTCAATGGAGAGAAAGCTTTTTCCATGCAATTCTGAAAATCCTTCTCCGGCTGACCCAGGAGGGATATCCTTCGTTTCTCGTGGGGGGTGCCGTACGGGACCTACTGCTTCATCGGCCTTTGCGGGATGCGGATATCCTTACCGAAGCCCCCGGAAAAATTCTGGAATGCCTTTATTCCGGGGGGAAATTCGCGGGTACTTCCGCCTATCCCGTCTATATACTGCCGGTTTGGAAAGGAAAAATCGCGGAAATCAGTTTTTTATCTCCGGAAGAATCCCTCGAAGATAATCTGACCCGCCGGGATTTCACCGTCAACAGCCTCGCTTTGGACTGGAAAGGGAAGCTACGTGGATCCCCCGAAGCCTTTCGGGATATACGGAAAGGCCTTCTTCGCTGGAACGGATTCCCGGAAGAACGGTTGCGCCAGGACCCCCTCCGGGCACTGAGGCTCTGCCGTTTCGGAGTTTCCCTGAAGGGTTTCCGAATCGTTCCGGAATCCCTGGAAGCATGCCTTCCCTTCGCCGAGGCCTGTGCGAAACTCCCGGGGGAACGGATAGGGCGGGAAATGCTTCTCGGGCTGAGTTCCCGCAACGAGGCTTTTCCGGAGTTTCTCCGCCGGGCAGGGCTCTTGGAGCAGCTTTGTCAGGATCGTCACGAAAAGAAAATGCCGGAAAATTTCCCCATCTTCTCCCGGAGCTGTCATCGGGGAACCTCCTTTGCCTGCTGTATGGCCGCCTTTTTTCTGGACCTCTACGGCCACCTTTCCCCGCGCCTTCTTCCCTTCGAAGGAATCGGAGAACGAAGTCTTCTCCTTCTCCGGTACTGGAGGTACCCCGAAAAAGAAGCCCAAAGGATACGGCAGCTCCTGGAAACCTTGGCTATGGTCCGAAGATCCGGTTCTTTCGGGAAAGACCCGGAGCTCCTGGAACGTTTCGGTTTTCCCTGGATGGAAACCTTTCTGGAACTCCTCTCTCTGGACCCTTCCCAAGGTTTTCTTCTCGAAGAATTGCAGCAAAATCTCCTTCTCTGGAAAGCCCGCCTCTTCCGGGCTTCCGAAAAAGGCATGCTCCTCTCGGGAAGAGAGTGCTCGGAAGGCTTTGCAATTCCTCCGGGACCTCTTTTAGGAAGATTTATCCTGGAAATGCGGCGAAAAATTCTCGAAACTCCGGATCTCTCTCCGGAGGAGTTGTATCGTTGGGGAAAGAAAGAGGCTCCCAATTTCAGAGCATAGGAATATTTCCGAAATATCTGGACCTCTTCGCTTTTTTTCCGGAAATCCTCGTGTATAATCGACAGAACAAAGCCGATCAGGTAGTTTTTCCATCTTGTTCCGCGAGGTGATATTGTATGAAAGCTCCTCCTTCGAGACGAAAACCGTATCTCCCCTTGCAAAAAGCTTTTTTCGCAATTCTCTTCCTGATCCCCCTTCTTCTCTTTCCTTCTTCCGGAGAAAGCGCCTTTTTCGATGCGGACCGCCATTTTCTTTCCATGCGATGCCTGGGAGACCACAAGTGCGATGCGCCGGCAGATAGGGCCATTGCTCGCTTCTTCCGGGAAAAAAACCCCCGGCTTTCCCGGGAAACCGCCAAGAAATACGCTCTTGCAGTAGTGAATGCCGCCCGGGAGTTCGGGGTAGATCCTTTTCTCGTGGCGGGGATCATCGTCAAGGAATCCACCGTAAAGGCCGGCGCCCACAGTCGGGGATGCTACGGTTTGATGCAAGTCAAGTGGTCCGTTCATCGAAAAAGCATCCCCAAAGCCTTTCCCACCATTCGTTCCGCCGAAGATCTTCAGAAACCGGAAAACAACATCCGGGTGGGAACCTATATGCTGGCAAACTTCTTGCGGAGGCACGGAGGAAAGGTGGATGCCTCTCTGGATTCCTATAAGGGCAGTTCCTCCAGCCGATACAAAAGTACCATCCTCAAATACTACCATCGCATGATTGCCTTGTATCATAAGGAAAAATCCTCCTGATTCCCCGGAGGTGCGGGAAAAAAGGCTTGAAAAACCTCTCTTCCGGAAGAGACTTTTCAAGCCTTTTTAACTAAAAAACCATAAATACGTATTTTCCCCTTGCTTTTTTCCCCTTTTTTACGTACTATTTCTCGCCGGTACTCTTTTCCAACATTACTCTCTACGATAAGGTGGTCCTTTATGCTCAATCCATTAAAATGGACTCCTCTCCGAGGAGCCCCTGTTTTTTTTGTTTTCTTTTTTTCCGTACTTTTCCTTTTTCCGTTTCCCTCTTTCGCATCAAAAACCACGGATTTCTTTGCCAAGAATTTCGAGTTCAACGTCATGCGAAGTCTGGGGGATGCGAAGTACAATACCCGGACAAGCGAAGTAATCGCGGAATTCTTGAAAAAACGGAATCCCCGCCTCGGAGAGAAAAAGGCTCGGGAGTATGCCAAGTACATTACCGATGCGGGAGAGGAGTTCGGAGTGGATCCCTTTCTCGTGGCCTCCATTCTCGTCAAGGAATCCACCGCCAACTGGAAGGCCCAATCTTCCAGGGGAGCCTACGGGCTTATGCAAATCCATTGGAAGGCTCACAAAAAATCCATTCGGAAAGCCTTCGGGGCCATTCAAACCCTGGAGGATCTTCTGGAACCCCAGAACAATATCCGGGTAGGAACCTATCTCTTCGCCAACCACATCCGTCATTTTGAAGATGATGCCGACCGGGCTTTGGATCGTTATTTGGGGGCTCCCCGAACTTCCTATAAAAAAACCATTCTCGATTTTTACAAAAGCATGAGCGGACGTTATCTCAAAAGAGAACGAAGCCTTTAAAACGACCCGAAGCATATTCGCAAAAGGAAACCCCGGAAGCGGAAAAGTACGCTTCCGGGGTTTCCTACGTTGGTTCGCAAAAAAATTCGAAGTTTGCTCTCGGTTTTCCGGTTTTTTACTGTCCCAAGGTCTTTTCGAAAATCTTCTCCAGCGAAGAGGGAGGCACCGCTCCGGTCTCCTTCCAGACCTGCCTGCCTTCCTTATCGTAAAGCACCAGGGTAGGCACGTACTCCACCTTGTGGGCATCCATCAATGAGGGATCCCCGTCCACGTACACCGGCAGGGTGGCCACTCCCCAATTCTGGCGCACGAACTCCCCCAGCCGGGCCGCCTGGGACCGCAGCGCTCCGGGAGCCACCGGGAGTACTTTGACTCCCCATTTTTCCTCGAAACTCCGCCACTGGGAATCCAGGCTCTTGAGTTCCTTCTCGCAGGCGGGACAGTTGGGAGTGAAGAAGATAAAGAGCGCCGGGGCCCCCCGAAGGTCCTCGGCAGCCATCATACTTCCTCCGGGAGCGCTGTAGAGGGTATGTCCCTCGAGAGACACTTCCCCCGCAAAAGCGGCCCCTCCGAAAAGAGCCAGGCAGAAAATCCCCAGGAATGCCACATATTTCCATTTGCTTTCTCTATGTTTCATTATATTTTTACTCTCCTTTTCTCGGGGCAACCCGATCCAAAGCCTCTTCCAAGGCAAGTTCCGCTATCGGCCCCTGTTCATCGTACACTACGGTTCCCGAAGAATCGCAGACGAGAAGCCTCGGCACGCTGCGCACAGGAAGGCTGTCGAAGAGCCCCGGCATATGATCGTAATACACCTCCAGATGCTCCACCTGAATCTCCTGAAGCGTCTTGGACACGAGCCGGGGATTGAAACGCTCCTTGGTTATGGGAAGCAGCGTCACGCCCCGATTCTGCAGATCCTCCCGCATCTCCTCAAAAAGCTGGAGTTCTTCTTTGCAATCCTCGCAGGTGGGATAGAAGAACACGAGGATTGCGGGAGATCCCGCAAATTCCCCAAGGGAGACATCCTCCCCGTCGGAATGGCGGGTTACGTCGTAGGAGGCGAAAAAGGAGGCTCCCCGGGCGGGAAGAAGGGAAAAACAGAAGAGAACTCCCAGGAAAACCGCAAGACCTGCGGATAGGTTCCGCCTCATGATTACCGCCCCTGCTTGGCCTGATTCGCCACGGCCTCCGCAGCCTTTCTCGCGGCCTCTTCGTCTCCCAGATAATAGTGTTTGAGAGGCCGGAGATCCTCATCCAGTTCGTACACCAGGGGAATTCCCGTAGGAATGTTGAGCTTCGCGATTTCCTCGTCCGGAATGCCGTCGAGGAACTTGATCAGCCCCCGGAGGCTATTGCCGTGGGCGGTAACGAGAATTCTTCTTCCGCTCCGGATATCCGGGGCGATGACGTCCTTCCAGTAGGGAACCACCCGAGCCACGGTATCCTTGAGACATTCCGTTACGGGAAGCTCCTGGGAAGAGAGGGAGGCATACCGGGGGTCCTTTCCGGGATAGCGCTCATCCTCGGGAGTAAGCTCGGGAGGGGGAACGTCATAGCTTCTGCGCCAGGTAAAAACCTGGTGGTCTCCGTATTTTTCGGCGGTTTGGGCCTTGTTCAATCCCTGAAGTGCCCCGTAATGACGCTCGTTCAGGCGCCAGTTCCGATACACCGGAAGCCACATGCGATCCATTTCGTCGAGAACGATCCAAAGTGTCCGGATGGCTCTCTTGAGAACCGAGGTATAGGCCACATCGAAATCGTAGCCCTCCCGAAGGAGGAGCTTCCCCGCCTCGTGAGCCTCCTCCACCCCCTTTGCCGAAAGATCCACGTCGGTCCATCCCGTAAAGAGGTTTTCCTTGTTCCACACGCTCTCGCCATGCCGAAGAAATACTATTTTATACACCGACAATCTCTCCTTTCCGGATTTCCCCGCAGGGGAAAGGGTAATTTCAAAAGCTTACGGATCGATCATACCATCAAGAAAAGGAAACAGACACCGCCATAGTGCGTATGGAAGGATTTTTTCGCTTTAGAGCGAAATCACCACGGAACCTCCGATGATGGCGCACACTCCGAAAAGCTGTATCTTGTTGAGCCGTTCCTGAAAGAGTACCATTCCCCAGGCCGCCGCGATGAGGGGATACGAGGAGGTTAAAGGACTTACCAGAGAGGCCGGAGCAAGCTCCAGGGCCTTGGCGAGAAAAAATCCCCCCAGAGCGAGAGCCAGGGCCCCCGCCGCAAGGAGTTCCAGAAAAATTATCCGGGAGGTGGTAAAGAGAGAGGCCTTTCTTTCGGGCATACGGGAAGCCCGAATAAGCCAGAAAGCCCAGGAAAAGGGAACGAAGGCCGCAGCCCTCCAGAAATTGAGGGAAGCCACATCCGTGGGGGTGTTGGAAAGGACCCATTTGGTTACGGGAAAGGAACATCCCCAGCAGAGGGCGGTAAGCACCGCCAGAAGAAACCCCTTGCGAAGGTTCGCCTCCTCCCGGGAACACTTTTGGACCCCCTCGGTGCGGCGTACCAAATTGAGCCCGAAAATGATGGAAAGGGCTCCCACCACCCCCGAAAAAGTAATGCTCTCTCCCAGCCAGAGCACCGAAAGAACCATCACCACCAGAGGAGAAATGCTCGTAATGGCGCTGGCCTTTCCCACCCCCAGAAGGCCGATGCTTTTCATGTACAGCACGTCCCCCAGCACGTTCCCCACGAGGCAGGCCCCGGCAATCAGAGCAATGACGTAAAAAGGAACTTCCAAAAAGCTGTGAGGGGCGTAAAAATACACAAGAATCCCCATGGCCCCCAGAAATCCGAAGGATCGGAGGGCGTTCATCTTCTCGAAGGGCATCTGAATCATGTGGCGCCGATAGATTACCGGCACGGTACCCCAGCAGAAGGCGGTAAGAAGACTGTAGAAAACACCGATAATGGTCATAAAAACAACTCCTAGGCTTCTTTCGAAGAAGCTCCTTTCCTTTCAGTATTGCCGCACCAGGTTTCGGGAAGGAAAAGCCCCCCGATCAGAGCCCCGAGAGCGGCAATCAAACAGAGCAAAAAGGCTTTCTGATACTGTATCTCCACGGGAAGATGGGTATACCGGTCGATCATGTTTCCCATACCCGTGGTAAGTAGCGCCGTGACAAGAAATGTGAAGGTGTTCACCACGGCTATGGCAATCCCCGTATAGGCGGGAGACTGGGTCTCCTTGGTAATGGCCCATCCCAGGATAAAAGAGCTTGCGGAAAAGCCGAGCAAAAAGAAAAGAGGTCCCAGAACCCAGGGAGGAAGCATACCGGCGTTTCCGAAAGCGAGAGGAATCCAGGTGCCGATGGAAACCAGGCAGAGCACGATCATGGGAAGCTTGCGCCGTCCCAGACGATCCGAAAGACACCCCACACCGAAGGTTCCCGCCATGCCCCCGAAAACGCAATAGGAGACGATCTTCGAGGCTTCCCGGGCATCGAGGTTGAAGACCTCCCGAAGATAGGAAATTCCCCAGGCTCCGGAAAAAGCGAGAAAAGCGGCGGAGCTGAGGCCGCAAAGGAGAGAGGCAAACCAGATGTTTCGAGAAGTCAGTACTTCTCCGAGAGCCTTCAGAAGCCCCGGAGAAGGCTTTCCCTCGGTTCCCTGCAAGGATTCGTTGATGGGAGGAAATCCCATATCCCCGGGAGTGTTTCGAATGAAAAACCAACAGAGCACCGCCAGAAGAAGGCTTACGCCTCCGATGCCCATAAAGGTGGTACGCCAGGTGAAGTGAGCCACCAGAAAGGCCAGAGGAAGCTGGGCAAGCACCCCTCCGAAGTTGCCGATAAAGGCGGTGAGACCGGACATGGAAGCGAACTCCCGATTGCGATACCACTGAGAGAGAATCTTGAGAATCGAGACGAAAACCGTGGAAACCCCTATGCCCACCAGGAAACGCCCAAGAAAGAGCATGGGCACCGAAGAGGCCATGCCGAAAAGCAGGGATCCCGCTCCCGCAAGAAGAGTGCCCCCGAAGACGGTAATCCGGGCTCCCAGAGAATCCGCAAGCATTCCCACGGGGATCTGCATAATCATATAGGCGTAAAAGTACATGGAGGCCAGAGAGCCGAAAGAGGAGGCGCTGAGGCCGAAATCCCGGACCAGATCCTCCCGCACCACTCCCGCCGCAAGACGGTGGAAAAAGACCACCATGTAGGAAAGAACCATAACGCCCCAAACCGCCCAGCGGTACTTCAGGGCCCTCTTGAGATCCCCCTGGAGATTCCTCATGTCGAAAGGTCACGCTCCTTATTCTGTATTTCCCGATTTTCAGGCAAAGTCCACTTCCGGTAATTCCGGAGAAAGAAGGTGCACCGACACGGTGCCTCCGCAATGGATCTCGATAAGGGAGGCCAGCTCCTCCGCAGCGGCCCGGGCCGTGGCTTCCTTCACCGGGGGCATGCAATCCACGTTGATGGCCACCTTGACCGAATCCGTATCGATTTTGCTTCGCTCCCCGTTCTTCCAACACCACTTACGGCAGAAGATCTCCCCGCTCGAGGTATCCTTGAGCACCACCTCCCCCGCATCGGGGGTTTCCGTCATCTCCGGCTGTCCCAGAGGCACATAGCGTTCCTCCCCCGAGGCGAAGCAGAGAAGCACCTTCTCCCGAACGTGCCGCAGATCATCCCCTCCGCAGGGAACGAGATACTTCATGCTCACGATGTTGAAGAGGCAGACGAGGGGATTGATAAAGGGCAATTCCTTTCCCGATCGCACCCGCTTGATCAAATTCGTCATGGAGGGAGGATATTTGTTGGGATTTACTCCGAGGCTCCGAAAAGCCTCCTGCCATCCCGCCAGAGAGGGATGCTCCTTGAAGTTCTCCAGAAAGGGATCCTCCCGAATCTGTTTTTCTCCCTGCCGCAGCATTGCCGCCAGGGAGGGGTTTTCCGCGGAATTATCCACGCCGCTGCAAAGAAGCACCATCCGAAGGTAGCCGGGAAAACGCTCGAAAATCTCCTGTCCCACTCCGATATACATGGGGTATTCCTCCTCGTAGATCTCAGAATTTTCCCATCTAACCACATTGCTCTTGCGAGGTCAATTATTTGTCATCAGGGAAAATTTTTTTCAAAATTTCCCTGGCTCTTTTTTCTCGTTCCGGGCTTTTCCTTTTCGGTTATTCTTCGGGAATTTCCAGCTCCACCGGCTCGCCGGAAAGCAGGGTTCCTCCCTGAAGGACCTCCAGGAAGTAGCCCTTCACGGGAAGAAGGCACCATCCCCGGAAATCGTAGCTGTGGGGTTCCCCCGGACGCTTGCCCTTTTCCACCACCCGAAGCACCACCCCTTGGGGAAACCGAAGCAACGTTCCCAGGGGAAGCTCTTCGGGAAGCTCTCGAATAACCAGGTTTTCCGCAAGGCTTCCGAAGGGAAAGGAAAAACCCGCTTCCTTTTCGGCTTCCCGAATATCCTCAAGACGTAAAAGGCTTATCTGGCGCTCCTTCATGCCATAATGGGAATCTCCCGAAAGCCCCTGGCCCTTTTCGAAAATCCCCGCAGGAACGGGAAGCTTCGCCTCCTGCCGTTGCTTGCTGATACAGATAGCTTCTACAATACCTTTCATTAGGCTTTACCCCTTTCCGTCACATATAATATGCATTGCGCCATGGTACCAGATATATTCCCTCGAAGGTACCCGAAGATTTCTTGGATAAGCGAAAAGCTTCATGATATAGTCTACCGGGGAAGTTTTATATAAGGAAGGGGTTTTGGAATATGAAAAATTCTTCGGACATTCGAACTCGAAAGGGCTTTTTCGCCTCCCCCGTGGGCATGCTGGAGCTTTGCGAAAGAGACGGCTATCTTACGGAGCTGAATTTCTCTTCCTCCCCCCGGGGGGAAATCGCCCCCGCCCTCCCCCTTTCTCCGGTTCTGGAAACCTGTTTTCAAGAACTCCACGAATACTTCCGGGGAACCCGCCGGATCTTCACGATACCCCTGAAGCTGGAGGGCACCCCCTTTCAGGAGCGGGTCTGGCAGGCCCTGAGGGAGATTCCCTACGGAGAAACCCGATCCTATCAGGACATTGCCCTCGCCGTGGGCAATCCCAAGGCACTCCGTGCGGTGGGAGGAGCGAATCACCGGAACCCCGTGGCTCTGATCGTACCCTGCCATCGGGTTATCGGCAAGGACGGTTCCCTTACTGGGTTCGGCGGAGGACTTTCCATCAAGAAATGGCTTCTGGAGCACGAGAAACGGCATGCTTCGGAAATTCCGGAATAACGAATAAACAAAGGGGTGGGGAAAAATTTCCGCCCCAAGGAGGGAAGAAACATGAGCAAATCGCTAAAGCCAAAGCAGGTTCTTTTTCTCTACGGCCTCTTCTTTCTGGGGGACGGAGTGGCCTTCGGCCGAACCCGCCCGAAAATGAGCCCCCTGGATCGGCGACCTCTTTTAGAAATGGAACTCATCCGCACCGAAAAGATCGGCCGAAGCCAGCACATCTTCCTTACCGATCGGGCCTGGGACTGGCTTTCGGAGCATCTCGCCCTTCCCATTATGGAAAAGAAGGGAAATCCCTCCAAGGAATGTGCCTTTCTCGCCCAGGCTTTGCTGGAGCGGCTTCAGCTCCGCGTCAGCGATGGTACCCTCACCCTGGCGGAATTTATGGCTCCTCCCAAGGAAAAGCTCTTGCCTCCGTCTCCCTCCGTTCCGGAAACTCCGGTTCCGCAGGCTTCGGCGGAGCCTCTGGATCCGGAGGAGGAAAATCTTCTCGCCCTGAGCCGCAAAATCATGCAGGAAACCGGAACGGATCGCGTTTTTCTGCGAGATCTTCGTCCTCGCCTCCAGGCTCTCTCCCGAAAGGATACGGACCGTCTTTTACTTTCGCTTCAACGAAAAGGGAAAATTCTTCTCATGAGCTACCAGGACCCTCTCAGCCGTACCGCCGAGGACGATGTAGCGGCACTGCACTTGGGAAGCGTGTCCCGGCACGTGTTGCGCCTTTCCTAGGCCCCTTCCGAGGAGGATCTCTTTCATGAACGTTTCTTTGGAACGCCAGGTACTTCGTTCGGCGGATCTGGATTACGCCCATCGGCTGGACGATGTATGGGAAAAAAACCCCTACTCCGTAGCGGAACTTCACGCTCCGGTACGGGAAAGGCTGCTCTTCGAACTCGAACATCTTGGACTTCCCTCTCGAAGCCGACTGCTCCGGGGCCCCGGGGGAGCCGGCAAAACCCATCTTCTGGGCTCCCTGCGTCAGACTCTCTGCGAGGCTCCTCCGGAAACCCCCCTGGGAGAAACCACCTTCATTCTGGTGGACATGACCGACGTAACCCGGTTCTGGCACACGGTCCTTCTGGGATATCTCGAATCCCTCCATAAGGAAGCCCGGGGAACTCCGGGGCTTCTCCAGCTGGATCGGGTACTGGAACGGATTTTTCAGGAAATTTCCAGGGGAAGTTCGTTGCATACGAAACTGCGGAATTGCTCCACCGAGGATTTTCCGAATCTTGCGAAGGACATTCTGGGAAACCTGCATAAAAAGTACCGTGCCGAGGTGGGGCACCATCAGCACGTGCTCCGGGCAATCTTCGCCCTGGGAACGGAGAACTTCGACCTCTCCAACGTGGGGTACACCTGGCTTCTGGGGGAATCCCTGGAGGAGGAAAAACTCGCCCTTCTGGGAATCGGAGAACGGGAGCAGGATCCCCGGGAAATTCTCCGGGGGCTTTCATGGATTCTTTCCCTGAAAGGAAACACTCTCCTCTGCCTGGATCAGATCGACGCCATCGTGGCTCAGGGAGCCCTGTACTCAAAAAAAACTCCCTCCGAGGAGCTTTCCGAGGAGGAGCGCAAGGCCAAGGGAATCATTCTCAACCTCGCATCGGGGCTTGCGGCACTTCAGGATCAGACCTCCCGCACTCTGGTGCTGCTCTCCTGCCTGGAGGAAAGCTTTTACATTCTCCGCAATTACGCTCTCTCTTCTCTGATGGATCGGTTCTCCGAATCCTTCACGCTCAACACCGTACCCTGCGGCACCATGGCCCGGAACATGATCGCCCGACGCATGGCTCCGGCCTTCGCCATGCACGGCTTTACTCCTCCCCATGCTACCTGGCCCTTCGCTTCGGAAGCCTTCGACAATATCGAAGAAATGTTCACCCCCCGAGAAATCCTGCAACGCTGCCAGGAACACCGATTGCACTGCCTTCAGGAGGAAACCCTTATCGAACTGACCTCCTTTCTGGATACCTCCTCCACGGAGGAGGGAACTTCTCCTGAGGATATCCGGGACACCGACGATGCTGAAGGAGAGAAAAAAACGGCTTTCTCCGCTCCGCCGGAAAAAACCGAAAATCCCGAAAAAAGAGGTGCCCAAAGTTCGGGCAAACCGGAGGCTCCTTTCGTACCTCCCCGATTCTCCTCCCTGGACCAACGCTTCGGAGAGCTGGAAAAAAGCGTGGACCCCCTGAACTATCTCGGGGAGGATCAGGAGGATCAGCTGGGGGAACTCCTTCGCCTGGGAGCCCGGCTTCTTCTCTGGGAAACCCCGCTACAGCGGAACATGGATATCGAACTGGACCCCATCGGAAGCCTTCCCTCGGACCCCCTGAACGCCAGGATACGCCTGATCTTCCGCTCCGAGGGGGACCGGGAACAGCATTACTGCTTCCGGGTAATCCAGAAGAACAACCACAACGCCTACCGCTCCCGGCTCGCCAAGGCCCTTACGGCTTCAGGCATCGAAAAGGAACTTTCCTTCCGAAAGCTTACGGTGTTCCGCACCCTGCCTCCCATAGATTCGGGAGAGCAGACCAAAAGGCAAAACCGGGCCTTCCAGAAAGCCGGAGGGCGCTTCGCTCCGGTTACGGAAAAGGAAATTCTCCTTCTGGGAGCCCTTCGAAAGATGTTTCAGGAAAACGATCCCTACTTTCCGGAATGGGTCAAAAAGCGCCGCGTGGTTTCCCAGCTCCAGTGCATGCAAATAGCCTTTCCCTGGATTCTCCGCCTTACGCCTCCTCCGGAACAGCCGGAAAGGCCGGAGTTCGAGAGCACTCTTCAGGAAGAAACTTTCTCGGAATCCGCGATTCCAAGCCTTCCCCTGCGCCCCACCTCGAAGGATGCTTCTTTCTCGCTTCGGGAAAATCCGCCTTTGCCGGACAAATCCTCCCAGGAGGGTTTTTTTTCCAAAGTGAGCCGATGGTTTCGTCGGGAGGAGCAGGAGGAAATGATTCTAACCGAGGGAACCGGAGATAGGGTGCCTCGAACGGAAAAAGAGGAACCCCCTTCTTCTCGTCTCCCAGAGCTTCCTTCCATTCCGGAGAGACGAAGCAACAAAGAAGGCGAGAAACAGGACGAAGAGATTTTTCAAGAGATTTCCGAAGAAATTTCCGCAAACACCTTGAAAAAAGCTCCTTCAGAGGAAACGGCGGAAAAAGAGAGGCTCTCTCCGGAAGCGAAGCAGATTTCGGAGGAATCTGAGCAATCCCAGAGATCCACATCGGAAGAGGCATCCGAAAAGGTTTTCGGAGAAACTTCGGGAATTCCCGAGGAAAAGAAACGAGAAGAACCACTCCCTTTCCTGGATCAAACCTCCCGGGAAGAGGTTCTTCCATTTCGGGGAGTGCAGGAAAGGGTATTTATCGGCAGGGAAATGCTTTTGGGGGAAAACGTAACCCTCTCTCCTCAAATCTTCGCACAGCACGGAGTCATTCTGGCGGGGAGCGGAGCGGGAAAGACGGTGCTTCTCAAGCGGCTCGTGGAGGAGGCCGCTCTCTGCGGCGTTCCGAGCATCGTTCTCGACAGCGCCAACGACCTTTCCCAAATAGGCCAGGCCTGGAAGGAACCTCCCTCCTCCTGGGACGAGGAGATGCGCCGCAAGGCGGAGCTTTTCGATAAAACCGCGGAGGTGCTTCTCTGGACTCCGGGACACTCCGGAGGAAGGCCCCTGCACCTCTCCCCTCTTCCGGATTTCGAGGCCCTGGAGAACGATCCCCCCGGAACGGATACCGCCATCACCATGGCAGTGGAAAGCCTGGGGGAGCGCTTTCTCTCGGGAAGCTCCAAGAACGCCCAGAAGGGCCGGGCGATTCTCACCGAGGCCCTTCGTTTCCTGGCCCGGAAAAAGGGAAAAACCCTTCAGGAACTGGCGAAAATTCTTCAGGAGGCTCCTCCGGAAATCAGCGCGGGCATGCGGGAATACCGTAAACTCAGCCAGGAACTGGGAGATCTCCTCGCCGCCGCTCAAACCTCGGATCCTCTGCTGCATCAGGAGGGAGACCCCCTTTCCCCCAAAGTACTCTACGGAGACACCTTCGGAGCGGGGGAAAAAACCCGCATATCCGTAATCAACCTCTGGGGGCTCCGGGAGCTGAAGTCCTCCCAACACTTCGTGAACTCCCTCGCCATGGCCCTCTTCTCCTGGGCCAAGCAGTACCCCCCCAAGAACGCCTTGGGACTCCGAGGACTCTTCGTACTGGACGAGGCCAAGGACTATATTCCTTCGGTTCGCACCAGCGCCTGCAAGGAAAGTCTTCTGCGCCTCGCCGCCCAGGGGCGCAAGTACGGTATCGGACTCCTTCTGGCCTCCCAGAACCCCACGGATATCGACTGCAAGGCCCTGGCCCAGTTCCAAACATGGTTTCTCGGAAGAGCCCAGGCCCCCCGGGCCATCGAGCAGAGCAAGAAGATGCTCCAGGAGTGGGGGCTCTACGACGGTGACGTGGCCCGGCTTCAGAAGGGGAACTTCTACCTTTCCTCGGGAGAAACCATCTCTCCTCCTCTGGAGGTGACGGTTCCTCTGTGCATCTCCGCCCACCCCGACCGATCTCCCCTCTCGGAGGAGGAAATTCTTCGCATCGCCCGGGGAGAAAAACTGGCTTTCTAACCTCCGACGCTATGGCCCGGCTTTTTGACCAAAAGCCTTTTTCATCGAAGAAAACACGAAAACAAAGTACAAAGGAGCTTTACCTCATGCAAGCAGGGTTTCCGCAATTATCCCGAATTCTGGACATCTCCATGGATACCGGAGCGCACACCTTTCCCGGAAATCCTCCTCTCGAGAGGTCGGGACCCCATAACAGGGTCTCCGGACCGGTGCGGGAGTACGTCTACGATCTGCGTCTCTGCACCCAGAGCGGCACCCATATCCAGAGCGGACACTACTTCCTGAAGGACGGAGAAACCATGGATCAGGTGGCGCTGGAACGCTGCCAGGGATGGTGCCGTCTAATCCCCCTCGCCAAAAAAGGAGAGGACACCACCCGGCAAGATCTGGAAGACATCTTCCGCCAGCATCCTCTGGAAGAACGGATGATCCTCTTCGTCACGGGACACATGGAAGAGATTATCGCCACCGGCACATGTTCCCCGGAATCCCGGAGCGGGCTCTCTCCGGAAGCGGCGGCCTATCTGGTAGAGGAACACGGGGTAACCCTTCTGGGAATCGACTCGGTGGGACTGGAATCGAGGAGCTTCGGCGATTTCCGGGTATCCCGCTACCTCGGAACCCGGAAAGTGCTTCTTCTGGAATGTCTCGTAAATCTGAAACAGCTTCCAGCCTTTTCCAAAGCTTATTTGGAGGCCTTTCCTCTCAAGATAGGAAAGGTGGAAGGAACTCCCTGCAGGGCGGTACTGCGAATACCGGAGGAAGGAAAGTTGTAAGGCCCCGATTTCCCGAAAAAAATTTCCGGAAAATCGGGGCCTTATCCCCTACACCTAAAGAAGAAAGTATCAGGGCTTTCGCAAAAACCCTCTATTCCTTGATGAAGGCCTCCACCTTTCGAAGAAAGAGCCTCCGGAGGTGCTGGGTAAGAGCTCCCGGGCGGCCGCTGCCGATCTTTCGGGAATCCACCCTCACGATGGGCATAATCTCCTTGAGGGTACTGCTGATAAAGGCCTCCTCCGCCGAGTCAAGCTCCTCTACCAAAGGAGCCCGCTCCTCCACGGTCACCCCCGCCTCCCGGGCGATATCCAGCACGAACTTCCGGGTTACTCCCGCAAGAACCTCCCCCTCGGGAGCGGTAATCAACTTACCCTCAAGCCCAAGGAAAAAGCTGCTACTGGTGCCTTCCCCAATTTTTCCATCGGGACAGTAGAGCCCTTCGAGGAACTCCGACCGCCCTCCCTTGGCCACATAGGGAAGCATGTAGTCGATACTCTTGATAAGGGGATTGGGGCGGGGACAGTTCATACTGAAAAGAGCGACCCCTTCGTTGTAGCAAGAAGAGGCATACAGCTTGGGCCGTAAAGACTCGAAAAGCACGAAAAGCCGGGGCCCCGGAAAGATGCCGTCCCGGTTGGCATCCCCCCCGGTACAGTAGAGCCGCACCAACACATCCTCGTCCATGCGCTCCACGCCCTCCAGAACGATCTTTTCGAGTCCCTCGAAGGAAGCGAGATTCCGAAAACCCGAAGCCTCGGCGGAATCCGTAAAACGCTTGAGATGCTCCGCAAGAGCGAAGGGCTTCTTGCCGTAGGTTCGAAGGGAATCGAAAACGCCTATTCCCCGCTGTATGGAGAGATCCGTGACGGGCAGAAAAACCTCGTCCCGGTTCCGGAAAGATCCGTCGTAATAACACAATGCCATACCTTTCACCTCGTCATTTTTCTTGCAAAAGGGTACCTTTTCGGCCCGCCCTAGTGTACTCCAGAGACTTTTCTTTTCCAAGGGGGTTTTCGATGGCATCCTCACGAAACTATAATTTAACGTAGTTTCCTCGTTTTTTTCCTATTCCCCTCTTCCAGAATGCCAATTCTATGCTATCATTTCTATTATGGGATGTTTATATTTGTTGACTTGATACATGGTATTTTTTTGAAGGAGGGAGGATAACTTAGGGAATATTTGTCTTCTTAATTTGGAAAAATCCCGACCTAGTTTTGAAAGGAGAATTGCATTATGGGAAAAATGAAAAAATTCTTAGTCCCGATGGTTCTTTTGGGGAGCTTGTTGTTGTGCGGAAGCGCTTTTGCAGGAGCAATTGTATATGTAAATTCCAATGCTGCGGCAGGAGGGGATGGAGGCCCAAATGATCCCTATATTTCCTTTGATGCCGCCCTCCGATCCGTAGATGCGGGAGGAACCATTTATTTCAATCCTGGAAACTATACCATAGACATACTTTCCAGCGATACCGACGACGGATTCCTTACCATAAGCCAGGATCTCTCCATCGACGTGTGGCCGGGACGTGCCGGAGATGTCACATGGGATTTCGGAGGCGAAGTACCTGGCGGAGCGATCGCGGGCAGGGATTTTTGTTCCTTGCTGATCGGGGATGCAGATGGAGTAGTTGACTTAAAGGTCCAGATAAAAAATATTACCTTCAAGAATTTCCTCTTTGCCAACGGCGGGGGGAATCCGGGAGGCTTATGGATCGCAAGTGCAGACATTGTTTCCATCGACTCCTGCACCTTCGAAGCCACTCCCGACGGCACAAACGATAACGCAGCTATTGCGATCTCCGCCGATGCGGGAGCAGGAAATCTCGATAAACTTGCTGTGGTGAACTGTACCTTCACGGGAAACAGCTATACCGGAATCTCCGCCCGGGGGGTAGACGAAAACATCGTTATCTACAACAATAGCTTCACCGCCACCGGATTCGACAGCGGCATAAACGACGACGATTTTATCGCCGTTTCTCTCGATGCCAGCCTCATTAACACGGTAGCTGCCGCTCGGGGTGAGGCCGTATCAATCTATTCCAACACCATTACCGGAGACTTTTTCCGGGGAGTAGCTCTTTCCGCAAACGGTGGTGCCATAGGACAAGCCTACATTCTTTCCAATACCGTAGAACTCTCCACTGCGGCAAGTCCCGCCACAGAAAAAACAGGGTTGCTCTTCTCCGGTGCCGCTGCCATAGGGACTCGATGCGTGGACGTGTGGGATAACGTCTTCCAGGTAGACGATTTCGGCAGTGCAGTCATTATTACAGGAGGCGCTCGTAGCATTGATTTCCGAGGTAATACTTTCAACAACTACGGTGCCGCAATTTCTACAGATAACACTGCAATTGTGCCCGGAGGGTTCAACGTCTCTTTCTGGGCTAACAATTTTAACGATGTGAATGCATTACATTTAAACTTTTGGACTAATCTAGGCGCAGGCGCAGACACTCCCATTTCCGCAGATGAGAACTACTGGGGAAGAAGCAACGGAGCCGCCAACGGTACTATCTTACATTTAGGTGTTGCAGCCACCCAAGCACAGGTGTATACCACGGAACACTACACCATTCCCGTGCAAGATTTCGGATATGCCCGTCTTGCCACCGATAGTCCCAGCCTTTCTGCAGCCGCTATCGGGACCAATCCGACGCATCAGCAGAGTATAAGCATGAGCTTCGGATGGAATGCTATTCTTGCAAGCGTTAGCAACGCAACTCAGGGAAATGGAATCAACGCTTTTATCGCAACCTTCAGCAGTCGGCCCATGGGAAATGACGAACCGGCTCTCACCAGTCCCGGTTACGTGGATTTCCGGATCGACAATATAGAAGGCGGGAAACGTTGGGGCGGTCCCCGGCTTGACGGGAATACGAAATATGTGCAATTCCGGAAAAGCGGCGGTAGTGTTTCGGCCAAGTGGTATCAAAACGGAACGACATGGACAGACTGGGATTCCGGACAAATAGATGCGAGTGGATCGACCTACACCTATCAAATCGGTAGCGACACCATGCTTACTACTCAGCAAGCTCCTTCTATAGCCCATTTCACCACACCGGGAGTCTTTGCCATCATTGGTTTCGGCGCCACCACTCCCACTCCCACTCCCACTGGAACCGTTACGCCCACGCCCACGGGGACCGTTACGCCTACCACCGCACCCACGGGAACCGTTACGCCCACCACTGCGCCTACCTCGGGTCCCACATCGACACCTACTTCGGCTCCCACGGCAGTTCCTACGGTAACACCTCCTCCCGCCGTGGTAATTCCCGGAACCACCACGGGAACGGAAACTCCCATCACGCCTTCGAGCAACACCGGAGACAGTGAAGTACAGAACGTGGTGTACGCCGTGAACCACCCCACCTCTACCGAAGGGCAGCGGATTTTGGATGCCGTGAAAAACAAAATGAAGAGTGATTATCCCGCTATCAACATAAGCACCGTAAACGTGCAGATACCAAGTTCGGGCTATGCCGGCAAGGTTACCGGAGCCAAGCTTGCTTCGGGAAGTAGCGTTATGGGTATTCCTCTTACGGTATCCTACACGACTCCTTCGGGTAACGTGGCAGTAGCTCATTACGTTCTTCTGAGAAACAGAACTTCCGGCGATTACGAGCTGGTTTCTCTCAGCACTTCGGAGTTCACCATCTCCACCACCAAAAATCTGGTGGTTTCCGTTGCCGATGGAAGCGTCTACGACCTGGACACCCGGTCGGGATACGTAAGCGCGGAGTATGTGGTACTCTCCTCCGCTGCTGTGGGGGCGGCAACCGGCGGTGGCGGTGGCGGCTGCTCCCTGGGAATCACCATTCCCGGCGTGCTGCTGCTTCTGGCTCCCCTGATGTTGCTGAAAGGCAACAAATAAGCTTTACAGGTAAAAATCTCGTTTTCCCTGTATCTTCAACCGTTTTGTTTCAAAGGGGGAGTTCCCTTTAAAGGGAATTCCCCCTCTTTTACGTTATGGGAAAAACCTCTCCGGGCATGGTACAATGCGCACATCCAAAAAGAAAACGACACCGAAAGGGATTGATGGTATTGAGTTTGAATGCGGAAGAACGGGCCTACCGTTCCATCCTCGCCCTGGTTCTTTCGGGAGAGTACAAACCCGGAGATTTTCTTCTGGAGCTTGATCTGGCTCCGAAACTGGGAATGAGCAGAACCCCCGTAAGCCGAGCCTTGGCACGGCTGGTTACGGAGGGTTTTTTGGCCCGAATGCCCAAGAAGGGATGCTACATTCCCTTTCCCACTCCGGAGGATGCGGAACAGGTTTTCTTCGCCCGCATGGCGGTGGAATCCCAATCCGCCGCCGCAGCGGCGCTACACGCTTCGGACGAAGAAATTCAGGAACTCTACACTCTTCTTCCCGGAGATGCCAAAGCCGTGGAAACCCGGGAAAAGAGCTCTTTCTTCACCATCAACGAGCAGTTCCACATGGGAATCGCCCGGATCGGCCGGAACCTCTATCTTGAAAAGTGGTGCCGCCATATTTTCTGGCGTTCCAACGTGTACGTCCTTTACTTCGACAGCTTCTACCGTCCTCAGGAGAATATCCTTCCCCAAAAGACCCCGGAGCAGCATAAAGCTATTCTGGAGGCTCTGGATTCCCGAAATCCCCACAAGGCGGCGGAAGCCATGCGAGAACATATCCGTTACACCTACGAACAGCTTTTGCTCAATTCTTGATCGTAGGGTTCCGAAGAAAGAGGAAGCCCCCCGAGACACCTTTGTCTCGGGGGGCTTCCTCTTTCTTCGGGGAGGGGTTTTGTAATGAAGGCACCGCAAGATCCGCAATAACTCCCCTGTTTATACGTTCCTCCACTCCGAAGTGATCAGGGCATTCCCTTTATTCGCGCCTATTTTCTTTATTGGTTGAACCTTGAATATGTTTTGACAAATTACCCCCTTTCGTGGTATTAATGTCGTAAGATTCATTAATGAGCTTTTTGATGTATTCATTTGACGAGGAAACTTTCACGAAGGGCGGCGAAATAATTTCATGGAAAAGAAAAGAGTTCTCCAACTCGGATATGGTATGCAGGGAAAGTGTGCGCTTTACGATCTTCTCAAAAATCCTTCTATCGGGGAAATCACCGTTACCGATTGCTATGACGGCTTCGAAGAGGATATTTTATGCCTCGGGGATTCCCGCCTGGTTCCTCGTCGGCTGCATGCCGAGGACACCACGGCCCTCACCTCGCTGATGCGGCAATCGGACGTGGTGGTGGAACTTCTTCCGGGAGTCTTCGCTCTTTCCGTGGCAAAGCTGGCGGCGGAAGAAGGAGTTTCTCTGGTAACTTCCATGTACCTCAAAAATCCCGGAGAACAAGATGCGAAGCGCGCGGAAGAGCAATCCCGAACGCTGGAATATGTGGATGCCCTGGCCCGAGAGAAGGGAATTACCATCCTTCAGGAGTTCGGCATGGATCCCGGGATGGATCTGGTGCTGGGAAAGAAGACTCTGGATGAATTCGAGGAAGTGCACGCCTTTCATTCCTACGGCGCGGGGTTTCCCGAAAAAAGCACCGCCACGAACCCCCTGAAATACAAGTTCACCTGGTCCATCATCGGTGTAATGCGCTCCTATTTACGCCCCGCCACGCTCATTCGCCAGGGGAAGATTCTTTCCGTCAAGGCGGAGGAGATGTTCAGCCCTTCCTCCATGCACCATCTGGACATTGACGAACTCGGAGGAGCTCTGGAGTGTTTCCCCAACGGGGACAGCGCCCATTTCGCGAAACTTTTCGGGCTTTCCGACGTAAAGGAGATGGGGCGTTACATCTGCCGCTGGCCCGGCCATGGTGCCTTCTGGGAAGTTATGGCCAAGTGCGGCTTTCTGCAGGACTCCCCCCTTTCGATAGGAAATGCCTCCATCGCCCCCACCGCCTTCTGTGCCGCTCTTCTGGGTTCCCAGAAACAGTTTTTCTACGAGAAAAACGAAAAGGACCTCGCCCTGGTACGTACGGACGTGCGGGGAATCCGACAGGGGAAACCCAGCCGGGTGATCTACCAGATCGTGGATACCCGGGATTGCGAATCCGGATTCACCGCCATGCAACGCACCGTAGGATTTCCAGTATCCATGGGGGCCTCCATGATTCTGGACGGAACTCTTGCGAAAAGCGGCGTGGTCTATCCCATGGAGGTTCCCTTCGAGGCCTATCGGCAGGGCCTGGAGAAGCGAAATATCCGCATCACCCGACAGGAACTTCCCTGGAACGGAAGCTGCGCTCCCGAGGTGTAACGCCGGAAATTATAGTTCCGAAAGGGGGATTGGCATATGCGTTTTCTGAAAGGTCACATGGGAGGAAACACTATTCTCCTTCTTTTCGAAGAGGATTTTGGAAATGAAGGAGATCCTTTGGAAAGAGTTCTTTACTTCTGCTCTCCCGAGGTGCTTGCGTGTCACGAAGCAGGCATACTGGGCAAATCCTCCCGGAAAGGGACTCTCAAAGTGCGCATTGCCGCCCGAACTTCCCGGGCCTATATAAGTGCCTGCGGAGGACTTACACAGGTACTGGGACAAGCGTTGGCTTATACGGATCTTGGAGAACACTATGGCCTGAAAATCCCGGAAAACGGATCTTCCGAAATTCTACTCGATACCGAAGGAGGCTCGGTTCCTCTCCATATCGAGAAGAAGGGAAATAACGTTACCACCTGGACTTGCATGGATTCTTTCGTGCGGGAAATTGGGAATTCCGGCATAGAAGCCATGGAAATTCAGGGAATTCCTCTTCTCCGGGTGGGAAAATTTCTCATTCTCCGGGGGGAGGATTTGGAAGAAGCTCTTCCGGAGGCAAACGTATCTGCCCTGGATCATACCACCCGAAGAATTATAGAAAAAGTTCAAAGGGAATTCCTCGCCCTTCGCCCTCAAGCGTCCAAGGATCTGGGCATCTACGATCGTAAGGGAAACAAGGATAGCTCCTTAAGGGTGCTCTTCCCACACTGGCTTCCGGAAAATCATATAGAGCCAGCCTGCGGCACCGGCACCGTAGCGATAGGTATGGCAATTCTCCATTACTCTCCGGACCTACTCCCTGCCAACGGAGAAAACCTGGAGCTTTTCATGGAATCCGGAGGATCTCCCATTTTGGGAGGACCGGATCGAAGTTCTTTGAAATTTTTCCTGAAGCAGGGGATTGTCCAGAAGGCCAAGTTCTCTCACAGCTTTGTGGAACTCACTGCCCGAGGAGAAATTATCGAAGGAGGTGATAGGGCTTTTTCAATCCGGAATAGATTTTAAGGTTTTTCAAAATTCATTTCATTAAAGGAGGCGTTGTACGTATGGGAGATATTGCAGCCAAGGGAGCACTTTCCCTGGTTCCTGTGGTGTTGGCTCTTATTCTGGCGTTCAAGACGAAAGATGCGGTCTTTTCTCTTATTATCGGGTGTGTGGTGGGAGTTATTCTCGCGGGCTTCGATCCTGCCACGGGGCTTTCCAAGCTTTTCCAGACCGCTCTCGGAAACGGTGATTTCATTTGGGTTATGATGATCGAAGTCGCCGTGGGTATCATGGTGGCCTTCTACCTTCGGGCTGGAGTTATCGGTGCCTTTGCGGACTGGGCGGGTACGAAGATCCGCTCCCGCCGGGCCGCTTCGGGTTTCGGCTGGCTTATGGGAATCTGCATTTTCTTCAGCGATTACTTCAGCCCCCTTTTCAGCGGCCCCATCGCCCGACCTCTTACGGACAAACACAAGGTTTCCCGGGAAATGCTGGCCTATCTTCTGGATTCCGGCAGCGCTCCGGTATGTACGTTGGTTCCCCTCACGGGATGGGCCGTCTACATTGCGGGGCTCCTGGTGGGATACGGTCCCATTCAGGATGCCTCTCAGGGAATGGCGGTCTTCGTGAAGGCCATTCCCTACAATTTTTACGGATGGTTCGCTGTGGTTCTGGCGGGACTCATCGCCTACGGAATTATTCCCAACTACGGCCCCATGCGAAAAGCGGAAAAACGGGCAAGAGAAGAGGGCAAGGTCCTCCGGGACGGAGCCACGCCTCTTACGGGAGAAGAGATGGATCTCATCCAGCCTAGGGAGGGCAAGGTTCCCAATATCCTGATCTACCTCGTGATTCCGGTACTCATCGTTATCGGGGTGGCCCTGGGCACCTTCTTCTTCCTGGGAAGCACCAAGATTCTGGAGGCCTTCTTCACGGCAGTCATGTATCAGGCGGTGGTGATGAGCTTCGGAGGGTACTTCAAAAACATCAAGGACGGTATGGACGTGGCTACCAACGGCATCAAGGCGGTACTTCCCGCCATTCTCATTCTCGCCCTGGCCTACTGCATCAATACCATCTCCAAATCCCTGGGAGCCCAGCAGTTTATCGTATCCTTCACCGAAGGCTGGATGACCTCGGGAATGCTTCCCCTGGTGACCTTCGTTACGGGAGCGGCGATCTCCTTCTTTACCGGCACTTCCTGGGGAACCTATGCCATTCTTACCCCCTTCGTACTTCCCATCGCCATGAACCTCTCGGGAGGAGAGATCAACTCCCTGGTGTTGGCCACGGTGGGAGCCGTGGTAGGAGGAGGCCTCTTCGGAGACCATTGTTCCCCCGTTTCGGACACCACCTGTCTTTCCTCCTTCGGGGCCGCTTCGGATCATATGGATCACGTGAGCACCCAGTTGCCCTACGCCCTTACCGCAGCGGTTCTCGCAGGAGCCCTTTTCGTCTATATCGGCACGCAGGGGATTATTTCCTAGTTTCGGTTTCACTTTTTCCGGGGCTCTTTTCTTTCGGTGGAGAAAGAGCCCCGTCGTATTTCCATGGCTTTATATGTTGTAAATTCATTTTAAGGAGGCGAAGATTTTGCCCTTATCCGTTTCCGAAACCCCTTCTCCCCGTATCGGCATTCTCTGCTGGGAAGGAGGAGGTACCACACCCCGAGGACTGGATCAGCTCGAAAGCTTGCGGGGAAACAGCACCAACCCCGCCACCTTTTCCTTTCCCGTTCTCTATCGGCGGGTTCCGGGGGCGAATATCGAAACCATTCTCGAAAATCCGAGCCCTGCGGTAATGGAACGAATGGCTCAGGAAGCCCGAAACATGGAAGAAGCGGGCGTTCGAGGCATCACCACGAGCTGCGGTTTCAACGCGGTTTTTCAGAGAAAAATCGCCTCGACCCTGAAAATTCCCTTTTTCTCCTCCAGCCTTCTCCAGGTCCCTTTGATCCGGCAGATGCTGAGTCCCGAGAGGAGTATTCTGATACTTACCGCCAAGAAGACCGCCCTTCGGGAGGAACATCTTCGGGAAGCCGGTATCGCTCCGGGAACGAATCTCCACATCTACGGCATGGAGGAATGCCAGGAGTGGAATAAAATCTTTACCGCTCCGGAGGAGGATGTGGATCTAAAGACCATCGCTCAAGAGGTTCTGCAAACCGGCGAAAAAGCCTTTCGGGAACACCCCGAGGCGGGAGCTTTCGTTCTGGAATGCACGGATCTTCCCCCTTTCGCGGAGACTCTGAGGAAGTTTACGAAACTTCCGGTGTTCGATTTTGTAACGTTAACGAACTACATTTATGCATCTCTTTGTTGAGAAAGGAGCACACAGTTCATTATGACCCAGAAAATTCTTGTTTTCGGAGCAGGCCGGGTGGCACGCCCCTGCGTGCAGTATCTACTGCGCCAGGGCTACGAGGTCTTCGTGGCGGATCTTTCGAAGGAGCGGCTGGACTACGTTCTTCAGGGAAATTCCCGGGGGCACGCCCTTCAGGAAAACGCGACCCTTCACGGAGGAGAAGTTATACGGCGGATTTCTCCGGATATCGTGATCAATCTGCTTCCTCCGGAACTGATGCCTCGGATAGCCCGGGAATGCCTCTCCCAGGGAGTGCATTCGGTGGACCCCGCATATCTGGATAAGGAAACCGCCTCTCAAAGAGAGGTCATTAAGGAGAAGGGGATTATCTTCCTGAGCGAACTCGGGCTGGATCCCGGTATAGACCACATGTCCGCCGCCCGAACCATCGAAGGTATCCGGAAAGAGGGAGGAAAGGTGCGCTCCTTCCGCTCCGTCTGCGGTGCCCTACCCTCGGCGGAGGCCAATACGAACCCCTGGGGATACAAGCTCTCCTGGGCTCCCGCCAGCCTCATCGGAGCGAGCCGCCGTACAGCCCATATCAAGGAAAAGGGCAAGGAATACCTGCGGCCTCACGGAGAAACCTACGAGCATTACTCGCTGGAGGAAATCGAACATCTCGGAGCCTTCGAAGTATATGCCAATGCGGATTCCCTTCCCTATCTGGATCTGTACGATATTCCCGAGGCGGAAAGCATCTACCGGGGAACGCTACGCTATCCCGGCTGGTGCGAAACCATCTGTTTCATGAACGAACTTTCTCTTTTCGATGAAAAGCGGGAATCCTTTCAAAACATGTCTTTCCGGGATTTCATGGCCTCCCGCATCGGCAAGAATTCTTCCGAAAATGTGGAGAAGGATCTCGCGTCGCACCTCAACATTCCCGTCTGGTCCATGGTGCTTCAGCGATTCCGGTGGCTCGGGCTTTTCGACGAGGCCCCTCTCCCCTTCGAAGAGGGAAGTCCCCGGGATATCATCGCCTGGCTCTTCGACAAAAAGCTCGTTTATAAAAAAGAGGAGCGGGATCTGGTGATTCTGAAGGACCAGATTATAGCGGCATATCCCGACGGATCTCTCCGGTGCCACGAAAGCCTGCTTGTGGATTACGGCATTCCCAACGGGGACAGCTCGGTAGCCCGCACCACGGGGATTCCTCCCGCCATAGGAGCATCCCTGATTCTTCAGGGCAAGATAACCACTCCGGGGCTGCATATTCCTACCATCAAGGAAATCTATGGCCCTCTGCTGCGGGAGCTTGAAAAGGAGAATATCCATCTGGAAGAACGGGAATACCCTCTTTCCTGAACTCTTTTTCCGGCATCTTTGTGAAGAAACGAAGAGTTTGGGCCTTCCGAATCGGGAAAGCCCAAGCTCTTCGTTTTAGAGTGGTTTTACAAAATGTCTAACTAAATATTTCACTTACGGATTCCCGCTACTCCTCCAGTGATCGAAGCGTTCCCGTGCTTTGCCGCACTCGTCGGCCCCGATAGAGTTCATGCCATGCTCCATATCAACGAAACCCACTCCAAGCCGCTCGAAAGGATCGTTTTCCGAAAGAAAAACCATGCCCCTTGGAGATCTCTTCCTCCGGTCCTTTTACCCCTTTTTCAGAAGTCATGAAAGACTCCTGCAGCCCCTTTCCTTCCAAGGCCTTTTCCCGATGGGAGAGAAGCTTCTCCAAAGTTCCCGCACTTTCCTGAACCGCGGAGATTTCGGAACCTAAAAGAGCTATCTCCTCTTCCACCTGCTGAATTTTTCCTTTCGACGAAAGGGCGGTTTCTTCTACGGATTGTACCGCCCGGGCTACCTTGGAACTCTCCTCCGCCTGATATACCGCGGCTTCCGCAAGATTCCGGATAGCTCCTCCGATCTCTTCGGTACGTTCACCGAGAATTTCCAGGGATTCTTCGCTTTCTCCGAAGAGGGCCTGCCCCAGAACTCCCCGCTTTTCTCCCTCCCGGGAAGCGGAAAGGACCTCTTTCACCCCTTCCAGAATTCCCCGGGCCACTTCCCCCACCTTTTCCGCCGCTTTCCGGCTCGCTCCGGCGAGGCTGCGGACTTCCTCCGCCACCACCGCAAAACCCTTTCCGGCCTCTCCCGCCCGGGCCGCTTCTATGGCGGCATTCAGAGAAAGAAGGTTCGTTCGGGCCGCCACGGCGGCGATATTTTCCACCAGGCTTTCGATCTCTCCGGCTTCCCGGGAAAGCACCTCCGCCTGAGACCGCACGTCTCCAAAGGAGTCCATCATGGTGGATACCGCCTTCGAGGCCTGGCGACGCCCTTCCTCGACCCGGCACATTTCCCGTTCCAGCGATTGGGATTGTTCCAGAGCGATTTCCGCCAGGGAAGCGGAACGTTCCGCCTCCTCCGCAATTCTGGAGGTGGCCTCACCGGCGGAACGCATATTTTCGAGATTATGCCCCATTTGACGGGAAAGAGCCCCGCACTCCTCCCGGATACGTTCCGCGATCTCCCGGGAGCGGCAGACCACCCGATCGAGGGAAGAGGATTCTTCCTTCATGGCGTCTTCTTCCTCGTGAAGCTGGCAAAGAAGCTCTCCCTGAAATTCCAGGGCCTCCTGAAATACCCGACCCACCCGGGCAATTTCGGAATTTCCCCGGAATACGGCAAATTCCTGTTTTTTTCCTTCGAGAACGTTCCGGGCGGAGAGATCCAGGCGCGCGAGAGGGGCCGCAATGCTTTTCCAGAGAAGATAGAGAAGCCCCAGCACCACGATTCCCCCCAGAAGGGCCACGCCTCCCTGCTGCAGGGCCATCTGTTTCACCGGAGCGAGAAGAGAGGCTTCGTCGATAAGAAAGAAAACCCTCATGCCCTGGGGAAGAGAATAACTCCATACCCGCCTTTGGGCCCCCTCCAGAAAGAGACGTTTCATGGACCCTTCCGAAACGACAAGTTCTTTGAGGAACGAATATTCCTGAGCTTGAAACAACTCCTTTTCCGGGGCCTGATTCTTTTCGCCCCGAGCCCCTTCTTCCCGTTTTTGCACGGCCTCTTGGTTCGCCTCTTTCTCCGTCTCCTCCTTCGGGGAAAAAGCCAAATTCAGGGGAGTTCCCCGGGGATCCAACACCACCACCCGACTGCCCTCGGGAAGAGAAAGTTCCGCCACCGTCCGGGCAAGAGACTCCAGGGAAATATCCCCCGCGAAAACCGCCAAAAGCCGGGAATCGTCGTACAGAGAATACACGGGGACCGCCAGAGTGAGCACCAAACCGCCCCCCTTGGGATCTTCCCGAAGATCGGTGAGCACCACCCCTTTGCGCTCCTCCGCCTTTCGGTACCATTCCTGATTTCTCGGATCGTATTCCTCCGGTGGATACCAGAAGGAGCCGTCCATCAGCATACCGTTGGGAAGGGCGATGTAGAGATCCCTAAATCCGGATTTCCCCGCATTTTCCGTAAGATCCCGCACGTAATCCCCCATGGTTCCCGGAAGAATGCCGAGATTTTCGATCATGTAGGACATATTGCGAGAGGCGGTACCCAGGAGATTTTCCTGACGCTCCATCCAATCCCCCAGAGCGGAGGAGGCGTTGAAGCAGGCGGAGTGCTCTCCCTTGTCCGCCTGGCGGGTTACCAGAAGGAGCCCCTTGTAGTATGAAAAGAACGCCATTCCTCCGAGAACCAGAAGAATGCCCAGAGAGATGCCCGCAATTCGTCCTCGAATGCTCATAGAACCACATCCTCTCTTCCCATCCGCTCCGCATCTTGCCTGCGAAGCCAGAGACTCCGCCCCTCTTTTGCGGTTTTGCTCTTCACCTCGCTTTTAAGGGCCGCCACAATTTGCGAAAGGTGTTCCGAAAGATGGAAATCCTGGAGATCCCGAAGATTCACCAACGCACAGCTCAACGTTACGAGAGGCGCGAAGGCTTTCTCCCCCGAACGGGTTTTAGCCGTATATCCTCCCTGGACAAGATCCTTTTCCTCGAAAAGAACCTTTTTTTCTCCGTCGAAGAGCCGGCAGAGTTCTTCCATGGCCTCATCCCGGACCTCGCCGGAACATACCACCACGAAGTCGTCTCCTCCCACGTGCCCCAAACGGCTTCGGGGAGGAAAGGATTCCAGGCTCTTGCGCAACACCGAGGCGGTAAGCGAAATCATACGATCTCCCTGAAGAAATCCGTACCGATCGTTGTACTCCTTGAACCGATCAAGATCCACGTAAAGAAGCGTGGCCTCCTCGCCGGAGGCTTGTACACCTCGGATCCATCGTTCGATGCTGGTATTTCCCGGAAGACCGCTGAGGGGATTGCAGGACCTGGCAAGATCCACCTCCAGGGTGCTCGCCCGCTCGATAATCCGCTTCATGGTGACCGTTCCCAAAAAAAGCCCGTCCGCACCCACCACCACCAGGGGATCGTAAAGCTCCTTCCGTCCCCGTTCCATGGCCTTCCGAGCCGCCTCCGTAACCGGGCAGGAGGAGAGTACCGCGAGGAAATCGGGAGTGGCGATCTCCTCCACCGGATGTTTCTGATACAGGTGGTACCCGAAGGCCCCTCCGGTACGGAGGCTGTATTCGTTCCGGGTAAGAAGCCCTTTGGGATACCCCTTTTCGAGAATAACCAGGTGGTCCGCCTCTTCATGCTTGGAAAAAATTCTTCCCGCTCCTTCCACGTCCAAGGCACCCTCCTCCACCACGAGGTCCCGTTCCAGAAGGGAAAAAACGGTTTCCAGCTCCTCCTCGAGAAAGGGTCCCAGGCTTTTTCGAATCTCTCCCAAACGTTTCGTGATGCTTCGGGGATCTATCTCTTCCGAAGGAAGAGGCTTTTCGAAAAAGTACCCCTGAGCATAGCGAAGCCCCAGGGAAGCGAGAGTTTCCAATTCCTCTCTCGTTTCCACTCCCTCCGCTATGATTCGGGATCCCACATGGGAGGCCATTTCCCGGATTCCCGAAAGAACCTTTTGGCCGTAGGGGTTTTTGTGAATGCCCCGAATCAGGGAGATGTCCAGCTTGATGTATTCGGGAACGCAGAGGCTGATGGTGCGTATGCCGGAATACCCCGCTCCGAGATCGTCCAGAGCGATGCCGTATCCCATTCGGCGGAATTCTCCCAAGGCCCGGTAGATATCCCCTCCTTCTTCGGCCCTCTCTCCCTCGGTGAGTTCCAACACGAGCTGATGGGGAAAAAGACCGTATTTTTCGAGGTTTTCCGGAAGCAGAAGCTGCCGGAAAGATACGTCGCAGAAGGAGGAGGGATTGATATTGAGAAAGAATCGTTTTTCTTCGGAATTTTTTCCGAAATGCAAGGTTTTGAGGGTATTGAGGGCCTGAAGACAGCAGGCTTTGTCGAGTTGACGGTGCAGAGACCACCGCCGGGCGGTTTCAAAAAGATTTGCGGGGCTTTCCAAGGGAAAGATGCCTCGGGAAAGCATTTCGTAGCCGTGGATGCTTCCCTTTTGGAAGTCCACCAAGGGCTGCAGAAAGGTTCGCAATCCCCTACCTTCTATGGTTTCCCGAAGTATCGAAAGGGAATTCCTTTCTTCGGGGGTGTACTTCTCCTCCAGGGAGGTTTGCCAAAGAACACTCCTTTTCGGGAAATCCCGTATCATGACTTGAGACATTTTTCTCCTCCCTTTCCCGGCACGGTTTTCACTTTAGGAAAAGGGGATCACAGGTGAATGACATCTTTTTTTCACCCTTGTTACAATCTAAAGAGATTACAAAGGGCTCCGGAAAGGAAATTTCTTTCCCCTCCGGAGCCCTTCCGTTCTTCCGAGCGATCTTTTCCAAGATCCCGGGCTCCCCAAGCCGAAACCGAAGCCGGGTTTACCGGATTTCCGAAAAAACCCCATGGCAGTGAATCATTCCGGCCTTGCTGTCTCGGGGCCTCGTCTCAGGGCTCGATAACCACCTTCATTCCCACGCGTACCTTGGGCTTGAGTTCCCGCAGATCCTCGTTGGTAAGGCGAATGCACCCTTCGGTAACGTTTTTTCCGATGGAGCTGGGATCGTGGGTGCCGTGAATGCCGATGCCCTTCCAGGATCCCGCCTGAATGCGGATGAACCAGGGACCGTAGGCTCCCTCGATGGGGCCCTTGCCATCCCCGAAATCGTGGGTCCAATAATCCGCCTTCTGGATTTGCTGTACCTGGAAATCCCCCTCGGGGGTACGGCAATCCCCTATTCTCTGCTTGTTTCCTGAATTCCTCCCCACCGCTATGGGATAGCTCCGGAGAAGTTCTTTTCCGTTGTAGATGTACATGGTATGCCGGCTCTTTACGATACGAACCCACATGGAATTCTCCGGCACGTTTTCGAGGCTGGGCACCGCCTTTTCCAGAGTTTGCCGCATGGCTTCGGAGCTCTCCTCCTTGGGTAGGGGCACCGCCGCGGCCTCGGGTATGGGTATGGGAGTCGCCGTGGGAGAAGAAACCTCGATGGTCGTAACTTCTTGCGGGGGCTCGGGAATCCCAAAGGGCCAGCCTCCCCGGAAATACTGTACCCCCCCCATTACCGCAAGGGTTGCGAGAAGGAGAAAGAACAGAAGCTTCCAGAAAATTCCCCTTCTGCGGGATTTCGTGTTGTAACGCCGCACGTAACCACCTCCGCTAGATTTTCGAATTCCTCTTCCGAATCATCATACCCCATTATCCGCTGAACCGCCAAGGTTTCTCCGACAGTTCCGAATATCGGAAACATGAGACCAGATGATCATTCACCATGCCCACCGCCTGCATGTGGGAATACCAAATTACGGGCCCCACGAAGGAGAACCCGAGATTTTTGAGTTCCCTGCTCATGATTCGAGAGAGGGGGGTTTCCGCGGGAAGCTCCTCCAGGCTTTTCCAGCAGTTGACCTGGGGAGTTCCGTCCACGAACCGCCACATCCAGGCGGCGAAGGAACCGTACCGCTCCCGGACCTTCAGAAAGGCCCGGGCATTGGATACGGCGGCGGCAATTTTACGGCGATTTCGGACGATACCCGGATTTTCCAGAAGTTCCGCCTGCTCTTTTTCGGTAAAGGCCGCCACCTTGAGAGGATCGAAGTTGCAGAAGGCTTCGCGGTAAGCCTCCCGTTTCCGCAATATGGTAATCCAGCTCAGCCCCGCCTGGGCCCCTTCGAGAAGAAGGAATTCGAAGAGCTTGGAATCCTCCTCCACGGGAACTCCCCACTCCGTATCGTGATACGCCACGTAAAGCGGGTCTTTTCCGGGCCAACCGCAACGGCAGAGTTCCTTTTCTTCCGGATTCTTCATGAAAAATCTCTTCCTTTCAGGAAAGGTACTGTTTTTTTCAAGTGCTTCGAGATTCATTCCTACGGATTTTGGGGATCGTAAAAAGATCGAAAAGACTCACATCCTCAAAGGTTCATGCTATAATTCCAAGGCACTGTGCGATCATGGGAATATGAAAAAGATCCGAAAGTTCTCTTTGCGCTCCCTCAGGAACAAAGGAATATTTCGGTTCGTTCTGTTTTTTAAGGAGATGAAAGGTCTGTATCCGCAAAAGGTTTCTTTCCCTTTGCTGCTTCGCCTTCTCTCGGGGCTACTGCTCTTCTTTCTCGTTCCGTACGGCACGGCGGAATCGGCGGTATTTCACCTTTCCGGGGAGAGTTCCTCTTTTTCCCTCGGAAAGTGTCTTTTTCTGGTCCTTTTTCCCGCGCTTCTCCTCTCCTGGGGAGGCATTTTTCTCCTGTGCCTGCATTCCGCACGTCAAAAAAGGGAGCGGCAACGCCTGGTTCTGCACCTTGATTTCTTTCGCCTCCTTTCGGAACTCACCCGCCTTCTCCTGAAACACCCGGAGCTTTCCGAAGCCCTGCGAGAAATCTGCAGACATCTCCGGCACGAGATGGATGCAGCCCTGGAACTGGCGGTGTTTCGAAACGTGTCTCCCCAGGAGGGAACCCCCTTTCCCCGATTGGCGGGATCCTCCCTGGAGGAAGAAGGCCCTTCCTTTCTTCCTCTGCTTTTTTCCTACGACATGGTTCCGGGACTTGCAAAATCCCTTTCCGAGGGAACTTCTTCCCTGGTTTCCGCAGAGACGCTTCTCTTCCGGGAAGGCTTTCGGAAAGAAGATCTTCAAGAACGAACGCCCCGTTCTCTTTTCTCCCTTCCCATAGGGGTGAACGGGAAATGGTGGGGCACCCTGATGCTGTTATCGGAGGAAGCCTCTCCCTCCTGGTCCGACCGGAGCTGCACCCAGCTTTGGGAGGTCTTTTCGGAAATTCTGGGGCTTTACCTTATGCGAAAGGAAATGGAGGACGAGCTTCGGGAAATGGCCACCACGGATTTCCTCACGGGAACCTGGAACCGCCGGAACTTCATCGATTCCGCGGAGAGGGAAATTCTGCGAAGCCAGCGCCACGGACACGATCTCGCCATGATCCTCTGGGATATCGACAATTTCAAGGATATCAACGACACCTTCGGGCATCCTCTGGGAGATCACGTGCTCCAGGAATTGAGCGCTCTGGCTCTCAAGGGATTTCGCAGCGAAGACATGCTGGGGCGCCTGGGAGGAGAGGAGTTCGGCATTCTTCTTCCCGAAACGAACCTTTCCGTGGCGAAAAGCGTGGCGGAACGTTTCCGTTTTCTCGTGGAGCAACACGATATGGCTCCTTCCGAAAAAGAGGGGAAACCCATCCACATCACCATTACCTGCGGCATCGCCTCCCTCAAGGGAGAGGAGGATTCCTTCTTCGGGCTCTACGAAAGGGCGGACGAGGCCCTTTACCGGGCCAAAAAGAGGGGGAAAAACCGTATATGCACCGAAGAGGAGTGCCCCCTTTCCTGAAAAAGGGGACTCACTCCAGAAGGAGAAGCACCAGATCGTTCACGTTGGTTCCCGTGGGCCCCGTAACGAGAAGATCCCCCGCCCGCTCCAGGGCGCAATAGGCATCGTTTTCTTCGAGAAATTGCTCGGGATTCCCTCCGCTCTTCCGTATGCGGCTCAGGGTTTCTCCGTCCACGATTCCTCCCGCGGCATCCGTGGGACCGTCGGTTCCGTCGGACCCCACAGAAAGCAGCACCGCCCCCGGAATTCCCTCCAGCCCGAAGGCCCCCGCGAGGGCCAGCTCCTGGTTGCGTCCTCCCTTGCCTGCCCCCCGAAGATGCACCACCGTCTCTCCTCCTCCGATAAGAGCGCAGGGGGGCGAAAAGGAGCCTCTTCCCTGGCGCACGGTCCGAGCGAGAGAGGCGAAGAAGGCCCCCGCTTCCCGGGCCTCGCAATCCAGGGAGGTGGTGAGAATCCAGGGAACGAATCCCCTCCGGCGGCATTCCCGGGCGGCCTCCCGGCAGAGCAGGGAAACTCCTCCGAGAAGTTCCCATTCCGCCCGGGGAAGCTCCTTGGGAGTCTCCCGGAGAAGGGCTTTTTCGGCTTCCGGAAAGAGAGAAATACCGTAGCGGAAAAGTACCTCCCGGGCCTCTTCGCAGGTGGTGGCATCGGGAACCCCCGGCCCGGAAGCGATGGCATCCGGAGCATCCCCCACCACATCCGAAAGGAGAAGCGAGAGCACCCGGGCGGGAAAGGCCCGCTCTCCGAGGCGCCCCCCCTTGACCCGAGAGAGGCGCTTACGCAGGCTGTTGATCTCCCGAATGTTCGCGCCGACTCCCAAAAGCTGCGCCGTAAGATCCTCCATATCCTTCAGTGCGATACCCTCCAGAAGCATCTCGAAGAGAGCGGAGCCCCCTCCGGAAACCAGCAGCAACACCGTATCCTCGGAAGAAAGGTTCTCCACCAGGGCGAGCCCTCTTTTTCCCGCCTCGAGGGAATTGGCGTCCGGCAGGGGATGCCCCGCCTCGATAATGTCCAGATTTCCCAGGGGACCTCGGGAATGGCCGTACTTGGTGACCACCAATCCCCGGGAAATTCGCGTTCCCAAAGCGCTCAGGGCGGCTTCCGCCATGGTCCAGGCCGCCTTTCCCAATGCAAGAAGAACCACCTCTCCGGAAAAACGCCTTTCTTGCAGAGCCCGGAGTACGCTCTCCCGAGGATCCATGCGGCGCACCGCCGCCAGAGCTATCTCTCTCGCCTTTTGACGCAACCTTGCGGACAACGTGAATTTCCTCCTTTTCTTTCGCATTTCCAGCAATTATGTCGAGCTTTTTTCGAAATCTTTCGGAATTATTCCAAGCCTCCGAAAAAGATCTTGCATTCCTCTTGAAGCCTGCTATAATCGCGCCAAAGCAGGAAAGAAACACAATTTCCACCGAAAAAAGGGTTTCTCGAATCCACTGTTTGCAAGGCTTTTCCGGGGAGAATCCCTTTTGCGAAGGAGGCCGAAATGCGCAGGTTCAAAAGCATGCATGTGCGGGGCATTCTTTTTTTCCACCCCTTCTTCTTCGAATGAAGGGAAAACATTATTTTAAAGGAGGAATAGCATACAATGAGCATCGGCGTTTCCCCCGAGGAAGTGCCTCCTTTGCGCGTAGGAATAACCTACAACCTTAAGAGATCCCACCACCACTCCGATTCGGACGATCTTTTCGAAGAATACGATTCGGAAGAAACCATCCTCTCCCTGGAGCGAGAAATTCAAAAGTACCACTGCATTCCACTTCGATTCGAGCAGGATCATACCCTTCAGGAACGTTTGCGGCACAATCCGCCGGACTTCGTTTTCAACATAGCCGAAGGTCTGGGGCAAGGACGCGGGCGAGAAGCCCAGGTGCCCTGCCTTCTCGAGAGCCTGGGAATTCCCTTCAGCGGCTCGGACTCCACCGCCATGGGCATTACCCTGGATAAGTACCTCTGCCAGTCCCTGCTGGGACGGGAAAACATCCCCGTACCGGATATGCGGCTTCTCTTTCCGGAAACCCTGGGCAACGGAGAGGAGGAGCTTCTCGAAAAACACGGCAAGATTCTCATAAAACCCCGCTGGGAGGGGTCCTCCAAAGGAGTCTTTCCGGATTCCCTGGTGACCCAACGGGAAGAACTCGTTCAGAAGGCTCTGCGAATCTGGGATCGGTACCGTCAGCCCGCTCTGGTGGAAGAATATCTTCCCGGAGAGGAGTATACCGTAGCTCTCGTGGGAAACAAAACCCCCCGTATATCGGGAATGATGCGCATCCGCCCCAAGCAGGAGGAAAAGGATTTTCTCTATTCCCTTGTCCACAAACGGGAATGGGAGGATCGGGTGGCCTACGAAGGGCCGGAACTTCTGGACCACCATACCCGGTCGGCTCTGGAATATACCGCTCTCAGGGCCTTCCGCATTCTGGAACTCCGGGATTTCGCCCGTATCGACTTCCGCAAGGACTCCCGGGGAATACCTCGAATCATCGATGTAAACCCCCTTCCGGGATTACGTCCGGGATACGGAGATTTCACCATAGCCTCGAAGCTCTCCGGACGCTCCTACGAAGAGGTCCTTCGGGATATTCTGGGAGAATCCCTGGAACGATGGGGCCTGTGGGGAAGGGAAAGAACCCATGTGGGAGCGGCCTGATTTCCCGGTGGTGGCGGTTCTTGCGGGAAGGGAAAAAACCTCTCGCAGCGATGTGCTGGATGTGTTGCGATGCCGTCACAGCATCCTGAAGGTTCTGGAAAAGCAAGGTTATAGGGGAATTCCCGTGGACGTGCTTCCCCGGGATTTGCGGAATCGGGGAAAGGGACTGCTCCGGAAGCTTCAGAAAGCGCATCCCTCCTGCGTTTTCAACCTTTTCGAAGGCTTCAGCTTCGATGCGTCTTCGGAAATCGGAGTTTGCTCTCTATTGGAAAGCTGGGGCATTCCCTTTACGGGAAACGGCTCGCGCACTCTGGGGCTTTGCCTCGACAAGGACCGGGCAAAAAAACGGCTCGCCGCGGCGGGGCTTCCCGTGCCCCGGGGCTACGCTCTGAAACGGGGCCAGAAAAAGGTCCTTCCCTCGGGGTTGGAATATCCCCTTTTTCTCAAACCCCAATATCAGGACGGAAGCCTCGGCATTCGAGACACCTCTCTGGTACGTACCCCCCGGGAGCTTGAGGAACGGACTTCCCTGCTTCTCCAGGAATTTCCCGAGGGCATTCTGGTGGAAGAGTTTCTTTCGGGATCCGAATACAGCGTGGCCTTTACGGGAAACCGGGAATACCAGCCCGCAGGAATTTCCGTGATTTCCTACGAAGGAGGGGAGCACTCCTTTCTGAACTACGATTCCAAATGGAACCCCTCCTCCCGGGAATTTACGGAAATCCAGGTTTTTCCGGAAAGCCACGTTCCTGCCTCCGTGAAGGACCATCTCTTCTTCCTGGGAGCCCAAACGGGAATCTGCTTGGGATGCCGGGGATATTTCCGGGTGGATTTCCGGGAACACCGAGGAACCTTCCGCATCATCGACGTGAACCCCAATCCGGATATCAACGAGGATAGCGGTTTCGTCCGGCAATGGGGAGAACGGCAAAGGTCCTACGAAAAGCTGGTATCCCGGCTTATAGCTCTCGGCATGGAAGAAGGAGAAAAAAACCTTTATGGAGTTCGAGCTGCTCGAAAAATACATACGTATGGCGGAACGCACCGAAGCCTTTCGGAGAGAGGAGCTCTCCGTGCTCCGGGAAGTGCTGGAGGAGTCCTCCGAAGCCTCCGGGGACTACAGACTTCTGGTTGACCCATCCCCGGAAGATCCCGGAAGGATACGAGGTTTTCTGATCTACGGCCCTACTCCCATGACGGAAAGTACCTTCGATCTCTACTGGATCGTGGTGGATTCCCGGGAACAGAGAAAAGGAATAGGAAAAGCCATTCTCCGGAAGATGGAAAAGGCCATTCTTCAGCATTGCACCTTCGCTCGGGTACGGGTGGAAACTGCGGGAAAGGAAGCCTACGCCTATCAGAGGCAATTCTATCTCTCCCAGGGGTTTCGGGAGGCCGGAAGAATTCCCGATTTCTACGAAACCGGGGACGATCTGATAATCTTCTGGAAGGAGCTGGCTTCCCAAGCCTGAACATAACAGGCTCTAAAAAATGGAAAAGACAAGGATCCGCAAACCCGCAGGAACCCGGCAGTTTTTTCTGCCCTTTCCCGGGGAACTTGCGGATCCGGTTTTTTCTGGAATATTATCGCAAATCAAGCCTTGAGAAAGCCTGCTTTTCTACTTTTTCAGGGCTTCCGTCACCTTGGCGCTCTTTTCATCGTCTCCGACCCAAGCCTTCCAGCTATCGGGATATTCCCGAAGGAACCAGAGAGCCGCTCCAGCAGGATCCTCTTCCTGAGCTTTCATATATGCCAGAGCCTTGTTGTTCTGATCCAGGGTGGTTTCGAAGCGTTCCAGAAAACCCCGCACCTCGGGATGCTTTTCGAGAAAGGCCGCATTGGCCATCTTCCAAACCCGGGACCGGGGATAATCGCATCCGTAATCCCCCTCCACCCAACGTTCGGGACTGTAGGGCACCTTGTCCTTGAGAAGGATCATATCGTAAAGTCCGAGAAGCCAGCTGGGCTCCCAATAATAGATGAGCACCGGCAGCCCTTTTTTGTAGGCCGTGGCGGCAGCGGTGGAGAGAGCCATGTCGGAACCGGGAAAGAATACCTCGAAGTATTCGTCCAGCCCGGTGGTTTTGAACTTGGTTTCCGTAAGAGTGCTGATAACCCATCCGGTGGGGCCGTTGTAGAAGCGTCCTTTGCCGGGAACCTCGGGAGATTGAAAAAGCTTCCAGTATTCGGGGAGGTCCTGAATGTATTCCAGGTTCGGCGCCAGAGGCTCGATGCCCCGCTGGGGATCTCCCTTCACCACGTAGGCGGGGATGTACCATCCCTGGGGTGCTCCGGGGTAGTTATCTCCCAGGGGAACGATTTTCTGGCGCTCCCTAGCCTTTTCGTACCAGTCGCCGTAGTTATCCACCCAGACTTCCATGATGACCTGGGCCTCTCCCCGCTCCACGCCCATGAGCCCCGGAAGGGTCTCCGCAAAAAGATATTCCGCCTCAAAACCGTAGCCCTTTTCGAGAAGAAATCCCGCGATGCGGTTGAGCACCTGAATGCTGTCCCAACTGTTGTCCACAAAGACCACCTTTTCCGCTCCTCCCGCAATCAAGGGAAGGGAAAAAAGCCAAACCGCCCCCGCCAAGAAACCGAAAAACCACTTTTTCATATAATCATCTCCCTTCTTCAGATCCTTTTTCAAATACTTCCTCCATGAGAAGCTCCCCGCAAAAACCGATACCCCTTCATTGTACATGAAAAAGCACTTGTGCAACAAGAACGGTGTTAAACCGTGAGATTTTTCTCCCTTCTTCTCCGTGATATCATAGAATCTCACGGAAAAAAGGAACCTATGGAGAAATGCCGATCGTATTTTCCGAATACGAATAAAGGAGATGTTTTTTTCATGCTCTACCGAACTATGCCGAAAAGTTCCGCCTCTCTTTCCATTCTTGGCTTCGGATGCATGCGCTTCCCCGAACATTCCCTGGGAAGAATCGACGAGAAAAAGGCCCTTCCCCTTCTCTATCGGGCCGTGGAGAAAGGCATCAACTACTTCGATACCGCCTACCCCTATCACATGGGGACAAGCGAAGCCTTTCTGGGGAAGGCCTTCGAGAAACAGTACCGGGACAAGGCTCTTATCGCCACCAAGCTTCCTCACTGGTCCGTAAAGGTTCCGGAGGATATGGAGCACATCTTTCGGCAACAGCTTCGCAATCTCCGGCGGGATCATGTGGATTTCTACCTTATGCACAACGTCAACCGCATTTCCTGGAACAAGCTGAAAGGGCTCGGAGTTCGGGAGTGGATGGAACGCCTCAAGGCTTCCGGAGCCGTGGGATCTCTGGGATTTTCCTTCCACGCCTCCTTCGAGGAGTTCAGGGAAATTATCGGGGATTACGACTGGGATTTCTGCCAGATTCAATATAACTATCTGGACGTGGAAAATCAGGCGGGGCGCAAGGGCCTGGAGTACGCGGCCTCGAAAAAACTCGGAGTGGTGGTGATGGGACCTCTCCGGGGAGGCAATCTCGCAAAGAAACCGCCCAAGGAAGTGGAGCAGCTCTGGAGCCGGAACGATGCGGAACGCACTCCTCCGGAATGGGGACTTCGCTGGGTATGGGATCATCCAGAAGTTACCACGGTACTTTCCGGAATGTCCCGAATAGAGGAAGTGGAAGACAATCTGCGCATCGCCGGGGAGGCCTTTCCCCGATCCCTTTCCGAGGAAGAACGAACCATGCTGGAGGAAACCCGGCAGATCTATCTCAAACTTATGCCCGTGGCCTGTACAGGCTGCCGTTACTGCATTCCCTGCCCAAAGGGAGTGAACATTCCCCTCTGCTTCGAACACTACAACACCGTTAAACTTTTCGGAACCTCCCGGGCCAAGTTTTCCTACACCTCCATGCTGGGAGGCGCCGTGGACGGCTCCCCGGGATTGGCCTCCCAATGCATTCATTGTGATGCCTGTCTTTCCAAATGCCCTCAGAAGCTCGACATTCCCGGGCTTCTGGAGGATGTTTCCGACACCATGGAGGGGTTCTACACCAAACCTCTCATCTGGCTGATCCGCCAATTCTTCCGGTTCCAACGAAGGAGGAGTTCCGCCGGCCCTTCCGAATAGCTCCGGCACAGACCGAAAAAGGCCCCGGAAAGATTTTTCCGGGGCCTTGCTCTATCGAAAAGGGTAGAGGATACGCGATAACCTCTTTATCTCACCTTGTACACGGAATCGATGATGGTGCCGTCCCGGTATTCCACCAGGGCCACCACCTTATCCGTATCGAACTCCACGGGCTCGGGAATTCCGGTAAGCTTTTCCACTTCCGCCTTGAGGTCGTGGATATCCTTCACGGGCAACTTCGCCGCCCTGGCGAGTTCCAGGAGATCCTTTCTTCTGGGATTGATGCAGATTCCACGCTCCGTGACGATGGCATCCACGGTTTCTCCTGGAGTAACCACGGTCTGCACCTGCTCCTTGATGGAAGGCACGCCGCCCCGGAAGGCCGGAGCCACCACGATGGAGAGCTTGGCTCCCGCGGCGGTATCCGAATGGCCTCCGGAAGCTCCTCGAAGAACTCCGTTGTTTCCGGTCATGACGTTGACGTTGAAGTCCACGTCCACGTCCAGGGCCGCGAGAATCACCACGTCCAGATTGTGCACCTGGCAACCCCGGTTAATGGGATTGGCGTACCAGGACTGGTCGATCTCGATATGCCGGGGATTGTTGAGAATGGAACCCTGCACGTCCGCATCGAAGCTCTGCACGTCGAAGAGGGCCTCGAAAAGGCCGTCCTCCAGCATCTGCACCATGTAGCCCGTAATGCCTCCGAGACCGAAACTTCCCTTGATGCCCTTTTCCTTCATGTATTCCCGCACGTACTTGGCCACCGCCAGGGAAGCTCCGCCGGCGCCCACCTGGAAAGAGCATCCCGGAGCGAGAAGCTCCGAAGCCACCACCAGCTTGTAGGCGTTTTCCGCCACCTTGAGGTCCACGGGATTCCGGGTGATCCGGGCGGCTCCGGAGGCGATCTTCTTGGGATCTCCAAGGCTGTCCACCACCACCACCTGATTTACCAGGTGCTGGGGAATGGAGATTTTCGGCACCAGAGGATAGTCCACCAGGTTGTCCGTAATGGCCACCACGTGCCGGGCATAGGCGGCATCCACCTGGGCATATCCCAGGGAACCGCAGGCGGACTTACCCATGGAACCCGTCATGTTCCCCAAAGCGTCGCAGGAAGGAGCCGCAAGGAAGGCCACGTCGATGGAGATGCTTCCCTCTTCGATGGCCCGGGCCCGACCGCCGTGGCTACGGATAACCGCAGGAATCTCCATCTCTCCGGCGGAGAGCATTTTCCCCACCTGGTCCCGCACACCCGAGGTGAAGATACGCTTGATGAGCCCCTTGCGTACGTAGTCCGCCACGCAGTCGTGAGCGCTGGTAAGGGAGCTGGGAGCGATGGTGAGATCCTTGAACCCCATCTCGTCCAGGACGGCCAGAACCTGGGGAACCACCGCATCTCCGTTACGAAGGTGATGATGGAAGGAGATGGTCATACCGTTTTCGAGGCCCGAGTTCTTGATGGCCGCCTTGATATCCGCTACCACCTTGCTTCTCGTTGGAGCCACCGCCTTCATGGGAGGTGCCAACCGGGGAGCCTGATACGCGCTGTTGATGACCCTGGAAAACGCTCCCGCATAAGGAGCGAGCTTGCCGAGTCCCGGCACTTCTTCCGGCACGAGCCGGCCGATGCTGTTTTTGATCATTTTCATGGAGTTTACGCTCCTTCCATGCCGCAGCTTTTGGCGAGTTCGATGAGGTGATGGGCCCGTTTGACCACCGGAGCATCCACCATTTTACCGTCCACCGCCACCACGCCTTTGCCTTCCCGCTCCGCCTCTTCCGCGGCGGCCACGATACGCCGGGCCTTGACGAGTTCCTTTTCGTCGGGAGCGAACCCCTTGTGGATCCAATCGATCTGGCCGGGATGGATGGCGGCCTTACCGGTGAAGCCGAGCCCCACCATACGCCGGGTTTCTTCCAGAAGTCCCTCGTTGTCGTTCACGTCCGCCCAGACCGTATCGAAGGCGCCGATCCCCGCAGCCTTGGCGGCGGTGATAACCCGGGTTCTTCCGTAGAAGAGTTCATCCCCTTCCTTGGTCTTCCGAACACCGAGATCCGCCGTGAGGTCCTGGCCGCCCAGGGTAAGGGCGGTAACCCTGGGAGAAGCGGTAGCCACCTGAAAGGCCTGTTCGATGCCCTTGGCGGTTTCGATCATGGCGTGAATCTTGACGGTTCCTACGGGAATACCCTCCGCCTTCTCCACTTCCGACATGATTTTGTCCGCCCGGAGCACGTCCTCCGCGGACTGACATTTGGGAATACGGATGGCGTCGGGCTTGCAAGGCACTACTGCGGCGAGATCCGTCTCGAAGTAGGGAGTATCCGCGGCGTTGATACGCACGGTGACCACCATATCTCCGAAGTCCATGAAACGGAGAAAGTTGCATACCAGTTCCCGGGCAGCATCCTTTTCCGCCAGGGCCACCGCATCTTCCAGGTCCAGAAGCACGCTGTCCGCTCCGAAGGCGGGACAGTTCTGGATCATGGCGGGGTTGTTTCCGGGAATGTAGATCATGGATCGAGTAAGTTTTGCCATAACCTTAGGCCTCCTTCGACGCCCGAGCGAGGGCCGTGGTTATCCGGGCCACCATGGTGGGCTCCAGAGCCCCCTGATCCTGGATCTGGATATCCGCATCCTCGATGCCCTTTCCCTTGAGAACCTTTTCCACCAGGGTACGGGTACGTTTCTGGAAAAGCATGGCGTTGGTGCCGCGGTAATCCAGACTGATTCCCTTGCCCGGAGATACCGTGACCACGCAATCCGATGATTCCAGCGTACCCGCCTGGGCTGTGCGCTTGATCATGTTGCCACCGCCTTTGGTTTGAGTTTGTTGGATCAGTCCTCCAGGAGGACTTCTGTGGCCTGAATCTATACTTTGGGAACTTCGAAAAATCTCGTCCCGAATTCCTTTTTTTCCGAATACTGCATGATTCGAACATAAGCCGCCCCACGAGGGATCCACGCCTCATGGCTTCTCTTACCTGGGATCACTCCGGGGCGGCTTTGGGACTGCTCAGTAAGATCTCTTTTCGACAACGAAAACCCGGGCTCTTTTCTCGCGCTTCTCGTCTGTGTACGGGTTCCTCAAAAAGTTTCGTCGAAAGAGAAAAAGAAACTGTTACTGCATGGAACCGATAGAGGTACTAGATGCTGTCGATAATGGCGTTCAAGGTGGCGCTGGGCCGCATGGCCTTGAAGGTGAGTTCGTCGTTGGGGCGGTAATAGCCGCCGGTATTCACGGCAGATCCCTGGGCGGCGTTGAGTTCGTCCACGATCTTCTTCTCGTTCTCTGCCAGGGCTTTCGCCACGGGGGCGAACTTGGCCTTCAGATCCGCGTCCTTGTTCTGAGCGGCGAGAGCTTCGGCCCAGTACATGGCGAGATAGAAGTGGCTTCCCCGGTTGTCCAGCTCTCCCACCTTACGGGAGGGGGACTTGTCGCTATCCAGGAACTTGCCCGTGGCCTCATCGAGAGTGTCCGCAAGAACCTGAGCCTTGGAATTGCCGTTTTTCTCGGCATAGTGCTCCAGGGATACCGCCAGAGCGAGGAACTCGCCCAAAGAATCCCAACGGAGATGTCCCTCTTCGTTGAACTGCTGCACGTGCTTGGGAGCGGAACCGCCAGCACCCGTCTCGAAAAGGCCGCCGCCGTTCATGAGAGGAACGATGGAGAGGGTCTTGGCGCTGGTACCCACCTCGAGAATGGGGAAAAGGTCCGTGAGGTAGTCCCGAAGCACGTTTCCGGAAACCGAAATGGTATCGAGGCCCTTCTTCATCCGATCCATGGAGTAACGAACCGCCTCGGTGGGGGACATGATCTTGATTTCCAACCCCGTCGTGTCGTGGTTGGGGAGATACTTTTTGACCTTCTTGATGATTTCCACATCGTGGCCCCGGTTCTCGTCGAGCCAGAAAACGGTGGGAACCTTGGTGGCCTTGGCACGGGTTACCGCGAGCTTGATCCAGTCCTGGATGGGGAGATCCTTCACCTGACACATTCTCCAGATGTCGCCGGCCTCCACGCTGTGCTCGATGAGGGTCTTGCCGTTTCCGTCCACCACCCGGACGGTACCGTTTTCGGTAATCCAGAAGGTCTTGTCGTGGGAACCGTACTCCTCCGCCTTCTGAGCCATGAGACCCACGTTGGGCACGCTTCCCATGGAGGAAGGATCGAAGGCGCCGTTCTTCTTGCAGAAATCGATGGCTTCCTTATAGATTCCCGCATAGCAGCGATCCGGAATGACCGCCTTGGTATCCTTGGCCTTGCCGTTCTTGTCGTACATCCGCCCGGAGTTGCGGATCATGGCGGGCATGGATGCGTCGATGATCACGTCGCTGGGCACGTGCAGATTGGTGATGCCCTTGTCGGAATTCACCATGGCGATATCCGGGCGCTTGGCATAGCATGCCTCGATATCCGCTTCGATCTCCGCCTTCTTGGGATGGTTGGCGATCTTGGCGTAGAGATCTCCGAGACCGTTGTTGGCATCCACTCCGAGTTCCTTGAAGAGGGCCGCATGCTTTTCGAAGACATCCTTGAAGAAAACCTTCACGGCCTCACCGAAGATGATGGGATCCGAAACCTTCATCATGGTGGCCTTCACGTGGAGAGAGAAGAGTACATCCTGCTTCTTCGCATCCTCCACCTGCTCCGCGAAAAATGCCCGGAGAGCCTTGGCGCTCATCTTGGTTCCGTCGATGATTTCTCCGTCGAGAAGGGGGAAGTCCTTCTTGAGGACCTTCACGTTTCCCTGGGCATTCACGAATTCGATGCGCACCGAAGTGGCCTTCTCCACGGTGACGGATTTCTCGTTACCGTAGAAATCGCCCTCCTCCATGTGAGCCACATGGGTCTTGGAATCCCCCGTCCAGGGTCCCATGGAATGAGGATGTTTCTTGGCGTATTCCTTCACCGCCCGGGAAATCCGGCGGTCCGAGTTGCCTTCGCGAAGGACCGGATTCACCGCGCTGCCCTTGATTTTGTCGAACCGGGCCCGGATGGCCTTCTCCTCGTCGGTCTTGGGATCTTCGGGATAGTCGGGGATCTTATAGCCCTTTTCCTGAAGCTCCTTGATGGTAGCCTTGAGCTGAGGCACCGAAGCGCTGATGCAAGGAAGCTTCATGATGTTCGCCTCGGGCTCCTTCACGAGCTTGCCCAGATAGGCGAGATCGTCGCTCTGCTTCTGCTCTTCCGTCAAGTTCTCCGGAAAGGCCGCGATGGTTCTTCCCGCAAGGGAAATATCCCTTCTTTCGAACTCCACCCCCGCAGGCTTAGTGAAGGCCCGAATAATGGGGAGAAGAGAGTACGTGGCCAAACCCGGAGCTTCGTCAACCTTGGTATAGATGATCTTTGACATGCTGCTTCCTCCTTTGGTGTCTCTCCATAATCTTCTCGGGGTCCCGGAAGACCCCTTTTTCGGAAGTTCCAGAAAGGCTCCCCCATCTCCTCCCGAAGAGAAGGGACAGGGGAGCATCGATTACAACGAAAAACTCTGTTCCCTGGGTGCTACTTGGCGTCCCGGATCTTGATCCAGTTGAGCCGTCCGCCGGCTTTGACGATGTCGAGATCGGGCTGGCTCAGGGGGCACTCCACCTTGATATCCTTGCCCTTGGTGACGTTCTTGAGAGTCCAGCTTTGTCCGGCCTTGAGGACCTTGGTATCCAGCTCCAGCTTGTCTCCCTGGTCGATGGTATCGTAATCCGCCGCATTGGCGAAGGTGAGGGGAAGAATGCCGAAGTTCACCAGGTTTGCCAGGTGGATCCGGGCAAAGCTCTTCACGAGCACCGCCTTGACTCCAAGATACCGGGGAGCGATGGCGGCGTGCTCGCGGCTGGAACCCTGACCGTAGTTCTCGCCTCCCACCAGAAAGCCGCCTCCCACTTCGAGGGACCGCTTGGGGAAAGTGTTATCCACCACTTCGAAGACGAACTCCGAGATGGCGGGGATGTTGGACCGGAAAGGAAGAATCTTGGCTCCCGCGGGCATGATGTGGTCCGTGGTGATGTTGTCCTCCAGCTTGAGGAGGGTCTCACCTTCCACTTTGTCACCCATGGCGTTCATATCCGGCAAGGGCTTGATGTTGGGGCCCCGGCGGATCTCCACCTTCTCGGGCTCCGCGCTGGGAGCGACGAACATGCTGTCGTCGATGATCATGGCCTCGGGCATCTCGAAGGTAAAGGGCTCCAGGCCGAGATCCCGGGGATCCGTGAGAACTCCCGTGATGGCGCTGGCGGCGGCGACTTCGGGAGAAACGAGGTACACCTTGCCGCTCTTGTGACCGCAGCGGCCGAGGAAGTTACGGTTGATGGTGCGGAGGGAAATGCCGTCGCTGGGAGGAGCGAAGCCCATGCCGATACAGGCGCCGCAGCTGGACTCGAGGATACGGACTCCCGCAGCCACCATTTCGGAAATGGCGCCGTGCTCGGTGCCTTCCAGAATGACCTGACGGCTTCCGGGGGAGATTCCCGCATCCACGTGATCGCTCACCTTCTGCCCCTGGAGAATGTGGGCCACCGCGAGGATGTCCCGGAGGGAGGAGTTGGTGCAGCTTCCGAACATGACCTGGTCGATCCGCATGCCCTTGATCTCGCTGATGGGCACCACGTTGCCGGGCTGGAAGGGCTGGGCCGCCATGGGCTCGAGCTTGGAAAGATCGATCTCGATAACTTCATCGTACACCGCATCCTCGTCGGCCTTGAGTTCCACCCACTCGAACTCCCGAGCCTGGGCGCGGAGCCATCTCCGGGTGGTGTCGTCGCTGGGGAAGAGGGAGGTGGTGGCACCGGTCTCGGCTCCCATGTTGGTGATGGTGGCCCGATCCGGCACGGTAAGGGTTTCCACGCCGGGCCCCGCATATTCGAGAACCTTCCCCACGCCGCCCTTCACGTCGATCCGGCGAAGAACTTCGAGGATCACGTCCTTGGCGGACACGAAGGGCTGCAGCTCTCCGGTAAGATGAACCTTCACCATCTTGGGCATGGTGAGGTAGAAGGGCTCTCCCGCCATGGCCATAGCCACGTCGAGCCCCCCCGCACCGATGGCGATCATACCCACGCCGCCCGAGGTGGGGGTATGGCTGTCGCTGCCGATAAGGGTCTTTCCGGGACGGGCGAAGCGTTCCACGTGAAGCTGGTGACAGATACCGTTTCCGGGACGGCTGAAAACGATGCCGTACTTCGCCGCGATATCCTGAAGATACCGATGATCGTCGGGGTTACGGAAGTCGCCCTGGATCATGTTGTGATCCACGTAGGAAACCGAAAGTTCCGTCTTGACCTTCGACACTCCCATGGCCTCGAATTCGAGGTATGCCATGGTTCCCGTGGCATCCTGGGTGAGGGTCTGAGCCATACGGATGGCGATACGCTCGCCCCGCTTCATCTCTCCTTCGACCAAATGCGCCTTGATGATCTTCTCAAATACTGTCAGTCCCATGCTTCTTGCACCTCCACAATAGTTTGAAACGCCGAAAGCAACAAAAAAAGGACTACCGAACGGCAGCCCCTATACACACGCAAAAAATACCCTGCAAAATGCAGAAAAGAGGATTTCCATGAAGAAGGCCTCGAACGGCATGGTCTTTTTTTCGCAAACCCGAAAAAGAAACGTTGCTCTTCATAAATTCCTCATCCCCTTTACACCTGTACTCGAAACCTCGTAACTACAGTTCAAAAGGAAACCTATAAAGCACCAGCCTTTTCGAACTATACGCACTTTACGGGAAATGGGGAGATATGTCAATAGATACCGTCTAAATCAAAATTCTTTATACAATTTATTTCTTGTTTATTTTGTTTGTTCGTACCGAATTCCTTCGAAAGCCTGAGGCAGACGAGAACTTTGAAGAACCACCTTCTCCTCATCCATTTCCAGGGTGCTCAGTCGAAGAGGGAACATGTACCGCCCCAGGTCGAGAAGCGGCTGAAGCTCCTCCACTGCGGATCGGGTAAGGCTTTCGGGAACGTTTACCTTATTCACCCGAAAACGGTAATCCTCGAGCCAGATCTCCTGTCCCTTCCGCAAACCCAACACTCCGTCGATCTCGATCAGCATATCGAAGCTGAAAAGAAACTTCACCCGGTATTTTCCCTGGGCATGAAGGCCCCGGGAGGTAAAATCGAGGTAGATGTCATGCCAATCCTTTTCATTCCCGAATTTCTTCTGAAGAAGATCGTCGTTCAAATCCACTTCGGTCAGCACACCCTCCGCATAGGTCTGGAGAACCTGCTCCACCCTTATGGAATCTTCCCCCTCAAGGACCCACTCCTCGGGAGAATTGAACTGCACGTCCCAGGCCTCCACGCTCAATCGCTCCACCCGGACCCCGCCGAGGCGGGGGCCCCGAAGGTCGAGAAAGAGGTGCCGCACCCGCCCATCTTCCTGGGGCTCCTCGTCGAGAATCATGACCATTTCCTCCGGGGAAAGCCGGGAGAGAAACCCCTGAAAGAGGATTTCCCCCCGGGACGTTCCAAATGCCTCTTTTCCGGAAAAAACCTGCAGCAAGAAAAGTATACACGTTCCGCAAAGCAACCAGCTTTTTTTCGGAAATTTCCGACTTCTCTCCATTTGCATGGGCATCACCTCTTTATTCCCAATTGTAGCACGGACTAAAAAAGAGGGCTAAAAAAAGTTGTTTCCCCTATCCGATGGAACGCCGTCGGGTTTCTTCACCCCACAAAAGCGCCGCTCCCGCAGCCCCCATGGAAAGCACGCAGACGAGAAGGAGCACGCCCGTCACTCCGCCGTGTCCATCGAGCATCCATCCTGTAAGCACCGGTGCCACCATGCCCGTCAATCGGGCGGAGGCTCCGGAAATCCCCGAAGCGCTTCCCCGAAGGGATGTCGGATAGAGTTCCGGGGTATAGGCGTAGACCACCCCCCAGGCCCCGAGACAGAAAAGCCCCACTCCCAGGGCGGCGGCAAGAAATCCTGCGGGACCCCGAACCCAGATGAAGACAAGCGAGGCCATGCCTGTACCGGCGAAAAAGAAGGCCAACGAGGGCACCCGTCCCCAACGTTCCACGAGCCATGCCGCCAGAAGATAACCCGGCACCTGTACCGCCATGACGAAAAGAGTGAACCATCGGGCTTTCACCACTTCTATTCCCGAAAGGGCGAAAATTTTGGGCAGCCAGAGAAAGAGCGCGTAGTAGCCGAAGGAGACCACCCCCCAAAGAAAGAGAAGCACCAGGGTTCTGCGAAGAAACTTAGCCCCGAAGAGGTCCGGCCATCCCAGAGAGGAGGAGGACTCCATGGCGATGGGGGCTTCGCCGTACCGATCCAACAGGGCTTGTCTTTTTCCCTTCGCCAAGAGATATCGGGGGCTTTCCGGGCCGAACCAGAGAGGAAGAGCCACCAATCCCAGAAGGGTGGGAAAGCCGAGCACCCCTCGCCATCCGAAAGAAGAAAGGATTCCCACCGCCCAAAAGGCCAGAGCGAGAGATCCGAAGGCCCAGCACATTTCGAGAAAGACCAGGACCCGCCCCCGATTGACGCTTTTCGTAAAATCACAGAGATAGGCAAAAAGCACCGGCCCAAGCCCACCGTAGGAGATCCCTGCCACGAAACGCCACCATCCCAGGGTTTCGGGGGTTCCCGCAAAGAGGCACGCGATTCCTCCGATGCATCCGAGAAGGCTCAATGCCACCGCAAGAATTCTCCGTCCCCAAAGATCCGCGAGCCATCCTCCCAAGAGGGCTCCCAGGAGCATGCCCAAAAAGGTTTTTCCCGCCACCACGCCTCCCCGGGCTCCCGAAAGCCCCCATTCCTCCATAATGCCCGGCAGAGCAAAGGAAAAAGCCATAACTCCCGAAGCCACGAATCCCCATCCGAATCCCGTTACGAGAAGAGCTCGAAACCAATCCTTCTCCGCCGCCACTTCGTCGATGAAACGATCCATATCCATAGCTTTTCCGACATCCTTTCCCGATCAGACCAGCAAATATCCCTTTTCCCCCAGGGCTTTCTCGATGGCATCCAGGGAAGCCTCACTTTCCGCCTCCACCGTGTGGAGATGCACTCCTCCGGAAAGCACCAAAAGCGGCTCTCCTCCCCCCGCTTTCATGGCCCCCACGAAGCGAAGCACGTCCTCCCGGCTGCCCACATCGATGTTGCCCCGAATTTCCCCGTAAAGAGGATGTTCCACCAGGACATCCAAAACCCGTCCTCCCAAAGAGACCACCGACAACAGTTCATCCGCCACCTCCTCCTTGGAGTGGCAAAGCGCGAAAAGCCGGCGTTTCTGCATTTCCTCCCGCCGCAAAACATATCCCCGAGGAGTGGCCTCCAGGGGGATTCCCCGGCTTCGCAAAAGGGCCACGTCCTGCACGATGGCCTGACGGCTGATGTCGAAGCGCTCCGCCAAGTCCCTTCCCTGAAGAGGCTTCCGAGCTTCCTCGAACACCTCTTTCAACACCTGCAACCGTTCATGGCGCTCCATGGCACACCTCCAATTTTAGGCTAGTTTCAGCTAGTTTCAGAAAGTATATCAAGGGGGGCGAAAAAAACAACCCTCCTGAAAAAAGAAGTGTAAAAGAAGCCTATGCAAGACCGAAAGATGTGCTATGCTTGAGAAAAGAATGCGGAAGAGATGTGGAAGTTTATTCTGTCAGGGCAAAACGAGGGGAAAAGCATGAGCAAACAGAACACCTCCCAGGAGAAGGAAATTCTCGTGGTTCTCCGGGGAGTTTTGCGTATTCAGCGCAACACGAACGAACGAGTGGAAGGCATGTTTTTTCTCGTTACGGGAAAGAACTCCTATTACCATCACGCCATGCGTTTTTACGTGGAAAAGAATTCCAGGGCTCCGGGGATTCCCTCTCTCGAAAAAACGGACCTTTTCTCTTTTCTCGACAAGGTGCTGGAAGATCCCGAGAGTCTGGACCGGGACATGGAAAACCCCTTTCTCCGGAATCTACGGACCAATCTGGAATACGTGCTTACCCGATTTTTCACTCCCCGGGATATCGACAACGCCTCGAACAACCTGGAGGGAGGGCGCAAGGCCACGGCTCTGAACCTGGCTAACTACCTGGAAAACAATTACGGTGTGGAAACTACGGTGGACGTGCTTTTCGAAAGAAAGGAAAAGGAAGCCCTCCGGAAATACCTCGGGAACTACGCTCCCCCTTCCCAGGAAAAACCGGGGGAGACGAAGGCTTCCCCGGCTTCCGGAAACAACCGGTCCTTGCAGCTTCCTCGTCAAGAGGCTCCTCTTTCATGTTCCCTCCTCATCGATCCCATTCAGGGAGTTACGGTAAACTCTCTGGAGAAGGGCTGGCGCCTGGCGGTAGCCTTTCCGGAAAACGGTTCCTCCCTGTCTCCCGAGGGAAAACACCTTCCGGGATCTCCGGGGAATCCTCTTCCGGGAACGGTAACCGCCGTTCATCCCCTGGAGGACGGAGGATACGTCGTTCAGCTTCTCCTGGAGGGAGATTCTCCCTCCCTCTGCGAAGCCTCTCTGGACGGAAACTACCGGGTACGGATCTGGCAGAATGCCGCCTCGGGAAACTCCCTTCACAAGGAATTCAAGGAGCCGGAAGAAGAAGTTCCCCAGAGCGAAAGGGCTCTTTTCTACATCGCCCTCACCATCGGCATGGCCGCCATTCTCGGCCTGGGATACTACTTTTTTCTTACCCCATAAAACCCTCTTTCCGAAAAGACATGAAAACCCGAGGGTATACGAAAATCTCCCCCGGAGCAATTGCTCCGGGGGAGATTTTCGTATACCCTTCCGCAGAGGTCGTAAAAGCTACTCGTGATCGTGGGAGTGCCCGTGAGAATGAGAGTGCTCCCCTTCTTCCTTGAGAGCCCTTTCCTCGGCTTCCCGCATGGTGCGGTAGAGATTACCGATAACCATACGCTTGGCTTCGATGGCGTGGATGAGGGAATGTTTGGATTCCGCATCTTCGATCATATGCCAATGCGCCATGAGGTCTCCCATAGAAGCGAGCTCCTGCACGAGGCTGTCCCGTACAAGTTCCGCCACGCCGATGGGTGCGTCCACGTGGGCGTGCACATGCCCTTCATCCCCGTTATCGGGAGTAATGATTCTGCACATATTTTCGTTCCTCCTTTGCAAGGGCTCCTCTTTTTGAGACAATGGAACCCGCGCAGCATAGTACCCCAAAAAAAGATATTTTTAAAGGGGAGTATGCGCAGAAAAAGCTTTTTTTAAAAGGAGGTCGTACCAATGTCTCAAAGTTCTTCCTGGAACGAACATCGCAAAGCCCACGCCCGCATTCTCGGCATGCAGGTGGCAACTCAATGCGGCAAGAAGGGATTCCATGCGGAATACGTGGATTCCTCCGAGGAGGCTCTGGAAAAGGTGCTCTCCCTTATTCCGGAAAAAACTTCCGTAGGTATTTCCGGCAGCGTCTCGGTTCGGGAAATCGGTGCCGTGGAAGCTCTGCAGAAGCGGGGCAATCTTGTGGTACAGCACTGGGATCCCAATCTGAAAACCCCGGAGGAGCGAACGAAACGGCTTTTGGAGGAAATTTCCTGTGAGGTACATCTTACGGGAACCAACGCCATTACCAAAGACGGCATGCTGGTGAATATCGACGGCACGGGCAACCGGGTGGCCGCCATGTCCTGGGGCCCCGGAAAAATCATCTTCATCGTGGGTATCAACAAAATCTGTCCGGACCTCGAAACCGCCATCCGACGGGTGCGGGACGCGGCCACTCCCCCCAATGCCCTGCGCCTGAAGGTGGACACCCCCTGTGCGAAAACGGGCTACTGCGTGAACTGCGACAGCCCGAACCGGGTCTGCCGGGCCCTCCTGGTACTGGAACGGCCGACTCTGGGACGGGAATCCCACGTGATTATCGTGGGAGAACCTCTGGGCTATTAGGATTTATTCTTTAAGCAACATATTGCGATACATTCAATAAGAGTCTCCGTTTATGCGTTCCGCTCCTCTAATCGCTGTCGGAAGCGCATAAACTCCGGTTCTGCCGTTTCCTCAACATCGTATGCCGGCCCTTTACGGGAGGTCCTTTCCCGGAAGGGGCCAGCATAGCGCAGATCGTCAACAAACGAAGTTCCCTCGAAGTCCCTTTCATTAAAAGGAGGCATTTTACGCATATGCAAAAATCTCAAAAAGGACAGGTTATCCCTATCGCCTTTCTCATCGCGGGAAACTTGCTGGGAGCGGGAATTCTCGCTCTTCCGGTAAACACGGGTTTTGCGGGCTTTATCCCCGCCGTGGTAGCCATGGTTGTCCTGGGAGGAGCCATGTTCTTTTCCGCTCTGGTGCTCGCCAGAGAAGCCACGGAGGTTCGAACGGACAACTTCAACTATCCCTCGCTCTACGAAAAATATCTCGGCAAGGCGGGAAAATGGGTGGCGGTACTTACCAATGCCCTCATACTTTACGGCCTTCTCACCGCATATATAGCGGGAAGCAGCAAGATCGTGGCTTCCATGGTAGGGCTCCCCCAGGTTCCCTGGTGGCTTCTGACGCTTATCACGGCCCTGCTCACGGGCATTACCGTACTGGATATCAGCATCATCAAAAAGTACAACATACTGCTCATGTGCGTCATGCTGGGAGCCTTCGGGCTGCTCATCGGCCTCGGGGAAAGCCGGGTACAGAAAGACTTTCTTCTTCGACAGGACTGGGTTTTTCTCGCCACGGCGGCCCCCATCATATTAACTGCCTTTCATTTTCATAACATCATTCCCACCATCTGCAAAGATATGCAATGGAACCTCAAGACCGTGGGAATCGCCATGCTTATCGGCATGGCGGGAGGCTTCGTCATCAATACCATCTGGCTTCAGGTGGGACTGGGGATGCTCCCGGTAAGCGAGGGAGCCAATTCCATTCGAGCCGCAGTAGAAGCGGGGAACCCCGCCACCATACCCATGGGACACATTCTGAAAAGCGGGCTTTTCAACGGAGGGGCCATCGTTTTTACCATCATTGCCATAGCCACTTCCTATCTGGCAAACGGCATGGGACTTATGGATTTCATAACGGACCTGGTGGAGAACAATTTCCATCGCAAAAACCGCATTCTGGTAATCACCCTCACCTTTCTTCCCCCCTTCCTCATCGCCCTTATCGATCCGGATATTTTCCTGAGTGCCATCAATCTCGTGGGAGGAGTGGGAATCGTAACACTTTTCGGTATTCTTCCCGGAGTAGTGGCCTATCGAAAGGCGAAGAGCCGGAAAATGCGAAACTTCGCTCTTTCCATGATCCTTCTCTTCTCCCTCGCCTTCGGCCTGGAAATCGCCCACGAAGCGGGGCTGCTCGACTCCTATCTTCCCAAGGATCGGGAGTATTGGCATCTGCAACATGAAAAGGACATTATTCCTTCGATATCCTCTTCCTCCGAGGAGGCAACCTCATGAAATCCCTTCGCGAGCTTTTCCGCATAGGTCTTGGTCCCTCCAGCAGCCACACCATGGGACCCCACAACGCCGCCTCTCTTTGGAAGGAAACCCATGGCGAAGCGGCATCCTTTCGGGTATCCCTCTACGGATCCCTCTGCGCCACCGGAAAGGGACACCTTACGGATAAGGCTATTCTGGATGCCCTTGCTCCTCTTCCGACGGAAATTCTCTGGATACGGGAAGCTCTTCCGGAACACCCCAACGGCATGACGTTCGAGGCCTTGGATTCCTCGGGGAATGCCCTCGATACCCAGGTGTTTTTCAGCGTGGGAGGGGGAGCCGTAAAATCTCGGGAGGAAATGCTGGCTCCCCGAAAGGACGAAGGAGAAACCTATCCTCTTTCCAGCATGGAAGCCCTTCTCGAATGGCGTCAAAAAACCGGAAACCCCCTTTGGAAATACGTGGAAGAGTGCGAGGACGAATCCTTCGACGAATATCTCCGGGAAGTATGGCAGGCCATGAAGGAGAGTATTCTCCGGGGGCTTTCCTCTCATCAGTCCATTCCGGGCCCCCTGCATCTGGAACGCAAGGCCTTTCGGATATATCAGCAGGCCAAACGCCTTGGAAACAAGCGAACTTCCCTTATGGCCGCCTACGCCCTGGCGGTCTCCGAGGAAAACGCTTCGGGAGGCCGAGTGGTCACCGCTCCCACCTGCGGATCCTGCGGCGTGGTTCCGGCCCTGCTGTATTACCTGGAGCAAGAGCTTTCCCTGCCGGAGGAGGAAATCCTTCATGCCCTCGCCGTGGCAGGACTGGTGGGAAATCTTGCGAAAACCAACGCCTCCATTTCGGGAGCCGAAGTAGGGTGCCAGGGAGAGGTGGGAGTAGCCTGCGCCATGGCTTCTGCCGCAGCGGCATATCTTTTGGGGGGAACCTCGCTCCACATCGAATACGCCGCGGAGATGGGATTGGAACATCATCTGGGGCTTACCTGCGATCCCGTGGCGGGGCTGGTGCAGATTCCCTGCATCGAGCGCAACGTCATGGCGGCTCTCCGGGCTCTTACCTGCGGGGAATACGCTCTGCTCACCGACGGCAAGCATCACGTCTCTCTGGATCAGGTCATTCTTACCATGAACCGCACGGGACACGACCTTCCCTCCATTTATAGGGAAACCGCCGGAGGAGGCTTGGCCCTACTCTTCCCCGAAGAAAAACAATAGGAAAAATCTCGTTTTTCAAAATAACAAGGCTCTTTGCCGGAGAATTCGACAAAGAGCCTTGTTTTGTTTTTGGAAATTACCCGCTTTCTCCCCAGGCCTAGCGTTTCCAGGTGGCGGGAAGCAAAAGAAGCAGCACCGTGTAGATTTCGAGACGCCCCAAAAGCATGAAACCGCTGAGAATCCACTTCCCCACAAGGGGAATGGCCGCATAGTTCTGCACGGGCCCCACGCCTCCGAGACCGGGGCCGATGTTTCCCAGAGTGGCCGCCACGCTTCCCACGGCGGTAACCACATCCAGGCCAAGCCCCGCCATTAGCACGGTACCCACGATGAAAAGCCCCATATAGAGCACGAAAAAGGCGGTAATGGAAGCCACCACACCGTTTCCGAGAGATTTGCCCCCCATCCGGACGGGGAAAACCCCCCGAGGATGAAGAAGCCGCATCATCTCCGCCTTGGCCTGGCGCAGCACCACCATGACCCGTACGTTTTTCATACCCCCTCCGGTGGATCCCGCACAGCCTCCGATAAACATAAGCCATAGAAGGATAAGCTGGGTACAGAAGGGCCACAGTTCGTAATCCGCCGTAACGAACCCCGTGGTGGTGACGATACTCACCACCTGAAAAGCGGCGTAGCGCAGGGACGTAAGGAAGTCATGATAAACGCCCCCCCCGAGAGTAAAGGCCATCACCACCAGAGTGGCCCCCAAAACGAGAACGGAATAGAAACGAAATTCCGGATCCCGAAGAAGCATTTTCGGTTTTCCCCGAAGCACCATGTAATGAAGGGCGAAGTTCGCCCCCGCGAGAAACATGAAAAGGATGATTACCCAATCCACCGCAGCACTGTGATACTGCCCCACGCTACCGTTGAGAGGAGAGAATCCGCCGGTAGCCATGGTTCCGAAGGTATGGGTGAGGGATTCGAAAAGATTCAGCCCACAAAAAGAGAGAGCCATGGTTTCCAGGAGAGAAAGAAGCATATAAACTCCCCAGAGGAGAAGGGCCGTCTGCTGTACCCGGGGAGTGAGTTTTTCCGGAATGGGCCCGGGTACTTCCGCCTTATAGAGCTGCATACCCCCCACTCCGAGAAAGGGAAGAACCGCCAGGCTGAGCACGATAATCCCCATACCTCCGAGCCAGTGGGTAAGGCTCCGCCAGAAGAGGATTCCCCGGGCATTGGATTCGATATCCGTGAGCACCGAGGCTCCCGTGGTGGTGAACCCCGACATGGCCTCAAAAAAACCGTCCGTGAAGGTGGGCACCGTACCGTTGAGCCAGAAGGGAATGCCTCCGATCACCGAGGCGAGAATCCAGGCGAAGGTCACCACTCCGAAGGCTTCTTTCGGCCCCAACTCCGAGCCCTTGGCCTTACGTCCCCAGAGATAGAGAACGGCGGATATGCAAAATCCCGAAAGCATCCCGATTCCCAAGGGGGCGAGATCGGAAGTTTTATCCATATAGGCCCACCCCATGGGCCAGAGCATACAAAGAGAAACCACACCTCCGATGAGGGCCAGCACTTTCGCCACGATGCGGATTCGCAAGGCCCTACACCCCCAGAATGTCCAGAGCTTCGCTCAGGCGGTCCGAGGCGGCGAAAAGAATGACCCGATCTCCAGGAAGAAGCTCCGTATCGCCCCAGGGAACGAAGATGTGCTTTCCCCGCTCCACCAGAGCGAGAATAATTCCCGAAGGAAGATCCAGGTGCATGATGGTACGCCCCAGTGCGGCGCTTCCTTCGGGAATGATCCCCTCGATCATCTCCGCTCCGATGTTGTCCAGCAGAGAGAGTTGTCCCCGGCTTCGGGGAAAACGCACCTGCTGCATAATGGCGGAAGCCATGGAAAGATGGGGATTCACCAAGGCATCCACGGCAAGGTGTTTTTCCATCTGCATGAAGGCCTTACGGCGCACCACCGCTATGGATTTGGAGGCTCCCAAACTTTTTCCGAGGATTCCCAGCACGATATTGGATTCGTCGCTGGCGGTGGTGGTAACGAAACCGTCCGCAGTACCGATTCCCTCGTAGTTGAGCAAATCCCGATCCGCCGCATCCCCGCAGATCACCACCGCCCGTTCCAATTCCCGGGCAAGACGCTCGCACTTTTCCGCATCCATATCCATAAGACGGATATCGAGATTTTTATGATTTCCCTCGAGCCTCCGGGCCACCTGAAACCCCACCTTGCCTCCCCCCACCACGAGAACCCGGCGCAGGGGCTTGCGACGGCGAGCACCGAAAAGCTCCTCCAGCTTCCACACCTGATTGCGAAAAGAAACGGCGTAGCAGATATCTCCCGGCTGCAACACCGTATCGCCTCCGGGAAGAAATCCCACATGCTCCCGCTCCACGAAGACGATGATGCTCACCAACTCGGGATGACGCTTTCGAAACTCCTTGAGGGAAACCCCCGCGAGAGCGGCTTTTTCGGCCACCCGAAAAACGTACACCCCCGCCCGGCCTTCGGCAATTTCCACGGTGCGGAGCGCCGAGGATACCGCCAGAAGCTCCTCGATCTCCCGAGCCACGGAACGCTCCGGAGAAATCATGGTATCGATGCCCAACTCTCGGGCCCAACTCTCGGAATCGGTGAATTCGAGATTCCTGGCCCGGGAAATGGCCTTGACCACTCCGTTTCGTTTGCCGATCCAGCAGGAAAGGAGGTTCGCCTCGTCCTTTTCGGTGCAGGCTATCATGAGATCCACCGGGCTTTTCTGGCTTACTCCCGCCTGTTCGAGCACCTGGGGCCGGGCTCCGTTGCCCCGTATCACCATAACATCGAGTTCGCTCTCCACCTTCTCCGCCCGAAGGGGATCCCATTCGATTACCGTTACGTCGTGTCCCTCCTTGGCCATCTGCCCCGCCACGGTATATCCCACTTCTCCAGCCCCTACGATAACCACTCGCATGCTTTAGGCCTCCCGATTTCGCAACCCCCTCGTTTCCGGCTTGAACGCACGGATTCCGGGAAATGCTTTCGTTCTTTCAAAAGGCACGATCATACCAGAATGAGCATAAAGTGCCACTTCCAATTCCGAGGATTTCCTCTTTTTTCCGTTTAGTGATACACTCGCTCTGTTCATTTAGGAGGTGCTTCCTCATGACATCAGAGCGAGGGAAAATCGTTCTCGTGGGAGCGGGAAACTACTGTTATCCTCCGGCTCCGCAAAAGCAGAACCCCGAAGAGTCGGGAATCAGCGCTACCGAACGCATCATGAAGGCCATTCCACCCCTTCCTGGAAATGCGGCCTTCGAAGTGGTGGAATGGAGCCGTCAGCCTAGCAGCCACTATACCATACAAATGACCATGGACCTCATCGAACGCCTCCGAGTGCTCGTCCGGGGAGGTGCGAGGGGAATCGTGGTTTCCGCGGGTACGGACGTTCTCGAAGAGATGAGCTATCTTACGGACCTGCTCTGGATCTATCCCCAACCAGTCATCTTTACCGGCTCCCTCATTTCCTGGGAGAGCTTCGGTTCCGATGCGGCCATGAACCTCTATCAATCCCTTCTTGCGGCAGCCTCGGAAAGCACTTGGGGGCTGGGGGCACTTATCTGCGTTCAGGATCAGCTCTTCAGCGCCGCCGAAGCGACCAAGGAAATTCCCCAGCGCCGGGATGCCTTCCGGGCTCCCGGAAAAGGGCCTCTGGGAACCATTATGGGGAATCAGGTTTTTATCAAGCGGCGTCCCCAACGCACCCGGTCCCTGGGAGAATCCATCACCCCCCTGCAGAACATTCCCATCTTTTACGCCAGTTTGGGAGCGGGGTCCTGTCTCCTGGAACACTGCGTAGAAAACGCCAAGGTGGACGGTATAGTTCTGGCGGGGTTCGGTTTGGGCAACGTTCCTCCCGAGTGGCTTCCGCCCCTGAAGAAGATCGTCAAAAACGACATTCCCGTGGTTCTCACCTCCCGATGCCATCAAGGAACGGTGCTCTGCCGGGAAACTTTCGAGGGGGGAAACGCAAAAATTCTCGAAATGGGAGTGCTTTCCGGAGGCGGCCTCTCCCCTGCCAAGGCGAGACTTCGCCTTGCGGTGGGGCTTGGAGCGGGGCTGAACCGGGAGGAGTTGAAGCAGTATCTTCTCGAGGGCTCCTAGAAACAGGCTCCTCCACGCAAAAAGGTTCCGCTAAGACGAGAATTGTCGAAGACCCCCGGCCTCTTCGCCGGGGGTCTTCGGGTTGTTCCGGAACGCAAAACTCCCGGAGCTGCCGCAATACCACAATACAGTTTTCCGAAAGACATAAAGTTCCTCGAAACGATGAGCTATGAAAAGAATGCGGAATAGAGCATCTTTCCCGCGCTTACGAGAATGGCTCCCACCAGGACGTAACGTAAGGCCCGGTTTCCCTTCATCACCGTAAACCGCGCTCCCAGCACCGCCCCCAGCATGTTCCCCAGGGCCAGGGCGATCCCCACGGAAAGATTGACCATACCCCGAGAGAAGAAAAGCCCCAGACTCAACACGGTATAGCTCGCCACGATGGTAACCTTGGCGGCATTGGCGTGAACCAGATCATATCCCCGAACTCCCACGAGAGCCCAAATGAGGAAAAATCCCACCCCCGCCTGTATAAATCCCCCGTAGGCGCCGAGGCAGAAAAAGAGCAGTCCCACCGCCCATCGGGGCCAGGGCTTTTCCCGGGTTTCCTCCCACATGCGGGGGCGGAAAACGAGAAGAAGCGCCATGACCGTAATAATTCCGGCAATCACCATTCGGAGAAGCTGCTGATTCATCTCGATGGCCACAAGGGTTCCGCCGATGGAACCTATCATGGCAGGAATCGCCAGAGGCAAAACCTTTCGAAGCTCCAAAACCCCCTTGGCCTGAAAACGCTGGATGGCCACGAGATTCTGAAGCAGTATGGCCACCCGGTTCGTGGCATTGGCCACTCCCACGGGAAGACCGAAGGCATCCAGAAGAGGCAGGGAGAGAAGAGATCCTCCTCCCGCCACCACGTTGAGAAATCCCGCTAAGATGCCGGTAAGAAAAATGGCCCCGTACCACCAAAAGCTCACAGGAAAAACCTCCTTACATAACATGTGAAATATGTGAAAATAAGGGTTGGAAAATTTGCACAATCTCCTTTTTTTGTGATATTATAACCCCGAGGAGTTCCTTCCCCTTTCCGGGAAAGAAGCTCTCTCCAAGGGGGGACAAAAAGGCATTGCCATACCGAATTTTTCCGCCACCGGGTACCCCCCCGGAGGAATTCGGGCTTTCCTAAGGAGGTGAACGCCATGCAGCACGTCGTAACGGATGAGGTCGTGGCAATCCGTCTTGCCGAGGGAGACGAAGTGGTGGAGGGAATCATCCAGGCCTGCAAGGACGGAAACGTGAACGCCGCAGTTATTCTCGGCGCCGCAGGCATGATACGGGATGTGACCTTTGCGTGGTTCGACGGTACCCAACTCGTACAAAGCGTGATTCAGGGGCCTTTCGACATAACATCCCTGGGAGGAAGCGTAAGCGTCCGCAACCAGAGCCTTTTCGTTCACATGCACGGAGCCATGAGCGGTGAGGACCACGTTTGTCTCGGAGGGGACATCCGAAGGGCCATCAGCAATACCAACCTCGAAGTTTTTCTCCTTCCCCTTCAGAAGGTGGCTTTCCTGAGAAAGATGGACGGGTGGCTCGAAACGCTTCACCCCCAGCTTCGGGGAGAATAGCTCCGTAGTTTTCTTCCGAACTTCCAAGCGTTTTTTCAAAAAGCTTTTTAACCGAAGGGGCCCCGGGGCCCCTTCGGTTTTATTTTTTGATGTCCCCCGGCTCTCCCCGGGTATATTCCCGGAGGGTTTCCGGAGAGATGGGAAAGAAAGCGTGATCCGTTCCCGCTGCGGCCCATACCGTGGCATACCGAAAAAGATCCTCGTCCAGGAGGGCCGGAAGCTCTTCGGGATATCCCAAGGGAGGAACCCCTCCCACCTGGAAGCCCGAGTATTCGTACACGAACTCCGGAGTGGACATTTTCACTTTTTTCGCTCCCAGAAGGGCCTTGACCTTTTTGAGATGTACCCGGTTGACTCCAGACATGAGCACCAGCACCGGCGCATCGTCCGCCAAAAGCAGCAGGGTTTTAAGAATTTCTTCCGGAGGAACTCCCACCGCCCGGGAAGCATCTTCCACGGTAAAGATGGTGTCTTCGGAAAAAACAATGTCTCCGGAGTATCCCAATCCATCAAGGCAGTCTCGTACCTTCCGTACGGGCTCAGTCAAAGCGGTTGTCACGTTTCTCATCCTTTCCTTACGTCTTGCATCCGGGGAATGCAAGCTTTTTCCCCTTAGGGCTCGCGACTTACGTTACGGCCCCCTATCCTCTTCATCCTCGGGCAAAAAATCCTCCGAAAGAGGTTCGGCTTCCGTCTTGAGATCCTCTTCTCCGTAGAGTAAGCGGTAGACCCCGTAATTTCCCATCACCCGGCGCACGTAATCGTTGGTTTCGAGATAGGGAATTTCTTCGATCCACTCCTCCTGATTCCGGCCCCGATCTTCCCACTTGCGCACCGCTCCCGCTCCCGCGTTATATGCCGCCGCAGCCTTGGGAAAGCTCGAAAAAAGCTTCATCCGGGATCCCAGATAGGAGATGCCGAGAAGCAAGTTAGTGCTGGGGTCGTAAAACCGGGTGCTCTCTTCCTTGAGCTGCCGGGCCACGTCTCGGGCGGTGGCGGGCATGAGCTGCATAAGCCCCATGGCTCCCACGTAGCTCGTGGCTTCTGCGTCGTAGCCGCTTTCCTGACGCATCACCGACCAAACGAAGTTGGGGGAAATGCCGAAACGCTCGCTTTCCCGAAGCACTTCCTTTTCGTAGGCCCGAGGATAAAGCATTTCCAGAACCTCCCGGGGGAGATAGTCCAGGGTCTGTACCACACCGCTGAAGGTATTGGCCAGAAGATAGGCCCCCCGGACATCCCCGTCCCAGAGGGCGATCCGGGCGGCCCGGAAACGATCCGAGGCTTTGGAGCTTCGGGCAAGAGAAAGCCGGGCATACTGAACAAACCCCCACTCTTCGAGAAGAGAAGGTTCGCTTTTCAAAGACGGAGGCAACTCCTTCTTCACGGGCTTGCTTCCTTCGGGAAAGACGAGAAAGGTATAGTAACTCAAAGGATAGAGAGAACCGAGCTGCTTGCGAAAACGCTCCGCCTTGTCCGGGCGCTTGAGGATATCCTGGGTTCGGGCGATCCAGTAGAGAAATCGGGGAGGCCAGGAGGTACCCGAGGCGTGAGGAAGCCCCCGGCTCAGCTCGTTCGCCGCCCGCTCCATGTTTTCCGCCTTCCAGGCATCCCAGGCTCCGTTCCAGTAGCTCTGCATACCGTACTTCCCCGAAGGAAAGGATGCGCGCAAGGCATCCCGCCATTTGGAATAGCTCTGGAAAGGCCCAAGCTCGTGGGCGATGACCATAAGGTAATAGAGGGCGGTCTCCCGAACGGAGCCGCTCTTTTTTTCCGCCAGTTCCTCCAAAGCCTTCACTGCGGGGGTTTTCACTCCCCGATAGGCGCATATGCCGATTCTCCGGGTGGAACTCGCCGCATAGGAAGCTCCCCGAAGGGCCAGCACCTGCCACTGCTCCAGAGATTCCTCGTAGCGCTTGAGCTGGTAGAGCGAAAAGGCCCGCCAGTATTCCGCCTTTCCCTTGGCTCCTTTGGCAAGGGCCTTATCGAAAAATCCCAGAGCCTTGGGGTAGGATCCCTCCGCATAAGCCGCATATCCCAAAGCGGTGAGAACCTTGGAGGAGGGGTTTTCCACCTGCCGCAGCATCTTGAGGGCCCCCGAGTGAAGAGGAAAATCCTCCAGCATTCTCAGGGCATCCTCTTGGGTGGCTCCCGGAAGGGCGAGAAGCGCCGTCAAAGCGGGCTGGCGGTAACTCTTGCTCTCCCCCAGATCCGCCATGATGCGGTACCATGCCGCGGCCTCGGGAATATTTCCCGCAGTTTTTTCGAGCCTTCCCAAAGCATAGGCCAGATAGTACCGCAGAAAATCCGGAGGCGGAGCTTTCCAAAATTTTCGGGCCGTCTCGAGCCCCTTCTGTTCCTGATGGGTACGCTCGTATCCCAACACCTGGAACATGGTGACGTAGGGAAGAATTTCCTGGGGAAAGGAATTTTTTCCCGCTTCGATAAGTTCCAGGGCCCGGGCATAACGTTTCTGAAGCCACAGAGCGTTGATGGCGAGGGAGAGATCCCGGGGAGGAAGAGCGGTAACATCCATGGAAACCCCCTCTATGAGAGCGTCCACCTCCGCCCACTGCCGGGCGAGAAAAAGCTCTTTCATGGAGGCAACCTCCCCGGAGGCTCCGAAACCTCCCGAAAGAAGCATGCCCCCTCCGAGAAAGAGCGCCACCAGGGATCTTCCAATTTTTCGGTACATTTCTCGGCACAAGGAATTTTTTTCTTTCCCTGCGGAGAAAAAACGTTTCGTTTTCATGGCCATTTTTCCTCCCTATTTTCCTCCTTTTTAGAAAGCGGTTTCCCAAAGAACGCGTCGCAAAATGTTTGACAGGAGCCTTTCGTTTCCGTTTACGAAGGAATGTGAACCCCCGGGCATTGTATCACAGCTCCGGAAAAATTTTGGAAAAAGAGCTTGCGGAAGCCTCGGCAAAAGGGTACTCTTAACGAGAAGGGTAGTCTTTTTTTGCAATTTGCTACTTAATTCCAAATTTTTTGGAGGGATTTCTATGAGCCCTGGGGCTCTTTGCGGAGGTTTAGCCCATGCGGCGACTCTCTGGGAGGTCTATGTGGCTCCCAAACCGGGACTGGTGGACCGTTTCGGTTCGGGAGCCCATAAAGACATGGATTACGGCACCTTTGTGAAAAGCGCTCTGGCCCTAGCCCCTTTCTGGAAGGAGCAATGCCTTCCCGGAACGGAAGGACTTTCTCCCGCCGAGGCCTTTCCTCTTCTTCGGGCTCGGGGAGTTCTCATGGAGAAAGCCATGTTCCGGGCCACGGAAAACATCAACACCCACAAGGGACTTGTTTTCGTGCTCTCCCTCCTCCTTTACGGAGCGGGAAGAAGCCTCTTCGAAAAGGGGGAACTCCTTCCGGAGGCAATCTGCGCCCGGGGAGGAGCCTGCGTGGAGGGAATGGTGGAAACCGAGCTGGAACCTCTGAAAAAAAAGCTTCCTTCCCGGCCCCTTACCCATGGGGAACGGCTCTATCTGGAACACGGAATTACGGGAATCCGAGGGGAGGCGGAAAGGGGATTTCCCGCCCTTCTTCAGGAAGGGCTTCCCGCTCTGGAAAATGCCTTGCATCGGGGACACTCCCTTCACGATGCGGGATTGTACGCTCTGCTGCACCTCATGCTCGCCGCCGAAGACAGTACTGTGATACACCGGGGAGGATACCACTTCTGGAATACCGAATACCGGGAGGTCCTCCGAAAGGTTCTCCGCCGGGAAGCCCCCTTCTCCGAAGAAGGCAAAGAGGCTCTTCTCGATCTGGACCAACGCTTTTCCCGGCACCGCATCAGCCCCGGAGGGGCGGCGGATCTGCTTTCAGCCACCTTCTTTCTGCACTTCTGCCGTCAGGGAGGATCCAAATTCAGAATTTCCGAAACGTTCCGAAAGGTTCCGGCACTTTGCGGCACCCCGGAAAAAGGATGTTTCTCATGAAGCGGCTTCCTTTTTTTCTTTCCATGGCGGGATGCCCCGGAAGGTGCAGCTACTGCAATCAATCCAGCATCACCGGCCAAGAAATGCCCTCTCCGGAAAAGGTGGCGGCTTTGTTGAAAGAGGAAAAAAAACCTCTCGAAGTCTGCTACTTTGGAGGAAGCTTTACCTGCCTCGGGGAGGAAAAACGCCAAGCCTATCTGCAAGCCTTTCGTTCCGCCCCCAAAGGAAGTCTTCTGCGTTTTTCCACCCATCCCCTCGGCATATCCCCTTCCGTGATGGAAGAGCTGCGGCAATATCCGCTTTCCCAAATCGAACTGGGCATGGCCTCCCTGGAGGAAAAGGCGCTCCGCAAAAACCGCCGGAATTACACCTCCCGAGAAGCTCTGGAGATTGTCGAAATTCTTCTTGCCGAGGGCTTTCCTCTGGGCTGCCAGATGATGATCGGCCTGCCCGGACAAACCTTTTCGGGAAGCCTGGAGGATCTGGAGAAACTTCACTCTCTCCGAAACAGCCGGGGCATGCATCTGCGGCTCTATCCCTGCCTCGTACTGAAAGGCACTCCCCTCGCCTCCTGGATGAGGGAAGGAAGCTATGCACCCCTCACTCTGGAAGAGGCCATAGCCTGGGGAGGAGCCTGGCTGAGAAGAGCCGAGGCATACGCCTTTCGGGTCCAGCGGATCGGGCTCTGCGATACGCCCTCTCTCCACGAGGACGTCCTCGGAGGTCCCCTTCATCCGGCCCTGGGAGAGCTGATCCGGGGAGAAGCCCTTCTGGAAAGGCTTCTCCAAGACGCTCCTCAGGGCCCTTGGCAGATTCTTCCCCGGGAAAATTCCTGGCTTTTCGGTCACGGAAAAAGAGCTGCCCTCAAGATGGCCCGAAGAGCGGGCATTTCCCTTGAGGAACTTCGAAACCGCATCGTCAGTTCTCCCTCGAAGGGATTCCTCCCCGGGTAACCTGAGCCAGAATGCGCTTTGCCGCGTCGGGCCTGGCAAGCCGAGCCGCAGCTTTTCGCATGCTCTCCAAAATCTCCGGAGTTCCTGAAAGCTTTCGAAAGGTAAAGGGGAAATCCTCCAAATGTTCACAGTAGAGGGCGGCTCCCTCCTTTTCGAGGTAGAGGGCGTTTTCGGTTTCCTGAAGCGGTATGGGAGAAACGAGAATCATGGGCAACGACGCACAAAGAGCCTCGGTAACCACGAGTCCTCCGGGCTTGGTTATCATGAGATCCGCCTCCTTCATGAGGCTCGGCATGTTGTGCACGAAACCGAAACGTTCCAGAGCCATATGTTTTGGAGGTTCGTAGGATTCAAGGCGTTCCAGCAATCCCTCATTTCTTCCCGCCACCAGAAGCACCCGAAGAGAAGACTTCATTTCCCCAAGCCATCGAAGTATCTGCAACACCTTGTTATCCGACACCGCACTTCCCGAGAGAAGCACCGTAAAAAGCTCCCGGGATCTCTCCCCTTCTCGATTCGCCGAAGCGAACTCCCTTTTGACGGGAATTCCCGTAATATCGATTTTTTCTTCCGCCACTCCGAGGGCGAGAAGGGTTTTACGGATGTCCTCGTGGGGAACGAAGTAACGATCCACATCCTCGTGAACCCATACTTTATGAAGCCCATAATCGGTGATGACGGAATAAATTTCTCCGGCATAGCTTCCCTTCCGACGCATGGAAGCGAGCACCAGAGAGGGAAGAAAATGCGTGCACAGAGCGAGCTCTATCTCGTTCTCCTCCACGAATCCCGTAAAGGGACGCACATGACGTTCGCAAAGCCAATCGATGAACTGAATGAGCAGACTTTCCTCCCGGGGCCTATCCATGAGCCGATACATGGCCTCGCAGGAGAGATGGGAATATTCCCCCATGATGGAATAGGTTTTGGAGTAGACCATGCGGAAAAGGGGAACCGAAAAATGCAGCACATCCGTAATGATGGCTCCCAGGCCTTCCTCTTCGAAGGCCTGCCAAAGAGCCTGGGCCGCCGCACGATGACCGTTTCCCGCAGAAGCGTAGGGTATTAGCACAGGTCTGGAACGCATTCTTTTTCCTCCTGGAATGACAGTTAGAACACTTTTCATATACCTTAGAACACTTTTCTACATGATATGCCGCGAAAGATTTAACGGAAACCTCCGTTTTATGTGTTCCCTCCGCTCCTCGAGCGGTGAAACCGCCTCCTTGCTTTGCTGGTCCGACCTGGAGTTTTCGCAATGCCACAAACCGTTCCAAACCGGAGAGAGCCTCCAAAGAATGGTATAATGCCCTTCGCCTTCTTTATGCCATGCAAAAATTTTTCACATCGTGAAAAATCGAGGAATCTTTCTTTATCATATTACGGCATTATATTCAAAAAAGGAGTGTGCCACCATGGTAAAAACCAGGAAGTTCGTCTCCATGGGAGAGGGATCCGTGAAATCCGCCCTTTTCCGGCTTGCCCTTCCTGCGGTGGTTACCATGCTTCTCAACAACCTCTTTCACCTGGTGGATACGGTTTTCGTCTCCCGTCTGGGAGGCCCCGCCCTGGCCGCCATGTCCCTCACCTTTCCGGTGATCTTCGTGATGTTCTCCCTCCTCAACGGTATGGGAGTGGGATGTACCGCCATGATAAGCCGTTTCCTCGGAGAAGACCGCTTTTCCGAAGCCCAGCATACCGCCCGATCCGGTTGCACGCTCCTGTTGCTGCTCTGCCTTCTTCCGGTTCCTCTTCTGCACGCCCCCTGGGGAGAAAGGTTCTTCGCTTTTATCGGAGGGGATTCGTCGGTGATTCCTCTTTGCAGGGAATACATGCTGTGGCTGATTCCGAGCATTCCCTTCATGGCCCTCACCCTTCTCGGAGAAAGTGCTTTCCGCTGTCAGGGAAATACGCTCATTCCCCTCTACAGCATGCTTATGGCGAACGGCATAAACATGGTTCTGGACCCTCTTTTCATCTTCACCCTGAGCATGGGAGTTCGGGGAGCCGCCCTGGCCACCTTCACGGGGAGGCTCTGCGGAGTCCTTTTCGTGCTTCATCGGCTTAACAGGGAAAGCCCTCTGAAAATTCTTCCGCCCCTTCCTCCGGCTCCAAACCTCTTTTCCCGATGGGGTTCCATTATCCGCATCGGTTTTCCCGCCTCCCTCAGCCAGGGAAGCATCGCCCTCGGCATCATCCTCATGAACCGGGTGCTCTCCGATTACGGGCCCCAAGCTTTGGCCGCATGGCTTCTGGGAAACCGGGTGGAGGGGCTCGCGTTTCTTCCCGTCATGGGCATCCGCAACGCTCTTACCCCCTTTATCGGCTACAATCTGGGGCTCTCCCGAGAGGATCGTCTCCGGGAGGCTCTGCGTTGGTCTCTGAAGGCTTCGCTGGCAATCATGATTTCCGTGGGATTCTTTCTTTACGCCTTTCCCGAGGCGATCCTCGCCATTTTCGCTCCTCCCCAAGAGGTGGAGCGCATGGCCATAGCCTCCATTCGAGCCTCCGTTTTCGGCTATCCCCTGGCGGCCACGGAAATAACCCTCATGGCTCTTTTCGAAGGAACCGGCAGAACGCTGTACAGCATGATAATTCAAATTTTTCGGGCACTTCTTTTTCGGCCCCCCCTCGGATGGCTCCTTTCCGCCACCTTGGGCCTGGGAGCCTTCTGGTGGTGCCAGCCCCTTTCGAGCCTGGGATCCTGTACGATTTCCGCAATCTTCGCCCTGGCCCTTCTTCGCAGCCTTTCCTCGAAACGAACAGATAGGATTTGACCTTTGAATTCGAAGAGGCTACACTCATGGATATGTACAGGAATAAAATTTTTACTCTTACGGGTTTAGTCTCGTATAGAAACACAACTTCACAAACATAGGGAGGAATCCCCTTTATGGACAGTAACGAATTACAGATTCTAATGCAGGAAAAGATGATGGATCTCCCCAACAAGGCCCATCGGGTGGTATCCTATCTTCTCCGAAATATGAGGGAAGCCGCCTTCCGCTCCATCGGCGAGGTGGCGGAGGAGCTGGACGTCTCCAAGGCTCAGCTCGTGCGAGTGGCTCGAATGCTCGGCTTCTCGGGATATACGGAACTCAAGGAAGCCCTCAAAGGGGCCATTCTGGACCAGGTAAACCCCTCGGCCATGCTCGCCCGATCTCAGGATATGGAGGATAACATCGCCCACACCATTCTCCGTACGGAACACGCCAATCTGGAGGATACCTGGACCCAGCTTTCGGAAGAAAAAACCCAGCAGTTCTGCACCTTGGTCCAAAAGGCCCGCACGGTGTACTGCATGGGCTGGGGAATCTCTTCTCTCGCCATGGAATCCCTCTTCATGCGCCTCCGTGTTATGGGAATCAACGGCTATCTTCTCAAGCGGGGAAGCCTTACCCTTCAGGAGCAGGCCCGGGGAATCACCCCGGACGACCTTATCGTCACTTCCGCCCTCCCAAGTTACGTGGCGGAGGTTACGGAAGTGTGCGAATCCTGTAACGAAAGAGAAATACCCATCGTTACCATTACGGACAGCCCCGCCGCTCCGGTGTGCCGTTCCGCCAAACTGAGCTTTTACGTAAGCGCCAAAAGCCCCACCTTCGGGAGCAGCATCATCGGCCCCCTCTTTCTGGTGCACGTGCTCACTTCGGTGCTGGCCATTTCCATGGGAGAACATGCACGAAAAGCTCTGGAGCAACAGACCGCCTTTCTTCACGATACCCGGATCTTCCACCCCATTTTCGGCCTCAAGTACTGATCGAAAATCGACAAACAGCGCGAGAGGAACGTTTAAACGTTCCTCTCGCGCTGTTTTTCCCGACTTCGGCGCTTTGTTACAAAACCCCGGCTCTCCCCAAAAGGCATATCAACGTCAAACCCTGTAACCATAGGGCTTGGCGTTTTTTCATTGTGCATTCTTCCGGATTTTCAAAATAGTAGTGCCTAGCATTTTTGTTAGTTGACGCATTGTGGGTTTTACGGTATGCTTTCCGGTATGTATATCCGAACGAAGTCCTCACCCAACAGTCCCCGAAAGACTGTACAGATCGTGGAATCCAAACGCAACGGCAAATCCGTTTCCCAGCGTATCGTTCAGCATATCGGCGTGGCACAGGACGAGAAGGAGATGGAGGAGCTCAAATCCCTTGCTGCCCAGATCATGCTGGATGCGTTGGCCAAGAAGGAGGACCGGCTGAAGGAGCTGGTGCGCTCCTCCTCGGAGGGGCTTTTCCCGGAGAGGCCCACCCTCATGCTTTTCGATGTCACCACTTTGTACTTCGAGAGCTTCGAGGAGGACGAGCTCCGGCAGAAGGGGTTCAGCAAGGACAACAAGGTCAAGGAGACCCAGGTGGTGCTGGCTCTGGCCGCCACTCCCGAAGGGCTGCCCCTCTGGTACCGGCTCTTTCCGGGAAAGACCTGGGAGGGAGCCGCCTTCCAGGAGTTCGTTGCCGCCTGGAGACGCGAACGCTATTCCGGAAGCACCGGGGTGGTGGCGGCAGACCGGGGGATGTTCTCCTGTGCCAGACTTGAGGCGTTGAAGGAGAAGGGACTCCACTTCGTTCTCGGGGCACGGCTCAAGAGCATGAAGGCCTCGGAGAAGGAGGCCATTCTGGACCGTTCATCCTACACCCCTCTTGGAGAAAAGCACTCCAAGAACACGAAGGAAAGCCTGGAGTACCGGATCTTTTCGCGGGAGGACGGGCAGAACCTTCTGGTGACCTGGAGTTCCAAACGGGCGGCCAAGAACGCCCGGGACCGGGAGGAGTCTCTGGAGAAGCTGCTCAAAAAACTGAACAAGAAAAAGACCATTCCGGAAAAGCAGCTTCTTTCCCAGCGGGGGAGCAACAGATATTTGAAGGTGGCACATGGAGAAAAAGGGCATTCCTACGAGCCGGACGAGGAGAAGATCGCTTCGGAAGCCCGCTGGGACGGGCTTTTCGGGATCCTCACGGATCTGCCCCTCACCACGGAGGAGGAGATTCGGGAGGTGCTTTCCCATTACCGCTCTCTCTGGCGTATCGAGGAGAGCTTCCGCATCAAGAAGCACCACCTCCGTATCCGCCCCATCTTCCACTGGACCGAATCGAGGATTCGGGGACATGTGGCTTTGCAGTATCTCACCTTTGCGGCTCAGCGTCATCTGGAGAAACGGGTGCTCCTCCAGCAGAAAACCGCCATGAGCCCCGGGGAGATCCGGGAGGCTCTTCTGGATATCCGGTCCACCCTTATCCGGGACACGAGCACGAAAAAGCTCTACCGCTTTCCCCGGAAGCTTTCTTCTCATGCGAAGAAGCTGCTCAAAAGCCTGGGGATTCCCTATTCCACCACTCCGAGGGAGATCCTGTCCCTCTCCCGGTATTGCCACCGTTTCCGGGAAGGGATGCCAAAGGACTAGAGAACGGTTCTTTTCAAAAAAGCTGAAAGAGAAAGAAGCGAAGGCGCTGCATTCCCTCCAGGGGATAATGTAGTGCCTTCGCTTTTCCATGAACCCTTGTGGCTATTGGGTTTGTGGATAACTTTCGCCGAAGTCGGGAACTGAGCTTTTACGTAAGCGCCAAAAGCCCCACCTTCGGGAGCAGCATCATCGGCCCCCTCTTTCTGGTGCACGTGCTCACTTCGGTGCTGGCCATTTCCATGGGAGAACATGCACGAAAAGCTCTGGAGCAACAGACCGCCTTTCTTCACGATACCCGGATCTTCCACCCCATTTTCGGCCTCAAGTACTGATCGAAAATCGACAAACAGCGCGAGAGGAACGTTTAAACGTTCCTCTCGCGCTGTTTTTTATCGTTACATTCATCGGAATCGCCATTCAATCGGAATTCAGAGCGGTTTTACAAATAATGCATCGTGAAATGTTTAACAGGAGCCTCCTTTTATATGTTCCCTTCGCTCCGCAAGTGGCGAAACCGCTCCCTTGCTTCGCTGCTCCGGCCCGTCGCTAGATCCGCGCCGTCCATGGCGCGGCTGAGACTTGTCGGCACGTCCTGTGCCGTCACCGGCCCTCCACGACGCAAAGCTGCACTCGCCGACCACCATGTCGCTGTCGGGAACATATAAACTCCGGCTCTGGAGTTCGTTCAATGCCACATGTCAGCGAAAACCGCTCTAAGCTCCGACTCTGCATTCATTCAGTGTCGCATGTCAACGAAAATCGCTCCACTATCCGCCCCTCCCGAAGCTCCACGTCCCTTTCCGCAACTTCCCGCAAAAAGGCTTCGTCATGAGAGGCCACGCAGAGCATACCCGGAAATTCCCAGAGCACCCGAATCAGCCTTTTCCTCGCCTTTTCGTCCAGAGCCGTGGCAGGTTCATCCAGAAGAAGAAGCTGGGGGTTCATGGAAAGAAGGGTTCCCAAAGCTCCGAGCTTCTTCTCACCTCCCGAGAGCGTATGGGGCGGCGCCTCCGCATGCTTCTCCATACCGAGGCGCTGCAAAACTTCCAAGGCAAGGCTCCGGGCCTCTTTCGGAGGAATTCCCATGTTCCTGGGACCGAAGGCCACATCTTCCAGAAGGGTGGGACAAAAAAGCTGATCCTCGGAATCCTGAAAAAGAAGCCCCACGACATTGCGCAAATACCGCCACTGAGAGGAAGTACGCACGGGAACTCCCTCCAAGAGAATTCCTCCCCCGGATGGAGTCAGAAGCCCCATAAAAATCCGAAAGAGCGTGGTTTTTCCGGCGCCGTTGGGCCCACGAAGGGCGATTCTATCTCCCCTTTTGATAATCAGGGAAAGGTTTTCGAAAAGCGACTCCTTTCGGGGATATCCGAAGGAAAGAGAAGAGGCTTCGAGAAAGCTCACGAAACGAGGCACCCCCCGCAAAAGAGAAGAAGCACGGAAAAACGGAAAATCATGCTCCGGGAAGGAGGGATGGGGTCTTCGAAACAGGGAAAGCTCCCGTCGAAGCCGCGAAGTATCAAAGCCTCTTCCACCCGCCGAGAACGATCGTAGCTTTTGATCAGCAGATTCGCCCCCAGAAAGGCAAGAGTTCTCAGAGAACCCGGCGATAGGGAGGGCGAAAACCCCCGGAGCGTAGCGGCATGAAAAAGCCTTTGCTTCTCTTCCTGAAGCACATGGATATAGCGAAAACAGAAATGAAAGAGCCCCACCAACTTGAGAGGAAATCGAAGTTCCCGGAAGGCCTGAAAAATCCGGTGCATGGGAAGATTTCCGAAAAGCCCCGACAGGGCAAGCACCATTCCCGCCCCTTTAAGGGAAATGAGAAAAGCGAGGCGAATACCTTCGGAGGAAAGAGGAATGCCTCCCAAGAAAATTGCGCTTCCTCCTCCCGAAAAGGGAAGGGTGAGCCAGAGACAGAGAAACACGCTCTCCACCTGCAGCAAATTTCGTATAACTTTTCTGAAAGGAAGCTCTCCGGAAATGGCCAAAAGGCAACAGTACCCCGTAAGGAAAAGGACCGAACGCATATCCCGGGAGAGGGCCAGAGAAAGGGCGATGGCCCCGCCGAGAAGCACCCGCAGCTTCGGAGACATGCCCTTCAGGAAGAGATTACCCACGCTTTCGGCCTCCTCGATACCACATATACATTCCCACAAGACCGAAGATATAGCCGATGCCTCCCATAACCTCGGGAATTCCCGGCTCCTCCTGGTTTTTCTGGAGAGAGAAGAGCATCTCCTTCAAGGGTGCCAATTCCTGTTTTACGATCTGCCGCATCTCCTCGGAAGAAATTCCGGGATTTTGAAAATCCCTTTCCGATTCCGAGGATTTGTCTTTTTCCAAGGCTGCAGAACTTTCTTCTTCCGATTTTCCTCCTACCATGGCCGTCGCCTGGTGTCCCATACCGGCCTTTACGGTAACCCGTACACCTCCGGGGGGAACGATCTCCAGTGGAAGGACGAAAGCCCCCTTTTCGTCGGTTCTTCCCCGGACAAGCAGGACATCTCCCGAAGCCACCTCCACCGGAACGTTTTGAGCGGCTTCACCTCCGCTGAAGTAAGCCTCTCCGGTAAGTATCTTGCCTTCGAAATAAGCAAAAAGCAATACCCGATGCGCTTCGGAAGGCAGGGCTCCAAAAGTTGAAAAAAACAACAGGAAAAGGCAGAACAAAAATCCATACCGTATTTTCATAGAATCCCCTCCAGCATCTCCGGCCGCACACGACGGAGAAAAAGCAGAGTTCCCGCTCCCACAAATCCCTCGATGAAAGCTACCGGTATATGGGCCAGAACAAGAAGTTTCGCGGCTCCCCAAAAAACATCTCCGCTGAGAGCCAGGGCCAGAGCGGTAAGAAGGGCTCCCCCCAGAAGGGACAGGGCACAACAGAAAAAGGCGGCTCCTCCGAAAATCCAGGTTCGAGAGAAAAGGAAAAATTTACGGAAGAGAAGCCCGAAAAGAAATCCCGGAAGAGCGATATCCAACACGTTCACTCCGAGAACCACGATGCCTCCGAACTGAAAGAGAAGTCCCTGAAGTGCCAGAGCCACCAGGGTAGCCGGAAAGATCTGCCATCCCAGAAGGATTCCCGCAATGCCACTCAATACAAGATGCACGCTCGTGGGCCCCAGGGGAACATGAATGAGAGAGGCCACAAAAAGCCCCGCCGCCACGATTCCCACCCGAGGAACCTCCTGGGGGTGCAAAAGACGCAAACCCCGGGCCGCAAGTCCTGCGGTAATCGCCATACCTCCGAAAAGGACCGGAGGCGAAAGCACACCTTCCGCGATATGCATAATCTATCCTATTTCAAAGAGTTCTGAAGATCGGAAAAATAAACCCACATCACCGATCCGAGCTCCACCCCTACGTCGCGCCCGTCGGGGCTTTTCATGGTTTCCGGAGCCTCCGCAAGGGCCGCAAAACCCCACCACCCGCTCCAAGGCACCGCATAGGAAAAAATTCCCGTTTCGTCGGTCTGCACCACCTGAGTTACGAAGACATCTTCCGGAGCCTTTCGGGAACCGTCGTTAAGAAATTCGATTTCCACGGGTATATTCGCTGCAGGTTTTCCATCCACCAAAACCTTTCCCCGAAAAAGATTTCCCTCCCACAATCCGTAAGGCCGGGTAAGGGGAAGAATCTCTCCCCGAAGCCCCACGGGCTGATCCCAACCCTCCTCCATACCGAAGGCATTTACCACCACCTTGGTATCGTGGAGAATGTAGCAATCCTCCGCAGGCTCCCAATAAAGCTGAGGTTCCACGAAAAAGACATAATCTCCGGGTTTTTTCACCACGTAATCGAGATCCCAGCCGTACAGATCTTCGGGAAGGGAAATTTGCCGGAGATTCTCCATAAGATCCTGTTTTTCTCCTCGAATCAGCACCCCGCAGGCCAGAGGTCTTTCCATATTCATGAAAGTTCCCTCAAAGGGGTGCATAAAACGCAAACTCAAGGTAAGATTTCGGGAGGTTTCCGGAGTTACCAGAGAAGCATCGGGAATGAGGGTTTGAAAATGCGCCCACCCTGGAAAGGCCACACAAAACACGAAAACCAAGCAAAGCAGTACGGGAACAAACGATTTTTTCAATGCGGAGCATCTCCTTTGTGTTACAAAATATTATTTCGTAATACCATTATAGCACAAGCAGCTTTTCTTTGAGAACTCCGGAGTGTCATTTCGGCCGCAGTGGTGAACCACGGTATCCCACCGGGAAACGTATACACCTCGCCTCCAATGCAGGGGGCACCACATTTCAGAGCCCATTGCTTCAAGCGTAAACCCACTTAAAACCGTTCCGGCCTCAAAGGAAAAAATCGTGAAAAAGGAGATATTTTGTGGATTTCCGAGAAAGTACCCGATCCCGATACGTTTGGAAAAAAGACACCTCCTCCGGATGGAGCCTCCAAGAAGATATTCTTCTTCGGGAACAATGTTTCCGGCTTTTCTACGGAGGGAAAATGCTCTTTCAAGGGCCTCTCTCGCCGGAACACCTCGAAGAATGGGGCCGGGGATATCTCGTAACGCAAGGATACTGTTCCTCGGATCGCCCTCTCCGCATGTCCAGACAGAAAGAGAATCTCTATTTCGAAGAAATCCCTCCGGCCCCTTCGGAATTCCCGAAGAAAAAGCCCTCCTCCGAACCGGAGGACTGGAGCCTTTCCGAAACCATGCTCTTCGAGGGAATTCAAAAGGTTCAGGAGGCGGAGCTTTATCGAAAAACCGGAGCCGCCCACGTGGGGGCCCTTTTCTCGAAGGAGGGGAAACTTCTGGTTCTCCGGGAGGATCCGGGGCGTTATCATGCGGCGGACAAGGCTCTGGGATGGGGACTCCGGGAAAGGCTCGATTTCCGAAACACCTTTTTTCTTTTTTCCGGGCGTATGCCCGAAAGCCTGATACGAAAGATAGCTCTTCTGGAAATTCCTCTGGTGGCGAGCGTTTCCGCTCCCACTTTCGAAGGGGTTTTACTGGCGGAAGAAAAAAATATCACCCTCATCGGCTTTCTGCGCCCTCCCCGGATGAACCTTTACGTTCGAGGCCGGATTTCGTTGGAGGAGTGAAGGTTCTTTCAGGTTCGGTTGCTACATTTCAAGAGAACGGAGGCGGCCGAACCACTCCCTTTACGAACATGGAGGAAAGCCCTCGAGGGCCTTCCTCCATGTTCGTCCCGTTTTATGCACTCCTGATCGTATCTTATGTTCTTTTCGGCAAGCTTGAAGAAAATTACAGGTGCAATTCATCTCCGGGCATCAGAATCACCGTTTCCGCCATATCCCCCACCTTACGGGCGAACTCCCGGGGATCCGCATGAATAACGGGAAAGGTATCGTAATGAATGGGTACCACCTTCCGGGGGCGAATAAAATCCACCGCCCGGACCGCGTCGTCCACGTCCATCACGAAATTTCCCCCTATGGGCAGAAAGGCCACGTCAACGTTCTCTTCCCGGAGAAGCTGCATATCCAGGGTAAGCCCCGTATCCCCGGCGTGGTACATTTTCATTTCCTCCACCTCGATAAGGAAGCCTCCGGCCACACCTCCGTAGAGAAGTTGCCCTCCCCTCTCGACCCCCGAACCGTGAAGGGCGGGGGTCATCTTCACGCTTCCGAAGGGAAAACGGAATCGCCCTCCGATATGCATGGGATGCATGGAAATGCCTTCTTTGTCGAGAAGAAAACAAAGGTCGTAATTGCTTATCAGGGTAGCTCCCGTTCTTTTGGCGATTTCCAGGGAATCCCCGAGATGATCTCCGTGACCGTGGGTTACGAAAATGTGCGAGATCTCCTCGTAATCTCCGGGAGCCGAGGATGCCTTGGGATTGCCGGAAAGAAAGGGGTCGATCAATCCCCGAAGCCCTTCTCCTTCCACGTAAACCGCCGCATGGCCGAGATACTTTACGCGCACCATAGCGCTTTCGCCTCCTCACACCTTTTACGTCCCTTTCGTTTTCGGAAAAAATTCTTTACGCTTTTTCCGGATTGTCGGAAGAAACGGTTTTTATGAACAACTCCTCAAGCTGTTGGGACTCCACGGTTCCCGGAGCCCCGGACATAAGGCACTGAGCTTTCTGGGTTTTGGGAAAGGCCATGACCTCCCGAATGGATTTGGCACCGCAGAGGAGCATCACCAATCTATCGAAACCGAGGGCGATGCCTCCGTGAGGAGGCGTTCCGCTTCCCAGAGCCTTGAGAAGAAATCCAAACCGCTCCTCCGCAGCCTCCGGAGTAAAGGCGAGGGCTTCGAAAACCTTGCCCTGCACCCGGGGGTCGTGAATACGGATGGAGCCTCCCCCCACCTCGTTGCCGTTGAGCACCAGATCGTACGCTCGGGAACGCACCTCTCCCGGAGCCTTTTCGAGAAGGTCCATATCCTCCTCTTTGGGAGCCGTAAAGGGGTGATGCACCGCCACCCAGCGGCTTTCCTCCTCATCCCAGTCGAGAAGGGGGAAATCCACCACCCAGAGGAAACGCCATGCCTCTTCCACAAGGTCGTGCTCCCGGGCAAGCTCCAGTCTAAGCTGCCCCAATACGGTACAGGCCTTTTTCCAATCCTCGTCGGCCACCACGAAAAGGGCATCCCCCTCCCGAAGGTTGCCGAGTTCCTGAAGTTTTTCCGAAGCCGAAGGGTCCAGGAATTTGCAGAGCGGCCCTTTGAGAATTCCTTCCTTGATCTGAAAGGCCCCGAGCCCCTTGGCCCCGAGTTCTTTGGCCCGCTCCTCCAGAAGACTCACCTGTTTCCGGGAGAGAGCGCCTCCTCGAGGAAGGGCGAGCCCTCGTACCGCTCCACCCCGGGCGAGCAGGGCCGCAAAGGCCTCCATGGAGGAATTTTCGAAGACCTCCCGAAGATCCACGATCTCCATAGGAATGCGGAGGTCCGGCTTATCGCTTCCGTAACGGCTCATGGCCTCCTTCCAGGACATGCGCAGAAAGGGAGGTGTGACCTCCTCTCCGAGCACCCTCGCAAAGAGCCCCTGAATGTACTCCTCCAGGAGAAGGAAGATATCCTCCTCCACGGTGAAGCTCATCTCCACGTCCACCTGGGTGAATTCGGGTTGCCGGTCCGCCCGAAGATCCTCGTCCCGGAAGCACTTGGTGATCTGGAAATACCGATCGCATCCGGAAATCATGAGAATCTGCTTGAAGATCTGGGGCGACTGGGGAAGAGCGAAGAAATGTCCCGGATTCACCCGGCTCGGCACGAGATAATCCCGGGCACCCTCGGGGGTGGAACGGGTGAGAAAGGGAGTTTCCACCTCAAGAAAAGCCCGATCCGCAAAAAAGTCCCGAGTGTACCGGGCCACGTCATGCCGAACCCGAAGGTTCCGCTGCATCTTATCCCGCCTGAGATCCAGATAGCGATGCCGGAGTCGGAGGTTTTCATCCACCCGATCCGCCTCGTGAAGTTCGAAGGGAAGAGGAGCACTGGGAGAGAGCACCAGGAAATCCTCCGCCAAAAGTTCCCAGCGCCCTGTGGGCATGGAGGAATTTTCGGTTCCCTCGGGTCGAACCCGCAGGGTTCCCTTCACGGCGAGCACGAACTCGCTCCGCAATCCCCGGGCCTCCTCCTGAAGCTCTTCGGAAAAGTTCTCGGGATTGATCACCACCTGAAGCGTTCCCGTATGATCCCAAAGCTCCAGAAAGAGAATACCCCCGAGATCCCGACGGCGACGCAGCCACCCGTTGAGAACGATGTTCCGGTTTTCCTCTCCGGAACCTACGGAACCGCAATAAACCGTGCGCTTCCACGATGCATCGAAATGACGCCTCTCCATAAAACGTTTCCCTCTTTTCGGTTTTACCATATTTTTCGCTTTCCTTTTTTCCCCCCGGAAACGCACCTTTCGGAAAAGGCACGAAGAAACAAAGGAGAAAAAAAAGGAAAGATTCAGGCACTACTCCCCGAAGAGCATCTTTTTCAGGTAGGAAGGCACCTCGCCCAAAGGAACGCTCTCCTGCTCCCCGGTTTCCAAATTCTTCACGCCCACCACGCCCTGGGCGAGTTCATCTCCTCCGAGAATACAGGCCGCCCTTATTCCTTCCTGGGCCGCCGCCTTGAGCTGGGATTTCATGGACTTTCCCGCATAATCCATGGACGCCCCGATACCGGCGGAACGGAGGGTTCCCAGCAACTCCATACCCTGCACCCGGAAGGAGGGATCCGGAGAAATCACCGCCGCCTTTACCTGGGGACGCTCTCCGAGAGAACACCCCTGCTGTTCCATGGTCAGCACGATACGCTCCAGTCCCGCCGCAAAACCCACTCCAGGCACCGAGGGACCTCCGATGGCCTCGGAAAGATTATCGTAACGGCCGCCGCCGCATACCGCATTCTGGGCCCCCAGATCTCCCGAAAGAACCTCGTAAGCGGTTTTCGTGTAATAATCCAATCCCCGAACCAGCCGTTTATCCAGGATGTAATGGGCTCCGATGGCCTCAAGCCCCCGGCGCACCGTATCGAAGTGCTCCCGGCATTCGTCGCAAAGGCTATCGAAAATGGAGGGAGCCCCTTCGGTTTTCTCCTTACATCCGGGGTTCTTGCAATCCAGAATTCGAAGGGGATTGCGGTCGTAACGGCTCTGGCAGGTATCGCAAAGATCCGGAAGAAGAGGGGCCAGAAATTCCCGCAAAGCCTCCCGATACTTGGGACGGCAAGCGGGACATCCCACGGAATTCACCACCACCTCCAGGTTCGTCATGCCGAGCCGACGATACAGTTCCAAAGAAAGATGGATGATCTCCACATCCACCAGGGGGTCCTGCACGCCGATGGCCTCGAAATCGAGCTGCCAGAACTGGCGGTACCGCCCCTTCTGGGGCCGTTCGTAGCGGAACATGGGACCCGCACACCAGAGCTTGGCGGGCTGTCGGGCATCCTTGTTCATACCTCTTTCGAGATAGGCCCGCACCATGGAGGCCGTGGCCTCAGGGCGGAGAGTAAGGCTTCGCCCTCCCCGATCTTCGAAAGTATACATTTCCTTTTCCACCACGTCCGTGGTATCCCCTATGCCCCGGCAAAAAAGCTCCGTATGCTCGAAGATGGGAAGATGAACCTCCTCGTATCCGAAATCCTCCGCCACCTTACGAGCCATACCGAGAACATAGGCCCATTTCCAGGACTCGTCGGGAAGAATATCCCGCACTCCTCGGGGAGCTTTGATACTTTCCGCCATAGCATACGACCTCCCTTGTCATCTTCGAAACGGTCCGCATTGAAAGCACCGCCGTTTCCCCGTGCAAAAAACATTCTCTATCCTCAAAACCCCTTTCGGAAAAAGAGAGAGGAATAGCAAATCGAAACCTGAAATACGTAAATTCAAGTATGATAGCATAGGAAAGGCGTTCCGGGAAAAAGAATCCTTTTTCTTTCGCATTTCCAAAAAACGGAAAATATGATAAAGCCCGGGCACGGGGGATCCTGCCGCCTCCCCTACCCAGGCTTTTTGCGCTCCTATCGTCTCAAGAAAAGAAGCAACGCCCCGCTATCGATGTTCTATCTGAAACCGGATAGCCGTGCGCTCCTCTCCTTCGATTTCCACCTTGGAGAAGGCGGGAATGCAAACCATGTCGATGCCGTTGGGGGCTACATATCCCCGAGCTACGGCAATGGATTTCACCGCCTGATTCACCGCTCCCGCACCTACCGCTTGAAGCTCCACAAGGCCTTCTTCCCTCAAAACCGCTGCAATAGCACCTGCGACAGACTTTGGCTGTGACTGAGCCGAAACTTTAAGCACTTCCACCCTATCCGCCCTCCTTCAGAAAACACTCCTGCGAAAAATATGTGCACCGCTGCATTGATGACGCCCCCCACAAACGACCCTAAGCCAGAAAATTATAACTATCAATAAAAGACTTTGCAAGAGGGAATAAGACCTTCCCGAAGAAAAAATGAACTTTCAAGCCTATAATACCATATTCGTGCGCTTTTTCGGGATTTTCGGTAAAGCGTTTTGTAGATTCAATAAAAAATTCTCTGAAAACAAAAATCCGAGGACCCGAGAAAAGGACGAACAAGGCGAAACGGAAGGAATCAATTCTATTCTCACTCTACTTCAAGGATACGTGTGAAACTCATATTACGGCTTCTGCTTATGCCAAGAGACCTTTTCAAACCGAAAACCAAAAAGGCACTCCGAAACCAGAAAAAGACCATCCAAGACCCACCTCGTATCTCTCAGCACCATGCCCTTGAAAAACGAAGATTCTCACGACAATTCCTCTTCGTAGAGACCATCACAGAATCCATCCAACTGTTCCGCGATGGCATTCCACTCCAGATTCAAATCGAGGGTTTTCAGGCTGACCGTATTTCCCCCAAGGTTAAAATCTTCGTTCGGGGTCACCGCTTCGTCGGTTTTGGCATAGAGAACCACTCCCGCCACGTTGCCGGTATGCTCGGGGTCGCTGTTTTTGACGTAGGCGTACATCTGATAAAGATGATTGGAAATGAAGGTTCTTCTGTCGGTATAGGGAGAAGCTTGCATGGTGCGGTTGTAATATTTCATGTCCATGATGAGCCGTTTTTTCCCCTTCGAAAGGGTAACATCGGTTTTCATGGAAGGAAGATGTGTTAAATCCGGGCTGTTCCATAGATCCCACTCGACATAAGCCCCCCTAGGAGCCAGGGCGGGATGGTGGCGCTGGTAGTAGGAAAGAACGAATTTCTCGTAAAGCCGGTGCACGGCTTCATCCTGCAGCCAGGTGGCAAGCCGATGAGATCCCTTTTCGGTGGTGAGAAGAAGCCCCTTTACGGCAAGAGCGCATAGCTCTATGAGGGTTCGATAGGAAGCATTGTGGCGGTGATACTGCAACATGTTCCATGAGATGGCTCCGGGATCAATCTCCCTAACGTCATCAAAATAGAGGAGAAGTTTCCGAAGAGCCTTTTTGTTCTCCGGACGTATATCTCCGTGCCGTAAAAACATTTTCATGGTGCTTTTCAAAACCTGGTTGTGCAAAATATCTTCTGTAAAGACGTCATAGGCACAAACCAGCTTACCCCGGGGAATAGTCTGTTGCTGTATGGACGGAACAAGCCGAATTTGCCCCCGCAACCCCGAAAGGGGCTCTTCCCGGAGAGTATAGTCCCGACAAAGACCCCGCCTCACCTGATCCGCCACTCCCCGAGCGAGAATTGCCGCAAAAAGATCGTGAATGGTATCGAAATCCTCGGAAACCACGCGGTCAAAACCGGTATGCCGAAGAGTTTGGTAGGCGTAGGAAAGCATGTAGTAGATATTTTTAATTCTAATATTCCCCGCCATGAAGAGCCCTCCTCAAACGGGCAGACCAATCTTCGATTTTGGAAGGCTCGTCAAACCAATATTCCTGCAACAGGGGAAGCAGCTCGTATTCCACCACCGAATCGATCCATTCGGGGCCGTACAAACCGGGAGTGCAGAAGTAGCTATGACCGATTCGAAATCCCTCTCCCAGGGAAGAGTCTTCTCCAATGGCCCTGTTCAACTGTTCCACCACGGCTATCAGAGCATCCAGAGAAGGATTCTGCTGGCGAAGTCGATGATCCTGGAATCCTGGAGAGGCAAAGGCGGGAGGCATGTCGAAAAAGGCGAACCGGCGGCGAAGGGCATAGTCCATCATGGCAAGGCTTCTATCGGCGGTGTTCATCATGCCGAGGATATGTACATTGGGAGGAATCGAAAACTGCTCGTCCTTGTAGAGCAACCGGAGGGCATGTCCTTCTCCCCGTTTATCGCTCTCCATGAGCATGAGCAGCTCCCCGAAGATTTTGCTGAGGTTTCCCCGATTGATTTCATCGATGATAAAAAAGTAGGGCCGCTCGTCATCCCCTTCGGCGGTTTTGCAGAATTTGTAAAAAGGCCCCTCGGCCAGGCGAAAGCCGCTGCCGTCAGGTCGGTATCCCATGACGAAATCTTCGTAGCTGTAGCTTTGATGGAACTGCACCATTTTGATACGATTGATGTCTTTTTCCCCCATGATGGAAAAGGCAAGCCGGCGGGCCGCAAAGGTTTTCCCTACTCCCGGGGGCCCTTGGAGTATAACGTTTTTCTTCCGGAGAAGAAGGCCCTTCAATTTTTTGTAGCTCTCCGGACAAAGAAAAACCTCCTTCAAAAAATCTTCTTCCGTGTAGGCGGAATAGAGAACCGGCGATTCTTCTTTGATTTCCCCGAGAATTAAGGCCTCCAGCTGCGCCACGTATTCCGTATAGGGGGTAATATCCGTCAGAGTTTTCACCGCAACTTGCCCCGGATGCTCCCATTCTCCCCGATGTTCCCAGTTCACCTTGTGAAGATGCCGATATTCGCTCCGATTTACATCGTAAAAATAATCCGAAGTCACCACGCCACGCCCGAGAATGGTATCTGTTCCCCTTTTGGCATAAACGATATCTCCTTCGGCAATTTCACGAGCGAATTGCCAGAGTGCGAGGCCATCGTTTATGTAGGATCTTGAAGGATCGTACTTCTCTCTCATGGCTATTTTGATTTCCTCTTTCGAGCCAAACCGAGCCAAATCCCCGAGTTCATCCCAAAGGATCCCCATAATTCCCTGGGAGACAAACTCCTCCCACTCCCGGGCCTGGGGGCCGGGAGAAAAGATCCAGTATCGTCGCTTGGAGAGGACTTCCTCGTTCTCATCATCATTTTTCACGGGCAGGGGTTCATAACTTCCGCTGAGCATGCTTTCGATAACCTCTTCCTGGACCTTCGTGACGGGAAAGTTCGTAGCTCCGGGATAGGTAAGTATTTCAAGTCCCTTGGTCCGCTCATCCTCAAGCAGTCGGATTCGGGTAACTTTCTGCGGGGAAAACCGGCGGAGAATCCGGATATCCACCGCACGGTACGCTTCGGTTTTCAGGGGTTCTCCTCGAAGATAGGGATCCTTTTCATTCGGTTCCCGTAATTCGGGATCGCAAAGAGTCTCCCCGGAAGCCGCAATGCCTCCCTCGGAACCGGAGATCCAGATATAAACCTTGTCGCCCTTTTTGATCCGCTTGGAATACTGATTTGCCGCCCAGGTAAGCTGTTCAAGGCTTTCCACCGCCCCAAGGACATCGTAGTATTTCGGATTTCCCTGAAATATCCATACGGAAGGCTGCTCAAGCTCTTCGAGAAAACCTTTGTACAATAGCATGCCTCGGGAATACGCTTTGTTTCCCGCCGCGGCCTCCACTTCCTTGAGATTCGGAGCCCTTTGAATGATGGTATAGGCCCGAAGAAAGTCGTCGAGAGAGGTATAGGTAAAGAGATCTCCCCGTAGTGGTTCTTCCAAATGTAGCTTTGCAGTGGTACTCCGAAGGGCTGCCGCATAGGTGTTTATGGTGTTCTTGCTATAGGCTTCACCGCTGTCCTTTTTCTGTTTCTTCATCCACGCCGCGAAGTCGGATTTCAAGTTTCCCTGGCTCATGGATTTCCCCTTCCAATCCTCGGGAAGAGTGGGATGTTTTTCGTCTATGAATGTTTTGAAATGCCCCAGAGCAGAGAGATATCCCTCCGCCCGTTCCCGGGCTCGTGTAACATCCGCAGTTCTCTCAAGATAGCCACGGATGGCATGAGAAACAATTCTGAGGGAGTCTTCGCTTTCAAGGCTTTCCCAAAAATCTACTCCCACGTTGTTGTTCAAGGCATAAAATGCATCTGAAGCAACGGTGGAAACCGTGCTCTCCTTCCACTCGGGATGAGACTGACGCAAATATTCCCGGAACTCCTTCCGAAGACGGTTTACCTGCTCTGCCGAAATAGTGTCGCTCATGGTGATGGGGCTCCTTTCCGATCATCGTGTCGATACGGCACGGGTTCCATTGAAAATGGAAATACAAATCTTATTTTGGCAAATTTAACCACGCCACACTTGCATTTTACATCCCGGCATGCAGTCAATATCCCTCGAACAAGCGACAAAACTTGATATCACAGATTTTAGAAAAAGGGGCAAAAGCGCGAGCACAAGAGAATCTTCCCATTTCATATCCGACATACCAAATCCCCCTTTTGAAGTTTTTTGAAAGCTTAAAGACCTTGAAAAGCTTGGCTTTACTGCTTCTTGGCTACCTTCTTTTTCGCTTTAACTTCAGATTCAGCTTCAAGATTTTGTAAGCGTATCATAGAGGGGCGATAAGATAGGGAGGGATTTTTTAAAAATGCTACCTTTCCACAAGCAAGCTTATGTATAGAGCACAAAGGAAATGAAACATCCATATTTCTCGTCAATAGTCTGTACAAAATTCTTGATTCTCAGGGAGAATCTTCCGCTGGCTCTCCGCATCTGTCGAGCTTCTCCTTCCCCATTTCTCCGGTTTTGCCATGGCATACCGACACAGGAAACCTCACCTTCGCGCATAAATCATAGGAATATTACAGCGTATACACCACTTTTTCCTATGAAAAAATGGCACAACCCTACATATCTCATTTCCCTCCCCACGCTCTTAATCCGTAATTTTCCGGATCTTCCTTTCGGGGGTTTTTACGGAGGAACTCCTTTGCCGGGAAGGGTATAGTGTTGCCGAGGTTTAAGAATAACCCCTTTATCCGTTTCTATTCGCCCTTATTCTTTACCTTTCATTATCTTCGATGTTGCAACGAAGAGCGCCGGAAGGGGCGAAAACGCATCCTTACGGTATTTTTCTTGAGGAGGGATTTTCTGTGCATGGCAATCAAGAGGAGTTTATAGAACGGGGACACGCTCAAATCGAGGAGGTACGCCGGGAGATCGGCCGGGTGGTGGTGGGACAGCACGCCCTGGTAAACCGGCTTCTTTTGGGGGTTCTTTCCCGGGGACATATTCTTCTGGAGGGAGTTCCGGGGCTGGCTAAGACCACCGCCGTAAAGGCTTTGGCCGCCACCATTCGAGGATCTTTCCAACGCATTCAGTTCACTCCGGATCTCCTTCCCGCGGACATCGTGGGAACCGAAATCTACGAGCCCAAAACAGGGGAATTCCGGGTTCGCAAGGGGCCGGTTTTCCACAATATTATTCTGGCGGACGAGATAAACCGAGCTCCTTCCAAGGTACAGTCCGCCCTGCTGGAGGCCATGCAGGAAAAACAGGTTTCCCTGGGAGGAGAAACCTTTCCTCTGGAAGAGCCCTTTTTCGTGCTCGCCACCCAGAATCCCATCGAACAGGAAGGAACCTATCCTCTTCCGGAGGCTCAGGTGGACCGGTTCATGCTGAAGATCAACGTGGATTATCCCACCCGTAGCGAGGAGCAGGAGATCGTTTCCCGGATGCATCTCCAGGAATCCCTTCCCTCCCCCAAGGGCGTTCTGGAGAAGGAAGACCTTCGAACTCTCCAGAATCTGATTCGGGAAATCCATGTGGATTCCCGGGTGCTGGAGTATGCGGTAACCCTGGTACAGGCTACCCGGAACCTGGAGAAATATCTTCCGGATATGGCCCGGTACGTTCAGTACGGAGCTTCTCCCCGGGGAAGCATCTATATCGTTACCGCCGCCAAGGCCGCGGCCTTTCTGGAGAGCCGGAGCTACGTAACGCCTCAGGACATCAAAAACGTGGCGGAGGATGTGCTTCGTCACCGGGTTCTCATGAGCTACGAGGGAGAGGCGGAGCAAATCGATTCCTCCCAGGTGATCCAGGCCCTCTTCGACGTGGTGGAGGTGCCATAGATCATGACCTCTCTCAACCTCTCTCCGGAGGAACTCGAAAAAATACGGCGTATCCACGTACGAAGCCGCATGGTGGTGGATACCCTTCTGGGAGGAGAGTACCGCTCCGCCTTTCGGGGACAGGGTATGGAGTTCGAGGAGGTGCGGGAATACTCTCCGGGGGACGAAATAAAGCATATCGACTGGAACGTTACCGCCCGGGCGGGGCGTCCCTACGTAAAGCTCTATCGGGAGGAACGGGAGCTTTCTCTTATGATGCTGGTGGATATGAGCGCTTCCGGGCTTTTCGGATCCGCGGGAACCGCGAAGCGCCAGAAGATTCTGGAGTGCGCCGGAGCTTTGGGTTTCGCCGCCATTTCCGCCCGGGACAGGGTGGGGGCACTGCTTTTTTCGGACAGGGTGGAAAACTATCTTCCTCCCCGCCGGGGAGCTTCGGCGGTATGGGATCTTATCCGACACGTTACCACCTTCAAGCCTTCCCGGAAGGGAACGGATTTGACGGAGGCCCTCACCTATCTGGGAAGGGTACATCCCAAACGATCCGTGGTCTTTCTTATCTCGGATTTTCTCTCTTCGGGATGCGAGGGGGCTCTCAAGGTGGCCTCCCGACGGCACAACCTTATCGGAATTCACATCACGGACCCCGCGGACGGCAGGCTTCCCCAGGGAGGAATCGTGACCCTTCAGGATCTCGAAAGCAACGCCTTTTTCGAGGCCGATGCGGGGGATCCCAAGATACGGCGTTTTTACGAGGAGCGGCACCGAAAAAGGCAGGAACATATCTGCCGGGTGCTTCATCGCTCCGGGGTGGATCGCCTGGAAATGAGCACCACCGATTCCGTGGGGGATGTATTGCTTCGGTTCTTCAGCCTTCGGGAAAGGCGGCGAGTATCGTGAAAAAAGAACCTTTGCGAAAAATTCCTCTTCTGGCGGCCCTTTCTCCAGGTTCCCCGGATTTCCTCCCCGGACTTCCCGGAGGAATTTCCCAGGATCTTCCCATGTCGGATATTCTGGATATCAAAAGCTCGGTAATCTTTCCCGAAGAACCTTCTTACTGGCCCTGGATTTGCGGAGCCGCCGCAATTTTTTTCCTGGGAATTCTTCTTTTCTGGTGGTGGCACCGGCGAAAGAAACATGCTCTTTTCGAAAAATTCGACCCCGCCGAGGAAGCCCGAACAAGGCTGAAGAATCTGCAAGAAGGAAAGGACCAAACTCTCTCGGAAAAATACCACGAGCTGGCCCTTATTCTGCGTCTCGCTCTGGAGGCTTCCCTTCTTCCGGGAGCCCGGGAGAAAACCCTGGAAGAAATATGGCATTCTCTGCCTCGTTTCGGCCCGAAACTTTCCGATAAGGAGAGGCGGGAACTGGAATGCTTTCTCCGCCGTCTCGGAGAGGTGCAGTTCGGCAAGGATCTTCCGTCGGAGAATGAGCTGGAGCAGCATCTGGAATTGATAACGGAATTGGTAAACCGGAACTTCTCCAAAGAAGATTCCTGAGAAAGGAGGCGGCGCACATGTTTTTCTTCGCTTCTCCCCTGTTTCTGGCGCTCCTTCTTCTTCCTCCGGTACTTTGGTGGAGAGGGAGGAAGGTTCCGAGATCCTCTTTGGGGGTTCCCACGTTGGAACCGCTGGGCTCCCCCGAACCAAGCCGGGGAATTCGTATTTCCCGAATGGTGGAAGGGCTTCCCCTTCTCGCTCTGGTACTTTTGATTATCGCCCTGGGACGCCCCCAATGGCACGAAGGAAATGAGGTCGTGGAAACCGAGGGAGTGAGCATTATGCTTGCGGTGGACATTTCGCAAAGCATGGAAGCTCTGGACTTTCTGGTGGAAGACCGCCGGGTGAACCGGCTGGAAGCCCTCCGGGGAGTGGTACAGGATTTCCTCTCCTCCCGGGGAGGAGATCGGGTGGGATTGGTGGTTTTCGGCAATCAGGCCTTTACGCAGCTTCCTCTTACGGGGGATCTGGGATCTCTGGAAGAGGTGCTTCGGCGGGTACATATCGGAAGCGCGGGTCCCCGCACCGCCATCGGGGACGCTTTGGGAATTTCCCTGAAACGCCTCGAAGAGGATACGAACCCCTCCAAGGTGATCATTCTTCTTACGGACGGACAGAACAATGCGGGGGAAATCTCTCCGGAAACCGCCGCAACCATCGCGAAGCACCAGGGGGTGCGAATCTATACCATCGGTATGGGCACCCGGGGACAGGCTCCCTACATCGTGGAGGATCCCTTTTTCGGCAAACAGGTGGTGTACCGGCAAGTGAATATCGACGAAGAGAGCCTTAAGCAAATTGCCGAGGAAACCGGGGGGCTCTACTTCCGGGGAACCGATACCGAGGGGCTTGAAAAGATTTACGAAACCATATCCTCTCTGGAACAGCTTCCCCGAAAGGACCCCCAAAGAAAATCCGGGAAGGATCTCTATCCCTGGTTTCTGGGAGCGGGACTGCTGATTTTGGGAATCTACGCTCTGTTTCACAATATTCGTTACGTGAGGATACCGTCATGAGTTTTCATTTTCCTTTTGCACTCTACCTTTTGGTACTTCTCCCCCTGATTCCCCTTCTCTTCCGCCGGGGAGATTCTCTTCGTAAGGCGGGACTGCGGCATTTCGGCATTCCCGAGAGAACCTTTTTCCGAAAAAGGCGCTTTCTCTTTCGGGAACTTCCCCTTATGGCTTCCGTGGCATGCCTGATTCTGGCTTTAAGTGGACCTCAGTACGGATACCTCTGGGAAGATTCTCCTTCCCGGGGGCGGGATCTTCTTATCGCTCTGGACTGCTCCAAAAGTATGTACGCCCAGGATGTACCGCCCTCCCGGATGGTGGCGGCGAAACGGGAAATCACGGATCTTCTCGAGGCTCTCAAGGGAGAACGGATAGGGCTGGTGGCCTTCAGCGGCAGCGCCTTTCTGCAATGTCCTCTTACGGCGGATTTCTCGGGGCTCGAACTTTTTCTGAACTCTCTGGATCCTTCCCGGATGCCTCGGGGAGGCACGAATCTGGAGGAGGCCCTTCGAATTTCCCTGGAGGCCCTCCCCCAAAAAACCGGAGCCTCCCAGGCGATTCTTCTGGTAACCGATGCGGAGAGCACCACGGGAAACCTGGATCCGCTCCTGAAAGAGGCTCGGGAACGGGGTATCCCCCTCTTTGCACTCGGGGTGGGTACTCCGGAAGGAAGCATCATTCCGGATCCCGCTCGGGGAGGGGCTCCGGTGCGGAATTCTTCGGGAAATCCCGTAATTTCCCGGGTGGATATGCCTCTTCTCGAAAAGATGGCGGAAAGTACCGGTGGAAAGGCGGTACGGGAGGTTCCCGGAGACGATGATATTAAAACTCTGGTACGGGGGCTTCGAGGAACTCTGGAAACCGCGGAGTTTACCCTGGGTCCCCGGAAGGTACCGGTAGATCGGTATCAGTGGTTTCTGGGAGGAGGCATTCTTTTTCTTCTGATTTTTATGGCTTTCGAGAAGAAGCTGTGGCAAAACCCCCGCAAATCTCCGGGGCTTCCTCTTTCGGGATCCTTCTTCTGTATTTTGGGCATATTGGGTACTTCCGTCATGTTCTGGGGGCTTCTCTTGTGCAGCACTCCCCAAGCTTTGGCGGAGGAGAACACGACACCCTCTTCTCCGGAGCAGGAACTCTCTCAGCTTCTGGAAGAGCAGATCCTTTCTCCCCGGGATCCACGAAGGGCCTACAACATCGGGAATTGCTACTACCGTATGGGGAAATTCGAAGAGGCTCGGAAAAATTACGAAAGCCTTTCCGACGGAGAAACCCCCTGGGAGGAGCTTTCTCCGGAGTTGATCGAGGCGGGATGGTACAACCGGGGTAACGCCTGCTATCGTTTGGGAGACCTGGAAGAAGCTATTGCAAGCTACCGCAAGGCCCTGGAACTGGATCCCCAAGATGAGGCGGCCCGGAAAAATCTGGAATTCGTCCTGCGCCAGCAAAAGGAGCAGCAAAAAAAGGAACAGGAGCAAAAACAGCAACAACAGCAACAGCAACAGCAACAGCAACAGCAACAGCAACAGCAACAGCAACAGCAACAGCAACAGCAACAGCAACAGCAACAGCAACAGCAACAGCAACAGCAACAGCAACAGCAACAGCAACAGCAACAGCAACAGCGTGGGGCAAAAGACGATTCCCGTCAAGAGCCTAAGGACTCGAAATCGGAAAATCCCTCCCAATCTTCTTCGGATTCTGCGGAAAAACCCGAGGAAAATCGGGGAGAGGAACAATCTTCACAGGAGAATTCTTCGGATGTAACGAGTTCGCCGAATCCGGATAAAGAAAACTCTCCAGAACCTCAAAAGGAGGGGGAGAAAGAACCCGAAAAAACACCTGAAGAAAGCGCTTCGACAAAGGATTCTTCTTCGGAAGAGAAAACCTCGGAAAATCTTCGCAATTCTCCGGAAAGAAATTCCGAACCCTCTCAAAGCGAAAGACCTTTGCAAAAGCAAAAGGAGGAAAATTCTTCCTCCCCCTCTCCGCAAAAGAAAGAAATGAGCCAAGAGGAGCTTCAGGAAACCGGAAAAGAAAGGAATTCGGCACCGGAATCAAAGCCGGAACCGCAGCCGAAGTCGGAATCGAAAGCAGAAGAGACATCGGAGTTGGAATCGAAGCCGGCACAGAAGTCAGAGTCGGAGCCGGAGGAATCCGAAGAGACCAAAGAAACGAACTTGGGAATGCCTCTTTCGAAAGATCTCGCTCCTTCGAGCGAGGACGAAAGGCCCTATGCTTCTCCGGCTCGGGAAGTATCCCGAAAGGAGGATCCCCCCAAGCTTGAGGATCTGCGCACTTCTCCGGAAGAAACGCCTCCTTTTCCGGAAAAAGCCGCTTCCTCTCCGAAGGAGGAAGTGCCTCCGGACATGATGCAGCGGCTGCTCCATCGGCTTCGGGATATGCCCGGGGAGGCTCTGATTCCTCGGGGATATTACGAGAATGTGGAAAAGGATTGGTAGGGAGGGGAAAAACATGCCAGGAACCTATAAAATCAGAGATATTTTTCTCTCCGGCGATATACTTCTTACAGCTCTTCTGGCTCTTGCGGTTCTTTTCCTCTGGGGGGGGACCTCCTTGGGAGCTACCCCCTCGGTGGAGGTACACCTGGAGCGGGAACACACCACATTGAACCAACCGGTTACCCTGATACTCCGCATTTCGGGAACCTCGGACATTGCCGAAGTCGTTCCCGGAGAGTCCCGGGAGGTGCGGCTCATCTCCCGGGGACAGAGCAGCAGCATTCAGATTGTCAACGGAGTGCAGTCCGCACACCGGGATCTCTACTATGCGGTGGTCCCCGAAAAAACGGGACCCCTTACAATTCCGCCTCTGGAAATCCGTTTTTCCTCGGGGCAATCGGTGAAAACCGAGCCCCTTATGTTGGAGGTTAGCCAAAACGTCTCTTCCTCCCCTACTCCTCCGGGTTTCTCCGGCAACAAGGGGGGATCTCCGGAGGAACGCACCGGAAAAACAACTCCCGGAGGACCTTCCCGGAAGGCCTTCGTCACCGCCTCCCTTTCCAAGGAGCGGGTTTATGCGGGGGAGCCCGTAATCTATCGCTTTTCTTTCTTCCGGGCCGTTCCTGCAGGAGAAAGCCAACTCTCTCCTCCGGATTTCGGTAACCTCCCCTGGGAGGTTCTGGAACGAGAGGAGTACCGTACCGAGATCGACGGCATTCCCTATGCGGTAACGGAAATTCCCATTCTTCTCTCCCCGGTGATCCCCGGAGAGGTTACCATTCCTCCCGCAGCGCTGGAGGTTCTTCTGGAAGAGCAGAATTCCCGACAGGGGCCTTTTTCCGGAGGAGCATTTCCCGGAGGGAATCTTTTTCCCTCGTCCCTGGAGGATTTCTTCAACTTTTCCCCCTTCGGAGGGCGTCCCTACCACCTGGAGACCAAGGCTCTTTCGCTCAATGTGCTGCCTCTACCGGCATGGAAGGGAGTTCCTCCCTTTTCGGGACTTCTGGGAAGTGCGGACATGCGCTGTGTGTTATCCCCCAGGGAGGTGCATACCGGAGAATCCCTTCAATTGACGGTACTCGTTCGGGGTAAGGGAAACATGCAGGATCTTCAGGCTCCGGAGCTTATGCTGCCTTGTGGAATCAAGAGCTACGAAAATCCGGCGGAAGAAAGTCTGCACCCCGGTACCGAAGGATACGAGGGAATTCGGGCCTTTTCCTGGTCCCTTATTCCACTTCAGGGAGGCTCCTGGGATCTGCCTCCGGTACGGCTCGCCCTCTTCGATCCCGAAGCCGAAAAATACGAGGTTCTGGAGGCCCGGCTTCCCTCTTTCTCCGCCATGGGGCCTTCTCTTTCGGAAGAAGCCCTTACTCCGACCCCCACGGGTTCTCCGGAAACGCCCGCAATGACGGAAACCGACAAGCCCGAGGCGCAGACCCTGGAAATCCCCCCCCTTCAAGGGAATTTATCGAAGAGCCTGGGAGAGGTACTCCCCTCTCCTTCCCCGGAGGTACTGGCTATTCTTACAGCCTTTCCTCCGGTTCTCCTGGGACTTCTTCTGGGGTTGGAAAGATTTCGCAAAAAAAGAAATACGCTGAAAAATCGTCTGATACGTCAATCCCGAAAGGCTCTGTCCCGAGCCCGAGGAACCGAAGATTCTCTTCGAAAAATGGAGCTTCTTCAAAAGGCCCTTACCTGGGCGGTTTTCGCCCGGCAGAATCGAAAGGGAGAATTGATAACCCCGGAAATTCTGGAGCACCTGGAGGATAGAAATCTCTCCGCGGAAGAAATCGAAAAGGCCCGGATCCTTTTGATCCGCCTCGAAAGGGTACTTTACGGAGGATTTGCGGAAGATTCCGGAGATTTGGAAAAGGAACTTGGAGATATGATACGGAGGCTCTGGAAATGAGAATGCGGATCTCTCGTAACATAGAAAAACGTCGACAGGGGCTCCCCAAAAATATCCTTTGGGGAAAGGCAATGATGATGTTTTTTCTGTTCACCCTTTTTCTTTCCTTTTCTTCCGGAGCCCTGGGAGAAACGAATTCTTCACCCTTCGCTTCCGTAAGGGAGGCCTGGGAAAAGGAACATTACGGAGAGGCAAAGGGACTTTTGGAGAAAATGCTCCTCCTTCCCGAAATTCCGAGGGGAACCCTTTACTACAACCTTGGAGCCGCCGAAGAGGCTTTGAACAACTCCGGGAAGGCCCTTCTCTGGTACCTTCGGGGAGCCCGGTCGGAACCTGCGAATCCTCTTATCCGCCAGGGAATCCAACGGACCTTTCCGGAGGGCAACGCTCTTCCTCTTCCCTGGCAGATGGCTTTCTGGAACCGATTCTTGAGTTTTTCCGTTATCGCATGGCTGGGCATGCTTTTCTGGTTTTCCTTCTGGATCGCTCTGGGAGCCGCCCTTTTCACTCGAAAAACCCGATTCCGCTTCTGGGCAAAGCTTTTGCTACTCCCCGCCCTTCTCCTGGGAGGTATGGCCCTCTGGAACGGAGCTCTGGACAGATGGGTTCCTCTGGGAGTGGTGACGGAAAAGGAATCTATCCTTCGCTCGGGGTACTCTCAAAACGCCACGCCTCTCTACTCATTGCCCGAGGGAAGCGTGCTCCGTATTCTGGAAAACCGGGACGGGTTTTCCCTGGTCCGGACTCCTGGGGAAAACCGGGGCTGGATACCGGAAAAGGAATGTACTCCCGTGAACGAAAAACCCTTCTATTAGGATCATTCTACAAATAAGGCATCCCGAAATGTTCAAGGAGAGCCCCCGTTTACGGATCCCCTCCGCAACGCAAAGTGGCGCTCACTGACCGCTATGTCGCTGCGGGAAATCCATAACATAAACTCCGGCTCTTCAGTTTTCACGATGCCACATATCAACGAAAACCGCTCGAAGTAATTCCCTCGATAGTCCGGAAATGGACTCCGGGGGAATTACTTTTTCAAAATTTCCATAAAAAAACAAAAAAAATCCGGAGGGTATCGTAAAATTTTTCTTCTCAGTTATAATAAGATTTGCAAGAGTTCGCATCCTCCGTTTTTCAGGCAGCAAAACACGAGAATCCTTTTGTTTCGAGAGAATTGCGTAAAGGAGGTTTCCACATGCCCCTGACCCGACTTCGGCGCTTTGTTACAAAACCCCGGCTCTCCCCAAAAGGCATATCAACGCCAAACCCTGTAACCATAGGGCTTGGCGTTTTTTCATTGTGCATTCTTCCGGATTCTCAAAATTGTAGTGCCTAATATTTTTATTAGTTGACACATTGTGAGTTTTCCGGTATACTTTCCGGTATGTATATCCGAACGAAGTCCTCACCCAACAGTCCCCGAAAGACTGTACAGATCGTGGAATCCAAACGCAACGGCAAATCCGTTTCCCAGCGTATCGTTCAGCATATCGGCGTGGCACAGGACGAGAAGGAGATGGAGGAGCTCAAATCCCTTGCTGCCCAGATCATGGAGAAGCTGGAGGAGGAGAGGCGGGAGGCGATTCCCCAGCAGAAGACTCTTTTCGGAGAATCCGGAACGAAGGCGGCAGAGATGGAAGCCGCTGAGATTGAGGTTCCCGTGGAGGATTCCCTTCTGCTCCGGGCTTCGGTTCTGGAGAACGAGGAGGATGTCATAGAGGGGCCTTTTCTGGCGGCGGAGTACCTTTTCGAGTTTTTCGGCCTGGAGAAGCTTTTTACCCGGGCTCCTCGGGACACCAACAAATACCATCTTCTGAAACAGTGTCTCGGGGCTTCTCTGGCCTTTCCTTCGAGCAAACGGGGTATGGCAGCTTGGCTGGAGAAGCATTGCGCCTCCGAAACCTCTCTGGACCGGATCTATCGGTTGCTGGATGCGTTGGCCAAGAAGGAGGACCGGCTGAAGGAGCTGGTGCGCTCCTCCTCGGAGGGGCTTTTCCCGGAGAGGCCCACCCTCATGCTTTTCGATGTCACCACTTTGTACTTCGAGAGCTTCGAGGAGGACGAGCTCCGGCAGAAGGGGTTCAGCAAGGACAACAAGGTCAAGGAGACCCAGGTGGTGCTGGCTCTGGCCGCCACTCCCGAAGGGCTGCCCCTCTGGTACCGGCTCTTTCCGGGAAAGACCTGGGAGGGAGCCGCCTTCCAGGAGTTCGTTGCCGCCTGGAGACGCGAACGCTATTCCGGAAGCACCGGGGTGGTGGCGGCGGACCGGGGGATGTTCTCCTGTGCCAGACTTGAGGCGTTGAAGGAGAAGGGACTCCACTTCGTTCTCGGGGCACGGCTCAAGAGCATGAAGGCCTCGGAGAAGGAGGCCATTCTGGACCGTTCCGCCTATACGTCTCTTGCAGAGAAGAGAACGAAGAATACACAATACCCAAAGGAAACCCTGGAATACCGGGTCTTTGAACAGGAGGACGGGAGGAACCTTCTGGTGACCTGGAGCTCCAAACGAGCCGCCAAAAACGCCCGGGATCGGGAGGAGTCTCTGGAGAAGCTGCTCAAGAAATTGAACAGGAAAAAGACCATTCCGGAAAAGCAGCTCCTTTCCCAGCGGGGGAGCAACAGATATTTGAAGGTGGCACATGGAGAAAAAGGGCATTCCTACGAGCTGGACGAGGAGAAGATCGCTTCGGAAGCCCGCTGGGACGGGCTTTTCGGCATCCTCACGGATCTGCCCCTCACCACGGAGGAGGAGATTCGGGAGGTGCTTTCCCATTACCGCTCTCTCTGGCGTATCGAGGAGAGCTTCCGCATCAAGAAGCACCACCTCCGTATCCGCCCCATCTTCCACTGGACCGAATCGAGGATTCGGGGACATGTGGCTTTGCAGTATCTCACCTTTGCGGCTCAGCGTCATCTGGAGAAACGGGTGCTCCTCCAGCAGAAAACCGCCATGAGCCCCGGGGAGATCCGGGAGGCTCTTCTGGATATCCGATCCACCCTTATCCGGGACAAGAGCAGCAAAAAGCTCTACCGCTTTCCCCGGAAGCTTTCTTCTCCTGCGAAGAAGTTGCTTAAGAGTCTGGGAATTCCTTATTCCACTACCCCGAAGGAGATTTTGTCCCTCTCCCGGTATTGCCACCGTTTCCGGGAAGGGATGCCAAAGGAGTAGAGAGCGGTTCTTTTCAAAAAAGCTGAAAGAAAAAGAAGCGAAGGCGCTGCATTCCCTCCAGGGGATAATGTAGTGCCTTCGCTTTTCCATGAACCCTTGTGGCTATTGGGTTTGTGAATAACTTTCGCCGAAGTCGGGATAAAAAAACAAAAAAAATCCGGAGGGTATCGTAAAATTTTTCTTCTCAGTTATAATAAGATTTGCAAGAGTTCGCATCCTCCGTTTTTCAGGCAGCAAAACACGAGAATCCTTTTGTTTCGAGAGAATTGCGTAAAGGAGGTTTCCACATGCCCCTGATAACTTCAAAAATCGATGAGCTTATAGACATTCCTCTGATTCAGAAATGGCTCGATAATTTTCACGAACTTACGGGAATGACTTCGGCCCTCATCGGGAAAGATGGTACTATCTACACCAAAAGCGGCTGGCAGGACATCTGCACGAATTTTCATCGAGTGCACCCCGTAACGTGTGCCCTTTGCGTGGAAAGCGATCAATATATCAACGACCACCTTGATGAAGGCGTGGTGGGATATAGTTGCAAAAACGGCCTTCATGATTATGCCGCTCCTATCATAATCGGAGGAGAGCACGTGGCAAGCCTGTTTACGGGACAGCTTTTCCACACCCCCCCGAACCGGAAGTTCTTTGAGGAACAGGCGCGAAAATACGGCTTTCCCCTACACGACTATCTTCAAGCCCTGGAAAAGGTTCCCGTTATCGCCGAAAAAAAGGCGAAAGCCACTCTTCGCTTTATAACCCACACCACGGAAATTCTCGCGGATATCGGCAATAAAAACCTGGAAAGGCTTCAGGAAAAAGAATCGGAGCTGCGAAAGAGCGAGGAACGCTTCCATAGGGCTATCCGGGATTCCGCGATTCCCACCATTCTTTTCAACTCCTCCATGCGGGTTTTCGAAATAAGCCGGGGAATTCCCCAAACCACCGGATACGCCCGGGAGGAAATCACGGATCTTGCGGAATGGCTTTCCGCCATTTCTCCCGAGGGAAAAGGAGCCCTTCAAAAGATTCTTCTTTCCTTACAGGAACATCCCACTTCGGTGGCTTCGGAAAAAATAACCCTTTATCCGAAAAACGAGGAGACCCACTTTTGGGAGATCCACTGCGTGGATCTCGGACATTTCAGCGAGGATTCCCGGCTCTACGAACTTCTCGCCCAGGACGTAACCCAGAGGGAGCATTTCCAGAAAACCCTTCTGGAAACTCTGGAAAAACTCGGAGAATCCAACAAGGACCTGCAGCATTTCGCCTATATCACTTCCCACGATCTCCAGGAACCGTTGCGTATGGTATCGAGCTACCTCCAGCTTCTTCAGCAACGCTACAAGGGACAGCTCGGAGAGGATGCGGACGATTTCATCTACTACGCCGTGGACGGCGCCAACAGGATGAAACGCCTGATCCAAGACATTCTTTCCTATTCGCGCATTACCACCCACGGCAAGGAGTTCGGGGAGGTTTCCGTAGAAGGGGTTCTGGAAAAGGTTCTTCAATTCCTGGAACTCAAACGGCAGGAAAAAAACGCCCGTATTGTCTGGGCTCCTCTTCCCACCGTATGGGGAGATCCCACACAGATAGAACAGCTTTTGCAAAACCTTATCGACAACGCTCTCAAATTTTCCGCTTCCGAAAATCCTCTCGTGGAAATCTCCGCCGAACCTCAAGGAGAAATGTGGGTTCTGCACGTGGCAGATAACGGCATAGGAATTAACGAAAATTACTTTGAAAAGATATTTTTCATGTTTCAACGGCTGAACCGCTCCGAGGATTATCCCGGCACCGGGCTCGGGCTCGCCCTGTGCAAACGTATCGTCGAACGCCATGGAGGCCGTATCTGGGTTTCTTCGGAGGAAGGCAAGGGAACCACTTTTTCCTTCTCTCTCCGAGGAATTGCGAACAATTCTTCCAAAGGAGGCGCGCCTTATGATCCATCCGGGAAAATTAGTTGAAATTCTTCTCGTGGAGGATAATCCTGGGGATGTCCGCCTTACCATGGAGGCCTTGAAAGAGGGGAAGATCCGCAACGCCCTTTCGGTGGCCCGGGACGGCCAGGAAGCTCTGGATTTTCTTTTGGACGAAAAAAAAGAGCACCCTCGGCCGGACGTCATTCTCCTGGACCTCAACCTTCCCCGAAAGAACGGCCTGGAGGTCCTGGAAATCATCAAGAACCACGAGGAACTCAAAAAAATTCCCGTGGTGATTCTCACAACTTCGGAGGATGAGCAGGATATTCTGCGGAGTTACGAACATCATGCGAACTGCTACATTACGAAACCCGTGGAGCTTCACAACTTTCTGGAGGTCATGAAATGCCTTCAAAGTTTCTGGCTTGAGATCGTCAAATTGCCGGGAGAGTAGGCTTTCCCCGAGAAGGAGCAAAGACATGAAAATCCTGCTTGTGGAAGATAATCCTGGGGACCGCAGGCTTATACGCGAATATCTGGAATCCTCCTCCCTTCGGGAAGCGGCGCTCCACGAGGTCGCTTCGGGAGAGGAAGCTTTGGCAATCTTGGAGAAGGAACGATTCCATATCGTCCTTCTCGATCTCGGTCTTCCCTCTTCCCAGGGGCTCGCGACGCTGGAGATTTTCAAGGCCTTCGCCAAAAAACTTCCCCTCATCGTTCTCACGGGCCTGGAGGATCAGCAGATGGCTTCCCTGGCGCTCAAGATGGGGGCTCAGGATTATCTCTACAAAGATCAGTGCACCTCGGATCTTCTCGAGAAAACCCTGCGCTACTCCCTGGAGCGCAAGTCTTCCCAGGACAGAATCATAGAAACCGAACACAAGTACCGCATGCTCTTCGAGAGTATGATGGAGGGATGTCTTTTCTTCCGCATTTTTCAAGATTCCCGGAAGCAAACCGGCCTGGAACTTCTGGATGCCAACGCTTCGGCGGAGGCCATGCTGGATTTCAATCTTTTCCAAGAACGGAACGCTCCGGCGGAAAAAATTTTTTCCGGCCTTTCTCCGGAACATCTCAACCGGATCCGCAAGGTGGCCCAAACGAAAAATACGGATAGCTTCGAGTTTTTCTACAGGCCCAAAGAGAAGATCCTTCATCTGGGCCTTTTTTGCATGGAGCATTTCCTTACCTGCATTCTTCAGGATATTACCCGGGAACATAGCTATAAGAACAATCTGGAAAAGCAAACCGCCCGACTGCACCAGCTCTTTCAACATGCCCCCATCGGAATCGTGGAAACCGATAACGACGGAGAAATTACCAATATGAACCGCTCCTTTCAGAGGATTTTCGATCTTCCTCCGCAGACTCCCTCGTTACAAGTCCAGGATTTTATGCCCGCCTTTACCCGGGAGATGCAGGCTTCGGAAGAGAATATCAGTTTTATCGAGGGCTACTCTCCCTACGGGAAAAAACGGGATCTCTACATCCGCTACAGCACCATTCCCATCCGCTTTCAGGATACCACCACGGGATACTACAATATGTTCGAGGATATTTCCCAGGGAAAAAGGGCCAAGGATCTTCTGGAAAAAAGCCATCTCGAACTGAAGCAGCAATACCGGAAACTGGAGCATTCCTGGGCCCAGGCCATCGAAATACTGAACCGCATTTCCGAGGAGACCGATCCCTATACGGCGGGGCACCAGCAACGGGTGGCGAAAATCGCCCAGATTCTGGCGGAAGCCCTGGGATTTTCCCGGGAAGAGCAGAAGTGGATCCGCATGGCCGCCTCCATTCACGATATCGGAAAGATCAAGGTTCCCAAGGATATCCTGAGTAAACCCGGACAGTTGAGCGAATTGGAGTTTCACTTTATCCGGCTCCACAGCCAGTGCGGATACGATATGCTCAAGGATTTGGAGTTCCCTCTCCCCTTGGCGGAAATTATCTATCAGCATCACGAACGGCTGGACGGAAGCGGCTATCCCCGGGGGCTTCGGGGTGAATCCATCCTCATTCATGCCAGGATTATCGCCGTGGCGGACGTGCTGGAGGCCATGAATTCCCACCGCCCCTACCGTCCGAAGCTGGGCATCGAAGCCGCCCTGAAGGAGTTGGAGACCTACAGCGGCACCCGCTACGATCCGCGAGTGGTTCAGACCTGCATATCCCTGATAAAGGAAAGAGTTATACCCGAGGATATGGATAATTTTTAAGAAGAGCGGCCCTTTTCAGGGCCGCTCTTCTCCTTGGCACATTTAGAGATGCCGGTAGATTTCTCCCTGGTATTCTTCGAATTGGGGCGCGTAGGGCTGGGGAAGCCTGCCGAAACAGACGTTCATGGCCTCGTAGAAGGAGACCATCTGCATATCCACCTTGCGTTGCCGGATGGCGTCCTTGGTAAGAATATAGCGGATCTTCGCTCCCTCCACATCCATGACGGTAACCCCGCTCTTTCCATCCAGGAGCAGCATCACCGCGGCGCCTCCGATCTGCTTACCGAAGTTCACGTCGAAGGCGGAGGTGCTTCCGGAGCGAACGAGATGCCCCGGCACCACCTCCCGCACCTCGGGCAGCTCGTAGAGGCCGGATACGAACATACCATGCCTCTTGAGAAACTGGGGAAATTCGGAATCCTTTTTAAGCCGCTCCTCCAACTCGCGCCGCACGTACTTTCCCGCTCCCCCCAGACGGATATGCCCGAAGGAATCCTTGGTGTCCTCCTGGGAGATGAGGTCTCCTTTGGCGTTTTTGATGCCCTCCGCCACCACGATGGTATAGGTTCCCGCCCGGACGTCGCTGTTGAGTATCCGCCGCATGTAGGTACGTTTCATGTGTGCATAGACAATATCGAAATCAACTTCGATTTCGGGAATGAGCACCGCATCCGCATCCGCCCCCACACCGCCCCGGAAAGCGGTGTGCCCGGTGTAGCGACCGAAGACCTCCACGATCATGATGCGGTTGTGGGTCCTGCCGGTGGTTTTAATCTCCTCCACGAAGTGAGCGATTTTGTTGATCGCCGAATCCCCTCCCACGGAGTAGGTTTGCAGATCCAGATCCATGGTTTTCGGAGCGTGCACGCAGGGAATGCCGTTTTCCGCAAGGTCCACCATGACGCCTCCGGTGTCGTCTCCTCCGGAGATCACCAGACCGTCGATGGAAAATTTGCGGAGACCGTCCAGAATACGCTCGTATTTGTGAGGATTTTCCACCTTGGCGATCTTTACCCTGGAATGCCCCGCCTCGGAGCCCGCGAAGGAGGAGTTTACGTTATCCGTACGGTTCTCGTCGAGATGCACGATTCGGTCGAGATCCACCAGGTTGTAGAGTCCCGCATATCCGTGAGGAATGATATAGGCCCCCATACCGTTGCGATGAGCGAAATTGGCGGCTCCCCGAACCACGCCGTTCAAGCCGCCGCAATCGCCTCCGGCGGTAATGATGCCGATGTTTCTCATGTTTTTCGCCATAACCCTACCTCCCTTTTCAGGATTTTTCATATTCCTCCCAGGCCTTCCGGGCGAGGGAGAAGAGAAATTCCGCTCCCGGAAGGAGTACCGATTCATCCGCATCGAAAGTGCTGTGGTGATGTCCCGAAACGATATCCGCCCCCAAAATGCCGTAGCATCCCCGGCCTCCCCGTTTCTGAACTTCCCGCATAAGCCACGTTACGTCTTCGCTTCCTCCGAAACTCCCGATGGAATCTTCCAGGGGAGTGAACCAGGGGTGTTCTTCCCCCACCTGCCGTACCAGGCGGACCAGAGAGGGATCCGAGGAGGCATTGACGCTTTCCCCCATTTTCCGCAGGGAACAGCTCACTTTATGCATGGCTGCGGCATGCTGGATGATTTCTTCCGCCCTCCCGTAGAGATGACCGTTCATCTCCTCGGTTTCTCCCCGACATTCCGCCTCGAATTCCGCGGAGGGAGGAATGACGTTGCGCCCCTCTCCGGCACGCAGAACTCCCACGTTGAGGCGCACCACCCCTCCTCCGTGCTGGGAAAGGGTATAGAGGTTCTGAATCGCCGTAATCGCCGCGAGAAGGGCGTTGGATCCCTCCTGAGGGGCCGCCGCCGCATGGGCTCCCCGGCCTTTGAACAAGGCGTCGAACTTGGTGGTGGAAAGGAAGTTGTTCACGCCGGGAACGAGGGTTCCCGAGGGATATCCCAAACCCACGTGAAAGGCAAAAAGCATATCCACATCATCCAGGATGCCGCTTTCCGCCACCGCCCGGCCTCCCCGAACCCCTTCCTCCGCGGGCTGAAAGACGATCTTGACGATCCCTCCGAGTTCCTCCGCATGAAGGGAGAGCAGATGGGCCAATCCCACTCCCAGGGCTATGTGAAAATCGTGGGCGCAGGCGTGCATGAGTCCGGTATTTTCCGAGGCGAAGCCTTCCTGAAATGGCTTGTGCTCGTGGCTTTCGGATTCCGAAATCTGCACCGCATCCATATCGAAACGAAAGGCAGTTACCGGGCCGGGACGTTTCGTGTGGAGCACTCCGGTAACGCCGGTACATTCCGGAAGCATGCCCAACCATTCGGGATTGGCTCCCTGGGCCTGAGCACGATGACGATGCCACTCGATGCGTTTTTTTTCAGGCCTTCCGTAGATGAAATCCCGATGCACCATCTGCTCTCCGAGATACAGATTGAAACCGAGACGGTGCAGCTCCTCCGCAATTTTAGCGGTGGTTCGGAACTCGCACCATCCGCCTTCGGGAAAGCGATGCATATCCCGGCGCCATCGAATAAGCAGTTTTTCCAACTCGTGTTCCGTCCGGATTTTCGTTCTTTGCATTCTTGCGTGGGCTCCTTATTCTTTGCAATGAAAATTTCGAAACGGCTCCGCTCGTTATTCCGAGGAGGGGGAAGGAAGAAATTCCTCCACATCCCGATCTTTTCGGGAAAGATCCTCTTTTCCTTGTCGCAAGGGAAGAAGTACGGAAAGAGGTTTTTCCGGAATCGACCGTACCGCCGCCCAGTTACGGATATGTTCGAGCATGTGTTCGGAGATTTCCGTTCCCCGGGCGAGGAGTTTTACCCCTTGCCGATTCACCATATCCTGTACGAGGATCATTCCCTCCTGAAGATACTCGGGCTCCACGTTTTGGCTCTTTCCCCGGGCCTCTGCGGTAACCACTTCTTCCAACGATTCCAGAAGCTCCTTGTTGTATCCCTCCGGAGTATCCTGCATATAGGAGAGAGCCTCGAAGACGGAGCCGAAGTGCTGGGAAAGAAGATCGAAATCGTTGGCAAGCTTCAGGATGTGACCTCCCAAAACAGGTTCTGACCATCTTCGCCAGGAGGAATTCCATTCCGGAAAATACCGCTGTTCCATAATGATCTCGGGAATCTCCTCCAACCGGGGAATGCAGCGCACGATACGAGCGGCGAGGACGAGACTTTCGCTGCATTGCTCTACAGGCTTACGGGCGAGAATTTCCTGAACCCGTTCTTTCCAGGTATTCTCCCCGGGAGTGGCATAGCCCAAATTCGAAAGAAGCGCAGCGATTTCGTATTTCCAAGCTCTGGGAAGTTTACGATGCCGCACCATGCCCCGGACATAACGGGCCACCCGAAGGGTACGGCCGAACTCCAGGGGTGACGTTATGGCAAGCAGTTCCGCCATGGCACGCACGCTCCCGATAACGGTGGAATTGAGAAGATCCTTCAGCTCCCTTTGGGCATCCTGCAGAGCCAGGTGAATGCCGATTCGGGCAATAACTTCCTCGAACTGAAAGGGCTTTGTAATATAATCCACCCCTCCCGAGGAAAAGGCCTTTATTTTATCTTCCGTCTCGTTCAGGGCGCTGAGAAAGATTACCGGAATCTCCTGAAGTTCCGGATCCTCCTGAAGTTTTTCGCATACTTCGTATCCGTTCATGCCGGGCATGTTGATATCCAGAAGAATAAGATCCGGAGTATTTCTTTCCGCCGCCTTCAGGGCGAACTCTCCCTTGGGAAAAGAATAGACGTGATAACCCTCTCCCCGGAGCATATTTCCCAGAAGCTTCAGATTCTGGGGGGTGTCATCCACGATCATGATTTTTCGTTTCTTTCCGGTGTCCATCAAGCCGATTCCTCCTCCCGCAACACCCGAAGAATGCCGTCGTAATCGAAATTTTCCACCATTCTCAGCAAAACCTCCGCGAGGGATTCGTTCTCCTCCCGCATACTCTCCAGAAGGTGCCGAAGCCGCTCTTCATCGCCGTACTCCGTGGCATCGATCAAATCCTTGCGCAGATTCGAAGAAAGCAGACTTCCCGAAAGGGGAACCTGTGGAAAATCCTTCACCTTTTCTTCCTTCGGAGTTTCTTCGTACACTTCATCCAGCGAAAAATTTTTGGCGATTTCCGAGAGAAGATCCTCTCTTTTGAAGGGTTTCCGCAAAAAACCGTTGATTCCCCGATTCAGGGCTTCCTTACGTTTTTCCTCCAGCACGCTGGCGGTAACCATGATAACGGGAACCTCCCTGCCTCCAGGCACCCGGCGGATACGGTCCGTGGCCTCGTAGCCATCCATATCGCTCATACGGTAATCCATAAGGATGATATGAGGGTTCCAGGATCGAAAAAGACTGAGGGCTTCCTCGCCTCCCTCCGCCTGGGCGGTGACAAACCCCACCTGTTCGAGCATTCGCACCAGCACGTCCCGATTGGTGGCGCTATCATCCACCACGAGAATCCGGATATTCCGGCCTCGGAAATCGAAGCCGAGAATTTTCCTCTCCTTTTCCCGGCTTTCTCCGGGAAGAGCGGCAGAACAGGAGAAGGTAAAGCAAAAGGCGCTCCCTCGGCCGAGTTCGCTCTTTACGGTAATATCCCCTCCCATAAGGCGGGCGTATTGACGGCTTATGGCCATACCGAGACCGGTTCCCCCTCCGTGTTGAATGCCGCTGGCAGTCTGTTCGAAGGAGGAAAAAACCTTTTCCAGTTCCTCCGGAGCGATGCCGCACCCCGTATCCGCCACCTCCACCGCAAGCCGCATGTCCCGGAACTCCTCCGAAGCATCCTCCCGGCTTACCCGCAGGGCGATACCGCCGGTATGGGTAAACTTGAGGGCGTTGCTGAGAAGATTGAGAAGAACCTGACGTATTTTATCGTGATCCGCCGTAATCCATGGAGGCACATTTTCCCGAATGCTCACGGAAAGAGAGAGCCCCTTTTCCTCCGCCCGAACGCGGAACATTCCCTCGATATCCCGAAGAAGCATCTGAAGGTTTCCGGACTCCCGATGCAGGGTAATGCGCCCCGCTTCGATCTTGGACATTTCGAGAATATCGTTGATCAAGGCGAGAAGGTGCTCCCCGCTTCGGCCGATGATATCCAGAAACTCCTTCTGCTTGGGGGTAAAGCCTTCCTCTCTTTGCAGAAGCTGACTGTACCCCAGAATGGCGTTCATGGGAGTGCGGATTTCGTGGCTCATATTCGCCAGAAAAATACTCTTGGACCGGCTCGCGGATTCCGCAGTTTCCCGGGCTTCCACGAGAGCCCTTTCCATGTGCTTCTGCTCGGTGACGTCCTCTCCCATGAAGGCGATGCGAAGAATCGTCTCCCGGGAACTGTCGAAAAGGGGAAGAATGCGAAAATATTCTATGTAGTGAGCGTCGTCCACGGAACATCCCCGACTCTCACCGCTCCACAGGTTGCCCTCCGTCACGATTCTCGCTATTTCCCGGACCTCCTCTTCTCCGAAGCAAAGGTATTCCCGAAGATAGGAGTAGAGATTTTTGCCCTCCAGCTCTTCCTGGGAACGCCCGGTTTTCTGCTGGGAAAAGGCGTTTACGTATTCAATGGTTCCCTTCCGATCACATACCATGATGGAGAGAGGGCTCTGATGAATAACCTCCGAGAGGGCCCGCCGCTGATCCTCCTGTTTTTTTCGTTCCGTCACGTCCCGAACGAGGGCCTGTATCGCCGGAGCTTCCTCCAGAAGGATCGGCGAAAGCTGCACCTCCGCCAAGAAGGGTTCTCCCTTTCGGTTCAGAAACATCCATTCGAAAACGGGAATATCCTCGGCGGCACAGGCCACGATATCTTCCATGATTTTCAGGAGGTCCCGGGAAGCTCTTCCGTCGGGCTGCACTTCAGGAGAAAGGGTTACCGGAGTTTTCCGGAAGAAATCCTCCTTGCTTTCATATCCGAAGATCTGCAATGCCCGGTTGTTGCAATCCATAAAACGGCCTTTTCGTATCAGCACCACCGCATCCCTGGAATATTCGAAAATCCCCCGAAACTTCTGTTCGCTGGCACGCATGGCCTGCTCACCCCGGATGCGGTCCGAAATGTCCCGGAGCATTCCCTCGTAGGCATGAATGGTTCCTTCCGCATCCCGCAGAACGTGGCAATTCAGGGAAACGTGCCGAATTGTGCCGTCGCTTCCCTTGAGGGAGATTTCGAAATCCGACACGGATCCCTCCTGAAAAAGCCTGGAAAGAAGGGCATCCCTCTGAAAGGGATTCTCGAAAAAAACCTCCGCCCCGAGACCGATAACCTCTTCGGCATCATATCCCCCCAATTTCTTCACGGAAGGGCTTATCTCCACGAGAAGCCCTCCGTAATTGCATTTGAAATAGACGTCCTGAAGGCTCTCGAACATACCCCGATACTTTTTCTCGCTCTCCCGTACCGCCTTTTCCATAAGCCGGAGTTCCGTTATATCCTGAAGGGTAACGAAAACCCGCTGTTCCCGAAGGGTTTCCTGTCCCCGCCGAGCCCGGAAGACGAACCATCCCATGCCCCGGTAGGGGCGTTTCAGGCGAATTTCCTGGGAGTATTCCTTCTTGGAATACTCTCCTTCCTTGTCCTCCCTGATGGTTTGGAAAAGATTCCGGGCTTTCTGGCGATCTCCGGGATAGACGAAACAGAGAATATCCTCCAGGGATTCGATTCCTCCGGGAGTAAATCCCAACATGCTGTACAGGTCCTCCGTAACGAAGACCTTGAAGGATGAAAGATCCAGCTCGAAACTACCGAGATGGGCCAAAGCGTTGGCCTCCGCCAAAGCTTCCCGGCTTCGCCGAAGGGCCTCCTCCGCTTTCTTCCGTTCTCCGATATCGATGAAACTTTCCAGGCGCAATATCTGCTCCCGATAGCGGACATACACGTAATTCCGGAGTACCGGAAGAAGCTCCTCGTTCTCTCCCTTGAGAAGGCACTCCGCCCGAAAGGAGTTATTCGATGGTTGGAGGTTCTTTTCGGAAAGGGGGATCCGCTGGATCATTTGAGAATAGGGGCATTCGGAAAAAAGTTTCTCCCTTTTGCCCAGGCGGCGCAGAATATATTCGTTGGCTCGGCAGATGATGTTCGTGGCATCGTCCACAAAGAGAAGCCCCACGGGAAGAAAGTTGATGACCATGTTCAGGAAATCTTCGCTTTCCTCCAGATTCCGGCGCATTCGATATTCCTGGGTAAAATCCTGGATGATACAATAAATACCCCTCTCCGCCTTATCCGGGTCCACGGGAAAAAAACGGCATCGCACGTACCGTTTTTCGTTTCCTTCAAAGGTATCCAGCTCTCCCTGATATTCTCCCACTCCTTTTTCCAGAGCCTGATAAAAGGCCTCCTGAAGGGAAAGATCGTCTAAAAGGCTCCAAAGCCTGGAAGAGAGAAGGTCCTTTCGGGATAATCCCAGAATTTCCGCAGCCCGGGAATTGCAATCTTCGAGAAGCCCCTGGAGAGTGAGGAAAAGAACCCCCGAACTGGTACGATGGAAAAGAGCGTCATGCCGTTCCTCGAAGACTTTCTCCTTACGGATTTTCTTCCGAAGGCCTCCCAAATCCTTCTGAAACATCTGGCAGCGTTTCCGTTGAATCTCCACATGCCTTCGTTCCGCCCCCCAGGCTCCCGCAAAAAAAAGAAGCCCTAAAAGAAGGAGAACGTTCAAGAACCCTCCTTCTCCGAAATATAAAGGCTGAGAAATTTTTCCCCTCAGAAGAGAGAAAAAAAAACCCATGAGAAGAGCCAGAAAAAGGGTCATCGTCAAAAAAGACAACGTTTTCGAAGGCCTTAAAAAATTCCCGAAAATTCGGCGCACCTTTCTCCCTCCGTTTCCTTGCTTTGTTGCTCCGGTCCCCCGCCTAGAGATGCACCGACCAGGCATGCGGCTCCAGGCTTATCGGCACGTCCATCTGCCGTCAGAAGGCTCTCCGCAACGCAAAGCTACCCTTCTCAATCACTATGTCGCTGCCGAAAATCCATAAACTCCGGATTTGCAGTTCATACGATGCCACATATCAACGGAAACCACTCTATCATTGTACCTTCTTCCGGAAAAAAGGAAAAAGCCCGGACTTCGAAAATACAAGGTAAGGAAAGCCGGAACACCGCGATCCCCCGAAGGAATGCGATATTCCGGCTTTGGCAAACTATACGTAAAAGGTCGAGATCGGCCTCGAAGGAACGGAGGAAGAAAGGCTCTGCAAAGGCTTCACCGCCCCAGATGCTTGCCGTAAAGTCCCCGAATCTCCTCCACCGAGGCATGACCGTGAGCGTCCAGCCACTCCCCGATCTCCCGAGCCACCCGGCCGTAGATTCCAGGCCCTTCCTTGATGGCACCGCTGCAAATCTGCACCAGCGAGGCACCGGCCATGAAGAACTTCACCGCATCCGCTCCGTTTTCTATCCCCCCCACCCCGCAGATAGGCTTATCCTGAGCCCGGGCGATCTGGAAAACCGTCCAGAGCGCAAGGGGAAGAATGGGAGGCCCCGAAAGCCACCCCTGGCCGAATTCGGAACCCAGGGCGGGAACCGGGCGTTCCACGTCGAAATCCAGAGTGGGCCCCAGAGAGTTGATGGCCACGAAACCATCCACCAGCGGAGCCATTTGAGCGGCCATATCCCCCACGTCGGGGAATCCCGGAGAGACCTTCATCCAGATGGGGCAGGATACCGCCTCCCTCAGAGAACGAGCCACCTCCTTGATGGGTTCCACGCTGCGTCCCACGTAGTGCACGGAAAACTCCACCACGTGAGGCTTCACTTCCCGCTCCAGAAGCTCCCCCAGATAGCGCACATCCTCGGGAGAATAACCCAGGGAGCAGACGAGGGGAATGCCTTGGTCCTTTACTTTTCGGTACGCCTCGAGCATGGATTCCACGGGAAGCTCCGACCAGGTCTCGCTGTTCTGAAGACCTCCGCAGACGGATTTGCGAATGGTGGGCCGGGGATCCTCCGCAGGTTTTCGGGATACCGTTTTGGTTACGATTCCTCCGGCTCCTCCCCGAAGGGCCTGGAAGAGCATCGCCTCGTTCCGAACGTTGGGTCCCGCCGCGGGAAGCACGGGATTGGAGAAACGGATCGTATCGTACAGGGTTACGGAAAGATCAGCCATAGAATCGCCTCCTTAGAAATTCCGCGGCCTTACGGGCTTCGCTGCGGATTTCCGATTCGTCGAGATAGGGAAATTCTCCTTGGGAATAGAGGACATTCCCGTCCACCAAAGTCATCCAGACCCGGCCGCATTTGGCGCCGAAAATCAGGTGTCCCATAAGATTGTCCAGGGTCATGGGAGTGACCGGAGCATAGTCCAGCACCACCAGATCCGCGGGAGATCCCGGAGCGAGGCTTCCCGAACCGGGAAACCACATTTGAAGCGCGTCGTACCGGCAATCGAAAAAGGCCCTTCGGAGAGCCTCGAAATCCTCTCCGGAACCGTTTCCCAAAAGATACTGGCTCCGAAGGGTCTGCACCATATCGCAGCTCATACCATCGGTGCCGAAAACGTACCGGGAAATCTTCTTCCGGTCCATGAAACCCACCCGGTTGTTGGCGTTGGATTCCGGATTGGTTACCACCACGGGGCGGTATTTTTCCAGAAGCGCGTATTCCGAGGCATCCAGATGCACGCAGTGGGCGAGAAGCGTGCCCGGTACCAGAAGGCCATTCCGCAGAAGCCGATCCACGGGCCCCGCATATCCCTTCTCCCGGCAGTACTCGAGATCCGCCTTGTCCTCGCCGCAGTGGACGTGCACGGGAAGGTTCTCGGGCTTTTCCCGGGCGATAAAGCGCAATCCCTCTTCGCTGAGGGTAAAGTTGGCGTGCATGCCGAAAACACCGTGTATTCCCGGATCTTCCAGAACCTGGGCGGCAAACTCGAGGTTCTCCCGCACGTGCTCCGTAAAGGCCTCCCAACCGTGCCGTTCCGAGGTCTCGAAACAGAGAACCCCCTTGAGCCCCCCCGCCTCCAGAGCGCTGGATACAATGGAAAGGCTTCCGGGAACGAAGCTCATGGAGGCGTGATGGTCCACCAGAGTGGTCACTCCGTGACGAAGGCAATCGAGAACCCCCGTCAGGGCGGAAAGATAGATCCCCTCTTCTCCCAAAGCCTCGTCCAGGGGCCACCACATCTGTTCCAGAATGCTCACGAAGTCCGGGGTGGGCCCCAGAGGAGCCATTCCCGTGGCGAGGGCGGAATAAAGATGATGATGCAGATTGGTAAATCCAGGCAGAAGAAGGCGCCCTTCTCCGGAATAGGTGGGAAGATCCTTGGGAATCCACTCGGATCGGGGACCGCAGTATCGAATGACCCCATCCGCGATTTCCACCACGCCGTCGGAACAGAAGAGGCTTCGCCCATCCGTGATCACCACGTCCCGAATACAGAGGGAACGTTCCTCGTTCCGATTTTGTTCAGATGCCATAAATATCACCTCCCAGGCGTTCAAATCTCATAACGAATGACGGGAGCGGTTCGACCACGTGAGGAGCGGAGGGAATACATAAACGGAGGCCCCTAGCAAATATTTCGCGACGCCTTATTCGGAAAAACCGCTCTCATCACCAGGTTTCACCGGACGGAGGAACCGACCGTATCCCGGATTCGCGCAGATTCCCCGGGGCTCTTCGTAAACGATTTTTCCCCGGAGCAGCGTGCGTACCACCCGCCCTCGGAAGGTCATTCCCTCGAAGGGGGTGATCTTGCCCCGAGAAAGGAAATCCTTGCCTCTCACGGTCCAGGTACGATCCAGATCCACAAAGGCTATATCCGCATCCTTTCCCGGCTCCAGAGCCCCCTTCGAGAGCAGACCGTACCGGGAAGCCGCCCGGGAAGAAGTGACTTCCACCAGACGCCGCAGGGAAAGGCGCCCGGCGAGATAGCCCTCGGAAATCATGAAGGGAAGCAAGGTTCCCGTGCCGGGAATGCCCGAGTAGTCCGTCCAGATGGAACCGGTTTTCTTTTCCTTCTCCGTGCAGGGAGCGTGGTCCGAAGCCACGAAGGAGAGGGTTCCCCCCGCGAGAAGCTTCCAGAGGTCCTCCCGATTTCCAGGAGATTTTACCGGGGGGGTCACCTTGAGCGGAGAACCGATGCGCTCGAAATCCTTGAGGTCGAAGGCGAGATAGTGAGGGGCGGTCTCCCCGGTGATTCTTCCGGGAGTTCCGAGATAGGAAAGGTACGTGGCAGCCCGGGCGGTGCCGATATGGACCACGTGGGCCGGGGCCTCCGCCATTTCCGCCAGGGCTACTGCGGGAGCCACTCCGAGGATCTCCGCCTCCTCCGGACGGGAGGTATAGTAATGGAAGGGAGAATCCCCCTTCCGGGCGGCGATGGCCGTGGCGATGCGGGTATATTCGTAATCCTCCGCATGAATCAGCACGGGCTTTCCGAGCTCACGGGTTTTTTCCAAAAGCATGCGGTACTGCCAGAGATTGAGTCGTTCGAAACTTTTCATACCGGAAATGAAATAAACTTTAAAGCCACATACGTGGGGAGCCAGGTCTTCCAGGGAGGCACTGAGAGCGAGGTCGAAGGACTGGGCACAGACTCCTCCGAAAAGGCCGAAATCCACCAGGGATTTTTTCTCGATCACCCCGAGCTTTTCCCGGAGATTGTTTATCTCCGTCACCGGAGGCCGGGAGGTGCAGGGCATGTCGATCACCGTGGTGATGCCCCCGGAGAGGGCCGCGGCGGACCCGCAGTAGAAATCCTCCCTGGAGGTATAACCGGGATCGTCGAAATGTACGTGAGGGTCGATGCCTCCGGGAAGAAGCAGAAGCCCCTCCGCCGAAAGAATATCCTCCTCCGGATAGTCCAGATGCTCCCCGATTTCCGCTATCTTTTCCCCCGCAATCCGCAGATCTCCCCGGAAAGGAGCGTTTTCTCCGGGGAGGGCGAGCAGGCCCCCCCGGATAATCATGAGGTGCCCCGCTTCGCTTTCTTCAGAGCTTCGAGAACCTTCTCCGGCGTGAGGGGGAGATGGCAGAGCCGCACTCCCGCAGCGTCGAAAAGGGCGTTGGCGATGGCCGGAGCGGGGCCGTTTATGGGAACCTCGGAAACGGATTTGGCTCCGTAGGGGCCGGTTTTTTCGTAGGAATCCACCAGAATGGTGGTGATCTTCGGAGTGTCCTCGGAACCGGGAACTTTGTAATCCCAGAAGGAGGCGTTGGTGACCCGCCCCTTCTGGTCGAACCGATACTCCTCGTAGAGGGCGTACCCCAAGGCGTTGAGCACCGCTCCTTCCACCTGCCCCTCCGCCAGAGCGGGGTTGATGGGTTGTCCGCAGTCGATGGCGGTAACCAGATGATGCACCCGAATTTTACCGGTACCGCAATCCACGGAGATATCCGCGAACTGCGCCGTGAAGGGAGGGGGGGAGACCTCGCCGCTGAAGCTTCCGGTGGCTCCTATCTGCCGCAGGGTTCCTCCGTAGAGGGAATACTGGGCCACCTCCGCGAAGGAAACCTTTTTGCCGCTTCCGGAATGGCGGATCTCTCCGCCGGGAGCGAGAATAAGCTCTTCCCGGGGTACCTCCAGCATCTCCGCCGCCACCTCGCAGATTTGCTCCCGCACCGCTTCGGCGCAGCGCTTCACCGCTCCTCCGGAAACGTAGGTGGTGGAAGAAGCATAGGCTCCCACGTCGAAGGGGGTGGTGTCGGTATCCGAAGAAATGACGATAATATCCTCCACGGAGATGCCCAGGACCTCCGCGGCGATCTGGGCGAGAATGGTGTCCGATCCGGTTCCCAGATCCGTGGCTCCCATGAGGAGGTTGAAGGATCCTCCCTCATTCATCTTCATGGTGGCGGCTCCCAGATCCACCTTGGGAAGCCCGGTGCCCTGCATGCAGATGGCCATGCCCACACCCCGGACCCAGTTGCCCTGACGAAGCCGTTTATTCCGTTTTTCGTACCACCCCAGGGCTTCGGCTCCCCGATCGATGCATTCGCTGAGTTTACAGGAGGTAATGGTTTGGGTCACACCTCCCTTGCCCTCTCCCAGGGCCTCGAAAACCGGAGAGGTTTCTCCCTCCTTGATGTGAAGGCGTTTGGCCAGCTCCAGCACGTCCACCCCGCAGATCCGGGCGATGATGTCGAGCTGCTGATTGGTGGCGAAATGGGACTGGGTGGCCCCGTATCCCCGATAGGCTCCTCCCACGGGGGTGTTGGTATAGACCGTGTGCCCCGTAAAGCGCAGATGCCGCACCTTGTTGTAGAGGGGAAGGCACTTCCAGGCGGAGACGGTAAGCACCGTCATGGCGTGGGGGCCATACCCGCCGGAGGTCATGAGATTTTCCATCTCCATGGCATGAATGGTGCCGTCCCGGAGAAATCCGGTCTTGAGGCGCACCCTCATGGGGTGCCGGGTTCGGGCGGAGGTGAAAACCTCCTTCCGGCTCAGGGTAAGCCGGGCGGGACGCCGGGTTTTCCAGGTAACCAACCCCACCAGGGGCTCCAGAAGAACTTCCTGTTTGCCTCCGAAACCTCCTCCGATACGGGGCTTCACGATCCGGACCTCTTTCACGGGAATCTCCAGCACCTTCGCGGTGATTCGGCGCGCGTGAAAGGGAACCTGGGTGGAGGTATGGATGACGAGACGTCCCTGAGGATCGAGCCGGGCATGGGCCGTATGGGGCTCCAGGGCCGCATGGGAGGCATAGTGCACCGAATAGGTATGTTCTTCCACGAAATCCGATTCTTCGAAGGCCTTGTCGGGCTCTCCGATGGTGAGGAGCACCTCCGAGGCCACGTTCTCCTCGGGACGGTAGGCAATCTCCTCGATGGGCATGAAGGCTTCTTTTCCGTGAAGTTTGGGAGTTTCCGGATTCCGAGCCCGTTCGGGACGGAAGTTCGCCGGAAGTTCCTTGTACTCCACCCGGATTTTCGCGCAGGCCTTACGGGCAATCTCTTCGGTCTCCGCCGCCACCAGGGCTACCCGGTCCCCCACGAAGCGGACCCGGGTATCGAAGAGCACCATGTCGTAGGGAGAGGGTTCGGGGTTTCCCTGTCCCGCGCTGGTATAGAGCACCCGAGGCACGTTCCACGCGTGAAAAACTCCCACCACTCCCGGAAGAGCCTCCGCCTCGGAAGCGTCCAGGGAAAGAATTTCCGCATGGGCATGGGGAGACTCCAGAAGAAGGCAGTAAAGCTCGTCCCCTCTCAGGAGATCGTCCGTAAAGGTGGCCCTTCCGAGGGCAAGCGAGAGAGAGTCCGTTTTGACCACCGAACGGCCTACCTGCTGCAGCTCTTTCATTTCCGAACCTCCTTTTCCCGCATCTTTCGGGCTCCCCGCCGCACCGCATCGAAGATCTTCACGTACCCCGTGCAGCGGCAATAATTGCCGTCCAGAGCACGCTTGATCTCCTCCTCCGAGGGATCCGGATTCTCCTTGAGCAGACAGTAGGCGGCGAGAATCATGCCGGGGGTACAGAATCCGCATTGCACCGCTCCGGCCTCCACGAAAGCGGTAGCCAGAGGATGCGGTTCATTGCCTTCCGAAAGTCCCGCCACGGTGCGGATTTCCCGGTTCATGGCGGTGGCCGCCAGAACCTGGCAGGAGTTGGTAAGCTTTTCATCCAGCAGGATGCAGCAGGAACCGCACATGCCCTCCCGGCAGCCGCATTTCACCTCGGTATAACCTCCCCGGCGCAGGAGATCAAGAAGCCGCATATCCTCGGGGAATTCCCATTCCCGGAAAAGGCCGTTCACGATGAAGGAACCTCTCATGCCGTATCGCCACCTCCCAGAAGAGCCTGCAATCCCCGTTCCAAAGCCACCGCCGCCACGGTACGGAGATACGAAGCGGAGCCGTGGGGACGATCGAGAAAGGTTTGCGGAAGGAAATCCTCCAGACTTTGGAAATTCCGTTCCTCCACGTCCCGCCCCTGGAAACGCTCTTCCACCTTCAGAAGACGCTCCACCTTGTTCGAAGTTCCCGTAAGGACCACCCGGAGTTCCTTCACCACGCCTCCCTCCTGACGGCAAAGCATGGTAAGGGTGAAGGCGGGATAGTCGAAGGTGGTTCGGGTTTCCCTGTAATACCAGGATCTCCAGGGAAAGGAAGGAAATCGCAGGGTGCTCACGAGATTTCGGGAACGCAGTTCCGGAGAGCGCAGATAATCCCCCATCTCGAAAATTCCCGCATTCTTTCCCTCCAGCCGGAGCTCCGTCCCCAGAGCGGTAAGAGGCCCCAGAAGATCGGACCAGAGAGGCCGAGCCACCACGCTTCCTCCCAGGGTAATCCGGTTTCGCAGAGGAGTGGAGGCGGCTCTTCCGAGGGCCTGGGCAAGAATGTGTTCGGGGTCGCTCTCTCCGAGGCGACAGGCCGCTTCCGCGTAGGATACCCCTCCTCCGAGGGAGGTTACGCCCCCCTCCATGGCGATCTGTTTTAATGACTCCACTCCGGAGAGATCCACCATTTTCCCCGAGGGGTTCAAACCTCCCCGGAGAAGCATGGTGCCTCCTCCGTGCAAAATCGTGCCCTCCTCGTCGAGGAGTTTCACCACCTCATCTACGGTTTTCGGGAAAAACCACTCCACGCAAAATTCCTCCCTTCGGCTCTTACGGTTTTCTGCATTCCCGCACTCTCCCTTACTCTTATTCTATCGTCCTCCCATGGTGAGGGCCATGACAGCTTTGGCCGTATGGAGGCGATTTTCCGCTTCGTCGAAAATCACGGACCGAGGGCCGTCGATCACCGCATCCTCCACTTCGTTTCCCCGATCCGCTGGAAGAGCATGCATATAGAGACAGTAAGGGTCCGCCAGGGACATGCGCTTTTCCGTGCACTTCCAATCCCTGGCGGCCTCCAGAGCATTGTCCACCACCTGGGTGCTTTCATTGCGCACCCAGCTCCCCCAGTTTTTGGGGAACACCACGTCCGCCTCCCGGTAGGCCTCTTCCTGGTCGTGAGTTATCGTAAGGGTTCCCCCCCAGGCCTCGGCGTTCTTCCGGGCCTGCTCGATAACCCAATCCGGAAGGTCCCATCCCTCGGGATAGGCCAGGGTAACGTCCATACCGAACCTGGGGAAGAGCAGCACCTGGCTCAGGGGAACCGAGATGGGCTTTTTGTGGGAAGTGGCGTAGGCCCAGATCACCGACACCTTGAGTCGCCGAAGATCGCTTCCCCGTTTCTCCCGGATGGTCATGAGGTCCGCGATGGCCTGAAGGGGATGATAGAGGTCGTCCTGCATGCTGATGATGGGAGCCCGGGAGTGCTCCGCCATGCTCCGGAGATAGGCGTTACCCTGTTTCCAGAAGCAGTTGCGGCAGGCTATGGCATGGCCGAACCGGGAAAGGATCACCGAGGTGTCCTTGGCCACCTCTCCGTGGGAAATCTGCATGGTGCTGGTATCCAGGTAGTGCGCATGTCCTCCGAGCTGGGTGATGCCCGCCTCCATGGAGTTCCGGGTGCGGGTGGACTGCTCGAAGAACATGAGGAACACGGTTTTGTAGGGAAGCAGCGGTGTGGGCTCGTCCAGAGCGAAACGCCGCTTGAGATCCCAGGATACGTCGAGAAGGGTTTCTATTTCTTCGTTACTCCATTCCTGAAGCGTAATGAAATGTTTTCCTCGAAATTGGGACTGCATAGCCTTTTCCACTCCCTCATAAAGTATTCGGCTCTCTTGCCGTTCCAGCTTGTACTCTTGCCTTCGCTTTTTATTTCTAACCAATTCCCGGCCGTCAAGCTCCGATCAGCCTTTACAGTAACTTCGGGGCACCGCCGCATAGAGGGCGGCGCACCGGAAAAGCTCCTTTTTCCAGGTTTTTTCGTCGGGAGCATGGGCCTGATCCTCGTGTCCCGGACCGAAACCGATGCAGGGAATGCCGAAACGCCCCATAATGGATACTCCGTTGGTGGAGAAGGTCCATTTGTCCACCAGAGGTTTCTCCTTGAAGAGCCCCTGGTAGGCCTCGACAAGGGACTTCGTTACGGCATGGTCCTCCTCGATGAGCCAGGTGGGGAAATAGGCTTCCGTAGGATAGACGAGGCCCCGCCAGGAGGGACGGGCATAATCGTACATGCCCACTTCCGCCTTCGCCGCCTGCACCGAGGGAAGGCTTCGGATCTCTTCCAGGGCGGTCTCGGCGGTCTCTCCCAGGGTAAGGCGCCGGTCGATGGAAATGCTGCACCCGTCCGCCACGGCACAACGGGAGGGGGAGGTGAAGAAGATTTCCGACACCGTAAGGCTTCCCTTGCCGAGGAAATCGTGATCCTTCAGTCTTCCGTGAAGCTCCCGGAGGTCCAGCAGAATGGGAGCCATCTTGTAGATGGCGTTGTCTCCCCGCTCGGGAGCGGAGCCGTGAGCGGATACTCCGGATACGGAAACCCGGATTTCCATACGCCCCCGCTGCCCCCGATAGATGTTGCAGGAGGTGGGCTCCGTGCTCACCACGAACTCCGGCCGGATGCCCATTTCCTTGATGAGATACTGCCAACAGAGGCCGTCGCAATCCTCCTCCTGTACGGTGCCGGTAAAGAGGATTCGGGTTCCCTCGGGGATCAGGTCCAGATCCTTCATAATCTTGGCGGCGTAGACCATGGAGGCCATGCCGCCCTCCTGGTCCGAAGCCCCCCGGCCTCCAATGCACTCCTCGTCCTCGAAGCCTTCGTAGGGATCGAAGGTCCAGTTATTCCGGTTTCCCACTCCCACCGTATCGATATGGGCGTCGAAGGCGATAATCTTCTCTCCCGAGCCGATCCAGCCCAGAATATTTCCCATGGGATCGATGGCAATCTCGTCGAATCCCACCGCACGCATCTCCTTCTCGATGCGGCGGATAACCCTCTCCTCTTCGCAGCTCTCGCTTTTGATGGCGATCATATCCCGCAAAAACCGGATCATCTCCGGCAGGTATTCCTCCGCCTTTTCGAGAATCTTCGCATACGCTCCGGATTGAAGCATCTTCTCTCCTCCCTCGCAATTCCTTTCGTTCCGGAAAAAACTTTTCCGATCTACTCCGCCGACACCCGGCGGTTGAACTCCCGGATAAGAACGTCGATCTTCGGAGCCATGCCGTGGATTTCTCCCCAGTAGCTCTCCCAATCGTACCACTGGGCGTTCAGCTCTTCGATGGAGCGGCCCTGCTGTTCGATCCAGGTGTAGTACTTGAGGTCGTGAATCCGCTTTTTATCGTAGAACCGAAGCTCCTCCATCCAATCCACGGTAAGCTTCTGGAGAGATCCCCGATAGTCCGCGGCACTCTGAACTTCGGTATAGGCTCCCTGTTCTTCCCGAAGCTCTTCCACCCGGGAGGTGTAGAGTTCCATGGAATCCGTGAAGACCGTGAAGACCACGTCCCGTTCCGTGAGTTGGTAGTACTTGGCGAACTTGATGGCCCCGATGAGATTGCCGATACCGGAGATCCCCAAAAGGTCCAACTGATCCACCAGAGCCGGGGAAACTCCCTGTTTCTTCAAGAATTCCCGTCCTCCGGGTTCGTTAAAGAGCCGCAGAAGCCGCATGCAATCGTCGTCGTCGATGGCGATGACCATGTCCGTGTTCCGCACGTTATGAATCCAGGGAACATGCTTGTCTCCGATTCCCTCGATGCGGTGCGCTCCGTATCCGTTGGAAAGCAGGGTGGGACACTGAAGAGCTTCCCCCACCGCGAGCTTCGCTCCGGGATAGCGTTCCTTGATGTAATCCCCGGAGCCCAGGGTTCCTCCGGAGCCCGAGGTAAGCACCACTCCGGCGAAGCGGTCCCCCTTGCCCCGAAGGGACTGGAAGACCTCCTCCATGGCGGAACCCGTAACCTCGTAATGCCAGAGATGATTTCCGAACTCCTCGAACTGATTGAACACCACCACGTCATCCCGTTCCCGGCGAAGCTCCCAGGTTTTGTCGAAAATTTCCTTTACGTTGCTCTCGCTTCCGGGAGTGGGAATAACCTCTCCCGCCACGGTGGCAAGCCAATCGAAACGCTCCTTGCTCATTCCCTCGGGAAGAATGGCCACGGATTCACAGGCGAGAAGGTGCGCGTTGTAGGCACCTCCCCGGCAGTAGTTTCCCGTGGAGGGCCACACCGCCTTGTTCGCGGTGGGATCGAACTGTCCCGTTACGAGCCGGGGAACCAGGCATGCGTAGGAGGCTCCCACCTTGTGGGCTCCCGTGGGGAACCACTTGCCCACCAATCCCACGATCCGGGCGGGAACTCCCGTAAGTTCCGAGGGGATTTCCAGGGCGTTCACGCCTCCGAAGAGCCCTCCCGAGGAAGCGGGCTCGTTTTTCCAGGTAACCCGGAAGAGGTTGACCGAATCGACATCCCACAACCCCGCTTCGGCGAGGCGTTCCTTTATTTTTTCCGGAAGGGTTTCGGGATGTTTCATCTCCGCAAAGGTGGGAAGAAGGATATTTCGCTCCTTGGCTCTCTGCACCGTCCGGGCTAGGGATTCTTCATGAACCGTAAGATCGATCATGGTGTTCCTCCTTGTGCTTGGAATTGTTCAAAAATATCTCGAAACGAAGGATATGGCTTTTTCGGAAATCGGTTCGGAAATGGGCTTTACGGTTTATCGAGCTTTTTCCGGAGATCCTCCAGGTCCGGAGCCACCCGAAGAGGCTCTCCCACGGACTTCCGGGCGCTCTCGATGTCCTTGAGGCCGTTGCCGGTAATCACCACCGCCACCTTTTCCGAAGGTTCCAGAAGCCCTTCTTCCGCCATTTTCAGAAGCCCCGCAAAGGCAGCGGATCCCGCGGGCTCCGCAAAAACCCCGCTCTTCCGGGCCAGGGCGGGAATGGCCTCCAGAATGGCCTGGTCCGAAACGGTGATCATGGAACCCCGGCTTTCCCGAACCGCTCTAAGGGCCTTGGCCCAGTTCCGGGGAGCCCCCACGTCGATACTGTCCGCCAGGGTACCTCCTTCCACGAACTCCACGCAGTTGGACCCCTCGGCGATAGCCTTCGCCAGGGGAGCGCAGCTTTCCGCCTGGACCCCGGTAATTTTCGGCATTCTTTCCACGAGCCCCAGATCCAGAAGATCTCGGAAGGCCTTGTAGATGCCGCCGATGCAACACCCGTCTCCCACGGATATGATAATCCGATCCGGCACCTCCCAGTTCAGATCCTCCGCAATCTCCAGGCCACAGGTTTTCTTTCCCTCCACAAGATAGGGATTGATAGCGCAGTTCCGGTTATACCATCCGTAGTGTTCGATGGCCTCCGTGGCAAGATGGAAGGCGGCCTCGTAGTTGCCTTCCACCAGCACCACCGTAGCCCCGTAGACGAGAAGCTGGGCTACCTTGGCCGCCGGAGCCTTTTGGGGCACGAAAATATAGGCGGGAAGCCCCGCCACCGCGGCAAATCCCGCGAGGGAACTCGCGGCGTTTCCCGTAGAGGCGCAGGCAATGGCGGGCTGGCGGAAATCCAAAGCCTTGGCCACCCCCACCGCACTGGCCCGATCCTTGAGGGAGGCGGTGGGATTTCTTCCGTCGTCCTTGATCCAGAGCTTCGCGATACCCAGCTCCGAAGCGAGGGAAGGCAGATCGTACAGAGGAGTGCTCCCTGCAGAGAGGGGCAGGCAATGCTCTTTCTTCTCCACCGGAAGAATTTCTCCATAGCGCCAGAGGTTCCTGGGCCCCGAAGCAAAGGAGTTTCGGGAGATCTTTTTACGGAGTTTCTCCATGTCGTAGAGCACATCGAGAGTCCCGTCCAGACCGCAGAAAGGGCAGGTGTACCGCACCTCCCAGGGGGAAAATTCCTTATGACAAAGGACACATCGCAAAGCTGCCGGCACCGCCATGGTATTCCTCCTTCTCCTCGCAGAAAAATGTCCGTCTTGGACCTAAAAAAAGCGAACATTTACTGCAGCATAGTATACCTCAAGATCGAGAACATTCGAAAGAATAAACACAAGGGGAGGAAGGCTGAAGCCCGTCCTACGAAAAGTCAGATAAATTTTTCGTAGGACACCGCGTATTCCTCAAAACCTTTTTTCTCGTAAAGATGCCTCGCGTTCTCGTTCCAGGAATAGGCATGAAGCCGCACTCTGGAAAGACCCCGAAGGCGAAAAAAACGGATCATTTCGTCCAGAAGCGCCCCTCCGATTCCCCGCCCCCGAGCGGTATCGTTCAGAATAAGTTTATCCAGAAGCCCGATTCCCCCCCCCCGTTATCCGCAGCCTCCTCGGCTTCGATAACCTTTCCCAGGGCATACCCTACTATCCGGCCTTCCAGTTCCGCCAGGAGGATCTTTCGATTTTCCCCTCGAGCCTCGAAAGTTTCCAGGGCTTCCCGCTCCTGAATGCGTAGCACCTCTCCAAAGTCATCGAAGGTACAACGCGGATCGTGGTTACTTCGGTTGAATCGGGCAAGTTCGAGGGAAAGAGAGACGAAGGCTTCCCGATCCTCCTCCCGGGCTTCCCGTATGATCCAGTTCATGGTTTTCCGCCTTCCATGCCCGGATGTTCCGGTGTCGAAATGCAACGATATTCGAAGCGTACCGGATAAGCTCGAAGCCTCGCGAACTGCCGCAAGGGCATCCGAATACGTTTCCAGTTGAGAAGCACGTTGGAACCCGCCTGCCAGGCAAAGATCCACCATCCCACGGTAAGGGCCTGGATCAGGAGATCTCCCCCCAGAAGATTCGGGGAGCAGTACTTTCCCGCCACCAGACTCAGGCCGACAAGTACCGCCGCAATGCCCGCATACAACAACGTTTCCCTTCCGTTTTCCCGCACATCTTTTTCCACCAGGGCTGAACGATACGTACACCAACGGGCAAAGTCTCCGGCACATTGCTTTTCCATGATGGAATTGCTGCAGGATTCGGGGAATTCGAAAACGAGAGCGTAGGGATATTCCAGGGGAATCTCTTCGAAGATCTGAAAAAGGATCCGCACCAAAGCGGAGGAGAGGGATTTTTCTCCGTAGGGCGATCCATCGAGAGGCTCGAAAAGATCTTCGTATCCTCGAAAACGAAGTCGCACCTCCAAAACTCCCGTTCCGGAATTCCTAGGGAATTTTTGCTCCAGATAGGCTCGAATATCTTTTTCTCTCATGTTTTTCATCCTCCCTACTGTCCTTCCACCATACTGTTCGCATCCTGGGCCTCCTGAAGGGGAAGATCGATCCAGTTCCGGGGAATTTTTTCTTCAAGCCATCGGACATAAACGTTTTGAGCGAGCGAAGCGAAGGGAGCCTCCTCCTCCAGAGAAAGGGAACGCACGAAGATTCCCTCCTCCTCCAAGGACCGAAGAAGCAGCACATGTCGGTTTTGCCGGATTTTTCGGATTTCCTCGTTCGCCTTTTCGAGGGCCTTCTCGAAAATCCGGCGCTCCTCCTGTTCAAACCGTTCCCAAACTTCCTCCGGAAGGAGAACGAAGGTGAGTTCATAGTAGGCGTGCGAGAGGAGCAGGGCGGAAAATCTTTCGTTCCGCTTCGAAAAATCCGGCAGATCCAGAGGGAAAAAGCCTCCTTCCGTGCCTCCCCGAAGAAAGGCTTCCAGAGCCTCTTCCCGTCGGGAAAAAAGAACCGGTACCGCTCCGAAAGCGCAGGGCCCCGGAGCTTCCGCTTCCCAGGAGATGGCACAGGAAAGGCCTTTTAAATCCGGAAAGGTTTCTTTTTCTTTCGAAATCGCAAAAAGACCATAAAAACCCCCGGACTCTCCAAAACCGAGAAGATACATTCCCAGGCTCTGCCGACATCGCTCCCGCAGAAGTTCCCAATAGCGGGATTCCTCGAAGAAGAGGGATACCGCCGGAGAAGAGCCGAAAAGAAAGGGCATGCCCAGAGAAAGGGCTTCCGGAAGCATGCCGCTCAACTGGGGCAGAGAAAGAATATAGCCTTCCGGAATGTCGGAAGAAGCCCTCTCCCGTAGCTTCGAAAGCGCCTCGGTCTCTCCGGAAAAACGAAATGCTCCCGTAAACCTTTGGAGAGAGACTTCTGCGAGGGCGGTCATGAAAAAATTTCCGAGAAGACCATGAAAAGGATCTGTTCCCACGATTTCCACGCTCTCCGAGGACTCCCCCGGCAGGGCTCCGGGGAGAAGCAGCACTGCCGTCAGCAGGAGAGCCGCAAAAACGTTTCGTTTCCAAAGATTCTTTCGATCACTGCGTACCAAGGGATTCCTCCATTTTCTCAATTTCTTCGGGGATATCCACCACTCCTTGGTCGGTCCGGGCCATACCCCGTAGCAGGAAAGCCATACCGAGGGCCTGGCGGGCTTGATCCTTCCGTCCCCCCTTGAGATAGGCCCGGATCTTCTGGAATTCCAGAAGATCTCCGAGTTTCGTCTTTCCCAAATCCTTTCCCGAAGCATTCCGGATAACGCACCAATCCAATCGGGCATCTCCTCCGAGCATATCCTGAAGCCAGATCACATCCTCGAAATATCCCCGATCTCCCGCAAGGGAAGCCACCCGCTCCGCTCCGAGCACCCGGATTTTGGAACTTTCCCCGAAGGCGTACAATCGAGAGTCGTAATACTCTCCTACAACGCGTTGAATGAAATTCCGCCCCTCCACATAGTCGCCTTCCTCCAGGGAGAGAAGCCCCTGCAGGTAGAGAACCTGGGCGGTCTCCTCTTCAGAGGAAGCAGCATCTTCGAGCCCCTCCAGTTCTTTTCGGGATTGTTCGAAATCCTTTTGCTCCATAAGAGAAAGAACTTTTTCTACCTCCACCGTAAAGACCTGTCGTTCTCCCGCATTACCTCCCTCTGAACCAGCTCCGCCGGAGCTGTCGTCTCCACCGCCTCAGGTAGCTCCTGCGGAAAGCGGAGAATGCAAACATACAAGGAGAACCCCCACAATCAGTATCCATCGTTTCATAACGTCACACTCCTTGAACAGGACATATTTTTCCGTCTCTTCGGAAAATACGGGATTTCCTAAAAATCGGAGGTTTTCTCTTTATTTTACTCCAAGCGCCCCAAATAAGAAAAGAAGCGTTCTCCTATCCCCGGCTTTTGTGGTAAAGTTATGATGCGTTTTCGGGATTTTACAAAAAACTGAGAAGGAGGTGCGCTAGTATGCGATGGAATAAGAGAGGAGTACCCGGCGTTCTTGCTTTGCTGATCCTGTCGCTATTTTTCGCCGTTCCGGGATGGGGAGAGGAGGCCTTCAGCTATCACGACGTGAAGGTCATTCCTCTTACGAGCAACATTTTTCGGTGTACCGGCACCATCGTGAACGAAACGGACGAGTATTTTCAGGGAGCCTGCTTCAATCTTTCCGTCAAGGACATGAACGGCCAGGTCACCAAGACCATGATGTTCTGTTTCGAAAAGATCGACCCTCGATCCTCCCATGTCTTCGTGCAGGATTTCGATAGCGAAAATCAAAACTTCGCCACCGAGATCGCCTTTCTCACGAGCTACTGAGGATAGACGGAATCCCTGTTTTTTTCAGATCCGAGGAGATGATATCCATGGTACGAAAAAATTTTCTCTGGCTTGCCCTTTTTCTGCTTTTCGGAGCCCTTCCCTGTTACGGGGCCCGGCAATCTCTGGATGTGGAGGCGGATTTTTCCAGCCTCGGCATTATCGACAATACCACGGTTCTTCAGGAACCCGTTCTTGAAGGGGTTTACGTGGAGCTGCGCCAGCCGGACTCCCTCTGGTTCACCCGGCTGAACCTTCCCAAGAATGCGGCCTTCCGGAACCTTTTCGTTCTGGAAACTCGGGTAGAAAAAGCCTCGGACTGGCCCGTCACGGGGCTCTCCTTGGGAAACAGCTCGGTACAGCTTCTTTTTACCTACTACCATCCCGAGGGACTCTTCGAAATAAGTACCCTTTCGGGAGGGCAAACCACTCTGATCGCCCGGGAAAGCATGGATCCCCTCCGTCCTCCCTGCACCCTCAAGATGGTTTACGATGCGAAAGCCAAGACTCTGGAAGGGTGGCACGACGGGGTTCGTAGAATTACGATTTCCGGAACTCCTCTTACGTCCCTGGCTTCCATCTCCCAGGCCGCCATCGTAACGGGCACCACCGGGGGTCATCATTCCTGCAAGACCACTTACGGATATCTCAAACTCCACGCGGAATAAACCTTTCTGCACGCAAGAGGCCTGCAAAGAACGACAGCAAAGGAAAAGGAGGTCCCTCGGGACCTCCTTTGGCGTATCTGCAAAATGAACCGAACCTCTCCCATGCCTTAGAAATACATGCGCTGGAACTTTTTGGCGGGCTCGTAGTCCGGATTGATGGAGAGGGCCCGTTCCAGCCAGAATTGGGATTCATTCCGCTTTTTCATCTTGTGGAATGCTACGGCAGCCCAATAGGCATCAAGATAATTTCCCGAAGGATACTCTCCCTGGGCATATTTGAAGGCCACCGCAGCCCGAGGATAGTTGCGGTCCTCGAGGAAACGCATGCCCATATCGTGGGAGTTTCGAATGGCCTGTTTCGTTTTTTCGCTGATATCGTAGGTATCCACCACATCCACCTTATCCGAGGTGTTTCGAATATCCTTTCCCTTGGAGAGATCTTCGAAAAAAGAAACTCCCGTATCTCCCTGGGGCACCGAAGGTACCGGCGTGGGGAAAAGAAGGGGCTGCGACTGGGACGTTCCCGGAGTGGGAGCGCTTTCAAGCGGCGCCGCGAAGGGAAGGGGTGCCGCCGTGGGAAGAGGCTGCTGCACCGCTGCGGAAGCGGAGGAAGGAGGATTTTTCCCGGGCTCCACCTTGCCGGGAGCGTACTCTTTGGCGTAATTCAGAGCGGGTTGGTACTGAGGATTCGCATCCACCGCCCTCTGGAGCCAGTAGACCATCTTTTCCGACTGCCCCGCCCGGTGAGCCGCCCGAGCCGCCCAGTAGGCGTCCAGAAAGTTCCCCGGATAGAGTTCCGCAGCTTCCACGAAGGCCTGATAGGCCTGGGGATACCGTTTATCCGCATAATAGAGATACCCGCTCTTGTGAAGCCCCTTGATCTGGGTTTTCCGGGCATTGTCCAGGGGATAGTAGTCCACCACTTCCATGGATTCCGAGGTGTTCGCCCCCGGCGGCAGCGAAAGGGCGGGCTGGACGGGCTGAAGGGGTTGGACCGGCCGAGGCGTTTGAGGTTGCACCGGCTGCATCGGCTGGGGCTGTAGCGGAATCACCGCCGAAGGCTGCTGTATCGCGGGGCCCGGCAAGGTTTGAGGATCTCCGAGAATGGTATCCGAATAGGAGGGGCTTCCGCTCTGGAGTTCCGCCAAAGCCCGGCTCTTGGGCTTGAAGCTCTTGGGATCGTCGAAGTAGGGTTCCAGAAGATCTCCCTTGCGCAATTCCGCACTGCTTCCCTCCACAAGCTCGCAGATGGAATACTGGGCCTTGACGTCGAGGCACCGCAGAAGAGCGAGATGGTACTTCTCCACTCCCAGAATCTCTCCGTTGATCCCCGTAATGGGAGCCCCTTCGGCGAAGACCGCGAAGAGCTGCCCCGAAGCGGCATTGGCGTTCATAGCTCCCGCATCCACGAAGATCTTACTCTTACCCCGCACATCCACCACGTGGAAGGTGGCGGAAATGCCCATCATCTGGAGATCTTTCCGAATCTGCACGATCACCTTCTGCACGCAGTTATAGGTGGCGGTGGCGAGAATATCTCCCCCCTCCACTTCTCCGAAACCTCCGTATTTGGAAACGATTCCTCCGATATCCTTGGTGGCCTCTCCGGTTTCCCGAAAGGTACGCAGCACCTTGCCCGTTTCCGCATCGATGGTGCGCACGTCCAAGGTTACCTTGGCCTCGTTGCTTCCCACGGCAATGTTGAATCCTCCGATAGGAATCACGCCGCCGCTTTTATTGCTGGCGAATTCCGTAATGGAACCGGTAATGATCACCTGCACTCCCGCAAGCCTTCCGATCTGTACCGCCGTACTGCCCTCCACCAATCCCGAGGCGGCGAGACGCTGTTCCTTGGCGATAGCCTCAAGACGGGAGCGCTCCACTACGGAAATTCCGGGAATTTTCCCGAGTTCCGTGGTAAGCATATCCGTAATGGCTCGCCGAGCACCGTCGGTGACGCCCTCCGCATTGTTCCGAAAATCCGCCACGGCAATCCGGGTTTCTCCCATCGCTCCGGGAATCCATAGAAAAAGCAACAGTAATATCATTGAAAGCTTCTGGATCCATCCTTGGGTTCGCACGAAGACCCCTCCTCCTTAAGCGTCGCAACTCGCGGCTATTATTGTATTCTCCTTGCAGAATCTTTTGCTGTCAAGAAGCCCCTTGGGAATTTCGTTTTTTCAGATTTGACTCCTCGAATTTGTGGAGTATGATTTATGGTCGTAAAAAATACCAAAGCATTTTCAGGAGGCCCATGCATTATGGAACACGACCATGTCGGAAAAAACAGGAAAAAATCATGCGGCGCGTCAAACTTCTGAGCCGGGGATCTTTTGCCGCCATATCCCGAAACGCCTTCCGCCGACAGCTCCCGGAAAAGGCTCCGGAATGGGGAAACTGCCGGTTCTTCTTCGATATGGAGTGCCAGGATTACGATTGGCTGGTGATCTACCACGACCTTCCCGCCAAGGGAAAGGACCACTGGCTGAGCTACGAGGAACTCCGCTGTCCCCGGGAGAGAACCCTTCTCGTTACGGGAGAGCCCTCGTCCATCACCGTTTTCGGCAAGAAGTACCTGCGACAGTTCGGCTGCATTCTTACATCCCAGGAACCCTGGGCCATGCGGGGACATCCCGACGTGATCTACCACCATGCAGGACTGCACTGGCATTATGGGCTTCCCTTTGACGGAAGCGCTCCCCGGGGGTGGGATGCCCTGGCGGCGGCGGAACCTCCGGAAAAGACGAAACTCCTCGCCACCGTATGTTCCCAGCGGGTGGGAAGGCCCACCCTCCACAGCGCCCGGGTAAAATTCACCTACAGACTGCAGCAGGATCTTCCGGAAATGGACGTTTTCGGTCACGGGGTGCGGAACATGGTGGACAAGGCGGAGGCCCTGGATCCCTACAAATACCACATTACCGTGGAAAATCACGTGTATCCCCATCACCTCACGGAAAAGCTCCCGGACGCCTTTCTGGGCTACACCCTTCCTTTCTATCACGGGGCGCCGAATGCGGAGGAATACTTTCCCAAAGAAAGTTTTATTCCCATCGACATTCTGGACTATCCCCGAAGCCGGGATATCATTCTAAGCACTTTAAGGAACGAAGAGTACCAGGATCGGTTGCCCTACATCCGGGAGGCTCGGAAGCGGGTTTTGGAAAAGGAAAATCTTTTTGCCCTTCTCTCCCGCATCATCGAGGAGCAGGAGGAAAAAATATCCCCCGGAAAGGCGGAAGGAAGAATCTACAACCGCCAATCCCTGCGCCTGGTAAATCCTCTGGCGGGGCTTCACAGCCTAGCGGAAAAGGCGGTGGTGAAGTCCTACCATACAATGACCTATCCCTGGCGCAATGGCCCCCAAAGAAAGAGATAGCACCGGAATAAAGACAAAAGGGAGCCCTCCTCTCGAAGGCTCCCTTCCGGTTTTTCCGACAGCACATAAAAACGAAAAACCCCCGCTCAGCGCTCCTCGCTCTTCCAGCGGTGGCTCATGGCATCGTAGGTAAGAATGGAATCCGCCGTAAAGATGGTGATCTTGTAATCCTCCACGATGCAGGCCTGAGGGGATATACCGCGCTTTTCGATCCACTGGTGCGTGGTGGTGTCGTAAATGAAGGCATCCGTCTCGTTCCAGCAAATCGCCAGGTTATCCCCCAGGGCCGCCTGTTTGGGATAGACGTCGTCGTAAATTTCCCAGGTATGAAGTACCGGATCGTACACCACGAACTCCTTCCGGGTGGTCACCGCTCCCATGCCCCGGGAAAGCAGGGGATTGGTAATGGTATCCATGGAAAAATCGCTCACCATCCAGTTGCGCCCGGCGGCATCGAAAATGGCCACCCGGTTGGGCTCCCAGACGAGGGCGAAGTTATCCGAAAGGAACCCCGAAAGGGGAGCGAAGTTTTTCAGGGGAATCCACTGATGGGTCCGGATATCGTAAACCCACCCTTCCTGATCGTTCCAGACCAGGGCGAAATAATTGTGGGTCCTCCACCCTTTAGGTTGGAAGCTGTTCAGAATGGACTGCTTTCCCAGCTCCGGATCGTGCACCCGCACGGTCTGCTTGTCCACGAAAAGCTGTACCTCTCCCCAGGCAAGGCTTCCCAGAAGCAGCGAGCAGAGAAGCGCTCCCAGAAAGATCGAACTCCATCGCTTTCTTGCACTCATTTTTCGTTCCTCCCTTCAAACTCTTCAATCTTCGCAAAACGCTTTTTCCCTTCAGAAGGATTGAGCGTATACGGCGTTGCTGCTCTTACCGGTAAAGTTCACCGGAAGTCCCCGGCGGGAGAGGGCATCCTGAAGCTGATCCACGGTTCCCGCATAGAGCACCTGAATGGTGGCGGTACCTCCGGAAAATCCGGTAATCTTGGCCTCCTTGGTTTTGGAGAGGGCCTTACAGGAGGCGAGCACCGTGTTGGCCACATTGAAATTGCTTACTCCGTTCACCACCACGAAGAGGGTGTTCACCGCCCCCTGGGCGGCCGCAGCGGAACCCTCTCCCTGGATGATGTCCTGGGCCATGCTCGCCGCAGCCTTGTTCAAGGCCTTCTGAGAAGCCTCGTCAGGAGTGTATCCCACCTCCTTGGCGTTGGTGGTGTGGGAAAAGATATACTTTCCGTTGGTGGCGGAATAGGCCTGCACCGCCAACACCGCAGTGCTCGTATAGAGACCGAACTCGTTCTGCTGGGCCCTCTGCATGGTGGCCTTGCCGGAAAGAAAAATCCGTATACCGTAGGTCTTCCCCAGAGAGAGAATGGCATCCACATTGCCGTCCAAAGCCAGCATGGCGGCTTTGCTCTGGCGGATTTTCGCAAGCTCCGACTCGTTCACCACGGGATAGCCATTGTTGATCAGGGCCTGCTTGATAATGGCCTCGGCGCTTCCCGTGGCGGCGGTGGCCTGATAGCCCCCCACGGTTTCGTAGATCACCATGGCGATATTCTTTCCCTTGGGAAGCTTTTCCGCCTCCGCAAGGCCTCCGAAAAGAAAGACGCAACAAAGGAGAATTCCCGGAAAAAGAAGCTTTCTCCACATATTCCTTTCCATGGCTTTCCTCCTCTCTCCGCTTCTACTTGGCATATTTGGCCTTGTAGTCCAGAGCGGGCTGATAGGCGGGGTTGATGCTCAAAGCGGTATCCAGCCACTCTCTCATCTTGGTCTTCTGTCCTCTCTTGTGAGCCGCCCGGGCCGCCCAGTAAGCATCCAGATAGTTCCCCGGATACAGTTGGTAGGCCTGTTCGAAGGATTGATAGGCCTTGGCGTACTGCCCTTTGGAATAGCTGTAGTAGCCTCCCCGATGGGCGATCTTGATCTGGTTCTTCAATCCCATGTCGATGGGATACAGATCAATGACTTCCATGGATTCCGAGGTGTTGGCAATTCCTCCCGCCGAAGGAAGAGGGGCGGGAGCCACCGGCCGGGGCTGAGGTTGATCGGCGGGGACCGTTACCGGGGCGGGGGCGGGCCCCAGGGGCTGAGGAGCGGGTCCCACGGGCTGAGGCCCCAGAGGTTGGGGCTGGGAGCTGCCGATCTCCCCGAGAGCCCGACTGGAAATCTTGAGGCTATCCGCATTTCCGTAAAAGGGCTCCACCATATCTCCCCTCTGAATGCCGCTGCTGCTCCCCTTGAGAATCCGGCAGACCGAATACTGGGCCTTTACATCGTAACACTGGAGAAGGGCGTAGCTGTACTTGTCCACCCCGAGAATCTCTCCGTTGATTCCCACGATGGGATTTCCCTGGCCGTAAACCTCGAAGAGGGTGTTGGGGCTCACGTTGGCGTTCATGGCCCCGGCGTCGATGATGACCGCATCCTTTCCCTTCACGTCGATCACGTGGTTGGAACTTCCGAGACCCATCATCTGAAGGTCCTTGCGAATCTGGGCTGCCACCTTGACCACGCAGTCGTAGGCGGCGGAACCGAGAATGCCCCCGCTCTCGTACTGTCCGAATCCTCCGTAGGAAGTGACGATACCTCCCACGTCGCGATCCGCTTCCCCCCGCTGGCGGAAGGTGCGGGCCACCCGGCCGGTTTCCGCGTCGATGGTACGAACGTCCAAGGTAACCACGGCCTTTTCCTGGCCCACCGCGATTCCTCCGAAGCTGCCGATGGGAAGAGGCAGTATTCCGCCGCTCTTGGTGCTGGCAAATTCCGTAATGGCCCCGGTAATGATCATCTGGACCCCCGCAAGACGCCCCACCTGCACGGCGGTACTTTCCTCCACGAGCCCCGAGGCGGCAAGACGCTGTTCTCTGGCAATGGCTTCCATGCGGCTCCGTTCCAGCACGGTAACCCCCGGAGTTTTGGCAAGTTCCGTTATAAGCATCTCCGTTACCGCGAGACAGACGGATTCCGTAACTCCCTCCGCATTATTGCGGAAATCCACCACCGCCACCCGGGTTTCTCCCCAGGCTCCGGCAACGAGAAACATGGTTATCAAAAGAACCGCCGCACTCCAACGCACACCCCGCATACTCATAAAGCACACCACCCGCTTTCTCGAAATTTCCTCGTTTTTCCTGTCCGCACTTCTCGGGCTTCTCCGGGAGCCCCCGAAAAAACCTCTAATGAACCGTGGCTTTCCAGAGAACGCACTCTTCGAGAAGACGCCGCAGAGGAAGAGCCACTTCCACCACGTAATTTCCGTTCTGTACTCCCCGGCGATCCACATGCCCCATGACCACCTTGCCCTGCACGTCGATGGAAGCGATCCTCCGGGGCAATCCGTACCGCAGTTCGTAGAGCAGATAGAGAAGTTTCTTCTGTGCCTGCACCACCGCCCGCCGCCCCGCCAGAAGTTTTCCCTGAGGGGTGGAACTCATAAGCGGAGAAGATCCTTCCACGAAAACGGTACCGCTGATCCAGTCCACCAGACCGAACTGAAAGACCTGCTCTCCCTCCACCGCGCCGTTGTTGATCCAGATTTTCCGCATCTCCCGATCCGAAAGGACAGCCCCCTCTCCGGAAGAGGAGGAAAGGGGAAGGAAAAGAAAAATCCCCAGAATTCCCGCGCTCCAAAGCAGCAGCCGAATCTTTCTCGTACCTTTCATGGCATCTACTCCTCCGCAAGGACCCCCTCCACGGTATTCGCCGTAAGACCCGTAACCTCCACGCCGAGTTCTTCCAGGCGAACCGCCAGATCCTCCGCATTGCCTTCGGTATTCACGTCCAGTTCCAGTTTCTTGCTGCGGAAGGCTCTCTGATAGACCGCAGTCACCCCCCGGCTCTCTTCGAGGGCGCTCTTTATGGTGCGGGCATCTCCGAAGGAAAGCCCCGAAATCAGAAGTTTCACGGTACGCCCCGGAACGCCTCCGGCGGATCCGCTCACCAGGGAATAAGCCACCTTGTGCACCAGCCCGAGAGCGGCTTCGTGAGCGCAAGTCGTAAGCCCCTTCACCGCCGCATCCTGGGCGGACGTGCCCTTATCCTTGTGTTCGAACTTTTCCGTGCCCACCACGTAGGCGGTTTGGGTAAGAATGGCCTTGAGCTGCAGCTGGGACCGCACTCCGTAAATCCGTATTCCCTCCACCTTCTGATTGGCGTAGGGAATGGCCTGAGCCCGACCATAGACGAGCACGTCCGCATCGAAATGTTTCGCCAGATCCTGAAGCCGGGAAGTATCCCCCGTATCCCGGGCGAGTTCGTACTCCCGCTGGTTCAGCCGTTTCGCCTGCTCCGGGTCCACCAGGAGATATCCCGCCTTCTCGAAAAGCCTTAAGGTCTCTCCCTCCACGGTGGAGAGAAAAGGACGCTCTCCGTCCACGTTCTCGTCCACCACCACCATAACCCGAGGATTCCCCAGGGCGTCGATCACCACGGGTCCGAGAACTCCGTCGAGCTTTTTCACCGACACCGTACAGGTGGCCTTGAGAATGAAGATATCCCCCTCCACGGTCTCCGAGGTAACCTTGAAGTCCGTCACGAGCCCCTTGGATTGGGAAAAAACCTTGTCCCGCACCACCTGGAAGTCCTTCATCTCCGTAATGCCTTCCACGTAGGCTCCGATTCCCTTTTCCAGGGCATCCCGGTAGGCCTGGCGTTTCGCCTCGCTCCGGGCCTGAGCTTTGTCGCCGTTGAGAATGGGAGCCTGTCCCTCCGCCTCCACCGTAATATCCGAAGTCGCATATACCGTCAGGGGAAAGAGGAAAAATCCCAGACAGAGGAAAAACGCGCACACTTTCCAGGAATGTCGCATAGGCACCTCCTCGAATCTAGCGTTTCACCACCGTAACCCGGCAGGTGGTACGGAAATCCCAGGAGCTGCTGCGGATCTTGCTGGCCGCACTGTTGGGAATGACGATATCCACGTTCTGGGGCCCCACCACCTTCACCGCCTTCACCACCAGGGGCTTGTCCGCCACCCGGGGAGCGTTCTTGGCGTATTCCAGATTCGTCTGGTAATCGCAAAGCCCCGAAGCGAGGAAACGTTCCTTGTCCACGAAGGAGAGACCGTACACTTCCTTTCCCGATTCGTCCAGTACCCGGAAGGTCATGGCGGGAATCAGGGGAAGATGCCGCACGTCGATGACCAGTCCGGTGATCTTGGTTCCCTTGGGCTGGGGCGTTACGGGTTTCGATTCCGGCTGTTCCGGAAGAGCGGGAACCACCGCCTTACGCATGTCCTCCAGCTTGATGCGACCGGTAACGCTGTAGATCTCTCCGTCCCAGGTAGCGTCGATAACCTCCACCCGCTTGATGGTACCCTGCACCTGGGTGCTCACATAGTCGTTCACCATGAAATCCTGCATGCTCGTCTTGGCATCCACCCGAACTCCCTTGACGAACTCCAGAAGGTTCCGTTGCAGGTCCACCACCGCTCCACGCCGGGCGAGGAGCTTTCCCTGGGAGGTATTTTCCTTTCCCGAAGGAGGAACCGCCTGCCCCGTGGCCTCGATATATCCCTCGGTCCAGTTGATCCGCGCGTTCTCTCCTTCTTCGAGCACGTCTCCAAGAGTCTGAAGCCGTGCGAAGGCCTCCTGAACGGGAGAGAGAAACAGCATGAGCGCACAGCAAACCCCTACCAAAACAGCTATTTTTCGCATTTCTCATCGCTCCTTTCCACGTTGAAACCCCGTCTGCCACTGCATTCTTACCATGGACATCGGGAAACCCCGATTTTTCTGAAGAAAAGTATAGCATTTTCTCCTTTCTCGTTGAATATCTCCTCTTCCGATGATATCATTACTTTAGAGGATAAAACACCTTTTTCGCATATTTTTTCCGGGTTTTACATATAATCACGACAAGGAGGCGGTAGGCCATGAAAAAAAGATGCATATTTCTTCTTTTGGGACTGCTCATCACGACGCTGGTCTGGAATCTTTCCGGAATCGCCCATGCCCGGGGGGTGGATCTTGAAAGCCTTCTGGATTCTTCTCCCACGGATCTCCGGGCTTCCTTCGAGGAGGTGGGGCCGCCCTCGACGGATCCTCTTTTCGGCATGCAGCGCTTCGACTCACCCTCTTTCGAAAAGGCCGCGGCCAAGGCGGCGGCCCAGCATTCTCCGGGAGTATGGATGATCCAAACCGGCAGCGGCATGGGGTTCGTGGCCACCGGGGACGGAAGCTACCCCAAAAACCTCTCCAATGCCAACGCCGCCCGGGAAGCCCATCGCCAGGCCTACGTGGCGGCTCACATGCGGGCCAAGAAAAACCTCGCCCAGGCTCTGCGGGGACTTCCCCTGGAGGCCCGGGAGCGTCTGGCGGAAGAGGCCTACGACGAGGATAACGCCAGGGAATCCCTGAATTCCCGATCCTCCCGGTACGACGAACAGATCTTTCAAGCCCTGGAAGCCACCCTTCGGGGGTTCGTAACCTACTCGGTCTTCGACGACGGAGAGGGCCTCGTCTACGTGAGCATCGTCACATCCCCGAAGATCCGCCACGCCACCGAAGCGGTTTCCGAAGGTCTTCTGGACTGCACTTCCCTGGGAGCCGGAATGAAGCGCATCTCCCGGGAACTCGACGCGGGGCTGGTGCCTCCCGTGGGAGGCCGCATCATCTCGGTCCCTGAAACGAACGAAGTGGCCCTGGTCTCCTTCGGCAGCGCTCTGGTACATCAGGACGACCGCGGCAACAGCACGGGACAGGACAAGCTCACCGCGGGACGTCGGGCCAAGGCTCAGGCGGATAAGGCCCTGGTGGCCCTCATGAGGGGAGACCAGTTCATGTGGGAGTACGGCTACTACCGGGAGCAGGAAAGCACCTCCACCAACTTCGAGGAGGTGGCCACGGACACGAACCTTCTCGGCCCCTCCCAGGAGAGCACGAGAAAACTTCTGGAAGAGCGCAAGGAGACCTTCCTCAATCTCATCCGTGACAGCGAAGCCGCCCAGAGCGTGGTGAAAGGCATCGTTCCCCAGGGAACCAACAGTAAAACCTGGTATTCCAAGGACGGCTGGTGTTACGTGGCCAATGTGTACACACCCTCTTCGGGAGCCCAGGCGGAGGCGGCGGCAAAGGAGATGGGCATTTCCGCCTACGTTCCCGAAACGGTCCCCGGCACTCCTACGACGAAGCCCAAGCCTCCCACGAAACCTGTACACGAGCCCCTTCCCGTGAAGGAAACTCTGAATACCCACATCGATTACGACGAAGGCGTGGTGGAGATTATCGGCGAGGCGGTGGCGCCGGAAGGCAAGGAACATACCGGCCAGGGAAAGCTTCTCGCCCGGCGGGGAGCCTATCTGGATCTGCAGCGGAACTTTTTGGAGTTCATCAAGGGAGCCCAGGTGGATGCCAAGACCCTCATGGAAGATTTGATGGTAACCAGCGACGAGGTAACTTCCACCGTAAAGGGCTACATGAAACGCATCGTTATCCGGGAAGAATCCTGGGATGGAGAGGTCTTTTCGGTAAAGGGAAGCATGTCTCTCAAGGAAATCGACAAACTTCTCAAGAGTTTCGTCAACCGAGGGAAATAAAAAAACGGTAACGTGAAAAAGTGATAACGTAGAAAGTTCGAAAAAAACTCAAGACGCACTTTCAAAGGAGGGATCGAGATGTTTATTCATCGAAGAAAAACAGGCGCTCTTGCGGTATGGGGAACCCTGCTGGGGAGCTTTCTGCTGCTGGGAGGGGCACTTCCGATTTCGGCTCAGGTGGAGGAACTTCCGCCTCTGCCCCCCCTGCAAACCGTAGCGGCGAATCCTCAGTTCGATATCGACGCCATTCTCCAGCGGACCCCCGTGGAGGCTTCGGCGGCGGAGGTAAAACAGGCGGCGGCGGAAATTCCCGTCACCCGGGGACATGACGCCACGCTCAAGGTGGATACGGTGGAGACGGAAACCCTGGAAGAGGGGCTTGCCATCGTGGCGGCGGAGATGGGCACCGGGGTCCGGGCCATCAAGGCGGGAAGCGGTATCGCCTTCGTGGCCACGGGCATCGGGGACTATCGGCTCTATCCCAATCCCAACGCCAGCCGCATGTCCATGCGGCAAGCCTACGTGAACGCCCTGATGAACGCCAAGCGGGAGCTGCTCACCTACCTTCGGGGGCTCTCCCTTCAGGCTTCCCAGGAACTCTACAATTCCGCCCAGGATTTCGTGGATCAGAAGGACACCCTGGCGAACAGATCGGATTCCTACGCCCAGGAAATTCAGCGCTTTACCAGCGGTATGATCCGAGGATTCACCGCCTACAAAGTGGTGGACGATCACGAGAAACACGTGGTTTACGTGAGCATCGTCACCTCCCCCAAGATCCGCCAGGCCGCCCTTGCGAGAAGCAATGCGATTCTGGAAGCGGCAAACGTGGCGGCGGGGCTCAAAAGGGTCTTCCGGGAAATCGAGGGAGGCCTGGTTCCTCCCGTAGGGGGCCGGATAGTTACGGTTCCCGAAACGGGAGAGGTGGCGGTGGTATCCTTCGGCAGTTCCGTCATTCTCGGCTACGAGGGAGCTTCCGCATCCAAGGAACAGCGCATCGCCGGCACCCGGGCCAAGGCGGATGCGGATCAGGCTCTGGTGGGCATTCTTACGGGAGAGGATTTCCTGTGGGAAAGCGGCATGTTCCGGACCCAGGACGAGAGTTCCGCAAACTTCGAAACCATTCTCAAGCAGGATCCCTACGGAAACACCGTGGAGGAGCGTCAGAAGCTCGATCAGGTGAAAAACACCTTCCTCGCCCAAACCCGGGACGGAGAGCACTATAAGGGCGTCGTCAAGGGGAACCTCCCTCCGGGAGTGAACAGCAAAACATGGATCAGCACCGACGGAGGATGGGCCTTCGTGGCGGACGTCTATCTTCCCAGCGCCACTGCGGCGGCCAAACAGGCCGCCCGGGAACTGGGCATCACGGTGCCGGAAACTCCGGACATGCCCACGGTGCCGGACGAGCCCTTCGACCCCGGCAAGGGCCCTTCGGGACAGATTCAGGAGGATAGTTCCCTCTAGAAACACACCGAGGCTGTATTCTCGAATCGACACCTGAAACGGCTTCCACAACGAGAGATGTACCCTTTCTTGTGGGAAAGGAACAAGGGCGGAAGGGGACCGAAAGTTCCCCTCCGCCCTTTCGTTATCTACGTTGATCCCCTTATGAAAGGAGAAAAGCATGAAAGAACCCTTCCGCCCCGGCACGGAAATTTTCGGAATATTTCTGCTTTCCGCGCTTCTCCTCGGAATTCTCGGAGCGGGCTCTTGTTTCGGAGTTTCGGGGCTTTCTCTTCGGGAATTCGCCAAGGAAACGGATGCTCCGGCGTCTCTGTTGGAGCGCCTGGAAAAACAGATTCCTCCGGAATTTGCTCCGGGTAGCTACGCCGCGGCCTACGAGGGTTGGGAGGGATACTTCTGTCTTCTTCCTCCCCGGGAAAAAGATGATCTGCCGAATCTTCCCGCAGCCCTTGGAAGGGCGGAAACGGCATGCTACGAAAGGGCCCTCCAAAAAGCTCTGGAGGAATACGGATTCTTCCGCCACCTCCGCTATCCCTCTCTGGGAACCACCGCGCTTCTCCAGGTCCGAGGAAAGCTTCTGATCGCTCTGGAAAGCGCTCCGGGAGCCTGGCATCGGGGAGGATTTCTGGAGGATATGCCCTGGAGCCTTCTGCTGTTGCCTCCGGGGAATCTTTCCATAACCTCCCTTTCCCAGGATCTTCCTCCGGCGGAGGAGATTCTTCCACTCTACCGCGAAATCTGCCTTCGGGAAGGACGCCGACTTCGGCAGGAGGGAGCTCCGGAACAAGCTCTTCCCTATTACAGAGAATGGCTTTCCCAATCGCCTCTGGGCCCTTCCACGGCCTCTCTTCTGGAATATGCGGAGGTTCTTCTGGAAAACGGGAATGCCCAGGAGGCCCGGGATCTTTTGGAAAAAACCGCCCGGCAACGTCGGAATGCGCTCACGGAAGAAGAGGTTCATGCCATTCGTTCACTCTGGCAGCGAACCTATCCGACCTCAATTCCCTCGGAAGAGTACGAGAAAAAGCAAGGGCAAGATTCATAATCCAAAAAAGGCTGTTTCGGAAGAAGCTATACCCTCTTCCGAAACAGCCTTTCCTTCCCCACCGAGATACCAAGACTACACCCGCTCATCCTCCTGGCAACAGGAGAGAAAAATCGCGTCGAACTCCTCCGCATGTTCCCGAAAAAGGGCGAGAATTTCCGGATCGAAGTGCTTTGGATCCACTCGGCCATCTCCTTCGAGAATAACGCGGCAGCTCTCTTCGTGAGAAAAGGGATCTTTGTAGGATCGGCGGGATCGAAGGGCATCGTAGATATCCGCAAGTCCCACGATACGTGCGGAAAGTGGGATTTCGTTTCCCTTCAGTCCCCGGGGATAGCCGCTTCCATCCCATCGTTCGTGATGGCAGAAGCAAATCTCCCGAGCCATGGAAAGCCAATCGGAGTCCCCCAGAAGTTCCGCTCCGTACCGGGCATGATTTTTCACTATACCGAACTCCTCGGGAGTGAGCTTACCGGGCTTGGCGAGAATGTCGAGGGGCACCTTGAGCTTACCGATATCGTGCAGCATGCTGTAGGTTCCCAGATCCTCGAGGATATCCCCGGAGATGCCGAGTTTTTCTCCCACAAAATGCGTGTAGGAACGGATCCGGGCAAGATGCTCTCCCGTCTCGTCATGATAGGCCGAGGAAATCATCTGAAGCCGTACCGCCATGTAATGGAAGGAACGGTGCACCTCGTCCACCAGAATACGGGAACGAAGAATACCTCCCACGTGGGGAACGAAATGGGCCATTACGCTGTGAAGCTCCTCCCGAAGCTCGTTGGTTTTATTGCTCTCCTCCGCCAGCAGTACCGCCCCGAGAAGGGAGCCCAGATAGGAAATGGGAAAGGCATGCCATATCTCTCCCGAAAAAGGCACTACCTCCGCATATTCCCGAAGCGCCCGGTTTTCCAAGAGATTTTCCAGGTTTCCTCGGACCTCGGATTTTCCCTCGAAGGCCAAAATCATGGGATGCCGATCCTCCAGAATCACCACCCCTCCGGCCTTGGCCTTACTGAAGGAAGTCATGCTTCGAATGAGAGTCGCCGCAGCCTCCTTGGGGCTTCTCGCCTCTACTGCGGTCTGCGAAAAGAGAGCCAGCTCCTCCAGGCGTTCCAAAGCCTGACGAAGCTCCGAATTGGAATACATAAGCTCCTGCTGCAACGCCGAGGTTTCCTCGTAGAGGGCCGCCAGCTCCTGCCCCTGGCTTGCCACGCTTTCCATCATTCCCGAAAAAGCCCGAACCAGAGCCTGACTCTCCTTGAAATAGCCGAAATCCTGATTGAGTTCCCGCTGATAACGATAACGGATCTCCGCAATGGCATCCAAAGGAGACGAAGCCCCCTGAATGGCACTATCTAAATGGGTGCACACTTTGGCAAGGTCCGAAAAATCCTCGTAGGTCTTTCGAAAAAGACGACGTGCAAAAAAGAGGAGCAACAGCACCGCTCCCAAAAAGGCGCTTCCAGCACCGCCCCCGAGAAGAAGGCTCATTAGATACACCTGGTCCATCCAGATTCCCGTAACATAGAACAGACCAGAAGCGAGGTCCCGAGTAGAAATTTCCACGGGCCACCCGGCAACACGAGATTTTTCATATTGCTGGAAGTTTTTCAGGAAGCTCCAAGGCAACACACTCCCCGGAGGAAAGAGCCCCCGATCGTTTCGGGCACTGAAGACTTCTCCCTCCTCGCTTACCACAAGGCCCCAGAACCCCCGGTATTCTTCCTCTCTCCCGGAGGAAAATATTTCCGGCACCAGAAGAGATCCCACCACATACCCTCCTTCCCGGGGAGAAGCAGCGAGCAGACTGAGAGAACCCATGGAGGAAAGAAGCGGCGAAAGATGCCACTTTCCGTCCAAAAACTCCGGGGGTAAAACCACTCCTTTGAGGTTGGGGCCCGCAAAAACCTGTTCCACTCGACAGCTTCGGGACGTTTTCCCGAGAAAACTGAAGAATTGGAGGAAGAAATCTCCCTCCCCTTTTCGGAAATCCCCGACATTGGAAAGACGATCCAAAGCAGCTTTACGAGAGACAAGAAGTGTCTGGATTTCCTCCCGCAGAAAACCCGAAACCATTCGGGAATCTCTTCGCACCTCCTCCAATACCACCTGTACGGAAAGAACGGAAACGGAAATTGCGATGACGAGGGTGAGAAAAAAGAGAAACCAAAAGGTTCTTCTTTGATATTCCAGCAATCCCAACAGCTTTTTTCTTCCGCTCATCTCGGAAGCACCTCTTCATATCCCTCGGGGCCGAAACGGTAAAGAAAATACTTGCCATGGGCATCTCCGTAGCGGTCAATCTCGATCTCCCCCGCAAGCCCCGAAAGCTTTCTGTACTGTCCCAGGCTTCGTCGGAGTTCTTCGCCTCCGGAAAAATTTGTTTCCTCAAGGGCCTCCAAAAGAAGGGTAAAGGCAAGGTAGGTATTGTTCACCAAAGTATCCACTCCCGGGATAAAACGACTGTTCCAGTAATGCACGAAGGGATGTTCCGGATCTACCAGAAAGGGAAAAAAGGTATCTCCTCCGAGAATAGAAAAATCGAGGGGAAAATCGTCGTTCTTTTCAGGTATCACTCCGGCCAGAGACCAAAAAGAAAAAACAATTTCCGCAGAAGGCCATAAATAATGGGCTTTCTGGGCAATCCACAGGGAATAGACCGGAGGTCCCACCACAAGGACACCCGGAGGGGATGTAAAGGGATTTTCATCCCGAAAGGGCTCCAGATCCATGAGGCTGAGATCGTAGAACTCCCGGGCTATCCGAGGTTCTCCTCGCTTTTTGATATCCCACACGAAGGGAACCACATATCCCGGATTCCCCGAAAAGGACACCAGGACGATTTCGGAAATTCCCAGGGCTCCGAAAAGGGAAATCGTCTCCCGGGCATCCTCGGCGGTACTGCAACGAACCCGGAAAAACCAATCGTCCCGCTGGGAGAGTAAGGAGCTGGAGGCACTCGTCGACACCAGAGGGAGCTTATAATGGGCCGCCCCGGAAAGGGCCTCCAGAGAAGCGCTGGAGCTGGAAAAACTGATGACCCCCAGAGCTCCTTTCTCTTTCAACTCTCCTAAAGCCGCAGTAGGATCTGCCAGGTACGTGGCGGCAACAAGCCGAATCTTTCTGCCCCGGGTCGTTTCGTTGTACCAATCCGCATAGGCCCGGGCGGCGCTGAACATTTTAGATTCCATAAACTGATTCGAGGGGTCCGTACTGTAGACAAGGCCGATAACGATCTCCGAGGGAAAAAGGCTTTTCCCCAACAGAAATACTCCGCCGGAAAGGACCAGGAGAAAAAGGAGAATTCGAACCGAAAAAGGCAGCCTTTTGGTTTTGGCTGCGAGGGATTCCGGAGTTTTCTGATAGAATTGCTTGCATAAGGATAGAATTTCCCTTTTCATGACAAAGCGCTGCGATCCTCCTTAACGTTCACCACATTGATCCCGAGGAACTCCTAAAAACATACGGGAAAAACACGAAATCACTCCATGCCACCATTACGAAGGGAGCCATTTTCATGAATCACACGAAGCGAGCACAAGGGGGCTTCTTTTTCGGGCTCCTTCTCCTGGTTTTTGCAGGAGGAACCTTTCTTTGTCCTCTTCCCGGAAGAGGAGAAGAACTTTCTTCAGGAAAGGAAGATCCTCTTTTTTCATTATACCCCATAACACCGGAAAGGCGACAAGATGCGGAACAATTAAAAAAAATTCTGCAAAACGAAACGCCTCTTCTGGAGGAGAGGGAGCTCTGGGAAAATCTGTGGGAACCCCTGGCTCCCCGGAAAAGGGCCTCCTCGGGCCTCAAGCTTATGGAGCAAATCTATCCGTCTCGGGGCAACCTCAGGGAGTGGGAGAAAATTCGGGGGTTCTGGCATCCTTCGCTGCATCCCCGCTCCCTTGCGGGGCTGGACGCCCTTTTCGTCACCCTTTCGGCGCTGCTGGAGATGAACAGCCCCGAGGCGGACCTGCTGGCCTATTTCCTGCTCCGGGAGTTCTGCGAATCCCCCCGGGCACGACAGGTCGCTCTGCGGGAGGGTCCCCAAATCTACGAAACTCTCCGGAAAAAACTGGAGGAAAAAGGGCTTTCCCCCGCCGGAGGATGGCCCCGATGGAAGGGAAAGGGAACCCTTCCTCTGGCTCGCCCCGTTCGGGGACATCTTTCCGTGGATACCGCCCTGGCTCGGGAAATGACCTTTCTCGACGGCCAGGGGGGCATCGCCTCGGGATTGGGAAGCTACGCCTGGGATCGGAAAACGGGAAAGATCTACCGGGTGATATCCCGGGAAGATCGATCCATCTTCTTTCCCGGCTCTCCCTGACGGAACCGCAGGATCTTACCGGCGGTTTCTGCGCAGAGTGGCTTTTTATCCCTTCAGGCTTACCACCGCAATGCCCCCCATAATGAGAAGCATTCCTCCGAAACGGATTGCCGAAAGGGGTTCTCCGAGGCAAAGAGCGGAGAGGGCGAAGATGAGCAGCAGCGCTCCTCCGGTCATGAGGGGATAGGCATAGGAAAGATCCAGCGATGAGAGGGCCACGCTGTAGAGCACGAAGGTGAGGGCGAAGAAGAAGAATCCCGCCACCACCACGGGATTCAGGGCGATGGCCAAGAGTGCTGGCAGCAGCCCCTCTCCCACCGCGTCCCCCCGAGAGGTCATGCCCATCTTGATGAGCACGTTCGCTCCCGCGTTGGAAAGAATCGCCAATCCCAAAAACAACAAACCTCGTTTTTTCAAAGATCCCACTCCAGACCTAATGGATTTTTTTCAGAAAACCATGGCATTTTCCGCCCTTTTTCCGCTATACTTAGCATATCATGGAGAACGGGAAAAAACTTTCACCAATTGACGATGTTCCCTCTTTTTCTTCGCAGCCTCTTCCGGGTCGCGCCAAAGCCCTCTTTTGGGGGGTCCTTTTTTTGGTCTTCGCCGGAGGAGTGGCTTTGCGCTGTACCCATCTCGATTGGGACGGTCTTCGCTCCTATCATCCCGACGAAATGAACCTGAGCATGGCGGTAGCCCGCATCGATTTTCCCCACCATCTTGACCCAGGATTCTACGCCTACAACGGCTTTCCCATCTACCTTTCCCGCCTGGCCGGAGAGGCCCTGGAAAATCTTACGGGAAGTTCCCGATGGATCCGGGATGTGGGCTCCATATCGTACCTTTCCCGATGGATCGGAGCGCTTCTCTCCTCCCTTTCGCTGATACTCTTCTACCTCCTCGGAAAGTGGGGAGGAGGAACTTCCGGAGGATTCTTCGCTCTTACCCTGGCAGCCTTCTCGCCGGGATTCATCCAAACCGCACATTACGGAGTTACGGAAAATATTCTCCTTTTCGAAATACTACTGATCACCCTGGTAACGGGAACCATGATTCGCAGCGAAAAGGCCCCTTCCCTGGGAAAATGGGCTTTTCTGGGGCTTCTCGGAGGCATCGCTCTGGGGACCAAAACCACTGCGGCAGTGATGGGGATTTTTCCCTGGGTGCTCCTTCTCCTTCGGTATACCCGGGGAGATCGCCCGGCCCACCTCTGCAAGGGGGTGTTTCTCTGCGCTCTCTTCGGGGCCCTCGCCTTTATTGCGGTAAGCCCCTACTCCCTCCTTCGACTTCACGAGTTTCTCCGCATCATGCGCTACGAGGGGGGTATCGTAAAAGGTACCGTGGAGGTGCCCTACACTTTTCAATTTATCGGCTCCACCCCTCGAATGTGGATGAAGAATCTGCTCTGGCATCAGGGGCCCGCCGCAACGCTTCTGGGCATTCCCGGAGGTATTCTGCTCACCCTGAATATCCTCCGCCGTAAAAGTTCTCCGGAGCTTCTGCCGCTTCTGCTTTTTTCGGGAATCTACGCCCTCCTGGTCTGGAATTGGCACGCCAAGTTCATCCGCTATACTCTTCCTGCGGCACCGGCCCTTCTTCTCGGAGCCTCCTGGATTCTGGCGGTTTTCTGCCGCAAAATGCCTAAAATCGGCAAAATCCTTGCAGGAATAGCCCTGGGAAGTACCATCCTCTGGGGAAGCGCCGTGGGAGCCCTTTACTTTTATCCCAGCACCCGCACCGCCGCTTCGGAGTGGATGCACGAGAACCTTCCACGGGGAAGCATGATTCTTACGGAATCCTGGGATTACCGGCTTCCGGTTTCGATTCCTCTCAAAAGCCGGTCCTTCCGGTTCGACACCATTCCGGCTCCGGATAGGGATACACCGCAAAAAGCGGAACGCCTCGCAAAGCTTCTGGAAAAGGGGGAGTACCTGGTTCTCGCAAGCCGGCGAAACTGGGGAAATCTTTCCCGGCTTCCGGGAAGATATCCGATAATGCACCGGTATTACGAAGCTCTTTTCGAGGGATCCCTGGGATACGAGGAGATCGCCGTCTTCACCTCCTATCCTGGATTCGGGAAATTCCGGATAAACGACGAAGCCGCGGAAGAAACCTTTCGGGTCTTCGATCACCCCACGGTGCGGATCTTCCGCAACCGGGACCATAAAAACCGAACAGCCCTACTGGAGGTGCTTTTACCATGAACATTGCCGTTATCGGCGCCGGAGCCACCGGGCTTACCGCAGCCCTGGAACTCGCCAAGGAGGGACACGCCCTCACCCTTTTCGAAAGCCATTCCTCCCCCGGAGGAATGGCTCGAACCTGCTTGGTGGGGGAGGAGCCTCTGGAAATCTTCTACCACCACATCTTCACCAGCGACAGGGCGGTGCCGGAACTCGTCCGAGAGCTGGGGCTGGAGGAGAAACTCCGCTGGATGCCCCCGAAAAACGCCCTCTATGCGGGAAAGAAGCTTCATCCCTTCACATCCCCCCTGGATCTGCTGCGCTTTTCGGAACTCTCCCTTTTCGACCGCATCCGCATGGGGCTCTTCGTGCTCCGCGCTCAACGTCGCTCCTCCTGGAAGGATCTGGAGCACCTCACCGCCCGGGAATGGGTGCTCAAGGAAACGGGGCCCAAGATCTTCCATACCTGTTGGGAACCCCTGCTCCAATCCAAGTTCGGCTCCTCCGCAAACGAGGTGAGCGCCACCTGGCTCTGGAACAAGGTAAAGCTTCGCAGCTCCTCCCGGGATAAGGGACAGAAGCAGGAGCTTCTGGGATATCTCGAAGGAAGTTTCGGCACCCTCTACGAGGAAGCCCTGGCAGAGCTGCGCCGACGGGAAGGAGTCACCTGCCTGGATACGGAGATCGCGGAAATCCGCTCCCAGGGGAAGGGTATACGCCTTGTCACCTCCCGAGGGCACAGCGCCCACTTCGACCGGGTGCTCTATACGGGTTCCCCCCGAAAGCTCGGGGCTCTCTGTCCGGATCTTTCCGAAGAGGATCGGAAACGTTACCGGAGCATCAAGTCCATGGCAAACCTCTGCCTCATGCTGGAGATGGAGGCCCCCCTCTCGGAGTATTACTGGATCTCCATCGCCGACAAGGGGCTTCCCTTCGTGGCGGTTGTGGAACACACCAACCTCATTCCCCGGGAACGCTACGGCTGTAATCTCCTCTACCTTTCCCGCTACCTTTCTCCGGAACATTCCCTTTTCAAGGCTTCCGACGAAAAGGTCCAGGACCTCTTCCTGCAGGGATTGGCGGAAATTTTCCCATCCTGGAATTCCCGAAACCTCCGGAACTCCCGGCTCTTCCGCTGTACCGACACCCAGCCCGTGGTGGATCGGAACTATCCCGGCAAAATGCCCCCCCACCGCACGTCGGTGCCCGGCCTCTATCTCGCCTGCATGGACCAGATCTTCCCCGAGGACCGGGGACAGAACTACGCCATCGCCATGGGGCGACGGGTCCGAAAGATTCTCGATCTCGAGGAGGAAGGGAAGTAGCCATGCTGGCCTTCGGGGTCCACTTCTTCGGGGAGTTCCTGAAGTTCCTTCACTCTCCAGATCTCCTCGTTCTTCTTCAATGGTGGGGATATCTTCTTCTCTCGGGCGCTCTCTTCTACCCCCTGGGAAAAAGGCTTTTCTCCTTCACCTTCGACGGAGGATACATCTTCTCCAAGATCCTGGGAATTCTCGTTCCATCCTGGCTCCTCTGGATAAGCTCCTCCCTGGAATTCGGGATCTTTTCCTTTTCCTGGTGTCTGGGAGCCCTTCTGCTTTCGGGAATCGGAGTGCAGATTCTCTTTCGCGGGAAAAAGCCCTTCTCTTCCTCCAAAATCCCCTGGAAGATTCTCGCGGGAGAGGAATTCCTCTTCCTGCTGGCCCTCACGGGATGGGCCTTTATCCGGGGCTTTCAGCCCAACATCCAGGGGCTGGAGAAGTTCATGGATTTCGGCTTCGTCAATGCGGTACTTCAAGCCAAGAGCATGCCCCCCACGGACATGTGGCTCGCGGGGGAACCCGTAAACTATTACTACTTCGGCCAGGTGATCTGCGCCTACCTTACCGCGGGAAGCCGGGTAATTCCGGAGTACGGCTACAATCTGATGATAGCCACCCTCTTCGCTCTCACCGGGCTGGGATCTTTTTCCCTGGGGGGAGCCCTGGGCATGCGCATGCCTGCCCCTCGAGGAAATCTCGGGCTCTCCCGGAAACGGCTCCGGGCCCTGGGAGCGGGGCTCGCCGCAGCGGCCCTGGTAACCCTTGGGGGCAATCTTCACGGCTTTCTCTTCGGAGAGTTTTTTCCGAAAATCCACAAGACCTCCTACTTCGAAAGCACCGTGAAAAACGGCTACTGGTATCCCGATGCCACCCGCTACATCGGGCACAATCCCGAAACCAAGGATAAAACGATTCACGAGTTCCCTCTCTACTCCTTCGTGGTGGCGGATCTTCACGGCCACGTATCGGACATCCCCGTGGTGCTCACCTCTCTGGGAATCACTTTGAGCGCCTTCATCCGAGGCCCCGGAGCGCTCCATCTGATTCTCACGGGGCTCCTTCTCGGCATAACCCTCATGACCAACGCCTGGGATTTTCCCATCTATCTCATGCTCTGGGGAGGAGCCATGGTGTGGTACTTTTGGAAAAAGGGGCCTTTTCTCCGAGGGATCTTCAAGGGAGCCCTTCTGGGAGGAGCCGCGGCACTTCTCGCCCTGGGAGCCGCCAGCCCCTTTCTGGCCCACTTTCAGAATTTCTCCCAGGGAATTCGGCCCGTGATGAGCCATTCCCCCCTGTGGCAGCTCTTCGTGCTCTGGGGAGACAAGGTTTTCATGGCCTACTGCTTCACCCTTCTTCTGGGAGCCCTTCTCCTCGGGGCCTGCAAAAGGGAGGGTTTTTTCAAGGGCCTTGCCCGATGGTGGCGACGCCTTCCGAAAAGCGACCTCTTCGCGGCGGGACTCTTTATCGGCGCCCTGGGGCTGGTGCTTCTTCCGGAATTCATCTACGTCAAGGATATCTACGGTCGGGATTACCATCGGTCCAACACCATGTTCAAGCTCGGATACCAGGCCTTCATTCTCTTCGGCATCGCCTCGGGATACGCCATGTCCCGCATTTTAAGCATCACCCGGGATCTCTTTCGGCGGACCCTCTTCGCAGGACTCTTTCTCCTCTGCCTAGGAGCACCTCTCTGCTATCCTCTTCATGCGGTACCGGGATACTATCCCCTGGGAAAATCCTTTCAGGGCCTGGGGGGGCTGTCCTTTCTGGAAAACGAGACCTTTTTGGGAGATTACGAAGCTCTCCAATGGCTTCGGGAACATGCGACCTTTCAGGAGCCTATTCTGGAGGCCGAGGGAGACAGCTACACCGATTACGGACGTATCTCCATGGCCACGGGGCTTCCCACCCCTCTGGGATGGTACGTCCACGAATGGCTTTGGAGAAACGACAGCAACCTTCCCCGGATACGCCGGGAAGAGGTGAATACCCTCTACAAATCCCCTCTGGGGGATAAGGCGAAAAAACTCTGGGATCGCTACGGCATCCGCTATATCGTTCTGGGGCCCCTGGAACGGAAGCGCTATCCCGATCTGGACGAGGAGGGGCTTTTGAGCCTGGGTGCCGAGATCTACGATTTTCGGAAGACCCGGATTATCGAGCGGCATCTTCCTTCGGGAACCCGCGAAACTTTGGAGGGAACAGACGAATGAATCCGGTTTTCAGCATTATCATCCCCTTTCTCAACGAGGAGGAGGTGCTTTCCGAAACCTGCAAGCGCCTGGTAAAGGTTATGGAGGGCATGGGAGAGCCCTTCGAACTTCTTTTCATCGACGACGGCAGCACCGACGGTTCCGCGGCCCTCATAGAGGCAGTTGCCGCAAAGGATGAACGAATCCGCATGGTTTCCTTCTCCCGCAACTTCGGCCAGCAGGCGGCGGTGATGGCGGGGCTGGAATATGCCCGCGGAAAGGCTCTGGTGATCATCGACGCAGATCTTCAGGATCCCCCGGAGGTCATTCCCCAGATGGTGGAAAAATGGCGCCAAGGATACCACGTGGTTTACGGGCAGAGGGAAAAGCGCAAGAAGGAGAGCTTCTTCAAGAAGTTCACCTCCCGGGCTTTCTACCGGGTGCTCAATACCCTTTGCGACATTCCCATCCCTCTGGATACGGGGGATTTCCGCCTTATGGATCGCCAGGTGCGGAACGTGCTCTGCGGCCTTCGGGAGCACAGCCTCTTCTTCCGGGGCCTCGTGAGCTGGGTGGGATTCCGGCAAACCAAGGTGACCTTCGTTCGGGAGGGACGTTTTGCGGGGGAGACCAAATATCCTCTGCGCAAGATGGTGAACCTTTCCCTGGACGCCATTACCTCCTTCTCCTACAAGCCTCTTCGGCTGGCAGGATATCTGGGATTCTTCCTTTCGGGAATGAGCTTTCTTCTGCTCCTCTACGTGGTGTGGGAAAAGCTCTTTACGGAGCGCACCGTTCAGGGATGGAGTTCCCTCATGGTGATGAGCCTCTTCTTTCACGGAGTAACCCTGGTGCTTCTGGGAATTCTAGGAGAGTACATCGCCCGGATCTACGAGGAGACCAAAAATCGTCCCCGATATATCGTGGAAAGGGAAACTTCCATGGCAGCGAATACGGTAGAGGATTCGGAGAAGTAGTTCATGTTCTCTCGGGAAATCTCCGGTTCGCCGATAAAAAAACTGCTTCCCTTTCTCGGGGTACTTCTTCTGGGACTCTTTCTCCGGGGATACGGCATCTTGTGGGACGGAGGATATCATCTGCATCCGGACGAGCGTTTTCTCATGATGGTTACGGGAGACATGAAACCCCCCGGCAGTTTCGGGGAGTATCTGGACCCCCCGAAGTCCCCCATGAACCCCGTCAATATCGGGCATCCCGCCTTCGTCTACGGCACTCTGCCCCTGAACCTGCTCTATTTCGGAGGTCTTCTTACGGGGCGTTCGGGATATGGCAAGCTTCTTCTTCCGGGACGGCTTCTCAGCCTGGGGGCGGATTGTGCCGCCCTTTGCCTTGTGGGGTTCCTGGGCTTTCTCCTCTTTCCGGGAAATTCCGAGCGAAGACGCCGGGGGGCTCTTTTCGCTATGCTGTTCTACGCCGTAGCCCCCTTGCCGGTCCAGCTCTCACACTTTTTCGCGGCGGACACCTTCCAGAACGCCCTGAGTTGGGGAACCCTGGCATGGATTCTGCTTTCCCGGAAATTCCCGAAAATCGCTCTTCTCGGAATTCCTCTGGGAGGACTTTTTCTGGGATTCGCGGGAGCCTGTAAAATTACAGGAGGAGCCTTTCTCCCCCTGGCGCTGCTTTTTCTGATTCTTCCGGCAAACTCCCTGTCCCTCCGGAGGCGTCTCGGAGATTCCCTGGTTTTCCTTCTTTTCGCCTATCTCGGAGTACGCCTGGGAAGTCCTTTTTACTTCGCCTCGGGGAATTTTCTGGATCCCCGGCTTTCTCCGGTATTCCTTCAGCACCTCCGGGAAATGCTACGCTGGCATTCCGGCAAGGCCTGGTTCCCCCCCTCCCTCCAGTGGCACGGCACTTCAGCCTGGCATCCCCTGGAACAGCTTATTCGTTACGGCCTTGGAATTCCCCTGGGACTTTTCTCTTTCGGGGGACTTCTGTACCTCGCCAAAAACTGGCTCCAAAAACTGCGACAAGAGCGTTTTTCCCTCTTCTCCGCCGCGGGACCTCTGTTGCTTCTCTGGGGAATCGCCCTCTTTACCTATCACTCCATGGAGTTCACCAAGTACATGCGCTACGTCCTTTTCGCCTATCCCCTTCTGGCCCTCGGAGGAGGATACGCCTTCGCCTCTCTGGAGGAGCGCCTTCGGAACATTCCGGGAAAGCTCCTTCTGGGAGCCCTGCTGATACTCCTTCTGCTCTGGCCCGTAGCCTTTATGAACATTTATTCCCGAGAACATTCTCGGGTAGCCGCATCTAAATGGCTTCTGGAAAACCTCCCCCCCGAAGCGGCGGTCACTTATGAAATCTGGGACGATTCCCTGCCCCTCCGGATTTCCGGCAAGCCCTGGACGCGTCCGGAGTTCCTGGGACTTCCGGTCTTCGACAACGACCGGAGCGCTTCCAAATGGAAGGATATGAGGGAAAAGCTCTCTCGGGCGGATTATCTGGTGCTCTCCAGCGGCCGGGGATACGAGAGCGTGGCCAAGGTACCGGAACAGTATCCTCGCATGAACCGGTTCTACGAAAAGCTCTTTGCGGGGGAACTGCCCTTTCGCAAGGTTCGCACCTTCACATCCTTTCCCCGCCTCGAACTAGGGCCCTGGTGCCTGGAGTTCGACGACTCCCGGGGAGAGGAATCCTTCCGGGTCTACGATCATCCCACGGTACATATTTTCGAAAGGACCGGCCCTCTCCCGGAGGATCCGCTGTACCAGTAACGGCACCCTCCCTGTATCAGGGAAAGGACACGTTCCTCGCAAGTCCTCATTATATAACGCGGAGAGAGGGTTTCCTTTAATTAAGGGAAACCCTCTCTCTTGTCGTTCGTTTCGTTGCGAATTCCGGAGTTTCTATTCCGAAACCTTGGGCTTTGCCGGATCTTCGGGCTTTTCCTCAGCCTTGGGAGCGGCTTTCACGATCTCCACGGGATATTGCTTATGCAGCTCTTCGAGCTTCGCGAAAAAGGCCTCCTGCTGTTTCTTCTGGGTAAGCATGGTTTTGATTTCCCCCGCCACCTTTTCAAGAGGCATCACCGAAGAGGGCTGCTTTTCTTCCACCTTGATGATATGCCATCCGAACTGAGTTTTTACGGGATCGCTCATAGTTCCTACCTCAAGAGCGAAAGCGGCGTCTTCGAACTCCGGCACCATCTGACCCTTGGCAAAGAGACCGAGATTTCCTCCGTCCTCCTTGGAGGGGCAGGTGGAATATTCCTTGGCCGCATCTTCGAAGGACTTGCCTCCCCGGATTTCCTCAAGGATCTTCTTGGCTTCGTCCTCGGTTTCCACGAGAATGTGCCGGGCCCGAACTTTCCCGGGAGTGGTGAACTTATCCTGATTCTCTTCGTAAAAAGCCTTTACTTCTTCATCGGTGGCGCTAACATTGGCGATGATGGTCCGCACTGCATAATCCCGGATGAGGTCGCTCCGAAGTCTTGCGAGATCCTCCGCGAAACCCTCCTGGGTATCTACCTTCTCCGCTTCTCCCCAGAGAAAGAGAAGTTCCCGGTTCACGAGTTCCTCCACCACCTTTTCCTGTCCCGCAGGGGTCTGGAAAAAGGCGGCCTGCTGAGGGGGAAGTTGGGCAATTACCTGATTCACGTTTTCCTGGGTAATCTCCGTCTCTCCCACCCGAGCCACCACATCCGCAGGGTCCGCCGCGAAAGCGACGGAACCGCACAACAATAATGCCGCAAAAACACCGCAAAATACCGTATTTCTCTTCATATACCGTAACCTCCCTAAAAAATTATGCTCGCCAAGTGTACCACGTTTTTTCCGGGAAACCATGGTAATTTTACGGGGATTATTCGGTATCCTCCCGGTAGAAAAGGTTCCATCGCCGCCCCACCAGATAGGCTACGCCGCAAAGAAGCATGGCCGGAAGAAGGGCGGAAAAACCGCAGATCTCCACGAGAAAGATCGTGCACGCCACGGGAGTGTTTGCGGCGCCCCCCAAAACCGCCGCAGCTCCGAAGAGGGCGAACAGATCTGCGGGAAATCCCGTCAGGTGGGCGAAAAAGATGCCCCCCATGGCCCCCACGAAAAAGGTGGGCCCCACCATGCCCGCACTTCCTCCAGCCCCCACGGTAATCCCCGTGGCAAGGGATTTCCAGAATCCCCGCAGTAGTGCGTCCCCTTCCTGACCGTGAAAATAGAGGCCGAGGTCCTCCTGGCCGGTACCGCAGACGTGCCCTTCCGAAAGAAAATGGAGGGAAAGGATAAGCCCCGCCCCCGCAAGAGCCCGCAAATAGGGGTTCTTCCAGAAAAGACGCATTCCCCGGCGGGCATGACGGAGCAGCAGCACGTGACACACCGCGAGCACCCCGAAAAAAACGCCTCCTCCCAGACAGAGGAGAAGAAAAAGGGGAGCTTTTTCTGGGATCGGGGAAAATTGGTTCAAATGGGGATGCGGCACAAGGGAAAACCATAGAGTGCACTTCCAGGACCAGAAGCTGCACCAGAAACACCGGCAGAAACGCTCCAAAGAAAAGGATCGGTAGAGGGGCTTTTCTCCCAGGCTTTCCATAACGAAGAGGGCCGCCCCGAAAGGGGTTCCCAGTATGGCCGCCACGCCTCCCGCGGCACCGCAGAAAAGATTTTCCCGGGAAAAGGCTTTTTCGGAAGAGGCGGCGGAAAAAAGGGCTCCCCCCATATAGGCCGAGGGCCCCACGATGCCTCCGCTTCCTCCGGAAATGAGAGTGACCAGGGTTCGCACCATCTTGAGAAGCCACGCAAAGGGAGGAAAGGCTTTGTTATTATCCGAAAGCCTCCGGAGGCTCTCCATACCGTGCCCCGCAATTCCGGGAAAGAACCGCTCCTCCAAAAGGGTACAGAAAAGAAGCGCTCCGGGAAGGAGAAGCATCCTGATCCGGGGAACCTCCGCCACTCGGATTTCTCCCGCTCCGAGAAGCCCCACGAAAAAGGATACCCCTCCTCCTACCAGAATCCCCAACAGGGCAAGGCGAAACATCTCCGCCATTCCCCTCAGGAAGAGGGGCTTTTCCGGAACCGGGAAAAACCCCTCCTTCTTCCGGAAAGAAAAAAAATACACCATCACCGCAAAGCCTCCATAAATTACCGCTCGGGAAACTCCTTTTCCAGAATTTCCCGCATTTCCCGAAAGCTTCGTACAAGCTCCTCCCGGAAGCGCTCCAGGGAGGCCTCCAGATGAATGCGGCTGGAAAGACAGAAGTGAAGAGATTCGGGGAAAATAAGGTACCGCGCTCCGAACCCCTCCTCCACCACGGGACCGAATCCCGCCAGTTCGAGTCCCTCGGAGGCGCTGGTACTGGTGGAAAGTACGTTGCGTAGCAACACCTGCCATCCCGGAGAGAGAAAAAGCGAGGGCAACCTCGTAACCCCCAGGCAATCCCCTTTGCGTCGGTACATCTGCAACAGCCCGTAAAGGTGCCGATCCACGCCGTGCCCATCCTTGCAGACTCTGCCTCGGCGCACATGCTCCTCCGCCGCCTCCCGCAGAGCGAGAGCCTTTTCCTGAGGGGAAGTTTTCTCCTCCATGAGGAGCACGAAGCGACAGGACTCCCGGGAAACCGTGCGGATCGGCTCGGTACGGCCGTGAAGAAAACGCCGGGTCATCACGGGCTCATAGGTGGTGCAGAAGGATCCGAAGGTGCGGTATCGGGCAAGCTGCAATCCCATCTGCACGAAAGCGTCGGGACTCACCTTGAGGGATTTGAGGAGATCCTTGCCGAAATCCTCGAAGAAGAGGGTGCGCACCGAGGTTTTACAGCACAGCTCATCATAGGCGTCCGCAGCCTCCCGCAAAAGTTTTCGCAGTTCCGGAGAAAGCCGGGGAACCATCTCCTGAAAGGAGAGGGATTCCGAATTCTCTCCGGAAAATCCGGAAATCTCGGAAGAACCGGAGCGGAAAAAGGCCGCCAGGCTGGACATGATGGAACCATCCGTGCCGGAGTGTTCCATGTTGATGGCCGCCTTCCCTCGGGGGGTAACGATAAACTGCAGGGTTTTGTCGAACCAGCGGGACCGCCCGTCCCCGTGCAGCATGGTCGCCCCGAGAGCGTCCCGATCTTCCGGCTCCTCATGATCCAGGGCCATTACGAAAAGGGACTCTTCCAGAGCCCCGAGCAATTCCCGGTTTTCCGGAACATATTCCAAAAGCAGCTCCCTTGCCCGGGCACAACAATCCCGGTTCCAGCCGGTAAAAAGCCCCAGGCTTTCCTCATCCGCCAGGGGAGGACGGGGATCCTCGAGAATTTCCTGCAAAGTCTTCCGGAGAGATTCGTAGGAGCAGGGGTTTCCTTTCTCGTCCAAAAGAAAAAGGCGGTAAAAACGCCCCTTGGAGATAACCATCATATGCCGGGGATTTTCCACGGGCTCCGCCTCGGAAGAAACCATGTTCCGAAGTACATCCCTCCCCTTTCGGGGAATGCGGGAGGCTCCGAAAATCCGTCGGTACTGGGACATGCAGAGAGGCGTTCCCCGTTCGGTGCTCGGAGGAAAGGACTCCTCCCGAAGAATTCGATAAAAGGCAACCCCTCGAAGGGCCAGGGTGGCGGCTCTTTCCGCCTGACTCGGAGGAACCTCTCCGGAGGCATTTTCGAGAAGGTAGAAGATGTTGCTGTAAATGGGCAAGGATAAACGACCGAAGAGATAACCGTCATCCCAGAAGGGTTCCAGCCAATTCGGCATATTTGCCGCACCGGCCCTCTCTTCCAGGGCTCTCTGGAGAAGAGGACCCGCTCCGGAGGAATCGAGAAAATCCCTGGCGGCTTTTTCGGTTTTTTTTCGCTGTTCCTCCGAGAGAAGAGGCCCCGTCCACTCGAGAAAACGTTGCACCGTCTCTTCGAGCGGAGGCACCGGAAGATGAGGCAGCGTACTCTGATGCTCGAAGGTGCTCATACCTTCCGAAAATTTCGTGTGTGCGGACTCCATGGGAAGATCTCCTCCTTTTGCGACGCCGGAATATGGTCTTCCCCTTCCGGGAAAAGGTTCCTTCGGGCACTCAGCACAGGGAACTTTCCGAAAACGGGGAAAAACCTTTTCCATCATAGCACTTTCACAGCCCTTTCCCGGATTTTCTCCTCAAGGGAATCGCAAAAAAAAGAGACCCCGAGGGGTCTCCTTTTTTTGCAAAATCTACCGTTTCGGGGGCTCCCACTTTTTAGCCACCCCCTGGGTTATGCGGTCGATCACGATGGCCATGGCCACCACGCTCACCCCCGCCTCGAATCCCCGGCCCACGTCGATACGGTTGATGGAAAGGAGTACTTCCTGCCCCAGTCCCCGGGCACCGATCATGGAAGCCACCACCACCATGGCCAGAGCCATCATGGTGGTCTGATTCACCCCAGCAAGAATGGAGGGCATGGCGAGGGGAATCCGCACATCCCGCAGCAGCTGCCACCGAGTGGCTCCGTAAGCCACCGCGGCCTCCTCCACCGAGGAGGGAACCTGCTGGAGCCCCAGAGCGGTAAGCCGAATCACCGGGGGCAGAGCGTAAATCAACGTGGCGAGCACCGCGGGAACCTTTCCCAGCCCGAAGAGCATCATGGCGGGAATGAGATAGACGAAGGAGGGCATGGTTTGCATGGCGTCCAGCACCGGCTTCAGCACCATGGCGGCTCCGGGAACCTCCGCCATGAATACCCCCAGAGGAATGCCAAGAAGCAGCGCCAGAATCACCGCGGTACAAACCACCGAAAGGGTCTCCATGGCAAGCCCCCAGAGACCGAAAACTCCGATAAGGAAGGGAAGCAGGGAAAGCACCACCGTGGGAAGAAGCTTCTTGGTGGTTCCCCAAACGGTAAGGGCCACCACGCCGATAAGAACCCACCAGGGTATCATGTCGAGAAAGCCGTTGATATTTAAAAGTACCTTCAGAATTCCCGCGGAAACGCTGTCGAAAAAGGGCGCAAAGGAGATCACCAGCCAATCCACGAAACGGTTGACCCCCGGAGCGATGTGATACTGAAGACTTTCGGGAAACATGGGCTCTTTCCTCCCTATCCTGCGGCCTTATTCGCCATACGGCGCTCCGCCCGATGGATCTGTTCCCGCTCGTCCTGAACGAACCGGGCCACATAATCATCCACGGGATCCGAAATAATCTCCTCCGGAGTTCCCACCTGCACCACTTTGCCGTCCCGCATCACCGCCATGCGATCTCCCAGACGCAAGGCCTCGCTGAGGTCATGGGTAACGAAAAAGATGGTTTTTTTCATCTCTTCCTGGAGACGCATGAGTTCGTCCTGAAGCTCCCGACGGATAAGGGGATCCAAACCGCTGAATGGCTCATCCATAAGCAGAATGGGAGATCCCATCACCAAAGCCCGGGCGATACCCACCCGCTGTCGCATGCCCCCGCTGAGGGAAACCGGATAATACTCCTCCCACCCTTCCAGCCCCACCTTGCGGATCGCCTCGAAGGACTTTTCCCGGCGTTCCTCCCTGGATTCTCCTCGAAGGCGAAGGCCGAAACAGACATTCTGTATCACCGTACGGTGCGGAAGCAATCCGTAGTGCTGAAAGACCATGGCCACCTGACGCCTTCGAAAGGCCACCAGTTCCGAGGCGTTCATGGAAGTCACCTCTTCTCCGTTCACCCTCACCACGCCACCGGTAGGCTCCACCAGCCGGAGAAGACAGCGAATAAGCGTGGATTTACCGCTTCCCGAAAGCCCCATGATAATAAAGGTCTCCCCCGGGGCCACCCAGAGGGACACCCCCTTTACGGCAAGCACCGCATCGCTGTCCTCTTCAAGAGCTTTCAGGCGGTCCGGATGACGCAGCACCTCGGAACCATAACGGTTTTTTTTGGTCCTCGAATAAATCTTCCAGAGATTCTCGATTTCTATGGCTCTCCCAAGGGATTCCACTGCTGTCATTTTCTTCCTCCTTCTTCGTTTCAAGTTGCGACATCCAAACTACAAAAAATAAATTTATAAAAACTTTTCCATAAAAAACAGCCCCACAAATACTCCAAGGGGAACCTCTCGTACAAGGCTTTACGCAATCTTTCAAAAACGGAAAAAAGGCTCCTCAGCTCCGAAGGAACGCCGAAAAAGAATCATGGGAATACAGGGAAGACGCAACTCACATATCCCCAGAAAGAAACCTCGCGCACCAAAGTTTTTTTCTCAAGGACAGGAAGTCGGCTCTATAACACCAAGAGGCTTCGCTCCTTCCGGGAGCACCAAACCCATCGGGGAGATCTACATTGAAAATCGGAGTTCCATAACCACAGTTCAGCCTTCACCCGTTTTGGAAGCAGGCCGACTTCGACGAAGGGGGGATACTGCAAATACGGCTTGTTCGGTTTATTATAACAAATACTTCGAAAAGACACAAAAAGGCCTCCCCATCACGGGAAAAGCCCTCAAGGAAAAATCTTTTTCATTTAAAAAAGGCGACCTTCTTCGCCACGTAAACGCCGTAGCGGTAATAGGAGTCATATTTTTCGTAAAGCGCTATTTCACGCTCCTTCGCCTCGACTATAGCGCTTGCCCGGAAGTTCCCGCAATGACGCCGGAGAAGAGCCTCGAAACGACTCTGCATGGGACGGTAATAAATGCTCCAACCAACAATAGTGAGGAGACAATACGAAATACCCCTCCGGAATGTAACCGTGCTCTTCGAGAACCCTTATCTTCGCAGAAGCCCTGTCGATCTCGGGATATTCCCTCTCCCAATGGCACTGCATTTCCGAAGGACAAACCCAAGTGAGCCACGTGATTTCGGAAACCACAAGCTTTCCTCCGGGCTTCAGAAGGCGACCCCAGGCCGAAACATCCGCCCGCCCCCCCATTATAGATAGAACACTCGAAGCCTGAGGCGTTTCCATCCCTCATAGGATTGAGAAAAACTGGCGCCGCATCGTCTGCACAGCCGTACGGATTCCGGGTTTCCATCCCTCATAGGATTGAGAAAAACTCTCGTTGACGGACACCACCGAAAGGCTTTGTGCGAGTTTCCATCCCTCATAGGATTGAGAAAAACGCAGCCTCCGGAGGGTAAACCCTTTTTCTTTTTCGGTTTCCATCCCTCATAGGATTGAGAAAAACCGGGGCCGCCCGGTGCGAAAGCCCCAGGTTTTCCAGCCGTTTCCATCCCTCATAGGATTGAGAAAAACGATCTCCACCCCGGCCACCAGGACCTTCAGTGGCGTGTTTCCATCCCTCATAGGATTGAGAAAAACTCGCCGCGCTATTTGCGTGGGCCGTGGCGAAGGTAAGTTTCCATCCCTCATAGGATGAGAAAAACGCCCATGTCCAGGGGAGAAGCCATGTTAGGTAGCTGTTTCCATCCCTCATAGGATTGAGAAAAACGCGGGGCGGTTCGTAGGGGTATTGCTCCTCGCCCATGTTTCCATCCCTCATAGGATTGAGAAAAACCCGGAAACGGCTAGATAGTGTTGCATCTGGATTTGCGTTTCCATCCCTCATAGGATTGAGAAAAACCCTTTCCCAGAGAATGAAGGACATGGGCGAAGCGGAGTTTCCATCCCTCATAGGATTGAGAAAAACAAACCCGAACCGGCGCTTTCCGAGGTGGAAGAATGGCTAGTTTCCATCCCTCATAGGATTGAGAAAAACCATTGCGGAAGCCGCTGGGTGGGACGGCGATCCAGAGGTTTCCATCCCTCATAGGATTGAGAAAAACCGGAAAATCAGGGAAATGGGATTCGACAGTCTCGGAGCCTGTCAAGCGAGATGTCGCAAAAAGATCAAATTAGAACAGCTCAGTCTCCGTGCTTTTTAGAGGTCTTCCTCTCCCTCTCCGGATTCAGGTAGACCGTGTCCTCGATGGAACAGTCCCTTATGGGCCTGTTTCTCCACCTGTGGGGATGTCGTGTTTTGGCTTCTTCCAAGGTCTTTTTCCTCTTGGCCAGTATTTCCTGGGCTTTCCCCCGGTGCCTTTGTTCAGGGGTCACGTAGTTAAGAGCACTATGACGATGGGTATGGTTATACCAGGAGACGAATCCGCAGGTCCAGGTTCTTGCCTCCTCTATGTCCTTGAAGCCGCTGCCTGGAAAGGCTGGCCTGTACTTCAGGGTTTTGAAGATGGATTCGCTGTAGGGATTGTCGTTGCTTACCCTCGGTCTGCTGTGGGAGAACAGTACTCCCAGTTTTTCCATGGTGGCTCTCAAGGTGGCGCTTTTCATGGGGCTTCCGTTATCCGCGTGCAGAACCAGGGGTTTGTTCCCAAGGCAGATTTTTTCAGATAAGACTGCTTTGGTGACCACCTCCGATGCCAGTTCTCCCGATTCTTCGCGGTAAATTTCCCAGCCGACTATTTTTCTGCTGTAGAGGTCCACTATGAGATAGAGATAATAGAAGAGCCCTTTGGCTGGTCCGCAAAGGTAGGTTATGTCCCATGACCAGAGCTGGTTCGGCCCATGAGCCTTATGGGTGCTGGGGCTCCTTTTTACCGGAGCCGCCGTCCTGCCTCTGTGATGGAGCTGTCTGTTTTTCCGGAGTATCCTGTAGAACGTGGATTCCGAGGCTATGTAGATGCCTTTTTCCAGAAGATCGTTCACTATCTGAGCCGGCGGCGCACTAGCGTATTCCGGGCTGTTCGCAATTTCAAGGACCTTCCGCTCTTCCTCCGCAGAGAGCTTTTGCGGTGTTTTTCTGGGGGCATGGGCTCTTTGGTCCTCTTGTATGTCTCCCTCTTTGCACCATCTCTGGAAGGTTCGTTCGGTTATGCCGACTTCTCTGCAGGCTTTTGCCTGGGTGGCACCGCTCGATATGGCTTCTCCGATCAGTTCAGCTGCTTTACGGCGATCCGGGGCACCGATCAGTCGTCCTCGTTTTCCCCCCAGATCGCCTGGACTTTTTTTCTAAGTACCAGCAGGGCCGCCGCTTCCGCCAGGGCTTTCTCCTTGCGCCGGAGCTCCTGTTCCAGCTTCTTCTGGTTCTTCTTTACCTGACTTATCTCGTGCATGAGATCCCGCACCTTGAGGCTCTGTCCGTGGTTGGCTTCTTCGCAGGAGTTTCTCCAGCTTATTACCTCTTCCACGTAGAGGCCCTTTTCCCGGCAATACTGAGCCAGTTCCGCCTCGTTCATGGTGTAGGTTTCGTGGACTATGAGAAACTTGTCTCTGGAGCTCCATCTCTCCGAAGGGTTTCCGTCACCGGGAGCGGCTTTGCCGGATGCCCGAAGCTCCTTTTTCCAGTTGTAGAGGGTGCCCGTCGTGATTCCCGTCTCTTTCGACAGTTTGGGTATCGAGATGTTCTCAGGCGGCATCATCTTTCTCTTGACGGTCTCTTTTTGCTCTTTGCTGTACTTTGCCATCTGTCGCACCTCCAAGAAGTCTAGCTCGACTCGCCAAGCTAGTTTATCATGCGACATCTATTTTGACACGTAAGGGTCTTTACGCGTTTCCATCCCTCATAGGATTGAGAAAAACGTAAATAAGCTGCTTGATGTCGAAATTGAGGAAAGGTTTCCATCCCTCATAGGATTGAGAAAAACGAGCATTGATGAAAGAAGGAGGGCTCAGGGTTGTTGAAGTTTCCATCCCTCATAGGATTGAGAAAAACGGAATCTTGCCGCCTTCTTCCCGGTGAATTTCATCGGTTTCCATCCCTCATAGGATTGAGAAAAACTCTTTGCTTTGTGTTTCTTTCTCATGCACTGCGCGGTTTCCATCCCTCATAGGATTGAGAAAAACGGATCCGAGTGATGCGGAATCCGAGGTCTTCCGAAGTTTCCATCCCTCATAGGATTGAGAAAAACGAAGCGTTCCAATGGATTCTCGGCAAGCTGGAGGCCAGTTTCCATCCCTCATAGGATTGAGAAAAACTAGAAAGTCTAGGAGAAGCACATCAATATGGTCCTAGTTTCCATCCCTCATAGGATTGAGAAAAACTTGCAATTGCAGCGAAGGCCGAAACCGACACCACGGTGTTTCCATCCCTCATAGGATTGAGAAAAACAGAAACACGAGGTTGATATGGATCGGGCGAACCGTGGTTTCCATCCCTCATAGGATTGAGAAAAACTGAAAACATCGTATCCGAGCGCCTGCAGAAAGGGCAGTTTCCATCCCTCATAGGATTGAGAAAAACGCGGCCGTCGGGGCAGCGGTCAGCGTCCGGAAATTGTTTCCATCCCTCATAGGATTGAGAAAAACGTCATGCCAGTTGGCGGAAGTGTTTGAAAGGGAGAGTTTCCATCCCTCATAGGATTGAGAAAAACAGGAACATCCGGAACAGAATCATCGAAGTCGTGACGGTTTCCATCCCTCATAGGATTGAGAAAAACGGGGAAATGCTGGTCTCCATCAAGTTCAAAAGCAATGTTTCCATCCCTCATAGGATTGAGAAAAACGTCATGCCAGTTGGCGGAAGTGTTTGAAAGGGAGAGTTTCCATCCCTCATAGGATTGAGAAAAACAGGAACATCCGGAACAGAATCATCGAAGTCGTGACGGTTTCCATCCCTCATAGGATTGAGAAAAACCCCCTTGGTCTCGGGATTGGACCCCACGGCATACCAGGTTTCCATCCCTCATAGGATTGAGAAAAACGTAAAAGGGATTTTTACGACACTCCATACCGTTGTCGCGTTTCCATCCCTCATAGGATTGAGAAAAACGTCCAAATCTATTTGCACAAGCATCCGCTCTATAGCTATGTTTCCATCCCTCATAGGATTGAGAAAAACCGCTATGGGGCTCTGCCTATGGGAGAGAAGGGTTACGGTTTCCATCCCTCATAGGATTGAGAAAAACGCTTTCCGCTATTCGTTGCCGCCTCGGGGTATCGGGTTTCCATCCCTCATAGGATTGAGAAAAACACATCAGTTGCCGTAAAGGTGCCGGGGCGAGTGATGGTTTCCATCCCTCATAGGATTGAGAAAAACCGTAGAGAAGCGGGTAGAAGTGAAAATAGTAGATCCCGGTTTCCATCCCTCATAGGATTGAGAAAAACGGTCCAGGCGTTAGATATGCCGAATATAATTTCTCGGGTTTCCATCCCTCATAGTAAAGTGGACCCCTTTGTCAAGACCAAAATGGTGCTGAAGTTAGTTAAGGTCAGACTGCCATAGGGCTCCTGTTTTCAAAGTAAACTTCCTCTGGGGTCCGATACCCAAGGGAAGAGTGAAGCCTCTCGGTGTTGTAGAACCGGAGATATTCCCGGAGGTCCCGGGAAAAATCCCGGACGTGCTCATAGTCGTTCAGATAGAGCCATTCGTACTTGAGGGAACGCCAGAAACGTTCCACGAAGATGTTATCGAGAGCCCTTCCCCGGCCGTCCATGCTGATTCGAATGTTCCGTTCCTTCAGCGGAGCGAGAAAGGCCTTGCTGGTGAACTGACATCCCTGATCGGTGTTGAAAATCTCCGGTCGAGCCTTTTCAAGAGCTCTGGAGAGAGCTTCGATACAAAACGCTGCATCCAGGGTGTTGGAAAGCTCCCAGGAAAGGACGAAACGGCTGTGCCAGTCAATGATGGCCACCAGATACATGAAGCCCTTTGCCATTCTGCAGTAAGTGATATCCGTGCTCCATACCTGATTGGAGTGGGTAATCTCAAGGCCCCGCAGAAGATACGGATAGATCTCGTTTTCCGAAGAAGGCTTGCTGGTTCCCGGCTTAGGAGCCACTCCTTCAAGGCCAAGAATTCTCATGAGGCGCTGTACTTTCTTCCGATTGACCTCGTATCCCCGGCGGCAAAGCCATGCCGCCATTCTGCGGCTTCCGTAAAAGGGAGTTCTGAGATACTGGGCATCTATGAGATTCATGAGAACAAGGTTCTCCGAGCTTTCCCTGCAGGGAGTGCTCGCATAATAATAGCTGGAACGGTTTAGCCCCAAAAGTTCGCACTGCCTCCGAATGCTGAGATGAGGATGATCCGGATCGAGGACATCCCGTTTTTCCTCAAGTGTCAGAGCCCGATTTTTTTTTGAGCCAGTCCAGTTCCATCTTGAGACGGCCAATCTCTTGATAGAGAGGAGCGGTGAGGATATCCGGATTCAAAGGCTGTTCCTTACGTTCAAAGATTTCCGGGCTGCCTTGAAGAAGTTGCTTTTTCCAGCGGCTTATCTGGATGGGAGAGATCCCAAATTCGCTCGCAAGCTGGGCAAGAGTTTTCTCCTCTTTCAACGCTGCCAGGGCCACCTTGCTTTTAAACTGGGGTGAATGTTTCCTTCGTTTGGCTGCCATATTGTCCCCTTCCTTTCTCGAGGCCCATGATACAGCCAAGCTTCGACTTTAACTTAGCAGGTGGTCCAGTTTTCGGGGTCCACTATATAGGATTGAGAAAAACCAGGGTATTCCGTTCGAGAAAAAGTCCACGCTTTTGGTTTCCATCCCTCATAGGATTGAGAAAAACAAATCTCCGCAGATCTGGCATTGAAAATTGCTACAGAGTTTCCATCCCTCATAGGATTGAGAAAAACGATTTCGTGAAAAGCACGCAGAATTCCCATTGGAAGGTTTCCATCCCTCATAGGATTGAGAAAAACGCGGGGGCGTGGGTTGGAATTGTTCCACGATTCTGGGTTTCCATCCCTCATAGGATTGAGAAAAACGAAAAACTGATCATCCATTCAACGGCAAGATGCCCGGGTTTCCATCCCTCATAGGATTGAGAAAAACCAAAGAGCCTTGAGATGGCAAAGGGCCTGGAAGCGGTTTCCATCCCTCATAGGATTGAGAAAAACAATCCAATCCAGGGCCTCCGCAGGAAGAACGTCATGCGTTTCCATCCCTCATAGGATTGAGAAAAACGCATACACCCCCGAGTGAGTATGATCCAAGAGGGCGGTTTCCATCCCTCATAGGATTGAGAAAAACAAGGTCGTCGTTCATTTGCAATCTCCTTTATGTGGGTTTCCATCCCTCATAGGATTGAGAAAAACACCCCTCCGCCACGGAAGTGGAAGTCCGGGCTATCGAGTTTCCATCCCTCATAGGATCGGAGCCTGTCAAGCGAGATGTCGCAAAAAGATCAAATTAGAACAGCTCAGTCTCCGTGCTTTTTAGAGGTCTTCCTCTCCCTCTCCGGATTCAGGTAGACCGTGTCCTCGATGGAACAGTCCCTTATGGGCCTGTTTCTCCACCTGTGGGGATGTCGTGTTTTGGCTTCTTCCAAGGTCTTTTTCCTCTTGGCCAGTATTTCCTGGGCTTTCCCCCGGTGCCTTTGTTCAGGGGTCACGTAGTTAAGAGCACTATGACGATGGGTATGGTTATACCAGGAGACGAATCCGCAGGTCCAGGTTCTTGCCTCCTCTATGTCCTTGAAGCCGCTGCCTGGAAAGGCTGGCCTGTACTTCAGGGTTTTGAAGATGGATTCGCTGTAGGGATTGTCGTTGCTTACCCTCGGTCTGCTGTGGGAGAACAGTACTCCCAGTTTTTCCATGGTGGCTCTCAAGGTGGCGCTTTTCATGGGGCTTCCGTTATCCGCGTGCAGAACCAGGGGTTTGTTCCCAAGGCAGATTTTTTCAGATAAGACTGCTTTGGTGACCACCTCCGATGCCAGTTCTCCCGATTCTTCGCGGTAAATTTCCCAGCCGACTATTTTTCTGCTGTAGAGGTCCACTATGAGATAGAGATAATAGAAGAGCCCTTTGGCTGGTCCGCAAAGGTAGGTTATGTCCCATGACCAGAGCTGGTTCGGCCCATGAGCCTTATGGGTGCTGGGGCTCCTTTTTACCGGAGCCGCCGTCCTGCCTCTGTGATGGAGCTGTCTGTTTTTCCGGAGTATCCTGTAGAACGTGGATTCCGAGGCTATGTAGATGCCTTTTTCCAGAAGATCGTTCACTATCTGAGCCGGCGGCGCACTAGCGTATTCCGGGCTGTTCGCAATTTCAAGGACCTTCCGCTCTTCCTCCGCAGAGAGCTTTTGCGGTGTTTTTCTGGGGGCATGGGCTCTTTGGTCCTCTTGTATGTCTCCCTCTTTGCACCATCTCTGGAAGGTTCGTTCGGTTATGCCGACTTCTCTGCAGGCTTTTGCCTGGGTGGCACCGCTCGATATGGCTTCTCCGATCAGTTCAGCTGCTTTACGGCGATCCGGGGCACCGATCAGTCGTCCTCGTTTTCCCCCCAGATCGCCTGGACTTTTTTTCTAAGTACCAGCAGGGCCGCCGCTTCCGCCAGGGCTTTCTCCTTGCGCCGGAGCTCCTGTTCCAGCTTCTTCTGGTTCTTCTTTACCTGACTTATCTCGTGCATGAGATCCCGCACCTTGAGGCTCTGTCCGTGGTTGGCTTCTTCGCAGGAGTTTCTCCAGCTTATTACCTCTTCCACGTAGAGGCCCTTTTCCCGGCAATACTGAGCCAGTTCCGCCTCGTTCATGGTGTAGGTTTCGTGGACTATGAGAAACTTGTCTCTGGAGCTCCATCTCTCCGAAGGGTTTCCGTCACCGGGAGCGGCTTTGCCGGATGCCCGAAGCTCCTTTTTCCAGTTGTAGAGGGTGCCCGTCGTGATTCCCGTCTCTTTCGACAGTTTGGGTATCGAGATGTTCTCAGGCGGCATCATCTTTCTCTTGACGGTCTCTTTTTGCTCTTTGCTGTACTTTGCCATCTGTCGCACCTCCAAGAAGTCTAGCTCGACTCGCCAAGCTAGTTTATCATGCGACATCTATTTTGACACGTAAGGGGATTGAGAAAAACGAACTGGGTTGCCTCCCCTCCCTGGAGACGGGTTACTGCGGTTTCCATCCCTCATAGGATTGAGAAAAACGTGGAAACGATATTACCGAAGATACAGTTTTTAACAAGTTTCCATCCCTCATAGGATTGAGAAAAACGATGACGGGTGGAAAATCGTAGAAAACGAATTGAAAGTTTCCATCCCTCATAGGATTGAGAAAAACCAGTTCCGTCAAACTCCGCGTTGCCAGTAGGCCTTCGTTTCCATCCCTCATAGGATTGAGAAAAACAAAGGCGGTATCGACCTGGCGTACAGGTCCGGTCGAAGTTTCCATCCCTCATAGGATTGAGAAAAACGCGGGGGGGTACTTCGATCAGGCCTCGGGAGCCTTGTTTCCATCCCTCATAGGATTGAGAAAAACGTCTGATGCGAATGTAAGTATGCTTATTGCCTTACCGGGTTTCCATCCCTCATAGGATTGAGAAAAACGCTTTCCGTCGCTATTGGTGACATAGGCCCGAATTTGTTTCCATCCCTCATAGGATTGAGAAAAACCCAAGCGATAACCAAATATGCCTACTACCCCAGACGTTTCCATCCCTCATAGGATTGAGAAAAACCAGGGGTGGGAGCTTGGAGATTTTGAAGAGGCAGGAATGTTTCCATCCCTCATAGGATTGAGAAAAACATTCTTGGAAAAGTTGATTTTGGAAACAGAAGACTTAGTTTCCATCCCTCATAGGATTGAGAAAAACGTAGTCACTGGCTCATGCTCTACTTTCTGACGGGACAGTTTCCATCCCTCATAGGATTGAGAAAAACCCTGGAAAAGCAGCTCCAAGACAACGATAAGACGAGTTTCCATCCCTCATAGGATTGAGAAAAACGAAGCCTTCCACCACTACGGCGATTTTTCGAAGGCTGAGTTTCCATCCCTCATAGGATTGAGAAAAACATCAGCGCTGGTAAAGTGCTTGTAGGTTGTCTCATGCGTGTTTCCATCCCTCATAGGATTGAGAAAAACCCTGGTAGAAACAGAGGCCCGAACAGGGTGGAGCATGTTTCCATCCCTCATAGGATTGAGAAAAACGGACCGCCCGGTGCGAAAGCCCCAGGTTTTCCAGCCGTTTCCATCCCTCATAGGATTGAGAAAAACTTCGAGAACAAATCTTGGAACTCGAAAGCTCACAGCGTTTCCATCCCTCATAGGATTGAGAAAAACGTCGCCGTTCCTTGCGGCTTCACGAGAACCGAACTCGTTTCCATCCCTCATAGGATTGAGAAAAACTACGAAACCTCCACCCACGACCCGGAAACGAGCGTCGTTTCCATCCCTCATAGGATTGAGAAAAACGATTCCCAAAGGCCCACCGTGGCCTTTGATAGTTTTGGTTTCCATCCCTCATAGGATTGAGAAAAACCGCACCATCTGCACCGGCCGCGCCAGTAGGTCCTTTGTTTCCATCCCTCATAGGATTGAGAAAAACGACCGACGGCTCCGAGGGCAAAGGCAACTCATTATCAGTTTCCATCCCTCATAGGATTGAGAAAAACATGTGCTTTCCCGGACGGGAAAATGCTATTTTCCTGGTTTCCATCCCTCATAGGATTGAGAAAAACTCCGGATGGGGGGACGCATTCAGCAACTCTCTCAAGTTTCCATCCCTCATAGGATTGAGAAAAACCCTATGCTTCCCGCTGGGGAGCCCTGAGTTGGCGTAGTTTCCATCCCTCATAGGATTGAGAAAAACTCTGTCCGTAGCGGGGCATCCATCCGTCCGGGTTGGGTTTCCATCCCTCATAGGATTGAGAAAAACCATGGAAGTGGTGATCCTCTCCTTCGACTGTGCTTTGTTTCCATCCCTCATAGGATTGAGAAAAACAACTAGAGGAGTCTGCCAACGATGGCGGAGCGGCATTGTTTCCATCCCTCATAGGATTGAGAAAAACCTTTTTTACGGCCTTTTTCTCTCTTTTCCTACTTGAGTTTCCATCCCTCATAGGATTGAGAAAAACGACCTCGGACCATATTTTTCCGCTTCCCGCAGTACCTAGTTTCCATCCCTCATAGGATTGAGAAAAACCGTCATGCCAGAAGTTATCTTTTCATGGCAGTAAGGGGTTTCCATCCCTCATAGGATTGAGAAAAACCATGGTTCCGTCTCTCACGGCTTCCATGGTGGTCTCGTGTTTCCATCCCTCATAGGATTGAGAAAAACGAAGGACTACGGCGGCGCTTTGCACGAAAAAAGAAAATGTTTCCATCCCTCATAGGATTGAGAAAAACTTATCCGGAAGCCACGCTCGATTTATTGGAGCCTACGTTTCCATCCCTCATAGGATTGAGAAAAACGTTGAGGAGGAGCAGCGGTGGATTTCAGTGGTGGAGTTTCCATCCCTCATAGGATTGAGAAAAACCTGACCGCCACGGAATGTGGAAGGCTTCTGGATATGTTTCCATCCCTCATAGGATTGAGAAAAACATGAACAACCTCTTCCAGCTCCATGTTTCTAGGGTCCGTTTCCATCCCTCATAGGATTGAGAAAAACGTAACATATCCCTCTCAACTGTCAGCCTTCCGATGTGGTTTCCATCCCTCATAGGATTGAGAAAAACCAGGGAAACGGGCTCCGCGTTACCGGCAGTCGGACAGTTTCCATCCCTCATAGGATTGAGAAAAACCCGGGTATATGAAGAAAATGTGCTGGAGCAGGTGCGAGAGTTTCCATCCCTCATAGGATTGAGAAAAACCCTATGCGAGAAGAGAGATGCCATTTACGACGACAAGGTTTCCATCCCTCATAGGATTGAGAAAAACGGGCCGACGCCCTTTTCGAGGAGGCGCAGATCAGAAGTTTCCATCCCTCATAGGATTGAGAAAAACATGGGGCCGTAGCACTAGATAGATGTACACGTACAGGGACGTTTCCATCCCTCATAGGATTGAGAAAAACCGGGCCGACGCCCTTTTCGAGGAGGCGCAGATCAGAAGTTTCCATCCCTCATAGGATTGAGAAAAACGAAGAAGCCGAAGATTTCCTGCGATGCTCTCGATAGTTTCCATCCCTCATAGGATTGAGAAAAACCATATCCGATGGAAACGGTCTCCCACTCCTGGCGTGGTTTCCATCCCTCATAGGATTGAGAAAAACCGATTGCCCGCTCTATTTTCTGCGGGGCAGAACGTAGTTTCCATCCCTCATAGGATTGAGAAAAACGGTAAAAAGCTCTCTCGGGCATTATCCGATTCTTGTGGGTTTCCATCCCTCATAGGATTGAGAAAAACGACCTTTTTGAATTCCGCGAGGCGGGGAAAACGACGATGTTTCCATCCCTCATAGGATTGAGAAAAACGGTTGCGGCAGATAGTCATCGATTCGCGTTTTCGGGTTTCCATCCCTCATAGGATTGAGAAAAACCGAGTGGGGATGATGTGGAAGGAATTTATCCTGAGTGTTTCCATCCCTCATAGGATTGAGAAAAACGAGAGTCTTGCATGCATTTTTTATTTTTCAAAAAAATGTTTCCATCCCTCATAGGATTGAGAAAAACCCCCTCGCACAAGGGCCGCCATGTTCCGCATGTTCCGTTTCCATCCCTCATAGGATTGAGAAAAACGAAAACCGCCGGAGCGTGGATTACGCAGGGAAATATGTTTCCATCCCTCATAGGATTGAGAAAAACCCAGACGGAGGATTCAGCAGCGACGACTACCCAGCCAGGTTTCCATCCCTCATAGGATTGAGAAAAACATACTCTGATGGAGAGGTAACGCAGGATGAGAACCAGTTTCCATCCCTCATAGGATTGAGAAAAACGAAGCAGGAGGATCGCGAAGTGGTTGAAAGAATGGCCGTTTCCATCCCTCATAGGATTGAGAAAAACCAGAAAGAAGCCGAGAAATCATTATTTGCCCGCATTGGTTTCCATCCCTCATAGGATTGAGAAAAACGGCGTCTTTTGTTGGGCTGGAAGGCCCCTTTAGGGTGGTTTCCATCCCTCATAGGATTGAGAAAAACGGGGCAAAGGAAATCGTTACCGCTGCCATGGGAAGCGGTTTCCATCCCTCATAGGATTGAGAAAAACGCGGTCCGCAGTAGTAAGGATCCGAGAGAATGGCAAGTTTCCATCCCTCATAGGATTGAGAAAAACTTCCAAAGCCATCGTCACTTCCGCGATGCGGCTAGTGTTTCCATCCCTCATAGGATTGAGAAAAACCCAGGAGGCCGCAGCCCTCACCTGCTATGGCCCCTACGTTTCCATCCCTCATAGGATTGAGAAAAACCACGCTGTCATTCATGACGATGAGAATTCTGTCCCCAGTTTCCATCCCTCATAGGATTGAGAAAAACCCAGGGAGAACCTGGCAACCTCCTGGTTCGTATATTCGGTTTCCATCCCTCATAGGATTGAGAAAAACCAAGTCGGGGCATCTCTTCTGTATCCGGCGTGGCCCGTTTCCATCCCTCATAGGATTGAGAAAAACACTGGTATGTGGAAACGGCCTCTCACGACCTCGACGCGTTTCCATCCCTCATAGGATTGAGAAAAACGATGGCGTGGATGCGCTCGTGTTTGATTGCGCCGTGTTTCCATCCCTCATAGGATTGAGAAAAACCACATTGCCGGGAAGTACGTGTCTTCGAGGTATTCGCGTTTCCATCCCTCATAGGATTGAGAAAAACTACGTTTTTTCGCTGTCGTCATAGACCGCCACAGCAGTTTCCATCCCTCATAGGATTGAGAAAAACCTCCGGATTTTCGCTCTACGGCTCCAACGACAGCGGTTTCCATCCCTCATAGGATTGAGAAAAACCGCAGAGCGAGCGGGGGAGCTCGCCTCCGCTATGTGTTTCCATCCCTCATAGGATTGAGAAAAACTCGAGCCTCGTCAGGGAATAGAGATCATCCCCGGTTCGGTTTCCATCCCTCATAGGATTGAGAAAAACCGCTGATCCTTTCAATGAGATCGTTGTTTTTCCCGACCTGTTTCCATCCCTCATAGGATTGAGAAAAACGGCGGCCAGCTCCCCCGGGAGCGGGAATGCCTTTGTTAGTTTCCATCCCTCATAGGATTGAGAAAAACGCGAGCGAAAGAGACCCGGACCGCCTCCTCACCACGTTTCCATCCCTCATAGGATTGAGAAAAACTGCTTTTCGGGGAGAGGCGTTTGTCCGCCTCTCCCCTGTTTCCATCCCTCATAGGATTGAGAAAAACGCTACCTCACGAAACACGTTTCCAGAAAAGACGGACGTTTCCATCCCTCATAGGATTGAGAAAAACGAGCAGATAGAGGCGAAAGTAAAGGAGACCGGAGATGTTTCCATCCCTCATAGGATTGAGAAAAACTCTCCCTCTTCCCTGGATCTTCTCCGCGAGTGACCGGTTTCCATCCCTCATAGGATTGAGAAAAACCTTCGCTTCGGAGTCCTCTTCCCGGAGAGACTTGAGTTTCCATCCCTCATAGGATTGAGAAAAACCTATTTGCCACGTAACCGTTACGTGACGCGTTACGGTTTCCATCCCTCATAGGATTGAGAAAAACGATATCAGATGGCTTGGGAAAGCCTTGATACGTCGGTTTCCATCCCTCATAGGATTGAGAAAAACGAGCATGTCGCGCTCCACAGTCAGCCTCTCGATGTGGTTTCCATCCCTCATAGGATTGAGAAAAACCGTTGCCGCTACGAACGGATACCGGATATTCGTACTCGTTTCCATCCCTCATAGGATTGAGAAAAACTCGGTTGCGGCAGATAGTCATCGATTCGCGTTTTCGGGTTTCCATCCCTCATAGGATTGAGAAAAACAAAAACTCCAGCCCAAGATAGACAACGCCATGGACCCGTTTCCATCCCTCATAGGATTGAGAAAAACCAGGGTGTGCCATCCTCGTTCGTCTCCGGATTCACCGTTTCCATCCCTCATAGGATTGAGAAAAACCATTTTGAGGAGGAACCGTCATGAAAGTCGGCTCTGTTTCCATCCCTCATAGGATTGAGAAAAACCCTTACGGTTTTTGTCGTCTCCGAATATGGGTCTGTCGTTTCCATCCCTCATAGGATTGAGAAAAACTGTTTGCCGGTTCACTTTACCACGGTCTATACATCGCGTTTCCATCCCTCATAGGATTGAGAAAAACATTCCGAGAATACGTTTCTATGACCTTCCCGGAAATGTTTCCATCCCTCATAGGATTGAGAAAAACTCGGATATATCGGTAGGGATAGGAGAGAAAAATGAAATGTTTCCATCCCTCATAGGATTGAGAAAAACCGATACGGAAAGCGTGGATATCGACAGTGCGAAATCGTTTCCATCCCTCATAGGATTGAGAAAAACAAACCATTTTGCATAGATTCCCCGTACACGCGAATTCCAGTTTCCATCCCTCATAGGATTGAGAAAAACCACTACGCTTGACGTGCTTGGCTCGGGAGAGTCGGTGTTTCCATCCCTCATAGGATTGAGAAAAACTCCACTCTGCGTCGTCTTGAAATATGCCTTTGGACGTTTCCATCCCTCATAGGATTGAGAAAAACGTTTCTCCGGACATTTTCGGAGAAGCCTTTATCCTGTTTCCATCCCTCATAGGATTGAGAAAAACTGGCGTTGTAGGTTCCTACGGTGTATCCAAACTTCTGTTTCCATCCCTCATAGGATTGAGAAAAACCATGCTACCTTCTGCGGCTGCCGCTTCGAGTTCGCGTTTCCATCCCTCATAGGATTGAGAAAAACAATTTCACGATGTTCCCGGATGTGGGCGTGTGCGTAGTTTCCATCCCTCATAGGATTGAGAAAAACATGCGGAAGATTTGTCCGTGTCCTTGCTCTTTGTGCTGTTTCCATCCCTCATAGGATTGAGAAAAACCTCTCCTTGGCGAAGAGAAACCCGTGTTTATTACACGTTTCCATCCCTCATAGGATTGAGAAAAACACGGTCCCGCCTTCGAGTATGGACTCGGATTCATCGCGTTTCCATCCCTCATAGGATTGAGAAAAACACAGAGGGATGCACAAAAATATGCCCGAAAGAGAGGGTTTCCATCCCTCATAGGATTGAGAAAAACTGGTACCCTGCGGAATCCTCGGAAGCTGTGCGCCAGGTTTCCATCCCTCATAGGATTGAGAAAAACCAGCATCGAGGACATCATCCCAGCAGCATCGGAACTGTTTCCATCCCTCATAGGATTGAGAAAAACTTTTCTCCGAATGGGATTATTACCATGCACCCTTTGTTTCCATCCCTCATAGGATTGAGAAAAACGCGTTCGCTCTCCTGGAAAATGCGTCGTTACTCCCGCGTTTCCATCCCTCATAGGATTGAGAAAAACCGGCTGGCGAAGGTCGGGATGCTTTCAGATTGTGCGGTTTCCATCCCTCATAGGATTGAGAAAAACACCGTTTTCGTGATTCGTTTTCCTTTAACCTCAAAATGTTTCCATCCCTCATAGGATTGAGAAAAACGCTTCTTCTTTTCGAGCTCCTTCTCCTCTTCCTCGGCGTTTCCATCCCTCATAGGATTGAGAAAAACGTATGCAGCCCATCGCTCTTTTGTGGGTCCCCAACCGAGTTTCCATCCCTCATAGGATTGAGAAAAACGAGGCGGGGGGCGACCTCGGCGTGAAAAATGTTTTGTTTCCATCCCTCATAGGATTGAGAAAAACTGTGGCAGGACGGACGAATGCGCTTCTTCGAGCGAGGTTTCCATCCCTCATAGGATTGAGAAAAACGCCCCGCGACTTGCTCCGGTTCCCCCTTTCTTCTCCGTTTCCATCCCTCATAGGATTGAGAAAAACAGTTTTGAGATTGTCCCAATAACGAGAGATATTTTTCGTTTCCATCCCTCATAGGATTGAGAAAAACAAAAAAGCCTCGTTCCGTCCACTTCAACGGCGAGGCTGTTTCCATCCCTCATAGGATTGAGAAAAACCGCTAGTTCCGGTATTGTCTCAGCGACGGATATAACCGGTTTCCATCCCTCATAGGATTGAGAAAAACCAAAGCTGGAGCCGTTGTAATATGCTCCATCCCTGGGTTTCCATCCCTCATAGGATTGAGAAAAACGCGCAGCGAGAACGGGACGAAGCCGAAGCGAAACTGTTTCCATCCCTCATAGGATTGAGAAAAACCAACCTCAACATTGTATTTCAAGGGTACCACATCATCAAGGCCTTTTTTTGTTCACAGTAAAATTGTCAATTTAATCTTGCAGATTTTCTTCGAAATCCCTGTAATTCCATAGATAGTATAGAAGTCGTCGATCTCCAGGAGTTTTCGCTTCACTGAAGGTCGACGACAAAAATTTCTTTCCATTTCTAAACCAAAGTAGGAGATGGACTACCGGGTCATTCCGCCCAATATCGTATTTTGAATTGCCGGGGAACCCTTACGTGTCAAAATAGATGTCGCATGATAAACTAGCTTGGCGAGTCGAGCTAGACTTCTTGGAGGTGCGACAGATGGCAAAGTACAGCAAAGAGCAAAAAGAGACCGTCAAGAGAAAGATGATGCCGCCTGAGAACATCTCGATACCCAAACTGTCGAAAGAGACGGGAATCACGACGGGCACCCTCTACAACTGGAAAAAGGAGCTTCGGGCATCCGGCAAAGCCGCTCCCGGTGACGGAAACCCTTCGGAGAGATGGAGCTCCAGAGACAAGTTTCTCATAGTCCACGAAACCTACACCATGAACGAGGCGGAACTGGCTCAGTATTGCCGGGAAAAGGGCCTCTACGTGGAAGAGGTAATAAGCTGGAGAAACTCCTGCGAAGAAGCCAACCACGGACAGAGCCTCAAGGTGCGGGATCTCATGCACGAGATAAGTCAGGTAAAGAAGAACCAGAAGAAGCTGGAACAGGAGCTCCGGCGCAAGGAGAAAGCCCTGGCGGAAGCGGCGGCCCTGCTGGTACTTAGAAAAAAAGTCCAGGCGATCTGGGGGGAAAACGAGGACGACTGATCGGTGCCCCGGATCGCCGTAAAGCAGCTGAACTGATCGGAGAAGCCATATCGAGCGGTGCCACCCAGGCAAAAGCCTGCAGAGAAGTCGGCATAACCGAACGAACCTTCCAGAGATGGTGCAAAGAGGGAGACATACAAGAGGACCAAAGAGCCCATGCCCCCAGAAAAACACCGCAAAAGCTCTCTGCGGAGGAAGAGCGGAAGGTCCTTGAAATTGCGAACAGCCCGGAATACGCTAGTGCGCCGCCGGCTCAGATAGTGAACGATCTTCTGGAAAAAGGCATCTACATAGCCTCGGAATCCACGTTCTACAGGATACTCCGGAAAAACAGACAGCTCCATCACAGAGGCAGGACGGCGGCTCCGGTAAAAAGGAGCCCCAGCACCCATAAGGCTCATGGGCCGAACCAGCTCTGGTCATGGGACATAACCTACCTTTGCGGACCAGCCAAAGGGCTCTTCTATTATCTCTATCTCATAGTGGACCTCTACAGCAGAAAAATAGTCGGCTGGGAAATTTACCGCGAAGAATCGGGAGAACTGGCATCGGAGGTGGTCACCAAAGCAGTCTTATCTGAAAAAATCTGCCTTGGGAACAAACCCCTGGTTCTGCACGCGGATAACGGAAGCCCCATGAAAAGCGCCACCTTGAGAGCCACCATGGAAAAACTGGGAGTACTGTTCTCCCACAGCAGACCGAGGGTAAGCAACGACAATCCCTACAGCGAATCCATCTTCAAAACCCTGAAGTACAGGCCAGCCTTTCCAGGCAGCGGCTTCAAGGACATAGAGGAGGCAAGAACCTGGACCTGCGGATTCGTCTCCTGGTATAACCATACCCATCGTCATAGTGCTCTTAACTACGTGACCCCTGAACAAAGGCACCGGGGGAAAGCCCAGGAAATACTGGCCAAGAGGAAAAAGACCTTGGAAGAAGCCAAAACACGACATCCCCACAGGTGGAGAAACAGGCCCATAAGGGACTGTTCCATCGAGGACACGGTCTACCTGAATCCGGAGAGGGAGAGGAAGACCTCTAAAAAGCACGGAGACTGAGCTGTTCTAATTTGATCTTTTTGCGACATCTCGCTTGACAGGCTCCGGAACCCTTCCATGACAATTGGACGGGCACCTCGCCTTTACCCTCGTACTCACAATATAAGCGGGAATGAGTTACTACAAAAAAAGGTCTTCTTTTCCACGTTCAATTCCGAGAATCTCTCTTTTTGTATACCGTTCAACTCTCCAAGTATAAAAAATAACACTGTCCTCGTCTTCGGAAATTACCTTTCGCACATCCATCTTGAGCTGTTCATAGGTGGCAGGAGTCAATTCGCCTTCTAAAACCGAATTTTGCACCCATGTTAGATAACGTCTTCCTGTTTTTAACATTTTCGACACTCTTTTTTCCCCTACATCGTATACCATCAGGACAAACATAATTACCACCGAGTTACAAAGGGACGATATTCCTCATCTCCGAGGATATGCTTTTCTATTTTGTACGCCTCCATCCGCACAAGCCCCCGATAACTCACCTTTCGCTTAAGTCTCGGATGATCTATGGTGCTTTTAAGACGTTCCTCCCAGGCCTGAATAACGATCTCCCTTCCCTTCTCACCAAGATAAACACCCTCTCCTTTGGTAGAAAAGTGAGATGCCCGAAGTTCTTTTTTGTTTAAAAGGGAAAAGATGGTTCTGTCCACCAGGAGGGGTTTGAAAATTTCCGAGAGATCGAGGTTTAAGCTGAATCTACGAAAGTTAGTTTCATGAAGATAGCCTATACGAGGATCCAGGTGAGTTCTATAAATTTGCGAGAGGGCGAGGATGTAGCAAAGACTGTTCAGAAAGCTGATAAGAGCGTTCATGGGATTGCCTGGAGGACGTCGAGTTCTGTTTCCGAAAGCAAAAGATTCCTGCTGTACAATATGGTCGAAAGCTTTGTAATAAATTTCCCGGGCATTTCCCTCAAAGGCCATAAGTTCCGCCACACTCTTGGCCTCTCTTAAGCTGTTGAAGAAAATCTGTATATTTTCCGACAACACATCCAAGGAAGGATTTTCCTTCCGCACCGCATAATATCTAAGGACTTTTTCCATATTTTGCAAGGCTCCGGCAAGGAATTGGGAAGCCAAGGCAAGCCGTTTTACCTCATCCGAATATTCCCGGGCCTGAGCAAGGATTACCGCTCCTGCATTGAGATGCTCCCGAGGATAGTAACTTCCTTGATAATAACCATAGTGATTGAAAAAATGAAGTATAATTTGCATTTTTGTAGCAAATTCCAAAAAACGTTTATTCAAAGTCACTTCACCAAATACTAAAAATTCATCCGTAGTCTCTACTGGAATATATCGTTTTCCTTCGGCGGTTTCGAAGAGGATGCTGTCGTCCTTGCGCTTAAGTTCTCCCGAAGACATGAGATAACGAACTTTCCCCATTTCTTCCTGCCCCCTTTCCCCCCTTAAACTCAGATAATCCCTCCAGCTTCTGCAATCTTTCGAGGTGTTTCCAAGAATCCGTTTTCTCCTTTAGACAAGCCCAAGATAACCCCCTAACTCCAACACCATTCCCGATAGGCACAGTTTCGGCACCACGAATTTTTCCGCAGTTCCGGGGGTCGAGAACTTTCACCGATGGATTGAATTTCCTCGTAGGCCCTATCCAGGCTTTGACGAAGAGAATCGTCCAGAAGCACCTCTTCCCGACGCCGCTCTTGGGGAAAAAGCAGCCTTCCTTCAGCCAAAATCCCCTCCTTTTCAAGGCTGTAAAGGTAATGGGCAAGCTGCAACCTGGAGGCATCCAAACTCCGGCTGCTTTTTTTCACCTCTCCGATTACGAGGATTCCCCCTTCTTCGGAAAAAACATCGAAGCGATTATCTCCCATATCGATGTTATGTCGTTCCCTGGAATAACTGGACTCGTCTATAAGACGCCCTAACCTGAGAAGCTCGTCCCGGCGATCCGGTTCTATACCACGGCACATAAACCAAACCTCTCGGGAACAAATCGCGTAATACCATACAAGGGTTCCGCCGATGCGAGGAGGCTCGGAAAAGGTGGTATTCCGCCACTTTTCTCCAGAAATCTCAGTAGAAATCATGATCCTCCTCCTTTTCGCTATTTGGAGGAAGCCGAAGTCCGCAGATTCTTCCGTAAATTCCCCGAAGAGTCTCTTCGGAATTCTCCCACCCGTCCCAACTCTCTTGGGCCTGTTTCCGCAACGTTTTTTCCAGAAGCTCCCGGGAAAGGAAATAGGATCCATCCCTCCGAGGCACGAGAGCGGGCCCTTCAAGAAAATAGTTCCCCTGAATTTCCCGAAGGCGGCCTAATTCCTTTGGAGGAATTCCAAGAGTATATTGCTGTAATTTCGCTGTAAGGGTTTTGCGTTCCTCCTGGTTTTCAAGAGTCCACTCGGTCTTCTCCAGCTTCTCGAGATATCCTTTTACCCTGCAATCCCACTCCACGTAAAGAGTAGTTTCTTCGTAGTCTTTCCGCTCGAAGAGTTCCGGGAGATCTCCCCAATTCCCCTCGTTCAGCTGTCGCACAAGATCCTCAGGAGTCAGCCTATCTTCCACGTCGAAGTAGTAACGTTCCACCAGGTTCGGTACCTGGCTTTCGTCAAAAGAAGGCATGTCCTCAAGGATTTTCCTGGTGGCCTCAAGAAGGACTTGGTTATAGATCCAGTTTCCATAAGCCCTCCCTTTGGAATTTACCAACTTTCCCACCAAGATAAGGCCTTCACAGCCCCTTCCGGCGTGACGGTTGCAGCGCCCCCCCGCCTGAATGATGCTGTCCAGAGGAGCCACATCGCGAAAGACCCAATCGAAATCCAGATCCACCCCCGCCTCCACTACCTGAGTGGCCACGAGATACCGGGGGAGTCTCTTTCGCTCAAGATACCGGAGCATCCGCAAAATTCTGCGTCGATGCCGGGGAATCATCCATGAGGAGAGAAAAAAGACCCGGGAGGAAAAACGCTGTGTCATCATGTCATAGACTTCCAGAGCTTCCTTGCGGGTATTGCAGATTATCATGCCGCTGGTATGTCCTTCGGGAAGATGTTCCTCCAGAAGTTCCGGCAGGGATTCCAGAGGATGATCTCCCGGAAGATAGCGGTACACATGTCTATTTCGAGGAAAATGCCGCCATTTTTCCTCTGCCGGAGCAAGCTCCCGCTTTAGCGAGGAGGAAGAAACAGAGGTGGCGCAAATTCGCGGCTGCGTGGCGGTAATAAGCACGAAGAGTGTTCCCAAATCTCGATGGAGGGCCTCGAAGGTTTTGCCGAGATCTCTCCAAAGCTGAGGACGAATGCCCTGAGGTTCGTCAAGAAGCACCACCGCTTCGGCAAGTCGGCTGAAGTTCATGGTTCGGTTGATCTTGGAAGAGAAAAGGGCATTCCAGAGGTGAGCGGTGGTGGTAACCACCAAGGATTTATTCCAGTAACGAAAAAGGCGAACCATACGCTCCGAAGGCTCTGTAACGATAGCATCTCCGGAATCCTCCTCCTTCGTCCTGGCGAAAACCAGGCTATGATCCTCTTGTACGATGGAGTCCCCGAAAATCGCCCGGCTTACCCCGGCGTTCTGTTCCACGATGCTGATAAAGGGTAAGGCATAGATAAGGGTTTTCTTTTTCCATTTCCGGGCCATCTCCGCCCCGATCTGAAGGGCGATGCCGGTTTTCCCCGCTCCCGTGGGCAGAGTAAGCGTAAAAACCCCATCTTCCGGAGGAGATTGCAAGGGCCGAACGTTTTCGAGGCACCTCAAACGCAGTTCCTGGCGCCATCGATTGATTTCACGTTCTTTACAGGAACATCCTTGCACATAGGCTCGAAAAGCCTTTTCACGAAACGATGGAATTTTTGGAAATAGAGGATCCCCCATTCCCAGAGCGTCCATACGGTCCGCCGCTACCAGAAGAGAACAAAGAGTGCGGTGTGAGATCCAGTCGGAAAGGGAAGATCGAGGGGGCAAAAGACAGTATTTTTTCAGGGGTTTGGAAATTTCCCCCCACTCCTCCCAGGAAAGGGCAAAATTTCCAAAGTATTCCTGTAAGAGACTCCGCAATTGAGGAAGTTCTTCCTTCCGGAGCCTTTCGTGCCAAAAACTCCGAGCCTGGGAAAGGGATTCCACGAAACCGTGATGCCGGCATATCATCTCCGCAAGGGAAAAGACTTGAAACCCCGAAAGATTTTTTCGGGAAAGCTCCCGAAGCATCCATAGGGCACAGAGGGCCGAAGGATACGCATGGGGCAGCTTTTCACCCGGAGAATCCGGATTTTTCATCCTATGCTGGAACTTGGAGTGTATTTTTCCCAAATCATGGGTAAGGGCTCCCAGGGAAAGCATCTCCCGGGGAGCCAGCCTTTCCTCGATATTTCCATGCTCCGCCAGTTTCAGGGCCTTACGACAAACCCCCTCCAGATGATCCCGTAAAAGTTTATCGGGATGGCTTTTCGCATCTCCAAGGGGCAAACCACGCCACCACGTCATCGCCGCATCGGGTAACATCCACGCTCCCCCTTTTCTTCAATACCAGAGGTTTTTCCGGAGCCACGGGATAGAGTACCGTTACGCTTTCCAGAAACTGCCGCTCCGCATCCATACGAAAAGGCAGAATTTCCTTGAAGGCTCCTCCCGAAGCGAGCACGTCCAGCTCCATGTCTTCCTCTTTCCAGGGAAGAAGAGAGCCTATGTTCAAAGGGACCCCGTCTTCGGGCTCCAGGGGTTTCCAATCAAAGGATCCCACAAAGGAAATCTCTCCTAAAGCGTAGGCCACTCCGAGATAAGGAGTATAGATAAAGATGCCTTTTTCCAGATGGTGCCGCAGCTCCGCCTCCGCTCCTCCTTCCACGTAGATGCGGTACTTCGGGCGGGAAACGAACTGGTGCTTTATCTGGACATGAGGGGCCTTCTGAGGATCCTTGGTATTCCAGAAGTTGAGGGTTCCCCGAAACCACCGAAGAGGATTCCGGGAAGCCACGGCGATCTGGGTTCCCCCCAAGGCCTCCCAGTAGCGGCTGTTACAGCCCCTGTGGGCACTTCCCCCGTCGATCCCCAGGATGGCACAGAGAAGCCCCGCCACCGCCGTGGGAGGAGGAAAGGGATAGGACGAGGCAGAGGTGGTGGTGTAGGGACGACGGTACATGGCCCTGTCTCCCCGGATATCGAAGACCACCGCCATGATCGGCTACTCCGATTCCAGGGAGAGGGAAGCCCCCGAAACTTCTTCGAGAACCTTCAGGGCCTTCTCGTTCCGAACATCCCTGCAAATCAAAGGCAGTTCTCCATCCCAGAAAACCCGGAGACCCTTCAGGAATTCCCCTTTCGCCTCAAGCGCCGGGAGAAGCCCGTCCAGAGAGAGCAGGCAATCCTCCATCCGGCGAAGGCGGTACTGGTCCTCCTCGCTCAAGGGAAGGTTTTCCGGTGAACGGAGAGCCACCTTTTCATCCATAAAACCCAGGGAACCACAGAATTCCTCTTTCCACTCCAGTTCCAGAAGCAGCCGTGAGGCGTGCCCCACCTTGCTCCTCGTAATCAGGTTGTTGGTGCCTCCCCAAAGGGCGCGCACCAGAGAATCGAGGTCCTCCGCAGAAGCGCCCGTGGTGGCGGAAGCGTACTGGTTGGCGATACCGTACACTCCCAGAAGGCAGAAGGGAACGAGATATTCGTTCCGAAAGGATCGCTGACCGCTTTCGTCCTTGGTGGCGAAGGCGGCGGTTCCCTGAATCATCTCCACCTTGGCGCGGTGAAAGGACCGGGCCCACTTGAACTGCACGGGGCCGGTCCAGGAAAAGGATTCCTTCCCCAAAGCGAAGGTGCTTCCGAAAAGGCGGGTGTCGATACAGCGAGCCAGGATTTCCTTTCCCGAATCAACTCCGAACTGCTCCTTCAATTCCTTTACCCTGTTAGCCAGAGTTTTGGTTTCCCCATCCACGAAGACCGCCTCGCCCCGGCGAAGCCACTCGTCCCGCACGGTACGCTTGACCCGCACGTCCGAGGCGAGGATCTGCCCGGAATCCTCGTCCATTCGGGGGTGATTGGCATTTAACGGATCCCCGTTTGGATTAGCATCCCGCACGGAGTACACGAAAAGAATTTCCCGCCGCGTTTCGAAAGCCATCTTACGCACCTCCAGAAGATGAAGATATGGAATCCCGATTTTGCGAAATCTCTTCAGATCCATTTCCCTTTTTGGGAGGGAAAATGCGCCAGCAGTATCCCGGAGCGTTCAGAAAAGCTCCGGAAAAGGCAAAGTTTCCTTCCACGCCGCATTCCCGCTCTTCCGCAGCGAAGAGGTAATCCTGAGCCAGCCCGACAAGACCGTTGATGATGAAAATCATCCCCCCCCGCTCATCCCCGCAGTAGTGAGCCGTAAGAAGAGGTACCCGGGAGAGAAGCTTTTTGAGGTCCCGCATTCCCAAGCTCCCGAAATTGATCTGTTTGAAAAGAGGGGCTCCGTGAAGGGGGCCGTTTTTTCTGCCCCCCTCCTTATCTGCCTCTCCCTCTCCCCGGACCTGTTCCAAAGCGAGCATGCCCAGAGCGATACCGCTCAGGAAAATTCCCTGGCCTTCCCGCTTTTTGAGATAGGGGTCGGAAAAGCTTTGGAACAATTCCCCCACCCGATCTTCCGCCTCTTTACTCAGCACCGTCGATCCCTCCCTCGAAAACTTTATTTACTTCACACAAAAACTCGCAAACCACCACCATATAGTGCATCCTTCCCTCCCGCACCCACTCGGGGTCCGCCGCAAGGCCTCGAAGGCGGGAGAGGAAGAAGCGTTTCACCTCCAACACCTCCACGGGAAGCCCCCCCAGAAGGCGCCCGAGGATTTCCAAAGCGTATCCCTGAACCGTTTTCTTCTCCGAATCGCTCTTCTTCCCCATTTCCAGAAAGGTGCGCACCACATACCGCAAAGCCCCATCCAACCCCTTATCATGCCTTTTTCCGCCGTGATGGTTTTGATATACCCTTTCCCAGGCATCGTAAAGTTTTCGGAGCCGGGATGGAGGCACGTCCTCCACCATCAGATGAAGACGCTCCTGGGCCTGAAGCTGTTCCCAGAAAAGAAAATGAAAAACAAGCACATCCTGCTCTTCGGAAGCTAGGAAATCAAAAAAATCCTCCGTATCCTGAGGAAGACCGGTAAGGAAAAAATCCCGCATGTCCCGGGAAATGCTTTCAAAGCACTCCTTCGAAAGAAGAAGTTCCGGAAGAACGTAGATATTGATCCCCCGGAGAAGGTTCGTGTAGAGGTACTTTCCGTCCATAATCCGCCTTCCCGAGGAGAAAGTGGCATAACATCCTTGGCAGAGGGGAAATACCTTGAAGGGCTCTCCATCGTTCAAACCGGGAAGAAAGCCTTTTTTATCGAAGGTGGCGAATTTAAAGATCCCGCTGAGGTTTTCCGGTTGTTTTTCCTCAGTGCCGCAGTAAGCGCAAAGGACAGAAGACATATTTTCCGATCCCTTTTTCTGCCGCTGTTCCTCCATCTTGCAGCGAAAATAATCCACAAAAAGAGGAATATCTCCGGGAAAGAGAAACCTTCCATCTTCGCTTTCCAAACCGAAAATCAAGAGATAGGAAGACTTCGGATCGTTCCAGAGGGAGGCAAGTTTCTCCCGCTTCTCCCAAAGGGCATCCGCCAGGATTTCAGCACTTCCGGAAGAGAAAAAACCGCTTTTTTCGTAGTCCTGCAAAACCGCCTTGTGAAGTTTGTAAAGCCGGGAGTCGGGATCGTTTCTCCAATCCCCTCCTTTTCCTCCGAGCTCGGAAAGAGCCTTTTCTCCGCCCATTCCCTTTCCAAGCTTGTAGAGGGGAGAATAGCTCCAGCTCACGTTGGCCCCTGCGGGCTTGCGATAGAGATAGCGCCATCGTTTGGCCCGTACCTCTTCATCCTCTCCGGAAAGGTCATAATCTCCAAGTACTAAAGATTCGATTCCTCGAATTACGAAGGGGGTTTTTCCGGCATCCTCCACATCCATAAGCACCCGTATTTCCTTAATCTCCCGACCTCCGGGCTTAGCTTCCTTTCGCTCCGGTGGTGGCGGAAGAGGAAATTCGATAAAATCGTCGAGATCCTCTAGCGGACTTCCGACGTTTCCAGAACCATCCCCGCTGTGAAACTCCTTGAGAGCATACACACCCTGAAGAAAACCCACGAGCAAACCTCCTTTCGACACAATATCCCTACGACATTGTTTCAGATTTCCAGGATCGTATGAAAATTTTTACTGGACTCTTTCCACACATCCCCACCCGGCACTGTTTTTCGCTCCCAACCCCGCATCGAGGGCAATCTGCAGCAGTTCCCGGGGACCTTCCAGCGAAAAAGTACCACCATATCCTTTGATGGGCACCGGGTCTTCGGGTCTGAATCGAGAAATTTTACGGGAATATCTCCCCCGAGGTAATAGGCGTACCTTTCCCGAGGGCAGAGGTTCTTCCGGAAAGATAAGACGAAACTTCTTCTCCAGATTCCCCTGAAGAATCTCCTGAAACAAGGAGTCTTCCGGCTCGTGATAAACCGTAAATTTCTTGCCCTCGGGCCGGAGAAGAGTGGAATAGCACGTTATGGGAGAGAGAGTTCGCAAGGTTATCGACTTCTCTTCCACCTCGTTCTCGAAGACCTCCACACCGCTGCAACGAAGCTCGTTATTTCCCAAACGCAAATGCAGAGACGAAAGAGCGTGAAAAGCCACATCCTGAAGAACATGGAGGAATGGGGAAGCGATATCCAGGGAAAGGGGTGAAGAAAAACAGAGCCGGGATGCTTCCGTTCGAGGTTTACCTTCTCCTCGAAGCCATGAAAAAACGAAGAGTTTGAAATGCCGTTTTTCATAAACGTATCCTTGGTCATGAAGGAAAGTTCCCAACTCGGAGCTGAAAAGGTTGTATACCATGGCTTGCAAAAGATAAAGATTCGGTTTTTCCAAGAGTGCTTCCGAACCGTTCCGGGGCTCCAAAATCAATCGTATCCGCAATTTCCACCACTCCTTTGTACAAACTCTTCTGGACGATAAGAAACATATTATGCAAAAACACATTTCCTATAATACTGCCCCCATAAAGAATAAGCAATACCTAACAAATTGCAAAGCCTAAAACAATTTCATTCGGATTGCGCACAAAAACCATCTTTTTTCTTGACTTTCAGGAGCCCCCGTGGTATAAACTTCCGCAAGGTATATTTTTTCATCTCTACACTTTGGAGGAAATTCATGTTCCGTCAGCCCGGTCTTTTCGTTTCGGCTTTTTATTATTATTACGCCTTTAGCAACGCGGGACCCCTCAGGGGGTGGGCCGGCGTTTAGGCGTACGTGCTCACGGAATTTCCCCAGAGGGCTCCCGCTTTAAAGCGGGAGCCCTCTTTTTTTATATTTCGTTTCTATGCCGCACTACAATCATGATACGCCAACTCTGGAAGGAGGAGCCAGGAAAATGCAGAAGAGCAAGGACGAGCGGAGAACAGATCAGCTACAGAGGGTTGTACGACGAGTTTGGGAGAGGGTACCTCACTACCGGGCCAAGATGGAGGATATGGGACTTTCCCCCGAAGATATCCGAAGCCTCGAGGATCTCTCCCGGCTCCCCTTCACCACCAAAAACGACCTTCGGGACACCTATCCCTACGGTCTTCTCGCCTGCGACAAAGAGGAGGTAGTACGCATTCACGCCTCTTCGGGAACCACGGGAAAACCCACCGTGGTGGCATATACGCAAAAGGATATCCGCACCTGGTCTTCCATTATGGCTCACCGCCTTTCCGTGGCGGGACTTTCCTCGAAGGACGTTTTTCAGATCGCTCTGGGATACGGGCTCTTCACGGGGGCCCTGGGCTTTCACTGGGGAGCGGAAGAACTGGGAGCCCTGGTGATCCCTTCGGGAGGAGGCTTTACGGAACGTCAGGTGCTTCTCATGGAAGACCTCGGCACCACCGCTTTCACCTGCACCCCCTCCTACGCTCTGCACCTCGCGGAGGTTCTGAACTCGGAGAAGAAAAACAACCTTCAGCTCCGGCTGGGCATTTTCGGAGCCGAGGCCTGGACCGAGGAGATGCGCACGCACCTGGAAGAGAGCCTTGGAATTACCGCCATCGATTCCTACGGCCTTTCGGAAATCATCGGCCCCGGAGTGGCCATGGAATGCCCCCGTCGAGAGGGGCTTCACTTCGAGGAGGATCACTTTCTGGTGGAGATCATCAACCCCGAGACGGGAGAGGTACTCCCTCCCGGAGAAACCGGGGAGATCGTCATCACCACACTCACCAAGGAAGCCCTTCCCATGATTCGTTATCGCACCCGGGACCTTTCCCGGCTCTATGCGGAACCCTGCCCCTGCGGATGCGGAGAAAAACGGATCGCCCGCATTCTCGGGCGCAGCGACGACATGCTGATCATTCGGGGAGTGAACGTGTTCCCCTCCCAGGTGGAAGTTGCCCTGGGCAAGGTCCCCGGTCTTTCTCTGCATTACTTTCTGGAAGTTGCCGAAAAGGGAGGCATGAAGGAACTTACCGTGTGCTGCGAGAGTAAGGTTCCCCTTTCGGAAGAAGCTGCGGGAAATCTCATGCGGCAAACTGCGGCGGAATTGAAAGCCCTTCTAGGAGTACGGGTGGGGTTGCGGCTCTTCGAACCCGGAGCCATCGAGCGTTCCGCAGGCAAGGCGGTACGCATCAAAAAGGTAGCGTGATTCTCGGAGTTGTCACTTTTCCAGTTTTCAAGAGAATCCTTGCAAGAATACTTGAAAGGATGAAGAACAAGGTGGAAGGAAAGGAGGAGACAAGATGAGCCCTATAGTTGAGCGGAGCGAAGCGGAGATGGAAATTATGCGGGAAGATCTGGGCGATCTGGCCCTGGCACACCTGGAAGCCCTTCGGGAAACCGAAAAGAAATAGGTTTCCTCCCCTATCCGGAGACGCCCCCGTAAAAACGGAGAGATCCGTTTTTACGGGGGCGTCTTTCCGCATGGTTCACGGCTCCCACCGGAGCCTGTAACTTCCAGTTATTTTCCTCGGGAGGGCTCCTTTTTTTCAAACCCCTTGCGGTATTCCGCATAGTTCAAGGCCAAAGCGACGTTCAGAGCCACTCCCAGAGGCAGGGCGTCCTCATCGATATCGAAAAGGGGTGAATGCAGGGGATAGCAGCTCTTTCGGGATTCGTTTCCCGTACCGAGGAAATAAAAGGCTCCGGGAATTCGCTGGGTAAAATAGGAGAAATCATCCACTTCCATGGAGGGACGCTCCTGGGAGGTGCGGATGCAATCCCTTCCCATCAAGGCCTCTCCCACTCTATGTATGTAGGAAACCATCTCCTCGCAATTGACCACGCAGGGATAGCTTTCTCGAATTCGAGCGATTCCCTTGGCTCCCATGCCCTCCGCCACTCCCGCCACGGTTTTTTGAAGCCATTCCCGAAGCTGTTTGCGAACCCCCGCATCGAGGGTGCGGATAATGCCCGAAAGAAAGGCCTCCCGAGCCACGGCATTTCTGGCCTCTCCGGCGTTGAAGGTTCCCACCGTCAACACTGCGGGCTGCACCGGGTCCACCTCCCGGCTCACCCCCTGCTGCAGCAGGGTTACCAGAGCCGAGGCAATGGCGAGGGCATCCCGCCCTTTGTGGGGATAGGCTCCGTGGCACCCCTCTCCGAGAACGTGGATGTCGAACATATCCGAAGCGGCATAGACCTTTCCGGGAGAAATGCGCACCTTTCCCACGGGCAGCTCCGGGGAGACGTTATAGCCGAAGATACATTCGGGAAGTGGGTTATCCAGGGCCCCGTCCCGAATCATGGGAAGCGCTCCCCCCTCGGTTTCCTCGGCGGGTTCGAAAAGAAAAAGGGCGGTACCGGAAAAATCCTGCCGCAGCTCCTGAAGAAGCCGGGCAGTGCCGAGAAGAATCGCCGTATGAGCGTCATGTCCCGCAGCGTGCATTTTTCCGGGCACCATGGAACGATAAGGAACATCCTTGGCATCGTCCATGGAGAGAGCATCCATATCCGCCCGAAAGGCCACCACGGGGCCGGGAGATTCTCCCTTCACGAAAGCCACCAAACCCGTTCCCGCACAGCGCCGGCAGGAGATATCCCTTTCCTTCAAGGCCTCCTCCGCCAGAGAGACGGTTCTCTCCATGGAAAATCCTACTTCGGGATATTGGTGCAGATCTCTCCGGAAGGAGACAAGCTCTTCTCTGACGGCTTCCGCCCTTTCCCGAAGAAGATTCATCCGGGGCTTGATTTTTTTATCCTTCAGCACTGGAACACTCCCCCATTCTCGGTTTCCCCGAAAAATTCCGGGAACTCCTCAAGCTCTTTTCCACGCAGAAATTGCGGAATCACCCTACCATCGAGGCAAAGCCGTTGTCAATGACATGGGCATTGACGTTATGCAGTTTTTCTCGGTATGATGAGCCATGCTCCGAAAGAAATCTTTTCGAGGCCAACGCAAGGAGGAATACCCATGATGAACGGAACAAACCGGGAGGAGGAGGAAAAAATCCTTCTTCTTTTGGGACAATCCGATCGACCTATGGGGGCCAGCGCCATCATGGCAGCCCTGGGGGCGGAAAATATTCACGTAAGCATGGCCACCGCAGGGAGATTCCTCTGGAATCTTGAACAGCGAGGTTATGTTATCCAGGTAAGCAACAAGGGCAGAACCCTTTCGGAAAAGGGAAAGGCCCTTTTACGGCAGATCCGGAAACAGAACGAACAGCTTCATCTGGCAGAACACTTTCTTCATACTCTGGAAGGCCAGGACCCTCAAAAGATCCTCAAGGTTCTCGTGGCGAGACGGGCCATCGAACGAGAAACAAGCCGTCTTGCCGCCTTCTCCGCCACGGACCGCAACATGGGGGCTATTTTCGCCGCCGCCAAGCCCATGAAGGACTTCAGCCTGGACAAGGTGCTGGAACAGGATCGGGCTTTCCACGAGGCCATCGCCGAAGCTGCGGGCAACGAGGTGCTTTCCGCCGCTCTCCGACTGGTCCGGCAGGATAGGAATATACGCTCCCTTCTCGCCAAGATACGATCCGAACACCCCCAATACACTCTGGGAGTGGATCATCAGGCCATCGCCGAGGCCATCGCCCGCAACGATCCTGCGGGAGCCGAAGAAGCCATGCTTCGGCATATCGACAACATTATCGGGGACGTTCGACGCTGGTTTCTTGAGGAAAATCCCGAAACCCAGCGAAAAGCCTGAAAAAGTCGTTTTTCAGCGATTTCCGACACCAAGAAAAAAGCAACAAAAAGGGGATGAGTTGCAGAACTCACCCCCGTAATATTTCCTCGCTACATCCTTCTTCAAGGTTTTTGAAAAAAAGAACTTACACCAACCGGCGCAGCAGCCCTTCCCGATCTCCCTCCAGATAATCGAGGGGAGGAATTTCCAGCATGGTATAGCATCCCGGAGACTGGCGGAAGCTTGCCCGCATGGCGGAAACCATAACCTGGGCGGTGGCGGCGGGATTCTGAAGCGTCATGATAAACTCCATGCGCTGGTTGTGGGTGTTACCGGAAACGCCCCGACGGATCATGTGCACTCCATGCCCCTGATCCATAAGCTTTTCCACGGAATCCACCGCATACACGTAGGTTTCGTCGTGGCAGAAGTAGGGATCCTCCTTGATGGCCTTCTCCACCTTCTCGAAAACCGCCCCCTCTTCAAGCTCCACGTAGACGTAGCGCTTATGAAGCCCTTCCCCCTTGGGAAGAGTTTCGGAAAGGGCGTTTCGCACTCCCGGAAGCCCCTTTACCGCCACGGTATGCCCCATGCTCATGCCGGGGCCGAAGTTGGTGTAGGTAATGCCCTTTGGAGCGATGGCCTCCAGAAGAGTCCGAACCACGGAATCGGAACCGGGATCCCATCCCGCACAGATCACCGCCACGGAGCCGTTCTTTCTGCCCACTTCGGAAAGATTCTTCCGCATCTCCATGACCGCTTCACCGTGAATATCGAAACTATCCACCGTATGAATGCCCTTTTCCAGATACAGGGGAGCCACCTGGGGCACCGCCCGGCTGGCGATGGCGAGAATCGCCCCGTCCACATCCGAGAGTTCCGATACATCTCCAACCACGGGAATCGAAATCCGCTTTCTCAGGGCTTCCGCCTTCTGGGGATTGCGAAGAATCACTCCCGCGGGCTCCAGGTCCGGAGCGCTCTCAAGGGCCTCCAGGACTTCCTTGCCCACGTTTCCGAAGCCCACCAGGGCGATGCGTTTCTTCGCAGAACCATCTTTGCTCGTCATAACCTTCATCCTTTCCGCACATCCATGCATTGTAGAATTTGTATTTCCGAAACATCCATATTTCAGGAGTTATTTCTCGTTCCAAAGATCCAGAACGCATCCCGCGAGAAAGGCCGCACCGCAGGCAAGGGCACTTTCGTCGATATCGAAATCCGATGTGTGCAGAGGAAAAAGGTCCTCCTCTCCCTTTCTGGCGGTTCCCATTTTAAAGTAGCTTCCCGGCGCCTCCTGGAGGAAGTAGGCGAAATCGTCCACCCCCATGTTGGGCTCCGGAAGAAGCCGCATAGCCCCTTCTCCCAGAATTTTCTTTCCCGATTCGACCCCTCGCCGGGTAATCTCCGGATCGTTCACGAGACAGGGATATCCCTCGGTAAAACGCACCTCTCCCCGGGCTCCCAGAGCGGCACAGCAGTGATGCACCGTGTTGCGAAGCTGCTCTTTCACCCGTTCCCTTCCGGAGGGTTCCAAAGTTCGTATAATACCCGAAAGTTCCACCTTCGAGGAGATCACGTTTCGGGCTCCCTCTCCGACAAACCGCCCGATACTGACCACTGCGGATTCCAGGGGATTCGTTCGGCGGCTTACGATTTGCTGAATCGCTCCCACACAGGCGGCCCCCACGGCGATGGCGTCGATTCCCTCCTGGGGAGATGCTCCGTGTCCACCCTTACCGTAAATGGTAACGTCGAACATCTCCGAGGCGGCGTGAAGCTTTCCCGGAAGATAACCCACGGTGCCCGCAGGGAGCGAGGGAGTTACGTGCAGCCCCAGACAGTAGTGGGGAGGAAATTCCCGAAGCGCCCCCTCCCGGATCATGGGAAGAGCCCCTCCGGCGGATTCTTCGGCGGGCTGAAAGATCCCCAGCACCGTTCCTCTTCGGGGCTCCGGAAATTCCCGCAAGAGCCGAAGAGCCCCCAGAAGCATGGCCGTATGGGCATCGTGACCGCAAGCATGCATCACTCCGGGAATCGTGGATTTATACGAAACCTCCTTGGTATCCTGAAGAGGCAGAGCATCCATATCCGCCCGCAACAGCACACAGGGCCCCGGAACATTTCCCTCCAAGAGCGCCGCCATGCCCGTCTTGGCATACCGCCTCGAAGGAATGCCGAGTTCCCGCAGATGTTCTTCCACCTTTCGGGCGGTACGGTGCAGTTCGAAATCCAGCTCCGGATGCCGATGCAAATCCCGCCGGATGTCGATCATCCAGGGCAGAATTTTTCGAGCCGAATGAAGCAGATCCATGGCATGCATACACCATATCTCCTTTCAAGAAAAACCGCTCTATGAACATCATCCTTTTTCGAAAATCCTCCCGAAAACTCGGGAGCTATGAAAGAAAGGATCCCTTGGGGGCTCCCACTCCGTACAGAGCCTTCGGCTTCCCTCGGTGCCATACCCAGGATTGGGTTCCCCAGGCAAAACGCCATTTCTTTTCGACTCATTATTCATGAGTTGTGATGGAATTTTATCCTACCCCCCTTTGCTGATCCTGTCAACTCAAAAAGAATCCCTTCTCTTTATTTCCTCCATAAACCCAGCATATTCAAGCGTTTAAGGAGGAATAACCCGATTTTCCCGCAGAGAAAAAGAACATCCCCATCTTGACGAACCGATTCCTCTTCCCTTACAATCATCCTATGTGATTAGTGGTTGATTCGAAAAAAGTTTAACGGAGGTGTGTGTATATGGAACGTTTTCGGAAAGTAACAAGTGTGTGGAGTTCCAGGTTTCTTCTCGCCTTAGGCCTGTTAGCCCTGGGAGGAGCCGCCTGGGCCGCCGAAGGAAGCACTCCGGATTTCGGAGCCCTCTCTCTGCTTCCTCCGATCATCGCCATCGGGCTCTGCATCGTAACCAAGGAAGTTATCCCCTCCCTCTTTCTGGGAATCTGGGTGGCGGGAACCATGCTTGCCGGCTGGAACCCCGTCACGGGGTTCGGCAAGGCCGTGGAAGCCCTGTGGAATAACCTCGGAGATCCCTGGTCCGCCAAGATCGTGCTCACCAGCCTTACCATGGGCGGCCTGGTAGGCATCATGCGGGTCGGAGGCGGCGTGGACGCGGTGGTGCAATGGATCACCAAAAAGATCAGCAGCGTCCGGGGAGCCCTTCTCATGACGGAACTTGCGGGATTCGTTATCTTCTTCGAAGACTACGTGAATACCGTAGTGGTAGGCACCACCATGACCCCCATCACCGCCAAGTACCGCATCTCCAAGGAAAAACTCTCCTATCTAGTGGACTCCACTGCGGCTCCCGTGGCCTGCATCGCGGGAATCTCCTCCTGGATCGCCTACATGGTGGGACAGATCGGCAGTCAGTTCACCGCTCTTGGAATCGAAAGCTCCCCCTACGTGGCCTATCTCCATTCCATTCCCTACATTCTCTATAACATCATCACTCTCGTGGTCATGACCTTCTGCGTGCTCTCCCTTCGGGATTTCGGTCCCATGCTCACCGCGGAACGCCGGGCCCGCACCACAGGTCAGATCCTTCGGGAAGGCGCAGAACCTCTGGTGGCGGAAGAGTCGGACAATCTCGAGCCCGCGGAGGAATGCCCCAGGAAACTTTACAACTTCGTCGTTCCTCTTGTCATCCTCGTGGGTTCCATCTTCACCCTTCTCATCATCACCGGAGGTTGGCCCAACGTGGGAATCGCCGAAGCCATCGGCGAAGGCAGCAGCTCCACCGCCCTGGTTTGGGGAGCCTTTACTTCGGTGTGGTTCACCATTCTCTTCTACGCCCTTCAGAAAGTTACCACCTGGAAACGTCTCTTCCGGGGCTATCTGGACGGCATGCGCTCCATCTTCGTGGGGACCCTCATCCTGATCTTCGCATGGGGAATCGGATCCTCCATCAAGGCCGTGGGCGTGCCTCTCTACGTGGCATCCGTGGTGGGCGACGTGCTCTCCCCCATGTGGCTTCCCATGCTTTCCTTCCTGGCGGGAGCAGCCATTTCCTTCTGCGCCGGCACCTCCTACGGAACCATGGCGGTACTTATGCCCATCGTGGTACCTCTTTCCCACAGCCTTTCCCTTTCGGCGGGAATCGACCCCATGAGCGCCATCATTCCCACCATCGGAGCGGTTTTCGGAGGAGCCGTTTTCGGAGATCACTGCTCCCCCATTTCGGACACCACGGTTATGTCCTCCATGTTCACCGGCTCGGACCATATGGACCACGTGAACACCCAGGCCCCCTATGCCGTCGTGGCAGCCCTGGGAGCCTGCGTGGGCTACGTGGGAGTGGCTCAGGGCTACTCCGCTCCCATCAACATCGCCGCCGGTGCCATCGCGGCCATCGTAATCTTCTGGATTCTCTCCAAAAAAGTGGAGGATGGTCCGGCTCTGGAAACTCCTGCCGCATAAAGCACCTCTCCCCCTTCCAGGGGCGCTTCGGAAAACCGGAGCGCCCCTCTTTACTTCATTCTTTTGTCTTTCGACCAAAAACTTCTCTGATACAAAAAGGAGTCCTTTTATATGAATAAAGAACGGAATTCCCTTTTTTTTATGAAGATTCACGGAAACGGCAACGATTTCGTGGTGATGGACAACAGAAACCGGCATTTCAAGGAAGACCTCTACCCTTCTCTGGCCTTGGCCCTGTGCGCCCGCCGCACTTCCCTTGGAGCGGACGGTCTTCTCATTCTCGAAGAGGATACCACCGCAACCGTTCCTCTGGGTATGCGGATCATCAACGCCGACGGCCTGGAAGGGGAAATGTGCGGCAACGGAGCCCGCTCCTTCGCCCGATATCTGGTGGAGAAGAATCTATGCCCTCATGAGAAAATCCGGTTCCGCACGAAAGCGGGAAACATGCATGCCACCGCTTCGGGCTCCTCGGTTCGACTGGACCTGGGCATTATGGATCTCACCCCTCTTTCGGAAGAACATTCCCTCTCGTTGAAAAATCGGGAAGTTCGATACCGCTTCGTCCACATCGGAGAGGCAGGAGGATCCGGAGTTCCCCATGCGGTGATCCCTCTCGAAAACAATGAGCTGCAAAACCTCTCTACGGAAGAACTCTGCACTCTGGGCCGGGAGGTACGCTACGCAACGGAAGCCTTTCCCGAGGGAACCAACGTGAACTTCCTTTCTCTGGAAGGAGAAAAAATCCTGGTACGCACCTACGAACGGGGCGTGGAGGATTTTACCCTCTCCTGCGGTACCGGTTCCATCGCGAGCATCGCCGCTCTGGGATATATGCGGCGAGAAGATTCCGGGACTCCGAGAATAGCCACCGCCGAAAATCCCGGAGGGAAAAACCGGGTGCATCTCATTCCGGCAAAAGGGAATGCCTCCTTGCATCAGGTGCTTCTGGAAGGCCCCACCGCGCTGGTCTGCAAAGGAGAAATCGCGGGAGACCTCAAAAAGATCATCGAAGAGAGCATCTTCTCGCCATCCGATTAAAAACGCTCCTCTTCTTCTGAAAAAGCGGTATCGATAAACACGCAAGCCTCCCGGCATCTTTTTAACCCGACTTCGGCGAAAGTTATTCACAAACCCAGTAGCCACAAGGGTTCATGGAAAAGCGAAGGCACTACATTATCCCCTGGAGGGAATGCAGCGCCTTCGCTTCTTTTTCTTTCAGCTTTTTTGAAAAGAGCCGTTCTCTAGTCCTTTGGCATCCCTTCCCGGAAACGGTGGCAATACCGGGAGAGGGACAGGATCTCCCTCGGAGTGGTGGAATAGGGAATCCCCAGGCTTTTGAGCAGCTTCTTCGCATGAGAAGAAAGCTTCCGGGGAAAGCGGTAGAGCTTTTTCGTGCTCGTGTCCCGGATAAGGGTGGACCGGATATCCAGAAGAGCCTCCCGGATCTCCCCGGGGCTCATGGCGGTTTTCTGCTGGAGGAGCACCCGTTTCTCCAGATGACGCTGAGCCGCAAAGGTGAGATACTGCAAAGCCACATGTCCCCGAATCCTCGATTCGGTCCAGTGGAAGATGGGGCGGATACGGAGGTGGTGCTTCTTGATGCGGAAGCTCTCCTCGATACGCCAGAGAGAGCGGTAATGGGAAAGCACCTCCCGAATCTCCTCCTCCGTGGTGAGGGGCAGATCCGTGAGGATGCCGAAAAGCCCGTCCCAGCGGGCTTCCGAAGCGATCTTCTCCTCGTCCGGCTCGTAGGAATGCCCTTTTTCTCCATGTGCCACCTTCAAATATCTGTTGCTCCCCCGCTGGGAAAGAAGCTGCTTTTCCGGAATGGTCTTTTTCTTGTTCAGTTTTTTGAGCAGCTTCTCCAGAGACTCCTCCCGGTCCCGGGCGTTCTTGGCCGCCCGTTTGGAACTCCAGGTCACCAGAAGGTTTTGCCCGTCCTCCCGCGAAAAGATCCGGTACTCCAGGCTTTCCTTTGTGTTCTTTTCCCCAAGAGGGGTGTAGGATGAACGGTCCAGAATGGCCTCCTTCTCCGAGGCCTTCATGCTCTTGAGCCGTGCCCCGAGAACGAAGTGGAGTCCCTTCTCCTTCAACGCCTCAAGTCTGGCACAGGAGAACATCCCCCGGTCCGCCGCCACCACCCCGGTGCTTCCGGAATAGCGTTCGCATCTCCAGGCGGCAACGAACTCCTGGAAGGCGGCTCCCTCCCAGGTCTTTCCCGGAAAGAGCCGGTACCAGAGGGGCAGCCCTTCGGGAGTGGCGGCCAGAGCCAGCACCACCTGGGTCTCCTTGACCTTGTTGTCCTTGCTGAACCCCTTCTGCCGGAGCTCGTCCTCCTCGAAGCTCTCGAAGTACAAAGTGGTGACATCAAAAAGCATGAGGGTGGGCCTCTCCGGGAAAAGCCCCTCCGAGGAGGAGCGCACCAGCTCCTTCAGCCGGTCCTCCTTCTTGGCCAACGCATCCAGCAACCGATAGATCCGGTCCAGAGAGGTTTCGGAGGCGCAATGCTTCTCCAGCCAAGCTGCCATACCCCGTTTGCTCGAAGGAAAGGCCAGAGAAGCCCCGAGACACTGTTTCAGAAGATGGTATTTGTTGGTGTCCCGAGGAGCCCGGGTAAAAAGCTTCTCCAGGCCGAAAAACTCGAAAAGGTACTCCGCCGCCAGAAAAGGCCCCTCTATGACATCCTCCTCGTTCTCCAGAACCGAAGCCCGGAGCAGAAGGGAATCCTCCACGGGAACCTCAATCTCAGCGGCTTCCATCTCTGCCGCCTTCGTTCCGGATTCTCCGAAAAGAGTCTTCTGCTGGGGAATCGCCTCCCGCCTCTCCTCCTCCAGCTTCTCCATGATCTGGGCAGCAAGGGATTTGAGCTCCTCCATCTCCTTCTCGTCCTGTGCCACGCCGATATGCTGAACGATACGCTGGGAAACGGATTTGCCGTTGCGTTTGGATTCCACGATCTGTACAGTCTTTCGGGGACTGTTGGGTGAGGACTTCGTTCGGATATACATACCGAAAAGCATACCGTAAAACCCACAATGCGTCAACTAACAAAAATATTAGGCACTACAATTTTGAGAATCCGGAAGAATGCACAATGAAAAAACGCCAAGCCCTATGGTTACAGGGTTTGACGTTGATATGCCTTTTGGGGAGAGCCGGGGTTTTGTAACAAAGCGCCGAAGTCGGGAAAAACGCTCCTCTTCTTCTGAAAAAGCGGTATCGATAAACACGCAAGCCTCCCGGCATCTTTTTTTGTTAAAAAGATGCCGGGAGGCTTTTGTAGAGCGGTTTCACAAATAGCGCATTTCTCAATGCTTCATGGAAAGCCCTCGCCTATCTGCTCCCTTCCCCCCTGTGCAGTCGAACCATTCCTCGCCTTGCCACTTCGAATCGGAGTCGCAGTGCGGGAAACTACCACAATCAACCGCAAGGCATCTTTCCGGAATCATGGAGTACACAAAGTTTTACAAATTGAAAAAACTCATATATCATGGAATTCAAGCTTTTTCCGTCTTTCTTAAAACCGACCAATGGAGGAATTACTTTCAATGCAAAACCTCTTCCGCTTTCTGCTTTGCCTTCTCTTTCTGGGAAACCTTCAGGGAATCGCCTTCGGGAATTCGGAAAAGAGAGTAATTTTCGGGGATCAATCCTGGGAAAGCATTCGTTTCCATCATCGGGTAATGGCCTATCTGCTGCAGTACGGTTACGGCATGGAGCCCCAATTTACCGTTATGGATCCGGTGCCTTCCCTCATTGCCCTGCGAAGAGGGGAAAATCACATTATCATGGAAATATGGACCGAAACCCGACAGGATTGGTGGGATACAACCCGGAGAAGCGGAAAGGTTCGGGAGTTCGGGAAAATTTTCCCCAAGGTTCATACGGGGCTCTACGTTCCCACGTACCTTATCGAGGGAGACCCCGAGCGGGGCATTTCCCCCCGAGCTCCGGGACTTTCCTCGGTTTTCGATCTTCCCAGGTACAAACATCTCTTTTCGAATCCCGAAGATCCCTCAAAAGGAGTCCTGTACAACGCCGTGCCTGGGTGGCGGGCCCATGAGCGGTATAAGATGAAATGCGAAGGATACAAAGTGGGAGGCAAACCTCTTACGGAGTTCTTCAATCTCAAATCACCTCCCTCCCAGGCTGCTCTTGCCGAAACCATTCGAAAGGCTTATCGAGAAGGTCGGGGAGTGGTGGCATATTACTGGGAGCCCACCGCCCTTCTCGGCGAGCTGGACATGACGCTCCTCAAGGAACCCCCCTACGACGAGAAGGTTTTCCTCGAAACAGGTCTGTGCCAGCATCCAACTTTTTCCGTGGAAAAAGCGGCTCATGCCGCGTGGGTGGATCAGCATCCCCAGGTTATTCCTCTTCTGGAAAGCTACTACATGGACCTGCAAACTCTAAACGAGGTCCTAGCATGGATACAAGCTCACGGCAACGATCCCGCCCGGGGAGCGGTATGGTTTCTGCAAAAGCACCCCCCTCTCTGGCGGTCCTGGATGGAGGATCCCGAAGCGATTCGGAAAGTGGAAGAGGCCCTGGCAAAGGAAACTCTTTGATCGTTTTTCCAGGGCCTAGAGCGGTTTTCGTTGACATGTGACATTGAATGAACTGGGGAGCCGGAGTTTATATGTTCCCGGCAGCGACATAGTGGTCGGCGAGTGCGGCTTTGCGTCGTGGAGGGCCGGTGGCGGCACAGGACGTGCCGACAAGTCTCAGCCGCGCCATGGATGGTGCGGATCTAGCGACGGGCCGGAACAGCAAAGCAAGGGAGCGGTTTCGCCACTGGCGGAGCAGAGGGAACATATAGACGGAGGCTCCTGTTAAACATTTCGCGACACATCATTTGTAAAACCGCTCTAAAGCCCCAGCAGCCGAGGAAGTAGCGTGGTGAGAGAGGGAAAGAGAATGATTCCCAAAAGCACCAGAAGGGCTACCCCGATAAAGGGCCAGATGTGGTAAAAAACCTCGGAAAGCTTCACCTTTCCCACCGCCGCCACGATGTAGTTGCAGGCTCCCATGGGAGGAGTGATGAGGGCGATGGTAACGTTGAGAGTCATCACCACCCCGAAATGAAGAGGATCGATTCCCGCCTTCAGGGCGATGGGGGCAAAGATGGGGGTAAGAAGGGCCAGCGTGGAAATTTCCTCCATGAACATACCCACGGGGAAAATCATGGCACTCAGCACGATCATGAGAAGCCAGGGTTTATCCAGCAATTCCATTCCCAGGATAAGGGCGGCAAACTTTTGGGGAATCTGCTCCCATTTGAGAATCCACCCCACCACCGTGGCGGCTCCGAGAATGCAGAAGATGGAGCTCGAAAGGCGCACCGCCTCGTAAAGGCACTCTCCCAGAACGCGAAAGTTCAGCTTTCGGGTGTAGAAGAATCCCGCCCCCATACAGTAGGCCGCCGCCAATGCTCCGGATTCCGTGGGAGTGACGATACCGCTGATAATGCCCCCCACGATGATCGCCGGAGCCAGAAGGGCTCCCAAAGAACGCAAAAGGATCTCCTTCTTTCGGGTTCGAACCTCCCGGAAATCCGCCACGGGAACGTGATAGCGCCGGGAATAGAAGTAATTCATCATCATGAAAGCTCCTCCCAGGAGAATACCCGGAAGAATTCCCGCCGCAAAAAGCCCTCCCACCGAGGTGTTCGTCATGGTAGCATAGATGATCATGAAAATGCTGGGAGGAATAATGGGCCCGATGAGAGCGCTCCCCGCAGTAAGCCCCGCCGCGTAGGGGGCGGAAAAGCCGTCCTTTTCCATGGCGGGAATGAGAATAGCCCCCAGAGCGGAGGCATCCGCCGCGGCGGAACCGTTTACTCCCGCCAAAATAATGCTTCCCACCACGTTGACGTATCCAAGACCTCCCCGAACGGATCCCACCAGAAGGCGGCAAAAATCGAGGAGCCGATCCGTAAGCCCCGAGCGGTTCATCAATATTCCCGAAAAAATAAAAAAGGGAATGGCCATAAGAGAGAACACGTCCATTCCTCCGTAAAACTGCTGACTCATCACCCGAAGCAGAGAAAAATCCCCGAGCAGAAAGATTCCCAGAAGCGATGCGGCTAAAAGGGAGAGGTAGAGGGGCATTCCCAGAATCATGAGAACGAGAAATACCCCAAGCATGGCGAGGCTCATCATGGAATCATTCCCTCCCCCTTCGGAAAGCCAGAAGAAGGGTCCCTCCCAGGAGAAGGGCAAATCCTGCGGGAACCGCCAAAAGGGGGAGGGTTTTGGGAATGTGAAGGGCCAGGGTCTTCATGTTCCACATCCGCAAAGCGTTCAGGGTTCCCAGAAAAACCATAAGCCCCATAAGGAGCGCCGCAAGAAACAGGCGCCCCCATTGCACCAGACGCCGCACTCTCCTGGGCAAACGGGGCACCACGAAATCGATGGCCATGTGTTCTCCCCTGACGGCTGCCCCGAGAGCTCCCAGCATGACCATCCACACCAGCGAAAACCGGGCGGCCTCCTCGGTCCAGATCAGGGAACTCCGCAGCACGTACCGACAAAAGACCCCCAGAAGGATATCCCCCAGGTTGATCAAAAGAAACGCCGAAGCCGCCCAGGCGCCTACCCGCTCGAGAAGGTCTATCCAGTGCTCCGGAAAGCTCTTGCACCTTTCCGTTTCCGGGAAAAACGAGATTTTTGAAGAAGCCATGGAACCTCCTCTTTCGAATAGAGCGGTTTTACAAAACCTGCTCCTCCAGTGGCCAAACCGCCTCAGGAAGCGCTTTTATTTCGCCGCTTTTTCGTTGGCCCCCTTGGCGCAATTCAGGGCCAGCTGCAACCAATTTTCTCCCACCCGGCTTTTCAGCCATTCCACGTAGGCGGGCTGGGCGGCGGCACGGAAGGTTTCCATCTCCTCCGAAGAGGGACGATGAGAAATCATCCCCTTATCCTCCAGATAGGCCACATCCGCCGCATCCTGTTCCGCCATAACCCGGCGATTCAAAGCGTTGGCCTCTCTAGCGGCCTTTGTAAAGGCCTCTCGCTGCTCTGGAGAGAGGGAATCCAGAAGATCCCCGTTTACCACCAGAAACTGATCGGAATACTGGATATTCGCCAGGGTAAGGTATTGCTGCACCTCGTAGAGGCTTCCCATCTTGATGTACATGGCGGGGTTCATCTGACCGTCCACCACCCCCATCTTGAGAGCCATATAGAGTTCCGTCCAGGGAATGGGAGTTCCGCTGGCCCCGAAGGATCGATAGAGCACCACCTGCCCCTCGTCCATGCCTCGGAACTTGAGCCCCTGAAAATCCTCCGCTCCGTGGATGGGACGCTTGTTGTTGGTAAAGGCGAGAAAGCCCCCCTCTTCCACCGCCTCGAGAAGATAGGCTCCGGTACGTTCGTGAAATTCTTCCTGAGCCTTCTCCCAAAAAGCGCTTTCGTCGAAGAAGAAATGGGCCGCCTCGAAGCTGTCGAACATGAAGGGTATGGCGGTGGCGTATATTTCGGGGAAAACCGGAGCCACCCCCGCGAAGGAAGCCACGTTGAGGAGAGGCTGATTCATGCCCTGCTTCGAGAGAAGCTCCATGCGCTCCTCCTCGTTTCCAAGCTGGCTGTCCGGAAAGAGACGAATCTCGATTTCCCCGGAAACCTCCTGTTCCAGCAACTTCTTGAAATTCACCGCATAGAGGTGCACCGCATTGTTATTCTCCTCAGGAGGCCCGTTGTAACACATCTTTATCTGCCATGCCCCTTCGGCGAAGGGCGACGGAAACACCATGCAAAACAGGCAGAACACGCATAAAAAGAGCGACAACCCCGGCAAAACTTTTCCTCGGAAATTCACAATCCATTCCCTCCTTCAAAAAAACGATTTTTAAGGCTTTTACGAAACAAAAAAACCCCAAAACCCGCAGAGAACGATTCTGCCGGTCTTGAGGCCATAATAGAGGCAAGGTTGCGGATCTCCGGAACTACAACACCTCTTCAAGTCCAGAGCGGTAAATCAGGACGGAGCAGTGGGCATGCCGGGCCACGTTGGAAGCCACGCTTCCCACGAGGAGATGCTGAAAGGCGCTGTGTCCCTGGCGGGCCACGATAATGAGGTTGTAGTCCCCCTCCTTGGCGAAGCGGATAATCTCCTCTGCAGGACTCCCCTCCGCCACCACCACTCGATGCTCGTGTTCCGGAAGATCGAGCTTCTCCTCCGCCCGGCGGATCCAATGCATGATTTTTTTCTGGGCTATGATTTTAAGCTCTTCATCGAGTTTCGGAGGAATCCAGGGCTCGTATCCTCTCCAGGCAAAGGGATGGGATACCACGTGCAGAAAATCCACCTCCGCATCAAGCCGATGAGCCAAACCATGACCGTAGGCAATAAGGCCTTCCGTATGTTTGCTTAAATCCACGGGTATAAGAATTTTTTTTGGCATAGCGCAATTCCCCCTCTCTCTAGATAACGGCGAATCCACATTCTCTGCTCCATCATACCCATCTCTCTCTACTCCGTCAAATTCCGTTATTCTCTTCCAGAGAAGAAAAGGAAAGAATCTCCTGGGGATATCTCCGGAAGAAAGAACGATCTCCGGAAGAAAGTTTTTCAAATCCCGGAATGCGTTCCCGAGCTCCCACATCTCCGTATCCTCCGGGAGGAAGAGGACGCCGGACTCCGCATTGATCCGTATCGGGAGCCTCGTTGCAACCGGTGTTCGAAAAAGGAATCCGATCCACGCAGGGACTATCCGGAAGAGGAATATGAGAGGGAATGGTTTTCCCCCGGGAGAAGGCCCCCGCAAAAACGGAGCAGCTCCCCTGCTCCAGGGGAGCAAGCTTCGGCTCCAGAGGAGTTTCAAGGGTTCCGAAAAGATCCGTTTCCGAAGGCAGCGCATCATATTGTTGGGGAAGCACCCCGAAAAGGTTGTACCCGAGACTCCGGAAAACTCCTTCCACATCCTGCACGAGAGTTATGGCTTTTTCTCCGGAAAGAGTGCGATTGCCCGCAAAAATGGAATTCTTCACCCGGGAGGTCCCTCCGGGGCCGGAAAAAAGACCTCCTCCTCGGGGAGCGGCATTATCCGTTACCGTAGAAGCGTTGAGAATGAGGAATCCCTCGCTGTTCGCCAGCCCTCCTCCGGTTTCGGAAGCTTCGTTGCCGCTTACGGTGATATTCTCCAGCATGGCCGTGGCGGCGAAAGCGTTCTCCAGGGCTCCCCCCGAAAGGGCGCGGTTGTTCCGAAAGGTGCTGTTTTTGAGGGAAAGTACTTGAGCGTTTCGGATGGCTCCCCCCAACCCCTGAGGTTCCAAGGCGCGGTTGTTCTCGAAAACGCTGTTTCCAAGAGAGAGAATGCCTCCGTTTCCGATACCGCCTCCAAGATTCGCCCGATTTCCTTCGATAAGGCAGTTCGTTATCGTAAGGGTTCCCCCCTTACGATTGCCGATGCCGCCCCCGCAGGAATTCGCGTCTCCCGAAGCGAGGTTATCCGCTATGGTGCAGTGCGTCATGGCAAGCACGCTGTTGTTCCAGATCCCCCCACCGTGGGCCGCCTCGTTCTCCGCGATCACGCAGTCGTTGAGAATAAGGGTACCATCATTGAGAATACCCCCTCCGGTTTCCGTAGCCCTTCCCCGGAGAACGCAAAGATTTTCCAAAGTTACCACGGCATTTTTCAGAACGGAAAAAACCCGGCAAGTGCCATTGCCGGAAATGCCGGTTCCTCCCCCGGGCCCCGCGATGGTAACGTCCTTTTCGATAACGATGGGGCTTTCGAGCACCACGGTTTTTCCCGCAAGGCCCGTACTGAAAACGATGGTTCCTCCGTCGCTTATGGTGGAAAGGGCGAAACGCAGAGAACCGTAACCGCTATCCTTGGTATTGAGAACCACCCGATAGGAAAGAAAGGCCCGACGCTTCGCCTTGAGCTTTCGGAGCACCGGATAGGCTTCGCGGTACTCTTTGAACTTCTGAGGGTCGATTCGGAACAAAAGTCCCTGGGCATACACGTCATCTGATGCTGCAGCCTCTTTTAAAAGATCGTAAGCCCTATTAACATTGCGCTCGACGCCCCAACCATTATAGTAGCACTCCCCCAGATGGGCCTTGGCGGTGTTATCCCGGGAAGCGGCCTTTTCGAACCACTGGGCCGCCAGAGTCAGATCCCGGGAAACCCCCATGCCCATCTGATGGGCGATTCCGAGAGCCGCCTGGGCCTTGGAAGAAGCGGGATTTTCCGAGTTTGCCGCCTTGTGGTACCAGAAAACCGCCCTTTCGAAATCCTCGGACACCCCAAGCCCCCGTTCGTACAGGGTGGCCATGCCGTACTGGGCAATGCCATGCCCCATCTCCGCCGCCAGGAGATACCATTTTGCAGCTTCTTCGTAATCCTGAGAAACCCCGAGACCGTCGAAATAGCGTTCTCCCCGCCGGAAGGCCTCCTCCGCCGCATCCTTCGACGAAGAGGCAATCACCACATCCGCCGCCACATCTTCCGAAAGAACCTCTGGGATCTGGATCTCCGGGGAAAAGCTATCCTTTGAAATATTTTCGCAAGAAACCGAAGAAGAAGTCTTCGCATCTTCCGAAATATTCCCCGAAAATTCCAAAGGAAGGAAGGCCGCATCCGTTACGGCATCTCCGGAAAGGGAAACGGCCCGAGGAGGTGGAATCTCTGGAACCTCCGTAGAAAACGCTTCCGAGGAAAAGAACAGAAAAAAGGAAAGTACGAGTCCGAACCAAGGAATTTTACGAGGAATCTTGCAAAAAAAGATCATCATATGAAATAAAAGCCCCCTTGCTAAATATCTCGGGTATGATAAGGAATACAACAAAAGAGAATACCGTATAAGCCTTCCTTTGCGCAATACGGAAAAGTATTTGTTGTGTTCTGTAAAAACAGGAATAAAGTCTTATTATGTAGAATTGTTTCGAATAGACAGCAATTGTCGGATATTGACATACAAAACAAGAGATGCTATTCTCCATCATGAAATCCCTCAGGGGATCATTTCCAAAACTACAAGAGAAACGGAAGGAGATGCTCATGATGCGCAAGTACGTTGAAGCGTTGATCCGGCGGGAGCGTATTCTGGCAGGTCTGGAAAAGGAAACCCACCCGGTGTACCGCATAATCCGCGACGTGGCAAACAGATAAAATCAAGCTCCTCCTCCGGAGGATTCCAGGGGTTCCGAAAAAGTTTTCGGAACCCCTTTTTGCGATCTTCCGCAAAAAAACCGTTTCGCCCCCTTCTCAAAACCCCCGCTTTCCTTTCCAGAATACCTTAAAAAAAGGGAAAAACCGCCCCTTTACACTCCTTTACAATTTTTTTCTCTTCTCTTTCGGTGGCTCCCGAGATTTTCCGGGTGTATACTTGTGGGCAATCTCTCAGGTCCCCGAATCGAGGAGGCGTTATCATTGGAAAAAACAGATCGAGAAAAGCGGCTGGAAAGGTTTCTCAAGGAACTCGTAGGCATTCCCAGCATCACGGGATCCCCCGAAGAATGTTTTCCCGCAGAATACCTTTACCGCACCTGCGCACAAGAACCCTATTTCAAGGAACATCCGGAACATCTGGGATTCACTCCCGAAGATCCTCAGGGAAGACGATCTTTCTTCGGCCTCGTCAAGGCTTCCCGAAACACCTCGAAAACGCTACTCTTCATAAGCCATTTCGACGTGGTGGAGGTGGATGTTTACGGAGATCTCCAACCCCTGGCCTACGACCCGGAAAAGCTGGAAGATGCGCTGATTCCCCAGCATCTTCCGCCTCGGGTTCGAGAAGATCTGGAGAGTCAAAACTGGATCTTCGGACGGGGCGTCATGGATATGAAGTGCGGGGTGGCTTTGGAACTGGACCTGCTTCTCGAATTCGCCCGAAATCCCGAACTGTACGATCTGAACATGGCCATGCTTGCGGTGTACGATGAAGAGGGGTCGAATACGGGGATGATCCGGGGAGTTTCCTTTCTCGCGGAACGGGCTCCGGAGCTGGATCTCGATTTTCTCGGAGCGGTGAATACCGAACCTTCCGACGCAGGACGGAGCGGCACGGAACACCCCCTCATCTTCACGGGTTCCATGGGAAAATGTCTCGCCATGTTCTATGCGGTGGGAAAGGAAACCCACTGCGGCAGCTATTTCAAGGGCATGAGCGCTTCCCTGCTTCAGAGCTGTATCAGCCGGGAATTCGAGGGCAATCCCCACTACTCGGAAACCGTGGAAGGCGTGGTAAGCCTCCCTCCCGCAGCGCTCCGGGAAGGCACCCTTCAGGAAGGCCCCTATTCGGTAACCCTTCCCTATCGAAGCGTTTCCTACTACAACATATTCACCCTCCAGAACAATCCGGGGGCCGTCATGGGACTTCTTTTGGAGGGGGCCTCCAAGGCCGCCCGGGAAGGGGCCCAAAAGATGCAGGAAGCCTGGGAGGAGCTTCTGCGGCGGGGATACCGGGGAGAAGGAGAACCCTCCTGGGAAGCGGAGGTGCTTACCTTCGAAGAACTCCGGCGAAGAGCCGCCATTCACTATCCCGGCAATTTTCAAAGGGACTACGAAGAATGGCAGAAAGAGTTTCCCGAAACTCTCGATCTCCGGGAACGATGTCTCGGACTGGTGGAAAAGCTTCTTCCCTGGCGGGGCAACCGGGATCCCCTCATCGTGGTAGGATTCCTTCCTCCCTTTATGCCCCATCGCTGGAACCAGAAAAAAACGGGCCGGGAAAAACTCTTTTTCGAGACCGCCCAGAAAGTGATAACCCATGCAAAGGAGCGTTACGAACGCACCCTGGAAATGGACCCTTTCTTCGGAGGGCTCTGTGATCTCAGCTATCTGGGATGGGAACAGGATTCCCAGGATTTCCGCATTTTGAAAAACAACCTCCCCGGCTGGGGAACCTTCTATGCCCTCCCCGCAGAGGCCATGCAAAAGCTCGACATGCCGGTACTGAATCTGGGCCCCCTGGGAAGAGATCCTCACAAGTACACGGAACGGCTGGAGCGGGATTACGCCCTTCGGGAACTTCCGGAGTTACTGCGGTTTTTCATACGCTCCGTATCAGAATAACAATATCGAAGAAACCGGGGCCCCCGGAGGCCCCGGTTTCTTAAAAAACGTGTTCTTCTTTTCCTCTACCGAAGAAAGAGGCGGATAAGCTTCCGCAGTACCGGAGATTGCATTTTTCCCATCATCCACTGTTCCGCCACCATCTTGTTGATCATGGACACCGAGGGAAAAGCGTGCTGCGTCATCAGAAGAGAGAACATGCTTTTCTTATACTGCAGAGCCAGGGTCCACTCCTGAACGAGTTCGCTGGCGCTTTCTCCCACCACGCTGGCTCCGAGGATCTTCCCCCGCCTTCCGACAAGGACTTTAATAAATCCTTCGGGATGCCCGTCCGCCACGGTACGCCCGTAACTGCGGAACTCCTTCTTTACCACCTCGAAGAAAACACCCTTTTCCCGAGCCTGTTTTTCCGTCATTCCCACCTGAGCCACCTCGGGCTGGGTAAAGACCGCCCAGGGAACGTAGTACCGGCTCCGGCGGAACATGCCCAATTTCAGGGGACTCAGGGCGTGCATGAGAGCCAGCATACCCTGATGCATGGCGGCATGGGAAAGAAGAGCCTGGCCGTTGCAATCTCCCACGGCATAGATGTTCTTGACGTTGGTGCGCATGAAGTCGTCCACTGCAATGCCTCTGCGAGTATGGGCCACTCCCGCATTTTCCAGCTTCAGAGGCTTCAGCACCGGAGAACGCCCCGCCGCCACGAGAAGCCTCTCGGAGGAGAAGACCTCATTTCCCGCAAAAACGGAAACCTTGCCACTTTCGTAGGCCACCCGGTCGATTTTGGCTCCGTTCCGCACGACGATGCCTTCTTGTTCGAATATGGACTCCAAAAGCCTTCCCGCCTCCTCATCCCCGAGAGGTACGAGGTGAGGGTCCATGTGAACCACCGTCACCTTGGCACCGAGCCGGGAAAAGGCCTGAGCCATTTCCGTACCGATGGCCCCGCCTCCGATGATGGTAAGAGATTCCGGCACTTTTTCGAGTTCGAACATGTTCACGTTGGTAAGAATGTCCGGCACCGTATCCAGTCCGGGAATGGGAGGAATAAAGGGCTCCGTTCCCGTGGCGATGAAGATTTTCTTGGCGGTATAGAGATTTTCTCCCACCCGTACCGTTTCGGAATTTTCGAAAGAGGCCTCTCCGGACACAAGCTCCACCCGCTCGAAGGCCTTCATGAGTTTCTTGTCGTTGATGGCATGCACCTTCCGGCGCACCACTCCCAGAGGGTCCCCCCCTCGAAGCTGCAGGTCCGCGGAAATCCCGTACTCCTCCAGATGCCGGGCTCCTTCCAGAGCCTCCGCAGCCTTCAGAAGGGCCTTGCTGGGAATACAGCCGCAGTTGAGGCATTCCCCCCCTACCTTGTGCTTTTCCACTCCCAGAACCTTCAAGCCCATGGCGGCCCCCATGGCGGAAATCGCCATTCCCGCAGGCCCCATGCCGATAACGATGGCGTCATACTCCTTCATTTCACGTCCTCCTTCTCTTGCAAGCTCTAACATGTGCGCCCCATAAGTTTGCTCCTCTTTTGACAAAAACGTATCCGTACTTTCACGCAAAAAAATACCCCATACAGGTTTATGAGTTACGAAACTCTCGAAAAGCGGCCTTTTCACCCTCTTCCTGAAGCCCCAAATCCTCCACTCCCCGAAGTACGTGGCACTCCATCAAGGATACTGCCCGAAACTCCTGCTCCTCCCGAAGGGCTTCGAGAATTTCCCGGTGCTCCTCCTCGGGGCTCGGCAAGGCTCCCCAACCCCGCTGCGTCTCGAAAAGCATACGGTATACCGAGGAGGCCCCGAGGGCATTCTCCACGGCACTTGCCAGAAAAACGTTCTCTCCCCACTCCGCGATGGTTCGGTGAAAGGCGAGATCCTGACGAAGGTATTCTTCGTAGGAACGCTCCTTCGCCTCGATCTGACGAGACAAAATTTCTTCCAGAGAAGCGAAAAACAAGGGGGATCGCCACTGGAAGGCCAAACGTACCGCCATACCTTCCAGAAGGGCCCGCACCGCATAGACATCCCGAATTTCCCGGGGAGTGGGAGAAATCAGCCGGGCTCCGCTCCCCGGGACAAGGATCACGATCCCCTCCGAGGCAAGGCGCTGCAAGGCCTCACGAACGGGCATCCGGCTGCATCCCATGCGCTCCGCCAGAGGTTCCGTGGGAAGCCGTTCCCCCGCCGTAAGCTCCCCCGCCACGATCTGGCGAAGCACCTCCTGATAGACCCGATCCGCCGGAGTCATTCGATTTTCAGCAGCTTCCTCTCCTCCGAAAGGAAATATTCTCTTGAGCCTTCCGAATCCGTCAAGCAGATTTTTCTCCTTCATAAGATATGTCCTTTCTCTATAGAGCGGTTTTACAAAAGAATGTGCTCCGAGATGTTTAACGGAAGCCTCCGTTTATGTGTTCCCTCTGTTCCTCAAGCGGTCGAACCGTTCTCAAGGTTGACACCCTTTTTCAAGGAATGATACCATACGGGCCATCTCACTGGATCCACTGGATCCAATTCTCAGGAAAGGATGGTGTTTTCATGCAAAAAATTCTATCCCATCTCAGCGCTCGAGCTCAAAGGCTTTACGATTCGGATATTCAGGACATGATCGAGTTGGTGCATCAAAACAGAGCCCTCTCTTTCACCGCAGGAGAGCCCTCGGAGGATCTGCTCCCCCTGGAAAAGCTCCGGAGTTCCTTCGCGGCGGCCTTCGACGGGGGGCCGGAAATGCTCACCTACTACCACGATTCGGACGGCCACGAGGGGCTGCGCCGCTGGATCGCCTCGTGGATGCGGAAGGATGGGCTTCTTCCCTCGTGCCTGGACTGGAAGCAACTCATGCTTACCACGGGATCTCAGGAGGGGATCAACATCACCTCGGAAGGGCTTATCGATCCTGGAGATGCGGTGGCGGTGGAAGCTCCGTCCTATGCGGAGGCCCTTCTCACCCTTTCCAAGGAGGGGGCAATTTTCCACGGATTGGATATGGATAGCCAGGGTCCTCTGCCGGAAAAACTGGAAATTCTGGCTCGAGAGCACCATATCAAACTGCTCTACACCATCCCCAACTACCAGAACCCCTCGGGAACGGTAACCTCGCCGAAACGGCGCAGGGAAATTCTGGAACTCGCCAAAAAGTACGATTTTCTCATCCTCGAAGACGATCCCTACCGCCATCTCCACTACGACGGCCCCCCTCCGGGAACCTATCTGGCTCTTCCGGAAAACGACGGCCGGGTAATCTATCTTGGAAGCTTTTCCAAGCTTATCGCTCCGGCAATCCGTTGCGGCTGGATGATCGCCTCTCCGGAACTTTACAAAAAATTCCACCAGATCCGGGTAACCAACGACCTCAATCTCCCCACCATTCTCCACGAGGGAGTTTTCCGCTTTCTTTCGGATTACGACTTTCAGGAACACCTGATCAATCTGCGCAGAGCCTACGGAGAGAAACGAAACGGCATGGTGGAGGCTCTGAAACGCCATATCCCTCGGGAGGACTTCCTCTACGATCTTCCTCAAGGAGGCTTCTTTCTCTGGGGTAGGGCTCCCTGGCTGCAAGACTCCATGGAGTTCGCCAAGTTCGCGGTTACCGAGGAGAAGATCGGCGTCATTCCGGGAGAAATCTTTTTCACCGCCCCGGAAAACTATCGGGACACCCTGCGGCTCTCCTTCGCCAAGGTCTCTCCCGAGAAGGCCGAAGAGGGATGTCTCCGGCTGGCCCGGGCTATAGAGGGGTATAAAAAACGAGGGCACATTTAGTGGCCGAACCGCTTCCCTGATTTGCCGCACTCGTCGACCAGCAGATCGCTGCCGGAAATATTTAAACTCCGGCTCTACAGTTCTCACGATGCCACATAGCGACGGAAAGCACTCCAGGCACGAAGGAGAATTTTTTAACTTTTATTTTTGAAAGGAGTTTTTATCGGTCATGAACGACATGTCCCAACAAAAGCCCTCCAAGCGCTCCCTAGGCACGGGGGAAATCCTTAAATTTCTCATTCCCTCCCTCATCGGAGCTATCGCCTTTCTCATGCCCATTCCCCAGGGAACATCCATGAACACCCTGTTGGGAATGGCCATCGATCTCGGCAAGGGAGCCCTGAAACCTCAGCTTCCCGCCCTGGCGATGATTCTCGTCTGTGCGGGAGCCCTCTTCACCCTCTACGCGGTGCTGGCAAAGCCCAAATTCGTCCGGGAAAACGAGTTTCTCTCGGAACTGTTTATCGTAACCCCCTTCTGGGTCTTCTCCCGCCTTCTGGGAGCCGCCTTCTATCCTCTCATCTACTTCAAGATCGGCCCCGAAATCATCTGGAACATGGACAACGGGGGAACTCCGGGTTTTCTGCTGGCTCCGGCGCTTCTCGTAGTCTTCTCGGTGCTGGCCTTCATCGTCCCCTTTCTTACGGATTTCGGGCTTATGGAGTACATCGGCACCATGGCACGCCCCATACTCCGCCCTCTCTTCACCCTTCCCGGCAGGGCCGCGGTGGACTGCGTGGCCTCCTGGGTAGGCAGCAGCTCCGTGGGAGTGGTGATCACCACCAAGATGCACCGGGACGGTTACTACAGCGATAGAGAGGCCTCCATCATCGCCACCTGCTTCTCGGTGATCAGCATCGCCTACATCTATCTCATGGCGGATTTCGTGGGGCTTCCCCACATGTACTTCCAGCTTCTCGTCTCTATCTACATCGTTACCTTCGTCCTCGCCCTTCTCATGCCCCGCATCTGGCCCCTCCGAGGAATGAAGGACGACTATTCCGGCAAGAAACAGCAGCGGATCAGCGAAGATCTTCCCGAGGGCTTTACCCTCAAGGAATGGGCCCTGCACTCGGCGGTGGAAAAGGCCAAGGATCAGGGAGCCCATACGGTGGTCGTCACCTGCGTGCGCACCTTCGTTTCCCTTATCGTGAGCACCATGCCCCTGGTAATTTCCTGGGGCACCCTGGTGCTCATCATCGCCAACAGCACCCCCATCTTCCAATGGATCGCCACCCCCTTCGCCTGGATGCTTTCCCTGGTACATATCCCCGAAGCGGTGGAAGTGGCTCCCGCCTTCGTACTGAGCTATGCGGACCAGTTCCTGGCGGCGGTGATCGGAGCGGACCGGGCGGCGGAGGCCGCCAAGTTCATGTGCGCGGGAATCTCCGCCACGGGGCTCATCTACATGACCGAGGTGGGGGTACTGATTCTCAACTCCACCATTCCTCTGGGAGCGGGAAAACTCACGGTAATCTACATCATCCGGGCGGTGCTCTCGGTCTTTCTTCTGGCCCCCTTCGCCCTCTACTTCTGCGGCTAGGATATTCCCTTCATGCATTATTCGGATTACGAAGCTCTGCAGCATTTCGCCGCGAAAATCCTGGAACGGGTGGGATATCCCCGGGAAAAGGCGGCAATCACCGCCTGGGCCCTGGTGGAGGCGGACGCCCGGGGCGTGCCCTCTCACGGACTGCAGCGCCTGGGAGATTACGAGAGCTACGTGAGGGATGGGCTCTTCCAACCCGAGGCACCCCTTACGAAGATACACGAAACTCCCACCTCCCTGGTGCTGGACGGACATAACGGCATCGGCATGCACATCGCGGAGCACGCCATGAAAGCCTGCATCGCCCGGGCCAAGGAGGGGGGTTCCGGGTTCTGTTCGGTGCGCAACTCCAATCATTACGGCATGGCGGGACTCTGGGCGGAAATGGCGGTTTCCGAGGGATGCCTGGGCATTGCCATGACGAACACCGAAAAGTTCGCCATCGTCACCCACGGCAAGGAACGCCTTCTCGGAACCAACCCCATGGCGGTGGCCCTTCCCGCCGCGGAGGGAAAGCATTTTCTTCTCGATATGGCCACCACAACCGTGCCTCACGGCAAAATCGAAGTCTACGCCCGGCGGGGCCTTACCATGCCCTACGGATGGGCGGTGGACGATCAGGGAGAGGACACGGGGGATGCCCCGGGGATGAGCAGCCTCTTCAAAAGCTCCCTTCCCCTGGGAGGTCAGCTCATGCTGGGAGGCCGGGGAGAGCTGCTGGGAGGCCACAAGGGGTACGGCCTGGGACTTCTGGTGGAACTCTTCTGCGCCGCCCTCTCCGGAGGCACCTGGAGCCGTCATACCTTCACTCCCGAAAGGGGAGGCGCCATAGCACACTTCTTCGCCGCCCTGGATCTGCGGCTCTTCGGAAATCCCGAACAGATCGCGGCAAACGTGGAAAACATTCTCGAAGAAATCCGCCACACCCCCACCGTGGAGGGACAGGAACGCATTTACATTCACGGCGAAAAGGAGCGGGAACACCGAGAGAAGGCTCTCGCCTCGGGAGTACCCCTAGACGAAGTTACCTGGAGGGAACTCGAAGTCTACGGAGAGCGTTTTTCTCTGGAATTCCCGAAAGAACTCTTCCCCGCATAGATTCGGCCATCGAAAAAGGGCGCTCCTTCTCTTCGGGAACGCCCTTTTTCGATGGGTTTTACAAATAATGTGTCACGAAATGTTTAATAGGAGCCTCCGTTTATATGTTCCCTCTGCTCCTCCAGTGGTCGAACCGCGCCTTTGCTTTGCTGCTCCGGCCCGTCGCTAGATCCGCGCCATGGACGACGCAAAGCTGCACTCGCCGACCACTATGTCGCTGTCGGGAACATATAAACTCCGGCTCTGTAGTTCATCCAACGCCATATGGCAACGAAAACCGCTCTATTCGATTTTTCGAAAGAAAAAAAGGAGAACCTCCCATGGCAGATTTAACACGCTTTCTTCAGGATCAAAAACTTCCTCTTATGGGACTTGCCCGTCAGCGGTTTCCCCGGCCCCGGCTGGAGAACCTCTCCCGGGCAATCTCGGAGGCCCTGGAATGCCTTCTTCCTCGGGAAGACTTCGCTCCCGGAACCCGCATCGCCGTTACCGCAGGGAGCCGGGGAATCGCGAACATTCCGGAAATTCATCGCACCGTGGCAGCCCGACTCCGCTCCGCCGGAGCGGAACCCTTTCTGGTTCCCGGCATGGGAAGCCACGGAGGAAGCACCGCGGAGGGGCAGCTTCAAGTATTGCGGCATCTGGGAATTACCGAGGAGAGCGTGGGGGCCCCGATCCTCTCATCCATGGAAACCGTGGAGGTGGGAAGCACTTCGAAGGGGCTTCGGGTCTACTGGGATGCCCAGGCCTGGAAGGCGGATAGGGTCTTGCTGCTGAACCGCATCAAGCCCCATACGGACATCTCGGGGCCCTGCGAAAGCGGACTCACCAAGATGATGGTCATCGGCCTGGGCAAGCTCAAAGGGGCCGCCTCCTGTCACAGCGTGGGACTCGATTCCATGGGGGAGGAACTTCTGGCCTTCCGGGAGATCCTTCTGCAAAAGTGCCCTCTCCTGGGAGGATTGGGGATTATCGAGAACGCCTACGAGGAAACCGCCTCCGTCGTGGGGCTTCGCCCGGAAGAGATTCCTGAAGAGGAGCCGAAACTTCTACAAGAGGCCCGACAACTTATGGGAAGGATACTGCTTCCCAAGGCGGAGATGCTGCTTCTCGACCGCATGGGAAAGGACATCTCCGGAGCGGGAATGGATCCCAACGTGATCGGCCGGAAATGCGACGGCTCTCCCAAGGAAGGACGCTCCTTCGAAACGAACTATCTGGGGGTGCTGGATCTTTCGGAGGGCTCCGAAGGCAACGCCTCGGGAATCGGCATGGCGGACTTTACCACCGAAGATCTGCTGCGAAAGGCGAACCTCGCCACCACCTACGCCAACGCCCTTACCGCCAAGGTAACGGAAAAGCTTCCGCTGATTCTCCGCAACCATCGGCAGGTCCTCCAGGGGGCTCTTTTTCTCACCTCCCCGGAGGCCCGGACAGTTCGCCTTCGGGATACCCGATCCCTGGAATACCTGCAATTCTCCGCTTCTCTCCGCAGCATGGTGACGGCATCCGAAAACATGGAAATCCTTCAGGAACCCCGACCTCTGAAAGTAGACGAACAGGGCAACTTTTCGGAATGGTATCCCCGGGAGAAAGCTCCGGAATAGACCGGCCTCCTCCCGGAGATGCTCAGCGTTCCTCCTTCGGAAACTACAGGTATTTCTCCTCGGGAACGATGCGAAAAAGCAGCGTGTAGAGCAGGGGCACCACCATAAGGGTAAGGAAGGTGGCCCCGAAAAGTCCTCCCATAATGGTAACCGCCATGGAGGCATAGAGGGGATCCGTAACGAGAGGAGCCATACCGAGAATGGTGGTTCCCGCGGCCATCAGCACGGGACGCAGCCGGCTGACCGCGGCGTCGAGAATGGCCTGATAGGGAGCTTTTCCCTCCCGGATATCCAGCTCTATCTGGTCGATAAGCACGATGGCGTTCTTGATGAGCATTCCGGATAATCCCAGAAAACCGAGAATCGCCATGAAGCCGAAGGGCTTCTGCGTGAGGAGCAGCCCTGCGGAAACCCCGATGATGGCGAGGGGAACCGTAAGAAAGATAATCACGGGGCGACGGACGGAATTGAAGAGACAGACCAGAAGAAAGAACATCCCCCCAAGACAGAGAGGAAAGGAAAGCTTCAGGGGATCCTGGGCCTCCTGCGAATCCGCATATTCCCCGGCCCACTCCATGGTATATCCCGGCGGAAGCTCCAGAGCCTCGATCTTCTCCGCCATGCTCCGACGCAGAGGCTCCGCCAACCCCGTTACCGGGTTGCACTGCACCGTAATGGTTTTCTGCCGATTCCGCCTCTGGATCAAAGGATTCTCCCAAACGGAACCCACCCGGGTGACCACCTGCTGAAAGGGCAGATAGGTTTGGTTGAAGGCGTTCCAGACCTGGACGTTTTCGATATTTTCCGCGGAAAGACGCTCCTTTTCCACCGGCCGGGCAAGAATGGGAATAAGCTCGTTCCCCTCCCGAAAAAGCCCCAACCTCTTGCCGTTGAAAGTCCACTCCAGGGAATCCGTCAGCTCGTTCCGAGTGCTGCCTCCGCGCCGGGCCCGCCCCTCGGCGAATTCCGGACGCACCACCATCACGGGATGCCGCCAATCGGTACGTACGTCCCGGGCATTGGGAGTATTCCGCATAATTTCTTCCGCCCGGGCCGCAAGATCCTGCAACACCTCCACCCGGGGACCCCGGAATCGGGCCTCCACGGTGTATTCGTTGGAGGGACCGCTTTTGAATCGGGTACAATGAGCCTCCGCATCGGGAAAGGAGTTCCGCAGGTATCCCTCCACGGTATAGAGCATATTCTCGATCTCCCGGTAATCCTCCACTTCCACCAGAAGCTGGCCGTAACTGGAATTCGGAGTTTCGTAATTATAGGTAAGAATAAACCGCAAGGCCCCTTCCCCCACGAAGGAAGTTACGTTTTTCACTCCCGGAATTTCCCGAACCAAGGCCTGAATCTCCCGAATATCCTTTGCGGTATGTTTGATGTGCGTTCCCTGGGGACGCCAGTAGTTCACATAGAAATAGGGCTGCGTACCCCCGGGGAAAAAAGCCTGGGGAATGTGCCCGAACCCCACCACCGCCAATACCAGAAGTATTCCCACCGTACCGAGGGAAAGGTAGCGGTATCGCAGACATGAGTGCACCATTTTGCGGTACATCCGGTACATGGGCTTGTCGTAGGGGTCCGCCTCCTCGCCGAGATCCGGGATCCTCAGATACTTTACGCAGAGGAGAGGCGTTACGGTAACCGCGAGAACCCAACTCAGAGAAAGAGAAATGCCCATGACCTGAAAGAGGGAATAACAGAACTCTCCCACGTTTCCCTTGGAAAAACCGATGGCCCCGAAGGCGAGGATCGCCACCGCCGTAGCACCCAGAAGGGGCATTTGGGTATCCCTCACCACCTGCCGGGCCGCTTCTTCCCGACTCTCCCCCCTCTCTACCCGCACAAGGATGCCGTCCGCCACCACTATGGCATTATCCACGAGCATACCGAGAGCGAGAATAAGGGCTCCCAGAGAGACCTTCTGCAGATCGATATCCAGAAGCAGCATACCGATGAAGGTGGCCAGAATGGTGAGCACCAGAATAAAACCGATGAGAAGCCCGCTCTGCCATCCCATGAAGAGCATGAGAAGCCCCACCACGATGACCACCGCTTCCACGAGGTTGACCACGAAAGCATTGACCGACTTCATCACCATGCTGCTCTGATAGTACACGGGAACAAGTTCCATTCCCAGAGGGCGCTGGCTTTCCAGTTCCGCAAGACGTTTCCGTACCGCCTCTCCCATGGAAACGACATTTCCTCCGGCTATGGTGGAAATACCCATGCCGATAGCCCTTTTGCCGTCGAAATACATAGTGTTCCGGGGAGGTTCTCCATATCCACGAGTTACGGTAGCCACATCTCCAAGGCGCACAAGTCCCTCGGATCCCCCGATATACAGATTCTCTATGAAGGCCTCGCTGGTAAAGTCTCCCGTGGGAGTAATACGAAGATATCTTTCTCCCACCTCCACTTTGCCGCTTTGCTGCACCTGATTCTGAGAGGTGAGCATTCGGGCCACGGCTTCGGGAGAAAGCTTCAGCTCCGCAAGCCGAGCCCGCTGAAACTCCACGTAAAGAACCTCCTGCTGAAGTCCCCAAAAATCGATCTTCGCCACGTCGGGACAAAGAAGAAGCTCTTTTTTAATTTCTTCTGCGTAATCCTTGAGCTGGGCGTAGGAATATCCCTCTCCGGTAAGGGCGAAGAAAAGGCCGTAGACGTCGCCGAAATCATCGTTCACCGAGGAAGGCCCCGCTCCGGGAGGAAGGGTTCCCTGAACATCCCGGATCTTTCGCCGAAGTTCATCCCAGATCTGAGGGAGTTCCGAAGAGTTATATTCATCTTTGATATCCACATAGACCAGAGAAGAACTCTCCTCGGAGATGGAATGGATCTCCTTCACCTGTCCCATGGACTGAATCGCCTCTTCTATGCGATCCGTCACCTCCTCCTCCACCTCGGAGGGACTCGCACCCGGGTAGGGAGTAACCACAAGAGCCGTCTTAATGGTAAAGGAAGGATCTTCCAATCGCCCTAAATGTTGATAGGAAAACATTCCCAAGCCAATCAGCAAAAGGGTGGCAACGAAAAATACGGTGCGCTTTTGTAATGCCAGGGATGCGGGATTTATCAAGCGAAAAACCTCATTTCATCAGTACCGGCGGTTTTCGGAAAACCTTTTCGACCCGGAAATTTTTACTGGGGATTCCCAAGGGGACGCAGCTTCATATCCTCCGTCACGAAGGCGGCTCCCGCCGAAACGATCTGTTCTCCCCGCCGGAGACCCCGGATCACGCTTACCCGATCGTTTCCCAAAAGCCCTCGGATTTCGATATTTCGCAAGACCGGAGACGCGGTTTCGGCATTGTAGACCCAAACTCCGGATCGTCCGTCCGCTCCCGCCACCACCGCCGAAAGAGGGATGGACATATCTCCGGAAAAATCTCCGGGCTCTTCCCAGAAGAGTTCTCCGGTCATACCCGGCAGAACTCGAACCTTTCCTTCAGGAGCGGGAAAGAGAAAGGTAACCTTATAGGTCCGGGTAGAAGGATCCGGAGAAGAACTCCATTCTTTAAGATGAGCGGCAAAACGCTGTTCCGGAAGGGACGCGAATTCCACAACTCCCTCCATGCCCTGCTGCAGCGATTGATAGGCGATATCGCTTTCGGGAACGTTCGCTTCCATCTCCAGGGAGGAGATATCCAGGATTCCCAAAACCGTACTTCCCGCAGAAACCATTTCGTGATTCTCCACTTCCCGGGTGGAAACGATACCGTCGAAGGGAGCCCGAAGACGGGAATCCTCAAGTTGATGCCGGGCTATGTCGAGCTGGGCCTTCAGATTTTTTACCGCCGCCGCCGCAGTCTCGTAAGCACTCCGAGTGGCATCGTGGGCAGCCTGAGAAATAACCTTGTCCTGCAACAAGGGCTCGGATCGTCCAAGATCCCTCCGGGCATTTTCCAGGGTCGCCCGGGCTCCCTCGAGCTGGGCTTCCAATACGTGAATGCGGTCGGTAAAATCCCGATGGTCAATCTCCATGAGAATCTGCCCCTTCTTTACATAATCCCCCGGCTGTACCCGCACCTCCATGAGAGGGCCGGAAACCCGAAAGGAAAGAAGGGCTTCCCGGGAAGCCTTGACGGTACCGGGATAGGCACGAACCTTCGCGATGGATACGGAAGACACGGTTTCCAGAAGCACCGGCCGGGGCTCCGCAAAGAGGGCCTGCGTCTTCGCGGTAGCTTCCTTTTCCGAGGCTGTGCTTTCTCTCTGAATAAAGAAAAAGGCCCCCGCCGCAAGAAATCCGAAGGCCCCAAGAAGAACGAGAGACCACTGCAGGGCTTTTCTTTTTCTCATTCCTTCAGTCATGGCTATTCACTCCTTCCATTTTATTCTCCTCATGTATCTGTACGTCCCGGGGCAGGCCGAAATAACATTGAGCCTGCCGAACCAAGATGTTCTCCAGCATCCGGAAATATTCCTGAGAAAATTCCTTTTTTCCCGTATACGCGAGAACGGCATCCATATGATTCGCATGAAAGACGAGAGGCGTAACGAGAAGAAAGGAATGAAAAAAAATCTCTTCCGTGTTCAAACCCGGAGATATGCACCGAAAGACTTCTTCCACGACATCCAGCCAGGGACGGAGGACCTCCTTGAAAAGCCAGTCCCTCATGGGACCCCGGTCGCGAAAAACCTGGAAAATAACCCGGCAATACCATTGAGGATCTTCACTCTGAAAAAGAGACACCATCTTGGAATGCACGATAATGCGCAGAGCCTTGGCTTGCCCCAACGGGGTTTCCAAAAGCGAAGGATCCTCCTCCAGCATGGCCCGAAGAGAACTGTTGCGAAACGTTTTGGTAACCTCTTCAAGGACTACCCGGAAAAGCTTTTTCTTGCTCCCGAAATGATAGTGCAGGCTTCCGATGTTTTCCCCCGCTTTTTCCGCGATGGCCCGGGTAGTGACGTTATCGAAGCCTTTTTCCGCAACAAGCTCTCCCGCCGCATCGATAAGAGCCTTACGGGTTTTCTCGCTATTGGCATAACCGACCAATCCAATGCCCCCTTCTTTTTTGATCGCTCGACCAAATTTACTCTTTCGATCGATTTTAGTCAAGCGATTTATTTTAGCCAGACGAACTATTTCAATTCCCCATTCACATGATTCGTGTTATATTTTGCGGGAATCCATCTATTGGGTCATTTTCCTTACAAGCGCGGGGTTCACGGAAATCCGAGACAACGGCCCGGAATAGGAAACGGAGGAAACACGTAAACGGAAACTTCCGCAATATATTTTGAAACACATCATTTACAAATTCACCTTAGAAAGTATGGTAGGCAACATTCCGGGAAATAACGGAGGCAAGATTATGCAGGAAACACATCTTTACGGGGAAAATCGAACTCTCGAAAAGGACGATGCGGGAACGGCCTTCCGGAACTTTACGGGGAGAAACGACACAAGGGAACCGGAACCTTCCCTGCAATGCATTGCAAAAGCGCAACACCTTTTTGAAGAACCTGGGGGAAACCCGAGAAAATGTAACCACAAAGGAAAGGGGCATAAAAAGTCGAAAATACCGTTCTTCGGGCATCTACTCGAACTTCTCGGCTGGTGGTTCGGATTTACGAATCTCTATGCTCTTTTTTCCGTCTGCCCCTTTTGCGGACAACAAGGGTGCCCCGCCGGCATGGCAACCACGGGTATTCTAGGGGCCCTTTCCGCTCTCTGCATTCGGGACGGGAAATTGTTATGGGGTTTCCTGAAAAAAAATTTATTCCGGAAACGCTTCCGCACGAACCATTAGCTAGGGTTTCCTGAACAAGAGACTTTCCAGGAAACCCCTTCAAATTATGCCGCAAAAGCTACGTCGTAGATAAGTGACCCTTGAAAAATCAAGAAAAAACGCCTCAAAATTGGTTGGTTAAAAATTAAATGCGGGCGCAAAAAATCTCGGAGCATGCTCCAGAGATTCATCGTTATGAACTGAAGAACGATGAGCGTTTCACTTGTGTCTTTTCGTTTTCCCCGGATACACCCCAGGTTGTAGGCTCTTTTGGCTTCTCCGAATTTGCCCTCCACGCTGTTTCTCGTGGCCGCATCCTGCCGGGTTATACGTTTGCGTTCCCTGTTTTCTTCGGGATCTACGGGAGGTCTCCCCAGAGGAGGACCGCTGAGCCGAATTCCTCGTTCTCGACAGTAGGCGAGGTTCGCTCGGTTCCGGTAGATGGCATCCGCACAGATTACTTCCGGGTAGTGTCCATGGCGGTTCCGATAGTTTTCCGCAGCCTGTACGAGGGTAAGGCCTTCGTTGAAGTTTTCCCAGCTGAGCAGCTCCACCAGGGAGTAGCCGTTGTCGATACTGAGGGCCAGTTTTGCTCCGAATTCCGTGTTGGTCCGGGCTTTCCCCCGGACTATGGGACGTACGTGGGGCTGAGCGATGCTTACGATGCGGTGCTCCGTCCGGTGGTTGCGGTTCCGGTACATTTCCAATTGCTGCCGATAGAGGGTTTCCAGAATGCAGCGGCGGGATTCTTCCTTTTCCGAAAGGAGCTTTCTTTCCGGGAATTGTTCGAGCATGTCCGCTATGAATCTGAGGTTTCTTCGAAGGTAACCGAGCTGCTTGCGGAGAGCCTTACGAAGGAGAGGCCCTCGAATTCTTCTCTTTTTGGCGGCTTTGAGGTATTCCCGCCTCGCTTTTTTACGATGCATCCGAGGTTTGGAAAGAAGTCCCTCGCTGCGCTCACAGATGCGGTCTATGAGGTTTTCAAGACATTCCCGAGCATGGTTGAGGAGTCGAAGATCCGTGGGATAGGCGATGTCCGCGGGGGTACAGGTGGCATCCAGCACAAGCGTTCCCGATGATGCCGCCTCGTTACCGGAGTCTTTTGGGGGAGCCTCCTCTTCCGGAGGATTCCCCTCTGGAGATTCGGGGTTGTGGGAATCCTCGTTCTTCTTTTGGAGTTCCAGGATTTTCAGGTTGAGACGATTCATGGTTTCTCCGGGGAGACGTTTGCGGAAGTGCACCATCAGGGAAGGGCTGAAGGGGGCGTGGGATTGGTACGCTTCAAGCCCGAGAAAGTATTGGAGATAGGGGTTTTCCGATACCTGCTGGCAGGTTTCTTCATCGGTGAGTTTGAGCTTTGCCTGGATGAGAAGGGCACCGAAGGCGATACGGAAGTTTTTGGCCACCTTGCCGCTTTTTCGGAAGTTCTTCGTGTACTCCGAGACTTCCTCAAGTTCATTCCAGGGGATGAGGTGCGCCAATCGGATCCATCGGTTCGTCGGATCGAGTTTTCCGCAAAGGAAAAGGTCGAAAGGAAGTTTTTTCTGGGGGTCCGATTTCTTATACACAGGCATCTCCTCCACATATGCAAGCTTTTGAGCCCTTAAAGCCCTTTTTTCGTGCACTATTATGGCAAATATGGGCACGTAAATCCAGTGATTCCAAGGGCTTTTTCTTATTCAGGAAGCCCTAGCTAGCCATACCCCGAAGAAGCAGAAAAGCCAAGGCGTATCGCCTTGGCTTTTCTGCTTCTTTTCCATTCCTGAAAACCGGGAATTCTAATCCCTATTCCAGGCGGAGGATTTTGCCGCCGTTTCGAACATGGCACCTATGGCCTTTTTCGCCAGCATATAGGCCTGTTCGGTCTTCTCCGCTCCGAAGGCATCCAGAAGTTTCTGGGCTTCTTCGGCCTTACCCTGCCCCTTAAGCTCCGCATATCCTTTTTCCAGGGAAGCCATGTCCCCGAAAAGGACTTCTTCACAAGGATCGAAGATGCTCCGGATAACCTCGTGGAACATCTCGTAGGCCCCGAAGGCCACCTTGGAAATCGTCATGAAAAGACTCCCCGCCTCGGGAGAGGAGAAACGAGGATCCACCGAGGAAGTTCCCACGTAGAAGGGAACGAAGAGGCTGTTGCAGGGCTGCATAAAGCAGTGAAGCATGGCTCCCAGCTCGTTCGGCACGTCCGGCCGGGCCAGAAGAATGGCGGAGGAAGCGGTAACCCCTTCGAAGGCGTGGTGGCAGATGGCCCGAGGAAAAATGCTGATTTCCACGGTATCCTTCTCGGGGAACTCCGTAATCCACTCGTTCAAATCCGCGTATTTACTGCTGTAGAAGGGGATCTGGTTCAGTTCCAGCACCGCTCCGCTGGGGAGGGTGTAAGTATCGTAGTGATCCCGTACCAAGGGAAGTATGGTTTGAGCGGAAACGGAACCGTCGATGCCCTTCAGAAGCTCCATGGCCCGGTTATAGCGCATCTCCGTATTGTAGAGTATTTCCGTGGCGGGACGGCTTTCCAGGTTCTCGTTATCATCGGGATAGAGCGTGGTTCCTCCGTAGACCGCCCGGAAGTTGATCCGTTGGGTGCCTGCGGGGATCCATCCCTTGGAAACCGCAAAGGGAATGAGGTCTTCCGCCGCGAGATCGTAATCGTCGGTAATCTGGAACTGGTTCGACCGGGCAGAGAACGTGTTTTCGTACTTCTTGGCCACCCAGCGGTACCCCGCGATCTCCACCACCCACAGTTCCTGGGGATCTCCGATTTCGAACATGATGGAGTTCCAGGCCTGACCGTACTTTTCGGTAAGCTTCGTGAGAATTTCCACGCCCTCCCGAGCGGTACCCGCCCGTTCGAGCACGAGCCGCACATAGTCGTTGTCATGAAGCCCTTGGGTAAAGGAAAGGGCATCCCGGGTGGGAGCATCGTTATCCGCCACGATAACCTGATTTTCGTTGATTCCCATACCGTAACCCCAACGTCCTGCGGAGCGGGATCCCACAAACCGATAGGTCTTCTTCACCTGGGGAATGTCGATATAGGCCGCCCGATAGACTGCGGAATCCTCATATTCCCGAGCCTCTTCCAGGGCCACTTCGCTGATGGTATGCGCTCCCAGATCGCGATTTTTCGCGATGAGAGCCCCCTTACCGGCCTCGAGGGCCGTTCCCTGGGCGATAAAGGTGGTGCACTCTCCCACAAAGCCCGTCACCTGGCGATGAGCGGTGTTGAGCACGAGAAGATCCTCGTAGGAAACTCCCGCTCCCTGGGCAACTCCCTGCATCCACGCCACCTTTTCGGGAAGGATTTCCCGGTAAAGAGCTTCCTGCTGTTTCGCTCTTTCCAGAACACCTTCGTAATCCACACCCCGGGCCTCTCCCGCATTGCGCATATCCTGAAGGCTTTCCCGTACCGCCGAAGCATGGGTTCTGCCGTATTCCTCCCCAGATTTCCAACTATCTCCGGGAAGAGCCAGGGCCAGAGAGGCCGAAAGCCACAGAACCGCACACACCATGAAGGTTAGAGCCGCATACCGGCTCTTTCTGAAAGAAAATAGGGATCGCATTGCACGCCACCTCCTGCAAAGATTGAAACTCCCGCCTTTAAGGGGACTTTCTTCATTCTTATTGTAGAAGAGAGCGCCTGTTTTTAAACGCATAAAAGCCTTGTTTTAGCCCCGTTTTTCCCTTTAGACATAGGGTTATTGAAAAGGTTTTTAGTGCTATAATTATAGTTTACACTTTCAAAGTGGAAACTCCGAAAAAAACCCGCAAAGGAGGAAATTCCCGTATGTCCAGACCCAAGGGGAAAACGGTAGACGAGATTTCCTTGAAAATACTGGAAATCCTTCGATCCCAGGGACGCATATCCTTTCGAAAGCTGGCGGAACAGGTAAACCTTTCTCCCTCCTCACTGGTAGAACGAGTACATCGCATGGAGGAGGCGGGAGTTATCCAAGGATATGGAGCCCGGGTGGATTTGGAAAAAATGGGTTTCCCCATACATGCCTTCGTGTGGATCAAGAGGAAATCCAACGAGATCGGCATACCCCGCAAGATCAAGGCCATGAAGGAAGTCGAAAATTTCTGGATCATCGCAGGGGCCCACGATTTCCTTTTGGAGGTGGCGGCCCGAAACAACGAGCATCTGGAAGAAATTTTGGACCGCCTCTTTCAGTACGGTACCACCACCACTTCCGTGGTGCTTTCCAAAATAACCGGAGACTCCCTTCTTTAGAAAAAAGGAAAACCAAGCAAGGCCCCAGAAATTTCGGGAGGCCTTGCTTGGTGAACAACCGAAGATGCCGCAATTCCGGAAACGAAGACTCTTTTAAAAGGAGCCTATCCCTTGAGGGAGAACGTTTTTCCTCTCCCCTCGTCCTCATCTTCCACCTTGAACCGCTCGGTCATGCTCCGCAGAGCCTCGGAGGTTCCGCTCACCTCCTGAGCCCCGGTGGCCACGTTCTCCATAGCCGCTGCCACCTCTTCCATGGCCGCCGCAAGACCCTGCACGTGATCATCCGTATTTTCCATGACGCTGGAAGAGGTATCGATGAGGGCGATAACCTTTTCGGATTTCGCCACTTCTTCATCGGTGGTGGTGATAATCTTCTGAATATCCCCTATGGAGCTGGCAATGGCCTTTTGAATTCCCTCCAGAGCATTCCCCGCCACATGGGCGATGGAAACCCCTTCTTCCACGCTCTTCCGGCTCTTTTGCATGGAAGCCACCGCGGATCCCGTACCTGCAAGAATCTTGGAGACCAGGTCCGCCACTTCCCGGGCCCCCTGCTGAGACTGCTCCGCCAGTTTGCGCACCTCTTCCGCCACCACCGCAAAGCCCTTACCGGCATCTCCCGCCCGAGCCGCCTCGATGGCGGCGTTCAGGGCAAGCAGGTTCGTTTGATCCGCAATGCTCGTAATGGTATCTCCCACCACGCCGATGCGCTGAGAGAAGGTATCGAGCTGCTGCAGAAGGGATTCGGTTTCCTCTACGGAGAGCTTGATGCTATCCATGTGCTCCACGGTTTTCCGAACCGTATCCAATCCCTGCTTGGCGGAATCCGCCATCTCTTTGGAATTGGTATCCGCATTGGTGGCCAAAGCCTGGGCGATCTGGATGAGGCTGCTCATCTCCAGCATAACCTGAGAAGATTCCACCGCATTGGCCCGTCCCGCCCGAGTCTCTTCGGCAAGTTTGGCATTGCTCTCCGCCACCTCTCCGGCGGTACTGGTAACTTCTTCGGTGGAAGCCGCAGTCTCTTCGGATATGGCGGAAAGATGCAGGGCCTTTTGTTTGAGTTCCCGCACGGTATCCCGCTGCCCCTGGATCATCTCCGCCAAGGCATTGGCTACGGAGCCCAGTTCATCCCGTCCCTCGTATCGGAATTCCTCCCGGGTAATGGTGAAATCCCCCTCCTTGGCCCGGGCCGCAAGAACCGTAATAGTTTTGAGGGGCTTGACAATAAGCGAAGCCAACAACAATGTGAGGAGAATACCCACAAAAACGATAATTCCGGTAATGATCAGGAGAATCATTCTGAGCGAACGCACGCCCTCAAGGGCTTCGCTTTCGTTCACCTCCACCACGAGGCCGAGAGGGCTTTTCCCCGCCAGAACCACCCCCACACTTCCCATAACGGGATTCCCCGAATAGTCCTTCCAAATACCCGTATAGCGAAAATCCGTATTTCCCTTGCGAATTTCCGGTGCCAGAAGCGTGAAGACATCTCCGGTAATTTTTTCCTTCATGGCGGCTCCCTGGGCATAGTCCCCGAGAAGAGTGTTAATCACGAGAAGCCCTTGGGCATCGATCAAATAGGCATCTCCTGTTTTTCCCAGATTCTTGGCATAGGCATGCACCACTTTCTGGAACTGATCCTGGGTCACGAAAAAGAAAAACATTCCGAGGATCTTATCCGATCCATCCTGATCGAACACGGGCCCCGCAAGAACCACCAGACTTTTTTCCACATATTCGGAATAGAAAAAATCCGACCAGGCGATCTTGCCCTTCATAACCTCTTTATAATAATCTCTCTCGGCAAGGCTTGCTCCCTCCACCTGGGGAGAGTTGAGAGCGAAGAGAGCCTTTCCGCTGGCATCGGTGAAAACATAGTCCTGATAGGCAAAAAGAGGCTCCACATCCTCTTTGAAATAGCGACGGACTTCTTTTTTCTGCTCCTGCCACTCCGGCGAATTTTCTCCTTTTTGCTGCACCAAGAGAAGGCTGTTTCGTAAAATGGCGTTTTGTGAAAGCAGTTTCCAATCCGCTTCGGCATCCTCCCTCATGGTCCTCATGTCCCCCCTCTTCACTTCCAAAAAGAGAGAGTCCTTGGCAACCACCTCTTTCTGCACCGCCTGGCTGGATCTGGAGAGGGAAATATACGAGAGGAGCAGCAAAGGCAAAAGCCCGGTTAAAACAAAAAGGGAAATGAGCTTACTCCGCATTTTGATGTTGTGAAAAAATTGCAGCCATCGCATTTCTTTTCCTCCTTCTGCTATAGGCACTTCCGACATATACGATGCTTCGGAACGGGCCTTTTTCAAAAACTTGGCATTCCGAAGAGCCCGGGCACTTTTCGTTGTCAAAAATTTTCTCCGAGCAAAGATGGAACTCCACTCGACACTTGTAAAAACCTCCAAGAAGCGCCAACCTTTTAAGAAAACATTTTTCTTAAGAAAACATTTTTCCTCCAATCTTTTCGGGTTCCCGCTCCCCTCAATTTACAAAACATGCACATCGGAAAAAGGGCTGCAAAAGAAGGGGGAGAAGCAAAAAACACGAATGCGGAAGAAAATCTCCACATTCATGAGAATAAACTCGTTCCAAATCGTATCACAAAGCTTGGGGAATAGGGAAGGATAAAAAAGATGTTGAAAGGGGAAAAAATCCTTTTCGGGGAGGAAAATATTTATAAAAACGTAAAAATATGAAAATAAAAAAGGGACCCTTGGGTCCCTTCGGGAAAAACCCTTCCCGACTTCGGCGCTTTGTTACAAAACCCCGGCTCTCCCCAAAAGGCATATCAACGCCAAACCCTGTAACCATAGGGCTTGGCGTTTTTTCATTGTGCATTCTTCCGGATTCTCAAAATTGTAGTGCCTAATATTTTTATTAGTTGACACATTGTGAGTTTTCCGGTATACTTTCCGGTATGTATATCCGAACGAAGTCCTCACCCAACAGTCCCCGAAAGACTGTACAGATCGTGGAATCCAAACGCAACGGCAAATCCGTTTCCCAGCGTATCGTTCAGCATATCGGCGTGGCACAGGACGAGAAGGAGATGGAGGAGCTCAAATCCCTTGCTGCCCAGATCATGGAGAAGCTGGAGGAGGAGAGGCGGGAGGCGATTCCCCAGCAGAAGACTCTTTTCGGAGAATCCGGAACGAAGGCGGCAGAGATGGAAGCCGCTGAGATTGAGGTTCCCGTGGAGGATTCCCTTCTGCTCCGGGCTTCGGTTCTGGAGAACGAGGAGGATGTCATAGAGGGGCCTTTTCTGGCGGCGGAGTACCTTTTCGAGTTTTTCGGCCTGGAGAAGCTTTTTACCCGGGCTCCTCGGGACACCAACAAATACCATCTTCTGAAACAGTGTCTCGGGGCTTCTCTGGCCTTTCCTTCGAGCAAACGGGGTATGGCAGCTTGGCTGGAGAAGCATTGCGCCTCCGAAACCTCTCTGGACCGGATCTATCGGTTGCTGGATGCGTTGGCCAAGAAGGAGGACCGGCTGAAGGAGCTGGTGCGCTCCTCCTCGGAGGGGCTTTTCCCGGAGAGGCCCACCCTCATGCTTTTCGATGTCACCACTTTGTACTTCGAGAGCTTCGAGGAGGACGAGCTCCGGCAGAAGGGGTTCAGCAAGGACAACAAGGTCAAGGAGACCCAGGTGGTGCTGGCTCTGGCCGCCACTCCCGAAGGGCTGCCCCTCTGGTACCGGCTCTTTCCGGGAAAGACCTGGGAGGGAGCCGCCTTCCAGGAGTTCGTTGCCGCCTGGAGACGCGAACGCTATTCCGGAAGCACCGGGGTGGTGGCGGCGGACCGGGGGATGTTCTCCTGTGCCAGACTTGAGGCGTTGAAGGAGAAGGGACTCCACTTCGTTCTCGGGGCACGGCTCAAGAGCATGAAGGCCTCGGAGAAGGAGGCCATTCTGGACCGTTCCGCCTATACGTCTCTTGCAGAGAAGAGAACGAAGAATACACAATACCCAAAGGAAACCCTGGAATACCGGGTCTTTGAACAGGAGGACGGGAGGAACCTTCTGGTGACCTGGAGCTCCAAACGAGCCGCCAAAAACGCCCGGGATCGGGAGGAGTCTCTGGAGAAGCTGCTCAAGAAATTGAACAGGAAAAAGACCATTCCGGAAAAGCAGCTCCTTTCCCAGCGGGGGAGCAACAGATATTTGAAGGTGGCACATGGAGAAAAAGGGCATTCCTACGAGCTGGACGAGGAGAAGATCGCTTCGGAAGCCCGCTGGGACGGGCTTTTCGGCATCCTCACGGATCTGCCCCTCACCACGGAGGAGGAGATTCGGGAGGTGCTTTCCCATTACCGCTCTCTCTGGCGTATCGAGGAGAGCTTCCGCATCAAGAAGCACCACCTCCGTATCCGCCCCATCTTCCACTGGACCGAATCGAGGATTCGGGGACATGTGGCTTTGCAGTATCTCACCTTTGCGGCTCAGCGTCATCTGGAGAAACGGGTGCTCCTCCAGCAGAAAACCGCCATGAGCCCCGGGGAGATCCGGGAGGCTCTTCTGGATATCCGATCCACCCTTATCCGGGACAAGAGCAGCAAAAAGCTCTACCGCTTTCCCCGGAAGCTTTCTTCTCCTGCGAAGAAGTTGCTTAAGAGTCTGGGAATTCCTTATTCCACTACCCCGAAGGAGATTTTGTCCCTCTCCCGGTATTGCCACCGTTTCCGGGAAGGGATGCCAAAGGAGTAGAGAGCGGTTCTTTTCAAAAAAGCTGAAAGAAAAAGAAGCGAAGGCGCTGCATTCCCTCCAGGGGATAATGTAGTGCCTTCGCTTTTCCATGAACCCTTGTGGCTATTGGGTTTGTGAATAACTTTCGCCGAAGTCGGGAAAAACGTAAAAATATGAAAATAAAAAAGGGACCCTTGGGTCCCTTCGGGAAAAACCCTTCTTTTTCGCAAAACGAAAGAGTCACGCTACAGAGCAAGCTCCTTTTTAAGCTGTTCCACCCACTGTTGAAGCCGATCCTCCGTCAACTCCGCCTGGTTGTTATCGTCCAGCGGAAGCCCTACGAAACGTCCCTCCCGGAAGGCCTTGGAAGAGCTGAAGGTAAAATCCTCCGAAGGCCACGCGCCTACCACCACGCCCTTACGTTCGCGCACCTTGTCGTAAAGGATTCCCAGGGCATCCACAAAGGTATCCGCATACCCCTCCTGATCTCCGTATCCGAAAAGGGCAACTTTCTTGTCCGAAAGATCCACACCCTCCAGCTTATCCAGAGCAACGCTCCAATCGTCCTGAAGATCCCCGTATCCCCAGGTGGAAGAACCGAGAAGAAGCATGGGATACTTTTCAAAATCCTCCGTTTCCGCCTGAGCCACGTCGATAAGCGCCGCATCCTCGCCGAAAAGGGCGGCCAGATCCTCCGCCGCCTTTTTTGTGGTACCCAGAGTGCTTCCGTAAAAGATACCGATTCGGGACATTACAAAAACCTCCTTCATTACACGTGTGCCGGGAGCTTGTTTTTCTCTCGGCAGATATTAGTTTTAGCAATAAAACTATTCACTCCTCGCATTGTACTTTCTATGTAAAAAATGTCAAGAAAGCATTTTGTTTTTCCACTGAAAAAACCCGAAAATATCTACAAAAACAAGGAATATAGAAAATAAAAACAAAGCGAAGCCGCTGCAAGAAAAAGGACCTCGGAATGGCTGCAACATTCCAAGGTCCTTTTGTTTTATTATAGAAACAAAACTTACCAGCTCTTCAATCCCCATCCCCGGGGATACATGCCGGGAAGTTCCACGGGCAATTCCCCTCGGGGAAGTCTTTTCCCCCGAAGAATCTCTCCCAGCACCTCCAGGGAAACCGGAGTATCCCCGTAGGTACAAAGAGAGCTTTCCGCTTCGGGAACTTCGAGAAGATCATAGGGTGAGCGGAGAGCGAGAAAAATCAGGGGCTTTTCCCCAAAGTCCTTTATTATCCGTCGAAGTTCCGGAGATTTCGACAATCCCCAGGAAGCGAAAGCGAGAACGGGAGCTTCCCGGATTGCCCGCATCTCCTCGTGAGAGAGCGGTGGGGATACGGAATTTGTCTCTTCCGGAGACTCCACGTAAAGGGAAACGAATTGAGGCACCGCATGAAGCAAAGGGAGCACCGCCTTTGCATATTTTTCCGGAAGAATCAAGGGAATTCGAACATTCTCGGAAAGAGGCAAAAGTTTTCCCTCGTTTCGCACCAGAGTAACGCTCTTCTCGGCGATTTCCCGAGGAATGCGTATATGTTCCTCCCCTTCGAGGATTTCCCGCCAATCAAACCGGGGCAAGGGATCGTCCAGAATACGGATCTGAGCCTTGGCGGTAAGAATGCGAAGCACCGATTCATCGATGCGCTTCTCCGCAATTCTGCCGGTACGCACCGCTCCGAGGAGAGATCTAAAGACCTCGTCGAAAACCGGTATGCCCGATCCGGGATCCGCTCCGTAAAGCAACACGTCCGCTCCGGCCTCCACCGCGAGGAGCGCCGCCTCTCCCGCTCCCCATCCCTGCCGAATGGCTCCCATGCCCATGGAATCCGTTACGATAAGTCCCATGAAACCCCTTTGTCTCAATCCCTGGAGCACCTCCCGGGAAAGGGTGGCGGGAAGCTCCGGATTTTCCGGGGCCAGAGCGGGCACCAGCACATGGGCGGTCATGATGGCGGGGACCCCCGCGAGAATCATCTCCCGGAAGGGAAGAAGATCCACCTCCTCAAGAGTCTTCAGAGGGCGATCCACCCGGGGAAGCCCTACATGGGAATCCACCCGGGTATCTCCGTGACCGGGATAATGCTTGGCGATACAGAGCACCCCCGCATCCCTGTAGGGACCCACCATGGAGGTTCCGAGAGCACTTACCTCTTCGGGATCCTCTCCGAAGGAACGGATATTGATCACCGGATTGGCGGGATTGCTGTTCACGTCCACCACGGGAGCGAAGTTCCAGGTAATTCCCAAGGCCCGAAGCTCCGTAGCCGCAATCCGGGCCTGCTCCCTAGCGAGAGCGGCATCCCCCGCGGCTCCCAAAGCCATATTTCCCGGAAAGAGCGTAATCCCCTCACGCAAACGATCCACAAGTCCCCCTTCCTGGTCGATGGCGAAAAAAGGAGGAATTTCACCGTATTGTCGGGCCTTTTTCTGAGCCTGGGAGATCAATGCCGCCACCGCCCCGGGAGAGTCCGTATTTCCCCGGGAGGAGTAAAGGATAAGCCCTCCCGGAGCGTATCGGCGGAGAAGCTCTTCCAACTCCGGAGATTCGGGACCTCCGGAGAAGGAAAGAAAGAGCATCTGCCCGATTTTTTGCTCAAGAGAAAGCTTTTGCAACAGATGCTCTCCGCGAAGATACGCCGAAAGAGAACAAAGCCGGCACTCCTCGATGGATTGAGGGGAAGCGAAACCCTTTTCCCCCCGGAGAAAACACCCTGAAAAAACCGCCCCCAGGACCGCACAAACGCACAAAAACAGCGTTTTTCTCCGCTTCATGCTGAAAATTACCTCCTTTTCATGACACTACAACATGGCCTTCTTCACCGGAAGGGCGCAAAGAAAAACCACATCATTTTTATTTTCAGAAAAAAACCTTTTCCCTTGGAACCTTTTAGGATATAATTTGAATTAACGGGATAGAAAGCCTATCCCATTCTTATGCGAAGGCGGGTGTTATCGTATGGAGAGGCAAGGCATCATCACCATGAAGGGAAATCCCCTTACCCTCGTCGGGCCGGAGCTGCGCCCCGGAGATCGGGCTCCCAATTTTTCCGTGCTCGATCAATTTCTCAAACCCGTATCTTTGGAGAATTTCAGCGGCAAGATCAAGGTAATCAGCACTACTCCCTCCCTGGATACTCCGGTATGCGATCTTCAAGCCCACCGTTTCAACGAGGAAGCCTCGGCCCTGGGAGAACAAGTGGCGATTCTGAACGTCAGCATGGATCTTCCCTTTGCCATCGGGCGCTTCTGCACTGCCGGCGACATCAAGGCCATCTCGGTTCTTTCGGACCACCGGGAAGCCTCCTTCGGCACCAAGTGGGGAATGCTTATCAAGGAGCTCAGGCTTCTGGCCCGGGGAGTCTTTCTCGTGGATTCCGAAAACATCATCCGTTATGCGGAAATCGTACCGGAACAGACGGATGAACCCGATTACGACGACGTTCTGGGAGCACTTCGAAAACTGCGGTAGAAACCGCTCTACGCAAAAATACCCACTTTCCTTTAGGCCCTTTTCCGGAAGAAATTTTTCAGGCAAAGGAGTATGCTTTCCCTACGGCAAAAAAGAGCGCACACCACTCGAACGAAAGCCACTCCCCTTACGAAGCGGAGGATGTTCTTCAGCGTTACGAGAACATCCTCCGCCCCCTTTATCTTTGAAGTTCCAATCGAAACAGGGTTTCCTCCAAGGGAATGCCCCAAACTTCATGCCATCCCCGAGCAGCGTAGTATTCCCGAAGCATGGCTGAAAAATCGCCGATGACGCAACGGTTCTCCCGGCTATAGCGCCCGAATTCGGGAAGCGAAAGCACCCGGGAAGGAAGCCGGTCCGCCTCGGAGGTCATCCCCTGACGCAGGTTGAAAAGACGTTGGAGGTTCACCACCCGTTCCCCGATCTCCAAAAGCTCCTCTCCGGAAATCTCCCATCCGGTACTCCCTCTGAGCATGGCGGCGTAGTGATCCAACGTCACTCCCACATATTGATAAAACTTACAGGTACAGAGAAGCTCCGGAAGGGTTCCCGCATCCTGAAGGAGCTTCAGGGGCTCCCCCTTGTCATGCTCCGCCCAGGGATCCACCTCTTCCGGGCAGGGGAGTCCGTAGGAAAGAAGGCCGAAATCCTGCTTGTCCGCATCCCAGGCCTTGGCCTCCACCGGATGGATATGACACATCCCCCGGTTTCCCGTGGCATAGCTGAGCCCCAAGGATTTTCCCGATCGAGGATCGTGAGCGGGTCCCTCCAATCCCTTCACGTGCACCGCGGACTCGAGGGCCTGCTCTCCCAAGGCCTCCGCCATGCGACGAACTCCCTGAGCCAGGAAATCCCCGAGCCCTTTTCGAAAAGCGATGTTATGAAGCATTTCCGGGAAAACTGCCGCATCGCCCCAGAGATAAGGCTTCTCGTCGGGGAAAAGCCCCTTTTCGGAACAATCGAAGAGAAAGGCCAGAGAGGCCCCGGCAGAGATGGTATCTATGCCGTATTCGTTGCAAAGCCAGGAGGCGTGTACAGCCGCATCCACATCTTCGTTGAGGCAGAAGGCGGTGAAAGCCGCCACCGATTCGTACTCTCCGCCTTCATGGGAGGGAGTTTGCCAAGGCCCCTGAGATACCTGAAGGATACGGCCGCACCGCACCGTACATCCCCGATAGCACCCGTGAGGGTGTTGAAAATTGCTGCGATAGTAGGCGTCGAAGATCTCCTGTCCCTTGCCCCAGGAGTTGCTTCTCCAGTTTTTGGTGGGCAAGTCCCCGCTGGCGTCGGAATAGGGATATCCTCCCATGGTGCCCCACTTGCGAAATTCCTGGGTGCCCGGAGAGGCCGCCACCGCTCGATGCCCCTCCCGACAGGCTTCGAGAAAGGCTTTTTCGTCCGCCAGAGGAACGCTACCCGTTCCCCTCACCGCCAGGGCCAGGAGATTTTTGGAGCCCATCACGGCTCCGGCTCCGCATCGCCCCGCAGCTCGATGCTTATGCATCACCGTGCTGTAAAGCACTCCGTTTTCTCCTCCCGGACCGATACAGAGGATATCGAAAGGAACCGCTCCAAGCCTCTCCTGAAGCAGAGCTTCCTTTTTGGAGCAGAGTTTTCCCGCAAGTTCCGGACAGGCCAGAAGACGCAGATCCTGATCCTCGATCACCAGCGCCGTAGGTTCCGAGGCCTTTCCCGAAATCACCAGGACGTCGATCCCCGCTTTCCGGAGGGAAAATCCTGCTTCTCCTCCGATTCGACTCTCTCCCCACAATTCCGTAAGGGGAGAGACGAAACAGATCTCCAAACTCCCTCCCCCCGGAACCCGAGGATCCGTAAGGGGGCCCGTGGCAAAGATAAGCGGATTATCTTCTCCGAGGGGATCTTCTCCGGGAAACCGGCAATCATAGAGAATCCTGGCGGCATACCCCGCTCCCCCGACATATTGCCGGAGATCTTTTCGAAGAGGCCGCCTCTCGAAGGTTCCCTTCGAGAGGTTTACCCAAAGCTCGGACCCTCCGTATCCGTAAGGACCGTTCATGGAAATTCCTCCTCTCTCACTCTCCTGAAACGAAAAAGCAAGCTTTTAGAGCCGGATTTTCTCCAGGGTTTTCTGAGCCTTTCCTATGGAGGAGACGATGGAAACCATGGAATCGAAGTTGTGCCTCGCGTACTCCAACACTTCCACCGCATCGGTAAGGTCCTTCTGGCCCTCGCTCATACCACCGGAGCCTCCGTCCATCACGGAGATGATGCTATCCATAAACTCCTTGCTGTTCCCCAGAAGCCCCTGAAATTTGGCAAGGGATTCCTGCACAAGCCCGAAAACCTCGCTCACTTCCCGGATGTTTTCCATGGCCTCCCCCACGGCGGAGGAAATTTCCGTAACCCGCCCTGTAATGCGCTCCGAAGCCTCGTGGGTCTGTACCGAAAGCTTTTGCACCTCCTGGGCCACCACGGAGAAACCCCGGCCGTGTTCCCCCGCTCGGGCAGCCTCGATGGAAGCGTTCAGGGCCAGCAGATTCGTCTGTTTGGCGATCTTCTGGATCTCCTCGGACATTTTCTTTACTTCCAGAAAGCGATTCAGGGTTTCATAGGTGGAGCCCACGGTAGTGGCTACGTTCTCGCTCATACCTTCCATGCTGGTACCGGAACGGCGGAATTCCTCCTCCAGCTCCGCATTGAGGGCGTTAATCCGTATAGCATTTTCCCGTGCCGCGGCGGTGCTTTTCTCGAAATCCTCGATATGCCGGGCAAAATTACCGTGCAGCTCGCTGAAGGATTTCGACAGAGTGGTAAGTTTTTCCTGAAGTCGCAATACCCGGCCGGCGATGACCTCGTCGAAGTTTCCCGTGAAAGAATTCAGCACCACCGTGGCGAAATGGGCACTCGCCAGCCTTTCGAGAGCTTCCCGTTCCCCGCTGTTCATGAGTATCTCCTCCTAGGATCGGCGAAGGGATTTCGAGGGGGAAACGAACTCCTCGAGGATATCCACGCCGCAACGGAGCTGGCGGAACCAGTTCAGGAAACGGGGCACCTGATCCTGAGGGAAAAAAGCTCCATGCTGCGGAGCGATTCCCCGTATTTCCAGGGAAGAAACCCGATTTGCCCAATCCGCACAAACCTTGTTGGAAGTCATGTACCGGCGATGGAATCCCTCCATGTAGGGAAGGTGGGCATCGAAATTCTCCACCACGGGATATCGTTTTCCCACAGGAAAAACTGCGGCTCCTATATCTCCGGAAAAAAGGATCTTAGATTTCGGATCGTAAAGGGAAAGACACCCGGTGGAGTGCAGGAAGTGGGAGGGTATTGTTTTAAGAGCGTAACCGTCCCGAAGCCGTATCTCCTCTCCCTGATCCTTCAGCGGATTGGTACGGCTCTGGTCGTAAATGCCGAAATGGGGCAAAAAACGCACCCAAAGCGAAGAAATGTGAACCTTCACCCGATCCGCGATGGAAAGCCAGAGAGCGATTCCCGAAGAAACGTCCGGATCCTGGTGGGAGTAGAAAATATTCGTGATATCGTTGACATTCACGATCTCCGCCACGTTGGCAAGTACCCGGGGGAAAACGTGGGCCCCCCCCGGATCGAGGAGTACCACCTCGTCACCGTGAATGATGATGTACTGGTTGGTTTGCACCACTCCCTGCTCCTCCCGCTCTTCCCAGCCGAGATGAAGAAAACGATGCCCCGGCTCTTCGTAAAGAACGCTGGTACTGAATGTGCCCATAAAGTTTTTCCCTCACTTTCACATATATCCTTTGAATTTCAAAGAACCTCAAGGAAGTCCCCAAAGAGCGTTTCTCGAAAGGACTTCAGAAAGCTCCGATTACCCAAAAATCACCCTATAACAAAAATCTCTTGCAAAGGTTCCCCAAAAAAACTCTCACTATGATACCCTAACTCTCGAAAAAACGGAAAAGGCTCTCTTTTGAAAGAGAGCCTTTTCCGCTACTTTTCGTCATAATTACAGTTTTTTCGGATCATCCGAACCTATTGAACCAATCCTTTCTCCTTCAGGAAATCCCGGGCGATATCCTCTGGCTCCTCCCCATCGTCGAAACGCCAGTTCATGCCCGCCATGGTGGGTTCGTCGATGCTTCCGCTCACCTTTTCCACCACATCCAACAGGGCGGGATACTTTTCCAGGGTATCCATGTCGAGCACGTAACAGGCGCTGTAGTCGGGGAAGAAATGTTTGTCATCCTCCAGGGTTACCAGGTCGAGCTTCTTGATCCGGGAATCCGTGGTATACGCCGCGATGGCCTGAACCTCTCCACCTTCAATGGCCTTGTACATGATGGAATACTGCATGGGAAGGGCCTCTTTGAACTCGATGCCGTAGTGGGCGGACCAGCCGGGATAGCCGTCGGGACGGGTATCGAAATTCTCATCCGATCCAAGAAGCCATTTCGGGGCCACCTTGGCAAGATCCGAAGCCTTTTTCAGGCCGAACTTCTCCGCATCCCCCTGGCGTACCGCCATGGCATAGGTATTGCTGAATCCCAAGGGTTTGGCCCAGGTCATGCGGAAGTTCTTTTCGTATCCATCCTTTACCGCCTGGTAGGCCTTTTCGGGGGTATTGAGCTTCTTGAGATCCTCCTCCTCGTACCGGAGAATTCCCGTAAGCTGGGTTCCCGTCCAGGTGGGATAGACATCGATCTCCTCTCCCACCATGCCCTGATGAAGTACCGAGGAGGCGGCGAATTCCGTGTTGATTTCCGTGTCCAGCCCGGTATATTCGTCGATGAGAAGTTTGGCGATCCAGGCGAGCACGATGGATTCGTTAAAAGTCTGCCCCGCCACCACCACCGTACCTTCGTATTTCATGGGATCCTCTGGAGTTTCCGCCAGAGCCGGAAGGGCGGCCCCGAGAAAAACCATACCGAGAAAAACCGCCACCACACACAATCCTGCATTCTGCATACGTTTCGTCATACGATAATCTCTCCTTTCATACAACACTATTCGCACTTTATATTTCGTGGATGCCCTCTGCATCCACTTCATCACAAAAAATGCGAGTCCCTTCTCAAGCACCCTGTCCCTGCTGTTTCGCCAGCTTCGCCGCCCGGCGCTTGGGGTCCAGAGATGCCTGAAACATTTTGAGCCCCTGATCCGCCGCCAGAGCGAGGAGCGTAGCGGGAATGGCTCCCGCCAACACCACCTCGTTGCGGATGGAAGCGAGCCCCGAAAAGATGAGCCGCCCCAATCCACCGCCTCCGATGGCCGCCGCCAGGGTGGCGGTGCCGATAATCCACACCGTAGCCACCCGAACTCCCGCCAGTATGACCGGCAACGCCAGAGGAAGCTGAACCTTCACGAGAATCTGCATATCCGTCAATCCCATTCCCCGGGCGGCCTGCACCAGGTTCTTGGGAACGTTTCGAATTCCCGTGTAGGTATTCTGGAGCACCGGAAGCATGGCATAGAGGAAAAGAGCGCAGATGGCGTTATCATTCCCGATACCGAAGATAAAAATGAGAAATCCCAGAAGCGCCAGGCTCGGGATGGTCTGGAACACGTTGGCAACCCCGATAACGTAGGGAGTAAGTTTTTCTTTTTTGGTGAGGTAAATCCCCAGAGGAATGCATACCGCCAGAGTGATGGCCAGGGCGATGGCGGAAATGGTGATGTGTTGCCAGGTAAGTTTGAGAATCCGCTCATGATACCGAACCACGTAGTTGAAAAAAAGCTCCCAGAAAGGTTTGGTCTGCATGGTCTAGGCTCCTTTCTTCGTGTCCCGCCCGAGGCGGCCGATAGCGAGCTTCGCAAGATCCCCGCTGGTGATGATGCCCAAGAAACGTTCCTTTTCGTCCACCACGGGAATGGAAATATCCTCGTCCGCCAGCAGAGTGGCCGCATCCCGGAGAGTGGAATCCTCCACGTAGAGCTTCCTGTTTTTCCGAAGCGCTCCCTTGAGGTCTCCCCCACTCCGAAGGGTTCTCTTGAGAAGGGGCATATGAATCATGCCAAGCCATTTTTCGCTTTTGGGATCCACCATCTGGGCCGTATCCGATCCGAGATCTTCGAGCTTTTCCATCACCTCTCCCGGAGAATCTCCCGGAGCCACCACAAGCCACGGATCCCGGTAAAGCCCTTCCACGGGATCCTCCGGAGAAATCTGGGCGAGTCGATCTTCACCGATGAAATTTCGCACGAATTCCGTGGCGGGATTATTCTGAAGCTCCCCGGGAGTACCGAGCTGTTCGATACTCCCCTGGCGCATGAGTACGATACGATCCGCCATCTTCAAAGCTTCGTCCATATCGTGGGTAACGAAAATGATGGTTTTCTGCACCTTCTTCTGCAGCTCCAGGAGCTCTTCCTGGAGAACGTTGCGACTGATGGGGTCCAGAGCACCGAAGGGCTCGTCCATGAGAATCACGGGGGGATCCGCCGCCAGGGCCCGCAACACTCCCACCCGCTGTTTCTGGCCTCCGCTGAGCTGATCCGGGAAACGCCAGCGATACTTCTTTGGAGAAAGCTTGGCCATTTCCAACAATTCGTCTACCCGGACCTGAATTTTCTTGTTCGACCAGCCCAGAAGCCGGGGTACCGTAGCGATGTTCTCCGCCACGGACATGTGAGGCATAAGACCGATGCTCTGAATGACGTAACCGATACCCCGCCGCAATTTCACGGGATTTACCTTGTTGACATCTCTTCCGTTGACGTAAATCGCGCCGGAGGTAACATCCTCCAAACGATTCACCATCTTGAGGGTAGTGGTTTTACCGCATCCGCTGGGACCGATGAAAACCACCAGTTCCCCCTCCGAAATCTCAAGGGAGAGATCGTCCACCGCCTTGTTTTCGCCTTCGTATATCTTCGTTACATGCTCGAAACGAACCATGGGCACCTCCACCTTTTTAGAACGGTTTTACAAATAATGTGTCGCGAAATGTTTAACAAGAGTCCCCGTTTACATGTTCCCTTTGCTCTGGAGTGGTCGAACCGCTCCCTTGCTTTGCTGCACTCGCCGACCACTATGCCGCTGCCGGGAACATATAAACTCCGGCTCTGCAGTTCATACAATGCTCCATGCCAACGAAAAGCGCTCTAGAGCATTACGTCGACTTCTTCTATTTTCTCCAAACCTCTCCGAGAACACTCTTCAAAAAGTTTCCGGAAAATCTGAAGAAAGAGGGAAACCTCCTGCTCCGTTCCCACGGTGATCCGCAGCATTTCCGGCAATCCCCAGATGCCGCAGGGGCGCACGATAACTCCCCGGCGGAGAAGGTGCTGGGCAAAGAGATCACCGTTCCATGGAATTCTGCAGAAAACGAAGTTCGTTTGAGAAGGGATCACCTGGCACCCCACAATCTCAAGTTCCCTCTCCAAACGCTGCCGATCCCGCAGAATTTTTTGCCGGGCCTCCTCCATTTCGGAACGCCCTTCCCGGAGCACCGCCCGGGCCCCCGTAAGGGCTACCCGGTTGGCGTTGAAGGGTTCGGAAACCACGTCGAAGACCTCCACCACCCGAGGATCCCCCAGAAGATACCCCAAACGCACCCCAGCAAGACCGTAGGCCTTGGAGAAGGTCCGCACTCCCACCAGAGGATAACCTTGCCGAATATACTCCGCCGTGGGAGGAAGTTTCTCGGGATCCCCGAACTCCCCGTAAGCCTCGTCCAGCACCACCAGAGCCTTGGAGGGAAGAATCCGAAAAAGCTCTTGGAACATTCCGGGATCCAGCACGGTTCCCGTGGGATTGTTGGGGTTCGCCAACCAGAGGAGTTTGGTCTTCGGGGTAAGGGCTTTTCCCAGGGCCTCCAGGGAAAGCCGGAAATCCGGCCCCGGAGGAACCGGTACGATGGTCGCCCCCATAACCCGGGAGATTTCCCGATAGAGCCCGTAGGTAACCCGGGGAATTACCACCTCGTCTCCGGGATCGAGAAACATTTTTCCCAGGGTTTGCAAAGCCCCTTCGGCTCCGTGAGAGAGGGCTATGTTTTCCGGCTTCAGTCCGTAAAGGGCTCCGATACTCTCCTTGAGTTCCTTGAAGGCCAGATCCGGATACATGTGTACCCGGGGAAGCTCCTCCTGCATGGCCTTGAGCACCGAGGGAAAAGGAGCGTAGTTGTTTTCGTTGGAACCCAGCTTGAGAACCCGCTCCAAACCGAACCGGCGCCGCACCTCCTCGGAAGTGAGCCCCGCCACGTAGGGCTGTACGTCTTGTATGGTATGCCGCAATCCTTCCAGAACCACTAGCCCACCTCCCGGTCGGAACGAATTTCGATAAGCGAAGGAAGAGAACGGTTCCAGGCTCGCTCCAGGGCCTGAACAAGCTCTTCCTCGGTATGGACCGTTTCGCCGGGCATGCCGTAGGATGCGGCGAGAGCGCAGAAATCGGGATTGTACAGATCCACCGCCACGCACTTCTTCCAGGACCGGGCCTTCTGATTACGCCGGATCTCTCCGTATCCTCCGTTGTTCCAGAGCACCACGGGAAGAGAAAGCCTTTCCTCACAGGCCGTGGCAAGCTCCGGAAGGGTGAATTGAAAGCCTCCGTCCCCGGAAAAGGCACAAACCTTTTTTTCGGGAGTTCCCATTTTGGCGCCCATGGCAGCGGGAAGAGCGTATCCCAGAGTGCCGAACCCCGCAGGATGAAGGTACGTAGCAGAATCATAGGCGGGGTACTCGCTCAATCCCACGTATGCGGCTCCGGTCATGTCCATCACCAGAATACCGTCCCGGGAAATTCCCCGGCGCAAACCCCGGAGCATCTCCTTCATGCGAGGAAGGGCCTTCCCCATGCCGGTGAGAACTTCAAGGTTTTCCGTGCACTTCCGGCGCAGCCCTTCCAGGTCCCTCTTCGGCTCTGCGGGATCTCCGGAAACGCCTTGCAGGAGATCCAGGAGTTTTTGAAGGGTTCCGGAAGCATCCCCCCAGAGAGGAACCGATGCCCGAACGTTTCGGTCCAGGGCCCGGGAATCCGCATCCACCCGTATAATCTCGGGACCCGAAGGAAAAGGCTCCTCCCAGAGATCCGCCGGAGAAAGCTCGGTGCCCACCACCAGCAAGACCTCCCGACTTCGAAGATAGTTCCGCACCTCGGGAACGTGGAGCCGGCAGCCTCCGCTCAAGGGATGGTCCTCGGAAAGCACCCCTTTCCCGGCAGCGGTGGAAAAAACCGGAATTCCCAGGCGGTCCGCAAGTTCTCGAATCTGCTCACAAGCCCCCAGGGCACCGCCTCCGCAAACTAAAGCGGTTTTTGGGGATTTTTCAAGAAGCATCGCCCCCTGGCGCAGTTCCTCCGAGGAGGGAATCCGCCTTTCTTCGGAAAAGGGGTAGCATTGGCGTCGAAGCTCTTCAAGGGCGGAGAAGGAGGTTTTTTCCTCCAGAATATCCAGGGGAATTTCCACGTGCACCGGTCCGGGACGCCCCTCAAGAGTTCGGGCATAGGCCCGGGAAAGAATCCAGGGAATCTCCTCGCCTCGGGAAATCGCGTAGGAAGCTTTGGTTACCGAAGAGGACATGAGGGTGCTGTTTTTGAGTTCGTGAAGGGTTCCCGTTCGCCCTCCCAGACGGGAACGGGGAATCTGGCTCGAAATGAGAAGAAGGGGCACCGAATCGTGATAGGCCTCTCCCAGGGGCGTCAGGATATTCGTCAATCCCGGCCCGGAAATGACGAGAGCCACTCCGGGAAGGCGGGTGCTTCGGGCATATCCGTCCGCCATAAAACCCGCCCCCTGTTCATGCCGGGGCGTAACGAAACGAAGGGAAGATTCCTGGAGAGCTTCGTACATCCCCAGGTTATGAACTCCGGGAATGCCAAAAATCCTTCGGACTCCGCAGAGTTCCAGAGTTCGGATCACAAGAGATCCGCCGGTCCATCGATCCATGCCAACACCGTCCTTTTAAAAAATAGCGCAAAAGCCATGGGCTTCCGCATCATTTTCGCTGCGGAACCGAAGCACGAAGGAAGCATGTCTCAAAACAGCCTTAAACGAAAGACGAAAGAAGAGAGGTAACGCCACCCATTGAACGCCCGGCGGACCGGGCAGAGAACTTCGGGGAAATATCGGAAAGCTACGCAATTTATAATTAATTCGAGAAAGCTACGACCTTGCTGCAAAGTTTTTCTCGCGATCCCTTTTTACCCTACCCCATAAAACGTCAAATGTCAAATTAGAGGGCTTCCAAAAACTATTTCCAAAATTTCTTTTATTTGGTGATCAAATGAATTGTTTTATCGCAAAAAACTCTAAGAGTCCGGGCCTCAAAATCCATGTCCGTCTGTGGTATACATGCTGTAAAGACAGAGTTTCTCCATAGCCGCATCAAAAGTTACCGTTGACCCGCAAGAAAAGAAACGCTATGATCTCCTTCGTCATAAGGTTCACATTATCTTAAGAGCCCTTTCGGCTTTTTTCAGGAGGTTTTCGATCAATCATGAATCCCTGGACGCTTCTTCTTTCCTTCGCTCCCTGGCTTATTCTCAAGTTCGTTTCTGATCTTCCCTTCGGGAATCCCCTCACCATGCTGCGAATCGCCGTCGTCATAGCTGCTCTGGTATCGTTTTACCAATCCAGAAAAAGCACCGTCAAGGGGTTCATCTACTGGGGAAATCTTTTCTTCTTCGGAGTAGCCCTTTTTCTGGTGGCAATCTTTCCTCAAATGTGGTTCATCGCAAAAATGGGGCTCCTCTCGCAGCTTATGCTCAACTGCATCACCTGGGGTTCCATGCTCTTCAAAAGGCCTTTTACGATGGACTACGCCAAGGAATACGTTCCTCGAGAACTCTGGACGCATCCGGCCTTTCTGCGAAAGAACTACGTCATCACCGGCATTTGGGGATGCTATTTTCTTCTGGGGCTTGTGACTGCGGAAATTCGCATCTACGAACCCGGCATAAACCACGGACTCATCGAAATCGTGGATAACATGGCCATGCTGGGAGCGGTTTTTTTCACATCCTTCTACTCCAAACGCAGAAAAATATCCTCGGAACACGCCTCCTGAGGAAGGTTTGACAAAAACGAGAACATCCTCCCCTTTTTCAGGGGAGGATGTTCTCGTTTTTGCGGTTTTTTATTCCAAGAACTGCTTACTCTAAGGGTTTGTGGCAAAACCACCAATCGTACCCTTCGTATCGATTCAAGCGATCTTCGGCCTCTTTCTGACTGCTTGCGGGAGGAACGATAATACGATCCCCGATCAATTCATTATGAGGCCATCCAGCCGCCACGGCTCCCTGGGCATCCGCCACCTGAAGGGCTTTGACGGCACGCACTATCTCATCCACATTTCGCCCAACCTCCTGAGGATAATACATGATCAGGCGAACCATACCCTCCGGATCGACGATGAAAACCGCCCGTACCGTATTGGTACCTTTCCCCGGGTGCAGCATACCCAGTTTCATAGCCACCGTATCGTTCGCAGCGATAATGGGATATGTAATTTCGACATCCAGCTCCGATTTTATCCACTGAATCCATTTTATATGAGAAAAAACCTGATCGATGGACATACCTATGAGCTTGCAACCAAGTTTTTCAAATTGATCGGATCGTTTTTGAAACGCCACGAATTCCGTAGTGCAAACGGGAGTGAAATCAGCGGGGTGACTGAAAAGGACAAACCATGAACCCTTCATATCATCGGGCAGGCGCATTTCTCCATGCGTGGTTGTAACATGCAATTCCGGGAATTTTTCCCCCAGCAAAGGCATACCGATTTTCATCTCTTCCATGTTTCTCGTCTCCTTTCGTATTTTGAAAATTCCACAAAAGTCCCATGAGTTACAAAAACGGCACAAAGAGCTTTCAATTTTCTATAAGCCCAAAAATCTCCAGGGAAATCTCGAAAAATCTAAACATTTAAAGGAATCCATTAAAATGTAGTCCCGCATCTTGCTTTCCCTATTTTTTGGACACCCAGAATTCTACATCGCTTTCAGCAAAAGCGCAAGAACAAATTGAAATAAATTCAAAAAAAGAATACCTCCACCTCGATGCACAAAGAAATATTCTTAAAGAAAATAAAAAGATCTTCAAATAGAACTCGCGGATAAGATCGAAAATTTCGAGAAATTCTGCTTTTTGCCGTAATCTCGAAGAGAAAATATTCCAGAACGGTTTTCGTTGCATTGTGGCGTTGTGAAAACTGCAAATTCGAAATTTAGAGTGGTTTTACAAATACGGTATCGCGAAATGTTCAGTAGGGGCCTCCGTTTATATGTTCTATCTGTTCCATCTGTTCCTCCTGTGGTCGGAACGCTCCCTTGTTTTGCCGTTCCGGCCCGTCTCTCGGGCGCTGGAATTTTGCATGACAGGAACTCCGCAGGAGCACAAAAAACAACAAAAAGCCTCAGCCGCGCCATGGAAGGCGCGGCTGAGGCAACAGCCCGAAGCAGGAAAAGAAAAAAGCGGTTCGGTCACACCGGAACCCAGCGAACACGGCAACAGAGGTTCTCCGCGAAACATTGGAGGACATGCTATTTACATCACCATCCCAAGCTTAGCCTATTCCCCCATCACCGCTTCGATCATCCGCACCGCCCGCCGGTTCTCCTTCACGTCGTGGACCCTCAGGATTTCCACTCCCTGGACGGCACACCAGGCGGAAAGCGCGAGGGTACCCTCCAAACGGTCCTCCGGGCGGGGAAGATCCAGCACCCGGCCGATGGTGCTCTTCCGGGAGTGCCCGATAAGAAGAGGAAGCCCGAAGGAACGGAACCGGGAGATTTCTCGTAGAATCCGCAAATTATGACAATCACTCTTGCCGAACCCCAGCCCCGGATCCAGAATGATTCGATTCCTGGAGCATCCCCGGTTTTCCGCCAGGGCAATACGCTCCTCGAAATAGCCGCAAATCTCCCCCATGAGATCCGAATACTCCGGATTCTCCTGCATGGTCCGGGGAACTCCCTTCATGTGCATGAGCACCAGGGGAGCTCCCCATCGAGCAGCCACACTTGCGAGGTCCGCATCGAAGCCAAGGCCGGAAATGTCGTTCAGCATATCCGCCCCCGCCTCCAGACAGGCCTCTCCCACGGAGGCCTTGGTGGTATCCACGGAAATCACCGCCTCGGGGTGCCGCCACCGGATTTCCCCTATCACCGGCACAAGCCGTTCTCGTTCCAGATCTTCCGGTACGGGCTCCGCTCCGGGGCGGGTGGATTCCGCTCCGATATCCAGGATATCCGCTCCCTGGGCGAGCATTTCCTCCGCCCGGACGAGGCAGACCTCCTCCGAAGAGGCCCGGCTTGCTCCGTAAAAGGAATCTTCCGTACGGTTCAGAATGCCCATGATCCGGGTACATCCTCCTCCGAGGGAAAGAATTCTTCCCCGGGGAAGCTTCAGAATAAAGACGGGAGGCGTCACGAATCCATATCCTCCCGGGTGATGGTTACCGAAGAGGAGGCGGTCTCCCAGAGCCGCACCTCCTCCAGGAAGCAGTTGGGACGGTGCACCGGCTCCTCCAGCTCCCGCCATATCCATTGGGCGATATACTCCGCCGTGGGCTGCTCGAAGAGGTCGTTCAGATAGGCGTGATCCAGCCGGGAGAGGACCTTCTCCTTCACGATATTCTTGAGCTCCACGAAATCCAGCACCATTCCCTCCTCGTCCGGAACCCCCCGAAGGACTACCGCAAGCCGGTAGGTATGCCCGTGAAGGGCCTCGCATTTGCCGTGATAGTGAACGAGCCGATGGGCGGCGTCAAAGGTGAAATCCTTCTGCAACAGCATGATTTCAGTTCTCCTCTCTCCTGCAATATCCCTCCCGGCGAAGCAGGGAGGCAAGCTCCTGGGGACTCCGCATCACCCGGACCCCGGGAAAGGTTGCCAGTCTGTCCAAATGCTCCAGGTCCACCGGACGGGGGCGGAGGGAAAGCGTTTTTCCCGAGATGGAGACGGAGGAAATTTCTTCCTGCACATCCGTGGGAAGCACCACGAGAGGCACGCCGAACTTTCCACCCTGGGCAAAGAGGTTGGTGAGCAGGGTATCCGCGATTCCCAGGGCACACTTGGCCACGGTGTTGGAGGTTCCCGGAGCGATCACGCAAAGGTCGTAGGCTCCCGCGGCGAAACGGCAGGAGGCGAAGGAGCTGTAGTCGCTCTCGTCGAGGCTCTTCCGGGCGGCGACGTCGAGAGCCTCCCGGCAACGGTACATGCGGGTCACCTCGGAGGCCGCCCGGGAGTAGAAGAGGTCCACCTGTTCCAGGGATTCCACCACGGGCAGAATCTCCCTCAGGAAATGCCCCGCCCCGGAGATACCCCAGGCCACGGTTTTCATGGATTTTCCCTCCGGGGAAAGTTCAGGAGCCAGGACTCGAGAGAGCGGGAAACCCCTCCGGATATTCCCGAAGCGAGTTCCCTGCGCAGATCCCCCACCAGGGCGCTCCGCTCCGCGAAGGCGTTGTGCTTGTGAATGGATTCGAAGTTCTCCTGCCGGAATAGAACGAAATCGTCGTCCTTCAATTCAGGATAAATTCCCAAAAGATTTCCCGCCATTTCCCGCACCACGTCCTCCACGAACCGGGGACGCTCATGCCCCTTGCGGACCACGAAAAATTCGTCCGGCCGCTTGAGAAGGCCGTATATCTCGGAACTCATGGAAGCCTCCACCAGATGCACCATCTGTTCCGCCCCGATCTTCTCCCGGGTTCCCACCAGCAGGGTTCCCCGGCCTCGCTGATTGTGGGAGGCCAGAGGAAGAATTCCCGCGATCCGGGCGGCCTCCTCCGGGGAGTATCCTTCCCTTTCGAGAAGGTCCCGGGAGTACTCCTCGGTCATATTCCGGGCACAGGGACAGGCGGTAAAGCCGTCCACCTCCACCCCCACCATGCGACGCAAGGACTTTCCGTCGCTGGCGGCATACCCGAGAAAGGCATAGAGCTCCTCCACGTTTTTTCTCGAGAGAGGAGTTTTTTTGCGCAGATGATAATCCACCCGGAGCCGCACCTCGGAGAGGGCACTTTTCTGGGTCTGAGCGATCCGCAGGGCCAGGCGCTCCGCCAGGGTCTCCAGATCCGGCACCCTTTCGGAAGCGATTTCCTGAGCCAGCTCCTCCAGATCCTGGGTGAACCGGGACATATGCACCCCGGACCGGCAGGAAGGGAGATGCACGAAGAGGTCCATGGAGGTGTCGAAGAGAGAGCATACCGGAGCGCTCAAACGGATGTGGCGCCGAATACCCTTCACTCCCACCCGGCTGAGGGAAAGGGGAATTTCCGGAGTTTCCTGCTGCACATCCTTGGCGAGGGAAAAGGGAAGCTCCCGGGGAATAAGGCGAACTCCTCCGCAATCCAGGGAATCCCGAAGATCCCCTATGGTTTTCCCTTCCCGGGGATGGAGAACCCCGGGAGCGATCTCAGCGAAGGGCACCAATACGAAGGCCCGCTGATGCATTCGGGGATGGGGAATTTCGAGTTCCTCCTCCCGAAGCGTAAGCCCCTCCCAGAAAAGAATGTCCAGATCCACCACCCGGGGACCGTTCCGAAAGGTGGGAGTGCGGCCCATACGCATTTCGATCCACTTGAGGAATTCCAGAAGCCTTCGAGGAGAATCTTCGGTGCGGTAGGCACAGACGGCGTTGCAAAAGGGAGGTTGGTTCTCGTATCCCACGGGGTCCGTCTCGTAAAAGGAGGAAAGGGCACGCACCTTTCCCCGAATTTCCAGATACTGTAACGCCTGAAGCAGGTTTTCCCGAGGACTGCCCAGATTGGAGCCCAACCCCAGGTAGACCAGCCCCGGCAAGGAATGCTCCTCTAGGGACTCCCTGTACATGGGCCTCACTCCTCTCGATTTCCTCCGGCAAGCTCCCCTCGGGGGAAGGACCGGATATTTCCCATATTCGCCAGAATACGCCGGGCCACCTCGGGCTTGTTCATGGTGTAAAGGTGCACTCCCGGCACCCCCCAGGAGAGAAGATCGATGATCTGATCCGTGGCGTAGGCGATGCCCGCCTCTTCCAAAGCCTCGGGGTTGCTCTCGTAACGGGCGAGAATACGGGCCAGCTTGGGAGGAATGGAAGCACCGCAGAGGGAAACGATGCGGCTGATCTGCTTTACCTGGAGCACCGGCATAATTCCCGGCAGAACAGGTACGTCGATTCCCGCAGCCCGGGCCTTTTCCATGAACCGAAAGAAAATTTCGTTATCGAAAAAGAGCTGGGTGATGAGAAAATCCAACCCCTGATCCACCTTGATCTTGAGGTGCTCCATATCCTTCTCGAGGCTCTCGCACTCCACGTGCCCCTCGGGATAGGCGGCCCCCGCCAGAGTGAAGGTTCCCGGAGAGGAGGCGCGGATGAAATGCACCAGCTCCGAAGCATAGCGAAAGGATTCCTCCGACGGAACCGAGTCTTCCTCCCGGGGGTCCCCTCTCATGGCGAGGATATTGCGGATTCCCTCCTGTTCCAGCTCCTCCAGGATACCCTTGATCTCCCGGGGAGAGGAGCCGAGGCAGGTAAGATGTGCCAAGGCGGGGAGGTTGAACCGGTTCTGCACCAGCGAGGCGATTTCCACGGTTCGCTTTCGGCTGCTCCCCCCCGCTCCGTAGGTAACGCTGATAAAATCCGGGTTCAGATCCCGGAGAGCCTTGATCTTGGGAAGAAGCTGTGAAAGAGGATACTCCGGCTTAGGAGGAAAGATCTCGAAGGAGACGAGGGGATATTCTCCGTAAAAGCGATCACGAAGGATCATGGGGCATTCCTCCGGAAGGGTGCTTTTCCGAAGCGGAAGAATCCTTCCGCTGTTCCGCCGGATGTTCTTCCTCGAACTCCCCCTCGGTATATCCCCGGTGTTCCCCATGCTTCTTTTCTTCCCGAGAGGTCTTTCCGGCGGTTATCTGAGGGAACTCTCCCGCCTCCTCCTCGAAAAGATTCTTTCCCGGCACCCTGCCTGAATTCGAGGGCATGAGACCCAGAAATTTCTTCAGCCGCGGGGCGAGACGGGAACGACCTCCCTCGGCCTGCTCCATCTCCTCCTCGGCCCGCCGGGTAGCCCGTCCCCAAACCCCTGCAAAACCGGGATACTCTTCCATAAGAATGGCGATGGCCTTTTCGTAGATATAAAGGGTACGGCGATCTCCCCGGTCAGGCTTTCGATAGAGGGCATCCATGTTCTTCTGAAGCGTTCGATTTTCCTTTTCCAATACCTCTATCTGCTTTTTGAGTGCCTCCTCTCCCCGGGAAATCACCGCGAGGTGGGTTTCCCAATACTTTTTCTGAGCCCGGCGCTTGAGAAAACCGCTCAAAAAAACGTAGCCCGCTATGCAGAGGCCGATGAGCAGCCCCGTAAAGACGTTATTTCCGAAAAACAGCATAGTTTCTTTTCCCCCCTCGATCTTCCTTTCCGGAAAATTCGAACCGGAAAGGGGCATTCCATATCTTTCGCATTATAGATTATAACGTTAGGGAGCGAAATTTCTTTTGTCCAATTCTCCCGCCGAAGTATCTATCCCCGAGAGGAAAGCAGCTTTTCCACCAGCCGCACCGCTCCCACGGCATCCTCGGAATAACCGTGAGCCCCGATGTGTTCCGCAAAGGTGGCGTTCACCGAGGCCCCTCCTATCATGATCTTCACCTCCGGAGCCTCTTGGCGCACCGCCTTTACCGCTGCCTCCATCTCCTTCATGGTGCTCGTCATGAGAGCGGAGAGCCCGAGAATCTGGGGAGATTCCCGGCGCAGAGCCTCCAAAATGGCTTCTTTGGAAACGTCCTTTCCCAGATCCACCACCCGATAGCCGTGGCTTCCCAGTACGGTGCCCACGATGTTCTTACCGAGATCGTGAAGATCCCCCTTAACGGTGGCCATCACCACGGTTCCCCGGTAGGCGTTCTCTCCCGAAGCCCCGAGGCTCTCCACCACCAGGCGGCACACCTTTTGGGCCGCTCCCGCGGAGGCCACCAATTGGGGCAGGAAGAAAACCCCTTCCTCGTAAAGCTTTCCCACCCGCTCCAGGGCGGGAATAACTCCGAGATTCACCACGTCCAGAGGATTTGCGACCTCTTCGAAGAGGGCCTTCCCCATCTCCAGGGCCAAGGCCTCCTCTCCGAGAAGAATATTTTCCTGAAGTCCCTCCAGGGAGGGAACATCTTTTTTGGTTTCATCTCCGGAGAAGGTTCTTTCGGATTTCGGTGCGGAAACCGGGACCTCGGTCTTCGAAACCGGCGAAGCTCCTCCGGCATAGCGTTCCTTGAGGAGAGGCGCCCTTTCGAGATAGGTTTTCCCCGCCTCGATCCGACCGCAAAGGGCGTTCGCCGCCGCCACGGTATCCATGAGAAGGTCGTCCCGGGGATCCGCGATCACCGCATCCAATCCAGCGGCGATGGCCATGGCGAGGTAGGTTCGGTTCAGGAGAGGGCGTACGGGCATGCCGTGAGAAACGTTGCTGATGCCCAACACCGTACGGAATCCCATTTTCCGGAGCCCCGCCACCACCCGGAGGGTTACGGAAGGAGCCTGAGGATCCGCTCCCACCGCCATGGCCAGGGCATCCACGAAGAGGCGCTTCCGGGGAAAGCCGAGCCGGTCCGCCACCGAAGCGATCCGCTCCGCCACCGCAAGGCGCCCTTCCTCGGTCTCCGCGATTCCCTGGTCATCCAGGGAGAGCACCACCAGGGAGGCCCCGTAGAACTTCGCCAGACCGATTCCCCGAACCAGGGATTCCTCACTGGCGGTCACCGAGTTGAGGAGCACCGCTCCCGTGCAGGCCTCGAGCCCAACCTGGAGGACTTCGGAATCGTCGCTATCCAGAGAGAGAGGAAGCTCCGAGGAGCGCTCCACCTCCGCAGTAGCCTCCGCCATGGCCCGACAACGATCGATCTGGGGAAGCCCTACGTTCACGTCCAGAAGAGCCGCTCCGGCGGCGGTTTGAAGCCGGGCCTCCTCCCGAACCATGCGGTATTCATATTGGGCCACCTCATCCCGGAGAGGCGATTTTCGGGATACGTTGATGCGTTCCCCGATAACCGCCAGGGGCTGATCGTTACCGCACCGTACCACCCGGCTGGAACTGCAGAAAAAGGTTTCCTCCGGCTCCTTCCGCCGAAGCAGGGACACCTCCTCCAGGGACTTCCGAAGAAGCCCGATGTACTCCGGATTGGTACCGCAGCACCCTCCCACCACGGTAGCTCCCTTTCGGGCAAGCTCTCTTCCTATGGAAGCGAATTTTTCGGGGGCACAATAGTCGGGATCTCCCGGAAGTCCCGCATTGGCATAGATGAAGAGAGGAAGCGTCGTTACGCTTCCCAGCCGCGGAACCACCGAAAGATAGCCTTCGGGACCCACGCCGCAGTTGGCTCCCACCCCGGCGGCACCGATATACTCCGCCCATACCCCGGCGGCCTCGGGGGTTACTCCGGTTACGGTGGCACCCCGGGTATCGAAGGTAAAGCTCACCACGAAGGCCGCCTGGGGATCGCAATCCTTGAGCCCCAGCACCGCCGCCTTGGCCTCCTTCATGTCCAGCATGGTTTCGATGAGAAGAAAGTCCGCCCCTCCCGCCAGAAGCCCCCGGATCTGCTCCCGGAAAGCCCTCCGGGCCTCCCCGAAAGAGAGGCTTCCCAAGGGAGCCAGAGATTCTCCCAGGGGCCCCACGGAACCCGCCACGAGGGCTCCATCTCCGGCTACCTTTCTGGCAATTGCCGCAGCCCGGCGGTTCATCTCGAAAGCCCGGCTTCCCAAACCCCGGCAATCCAGCTTAAGAGGACTTCCGCCGAAACTGTTGGTCTCCAGAATATCCGCCCCCGCCAAAAGGTACTCCTTATGGATGGCCTCCAGAATTTCGGGATTCCGCATATGCACCTCTTCGGGAAGTTCCGGAGGCTCCCAGCCCCGTTCCGCCAGAAGGGATCCCATGGCACCGTCCAGCACCAAAGGCCTTTTCTTCTCCTCCAGCCATCGTCTCAGCTCGTCTCTGCGCACACCCTCATTCCTCCTTACAATTCCACGAAACAGCAATGCAGCTCCCTTGTGGACATGTCTTCCGGGGGAAGCTGCAGAACGCAATTCTTCTCTCGATTAGAGGAAAGCATAACAAAAGAAGCCCTTCGGGCCAACAACCAAAAGGGCTGCTTCGGGCAGGAACCTTCACAAGACGGTTTTTCGGAAATTCCGTAACCCACTCTCCGGTTCGGAAACCCCTTCTTTACGGAGTTTTCCCCCGCCACTGGAGTAAAAGTTCCGTCCCTCCCGCCACTCCCGGAAGTAGGCCGCTTAAACGGAATCCAAGCTTTTCCACTCCCTCCAGAAAGGCGGTTCCCGGAGATTCCAGGGAAAGCCGCATAAGCATGCAGCGGATGCCTTCCCCGGAAAGTTTTTCGAGATGCCGATGGATCTGTACCAGCAGATCCGCATCGTAATGGAGCACCGATAGAAAAGCCCGGTGCCGGGAGTGATCCACATCGAGGGTAATCATGCTCTGACGCAGGGAGAAGGAAGCGGGTTCCCCGGAGGGTCCCGGAAAACGAGCCTTCAAACCGAGATCGTCGCAGATTCGGCGGATTTCCGGAGCGTAATCCCGGGGAGGATACAGATCCTGCTCCTCCATATTCCCGAGAGCCTTGAAGAGCAGGGTTCCCTGGGGATCGATGCGATCGAAGTAGGCCTCCACTTCGCCGGATTGCCGGAACCCTCTTTTCAGGCAGCGTTCCAGCGCGGAGGGATCGCTGCGGGGAATCAGGGCGAAGAGTTCCTTCCTACCCATTTTTTCCGCCTTTTCCATCATGGCGGATTCCAGTCCTTCCAGAAGGGCCTCTCTTCGGGAGGAATTCTGGAGATTCCGGGAAATCATGGGAACTATCCAGAAAGGACGATCTCCCCATTCCTCCTGAATTCCCAGGGCTCCGAGGGCAAGCAATTTTCCCCGGACATCCTTTATTCCCAGGGGAACCAGAAGGCCCTCCCGAATCAGGGACCCGATGTCCTCGCTCTGATAGGCATACTGCAGAAAAGACCCCAACCGAAGAGGGAGGGTGGAAAGGAAGGCGGAAATCTTCGAGGCCTCTCGAAAATCGAGTTCCTCGGGAAAAGAGGTTTCGAAAAGCTCCTCCTCCGGAGAAAGAAGCTCCTCCGAGGAAACCGGAGAAGCCTCCGGCGGAGGAAGAAGTTTTTTCTCCGCATAGCGCCGAAAGAGATGAATATGGGTTTCCCCGTCTTCCCGTTCACTCACGCTCACCCGATCCACCAGATGTTTCATGAGAAAAAGTCCCATGGCATGCCCCGATTCCTCTTGGGAAAAGCTCGGCACCCCCGCCTCCTCGAGGCTCTGCTTGAGGGAGGAGGTTCCTCCGAGCATCAGCACCACCCGAATTCCCAGAGGAACCCGGCGAAAAAGCACCGTCACTTCCCCGGCGGAAAGACCTCCTTCGAGAATGGCGGAAAAAGCCTCTTCAAGAGCAAGCTCCATTTTTTCGGGCCCCTCGGTAAAGGCGAAAAGCCCCATAAATCCACGGAAAGCCCCCAGAAGAGGTCCGAGAAAACGAATGTTTCTGGGGAGCCTGATCTCCATGGACAGACCGGTTTCCATCATGAGCAGATATCCTCCTCCCGGAAAACGCGGGGAAAAATCCTTTAGCGAGACTTCCCCAAAGCTATCCAATCCTCCGGAGGCTCTTCTCCGGGAACGTTCCAACTGTTATTGGCTTCCAAAACGAAGGTCTCCACATCCACAAGAGGACAGGAGAGGGCGGAAGAAATTTCTTCCGGAATAAAACCCTGACGGACCACTTCCTCTCCCGCCTTTCGAACCATATCGAGATAGGGGGCCACCAGAGGACGGCACTCGGGCACCCGAAGCAGCTCTCCGGCAGTACAGAATACCGTGCCCAGGAAATTTTCTTCATGTCCCTCCAGAAGCTGCAGAAAATGGGCCTTGAGGGCATGAAAATGATGGGGCTCCGGAAAGCCGCAGTTGGAGACGGCTATCATCTTCCAGGGATTGCCTTCGTAACGAAGGGGATGCCCGAAGTGTTCGCCGTCCTTGACCATCCAGGGTTTTACCAAGGGAAGGGTTCTTTCGAGAATCCGTTTTAATCTGGCAGTCATGCCGTAGTGATACAGCGGCGTAGCCCAGATAAGGACATCCGCTTCCCGCATTTTTCCCAGCACTCCGGGCATGTCATCCTTGTGCACGCATACTCCGGGAGTTACGTTCCAACAGGAAAAACACCCCACACAATCCTTTACGGAAAGCTCCGCGGCAAAAAGCGTTTCTCCCGAAGCTCCCTCCCGGGCGGCACCTTCCAGAAATGCCTCCACCAATACCTGGGTATTGCTTTTTCTTCCCCGGGGACTTCCGTTGATACAAAGAAATCTCACCTTCAATTCACCCCTCTCGACAAAAATACATTTCTTCGAAAACACTTGTTCTCCCTTATCCCAGAGGGATCTGGGTGGTGGGATAGGTAAGCTTGGACTGCTCGGGACTGCGGAAAATACCGCTCATGAAGGTAAGAATTCCCACCCGACCCCAGAACATGAGCACCATGAGAAGAATCTTTCCCGCCGGAGAAAGCTGGGAGGTAATGCCCGTGGAAAGTCCCACGGTACCCAGAGCGGAAAAGACTTCGAAGGCCATATCCCGCAACGGAAAGGGTTCGAAAAGCGCGAGAAGCACCACCCCCGCGAAGAGCGTTCCGAGATACAATACCAGAAGCACGAGAGCCCGCAGAAGGGTGCGGAAGGGAATGCGGCGCCCCCAGAGATTGATCTCCTGAAATCCCGAGATTTCTTTCGTCACAGCCAGACCTACCACCGCCAAAGTGGTGGTTTTGAGCCCTCCTCCGGTGGAAGCGGGGGAAGCCCCCACCATCATGAGAAGGAGCATAATCATGATGCCTGCGGAAGAAAAGGCTCCCGGAGGCACCGTATCGAACCCCGCAGTACGGGCGGTAACCGAGGCGAAGAGGGCGTTCCAGACCTTCCATAAAGGAGAAAGGGAGGCCAGGGAGCGATTCCATTCCGTCAGAAGCACTCCTAAGGTCCCTAAAAAAAGGAGCATCGCCGTGGTGAGGAGCACCAGGCGGGAACCCACGGAAAGGCGGGTTCCATCATGGGAAAAAAGATTGCCCCCCAGCTCCAGCCATACGGGAAAACCGAGCCCTCCCACCACGATGAGAAACATGACCGTACCGGGAACCACCAAAGAAGTTTGGTAACCCTGAAGGCTTGTGGAAAAGAGGGAAAACCCCGCATTACAGAAAGCGCTGACGCTATGAAAGGCTGCGGCAAAACAGGCTTGAGAAAAAGGAAGTTCCTTTGCGAAGGAAGGGAGCATGCAGAGGGCCCCCAAAAGTTCCATCCCGAAAGTGATCTTGAGCATCGCAAGAAGGAGGCGGATGGCTCCGCTGGGAGTTTCCCGTCCCAGGGTATTCGCGAAAAGAAGCCTGGATCGGATTCCCACCCGCTGTCTCATGGCCACCAGAAGGGTCAGAGAAGCGGTAACCACTCCGAGCCCCCCAAGTTGAAAAAGCAGGAGCACCACCATCTGGGAAGCCCCGGAAAGGTCGCTTCCCGTATCCACTACGATGAGCCCGGTAACGCAAACCGCGGAGGTGGCGGTAAAAAGGGCATCCAAAGGATGGAGAGGATGAAAGGATCGATTGCAAAGCCAAAGAAGCCCCGCTCCCAGGAGAATCAGAAGCAGAAACGCCGAAATCACCCGTTTTTCCACGGAAATATTGCTGTAAAACCGAATCATGCGCTTCCCCTATAGTCATATTTTTCCGAAACTCGCAAAAATTCTTGCATCTTGCAAAAAGAGGGCGGGGAACCCCGCCCTCTTTTTGGAACATTCTACATTTCGCCCTTCCTCGGAAAATGCCGAAAAGGGAACAACCTGATGGCTCTAGCGGAAATCCTCCATCTTGGGATCGAAGGCATCTTCATCTTCCATGGCGAGAGCGGTGATAATCTGAGCTTCCAAAACCCGGGCCACTTCCACCGCCTTTTCCGCCCGCCGTACATCCTGTTCGGAAAGCCAATTTTCCGCCTTTTCCGTATTTCCTTCTTTCCAGTACGTCAGGGCCTGGGCGGCATCCGCCTTCTCCTGAGCGAAGATCTCCTTCTGGTACTCCATCCAGAAATTCTGAAGCTTCTTCTGCCACTCCGGATTATGCCGCACCAGAGCGGAGGGAGAACGGAAAGCCCAGGAGGCGGAACGGGAATCATAGATATCGTTGCCCTCGGTATACCCTGCGGGGCTCGTCTGAACTCCTCCGTGGAAGGGAAGATACACGCTCTCCCTTGCGGGACCGAGAGCGAGCCACATCACCACCCCGATCTGCCAGGGCATGGAGTCGGTTTCTCCCATCTCGAAGATATGGGTCTCCATGTTGCTCTTCCGGGAGATTACCCGATATCCTTCGAAATCGAACTCTTCCTCGTAAGTATAGCTGTCGGAACGGAAAAAGGCCATAATATCCTCCAGGGATATGGGCTTATCCGGCTTCATAAGAAAAGGATAAAGGGCCTTTCCGGGCTCCTGTTTCACGGAAGGAGTGAACCATCGCTGTCCCCACCAGTTACGGATACCGCTCCCCTTGGCCATGTTCTCATCACTGAGATCTCCGTAGGCCCGGGCGAAATCGAAATTTTTCTCCTGCCCCGGCTCGGCTCCGGGAAGCTTATGCTCCACCGCGAAGGAATAGACTCCGGAAGATCCCATAAAGTCCTTTTTCTCCCCCAAAGCGTCTTCCACATCGAAGCCGTTAATTCGGGCAATATTACCGTTCACCACGTACATATCATCGGGAATGCGTACCGCCGCCCACTGATGCCCCACATACTCCATATACCAGATCTCGTCCCGATCCGCTATGGCGAGCCCCGCAATTTCTCCGTATCCTTCGTTGTAGGGATCCTCGGCGCTGCCGAACTTCTCCACCGCCGCTCCGAGAAGAAGCACCCCCTCCCTGGCCGTCCGGGCCCGGGGAAGCACCAGGGCGGGAATCATGCACTCCTCAACGCCGTTGGAAGTTCCGGGATCCGCCGCATTGGAAAGGTCGTTCCGATCTTCGGTTTCCGTGGCGGTAATCACCACGCCCTCGCTGTTGATTCCCGCCGCACTGTAGGGCCACAAGCCGCCATCCCAGGAATCTTCACTGTGATCCTGATAGCAGAAATCCGGTAGGGAGAAAAACTTGAGAGTTTCCGTCATGCCTTCGGGATAGCCCCACTCCAGGCCGTTGAAGAAGGCCTCGGTTTCTCCCGCCCGGATAGGCCGGGCAGGAGTTACCACGAGATACTTCGATACCGCGGAAGCTCCGTCCTCCATGCGGGCCACCAGGGGATGCCCCATGGCGGAAGCGTCCTTACCCACAAAGACCGCAGTACATCCCAGAGCACTCCCAGCGAGAACCCCCAACAGGGCGCATCCGAGAAGCATGTTCCTACCGTAACGCATACATCTTGCTCTCATGATTCCAGCCTCCTTGAAAAATAATGTAAATCCATAAGACCCCCGGAATTGTCTCATCCGGGGGGAAGAAAGACAAGGTCCTCGAGAAACCACCTTTTCTACCGCCGGACAATTTCACAGTTTCGTTATCAAGTTCAAACACGTCGGGCTAATAACAAATTTCACGCAGAGCGGTTTCCCAAATAATGTATCGCGAAATGTTTAACAGGAGTCTCCGTTTATGCGTTCCCTCCGCTTCTCCAGTGGGTCGAACCGTTCCCTTGCTTTGCTGCTCCGGCTCTATAGTTTCCAGAATGCCACATATCAACGGAAACCGCTCTAGAATCATCCTCCCCGGCACTCCTATCAAAGAAACCGCGCTACCGTGCTTTCTGAGGAAATGCCGCAAGGTGCCGGATCCGATTTCCATAAAACACTCCATGCCCCCGAAGATCGGTATCCTCGAAAACGTAGCGAAAGGGATAGGCCTCATCCTTTCGGAGTTTTTCCAAAGCCTTCCGGACATGCTTTTGAGCCCCCTCGGCATCCTCGGGTTTCACCTCTTCCGAAGCTTCTTCGAAGGGGTTTTCGGAGGAGGTGAAAAAATACCCCTCCGCCATTCGGGGCCAGAGAGCCGCAAAAGCTTTGGGAGATTCCAGTACATCCATGCCGAGCATCTCTCTTCCCCGAAAGACCATGCATCCCAAAGCTTCCGGAGGAGGGGCCAGCTCTTTCCGGAAGGTTTCCAGAGATGCCGTATCTTCCTCGTATCCCTCCAACAGGGATTCCGTGGAAGAGTCTACTCTTCTGGAATACAAAAGGCTTTCCACTTCTTCCCATACCTCCCCCTGAGCACGGGAGGCTTCGAAAGAATCCCCGGAAAGGTTGCTTTTTCGGCGAACCGAAGGAGGCGCAAAGGAGGCCGCCCCGAAGGAACTTTCCCCTTGATTCCAGCGGCCCTGTTCCACGCAGCATACGGGAATTATCTGCTCCTCTCCCGGAGCCACCACCAGGGTAACCCGAAGAACCCGGTGCTGTTTTCCTCCTCGAAGAAGCTCCCCCTCGAGCAGTAAAAGGGAGCGGGCTCCCCGGTTGCTCACCCGGAGTTCCGGCACACTTCCCTCGGCGGAAACCTCGGAGATCATCGCACTTCCCTCCTGAAGAGCCTCGTCCAGAAGAAGGAGTTCCGCCTCTTCGGATCCGGAAATTTCCTTGGAATCCGAGGAGGAAAACCAGAAGAGCGTATAATTCTTCCATTTTTGGGGCTCTCGCAGAATCAATTTTTCGAACTTTTCTTCCAGGCCTTTTTTGCCCAGCTCCTCCGCACGTTTCTCCTGCCCTTCCAGAAGACGCAGATAGAGATGACTCTCGGGAAGGCTGAAGCGATCCACCAGATTCTTCAGTTTTTCCACAACTTCCCGGATCATTCGGGGATCCTCCCAAGATTGACCTCTCTGCCAGGCCGAAAAGAGAAGATCCCGAAAGGCCTCTTCCGAAGTTCCGCAAGAGGAGCGAAGTGCCAGGAGTTCCTTTCCCTTGGAGGATGCGAAGAGGCGGATCTCCAGAGATGCTTTCTGATCGGTTATCTCGGCTTCTTCGGGAATGCGGGCATCTCCGATCACAAGACCCCGATCCAGAAGAGGAGCAAGCCAGGCCGCATCCTTTCGGGGAAGATAGCCCAAAGGGACAAAATCCGGATTATCCACCCGAATCGCTCGGGGATCGTGGGAATTTTCAAGCTCCCTCTCAAGGTACACCTCTTCTCCCGGCACGGCCCGGGCAGAATGATACTGAAGCCCCACCACAACGGAATCCAATAGTCCTAAAAAGGTTTCTTTTCCTGCCGATTCTGCCGAAAACTTCCGTTCCCTTTCCTTCGAAACGTTCCGCAGCTTTTTCCCCTTAGGCACAATTTTTCCTCCCTTCGATATACCCGTTTTCTCAAAGTATATCCTAAAGGTCGGAAATTTTTAAAAATTCCCTTCCGGAGGTAACGAGTCTTTCAGAAGATCCTCCTCCAGTGCCTGATCCAAGAGATCCCGGGGAAGCTCTTTCCGGGCCCGGGCACCCAGTTCCCGTAACATTTCCGTGCGACGCACCAGATTACCCCGTCCCGAAACGAGGCGATTCTTGCACTCTTCATAACAGCCCTGGGCACGATGGAGGTGCTCCCCGAGATTTTCGAGGTCCTCCACGAAAAGGACGAACTTGTCGTACAGCTCCCCGCTTTGCCGGGCGATCTCCAGGGCATGCCGGTTCTGTTTTTCCCGCTGCCAGAGGTTGGCCACGGTGCGGAGGGCAAAGAGCAAGGTTCCCGGAGAGACCGGGAAAATGCCTCCCTCGAAGGCCCGCTGCATAAAACCTTCATCCTTCTGCTGCGCCAGGATAAGCGCGGGTTCCAGAGGAACGAACATGAACACGAAATCCGGCGTTCCCAATTCCTCCAGAGTTGCATAGCCCTTGCTCTTCAGGGAATTCATATGTCTGTTCAGGGATGCCAGATGTTCTTTGAGATACCCTTCCCGGATTTCCGAAGATTCCTCTCGGCAGTATTTTTCGTAGGCTCCGAGGGAAGCCTTGGAATCCACGATAAGATGCCGCCCCCCCGGGAGATAGATCACCGCGTCCGGCTGAAGCCGATTTCCCTCGGATCCGGTAAAGGACGGCTGAAGGCGATACTCCTCGTCCTTCAGGAGTCCCGCAAGTTCCAATACCCGCTCCAGCACCATCTCTCCCCAGTTGCCCAAAACTTTAGCCTGCCCCCGAAGGGCCTGGGTAAGATGCCGGGCCTCGTCGCTCATCTCCCGATTCAACTCCGCCAGGTGGCGTACCTGCTCCCGCAACTCACTTCGATCCCGGGTATCCGAGGTATAGATCGCTTCCACCCGATTGCGGAAATCCCCGATTTTTTCTCCCAGAGGCCCCAGAAGGCTTTCCAGGTTTTCCCGGCTCATGCGACGAAAGGAGGAGGTTTTTTCTTCGAAGATGGCGTTCGCCAGAGCGGCGAAATCCTTGCGGAGCTGCTCCTTGACCTCCTCGAACTCCCGGCGCTGCTCCCGAATCCGGGCTTCCGAACTTTCCCGCTCCGCCCTCTCCCGAGCGAGGCTTTCCCGGAACTGCATAATCTGCTGGCGTTGCTGCTCCCGTTCCCGCTGGGAATCCCCCAGTTCCCCCTCCAGCAAGGCGAGAGTCTGTTCCCGCCGGACCAGTTCCAGATCCTTCTGATGCAGGGCCTCCTGAAGTTCCTCGAACTCTTCGGAAGTACCTCCTCCCCAGGCGGCATAGCGGTAGTGCTGAATCATCCAGGCCACTACCCCTCCTACGAGAAAACATCCCGCCCCGAGAGCGAGAAATCCCAGTTCCATAAAGCCTCCTCCTTATTCGCTAAACCGTCTTATTTTCGGGAAGCCCGAAGAGAACGAAAAAACTCCGACATCCTCCTCCAGGCTCGGACATGATGAACCAAATCGTATTCGTTTCCCCTGGCCGGATCCGGTTCCACCCGGGGATTGCAGAAACCATGCCCTCCTCCGGAATAGAGCACCACCTCGGCATTCCACTGCCGGCGCCCCATCTCCTCCAGAAAAACTCGAAGATCTTCGGGGGGCACGATGCGGTCCTTCATGCCGTGGAGCACCAGAAGAGGGGTTTCTTCGGGGCTTTCGATTTCCCCGGCGGGGCTGTCGAGATAGCCGTACACGCTGACGGCTCCCCCCCAGGATCGGTATCGCACCATCTCGAGAACCGCTCCGCCTCCGAGGGAAAAACCCAGAAGAAGAATCTCCTCCGGCACTCTTCGGGCAACACCTCCAAGAGCTTCGGCACTCCAAAGGGCCCGCTCCCGAAGAAGAAACCGGTTCTTTCGGAGAGGCTTCAGAAGCTCCCGGGCCTTTTCCTGGGAGAGGTTCCGATGCTCCGCTCCGTAGAGGTCCGCCACTCCCACGAGGAACCCCTCGTCCACAAGGGATCCGGCCTTGGCATGCAACTCCTCGTCCATGCCGGTATACTCGTGGAAAAGCAAAATCAAAGGGGTTTTTTCGTTCACTTCCGAAGGAAAACAGAGCAGATGTTCGAACCGCATGGTTCCCTTTTCGGAAGATACTCGTTCCATACGCATATTTTTCCGCCCTTCCGAAAGAATTTTCTCAAAAGCTTCCGACGGAACCCCTTCCCTCATTCAGGACTTTCCCGTTTTCCGAACCCCCATCTGCAGAATGGAAGCCCGGTTTCCGTTCATGGTTTTCACATCGAGGATCTCCCTATGAATCGGAACAAAATCTTCGAGTAGCTCCTCGAACCACGAAAGATGGTGGTGACGCATCACGCCTCCATCGGGAAGGCGGAAGACTCCGTAGATTCCGAACTCCTCCGCGTGGGCCTCGTACCTTTTCCGATTGCGCTCATCCTCCTGAAGGGGATAATCGCTGAGATAGAGGATACCTCCCTCTTTCAGAACCCGCCGGAGTTCCTGAACAATGTGCTTCTGCCCTTCTCCGGTAGGTACGCAGGTGAGCAGAGCGAAGAGAAGGCAGAGGTCGAAAGACCCCTCCTCGAAGGGAAGGTCTTTACCTCGAAGCGTCTGTAATCGCAAGCGAGGATTTCCTTCCTTTCCCCGGCGAATCATGCCCTCCGCCACATCCACTCCCAAGACATTCTCGTAACCCCGCTTCAGAAGTTCTTCACAGGTTCTGCCGTAACCACAACCGTAATCGAGAATCGTTGCGTTTCGAGAAAGCTTCGGGGCAAAACGTTCGAGATGGAGGGGATGCGAAAAGGTTTTCGTTCCGGCTACCCGATTCCAGTATTCCTTCTGAACATCCAGAGGATTCATGAGCACATCTCCTTTATCAAGGGGAAAACACGCAAAAACATGTTTTAAATAGAGAATAACCATGACACCCCGAAAAAGAAGCTGCTTCCGGAGCATCATGGTTACCTGGACACAACAAGTCCGACAAAACTATGAGAAAAGGATTTTTTCCTTCAAACTTCTTACGATTCCAGTTCCCTCAAAGCCTCTCCCATGCGTTTTACTCCTTCCCGAATCAGCTCGGGGGACATGCAGGAATAGTTGAGGCGAAGAGTGTTCTCGTGCCCTCCGTTGGGATAAAAGGCATCTCCGGGAACGAAGGCCACCTTCTTTTCGATGCACCGCTCCAAGACCTTGCGGTTATTGATTCCCGAGGTGAAGCTCCCCCAGAAGAAGAGGCCCCCGCTGGGAGCGTTGAAGGTAAAGGCATCTCTCAAATAGGTGGTGAAGGATTCCGCCATGACATTACGCCGTTCCCGGTAGAGATCGATGATAAGCTTTACGTGCTCGTCGATGTCGAACATATCCAGGTACGTATCCACCATCATCTGGGTAATGGTGGGAGTCTGGAGATCCGCCCCCTGTTTCACCTGAATGATTCTCTCCAGCACGTCTTCATGGGCGATGATCCAGGCCACCCGAAGCCCCGGAGCGAGAATTTTGGAAAAAGTTCCCAGGCTCGTTACCAAACCCTTGGTATCCCAGGTAGCCAGGGAAGGGCAGTGTGCTCCCTCGAAACGAAGTTCCCCATAGGGATTATCTTCGACAACGGGAATTTCGTACTTGCTCGCCACCTCCACGAGAGCCTTTCGGCGTTCCAGGGACCAGCTCTGTCCCGTGGGGTTCTGGAAATCCGGAATTACGTAGATGAGCTTGGCCTTCTTCTCCTGCTGGAGCTTGCGGTCCAAGTCCTCGGGCACCATTCCTTCCGAGTCGGTATCCACCTCCACAAATCGGGGCTCGTAACCCCGGAAGGCGCTGAGTGCTCCGAGATAGGTGGGGCTTTCACAGATTACCACGTCCCCCGGATCGAGGAACACCTTGCCGATAAAATCCAGGGCCTGCTGAGATCCCGTAACCACCTGAACTTCCTTGGCGGTGACGTTGGTTTTCCAGAGCTTGTTGGATCGGGCGGCAATTTTCTCTCGAAGGGGGACGTATCCCTCGGTGGTAGAATATTGGAGTGCCTCCTGTCCCATGGTTTCAAGCACCCGCTGGACCGCCTTCTGCATGTTCTCCACGGGAAAAAGCTCCTTCGCGGGCAATCCTCCCGCAAAGGAAATCATTTCGGGCTGGGCGGTAAGCTTCAGGATTTCCCGAATTTCGGAACGTTTCATCTGTTCGGTGCGTTTCGCAAAGGCTATGGCCATTGTGCAATCTCCTCCTCCATGGTGGTTACCAAAAACCCGCATACAAGAATCCCGGAAAAGGAAAAATCTTCGCTCTTCCTCCAAGGATACTCTACCCGGCACATTCCATCCGCGTATATTCTATGCAATAACCACGGAGAATGGCAACTCCCAATTTTTTTCAAAAGCCTGTTCCTTTTTCTTATTTTTTCCTTTTGCATTTTTTTGCACGATCCACCTCTTCTCGAAAGCGCCCAAAACCTTGCATTTTCCCGCAGCGAGAGAAGAGGGAAAGGGACATCCTTCAAAAGCTTCAGCAATCACGAATGTTTCGGATTCCCTTTCGGGGACTCCAGAATTCCTGCCTTGCAGAACGAGGCAGACCGGGAAGGTGGCGCAGCAAAAACTTCAGCTCCATCACACGGCGATCTCTATTTTCCCGGCTAATCCGAAGGATCTGAACGTTGGGAAGCCGCCGTACTTCTTCGGGAAGAGGGGCGGAACATTCCTTGAGAACCCCCAGTACGGGAAAGGGGGCCTCCAGACAGGCCCGAAGAGCCTCGCGAAAAGACCGGGCGGAGGTTTCGAAAAAACCCAGCTCGTCCATAACGAAAATATCCGGAGGAAAATCCAGAGCATGTTGCAGAATACGCACTCCCATGCTTTCGAAGGTATGAGGATACACGGCAAGTTTTTTTCCGTGAAACCGGGCAATCCACCGCCATTCCACGGGATACTCCCGGGTAAGGGACTTCATGGCATATCCCAGGACCTCTCCGTTTCGCCGGCATGTCGGAGTCTGAAATCCCTGTACGTCAAGGCCCTCCCCCTCCAAAGCCCGGAAGAGTGCCGTGGATTTGCCGCATCCCACGGGTCCCGTCAGGAAAAGACCTCCTCGAGGAAACATGGTTCAGAGAGCGTTCTCCAGAAGGGTTCGAGTTTCCTCTTCCGAAAGGTCGTAATGGTAGAAAAGAGAGTAGAAGGTACGCAATTCCTCTTCCAGAGAGAACGTTGCCTTTTCGGGATAAAAAAGCTTTCCGAGCCAGCGAAGGCCGATAACGCGATTCACGGAAGGAGGGCGATCGAACCAGTTGAAGGGTTCCTGAGGAATTTCATAGACCCGCTTCTCCCGCACCGCCCTCAAGGATGCCCATCCGGGATCTTCGAGGATACCGCTGTAATATCCACCCCGGCTATCGCTCCAGGAAAGGATCAGATCGGGGTTCCAAAGATAGATCTGTTCCAGGGTAACCGCCTTCATGCCCCTTCCCGAAGCGGATTCTCTCTCCACCACGTTGATACCTCCGAGCATACCCAGAGATTGCACGTGGGAGGAGCCTCCCGCATCGGTGTGCAGCCCCTTGGGACCTTCGGCATAGTATATTCGGGGATGCTCGGAGGAGGGAACGGAAGCCACCAAAGCCTTCACATCCTTCAGGGTCTTTTCGCAGTAACTCCCGAGGCGTTCCGCCTCCGCCTTTCTCCCCGTAATCTCCCCCAGAAGCCGGTAGGTATTCCCCAGTTCTTCCAGGGAAGCATCGAGAAGAAGCACCGGAAGGTTGAGCTGCTGCTCTATCTTTTCCGCAAAAATCACCGAAGCTGGGCTCATTTCCTCCACCGCAAGGAGTGCGTCGGGGCGGGCACGTAAAATCTCCTCGGGATTTCCCGTGGCCTTACCGAACCATCCTCCCAGAACCGGCAAATCCCGATATTCCGGAAGAATGTATTTCGCCTCTTTTTCCGTAAGGACATAGTTCCAACCGCACATCATGTCCGGCGCAAAGGTATAAAGCAGTATGGTTCCCGTAGGGCTCAGGGCAAAAAGCTTTTGAGGAGATCTTTCGAAACGATGCTCCCGCCCCGCCATATCGGTAATCCGTACTTCCCGGGCTTCTCCGGCCCAGGGACATTGAAGAATTCCACAGCAAAGAAGGAAGAGAAAAAGCCAATATCCCAAGCCCCTCTTCCGGAATACGAAGATACAAGAACGCATTTCCTACCATCCTCCTTAGATTGATTTTAGAAAATTCTCTGCCTGAAGACGGTTCATCTCATTCCGCAAGCCTCCAAGGGAAGAGGAAAAACAAGGTCTTTCCGCTCCGGATGGGGCACCCGTACAAGGTCTATAGGCATATCGTAAAGATCCGACAGAGAATCCGACGTAACCATCTCTCTGGAGCTTCCCGCTCCCATGAAACCCCGGGGGCCGAAAAGCACCGTTTTGGCCGCCACATCCAGAGCCTGTTCCGGGGCATGGGAGGAAAAAAGCACGGAAAACCCTCTTTTTCCGAGAAGCCGGATGCGTTCCAGAATGCGGTACCGATTGCGAAAATCCAGATTTGCCGTGGGCTCGTCCATAACGAGAATCTCGGGCTCCTGGGCCAGAGCCCGAGCGACAAGAACAAGCTGTTTCTCTCCTCCGCTTAAAGACCCGAAAGAACGAAGGGCCAAACGCTCTATTTCCAAATCCTCCAAAGCTTTTCGGGCAATCTTTTCGTCCCGAGGAAGGGGCTGTCCGAAAATGCCCAGATGGGAAGTACGCCCCATGAGCACCATTTCCAGTACGGAAAAGCCGAAGGGAAGAGAATGCGATTGGGGCACGTAAGCCATGCGGCGGGCTCTCTCTCGGGGAGACCAGGCGAGCAGATTCTCCCGGCCGAAACGTATGGCCCCCCCCAGAGGGGGAAGAATGCCGAGAAGGGTTTTGAAAAAGGTGGTCTTCCCCACCCCGTTGGGACCGAGAAGACAGAGCACCTCTCCCGGAGATGCGGCAAAGGTAATACCTCGAAGTACCGTTTTTTTCCCGTAACCGCACAGGAGATTTTCCACAAACAGCATTACGGAGCCCCCCTTTCCTGGGCATACATGAGCAGAAGAAAACAGGGTATTCCCACAAGGGCGGTAAGCACGCCGAGAGGAATCTCAACCGCCGCCACCACCCGGGCGAGATCGTCCACTCCGAGAAGAAACATTCCTCCCAGAAGCGCCGTCATGGGAAGGGTGCGGCGGAAATCCGCCCCGAAAAGAAGCCGGGTGAAATGGGGAACCACGAGGCCGATCCAACCGATCATTCCCGCCACCGCCACGGAAGAAGCCGTGGCAAGAGTGGCACAAAGGATAACGAGAAACCGCCAGGGCTTTACGGAAAGCCCCAACACCTGGGCTTCCTCCTCTCCCAGGGAAAGCACGTTCAGATGCCACCGGAAAAGAATCAGGGTTCCCACTCCTGCGACGATAGGGAGGCTCATCCAGCGCACATCCGCCATATCTACCCCCGAAAGACTTCCCATAAGCCAGAAGACAATGCTCGGCAACGTATCCGAAGGATCCGCAAAAAACTTGAAAAGGGATATGGCAGCGGAAAAAAGGGAGGTAATCATAATTCCCGAAAGAATAAGCCCCAGGGAACCGCTTTTCTTGAAACGTCCTCCGATAAGGCAGGTAAGCCCCACCGCTCCCAGACCGCCGAGAAAAGCGCTCGTTTCGATGCCCACGATGGAAAAAGAAAAGTAAAGTCCCAAGGCAGCTCCGAATCCCGCACCCGCGGAGGCTCCGAGAAGGCTCGGAGAAGCCAGGGGATTCTGGAAAACCCCCTGAAAGGCTACTCCCGAAGTGGCGAGGGCGGCCCCGGCAAGAAGGGCCGCAACGATTCGGGGAAACCGGATATTGTAAAGAAGGGTGCGGGTTATTTCCGGCAAGGGAACCTCCGGAGTACCTCCGGAAAGGAGAGAAAGCAGAAAGGAAAGAATTTCTCCCATCCGCAAAGGATAGCGTCCGAGAACGCAGGAATACCCGATAAGGAAAATTGCACCGGCAAAAAATAAAAGGACTTTTTCTTTATAGTGGCGCGGGGCATATTCTCGATCTGTCACGAGGCACAACTCCCTCTATCTGCAAATTTCCTCGAAAGGCTTTGAAGCGGCGGAACAAGAGACAGTTTGTCCCGAAATACTTCGTATGGGGAATCTCCGCCTATGATTTCTTCCGCGCCGACATGATCGAACCGCTTCCCTCACGTTGCGATTCCGGGCTGCTTTCCCGTCATCCGTCTTGTACATAGAGTCTCCGTAAAGCCGTAGCCGTCAACCACGCCGTCAACCACGTAGAGGCTTTGCGGGAATCCGGCCCCTTTTCACACATAACTACGGATCAAAGGAAACTGCTTGAATAGAAGTCTTGAAAAAGAAACCCAGTTGCGATTATGCATCACAAATGCACTTTATGCAACAAGCTTCGAGATTTTATTCCTCCCAAAATAACACGGACCGGGGGATATCAACTCTCTAGTGCGCTTTTCGTTGACATGTGGCGTTACGTGAACTCCAGAGCCGGAATTTATATGTCCCGGCAGCGATATAGTTGTCGGCGAGTACAGCTTTGCGTCGTAGAGAGTCCGTGGCGGCGCAGGACGTTCCGGCAATCCCGGAGGCGCACACAGGGACGGTGCAGATCTAGCCACGGGCCGAAGCAGCAAAGTAAAGAAGGGGTTCGATCACTGGAGGAGCAGAGGGAACATATAACTAAACGGAGGATAATGGCAAAAATTCATAAAATATTATTTACAAAACCGTTCCAGAATTCACAAAATCGCAACCCATATCTCCACGGTTTATGATCGGTAAAAAAGTACCGTTGGGAGGGGGAGAAAACATCTATCATCTCCATATTTTTCTCTACCGTTATAAAGTCATAAAATTTTTATCTTGAACAAATACGGCATTCCCTCAATTCCATAAAATATACACGTTTCAATTTTTTCATTTTATGCTAGAATGGTACCGTATAGAAAATGGCCTTCTCGGCTTTTCAAGGTGAGAAGGGAAAAAAAGCGACCTTCGACCTTTTCTCCGCTCCCGAAGTGGGAAAAGGCGTGAGGTGGGGGAAGCGATTTCTCCGCCAGCCGTGTTGCAAAGAAGGACGAAAACCTTACGAGGTGCTCGTTCTTCTTTTTTTATTTTCGCGCCAGTTATTTTTTAAAAATCCAATTAGCGAACACTAGGTCCTGTTTTTAAATTTCGGGGAAACCCTTTGCGGCAAGAGAGGAGTGCTCTTCAGAGAATATTTGACAAAATATTGCAAATACCGCACTTTTTATACGTTTAAAAACAGAACCTAACACTTTAGGGAGGGATAGAGGAAATGAACACATTAGGCTCAGTTTTACGCATCAATCTAACCAACGGCACCATTTGCAAAGAGCAGGCCTGCGAAAAAACGGCAAGAGAATTTCTTGGAGGGCGAGGCTACGGGACAAAAGTTCTTTATGACGAGCTCCCGAAAGGAACGGATCCTCTTTCTCCGGAGAACAAGCTTCTCTTCGTCAACGGTCCCCTTACGGGGCAAACGGCTCCCGCAGCGGGGCGCTATATGGTGATAACCAAAAGCCCCCTCACGGGAACCGTGGCCAGCAGCAACTCCGGAGGATTCTGGGGGGCGGAACTCGCCAAGGCGGGATGGTTTATGATCGTATTGGAAGGCAAGGCGGAAAAACCTTCGTATATCTGGATTAACGATGATGATGTAGAGATTCGGGACGCCTCTTCTCTATGGGGAAAGAACAGCCACGAAACCACGGAGATGCTTTTAAAGGAACTGGAAGATCCCCGGGCCAAGGTGGCCTGTATCGGTCCGGCAGGAGAAAGGCTTTCTCTTCTCGCCGCCATTATGAACGACAAAAACCGGGCTGCCGGAAGAAGCGGAGTGGGAGCCGTCATGGGTTCGAAAAATCTCAAGGCTTTGGTGGTCAAGGGAAGCTCTCGGCCTTCTCCGGAGAATCCCGAAGAGATGCAAAACCTTTTCAAAAGTTCCCTGAAAAAGATCAAGGCCAATCCCGTCACGGGACAGGGACTTCCCACATACGGCACTGCGGTGCTGGTAAATATTCTGAATCAGCTCGGAGGATATCCCTACAAGAACTGGGCACACTCTCACATGGCCAATGCGGACCTGCAATCCGGGGAGACCCTGGCCCAGAACTTTCTTACTAAAAAATATGCCTGCTTCGGCTGCCCCATCGGCTGCGGCAGGGTAACCAAGGTAGGAGAACGCCAGGGAGAAGGACCGGAGTACGAAACCATATTCGCCTTCGGAGTCTGTTGCGGAGTAGAACCCCTGGAGCCTATTCTGGAGGCAAACTACCTCTGCAACGAATACGGTCTGGACACCATCAGCGCGGGAGTAACCCTTGCGGCAGCCATGGAACTCTACGAAAAGGGTTATATTGCCAAGGAAGAGCTTGAGGGAGGACCGGAACTCCGCTTCGGCAACGGAAAGGCCGTCGTCCATTGGACGAAAAAAATGGGGCTTCTCGAAGGATTCGGCAAAAAACTCGCCCAGGGATCCTATCGCCTCTGCGAAAGCTACGGGCATCCGGAATTTTCCATGTCCGTAAAAAAGCAGGAAATGCCCGCTTACGACGGCCGGGCCATTCAGGGGATCGGCCTGAACTACGCCACTTCCAACCGTGGAGGCTGCCATGTCCGGGGCTATACCATCTCTCCTGAAGTGCTGGGTCTTCCGGAAAAGCTCGATCCCGTAACCATCGAGGCCAAGCCTCAGTGGGTAAAAATTTTTCAGGACCTTACCGCCGCGATCGATGCCTCGGGAATGTGTCTTTTCACATCCTTCGCCCTGGGAGCCGAGGATTACGCCGCCTTCCTCAAGGCCGCCACAGGCTTCGATTACGATGGCTCCGCCATTCTTCGGGCGGGCGAACGGATCTGGAATCTGGAACGGCTTTTCAATCTGCGAGAGGGCATTCGGCCCGAGGAGGATACCCTTCCAGAGCGGCTTTTGAAAGATCCCATTCCGGACGGCCCCTCCAAGGGAATGGTAAGCCGGCTTCCAGAAATGCTTCCACGATATTACGAGCTTCGGGGATGGACCCCGAAAGGACTTCCTACACAGGAAAAATTGGACGAACTCGGCCTATAGGCTTTCCATGATTACGGTACTCTTCTTCGCCACCTTTCGGGAATACACGCAAGAAAAAGGGACTTCCGTTCAAGGGGTTTCTTCCGTGGAAGAACTCCTCCGGCTTCTCTGCGATCGTTACGGCAAGGTTTTCGAAAGCCATGTCTTCGAGGAAGACAGCTTATCCTCCCAGGCAATCATCATGGTAAACGGCAGGCATATCGCCCATACCGGAGGGGAGCTCACTCCGGTATGGGAAGGCGATACGGTGGCGATCTTTCCTCTTCTCGGAGGAGGATAGATCGCACGATTTTGAACGTTTCTTCTTCCATGGGAACGAAGGCGAAGGCTCTTCGTTCCCATACTTTTTCGTTTTTTTAACAATACCCGAAGAAGGTGAATATCAAAAATTACAGAGGAAAATATTCATGAATTTCAGCAGAGGAATTTCCTGAGGAGGAATTATTCGATTTACATTATACAGCCTACGGTTTTCTCGCAAATATATTCCGTCACGGCACATCTCATCAACCTTTTTCGTAGGGAATCGCCCCCCCTTCTAAAGGCGAATTCTCTACAGAATGCCCAAGGATTTCTGCATGAGCAAGCTAACCACTGTAATGGATATCCAACAGCAAAAACCGATAAATATAGGTTTTCCTCCGCTTTTTACCAGTTTAACGATGTTGGTATTTAAACCAATGGCAGACATGGCCATAACGATAAAAAACTTGCTTAAATTTTTTAAAAACCATATGATTTCTGCGGGAAAATTGAATATGGACGTTACTATCGATGCCGCAATGAAGTAGAGGATAAAAGTCGGCCAAGATTTTTTCAGATCGGCGGATCCTCCGGAAAGAGCGAGTTTCTTCTTCGAACGGTAGAAAACCAGGAACAACGTAATCGGAATAATGGCAAGCGTTCGTGTCAATTTGACGATAGTAGCCATATCCAAGGTATCGCTTCCGTAGAGGCCATCCCATGCAGTTGCCGCAGCTGTAACGGAGGAGGTGTCGTTGATAGCCGTTCCGGCAAAAAGGCTGAACCCTTCATTGCTTAATCCCAGGAATCCCCCCAAAGCCGGAAATATCAATGCCGCAAGGACATTGAACAAAAAAATAACCGATATGGACGTAGCTATTTCCTCGTCCGTAGCATCGATTATCGGAGCGGTGGCGGCGATAGCCGAGCCCCCGCAAATGGAAGAGCCTATTCCCACAAGAGCTGCGGTATTCGAGGGTATATCAAAAACTTTATAGAGCAGAAAGGCAACCACGAGAGAGACGGCGATCGTAGAAAAAATGATGGGCAATGATTGTTTCCCCGTCTGCATTATATTCGAAAGGTTCATCCCGAATCCCAAAAGAATAACCGCATATTGCAGTATTTTTTTGGAGGTGAAGGCAATCCCCGGCTGACACTCCGATTTGCCTTTCCATATCCAGGTAAGAACCATTCCAAAAAGAATTCCGAATACCGGAGACCCTATTACGGGAAAAGCTCGTCCTAAAAACCAAGAAGGCAATGCAATAGCCAAACAAACCAAAATTCCTTTTCCGTATTTTTTCATGAAATTCAACAATTAGCACGCGCTCCTTCAAAAAAACATGTATTTTTTATTTACACAATGTCCAAGGCTACGGAAATACCGTTTCTCGAACTATGCTAAAGAAGCCCCCCCACATGAGATAAAAGGATAAGGGGCAGGTGATTTGCATACATTTTTCGACTTTATACAAACAAATCGGCAATTTTCAGACTAAAAGATCATTCATTTTTCTTTCAAAGCAACCTATATACACCAAAACCGAAAGCCCTGTCAAACACGATTTGATAGGATAGACTTTTCATGGCTTGTCGTAAAAAATTTCAGATTCCAAGAACGTAGAATCCATGTTCCATCATCTATTTTTTATGAAAAAACGGCTCCTCCCCAAAATTTCGACTCCCACGTTACCGATAATGGCCTGTCTCAAAGAACCTTACAGTTTCTTCTAAAAAGCACCCGTGAATTCAGCAATACTAACTAACAACCATGCCAATGGAGCGAATTCCACTCTTGTCCTACGCAAAAACCTGTAAAAATGCTACCATGTTCTGGTAAAAACTCGAAAAATCGAGACCCACGTATGTTTCTCGTCAAAAACATGGGAAAATAGCCCCGACAACAAGGAACAGCGCCCAATAAAACATAAAATTCTTATGAAACACAATTAGAGAATGAAAGGATGTGTTCTTCCTTTGACAGCTCAGATTCTCGACGGTAAAAAGACTTCCTCCCTGGTACGAGAAAAAATCGCTGCGGAGGTGGGAATTCTGGAACAAGCGGGGAAACGTCCTCCCTGCCTGGCGGTGGTAATCGTGGGAAATAATCCCGCTTCAAAAGTATACGTGGGACAGAAGGAAAAGGCCTGCGCCGCAGTGGGATTCCGTTCTCTTCTGCATCGCCTCCCCGAAGAAACCACCCAGGAGGAGCTTCTGAACCTTGTACGGAGCATGAACGAGGATTCCGAAATCGACGGCATTCTGGTACAGCTCCCTTTGCCGAGTCAGATGGACAGCTCCTGCATCATCGATGCCATCGCCCCGGAAAAGGACGTGGACGGCTTCTCCCCGGCAAACATGGGCAATCTCATGACGGGGCTTCCTTGCACGGAACCCTGTACACCCAAGGGAATTATGTATCTTCTCGAAGAGTACCGCATCGATCCGGAAGGAAAGAACGCGGTGATCCTGGGGCGGAGCAATATCGTGGGCAAACCCGTGGCACATCTTCTTCTGGCCCGAAACGCCACGGTAACCCTCTGTCACAGCCGAACGAAAGATCTTGCCCGACATACCCGGGAGGCGGATATCGTGGTGGCGGCTCTGGGGAAACCCAAGTTCCTTACCCCGGATATGGTAAAAGAGGGAGCGGTCATCCTGGATGTGGGCATCAACCGTCTCGAAGGAGGATTGGTGGGAGATGTGGATTTCGAAAATCTTCTCCCCAAGGCATCCTGGATCACTCCGGTTCCCGGAGGAATCGGCCCCATGACCATCGCCATGCTTCTTTTGAACACCCTGGAGGCCTATACAAAACGGAGATAACTCTCTGCCGCTCGCTTATCCTGTTTCCTTCTCGCCCCCCCCCGGATTAAGGAGGTTTTTCATGAAGGAACATCTGGAATCCATGATCCGCAATCAGATCGAAGCCCGGGGAGTTCGGGATCCCCGGGTTCTCGAGGCCCTGCGCAGGGTGGACCGGGGGCTCTTCGTTCCTTCCGGGGAGCGCTCCCTGGCCTACGAGGATTTTCCTCTACCCATCGGATACGGCCAAACCATTTCACAACCCTACATTGTGGCAATCATGACGGAACTCCTCTCCCCTTCTCCCCAAAGCAAAATTCTGGAAATCGGCACGGGCTGCGGCTACCAGACGGCAGTACTGGCGGAAATGGCCCGGGAAGTCTATTCCCTGGAGATTCTTTCCACCCTGGCGGAAAGCGCCCGGAAACGTCTCGCCTCTCTGGAATATAGCAACGTTTTCTGCCGCCGGGGAAACGGCTGGGAGGGCTGGCCCTCGGAAGCTCCCTTCGAAGGCATTCTCGTTTCCGCCGCCCCAGAGGTACTTCCCTCAAGATTGGTGGAACAGCTTGCTCCCGGAGGAAGATTGGTGCTCCCTCTGGGAGGATTCCGACAAAACCTCGTGGTGATATACAAGGATTTTCGGGGAAACTTGGAGCATCGGGAAATTTTCGGGGTCCGTTTCGTTCCCATGACGGGAAAAGAAGAGTCCCCCGACAATTCGTGAAAACCCAGGAAAACCCGAAAGGAGGCGTGTTCATGACCGAAAGAGCGAAAGAACCGGTTCCTCTGGTGGAACTCCGAAACGTACATCGCACGTTCATGATGGGAGAGGTTCCGGTACGGGTACTCCGAGGAGTGGAGGCTCGGATCTACTCCGGAGAGATCACCATCATTCTCGGAGAATCCGGATCCGGAAAGACCACCCTGCTGAACATTCTCGGAGGCATCGACAGCCCCACCGAGGGGGACGTGATCGTGGAGGGAAATAATATCGCCGGAGCCTCGGAAAAGGTCCTTACCCGCTATCGAAGGGATCGAGTGGGTTTCGTTTTTCAGTTTTACAACCTCATTCCCTCCCTCACCGCTCTGGAGAACGTGGAGGCCTCCACGGAACTCGTGGAGAACGCTCTGGCACCCAAGGAGGCTCTGGAAATCGTGGGGCTCGGGGAGTACCTCTCCCACTTTCCGAGCCAGCTTTCAGGGGGGCAGCAGCAGCGGGTTTCCATCGCCCGAGCCCTCGCCAAAAAGCCCGGCCTCCTGCTCTGCGACGAACCCACGGGGGCCCTGGACCGGGAAAACAGCATCAAGATCCTGGAACTTCTCCAGGACCTCCAGGGGGAACAGAATACCACGGTGATCATGATCACCCACTCTCCCGCCATCGCGGGCATGGGACATCGGCTTCTCTCTCTGGAGGACGGGGTGGTACGATCCACCACTACCAGGGAAAAACCTCTTTCTCCCCGGGAGCTACCCTGGTGAGGGTCCTAAGCCGTAAACTCCTTCGGGATATTCTCCGTTCCCGGGGAATGCTTCTCGCGGTGATTCTCATCATCACCGCGGGAAACACCTGTTTCGTGGCCCTTCTTTCCTCCTATTTCAACCTTCTCCGAGCCCGAAACGATTATTACCGGGAGTATTTCATGGCGGATTTCTGGGTGGAACTCAAGAAATGCCCCGTTCAGGAGGCGAACCATATTCTCGCGGACTTTCCGGATATCCTCAGAGCCCGACAGCGCATCATCTTTCCCGCCCGGGTGGAAATTCCCGAGGCCTCGGAACCGGTGAACGGCACGGTACTGTCCCTCCCGGCATATCAGGATTCCACCATCAACGGCATCGCCCTGCGCCGGGGAAGCTACTTCACCTACGAGCTGCGCAACCAGGTGATATGCTCGGATAAATTCGCCCGGGCCCGAGGAATCGAGCCGGGAGACACCCTTACCCTCATCACCGGAGGAGTGCGGAAGGAACTCGTGGTTACGGGCACTGCGGACAGCCCGGAATATATCTATCTGGCAGCTCCGGGAAGCCTGGTGGACGATCCCGAAAGCTACGGGGTGTTCTACGTGAAGCAGGACTTCGCGGAGGATCTCTTCAATTTCGAGGGAGCCTGCAACAATATTACGGGGCTCCTTTCCCCCGGAGGAAGGGCCCGGTCGGAACACCTTCTCCGGGAACTTTCGGAAGGACTCTCCCCTTACGGGGTCTATGCCGCCTACAACCGGAAAGAGCAGTTTTCCGCCCTTCTCATCGACTCGGAAATCCAGGGGCTTCGCTCCATGTCCATCTTTCTCCCCCTGATCTTCTTCGGCATATCCGCCCTCATTCTCAACGTACTCATGACCCGAATCGCGGAACAACAGCGCACCACCGTGGGGACCCTGAAAGCACTGGGTTATTCCAACGGAAGGCTGGTGCTGCATTATCTCGGATTCGGGGTTTTCGCGGGAATTTCCGGGGGGCTTCTGGGGGGACTCTTGGGATATTTTTCTTCCCAGGGGCTTACGGTGATGTACCGGATGTACTTTACCTTTCCCAACCTCTCTTCCGATCTCTACCCCTCGGTTCTTCTGGGAGCCCTGGGAATTTCCGTGTTTTTCGCCGCCCTGGGAACTCTTCGAGGGCTCCATCACATCCTCCGGCTCGAACCCGCCGAGGCCATGCGGCTGCCGGTTCCGCCCAAAGGAGAAGTCCTCTTCCTGGAGAACTTTCCTCCTTTATGGAAGGCTCTGGGGTTCTCATGGCAGATGGTGCTCCGCAATATTTTCCGTCAACCCATGCGAAGTCTCATCGCCCTTCTTTCCTCCGCTTTGGGAGCGGCTATCCTTCTTCTGGCCTTCGGTTTCGTGGATTCCATGAACAGCATGATGTCCTTCCAGTTCGACAAGGTTATGAAAGGGGATTATCGACTTACCTTCAAGAACCCCGTTCCCGGAAACGCCTTGGATGAAATCCGCAGGCTTCCGGGAGTGCTCAGGGGAGAGCCCCTCTTCTCCGCGGCGGGCACCTTCAGAAAGGGCAACGCCCGCAAAAGGGGGAGCATCACGGGAATTCTCCCCGAGGGAGATCTGTTGATTCCCCGGGATCGCCGGGGCAATCGGGTTCCCCTTCCCTCGGAAGGGCTGCTCATGACGGACCGTATGGCCCGGCAACTGAACGTTCGGCCCGGAGATTATGTGGGCTTCACTCCCGTTCGGGGAGAACAGCGAGAGCGCCTCCTTCCGGTGGCCTCCGTAATCTACAGCACCTTCGGTCTGGGAGTTTACGCCCCATTGCACTACCTGGAAGGAATTATGGGAGAGGAGAGCGCTCTTTCGGAAACCACGGTTCTTCTGGAGCCCCGAAGCGGCCCCGAGGTACGCAGGGCTTTTCTGAAGGCCCTGGAGGAATGTCCGGAAGTGGAATCCATCTCGGACATGGAAAGAGAAAAACGAATCACCAAAAAACAGTTCGACGGTTCCCTTCTGGGAACCGCGGTAGTGATGATTCTCTTTGCGGGCATTCTCTTCTTCGGCTCCATTCTCAACGGAGCCCTCATCTCTCTGGAGGAGCGCAAACGGGAAATCGCCACTCTGAAGGTGCTGGGATACGACAATCTCTCCATAGGATCCCTCTTTTTCCGGGAAATCCTGCTCACCAATCTGAGCGGCGCCCTTCTCGGAATGCCCCTGGGCTATTTGGGCCTTCTGGGGCTCGTGCAGGCCTACCAGAACGACCTCTACGCCTTTCCGGGAGTGGTGTATCCCCTGAGCTATCTCTGGACCTTTCTTCTGGCGGTTCTTTTCGTCCTTCTCAGCCACGGCATTCTCTACCGCTCCATTTGCCGTCTTCCCTGGCGGGAAGCCCTGAACGTGAAGGAATAGCCCGTAGAAAAAACAAAGAACCCTTTTCGGGAAACCGGGAAAAAATGCAAAGGAGACGGTGCCATGAACCGAAAAAAAAGTTCCCTTTTCTGGATTGGAATTTTCATGCTTCTCGCTGCAGGAGCGGCCTGGGGAATCTATTCCAAGGCCACGAAGGTCCTGGAGGTACAAAGCTCTCTGGCAACGGAGACGAGCCTGGGGGAGTACGTGGAAGACCGGGCTCATACAAGCCTTCCTCACGTGGTACACATCACCATGCCCCAGCAGGGAAGGGTGCTCCCCATTTCCCTTCGGGAAGGAGATGCGGTTACGAAGGGAGAGATCATCGCCCGGCTGGAGGACGTGGACCTTCAGGATGCCCTGAAGGAAGCCCAGGCCATCGTCAAGGCCATGGCGAATACGGTGCTCTCCTCCCAGGCTCAGGTGAAGGCGAGCAAAGCCCGGAAAGATTACCTCGAATGGCTTGCGGAAGCCCGGGAGAAACTCTTCTCAAAGAAAGCCGTGAGCGAACAGCTCTTTCGGGAGGCCAAGACGGACTATCTGGAATCCGCCATGGATACCGAAGGCAATCAGGCCCTCTCCTACGCCTACTCCGCCATTGATTCCACCAGCAAGCTCCTTCCCATCTACATCAACCGGAGCCTCAAGCGCACGGTCATCGAAAGCCCCCAGGACGGCATTCTTCTGCGCCGTTACGTGTGGAACACCAAGGTGCTTCAGGCGGGAGAACCCTTGGTGGACCTGGGAAATCTGGAGGATCTCGAAATCACCGCTCCCATTCTCACGGAAGAGGCGGTTCGGATAGCTCCGGGAAATCCGGTGCGTATCTTCGGAGAGACCGTGGGCCCCGAACCCCTGAAGGGTCGGGTACTCCGCATCAAGCCCCAGGGATATACAAAACTTTCCTCTCTGGGAGTGGAACAGCAGCGGGTGGACGTGATCGTAAGTTTCGAAAAGGGAGAACTGGAAAGGCTCCGGCAGAAGCAGAATCGAAGCCTGGGATTGGAATATCGGGTACGGGTACGCATCACCACCGCATCCAAGGACAAAGCCCTCACGGTTCCCCGAACCGCCCTGTTTCGGGGCCCCCGGGAAAGCTGGCAGGTTTTCGTCATTCGAGAAGGCCGAGCGGAGCTACGTTCGGTCGTTCCGGGAATGCAGAACCAGGAAAGAGTGGAAATTCTGCAAGGACTCGCTTCGGGAGACGAGGTGGTTCTCGCTCCGGAGGACACCATCAAACCGGGCCTTCGCATTAAGGGACTCCGGGAGGATCTTTGATCGTATCCTCCCGGAGGATTTTCCTCGACAGGGCCATAAGGTCTGGGGGAATTCAATCTATCATATGCAAAAGGAGATCGTGGAATGAGCAAAGAGCGTACAGGAGTTTTCTTTTTCTGCATGGAACCCGGACTGGATCACGTGGCGGCTCCGGTTTTTCAGGAGGTGCTTCGGCGCTATGCTCCGGAGAGCACCTCCATATCCATCGAAGATTTTCCCGTTCTTCGGGGAAAGGATGCCTGGGGGAATTCGCTTCTTTTCGTGCGGCAACATAATCTGATCAGCTACGACTTCGCCCGGTACCTTCCTCTTCTTAAGGAACATTTTTCCCGGGCGGATATGGCGGCGGAGGTAAACTGGCACGGAGGCAGCAACGCACCGGACCGCATTCTTACGGTGCACTCCCTGGGAGACGTTACCCGGGGCATTTTTCCTCCCACCGCTCCGGAATACATGCGAAATCTGTTGCAAGCCCTGGAGGAGCAGCGTCTCGCTCAAGGCCTTGAGGACTATACGGTTACCACCGAGGCTACCCACTGGTCCGGATCCGTTCAGGGACAGAATCCCGAGGACCTTCTCCTTTTTCCGATTCCCATGGTGGACGTGGAAATAGGCAGCACTCCGGAATGCTGGAATAATCCCCAAGCGGCGACAGCCCTTGCCCGAAGCCTGGGAGAGGTTTTCCGCCCCTCCCCGAAACTGCATAATCTGCTCTGCGTGGGAGGAATACACGTGGAACCCTCCTTCGCCGGAGCGGCTCTGGAGAGAACGGTTCCCCTGGGAATCAGCCACATTCTTCCCAATCAATGGATCGTAGCGGGAGAATACGAAGGTCCCTCGGGAGAGGAAAAACTTCTTCGGGCAGCGAAGAGCATTCCCTCCGGAATCAGCGCGGTAGCATATCATAACGGCATCAAGGGCCCTTATCGGGATCAATGCCGAAAACTCGGAGAACGCCTTGGAGTTCCGGTTGTCAAGCATAAAGCTTTGAGAGATCCGGAAAAACTCTTTTCTTCGAATCATTCCGGCTAAAATGATTTACATTTTCTCGGAAAAGCGAGGTTATGGATTCCCGAAGGGATCTTGTGGCCACGGCCATCCGAAGTAACGGAGAAAGGAATTTCGCCACAACGGAACGTAGGGAATCTTTTTACAAAAATTTAAAATGAAAACTACCGGGAGAGCAGAAGAGCCATCCAGGGAACGAGGTTGAAAACCAAAAAAAGCATTTTAAAACCCCCAAGAAAGGCATACATCACCACGGTAAAGGACTCCCGGGAAATCGGAAACCATCGGCTCTGAAGGCGATAAACCAAATCGGGACAAAAAAGCACCGCCCCCGTCCAGAGCAGCAGCAGACCTCCGTCGATAAGGGTGCACCACATAAAAAATCTTGTCCATTCCGCCATGTTCACCGAACTTCACCTCCTCGGCAAGATGTGCAATCCGAGGTTTTTACTCGGATTTTTTCTGGAACTCCTTTTGAAGATTGCCCAAAAAGGTGCACCGGTTCCGCCCACTCTCTTTGGACACGTACAATGCCTGGTCCGCCCTCGCGAGCAGCGTGGCGACGTCTTCCGGCAAAGCCCTCTCCTCGCAGGAGGCCACTCCCAGGCTGATGGTCACCACTCCGGCGGTGGGAGAGTATCCATGGGGAATTGCCAAAAGTTCCACTCCCCGCCGCAGCCTCTCCGCCACCGCCATGGAACCTTCGCCGTTCGTTCCCGGAAGAAGAGCCACGAACTCCTCTCCTCCGTAACGAGCCGCAAAATCTCCGAACCGGGAAAGGCTCCCCTTCAAAGCCCGGGCCACCTGCCGAAGGCATTCGTCCCCCGCTCCGTGACCGTAGTTATCGTTATAGGCCTTGAAATTGTCGATATCCGTCATGATCACCGAAAGAGGTTCACCTCTTCGAAGGGCTTGTTTTCGTTCTTCCTCGAAATGCTCGTCGAAGTAGCGGCGGTTGAAAATTCCCGTAAGGCCGTCTATCTGAGAAAGTTCTTCCAGAAGATCCGTACGAATCTTGAGGTTCATCTGGTTTCGCACCCGAGCCCGCACTACTGCGGGGTGAAAGGGTTTGGATATGTAATCCACCGCCCCGAGGCTGAATCCCAGCTCCTCCTCTTCGGCGCCGCTTTTGGCGGTAACGAAAATCACCGGAATACGATTGGTGGAACCTTCGGATTTCAGACGGCGGCAGACTTCGTGTCCATTCATGGAAGGCATCTGGATATCCAGAAGAATGAGATCGGGAGGGCACTCTCCCCGGGCTATCTGCAGCGCCTTTTCTCCGTGAAGAGCCACGAGAATGCGGTACTCCTCCTTGAGGAGGTTCGCCAGGGCCTGAATGTTGGCCGGTGCGTCGTCCACGATGAGAATACTGCGCTTCTCCTCGTTTTTTTTCATTCCTCCGTCTCCGTTCTCTCGGGAAACAAGCGGTTTGCAAGTTCCAGGGCTTTTTCCGTTTCAAAGGACCGAATACAATCTTCCAAGGCTGCAAGGTCACTTTTTTCCGTTTTTTTCGAAAGAAAGCCCAAAACCCTTTGAAGAACTTCCTCCTCCACGAATTCGCTCTTTTCCAGTTTTTCCCGAAGCACCCTCAAGGCTTGACGCCCTTCGGGCTCTTCCACCGAAAGAGGCTCATTCTTCCTGAAAGGGAGAAACTTTCGGCTCTCCCAGGCCCGGTTCAGGGCTTCCTGAAATTCCCGCAGCACTTCAGATTTTACGTATTCCAGAGTTTGCAAATCCTTCTCCACAGCCTCCGCCTTTTCCCGGATCTCCAAAGCCCCCAGAGTTCCCGCCACCCCCTTCAGGGTATGCAGCTTTTCCTTTACGATCTTGATTTCTCCCGCTTTCAGGAGATTCGGCACATCCCCGTATTGCCGAGAAAGTTCCTCCAGAAACCGTTCCAAAGCCTTTTGATAGGCCCCCATGGAACCATCGAAGAGGGCAAGCCCCTTGGAAAACTGAAATCCCGGCAGATCTTCCGGCAAGTTTTCCGAAGGTACTCCCTCTTGTGTCTCGAAAGGTTCCGTTTCCCCCGAAGATTCCGAAGAGAGATAACGCCTCAAAGCCTCGTAAAGGATTTGCCGGCTTATGGGTTTTACCAAATGTTCCTGCATTCCCATATCCCGGGTACGCCGGAGATCTTCCTCCATGGCCGCCGCGGAAAGAGCGATGATGGGAAGATCCCCATATTTCTTCCGGAGAATTCGGGTTGCTTCGAAACCGTCCATGCGAGGCATGTGCAAATCCATAAGTACTAAATCCGGCACCTGGTTCTCCACGGACCGCACCGCCTCCTCTCCGTTTTCCGCGAAGTTTATCCGAGCACCGGTTTTTTTCAGCATTCGAGAAACCACTTCACGATTAACCTGCATATCCTCCGCCACCAAGATCAGCTTTCCCTCGAACGAAGGAACTTCTCCTCGAGAGGTTCCTTTTTCGGCTCCCCCTTTCCGGGAAAAATCGGATTCCGAAGCTCCGGAAAAAAATTTTCCCTTTGCCGTTCCCCCTCGAAGAACGAGAATTTCACGCAATTTTCCGCAGCGAAGGGGCTTGGGAAGTACCGCCAGAAAATTCCCGGGAGCCTCTTCACATCTTTTCCGAGAAAGGAGCACCATGGAAAAATCCGAAAACCGGGGGTCCTCCCGGATGGTCTGTCCGAGAAGATTTCCGTCCATATCCGGCATGCTCGCGTCGATAATGCCGAGATGAAAGGGATCACCTTCGGTCAAATTCATGTACAACATTCGAAGAGCTTCCATGCCGTCCGCAGATTCCGCGGAACGCATTCCCCAAGATTCGAGGATTTCCCTTAAAAACCCCCGGAAAGAGGCGTTGGGTTCCACCACCAAAACGTGCAGTTTTTCAAGATCCGCCTCTACGGGAAAGCAGTTTTTTTCGCCCTCCTCGGGAAGTTCGAAGGGTAGGGTAAATGAGAATTTGCGCCCCCGGGGCAGAAGATTTTCTCCCCTCAGGGTACCTTGCAACGTCGCCAGAAGCTCCTGCATAACCAGAATTTCAAGCTCCTCCGAAATATAGGGGTTGGGAGGAAAAATCCGGATTTTCTTCTGAAAGAGGGAAAGCCTTTCCAGGGTTTCCGAAGAAAGATGTTCTCCCGTGTCCCTTACGGAAAAGGTCAGCGCCACCTGATTGTTCCGGCGCATTTCCGGAAAAACCCGCACCTCCACCTCTCCGGCAGGAGAACTTTCCAGAGAGTAAGCTACAAGGTTCATCAGAAACTGCGAAAGAATTCCCGGAAATCCTCCAATCCACAAGGGCACATGAGAGTCCACATGCCAAAAAAGCTCCGTATCGGGTCTGCAGGATCGGAAAAAAGCCTTCTCCAGAGTATCTCCCAGAAGATCCGGGAGGTTAAAATCGAGCATCACTTTGAAGCCTTTCGAAAAAGCGAAACCATGGGGAAAAAAGTATCTTCCGAAGAGGAAATAGCATAAACCGTACCGGAAAGAGAACAACAAGACATTTTCTTCTCCCCCTTCAAAACTTTTTTACAAATCATATTTTTTCACACAAATCTACTATACGTTCCTCTCGGATTACCGTCAATCCAAAAAAGCTGACCATTTAAAATTATTACACATCATGTTCCAGGAAGGCTCTTTTTCCTTCTTATGCTGGAAATCAAAAATGTGAGATAATACAGATGTCCTAGGCAATAGAGGCACGTCGAGATGCCTTTCCCGATTTTTTCCAGATCCGACAGAGAAGGAGGAATGTTTTATGCGGAGCTTTCAGCTTTTACAGGTGGATGCCTTTACCCATACCCCCCTGGGAGGAAATCCCTGTGCGGTGGTAATGGAAGCGGATTCCCTCTCCGACAAGGAGATGCTGATGATCGCCAAGGAAATGAATCTTTCGGAAACCGCCTTCGTCATATCTTCGGAGGCTGCCGATTTCGGAGCCCGCTACTTTACTCCCGCCGGAGAAATTCCCTTTGCGGGACATCCTACGGTGGCCACGGTAATCGCTCTCGCAGCAGCGGGATTTTTGGAGCTGCCTCCGGAAAAGGGAATCCGGGAAATTTCCCTGGAACTCCCGGTGGGTACGATTCCGGTGGTTCTGGAAAGAAAGGAAAAGGAGATGCTTCGGGTTACCATGACACAAAACCCACCGGAATTTCTCCGAACCTACCGACCTGAAGACATACTTCCCTGTTTTTCCCTTTCCAAGGAAGATCTTCTGGAGGATCTTCCTCTTCAGACCGTAAGTACCGGTACTCCTCAACTCATGATTCCTCTCAGGAGCCATCGGGCTCTGCGCATGGCGACGCCGGACCTTCCCACCCTGGCAAAGCTCGTGAAGGAAAGTGATTTTTCCAGCATTCATCTTTTCTGCCTCGGGGGCATGACTTCCCGGGGAACCACCGCAGCCCGGCATTTTTCGGCTCCTCCGGAAGTGCTGGAGGACCCCTTTACGGGTTCCGCCACGGGAAGCATGGGAGCCTATCTCTGGCACTATGAGCTTATCAAGGAACCCACCTTCCTTGCGGAACAGGGACATTGGCTCTCCCGTCCGGGAGAGGCTTCGGTAGAAGTTCTGGGAGACCGCAAAAACATTACCGGCATCAAGGTGGGAGGCGGAGGCGTAGCGGTTTTCCGGGGCGAACTTTCCATCTGATAAATCCGCCAAAAGGAGCTTGTTCTTTTTCTCCCTTTGTGGGATGATCTCTTCTGGAGAAGAAATCCTGGGAAATTCTTTCCTCCGGCAACAAAACAATTGCATACTGCCAAGTGTTAGGGGTGCCCCAAAAGGGCTGAGATAAGACCCTTAAACTTGAACTGGCTAGCACCAGCGTAAGGAAACACGACGGCGAGATGGACCTCTTTGCAGGAACACCGTGTTCGTATTTGCGCATGCGGCGTTCCTGTTTTTGTTATTGTCATATCCGTTGCTTTTTTCATGGCCCCATACCATTCTTGCTTTTTCCGCCCCTTTCGCTGGCCCCGGCTTCTCGGGGACCCATCGTAGTTTTTACGCCATGTTTTCATGGTGCTGTTGGGTTGTGCCTCGAAATTTTCAAATACACGATATTTCATTAAAATATAAAGCATTTTCAAGGAGGTCTTTCGTATGTCCACGCTTATCCATCGATTGCACCGCGGAGAGATACCGGAGTATTTTCCGGCCCTCTCAACCTTCGAGGAGGTTTCTCCTTCCTTTCTTAAAGAGGAAGTTCTCCGGGGAACCCTGGTGATTCCCCGGAACAACCGCCGCAAGGGCCCCTTTGTTCCCGTGGGAATAGGGAAAAACATGCGGATCAAGGTAAACGCCAACCTGGGGACCTCGCCGGAACGCTGCGATTTTACCGAGGAGATGAAAAAGGTACGTAAAGCGGTTTCCGCGGGAGCGGATGCCCTGATGGACCTTTCCATTCCCGGGCGAAGCGGAGCCTTCCGGCGGCAGATCATGGAGGAATTCGGAGTTCCTTTGGGAACCGTTCCCCTCTATCAGGCGGCTGGAGAGGGAACGTCTCCGGAGGACCTCTCCTTCGAAGATTTCGCGGAGGTTCTCCGAGCTCAGGCTGAAGAGGGGGTGGATTTCATGACCATCCATGCGGGGCTTCGGAAAGAACATCTGCCCCTTCTTGAAGAACGTCTTCTGGGAGTGGTAAGCCGGGGAGGTTCTCTTCTGGTCTCCTGGATGCGGCGGCACGGAAAAGAGAATTTTCTCTACGAAAACTTCGACCGCATTCTGGAAATAGCGAGAGAGTACGACATTACCCTCTCCCTGGGTGACGGACTGAGACCGGGATGCACCGCCGATGCCAACGACGCGGCTCAATTCGCGGAGCTTCGGGTTCTCGGAGAACTCACCACCCGCTGCCGGGAGGCAGGAGTGCAGGTTATGGTGGAGGGGCCGGGACACGTACCTCTGCATCTCATCGAAGAGAACGTACGACTCCAGAAAGAACTCTGTTCTGGGGCCCCCTTTTACGTTCTGGGCCCCTTGGCGGTGGATTGCGCCGCAGGATACGATCATATCGCCGGAGCCATCGGAGGAGCCCTGGCGGCCCATTACGGAGCGGATTTTCTCTGCTATCTCACTCCGGCGGAACACTTGCGTCTCCCCTCTCTGGAAGACGTGCATCAGGGGGTGATGGCCACGAAAATCGCCGCCGCCGCGGCAGATCTGAGCCGTGGAAAGAGCTACGCTCTCCAGCAGAACGACGCTATTTCCCGGGGACGCCGGGATTTCGACTGGGAGGAACAACGGCGGCATGCCCTGGATCCCCAGGCATTTTCAGACTATCTCGAAACGGTGGATCTCCCCTCCTCGGAAAAGAAACCCTGTTCCATGTGCGGCGAATGGTGTGCCCTCAAACGTCTGGAACGATGCTAATACAGGATCCTTTCGAAAGAGAGTCCTTCCATCTGGTGCTGCTCGATTTTTCGGGCACCCTCAGCGTGGGGGCAATCCGGTTCGGAGTACCGGAGAATCTCGAAAGAGCCCTTCGGGAAAGCGGCCTGAAGTCTTTGGGTGTACGCAACGCCGGGGATTTCTGGAATCGCTGCATCAATCCCTTCTGGAAGCGGGGAAGCACCTCCGATGCGGGATATGCGGCACTTCTGGCGGAGGTTCTGGAAAAAGAATACCGAGCCTCCCCGGAGGACGCCCAAAAGGGAGCGGTACATTTTCGAAACCTTTATTTTGAAGCCTCCGGAATCGATCCTCTATGGAAACCCCTGTTGGAATATCTGGCGAACCGGAGGAACGTTATCGGCATCATCGCCACGGATCATTACGCCGAAATGGCAGCACATCTGGAAGGACAGCTCCGGGAAATGGGGCTTCGGGGATGTTCTCTGAAAAAAGGGCCTCCTCTTTCCGAGGATTTTCTGGGAATCGCCAGCTCCGCAGATCTGGGATTTCCTAAAAATCAGGAAGGCTTCTGGAAAACTCTGAGAGAGAGCCTCCCCTTTTCCTTCCACAGCATCTTTCTGGTGGAGGATTTCGGAGCGAATGAACCCGCCGGGGATGCCTACGGGAATTTCCGGCGGGTTCTGGAAAGACGGCGGCAAACGACGGAACACCTACGAAATACTTTTTTCCGATCCCCGGAAATATGCGATTGCGCTCTTGCCGCACCATACGGAAAAAATGCCACAGAGTTCTTTCGGGAATACGAAATCCGGGTTCAGGATATAACGAAAAAAATCAAGGAGGCCCTTACATGAACCTCTGCGCAAACTCTCTCTGGGACAAGGTGGTGCACCTCCGAAAGGAGGCCCCTCTTATTCACAATATCACCAACTATGTGGTGATGAACAATACCGCCAACGCCCTTCTCGCCCTGGGAGCCTCCCCCGTGATGGCCCACGAAATTCGGGAGGTGGAAGAGATGGTAAGCATTTCCCGGGCCCTGGTGGTGAATATCGGCACCCTCAGCTCTCCCTGGGTGACATCCATGCAACGGGCCATGCAAAAAGCGGGAAATCTTCGCATTCCGGTGGTGCTCGACCCCGTGGGAGTGGGAGCCACCTCATACCGAACCGAAGCGGCACATGCTCTGTTGGAAGCGGCTCCGGTCACGGCTCTTCGGGGGAACGCCTCGGAAATCCTGGCTCTCGCGGGAAAGCAAGAACGCACCAAGGGAGTGGACAGTCTGAAAAATTCGGAAAATGCCCGGGAGGCCGCGGCATTTCTGGCGGAAAAATACGATTGCGTGGTCTGCGTCAGCGGCCCTCGGGATTACGTGATATCTCCGGGCAAATCTGGATGCGTGGAAAACGGGCACCCCCTCATGACAAAAGTCACCGGCATGGGATGCACCGCCAGCGCCTTTTGCGGCGCCTTTCTCGCGGTGGAGGACTCCCCCTTTTCAGGAGTGCTTTACGCCATGACCATCATGGGAGTGGCGGGAGAGTTGGGAGTCTCCCGCAGCAATGGTCCCGGAAGCCTGCAGCAGAACTTTCTGGATGTTCTCTACAACCTGACCGAGGAGGACCTGCAGAAGCACATGAGGGGAAAGGCGGAACCATGATTTCGCTGAAGGGAATCTATCTGGTAACCTCCGGAGAAGGCCGGGAAGAAGAATCCTTTCTCACTATCCTCGAAGAGGCCCTGAAAGGAGGGCTTTCTCTGGTCCAGCTTCGGGAAAAGAATGCCTCCGCCCGGGAATTCCTGGGCCGGGGAAAACGGGTAAAGGAACTTCTGGATTCCCACGGAATTCCTCTCATCATCAACGATCGGGTGGATATGGCCCTCGCCCTGGGAGCCTCGGGAGTACATCTCGGACAATCGGACATACCCTATGGAGAAGCCCGGAAGCTGCTGGGGCCTCAGGCCATCATCGGGATCTCCGTGGAAAATATGCGGCAGCTGGAGGAGGCCGCAACCTATCCGGGAATCTCCTATCTCGGCATAAGCGCGGTATTTCCCTCCTCCACGAAAACCGACACACCGTGTATCTGGGGACTTTCGGGGCTTCGGGAGGCTCGAAAACGGACGAATCTCCCCCTGATAGCCATCGGGGGTATTTCCGAAAAAAATGCCCCGGAAGTTTTTGCCGCCGGAGCGGATATGATCGCCCTGGTTTCCGCCATCATGGAAAGCCCGAATCCCCAGGAAACGGTGCGACGCTTGAGAAATTTCTACCATCAGGCCGGGAAAGAGAAGGCGAAACCATGAAATTCTACCGCCGGGTTCTTACCATCGCGGGATCCGACAGCGGAGGAGGCGCGGGAATTCAGGCGGACCTGAAGACCTTCTCCGCCCTGGAATGTTACGGCATGAGCGTTATAACCTCTCTTACCGCCCAGAACACCCGGGAAGTTACCGCCATTCATCCGGTTCCTCCGGAATTCGTGGCGGCCCAGATGGATGCGGTTTTTTCGGATATCGGAGCGGAGGCGGTAAAAATCGGCATGCTCCACAACGGAGAAATCATCGAAACCGTGGCGGAAAGGCTTGCATACTACGCTCCGGCTTTTCTCGTACTGGACCCGGTGATGATCTCCACCGGAGGGGATCGGCTTCTCGAAAGCTCCGCCGTGGAAAAATTGCGGCAAAAACTTCTTCCTCTGGCAACGATCATTACGCCAAATCTTCCCGAGGCCCTGACACTTCTGGAAAGAGATCCCCTTTCCGGAAAGAACCCTTCGGAAGAGGAACGAAAAGAGATCTGTCGAGGCCTTGCGAACCTGGGAGCTTGGGGAATTCTTCTCAAGGGAGGCCACGGATCGGGAGAAAAAAGCGACGATCTGCTTTACTGCGCCAAATCCGGAGAGTTTCGACTTTTCGAAGCGCCTCGCGTGAACACCCCCAACACCCATGGCACGGGATGCACCCTCTCCTCCGCTCTGGCGGCATACCTCGCCCGAGGGCTTTCTCTGGAAGAGGCGGTGGGGAAGGCGAAAAAGTACATCACCCGAGCCCTGGAGGCGGGAAAGGATTACACCTTGGGAAAAGGACACGGACCAGTGCATTTTTTCTTCGACATCTGGAAAGACTGATTTTCCCGTTCCATAAAGAAAAAACACATTCCGAAAAGAGTTTCCTGAAACAAATAGACTTCTCAGGTTCCAAAAAAGCGAAAAGCACGCTCCCCACTACGGGAAACAGCGTGCTTTTTCGCTCTGCCCATCAGGTTTTCGCAATTCTCGGCCCGATTTCTCATCAGTACGGAAGATTCCGGAAACCAGGAGCTCCTCCAATGCCTCTAAAGGGCTTTCTTTACGAAAACCCCACCTTTCATGATAACGGGCATGGCCTCTTCATGCCTTTGAAGAACGGAAATATCTTCGAGAGGATTACCATCGATTACGAGGAGATCCGCACACTTTCCCTCCTCCAGGGTTCCAACTTGATCCTGGATGCCCATGATTTCCGCATTCGTCTTCGTGGCGGAAACAATGGCACCCATGGCTCCCATAACCCGGCTCTTCAATTCCAGCTCGAGGCCCTTCCATTTCTGGAAAGGTCCCACCACATCGGAACCGGAGCCGATAACGATGCCCAACTCATGAGCGATGGCCACGGCTTCGAGGGCGGTCTCTCGAACGAGCTTCATCTTGCGCTTGAAGAACTCCGGAAGCCCGAACTCCTCCCCTCGGGTAACCGCAAGTTCGTAGGTGGAGAGGGTGGGAACGATGATACAAGCTTTCTCCTTGAGAAATTTCGCGGTCTCCCGGGTAATACAATTTCCATGCTCGATGGTGCGTACCCCCGCTTCCGCGCAAAGTCGTGCTCCCCGGTTGGTGTAACAATGAGCCGCCACGTAGGTTCCCACGGATTCCGCTTCGAAAACCGCCGCTTTCATCTCTTCAAGGCTGAATTGGGAAGAATCCCCGATATCATCCGCAGCACTGCCGCAACCACCGCTCGCCATGATCTTGATAAAATCCGCTCCCCGACGCAGCACTTCCCGGGCAGCCTTGCGGACCTCGGGCACACCGTCACATACGAAAGCGGAAAAACCGACATCGCTAGAATAGGGAGGAGCATACTCCGTGGGAAGCCGCATGTCCGCATGGCCTCCTGTTTGGCTGAGGGCCGGGCCGGAAACCTGCAAACGGGGCCCCTCCACAAGCCCTTCGTTCACGGCGATTCTGAAGCCCGCATCGGCTCCACCCGCATCGCGACAGGTGGTAAATCCCTGGTACAGGGTATCCCGGAGAATGTTCATCGCCTTAATAACCAGCATGCTGGGATAGTTCAACCGGCTCTGCTCCACCAGATTCGCCTCCACCAACCCCACATGAATATGAGCGTCGATGAGTCCGGGCATGAGGGTTTTCCCCTTGCAATCCACCGTTACCGCCTTTTCGGGAACCCGAGGAGGCATCCCCCGAGAAATCTCCCGAATAACCCCGTCCTCCACCACCAGATGAGCCCCTTCCATGGGGTCATTACCGGTTCCGTCAATCAGAAAAGCATTCGTGAACAACGTTACGCTCAAAAAAACATCCCCTTTCGAAACAAGAATTGCCTGCCTTCTATTCCTGAACTTCCGCAGTCCGGGCTGCGGAGGCTCCCGCCAGGCTTACCACGATCAATACGATAATCGCAAGGGGCGCCGCAATCATGACACTGGCAACCCCCGCAGGTTTTCCCATCATCTCCCAGGCCATGGTGAATCCCGCCCCTACGAGCATGGAAGCGATTCCTCCGGCCTTGGTGGACCCTTTCCACACGATGGCTCCGATAAGAGCCGGCGTGATGGCCGCACCGTACATGGTGTAGGCGTACATTTGCAGCGAGAGAACCGTGGGGAAAAATTTGATCAGCACATAGGCGATGATTCCGAGCAAAACAACCCCCAGCCGGGAGGCAAAAAGACGCTGTTTGTGGCTGGCTTCGGGATTGAAGAAACGACAATAGATATCCAGGCTCAGATTGATACCCGAGGAAAGAAGAAAAGAATTCCCCGTGGTAATGACGAAAGCCGCAATGGCAGCCACGCAGAGGCCTCCCACCACGGTGGGCATGCCGTGAACCGCCAGGTGAATGAAAGCCTGCCCCGCATCGATATCGGGATAGAGAGCCCGGGAAGTGGTGGCCGCCAAAGCGATAAGGGGAATCACGATGATGGCGCTGATAAACCAACCGATGGCCCCCTTCTTGGCCTCATTTCCGTCCTTGGCGGCGAAGAAGCGCTGGTACATGTTCTGATCTCCAAGGATGTAGAAGAAAAGGGGGAAGAAATATCCCAGAGCCTGAAAGAGCGTAAGCCCTCCCAAACCGAGATTTTCCGGAGGAACATGACTCGCCACGAAACTCCATCCTCCGGCTCCTTTAATGGCAAGAGGAACTCCTATACAAAGCCCTATAAGCATCATGACGGCACTCATGAAATCCGTATAGGCCACGGAATAGAGACCTCCCACCACGGCGGTGGCCATGATGACTACGAAGGAAATAAGGGTTCCGGTTTCCGTGGAAATTCCAATGGTGGAATTTAAAACGAACCCCACTCCCTTGTACTGGTATGCGGTAATTCCCAGATATGCACAGAGAATGATCAGAGTGGAAAGAACCCGGGCAAACTTTCCATAGTGGATCTCAAAAACCTCGGGAACCGTGTTCAGATTGAGATCTCTCACCTTTTTGGAAAGGAAATACAGCACCGCTATTCCGGCGGGAGTGGCGACGCTGAAGATGAGGCTTACCCAGGGGCCGAACTTGTATCCCAGAGAATTGGTTCCTCCCACCACGGTACCGGATCCCATCCAGGTAGCCATGAGAGTGCCCGCAAGAACGATGGCAGGAAGGCTTCTTCCGGCCACCGCAAAATCCTCGTCATTTTTGATGAATTTGCCGAAGTAAATCCCCACAGCGCTTACGATTACCAGATAAAGAACCACTGCAACAAATGCAAAACTCATCTCACATCGCCTCCCTCACAATAAACAGACTTTGCACAGCTTTTCTCCACACACCGTTGAAACCTTGTTCTTACTCCTTTCCTCCCTTCATTTTATTATCACATATCTGGCTTCTGGCATCTGGAATGCCAGTTTGGGGAACAAAAAAAATCAGAAGTACTGAGGTTTTACGAATTCCTTCTGGTGCTCGAAGGACCAGTGCACTTCCTGTAAGAATATAGCAGCTTCCCTAAACTTTTGGCAAGTCATGAGACGAAGAATTTCCGAATGTTCCTCGGTACACCGAATCCCCCAATCGAAGTTGAACTTTTCAGGAACGGGAAAATCGTAGAGCCTTTTGCGCAAATCCTCCGCCAGCTCGACAAGCTTCGCATTTCGGCTCATCTGTACGATCTCCCGATGAAAGAGCCGGTTATACTTCCAATAGCCCCTCGGGCTCTTTTCCCCGATGGCACCGGCGATCTTTTGATTCATTTCCGTCAGATGATCCACGAAAGAATCGGGAAACCTACTGTGTTCCAGTAAAATAATGGATGATTCCAAAGCTCCTATGATTTGATAGATTTCCTGAATTTCCTGCAACGTCAGCCTGTTGATCATAACGCCTTTCTGAGGGAGGAAGGTTACAAACCCCCTGGCCTGAAGAGCGAGCAGCGCATCTTTAAGAGTGGTTCTGCTTACACCGAGTTCCTCGCTCAATTTACGGATGGTAATGGTTTCTCCCGCCGCCAGACGCTGGGATTCCAGTTCCAACTTGAGATAATCATACACCTGATCACGAAGGGGTTTTGTATAAAAAAGAGGCGGAGAAGCTTGATTCACGACAGTCATCCATTCCCTTTTAAATTTAATGATTTAAAAACGCTTGATACGAACATGGAAAGTGTACTTCATTTTTTTCTCTCGGTCCAGCACAAGAAAGAAAATTACGCCCTTCAAGAAGCTCGGAGGCTATCTTTTTTCGCGTTTCGGATATAGTATAGAGAAAATTCCAAAAAGGCAGGTGGGAAAGACTCATGAGAAATCGGATGTTGTTATTCGGCTGGATTCTAGGAATGGCATGTTTTGTTCTGTGGAACCCCCTTAAAGGAGAGGCCGCCGGTTCCATTTCACTGGCAAATGTCCTGGAGAGCACAAAGAATCTCGATTTGAGCGAAATTCACGTAACTCCCGCCATGGGAGGGGAGGAGCTTCCTTTGGAGGATCCGAAGTTCATGAGCCTTCTCCGCTCCAAACTCCGGCTGGTCTACTTTCTTCGGCTTCGGGAACCCGCCTATGAAGGCATTCCAATTCCAGAGACCTATGATATGAGCATGTTTTTCCAGTTTCTCGCTCACAGCGGCTCCGTGGATGTAGAGCAAAGCCCCTTCGATCTGGGAGACTTTGTGGTGTTCCAGATCATTCTCCCCTTGGAGATGGAAACCCTGATCCGGGAGCTTCTCGTCTACTACGATGCCGTAACTTCCCAGAAGGACTGGCGACAGAAGTTCGACATCATGCTCGAATCGGGTCCCTACGGTCCTTCCCTCCAAGAGGGAAGGACCTTCCGCCTAGCCGGGTTTCCCCGGGTAAACGAACATCCGGGCTACGCCAAGGCCCTTTGCGTGGAGGGGCCGGTAAGCCTCTACGAGTTCGATTCTTCTCTTGAGGGGTGGCTTTACTCCTTCTGGCTCCGACGATATCAGGAGGGCTCCATGGAGACGGTGAAAAAAATCCTGGACTGGCTGCAGCAACAAATCGACGAGACAGCCCAGGCGGTGGGATAGGATAACGATTCTTTCGATAAACCCGAAATGCATTCCAGCCGGGGCTGTATATCTCTTTCAGAAGGCACTCGTCAATCTGCTTGAAATGATCCATCCGATCCTGGCAACACCCCCCGGAATGCGGGTATAAAGCTATTTTCGGGGAGAGCGCCCCTCTTACCCCCGTTCTCCCCGGTTTTTTCCCATATTCTTGGCCCGATAGAGGGCCTTATCCGCTCGGAAGAACAGCTCTTCCTGGGTTTCTCCGGGTTCGTACTGCACCACCCCGAAACTGATGGTCACACTCAAGAGATATTCCTCTTCTTTCGAGAATCTCCAGGTAAGATTCTCCACCTGTTTCCGGCATGTTTCTCCCCATTCAAAGGCAGCCTCCCGGGAACAGGCCTTGAGGAGCATTACGAACTCCTCTCCTCCCCAACGGCTTACAAGGTCCATTCCCCGAAGATTCTCCTGAAAAACCCTACCTACCTCCCGCAGTACCCGGTCTCCCTGAAGATGTCCGTGCATATCGTTAATTTTTTTGAAATCATCCAGGTCCACCATAATCAGGGAGAAGGGAGCATGAATACGTTCGTATTCCGCCAGGACCTGAGTAAAGAAAATCTGGAAGGCATGGCGATTGTAAAGCCCCGTAAGCTTGTCCGTGATAGCCATGGCCTCCAGTTTTTTTTCGTACCTTTCCACAAGGGCTCTCATGGAAAGAATCACGAGCACCGCCAGGACGCCGCAAACCCCCAGGTTAAGCAGGAGAGAAAGGAAAATATCCCGTTTCGCCGACGCCTCTCCCTGTTCTACCAGAAGATACCAGTTGAATTCGGGAATAAATCGGGTGTTTACGTGATAGACGTCCCCATGGGCATCGTACTGAAAAGTGCTCGATTCCCGGGCGATGATGGTTTTAAAAAATTCCTTCAGCCCCGGGATATTCCGAAGATTGCTTTCCCTTTCCAAAAAATGAGGACATCCCAGAGTGATGTTTCCCTGGCGGTCGAAAAAACAAATATTCCGGGCATACCGTTTCTGGTAGTCCCGCAGAGTGTCCGTTACGGCATCTACGTCCAGCCCGACTCCGGTGGCCCCCAGAAAGTTTTTCCGGTAATCGAAGACCTTGTAATTGGTGAAAATGGTAAGAGCATCCCGATGAGCCATATCCACATCCAGGTTCGCCTCGTAATCCCCGGGGAATTTTTGAAACTTATAATACCAGGCATCCCGAGAATCTTCGGGAGACATGGTTTTGAGTACTCCTCCGGAATAGTAATATTTCGAACTTTTTTCAGAAACGAAAAAGCTGCTCTCCGTGGCGTACCGCGTCTGGATTTCCCCAAGATATCGGCTTATTTCTTCGACATTTCGCTCACCCCGGAGAACCCAGTCCCGAAGAAAGGTATCCTGAGCCATGAGAGAGGAGATAAGAACGGGCCGAAGCAGATCGCGCTGCACCTCGGAATAGATGGTATCGCTGGTAAGAGGAAGGGTATGTTTTTCTATCTGCCGACGCAGCGTAGCGAGAGAAACCATGTAGCTTACGATGCTGGTGACTCCAAAACCCAGAACGATGAGAAGACTCGTCAAAAAAATGTGAGGCTTGCTTTGTATGCGCATGTTCCATCCACCTCCGATAAAAATTTCGGGAATGGGAGGATAAGCCTTCTACGATTTTTTGCATCAGTTACCTCTCCCGGAGATTTCGCTTCTTTCCTTTCGGAGCATAATACCGGAACTTCAAAAGAATTCCCATGTAAAAAAATGGCAAAAATATTCCGGGAAATAAGAAAACTTTCAAAGTTTAACGCCAGCGCCCACAGGGGCACGGTATACCGTACCAGTGTGGGCGCTGGCGTTTGGCTTGAAAGAGAATACTTCTTCGATAAGAAATACGGCCGTTTCAATCCGGAAGAGAGCAATCGTCAACGACGGGGCATACCAGAGAGACTGAAAAAAACGGCGAATACGGACGGAAGAACAAGAGGAAAAATAACGGCTACCCCAGAAATTTTCCGGATCGATACGGGAAAGGGATTTTCCCCTCCTCAGGAAGCCTCGAAACAAAGCCGGGGGTACTCAAGAAGGGAAGCTATTCCCGCAATGGTAGTGCCAAAGCAGAAAGTCTGTACCTCATGATCCTTCAAGGTCTGCCACACGGAATCGAAGGTTCCGTTGGAAAGGGAAGATCCCGTGACCAAAGCGAGAGAACATTCCTTGGCCAACCGTTCGAGATCCCTTTCTCCGTGCCAGATTTCCACACCGAAACGCTGGTATCCCACGTTTTTGGGATTGAGATCCGTCACCCGCACATGTTCGGGGCCAAAAACCTCCGCCACCCGCTTGATGATGGCGGGATGGTACCCCACGATGCCCACCACGTGATTTTTGCCGAAGGTATCCAGAAGATGTTCCGCCATGGTGCGGGCACAGAGATCCGGAGAACCGTCCTTGCAGTGTACGGTTTTTTCCGCAAACCCGAACTCCGCCGCCAGAGCGTTGAGGGCGGCGATAAGAAGCCCCCGGTTACGTTCATCTTCCAGAGGAAAAGCGAAGACCTCCTCCAAAGTACCCTGCCACCGGGCGGGGCAGCTCGAAAAGGCCTGGCCCCGACCGTTCCGGAACCGGACTTCCATGAGCTTCTCCTCCCCCACGAGAAGAGGGAAATCCTTGTAGGGAGAAGGATCTCCGATGGCCTCCTCCACTCCCAAAGGTTCTGCAGCGATTTTTTCTTTCCCCAGAATATTCTGCATTTCCCCGAGTTTCTCTTTCATCCGATCCCGAGCAATCGCCAATGAATCTTTCACGTAAACAGCTCCTTCTCCGCCAGAGGCTTTACTCATTTTTCCCCTCCCCCGGGGCATCACAGCCACCGCTTCGGGAGGAATTCCCAAAAGCACCGGCATTCCCTCTCTCAAGGGAAGCCGGGAACAATGTTCTTCCGGAAGATCCGCATCTATCAAGACCCCCTCCACCTCAACGTGAAGAGAACATCTCCCCCGGAGATAGATCATATCTCGCAACACTCCCCGAAGCACGCCTCCCCGAAGCTCCGGTTCCACCGGACGGGAGGGGTCGAGAAGGTGTATTTTATGAGGAGGCAGAAAAATCCAAGCCTCTCCGGGAGAAGCGGCCCGGGGAGAAAGCAGAAGCCGCTGGTTTTCGAGAACGAACCAGGTGGCTCCTTGAAAATGTTCTATTTTCCCCTTCAGAAGGGTTCCCCACCCAAGGGCATTCCAGATATCCGGGGAGGAGTGACCGTTCCAGAGCCTGGAAGCCTCGATAAAGGCCACGTCCCGGCCATTCCGGACAAAGAGCACCTGATCCGCCAGGGCTCCGATGTCCTCCACGGAATGCGTCACGTAAAGCAACGGAATACCCGTCTCCCGCTGAAGTCTTTTGATTTCCCGGCGCATGCGGCTTTTGAGGGGGCCGTCCAATGCGCTGAAGGGCTCGTCCATAAGAAGGATGGACGGCTCCGGAGCCAGAGCCCGAGCGAGGGCCACCCGTTGCCTCTGGCCTCCCGAAAGCTGATGGGGATAGCGTTTTCCCATTCCCTCGAGTTCCACCCGGGAAATCCAGGATTCTGCCTCTTGCCGCTTCTCCCTGGAGGTTACGCCGAAAAGTACGTTTTCCTCCACCGTAAGATGGGGAAAAAGTGCCAGATCCTGAAAGACCATGCCTATATTACGCCTTTCCGGAGGGACATGGACTCCGTTACCCCCCGCCAAAAGAACTCCGTTCTTGCGAATATAGCCTTCCTGGAGCTTCCGGATTCCTCCGAGGAGCTGCAGGGTAATGCTCTTTCCCGCTCCGCTGGGGCCGAAAAGCACCGTAATGCCCTCCCGGAGATGCAGGGAGAGATCCAGGCGAAAAGAGCCTATACGGTGTACCAGCCGGGCTTCAAGAGACATGGCCCCATCCCCGGCTGCGCATGCCCCGCACGAAAAACAGGCTCCCCATGCCGAAAAGGGTAAGCAGAATCGCCGCTCCATGGGCTCCGGAGAGGTTGAGAGCTTCCACCTCGCCGTAGATATAGAGAGGCAACGTCTGAGTCTTGCCGGGAATATTTCCCGCCACCATGAGGGTGGTACCGAAATCCCCGAGGCAACGCACCCCCGCCAGGGCCAAACCCGCCGCGAGCTGACGCCATACCAGGGGAAAGGTGACCTTGCAAAAAACCTTCCAGGGAGAATGCCCCAACATGCGGGCCGCCTGTTCCAGAGAAGAGGGAACGCCTTCGAAGGCGCTCAGGGCGGCCTGCATCATGAGGGGGAAGGCGGGAATCAACGGTGCCAGAACCGCTCCGGGAAAGGAGAAGAGAATTCCCAGCTTCTGAAACCATACCACCTTCTCCGCCAGGAGGAGAATATAGAGCCCCACCACCGCCGGTGGCAACGCTACCGGGAGCAGGAGAAGAAGAATCACCATCTCCCGCCCCCGAAAGGAGTGCCTTCCAAGAAACCAGCCAGCCCCGGTGCCGAGAAGAAAAAGAAGGGGAAGATCGACTCCCAGCACCTTGAGGCTCACCCATGCAGCTTCTCCCATCAGGGAAGAACGGGGTCAAAATGCCATTTTTCCCAAATGGGGGAAGCCGCTTCGGAACAGACGTACTTCCAGAAATGCCGGGCATTCTCTCCGGCTCCGGCAAAAAGCCCTCCCACCTGATCCTCGGTAACCTCAGGGAAGGATACCACACTTCCCCCCCGTTCCTTCTGCATGTTCAGAGCGGAAACGAGGGGAACGAAGCCGGAGACCGCGGAACCGCTCCGCACCGCAAGAATCGCCGCAGGAGCGCTCTTTACGAAAACGAACATATCCTTCGCTTCCAGGTCCTCCCACAGCCCCTTTTCCACGAGCATACGCTTCGCCAGCATACCGTAAGCGGTAGTTTCCGGCACGGGACATGCCATTTTGTACTGCATGGCATCCTCAAGAGAGGTTATTCCCTCTTGGGCACTCCAGAGAGCCAGGGAATGAATCGCGAAAGCGTGCACATCCTCTCCGAGTCCTTTCTCAACCATCCACTGGGGCCAGCGAGCCTCCGCCAAAAGGAACATGTCGAAGGGTGCTCCCGCCGCGGCCTGTCGGGCCAATCCTCCACAGGGACCGAGAACGATCTCCAGAGGAGGATTTCCCTCGTCCACGTACTGCTGATGAATTTCCTTGACGCAGGGAGCTATTCCCGCCGCCAGGGCGAGGGTATCTCCCCGAGCGGGAAGGGAAACGAAGCAAAGTATCACAGAGAGTATTCCAAAAATAAGATTTCGAAACCGCATGACATGCAAAATGATTCACCTCCACAATTTATACTACATACAAATATATCCTGTTGCAAAAAGTATAGCGCCGATTCTCGAGGAAGGCAACACGGAGCCGGACGTTTTTTTCCCGGAGATTGACAAGCTATCAGGGAGTTTTATAATGGAGAAAAGTTTGTGGGACAAGCTGTCCCGAAAAAAGAACAGGAGGAGTTTCCTTTGGCGTCTTCCCAGCACAACACCGTAGAAAAAACCGTGCTTCTCATGGAACTTCTCGCCATTTCCGAAGAACCTCTTTCCCTTCGGGAGATAGAAGCCCGCACGGGCATATCCCGAAGCGCCGCACACCGGATTCTGCAATCCCTGGAAAACTTCGGATGGGTAGAACAGAACTCTCCCCAGGGATCCTACCGTCCGGGGATGGGCTTTTTCTTTCTCGCGGGACAGGAGAACTCCTTCGAAAGCCTTCTCGCCCTGGGAATTCCCATTATGGAACGGCTGGTACGGGAGACCTCCCAAACCGCCCTCATCAACGTTCTCGAAGGCTATCAGGGACGATGCGTGGCCTCGGTATCCTCTCCCCGGGCGGTGCAGTTCGTGGCCAAAAAAGGCATGGTCTTTCCCCTCAACGGAGGAGCCACGGGAAAAATGCTTCTGGCCCATGCCCCCGAAACATTACGACACCTCATTCTCTTCGAACGTCCTCTGGAACGGTACACCGAAAAAACCGTCACGGATCCCGCGGAACTTCACAGGGAGCTGGAAAGCATCCGTCTCCGGGGGTACGCCTTCAGCCAGGAGGAATTCATGCCCCGTACCGCCGCCCTGAGCGTACCCCTTTTCGAAGGGGAGGGACGGTTTCTCGGGCAACTCGGCATTTCGGGACACATCGAAGATTTCCGGGAGTACGAGAAGGAGTTTCTTCCCAGGATTCTTCAAGCTTCCCAGAATATTTCCGCCGCCCTGAAACGAAACAGGGAACAACAGGCTTTTCAGAAATCCCAGGCCCTGAACGGAACAATCCATACTATTTCATAGGAGGTTGATCGACATGTCCGATAACAGATCCATCGCGGCAGCCATGACCATCAAGCTGGAAGGACCTCTTCCGGAACCTTGCCTTTTCGAACCCGGCATCCGGCGCGCTCCGGACCGGGGATACACGCTTTCTCCGGCGGAGACCGAGCTGGCCCTGAAGAACGCCCTCCGATACATTCCCGAAGAGTATCACGAGGAAATGGCGAAGGAGTTCATGGAGGAACTTCTCACCCGAGGCCGCATCTACGGTTATCGCTTCCGCCCCAAGGAGCGTATCTACGGCAAGGCCATCTACGAGTACAAGGGCAAGTGCGTGGAAGGAAAGGCCTTCCAGGTGATGATCGACAACAATCTGAGCTTCGACATCGCCCTCTATCCCTACGAGCTCGTTACCTACGGAGAAACCGGTCAGGTCTGCCAGAACTGGATGCAGTACCGGCTGCTGAAACGCTATCTCGAGGAACTGGACGACCAGCATACCCTGGTGGTGGAATCCGGACATCCTCTGGGGCTCTTCGCTTCCCATAAAACCGCCCCCCGGGTGATTCTCACCAACGGGCTCTTCGTGGGCATGTTCGACGATCCCGAGAACTGGCACCGGGCCATGCAGCTCGGCATAAGCAACTACGGCCAGATGACTGCGGGAGGCTGGATGTACATCGGCCCCCAGGGAATCGTGCACGGCACCTTCAACACGGTGCTCAATGCGGGACGCCAGCATAACCTCACCGCCGAAGACGGCAGCCTGAGGGGAGTGCTTTTCGTCTCCTCCGGCCTGGGAGGCATGAGCGGTGCCCAGCCCAAGGCCGTGGAAATCGCCGGAGGGGTGGGTATCGTGGCGGAGGTGGACGAATCCCGCATCAAAACCCGGCACGATCAGGGATGGGTAAGCCTGGTGGCGGAAACCCCCGAAAAAGCCTTCGCCCTCGCCTCGGAATATATCGAAAAGAAAGAGCCCATTTCCATCGCCTTCCACGGAAACATCGTGGACCTTCTGGAATATGCGGCGGAGAAGAACATCTCCATTCCTCTCCTTTCGGATCAGACCTCCTGCCATGCCCCCTACGACGGAGGATACTGCCCTGCGGGAATCACCTTCGAAGAGCGCACCCGGCTTCTTACGGAAGATTCCAAGACCTTCCGTAAGCTGGTGGACGAAACCCTCCGGCACCATTATCAGGCGGTCAAGAGCCTCACTTCCCGGGGAACCTACTTCTTCGACTACGGCAATGCCTTCATGCGGGCGGTTTTCGATGCGGGGGTTACGGAAATCGCCAAAAACGGCGTGAACACCTACGACGGATTCATCTGGCCCTCCTACGTGGAGGACATCATGGGCCCCCTGCTCTTCGACTACGGTTACGGCCCCTTCCGCTGGGTATGCCTGAGCGGAGATCCCGAAGATCTCCGGAAGACCGACCAGGCCGCCCTGGATTGCATCGATCCGGACCGGCGTCCCCAGGATAGGGATAACTGGGTATGGATCCGGGATGCCGCCAAGAACCGCCTGGTGGTGGGAACCCAGGCCCGGATCCTCTATCAGGATGCGGAGGGACGCCGGGATATCGCCCTGCGGTTCAACGCCATGGTGCGTGCCGGAGAAATCGGCCCAATCATGATCGGCCGCGATCATCACGATGTCTCCGGCACGGATTCCCCCTACCGGGAAACATCGAACATCAAGGACGGCAGCAATATTACCGCGGACATGGCCATCCACTGCTATGCGGGGAACGCCGCCCGGGGCATGAGCCTCTGCGCCCTTCACAACGGAGGAGGCGTGGGCATCGGCAAGGCCATCAACGGAGGTTTCGGTCTGGTCCTGGACGGCACCGAGGAGAAAGACGAAATCATCAAGTCCGCCATGATGTGGGACGTTATGGGAGGCGTGGCACGCCGGGCCTGGAGCCGCTGCCCCAACTCCATTTCCACCGCCATGGAGCACAACAGGCAGTACAGCAATCACATCACGCTGCCCTTTATTCCCGAAGAATCTCTGGTAAAGCGGGCAGTGGCGGAAGGACTGGCGGAAAAGGGCCGAGGATAGAATCTTCCGGAGATACCGCATCCGGAGGGGGAAATCGGCGTTCCCCTTCCGGATGCGCCGGAAAACAGACCTTTCCCCGAACCATCTTGAAACACCCGACAAATGCGACAGTGCGACACGGAAGCAACACGAAATCGTTACTCTCGAAAGTAAGAGGAGGACCTTGAAGATGCAACTCACCACGTTGAAAGTACGGGATTTTATTGCGGAACTCGCCTCGGACTCTCCCGCCCCGGGAGGAGGCAGCGTAGCGGCCCTTTGCGGCGCTCTGGGGGCGGCTTTGACATCCATGGTGGCAAACCTCACGGTGGGCAAGGAGAAGTACCGGGAGAACTGGGACGTTATGGAAAAAACCGGAAGAAAAGCTGCGGAGCTTTGCAAGACCTTTCAAGAACTTGTTCAGGAGGATACCAGCGCCTTCAATACCTACATGAACGCCCTGAAGATGCCCAAGGAGACCGAAGAAGAGAAGACCGCCCGAAAAGAAAGAATGCAGCTGGGACTGAAAGAGGCTGCGGAAGTTCCTCTCCGGACCCTCCAGGCCTGCCGGGATCTCGGAGAACTCGCGCTTCCCGCAGTGGCGAAGGGAAATTCCAACGCCGTTACCGATGCTGCCACGGCGGGCCTTCTGGCCCTGGCGGCGGGAAAGGCTGCGGCCTACAATATCCGGATCAACCTCGGAGGCATCAAGGATGAAGCCTTTGTAAAAGAAACGGAGCATCGGGTGCGGGAGTTGCTTAGCGCCATCGAAGCCCAGGCGAAGGAAATCGAAAGCCTGGTGGAACAATCTTTTTAGGTTGACATTTTTCTATAAACAAGAAAAAATGTCCTAGTTGCAATTCGACCGATTACCCACGAGGAATTCCAAAAAAGGAGGCCCCATCCATGCTTTCGGATATCCAGATCGCCCAGCGCGCTTCGATGAAACCCATTACGGAAATTGCGGATTCCCTGGGAATTCCCCGGGAATACCTTTCTCCCTACGGCCACTATAAGGCCAAAGTAGCTCTTCAATACCGCAAAACCCTGGAAAATCGTCCCGAGGGCAAGCTGATTCTCGTTACCGCCACCACTCCCACACCTGCGGGGGAAGGAAAAACCACCACCTCCATCGGTCTTACCCAGGCCCTGGCAAAGCTCGGCAAAAAAACCATGGTATGCCTTCGGGAACCCTCTCTGGGACCTTGCTTCGGCGTCAAGGGAGGCGCCGCGGGAGGAGGTTATTCCCAGGTGATTCCCATGGAGGACATCAACCTCCACTTCACCGGAGACATCCACGCCATCGGCATCGCCCACAACCTTCTGGCGGCAATGCTGGACAACCATCTGCAGCAGGGAAACGAGCTGGATATCGACGTGCGCAGCATCACCCTGCGGCGCTGCGTGGACATGAACGACCGGGCTCTGCGGGATATGATCATCGGCCTTGGAGGCAAACCTCACGGCATTCCCCGGGAGACGGGCTTCGACATTACCGTGGCCTCGGAGGTTATGGCTATTCTCTGTCTTTCCAACGATCTGGAGGATCTCAAGGAACGCCTGGGAAGAATCGTGGTGGCCTACAACCGGAACGGAGATCCCGTCACCGCCAAAGATCTGAAAGCCCACGGCTCCATGGCGGCCCTTCTGAAAGAGGCCATCAATCCCAACCTGGTGCAGACCCTGGAGCACGTTCCCGCCTTCATTCACGGGGGCCCCTTCGCCAACATCGCCCACGGCACGAACTCCCTGGTGGCCACCAAGACCGCCCTCAAGCTGGTGGATTACGTGGTGACCGAAGCGGGATTCGCCTCGGATCTGGGGGCGGAGAAATTCCTGGATATCGTCTGTCCCAAGGCGGGATTTGCCCCAGGCGCCATCGTACTGGTCACCACCGTGCGGGCCCTGAAAATGCACGGAGGTATGGATAAAAAAGCTTTGGGAGAGGAAAACCTCGAGACCCTCGCAAAGGGCATTGAAAATCTCGAAGCCCATCTGGATATCCTCAATCAGTACGGCATTCCCGTAGTGGTGGCCCTGAACCGGTTCTCCTCGGATACGGACCGGGAGCTGGAGATCGTTACCAAGGCCGCGGCGGACCGGGGAGCATCCCTGGCTCTTTCGGAGGTCTGGGAAAAGGGAGGCGAGGGAGGTCTGGCTCTGGCGGAGGCAGTGCTGGAAGCCCTGGAGAAGCCCTCGAACTACGCCCCCCTTTACGGTTCGGAGCTGAGCCTGAAGGAGAAGATCGCCACCGTGGCCACCAGGGTATACGGTGCGGAGGGGGTGGACTTCGACAAGAAAGCCTCCACTACCCTGAAAATGCTGGAGGAACAGGGTTACGGCAATTTGCCGGTGTGCCTGGCCAAAACCCAGATGTCCCTTTCGGACGATCCCAAACTCATGGGACGCCCCAAAGATTTCCGGATAGCCATCACCGAGGTGCGTCTCTCCGCGGGGGCTGGCTTCGTGGTGGCCCTCTGCGGCTCCATCATGACCATGCCGGGGCTGCCGAAGAGACCCGCCGCCGAAAATATCGATATCGATAAGGACGGCAATATTACGGGACTCTTCTAAAAACCCGGAAGCGAAGGGGAAATGAAAATACCATGCGGATAGACATGTTTCTTTCAGGACTCAATATCGTTATGGCCTTTCTTCTTCTGGAGGAATGTCTCCGGGGAATGCGAAAGAAATCCCTTTCCCTCCTCGTGGTTTTCCCCTGCGCTCTGGCTTACGTCATTCTGGAGGCGGAATGGCTTCTTACGGATCAGACGGGGCAAATCGGAGATCTTCGCAGTATTCTCTGGCTTTTCATCGAATTCGGCCTCATGTTCGGCTGTTACCTCTCCTTCCGCCGGGAGCGCCTCCGCTCGAAGTAAACTCTTCTCCTCCCCATAAACGAGAGCCGGAACGTTAAAGGTTCCGGCTCTCTCTTCTCATCACCGTTCCGGGCATAACAAACCCTCAAGGGATGCACGGGAAAGACATCCCATCAAGGAGGAACTCATGAGATTTTCCATACCGCACTTTCCGCTACTGCTTTTCTGGAGTATTTTCGCTCTTTTCGTCGGAGCCTCTCTCTCGTCGGGAAAGGAAATTACCCCTCTTCAGGAATTTCGCAACTCTCCTTGCTATCAAGCCCTTTCCGGAGAGGCCCCCCGGGAATGGGGAGAACGCCTCGAAGGTATCTGCTCCCGTTTCGAAACCGAGGAAAAGCTTCTGGCTCTCACCCTGGACGCCTGCGGAGGGAACACCCCGGAAAGCCCCGGATTCGGATACGACGGGGACATTATCGAACTCCTGCGGAAGCTTCAGATTCCCGCCACCCTCTTTATCAACGGGCGCTGGGCGAAAAGACACCCGGAACTCACGAAAGAATTAGGAGCGGATCCCCTCTTCGAGATCGGCAATCACGGGCTGCGGCATCGCCCCGCCTCGTGCTCGGGACGCTCCGCCTACGGCATTCCCGGCACCGCCTCTCTGGAGGAGCTTCTGGAGGAAATCGAGGCGAACGGGCTGCTGCTGGAGCATATGACCGGAGAAAAACCGGGGTTCTACCGTTCCGGCACCGCCTATTACGACGAAGTGGCGGTTCAGGCGGCGGCCTGTCTTGGCTATGCCGTAGGCGGATACAGCGTACTGGGAGATGCGGGGGCCACCTTCTCCGCAGCCCAGGTGGAAAAGGCTCTGCTTCAATCCCGAAAAGGAGACATCATTCTCTGTCACTTCAACCACCCCGAGGGAGAAACCGCGGAGGGATTGGCAGCAACACTTCCGAAACTGCTGGAAAGGGGATTCCGTTTCATACGGCTCTCGGAGATTCCTCCGGAAAACCGGCGTCCCTGATCTCCGCAAAGAGGTAAGCAAAAAGCCGCGACCTTCTTTCAATGCAAGCCATCGCGGCTTTTACTACAAAAATAATTCAAGGGGCTAACGGCATGCACCGTTTTTCATCCAGTCCTTTCCTCTACACCACACCTTCTTCGAGGGCTCGGAGTTTGATGAGACTGGCGAGGGTTTGCAGATTTCCCACCATGATATCCTCGAAAACCGGAGTGGGACGGGACACAACGTACCAATTGACCCAACACACCTCATAGCCCAAAGCCTTGCCCGGCACCACATCATAACGGAAACCGTTACCCACGTGCATGATATCCTTGGGGCTCAATCCGAGACGCTCTTGAGAAAGGTCGAAATTCCTGCGGCATGGCTTGTAGGATTTTGCGATCTCAGCGGTAACGATGTCGTCCAGCTCGGGAAATCCGAAACGTCGTACCGTTTCTTCTATAAAGACATTGTCGGTATTGGTAATCAAGGCGATCTTGGTATATTTCTTGAGTTCATGAAGAGCCTCCACGGCACCGGGATAGGTTTTCCATCGTCCCATGGAACCTGCAAAGGAGTCGCAGTCGTGTTCGTCCATTCCAAGATCAAATTCGTCGGAAGTCATTTTCATCGTATCACGGAGTACCTCCCGATATTTTTTATACTCCCCCCGAATATAATCGAACTGGATATCCTCCCATCGCCTTCCCACCAACCGAGGATCCAAAGTGTCGATTCCTTTTCTATCCATATACTCTCTGAAAAAATCGCTTACCGCACTCTCCCAATCCACGATGGTACCGAATACATCAAAAGTCAGCGCTTTTGGCAATCTCATGCGTAACGGCCTCCTCCTATCAGTTTTTCAATCCATGGCTCCACATTGACAGATATGAGGGTAACGATCTCTCAAGGCTTCGTAAAACGGAAGAACTTCATGAAGGACATGAAACATCCTCATGGCAAAAGCTTCCTCAAAAGCTTAGTGAGCCATATAGTGATTTCTCGCTATATGGTATGGATAATCGTCCCCGCATTACGCTTGAAAATCTGCTAGAATTAGGATAGAGATAAAGTTTACTTTTACTAAATAAGGAGAATCCCCCGACAAAGTCGGGGGATTCTCCTTATTTAGTAAAAGTAAAAAAATACCCTTCAGGAGTTGAGCCGTTAGGGGTTCAGCCATGTCTCCATGGGTGTTCTTACCCTCAGGTACGTAGGATTGAGAGGCATGGGATCTGTCCCGGCAGGAGAAAAGTGGATCCACATCTCCAAAGTGTCCATGCGTAGAATGATGGACTGGATTGTTACGATACGGTTCGAGAGAAACACCGCCCCCGATGTATAGGCGTTGCCATCGGTTCCGGAATATCCCGCAATTCGCTTCATGTTCTCCACGTCAATTGTGGTCTCCCGGGCCAGTTCGGACAAGAGAAGCGTCCGATAGGTTCTCCAGCGATTATTGTCTGATGGGTCATCATCCGGATAGACATAATTGCCGGGAAGCCTGAAATCGTTTACTGTGGCCACAGCCTCAGGAACATCCCAGGAAACTCCCTCCCGAAGTTGTGAGTCTGCGTATCGAAATCCTCGTCCGGGACTTCCGATATTTTGTTCCAGTACTCCTGCGCTGGTTTCATCCGCCATGAAGATAAGATGATTGAACGCATAATCTTTTGTTTTCAGAAAATCCACCATTTCCTGTATTGTCGACATGTTCTCCAAGGCATAGCGGAAGTCGAGGCCGTAGGATCGCTTTGTGCTAAGATCGGCAGGGTAGGGTGCTCCCGTCTCGGCATCAAGAAAAGCACCGAAAACCTTGTTATCGTTGTACCCGGTGATGGGTGTTAATAAACCTAGCAAGTGCACCATTACAATCGATTTTTCGCCGTTTTTCGTAGTGGTCACCGCATGCATTCTGGACAGGGCGTTTTGGGGCAGAGCATCCCAATCGAGATTCCGTCCCAGAACCGTTTTTCCTGTGGATGAGGATTCTCCGAAGGCGGCTACCCCGGAACATTGGGTTGGGCGAATGACATCCTGGAAAAGTTGCAAAAGTCCTAGCTCATTTTTTGAAAGTCTGCCATCCCCCAAGATGTCTTTGTCGAAACTAAAGATTTCCTGCATCCCCGCCAACTCATCCAGGCATTCCTGAGGAACCTTGGGGAAAATGGCCTGGGCTCGGCTGAGAGCCGTAGGAAAATCGGGGCTCAGATCATGGTTTGCCAGCAAGTTGAACTCGTCTTGGAGCAACGAATCTGCGATGGATTCATAATCGGGTACCACACGGAGAATTTCCTCCCCAAGGGCCTTTCCCATTTCCTTGTTTGTGCGCCCGGTATAGTCCATAACAACATCGTAGTACGTATCCTGCATCTTCTGTATACTGACCGCTCTGGAATCTCCGCCTCCATTGCCACCGCCGCAACCCCCGAACAAAAGCATCGTACTCAGGATAGCACAAGCCAGAAACAAAGGAACAAGGCTAGCTTTCTTCATGACGCTTCCTCCTTTACCATGTACAATAATGATACAGACAAAAAAACACCCTAGCCAGAATGAAAAACAAAGCTCATAATAACACAGGTTTTGGTGAAAAAGGGAGCATGGAGACTCTTCTCAAGACCCGACTTTGGCGAAAGTTACCTCCCCCAATAACCGCTAGCATTTACAGAAAAGCGAAAGGCACTACATTACCCCCTGAAGGGAATACAGCGCCTTCGCTTTTTTGGTCTTTTGCTCTTTCGGTTCTGTTGATAACCCTCCCTTCCGTAAGGCCAGAGGCCTAAAAATTGAACGGGCACCTTACCTTTACCCTGCTACTCACAATATAAGATGGAATGGCCCACTAGGATTCCACAAGAAGCGTCTTCGCATATTCTATAAAGCGCATCGCCGCCGGCGAAGCCTCTTTCAGAGAAGGCAGGGCGATACCCAGGGATCGACAGGATGGAGGATCAAGCTCAAGCGTAAGAATATTGCGGCCATGACCCAAGGTTACTAATTCCGGCAATACGCTGTACCCCAAGCCACTCTCCACCATGGACATGATCACCCGGTCGTCTCTGGAATAAAAACGGATATCCGGATTTACTTCAAAGCTCTGAAATAAATGATGAATATCGTAATCGAATCCAGGAGAAGACATAATAAAAGGCTGTTTGTCAAAATCCGCAAGAGGGAAACACCGCTTCTGTTCCAAGGAATCCATTCCGGGCAATATCGCCAGCAAACGATCTTCCTTCAGAGGAACCCAATCATAAGGGTGATGCAGTTGTTTACTGCAAAAGCTGAAATCCACGGAACCTTCGGCCATCCAGCCTTCAATTTCGTCTATGCCCCCCTCAAGTATCTGAATAAGCACGTGAGGATGGTTTTTCTGAAAACACCGGATTACCGAAGGAAGCCACTGCACCGCAATGCTGGAAAAGCTGGCAATGCGGATATGTCCCGTCTCCATGCCCCGGATGGATGAGGTTATCTGTTCAAGATGTTCGTTCCACTTCAAGAGCTCCCGGAGTACGGGCAATAAACGCTCACCATCCGCAGTAGGAGATACTCCCTTGTGACGGCGAACCAGTAGGGGGAAACCTATCTCTTTTTCCAGGCTTTTCATCATATGGCTTACCCCGGATTGGGTATATTCAAGCTCTTCACTGGCTCTGGTAAGATTGCCCGTCTCCACAGCTCTGATAAAAACCTTGTATTTTCGAATATCCATGGAACCCTCCACCATTTAAAATACAAAACTTTCATATTGCTTACAATGTCACATGATCTCATTAATATCATACGCCTTATTTTGTCAGGCATGACGACATCTTTACCGAAAAAAATCAAAGCAACCCAGAAAACGAGGATTCGAGCAGGAAATCGAGCCATACAATCCTGGAAACAACTTCTACGAAAATAAAAATGCCGGATAGCCCCAAAGACAATTCGCATAAAAGTAAAGGCCGGAAATCCCCAAGCAAAAAGGAGATTCCGGCCTTATCATTTTTATTGCATTTTTCTATTCCGGAGCTTTCAAAGCTTTGGGAGTTACCGGGCTTCCTCCGGAAGAACCTCGATATCTCCGGATCATCTTATCCAAAATCGCCAGTACCCTATTGGAATCCTTCTCCAGCTTCCGGTATTGTTTGAGGGCTTCCTTTTTCTCTCCCCGAACGAAATATTCCGCCGCGGATTTCGCGCTTTCATGCACCCCCCGATGGGGCTCTTCGAGCCTCTGATAGAGCGAATCCCCTGCGAAACTGCGTCCCTGATTATAATACCAGCACCCTAAAGGACAATCCTGGAAGGACTTTATCTCTTCGGGATCTATTTCCTGATATCCATCCAGCATATTCTTTATGCGCATCTTCCAGATCAAATGGTCCGATTTGGCCCTCCGAAGAATCTCGTCCACTGATCTATCGCATTCTTTTCGTCCCTCCACGGTAAACTTGCTTACACCGCTATTGAGCTCCTGAGCCATGGTACTGATTTCTTCGGATCCCGCCGCTACTGCCTCCATGGATGCCACGGTCTCCTCGGAGGAGCTCGATACCATATGGGCGTGATCCCGGGTGGATTCCACCATGCTCGCCAGGCGGTCGATCATGTTGACGATAACTTCCGAGGTAGCCACCTCGTCATCGGTTACCTTGATAATACGCTCTACTCCTTCAACCGTTTTTTCCACCGCCTCCATGATGTGTGCGAGTGCCTCGCCTCCCTTGTTTACAGTAGCTACGCCCTGTTCCACCTCGGCCCGGCTCTTCTGCATGGATTCCGAAGCCTCGCCGGTACTGGCAGCCACCTTTTGAACGATGGCCGCCACCTCCGCGGCTCCCCGGTTGGACTCCTCCGCAAGCTTGCGCACCTCTTCGGCCACCACCGCGAAACCTCGCCCCGCTTCACCTGCCCGGGCAGCTTCAATGGCCGCGTTGAGAGCCAGAAGATTGGTTTGATCCGCAATTCTCGTGATAGTATCCGTAATGGCTACGATCTGCCGGGTATACTCGTTGAGTTCCATGATGCTTCGCTCGGTCCCCGCCACCTGATCCGCCACGCCGCTCATGATCTGCACCGCTTCCTGCACCACTTCTTTTCCCGTGGAAGCGGTTCCCTGGGTGGTTACGGTATTTTCCCTGGCGCTATCGGCATTGTTCTTGGCAATTTGCACCAACGAGGAGAGCTCCAGAAGAGCCTTGGAGGCGTCCTTCACCGCCCCATCTCCCTGATCCGTCTGATCCGCCACTTCCCGGACATTATCCTTGATCATGGTGGCGGCGTTGGTAACCTCCTCCACGGAAGCCGCAATCTCTTCGGCGGATGCCACAAGTTCCTCCACCGCCTCCCGCACCATTCCCACCATGGCGGCCTGATTATAGATCATGAGATTGAAGGATGCCGTAAGCTCCCCCATGTCGTCCCTCGCCAACACGTTTCCCCGAACCGAAAGATCTCCTCCTCCCGCCCTGCTCATAAGCTCCTTGAGTTGGCGAAGGGGAGCAAGGATAAGGTGGGTTACGTAAAGGGAAAGGGATATCGCCGTCATAAGGGAAAAAAGCACCACCCCCACGAGAATGGTCGTGGCCGTGCGCTGTTCCTTCAGGGCCTTCAATGCCTGTCCTTTTCGGAGAGACTCCACGGTTTGCATCATTTCCCCCGCCTTGTTCGCCATCAGGCTTTTCTGCCGGGCTTTTTTTCCGTCCAGATCCAGAAAGGCATCGAACCCCTCCCGGTAGGCCCGAGCCTTGTCGAGGATTTTCTGAAGGGCCTCCTGAGCTTGCTGATTTCCCTTAAGAAGTTCTCCGAGCTTGCCTTGAATTGACAGGATCGTCTCGACTTCCTGATGTACCCGCTCCACATCGGCTTCATTTTTACGGATAATGTAATTTTTTTCATATCGCCGGGCTTGGAGAACGTGCTGAATCGTTTCGCTGAAGAGACCATAGGCTTTCATAAAATTCTCTCCCTGAAGCACCTTTTCTCCCAAGGCAAGGGAGGAATTCTTGGCGGAAACTTGAGCTGCATCGAGCTCCCGGGCAATGGAAAGGCTCTGGTCCTCTCGAATGCTTCGGGCCTTTCCGATAAGCTCCCGGGCATTCTCTTCCATGGCGATCTGTTGCTTCTGCATCATTTCCTTCCGCTCTTTCAAAACGGATTCCTTCGCTTCCGCCGTCATTTGAGCCACCTGCCCCGCAGTGAAGGAGACTCGCAAAACCCGGGGTTTCCCATGGATTTCAGTCTTGCGAGCATAATAATGCATGGTAACCCCCAGACTTTCGCTGAACCGCTCCGCTTGAGCCTCTCCCTTTTCAAAGGCTCCGGAAATCTCTTCACGATTCCCGTGGTTTTCCATGGCAGCCATCTCCATCTCGGAATCCCCGAGCACCGTTCCATCCTCCTCCACAAGAGTGATACGGCATCCCAAGGTCTTGCCGAGATTGCGAATCTCCTGGGGCAATAATGGTTCGGGAATATTCCCGAGTGCCTTCTCGGCACGGTCGAGGAGAGCCGTCGCCCTTTCGTCGAAAAAGATTCGCTGCATCTGCACGAAAGCATCGAAGTTCTTGCGATACTCCCGAGCATCTTCGATCATTCCGGAAATCTCTTTCCCCACATCTCCCAGAGCACTTTGCTTCAACCTATCCGCGGCCGCCAAAGCGGCCTCCACGGAATTATGAAGTTCTTCGACGTAGCGAGATTCACTTCGAAGAAGGTAGTTTTTCTCGCTCCGTCGAGCCTGGAGAGCCTCTTCAATGATAGTATTGCATTCCCGCATTTCCAGAAGTTTCCGCTCTATGAGGGATGTCAGGGCGGTCACCTCTTCGGAGGTTCCCACGGCGGCTTTCTCCATCTGCTTCATAAGAGCGGAAAGCTCCCTTTCGAGATTTGTCACGGCCTCCTCGGAAGCTTCCACAAGTTCCCGAGCGGATTCCACCATGATCAGATCTTCCGCCGCCGCATCCTTTACGGCCTGACGATAGGAAGAAAAAGCCTCGCCGTAAGCCGTCACCATATCAATGGCACCACGCATATCCTCGATATCCCGAGGATCTTTGAATTTTCCTCCCTCCGCGGCCATTCCCTCCTTCATGGCCGTGAGGTTCTGCGATACCGTGGCGGCGTCATCTTCCTTTTCGCTCTGCATATACTCTCCCGACAGGAACTTAATTTTTTCCGCTTCCTGGATAATGCGATTCATGCCGTTCTGCAACGCCGCCCTTCGAGCCATATCCGCCATGCCCCGCCATCCTGCCCAGGCAACGAACAAGAGAAGCAGAAGCATTCCCAGAAAACCCGTCAAAAGCTTTCCCCGAATAGACATATTTTTGTACCAACCCACGGATCATCACTCCTTTACTTGCAATATCGTCAACTTGCAAAAAGATGATTCCCCATTCAAAAGAATACCGACATGACCTTGAAGGTCCTATTTTCATTGTAACATTATGTGTGGATACAAAAGTTTTTTTCGTCTTTTTCAATTTTTTCTCCTTACTTTCTCAAAATGATATGGTGTTCGTGCGGACTCCGCACAATCGTGCGGATTTCACACAGCCAGCCGCTCCGGAATGACCGAATCATTCCGGAGCGGCTGGAGGAAGATGTAAACTCCGACTCCGGTTCATGGGGCATCACGTTTCGAGGGAAACCGTTATTCACATTTTTTAGATTCTTTCTTTTTCCAAAGACAGAATCAGGCAACTTTTTTGCTTATATTATTGGCGGAACTCCTTGGAAAGGATGTGCGGGAGGGAACATTCAGAAAAGGATTTCCCGGCAGGTGCGGTTATTTTGTCAAAACATGCAAATCAAAAGGAGGATGTTTCATGAGAAAAGCGTTGCGTATTATTTTTGCGGCTTTCTGGATCTGCGCCTGTTTCGGCGCTGTGGCCTTTGCCAAGGAATACCGATGGAATGCCAATTCCGTATGGCCTCCCAACAATCATCTGAGCGTGGGGCTTGAAGAATTTTCAAAGAAGGTAGGCGAAAGTACCGGAGGGCAGCTCGATCTGATGGTACAAACCGGAGGAGCCTTGGGATTCAAGGGGCCGGAGCTTTTGAAGGCGGTTCGGGACGGATTGCTTCCCGTGTCGGATATGCTTATCAGCGGCGTGGCAGGGGATGAACCCGTATTGGGAGTGGTCACCCTCCCCTTCCTGGTACATTCTTTCGAGGAGGGGGAACTCCTCTCCAAAATCGCCCGACCCTACTTCAACGAGATTCTCGAAAAGAAGTGGCGTCAGAAAATCCTCTACGTAGCTCCCTGGCCCGCGGCGGGGCTGTGGTCCCAAAAGGAAGTTCTCACCGTGGCGGATATGAAGGGCCTTAAAACCCGGACCTACGACAAAAACGGCGCTCTCGTGATGGAAGCCGTGGGAGCCACCCCCTATCCTCTTCCCTTCAGCGAGGTTTATTCGTCTCTGGCCACGGGACTTATCGACTCGGTACTCACCTCCACCCCCACGGGAGTGGACGGCAAGTTCTGGGAGGTTCTCAAGTACTTCAGCCGTTTCAACATCACCATGGCCCAGGATATGGTGACGGTGAACCTGCAGCAGTTCAACAAGCTGGATCCTGAACTCCAGCAGGCTCTTCTCCAGGCGGGACAGGAAATGGAAACCATCATGTGGGCCCGGGTGGCGGAGCTGGACAAGGAACAGGAACGCATCTGCAACGAAAACGGCATTATCAGCAGCCCCGTTTCGGAAAGCTTCATGAATGAACTTACCGAATACACCGAGGAGATTCGGGCGGAGTGGTATGAAGGCGCTCCCAAAGAGGCCAAGGCCATTTACGACGAATTCCTGGAAAAGGTGGGGCGCAAGAAATAGCCCCCCTCCGGCGTGGGAATCCGGAAAGGTCCCTCCTCTTTCCGGATTCCTCCGGACTTTTCGCCTTCCTGTGCGCTCCGGAAGTTTTACAAAAGGATGTTCCCGGGCCCAAGGGCCTTTCGGTGGGCTTCGACTTTACGTAAAGGATGATAGGCATGGAAAAAGTACTTCGTTGGAGCGATCGTATCGCTTCTCTCGGCGGAGCCCTTTCGGGGATAGGCATCTGCCTCGGGGTTCTGCTCGTCACTGCGGAAATCGTGATGCGCACCTTCTTTTCGAAAACTCTCTACATCACCGAGGAATATACGGGATATCTCATGACGGGGCTCACCTTTCTCGCCCTGGGATATACTCTCAAGGAAAAGGGACATATCCGTATGACCTTTCTTCATACCGCCCTGCACGGCAAAAAACGGCTGGTGCTGGACATGTGCTGTTTTTTCGCGGGCCTGGTTTTCACTCTTCTCATGACCTGGACCACGGCGCTTTTCTTCTGGGACTCCGTAGTGTTCGGCAGCCGGTCCATGCAGATTTCGGAGACCTACCTCGCGGTTCCTCAGTTCTTTCTTCCCCTGGGCTCGGGCGTTTTCGCCCTTCAGTTCGGAGCGGAATTTCTGCGGACCCTGGCGAGGCTTTTCGGCAACCCCGAAGAGGATCTTCCCGAAGAGGCCGCCACTCTCGGACACTGAGAACCGAGTGAAAAACTCGTGAAGAAGGAGCGTATTTCATGGATCTTATGACAATTTCTCTTACCCTGGTAGGGCTTCTGGTGGTATGTCTGGGAAGCTCTCTCTGGATCGGCATAGCCCTGGCCCTGGTAGCCCTGGGAAGCTTTACCCTTTTTCTGGATCTTCCGGCCCTCACCATCCTTTCCAACGTGTTATGGAACAATACGAGCGGCTCCACCATGATGGCCCTTCCCCTCTTCATCTTCATGGGGGAGATCCTCTTCCGCAGCAAGATTTCGGAAAACCTTTTCAAGGGGCTTTCTCCCTGGATGGATAAAATCCCGGGACGGCTCATTCACGTGAACATCTTCGCCAGCACTCTCTTCGCGGCGGTAAGCGGATCCTCCGCAGCCACCACCGCCACGGTGGGAAAGATCACCCTGCCGGAATACAAGCGGCGGAACTACAATATGGGGCTCTGCATCGGCTCTCTGGCGGGAGCGGGAACTCTGGGCTTTCTCATTCCTCCCAGCATGATGATGCTGGTTTACGGCATTATGGCGGACGTAAGCATCGGCAAGCTTTTCATCGCCGGTTTCCTTCCGGGTCTTCTCATCGCCGCCACCTTCAGCGGGTACGTTATTTTCCGCTGCGCGAAACACCCCGAGTACGCCCCCCGGGGAGATCTGGCCTACACATGGATAGATCGCATCAAGGCGCTTCCACTTCTCGCTCCGGTGGTTATTCTTGTAGGGGTGGTGCTGGGAAGTATCTATGCGGGCTGGGCCACCCCCACGGAGGCCGCGGCGGTGGGGGTTCTGGGAGCCCTCTTCTTCGCGGCTCTCACGAGAAGCCTTTCCTTCGAGGTTTTCCGGGAAGCCCTCATGGGAGCGGTTAAGACGAGCTGCATGATCATGTGGATCGTCTGCGGCGCCGCCTTTCTCTCCGTGGCGGTGGGCTATCTGGGAATTCCCCGGGCTCTTACCGCGTGGATCAGCACCCTGGGGCTCTCTCCCTACGTGCTCATGCTGATACTTTCTCTCATGTACCTTTTCATGGGCTGCCTGCTGGACGGTTTTTCCATGATCGTCATGAGCCTTCCCATCGCGCTTCCCCTGGTACGCCTCGCGGGGTTCGATCCCCTCTGGTTCGGCATCTTTCTCATCATCATGATCCAGCTCGCCCAGATCACTCCTCCCGTGGGATTCAATCTTTTCGTGATCAACGGCCTCACGGAGCAGAGCATCGGAAGCATCGCCAAGGCGGCCATGCCCTTTTTCTTTCTGCTTCTTATCATAACCGTGCTTCTTACGATATTTCCCGATCTGGTGCTGTTGCTCCCCAACATGATGGTCTCTTAAGCCCGGAAGTTCTTTCCACGAGGAGCAAAAGGGTATACGATAAAACAACTCGGGAATTCCGAAAGGAGTTTCATATTCGATAAAAGGAGGTTTTATTTGTGAACTGGCTTCCCATTCTCGGTGTACTCGTAGTCGTGGTGGGTTTGGTGCTGGGGAAGAAATTCAAGATCAATCCCCTTCTGGCAGTCCTCGCGGGGGGCTTCGTTTCGGGGCTTCTCGGAGGCATGACTTTTCTGGATATCGTGAAAACCATCGGCGATGCCTTCGTGAAACAACGGGCCATGATTCTCTTTCTCATCATGCTTCCCGCCATCGGCATCACGGAAAAACACGGTCTCATGAACCAGATGGCCCATCTGATTTCCAAGATTCACGCCGCCACTCCCGGGCGCATCAGCTATCTCTTTCAGCTCATCCGGGCCCTTACGGTAACCTTGGGAATCCGGCTCAGCGGACACGCCGCCTTTCTGCGCCCCTTGATCACGCCCATGGCTCTGGCATCCTACGAAAGCCGGGGGGGCGATTTGGAGGACGAGAAAAAGACGGACCTCATCAAGGGAATGACCGCAGCTTCGGAAAACTTCGGCAACTTCTTCGCCCAGAACGTTTTTCCCGCCGCCGCGGGGCTGCTTCTCATTCAGGGAGTGTTGGACGAGCTGGGATACAAGGTGGAACTCGTTTCCCTGGCGAAAGCGGCGATTCCCATAGCGGTGATTTCCGCCATCTACGGATTTATCTACTTCTGCCTTGTGCTGGACCGCAAGGCTGCTGGAGGTGACCGATAATGCGCGCCTTTCTGAGTTCCGGAAGTTCTCTGGAGTACTTCTACATCATCACGGGAATCATCACCCTTTTCTTCGCCCTTCTCACCCTGAAGGATAAGGAGCATCCCCAAAAGCTTGGGACCGCCATTTTCTGGGCGGTTCTGGGGATCATCTTTATCGGGGGCCCCAAGATTCCTCCTCTGACGGCGGGCATTCTCGTTATTTTCATCGCCCTCCTCGCGGGAATCGGCAAGGTGGGCAAGGGGACCTACTACAAGACCTCTCCGGAGTTCCAGAAGAAACGCCGGGAAGAACTGGGAAATCGCCTTCTTCTTCCCATTTTCGCCATTTCCGGCATGGCCATCGTCTTCGCCCTTCTGAAACTCCATCCCCTGGTGGGCTTCGGCGTAGGGAGCGTGGTGGCTCTGTTGATGGCTCTGATCTACGTTCCCCGGGACAGCTTCACGAACATCATGGATGCGGGGCGCGAAACCAGCGACCGTATCGGCTGGGCTCTCATCCTGCCCCCCTATCTGGCGGCTCTGGGGAAACTCTTCGCCACCGCCGGAGTGGGGGAAATCGTGGCCAGCGGCTTTACTGCGGTGTTTCCCATGGAAAACCAGCTCTGGGCTCTGGTGGCCTACGCCCTCGGCATGGCGATCTTCACCATGATCATGGGAAATGCCTTTGCGGCCTTCGCGGTAATTACCGCAGGCATTGGAGTGCCCATCGTGATCAACATGCACGGAGCGGATCCCGCCACCGTCGGTGTACTCGCCATGACGGCGGGATACTGCGGTACCCTCCTCACCCCCATGGCGGCGAACTTCAACATCGTTCCCGCGGCGCTTCTGGACATTCGGGACGAATACAAGGTCATCAAGGTCCAGGCGGCCATGGCGCTTCTGCTCTGGGCAACCCACATCGTACTTATGAAGTACATGGCCTTCTAAAAAAATCCTTCGAGGAGGTTTTTTCATGAAAATTCTCGTTACCGGATTCGACCCCTTCGGGGGTGATTCCATCAACCCCGCCTTCGAGGCGGTACGCAAAATTCCGAAAAACATCGCGGGAGCGGATATCGAAATTCTCGAAATCCCCACGGTTTTTCACAAATCCATCCGCACCGTCACCGATTTTCTCGACAGGGGCTCCTTCGACGCGGTGCTCCTGGTGGGACAGGCGGGGGGGCGCTTCGCCCTCACTCCAGAACGGGTAGGTATCAATCTGGACGACGCCCGCATCAAGGACAACGAGGGAAACCAACCTATCGACGTTCCCATAGCTCCCGAAGGCCCCGCAGCCTACTTCAGCACCCTGCCCATCAAGGCCATGGTGGAAAATATCCGCAGCAAGGGAATTCCCGCCAAGGTTTCCAACACTGCGGGAACCTTTGTCTGCAACCACCTGATGTACGGAGTGCTCCACCACATCGCCAGCAAGAACCTTTCCGTTCGTGGAGGCTTCATCCACGTTCCCTTCCTTCCGGAGCAGGTGCTGGAGCGGGACAACACTCCCGCCATGGCTCTTGAGGATATCGCCAGGGGGCTGGAAGCGGCGGTGGAAGCCATGGTGCTGCACCATACGGATATCAGCGTCACCGGAGGAGCGGAATTCTAGAAACATCTCTTTCGGAGAATTCTTTCGTTTTCCCGTAATACAAACCCATGCGGCAAAGAACATTTTCTTCCGGGGGAAGCCGGAGTTATTCCCCCGGAAATTTTTTCGCCATAAGGATCCGTCAATTACCGTTTTTAAGGAGGCATCCCCGTTATGCCCGAACAGGCTTCGCCCCCCCGGCTTCTTCCTGCGGGAGAAAGCTGCGTGGTGGTGGATTTTGGAGAACATATCGATTACGACATCAACCGAAAGGTGCAGGCCCTGCGAAAGGCCCTGGAAGAGGGCGCTTTTCCCGGAATTCGGGAACTCGTTCCCACATACCGGTCCCTGGCGATCTATCTGGATCCTCTCAAGGAAAACCCCCGAGATCTCCAACGGAAGATCGAGGAACTCCTCGTCTCCCTCGAAAAGGAGCCCCTCCGATCGAGCCAGGCCGTGGACATTCCCGTCTGCTACGGAGGAAATTACGGACCGGATCTCTCCTTCGTGGCCTCCTCTCACGACCTTTCCGAAGAGGAGGTAATCCGGCGGCACAGCGGCAGGGAATATTACTGCCACATGCTGGGATTCACTCCGGGCTTTCCCTATCTCGGAGGCATGGATCCCTCTCTCGCCACGCCGCGGCTCTCGAAACCCCGGCAGATAATCCCCGCAGGAAGCGTGGGCATCGCGGACCAGCAGACCGGGATCTATCCCATCGAAAGTCCCGGAGGATGGCAGCTCATCGGGCGAACTCCCCTGACCCTTTTCGACCCGGGGAAAAATTCCCCCACCCTTCTGGATGCAGGATTGTGGATTCGTTTCGTTCCGATCTCTTCCGAAGAGTACGAAAATATCGCCCGGCAGGTGACTTCGGGAACCTACGTTCTTCCCCGCCGGGAAAGGAAGGAGGGATAGGCATGAGCATACTCGTGGAGCATCCGGGAATGCTCACCACGGTTCAGGATCTCGGGCGATGGGGATACCAGGCCATGGGAATGCCAGTGGCGGGAGCCATGGATCCCCATTCGTTGCGGATCGGCAATCTTCTGGTAGGAAATTCGGAGAATCTCGCCGCCCTGGAATGCACTCTTCTCGGTCCCACCCTGAGGATAACCTGGGAAAAAACGCTTCTTGCCCTTACGGGAGCCGATCTCGGTATGAAGATCAACGGCGAAAGGGCTCTTCCCTGGAAGGCCCTGGAGGTTTTCCGGGGAGATCGGATTTCCTTTGAGGGTTCCCGGGGAAGGGGATGCCGGGGATACCTCTGTTTCGCCGGAGGTATCGAGGTGCCCAAAGTCATGGGAAGCCGCTCCACCTATCTGAGAGGAAAACTGGGGGGCCTTTCCGGAAGAGCCCTGCAAAAAGGGGATGCCCTCGCTCTCGGAGAGCCGGAACTCCTCTGGAAACGCTGTGCTGGCCTGGAATGTCCCGAGAATCTGCGCCCTCAGGAACCCCCGAAAAACCTCTTCCGAGTTATTCTGGGCCCCCAGGAGGAGAAGTTCACTTCCCGGGGAATCGAGACCTTCTTCTCCTCGGAATATACCGTCTCCAGCGCGGCGGACCGCATGGGCTTCCGGCTGGAGGGCCCCAAGGTCGAACATGTAGAGGGGGCGGATATCATCTCCGACGCCATTCCCCCGGGAGCCATTCAGGTGCCGGGGCATGGGGAACCCATCGTGATGATGGCGGATCGTCAGACCACGGGAGGATACGCTAAAATAGGAGTGCTCTGCTCGGGAGATTTCGGACGATTCGCCCAGAAAATGCCCGGAGACACGGTGCGCTTCACTTCTCTATCGGTCTCCCAGGGCGTGAAAATTTGTGAAAACCTGGAGGAGGGGCTTCGAGAGCTGCGGCGCCTCCGGGCATCCCATCGCAGCCTTCCCCAACCCGAGAAAGAGAATCTTTCGGCGGTTGCGGAGAATCGAACGCACGAAGCTCCCCCGGAGATCTCCCGGGGAAAATGGCAGATCACCATATCCGGCAATGCCACCTATCGGGTGGAGTGGGAGGAACGCTAATCATGTACTGCATCGATCTCAACAGCGATCTCGGCGAAAGTTTCGGCACCTATACCCTTGGACGGGACGAGGATGTGCTCTCCAGCATCACCAGCGCCAACGTGGCCTGTGGATTCCATGCGGGGGATCCCCAGGTGATGCAGCGTACCGTGGCCGCCGCCAAAACCAAAGGAGTGGCGGTGGGAGCTCATCCGGGACATCCGGATCTTCAGGGCTTCGGTCGGCGTACTCTGGGATGTACCCCCCAGGAGGCCTACGCCTTCTGCCTCTATCAGATCGGGGCACTCCAGGCCTTCTGCGCCGCCCAGAAAATGGAACTCCAACACGTAAAGCCCCACGGAGCCCTCTACAACCAGGGGGCGGTCACTCCGAATCTCGCGGAAGCCATGATACGGGCGGTGCGGGATGCTTCGACAGCCCAAAAGACCCCGCTCATTTTCATGGGCCTTGCGGGATCCGCCTACGAAAAAATAGCCGCGGACCTTTCGGTGCCCTTCGGAGCGGAGGCCTTCGCGGATCGAGCCTACACTGAGGAGGGAGTTCTGGTCAATCGGCGGGAACCCGGAGCGGTACTCCACGATCCGGAGATCATCAGCGAAAGAATCGTCGAAATGATCACCAAGGGAACCGTGGAAACCATTACGGGAAAACGCATATCCCTGAAACCCGCCTCTATCTGCGTTCACGGGGACACTCCCGAGGCGGTGGAAATCACCGCGGAACTGCGTAAAAATCTCGAGGCCCAAGGGATAGCCCTGAAGCCTCTCAAGGAGGTACTCGGATTATGATCTCTTCTTATCGAAACTGGAGCGGCGCTTCTCCCGCGGAGGTGCGCAGTGCCATCCGCCAGGGGCTCTGGAAGGCCCCCACCCCGGGAATGGCCAAGGGCTACGTTCAGGCGAACCTCGCCATTCTTCCCAAGGACTGGGCCTACGACTTCCTCGTCTTCGCCACCCGGAACCCCGTTCCCTGCCCGGTGCTGGACATTACGGAACCCGGAGATCCGGAGCCCAAATTCCTGGCTCCGGGAGCGGATCTCCGGACGGACATTCCCAAGTATCGGGTATGGAAGGAAGGAGTCTGCGTGGAGGAGCCCTCGGACATCTCCTCCTTCTGGAGAGACGACCTGGTAGCCTTTCTTCTGGGTTGCTCCTTCACCTTCGAAAGTGCCCTCCTGGATGCGAACATCCCGGTGCGGCACATCGAAGAGGGGGTAAACGTTCCCATGTACCTCACCAATCGCCCCTGCAAGCCCGCGGGACGACTGAAGGGAAACATGGTGGTGAGCATGCGTCCCGTTCCGGCACATCTCGTACCCAAGGCGGTGCTCACCACGGGACGTTTCCCCGGAGTTCACGGCGCCCCGGTGCATATCGGCTCTCCCGAAAATCTCGGTATCAGTGATATCTCCAAACCGGATTTCGGCGATGCGGTAACCATCAAGCCCGGGGAGGTACCGGTTTTCTGGGGATGCGGGGTCACTCCTCAGGCGGCTCTCATGGCGAGCAAACCGCCCTTCGCCATCACTCACGCTCCGGGATACATGTTCGTGGGAGATCTCCTGGATAGCAGCCTGGCGGTTTTTTAAAACCCAAGGGCATGAAGAAAACGACAAGGCCGGAGGCCTTCACGATACGCCAGAGAGAGCGGTAATGGGAAAGCACCTCCCGAATTTCCTCCTCCGTGGTGAGGGGCAACCCTTCGGGAGTGGCGGCCAGAGCAAGCACTACCTGGGTCTCCTTGACCTTGTTGTCCTTGCTGAACCCCTTCTGCCGGAGCTCGTCCTCCTCGAAGCTCTCGAAGTACAAAGTGGTGACATCGAAAAGCATGAGGGTGGGCCTCTCCGGGAAAAGCCCCTCCGAGGAGGAGCGCACCAGCTTCTTCAGCCGGTCCTCCTTCTTGGCCAACGCATCCAGCAACCGATAGATCCGGTCCAGAGAGGTTTCGGAGGCGCAATGCTTCTCCAGCCAAGCTGCCATACCCCGTTTGCTCGAAGGAAAGGCCAGAGAAGCCCCGAGACACTGTTTCAGAAGATGGTATTTGTTGGTGTCCCGAGGAGCCCGGGTAAAAAGCTTCTCCAGGCCGAAAAACTCGAAAAGGTACTCCGCCGCCAGAAAAGGCCCCTCTATGACATCCTCCTCGTTCTCCAGAACCGAAGCCCGGAGCAGAAGGGAATCCTCCACGGGAACCTCAATCTCAGCGGCTTCCATCTCTGCCGCCTTCGTTCCGGATTCTCCGAAAAGAATCTTCTGCTGGGGAGCCGCCTCCCGCCTCTCTTCCTCCAGCTTCTCCATGATCTGGGCAGCAAGGGATTTGAGCTCCTCCATCTCCTTATCGTTCTGTGCCACGCCGATATGCTGAACGATACGCTGGGAAACGGATTTGCCGTTGCGTTTGGATTCCACGATCTGTACAGTCTTTCGGGGACTGTTGGGTGAGGACTTCGTTCGGATATACATACCGGAAAGCATACGCAAAATTCACAGCACGTCGATAAATAAAAATACTAGGCACCACTATTTTGAAAATCCGAAAGAATGCACAATGAAAAAACGCCAGGCCCTATGGTTACAGAGTTTGGCGTTGATATGCCTTTTGGGGAGAGCCGGGGTTTGGTAACAAAGCGCCGAAGTCGGGTCCACTGAAAGACATTTATACTTGACGCCATAAGTAAAGTTTGCTTTACTTATGGCGTTCCTTCTTCTCCCCCACTGGAAGAACTCGGAAAACTCTTTCCGAAACACATCTTGCCTGACAAGGAGGCTGACATGTATGGTCTTCATCGTGCCCGCATCCGGCATCTTCGGATACAGCGGGGATACCCCCAAAGGGAACTCGCGGAACGGGCGGGAATAACCCAGGAATATCTTTCCGCCATCGAACGGGGAAGCCGGGTTCCCTCGCTGGAAGTCTTTCTCCTTCTTGCGGAGGCCCTCGGAGTTCCGCCGTCGATTCTTCTTTCCCGCAAATCCTCTTCCTGATCCGAACACGGATTCGAAAAACACCATGCCGGGGCTCTTTTCCTTTTTGGAGAAGAGCCCTTTTTTCGTTTTTCAAGGCCTCGGGACTTTGCAAGAGGAGTAGAACCAGCAGTTCTTTGAAAATAATTAAGCCGGAGAGTACCATACCCCCCGTAACAAAGAGATCCTCTTTCGGAGGATTTCGAAAGAATTCATTCTCGAAGAAAGGAGGTGAAAGCATGGCAGAGTACAGCAACAAATCCAGCCGTTTGGCCCTTCGGGTACAGACCGGCACCGACGGAGAAGGCAACCCCGTTCTCGGAACCCTTTCCTGGAGCAACATCGACGCCGGAGGAACCGCGGACGAGGTGGACACCGTAGCGGCGGCCCTGGAGGCCCTTCTGGACGTGCCCGTGGCGGAAGTGCAGAAGGCGGATACGGACCTGGTGGTGTAGTTCTTGTTCGAAAGGGGATTTTCGAGGCCTCGAAAATTCTCGGGGCCTTTCCCGGAAAGCGGGGAAAAAAGGTCCGGCTTTTGAAATCGGTGAAATCGGACAATAAGGAAAGGAGGTGAAACGGAATGGCAAAGACCTTGCGCATGCACTTTACCACCACAAGCGGGGAAAACTGGACCATGAGCCTGCGGTATCCCAAGGAAGGGCTGACGAAGGCCCAGGTGGATACGGCCATGCAGGCGGTGATCGACAGCGGCATTTTCCTGAAGGGTCCCGCCGCCATCGCGGGATGCGACGTGGTGGATCGGACGGTAACGGAGATTACCGCCTAGGGAATCTAAAAGCCACCGTTATCTTGGGGGCGGAAAGTTTTTCGCCCCCTTCGGATCTTCTGCAATTCCGAAGATCGAACCCCCATGGGCTGGATGAGGCCTCCCATTGAGGAACATACTATCCTGAAGAGAGGAGAAAATATCTTGGAGGAGTTTCTGAACAGCGCTCTTCAGAGCGGTTTTTCCGTGGCTGTTGCGGCATATCTGCTGATTCGCATGGAGAAGCGCCTGGAGGATCTCAGCGAAGCCATCCGGGATCTTCACGCCTGGTTTCGTACCGAAGCGGAGCGAAGTTCCCTTTGAATCCTTGCAAAGCCCCCTCTCCGGGGGCTTTGCTTTATTCCCTTTTATTTTTATTCCCGGGGAGCGTGTTTTTCGAACTCCGGATCTCCCTGGCGGACGATATCATCTTCTCCGAGATAGGGACCATTCTGGACTTCGATAATTTCCAGAGGAAGTTTCCCAGGATTGGCGAGCTGGTGAATCTGGTGCTTGGCTATAAAGGTGCTCTGTCCCTCGTGGAGAAAGAACTCCCTTTCCCCCTGCCGCACCCGGGCGGTACCGGAAACCACAATCCAATGCTCGCTTCGGTGGTGATGATACTGAAGGCTGAGGCTCCTGCCGGGAAGCACCCGAATGCGCTTGATCTTAAGGCCCTCTTCTTCGTAAAGAATGCGGTACTCTCCCCAATGACGGGCGCTCTCCGGAGCCTGCCAGAGTTCCCGGCGCTCCTCGGACCGAAGCCTTTGCACCACCTCCCGGACCTTCTGGGAATTTCCCCGGGGAGAAAGATAGAGGGCGTCCGGAGTATCCACCACGAGAAGATTCTCCAATCCCGAAGCGGCGATGAGCCTTCCGTTTCCCCTAACGAGACAGTTGCGGCAATCGAGAGCCAGCACGTCCCCTTTCAGGAGATTTCCCTCCTCGTTCCGAGGGCCGTAGTCGTACAGGGCATCCCAGCTTCCCAGGTCGGTCCATCCTGCATCGAGAGGAACCACCCCCACCTTCTCGGCCTTCTCCATAATGCCCACGTCGATGGAGAGGGAGGGAAGATTCGAAAAAGATTCCAGAAGAGCCTTTCCCCCCCGGTGAATCAATTCTCCTATTTGGGGAAGATGCGCATCGAAGGCGGCGAGCATATCTTTGAGGCGGAAGAGAAAGATTCCTCCGTTCCAAAGATATCTGCCGGAATCGATATAGGCCTGAGCCCGAGGGGCATCGGGCTTTTCCACGAAAGCCTCCACCTCCTTCCAGGCTCCCCGGTCTTTTCCGAGCCGAATGTATCCGAAGCCCGTTTCCGGCCCGGAAGGAAGGATTCCGAAGGTTACCAGATGCCCTTCCTCCAAAGCCGAAAGGCCGATTGTCACGGCATTCCGGAAGGCCTCTTCGTTCTTTATGGCGTGGTCGCTGGGGCACACGAGAAGAGGAACCTTGTCGTCAATTCCCTCTTCGAGCAGCGCCGCCAGAGCCAGGGCAATGGCGGGAGCCGTATTGCGCCCCACGGGCTCGGGCAGGAAGAGATGTTCCTCCTCCAGGCCGATCTGATGGGCCTGATAGAGGATCTGATTTTTCCAACCCTCCCCCGCCACGACCCGAATCCGGGAACCGCAAAGAGGAAGAATCCGGCGAAAAGTTCCCTGCAAAAGGCTTTCGGACCCCGCCAGGGGAAGAAATTGTTTGGGAACTTCCTCCCGGGAAAGAGGCCAGAGGCGGGTTCCTCCTCCTCCCGCAAGAATGAGCGCATAAAGGGACGTGTTCATGTGCGTTCCTCCTCCAAGGATGGTCTTTACTGTTTATGACGTTTCGGAATTCCCGACGCTGAAAAATCTTATCACAGGAAACGCAAAAATCCATAAAATTCCGGGAATGCAGCAACCGGGAAAACATGACGAAAAGCACAGAACCAAGGGTTCTTTGAAGCTTTGGGACTATGTTCCTATGCTCTCTTAAAGAGCGGCATACGCCGCTACTCTTCTGAAAGGAGATATGTTTTTATGAAAAATCCAAAAAACACGGCGTTCCGAAAGAACGAAGAGGGAATGCTCCCTCCGGCCTTTCTCGCCTATATTCTGAGGGCCGAGGGAGGATATGCAAATCATCCGAAGGATCCCGGAGGAGCCACCCGATACGGGATTACCCAAAAAACTTTGGAGAAAGCCCGAAAACTGCTTCAGGATCTCCCCGAATCGGTGCGGCACCTTTCCGTAGAGGGAGCCTCCCGAATGTTTTACACCTTTTACTACGTTCCAGCGGGGTGCGCCCTTCTTCCGCAGCCTCTCGACCTGGTTCATTTCGACGGGGCCGTGCATTGCGGGGTTTGCCGGGAGGGAAAGCTGCTGCAACAAACCCTGAACCGGCTGGATTCTTCCGGGAGGCCTCTCGAAACGGATGGCCTGGTGGGACCTCGTACATTGGAACGAGTGCGATCTTTTGCAGAGAGCGGTGAAAATCGAAACTCCCGGATCCTACAGGTCACTCAGGGACTTTTGCTGGAGCGCATGGAATTTTACGGAACTCTGGCCCGAAAGAATCCCGAAATCTACAGGGTTTTTCTGGTGGGGTGGCTGAAACGACTGGAAAGGCTCCATCATGCGGTACTTTTTACGGAGACCCCGAGAAATTGAGGGATCGTTTCGAGGAGGCCCGAAATCCGGGCTTCCTCTTTTTACCTCCTTCCACTCCTTCACCTTCCCTATTCTCGCCGGATTTTCGGCGATTTCCCTCTTTTACGTGGTATCATGAATTGTTGCCCCAGCGAGAAAGAAGGGAGGAAGAGAGCGCGTGAGAGAGCCGGAGTTTTCCCAAGAGATTCACGAAATCCTGAAAAACCGATACCGCAGCCTTTCCCCGGAGGAGCGCCGGTTTCTCCAGTTCGCGGCAATTCTTACGGAACCTCTTCCGGAGGAACTTTTTCTGGAAGGAGAGAAACGCCTTTTTCCCGAAAACCCTCGAAAAGAAGAAGAACCTTCCCTTTTCGAAAAGCTCCGACACCTTGAGTTGTTGGTAGTTCCCGACCCCTTCGAAAATCTCTGGATCGCTCCCCGGGAGATCCGGGAGTTCGCCCTTCGGGAGGCCCTGAAGGAAAAGAGCTTCGAAGTTCTTCGGGATCTGGGAGAATCCCTGGTTCCCCTTCAGCACTTCACTCCCTATATCGGTTATCCCCGAGAGGAAGGATGGAAGCTTTTCCGCGCTCTTCGAAGCGCTCTTTATTCGGGGAACTGGAAGAACCTGGAAGAAAATCTTTCCCTGTACGAACGGATTTTCGCATCCCCTCCTCCGGAAGATCTTTCTGAGGATCCTCTTCTGGATATCTGCACCTCCCCCTTCGAAGGCCCCTGGCTTTGTATCCATCTTCCGGCAAATCTCGTTTTCCGGGTGCTTTCCCGAAGGGAGTCCGATTTTTATCAGTTGCCCACTCCCCCTCCGGGAGAATCCCTGTGGAACACCGTAAGGGAAATTCTCGCGGGGCTTTCCAAAGCCCCCGAAAAGATCCACCGCCTCTGGCATACCCCCTTTTTCTGCATGCTCCATCGGTACAGCCTCTTTTCGGGAAATTCCCGGGAGGAGTTCCATCTTTCCTCCTCCGACGCATGGGCGAAGAACATCGTAAAGGCCTGCGACCTTCTCCTTTCAGGCAAAGCCGAAGATGCCCTTTCTTTCTGGACCGAGGCCCGGGAAAAACAGAAGAAAGAATCCCAAAAGGGGCTTCTTCCCTTTCCCTACGGCACGCTCTACGTGCTTTCTCTTCTCTTTCAGGAAGATCTTTCCCTGTGGGAAAAGGCCCGGGAATATCTGCATTCCTGGAAACACGCCGGAGAAAAGCCTTCGGAGGATCGGGAAATTCTGCTCCGGCTTCTCGCCTTCCGCCAGGGTTTCGGCCAGGAGGCGGAACAGGTGGAACGCCTCTTTTCCCCATCCCGGCTGGAAAAGGCCCACCCCTGGAGCCAAATGCTGTTTTTTACGGCCCTTTTCTGGATCTGCCCGGATCACCTGCGAAACTGGAACGAAAGTATGGCAAAACTGTACCGCCGCTGCAGAGCGTGCGGACTCCGCCGTCTGGAGGCGGAGTGTGCGGCATTGCTGCACGCCGGAGAACCCCGGGGATACGAAACCATGGCAAAAGAAGGATCCTCCTTTCTGCAAGCCCTGGGACACGCCTCTCTTCGGAAGCTCATGCCCCGGAAGAGAGAATGGCAGCGGATTCTGGAGGCCCTGGAACATCTCGGAGCGAATTGCGAAACCCCTTCTCGGGAAGAACGGCTGGTTTGGAGAATCGCCTTGAAATGGGGAGAATCCCGACGCCCTCTGGTACAGAGAATCACTCCCTGGGTACAGAAAAAACTTTCCCGGGGAGGTTGGAGCGGGGGCGTCGAAGGGGACCCGGAAAAGCTTCTTCTGCCGGAAAAGGAAAACGCCTTTCTTGCCCCTCAGGATACGGAAGCCCTGAACGCCCTGGCAAGGGAACGCATATGGGGAGATGCAAAACACCTCAGGCCCGATCTTTTCCGAACCCTTCTGGCCCTGGAGGGGCACGACCTTCTCTTTTCCGAAAAGGACCCGGAGAAACACCTCCAGCTTCGGAGGGCGGAACCGGAACTCCGCATACGCCGGACTTCCCGGGGGTTTTCCCTGGAGATGCGTCCCTTTCCTTCCCGAGAGGAGGAAGAGCTTGGCCTGGTGCTTCTTGAGGAACATCCGGAATCCCTGGTGTTCTATTCCTTTTACGAAATGCACCGGAAGATCCTCCGGATTCTCCACACCGCTCCGATTCTGGAGATTCCCTTCGAAGGAAGAGAAAGCCTGCTGCAGACCCTGGGATCTCTTTCGGGAAAGGTGGCCATGCAATCCGAAATCGAGGGCGTTCTTCCTTCGGAAAAAACCAGCGAAAAAGAGGGCGATTGCCGTCCTACCCTGCGGCTTCTTCCCGAGGGAGAGGGGCTCCACTGCGAGTTCCGGGTATATCCTCTGGGCATGGAAGGGCCGGGATACCGACCCGGCAAGGGGGGAAACCTGCTGATTCTGCCTCTGAAGGGAAAGACCTGGCAGGTTTCCCGATCCCTGGAAAAAGAGGATGCCGCCGCCCGAAAGGTGATCGCCTCCTGCACCGCCCTGGACCGGGGATATCAGGAAAGTCCCTGGACATGGCATCTTCCCATGCCCCAGGATTGTCTGGAACTTCTTCTGCAAATCCGGGAATGTTCCGACATCGCTCAGGTGGTGTGGCCCAAGGGAGAAACTCTTCGCATCACCCGCCCCCTTTCCTTCGAGGATCTTTCCGTAACCCTGACCGCGAAAAATCAGTGGTTTTCCCTTTCCGGAGAACTTCGTATCGACGAAAATTCCGTACTGGATCTCAAAGAGTTGCTGGAGGAGATGGAAAAACATTCCGGCCAGTTTCTTCCGCTGAAAAACGGCGAGTTCCTCGCTCTCACCCGAGAATTCCGCCGCCGCCTTCGGGATTTACAAATCTTCGGCATCCCCAAAGGAAAGGAACTACTCCTCCACCCCTCCGCAAGCCCCATACTGCAACCTCTTTTCGCGGAAACCTCCCGAAAGGACCTTCCTCCGGAGTGGCAGCAGACGGCGGAACGCTTTACCAAGGCTTTTTCCTCCATACCCCAGATCCCCTCCACCTTTCAGGGAAAGCTCCGGGAGTATCAGGAAGAGGGATTCCGATGGCTTCTGCGCATGGCCTCTCTGGAACTGGGAGCCTGTTTGGCGGACGATATGGGGCTTGGAAAGACCATTCAGGCCCTGGCGGCACTTCTTTACCTCGCGGGAAAAGGTCCCTCCCTGGTACTGGCCCCCACCTCGGTATGCATGAACTGGCTCCGGGAGGCCCGACGCTTTACTCCTTCCCTCAACATGCGTTTCATCGGAGAGGGAGATCGGGAGGAACTCCTTGCCCGCCCCGGCCCCTACGACGTGCGGCTCTGCAGTTACGGGCTTCTGCAGAACGAAATCGGTTCCCTGGAGAAGATTTCCTGGAATTGCATCGTTCTGGACGAAGGGCAGGCGATAAAAAACCCCCGAACCCAACGATCGAAAAACGTAATGCGCCTGAAGGGACGTTTCCGGCTCATCACCAGCGGCACCCCTCTGGAAAATCATCTTGAAGAACTATGGAACCTCTTCCGCTTTCTGAACCCCGGTCTTCTGGGATCCCTTCGGAGCTTCAACCGGCGCTTCGCGGTGCCCATCGAAAAAGAAAGGAATCCCCATGCGGCGAAACAACTGAAACGCCTCCTGGAGCCCTTTCTTTTGCGGCGCACCAAAAGCCAGGTTCTGGAAGAATTGCCCCCCAAGACGGAAATTCTGCTTTCGGTAGAACTCTCCCCGGAGGAAACCGCCCTTTACGAAGCCCTGCGAAGAAAGGCACTGGAGGAGGCTCACAAAAAGGAACTTTCTCCGGGACAGCGGCGCATCCGGATTCTGGCGGAAATCATGAAGCTTCGCCGGGCCTGCTGCCATGCCAAACTTCTTCTTCCCGACAGCGGCCCCGACAGTTCCAAGCTCAAGGCTTTGGAGAAGATTCTCTGGGATCTCGAGGAAAATCGACACCGGGCTCTGGTATTCAGCCAGTTCGTGGACCATCTTTCTCTGGTGCGGTCCTTTCTGGATCGCCGGGGAGTTTCCTATCAATATCTGGACGGCAATACCCCTCTGAGGGAACGCAAAAAACGGGTGGATGCCTTTCAGCGGGAGGAATCCACATGTTTTCTCATCAGCCTGAAAGCGGGAGGAGTGGGGCTCAATCTCACCGCGGCGGATTACGTGGTACATCTGGACCCCTGGTGGAACCCCGCCGTGGAGGATCAGGCTTCGGACCGGGCCCACCGGATAGGCCAAACCCGGCCGGTGACCATCTACCGCATGGTGGCCAAGGGAACCATCGAAGAAAAAATTGTGGAATTGCACCGGCATAAACGCAGCCTGGCGGAGGATATCCTGAGCGGAAGGGAAGAAATTCCGAAAATCTCCGTGGAGGAACTTCTCGGACTTCTTCAAAAAGAATAATCAAAAAGAGCATCCTTCAACATAAAAACAGCATAAGCGTGACAGTTCGAAACGCCCTTTTTCCCGGTGCCCTCGTAAATGGCACTCCAGGATTTTGCCTTTTCTTGTTTCGGGAAACGTTTCTTCGTCCGATAGGAAAGAATATGTAGCGTAAACTCAAATTTTTTCGGCAGGTTCCAGGACCTTTTTGATCCGCTCAAGCCCCTTCCGCATCTCTTCCGGGTCGAGATGGGCATATCCCAGCAAAATCTCGTCCGCATGCTTTCCCTTGAGAAGAGCGTGCCTTTCCACCGGCACCACATAAACCCCCTCTTCCCCGATACGATTTATAAGGCTCTCCGTAAAGATCACCCCCTCGAACTTTGCCGTCACGTGCATCCCTCCGGTGGCACCGTATACCGTTACCCTTCCGGGAAAATAGGTCTCCAGCAATTCCAGAAGAATATCCCGACGTTTTTTATAAACCTTTCTCATACGCAGAATATGGCGTTCCAGGTCGCCGCTTTCCATAAATCGCATAAGTCCGAGCTGAGAAACGGAATTGGAGTGATGATCTCCAAGGCGCTTCCACTCGCGGCAAGGCTCCACCAAATCTTTCGGAAGCACCAGATAGCCGAGGCGCAACGAGGGGAAAAGGATTTTACTGAAGGTGCCCACGTAGATTACATGAAGGCTGTCGAACTCCCAAAGGGAGCGAAGGGGAATTCCGTCGTACCGGAATTCGCTGTCGTAGTCGTCCTCCAGAAGATAACATCCCGTTTCCCGGGCGAACCGGATAAGCTCCAATCTTCTGGAAATGGAAAGGAATCCTCCCAGGGGGAATTGATGCGAAGGGGTGACGAAAATACATGCGGGTTTTCCCGAGGGGAACTTCTCAGGGCGCACTCCCTCCCGATCCACCTCCAGGGGAAGAATTCCGTTCGTATGATACGAAAAAATCCGTTTCACGTTTTCATTGGAGGGATCTTCCATCCATGCCTCGCGAGAAGGGTTCAAAAGGCATTTTGCAATAAGGGACAATCCCTGCTTCGCTCCGGTAGTGACAAGGATTTGATCGGGGCTGCACTCCACTCCCCGAACTCTCTTGAGATATCGCGACAGGACCGCTCGGAATTCCGGACGCCCCTGGGGATAATCGTATCCCAATACGGAGGAGGGAGCATCCATAAAGGCTCGGGCCATGGCCTTATTCCACTTTCCCCGGGGAAAGAGGTCCAGCGCGGGAATCCCACTATCGAAACTGATGGTTTTTGCCGAGACTTCGTGATTTTCAAGGGAAGAAATGCTGTAGGATTCCATCTTCTCCGGAAGCCTTGCCACGGGGAGCCCGCCCTTTACGTACACTCCGGAGCCGGGAATGCTGTCGGCAAAATCCTCGGAAACAAGCATTTCATAAGCGGCAATCACGGTATTTCTGGATATGGAAAGCTCCCATGACAGCGCCCTCGTGGAAGGCAGCTTCTCCCCCGATTGCAGCTCCCCCACCAGAATTTTTTGTCGTATACCCACGTAGATCTGCTGGGCGTAGGAACGCTTCTGCTTTCTATCAAGCTCGAGAAAAAACATGCTTCTCACCTCGGTCGCCATAACTGGCTCAACAAAATACATCTTTTATCGGATCTTTCAAGAACCACTTTCCCGTGCTTCAATCATATCACCTAGATATCACTTCTTCCAGGAACCCCCATTTCAGAGCGGTTTTACAAATGCCCCCGTTTTGTTTCTCCCGGCCGTTCCGGACCGACTCCGGTTCAGTTGTTGCTTGGCTTCAAGGAAAATCGCTCCGGGAGGTTTTCTCTGCAATTTCCGTTTTTCAGGTACCGGAAAAACCTGGGTGACCCCACAACAACATGGACAAAATATGAAAGGAAGGTTTTTGAGAATGAGAAAAAACATGAGTTTTCATTTCTACGCCCTCATAACAATTTTTTTCTGGTCCCTGGCCTACGTACTCACCCGCCTGACGATACGGCATTTTTCGGCCTTTTCTCTTGGTTTTCTTCGCTACTTCATCGCCTCCGCAACCTTGCTGGTGTTCGTCTTTTTCAAAGGAACACGACTTCCCGGAAAAAAGGATCTGCCCTGGTTTTTCATTACCGGAGCCTTCGGTTTTTTCCTCTACATGATTACCTTCAACAAGGGATGCGAAACCGTAACGGCCTCCACCGCCAGCGTTATAATCGCCACGGTACCGGTTATGACGGCACTGCTGTCGCGATGTCTTTACGATGAAGAAATTACCTTTCTTCAATGGATAGCCATGGGCATCGAATTTTCAGGGGTTCTCCTGCTGACACTCATGAACGGCATTTTTTCGATCAATCCAGGACTTATCTGGCTCTTTGCCGCGGCCTTCGCTCTAAGCATGTACAACGTGTTGCAGAAAAAACTGTCTTCCGCGTACTCGGGGTTCGAAATTTCGGCTTTCAGTATCTTTGCGGGAACCATAATGCTTTCTCTCTTTTCCTTCGATGCGATTCGAGAACTGGGGCAGGCGAGCCTCACGCAATTTTGCTACGTGGGGTTTCTCGGAGTTTTTTCGAGTGCCCTGGCCTACGTGGCCTGGTCCCAGGCCATAGTGCGAGCGAAAGGAGTTTCCTCCGTAAGCAACTACATGTTCCTCACACCTTTTCTTACGAGCATCCTGGGTTTCATGATGGCAAAGGAGAAGCCCGACTCGGCAACCCTTGCGGGAGGGGCGATCATCTTATTGGGGCTTCTCCTTTTTATCTTTGAGAAACGCCTGCGAAGAATAGGATTTTACAAGAATTTTCTTTCCGATAACTTCGAGACGAAGAAATCCTCCGACTTGTAAAAGGCAAGCCGATTAGCATGAAAAGATTCTGGAAATAAAATAAGCGTAGCTTTCCCGAGAAATCTATAGTAAAATAGTTTCAAAAATAGATCATCGTAAAAATGGCTTTCACTCTACGAATTATCCCTTTGAAAGAGGTCGTTTTCAAAAAACGCTTCTTGAGGTATTTCGTTTTTTTCGTGATACCATAAAGGCGTGAAGTAAAAACCCTTTTCGGGGTACGGGAGGAATTTCTCCGACATCATAAAGGGAATCCATTCGGGAAAAAGGATGGCATCGGAGAAATGCTGAAAAAGGAGAGATACCGACTATGAACATTCGAGACGATGATAGTGCCATCCTTTCGGAACAAATGCTTTCTCTGCTTTCTCGAGCGGCCTTATTCGCCCGCCCCTCGATTTCCCAATTCTGCGTGGGCGCGGTGGTTCGGGGAGAAAGCGGCACCTTGTACATGGGAGCCAATATGGAGTTCCCCGGAGAAAACCTGGCGCATACCATCCATGCGGAACAGTGCGCGGTCATGCATGCCTGGCACAAGGGAGAAACCCACCTCACCCATCTTGCGGTGAACGCTCCTCCCTGCGGCCTCTGCCGGCAGTTCCTCATGGAGCTTCGAGGAGCGGAATCCCTGGAAATTCTTCTGCCCGGGGAACCGCCCCGAACTCTTTCGGAGCTTCTTCCACGAGCCTTCGGCCCCGGAGATTTACACAAAGTCATGCGTCTCATGGACAAAGGAGCCAGATCCCTTTTCCGGGAAGAGCTTCCTTCGGAGAATTCTCTGGCCCTGGAGGCTCTGAAAGCGGCGGAGAAAAGTTATGCTCCCTACTCGGAATCCTTCGCGGGAGTGGCTCTGGAACTTGAGGAAGGCATAATCGTGACGGGGCGCTATGCGGAAAATGCGGCCTTCAATCCCAGCATGTCCCCCCTGGCTTCGGCCATCGCTCTTGCGGTGCTCGGGGGACATGAAAACCGGAAGGTGCTTCGGGGAGTTCTCGTGGAAGCCAAGGGAACCCTTGTAAGCCACAGAAATGCCTGCAAGGAACTTTTCTCCTCCTGGGCTCCGAATAGTGAACTGGAGTGCTTTTCCGTTTCAAAAAAGGAATAAACCTGTTGCAGCCTGAGCTACTCATGGTAGAATACCCGAGAGTTGACAGCTTTTACACACAATTTGGCAGGCAAGGCCCCGAGAGGGGCACCGAGAGAGCCGCTGGAAGCGGCAAATGGGGAGGTTTTTCTGTTGTCTACGGATCACACCAAAAACAATGTGAAGGCGTCTGGAAATACAGGGCACGATAATGGTGCTCCCAAACACCGCAAGGTAGGAATCACGGAAACCGCTTTTCGGGATGCGCACCAGTCCATCATGGCCACCCGGCTGCGCACGGAGGACATGCTTCCCATCGCGGAAACCATGGATGAAGTGGGATACCACTCCATGGAGGTCTGGGGAGGAGCCACCTTCGATACTTCCATGCGCTTTCTTGATCAGTGCCCCTGGGAGCGGCTCCGGCAGATCCGGAAACGCATGAAGAAAACCAAGCTTCAGATGCTTCTTCGGGGGCAGAATCTCGTGGGGTACCGTCACTATGCGGACGACGTGGTACGGGAGTTCGTGAAGCGCGCCGTGGGGAACGGACTGGATATCATCCGGGTTTTCGATGCCCTCAACGATCTGCGGAACGCGGAAATCGCAGCGGACCAGATTAAAAAGGAAGGGGCCCATCTGCAGATGTGCATCTCCTACACCATCTCTCCGGTGCACAGCGTGGAGGCCTTCGGAAAGCTCGCCAAGGAAATGAAGGAGATGGGCGCGGATTCCATCTGCGTCAAGGACATGGCGGGACTTATCAGCCCGGTGGATGCCAAAAAGCTCGTCACCTCCATCAAGAAACACACCGACGGCCTGCCGGTACAGTTCCACTGCCACTACACCAGCGGCATGGCCGCCATGGCCTACTTCGCCGCCCTGGAGGCGGGAGCGGATGTGGTGGATTGCGCCATCTCCCCCTTCGCCATGGGCACCAGCCAGCCCGCCACGGAGGCCATCGTGGCGGCCCTCATGGGAGGCGAACTGGATACCAAGATCGACCTGGAGCATCTCCTTCCGGTATCCAACTACTTCAAGGATCTTCGGGAGAAATATGCGGATCTCATCATGGGCATGTCCGGAGTGGACGTGAACGTGCTGATCTACCAGATTCCCGGAGGCATGTACTCCAACCTCCAGAGCCAGCTCAAGGAACAGAATTCCCTGCACAAGCTCGGAGAAGTGCTGGCGGAAGTACCCAAGGTGCGTAAGGCCATGGGCTATCCTCCTCTGGTAACTCCCACCAGCCAGATCGTGGGCACCCAGGCGACTCTGAACGTACTTCTGGGACAGCCCTGGAAGATGATTCCCAAGGAAGTGAAGATGTACTTCCAGGGATACTACGGACGTCCCCCCGCAGAGGTGGATCCGGAGATCGCCAAAATCGCCATCGGCAACGAGGAACCCATCACCTGCCGTCCCGGAGAGATGCTGGAGCCGGAACTCGAAGCCGCCGAAGCGGCCATCAAGCCCTATGTTCTCCAGCCCGAGGACGTGCTGAGCTACGCCATTTTCCCCCAGGTGGCCAAGGACTTCCTTCCCCGGAAGTTCGCCCGGCAGACCGGCACCGACGGAGGATTCGAAAAAACCGAGACCGAAGGAGTCTATCCCGTATAGTCCGGTAAAGATTCACGAAAATTGTAACGCGAAAAGGCGGAAACCCCTCGAGGGGTTTCCGCCTTTTCGCTTTTGCTCGCCCCTGTCAATTCAGACCGACATCAGGATTCCCCTTCCCAGGACACGACCCTGAGATCGCGCCAGGCTCCGCCCCGATACCGGAGATAGAAAGCCCCTCCGATGAGAAAGACCATGAAGACCAATACGGACCAACTCGCCTCGGGGGAGGCGTGAAAAATTCGTATCATGGAAATTACCGAGAGGGCGAGGGCCCAGTGAGTTCCCACGGAAAGACACATGGCCCAGAAGGTATCTCCCGCTCCCCGAAGGGCTCCGCTGAAAACGGATCCCACTGCATCCGCCAAAACGTAAAAGCTGATGAGCCTCACCATAAAGGTGGCGGTGGGAAGTATGGATTCAAAGGCCAGACTTGTTTCCCGGGGACGGAAGATCTGCACCAGAGCTTCCGGCATGGAAGCGAAAATCAAGAGAAGTATCCCGGAATAGCAGAAGGCCAGCCGAAGCCCCGTCATGGTCACTCGATGGGCCACCGAAGGCTCTCTCGCTCCCATATAGCGCCCCACCAGGCTTGTCACCGCGATGTTCATTCCCACCAAGGGAATGAAGGAAACCATATCCCAGTTGAAGGCGATGGTAGCGGCGGCTCCCGCCGCAAGACCGTAAGAATGAAAGGCCATAACGATACTCGTAAAGGCCAGAAGGTTGAGGAAAAGCTCCAGCCCTGCGGGATATCCCAGGCGCAGAAGCAGGGCCATGATGGTGCGGTCGAAGCGCAAAGCCTGAAAAACTCCGTAGGCTCTCCGATTTTCCCTTCCAAGGTAGGCTCCCAGAATCACCGCGAGCCCCAAGGCGCCACCGATAAGGGTTCCGTAGGCAGCTCCCCGAACTCCCAGAGCCGGAAATCCCCATTTTCCGAAAATCAAGACATAGTTGGCCACCACGTTGACCAGCATGGAAAAAAGAGAGGCCCGCATAACTATGGAGGTTTTTCCGATGCCGCTGAAAAAGCAGCTCAGTACGTTACGAAACAGCCCGATCCCCGCCCCCATGATAACGATGTTGAAATAGACCACCTGAAGTTCCATCTGTTCCGGAGGAATATGGGAAAACCGGAAATAGAGACGTCCCAGGGGAAGGCTGAGGGTAAGCAGAAGGGTGGCTCCCAGAGCGAGAATACTTCCCTGGGTAACCACGAGAGCGCATTTCTCCCGGCGTCCCGCTCCGAAATATTGAGCCACCAAAGCATTGGAATAACTTGTAATACCGATAAAAAAAGTCATGAAAAGAAAGCAGGTAAGTCCTCCCGCCATGGCTGCATTCATATGAACGCCTCCGAGACGGGACAAAAAAAGCCGGTCCGTAAACATCATCACCGTCTCACAGGCCTGGGAAATGACCATGGGAAGAGCTATACCAAGAAGCTCTCGGACATTTCCGGGGCCCTCTGAAAGAGAACGCAGGATGTTTCCAAACCGACGATTTCTGAAACTACACAGATTAAATAATTTCATTTTTCCACTCCACAATATACCATATTATTTTGTCAGGGTTCACGAAATCCGCCCTCTCTTTCCGGAAAAGAGAACCTTCAGCATTTCATAGACATTCCATGAATGCATAAAAGAAAGGTCTTGGATTATACCATAGATTCTCTCAAAGTCTATAGCAAAAACCAAAGTATTTCAATGAAACATTTCAAGAAATTTTCAAATTTAATTATTAAAAAATTTGAAGCCCGAGGACCTCATGATATTATATGTACCACCGTAAATAATTTTCTCTTTTCAATACACTCACATTGTTATCGATACGCTGCAGCATCCCATTTTTATTTTAACGAGGTGAAGAGATATGCTTATTTTAATGGCAGAATCCTTTGCTCCCTCTCTTCCGGAACGTCTTGCAATTTTCGGAGAAATCACGCAAGACTCCGCCCGACTCGAGGAAGCTCAGGTTCTTCTCGTGCGGAGCAAAACGAAATGTACACGGGATTTCTTGAAAAAGGCTCCAAAACTGGAGCTGATTATCCGGGGAGGAGTGGGACTGGACAACGTGGATCGGGATGCTACGGAAGAACGAGGCATCCGTGTGTACAACACGCCCCGGGCTTCGAGCATTGCCGTGGCGGAATTGGCCTTTGCCATGATGCTGGCGGTTCCCACCCGCCTGGTGGAAGCTCACCAAAGCATGAGCGAGAGAAGATGGGCGAAGAAGGAACTCAAACGCAGGGAATTGTACGGCAAAACCCTGGGACTTCTGGGAATGGGAAACATCGCCGGAGAGGTGGCCCTTCGAGCCAAGGCCTTCGGCATGAGGGTTCTGGCGTACGACGCCTTCAAAAAATCCACCGACGTGGCGGAAATGGCCGGATCTCCCGAGGAACTTTTCGCTCAAGCGGACTATATTTCTTTGCACCTTCCCCTTACGGACGAGACCCGGGAAATGATCCGGGAAGATTCCATCGAAAAAATGAAGGATGGAGTGGTCCTGGTCAATACCGCCCGGGGAGACATCGTCAATCCCTGGGATGTGCTTTCGGCTCTGGAAAGAGGCAAGATTAGCTGGTATTGTACCGATGTATGGCCCAAGGATCCCCCTCAGGAGGACTATCCCCTCCTCGGAGCACCTCACGTACTTATGGCACCTCATCTCGGAGCCAGTACCGAGGAAAATATGCTGCGTATCGGAGATGAAATCGTGGCCATTCTAGAAAATTACGTCAAGGAGGGTTTGTTGTGAACAGAAAACATAATTTTTATGCGGGGCCGTCCACCCTGCCCCTGGAGGTTCTCGAGATCCTGCAACGGGAGTTGGTGGATTTCGAGGGACAGGGGCTTTCCATGATCGAAACGAGCCACCGCAGTTCCATGTACGATCAGGTACATAACCGGGCGGTGGAGCTTCTTCGGGAACTTTTCGAAATTCCCGAGAACTATTCCATTATCTTTCTCGGAGGAGGAGCCACACTCCAGTTCTCCATGGTGCCCCTCAACTTCCTCCGCCCCGATCAGACTTGCGACTTCACCCTTTCCGGATCCTGGGCCAAGAAGGCCTACAGCGATGCCAAAAAGGTGGGAAAGGTGCGGGTAGTCTTCGACGGAGCCGACACAAACTATACCACCCTTCCCAAAGCGTCCTCTCTGGAAGTGGATCCCAATGCGGCCTACCTGCACCTCACCTCCAACGAGACCATCGGAGGAGTGCAGTGGAAGGAATGGCCCGATACGGGGTCGGTGCCCCTCATCTGCGATATGTCCAGCGATCTGCTGAGCCGGGCGGTGCCGGTGGAAAAGTTCGCCCTCATCTACGGAGGGGCCCAGAAAAACCTGGGGCCTGCGGGAGTGACGGTGGTCATTATCCGGGAGGATCTGCTGGAGCGATGCTCGAACACCCTTACGACCTATCTGGACTACCGCACCCATGCGGAAAAGAATTCCCTCTACAACACGCCTCCGGTCTTCGCTATCTGGGTTATCCAGCTCGTGCTGGAACGCATGAAGCGCCTGGGAGGCATGAAGGCTATGGAACAGCACAATGCCGCCAAGGCGGCGGAGGTTTATAACGCCATAGACGGAAGCGGAGGCTTTTTCCGGTGCCCCGTGGAACAGAGTGCGCGCTCCCTCATGAATCTGGTCTTCCGCCTGCCTTCGGAGGAACTGGAAAAACGCTTCATCACCGAAGCCACCGCGGCGGGAATCTTGGGGCTCAAGGGACACCGGAGCGTGGGAGGGTGCCGGGCATCCCTCTACAACGCCATGCCCCTGGAAGGGGCTCGGGCTCTGGGAGACTTCATGAAAGATTTCGCCCGAAAGAACGGATAAGGAGAGGTATTATGAGCAATCTGCAGGAAAAGTACGCCTCCCTGGGCGTCGCCGTTCCCTCGATACTGCTTCCCCAGAAGGATGATATGTTTCCCACCTGGGCGGTAGTGGCCTGCGACCAGTTCTCCTCGGAACGGGAATATTGGGATAAAGTGGAGCAAATCGTGGGAGACGCGCCCTCCACGCTTCGGCTGATTCTTCCGGAGGCCTACCTGGAGGACGGGGATACGGAAGAGCGCATCACCGCCATCAACGCCACCATGAAAGATTACCTGGAAAAGGACGTACTTGCCCCTCTCGCTCCGGGATTTCTTCTCGTGGAGCGAAGCACTCCCCACGTGGCCTCCCGGAAGGGGCTTCTTCTGGCTGTGGATCTGGAACGGTACAGCTTCGAAGAGGGAAGCCGGGCCCTCATCCGACCCACCGAGGGAACCATTCTCCGTCGTCTCCCCCCCCGCATGAACATTCGCCGAGGAGCCTCCCTGGACCTGCCGCACATTCTCCTTCTTGTGAACGACCCGGAAAAAATCCTTATCGACCCCCTCTATGAAGCCAGAGAAAGCCTGGACGAACTCTATGGTTTCGACCTCATGCAGGAGGGGGGAAGCATCCGGGGATGGCACATTCCGGAAGAAAAGCTGCTCCCGGTGCTGGAGGCCTTGGAAAAGCTGGTTCAGGAAGATCTGCTCTTCGCGGTGGGGGACGGAAACCATTCCCTGGCGGCGGCGAAACAGCTCTGGAAAGAAAAGAAGGCCGCCGGAGCCTCCGAGAACGATCCCGCCCGGTACGCCCTGGTGGAGGTGGAAAACATCTTCGACCCCGGCGTGGTATTCCACCCCATCCATCGGGTGCTTTTCAACGTGGACGGGGATCACCTCTTCCAGTTCCTGGAAAACTCTCTGGGAGCCGAAGCGGAATACGGCACTCCCGAGGCGGAATTTCCTCAAGAGGGAGTGCATTCCCTGGGATTTCTTTTCGGAAACAAACGAGGAAAACTTCGCTTCTCTCCCGAGGAATCCGGGCTCACCGTGGAATTTCTCCAGAAGGCTCTGGACCTCTATCTGGAACAGCACAAGGAGGTCTCCATCGACTACATCCACGGAGAGGATTCGGTAACGGAACTCTGCCTCAAGGACGGAAATTTCGGCCTTATCCTTCCTCCTGTGGACAAGGACACCTTCTTCTCCCGCATTCTGAAGGAACAGGTCTATCCCCGAAAAACCTTTTCCATCGGAGAGGCCGTGGAAAAGCGGTACTACCTGGAGGCAAGAAAGCTCGTGGTGAGCGACTGAAGCGGTTTTACAAAGAATGTACGGAGAGACATTTAACAGGAACCTCCGCTTATATGTTCTTTCTGTTCCCGATTCTGGCCGAACCGCTCCCTTATTAGGCGGAATGGTCCGTTAGAAAACGTCTAAAAACATGTAAAGATGCCCTTTTTCTGGAAAATTCGAGAAAAAGGGCATCTTTTTTTTAAACGCGAGAGTGGACAGAAAAGAATTTTTATGTATAATACGCATCATGTTTGCAATGCATAAAACGCAACTGTGTTGCATTTTATGCATTGCTATCCCCATTACAACAAGTAATTTGCGGTACATAGTTAAGGAGGCATGTATTATGATGAATTCCGTTTTTTCCTTTCCCAAACCGGAAAACGAACCGGTATTGGATTATACTCCTCATAGCAAGGAACGGGAGGAGCTCAAAAAAGCTTTGAGTTCCATACGCCAAAGGGATATCGAAATTCCTTTGATCATCGGGGGCGAAGAGGTTCGTACGGGGGATATGGGAGTAATCCGTATGCCTCACGATCATCAAAAAGTCATCGCCCGATATCACAAGGCGGGGCCGAAGGAAATCGAGAAAGCGGTGAAGGCCGCTGAAGGAGCTTGGAAGAGCTGGTCCAAAACTCCTTGGGAACAGAGGGCTTCAATATTCTTCAAGGTGGCGGAAGAAATTTCCCGAAGAGATCGCTTCCAGCTGAACGCTTCCACCATGCTGGGGCAGAGCAAAACGGTCCATCAGGCGGAAATCGATGCGGCATGCGAGTTGGTGGATTTTCTCCGGTTCAACATCTACAACATGCAGCGAATCTACCTGGACCAACCGGAAAAAGCTGACGCCACCTGGAACTTCATGGATTATCGTCCCCTGGAAGGGTTCGTCTTCGCCATAACCCCCTTCAATTTCACCGCCATCGGAGGCAACCTTTCTTCCTCTCCCGCTATCATGGGAAATTCTGTGCTCTGGAAGCCCGCCTCCACGGCGGTACACTCCGCCTATCAGGTAATGCGGCTCTTTCTGGATGCGGGACTTCCCGAGGGGGTCATCAACTTCATTCCCGGAGATTCCCGTGTTCTGAGCCAGGCGGTACTCTCTCAACCCACTCTGGCAGGAGTGAATTTCACGGGTTCCAACCGGGCTTTCAACAGCATCTGGAGCGACATCGCCCAACACATAGGATCCTATCGTTCCTATCCCCGTATCGCCGGGGAAACCGGAGGAAAGGATTTCGTGGTAGCCCACTCTTCCGTCGATATTCCAAGCCTCGCCACGGCCCTTATCCGAGGAGCCTTCGAATATCAGGGGCAGAAATGTTCCGCCACTTCCCGAGCTTATATTCCTAAAAACATATGGGAAGATTTACGGAACGAGATGGGAAGCCAGATGAAGGATATCAAGGTAGGGGATGTAGAGGATTTCGGCAATTTCATGGGAGCCGTCATCGATCGAGCCTCCTTCCAGAATATCTCTTTGTATCTGGAATACGCCAAAAAAAGCGATGAAGCTACTATCGTTTTCGGAGGAGAATGTGACGACACCAAAGGCTTTTTCGTGGAACCCACGGTAGTTCTTACCACGAACCCCAAATTCCGTCTCATGGAAGAGGAGATTTTCGGTCCCGTTCTTACGATATACCTTTACGATCCCGAAAAATATGAAGAAACCCTCTACCTTTGTGACGGCACATCTCCCTATGGGCTTACGGGCTCCGTCTTCGCCAAAGACAGAACGGCCATTCAGAAGGCTTCAGCAATTTTGCGGCATGCGGCGGGGAACTTCTACGTGAACGACAAAACCACGGGATCCATGGTGGCCCATCAGCCTTTCGGAGGAAGCCGGGCATCGGGAACCAACGATAAAGTGGGGTCCTCCCATCACCTTATGCGCTGGGTTTCCATGCGGGTCGTAAAGGAATGTTTCGATCCGCCCAAACATTTTTCCTATCCTTTCCTGGAATCCTAGTTTTTCTACCGCTTTTCCTCCCGAGGGAGATCCTTTTTTGAAAAAGAAGGATCTCCCTTCTGGTTTCTTTTGTTTTTGAAGAAAAACTTTTCTATTAAAGTTTAAGCCAATATTTTCCAACAACATCCCGAAGAGATGTAAAAAATCCCGAAAAAGCTGGAAGGACCAGAATTCTATATGTTCCGAAAATTTTATTTTTATACTATTTATTTATAGAATTTACTGAAAAAAGAAACCAAATATGTTGAAAAGTTTCTTTTTTAGAGTTAGAACATAGAAACTTCCGTCTTCTTTGTTTTGCAAAATCATTTGTATTTATTTGTATTGTTTTGATAGGAAAATTTGAAAAAACACGCTTCGTCCCACTATTCCCCCCACAAAGAACGGGATCTTTCTCTCTCTTCTTCATGGAGGGAAGGAAAAACTTTCTTCCCTTTCGCCACTTCCCCATTTTCCTCTTTTTCCTTCAAAGAAACGCCTACCCCTTCGATCTGTTTATTTTTATGTCCTTTAAACTCGGTAAAAGACCGGGCTTCCCCAATTTCCCTTGAGTTGACCTTTTTTTTGATCAAGAGGATAATAGTCAGCCAAAAAGGGACTATTTTACCTATAATATTGAGAGAAACCTTTCCCGGATTCTCCTGAAGAACCCGGGAAAATTTCGTAGAGACCAACGTGGGAGGGATTGCGGAAAATGACACATTGCACTTGTTGTGCTGGAGCGGAGCAGGACCTCGCTTCCAGGCTCACGCCGATGGTAGAGAAGTATCGAGGCAAGAAGGGGGCAACCATTCCTCTTCTGGCGGAAATCCAGAAGAGCTTCGGTTATCTCCCGGAAGACGCTCTCGACTTCGTGGCCAAGGCCCTGGATATGCCGAGTGCGGAGCTTTTCGGAGTGGCTACCTTCTACTCCATGTTCCGACTGGAACCGGAAGGCAAGTACGTTATCCGCCTCTGCCGGGGAACCGCCTGTCACGTCCAGGGATCGGCCCTGGTGGGAGCACAGATTCAGCGCTATCTCGGCATTCCCGAGGGAAAAACCACCGAAGACGGCATGTTTACCCTTCAGTATGTGGCCTGTCTGGGATGCTGCAGTCTCGCTCCCGTAATGATGGTGGGAGATGAAGTGCACGGAAAACTTACTCCGGAAAGTGCGGTCAAGATTCTCGAGCAGTACCGCAAGAAAGAGGAAGGAAGGTAGCCACCCATGCAAAAGACAATCGTTAAGGTAGGGATGGCGAGCTGTGGCATCGCCGCAGGAGCGCGGCCGGTGCTGGAACGTCTTCAGACTCTTCTTAAAGGCCGGGAGGATGTGGAGCTTCGCGAGGTCGGCTGCATCGGCCTCTGCTTCCACGAGCCCCTGGTGGAGATCGATCGGGAGGGCAAACGGGTTATCTACGGAGAAGTAACTCCCGAAGTGGCGGAGAAGATCGTGGAGGAAGACCTGGGAAAACAGGCTCCTCTGGAGAAAAACATCATCTTCAGCACCGAGGGAGACGCTCCGGAGAACACCATGCTGGGCAAACAGGTCCGCATCGTGCTTCGCAACTGCGGCGTCATCGACCCCGTGAAGATCGACGAATATATCGCCCGGGAGGGGTACGAAGGACTGAAGAAAGCCGCCACCTCCATGAGCCGGGAAGATGTCATCAAGACCGTTCTCGATAGCGGCCTCCGGGGCCGGGGAGGTGCGGGATTCCCCACGGGACTCAAGTGGAAGTTCGCCGCCGCCTCCAAGGGAGATCACAAGTACGTGGTCTGCAACGCCGACGAAGGCGACCCGGGGGCGTTCATGGACCGCTCGGTGCTGGAGGGAGATCCCCACAGTATTATCGAAGGTATGGCCATCTGCGGCTACGCCATCGGAGCGGATCAGGGCGTCATCTATTGCCGCGCGGAATATCCTCTGGCCATCAAACACCTGAACATCGCGCTGGAACAGGCGAGAGAACGGGGTTTCCTGGGCAAAAACATTCTGGGCACGAACTTCTCCTTCGATATCTACATTAAAGAAGGCGCCGGGGCCTTCGTGTGCGGCGAGGAAACCGCCCTCATGGCCTCCATCGAAGGCCAGCGCGGCATGCCCCGCCCCCGGCCTCCCTTCCCCGCGAACAGCGGCGTTTTCGGCAAACCCACCAATATCAACAACGTGGAAACCCTGGCGAATATCGCCTGGATCATCAACCATGGCGCAGAGGCCTTCAACAAGTACGGCATCGGCCGCAGCCGGGGAACCAAGGTTTTCGCCCTGGCGGGAAAAATCACCAAGGGCGGTCTGGTGGAGGTTCCCATGGGTATGCCCCTGCGGGAGGTCATCTTCGACGTGGGCGGCGGCATTCCCAACGGCAAGGCCTTCAAGGCCGTTCAGATGGGAGGCCCCTCGGGAGGCTGCCTTCCCGAATCCCTTCTTGATACTCCGGTGGATTACGAGTCCATCAACGCCACGGGAGCCATCATGGGCTCCGGCGGCATGATCGTCATGGACGAGACCACCTGTATCGTGGACGTGGCGAAATTCTTCCTCAACTTCACCCAGAACGAGTCCTGCGGCAAATGCCCCTTCTGCCGTATCGGCACCAAGCGGATGCTGGAAATTCTGACCCGCATCACCGAAGGAAAGGGTAAGGAGAGCGACCTGGATCTTCTGGCGGAAATCTGCGTGCAGATCAAGGACGGCTCCCTCTGCGGCCTGGGACAGACCGCTCCCAATCCCGTACAGACCACCCTCAAGTATTTCCGGGAGGAGTACGAGGCCCATATCAAAGAGCAGAAATGCCCCGCCAAGGCCTGTACCACCCTCATTCACTACACCATAGACCCCAAGAAATGCATCGGCTGCACCAAGTGCGCCAAGGCCTGCCCTGTGGGCGCCATCAGCGGGGAACTCAAGAAAGCCCACGTTATCGACGATAGCGTTTGCGTCCGTTGCGGCCAATGTATCGCCGCCTGCCCCGTAAAAGCAATTTCCGTAGAATAGGAGGCTGTAGACAATGGCCCAGAAAGAACGAACCATTAAAATCACGCTCAACGGCCGAGAGGTATACGGATATCCGGGACAGCGCCTCCTGGACCTCTGCGCCGAGTGCGGCGTGGAAATTCCCGCTCTCTGCTACGATCCCCACGTATCCATGTACGGCGGCTGCTCCATCTGCCTCGTGGAAATTCAGGGCGCCAAGGCCCTCGCCCGGGCCTGTGCCACCACCATCAATCCCGGCATGGTGGTAAAAACCGATACCGACAGGGTTCACAAAACCCGCAAACTCGGCCTGGAACTGCTCCTTTCGGATCATGTGGGAGACTGCCGCCCCCCCTGTACCCTCGCCTGCCCGGCCCGGGGAAATGTTCAGGCCTACGTGAATCTGGCGGCCCAGGGGAAGTATGAGGAATCCCTTAAGGTTCTCCACGAGAACGTGGCACTTCCCGCCTCCATCGGTCGGGTCTGCCCCGCCCCCTGTCAGGAGAAGTGCCGCCGGAACCTGGTGGACGACGAACCCGTCTCCATCCGGGAGATCAAGCGCTTCGTGGCGGATTCCTGCATGAACGAAAACGGCCTCGGATCCATTCCCGCCATCGAGGAGAACGGCCGCTCCGTGGCGGTGGTGGGTGGCGGTCCTGCGGGGCTTGCCGCATCCTACTACCTGCGCCTCAAGGGATATGCGGTGGATCTTTTCGACAAGGAAGAGTTCTTCGGTGGCATGATGCGCTACGGCATTCCGGATTACCGGCTTCCCCAGCAAATTCTCCAGAACGAGGTGGACTGGATTCTGGACCACGGCGTAAAGGCCTATCCCAACACCGCCCTGGGCATGGATATCAGCCTGGAGGAGCTTCGGGAGAAGTACGACGCGGTGATTCTCGCCATGGGATGCTGGAAATCCTCTCCCCTTCGGGCTCCCGGAGAAGATCTTCCCGGTGTGGTGGGGGGCATCGACTTCCTTTATAAGGTGAATCGTCACGAAGAGGTTACGGTGGGCAAATCCGTAGCCGTTGTGGGAGGCGGAAACACCGCCATGGACGCCTGCCGCTGCGCCAAAAGGCTTGGAGCGGAAAAGGTTACCGTGGTCTACCGCCGGACCCGGGCGGAGATGCCCGCGGAGCCCATCGAAGTGGAAGAAGCCATGGAAGAGGGAATCGAATTCGTCTTCCTGGCGGCTCCCCAGGCTGTAGAGGGCTCGGGCAAGGTGGAGCGCATGATCTGCGAGAAGATGGAGCTCGGGGAGCCCGACGCTTCGGGACGACGTCGCCCGGTTGCCACGGGAGAGACCTTCGTTCTCGAGGTGGATCAGGTTATCGCCGCCATCGGCCAGCAGTTGGATCCCGCAGGGCTTCCCAAGGAAGTTCTGGACGGCAGGCGGATGATCTCCGACGCCGATTACGCCACCCCCCTGCAGGGAGTTTTCGTGGCGGGAGACCAGAAGACGGGGCCGGATATCGCCATCGCCGCCATCGGTACGGGCCATTGGGCAGCGGAATCCGCTCATCACTACATCATGAAGGGCACCCCCAAGGCACCCTTCGAATACGACGTGGTACAGAAAGATCTTACTGCGGAGGATTTCGCGGATCAGGAAAAGACGGAACGCCAGTTCGCCCGTCACGACGCTCCGGAAGTACGGATGCAGCAGGCGAAAATTTTCGAGGAGTACAATCACGGCCTTACGGAGGAGCAGACCCTCAAGGACGCCGCCCGTTGCATGGAGTGTGGCTGCCCGGATCTCTTCGAGTGCAAGCTCCGCAAGTACGCCATCGACTACGAGGTGAACCCGGATCGGCTGGCGGGAGAGCATATCAAGGGCGTTCAGGAGATTAACGAATACTATGTCCGGAATTTGGACAAGTGCATTCTCTGTGGCCGCTGTATCCGGGCCTGCAACGAACTGGCGGGATTCCACGCCATCGACTTCACCAAACGGGGCTTCGCGGCCAACGTGGATACCCCCTACTGGAAGGGCATCGAGGCTTCGGAATGCACCCAGTGCGGCCTCTGCGTACAGCTCTGCCCCGTAGGAGCCCTTCTGGAGAAAAAGGCCCCCCGGTGGCCCCACTCGGAGGTGCCTACCCTGGTGCCCACCGCTTGCGGTCAGTGCTCCGTGGGATGCCAGATCGACCTCAATCTGGACGCCGCCAAATCCCGGATCGTTCGGATCACCTCGGACCTGGACAATCCCGTCTCGGTGACCCAGGGAGTGACCTGCGCCAAGGGACGCTTCGATTTCGCCCATCTCAGGGAAAACCGCCTGGAGGCGCCCGTGGCGAAGGGAGAGGAACTTCCCTGGAACAAGGCTCTGGACGCTCTCGGAGAGGATATGAAGAAGGCCGGCAAGATCGGAGTCCTCGCGGGAGACGCCCTGAGCAACGAAGAGTATCTCGCCCTGAAACGCTTTGCGGAGGAGGTCCTCGAGGCTCCCTTCGCGGTGGCCGGTGTGGACGCCTTTGCCCCAGCCCGGAAGGCTCTGACGGAAATTCTCGGATCCTCCGAGACCGGCAGCACCTACGGAGATCTTCAGGAGGCCAACGCGGTGCTTCTGGTGGATGCGGATCTCGACAATAGGCAGCCCGCCCTGGTTTCCCTGCTCCGTCGGGGCATGCGGAACAACAAGACCCAGGTGATTCTTCTGGGAGGCAAGCCGGGCATGATCGAGCGAGGCGAGACCATCTCCCTGCAACCCAGAAAGGGAACCGAGGGAGATCTTCTGAAGGGCTTCGCCGCCCTGGCCCTCGCCGCGGCGGGAAAGGAAGTTCCCGAGAATCTGAAGAGCTATTCCGCCGCCTCCGTGGCGGAGCGCACCGGAGTGGATGCGGCGTGCCTGGAGAAGGCCGCCAAATCCTTCGGCACCGCCCGGAAGGCTCTGACCCTGTTGGGAGCATCCGCAGGATCCTGCTCCGAAGCGAGCGAAATCCTGGCAAAGCTTCTGGGACAGATCAACCAGAAACGGCTGATTCCTCTCTACGAGGGAGCCAATCTGGCAGGCGCCGCCAAGGCGGTAACCTCTTCCGTGGCGGATATGGTGGCCTCGGTGAAGTCCAAAGCCCTTCAGGGGCTGGTACTGGTGAATCTGGATCCCGCTTCCCTGGGGCTTACTCCCGAGGACTGCAAGGCCATGAACCTCTGCGTGGCGGTCACCTCCAAGGCGGGAGCGGACTATGCGGCATACCGGCTTCCTCTGGCGAACTGGACCGAGCGGGACGGCACCTTTACCGCCCTTTCGGGAGAGCTGTTGGAACAGAAGCGGAGCATGGCCCCCGCAGGGGTTTCCGCGGAACTCTGCTGGATTCTCGCAAACCTTGCCCGGCGTCTGGGAACGGAGCTTCCCGCTCCCTGGGGAGCGTATTCGGCGAAGTAACGCATCGAGGCTCCGGTAAAACCAGAGTTTCTCAGAACCGTTTTTTCGAAGCCCCTTCTCAAAGAAGGGGCTTCTTTGATTTGATTCCATTTCCACTTTCGAAAAAACGGAGCTGCCATTCGACAAAGCAAAAACTTTGGCTTACTATGGTTTCAGGGATATCGTGAAAATCGCTTTCCAGAGGGGAAGGCTCTTCTCTTCGGAGGTTTTTTATTGGAGGGGTCCATGAAAAAAAGAACGCTCCTCTTATTCGTTTTTCCCGGAAATACGGCGGTCGCCGGAAAAGGCCGGAGTTTTTTGTGCCTTCTTCTTCCGGTGCTTCTCATTCTTTTTTATCCCCCCCTTTCCCGGGCAACGCCGCAAACGGAGGAATCCGGATCTTTTCAGAGCGTTCCGGATTTTTCCCGGAACTTTTCCCTTTCCGCGGAGGAACGCAGATGGATCGAAAAGCTTCCTCCCCTTCGGCTGGGGGTGGATCCCGCATGGGTTCCCATCGAATATGTGGATTCCTCGGGAAACTACAGCGGCATAAGCTCCAGCTACATAGACCTTTTACGGAAAGCCCTCAGCCTGGATATCCGTCCCGTCTTCTTCGATAGCTGGAAAGAAACGCTGGAAGCTGCCCAAACGGGAAATCTGGATATGCTTACCGCCGCCAACCGGACACCCCAGAGAGAGCGCTACTTTCTTTTCTCCCTTCCCTATACGGATATCGTCACTCTCGTGGTGGGACATCTCGAAAGTCCCTTCGTAAAAGATTTCGAGGATATTCGGGGTAATCCTCTGGGAATTCAATACCCTTCCTGGGCCATCGAGTTTCTTTCTCAAGCCTATCCGCATCTTTCCTTCCGTTTTTACGATTCCGCCCAGGCGGTTCTGGAGGGATTGCGAAAAGGTGAGGTCCGATACGGTTTTCTCAACCGGGCAGCCTTCCAATATTTTCGCAAGATGAAACGATACTCGGACCTCCGATCCTCCTTCGAAACCCCTTACAGAACGGAACCCGCCATAGCTCTCCGGAAAGACCTGTCCCCACTTCTTCCTCTCATCAACCGCTTTCTCCAATCTCTGGATTCCAACACCCACGAGATGATCTTTCAGCGCTGGACCAGCCTTCCCGTGGAAACCCCCTTTCCCTGGAAAGTCTTGGCCCTCTGGATCGGAGGAGCGGGACTTCTTCTCGTTCTTCTTCTCGGAGGAGTCCTGTTCTGGAACTATCGGCTTTCCCGGGAAATTCTGCGACGAGAACATGCAGAGGAGCGGCTCGCTCAAAGCGAAGAAGCCCTCTCTCTGGCGGCGAATGCGGGCAATTTAGGGCTTTTCGAAATTCCTCTGGACGGCACCCCCCCTCACACAAGCCCCTCACTGTTTACCCTTCTGGGATTTCCGGAAAATCCCGGAAACATTCTCTACCTCTTCAAGGAACGACTATGGAAAGAGGATCGCTCCCGGATGATCCGGGCCTATCGGGACGTGCTCCGGGGAAAGACATCCCTTCTCCTCGAAGAATTCCGTATCGTCAATCCCTACAAGGGGCTTCGATGGATGTTCGTACAGGGGAAAAAAGAGACCTCTCTTCAAGGAGTTCCCCGGATCACCGGCTACATTCAGGATATCACGGTGCGCAAAAAAACCGAGGAGGAATGGCAGCAGGCTCATCAAATGCTTCGGGCGGTCATGGAAAACGTTCCCATCTGCGTTTTCTGGAAGGATACCCGCTCCCGATATCTTGGGGGCAACGCGGCGTTTCTCGAAACCACGGGAATACCTTCGATAAAGGAACTCCGGGGAAAAACGGACTTCCATCTTTCCTGGAAGGAAAAGGCCACCCTTTTTCAGAGGGAGGACGCTCTTCTGGTGAACGAGGAACGCTTTCTCATTTCGGGAGAACGGGAAATCCTTCTGAAGGACAAGACCCCTCACTGGATAACCTTCAGCAAGGTGCCTTTACGGAATTCCGAGGGAAACATCGAGGGAGTACTCGGCATTTTCGAAGATATTACGGAAAGAAAAAAAATGCGCATCGCCATGCAGGAGCAGGAGGAAAACTACCGGAATCTCTTCCTCGCCTCCCGGGACGCCATTCTGATTGCGGACATGTCTTCGGGGCTTTTTCTCGAAGGCAATCAGGCCGCCCTGGAGGTGTTCCGCATTTCCTCCAAGGAGGAGCTACTCCGCACGGGCCCCCGGGAACTTTCGGCGCCCCTTCAAAAGGGAGGCAAGCCCCTGGAAGAGGCATGGAACGAGTTGATAGATCAGACAAAATCTTCCGGGGGCTATTCGGGGGACTGGATTCACCACCGCCGGGACGGCACGCTCTTTCCCGCTCAAATCTCTCTGAACAGCGTAACCTACGGAGGCAGGAAATGCCTTCTGGGCATTCTCCGGGACATTTCGGAGCGGGCCCGGTTGGAGGAGGAATTGCGGCAATCCCGGGACGGAGCGGAGAAGGCGAATCAGGCGAAAAGCGAATTTCTGGCCAATATGAGCCACGAAATCCGCACACCCCTTCACGTGATGATCGGTATGGCTCATCTTCTTCTGGATACGGATATTTCCCCTCGTCAGGAGGATTACGTAATGCATATCCATCGGGCGGGGCAGCTCCTGATCACCACCATCAACAACATTCTGGACCTCTCGAAAATCGAGGCCCAGCAGATGACGCTGGAATCCCTTCCTCTCAATATGGAAGAGATCCTGGGAAATGCCGCCACCATGCTTCAGGGAACCGCCGAGGAAAAGGGACTTTTTATCGAAGTGCACCTGGACCCCGCCATTCCCAAAGTCCTTCGGGGCGATGCCATCCGGCTTCTGCAAGTGCTGAACAATCTCCTGAGCAACGCCATAAAATTCACCGATCGAGGATACATTCTTCTTTCGGCGCAACGTATCGGAGAAGAGGAAGAGAGGCTTTTCCTTCGCATTATCGTATCGGATACGGGAATAGGTATCGCTCCGGAGCATCAGGAAAAGCTCTTTCACGCCTTCACCCAGGCGGACGGCTCCATTACCCGCAAGTACGGCGGCACCGGTCTGGGGCTTACCATCTCCCGAGGACTGGTACAGCTCATGGGAGGCTCCATCCGGGTGATCAGCAGCCCCGGCAAGGGGAGCACCTTTTCTATGGACATTCCCTTTCTCAAGGAACACCATGCTCCGGGGCTCTACGATGCGTTCCGGCTTCCCCCAAATGCTTTCAAAAAGGCCCTTCTGGCTTCGGAGGATTTCCGAAGCTCCCGCCGCCTGGCCCGATACCTTACTGTTTCGGGCTATGAGGTCCTCCAGGCGGACTCGGAAAAGGCCCTGATACACGCTTTGAAAGAAAAGGATTTTCACGCTCTTATTCTGGAGGAACGTTCCCGAAAGGAGTGGATTTCCCACTCCCTGGAACTGGCGGGGATGTACGCTCCGGAATTCCCCGTACTGCTTCTCGGAAACAAAAAAAATCTGCCCCGGAAAGAGAAGGAGGAAAGATCAAGGAAACGCTTCTTTCTGCAAAGGCCCTTCGTTCCCGGGGAGTTGCTGGAAGGCCTGGAAAATCTGGAACGTTCGGAAACCTCTTCGGAAAGAAAATCTTCCCGCCGGGAAGAGCACCGGGAAGATTTTCCCCGCCTCGAAGGGTGCCGCATTCTCGTGGCGGAGGACAACCCCATGAACCAGCACCTTTTGCGGGAACTTCTGGAAAAACGGCATATGCAGGTTTCCCTTGCGGAAAACGGGGAGGAGGCGGTGCGAAAGGTGGAGGAAGAATCTTTTCATGCGGTGCTTATGGACATTCAGATGCCCCTTATGGACGGACTGCAGGCGACCAGAATCATCCGGGAAAGGGAAAATTCTTCGGCCCCTCTGCCGATTCTCGCCATGACCGCCCATGCTCTCTCTTCGGATTATGAAAAGAGCCTGGAGGCTGGAATGAACGACCACCTCACCAAGCCCATCAATCCCACGGAACTGTACCGCGCTTTGGAATACTGGATTTTTACGGAGGAAGAAAGACCCTTCTCTCGAAAAACCGAGGCTCCCTCGTCGGGGGAACCTTCGGATTGCATCGAAGAAATCCCTCCCATAACGGGGCTTTCCATATCTCAGGGGCTTGCGGTTGCCGAAAACGATCCGGAACTCTATCAAACCCTTCTGCAAATTTTTCTCGAGGAGTTTTCCCACATTCCCCGGGAAATCCGGGAACTGAAAGAATGCGAAAAACAGGGGGCGGATTCCCCCCTGCTTCACCTGGTTCACGCCATAAAGGGAGCCAGCGCCAACATCGGCGCCCTCTCTCTCGCCCAGGATGCCTCCAACCTGGTAGCCCATCTCCGGCAGGAGGCGAACCATGCCCCCCTCCGGGAGGAGCTTATCGAAAAATTCCTGCAATCCCTGGAGGAATTGCTCGGGGCATTGCGGAAAAGCCCGTTCCTGAAAAAAGATTCCTCGGGCGATTCCCGCTGATCTGCGGAAGCGGTTCGACCTCTTGAGGAGCGAAGGGGGCACATAAACGGAGGCTCTCATGAAATATTCCACCACACATCATTCGTAAAACCCCTCAAGGAAGGAATGAGCCGCTAGCTCGCCAACGCCCTCTCCCAATTGGAAAGAGTTTCCCGGCTCACTCCGGTGCCTCCGCAAACCACCACCACCACGGATCGAGCGAAATCGAGAAGAGGCGTTCTTTCGTAGATCGCCGAAAGAGAAGCGCCGCAAGCGGGTTCCACGAGAACCCGATGATCGTCCGCAAAACGGAGGCAGGCCCGTACCGCCGATTCGTCGCTCACTCCGTGGGGATAGATGGGATGCTTCCGAGCCCATTCGAGGGCCTGGGAAGCCACCTGGCGAACGCCCAGCGTGGCGGCGATGGTATTCACCTTTTCCAGACGCACCAGCCGATTCGCCCGAACAGAAGCGCCGAAGGAGGCGGCTCCCTCGGTCTCCACCGCCACCACGGGAACATCTCCCCAGCCGTTTCGGTGCAATCCCTCCACTACCCCCGACAAAAGTCCTCCTCCTCCTACGGAGAGCACCACCGCCTGGGGCTTATCTATCTGCCGCACCAACTCATCCACCAGAGTGGCATGCCCTTTCCAGATGGAAGGATGATCGAAGGGAGGAATATAACGCCGTCCGGGTTCCCGAGCGAGTTCGAGAGCGAGGTCGTTCGCATCGTCCCAGATTTCTCCGTGCACGATCACCTCCGCCCCCTCTCCCCGGATACGCTGACACGCCACCTCGGGAGTGGCTTCGGGGACCACCACGGTAACCCCAGCTCCCAAAAGACGCCCCGCATACGCCACGGCATACCCCGCATTGCCCCCGGAGGAAGCCACGAGATGCCGATCCCCCGAGGCAACGCTCTCCTGACACAGCCTTCCGATTCCTCTAATTTTATAGGAACCCGCATGCTGAAAACATTCCATTTTCAAGAAAACCCTTTTACCGGAACATTCGCGCAACGGCACGGATTCGACCACGGGAGTTTCACAGTGAAGATAGGGCATCATTTGCACATTCCCTCCTTGGGAGCTTTTTCCCGGCGTTTCTGCATTTCTGCGGGAGCCCGAGATTTTCGGATACAAAAAAGGCCGGGACCCCTTTTTTGGGATCCCGGCCTCGTTCTTCGGAACAGCGCACTTAAGCGCCGGTTCCACGAGGTGGATCCGGACACCTAATAATAATGGAAGCCTGAGAAGCCGCTACCGCACTTGAAGAAACCTTTGAAACGATTCGCTGCCGCATGCTCTCCGCCTCCTCGCAAAAAGAAATTTCGAAGTTTATATCACGATCTCCGAAGTTCGTCAAGGACGAGATGCCCGTTATGGCATACATGCCAGGAGAAGGACATCAAAACATTGACAGGAGTGCTTGTTGCCGGAGGTTCCATTCCTGCCGGAAAAACCGTGCGGCAGATTCGGTCGTTACAAGCCTCGGTTTGTTTTGGTGTCTTTGTTCCGCACTCCCTGCCCCGGGGAAAGGAGCTTTCCTCTCGCCGAAAAAAGATTGTACCTCCTTCCTTCTCCATGCTACACTCAAGCGAAGAAGAAGAGTAAGAGTCCGTAAAGAAAGCCGAACAATTCCAGGGAGAGAAAAAGAGTATGAAAAATCCCGAGGCCCTTTCCGAAATCCGTTTCCGAAAAGCAAGGCATCTCTTAAGAAAGTTTCTTTTCTCTCCGAGACGAAGCTTTCTCCGAAAGTACCTTTTTATCGGAGCCCTTCTGGCACTCTGCCTTTTTATGGGAATCTCCTCTTTCTCCTCGGGATTGGAGGAAAAAAGGGAAGACCTCCGGCAATCCACCCAGGGACTTTCTCTTCTTCTGGGAGAGATCGTGCAGCGTTACGCGGACGTTGCGGAGGCTCTCCGTTTTTCCCTTCAGGAGCTTTTTTCCCAGCTTCCCAAGAGCCCGGTTTCCCCTGCGGCATATCCCTTCTGGTCCTTTATAACGCCTTTGCAAGAGGGACAGCTTCTTGGCATTCGGGCTCCCGCACTTTCCAAAGATGTGGGAACGGAAATTCCCTGCATCGTGAGCGTAGCCACTCGAGGCACCCTTTCGCCTCAAATTCTGAGGGAAATGCGCATTCTCTTTTCTCTGGAACCCCTCTTCCGCTGGGGCCTCGCCACGGCTTCGGAATGTCCCTGGATCTACTATCTTTCCAGGGAAGGCTGGAGCATGATGGAGCCCTACTGTCCTCCCGAGGAGTTTCCTCTTTTCGCCATGTTCGGCAAGGAGTTCTACACCGCGGGCATACCCCGAAACAATCCCGAGAAAATCCTTCGCATTACGAGCCCCTATATGGATCTCGCCGGCAAGGGCCCCATGGTAACCCTTTCCGCTCCCATCTACGAAGGGGAAATTTTTCGAGGCATCCTCGGAGTGGATATGCTTCTTTCCAAGCTCGGGAACTATCTCAAAAACTACGGAAAGGGCAATACTTTCCTTCTCGACCACGAGGGAAATATTCTCGCCGGGAACGAACCTCTTCCGGAAGATCATCTTCTGTTATCCCGGGACATACCGCTTTTTTCCCAATTCGGCGAAACCGCAGCCCCCAAATCTTTCCATGCCATCCAAAGTTCCGTTCCCGGAACTGCATGGACCCTATGGGTTTTCATCTCCTCCCCGGATCTCGTACTGGCGGCCTTGCCGAAAGCACTTCCCTTCATGGTGCTTTCCTTCGCCCTTTTCCTTCTTCTTTTCTGGCAATATCACCGGGATAGCCAGGAACGGGCCGCAGCCAGGCATCGGGAAAAACAGGCAAATCTTCTTTCGCTCCTGTCCTCCACTCTCCGATCCATTCCCGAGGGAATTCTCGTGGCAACCCAAAAGGGAGAGGTGCTCCTCTACAATCAGATCTTTCCGACCCTTTTGGAACGGAAAAACACCGACATTCTCCGAAGGGAAGAAACTTTTCTGGAGAAACTCCGGGCGAAACTGAAAAACCCCGAGAACGCGAAGGCTCTTCTTCGGCAGTCCCTGGAAGCTCCGGAAAAAACTTTCCGGGAAATACTTCATCTCGAAAGCGGCAAAATTCTGGAGGCCACGCTGCTTCCCCATCATAAAGAGGGCATTCTGCATGGAAGAGTATGGAGTATCCGGGATGTGACGGAGAACGTTTCCCGGGAAGCCGCCATGAAACGGGCCAAGGAGGAGGCAGAATCCGCAAACCGTGCAAAAAGCGCTTTTCTGGCCAATATGAGCCACGAGATACGGACTCCCATGAATATCATTCTTGGAATGACCGAGCTTGTGCTGGATATGGACCTTTCCCCCAAAGAAAGAGAGTATCTGGAAAACACCAGGGATGCGGGAAAGGGGCTTTTGGGAATTCTCAACGATCTCCTGGACATTTCCAAAATCGAAGCGGGAAAGATGGTCCTGGAAAAAATCTCCTTCTCTGCGGAGGGACTTTTCAGGGAACTTTTCTCCGTCATGTCCCTTTCGGCCCGGGAAAAACATCTGGATTTTACCGCATGGCTGGATCCCGAGCTTCCCGAAACCCTTCAGGGAGATCCGCTTCGGATAGGGCAGATTTTGAAAAATCTTCTCTCGAACGCTCTCAAGTTCACTTCCCGGGGAAGCATAGCCCTTTCGGTATACCCTTCTGCCCACGAGGTAGTATGGGAAGTCCGGGATACAGGCATAGGTATTTCCGAGGAGGAAAAAACCCGGCTTTTTCAAAAGTTCTCCCAGGCAGATAGCTCCACCACGAGAAAGTTCGGAGGCACCGGCCTGGGGCTTGCCATCTCCCGGGAACTGGCACACCTCATGGAGGGGGAGATCGCCCTGGAGAGCGGCCCCGGAGGAAGCACCTTCCGGCTGCATCTTCCTCTGGAAAAGGGAGGCTCGGAAAAACCGGGGAAAAAAGAATTCCCCCATTCGGTACTTCTTGGAGAACATCGCTCCGAGAGGGCCTTTCTGGTGACCTCCTATCTGAAAGCCTGGGGAGCTTCGGTGCATCTCCTCGCTCCGGGGAAAAACCTGCACGATCCGAACCTTTCTCCTTGGCCGGAAATACTTCTTCTGGACGAGGATTTTCCGCAAGCCCCCCGGATTTTCGAAGATTTCCGAAACCTCTCTCCGGAAAACCTTGGCCCCCCTCGGGGCATTCTCTTCGTCTCCCCCTCGGGAGAGGGATCCCTGGTCTCCCATGCGGAAGCTCTTCCGGGCTTTGCCGTACTGGAACATCCCTTTGCCCCTTCGGAGTTCCTGGACGTTCTGGCCCAGCTTTTCGAAAAGGAGAAACCTCGGGAGAAGAAAAACCTTCTTCTGCACGAAATGGAACGATGGCATCCCCTTCGGGGACGCTCGGTTCTCGTAGCCGAAGACCACCGGGCAAACCGTCTGCTCATGCGGGAGCTGCTTCGGCCTCTTCAAATGGAAGTCACCTTCGCGGAGGACGGCATGGAGGCTCTGGAACGGGTGGCGGAAAAAGACTTCGATTGGGTACTTATGGATGTCCAAATGCCCCGGATGGATGGGCTGGAAGCGGCGAGGCGGATTTCCCGGCTCCTGCCGGATCTGCCGGTCATCGCCATGACTGCCCACGCCATGCGGGAGGATCGGGAAAAAAGTCTTCGGGCAGGCATGAAGGATCACCTTACCAAACCGGTGGAACGGGAAAAACTCTACGCCGCCCTTCTTCGGTGGCTTTCTCCGGGAAAAGGGCATCCCAAAGGAAAGAAGACCCAAGAATCCCCGCAACCGCCCTCGCCGAAATCCTTCGAAGCCTTTCCTCCTCTTCCGGGAATCGATCTTGCCCGCTGCCGCGAGGTTTCGGGAGAAAACCCCGAAACCTGCCTTTCCCTTCTGCACCTTCTGCGGGAGCAGCTGGAAGAAACCCTCCGAACGCTGCCGAAACAGGAAAAAGAGGGAAATCGAAAGGGCATGGAGGAGATCTGTCACTCTCTGAAAGGAGTGGCGGGCAATCTGGGAGCCCGGGAAACCGAAGACCTTGCGGGAGCGATCGTACGGAAGATCCGACAAAATACCTCCCCCTCCCCGGAAGACCTGGAAAACCTCATGAACAACATGAGATACCTCGCGGAAACCTTGCGCAAACTTCCGGAAGCCTCTTCCGAGACATTGTAGGAGGAATGTTTCTTCATGATTTACATTCCATTCCCGGAGCAATAAAAAGCCCTGAACCCCCGAAACAGGGGGTTTCCCGCCTTTTCTCACGGTTCCATTTTGGTTGGACCATTGACAAGGCCTCGAAAAATTTCCTACAATGAGGAGTTGAAAGAAGTTTCAATCTATATCTTGGGAGGTTATATTATGCGTAAATTTTCACTCTGTTTGTTCGTTCTTCTTCTCTCCTTCTCCCTGGTAACCGTGGCGGGAGCTACAGACAAGGAAGGCTGGCCAGAGCATCTCCGCTTTATGGCGGGGCCTCCCGGAGGCAACTGGTTTGCCCTCGGGGGATCCCTGGCGGATATGTGGACCAAGAACGTGCTCCAGACCACCAGCGGTACCGGCGGCGGAGTGAGCAACATCGTGAACGTGGACCGCGGCAAGGGGGATTTCGGCCTTTCCGTGGCCTCGGTTCTCGGAGCCGCCCAAAAGGGAGAAGAGGGTTTCAAGAAACCCGTGGCGGGAGCGGTGAACTTCGCCAACCTCTATCGTCAATACACCTATTTCATCATGCGCAAGGACTATGCGGAGGAGCACGGCATCACCACCCTCGGGGATATCGTGGAAAAGAAGCTTCCCATCCGGATGGCCACCCTCAAGCCCGGCACAGCTTCGGAGTTCATCATCCGCTCCATCTTCGAAAAGGGTTGGGGAATCGGCTGGAACGAGATCAAGAGCTGGGGAGGCTCCGTGGAGTTCGCCTCCTATGATGACGGCTCCAATCTTCTGGCGGACAACCATCTCGACATGTTCGCCTTCGCGGTGGGGCGAGTGGCGTCCATCGTCATGAAGATCGAAAGCCAGACGGATATCGTCATTCTTCCGGTGGACGAGAAAGCCCGGCAGGCCGTGGCGGAAGCCTACGGCACCACCACTTTCATGGTGGACAAGGACGCTTACCAGTCCGTCACCGGAGATGTTCCCGTGGTGGGAGACTACACCTGCATCGTGATCCGGAAGGATCTTCCGGATTCCCTGGTCTACGATCTCGCCGAGGCCCTTTGGAAAAACAAGGATAACCTCGCCAAATCCGTGAAGGACGTGGGAGAGATGACCGCGAAAGAAGCCGTCTCTCCGGGAGTTGTGTCGCATCCCGGAGCAGTCAAGTTCTGGACCGAAGCGGCAGCCCAGTAAGAAGAGAACCCCGTAAAAAGATTCCCCTCTTTCGGACAGGCTGTTCCGTAAAAGAGATCCTTCGGCACTCTCTCTAAAGCGGCCCTTCGGGTGCCGCTTTCTTTCTTCCAGACATCACTTTAATGCGTTACCCAACATTCCTTCAAGGAGGTTCTTCATGCGCAAACTCACCGGCCATACCGCAAAGGCCCTATACGTATACGTGATACTTTTAGGGATCTTTCATCTCTACACCGCCATTTTCGGCTCCTTCGAAGCCTATCTCCAGAGAATGATCCACCTTACCTGGGTCTTTCCTCTGGCCTTTATCCTCTATCCCGCCACGAAAAAATCCCCCAAGGACCGTCCTACGCTTCTGGATTTTCTGCTGGCGGGCATTTCGGTGCTTCCGGGAATTTATGCCATCTGCACCTACGAGGAGATTACCTATCGCATGATCCAGGTGGACCCCGTCACGACTCCTCAGTTGATTTTGGGAATCCTTCTGGCGGTGATGCTCATCGAGGCCACCCGCCGGGTGGTGGGGCTTCCCCTGGCGATCATCGCGGGATTCTTTGCGGGATACATGTACTTCGGGCACTACCTTCCCGGAATCATGCAGGGCCTGCAGTTCACCATTCCCGAGGTGGTGGAGCAGATCTACCTTACCGACGAGGGGGTTTTCTCCATTCCCCTCGGCGTTTCCGCCACCTTCGTCATCGTCTTTCTGATTTTCGGAGGGTTCCTCGAAAAGAGCGGCATCGGGGAGTACTTCATGGAGTTCGCCCAAGCCTTTGCGGGAACCACTCCCGGAGGCCCCGCGAAGATCGCCGTGGTAAGCTCCTGCCTGTTCGGTTCCATTTCGGGTTCCGCCGTGGCCAACGTCTACGGCACCGGCACCTTCACCATTCCACTCATGAAGCGTCTGGGATATTCCAATGTCTTCGCGGGGGCCGTGGAGGCCGTGGCGAGTTCCGGAGGTCAGATCATGCCTCCCATCATGGGGGCCGGAGCCTTCATCATGGCCTCCCTTTTGGGAATCCAGTTTCGGGAAGTCATCATCGCCGCAGCTTTTCCCGCCCTTCTCTATTACGGAGCGGTATTCCTCATGGTGCACCTTCGGGCGGTGAAGTTAGGACTCAAGGGGCTTCCCCAGGAGGAACTTCCCTCCCGGATAAAGGTTCTCCATCATGCCTACAACCTGATTCCCATCGTGGGACTCATCTACATGCTTCTCACGGGATACACTCCCATGCTGGCGGCGGTAATCGGCATCGCCATGGCCTGGGGGGTTTCTCTTCTAAATCCGACACGGCGCATGGGACCCAAGGCGATTCTCGACGCCATCTATTCCGGGGCGATCAACATCACCGTGGTGGCCATCGCCTGCGCTTCCGCGGGAATTATCGTGGGCTCCGTGGCCCTTACGGGAATCGGCTTCAAGTTCGTGGGGCTAGTCTTCTCCCTGGCCCGGGATATTCCCTTTTTGGCGCTGCTGCTGATCATGCTGGTCTCCCTTGTGCTCGGCATGGGGCTTCCCACCACGGGGGCCTATATTCTGGCCGCCGCCCTGGGAGTGCCCGCCCTGGCAAAGCTTGGTTTCGACCCTCTGGCGGCACACCTTTTCGTCTTCTACTTCGCCATCATATCCGCCATCACCCCTCCGGTGGCTCTGGCAGCCTACGCGGCAAGCTCCATCGCGGACGCCCACCCCAATGCCACGGGATTTCAGGCCATGCGGCTGGGTATTCTGGCCTTCATCGTGCCCTTCGCCTTCTGCTTCGATCAGGGTATCATTCTTCACGGAGGATTTGTAGGAAATACGCTGGCCCTGGTAGGGGGCACTCTGGCGGCTCTCGCCATCGGATTCGCCATGGAAGGATACTTCCGCTCCATCCTTCCTCCATGGGTACGTCTGGGGCTTGCCACGGGAGGGCTTCTCTGCTTCACCCCCTTCCTGCCTGTGAAATTGGGAGGAATGGCTCTCATCGTGGTACTTCTCCTTCTGGAGTACCGCAAAAAGGATCTTCCTTCTTCTCCGAAAATAGCGTAAGATTCCTATTGAATTACGTTAAAAATCAAAAAAGGCCCTTCCGGGGCCTTTTTTTCATATTTTTCTCTTTAGAAGTTTTTCTTTTGGCTTTACGTTCCTTCCGCAAAATCGTACTATAAAAAAACGGGATCTTTGCAATGCCGCGATATAAGACACTGAAAGGAGAATCTGTTATGGAAAAAAAATATCCCCTTCACCTATGCGCCGTGATCCTCAGTCTTCTTCTGATCTTTCCGGGGCTTGCCGTCGCCCTGGAGCTGCAGCAGGCTCCTCTGAACCCCGCCTTTCTGGAGTACCAGGAACGACTTTCCTCCGGAGGAACCTCCAATGAAACAGGTATGCCCCGGGGAAAAATTCCCTCTCCTCTGAATCTTTCCCACCTTCAGAGCGGCATTTTTCCCGATGCCGAAAGAATTGCCTTTCCCACTGCCTATGATCTGCGCAACGTGGGAGGCGTCAGTTACGTAACCCCCGTACGGAACCAAAGTCCCTACGGCACCTGCTGGACCTTCGGAGCTTTGGGATCTCTGGAATCGAACACCCTTATGGCCTCGGGAGGCAGCGGGGCCCCGGATTATTCCGAGTGGCATATGGCCTACTTCGGCTACATCGACCAGAGCAACACGCTGCCGGGATTCGGAAACTACACCACCGCGGATCTGCCGGACATTTTCGATCTCGGAGGTCAGGACTGGAAGGCCGTGGCATTGCTGGCGCGCTGGACCGGAGCGGTGGCGGAAAGCACCGTACCCTATAACGGTTCCTATCCTACGGGAAGCGAGGCAAACCAGCGGATTTTGACCCACGCCTATTATCTTCCCTCTCCAGTTCAGGGGTATTCCCCCATCAGCACCCAGGACCTCAAGTACGCCATTATGAACTACGGTGCCATCTCCATCGGCATGTATGCCTCGGATAACATGGCGGGCAATATAAGCGGCCCGGAGTGGAATCCCAGCACCGCCGCCTACTACTACACGGGATCCGAGTCGTCGAACCATGCGGTTACCGCCGTGGGATGGGACGACAACTACAGCGCCTCGAATTTCAACTCCCTCCAACAGCCCCCTGGAAACGGTGCCTGGATCGTGAAAAACTCCTGGGGAACGAGCTGGGGAAATAGCGGTTATCTTTACATCTCCTACTACGATACGGGAATCGAGGGCAACATCGCCTTCGTGGGAGCCGCCCCCAGTACCTACAGCTACGTCTACCAGTACGATCCCCTGGGATGGATCAACTCCTACGGATACGGCTCTTCCACCGCCTACTTCGCCAACGTCTTTACCGCGGGAACCGGCAAAAGTCTTTCGGGAACCTCCGAGAGGAACGCCGCAGCAGAAACGCTGAAGGCCGTAAGCTTTTACGCGGTTTCTTCCAACTCCACCTACGAAATTCGTATTTATTCGGGAGTTACCGGAGGCCCCGCAACGGGCACGTTGGTTTATACCACGGGAGGCACCCTCACGGCACCGGGATATCATACGGTTACTCTGGGAGAACAAATCCCCCTCACCGGAGGAAGCAAATTCGCGGTAACGGTAAAGCTCACCACTCCGGGATACAATTTCCCCATTCCTCTGGAATCTCGTGTAACGGGATATTCCGACAAAGCCAGCGCCAATTCCGGAGAAAGCTATGTAAGCTCCGACGGTACCGCCTGGACAGACCTTATCACCACCTCGGGGAACGCCAACAGCAACGTGGCTCTCAAGGCCTTTACGGGAACCTATTCGGGCCCCACTCCCACGGGAAGCAGCGATAACAACGGAGGAGGCGGGTGCAACGTGGGCTTCCTTCCTCTGGGATTACTCTTCCTGCTCCCCCTTCTGGTACTGAAAAAATAGCCTGAATTCGGTTCTTTCAGGAAATTTTCGGGAGATGGAAGCCTATGGGGCATTCCATCTCCTCTTTTTTTCATATTTTTTCTCATCAAAAGAGCTCTATATCCTTTACTTCCTACCCAGTACATCGTACCATTAGGGAAAGTTGCTTCATGAAAGAGGATGTACATACGAAAGGAGTGAGCATCATGAGCAAAAGGCAGTTTCGTTTACTTCTAGTTACAGCGTTGGGAATTCTTCTCACCGTTTCCGGACTGGCGTTGGCCCAGAATTCGGAAATGGCTCCGCTGAACCCGGAGTTTCTGGAGTATCGAGAGCAACTCAATTCTGCGGAAAACGCCACAACCCCCTTCTACGGATATATCCCCCCCACGGTGGACCTTTCCCATCTTCAAGGTCCCATCTTCGAAGGGCTCCACATCGCAGCCTATCCCAGCACCTACGATCTTCGCAACGTAAGCGGCGTAAGCTACGTAACCTCCGTTCGGAACCAGGACCCCTTCGGCACATGCTGGGCCTTCGGTACCATGGGATCCCTGGAATCCACCACTCTCCGAAATAAACAGGGCGTATCCGCCGCCGCGGAACCGGATTACTCCGAATGGCATCTCGCTTATTTCGTCTATACCGATCAGACATCTCTCCTGCTTTCCTTTACTCCCGATACCGTGGCTCCCGGAGATAACCCCACCTTCGATCCGGGAGGGAACGTTTTCCAATCCACCGCCATGCTTTCCCGGTGGACCGGAGCGGTGAACGAAACGGACTGCCCCTATTGGAATACGGATAAAAACCCTCCCGCCTCGGAGTTGCCTACGGGAAGCGAATCCAACGCCCGAGTGGTTACGTCGGTGCTCTTTCTTGGATCAAGCTCCACAACCTCCTTTACCCAGGATGATATCAAATACGCTCTCACCAACTACGGAGCCTGTGCCATTCGATATTGCGTCGCCGGCAACGGCATGAGCTCCACCGCAAGCGACGCTTATTGGAACCACACCACCTACAGCTATTACATGGACAGTGCCGCTTCCAGCGGAGGGCACATCGTTACCATCGTGGGATGGGACGACACCTACGCCGCAGCGAACTTCAGCACCGCCCCCCCCGGCCCGGGGGCATGGATCGTGAAGAACTCCTGGGGAACCTCCTGGGGGGACAGCGGCTATTTCTATCTTTCCTATTACGATGCCAACATCGGATACCCTGCGGTATTTCTTGGGAACGACACCACCACCTTCAACTACGTGTACCAGTACGATTTCCTGGGATGGGTAAGCAACCGGGGTTATGGTTCCACCTCCGCCTATTTTGCCAACGTCTTTACCGTGGGAGACAATTTCAGCGCTTCGGAAGCCCCGGGCAGCGCCGCTGCGGGAGAAGCCCTGAAGGCCGTAAGCTTTTACGCCTCCACATCGAATGCCTCTTACGAAATTCGAGTCTATACGGGGGTTACCGGAAATCCCACCTCGGGAACTCTGGTTTTCGGACCCCAGGCGGGGGTCCTTACGGCCCCGGGATACTACACCATACCGCTTACCACGGAGATACCCCTTACAGCGGGAGATAAATTTGCGGTGTCGGTCAAGCTCACCACTCCGGGATACAATTTCCCCATTCCCGTAGAAAACCTCGAGACCGGCTATACCGACAACGCCCGGGCCCATGCAGGAGAAGGATACATCAGCTCCAACGGTGCCGCCTGGACGGATCTCACCACCATTGCGGGGCAGGAAGACAGCAGCGTGGCTCTCAAAGCTTTCAGTGTAAACTACACCGGTCCCACTATAACCCCCACGGGAACGCCGACGACAACCCCCACGGGATCCCCCACCGCCATTCCCACGGTGGCTCCCACAGGTAGCGGAAGCGGCGGCGGCGGCGGATGCAGCCTGGGATTCGTACCTCTGGGATTACTCTTCCTGCTTCCTCTGCTGGTATTGAAAAAATAGGCATAGAGAAAAGAACGGAAGAGACCTTTTTTCTCCAGAATCGAAAGGACATGAGATAACATCCAAGCCCGGAGCCCCTTCGACTCCGGGCTTTCTTTTTCTGGAAGGAAAGAAAAACTCGGGGTATAATGATTTCCCGAAGGGAGATCTCTCGCAGAGGAATCTCCCTTCAAAATAGTTTAATAAGGAGGATTTCAACTATGAAGCGAAGTATCGCCTTTCCGGGAACCCTTATTTTGCTGGTCCTTTTTGCATGCTCCGCCTTTGGTGCGGAGTACACTGCAAACATGGTAACCACGGGGCCCCAGGGAAATATGACGGGAAAACTTTACGTCAAGGGGGATCTTTTCCGGCAGGATATGGTTATGCAGGGGCAGGAGCAAACCATTATTATTGACGAAAACAAAGACCTCACCATTATTCTTATGCACTCCCAGAAGATGTACATGGAATTCCCCGCCATGGACGACGAAGAATTTCAGGAAACCATGGAAGTAGACATCGATTCCGCCGAAGATCTCTTGAAGGAAAATCCCGATATGGCCACTGCGGAGGATCTTGGAACCGAAACGGTGAACGGCGTTCAATGCCGGGTTTTCAAGGTAACCTACAAGGAAGATCTCCGGGGAGATTCCACGCTCTGGATCTCCAAGGAACTGGAGACCCCCATCAAGATCGTTACGAACACCTCCGAAGGAACGAGTACCATGGAATTGCAAAATATCAACAAGGGGGGCGTTTCATCGAACCTTTTCTCCATCCCCTCGGGCTATAAAAAGATGGAAATGCCCGGACTTATGGGAGGGGCCATGGATACGGACTAAAACGTTCTTTTCTCTTCCGGTTCATTCCAAAAAAGAGGCGAAGGGGTTTCTCCCGAATACCGGAGAAACCCCTTCGCCTCTTTTGAACTCTTTTCTTGAAACGAACGAAAGAGCCTTTCTTTCCACGCAAGACTCGAAATTCACGGCCCCTTACGCAGTTTACAGCCCCTTCCAGGATTTGAACCCCTGTCCCCGGACCTCGGAAGCGTCGGAAACCGCCATGAAAGCGCTGTTATCCATGGAAAGGACGAAGCGACGCAACCGCACCACCTGCCCCTGAGAAAGATAGGTGAGAAGCACCGGCCGGGGCTGTTTGGTAAATCCCCCTTCTCCGTTAAGTCTGGTTACACCGCGATGCAAATCCTGAAGGATGAAAGCGGAGATCTCCTCGGGATATCGAGTGATGAGGAGAATTTGTTTTCGCCGGTCGAAGGAACGCAAAGTATTGTCGATGACGAGACCGCTAATATAGAGGAGGAGTCCTCCGTAAAGGCTCTTCTCGATGCCCACCACGAAAACCGCCAGAAGAAGCACCGAGGAGCTGAGAAGGAAGCTGTACACCCCCACATCGATGCCATAGCGCTTGCGGAGCACCATGGCCACCACATCGGTTCCTCCCGTACAGGCCTCGGCCCGGAAGATGAGCCCCGATCCCAGGCCGTTGATGATTCCCGCGAAAACCACGATCAGGAGACTATCATGAATGGGAGGAACCGGAAGTACTGCCAGTACCTTGAGAAGCACCGTCATAAGGGCCACGGAAAAGGCGGATTTCATTACGAAAAGAGGCGAAAGCTCCCGCCATGCCCAGAGAAGGAGCAGTCCGTTCCCGATGCCGATAATCCAGGCGGGAGAAATGCCCCAGACATAGGTGGAAAGCACGGCGATACCATTCAACCCCGCCGCGGGAAAGGTGTGGGGAATCATGAGCAGCACGTAGCTCAAGCTGAGCATCACCGTACCGAGGGTGATGGTAAAAAGATCCCGCCAGTTCGATTTGGCCCACAGATAACCCCGAAAAGCTCGGAGACGAAAACACTGCAACAGCATCATAAGATTCCCCTCCCTCGTTCAGAACGTTTTTTACTCTTTTTCTACTCTTGGAGAAGCTCTTCGAGCTGGTCCAGCCACCGGGAGAACCGGGCCAGCACAGCCTGTACCGGCTCGGGAGAGGACATATCCACTCCCGCCCTTTTGAGAATTTCGATGGGATAGGCGGAATCTCCGCTCTCCAGGAAACCCAGATAACGAGCCACTGCGGGCTCTCCCTCGGTCAGGATCTGCTCCGCCAGAGAGGCCGCAGCGGCATATCCCGTGGCATACTGATAGACGTAGAAGGGACTGTAAAAATGCGGAATCCGAGCCCATTCGATATCGATCTCCGGATCCACCACCGCTTCCGATCCGTAGTAGGCGGTTTTGAGTTCCCGCCAAAGGCTGCAGAGAGCGTCCGGCGTAAGGGGTTCTCCCTGGGCGGCCTTCTCGTGGGTGATCTTTTCGAACTCCGCGAAGAGCACCTGCCGGAACACGGTGGTGCGAATCTGTTCCAGAGCGTAGTTCAGGAGATAGAGCTTTTCCTCCCTGGTTTCCGCATGCCGAATCATGTAGTCCAGCAGCAGGTTTTCGTTGGTAATGGAGGCCACCTCGGCGGTGAAGATGTCGTGCCCCGAGTAGACGTAAGGCTGCACCTCATAAGTGAAGGCTGAATGAAGGGCGTGCCCCATCTCGTGAGCCAGGGTAAAGACGTCCCGAAGGGTGCCGTTGTAGTTGAGAAGCACATAGGGATGGGCTCCGAAGGTGCTCCAGGAGTAGGCCCCGCTCCGCTTGCCCCGGTTTTCGTACACGTCGATCCATCCGCCGGCGAGCCCCGCTTCAAGCTCCTGGAGATACCGTTCTCCCAGAGGAGCCAAGGCCCCCTGCACATCCTCCAGAGCCTCCGCGTAGGGAATGTCCTTTCGGGTTTCCGCCACCAGAGGAGCGTAGAGATCGTACATGTGAAGCTCTTCCAGGTTCAGGGCCTTTTTCTTGAGTGCCACGTACCGGTGCAGCTCCGGGAGTCCCTCGTGAATGGCCCGGATGAGTTGATCGTAGACCGCCAGGGGAATGGCGTCGGGATAGAGAGCCCCCTGAAGGCAGGATTCGTAATGCCGCACCTGACTGAAGAAGAGATCCTTCTTCACGCTTCCGCCGTAGGTGGCGGCCAGGGTGTTCCGGAATTTGCCGTAGGTGTCGAAAAGCCCCATAAAGGCGGCCTTCCGGACCTCCCGGTTCCGGGAGTGGATGTACTTGCCGTAGCGCTCCTCGGAAAGCTCCACTTCCTGCCCCTCTTCGTCCCGAATGACGGGAAACTTGAGATCCGCATTGGTGAGCATGGAGAAGGCGTTCTCCGGCACGTCCGCAAGGTTGCCCATTTTGGCGAGAAGCAGCTCCTGCTCCGCGGGAAGCACATGATCCCGCACCCGGGTAATCTGCTCCAAGGCGAACCGGTACTGTTCCAGCCGAGGCTCCCGGGCGATGAAATCCTGAAGGGTCTCCTCGGGGAGAGCCAGAATTTCCGGGGTTACGAAGGCTCCCGCTCCGCTGGCCTCCACCGCCAGGGTGGTGGCCCGATCCGCCAGGCCCTGATAGAAATCGTTTTCCGTGTTCTCGTGGCTCTTCATGTGGGCGTAGGCGTAGACCTTGCCCAGAGTGATTCCCATGGCATCCTCCAACTCCAGACAACCCAGAAGTTTTTCCGGAGATTCTCCCAGTTTTCCCTGGTACTCTCCGAGCCGGGGAAGCATCTCCTTCACTTCCTTATATGCCTCTTCCCAGGAAGAAGTGTCCGGAAAGATGTGATCCAGCCGCCACTGGTAAGCGGGGTCCAGATCCTGCCGTTCAGGAAGGCTTTTAACTTCTCCGGCACTCAAGCCGGGGCAAAGAAGAAGAGAACCGATAAGTGCACCGTAAAGCATACGTTTTTTCATCCTTTCATCACCGCCATCTCTTGATATTTCCATTTCGAACCGCAAAAAAGTGCTTTTGTTTCCGATTTTGTCTCTTGCTTTACTTCCAACAGGCAACCGATCGCCAGCCTTTACAGAGTATGAAGCGCCGACAGGGAAGCCACTTCGGAGGCCACGAGATCCCGGATCTGCTCCAGCAGCTCCGGTTCCCTCTCGCTCCAGGCTTCCCGAAAACGCTCTTCCACCATTTCCCGGTAGGCCTGACCTCCCCGGGAAAGTACCTTCTCCATGCGTTTCCGGGAAATCATACGCTTTGTCACCGGGGAAGGCAACCGCACCCGGTAGAGTTCCTTCCGCAGGGCCCCGTAGGCGAGAAGCCCCGCAAGTCCTCCCACCACGAGCCCCAGAGGGCCGGACATCACCAGGGCCATTCCCGTACCGCCGCAAATCGAGGCGGTCATGGCGGAGGTCATCACCGCCAGGGTTCCCTCGAAGAATCGCAGAGGATCCCGGTAGAGTTTCTCCGGAGAAAAAGGAATGCCCCCCTTCCAGAGATCCTCGGAAAGGTTTCCTCCTTGCAGATGCGGAGGAAGAGAGCGGATTCCCTTTCGGGAAAGCCACTCTCCCAAAGCGAGGCCGATTTCCTTCGGAAGGAGGGTGACGATCCTGCGCATCTCCTCCTCCAGAATCGCGGCAATCCGGGGCTCCTCTCTTTCCATGCAACCCTTCAGAGATTCCCGAAGTTCCTCCAGAGAACCTCCACGCTCCCGAAAGGTTTCCACCACCTCCCGCAGGGATCCCTGAAAAAGGAGGGCCTGGCAATTTCGGGCCACCTCTTCCGCTCCTCCCCGGAGAATTCGGGACACCACCTTCCGAAGGTCTTCCCGCACGAATCGGGGAAGGTCCTCTTCCATCTCCTTCCGAAGAGCACCGTAACGGTTCCGCAGAGCCGGAAGAAGGGAGATCCCTTCGGCGATCACCGCTCCGGGGCGGCCACTGCGAAGGATCTTCTCCTTCGGAAGATTCAGCTCTTCCAGAAGTACCTGCACCACGAAGGGCCAGAGGCTGCTCCCTCCGGAAAGGATCACCCGACCAAGGTCCGAAGTCCGCAGTCCGTGCCGTTCCACTCCTTCCCGGAGCGAATTCCGGAACCATCCTATCAGATCCAGAGGGGATTCTCCGAAACGCCGATGCTCCACCCGACGAAGATGCTCGCAAAAGGAGGGAGTGGGAAGATATCGGGTGGCACGTTCCCGTAATTTCCCCCAGGAAAGGCTCCGAAGAACTCCGTAGTTCCCGGCCCGGCCATTCCAGCTCTCCCGGAGGTTCCGGGAAAGAGCGAGGGAAAAGCTCTCCTTCATGCGGCGGCACTCGTACCAGTGCACGTAGTATTCCGCTCCCTCCTCCTTCAGTCGCTCCTCCATACCCGGATTATCTTCACAGAGCATCTGATAGAAAAGATCGTCGAAGAGGCGCCCTCCGAGAAGCATATCCCCCCAGGAGGCCTTCACGTCCAACCGCTCCATCCAGGCGAAGTCGCAGGTGCCTCCGCCGAAATCCACCACCAGGGTTCCTTCCAAGGACTCCGAGGGCTTGAGATCCTTCTGGGAAAGGTGATAGAGCAGGGCCCCCACGGGCTCGTCCACCAACCCCACATCTCCGAATCCCGCCTCCCGGGCCAGGGTACGCAGAGCATTCCGCCAGGTTTCCCCGGCCTCGCTGGGCACTCCGAAGAGCACCCGATCCACCTCCCGGAAAGGAAGGTGCATTCGTTCCGCCTCCCGGAGCACACCCTTCAGAAAGGCCGCTCCCGCCTGCCAGGCCTCGGCGGCGGAGGCGATATCCGGCTTGAAGTGCATCCGCAGATCGTATTCCCTCCGCTCCTCCTCGAAGGCATCCCCCCAGGTATCCAGAGCCATGCGCCCCACCAGAGGATCCCTCCCTCTTCGCAGGAGCACTGCGGACTCCATGCCCAAAGCGTTGGGATCGAAGGCCAGGGAGGAGGGAAGCAGTTCGTCCCCGGGACAGAGGGAGAAGTGGGAGGTGCTGGTGCCGAAATCCACCGCCAGAACCCGGCCGCTCACGAGGGGTTCCTCCGTTTTTCCCGGCGCAGAAGCCCCTTGGTCTGGAGAACTCCCCGATAGAAGGCGGGAAGCCGCTCCACCCGTACGGGCTCCCCGGGCTCAAGGTATCCCACCGTATCGTACGAATCCCGAAGCTCCTCGCTCCAGTACCGGGGAAGATCCCCCGAAGAGGAGAAATCTTCTTCCTCCCTTCGGAGAGGAAGATCCTCGAATCCCGCTTCCCGGGCACTTCGAAGCACCTCCTCCGCCGCCTCGGGCAGGGTCTCCGAGGAAGCCCCCGCGAGGGCGTAAAGCGAAGCCCCCAGGGACGCGAGATCCGGAAGGTCTTCGACATTTTCGAGGTTCTTCTGCCTCAGATACTCGAACAGGTATTCCCCCCGAAGAGCGAGACCATAGAAAGCGCAACGCTGAAGCAAAAGCTCCCGGAGCTGCGGCTCCAGCATCTCCCGATGAATCTCCGCTCGGGAAGAACATCCCATCACCAGAGGAATCGCCAGAAGCATCCCCAGAAAGCGCAGAGGAGAGAATCCCCGGGAGGAACGCCGCATCAGGCCGAGCCACCCCGAGGAGGGGAGAATGCGAAAGATCTCGCTCAGGGCACCCACCCCGAACAGTCCCGCCAAAGCCCGGCGCAATCCCGGAGAGGACCGGAGCTTCTCCGCAATCCAGAAAGCTCCCGCCGCCCCCAGGGCTCCCCCCGCGAGAGGCGCCCCGACCGTACCGGAACCGAGGAGAAGGGAGAAGATCCACCCCGAAAGCCCTCCCAGCAACGCCGCAGTTCCCAAAAGACGGGGAGAGGCGCTCTCCCGAAGAGGAAGGGAAAGTTGCAAAGCCGGGGCATTTCGCCGAAGTCTCTCCTCCACTATCAGGAGATCCGGTTCTCCCAAAGGAAAATGCAGTTCCGGCTCCGGTTTTTCCTCCAGGACCTTGCGCAAAAGCCGCCGATCTCCTTCGAAGAGGAGTGCCTCGAAGGCCCGGGGCTCGGACTCTCCGAAAAGTTCCTCCAGAATCCACTCCGAAATTTCTTCCGGAAAAGAGCACCCTTCAAGTTCCCTTCCGGAAGAGGTATCGAGAAAAAGAACGTTCTCCGTGGTATGCATGGTTCCTCCAGGATTTCCGACAACAGAAGAATCCGGCACATCAAATCCGGGGCGCCTTTTCTCGCTCCGCCCTGACATTACCGTTCGCTCTTCGCCATTTCCGCCTCCGATTCCTTTCCGGATCAGGCCCTTTGGAAAAGTGTATCACGTACCTCTCTTTTGGGGAAAATTCGAGAACTCCGGAAAGGCTCCGAAAAGACCGCATTCTATCATTTTTTCCCGCCCTATGATATATACTTTTTCCAGGGAAACATCATTTCAAGGATAAAGGAGCCCTCTTATGGACCGCAAGAACAAACAGATGAAATTCTCTCTGGGCTACATGCTGTTGGCCCTCCTGGTGGTATGGCTTTTCAACGATCTCGTGCTTCGTCCCATGTTCGTCGGCGAAACCGAGGTAACCTACAGCGACTTTCTCCAGGACCTCGAAAAAGGCAGAGTGGAAGAGGTGGCCCTCACAGACGACCAGATTTACTTCTCTCTCAAGGGCGAGAAAAAAACCCGCACCACCCTGCGCCATGCGGTTCGAGTGGAAGATCCGGCTCTCGTAAACCGCCTCATCGAGGCAAAAATCCCCTTCGAGGCCAAGGACCAAACCCGGGGAACTCTGGAAAACCTTCTGGGCTGGATACTCCCCTTTCTTCCCCTTCTGGTGATCTGGTATTTCTTCTACCAACGCATCTCCCAGGGAGGAGCGGGAGTTATGTCCGTAGGCAAGAGCAAAGCCCGGGAAATCCATGGAGAGATGACCGGAGTTACCTTCAAGGATCTCGGGGGACTGGACGAGGCGGAGGTGGAACTTAAGGAGATCATCGATTACCTTACGGAACCCAAGCGGTTCAACCGCATGGGAGCGAAACTCCCCAAGGGAATACTCCTGGTGGGACCTCCGGGTACGGGAAAAACCATGCTCGCCAAGGCCACTGCGGGAGAAGCCAAGGTACCTTTCTTCTTCCTTACGGGGTCCAGTTTCGTGGAAATGTTCGTGGGAGTGGGAGCCGCCCGGGTTCGGGATCTCTTTCTCCAGGCAAAAAAGAAGGCCCCCTGCATCATCTTCATCGATGAGATTGATGCCATCGGCCAGGCGAGAAGCACCATCGCCGCAGTGGGAGGCAACAGCGAACGGGAAAACACCCTCAACCAGCTTCTTGCAGAGATGGACGGCTTCGAATCCAACCAGGGCGTAGTTATCATGGGGGCCACCAATCGGCCGGAAATCCTGGACCCCGCCCTGCTCCGGCCGGGCCGCTTCGACCGGCAGGTACAGGTAACCCTTCCCACAGAAGGAGGGCGCCGGGAAATTTTAAAAATCCATACCCGGGAGATGCCTCTGGGAGAGGATGCGGATTTGGGGCGTATCGCCAAGATCACTCCTGGATTTTCCGGGGCGGACCTGGCAAACATCGCCAACGAAGCCTCCCTTCTGGCGGTGCGGAAAAACAAGCAGAGCATCGCCATGGAAGACTTCGATCTGGCCATCGAACGGATCGTGGCGGGACTTCAGCGCAAGGTCCCCCTCCGGAAGGAACTTAGGGAGAAGGTGGCCTTCCACGAGGGAGGACACGCCCTGGTAGCCCAGCTTCTTCCCTGCACGGACCCGGTGCATAAGGTGAGCATCATCCCCACCGCCAAGGGAGCCCTGGGGTACACCATGCAAATGCCCGAAGAAGACCAGTACCTCATCGGGGAAAAGGAACTTCTTTCCCGGATGGCGGTCATGCTGGGGGGCCGGGCGGCGGAGCTGCTCATCTTCCGGGAGGCATCCACTGGAGCCTCCAACGACCTGGAACGGGTCACGGATCTCGCCCGGCGGATGGTTACGGAATTCGGCATGAGCGAAAAGCTCGGTCCTCTGCGCTTCGCCCTTCCCGCAGGATCGGGATATCTGGGAGTGCAGCAGGGAAACCGACAGGATCTCTCTCCCGAGACGGAAGCCCTCATCGACAGTGAAATCCGCCGACTCGTTACGGAAGCCCATGAAAAGGCATCCTCCCTCCTTCGGGAACACGAAGAAGCCCTTCGGGAAATCGCCCGAATTCTCCAGGAGGAAGAAGTTATTGCGGGAGAACGAATTCGGGAAATCGCCGAAGCATTCCCTCCCAGAAGTTCCTCGGCAGCCTCGGAAGGGATAAAAGTATGAATTCTTTCGGGCTGAAATCCATAGGCATCGTTCACAGCCCTTTCCAAAACCTGAAAAACATGCCCATTCAGCCCAAAGGAGCTTCGGGCGTTCGGGGAACGCTGGAAATCTTTCCGGAGTTTCAAGCGGGATTGAAAGATCTGGAGCTCTTCAGCCATATCTTTCTCCTCTACCACTTTCACCGGGCCTCCCGAACCGCCCTGGAGGTAACCCCCTTTCTGGATTCGGTACCCCGAGGGGTTTACGCCACCCGCTCCCCTCTGCGACCCAACCACATAGGGCTTTCGGTGGTAACCCTGCTGGAGAGACGGGAGAATATTCTCACCATCGAAAACGTGGATATTCTGGACGGTACTCCTCTTCTCGATATCAAGCCCTACGTGCTTCAGTTCGATGGAGTGGGAAATCCTTCCTCCGGATGGATTACCGCAGATTCCGAAGATGTGGCGGCAAGGCGTTCGGACGAAAGGTTTCTTTAGTTTTTTAAACTTTCACGAAAAAACTCGCGACATAGAAATGCAAAAAACGCGGCAGCCCCGAAAAGAAGGAGCTGCCGCAACGAGATGTATCCGCTTCAGGAAGACTCGGAGAGAAAAAACCTATTTAGGAATATCTCCCTCCACGCCCTCCACGAACCAGCTCATGGAAAGCATATCGCCATCGGACATGGTTTCTCCTTCGGGGACCTTCACGGTACCCGCCTGATCCTTCACGGGACCCGCAAAAACATCCCAGCTACCGGAGACGATCTTTTCCTTCTCCGCCGCCACCAATTCCTTTACGGAATCCGGCACGTCCTTGCCGAAGGGAGCGAGATCCACCATACCTTCTTTAAGGCCCCACCAGATATCCTCGCTCTCCCAGGTACCATCGACAATTTTGCCTACCGTGTAGGTATAAACCTGTCCCCAGTCCCAGATGGGAGCGGTAAGATGTTTTGTGGGAGCGTACTGGCTCATGTCGTTATTGTACCCCACCACATAGACGCCGGATTCTTCGGCGGTCTGAGGAGCCGCTCCGGAATCCGCATGCATGGCGATGACGTCCGCCCCCGCATCCACCAAAGCCTTGGTGGCCTCTTTTTCCTTGCCCGGATCGAACCAGGAGAAGAGCCATACCACCTTCACCTTGGCCTCGGGATTCACCTGCCGCACTCCCAGAGTGAAGGCGTTGATTCCCCGGATGACCTCGGGGATGGGCTGAGCCGCCACATAACCGAGCACGTTGGTCTTGGTCATGCTTCCCGCCACGAGCCCAGCGAGATACCGGGCCTGATACATGCGCCCGAAGTAGGTGCCCACATTGTCGCCCCGTTTGTACCCCGAACAGTGCATGAAGTAGACGTCTTTATTCTTCTTCGCCACTTCCTGAACGAAATCCATATAACCGAAAGAGGTGGCGAAGATAAGCTTGGATCCGTTCCGGATAAAGGTGTTCATAACCCGAGCGGAATCGGGCCCCTCGGGCACGCTTTCCACAATGGTGCTCTTCAGGCCGGGAAAAGCCTCTTCCATCTCCAGACGTCCCTTATCGTGCATAAAGGTCCATCCCCCATCTCCCACGGGACCGATATAGACGAAACCGGGCTTGATCTGCTCTGCGGGAACCGCCTCCATACCGAAAACCATGCCTGCGCAGAAACAGCAAAGAAGTGCCGCAAACGCCACAACAAAACCTTTTTTCATGTTCTCTACCTCCTCCATAAAAATAACTGCTCTTCCTATTCTACCTTATTCTCTGATAGAAGAGCAGTAGAGAACAGGAAATTTCGAGGATTTCCGCAACGATTTTTCTCCGAAGATCGTTCTTCCTTCACTGCATTCCTGAAGAGAAAAAAGGGATCTCTCCCTTTCGAAGGGCAAAAAAGCTATTCCGGGATTTCTCCGTCCACTCCCTCCACAAACCAGTTCATGGACAGAATATCCTCATCGGGCATGCTCTTCCCTTCGGGAACGCGAAGAATTCCCTTCTGATCCCTGAGGGGCCCCGCAAAGACATCCCAGGTCCCGGAAAGGATCTTCTCCTCTTCCGCCGCTACCAGTTCTTTTACGGAATCCGGCACGTCCTTGCCGAAGGGAGCGAGCTGAACCACCTTTTCCCGCAATCCCCACCAGATATTCTCGCTTTTCCAGGTACCTTCCACGATGCTGTTTACCGTATAGATGTAAATCTTTCCCCAGTTCCAGATGGCAGAGGTAAGATGTTTGGTAGGAGCATAACGGCTCATGTCGTTGTTGTACCCCACCACGTACACTCCCGCCTCTTCCGCTATCTGGGGAATCGCCCCGGAATCCGCATGCATGGCGAGCACATCCGCCCCCACGTCGAGAAGAGCCCGGGCAGCTTCCCTTTCCTTTCCCGGATCGAACCAGGAGAAGAGCCATACCACCTTCACTCTCGCTTGGGGATTCGCCTTTCGCACTCCCAGAACGAAACCGTTGATCTCCTGGATAACCTCGGGAAAAGGATGGGCCCCCACGTAACCGAGCACGTTGCTTTTCGTCATGCTTCCCGCCACGAGCCCTGCGAGATACCGGGCCTGGTACATGCGGCCGAAGTAGGTACCCACATTTTCTCTCCGTTTATATCCCGAGCAGTGCATGAAATAGACGTTTTCATGGCGTTCCGCCACTTCCTGAACCGAATCCATGCATCCGAAGGAGGTGGCGAAGATAAGCCTTGATCCGTTTCGGATGAAGGCATTCATCACCCGGACGGAATCGGAGCCTTCGAGAACGCCCTCGGCGATGACGCTTTTCAAGCCGGGAAAGGCTTCTTCCATTTCCAGACGCCCTTTTTCGTGCATGAAGGTCCATCCTCCATCCCCCAGAGGGCCGAAGTAGAGAAATCCGGGTTTCAGTTTTTCCAAGGGAACCGCCTCCATGCCTAAAGCCATTTCCAAGGGGAAAAGGCAAAGAACCATCATCACAAGCATCCCTAAAGCCTTTTTCATGTTTCAAGACACCTCCGTCTCCGTAGGGTTTTATATCTTCCCGGCATACGGCATAAGTATAAGCCGGAACAGCGAAGCAAGGAAGCGGTTCCACCACCGGAGGAGCAGAGGGAACACATAAGTCGAGATTCCCATTAAACGTTTCGCGACACTTTATTTCTAAAACCGCTCCAAACCGAGATCAAGGCATCCTGAGAAGTTTCGTTCTTCCACTGGAAATACGATGAGGAGAGATTCTGTGCTCTCTCTTCCCGCACACATCACCGCAGGAAAGAGAGGTGTCGTTTTATACCGGAGCCCCCAGCAAAACCTGAAGCCGGGCGAGTTCGTCCTTTTCGGGTTCCGGTTCGACAAAGAAAAGATCTTCGGATTGCGAACAGATCCGAACACCCTTTCCCTCCTCCACCGTCCCCACGGGATAGAGGCAAGCCCAGGGGGCGATGGCCCGGGCCGCCTCGGCAACCCTTTCTTTCGGCAAGGTCGCCGCCAAAGCCCCGGAGGAGATCATCCGAAGAGGATCGAAATCGAAGGCCCGGGCAAAATTCTGCACCACCGGAAGATAGGGCAGTTTTTCCCTCTGGATTCGGAAGGATTTCTTCGCCCCCCAGGCCATTTCGAGAAAGGCCTCCAGCACGCCGCCTCTTGTGGGATCGTGCATGGCGGTGGCTCCCAGAGAGGCGAGTTTCAAAGCCTCGGGGACCACCGAAAGGCACTCCGCAAGCTTTCTCGCCTCCTCCACGTGCTCTTTCGAAAGCCCTCGGCGAAAGCATTCCTCGGAATAATCCCAGGCGAGAATGGCGGTACCTTCCAAACCCATGCCCCGGGTAAGACAGACCACATCTCCCTTTCGGGCTCCGCCGGTACGCACAGGGGTTTCTTTTTGTGCGCTTCCGAAGGCGGTGACCGCCGCAAGAGGACGGGAGAGTCCCGAGGAGTAGCCGCTATGTCCTCCCACGATAACCGCTCCCGCCTCCTCGGCGGCCTCCACAGCCTCTTCCATAATGCGCCGAAGCGATTCCGTATCCTCCGCGGAAGGAACCAACACCAGAAGCTGAAGCCATCGGGGAGCCACGCCGCTGGCGGCGAGATCGTTGCATGCCACGTGCACCGCCAGACGCCCCAAACCTTCGGCGGCCCCCACAATGGGGTCCACATGGGATGCCAGAAGCCCCGCACCCGTATCCACCAGGGCGATATCCTCCCCGAAGAGGCTTCCCATAAGCACCGAGGGATCTTGTTTCTGCCGGCCAAGAGGAGCGTACACCGCTTTTTCCATGATTTCCCGGGAAAATTTGGACATCAGAAACGTTCCTCCCGGGAGACCTTCCGCAAATTACGGGCGTAAAAACGCTCCTCCCTCCAGAGGGCGGTTATGACCTCTTCCTCCTCCAGCAACCGCCTCAGAAGTTCCTTTCCGTCCCCGGAAGTTTCCTCCTGATCCTCCAGGAACCGGGCCACCGCGATCTCCTTCATGGGATGCACCGAAAGAATGGAAAGCAGGGCCTCCCGAAGATCTCCGGTACGGGTAAAGTCGTTTCCCTCGTAGGCGTTGAGAATACACACATCCAGATGATAGGCCTGAAAGATGGCGGTGGCGGCAGCGAGGCGCTCTTCGTCCACCCAGGTTACGTCGGAACATGCGGGAGGCCGGGTGGGAGAGGAAAGGCGACAGACCCCAGGGGCCAGAGGCTCCAGAAAGGACGCGAGTTCTTCCAAAGAATCTTCGCCGTCGTTGATGCCTTTCACGAGCATGGTCTCCGTCTCCAGATGCCCTTTATAGCTTCGGGCAAAGGTTGCCGCCCCTTCGAGAATCTTCTCCAGAGAAAGATCTTTGTGAGGGCGATCCAGTTTACGCCAGATATCCGAGCGTACCGCATCCATTTTGAGGGATACCCAGTCGAAATGAGAAAGGTCCTCCCTTACGGAGGAAAGAGAGATAAGGGAGGCGTTGGAGATAATCCCAAGAGGTATGCCGAAAGGTTTCAGGCGTTTCGCGGTTTCTCCCAGCCGTGCATCCAGGGTGGGTTCTCCGTCGGGAACAAAGGCCATATAATCCACCGCCTCTCCCGATGCGGCAAGATCTTCCAGTTTTCGGGCAGCTTCCGCCTCGATGAGGGAGGGCTCGAAAAAGGAACGCCGTTCCACACTCATATCGATGGCATTGCCCAACTGGCAGTAGCGACAGGCGTAGCTGCAGATTTTCGGGGGAATGTGATTGATTCCCAGACTACGCCCCAGGCGTCGGGAAGGAACGGGACCGAAGATGTGCATGGTAAAACCTCCTTGGAAATCCTCGTTTTTTCAAGGATACTCCCGGAAGGTTCCAACGGAACAGGGGCACAAAGAGAGAATTCATGGAGAGATCTGGTACCGGGAGAAAAAATAACGCAAGCGCCATCGAAATGAAGGGCCCGCAAGAACTCCGAGATTCTAGTCTTTCAGAGAAAAAATCACGGGAATTTTAATGGAAACCGCTTTCCCCGGAGGAGCGAATTCCCATTGGGCGATGCCCTTTCGGGCGGCCTCGTCGAGTTCCTTCCACCGGCAGGATTCAAGGATATGCACCCTCTCCACCTTTCCCGAGGGAGCGATGTCGATCTCCAGCAACACCCTTCCCTCCCGGCGGAGCTTTCGGGCAATTTTAGGATACTCCGGTTCGGGAGCCCGAAGAGGGGTTGTATTCCATGCGACAAGGGAAGAATCTCCCTCCAAGGAAGTGCGGGAAGAATCCAGGGAATTTCGGGAAGCTTCGAAGGTTTTCGCGGAAAGGGCTTCTCTCTCTTGGGATTTTCCTTTTTCCGAAGGATCGTTCGCCTCTGCCCCTGCCGGAACAGGGGTATCCGAAACCGTGCTCTTTCGGAGCTCTTGGGGCTTCTTCGGCGGATTTTGGGAACTCCGGGGAACTTCGTTTTTTTTCGGAAGGGGCTTTTGGAGGAGCTCCTGTTTCGAAGAACTCCTTTGCTCAGGAACACTTCGGGAAGTCTCCTCGGGAACATCGGATGGAGGGCGAAGTTCCTTTCGAGAGGCCTCGGAAGAGGATGTGGAGGCTTCGGGAGAAGAGTTTTTTTCCTTTTCGAGAGAAGCCTGAGCCACTTTGCGGAAGACCGCCTCTCCCCGAAAAACCGGGGGGGTTCGGTGCGAAGGAAGAGAGGGAAGGTTCATCAAAAAGAGGCAGTGAAGCCCGAGGGAAAGCAGAAAATAATTTACAAGGCGCATGGAATTATTCGAGCTCCTCCACCAGAAGCAGCACCTTTTCCGCTCCCGCGGCACGCAGAAGGGAAAAAATACGCAGCACCTCGCCGTAGGGCACCCGGCGATCCCCCTCGAGGGAGACGACTTTCGGAGATTCCCGGGATACGCGCTCCCGAAGCTCCCGCTCCGTAAGGCTTTCCCGGTTCCAAAACAATTCCCCCTCCGCGGTAAGCACTATCCTAAGGGGAGTTTCCTCCCGCACCTCTCCCTCCCCTTGAGGAAGGGCCACGGAAATACCCTCCCGAAAAAAAGTGGTGGTAAGCACGAAAAAGAGAATGAGCAGAAAAAGAATATCCACCAGAGGAGTGAGATCCAGAAGGGAGTTTCTTCGGGAACGTCGCATCATGCCTCCTCTTCGGAAAGAGCTTTCCGGGAGTTTCGCACCGTTCCCATCCAGACAAGCCGGAGAAGCTCCCGAAAATCCTCCTCCAGGCCATCCACCCGGGAGAGGAGAAAAGCCTGGGCAAGAACGAGGGGAATCGCCACGGAAAGTCCTGCGGCGGTGGTGAAGAGGGCCTTCCAGATTCCCTGGGCGAGAAGATCGAAGTTGCCTCCTCCCGAGGAGGGAAGTTTCTGAAAGATCTGAATCATCCCGAGCACGGTGCCCAAAAGCCCCAACAGGGGGGTGGTCCGGGCAAGGGTTCCCAGAAAGCCGAGCCCCTTCTCCCAGGAGTGCAGCGCTCCGAATCGGAACTGCTCCAGATGTTCCCGAAGGGCCTCGGGAGAAAGAAATTGCCCTTCCCGGAGCCCCGCTCCGAGAAGATTTTCAAACCACCGGGGAAACCGGGAAAAGTGCCGTTCTTCTTCCAGGAAATCCGGAGAAAGCCTAGGATCCTCCCATTTCTCGAGGACCTTTCGAAGAAAACGATGTTCCCCCCAGAGGAAGAAAAGACGCTCCAGAAAAAGGGCACCCCCCAGAACGCTACATCCCCCGATGGCCCACATGGTCCAGCCTCCGAGAGCGAAAAATTCCTGGATCACCTTCCACACGTTCTCCATGAATTGTCCTTTCCCCTTCCTCATTCTTTCATTCCCGGGAATCCATAAACCGAAGCACCTCCTCCAGGGAGGTACAAAGACTTTCTTTCCCTTCCCGGAAACAGTACCATACCGGGGATTCTTCCGGAAGGTTCTGCCGAATTTCCACCCGGGGAATTCCCCGCAAGGGTTCGGAAACCGGACAAAACCCCCGACGTTCCAGAGCGGTACGGGTCCACTTTCGAACCGCTCCGGAAGGCCCCGAAAGCAGCACCTTCCGCTCCGCCTCCTCCGAAGAGGGGCAGAAAAAGAGGGCCTCCTCCCGAGAGAAGCGAACCTCCGAAACATTGCGGGAATTATCGAGATAGGCCCGTTCCAGATCTCCCCGGAGAAGCAGATCCTCCCCCAATCCCTGAAGGCACTCCCCCGAGGGGGTGAGAAGCCAGGTTCGGTCCGCCCTTTCCAAGGCCCCCCGAAGCTGATGGGAGGAGAAGAGAATGCCCCGGCCTTCCTCCACCGCAAGACGTCGAAGAAGGGAGAGGATTTCCGCTCCTCCCGGAAGGTCGATAAAGGCAAGAGGTTCGTCCAGTAAGAGCAGGGGGGTATTCTGGGCCAAGGCCCGTCCCAGCCAGGCCCGGCGGCGCTCTCCGTCGCTGAGTTCCTCCACCCGGCGCTTTCGAAGATTCCGGAGCCCCAGAAAATGGAGGGTTCGGTCCCGGATTTCCCGATCCTCCGAAGATACCTTGCCATGCCAGGCCGTATAAGGATGCCGCCCCGTCAGCACCAGATCTTCCACGGTCATGTAGGGAACCGGAGGATTTGCGGTATGCACCACCCCGATCTTTCGGGCCCGCTCCGGGGAGGTATAGGCCTCCAGGGGTCGTCCTTCCAGAAAGATACGCCCCTCCAGAGGAGGCAAAAAACCTCCCAGGGTACGCAGAAGGGTGGACTTGCCAGATCCGTTTCCTCCGAGAAGGCAGACCATCTCTCCCGCAAAAATCTCGGCGGAGAAGTTCCGGGTAATCTCCCGCCCCCTTCCGGAGGAGTTCCGGTACCCCGTAGAAAGACCCTCCGTCCGAAGGAGCGGGGATTTCATGACATTTCCTCCCGAGAGTAGCGGTATCGAAAGAGCACCCAGAGCACCACGGGAACTCCAAGAAGGGCGGTTACCGCGTTCAGGGGAAGCAGGGTTCCCCTGGGGCCCAGCCTGGTGAGGAGGTCCGCCCCCATTCCCAGGGCCCCACCTCCCAGAAGACAGGCGGGGAGAAGTATCCGGTGGTCCCAGGTCTGAAAAACCCCCCGGCAGAGGTGAGGCACCGCCACTCCCAGAAAGGCCACGGGGCCACAGAAGGCGGTAACCCCCCCGGCAAGTCCCGCGGTGCAGAGAAAAACCGCAAGACGCGTGCGGTGAAGAGAAAGCCCCAGACTGGCGGCATAGGTTTCACCCAGAAGAAGGGCGTTCAGAGATTTACCCAGGAGAAGGGAAAGTCCCAGGAAGAAGGAGCAGAAGAGGACGAAAAGGGGGAGATCCTCCGGAGTGACCCCGCCGAAGGTGCCGAAGCTCCAGGAAAGGTATGACCGCAACCGGTAGATGCTGCCGAAGTGCAGAAGCACCGTAACCCCCGCATTGGCGAGATATCCCAGCATAAGCCCCAAAAGAAGGATCCCCGTATTGCCCCGGATTTTTCGGCTTCCCCAGAGAATGACCAGCAATCCCCCCAAAGCCCCCGCAAAGGAGGCCCCTAAAAGGGAAGAGGTGCTCCCTACGAAAGAAAGGCCCCCCAGAGGAAAGCCGAGAAGCACCAGGGCCACTCCCAGACTGGCTCCGGCACTGGTGCCGAGAATAAAAGGCCCCCCCATAGGATTGCGGAACCAGGTTTGCATAAGAAGCCCCGCCACTCCAAGGCTGGCCCCTCCGAGCCAGGCGGTACACCCCCGGGGAAGGCGAAGCTCCGTAAGAATCACGGCTTCCTCCGGAGAAAGCCCTTTACCTCGTAGGAGAAATTCCATCACTTCTCCCGGAGAAATGCCCACGGAACCGAGAAAAAGCTCTGCCCCGAAAAGAACTCCCCCCAGGAGAAGAAGAAACCCGAGAAAAAGAAGGTTACTCCCCATACCGCCGTCTCTTTTCGTTCTCTTCGGAAAGAACCTCACGGTTTTTTCTCTCCTTCCCGTGAGGAGGGTATCTTTCTATAGTAATAGAGTTCGTGCTTCGGTAAAAGCTCGGGATGCAGTATGTAGAGAAGATCCTCCAGAATCCGCTCGGGGTGAAGCACGCCGCTTTCGTGGTAATCGTTGCCTCCCGCATGGTTGGTGCGGGCCCCGTTGGTATAGAGATGTCCCTCCCGAAAGGCCCGGAAATGCCCGTACCGGGAGTCTTCCTTCAGGGCTTCCTCCCGGCTGCTCCAGTTCGGAGCGTTGATCCAGAAATACCCCGGAAGAGCCCGGGAAAAGACCGCCTCGAAATCCAGAGGCCAGGTGGAAGATCCCGGAAGGTCCTCCCAGAGATAGCGTCCTCCCGCATCCTCCACGTAACGGGCCTGAAAGTTCTCCCCCCCCGGCATGTACCAGGTATCCCCGAAGGGATATCCCCCGAAAACGGTAGGGCGAACCGCCGCAGAAGCTCCCAGAGCCGCAAGCTCACGGTACCGCCTTTCCCGTTCTTCGAAGAGAGATCGGGCCTCCTTCTCCCTACCGAAGAAAAACCCCAGAAAGACCAGCCACTCCCCCCGCCCCAGAGGATGATTTTCCAAATGTTCCGTGGTAACTACCAGAGGAAGACCGAGATTCCGGAGGTTTCGATACTGCCCCTCCACCTCTTCGTAGGGGGCGTACCAGAAAAGCCCCTCGGCCCGTAATGCCACGAGGCGCTCCAGATCCAGGGCCAGATCGTTTCCCGCATCCAGGGCTTTGCCCTCTTCCAGGCGGCGACGTAAAGCGGGAGAATGCAAATACCGCACGTTTCCGACTCCCACCACCGAATCGAGAACGCCCAAATCCTCCAACCCCGTGACGTAGGGCGTGGCGAGAAGGACCACCCGCTCCAGTGGAACCGGCAAAACCATCCAATCCGAAGGAATCTCTCCCTTCGGTAACTCCCTTCGAGACACCAGAAGGTAGTTCCAGGCTCTTGTGAAATCTCCGGGATCTCTCACCGATACGTGCCATCCCCCGGCATAAGGTTCCACCGAAAATCCCCGGGCATACCGGGGAATGTAGGCTTGCGGAACTTCTCCGAAACCGGGAAAAGGCACGAGGAAAATTTCCCATGCCCCGAGAAGGAGGAAAAAGGAAAGGAGAAAGAACCTGCAACCTCCCGAGAGGGTTCCCGTATTTCTTTCGTGTTTTTTCCGTCCCCTCACCATGATAGTTTAAAAACTCCAGGTAAGCGAAAGATACCAGGTGCGCCCCGGAAGAGGATACCAGGTCAACCGTTCGGGACCGTATCCCACGGGCTGAAAGCAAATTTCCGAGGTCTTGTCGAAAAGATCCCGCACTCCCATTCCCAGAATACAATCCTCTTGGAATTGCCACTTGAGCCCCAGGTTGTATTGCGTGAGATCCCCGTAAAGGATGCTTCCCGCATCGTCGAAGTAATTTTCTCCCGTATGAATCGCCTCGCCGAAGGCGAGAAGAGAGGAGGAAAGGTTTCGGGAAAGCCGGGCATAGAGGGCATGTTCCGGCCGGTTCGGCAGGGGATTGCCGTAACGGTAGCCGGAACTGCGGTTTTCTCCATCCATCCAGGTGTAGGAGAGGGCCAGATTCCAACGATCCCAGGCAAAGGCGCTTTCCAGCTCCACTCCGGAGAGAAAGGCCTTGCCGATATTCTCGTAAACCCCGTATCGGGGATTGATCATGATAAATTCGATGAGATTTTCCATATCCAGCTCGAAGTAGGTCAATCCCACCCGGGAGGACCAGCCATCTCCTTCCCGGGCCCAGTACATGCCCAGATCCCACTGAAAACCTTCTTCCCACGCGAGATCCTCGTTGGGAACGATCATGCTTCCGTCTCCGTAGGTCTCGTAGAGGTTCGGCGCCCGATGGGAATATCCTCCGGAACCCTTGAGATACCAGTTTTCCCGGAAGTTCCAAGACATTCCCAGAGACCACGAAAGGTGCCCCTCTCCTTCCACCTCGTTCCAGCGCAACAGGGGCTCCACCACCAGGCTCTGATCCGGAAGAAGAAAAATGCTGTCCTGAAGCACGTAGTTCGAGCGGTTTCGGCGATAGGAACCTCCGGAAACCGCGGACACCACATCTCCCTCCATATCCAGATTTTCGGAACTCCAATCCATGCGAAATTCCAGGGCGTGCCTGTCCCCCATCTGGGCGGAAAAAACTCCGGAAAGGGCGGTACGCTCGGTATCGTAGCGATTGTGCTCCTGACCGTACATGCCCATCTGATCCCAGGGATCGAAGAACTCCCGCACCTGAGAGACGTATTCCAAACGCCAGGAGGCGAGCACTTCTCCCCAGAGGCGTTCCGTGGCAATTCCCACATCGGTCCGGGAGGATGCCACCCGGGCCCCCAAGGGATTTCCCTCGGCGTCCCAGGGCCCCTTGTCGTTTCCCGGAGCGGAGAGAGGAAGATCCTGATCCCGGTCATTCCAGCGGAAATGAAGCTTCCAGAGGTCATCCTCCCAGCGGAGAAGCAGGTTTTTCGCACTGTGTCCGTCATGCTGCCGGGTGGCTTCGTAGTCATCCCCTACATTGTAGGCTGTGTTGTTATCGTTCCAATAGGAAAAATCTCCGTCATATCCCTCCAGGGAAAGGCTTCCGCGAAAGCGTCCCTTTCCGAGAGGGGTGGTCCAGGTTCCCGAAAAGGCCTCTTCTCCCAGGGAACCCAGACGAATTCCCGCGGAGCCGGAAGCCTCCTTTCCGGGAGCTCTGGTAACCACGTTAATCACCGCTCCCATGCCGGAAACACCGAAAATCGCAGGCACGTGTCCCCGGTAGATCTCGATACGTTCCACCTGGTCCATGCCGATCTCTTCGAGATTGAAGGCGGCATCGCTCTCCAGATTCATCCGCATACCATCCAGATAGACCATCACCTGAGAGGAGGTACTTCCCCGAACGGAGGCCACCGTATAACCTCCCCGACCGTAAGCACGCACCACCTGAACTCCCACGGCTTCCTCCAGGAGATCCCCCAAGCTCTTGCCTTCTCCGGTATTTTTCTCGGGGTAGAGCACCTCCAGAGTTCCCGGCAGTTCGAGCACCTCCTCCTCCAGAGGAGAGGCGGTAACCAATACCTGGGGAAGGGTCTCCGAAACAGCTCCGAAAACGCCCCCCGGGAAAAGAAGGGTTCTTCCGAAAAAGAGGCACGTAAAAAGGAGAGTTTGAAAAAAACAATTGCGTCTTCCGAGCATAGGCATATCCGTTCTTCTCGTTTTATGAATCGTAAGGGCGGACACCGAGGCCCGCCCCTGCAACCGTGGAATACACAAAGTTTATACAGCCTCTGCCGGATAAGCCGTGCAAGGCCGGAAAAAGCTATTTCCCTTTGGAACGACCCACAGCCATCAGAGGAAGCAGCAAGAAAAAAGCAAGGGGCGAAAAACCTTCCAGAGAACATCCGCCGCTCCCGCCGCCTCCCGAAACGACAGGCGTGGGAGTAGGAGCATTAAGGGAAAAAGGTACCACTCCATAGGGAAGACTTTGCAGCTGGCTTTCCCCGAAGGAGTTTTCCTTTTTCGTAGCGGAAAATACTTCCAGTGCCGCATCGCCCGTTCCGGTTCCCCGGTTGGAGACCCAGAAGAGCCCCTCCTCCTTATCCACTGCCCCAGCATTGAGCCAGGCCGAAGCGGTTTCCAGAGGAGTCAGGGAAACATCCTGAGCCGCGAGACCTCCGGTCCAGGAAGCCTTGAAATCTCCAAGTTTTTGGAAAATCAGGGGAGAGGAGCCTCCCAGAGGCGTAGCACCTTCGAGGTTTCCCGCGAGAACCCGGTTCTCCTGTTCCGGCCAGGTGAGGCCGTTCTTGTAGGAAAGCACGAAAAGAGTTCCCTCGTTATCGATTCCCAGGGCGCTGTAACCGTAATTTTCTCCCAGGGCGGAACCGTCGTCCAGAAGCTCCGCCTCTATCGTGGCGGGATCGATGCGATAGAGCCGGGGTTCCCCTCCGGTACTTCCCATGGCTCCGCCGAAGCAGGCCACATAAAGCTTGTTCTCCCATACATCCATAGCCACAGGGTTTTTCCCGAGGCTCACCTCTCCGGTAATTTCCATGCTTTCGGGATTGATGGAAACCAAAAAACCTTCAAGATGTTCGAAGGTACTCGTATTATAGCTCTGCACGATAGCGTAGAGTACATTTTCCAGAGAAAGAAGTCCCGCCACATGCTCTTCGTTCCCTTCCCCGTTATCCTTATCCAGAGAACATGCACCGGTCTGTTCCATACCGGAATCCGCACTATGACGGGTTACCCGGTTGATTCCGTAATTGGCGAGGTAAACGGAATTTCCCAGATGCACCGCACCGTAGATAACGCTTCCTACCTGCACATTCCAGAGGGGAGCCTCCCAGGAACTTCCATCATAAAGGGAGAGGGTATCCAGGGTACCCGAAGATCCGTGTTCCGCCACGAAAAGCCCTAAATCGCTGGCAAAAACTGAAAGATCCCCTTTCAGGCCCGAAAGCACCGGAGCCGTCACTGTCCCCGTTCCCGCAAGATCCGCAGTTCCCACGGCTCCCGCGGAATAATCCGAGGTTACCGTGGTGAAAACCGCCCCGGGATCCCCGAAGGCTGCAAAGGAAAACGCAAAAAACAAAACCCCCGCCGCAAAAACTCCCGGTACCCGCCGCAACACCTTGAAATACATGTGCACAATCCCCTTTCCCGTCTCTTTTTCCGGAACCACAAAAAAAGGCCCCTTCCGGGACCCATAAGCGCACAGTAACTCCACCTCTTTCGCAGAAAAACCTACGAGAGATGCAGCCTATCGCGCTTCCCCGCCCTCGCGGGTCCGCTCTTTTCGGAAAAGGCAGTATCCGGACTCGAATTCTTCCTCAGTGTACGCCTTCCCGGCGGCAAAGCCAGTGGCCCGAGTACACCTCGTCCTTCTTACCGTAGCGGGGCTGTGCCGGACTTGCACCGGCTTCCTGCTCTTTCTCCGTTCCCTATGAAAAACACCGAAAAACCGCTTCGAGTATAGAAGGGGCTCTCCCTTTCGTCAATCAAAGTTCGCCCCTCACAAGGTAAACGCATCAAACACAACGAGGCTTGCAACGCCTTGATCGCCATGTCGCGGAAAATCGCTAAGCTATCTCTCTTCCTGCGCCAGAAGGGCCGCTCCGTAGGCTCCCACTCTCTGGGGATATTCCGGAACCATCACCTGGTGCTGCAGCAATTTTTCCAAAAGCTTACTCATACAAGCGTTCCGGGCTACCCCTCCCGCAAAAAGAAGCTTTTCCGAAGAACCTATGCGCCGAAGCATGCTCAAAGCCCGAAAGGCTACCGAAGCATGTAAGGCCAAAGCGATGTCTTCGGGCTTTTCTCCTCGGGAAATGAGGGAAACCACCTCGGATTCCGCAAAAACCGTACACATGCTGTTGATTTTCAACGTATCCCGCCCATCGAGAGCCCGCTCCCCGAACTCCTCGATGCCAAACCCCAGGGTGGCCGCCATAATTTCCAGGAACTTTCCCGTCCCCGCAGCGCAACGATCGTTCATCTCGAATTTTTTTATTTTTCCGTTCTCCCGAAGGGAGATGACCTTGCAATCCTGCCCTCCAATATCGAGGATGGTTTCCACATCCGGAAAAAGCTCCCGGGCTCCCCGGGCATAAGCCTTGATTTCCGTTGCCGTAGTACATTGAAAGGCCTCCGCCACCAGGCTTCTTCCGTATCCCGTGGCCAGAAGACAATCCCAGGAAAGACCTTCAAGAAGAGTTTTCGCCTGTTCCAGAGGAGCATGTCCCGTCTCGGCCTGGCGAAAGGCCACCACCTCTCCGTCCTCCAACACCACCACTTCCATGGAACGAGATCCGATATCGATACCGGCATATTTCATAACAGGTTCCCCCGACCACATCTTTTTCGCTAAAAAGATGCCCCGGAAGGATAACTCCTCCCGAGGCATTCCGATCATTCTTTTTCTATACTATCGAAGTTGCTCCACGAAAGCTTCGATCCTCGTGGTAAGTTGCCCCACATCTTCCATGCTGTAGTCCGTTTCCACCCGGAGAAAGGGAATGTCCTCTTCTTCGAAAGTTTTTTCCAGGGTAATAGCCTCCATGGTATAGGGCTGGCAGAACTGAAGTCCGTAGTGAATAATACCATCCGCGCCATACTCTTTCGCCATCTCCCGAATGTGATCCCGACGTTCCGGATTGGGGGTGAAAATAGCACAGTCGATTTTAAAATAACGATCCACCAGGGCTTCCATAAGCTCTTCCACGGAGTTTCCGGAGTTTTCCGTAAGCTCCCGGGTTCCCCGTTCTCCCACGCAGGACTCCTCTCCCACGATAAGCCCCCCCGCCTTTTCCACGATCCAGGGAAGCTTCCAATTGGGTACCGCCATGGGGCAGCCCGAAACGAGGATGCGGGGAACTTTCTTCTCGGTAACCCCCTTCTTCTCCCGAATGCGCCCTTCAAGCTCATCGCAGAGCTTGTTCACGGATTCCGTAAAACGGGCAGGGTTATCATAGAAGAACACCTGGTTCGCCAAGAGGGCGTCCAGGCCGGATATGGGAGCGGGATCCGCCTTGCGAAGCGAGCTGAGACGATGCAAGGCCTTACGTTTTTCGTTCACTGTCAGGATACCTTTTTTCAGGCTCTCCAGGGTAACGGAAGTTCCCGTAAAAGCTTCCAGGGCTTCTTTAAACCGGTAAAACTCGCCTTTCAAAAGCTCTCTTCCCTGGAGAGACTTCATTTGGGGAAGATCCATGACATAAAGGTTGTTCACAAGATCTTTGAGGTTTTCATAGGCTTTTTTCTTGCCGTCACAGGTATTTTCCCCCACCACCATATCCGCCGCCTCCAGATAGGGACAGGCTTTTCCCAGCTTAAAACCAAAGGAGGATTTGATAAGGGCACAGGTGTTCCGCGGAAGAACCCGTTCCACCTCTTCCGTGGCGAAATCCGCCCCGGAACAAAGGCCAATGAGGGTGGCTCCCACAGCAAGCACAAGCTCTTCGGGAACGAAAACGCAGTAGGAACCGATAATCTTCCGCCCCTGCTTCTTTTCGTCAAGAAGCTCCTTAATGCGAAGGCCGTGAATTTCATTCACCACGAAGTTGAAGTAATCCATTCCCCGGGGACGCTCCTTCTGGGCCATATAGATATCCCCGTAAACCTTCCCCAAAACTCCCAACAGTGCATCGTGGGCATGCAAATCCAGATTGAGATCCGACCACATTTGACGATACTCTTGAGACACGATATCCCTCCTCACGGATTTTCCGCACGCATCGTATGCGAACGAGCCCATGAGAAAAGATTCGGGATCAGTCCGGGGATGCGGCGGAAGATATGCTCCATGGCCCGACCGGCCAGGAATCATTCATTCAGCGGTTCAAGACCCGCATTTTCCCGTTTAACATGGTTTTCTCCTTACTTTTGAGAAATAACGTTCCCCGCCCCCCTCGAAGGGGGAAAACCGACATTCTCGAAGATTTACAAAAATCGAATTCATCCTATTCTCAGTATATCCTTCTTTCCCTTTCCTAGCTACCTGAAAAAATCCGCCCCCCGGTTCCGCCATTGCGCAAGAACACGCTTTTAAACATAGCGCCCTACAGTTCCGGAATAATCGCCAAACCCAAAGAGAGTTGACCCAACCCCAAAAAACCGGGAAGATACGCGGGAGCATTTCGAAATCCCAAGGAGGAAAAGAAACCATGAAGGAACGCCCCTGGAGTCTGCACGTTTTTTTTAACAGAAACTGTCGGGAAGTTCCGGTATCCCCGGAGGATACCCTCGCTTCGATTCTCCTGGAACGAGGCTATCCCCTAACCGCTCCCTGCGGAGGTAAGGGACTCTGCGGCAAGTGCCGCCTCCGGGCGGAAGGCCCCCTCTCGCCTCCGGATCCCGAGGAAATCCGCCTTCTCGGAGATAGAAACCTCCGTCGGGGTATTCGTCTGGCCTGCCGCTGCAAAATCCTCGGGAATGGAGTCGAAGTATGGCTTGAGGAAGAAACCGAAGGCAGGGACGATGAAATTTTCGGAAAGACCGGGGACCTTTCCGGGAAAATCCTTTCCGAAGAACCGGATACCCGCCTCGTTCCGGAAACTCCGACAAAATCCGACAAGGACCGGGTTCCGAATCTCTGCGGTGCGATTCTCGATTTGGGCACCACCACTTTGGGATGCTTTCTCTACGATCTCTCCCGAAAAAATCTTCTCGGGTACGATTCCGCCCGGAACCCTCAAACATCCCGGGGGGCGGATCTTCTTACCCGGCTCGTTCTGGCGGAAGATTCCGAGGAGGCGCGGAAGTCCCTTCAGGACACGCTTCTGGAAAGCCTTGAAGAGCTGCTTCTTCGGGTACTTCGAAAAGCTGGAATTCCGCCTCGATACTGTACGGAAATCCTCTGTCTGGGAAACAGCGGCATGCACCATCTTTTTTTCGGGCTTTCCTGCGCCTCTCTTCTGAAGGCTCCCTTTCGCCCCTTTCTGTTGAAGGGATTGGAGGAACCTCCCGGAGGCCCCTTGGCAAGACGTCTTCTTCCTCAAGCCCGGCTGCGCAGCCTCCCCCTTATCGGAGGGTTCGTGGGAGGGGATTTTCTGGGAGCCCTTTACTCCCTGAAAAACCGCCCGTCTTCGAAACCCCGAATGCTGATAGATCTCGGTACCAACGGTGAGATGGGGCTTCTCTGGCAAAACCGGATTCTCGCGGCTTCCGCGGCGGCGGGGCCCGCCTTCGAAGGGGGCAACATCTCCCGGGGCACCTGGGCCCGAAAAGGGGCCGTTTCAGGGGTAAAGATTCGGGGAAACCGGCTGGTTCCGGAAACCCTGGGGGATGCACCTCCCCTTGGCATTTGCGGATCCGGACTTCTGGATCTTCTGGAGGTGCTTCTTCGGGGCCGGGGCATGGACCGCCAGGGGCGACTGGCCTCTTTCCAAGAAGTTTTTCATCCCGCTTTACGGGAGGGGCTTCTGGATTTCCAAGGTTTACGAAGCTTTCGATTCGCCCTTTCGGAATCCGGGGAATCCCTGGAACTTACCCAGCAGGATATCCGGGAATTTCAGCTCGCCAAGGGTGCTCTTCGGGGAGGTATGGAACTGCTTCTGGAAAGGGCGGAACTTTCCTGGGAGGATCTGGAGGAGGTTCTTCTGGCGGGGACCTTCGGCACCTTCATCCGCCGGGAGGCGGCCCTGGAAGTGGGGCTTTTTCCCCGAAGCATGGAATCCCGCATCACCTCTCTGGGAAACGCCGCCGCCTGGGGAGGAGGGGCGGTACTTCTGGGGGGTCCTTCGGCATGGGAGGAGATTATCGCCCTTCGAAATCAAGTGGAACACTGCTCTCTGGACGACTCCTCCCGGTTTCAGGAACTTTTTCTGAAGTTCCTGAACTTCGAATCCTGATCCTCCGGAACCTCCAGAAAACGCCGGATAATGGCTCCTCGATATTCCAGGAATTCCCGGGACCAGGGAGAACGATCCCTGGGAAGGTCCACCCTCATCTCTCCGGCGATACGGGAAGGACTTCCCTCGAGAAAAAGGATTCGATCCCCCAGATAGAGGGCCTCGGTAATATCGTGGGTTACCATGAGAATGGTACAGTTCCGGCGCTTCCAGAAATCCAGCAGATCCTCCATGATGGAGAATTTATGCCGCAGATCCAGAGATCCGAAGGCCTCGTCCAGAAGCAAAAGTTCCGGTTCCACTCCCAGAGCCCGGGCAAGATTCACTCGCTGCTGCATCCCCCCGCTCAGCTCCCGGGGATAGGCCTGCCCCCATCCCGAAAGGTGCACCCGCTCCAGAAGCTCCTCCACGGAACAGGAGGGACTTACGAAATTCAGATTTTTAGCCACCGTAGCCCAGGGAATGAGCCGGGGCTCCTGAAAGACGAAACCCACCCGGGAGGGAACCCCCTGGAGGGAACCTTCCGAGGGCTTTACAATTCCTCCGAGAACTTTGAGAAAGGTGGTTTTGCCGCATCCGGACTGCCCCAGAAGCACCACCCGCTCTCCCCGGCAGATCTCCATGTTCCACCTTTCCAGAACCCGGTGCTCTCCGAAGCGTACCCCCAGAGAGGAGATCCGAATCAGAGAAGACACGGTTTTTCGCTCCTGTGCAATCCGCCTTTGAGGCTTCGGAAAAGCCGCTCCGAAGCGATTCCCAGGCACACCGCCACCCCCGAAAGGGCATAGATTCCCGGAGTATCCACTCCCTGACGAGCCCAGGCGATGAGCACTCCAAGCCCCGCATCGCCGCAAAGATATTCCGTCACCAGCACCACCTTCCAGGCATTCCCCAAGGCCACTTCCATGACCGCTTCCGTAAAGGGTAGAAGGGCTCCTCCGTAGATTCCCTTCAGGCGGCGCCAACGGGAAACCCGATAGAGCCGGGCCATTTCGAGAAGGGTACCGTCCAGGCTACGCACTCCCGAAGCGGTGGTGAGAATCGCCATGGGAAGAAGGGAGAGGGTGGAGATGAATACCGGCCCCTTCCAGCCGATGCCGAAGGAAAAAATCACCACCCCGAGCCAGGAGATGACGGGAACCGCCTGGAATATTCCCAGAAGAGGGCGGCAGAAAGCCATCAGCCCCGAGCGCAATCCCAAGAGCAGCCCCAGAGGAATGCCGATACAGAGCACCAGGAGAAGCACCAGTCCCACCTCTCCGGCGGATCGGGCCAGGGCGAACCAGAAGGGGGAGGTACCCGCAAAATCCAGAAGCCGGCTTCCCGTTTCCAGAGGTGAGGGAAGAATAAGAGGAGCCTCCAGAGCCCGGGCAAGAACTTCCCATCCCAGAAGCACCGCTCCGGTCCCGAGAAAGGCCCTGCTTCTCATGGACAGAAGAATTCCTTTTCCGGCACCCCCCCGCACGCCTCGGGAGCTTGGGAGCAAAGATATTCGTAGAAATACCGCACCTCCCGATCCGCAGAACACCCCGAAGAATAGGTGAAATCGCAGCCCTCCAGTGCGGCCTCCAGAACTTCCCGGGGCAACGGAAGATCTCTGCGCAGAAGATCCGCCGCCTGGGAAAGATGGGATTCCGCCCATTTCAGGGAGAGAAGATACTGGCCTTCCGTGGTGCGGAAACGCTCGGGGTTTTTCTCGAAGCTCTTGCGGGAGACGAAAAGCCCCGTTACGGGAAGATGTGCCTCCTCCCCCGCCTCGTTCTGCCACAGCCGGCGAAGAGGAAGTCCCCGCACCGCAATCTCCTTGGCCAAAGCCAGAGAGGCAAATGGTTCCGGAAGCACCGCATACCGGGCCTTTCCCGCTCCGAGAAGCCCCAGGATCTCCTGGGGAGGTCCATAGAGAAGGCGGACATTCACCTCCGGCACGAGCCCCTCTTTGCGCAGGGCCGAGCGGACGAGAACGTCCGCGGTGGTTCCCCGGCCGAAGGGAAGATAGAGGGATTCCCCCTCAAGCTCCTTGAGCGAACCCAAGGGGGCTCCCGGAGGAACCAGAAAATGGAAAAGATCCCACTGGGTTACCCCGAGAAGGATTAAAGGAAATCCCTTCGTATGGATCGCGGCTCCCAGGGTTATGGGCAGCAGAGCGCATTCCGCCTCTCCCGAAACCAGAAGGGCGATAATCTCCTCGGGGCTGCTCCAAAGAACGATTTCGGGGCCATATATCATCTGGTGTCGCAGAGGAACCACCGAAAAAAGGATGGGACCCCGGGGAATGTAGAGACTTCCGCGAGAGGGGCTGGCCTTTTCTCGAGCTTCCGTTCCCGCCGCGAAAACGAAGAGGCACAGAACCAAAAACAGAACTCCCCGCAAAAGTTTCACTGCACATCACCCCCGCCGAACTTCTTCCGGGCCTCCCTCAAATGCCGGCATTGCTTCCGGAACTGAAATCCCGGACAGGTGCAGGCACCGTGAAGCAGGTCCACCGCATACTCCTCGCTTCCCCGGGCGAGATAGATATGCCCTCCCACCTGCGTAAAAAGTACGGAATCCTTTTCCTCCTTGCCTCCCGAGGGCGCGGGCTCTTCCGGAGCCCCTTCCTTTCGGACTCCCACTTCGAGAAATCCCTCGGGGAGAGGAAACCCTTCCGCCGATTTCTCTTGCGGCTTCTTTCGAGGCTCGTCCAAGGCCCGATTGGAAAGGGCATCCGCCCGAGAATTCCGCTCCCGGGGAATCCAGAAAAATTCCAGATCCCGCCCCTTGGCGAGTTCCCGGGCCTCCCGCCAGAGGAGTTCCAGGTGGGGCTTCCGGACCTTCCACTCTCCCTTCATCTGGGAGATCACGAGCTTGCTGTCTCCGTAAATCCGCACATTTCGGAGATCTCTCCGGCGAATCTCTCCCAGCAGAAGAAGAAGTCCCTCGTACTCCGCCTCGTTGTTGGTACGGGTACCGAGGTAACCGCATTCCTCCCAGAGAATTTTTTCATCCTCCTCTTGCAGAAGTGCCCCCGCTCCGGCCTCTCCGGGATTCCCCCGGGAGGCTCCGTCAAAAAAACCGCAAATCATGCCATGGCTCCTTCAAAAAGACAAAAGGGATGCTCCGGCACCCCTGAATGTTTGCACATATTCGGAAAAAAGCGCGCTTTTTCGTGAAGAATCACGAGTTCTTTCGGCATAACGAACATACCGCACCTCCGGGCAAAGACAAGATTTCCGGAAAGATCAACAAAGTTTTTTCCCCTTGCTTTCGTACATACGTCGATCCGCCATCACGAGCACTTCATCGCTGGAATTTCCGTCCTCCCCGAAAAAAGCGATGCCGAAATTCGCATGGGCCTTCAGGGAAGGGATCGAGAATTCCAGGGCCTCCACGGACTGTTCCAAACGACAGGCAAGCTCCCGGGCCTCCCGGGGAGTAAAGTCCACGAGCACCACGAGAAACTCGTCTCCTCCGTAGCGGCCCACCACACCCTTTTCCCCCACTTCCCGGGTCATGGCCTGGGCGGATTCTATAAGGACCTCATCCCCCACGGCATGACCGTAGGTATCGTTGATTTCCTTGAATTTCCACATGTCCACCATAATCACCGAGCAGGGAATTCCCTGACGAGCCAGAGACTGTATCTCTTCTTCGAGATATTGGATGAGAAAACGTCGATTCCATATATTCGTGAGGCCATCCCGACGAGCCTTCTCCTCCTCCACGTCCAAAAGTCGGTTGAGGGAAAAAAGAACCCCCAGATGACGGGAGAGCACGCAAAAAAGATCCTCGTCCTCGGAAGTAAAGCCCCCCACCCGATTTCTCTCCAAAACGATAATGCCCAGGGGTTCCTCCTGGTGAAAGATGGGAACGTCAAGCTCCGAAAGAGTGGAGGGATCCACCTCGATATAACGGGGATTCTCACGAACATCCGGAGTGTTCATGACTCTGCCGGATTCCAGAGCGCGAAAAACGAGCCCTCCTCCTCGGTCGAGAACTTCCCTTGTTTTGTAGGGAAATTCCTCGGAGGAGAAAGAAGAGGAGGCCACCATGCGGAAACCGTCATCCATCCTGAGCCAAATATAGATCGAGGTGTCGGGGAAACGGCTCGTCAGAAGGGACACGGTCTTTCGAGCGATTCGCACGTTGTTCCGCTCCTCCGAAAGGGCGTTCACCATGTCGTGAAGAAACCGCATGCCCTGAAGTTCCCGCCGAAGCATCTGCACGTTGGAGATATTCTCCAGCACCAGAGCCATGGAACTGGTGAGAATGGTAAGGATCTCCACATCCCGCATGGAGAAGGCCTCTTTATGCTCCGAAATCACCACCAACACTCCCCAGAGAAATCCCTCGTGGGCGATGGGAAAGGCCACCTCCGAAAGGGTTCCGAAAACATCCGGACGGAAGAAGGGGTCCTCCGAAGCGTCGTTGCAGATATAGGGCTCCAGGGTTCGTACCACCCGGCCGATAATGCCCCTTCCGTGCAGGAGATATTCCTCCTCTTCCTCCCGGGAAATACCGAAGTTTCCGTGGATGAAAACCGTGGTAAGCGGCACGGAGCGGCGATGGCGCCCGAAAATAAAGGAACGCTGATAGCCGAAACGCTCCCGAAGGACCTTGCCCACCTTGTGGTAGAGGTCTTCCGAAGTTTTACACTGGAAGAGTTCGCTGGAAGCGTCCAGAAGAATCTGCTTGAATTGGGAGTAGGATTCCACCTCCCGTTTACTCTCCATAAGGGTTTCCAGAGAACGATTCAGGGCCTGCTGGGCCAGCGTGAGGTTACGCCGATTCGCCCGGCTTCGTTCGAGACTGTCCTGAAGCTCCCGCTCCGCTTCGAGGTGGGAGAGTACGGACCCGAGAATACTCACGAGAAGAAGGCTGAAGCGCACGTCTCCCTCGTCGAAACAATCCTTTTCCGCCGCCTCGATATCGAGAACACCGAAGATTCGTCCGTGCCAGATCACCGGAACCGCAAGTTCCGCCCGGGTATCGCTCATATCGGGGAAATAGTCCGGATCCCGAGCTACATCGTTTACCGCCTGGACATCGCCGGTTCGGTAACATCGCCCGCAGATTCCCTGGGAGGGGAAGATGGTTTGAACCGAAGGATTGTGGTTGGCGAATCCCATAAGATCCAGGCATTCCTTTCGGGAATTCCATAGAAATACCGCAGGACGGGAAAACCTTGTTTTGGCGGCGATAATCTGAGCCGCCAGAGAACAGGCCTCCTCCTTGGTTTTGGCCTTATCCACCTCCACGAGATACTGAAGAAGAAGCTCCTGCCCCTCCACGGATCTCGTCCGTTCCTCCCCCGAGTTTTCAAAAAGCCCTTGGTCCCTTTCTCCAATCACGTCGTTCGCCCCTCCGCGAAGGCCCTTTCCCCAAGAATCGAAATCCGAAATCCCCGTCATCTCTAACGACAGGGAATCCATCGATCCCGGAGATCGAGAGCTTCCTCCTGAATAACCTCGTTTACTCGCTCTATAAGCAAAGGATCCGTATCTTTGGGGAAAAAGGCCCCGTAGTATTCCCGCGTAAGAAGAACGTCCAAAATCGTATATTCCTCGTGCTTCTGAAGCACCTGAAAGGCCAGGGGGCTATCCACGATGGCCGCCTGGGCCCTTTCGTCGGAAAGGGCTTGGAAAGCTTCGGGCCAGTCCGTAAAGGGGAGAGGCAGGATGCCGGAAATTTTTTCCGCCGCCAGAGCGCTGGTGGTGCCGGATTGAAAGGAAACTTTCATACCCTGCATCTGTTTGGGAGAAGAAATACCGCTATTCCGGGGGAGAAGCACCGCCTGGCCCGCCACGAAATAGGGATCCGAAAAAAGCACCTTTTGCATACGTTCCTCGGTTACCGCGATTCCCGCAAATCCCAGATGCACCTTTTCGGGCCAGAGCCCCTTTTCGAGTATTCCCGTAATGCTTCCCGCCTCCCCCTCTCCCCATGGAAGAGGTACGAGGACACAGGAAACCCCCAGAGATTCCGCCACTTTTCGAGCGAGATCCACCTCGAAACCCTCGAAGCAATCCCCGCTGGAAAAGTGGAAAACCCCCCAATCCTGAGCTTCTATGGCCACCCGGAGCTCTCCCTCCGGGAAAAGGGAACGCTCCGCCTCTCCCGCCCGGACGGATAAAGCTCCCCAGGGCACGAAAAGAAACGCCAGCACGAAACAACACCATACGGAAGACCGGAAAAATCCCATGGAAGTTCCTCCCCCTCGAGTACAGGATACTTTTCCCTCTGTATTCAGTTATGCACCGACACCTATCTTATCATGAATTCCAAAGCGTGGAATTCGGATATGTGGTAATCTAGGGCTTTCAATTGCCGAAATCGGGGGCACCGTATCAAGAATTTCTGTTCGAGAGGAGACGAAGAACCATGCCTCCATCCATTTCTTCGCTATTCCTCCTTCTGGGAGGAATAGGGCTTTTTCTTCACGGCCTTACCTACAGCACCGAGGCTTTTCGAAACATTCTGGGCAAACGCACGGACACACTACTCGGATCTCTTCTCCGATACCGGGGATTCTCCTTCGTCACCGGAGCCTTTCTCTCCGCCCTGGCCCAAAGCAGCACCGCCGCCACCTCCTTTGCGGTGGGGCTGGTAAGCGCGGGACTTCTTCCCCTGCAAAGCGCCATCATCGTCATGATCGGCGCCAGCGTGGGCACCACTCTGGTCACCTTCATCCTGGCTCTGAACGTGGTGCAGTGGGCTCCTCTGGGGCTCGGCATCAGCGCCTTTCTTCTGCGAAGTTCCCGCAGAAACGTTCGGAAATGGGGAGCCCTGGGGCTGGGAATCTCTCTGATCCTTACGGGAATGCTCTTCATCCAGCAGGGGGTACTTCCTCTCAGCACCTCCGCCTCCATAGAATCCCTTCTTCTTGCCCTCGGAAATCACGCCGCCCTTGCGGGAGTCGCAGCCTTCGGCATTACCGCGGTTCTTCAAAGCAGCGTCCCCATCATAGGGCTCTCCATGGCTCTGGTATCTTCGGGGCTCCTTCCCCTGGAAACGGTATTCTTTCTCGTGCTGGGATCCCATGCGGGGACATCCGTTATGGTGCTCTTCGCCGGCATGGGCACAAAAAAACACGCCCGTACCCTGGCGTGGAGCAGCTTCCTTTACAAAATCGCGGGAGTTCTGCTGCTCCTTCCTCTATACCGCATTGTTCCCGCCCAGGGAGCCCGGCTTTTTTCCTCTCCCCCGGGGAGCATCGCCTTTATTCAAAGCGTCCTCATCTGGGGAAACGCCCTGGCACTGCTTCCCTTTACGGGAATTCTCGCCCGGGGAGGAGCCTTTTTCTCCCGGATCTTCGGCCGGGAAGATCCGGGAGAACCCCTCTATCTGGAATTTCCGCCTCCTCCCTTTCCGAGCCTGGCTCTTTCCCTTCTGTCCAAGGAAATGATCCGGGGAGCGAACCTCATGGAGGAATGTATCTTTCGCACCCTCCGAACCCCCTGGGCCTCGGAGCGGCTCGCCCGAATCACCGAGGGAAGCGGAGAGCTTATGGAAAGCTGCACGGAATACCTTCTCGCCCTGCCTCCGCCTCTGGAGGAAAACTCCGAAACCCCTGAAGAGTACGCCTCTCTCGCCCACGGTCTGAGCTGCATGAGGGAGCTGAACCATTTGATTCTTCGAAACTTTTTACCCCAATACGAAAACTGGAGGGAGCTTTCCAGGGAATCCCGGAATCCCTCGCAGAAGGAAGAATGGAATGCCCTGGCGGAAAGGCTGCTTCCGCTTATCGACGAAAGTTTCGGAACCTTCGCCCTTGGAGATTCCAGGGCCGGTAAAAGGTTTCTCCGGGGGTACGAAGAACTGATGGTCTTGCTGGAAGCGCTTCAAACGAATCTGGAGACCAACCGGGGGCTCTTCCACACGCCGGAAAACCTCCGGCTCTGGGAGCTTCTGCACACCACCCGAAGCATGGCCCAGCGCTGCCTCTGCCTCGCTCAGCAATGCTCCCTCCGGGAAGTGGAGTTTCCCCAGGGAAAAGAACACTCGAAAAAATCCTCCGGAAAGGAAGAATGAAGCATGAACGGATATTTCCGCAAGATACGATCCTTTTTCGACAAAGAAAGGCTCCCCTCGGCGGAGGAGCTTCTTTTCGAGGAGGACCGGAAGCGGCTTCTCGGAATGCTCCGGGAGATGGGAGATGCGGTAAGCGCCGCCCTTAAGCTGGTTATGGAGGCTCTGGAAGAGCGAAATTCCGAAAAGGCCGCCCGGGTTATCGCGGAGGACGCCCATATCGACGAACTGGAAATGGAGCTGGAAAGGCAATGCCTTCACGTTACCGCCCTTCGCCGACCCGTGCGAAACAACCTCCGGTTTCTCGTCTCCCTCATCAAGGTGGCGGGAGATCTGGAGCGCACCGGGGATCAGGCGGCGAACATCGCGGAAAAGGCGATTCTTCTCGGCGGAACCCCTCTTCTGAAACCCCTTCGGGACATTCCCAAAATGGGATCCCTCACCCGTGAAATGACCGAGTACGCCCTGAAGTCCTTCGAGGCGGGGGATGCGCACCTCGCCACGGAAATCTACGCCATGGACGACGAGGTGGATGCCCTCTACGCCAAGGTCTTCGAAGACATTCTCCTTCTCGTTTCCCGGCAGGGGCTTTCCGCCAAGGAAGACATGGAACAGGCCATGAACCTGGTGCTCATCGCCAGGTTTCTGGAACGCATCGGAGATCAGGCGGTAAACGTGGCCCGCCGGAGCTACTTCATGGTTACCGGCAGAATCATGGATCAGGAAATGGTTCCTCCCCAGAAAGCCTAAAGCGGTTTTCCGAAAAATCTGCTGCTCCGGAGTGACCAGAGAAGCCGCGCTCTCATTCCTGGTTCCAAAGGTTTCCGTTACGCCAGGTTCGTTCGTCCTCCTCCCGGAAAAGCAGATCCTTCTCCTGCAGCCCGAGAAAAGCCTCCACCACCTGGGGATCGAACTGGGTTCCTCCGTGTTTGCGCAGCTCCTGCCGGGCCTCCTCGGAAGAAATTCCCTTTCGGTAGGCCCGGTCGCTGGTCATGGCATCATAGGCGTCCGCCACGGCGAGAATACGGCTGAGGAGGGGAATTTCCCGCCCCACAAGCCCCGAGGGGTATCCCCGGCCGTCCCATCGCTCGTGATGATGCCCCACCACCACGGAGATTTCCCGAAGTTCCGAGGACTGAGAAAGCACCTCCCGCCCCTTGGTGGGATGAGTTTGAATGATGACCCGCTCCTCCGGCGTAAGGGGTTCGGTTTTGTTGAGAATTTCCGTGGGAACGAGAAGCTTGCCCACATCGTGCACGAATCCCGCCCAATAAGTCTGTTCCACCTGTTCCGGAGTGAGCCCCATAGCCTGGGCTATTCTGCGGGAGATTCGGGCCACGTTTTCCGAATGCCCGCTGGTATAGGCATCGTACATTTCGAGAATGGAAATGATGGAGCGAAGAAGATCCTCCTGAAAGCGGCTGCGCACGGCCAAAAGCTGCTGCATTCCCAGGAATCCCGAGGCGAGACTTCCCAGGGCATCCAGAATGCGCCCCGCATCGGAAGAGAAGCGATCCTGCCCCTCGCTTCCCCGGGAAACCCCGAGAAAACCGAGCACCCGTCCTCCCGCCCGAAGATTCACCATAAGACCTTCGGAAATATCCGGGCACACCTGGATAAAGCGGTTTCGAAGCTCCTCGGGCCAGCGATCCATGAGAAGGGAGAAGGAAACCGTGGCTCCCCGAAAAACCACGTGATCCGGCTTCAGAGGCAGGTCCTCCAGCAACTTCACGTCCACTCCCACTCCCGAAAGAATGCGGACCCGATCATCCTCGAGGAGTCCCACAATGCCCGTATCCGTTCCCGGAAGCATATCCACCGCGAGAGCCAGAATGCGATTCATGTAACGCTCCCGCCCCATGTTTCTGGCGGCGCTCAGGGAGACCGCCAGGGAAATCACGTGTTCCAAACGTCCCGCGAGCTTTTCCCGGCTCATGTAGAGCTCTTCCAATTCTTCGTTCATGGCCTTGAGTTCTTCCATGCCCGCCGCGATCTCACGGCCCATATTCTGGAAGGACTTGGTCAGCTCCTGCACTTCCAGGGGAGCGTCCTCCTCCAGGGGCTCCGCCAGGGCGAAGGATGTGGGATCCGCCATGAAGCTGTCCATGCCCTTCATGAGCACGTGAAAGGGATGCACCAGCTCCTTGGAGGTGCGGGAAACGCTCCAGAGCATCCAGGCGGTTCCCAAAAGGAGAAGCAGAATTCCTATTCCTACCCCCCGATAGAGAACCTCCGTGAAAAAGGAGAAATCCATGCGGACCCGAACTACCACGGAATCGTTTCCCATCAGCAATCCCCCCTCCCCCTGAGGGGAACGCCAGAGAGAATAGAGGCTCGTCTCTCCATGCTCATTCTCCAGAGGAAGCACCGCATCGGGAGAGGTAAGGTCCTTCTCGATGCGCTCCCGAAGAAAATCCTCCAGAAAGGGGCCATCGTGCCAGATGGGCTCTCCGGTTTTCAGGGAATAAAGGTTTACCCCCGCCACGAAGGGAAGCTCCCGGAGCTCTTCGATCATGCGCTCCACCAGGAAAAGAAGTTCTCGATCCACCTCCACCGCCACACCCAGAGCGGTACGATCCGGAAATATCCAATATCCGTACTCGTAAAGTCCCTTGGTGGCGGGAGACCAGAAGAGAGGAAGCACCAGGACCTCCCCTCCGGAGGCGGCGAAAAGGTATTCCCCCCCCTCGGGGGGCACCGCGGGAACCCCTTCGGGAAGGGAGGAGTTGCGGACTCTTCCCTGGGCATCCAGGGTAAAGGCGTGGAGAAAACGGCCTTGGGAAAAAGCGTCTTGGGAAGGGGGGAAAAGCCTGCGTTCTATGCGGCGGGCAAAAAAATCGAGTTCCATTCGAGGAATGTCCGTAGCGGAGGTATCCGCCACGAAAATGCGCTGCAATCCATCGAGCACCGTATTCGCCACCATCTGGTACTGGGATTGTAAAACCCCCACCGTTCTGGCGTGAGAATCGAGGAGACGCGTTACGGAGTGGCTCGTCCGCTCCTCGATGCGTGAAGATATCCAGCTCCTGAGCGCTCGCCCTCCCCAAAGGAGATAGAGCACCAAGCCGAAAGCGATAACCGCATAGATGGGCAAAAAACGTAGTAAAATGCGTCGTCGAAGAGGAGTTGGGCTATCCAAGGCACGACCTCCCTGCAATAAGAGTCATCTGGGCGTGGGCGATACCGCTCCGGGAAACGGCTCTTTCGCTGCCGTGAATCCCCCAAGAGCTTCCCGCCTTCCTTCTAGCGAAGCCATCGGTTTTCCAGCGATTCCCGCTGCTCCGAAACCACCCGGTCCACGAGATTCCGAAATTCCGGATCCGACGAGAGAGGAAGCACCAGAGCGTAGTTTTCCCGGGTAAGAAGCTTGTCCAACACGTTGACTTCGGGAAATTCCTCCAGAAAAGGCAGCGCCAGAGGGCTGTCGATAACGAGCACGTCCACGAGCCCCTCCCGGAAGGCGGCAAAGGAGGAAGAAGCGTCGCCACTCAGAGGAATCAACTTGCTGGAACTCAAAAATTTTCGGGCCGCCGCTTCGCTTGTAGTGTTTCCGGGGAAACCCACCCAGGCTCCCCGAAGCTCTTCCAGGGAAAGAGCATGACATTTTTTGGAAAGCAACACCATCTGCCCCACCGTAGTGTAGGGCTGGGAAAAATGCACCCACCGGCTCCGTTCGGGAGTTACCGTTACAGCCGAAGCGATAATATCGAAGGATCCCCAGGCAGCTCCTTCGAGAATGCCCGAGATACTGCCGGGAGTCCTGTTTCCCCAGGGAAGGGGAACATAGAAGCAGGGAACTCCCAGCGCCTCCGCCACCGCCTGGGCGAGATCCGCGCAAAACCCCGAAGGAATGCCCCGGTTCCATTGGAGAAAGGGCCCCCAATTTTCGCTCTCCAGAGCCACCCGAAGCTCTCCCCGTTCCCGAACGGAAACGGCGGAGAAGGATGGCAACTCCCCGCCTTGGGCTTCGAAAGACCCCGAAAGGGCCGAAAAGAGGAAAAACGATCCCAGCCCCACCATGGCCCCTCGAAGAAATGTTTTTCGGGAGATTCCGGCAAAGCGGAAAAATATCTTTTTCAAGTCTATCATACTCTTTCCCTTTCTCTCGAAACCGAAGAAATCGCGTATACTGCGGAATATGCCTGAGAATGGCTCGGTTCCTCCCGTTTCCAGATACTCTCGATATGCGCATGCCTCGCGAGGGAGGTCCCAAAACATTATCATACCAGTTTTACTTCGAAAAAAAAGAAAAAAACGCTGTTTCCCGAAAGAACTTTTCGAAGATCCTCGAACTTGCGCTCCATGAAAAAAGAGCTTCCCCATGTCGGAAACGGAAAGGAAATGTCCCTAATGGATCAAGCTTGCGGTTCCGAATCCCGGCTTTTCGGCATCACCTCCTGCGGAGAAAAGGTCTTTTGCCATACGTTGCGCAAAGGGCTCTTGCGCTTGCGCTGCATGGACTACGGCGGAGGAATTCTCTCCCTCCACGTACCGGACCACCGGGGAAAGGGAGAAAATATTTTTCTGGCCTACGAAACCCTGGAAGAGTACGAAAACGATTCCTGCTGGTGTGGCCTCCTCTGCGGCCCCGTGGCGGGGAGGCTTGCAAAGACGCGTTTCCGACTTCGGGGAGTATCCTACCGTCTGGAGGCCAATCACGGCAGCGCCTGCCTTCACAGCGGATCCACCGGGTTTTCCCGATCGGTCTGGAAAGGAGAAATCTTTCGAACCTCCCGGGAAGAGGGGGTATGTTTCTCCCTGGCTCCTCCTCGGGGAAGCTGGGGCTTTCCGGGAGCCCTTGAAATCACCGCCACCTACACTCTTTCCGAGGCGAGCCTCTCTCTCGACTGGGAGGCTCGGAGCACCCTTCCGCTTCTTCTGGCCCCCACTTTTCACGGCTATATCAACCTTGGAGGAACTGCGGCCACATCCGCGAGAGATCATCTTCTCCGCATCCGGAGCAGCCGTTTTATGCCTCTTCACGAAACATACCTTCCCGGAGTTCCCCTTTCCGTGGAGGGAACCCCCTTCGATTTCCGGCATTTCCGCTCCCCCGATCCCGAACCATGGCAGGAGCATTCCCAAATCCGCCTCGCCAGGGGATACGACCACCCCTTTCTTCTGGATCCCCCGGCACCCCCCGAAACCCCTTCGGTGATTCTGGAACATCCCGCAAGCCGGAGACGCATGGAAATCTTCACGGATCACCCCGCATGCATTTTCTATTCCGGGGGTTTTCTGGATTCCGCCACCCTCTTCGAGAAAGGCCGCCGGGGAAGACCGGAGCTCGCGCTGGCCCTGGAATTGCAGGAATATCCCAACGCCCCCTTCGTGCCGGAACTGCCCCTGCCCCTCCTTCTTCCGGGAGAAATCTACCGAAGACGAACGGAGTGGCGTTTTTCCCTCATTCCGTAGGGCGGTTTCCCTTGACAGAAAAAAGGAAAGGGCTAGAATGCCAATCAAACGTTTGTTTGATTGGAGGCCCTACGAATATGACCGAAGAATCTTCAGCTCGATTCCGGCTTCTCGAGGAAGCCCAAAAGCTTTTCGCCCTCAAGGGACTTTTCGGAGTTTCCGTCCGGGAGATCGCAAAAAGCGCCGGAGTGAACGCCGCCATGATCTCCTATTATTTCGGAGGCAAGGAGAGGCTCTACCGGGAAATTCTCCATCATGCCATGGAACTTGTCGAAAAACATACCCAGGGGCTTTACGACGAACGCCTCTCTCCCCGGCAGCGCATTACCTGCTACGTACGAGGCATTATCCATCTGCATCGAGCCAATCCTTACTGCGCCAAGATGCTTCTTCACGAGATCCAACATCCCTCCTCATCCCTTCGGGAAATGGTTTTTCCCGGAATAAGCCGCATGGCCTTGGAAATGCGGCAAGTTCTTCGGGAGGGGCAGAATTCGGGAGAGTTCCGCCGTGACGTTCCTCCCCATCTTGGCGCCTACTTCGTGGCCTCCATGGTGAACTTCTACTTTCTCCAGGCATCCCTGGTACGTTCCGTTCTTCCGGAACTCGGAGAAGAGGATTCCCTGCTGGAGGAATCGGTGCTCAAAATCTTTTTCGAAGGAATGGAAAGAACATGCGGCGCCTCCTGCTCGTAGTTTTCGGAATTCCGCTTTTGCTTGGGACGGTGTGGTTTCTCTCGGCAGAAAAAGTTTCCTTATCCTCAAAGTGGTCCTCTTTCCGGAACAAGATTCCCCTTCTCTCCTCCTCGGAAGCGGAAATTTCGGAAATTATCCGGGGAACCGGCACCGTGGAGGTTCAGGAAGTGCGCATCTCCTCAAAAACCTCGGGCTATATCGAAGAACTCCGTTTTTCCGAGGGGGATCCGGTACTCAAGGGGGATCTTCTCGCCCTTATCCGCCGGCCCGATCTGGAGGCTCGGAAGGCCCAGGAGGAGGCGAATCTGAAAGCGGCGGAATACATTCTGGCGGATATGCGCACCGGAGCCCGCCCCGAGGAAATCGCCAAGGTCCGGGCCCAGCTGGAGGGAGCCCGAGCCCGTTACGAACAGGCCCGAAAGGATGCGGAACGGTTTTCGGAACTCCAGAGGGAAGAGATAATCTCTCCCCGGAGGGGAGAGGAATTCCAAACCGCCATGGATACTGCCGCCAGCGACGTTCTGACTCTGGAAAGACAGCTCGACGTGCTCCGGCTGGGATCCCGGGAGGAACGGATCCGTGCCCAGGAAGCTACCGTAGAGGCCTTGCGGGCGGCGGTGGAGGTTACCGAAAGCCTTCTGGAGGAGGCCCGCATCGTGGCCCCCCGAAAGGGAAGGATCCTTTTCAAAAATATGGAAGAGGGAGAATATGCCGCTCCCGGAAGCGTTCTGGGAGTTATCGGAGACATGGAGGACTGCTGGATACGGCTCTACATTCCCTCGGTGCAACTCGGGAAAATCCGTTACGGTCAGGAGGCCCGGCTTCGGGTGGATTCCTTTCCGAAGCGCTCCTTTTCCGGCTACGTGTCGGAAATCGCCGGGAAGGCCGCCTTCACCCCCCGGGAAAGCCTGAGCGAAGTGGAACGGAGCAATCTTTCCTTTCGGCTCAAAATTCGGTTTCCCAATTCCGAGGAACTGCTGAAACCGGGAATGCCCGGAGACGTGGAGCTTCTTCCATGACCGCGATCATTCTGGACGTTCGGGAGGTCTCCCGCTCCTTCGGCTCTCTTCAGGCGGTGCGCTCCTGCTCCTTCGATCTCCGGAAGGGGGATATCTTCGGTCTTCTCGGTCCGGACGGTGCGGGAAAGACCACCCTTTTACGGATGATCGCGGGAGTCCTTTCGCCGGACCGGGGAGACATTCGAGCCCTCGGCTTCGGAAGCTTTCGGGAGTTCCGACAGCATCTGGGCTATATGCCCCAGCATTTCAGCCTTTACGAGGAATGCACCGTGGAGGAGAATCTCTTTCTCCTGGGACGGCTTTACGGAATAACCGAAGGGAAGCTTCGGGGGCGAAGCGAGGAAATTCTCGACATGGTAGGCCTTCTTCCCTTCCGGCAACGCCTGGGGGGAAATCTTTCCGGTGGAATGAAACAGAAGCTTTCCCTCGGAGCCATTCTCATGCACGATCCCCGGATTCTCCTGCTGGACGAACCCGGCACGGGAGTGGATCCCGTGTCGAGGCGGGAGTTCTGGCGTATTCTCTACGGGCTCAACCGCCGGGGAATGACCATACTCCTCTCCACCGCCTACATGGAAGAGGCTTCTCTCTGCTCCCGGCTGGGATTTCTTTCCGAGGGAAACCTTCTCATCTCGGGATCCCCCGGAGAGATTCGCCGCTCCTTTCCCTATCCCCTGCTGCGCCTTTCCTTTCCGAAGGTTTCGGAAAAAATCTCCCTGTATCGAAAATGCACGGCCCTTCCGGGAATACACTGGGGAAATATTTTCGGTGAATTTCTGCATTTGGCGGTTCTCGATAGGGCTCTCCTGAAACAATCCTTGGAAAAGCTGCTGGAAGAGGAGGGTTCTCCCGAGTATCTTCTGGAGAAAATTTCTCCGGATCTGGAAGACGTTTTCGTGGAACTCGCCTTTCCGAAAACTTCCGGGGAGAAGAGGCCATGAATTTCGCCCTGGAAATACGGAATCTCACCAAATACTTCGGAAATTTCGCCGCCGTGAAGGGATTGAACCTCCGGGTGGAGCCGGGACAGATCTACGGTTTCCTGGGGCCCAACGGCTCGGGAAAGAGCACCACCATACGCATGATCTGCGGCATTCTTCCCGCCACCGAAGGAGAGGGGCAGGTGCTCGGCCTGGATCTTCGCAAGGAGCGTCATGCCCTTCGGCACAAGATCGGCTACATGTCCCAGAAATTCAGCCTCTACGAGGATCTCTCTGTGGAGGAAAATCTCGCCTTTTACGCAGGCATGTACGGTCTGGAGGGAAATCGTCGCAAGGAACGCATGGAAGCCATGCTACACCTCGCAAGGCTCGAAAACCGAAGAAAAAGTCTTGCGGGAACCCTTTCGGCGGGGATCCGGCAGCGCCTCGCCCTGGGATGCGCCCTTCTCCACCAGCCGGAGCTGCTCTTTCTGGACGAACCCACTAGTGGAGTGGACCCCCTTTCCCGAAGGCATTTCTGGGATATCATCTATGATCTTGCCGCGGAAGGCACCACAGTGCTGGTAACCACCCACTTCATGGACGAGGCGGAACATTGCGAGATGCTGGGATTTATTTTTCAGGGAGTTCTGCTGGCCTCGGGATCTCCGGAAGAGCTCAAGGAAAACCTCCGGGGAAAGCTCTACGGAGGCGAACGGAAAAATCCCATGGATCTTCTTGACGAACTCCTGCCCCGTAGAGGAAAGGATCTGGAAGATTGCTACGTCTCGGGGCAATCCCTCATGGTTCTCGCCCCCCAGGGGCTTCCGGAGGACCTTCGGAGGCTTCCCATGCACCCGGTTTATCCCACTCTGGAAGATGTCTTTATCGCCCTGGTCCGCCGGGGAAGAGAGGAGTTTTTCCCATGAGACGCCTTCGGGCACTGCTGATCAAGGAGTTTCTTCAGATGAAGCGGGATCGCATCACCCTGGCCATTATGGTGATGATTCCCGTAGGACAGCTACTGATCTTCGGCTTCGCCATCAACACCGAAGTGAAGCATCTGAGCACCATTCTTTTCGATCAGTCCCGTACCGCCCAGAGCCGGGAACTCCGGGACGCCTTCGAGGCCACCCAATACTTCGATTTTACCCGCCGGGCCACAAGCTTCGAAGAGGTGGACCGGGCCATCCAGAGCGGGAATTGCAAGGTGGGAATTATTTTTCCTCCGGATTTCGCGGAGGTTCTGGAACGGGGAGAATCCGCTCCGGTGCAGGTGCTGGTAGACGCTTCGGACTCCATGTCCTCCGCTTCCGCCATTAGTGCAGCCAGCATGCTGGGAATGGTGGAATCCACGAAACGATTTCAAAGGTATTCTTCGAAGCCCTACGTTCAGGCCTACGATATCCGCCTCCGGGCATGGTACAATCCGGACTTCATTTCTCCCTACTACATGGTGCCGGGAGTTTTGGGAGTGGTTCTTACCATGACCATGATCCTGCTTACCTCGGTGGCCATCGTGCGGGAACGGGAGCGGGGAACTCTGGAACAACTCGTGGTAACTCCCATGAGAAGCTGGGAATTTCTGCTGGGAAAAATCATTCCCTACATCGCCGTGGGATACGTGCAGCTTACTCTGGGGCTGGGAATCGGCTATTTCGTCTTTTCGGTACCTCTCCGGGGGAGCCTGGGAGCCCTCTATCTCATCACGTTTCTCTTCATTCTCGCGAGCCTCGCCATGGGAATTCTCATTTCCAGCGTCTCCCGAACTCAGATGCAGGCCATGCAGCTTTCCTTCTTCGCCCTGCTTCCGAGCATTCTGCTTTCGGGATTCATGTTCCCCCGGGAGGCCATGCCCCGAATCTTCTTCGAGCTGAGCCGGATTCTACCCCTCACCTATTTTTTAAAGGTGGCGAGAAGCATCCTGCTCAAGGGTTCGTCGGCGGCATTCCTGGTTTCCGAAATCCACGCTCTGGCACTGCTCTCGGCGCTTTTTCTGGGCATAAGCCTGCTCCGGTTCCGGCGCACCCTGGACTGAAAAAGCTAGCCCTTCTCGTCTTCCCGGAGCCAGTGAATGACCACGAGAGTGCTGTCATCCTTTTCCCGAAGGATATCTTCGTCGGGAAGGAGCAGGAAATCGCAGAGGAGGTTCAGTATTTCCCGAACCTCCAGGGTTCGCAATTTTTCCGGAGAAAGAAGAGATGCCACCGCTCTCTGCCACTCCTCAAGCCCTCCGCATCGGTCGATAAGGCCGTCCGAAGCCAGAATAAGGCTATCTCCGGGATTCATGGTATAGGAACGGGTTTCGTAGGTTCGTCCGGGAAAGTAGCCCACGGGAAATCCCGTTATCTTGAGAGATTTAATCTCTCCTGCCAGGGCATCGCAGTAAAGAGGCCAGGGATGCCCCGCCGAGGCGAGATGCAGTTCCCGCCCCCGCATCTTTCCCGCCAGAGCGGTGAAGGAAAGAAGAGAATCCTCTCCGAAATGAGCGTAGAGGGCATCGTTCATGCTCTGAAGGACCTCTCCGGGAGTTTCGGATTTCTTGAGGGCCTCCAGAAAGAGAAGCTTCGCCATTCCCGTTCCCATGGCAGCCCCCACTCCGTGCCCCGTCACGTCGATCAGGATACCCCAGGCATCCTTGCCGTACCGGAGATAATCGAAAAAATCCCCTCCAAGCTCTGCGGAGGGCACGTAACGATAGGCACAGGAGCGCCTCTCCTCGGGATTGAATCCGTAAACCGGGGGAAGCAGGGTTTGCTGAAAGGCCCGGGCAATGCCGAGTTCCTTCCGAAGCTGTTCATCCCGCTCCTTCAGAGCCCGGGTATTCTCGTACAGAGCCAGGGCATTTTTTATTTTGAAGGGAAGAAAAACGGACATCTGCTGAAGCGTCAGGGGCTTGAGAAAGTAATCTCGGGCTCCCATGGAAAAGGCGGTGCGCATGCTCTCCCAATCGCTGTTTCCGGAGTTGACGATAACCGGCAGATCCTCGTACTCCTCATGTTGCCGAAGCCATTCGAGGACTCCGAAGCCGTCCACGTTGGGCATGACGAGATCGAGAACCACCAGATGCACCCCGCCGGATTTGAGGTGTTCCATGGCCTCCTGCCCGTCTCCCGCCTCGAGAAAGCGAACTCCCTCGAGGTTCTTCCGGATAACCCGTACCATGGAGCGTCGCACGAAAACGTCATCATCCACCACGAGAATTGTGGGAACGATTTTCATGAATTTTTACCTAATATTTTCGCCAGGTCCGCGGCCTCCCGACGAACCTGCTCCAACATCTCCGTAAGAGGAGGATCGAAGGCTTCGAAAACTTTTCGGGCCTCCTCACGTTCTCCCGCATCGCAGAGGCGGTGAATTCCATCTGCCATAAGCACGCCTTCCTCCCATCCCAAGGTGCCTAATCCGGACTTCATGCTATGGGCGACTCGGGAAGCAAGGGAAAGCCCTTCCTGCGTCTTTTCTTCGAGCCCCCCCCGGAGGACCTCCCGGAGATGCCCATACTCTTCGTAAAAATCGCAAAGAATATTCCAAAGAAGTTCTTCGTCGCCTCCTAGATCTTCCAGAAGCTCCTGCACCGAAACATACGGTCTCCCAGGCATGCGCTCGCCTTCCTCTCACTCTCGGACAAAAAATGCCTTTTCCGGAAACGCCTTCAAGGATCCATACCACAGTTTCTTCTTGTCTCTCGTTTCTCTCGTTCTTTTTTTCTCTATGGTTCTTCTAAATTTTTCTTCTGGAGCTTTTCTTTTTTCTCGGAGGTTCGGGGTTTCGTCAATTCTCTTTGGCCGCTTTGAAGGAAAGATCTTCCACCTCGCAAAGAGGAGCCCCCAGGCAAACCCGGTTCCGCCCCTCCGCCTTGGCCCGGTACATGGCACTATCCGCGAGATTGACGAATTCGTCCAGCGAACACCCTCCGCAATTTCCCGCCACCCCTATGCTGGCGGTGACAGAGACCTCGCCCTTGGGAGAGTGCACCGGACGCTCCTCGATATAACACCGGATTTTTTCGCAGATTTCCCGGGCCTCCTGTCGGGTACGCTCCGGAAAAAGGAGAAGAAATTCCTCTCCCCCCGAACGCCCCACCACACCTCCCTCTTCCTGAAGGATCGCGAGAATGCGTCTCGCCACTTCCTGAAGCACGTCATCCCCGGCACTATGCCCCAGAGTATCGTTTACTCGCTTGAAGTGATCCAGATCCAGCACCGCGATGCTCAGGGGAGTCTTCTCTTTTCGGCTCTCTTCCATCTCGTTTTCCAAATATTTCATCACCGCCCGACGATTCATGAGGGACGTGAGAAAATCCCGCTCCGCCTGATACCGCAGGGCCCGTTGAAGTTCCACGATACGTTTGCCCACGGAAAGGCGCATGCGAAGTTCCCGGGGATCGAAGGGTTTGGTAACGTAATCGTCCACTCCCGCCTCGAACCCCTGAAGGATGCTTTCCTTCTGATCCTTCACAGTGAGAAGAATGATGTAGGGATAGACGAAATCCTCCTCGAACTCCTCCCGCACCTTCCGGCAGATTTCGGTTCCCTCCATTTCGGGGAGCAGCCAATCTATCAGAGCCAGCTCCGGAGGGTCCTCCCCCAGAAGAATACGGAGAGCCTTTTTTCCGTCCTCCGCCATGATGGGTTCGTATCCCCATTTGGTAAGCAGAGATCCCAGCATCATCCGTGAGGCCCGTTCATCCTCCGCCAAAAGTACCCTCATAAAAGAACTCCCCCTACAGGTTATGTATGTGTTCGAGAAAAAGAAGAACTTCCCGTTCCAGAGAATCCACGAGCCTCCGGATCTGATCCCCCTCTTTTCCCTGGGCCACCGCTTTTTCCAGGCGTCCCGCCCGAAGAGCGATGCGGGAAGCATTGACGTTTTCCGCTCCTCCCCGGATCTTGTGAGCGTAAAAGCCGAGAGTTTCTCGATCTCCTTCTTCCAAATGCCGTATACGTTCCAGGCTTTCCCCCACCCCGCAACGGAATTCCTCCAGGGCCATCAGACAAAGGTCTTTATCCCCTTCGAGGCGTGAAAGTAATCCCGGATAATCGAAAACCGACAGATCCCTCATCTCCTCTTGAGTATCGGAGGGGATGAGATTTCTCACAAGCTCCCGGAGTTCCCGCAAGGATACGGGCTTGGGAAGGTACGCATCGAACCCTTCTTCGAGATAGCGCTGTCGATCTCCCCGCATGGCATTGGCGGTAACCGCCACGAGAGGAATTTTCCGGTTCATTTCCGGAAAACCGGGATCCCGAAGGGCGTTCTTGAGAGCGATGCCGTCCATACCCTCCATGCGGATATCCGTAAAAACCGCATGATACTTCTGTTGCCGAAGCAGTTCCAAAGCCTCGGTTCCCCGGGAAACTCCGGTAACCGCATATCCAAGCTTTTCCAAAAGTCCCGAGAGCACCTTGAGATTGGTTCGATTGTCATCCACCGCAAGAATATGCCCCAAAAGGCTTTCTCCAGCCCCTCGGAATTCCGGAAATTCTCTGGGAAAGGGATTCTCATCCATAAGGAGATAGAAATCTTCCAAGGGTTGCACCTTTTCTTCCACCGCTCCCCGGGGTGCTTCCTGGAGCATGAAGCGCACGGTAAAGCAGCTGCCCTCGCCGGAAGAGCTTTCCACGGCAATGGAGCCCCGCATCATCTCCGCGAGCCTTCGGGAAATTACGAGTCCCAGACCGGTACCTCCGTAGGTACGGGAGATGGAGGGGGTTCCCTGGGAGAAGGTGGCGAAAAGACGGGACTGCTCTTCCTCGTCCATGCCTCTTCCGGTATCCCGAACGTAGAAGGAAAGAATATAGTATCCTTCTCGATATCCCTCCGCACGGCCTCCGAAAGCTATTTTCCCCTGGGAAGTGAATTTCATGGCATTGCTGATGAGATTGGCCGCGATCTGCCGTATCCGGAGGGGATCTCCCAACAGCAGAGGCGGAATGCCGTTCCAGAAGAACTCCATCTGGAAATCCAACCCCTTGTCCCGGCCCCGTTCGAGAAAAGCCCCGTAGACATCCTCCATAAGGCTTCGGAAGGAGAAAGGGATCTCTTCGAGGCGAAAGGCTCCGGAATCGATTTTGGAAATATCCAGGATATCGTTGATGAGATGCAGCAGCACCCGGCCTTCCTGAATGAGGGTGGCGGTCATTTCCCGCTGCCGGGAGTTCATTTCTGTCCGCAGAAGCAGCTCGCCGATGCCGAGAATGCCGTTCAGGGGAGTGCGTACCTCGTGGCTCACGTTGGCGAGAAAGATATCCTTCGCCCGGTTCGCCGCCTCCGCGGCCCGTTCGGACTCCTGAAGATAGACCACCTTCTCCTGGAGTTCCCGGTTGAGGTGTTTCACCTCCCGATAGAGTTCCGCGTTCAACAGAACGCTGGCGGTACTTCCAAGCACCACCGTAAGAAAGGTAAGGGCCACGTCCAGAAGGGTTTCCGGCGAGGATTGAAGCACTCCCGCGAAAAGCCCCATCACCCGATTCGGGGTTACCAGAGCGTGAAGCATGAGATGGCTCTCTTCATCCCGGGCGGTCACCATAACGGGCTTATTGCGTCCGAGAGCCCAGGCCACGGTGCCGTCCTCGATAAGATATTCCAGCTCCCCTTCGATCCAGCGTTTCGCTCCCTCGCTGTCGCTGTAAACGCAATCGAAACTCCGCCCCTCCTCTCCGAGAAGATAGAAGGAGACGTATCGGAAGGCCACGAAGCTGCGTACCATCCGGGCCGCCATTTTGAGAACCTCCCGAGGTTCCGCCGCCCGATCGAGTTCCGCGAAGAAAGAACCCGTGTTCACCGCCGCTTCGAGAACCCGATTCACTCCGTCCCTCTCCCGGAGAAGGGTATCCACCTTTATCTGGAGCGCCCGCACCTCATGCCATGCCACCATGATGGTAGTCCTTTCCGAAAAAGACCTGCAGGATTTCCCGCATCTGCCGATCGCTCTGAGCGAGAACTCTTTCCAATCCTCCCGAAGAAAGCTGCAAGGCGTTGCAAGCCTCCGAATCCAGGGAAGGTATATAGAAGGAACCGCTGGTACCCCAGCGCATGGCCCCCGCCAGCACATCCGCCACGTGCACCACCGCCGCTTCGGGAGAAAAGGCCAGCACGTCCGGCGAATGATGCACCTGTACCAGATGCTGCAAGGTAAGAGGGATGTTCCACTCCTTGAGAAGCAGTCCCCCCACGTAGGCGTGATTGAACCCCAGAAGCCGGTCTTCCACCTCGAACATGGGAACCTTTTCGTACCGGGCAAAAGCGAGAATCGCCGTCATGAGCCGTGGTTTTTTGCGGTAAAGCACGAGCTTTCCCGCATCGTGAAAGAGCCCGGCCAGGAAAAAACGCTCCTCCTCGGGAAAACGCCGAAGGTTCGCCAGAATCCGGGCAATGACTCCACAGGCGAGGGAATGCTCCCAGAAGGAGCGCATTTCCACGTACTCCTCGGGAACTCCCTTGAAAATGCTCATGGTGGAAACCGCCAGGGCGAGATTGGTAAGTTCCCGGGAACCGATGATGGTCACCGCCCGGGGAATGGATTCGATGGGATAGGGGAAACCGTAAAAGGAGCTGTTCACCAGCCGCAGAAGCCGCATGGAAAGATTGGGATCCTTGCTCACCACCTCCGCGATGTGCCGGGCGGAGCTTACGGGAGAATCCAGAACCTCCTTGATGCGGAAATAGATGTCCGGATAGGAGACCAGCTGGGCTTCGTGACGCACCAGAGAATGGGCGGAGAAATCGAGTTCCTCCGTATCGGGCATCTGAGGGGGGGCAACCTGCACACGAGGAAAAAGCCCCTCCGGAAGGGTTCCCTCCTTCATGGCCCGAGCCACCCGGAGAGCGCAGAACCTTCGGAGTTCTCTCATGAGAGGATCCTCCCGGGAATTCGAAGGAAACCATCCGTCCACAAGCCGGAAGGCCCGCTCCGCAAAGGGAGATCGTTCCAGCTTCTGCTCCTCCGAAAACTCCTGTTCCAGCTCCTCCTCAAAGATCTCCGCTTCGGGAATACCCCAGATTTTGAGCATGCGGATATGACGATCCGAAAGGGCCTCCCCCTTGCGGAGAATGCACTTTCCCTCGGGAGTGTAAAGATTTTCCCCGAGAATCATGCCTCCCTTGAGAGAACCTAGTTCGCGTTTTCCCACGAGATCCCTCCTTCCCGGGAAGGCCACAGGTAGGGAAGATTTTCCGGTTCGGTCCAGTGAAACTGCCCGTACCACTCCGGGTCCTTTCGGATAAGATTGGATCGGTGAGAGGCGTGAAAGGCCTCCCAACCTATCCAGGGGGGCAGAAAACCGGGACACTCTCCTCTCCGGGCCCTTTCGTAGGCATCTCTCAAAGACAGAATGCTTTCCTCGGAATCTCGGTAATGCCGCTTCGGGAAAAGTGCCCCCAGAGCATTTGCGATCTTTTCCCGGCAGGTATCGCGGTATCCCCGGGAAATCCACTCTTCGCTCACCGTCACTCCGTAGAAGGCGAGGGCTTCCTCGTATCCCTCCCACATGATCCGGGCGGGATGGTTACGCCATCCCCGAGCGATTCTTTCGGGATGCATGCTGTTCAGCAGTTGCAAAGCTTCCACACGCTGTTTCCCCAAACGGGAACGATCCAGCACCGCCGCGCTTTCATAAAAATCGGGATAGGGTAAAAAGGTTTGCACGTCGTTCTTCTCCTCTTCGAAAATTCTCTTTCCCTTGACGCTCTCTGCAAGAGGAACTTTTTCTAGTATAGCACTTCTCCCGAAGCGTATCGCAAGGGATCATGAAAAAGGATCTCCTCCCGTTCGGAAAAGGTTTCTGCAAAAACCTCCGGAAGATTTTTACGTGTACAAATTATTGACAAAAGGACAAATTTTTGCAAGAATAAATCGAAAGAACTCTGGAGAAATCCCGCTGCCAGTGCACTCCGAGAGATTCCAGGAAAAATGACGTTGTGGGCTAAACCGTTGCAATTTCAATATTTTTCCATCAAGAGAGGCGATTTATATGGCATCCCCTCATCCCATATTGCAGGCTTTCATTCCCCTGGTTCGGGGGCTTGCCCTCGCCCTGGGACCGGACTACGAAATCGTGCTCCACGACGTGGCCACGCCGGAACACTCCATTCTGGCCATGGAAAACGCTCACGTTACGGGGCGCACCGATGGAACCCCTCTCAAGGATTACGCCCTCTACCTGCTGCAGACTGCGGACCGACGGGAGGAAAATTTCGTCTCCAACTACCTCACCCGCTCCTCCGACGGCAAGCGGGTCCGCTCCAATACCATGTACATCCGGGACCCTTCGAAAAAGATCATCGGATTTCTCTGCATCAATTACGACATGACCAAGGCGGAGATCCTTCAGGGCATGGTGGAACAGCTCGTTACCATCGGGGATACCACAAGCTACTCCGAGTTCGAGCGGGAGGGGGAATCCGGAGAGGGGAACAGCCGTTCCGAAGAAATTTTGGAACGCAATCTCCGCATGATCCGCAAGTACCTGGGAAAACCCCTGCACCTTTCGAAAAAAAAGGAAAAACTCCAGGCCATCCGGCACTTGGAGGAGGAGGGGTTCTTTCTTCTCAAGGGTGCCGTGGAGGCCTTCGCCCAGGAGACGGGAAACTCCGTGTTCACCATCTATCGGTATCTTCGGGAGATCCGGGAAGAGGAAAAGTAAGTTTCGGATCTCCCATCTCTGTACATTCACGAAGGAGGAATTGCTCTTGAGTACCAAAAAGATTCTGCTGGGAAACGACGCCATAGCCCTGGGGGTTGTGGAAGCGGGATGCGCGGTGGCTTCCGCCTATCCAGGAACCCCTTCCTCGGAAATCCTTCCGGGAATCGCGAACTATGCGGATGAACTCGGCACCAATACCGTGGTGGAGTGGGGAGCCAACGAAAAGGTAAGTTTGGAGATCGCCCTGGGGGCCTCCATGGCGAACAAGCGTTCCTGTGCGGTGATGAAGCAGGTGGGGCTCAACGTAGCGGCGGATCCCTTCATGAGTGCCGCTCACTTCAAGCTTCCCGGAGGATGCCTTCTGATCGTTTCGGACGATCCGGGATGCCACGCCTCCCAAACCGACCAGGACAGCCGGAGCTTCGCCCTCTACGCGAAGATTCCCTGTTTCGATCCCTGCGACGCCCGGGAGGCCCGGGAGATGGTACACCGGGCCTACGAACTTTCCGAACGTCACAAGGTGATGGCCATGCTCCGCCCGGCGGTGCGGGTGGACCACTGCCGACAGAGCATGGAAACCGAACGCCCTCTCACACCTCAGAAGGCGGCTCATTTCGAGCAGGAACCGAGAGGACACAAGGCGATTCTTCCCGCCCGGATGATCCAGAGCGTGAAGGAGCACAACGAACGTTTCGAAACCATTCGGGAGGAGTTCGAGAACGCCTTCGACGAATTCAATTACGAGATTCCCTCCAAGGGCAAGGCCAAACTCGGCATCATCGCCTCGGGAGTATCCTTTTCCATCGTCATGGACCTTCTCCGGGATCTGGGACGGGATGATATCGCGGTGCTCAAGATCGGTACCCCGGTGCCCCTGCCGGTGCGCAAGGTAGAGGATTTCACGGCCCGTCACGATCGGGTGATGGTGCTGGAGGAGACCTACGGGGTAATCGAGGAGCAGCTTCCGAACCGCACCAACATCATGGGACGTTGGAACAACGAGGTTCCCCGGCAGGGAGAGCTGGTTCCAGAGGTAATCCGGGACCTCCTTTTCCGGGCCCTGGAGGAAAAAGCTCCGGCCCGGACGGAAGCGGATCTCCTTCTCAAGGCCCAGGAGGCCCTGCATCTAGCCAAGCGGCCTCCCAAGCTCTGCGCGGGATGCCCCCACAGGCCGAGCTACTTCTCCATCCGCAAGGCCCTTCCCAAGAGCATCATCTGCAGCGATATCGGCTGCTACAGCCTTTCCTTCTTTCAGGGCACCGTGGACTCCATCGTATGCATGGGAGGGGCGGTCACCGTGGCCTCCGGAGTCTACGCGGCCTACAAGGCGGACAACAAGGTGGGGGAAAAACCTGTCTTCGCCACCCTGGGGGATTCCACCTTCTTCCACAGCGGCATGACGGGGCTCACCACGGCGGTGTACAACAAACACGCCTTCGTGCTCTGCATTCTGGACAACAGCATCACCGCCATGACAGGAGGACAGGAGAATCCCGGCACGGGCTCCAAGATGCGCGCCGGCGACGAGGGAGTACAGGTCAATCTGGAGAAGGCGGTAAAAGGCTGCGGCGTGCAGTACCTGGAGGTTCTCGACGCCTATACCATCAACGACAACCTTCCGGCCATCCGCAAGGCCCACGAGTGGGCGGTGGCGAACGAGCAGCCCGCGGTGCTCATCTTCCGCTATCCCTGTATCACCATGCTGAAGAAGCGTCCCGAGAGAAAACCCGTGGAGGTGGATACGAACACCTGCATCGGCTGCAAGATCTGCATCACCAAGTTCAACTGCCCCGGCCTGTTGTGGAACGAGGAAGCCAAAAAAGCCTACGTGGATCGTCGTTTCTGCGTGGAGTGCGGAGTCTGTGCCGAGGTCTGCCCAAAGGGAGCCATTCGTTTCGTTCAGGAGGAGGCGTAATACCATGCAGTACATTATCGTGGGTATCGGCGGACAGGGGATCCTCTTCTCCAGCCGGGTGATGGGGCATCTCGCCCTGGCCCGGGGAGAGGAGGTTCTCGGCAGCGAAGTGCACGGCATGGCCCAGCGGGGAGGCTCCGTAATCAGCCACTTCAAGATGGGCGACTACAGTTCTCCCATGGTTCCCGAGGGCGCCGCGGATGTGCTGGTGGCTTTCGACCAGACCGAGGCGTTCCGGAATCTCGGCTTCCTTCGAGAAGGGGGACAGGTGATTCTCAACGTGGATGCTCCGGAGGCTTTGGAGAACGAAGACCTCCAAAGATATCTGCAAAAGAGAAAAATCTCCCTGCACACCCTGAAGGGGTACGACATCCTTCAGGCCGAGATGGGAGGAAAGTTCCTCTTCCTCAACGTGCTCATGCTCGGCGCTCTTTGCGGTTCCGGAGTGGGAGATTTTTCCCTGAAAGATATGGAAGATGCCCTTCGGGAGCTGGCACCTCCGAAGTTTCTGGAGGCGAATCTCAAAGCCCTCAATCTGGGCTACCAAGCCACGAAATAGTTTTTTTCTTCAAGACCTTCAGGAGGTGACGCAATGACACGCTTTCCCGCGCATCTTTTCAGCGACCCCGTAGGGCGCTTTCAACCCTCGGGAATCGAAGAGATGGTAGCCTATCTCAAGGAGCCCGGAATGATCTCCTTTGCCGGGGGCATGCCCGCTCCGGAAACCTTTCCCATCGAGCCCTTCGCGGAGTGCGCCGAGATCATCCGGACCGAGGGTACCACGGTGCTTCAGTACGACAATCCCCAAGGATACGCTCCACTCCGGGAATTTCTCGCGGCATGGACCTCTCCCCGCATGGGGAAGAAGGTCTCTCCCGAGGAGATTCTGATCACCGCGGGATCCATGCAGGGAGCACATCTCTTCACTCTGGCCCTGCTGAACCCCGGAGAATACGCCCTCATCGAGGAACCCACCTTCATGGGCGTTACGGGCTCCATGAACAACCACGGAGTCCGCTTTATCGGCATTCCCTGCGACCATCAGGGGCTCCGGGTGGATCTTCTGGAGGAGACCGTGGAAAAAGGGCGGAAGGAAGGAAAGATCATCAAGTGCCTCTACACCATTCCCAACTTCCAGAACCCCTCGGGAACCACCCTCAGCCTGGAACGCCGCAAAAAACTGGTGGAGCTGGCGGAAAAACTGGATATCATGATTCTCGAAGACGATCCCTACGGATACGTGCGTTTTTCCGGAGAACATCTGCCCACCCTCTACTCCCTGGACACCTCCGGAAGAGTGCTTTACGGGGGATCCTTCTCCAAAATTCTCGCTCCGGGAGTCCGCATCGGCTGGTGCACGGGACATCCCGATCTTATCCGAGCCATGAACACCTTCAAACAGGGAGAGGACGTAAGCACCAGCGTCCTTTCCCAGGCCCTGGTCTACGAATACTGTCGCCGGGGATATCTGGACACATATCTGCCCGGTATCATCGGTTATTACCGCAAGAAATGCGACGCCATGGAGCGGGGGCTTCGGGAATTTCTTCCCCCGAAGAGCGCGGATTTCGTAACCCCCCGGGGAGGCTTTTTCTTCTGGCTCACCACCCATTCCGTGAACTCGGGAGATCTCTTCCGCAAGGGTATCGCCCACAAGGTGGCGGTGGTTCCCGGAGCGCCCTTCTACCCCAACGGAGGAGGAGAACACTCCTGCCGGCTCTGCTTCACCTTTCCCGGAGAGGCGGACATCCTGGAAGGATGCCGCCGCCTCGGAAAAGCCGTACAGGAACTCTTACCCTCGTAAAAGGAGCCTTTTACTATGGATTCTTCCAAAAAACAGATTTTCACCATTCTGGCGGTAAATCCAGGAGGTACCTCCACCAAAATAGCCCTCTTCGAAAACGAGAAGGAGGTTTTTCGCAAGAATGTGGAACACTCTGCAGAAGAACTTAAGAAATATCCCTGCATCTTCGACCAATACCACTACCGGTACGAAGTTATTCATAAAGCCCTGGAGGATGCGGGAATTTCCACCGGAAAGATCTCTGCGACGGTGGGACGAGGAGGGCTTATGCAGCCCATTCCGGGAGGAACCTACCGGGTAAATGCCCTCATGCTGGAGGATCTCCGGGAACGCCCCCAGGGACTGCACGCCTCGAACCTGGGAGCCGCTCTCGCCAAGGAACTCGGAGATGCCGCAGGAGCCCCCTCCTTTATCGTGGATCCCGTCTCCACCGATGAAATGGAACCGGTGGGGCGCATTTCGGGATTTGCGGAAATGGAACGCCCCAGCCGGTGCCACGCCCTGAACCAGAAGGCGGTGGCCCGAAGGGTAGCGCGAAAGATGGGGGGGTCCTACGAAGACTATAACTTCGTGGTGGCCCATCTGGGAACCGGAGCCAGCGTGGCGGCCCATGCGAAGGGAAAGATGATCGACGTCTGCGACGCGGTCTCCGAAGGCCCCTTCTCGCCGGAACGGGCGGGAGGGCTTCCCGCGGCGACCCTGGTGCAGCTCTGCTACTCCGGAAAGTATTCCTTCGACGAACTCTACCGCACTCTCTACACGAAATCGGGCATCTACAGCTATCTGGGGACCAAGGACCTCCGGGAAGTGGAGAAAATGGCCCTGGAAGGGAACGAAACCGCCGCCCTTCTTCTGGAGGCCCTTCCCTATCAGGTGGCCAAGGAAATCGCCGCCCAGGCATCGGTGCTCTCGGGAAAAGTGGACCGCATCATTCTTACCGGCGGCATGGCCTATTCGGAAAAGCTGGTACAAGGCATTCAGGGCCGGGTGGGCTTTCTCGCCCCGGTGGAAGTGGTGCCGGGAGAGGAAGAGCTGACCTCTCTGGCGGAAGGAGCCCTTCGGGTTCTTCGGGGAGAGGAAAAACCCCGCATCTACCCTTCGGGGGAGGAGGAATAAATCCATGTTCCGAAGCTTCGAGGAACTCCTGGAAATCGTACAATCCTTTCCTCCCCTCCGGGTCAGTCTGGCGGGAGCGGAAAGCGAAAGCGCCCTTCGGGGCGTCAGGATGGCCCGGGAGAGAGGACTCGTGGAGCCCGTACTCGTGGGAAATCGGGAAATTGTGGAGCCCCTGCTTCGTAAAGTGGGACTTCCCGAGGATACCCCTCTTTTTCACGAGAACGATCTTCCCCAATCCGCTCTCAAGGCAGCGGAACTGGTTCGGACGGGAAAGGCGGAGATCCTCCTGAAGGGCCAGGCCAATACCACGGACTTCATGCGGGGCATTCTGGACAAGGAACGAGGACTCCGCACGGACCGGCTTCTGAGCATTCTCTCCTTTTTCGAGATTCCCGGATGGAACCGCATGCTCTGCATGAGCGACGGAGGAATCAATATCTCCCCCACCCTGGCGGAGAAAGAGCAAATCCTTCGAAACGCCCTGGAAGCACTGCATCTTTTCGGACTTTCGGAACCCAAAGTGGCGGTGCTGGCGGCAAACGAAAAGGTACACCCCAAAATGCAATCCTCCGTGGATGCCCAGGCCCTGGCGGAACAGTACGAGGCGGGGAACTTTCCCGGATGCCTTCTCGAAGGCCCCATGGCGATGGACGTGATTCTTCGGGAGGATGCGGCGATTAAAAAAGGACTGAAAAGCGGCATCGCGGGAAAGGTAGATCTGATTCTCCTTCCCTCCATGGACGTGGGGAACGCGGTGGGAAAGACTCTGGTCAATCTCGTGGGAGCGGAAATGGGAGGGCTCGTGCTGGGAGCCGCCGCTCCGGCGCTGATTACGTCTCGTTCGGAATCCCCGGAGAGCAAGCTCTACTCCATGGCCCTGGCGGCACTCTACATTCACAAGCGTAAGGAAGCGTAAGGAAAAGCAGCCCTCCTGAAGGGAGGATATCCGATAACAAGAGGTTCGGAAACTCCCGTTCCGTAGGGAGTTTCCGAACCTCTTGTATTGTTTTCTGCCAGGCACCGGACGTGGAAAAGACAGAAAGAGAGCCGGTAATATTCTTCGAAGGAATGAAGAATATTACCGGCTCTCCTGAAATCATAAAAAAAGAAAAGGTTTCTGGCAGCGACCTACTCTCCCACGGGTACCCCCCGCAGTACCATCGGCGCTGGAGGGCTTAACTGCCGGGTTCGGCATGGAAACCGGGTGTGTCCCCTCCGCAAATACCACCAAAAACCTTATCCTTCTCTTTACCCAACACGATCAACAACCAAACATATACAAAACAGTATGAGGTTAAGGCTTCGGTGTATTAGTATCGGTCAGCTCAACCCCTCTCAGGGCTTACACTCCCGACCTATCTAGCCGGTCGTCTTCCGGACACCTTATTCTTTTTACGGATGGGGTATCTCATCTTGAAGGCGGCTTCCCGCTTAGATGCCTTCAGCGGTTATCCGTTCCGCACATGGCTACCCAGCTTATGCATCTGGCGACACAACTGGTACACTAGCGGTGCGTCCACTCCGGTCCTCTCGTACTAGGAGCAGCTCTCCTCAAATACCCTACGCCCATGGTGGATAGGGACCGAACTGTCTCACGACGTTCTAAACCCAGCTCACGTACCGCTTTAATGGGCGAACAGACCAACCCTTGGGACCTGCTACAGCCCCAGGATGCGACGAGCCGACATCGAGGTGCCAAACCTCCCCGTCGATGGGAACTCTCGGGGGAGATAAGCCTGTTATCCCCGGGGTAGCTTTTATCCGATGAGCGACGGCCTTTCCACACAGCACCGCCGGATCACTAGGACCTGCTTTCGCACCTGCTCGATATGTCTATCTCGCAGTTAGGCTGTCTTATACCCTTGCGCTCTTCAGGCGATTTCCATTCGCCCTGAGACAACCTTCGCGCGCCTCCGTTACTCTTTAGGAGGCGACCGCCCCAGTCAAACTGCCTACCTGACACTGTCCAGCGCTCCGATTCAGAAGTCGCTGTTAGAACCCCAGTACAGCAAGGGTGGTATCCCAAGGATGACTCCCCCACAACTGACGCCATGGGTTCATAGTCTCCCACCTATCCTGTACATACTATACCGAAGTCCAATATCAAGCTACAGTAAAGCTCCACGGGGTCTTTCCGTCCCACCACAGGTAACCGGCGTCTTTACCGGTACCACAATTTCACCGGGTCCCCCTTCGAGACAGCGCCCAGATCATTACGCCTTTCGTGCAGGTCGGAACTTACCCGACAAGGAATTTCGCTACCTTAGGACCGTTATAGTTACGGCCGCCGTTTACTGGGGCTTCAGTTCCGTGCTTCGAACTTGCGTCCTGACACTTCCCCTTAACCTTCCAGCACCGGGCAGGCGTCAGTCCCTATACTTCGCCTTACGGCTTGAGCAGAGACCTGTGTTTTTAGTAAACAGTTGCCTGGGCCTGGGTTCTGCGACCACTTTCAGCTCCACATGCTTTACGCTTCACCTAAGTGGCACTCCTTCTCCCGAAGTTACGGAGTCAACTTGCAGAGTTCCTTAAAGAGGGTTTCCCCGTTCGCCTTAGCTTTCTCAGCCAGCCCACCTGTGTCGGTTTGCAGTACGGGCGCCCCAACTCCTCCCTAGTGGCTTTTCTTGGCAGCCGAGCGTCAATGCCTTCGGTTCCGTAGAACCTCCACGTCAGATCTCAGAGTTATGAAAGAGCGGATTTGCCTACTCCTTCCTCCTACGTCCTTGTACCGGGATTTCCATCACCCGGCGCACCTAGCTTTCTGCGTTCCCACTTCGGTTCAAACGTTGTCGGGGCGGGGCAGGAATGTCTACCTGCTGTCCATCGGTTACGCCTTTCGGCCTCACCTTAGGTCCCGCCTAACCCTGGGAGGACTGCCCTTCCCCAGGAATCCTTGGGCTTCCGGCGAACATGGTTTTCACATGTTTTTCGTTACTTATGCCAGCATTCTCACTTCTGTACAGTCCACGGTCCTTCTCAGTTCCGCTTCCCCCCGTACAGAACGCTCCCCTACCATATATTTGCATATATCCGAAGCTTCGGCGGTGTGCTTAGCCCCCCACATTTTCGGCGCAGGAGCACTCGACCAGTGAGCTGTTACGCACTCTTTCAAGGGTGGCTGCTTCTAAGCCAACCTCCTGGCTGTCTGGGTACCCCCACATCCTTGTCACACTTAGCACACTCTTTGGGACCTTAGCTGTCGGTCTGGGCTGTTTCCCTCTCGACTACGGACCTTCTCGCTCGCAGTCTCACTCCCGTGAATCCAGTTATGGTATTCGGAGTTTGGTTGAGATTGGTAGGACCCCAGTCCCCCGCACCCATCCAGTGCTCTACCCCCATAACTTTCCAACACGAGGCTGCACCTCAATGCATTTCGGGGAGAACCAGCTATCACCGAACTCGATTAGCTTTTCACTCCTATCCACAGCTCATCCAAGTCTTTTTCAACAGACCCTGGTTCGGTCCTCCAGTCAGTTTTACCTGACCTTCAACCTGGCCATGGATAGATCGTCCGGCTTCGGGTCTACTCCACGAGACTAATCGCCCTGTTCGGACTCGGTTTCCCTCCGGCTCCGGACCTTATAGTCCTTAACCTCGCCACGTAAAGTAACTCGCTGGCTCATTTTCCAAGAGGCACGCCGTCAGTCTTCGAGAGCAAGCTCTCTCAAACCTCCGACTGCTTGTAAGCATACGGTTTCAGGTCTTTTCACTCCCCGCCAGGGGTGCTTTTCACCTTTCCCTCTCGGTACTGTTTCGCTATCGGTAGCTAATGGTATTTAGCCTTGGATGATGGTCCACCCGGATTCAGACGGAATTCCACGTGCTCCGCCCTACTTGGGAGCTCCTCAAGGAGCCTACAACATTTCACCTACAGGACTTTCACCTTCTCTGGTGGGCTTTCCCAACACCCTTCGGTTATGTTCTAGGTTTCTGACTCCTTACGAGAGTTGCAGCTCCCGTACGAGGTTCCCACGACCCCAGATCCGCAAGGCCTGCAAGCTTGACACGAATCTGGTTTAGGCTCTGCCCCTTTCGCTCACCACTACTCAGGGCATCTCTTCGATTTCTTTTCCTTCGGCTACTGAGATGTTTCACTTCGCCGAGTTCCCTCCCTTGCGGGATTCCCGGTCTTCAACCGGGAGGGTTGCCCCATTCGGAGATCTGCGGATCAAGGGATGTTTGCTCCTCCCCGCAGCTTTTCGCAGCTTACCACGTCCTTCATCGGCCATTAGCTCCAAGGCATCCACCGTATGCCCTTATTACCTTAACCTCATTACTGCTTCATATATGTTTGCGGTTGTCAATGTGCTGGGTTATCTATCCTCGAAAAGCAAATATGTGCGCGGGCTTGCGAGCCTGTGACGTTTCATGTTAAACCCTTTTGGTTGCAGAGGCCTCCGTAGGAGTTTGTTCGCCCCTGCATAGGGCTCCTTAGAAAGGAGGTGATCCAGCCGCACCTTCCGGTACGGCTACCTTGTTACGACTTCACCCCCCTTACCAAGCACACCTTCGACGGTTCCTTCCCTTACGGGTTAAGCCACCGGCTTCGGGTGCACCCAACTCGGGTGGTGTGACGGGCGGTGTGTACAAGGCCCGGGAACGCATTCACCGCAGCTTGGCTGATCTACGATTACTAGCGATTCCAGCTTCATGCAGTCGAGTTGCAGACTGCAATCCGAACTGGGACTGGCTTTGAAGGATCTGCTTCACCTCGCGGTGTCGCTTCCCGTTGTGCCAGCCATTGTAGCACGTGTGTAGCCCTGGGCATAAGGGCCATGATGATTTGACGTCATCCCCACCTTCCTCCAGCTTGTCGCCGGCAGTCCAATCAGAGTCCTCGGCCGTACCGTTAGTAACTGATATGTAGGGGTTGCGCTCGTTGCGGGACTTAACCCAACATCTCACGACACGAGCTGACGACAACCATGCAGCACCTGCATACGCTCCCTCACCGAAGTGAGGGTCCCTTCCCTTTCAGGTCGGTACCACGTACATGTCAAACCCAGGTAAGGTTCTTCGGTTTGCATCGAATTAAACCACGTGCTCCACCGCTTGTGCGGGCCCCCGTCAATTCCTTTGAGTTTCAATCTTGCGATCGTACTCCCCAGGCGGAATGCTTATCGCGTTAACTGCGGCACGGATACCCAACGATACCCACACCTAGCATTCATCGTTTACGGCTGGGACTACCCGGGTATCTAATCCGGTTCGCTCCCCCAGCTTTCGTACATGAGCGTCAGTTGCCGGCCAGGAAGCCGCCTTCGCCACTGGTGTTCCTCCCGATATCTACGCATTTCACCGCTACACCGGGAATTCCACTTCCCTCTCCGACACTCTAGATGAGTAGTTTCGAACGCATAACAGGGTTGAGCCCCATTATTTAACATCCGACTTGCTTATCAGCCTGCGTACGCTTTACGCCCAGTAATTCCGGACAACGCTCGCCCCCTACGTATTACCGCGGCTGCTGGCACGTAGTTTGCCGGGGCTTCCTCGATGGGTACCGTCACTTCCTTCTTCCCCATCAACAGAGGTTTACATTCCGAAAAATTTCATCCCTCACGCGGCGTCGCTGGGTCAGGGTTGCCCCCATTGCCCAATATTCCCCACTGCTGCCTCCCGTAGGAGTCTGGACCGTGTCTCAGTTCCAGTGTGGCCGGTCGCCCTCTCAGGCCGGCTACCCGTCTTCGGCTTGGTAGGCCCTTACCCCACCAACTACCTGATAGGACGCGAGTTCCTCCTTCGGCGGATTACTCCTTTTACCTTCCGGCTTATGGGGTATTAGCAGCCGTTTCCAACTGTTGTCCCCCACCCAAGGATAGATCCTCACGCGTTACTCACCCGTTCGCCACTAAAGATATCCTTCACTCTCCGCAAGCAGATCATTCCAAATATCTTCCGTTCGACTTGCATGTGTTAAGCACGCCGCCAGCGTTCGTCCTGAGCCAGGATCAAACTCTCCATAGAATTCTTCTTTATCCCTAAAGATATCCTACAGACGAATCTGCCTGATTCTTTGAGTACTGCTTTTTTTGAAAATCACTGGCTTTCTTTCGCTCGCCCGAAATTCCGACTTTTCAGCCGAAATTCTTTTCGCACATATTCGCTTTGTCAAGGTCCTCGATACTGCGTTCCGACTTCTTCTTCCGAGCCCTGTTACCTGTTTGTTACCGGCTCTTCGTCGGGCGCAGGGGGGATAATATCACCTATCCACTCCCCCGTCAACCCTTCTTACCCTTTTTTTTCGGGATTTTTGTTTTTCTCTTTTCGGGGGTTCCTTTCAAGGGGTAAAAGAGTCTTGCAAGAACCGGGAAAAAGCTTTTTCCCCCAGGAAGAACCCCTTTCCCAAGATTTTCGCCAAGAGGCTGGAAGGGGCTCTTTTTCCCTTTATTTTCTTTCGGTAGAAAGAGGGGCTTCCTTTTTCTCGAAAGAATCCCACAGGACCTTTCTTTACTAAAGCATGATATACTAAACTTCCAGGATTTCCTGGTTGCAGCTTCGTTTTTTTCCTGTCCGAGGAAAGCGAAGGATTCCGTTTTTTATTTTCGACGTAGAGGTGATAGGGATAATGAAGGTTTGCAAAGGCTGGCGTATTCTTGCGGCGATGACGCTGCTTATTTCTTTCGGGTGGGGAGAGGCTTCTTTCGCCGAAAGGGGGGATATTCTGGATTACTCTTCTTTCGACGTTACACCTTTCGCGGAAGAGGGCCTCATGGTGCAACCGGTTGCGATGGATGTCCGTCAGGTCCGATGGGGCATGTCGCCGGAAGAGGTTCTGCGGAGAGAGAACATCCTTTCCTATGAAGAGACCCTTCGCGGAGGTCTTTTGGAAATTACCGTTCCCTCCACGTCCATTGCGGAAATACCATGTTCCATTCTTTATGTTTTTTCGGAAAATCGCCTTTCCAGCATTTTCTGCACCTTCCACTCCGAGCCATTCCGTCTGAACGAGGATGTAGAAAACTACCGCCACCTCCAGGTTCTCCTGGAAGAAAAATACGGTGCTTCTTTGGAAAAGGAAATTCTTTGGAACAATCCCGAAAGCCCCTATGTGGCGAATCCTCAATCCTTCGGCATGGCGGTGGCTCTGGAAGACCTCCGTTACCACACCCTATGGGATACGGGAAACACCCTTATCGCCCTCACTCTCGAGGGAGAGGATCTCCGCTCTCAGCTTACTCTCTACTATAGAAGCTCTACGCTGGAGGAGGAAGAAACCATAACGCTCAGGGAAACCCTCCTTTCGGAGCTTTAACGATATTCGGGGCGGCGCTTCCCTTGGTTTCGTATTTTTTGAAATGTCATAAAAAAGATTTTTGTTGTCGTCGAGAGGTGTTTATGCATGACTACTCATGAAGAAAGATCGCAACAGCGTGTTGTACGCATTCTGGCAGGGGCCCTTGCGGTTTTGTGCGTTTTCGGAGGTATTATCTATTTGGGGAAGCGCACTTCTCCCGTACGGGAAGATCCGAAAAATGCCGCTCCGGAACAGGGAATCCTTCAACAGGAGGCCTCGGGAATCTCTCCTCTGGAAAGACAGTACCGAGAGCTTTTCCAAGCCCTGAGCGAAGACAATATCCACCATGCCTGCGCTCTTTGCGAGACGATTCTTCCCGGTCTCTCGGGAGATTTTTCCTCCGGAGACTCCCTGGAGCGGGAGATTTTTCTCCTTTGCGAGAGCGCCCGGGAGCGGGAATTGAAGAACCGAAAGGCCCTTCTGGAAAAAAGCCTCGCCGGAGTTCCTCCGAAGGCTCTTACAAAACGCCTCGATATATACCGGCAGCTTCTCGTTCTGGATGAAGAAAACCGGGGCTATCGGGTGAACGCCCGAAGCCTGGAAGAAGAAATTCTCCAGAGGGCTTTGAAGGAAATTCAAGGCGCTCTGAAAGCCAAGGATATCGATAAAGCCTGCTCCCTTTGCGAGGAGCTTCCGGAGTTTCTTCTCGTTTCCGGGGATCCCCTGCAACCCCTTTGCAATACCGCCTTCGAGGAACGGCGGAAGACGAAAACCCAGGCTATTCTCGAAAGGGTAAAGCCCCTTCCCGCATCGGACTATCTGGGCAATCTCCGGGGTTATCGGGAATTGGCACTTCTCGATCCCGGAAAGGATCTGTACTGGGAAAAAATCGAGCGCTATACGAAGAGTGCCGAGAAGGCTCAAGAAAAACTTCTCCGGAAAGCAAACACCCGAATGAGTTACGATGTCAGCAGAGGAACCTTCTGGTATTTTCCCGGCATAGCGGAAAAACGGGATTCCCGGGGGGGAGCCCATATGTATTTCTACCTCGGCAAAAAAGACGACGGCACGCCGCCGCAACTTCGGCTGGTCTGCCTTTTGCCTCGGAAGGAATTTCTTCCGGCATCCCAGCTCGTTCTTTCCTTCGGAAATACCCAATACGCTCTTCCTCTGCAAAGGGAATGGCTTCATTTTTTCGAGGGCTTTCTATGGTGCGATCTTCCCCTTCCGGCCTCCTCGAAGGCTCTGGAACTTCTGGAGCGTTTTTCCAAAAGTGCCAAAGGAAGTTTTGCCTTTATCCTTCCGGGAGAAACCCAGCTTCTCGGATGGACCCTCTCTCCGGAGGAACTGCGCAGTCTTCGTCAGATGTTCGAACTTTACGAAACTCTCGGGCAATAACTTTTGGGCGGTATAGCGTGGGAAAAGCGACATGTGGAAAGAGGACGTTTTTTTTGCGAAAGGAGTGAGTGCCCTATGAACGAAGCGATGAAAAAACTGATTGACGATTTGAACAAGGATCTGGAGTGGGAGTACGCTGCGGCAATTCAGTACGTGCAGCATGCGGCGGTCATGACGGGGGCTAAGTATGAATCCATCCAGAAAGAACTGATCGTTCACTCCCAGGAGGAAATGCAACACGCGGTTATGGTGGCGGAGCAGATCGATTTTCTCGGGGGCGTGCCCAGCATAGACGTGGAAAAACGAGAGGTTTCCACGGACACCCTGGAGATGCTCAAGCAGGATCTCGCCGGAGAAAATCTCGCCATTAGCCGTTACAAGGAACGAATCGGTCAGGCCCAGGAGCTTAAGGAGTACGGGCTTCGCCGGGTTCTCGAGGACATTCTGATTCAGGAGGAAGAGCACAAACGGGATCTCACCACGGTGATCGAGGACTAGAGATCGGAGGAGGATCTCTCCTATCTCTACTTACAGTTACAACAGAAAAAGCAGGAGCCGCCGCCCAGCTCCTGCTTTTTCTTATGCTCTTCGTATGGCTCTAATAGGATTTCGCGAAGATTGCCAGAGAGGCCTTTTCCTTGCCCGTAAAAACGCAGGTCCCCCGTTCTTCCCGGTTTGCCAGGGGGAAGCAACGCACCGTGGCTCCTCCGGTGACCTCCTTGATGGTCTTTTCGTCCTCCGGAGTGCCTGCGAAAAAGGCCTCCACGAAACCTCCCCGCTCCGCCAGAAGAGCTTTCATCTCTTCGAAGGAGGAAGCCCGAAGGGTGTGGTTTTTCCGGAAATCCAAGGCTCGGGTATAGAGCTGGCGCTGAATGTCGTCGAGCATTCTGGGCACTTCCGCCCCCACACTATCCAGGGAGAGAAAGCCCTTTTCTCCGCTATCCCGCCGGACGAAGCGGAAGGTTTTTTCTTCCAGCTCCCGATCCCCCAGCTCCAGCCGAAGAGGCACTCCCTTCTGGAGATGGGAGAAGAACCGATCTCCCGGCCGCATATGGAATTGTGTATCCACCATCACCGCCCGGGGCCCCAAAACCTTGTTCAGACTTTCCGCCACGTGCTTAGCGAGAGGAAGCATTTCCTCGTCCCGACGTTTTTCATCCGTACAGATGGGAAGAATCACCGCCTGTACCGGAGCCACCCGGGGAGGAAGAATGAGTCCGTCGTTATCGGAATGGGTCATCACCAGAGCCCCGATGAGACGAGTGGAGACACCCCAGCTCGTGGTCCAGGCATATTCGAGAGATCCCTCCTGGCTTTGGAAGGTGATATCGAAGGCCTTGGCGAAATTCTGCCCCAAAAAGTGGCTCGTACCGGCCTGAAGGGCCTTGGTGTCGCTCATCATGGCTTCACAGGTGAAGGTTCTATCGGCTCCGGGAAACCGTTCCCCCTCGGATTTTTCTCCGGGAAGCACCGGAAGGGCCAGCTTATCCTCCATGACCTCCCGATAGACTTCCAGCATGAGCAGAGTCTCCTCCATGGCCTCCTCCGCCGTGGCATGGGCCGTATGCCCCTCCTGCCACAGGAACTCCGAAGTTCTCAGGAAGAGACGGGGGCGTTTCTCCCAGCGCATGACGTTGGCCCACTGGTTGATGAGCAGCGGAAGATCCCGCCAGGATTGCACCCATTTGCTGTACATGTGGCCGATAACGGTTTCCGAAGTGGGACGCACCACGAGAGGCTCTTCGAGCTGTTCCCCCCCCGCATGGGTTACCACGGCACATTCCGGAGCGAACCCCTCCACGTGCTGAGCCTCCTTTTCGAGAAAGGAGTTCGGAATGAGCAGAGGGAAATAGGCGTTCACATGTCCCGTATCCTTGAAGCGCCGATCAAAGTGCTGCTGAATGTTTTCCCATAGAGCGTATCCGGTGGGGCGCATCACCATACATCCCCGGACGGGGGCGTTGTCCGCCAGCTCCGCCACCTTGATGATATCCTGATACCATTGAGAATAATCCTTTTCCTTGGGCGTTATGTTTCGAGCCATCCAAATCCCTCCAGCAAAAACAAAATAGAAAAACCCGGTCCTTCTCCGTTTCGGGAAGGTTTCGAAAATTTCCGAAAAAACCGGAACCGGAACCCATCAGCTTTTATTCGGGAATGTGAGAAAATCCCTGAAAGGGACCTCCCACTTCGAAGCCAAAGGTAACTTCCCCCTCATCGTCGTACACCACGAAGACCCTTCCTCCCATGAAACGCCCCGGCACGAAGGCGGCCAATCCGGTTTCCCAAGCCTCTTCCTCTTTGGTCCAAGAGCTGTCGAAAAGATATCCCTGGGTAAAGAAGAGTTCTCCGTATACGGGAACCAGGCCGCTTTTCAAGAGAGGCCTCTGAAGAGCGAAACGCCCCCAAAGAAGATTGTCCCCCATAAAGGGAGTATTCGCAAGGTGCAGGAGCGTATCGTTCCCCCCCAACCACGCCGCGTGGGGAGGAAGATCCGCATCGCCTCCCACAGCGCCGATTTTAAGGGAACAGCGGATACCTCCTTCCAGGGGCACGTACCAGGCACCCTTGAGATCCCACAGAATCTGTTCCGCATTCGCCCACCAGGCCCGGGCGGATCCCAGAAAGCCCTGACTCGGATCGTGGGAATCGTCGAGCCTATCGCACAGCAGGGAGACGTAGGGCCCCCACCAGAAGGATTCCAAATCGCCCCCTATGCCGGAAAGGTCCTCCCCCACAAGACCGTAACGTACCTGCAGGCCTTTGTGCCATTTGCTGCCGTAAAATCCCAGGGCATAACGTTCCCATTCCATGGAGCCTGCATTTTGGGGATCCACATACCACTTTCGGGCCTGTAACATCAACTCGTTGCGTTCGTAGGCAAAGGCGGGGGAGAAGTAACGGGCTTCCAGGCTCCAGTCTTTTCCCAAAAGGAATTCCGCTTCGAGAGTATCCCCCTCCGCAAAAAGGCTGCGCCGAAGTCCCGTAAATCCGATCCAGCGATGTTCGCTGATATTCGAGGTGTACCCGGTAAAAAGAAGTTCGTAGGGAGGCAGCGCCAAAGACTCCACCACCACATCCACGGCTCCCTCCGAACGGGGTTCCAGTCGATATCCTACCACACCGAGATCGTCCCGGGCCTCGATGAGGTCGCAGGTATCGAGGATATCCTTGGTATCCAGGGGTTTTCCCTTCCATCGAGCCAGCTCGTGGGAAAGAAACTTTTCGGTAATTTCCGGAAAGCCTTCCAAACGGACCTCGGAAACCAAAGGGGGTACCGAGGAAACGGTTCTGTTTCTGGAAGGGTTCGGGGTTGTCGTCTGGGCAAGCATTTTCAGCTTCCCCAAAGCGTTTTCCGCCGCAAGGGCCCCGGCCTGAATGATTCCCTTTTCGTTTCCCGTGCCGAGAAGGGCGAGATCCCCCACTTCGGGACGCAGGATGAGGTCCGCTTCCTGGAGATCCACTTCCATGTTCTGCCGGGTGAGGATGGTGGTCATCTGCCCCAGTACGTCCACGGGGCTCCGGATGCCATCCCGTCCTTTAAGACCGCTGCTCACCATCACCGCCACCACGGGATATCCCGGATAAAGCTCCTTGGCTACCCGCACGGGAATATTCGCCACAAGGCCCCCATCCACCAGAAGCCGCCCCTGCAGCTTCCAGGGTTCGAAAATGCCCGGCAGGGACATGGAGGCTCTCATGGCATCCGCCAGATTGCCTTCCCGGATAACCACGAGTTCCCCCGAAACGAGATCCGTAGCGACCGCCGCATAGGGAATGGGAAGTTCCTCGAAATTCGCGGTACTCGCCCGGGAGGCGTAACGGGCAAGAGCGTTGTAGAGTTCTCTTCCCGAAATCAACCCGAGGGGCCCCACGGGGTTTCCCTGTTTATCGAATTGAAGGGTATAGATAACCTCTCCGGTTCGATCCTTTCTTCCCCGGGGAAGAGAGGATCTCTGATCTCCCATCAAGGCGGCGAGATTGATTTCCTCCGTCATGATATGGGCAAGCTCCTCCGGAGAATATCCCGCAGCGTAAAGCCCGCCCATGATGGCCCCCATACTGGTACCCACCACCGCATGCACGGGAATATTCTCTCTTTCGAGAACTTCGAAAACCCCGATATGGGCATATCCCTTGGTACCCCCTCCGGAAAGGGCGAGCACCACGCCCTCCACAGCCTTTGCGGAAGGGGAAAACCCCAGGAAAAACACTGCAGCGAACACTATGAAAAAAACGCATTTCTTCATTACGGAAAGATCCTCCTTAAGCAACCATGCTTTTCTTCGCGAGGAAACGTTCTTGAATATACTGTTTTTTTCTCCTTTTGTCATTTTTCTTCTCCCAAGCGCCTTCTCTCATTGCCATTCCATCTTTTCGAAGCTATGCTTTTTTCCGGATATCCGAAATTTACCCCCAAGGAGGATTGCCGCATGAGCACAAAAACCGCCTTCATTACAGGAGGAACCGGAGGAATCGGAGAGGCCCTGGTTCGGGCCCTCGCAGCGCAGCGGAAAAATGTAGGCTTTATCTATCGTTCCAACGAAAAGAAAGCGAAACGGTTGGAAGAAGAGCTTTCGGAAAAGGACATTCTCGTGAAGGGCTTTCGTGCGGATCTCGGAAATTACGAGGAGATCGCGACGGCGGTGGTTTCCGGAGCATCCCTTTTCGGAGGCTATGATTATCTGGTGAACAATGCGGGAATTCTGGGAGATCATACCCTTATTCTCGATATCGAAGTGGAAGACTGGCAGCGAGTGCTTCGCACGAACCTCACCGCCCCCTACCTGGTAACCAAGTGCATTCTTCCCTACATGACCGGGCGCCCGGGAGCCGCCATCGTGAACGTAAGCAGTTTGGCGGGGAAAAACGGGGGTACCATGGGCGTGCATTATGCGGCGAGCAAGGCGGGGCTTCTCGGATTCACCTTCCACCTCGCCCGGGAACTGCAGCCTCTTTCCATAAGGGTGAATGCGGTGGCTCCGGGCCCCGTGGATACTCCCATGCTTTCCGAAGAAAACCGAAAACGCCTTGCGGAGCTTTCCCCCAACGGAAGGATCGCCACTCCCGAGGAGATCGCTCGGGGCATTCTCTTTCTCCTGGAACACGATTATATCAACGGAGAGGTACTGGATATCAACGGAGGACGCCTTATGGATTAGATAAAAAACGGGGGTTCCCGAGAGAGGATTCCGCTTTTTCTCCCGGGGACCCCGAACATTGTGCCTTCTCGCATAAAATACTTACTGCAATCTCTATTTTGGCAAACCCTGAAGAAGAAGAAATACAAAGAGCAGCACCGCGGAAAGAAAAAGAAGAAGAAGCTTTTTGTTTTCCTTCCACCAGGGGGAAACCGGAGCTTCTTCCGAATTCGGGTAAACCCGGACCTTCACATCCCCCGAAGCGAGATAGCGAAAAAAAGTGTCGTCCTTCCGGTTTTTTCCGTGAATTTCGTACTCTCCGTTCCGAAGTTGCCGTACCACGAAAACCTCTCCGGCTGCAAAATTTTCGCCTCCGGAACTTTTAAGGGCCACCAGATCTCCCGGACGGAGATCCGCCAAAGGGACCCCCTCCACGGGATCCACCACGAGTTCTTTCGAAAGAACTTCCTCCCGGGGAAAGAGCAAAATCGCCTCATCCTTGTTTTCTCCGGAATCCGCCCCCTCTTTTTTCCCCGAAAGCCCCTTTTCTTTTGCCAATTCCGGATACAACGATCTCCGCACGTAAACGTCCAAGGCGCTTTGCAGAGGATACAGCTGCAGGGCCAGCTCCCGCAGCTCGGGCAGAGAAACCCGAGCCATCCGAAAGGCCCGGATCGGAAGGTTTTTGCCGATCATCTCCCGAAGCCACTTGCCCAGCCATTCTCCAATCTGGGAGGTAAGATGCGCATCCTCCAGAAGGGATGTTCTTTCTTTTAAACTTCTGCCGTAAAAGGACTCCGCCTCCGCAAAGAGGTGAGGAATGGCCCCTTGCCAGGAATCCCGGCATTGCCGGGCCAAATGGTTTGCAGACCAATAATCGCTTTCGCTTATATTGGGAGGAGCTTCGGAGAACTCCCCCGCCGCCATTTCAAGAATCCGCTGCCAGGTTTTGAGCGCCGCATTCTCTCTTCGGCAAAAGCAGAGCCCCACATTATGCCATACCACGGTTTTATCCGGCCCCAGCACCGCCGCGGCCACGAGGCTGATATCCTCCACCACCGCCAGCACGCACCACAAAACCATGTATGCCTTTCCGTGTTTCGAGAGAAAGGCATAGAGAGAAGCGGGCTCTTCCTCTCCTTCCTCATGATCGTACTTGTCGAGAAGAAGGGCGAGATCCCCTTCTTTCAATCCGAAAATGTAGGAAAAAAGGGCGCTGAGGGAGTCTTCCCCCTGTTGATATTCCTGGGCCATGGCGGAAATCCGGTGCTACACTTCCGCGGAAATCACGAGGTACACCACACCGCCTCCGTCGAGGGCAAAGGGAATGGTCATGGTCTTCGTATTTTTCCGCTCCATGGGTACCGCCCGGATATTTTCCCCCGTAATGAGCTGAGGAGGCGTAAGGTCCACGCCGTCCACGTTCATTTTGATCAGGGTCTGGCCGTTCACCATGTTCGCCAGCTCCCCCACTACGCTGAGGGCTACCGAATCTTCCAGATTGGGGACGATCATGCCTCCCCCCATGGCGGTAACGTAGGCGGAAAAGCTCTCCTTATCCGCCATGAGACAGGAGGTTCCGTGCATTCCTCCTCCCACGATTCCCACAAGGGCCGCCACGCAGCTTCCCGGGGCGTCTACCCCCTTCACGATACGGGATTTTTGTATTTTAATGTCAACTCCAAGGCTTTGGCTTACGGAGATAAGGGATGCCCCGTTGGCATTAAGAAATTTGCTGAGTAATTCCGGTGTCATTTCCCCATATTCCTCCTTTCTCTCACGACTCGATACCTCTCTTGCTACTCATCATATCATGCCAGGAACTCTCTGGAAACGAACTTTCAAAAAAAGAGGGCCCTTTGCAGAATGCACCATGCCGCTAGGTCATCCAGGGGCCTAGGAGGAAGAAGCAGGCTTTTCGGCAGCAGGCGACGTATTCCCCGGGGAGGATGAAGCTTCCAGTACACTTTTCGGGCTTCCAGAGTGGAGTAGGCCTCTTCTCCCCAGGAAAAGGGGCACGCAGCTTCTTCCAGGATTTTTCCAAAAATCGAGCTTCCCGTGCCGGAACCAAGGACGATCCGGAAATCTCCGGAAAAGACGAGGTTCTCCGGAGTCCCTTCCCGGAGGGCCTTTCGAAGAAGAGCGAAGTCCTTTTTTTTGAGGACCTCTCCAACCCAGAGACGGAAAGACGCTGTCTCTCCCAGGCCGCTGCAGAGAAGCCCCTTTTCGGGGGTGCCGAAGGCCCAGCCGAATTTTTCCCGCCCCGGATCGATGCCGAGAAGGTAGGTTCGCTTCATATCTCCTTCTCCTCGGTGGAGGCCCATCGAGGATAGAGCCACATCCAATGATCCGGATACTTTTCTATCCAGTCGCTCAGCACCTGATTGCACTGTTCCAGGGAACGCAGGAGGTCCTCTCCGAAGGGCTTGCCTTCTTCTCCCTCCAGAGCGGGAAGAAGATAAAGGTCGTGATGCACTCCGTTCTTGTGCCGAAGAATGAAAAGAGGTACCACCCGGGCCTGGCGCTTGTGGACCATCTTCACCGGTCCGACGGGAGTGCTCGCGGGAACCCCCAAAAAGGGAACCACCATACCCTGATCCCGGGGATCCTGATCCAGAAGCACTCCCAGCAGTTCGCCTCTTTTGAGGCACTCCAGAGAGCGCCGGAGATCGAATCCCTTTCCCAGGGTCTGCACGCCTCCCTCTCTCCGGAGAGATGAGATAAGATCCGTAATTACGGAATATCGCTGATCGGCGCCGATGGCGTTCATAGGATATCCCATGCTGGCGATACGGGCCGCCGCAAGTTCCCAATTGCCGAAGTGGGCGGTAAGAAGAATGACTCCCCGCCCCTCCGCATAGGCCGCCGCAAGGTTCGCCTCGCCATGCACGCGAACGTACCGAAAAAGGTTTTTCCCCACCACGGGAAAGCGCAAAAACTCCGCCGCCCCCCGTCCGAGGTTCATGTAGGATCGCCGAACGATGTGCCGGGCTCGGGTAACCCCCACGCCCAGGACGCGCACGCACCGAGCTTCCGCCGCATCCACATGGGATTTATCCGCCCCCCAGAGCAGAAAGCCCGCCCAGCCTCCCAGCATAATCCCCCAGGAATGGGGAAGAAAAAGAACAATTTTTTGAAAAAACCGTATAAACCACCAATATTTTGGGTTCTTCACTTCCGCTCCTCCAAAAAGCATGCCCCCCTTGACCTTTTTAACACAAGAATGATACTTTACGGTATATCTTTAAACAAAGGAGGGATTTCCATGTTACGCAAAATACTTTATCCTACGGATCTTTCGCCGCTCTCCCAGAAAGGACTTGCCTGGACCGTCCGGAACGTGGCCAAAAAGGATTCACACATCATCGTTCTGCACGTGGTGAACACCGTGGCGGGGCTCAATACCCCCACCCTGGTGCAGGAGGCGGAAAGCCAGATGAAGCTTTTCGGAGAAGAACTGGAAAAGCTCGAACAGCCCCACAGCACCGTCACTCTCGCGGGAGACGAAACGGAGACCATCGCCGAAATAGCCCACGGAGAGAAGTGCTCTCTTTCGGTGCTGGTGGTGGACCCCGAGGACGACGTGCTGGATCTCATCCGCCAGGTAGCCTTGCCCCAGGTACTCGTAAAGTCCGCAAAGGAAGATCTTCCCCAAAGACCCCTGGGAGAGAAGGTACTTATGGCTACGGACCTCGTCTCCGATCGGGTGCATGCCATGATGCATGCCTACCGGGAACTGATGCGCACCGCACCTTCCAAGGTTTTGCTGAGCCACGTGGTATCCCTCGAAGAAATCCAGAATGCGGACACCCTGATAACCGCCGCCAACGACGCTCTGGGAACCTTGGCAAACGCCATTTCCAACAGTTTTACCGAGGTGGAGACGGAGCTTCTCAGCGGATACCCCCAGGAGGAACTGGAAAAAGCCCTCTCCCGGCATGACCCTTCGCTTCTGGTGCTGGGAATCTCCCAGCACGGAGAACTCTGGGAACTTCTGCTGGGAAGCACTGCGGAGCATCTGCTCACCATCGCCTCCTGCCCGGTTCTCATCGTTCCCTCATAGAGCCGAAAACTTTTTCCGGAGTCTTCTCGTTTCAAGAGCCAAAGAGCCACGAAAAGAACGTAAACACAAGACCGATACAATCACTCTTTCCGGAGGGGGGAAAAGGGAACCGAAATTTCCCTCTCCGGAAAGAGTTTTTTATTTTTCGGGCATCAGTTTTTCCGCAAGGAACTCCAGCTGGTCCATGCCATGCACATCCGTATCGAGAAGGGGCAGAAGAATGGTGCCCCGGGAGGCGAAACGCCGCTCAATCTCTTGAAGCCATTGGGCCTGCACCTTACGGCGGCTCTCCCAGAACTCTCCGCATCCCTCGGGAACCACCCGGTTCACGATCACCCTTCCCACGGGGATACCGTATTTTTCGAGAATCGCCACGGCCCGGCTGGTCTCGTAGAGAGGAAGCTTTTCGGGATTCAGCACGAAGTAGAATACGGTCTGCTGAGGATCCGTAAGGATATTCCGGGCAAAGGCAAACTTATCCCGCCGTCGCTGCAGCACCTCGATGATGGGATCGGACGCCACCTTTTCCCGAAGCCGCTTTTCGTACCGAGCCGCCATGCTCATGAGTTCCATAGCCTGCTTGCGCTTCTCCACGAGGTGATCGATCCAGGCCCCGAGCATCTCCGGAAGGCTGAGAAGGCGCAGAGTATGCCCCGTGGGGGCGGTATCGAAAATCATCATCTCGTATGCCTGCCCCACGTTTTCCATGAGTTCCACGAACTTGTCGAACACCGCCGCCTCTTCCGCTCCCGGCGAGGCGTAGGCGATTTCGATCTGCCGTTGAATATCCTCCACGATGACCGGACTTACCACGTTGACGAGCTTTTCCTTGATGCCCTCCATGTAGGCTCGGGCCTCTTTCTCCGGATTCACCTCGAGGGCCCACAGATTGGGTTCCAGGGAAATCACCGTATCCCCGATGGGTTTTCCGAAGGCATCCGCCAGGGAATGAGCGGGGTCCGTGGAAACCACCAGCACCTTTTTCCCCCGCCGTGCGAGGCCGAGGGCCACTGCGGCGGCACAGGAGGTTTTTCCTGTCCCCCCCTTGCCTCCGAAAAAAAGGAAGGGCTTTTCGAACTCCCCCTCCCAAGAAAGGGAGTTTTCATTAACAGAAATCATACTGAGAGGCCTTCTCTTCGGTAATGTATTTGCGATGCAGGATCCGGCGCTGCCAGGGTTCGAGTTCTTCCGCGAGATAGGGAAGAAGTTCGAGGCTGTAGTACGAAACGGGATTGGGAATTCCGAGAAGGTCCCCGTAGAGAAGCAACATCACGTTATCGTTCATATCGAAAGCCTCTTTACGGATGATTCCGGTGGATTTATCGAGAAAGGTACCGAAAAAAATTCCGTAAATCCATACTCCGAGTTCCCGGAAAAAACTCTTGATCCGCTCTTTCACGGCCCCCACCTCCTTTAGGACTCCATTATACTCCCTGCATCGGCGCTTTTCAGACTTTTCGAAGCTCTCCTCTCCAGTATTTCTTTCCGAAAGCCCTTCTTCCGAGAATCATGCCTCCCGCTCCGCCGAGGATGCCCAGGAAGCCTATCGCATAAAGGGAAGAGGCCAAGCCCAGATGTTCCCCCATATAGCCTCCGAGAAGGGCCGAGATCACCCATCCCGAATCCATGACGAAGGATCCCAGAGCCACCCCCTTGGGACGAAGCTCCCGGGGAAACACATCCGGCATGAGGGCGAGCTGCAAAGGAAATCCTAAGCCCATGCCGATGCCGTAAATACACCCTCCCGCAACAAGTCCGAAATTTGAGGTTATGCCCGGAACGAAAAGCATAACCCCTCCCATGAGAATAATGGTACCCGCCGCAAAGGCTTTTCGGGGGAGAAAGTCGAAGACCCGGTTTCCGAGAAAGCGGATTCCCAGGGAAACCAGGGCGTTCGCCATCAGAAAGGCGCTGGGTACGAGCCCCCGAAGACCGAGAATGGACCCCAGAAATTGCAGGGCCATGCTGTTTACCAAGGCAAAACCTCCGAGGGAAAGAAGAAGAAAAGCTATTCCGGGGGTGCGGAAAACCTCTCCCCAGGTTCCCCAGGAAATCCGGGGTTTTCCGGACAGTTCCGGAGAGACTTCGGGGAAAACTCCAAGGGATCCCCAAAAGGCAAGCATTCCGAGAAGAGGAGGAAGGCCGTAGAAAAGAAGCTCTCCCCGGGAGGCGAGGAAAAAATCCCCCAAGGGCAGTACCGTAAGCTGGGGGAGTACGTAGGCCACCGCAATCCATCCGAAGGCGCTTCCCCTCACCTCTTCGGGAATGGCCATGGATTGGTATGCCGTAAGGGCCACCATGGCCACGCCGAAACAGAAACCCATGCCCATGCGAAGCCCCAGAAGCGAAAAAACTCCGGGGGAACCGAGAAGAGGAAGAGAGAAAAGGACAAGCCCCCCGCAGCCCCAGAGAAGGGTGAACCGCACTCCCCAGCGCTCCAGAGAAAGACCTCCCGCGGGACGCCCTCCCATGGTGGCGGCGAAAAAGAGGCCGATCAGCCAACCGATGAGAGAAAGAGAAAGCCCCCCTCGCCGGAGAGCGAGGGGAAGCAGAAAGTACACCGCCACATAGGATTGGACAAGATAGGTTATGAAAAGGGAACGATAAAACTCCCTCCGGGACATTTAGTGCCCCACCCACCACTTGGCGATAATGGGCACCAAGGTCATGACGAGAATGATCCGGGTAAGGTGAAAGAGCATCGCCACGGGAGCGTTGGCTCCCACCTCCGTAGCCGCAAGCCCCAATCCCGAAAGTCCTCCGGGGGGAGTGGAAAAAAGGGCCGTCACGGGATCGATGGAGAAGAACTTACCGAGAAGTACGGAAAAACCGATGCTCACTCCCAGAAGACAGAGGGAATAGAATACCGCCACGGGAATGAGACGGTAAAGATCCTTGAGGGAACTCAGATCCGAACGGGACACGATGACGAAAGCCACCAGAATCTGGGAGATGAAGGAAAGAAGGGAAACCTTGCTCAGCCCCAACCCCAGACCTCCCTTCAACAGAAGCCCTCCGATGATCCCTCCCACGAGTCCTCCCGCGGGAATGGGAGAAATATACCCGATATATCCCCCGACCAGAACCGCCAATGCCACATACCAATTTTCCACAAGCTTCACGCTCCTCTCTCCGAAAGTTTCTTCAAAAAAATTTCGCTCCCCGAAAAAAGGCGTAAGCCCATCTTTTCTTCAAAAAGCGAAACTCCCTCTTGCAAAGGTCATTTTCGGTATACTTTCGGCCCCTCCTCGTAAAGATCCCCTCCATGGGAATCCAGCAGTACCACCAGAGGGAAATCCTCCACCTCCAGACATCGGATGGCCTCGGTGGCGAGATCTTCGAAGGCTACCACCGAAGCGCCGCGAATGGCGCCGCACAAGAGAGCCGCAGCCCCTCCTGTGGCGCCGAAATAGACCGCCCCGTGCCGCATCAGAGCCTGCCGTACTTCAGGAGATCGGCGCCCCTTGCCGATAAGCCCCAACACGCCCTGTTCCAGAAGCGCCGGCGTATAGGGGTCCATTCTGCCGCTCGTGGTGGGGCCGATGGAGCCGATAATTCTGCCGGGCCTCGCCGGAGCTGGGCCCGCATAGTACAGGGCATGCCCCTTCAGATCCACCGGCAGAGATTCTCCCCGCCGCAACAACTCCGCCATTCTTTTATGAGCCGCATCCCGGGCTGTGTAGATAACCCCCGAGAGAGAAACCATATCCCCCGCCCGAAGATCCCGGAGATCCTCGGGGGCACAGGGAAAGGCAATATTTTTCCGTTCCATGAAAGTCATTCCTCCCCTTCGAGCACCGCCGAAGCGTGGCGCAGCACGTGACAGCAGACGTTTACCGCCAGAGGCATTCCCGCGATATGGGTAGGCAGATCCTCTATGGCGGCTCCCAGAACCGTCACGTTTCCCCCGTATCCGCCGGGGCCGATGCCGAGGTTGTTGCAATCTTCCACGATACGCCGCTCCAGGTCCGCATACCGGGGATCCTCATGGGGCTTTCCCAGAGGACGCAGAAGTGCCCGTTTGGCCCCGAGAGGCGCGGTTTCGAAGTTTCCTCCCACACAGATTCCCAACACCAGAGGAGGACAGGGATTGGGACCCGCCAGAGCCACGGTTTCCACCACCTTCTCCAAGACTCCCTCGGGACCGTCCGCAGGGCGCAGCATGTAGATGCGGCTCATGTTTTCGCTTCCCATGCCCTTGGGAGCCACGGTTATGGATAGCTTCCTTCCCGGAACCCGCCGGTAGTGAATGATGGCGGGAGTATTATCCCCGGTATTCTTCCGGTCGAAGAGAGGATCTCTTACCACGGACTTCCGGAGATAGCCTTCGGTATAGGCGGACCGAATTCCCTCATGAAGAGCCTCTTCGAGGCTTCCTCCCTCGAAGCGCACATCCTCTCCCAAATCCACGAAGAGCACCGCCATGCCGCAATCCTGACAGAGGGGAATGCGCTCCCTCCGGGCAATATCACGGTTGCGCAGAAGATCGTCAAAAACCGCAACCCCCAAAGGAGAGGTTTCCCTTTCTCTTCCCCCCTCCAGAGCTGCGGCAATGTCCTGGGGAAGCACGAAAGACGCCTCCAACGCGAGAGACCGCACCGTATCCCTCACTCGGGAGATTCTAATAACCTTCACGGCATCACCTTTTTTCTTTAAAAGGATTCAAATGTAGAGTATAGCAAAAGCGAGGCTTTCATGCCCCGCTTTTGAGATTGTTCTTTTTACATTTTTCCGAAGCCCCTTTTCAGCCGAGGGAAAACCGAAAACCTCCGCAAGAGGAGAAATCATTCCCCTTGGCGATAGCAAAAGGTTTTCTCCTCCAGAATTTCTCCTCTTACGGAGATTTTGGTCAACACCACATCCATATGGTGAGACACTTCGGAGGCCGCGTTCCGCACAAGCCTCACGAGTCCTCCGCAGCAAGGAACTTCCATGTAGATCACCCGAACCAGGGGAGTGCGGTGAGCTTGAAAAATTTGCCGCAGCTTGGCCTCGTAGGCTCCGGCATCGTCCAGCTTGGGACATCCGATAAGACACACGCTTGCGGAATCCCCGAGAAAGGCCCCCTGAAAATCCGGATGGGCGAAGGCGGTGCAGTCCGCCCCGATCACCAGAGGGGCCTGAAAAAGATAGGGAGCCCCTTCGGGAACAAGAGATATTTGAACGGGCCAGTTACCGAGAAGGCTCTCCCGGTTTTCCCGGCATTCCGGATAATCGGACTTCCGAAGATCCCGGGCAAGCGCGCCGGGACAGCCACAGGCAAGAGGGGGGGAAGAACCCGAAGCGGACTTTCTCTCCTCCACCGCCCGGGTATCGAAGGGGAGGGCCTCCCGTTCTTCCATGGTAATTGCTCCCCGGGGGCACTCGCCTATACAATCCCCGAGGCCGTCACAGTAGATATCGCTCACAAGCCGGGCCTTTCCGTCCACCAACTGAATGGCCCCCTCGTGACAGGCATTTACGCAAAGACCGCAACCGTCACAAAGCTCCTCATGGATGGCGATGATATTCCGCTGGGCTTTTACGCTCATGACTCTCTCTCCTTTTTTCCAATGACATCCAAGGTAGTTTCCCGAAGAAAGGAAGCGAGCTGAACCTCCATGCTTCTCAAGGGTTCCCCGAGAAAACAGGTCCCGAAGGGACACTCCGCACAATTTAAAAGACATGCCCGGGCTTCCAAAGGACCTTCCAGAGCCTCATAGATTTCCAGAAAACGTATCTCTTCGGGTTTTCGGGCAAGCTCGAAACCTCCTCCGGGGCCTCGATGGGAAATCACGAGTCCCTTTTTGACGAGCTGCTGAAAAACCTTGGCGAGATGCGCTTCGGAAACCTCGAGGATTTCCGCCATATCCTTGACGGAGATGCGCTCTCTTCCCCGAGCCAACAGGGCCATGCCGTGAAAACCCAAAGATACCGCTTCGGAAAGCCGAAGAAGATGATTCATTCTATCCCCTCCCATTTTAGGTATTTTTATACCAAAATACTTTTTTATTGTCAAGAAGGCGTTTTTCCAAAAAACAAAAGATGTGCTACCATACATTCCGGCAGAGCATACGCTCCTACAAAAAGAGAAAGGATTTTAAGGAACCATGGATAATTCCGTCCTCCAAAGCCCCGCCCTCCTTCATGTTCTCCTCGACGCGATCCAGGAAGGAATCTATATAATGGACCCGTCCAAGAAAATTCTTTTCTGGAATCGGGGAGCCGAAAACATTACGGGTTTTTCCGCAAAGGACGTGGTAGGAACTTCTTGTGGGGAAAATCTTTTGAGCCATGTGGATGCAAAGGGAAATAGGCTATGCTCTTCCGGTTGTCCCCTTCTCGAAGTTCTCGCAAAAGGAGAAGAACAGGAGACCCGTCTTTTTCTGCGACATCGTTCGGGACACCGGCTTCCCGTGAGGATTCACATTCTTCCCCTGAAGGACACGAAGGGAAAGGTGCTGGGGGCGGCGGAAATCTTCAGCGACGACAGTCCCCAAAGTTCTGCGGCGGAGAAACTGAACCTCTATCGGGATTTGGCCCTTAAAGATCAGGTAACGGGCATCGGAAACCGACGGTACGGAGAGATTTACCTTCGATCCCGGCTCGCGGCGTTTCAGGAATCCAATTGGCCCTTCGGAGTGGGCAAAATTGCGGTCAACGGCATTCAGGAAATAAACACCTCCTACGGACCTCATCAGGGAGACCAGCTTTTAAAAATCGTGGCCACCAGCATCTCCAAGATTATGAACACCGGAGATTTCATCGCCCGCTGGGGAGGCGGAGAATTTCTCATCATTCTCCCCTCCTCCCGCAGCAAGGTGGACGTGATCGCCGCAGGAAACCGCTTCAAGCTCGTAGCTCAAAGATCGTCTCTTTGGATAAACGGACGGATCATTCTTCCCTCCATATCTTTCGGGGGCACCCTGATACAGGAGGGCGACTCCCCGGATTCCCTGCTTCAAAGAGTCTCTCAAGCCCTGCTGGCAAGCAAAAAGGACAAAGAACATCTGACCGTTTTTTATTAAAATTTCAAAGATCCTTCTCCGAGGCTTTTCGAAATTCTCATATCGTGTATGCAGAAGTATCGTTCGTCATTTTTGCCGTCCCATAACAGCCCAAGAAAGGAGCAACATCTCGTGGACGATTTATTTTCCTTCGAAGTTTGCACTCCCAAGTACAAACCCATAGCCCAGCAGCTTATCGAAAAGTTCGACGAACTCCGGCATGTGGATCCCCAAAGCCTTCTCTTCGTGATGAACAAAAAAAGCTCGGGAAAGCTCAATAAGAAAGTGATGCTCGCCAAAACATCCAAGGTACCTCCCAAATGGCAGGAAATCATGTTTCAACTCGGAAGCCCCTCCTACTTTTACCTCATCGAGTTTTTCGAGAAAAGCGTGGCAGTACTCGACGAGAACCAGATGACCGCCCTCATCTACCGGGAACTCCGGAGGATCGACCTGAACGGCAATATCGGCAATCCGGACATCCACGAGTGGTATCAGATTTTCGTAGGTCTCGGAAGACACTGGTTCTATCCAGACGCTACCTGCCCGAATCTTCTTGCGGAAGAGGTGGATTGGCACAATCTCATGGGAAGCTATTACGAACAGCCTCTCCCCTCGGAATAAACCAAACGGAAGAAGGCCGGAAAGGAAAATCCCTTTCCGGCCTTCTTCCGTTTAAAGCGGTTTTAGAAAGAATGTGTCGCGAGATCTTTAATGGGAGCCTCCATTTATATGTTCTCTCTGCTCCACAAGTGGCGAAACCGCTCTAGGGCCTGTTTCTAAATTATCTCAACCATATCAGACATGCCGCAAGAAGAACCATTGAAGAAAAGGTAACAGCAAGTTTTTCATATCGTGTCGCAACTCTACGGCACTCTTTGATTTTGCAGAAGAAATTTTCCACAAGGTGACGTTCCTTGTATAAGTGCTTGTCGTAAAAACGCTGTTTTAAGCGATTCTTTTTTGGTGGTATTACAGGGATAGAGCCTCTTCCTTCAATTTTTTCGAGAATTGCATTGACGTCATAAGCCTTATCTGCAATCACATGCTCAGCTTCAATATTTTCAAGAAGTTCCGTGGCGACCACACTATCGTGTGTTTCTCCTCCTGTAAGAAGTATCTTGACAGGGTTTCCTAAAGCATCCACGGCAACATGGATTTTCGATGTCAGCCCACCCCGGCTGCGTCCAATCGCCTGATCGCCTTCTTTTTTTCGTGCGCCCGCAGAGTGTTGATGCGCCTTGATATAAGAACCATCAATACAAATCCACTCAAAATCGGCGTCCTGGATGAAAAAAGCAAGGATATCCTGCCAAACGGAAAGTTTTGCCCACTTGTTGAAGTGTTTGTAGATTGTTTGCCATGCCCCAAATGTTTTTGGCATGTCACGCCATGGCGCACCTGTTTTTAGAATCCAGAGTATGCCATTGAGTACGGTTCGTGCATCCTTGCCAGGCCTACCGCGTTTTTCCCGTTTAGGCGGACAAAGAAAAGGTTCGAATCTTCCCCAGTGTTCATCTGCAATGGCGTGTCTTTGCATAGTTGATGCAACATAGCATTTTGAAAAACAAGCTTCAAGTTTTTTTAGAAACAGACCCTAGAAAATCAACGGCATCAAAGCTTTTCCCTAAGCGCCGCACACTGTTCTTGGAAGTGGTATTTTCCGAGTTCCTGCCGCATAATCTCCGAGAGATTTTCCAAAACCTCCACGAGTTCTCCGAGCTTCTTCACGCCCTCTCCGAGAACCCGGATATCCTCTTCGATAGCTTCCGCCTCGCTTCGGGTTTTTCCGATCCCCGAGGTGATACGATCGATGGAACCCGCCATTTCCTGGGCCCCTGCGGATTGTTCCTCCGCAGTGGAGGCAATGCTCTGAACCTGCCCAGCTATGTTCTCCACCGCCCCGAGCACGGAAGCGATATTTTTCTGCATTTTTTCACTTTCCTCGGAGCCGTGTCGGGCAAACCCCTTGCCCTCCTCCGCCACCTTCACTGCCTTTTCCGTGTTGGCGATGATTTCGGAAGCCAGGGTTCCAATCTCTCCGGCGGCGGAATTACTCTCCTCAGCAAGCTTACGAACCTCCTCGGCCACTACCGCGAAACCCCGTCCCGCTTCCCCCGCCCGGGCGGCCTCGATGGCGGCATTCAGGGCGAGAAGATTTGTCTGATCCGCAATACCCGTAATGGTTTTGACGATATCCCCTATCTTTCCGGCGGTACCATGAAGATTTGCCACGGAAAGCGAAACATTTTCAAAAGAAGAAGCCATTTCGCCGATGCGTTCCGCCGCAGAGGCAATGGCCTCCCCCGCGGCGAGAGCCTCCTTACGAAGATCCTCCGCCTTTTCCGACGCTTCCTGAGAGGCCCGGGCATTTTCCTGAATTCCTGCGGAAATCTCCTCCATTCCCGCATTGGCGTTCTCGATGGCCTCGGAACTCGCCCGGGATTCTTCGGTAAGCCGAGCCGCCCGATTCCGGAGAATTTCCGCAATTTCTTCGTCCCGTCTTGCGGTATTCCCCAAAGCGGAAGAACCTTCATCCAGCTTCGAACTATAGCTGCACAGTTGAACGAAGAAACCCCGAAGCCCTCCCAACATGCTGTCTATGGCATTGGAAACCTGGGCGATTTCATCTTTTTTCGAGGTATTTGCCCGAATCGTAAGGTCCCCCTCTCCCGCCTGAAGAGCCACTCCGAGCAAAGCTTCCAGAGGGCGGAGCACTCCGCGATTGATGAAAAAGACGAAGACGAAAAGCCCTGTCATGAGAAGAAATCCCACGAGGAAAAGACGAATTCCCATGGCTCGGAGAGGCCGAAGAAGCTGGGATTCCGAAACCGTAAGAATCAAACGCCACCCCGTAAAGAGGGGGCGATAAAAGGCGAGATGGGTTTCCTTCCCTTCGGCGAAGGAGGCATATCCTCCCTCGAAAGAGGCGAAAACGGCGTTTCCTAAAGAACGAATCCCCTCTGAAGCATGCTCCTTCTGAAGATTGAGCCGCATAATCTTTTCCGTATCCGGATGTACCATGCAAAACCCTGAAACGTCCACCAGATAGCCCTGACCGTTGCCGCGAACCCGCTGTTCGAGCACCTGATTCTGGATGGTTTCCAAATCGAGATCCGCCCCCACCACACCCACCAAATCTCCCTCGGAATCGTAGGCGGGACATGCCACGGAAACGATAAGCTTTCCCGTATTGGCATCCACGAAGGGGCTTGTAAAGACGACATCCTTCTTTTCTATCGCCTCCTTGTACCAGGAGCGACTGGTAGGATCGAAACTCGAAGGAGGAATCCAACCGGCTCCGTCCGCGAAACGCCCGTTGGGAAATCCCACGTAAATATCGAGATAGCCCTCCCCCACATTTTTACGGGTTATCTCTTCCATATACCCCATAAGAATTCCCTCGGTGGCGCCGTAATCCTCCCAGAGATAGGCCACGTTGCCCGCAGTGTTGAAAACGAGCTGTTTCCGGCTCTTCAGCCAGTTCTCTATGGAAAGTTGACTGAAATGGGCCGCCTCGTTTCCGGATTGAATCAGCTCCTCCACCAGAATTCTTCGGGCTCCCCAAAAGGCGAGTCCTCCCATCACCGCCATCGCCAGAAGCACTCCGAACGTAAGAATGCCCAATCGGCTTCGCACGGTCATTTACATCACTCTCCCTCGGCGTGGTTTGCGCAAACTTTTTTCAGTATACCCCAATTGAAAGTGCCGGAACAACTCTTGCGTTATAATTCAAAACACGGGAAACCCGGTTTTCCACAGGAAAGGCATAAAAAAAGATCCCCTTCAGGGGATCTTTTTTTATGCCTTTCCTTAAGGAGAGTGCAAGCCCTAGCAAACTCCCTGATCGAGCATGGCATTGGCTACCCGGAGGAAGCCCGCGATGTTGGCACCGTTCACGTAGTTGCCGGGAGTGCCGAACTGCTCCGCCGCCTCTTTGCAGCTGGTGTGGATGTTCACCATGATACGATGGAGCCGCTGATCTACCTCGTCGCTATCCCAGCCGAAACGCATGCTGTTCTGGGACATTTCGAGACCCGAAGTAGCCACGCCGCCCGCATTGGAAGCCTTGCCGGGGGAGAAGAGAGTGCCGCTCTCAAGAATGAATTCCATGGCATCGGGGGTGGTGGACATGTTGGAAGCCTCCACCACGGCGATAACTCCGTTCTTTTTCAGTTCCTTGGCATCCTCGATACCGAGTTCGTTCTGGGTAGCGCAGGGAATCGCCACATCCACGGGAGTGCACCAGGGACGTTTGCCCGCATGGAACTCCGCGCCGAACTTGTCTGCGTAGTCCTGAGCCTTGTCCCGGCCGCTGGCCCGCATCTCGAGCATGTAGTTCCACTTCTCCTCGGTGCCGATACCCTTAGGATCGTAAACGAAACCGTCGGGACCGGAAAGGGTAACCACCGTGGCTCCAAGCTGGGTAGCCTTCTGGGCGGCTCCCCAGGCAACGTTACCGAAGCCGCTCAGGGCGACCTTCTTGCCATCGAGGCTCTGCCCCTTGGTAGCGAGCATTTCCTTGGCGAAGTATACCACGCCGAAACCGGTGGCCTCGGGACGCATCTTGCTGCCGCCCCAGCCCTGGCCCTTACCGGTGAGCACGCCACCCTGATGAATGTTGGCAAGCTTCTTGTACTGCCCCATGAGGAAACCGATCTCTCTGCCGCCCACGCCGATATCTCCGGCGGGAACGTCGGTATCCTGACCGATGTGGCGCCACAGCTCGCTCATGAAGCTCTGGCAGAACCGCATAACTTCGGCGTCGGACTTGCCCCGGGGATCGAAATCGCTGCCGCCCTTACCGCCTCCCATGGGAAGTCCCGTAAGGCTGTTTTTGAAAATCTGCTCGAAGCCGAGGAATTTCAGGATGCTGAGGTTGACCGAAGGGTGGAACCGAAGGCCGCCCTTGTAGGGGCCGAGAGCGCTGTTGAACTGTACCCGGAAACCGTGATTCACGTGATACTTGCCCTTGTCGTCCATCCAAGGCACCCGGAAGCTCACAGCCCTTTCAGGCACAACGATTCTTTCCAGAATCGCCGCATCTTCGTAGCGAGAATCCTTCTCCATGACGGGGCGGAGGGATTCCAGCACCTCGATGCTCGCCTGAAGGAATTCTTTCTCCCAAGGATAGGTTTTGTTCAACTGCTCGATCATTCTGTCCACGTACTTGCTCACGAAAAAACTCCTCCTTCATCCGTAAAAGCCCATATGCCATGGTTGCAGCTTTTATCTTTCTCTTTTCACACTATTGCAAAAAGAGTTCCCCTTACGCAAGACCTCCCCGCAAGGAAGCCTTAAAAAGACGCTTTCCGACCATACCACCTCTTGTGATCGTCAGAACTTTTAGCCTCATTATACCATAGGCATATCTTTTTTGTGCATCTTGGAGAAAAAAAAAGCACTATTCTTTTTATGCATAAATATTGCGAAAAAAGAAGCATTTTCGCATGGAGCTTTATAGAATATCAGAGGAATTTTCCAGAATTCCCATTTCATACGCATTGGAGGCGGCCCTTGGGCCGCCTCCAATGCGTAACAATTTGTTTTTTAAACTAAAGAAGATAGTTTATGCAAGAAACTGCCTAGTGCGTAAGAAGGGTGAGCATGGTTCCCGCCGCCACGGCGGTGCCGATAACCCCTGCCACGTTGGGCCCCATGGCATGCATAAGAAGGAAGTTGCTGGGAAATTCCCTCTGGCACATGCGCTGCACCACCCGGGCCGCCATGGGAACTGCGGAAACTCCCGCGGAACCGATCATGGGATTGATCTTGCCCCCCGAAAGAACCTTCATGAGCTGCCCGAAAAGAACGCCCCCGGCGGTGCTGAAGATGAAGGCTACCAGCCCCAGAAGAATGATCTTGATGGTATCCAGGGTGAGGAAGCTGTGAGCGTCCATGGTGGATCCCACCGCCAGCCCCAGGAAGATGGTTACGGTATTGAGAATTTCGTTCTGGGCCGCCAGATTGAGGCGCTCCGTAACGCCGCACTCCCGCAGGAGGTTACCGAACATGAGAATTCCGATGAGAGGCACCGAAGCGGGAAGAATGAGCCCGGAAGCGATGGTAACCACGATGGGAAAGAGCACCCGCTCGGTTTTGCTGACGGGGCGCAGATTATCCATACGAATGCCCCGATCCGCCTTGGTGGTGAGAAGCTTGATCACCGGGGGCTGAATAAGGGGCACCAAAGCCATGTAACTGTAGGCCGCCACCGCCACGGCCCCCAGAATCTGGGGAGCCAGCTTCATGGTGAGGTAGATGCTGGTGGGACCGTCAGCTCCTCCGATAATGGCGATGCTGGCGGCTTCCTTTACGCTGAATCCGAGCACCATGGCACCGAAAAGGGCCACGAAAACTCCCAACTGAGCCGCCGCACCGAGAAGAAAGGTGATGGGATTCGCCATGAGAGGAGCGAAGTCCGTAAGGGCTCCCACCCCCATGAAGATGATCACCGGATAAATCTCGTGTTTGGCTCCGAAAAAGACGTAGTACAGAAATCCATGCTCATCCATGATTCCCGAGAGAGGGATATTCACCAAAAGGCAACCAAAGGCGATGGGAACCAGAAGAAGAGGTTCGAATCCCTTACCGATGGCGAGATAGAGAAGCACCCCCGCCACGATGAGCATCACGATATTGCCTCCCGTCAATCCGGCGAAACCGGATGACTCCAAAACGCTGCGCAAAGCTTCGAAATAAAGCATTTATCCTCTTCCTCCTCCGTGTAAATGCGGAAGAGCCAGTCTAGCCGACGACCACGAGAACATCGCCGGTGTTGACGGGGTCGCCCTCTTTAACCTTGATCGCCTGTACCGTTCCAGCGCTGCCTGCTTGGATCTCGTTTTCCATCTTCATGGCTTCGAGCACCACGAGCACGTCGCCGGGCTCCACGCTATCCCCTACGGATACGGGGATTTTCCACACCTTGCCGGGCATGGGAGCGGTGATGGGCTCTCCGTCTCCCGCAGGAGCCGGAGCAGGTTCCGGAGCGGGCGCCGGAGCGGCCACAGGAGCGGGAGCGGCTACGGGAGCAGGGGCAACTACAGGGGCAGGAGCGGCCACGGGAGCGGGAGCGGCCACGGGAGCCGCCACGCCGCTGCCCATTTCTTCCACTGCCACGTCATAGGATTTTCCATTTACGGTCACACGAAACATACGAGCCATTAAAGATATCCTCCTTGCACTTCTAGAGTATCGATTTCTTGTCTTGGTTGCATCGAATCCGCATCTTCCAAAGATCGGAAAGTCCGGATTAGTCCAATCCCTCCATGGTGCTTGTCTTCGCGTAGGATCTCCAGAGAGGCCCCACCCGCCGAGTCCTTCGCACCGACAGAACGGGACGAATGTCCAGAATCGCCGCACCGCTGCCGAGGGTGGCCGCAATGGCGGCGGTAATGACTGCGGCGATCTCGCTCTCATCCTCGCCGGAGGCTACACACTGAATCGGAGCCGAAGGAGTTGCGGCTACCGCTTTTTGAGCTACCGCCCCCTTGGAAGCTCCCGCTTTTTTGGGGGCCGGGGCGGGGGTCTTCTTAAAGCTCTCCACCTTCTCCGCGATGATTCGATTTGCCAGAATCATGAGAGAAAGAGCTGACAACACGAGAAACACCACGCTGAAGGCAATCAGGGCGAGAATGACCGCCCCCACGGGCCCATCGAAATGGGATGCCAGATTTGTCATATTTTCCATGAACGAGCCTCCTTAATTGGGCATAACCCCGTGCTTCCGGCGGGGACGCTGATCCTTCTTGCTCTCCGCCAAAACGAGGGCTTCGTAAATGGCACTCCGGGTCTCTTCGGGAAGAATGACCCGATCCACATAGCCCCGCTCCGCCGCTTTATAGGGGTTCGCGAAGGCTTCTTCGTACTCTTCGATCTTCTGGGAACGCATGGCCACGGGATCCTTGGCGGCCTCGATATCCTTGCGGAAAACGATGTTCGCCGCTCCCTGGGCACCCATAACCGCCACCTGGGCCTGGGGCCAGGCGAGCACCCAATCCGCTCCGAGTTCCCGGCAGCACATACCGATATAGCTGCCCCCGTAGGCCTTGCGGAGAATGACCGTTACCATGGGGGTAGTGGCCTCGCTGTAGGCGTAGATCAGCTTGGCTCCGTGACGGATGATGCCTCCGTGTTCCTGCTCCACTCCGGGAAGATATCCCGGCACGTCTTCGAGGGTAACGATGGGAATGGTGTAGGCATCGCAGAAACGGATGAACCGGCTCGCCTTGTCCGAAGCGTCGATATCCAGACATCCCGCCTTGACGTTGGCCTGGTTGGCGATGATTCCCACGGGAATGCCCCCGATCCGGGCAAAACCCACCACCATATTCTTGGCCCAGCCGGCCTGCACCTCGAAGAAGCTATCCGTATCCATGACGAGCCGGATAACCTCCCGCACGTCATAGCCCTTGTTGGGATTGGTGGGAACGATCTTGCGAAGTTCCACATTCTGGCTGTAGGGGTCTTCCTCGGCTTCCTGCACCGGAAGGTCCTCCATGTTGTTCCCGGGAAGATACGAAAGGAGTTTGCGAACCTGATCGAAACAGTCCGTCTCATCCTTGGCGAAGAAGTGAGCCACCCCGGATTTCTCGTTGTGCGCCTTGGCACCGCCGAGCTCTTCGCTGGAAACTTCCTCTCCCGTAACCGCCTTGATGACCGCAGGTCCCGTAATGTGCATGAGCCCCATCTTGTCGATCATGAAGACGAAATCCGTAAGGGCGGGGCTGTAGACCGCTCCTCCCGCACAGGGGCCGGCGATGATGGTAATCTGCGGAACCACTCCGGAGGCCTTGACGTTTCGGAAGAAGATATTGCCGTATCCCGAAAGGGAATTGACTCCCTCCTGGATCCGGGCTCCTCCGGAATCGTTGATGCCGATGAGAGGTGCTCCGTTCTTGACGCTGAGGTCCATGACCTTGCAAATTTTCTGGGCGTGCACCTCTCCCAGGGATCCTCCGAGAACGGTAAAATCCTGGCTGTAGATGTAAACCGCCCGCCCGTCCACAGTGCCGTAACCCGCCACGACCCCGTCTCCGGGAAAATCCTTTTCTCCCATATTGAAGTTCGAACACCGATGCTTGACAAACTCATCGATCTCCACGAAACTTCCTTCGTCGAGAAAGGCAAGAATACGCTCCCGCGCAGTCATCTTGCCCTTTTCATGCTGCTTTGCGGCAGCCTCGGTTCCCCCGCCCACAAGGGCTTCTTCGCGCTTTGCGAGAAGTTCTTCGCAAAGCTGGTCGATGGATTTCTCCGACATCCAACCACTCCTCCTTGACGCGACACGTTGCGTTTCCGAATTTTCGGGAAAGGGCTTCAGAAACATCCCCCTCTTCCCGAAACCTCCTGCCCCGAAAGAGATCCAACGCCCGAAGGCATGGCAACCCTTTTCCGGGACGCGCTCGCTCCATCATGCATGGTACGTCCGAAACCATATCGTTCTCTCTTCCGACTCCCCGGAACACCCCTTCTTGATCAATCCTGTGTCAAACCTCCCCCTTCTCTATCAGAAAGGCCTTCTTTTGCAAAACGCAAAAGCCATGCCTCAAACACCTCGATATACGCTCCCGACGCTTCCGAACAATCGAGGCCTTCGGGAAAATCATCTTCCAAGGAGCTATCCTACCATAACTTTCTTCGCTCCATGAGACAAAAGCCAGAGTTTTCCCCGGTCTCGCAAATCCCCCTGAAGAATCACCATACTCTCTTCGGTTCGGGAACCGCAACCCAGGGCTTTACGCAACGTTTTGGCAAGCTTTTCCGCATCCTCCGACGAAAGATGGGATCCCGAAAGAAGCGTCACCGTTTTACCCCCCCGCCCTTTCGATTCCTTTCGGAGAGAAAAAGTTCCCTTCAAGGGAAGAATCTCCTCCGAAGAATCCGAAGAGGAAGGACAATCTTCTTGGGTCCGGGACTTTTCCCAGGGTTCCTCCCGGGCTTCTCCCTTTCCGGAAGAGAAAAGTCCTTCGAAGGGGCGAAAGGAAGGAGAAAGGGGATTTTCCGTATCGATACGATTTTTTTTGTTTTTCCCCATATTGCAGCTCCTTTTGTAAGCGCTCCCTGGCATTTGCGAAAAACGGCACCAGGAAATGTACGGTATTGTACCGAAATTCCATCGACTTGCATACCGTTTATTCGTCCTTTTTTACTCTTCCTCTACTAAGGAAGAGATTTTCCAAAGGTTCTAAAAAAGCAGAATAATAAATATTCTTCTATTATTCTAAAAAAACATTACGTTCCCTCGGGAATTTTTCCGGGGCGAACACATCAACGTCAGTCAGACTTACGACACCCGGATTGACAGATTTCCCTCCAAGCCCCGCGTAAGCCCGTAACAAAAAAGGCTTGCAGGAATCTATCGATTTTTTTGCCTCCTGTAGGCTCAAGAAAATATCTCTTCTCATTCCACCATTCTGGCATGGGGGATGGTATTTTCCCTGTCCCGTATAGGAGTGACATTATCGCTGTACCGTCACAAGATTTACCCTTCCGTCTTGACGATAGAACCTCCCAAAGCTAGACTCAAGGGAAAAGGAAGTTCGCATCTCCAGGAGAGGAGGAAACATGATGAATATAGGAAAGTGTCGGCGCTGCGGCAAAATCATGCCCGGCCTTGTAAGACCCATATGTCCCAACTGCAGAAAGGACCTCGAGGTAGCCTACGACAGGGTACGGAGCTTTCTGAAAGAAAATCCGGATATGCATTTTCGCCGTACCGACCTCTCGGAGCTTTCAGAGCGATCGGAAGTTCCCGAGAGGGATATCGAGCTTCTCATAGAAGAAGGCATTCTGGAGCTCGAGGGAGCTCAGGAAGAGGCTGAGGAAGAACGGGCCACGAAAGAACGGCTTCTCAAAGAATTCCAGAACTCCCTGGATGGGTCGGGAAACCGGAAAAAAACCCTTTCTTACGGCAAGGAACGCCACGGGCGTTAACCTCTTCGGCTCTTTCCGCGAGTTTGTCGAAGAAGCGGAAGTCTCTCCCGGCATGCCGGGAGAGACTTCCGCTTCTTGTTTTTTACAAAATAATCTTCGGAAAAAAGTTAGAGCGCCGCCACCACGTTTCTTCCCAGCTCCCGGCAGAGAGCGAAATCCTCCTCCGTGGGGGAGGAGCAAACCTCCACGTGAGGTTCCACCAGTTCCCAATTCCCCTTTTCTCCGAACTGCAGAAGCGCCGCCAGGGCTCCCTTGCTCCAGCTATAGGACCCGCAGAGTCCGAGAACCCGGTTTTTGGGCATTTTATTCTGAATGCTGTGCACCAGGCTTTCCATATAGGGGAAAAGCCCGGTATTGTAGGTGCAACTCGCGAGAACGAGCCCTCGGTAGCGCCACATATCCCGCACCACGTAGGATATATGACTTTTGGATATATCGTGAAGAATGATCTTCTCCACTCCCTCCAAAGCGATGGCCCGGGCAATCTCCTCGGCCATTTTCTTGGTGTTGCCGTACATGGAACCGTAGACCACCACCACTCCCCGTTCGGTCTCGTGGCGGCTCCATCGATCGTAGAGATCCACCACGTGCAGGGGATCGCTTCGGAACACCGGACCATGGGCGGGACAGATGATTTTCAGATCCAACCCCCGGACCTTCTGAATGGCCTTCTGCACCTGGGCGCTGTACCGGCCCACGATGTTCGAGAAGTATCGAAGGATTTCGTCCTCGTAGTAAGCCATGTCCACTTCGTCGTCGAAAATTCCTCCGTCCAGGGATCCGAAGGCTCCGAAGGCATCGGTGCTGAAAAGGGCCTTTGCGGTGGTATCGTAGCACACCATGCTTTCCGGCCAATGCACCATGGGAATCATGACGAAGGCAAGTTCATGTTTTCCGAGGGAAAGAGTTTCTCCCTCCTTGACCTCGTGAAAATGTTTTGCGGGACCGTAGAAGTTTGCCAGCATGGTTCTGGTTTTGGCGTTTCCCACCACCACCATATCGGGATAGACCTCCCGCAAGGCCCGTACCGATCCGGAATGATCCGGCTCCATATGATTGATCACCAGATAGTCGATAGATCTTTCCGGCCCCAGATGGGCCTGAATCTTTTCCAGAAAATCCGAAAAATAAGCCCCCTTCACCGTATCGACGAGGGTTATCTTTTCGTCCATAATCAGGTAAGAATTATAGGCCACTCCCCGAGGAAGAGGCCAGAGAGCCTCGAAAAGAGGGGTCTCCCGATCGTTCGCCCCCACCCAATAGATATCTTCCGCCACGGAAACACAACAGTTCATGGGAAAAACTCCTTTCTCGTATCTCCCCGCAATCTCTTCCAAGCATAGGACATTCGGAAAATCCGCGCAACTCAAACTTGACAAAGCCTTCCTCCGGAGGTATAAGCTACCCGTAGTCGACAAGCCCTGGGGGAGCCTTACGGCTGAGAGGGAATTTTTCACTTTTCCGACCCCTGGAACCTGATCCGGTTCGTACCGGCGGAGGGACTGGGCAGCACGAAAAACTTCATCTCCATACAAAGTGCTCGTAAAGCCCCGTTTTTCCGATCCCTGCGTTCCGGAAAGGCGGGGCTAATTTTATGGAGGTGACATTTTCGTGAATCGATCAAAAACGCAAGTTCTTGTAGAGGGGGCCCTCGCCGTAGCCCTTTCGGTGGCTTTTTCCTACGTCAAGCTCTGGAGAATGCCCCAAGGAGGCTCCATTACCCTGGAGGACCTTCCCCTCATGCTCTTCGCCCTGCGCCATGGTCTTCGCTTCGGTCTCGGGGCCGGCATGGTTTCGGGGCTTCTCCAGCTCCTTCTGGGAGGATATGTAGTACATCCTTTTCAGGCTCTGCTGGATTATCCCCTCGCCTTCGGGGCCCTGGGGCTGACCGCGCTTGTTCCCAAGCCTCTCTGGCTCGGCATGACCCTGGGATCTGCGGGACGTTTCATCTGCCATCTTCTTTCGGGAGTGGTCTTTTTCGGCAGCTACGCTCCCGAAGGAACTCCGGTGTGGCTCTATTCCGCCATCTACAATGGAAGTTTCATGGTTCCTTCTCTGATACTCTCCGTCGCCCTGGGCTACCTGATCTGGCCCCGGCTTCAGAAAGCGGGAACTTCCGAAAAAGTTTAGCGTAGCCAGGAAACGCAGGCAGCTTCGGAACCTCAGAGCACAAAGACCCCGGAGGAAAATTTTTCCCGGGGTCTTTGTGCTCTTCTATTCTTTGCCGAAAACTAAATCAAATCTGCAGTTCCTCTCCCTCTTCCGAAGGAAGGGAAAGCCACTGGCCCCAGTCGAACTTGAGGAATCCTCCCACCACGTAGGTAGCCATAAGGGCCAAAGGAGCGGACCCTCGAAGAATGGCGAAAAGCCCCAAACCCACGAGAAGAAGGAAAAGCACCTTCCGGCGATCCGCATTGCCTTTTTTCATCTTTTTGAGATTTCCGTAGGGCACGTTCGAAATGAGAAGAAGGGCGGTGCCGAACAGGAGAAACATGGCCAACTCCGGGGGAAGGGAAACCCGGGCCATCACGAAGGCCACCAGGAAAAGCCCTCCTCCGGGAATGGGAAGCCCCTGGAAAAAGCCTCCCCTCGACACGGTAACGTTGAACCGGGCAAGCCGCAGGGCCCCGCAAATGGCGTAAAAGGAGCAGCAAAGGGCCGCAGTCACTCCGTAAAAACCCTGCAGATAGGCACCATACATTACCATGGCGGGGGCCACCCCGAAGCTCACCACATCCGCCAGGCTATCCAGTTCCATGCCGAAGGCACTACCCCCCCCGAGACTGCGGGCCATCTTGCCGTCCATGAAATCGAAGAACACCGCCCACAGAATGAGCCACGCCGCCAGGGGATACTGCCCGTGAAAGGACGCGGTAAGGGAAAGCATACCGCAAAGAATGTTACCGCTGGTTATCATATTCGGAATAATCTGCCGAAACGAAAGGGACCGCATTTTACGCCGCATCAGGACTTCACTCCAATCACCGTTTTTCCTGCCCGGACCTTTTCTCCCAGGGAGACACGACATTCCATATCCTCCGAAAAGTAGAGATCCACCTTGGATCCGAACTGGATCATACCATACCGCTCTCCCTCTTCAAGCCGCTGCTCCCGCTTCAGACGGCATGCGATTCTTCGGGCAAGGGCTCCCGCAATCTGCACCATCATAACAGGACCATGAGGAGTATTCAAACCCACATAGAAACGCTCGTTCTCCTCGGAAGCCTTGGGATGGAAGGCCACGAGCTTTTTTCCCGGACGATAGTCGAGGAATGCCACGTTTCCCGCACAGGGCGCCCGGTTGACGTGAACGTCGAGAGGGGACATGAAGATGCCCACCTTCTGACATTTCCCCATAAAGGGATGTTCCGCAGCCAGGATTTCCATGACCTTTCCGTCTGCGGGACTCACGAGACGACACGAAATTTCCGCCTCCTTAGGAGGAGCCTTGCGCTCGGGATCCCGATAGAACCAAAGTACGAAAAGAAGCAACGGCAAAAGCCCCAAAGCGAGAAAGGGAGAAAACTGCCATCCGAGAACCATCATGAAGAGAAGCCCCCCCATAAGAGGAACCCCCTCCCGGGCAAAGGATATTTTAAAGCTCATCCGCTTCGTGCACCTCCCCGCACTGAAGAACACTGACATCCGCCACCGTATCCCCTTCGTCCAGGCGTACCACGATATTTCCCGTAGCGGTACGTCCCAGCTTGGAGATATCCGAAGCGGCCATACGAATAAGACGTCCCCGAGAAGTTATCACGAAAATTTCATCTTCCTGAGCCACGCCCCCCGCAAAAACGAGGCGCCCCGTCCGGAATCCCAGATTCTGGGCCTTCACGCCGCCCCCTCCCCGGTGATGCAGGGAGAAGTCCTCGTAAGAGCTTCGTTTTCCCAGCCCCTTTTCGCTGATCACGAAAACGTCCTTGCCGGGGCGAGCCACATCGCATCCCACCACCCGATCCTCCGGGGCCAGTCGTATGGCACGAACTCCCCGGGCCTGGCGTCCCATGGGACGGAACTCCTCTTCCTCGGTACGGAGAGCCCTGCCGTCGGCGGTAACGAAAAGAAGTTGTTCCTCTCCCGAGGTGTAGCGCACCTGGGCAATGGAATCTCCCTCGTCGAGACCGAGAATCCGGCGCCCTGCCCGGGTAATTTTTTCGAGTTCCGTCACGGGCATACGCTTGGCCACGCCTTGGCGGGTGATGAAAAAGACGAACCGGGTTCCCTCCAGACCGCTGTCCCGCATGGAGACCACCTTCTCGTCCTCTTCCAGGGCGATGAAGCTGGAAACGAGCTTGCCCTTGCCGGACTTGGGCTGGGGAATGGCATATCCCCGAAGGGAAAAAACACGTCCCTTGGTGGTGAACAAAAAGAGGTCGTGATGGGTAGTGGTCACCGTAAGAAGCGAAATTTCGTCCTCCCCCGCGGGAGCCGCCTTCTTGACCCCCTTGCCTCCCCGGCTCTGGATCCGGTAATCCTCCAGGGGCATCCGGCGGAGGTAGTTGTCCCGGCTGAGCACCACCACGATATCCCTTTCGGGAATAAGATCCTCCGTGGCGATATCCTCGGCGGAATCCAGAATTTCCGTTCTTCGGGAATCCGCGAAACGCTCCTTGGCCTCCCGGAGTTCGTCCTTGATAACCCCGTCCAGCACCGCGGGATCTCCGAGAATGCTCCGGTAGCTCTGAATATCCTGAAGGAGCTGTTCCATCTCTTCCTGCAATTTGTTCCGCTCCAGCCCGGTAAGCCTCTGAAGGCGCATGTCGAGAATCGCCTGAGCCTGCCCCTCGGAGAAGAGAAGCTTCTCCACAAGCCCTTCCTTGGCGACGGCGGCATTTTCGGAACCCCGGATCAGGGAAATCACCTGATCGATGATATCCAGCGCCTTGAGAAGCCCCTCCACGATATGGGCCCGGGCCTCCGCCTTGGCGAGGCGGAAGGCGGTTCGCCGACGCACCACCATGCGGCGGTGGTTGAGGAACTCCCGCAACATCTCGATAAGGGTGAGTTCCCGGGGTTCCCCCCGAACGAGAGCGAGATTGATGACTCCGAAGGTCCCCTGAAGCTGGGTTCTCATGTAAATCTGCCGCATGGTGAGTTCGGGATTGGCATCCCGCTGAAGCTCCACCACGATCCGCAATCCCTGGCGATCCGATTCATCCCGGATATCGCTGATGCCGTCGATGGTTTTGTTCTGAGCTCCCTTGGCGATATTCTCGATAAGGGTGGTTTTGTTCACCATGTAGGGAATTTCCGTAATCACCACGGCTTTTTTCTTGCCCCGACGAAGATCTTCGATGGAAGCCCTTCCCCGAAGGATGATCTTGCCCCGACCGGTACGATAGGCATCCACGATGCCGTCCCGCCCCATAATCTGGCCTCCCGTGGGAAAATCCGGCCCAGGAAGGAACTGCATCAGCTCTCCAAGCTCCACATCTCCGTTATCGATGAGATAGCGGAGGGCTTCCACCACTTCTCCCAAATTGTGGGGAGGCAGATTGGTGGCCATGCCCACGGCGATTCCCGAGGTGCCGTTGATGAGGAGATTGGGCACCCGGGAGGGAAGCACCAAAGGCTCCTGGAGGGAATCGTCGAAGTTCGGCCCCCAGTCCACGGTATCCTCTTCGATGTCCGCGAGCATATCCTCTCCGAGAGCGTGGAGCCTCGCCTCGGTATACCGCATGGCTGCGGGGGGATCCCCGTCGATGGAACCGAAGTTCCCCTGTCCGTCCACCAGCACGTAACGCATGCTGAAGTCCTGGGCCATCCGGGCCATGGTATCGTAAATGGCCGCATCTCCATGGGGATGGTATTTACCCATGGTTTCACCCACCACTCGGGCGGATTTCTTGAAAGACTGCCGATGCCGCAAGCCAAGCTCCAGCATGGCATAAAGGATCCTGCGCTGTACCGGTTTAAGCCCGTCCCGGGCATCGGGAAGAGCGCGCCCCACAATCACGCTCATGGCATAATCGAGATAGCTATGCCGCATCTCCTCTTCCAGAGGCAAGGGGACTACCTGCCCAAAATCAAGAGGGCCTCCCAGTTGTTCGGACATACCTTGTTCCTCCCATTTCGAATTCCTGCATCGCGGGAAAATATAAAAACCTTCCCGCAGCATGAGTGACATACCATTATACCATGAAGCGACGAATGGACCGGAAGAAGAATCGTTCCCGCAAATCGTTCCATTTTTCCGCCAAAATTCTTCTTTCGGCACACCTCCCCTCTATGCTGGTATAATGGAAAAACACGGCGAAGCTCTATGGATTTCGCCGCATTACACAACGAGGAAAAGAGGTGCTGTTTCTCATGTCCAAGCTCTCCATATTCGGAGCCGGAAGCTGGGGTACCGCTCTGGCCCACGTGCTCTCTTCAAACGGACACGACATATGTCTCTGGTGCCGACGTCCCCAACAGGCCCGAGCCATTACAGCCACGGGAAGAAATCCCGATTACCTTGCATCCGTCAATCTTTCTCCCCATATCATGGCCACCGGTAGCCTCGCGGAGGCCGCCATCTTCTCCCAACGATGGATTCTCGCGGTTCCCTCCCAGGGAGTGCGCCACCTTCTGGAAGAACTCAAGCCTCTGGCTCCTCAAAACGTGAAGCTCTGCAATCTCGCCAAGGGAGTGGAAATCTCCTCGGGAAAGCTTCTCAACGAGGTGTGTCACGAAGCCCTTCCCGGAGGTGTGTACAGCGTTCTTTCCGGTCCGAGCCATGCGGAAGAGGTGGTACAGGGACTTCCAACGGCGGTATGCGTGGCTTCCACCCTCCTTGAAGAGGCCTTCGAATGGCAGATTCTTATCGGCAAGGAGACCTTCCGCATCTACACCGCCCAGGACGTGACGGGAGTGGAGATCGCCGGAGCCATGAAAAACGTTATCGCCATAGCCGCAGGAGCAAGCCACGGCATGAACCTCGGAGATAACGCCAAGGCCACCCTCATCACCCGGGGACTTGCGGAAATTCTCCGGCTCGGCATCGTTCTGGGAGGCAATCCCCTTACCTTCTCGGGACTCGCGGGAGCGGGGGATCTCATGGTTACCTGCTACAGCGAGCACTCCCGGAATTTTCGGCTCGGCCGGGCGGTGGGAACGGGAATGAAGGTGGAAGATGCTCTGGCCTCCCTGGGACAAGTGGCGGAAGGGTATTATACCGCAAAGGCCCTGGAAAGCCATCGGCGGCGTTACGGAGTGGAACTTCCCATCTCCACGGGAGTCTACAAGGTGCTCTACGAAGGAGCCTCCCCCCGAGAGGTGCTGGAAGAGCTTCTTCTGCGGGAACAGAAACAGGAGCTTTCTCCGGAGATGGTGAAAAAAATTCTCGAAAAAATCACGAAACAGCTCGGAGCGATGCAGTAGCATACCCTTTTGAAAGGATGATCTCCATGGTCCGGCTCTTTTTTCAAAAATGCGGCTTTCCTCCGAAAGGAAAAGGCTTTCTTTTATCAGTTTGTCTTTGCGGTATCTTCGGAATCTTTCTTTCCAGCGCTTCGGGATACGCCGCGAGTTACGTGGCCCTTTTCCCCTCCTCCCCGGAAGGATCCTTCTTCGAAAGAACCGCTCGGCTCGGAGCCCTTCTCGAAAGCAACAACCTTACAGCCCAAACGGAAGACACCCTTCCGCACCTTCAGGGGGCTCTTCTGGAACTGGACGCCTCCCGAAGGGAGGAGCTTCTCAAGAATCTTCCCGGTACAGTATTGATCCCAAGTTCCCGTACCTTTTCTCCCTGTACCGAAAAGGAAACGCCGAAGGCCTCGGGAACTCCGGAAGATTCGGTGCCCTGGCACGTTCTCTGGGCTCGGAACGCGGGGCTTACCGAAGGAATTTCTTCCTACGCCTGGGGTACCGTGATCGTTGCGGTTATGGATACGGGAGTGAATCCTCACACGGATTTCGCCGAAGCCGCTCTTCGCTGGGATTTGGGCTACAATAGCATAACCGGAGCTTCGGGAACCGCCGATGCGGTGTACGACGATCAGGGGCATGGCACCACGGTGACGGGAACCATTGTCGGCACCCAGACCGGCGTAACTCCCCAGGTAGAGGTAATTCCCGTCAAGTGCGCCGATGCGGCGGGATACAGCAGCACCGCAGACCTTGCAAGAAGCGTGGATTATCTTCTGGGACTTCTCTCGGGATCCTTGTCGAATCGACATCTCATCTGCAACTTCAGCTTCGCCACCTCGGGAAGCGCCCTCTATCGGGATGAAGAAATGGAAGCCTTTTTCATCAGCCTCTTCGACAGAATCGCCGATGCCGGGGGGCTTTTCCTCTCCGCCGCAGGCAACGAGAGCACGAACGTGAACGAATATTACGTCTATCCCTCTCGAATTTCTTCTTCCATCTTCCTTTCCGTGGCGGGCACCACCGAAACGGGATATCTCGCCACCGCCTTCTCCAACTACGGCACCAAGACCATCGACATCGCCGCTCCGGGGAACGCCATTCTTACCACCCTCAGAGACGGAGAGAGCTTGAAAGCCGTAAACGGCACCTCCTTCGCCTGCCCCATCGCGGCAGCCGCCGCGGCGGCTCTCTGGGCAAGGGAACAGCACCTCTCCAACTGGCAGGTGCGCAACGTGCTGCTCAATGCGGTGGACAGTCCTCTCTGGATCTCCCGAGAGGCATCCCCCTCAGCAAGCGTTGCGGTCATTTCCGGAGGGGATATGGCGGCGGAAAAGCTGCGGGACACCTCTTTCGTAGCCAGTTCCAAAGGAACCTCTCCCAAAGCCCTGGACCTCATCGATCCCGCAAGCGGAGGATTGGGAGGGGGATGTTCCGTGGGGAAAACCCTGCCGGGAATCCTGCTTCTGTTTCCGCTTCTTTCGTTCATGCTGAAGCGCTCCGGATCGTAACAGGGGGGACTGTTACGATCTTTAAATAAATGCATACGTGCACTATCTACACAAAGGGGGTTTTTCTATGAATCAGGAAAAAGGTCGGAAACGAGGGATGTCGTTCAAGCTCAAAAGCGTTCTCGCCGCCGGAACCATTATGGTGCTGATTCTTCTCTCGGTGCAGTACATCAGCTACGTCACCGCCCGGGGCAATCTGCTCTCCACCATTCAGGAAAGCGCTTTCGGAACCTGCGAGCTTCTCTCTCAGGCTCTGGACATGGAAACGAGGCACATTCTTTACGAGGCGGAGATTCTCGCCAAATCCGCCCTCTCGGATTTTTCAAACGGCAATTTCATGCTCTCCACCAAAACCACCCAGATAGAAGGCAAGGAAGTACCCCTTCTCTTCTTCTCCAGCAACGGGCTCAAGCCCATTACCGGAAACCACGAGATTCCCGCCGCCTGGGCCTCTCAGTACGGGGGTAAGTTCGCCATTCTCCAGCCCTTCGAAAACGCCCTGGTCCCCGTGGCGATTTCCCCCGCCTCCAACGGTATCGCCCCTTCGGAAATACATGTGTTCGCCGAAAAGGACCCGGTGTATCAAGCCACCATGATCGAGAAAAAACCCTACAGTGTGTTCTCGAAAAACTATGCGAACCCCTGTCAGATTCTCTTCACTCCCGTAAAGGATCCCAAAACGGGAGATGTGGCCATGGTGCTTTTCAATGCCATGTCCCTGAAGGAAATTGTCGATCAAGCCCACAACACTTCCCTCGGCGAAGGAGGATACGGTTTCGTCTTCGACCTCCAGGGAACGATCATCTCCCATCCCACCCTTTCTCCGGGAGACTCCATTCCCGAGGTGGCTCCTCCCTTCTGGAAAGCCTACGAAGAGGCTCTTCAAGAAAACTCTTCCTCCTCGGTTCTCCAGCTCTCCTACGTTTTCGAGGGAGTGGACAAATACGCCTATGTGGTAAGACTGGAAAAGCTGAACTGGCTCGTGGGCGTTACCATACCGGAGGCCATGATTTTCAATCCCCTCCGGACGATGCGGTACCGGACCCTTCTGGTTTCGGTGCCGGGAGTGCTTTTGGGATTGCTTCTTCTGGCCTTCGCCATTTCCCGTCAGGTGGCACCTCTTAAAAAAATCGAGCACGTGGCGGCAGCCATCGCCGAGGGGGACCTTCGGACCAGCATTTCCGGGGACGCTTCCAGCAGAAACGAAATTTTCCGGGTCATGGGGGCCTTCGAAGTTATCGGAAACTCCTACCGGGAACTGGTATCCAAGGTGCGCAGCCTGAGCGAGCACCTTGAACGAAGCAGCCTGGAACTTCTGGAGATCAACCACCGGGTGGACGAAGCGGTGGAATCTTCCCGAAACGCCAAGGAATCCATGAACTCCATGCTGGACAGCATATCCTCCGCCACCGCCGAAACCAATGCGGGAGTGGAAGAGGTTTCCAGCGGTGCCCAGGATTCCGCCCAAAGCGCTGCGGATATCAGCGAACGGACCCTCAAGATTGCGGAAAACGTCAATCAGGGAGGGCAGGCGGTAATCCGCATGGCCAACGACATGGAAGGGCTCGGCAAGGCCAATGCCCGGGTGGTGGGGGCCATCGAGGAACTCGCCAACTCCATGGGAGGTATCGAAGGATTCGTGAATACCATTACGGGTATCGCAGATCAGACGAATCTTCTGGCCCTCAACGCCGCCATCGAAGCCGCCCGGGCGGGCGAAGCGGGCCGGGGCTTCGCGGTGGTGGCGGAGGAGGTACGCAAGCTTGCGGAAGAGAGCAACGAGGCTGCCCGGAACATCGCCCAGATTATCGAGGGCATCAATTCCAAGGCCAAGATTGCCGTAAAGGATACCCGGGAAACCGAGACGATTCTCAAGAGCACCCTGGAACAGTCCCGAAAGACCTCCGAAGAAATAGGCGAAGCCGTTTCCCAGGTAAACGCTCTGAACGACGCCATCCAGACCATCGCCGCCGCCGCGGAGGAACAATCCGCCAGTAGCGAAGAAATCGCCGGAGCGGTGGAGAACATCGTGGAACTTCTTCGGGAGGGAGAAGGGGTTTCACTGCACGTGGAGGAATCTTCCACCCAGGTGGCGGAAGGAATGAAGGAACTCGGAGCGCTTCGGGAAGAGCAAAGCGCCATCGTGAAGGAACTCAAGGACCTTGCCGCTTCCTACCGTCTGGAAGAGGGACAGGGCCCCCGGCTTTCGCTCAAAAAGTAGAAACCCGGATTTTCTACCGGTAACGTCGCAACTGCAAGGGGAGCCTGAAAAGGCTCCCCTTGTGATGTCTCGCGAAATGTTTCATCTCCCAGCGGTGGAACCGCTCCCTTGGTCTGCCGCACTCGCCGACCGCCATGCCGCTTCCGGAAACACAGGAACTCCGGCCCTACAGTTTCCACAACGTCACATGCCGGCTGAAAGCGATCTAAGATGCTCCAGAATTTTTCGTCCCCCCGCGTGAAAGGAATATTCCTCCATCCGGGAAGGAGAGACGAAGCGAAAATCCTTTTCCGAAACCCGCAAATCCCTTTCCGGCTCCCTTTGGAAACAGCGGTACGCTTCCAACAAAACCCGGTTCACCGTAAAGGAGTGTCGCACGGTGCAGATTTTTTCTCCCACCCTTACGGACAAACCCGCCTTTCGAAAAAAGGCCTCCAATTCCTGTCGGGGATTCCGATTTTTTCCGAAAAGCTCCACCCGGGGGAACTCCCAGAGTCCACCCAGGATTTCTCCTTCCGGGCGGCGATAGAGAAGATAGTTTCCCTCAAGATCCTGCAGTACCCCCGCCGCCATGGTTCTTCGCACCGGAGAAGCTTTCCGATCCCGCCGGGGGCGCAACGACACGGTTCCGCTCAATCGGGCACCGCAGCAATCCTTTAGAGGGCATTCGCCGCATTTGGGATTGGCGGGAGTGCAGCAGAGCGCTCCGAACTCCATAAGGGCCTGAGTGACTTCCCGGGGAGAATAATGCAGCATGGCCTCCTCGATGAGAGAGAAAAGGGCCTCTCGGAATCGCTTCTCCTTGGGAGAGCCCTCCCAATCGAGATATCGGGCAAAGAAACGCTCCACGTTGGCATCCACTGCGGGAACCCGAAAATCCCAGGCAATGCTCGCGATGGCTCCGGCAGTATACTCCCCCACTCCGGGAAGCCCGAGAAGATCCTTCGGATTTCGAGGAAGCTCTCCCTTCCAAAGAGTAACCATCTTTTCCGCCGCCGCCTTGAGATTTCGGGCCCGACGATAGTACCCCAGCCCCTCCCAATACTTGAGAATCTCCTCTTCCGAAGCCTCCGCCACGGAACGAATCGAGGGGAATCGTTCGATCCAGCGGAGAAAATAGGCTACCCCCCGCTCCATCTGGGTCTGCTGAAGCATGATTTCCGAAAGCCACACGTGATAGGGGAAATACTCCTTCCGCCAGGGAAGGGAGCGCCCGAACCGGCGAAACCAGGAGATCAATTCCTCCGCGAAAGGAGCAATTCCCCCCTTCGGGAATTCAGGCCTGCTCTCCAAGGGCGATCACCGAGGCCTGCCAGCGGTAGAAGTCCAGCACCGTATCGAAGGTACCCACCAGGGTTCTGCCGCTGATCCTCTCGGATCCCGGCACGAGAGAAGCCCTATCGCACTGCCTTGTCTTACAGAAGGTAATGCTGCCCTGACAGGGAAGGGCCGCTTCAAAAAGAGGGGATTTCCCCTCCGCGGCCTTATCCAGCGCATCCAGAGCGGCCTTCCGTAGAAGTTCCCCCGTTCGCTCCGGCCCCAGGAGGTGAGCCGCATCGGCTCCGCATCCCTCCTTGACGGCACAGCAGACAAGCCCCTCTCCGAGAAGGCTCGCGGCCTCGCAGCAAAGGGCATAGTCCCCCGTGACCAAGGCCACGGGAACCCCCAAGGCTCCGCAGGCCGCGGCGTTGAGGCCGGTTTCTCCCACGAGTTGGCGGTTGAGGCACACCTCGAAAGGAGAAAACCCCATGGTATGATCCATTACGGCCTTTTCGGTTCCTGCCATGGCATGGTAGGCCGCAAAAAAGGCCACGTCGCACTCCGAAACCCCTTCCACCATTCCCAGCACTTTGGAGGATCCGCTGCAAAGCTCCAGCTTTTCCGAATTCGGAAAATCTCTAAAATCCAGATTTCGCATGGAAGAATGGGCATCGTTAACGACAATCTTCTCCACCCCCCACTCCAGAGCGGCCTCCACCAGAGCCCGCACATCGTGAAGCTGCATGGATCTTCCAAGGGGATACTCCGGGCTTTTCGGCATCACCTGGGAGAAGGAAACGAGCCCCGTGGCACCTTCCATATCGCAACTAAGAAAAAGCTTCATCCTTTATCGTATACCCCTCTTCTTAGGTTTTCTTCGATTTCAGTTCCTCTTTCAGCGCCAGGAATCGAGAATTTCGGGATTCGCCGCAAAGGGCCTGCCCATTCCCACGAGCTGACAGGTTCCCTTTTGTAAAAGGGCTTCCGCCTCCCGGGGAGAACGGATATTTCCGGTACAAAGTACGGGAACCTTGCCCACCGCAGCCTGAACCGCCTCGCTGTAGGGAGCCCAGGGAGCGCTTTGGGGGGCATCGAAACCGCAGAAGTTGCCGCTCACGCTGATAAGATCCACTCCCAGAGAGGCGAGCTCCCGAGCTATCCAAAGAACGTCCTCGAAGGCGAGGCCCCGGGGCTTTTCTCCGAGTTCATCCGCCACCGCCAGACGCACCGAAAGAATCGCCCCTCCAAGCTCTTCCCGAAGGGCCGCCACGATATCCCGAAGAAGCCGGGAACGCCCCGCCGCATCCCCTCCGTAAGCATCCTTCCGGATATTCGTAAGAGGGCTCAGGAACTGCCCCAGAAGAAAGCCGTGACAAGCATGGACCTCCACCCCCGCATATCCGATCCGGATCCCCCGAAGAGCCGCCCGAACGAAAGCGTTCCGCATCTCCTCGCAATCTTCCCGGGTCATTTCTCGGGGAAGCACTCCCTCAAGCCCCTTGGGATGGGGAACTTCCGAAGGGGCGAGAGGAATCAACCCCTCTTGCAGCAATGCCGGATCCTTCACGGCGCTTCCCGCATGGTTGATCTGTACGAGCCCCGGAACTCCCGCACTCCGAAAGACCTCTCCCAAGGGAAGATGTTTCGGCAGGAGATCGTCCCTATGCAAGCTATACTGCCCTCGTCGGACATAGCCATCCCGGCGCACCGCATGATGCTCCAGGGTCACCAGTCCCGCTCCCCCGGCGGCAAAGCGCCGGTACAGATCAATTCCCTTTTCCGTGGGAACCCCCTCGGCATCGGCGCTTCCCGAAGCCATGGGAGCCACCACCACGCGATTGGCCAGAGTTACCCCCCGGATTTCAAGAGGAGACCAAAGCATTTCTTTTCCAGCCATTTCCTTTCTTCCTCCTTACTCTGAAAAGCGGAAAACTATACGTTAAACCGGATTTCGATCATATCCCCGTCCTGCACGAGATACTCCTTACCCTCCAAGCGGAGAAGTCCCTTTTCCCGGCATGCCCCCAAGGTACCTCCGGCTTCGAGAAAATCCTTGTAATGCACCACCTGGGCCCGGATGAATCCCCGGGCAAGGTCGCTGTGAATGGCTCCCGCCGCATCCACCGCGGTATCTCCCTGAGAGATGGTCCAGGATTTAACCTCGTCCTTGCCGGTGGTAAAAAAGGAAATCAACCCCAAAAGCCCATAAGCTCCGGCGATAAGGCGATCCCGGCCGGGCTCGGAGATGCCCAGATCCGCCATAAACTCCTGCTGCTCCTCCGGAGAGAGTTCCCCCATCTCCATCTCCATGCTTCCGTAAACCCGCACCACCGGAAGGCCGTGCTGCTTCATAAGGGCCTCGAACTTTTCATATCCCGGAATGGCCTCGGAAGTTACCTGAGTTTCATCGAGATTCAACACCACCATTTCAGGCTTCCGACTGAGGAAGGTAAACCCCCGAAGCATGCGATCTTCGGCCTCGGAAAACTCCATTTCCCGGAGAGGGCGCTCCTCCATGAGGAAATCCTGACACCGGGCAAGCACCACAAGTTCCTTCTCCTCTTCGGGAAGCCGTTTCTTCTTGGCCTCCAAGCGCTGCCGCCGATTCTCGATAACCCCGAGATCCCGGTACATGAGTTCCGTCTCCACGATCTCCCAGTCCCGGGCGGGGTTGATGTCGTTTTCGGGATGCAGCACATCCTCGTTGGCGAAACAGCGGATCACGTGAATAAGGGCATCCGCATCTCCCACGAAGGAAAGAAAGGCGTTGCCCAGCCCCGCTCCCTTGCTGGCATCCCGGGAAAGCCCCGCCAGATCCACGAACTCCATGGTGGCGGGAGAACTTTTTTTGGGTTCGAAAATTTCCGTAAGCCGATCATGCCGGGGATCGGGCACCGAAACCATGGCTTTGTTGGGATCGGTCTTTCCTCCCGCATAGGCCTTTACCTCCGCTCCGGCTCGGGTAATAACGTTGAAAATCGTGGTCTTTCCCGAAAGGGGAAGCCCCACAATACCGCAATTTACCATGACTGTTCTCTCCTCCGAGTAACGTTTTCGCGAGCCCCCCCCGTTTTTCGGGAGTTCCGGCTCAAAAAGATACGACAACCTCTCCGCTCCGGAAAAGGTTTCTCCACGCATTTTCCAGAACACCGGGAAAAGCATACCACAAGGCAACGAATAAGGGTGATAGCACAAAAAGAATCTTTTTGTCAGAATATGTTGAAATTATCTGATTTAACAATAAATATCCGCATGATGTTGACAATTCCAGAATAGATGATATCATTTGCTCAGCTTCAGGGAACAAAGGAATTTAAAAAAATCGCGTGCAACGCTCTCCTTTACAGGGCAGTTTTTCCATAAAGGAACCCGCACCAACCAACACACACCGCTGAGGAGGACCGCAAGGTCCTCCTCATACTTTTTCTCCGGATTTTCTCTTGCATGCCCTTTCGGATTTTCTCGCGACTCTCTTCTTCCCTTCCTTCCAGGGCGTTCCTCTGCCACGCTCTTGCCTTTTTCCGGAATTTCCGCATTTTTACGTTGCATAAGGTTTAAAGCACGGGTAAACTACAGAGAGCAAGGACAAACTGTTCTTTTTTCAACTTTCACAGATAAGGGAGGAACCTTCCATGGGCTTGGAATCTATGGAAAACGAAGCCTTGGGGCCCGAAGAAAAACTTGAGGAAAATCCCGTTGTTCGGGGATTCGAAAAAATCGCTTCGGAACTTCGCAAAGAGGGGTACACGGTACTCCTCTGCATCGCCCCCTACGATCCGCAAACCGGAGAGGCTCCGCGCATCGCGGGAACCGTAACCTACAAGGGAACCTCGGACAATCCCCAGGAAGTGGAATTCCGCACGGTAGAGCAGATCGGCATGGCCACGGGCATCATCGCTCCGGGAGGCAATGCGTAATCCATGTGCCGCATGCTCCTCGCAAACCGGGAAGGCCTTCTTCGCCTTCACAGCGCCCTTTCAAACATCCCCGGCTGCGGCTCTCTGGAAGCCTATCTGGAGGCTCTTGAACTCCGGGACGGAGGAGACGGAAACGGATATGCCCTCTTGAAGGATGGAAATCTTTCGGAACTCCGCAAGGGAGTTTTTCTCCCCTGCGCCGAGGCGGCTCGGGCAATGCTGGAAAAAGAGTACGACTGGGTTCTTTTCCACTCCCGGGAAGCCAGCGAAGGCTCCGTAAACGACGCCAATTGCCATCCTTTTTCGATATCCCTTCCCGGATCGCCTCCGCTCATCGCCGCAATCAACGGCAACGAAGCCTCTCTCTCGGGACTTGCCAAGGTGGCGGGCAACATGACGGACAGCGAATTCATTCTTCAGGCCATCGTCCGGATGAAGCTCCCTCTTTTCCCCACATTGCAGCTCTTCGAATCCAATTTCTTCGGCTTTTACGGAGGCTACCCCTTCGTAAAGAAGGGTAATCGGGATATGCTCATCTGGCGAAAAGGAGACGGCATCGTTTTCGCCAGCGATTTCCCCTTCGGCATGAAGGGCCTCGAAAAACCCCCTCAGAATTACTGCTGGTGCAACGGCAAGGATTGTTTCCGGCTTTTCTGCTCGTCCCTTTCGGAAAAGGCTTCCATCGCAAAGGGCTGCTCGAAATGATAAACGTTTTTCACGCCTTTCTCTTTTCGGTGCTCCTCCTTTACGGAGGAGCCGTTTTGTATGTGCTCCGCCATCTGCGCCGGGCCTTTCCATCGAGAAGGACTCTCCTTACGTTCCTCTGGATTGCGGCGGCTCTGGCCTATCCTCTGGGAAGAGGGTTCCGGGCATTTTTCCCAGGCTCCTTCGTTTTCGGGCTTCTCTTTCTGGGGGGCCTCTTTGTGGCGGTCCTTATCTACTGCGTCTTTTGGGGAATCCTCTGGGATCTGCTGAAACTTTCAAAACGGATACGCTCCGGAAAGGGGGAAACGCCGAAGTCCGCCCGAACCTTCTGGTTCGTGGCGGCGGGAGTTACCGCATGCCTTCTCCTCTGGGGATACCGCAACGCCGCCTATCCAAGGGTGCATTCCCTTTTCTTCGAGGCTTCGAGCCCCGGCGTTGAAACGGAACGAACCTACCGCATCGCCTTTCTTTCGGATATTCATGCGGGAAAGATCGTGGCGGAAAAACGCCTCGCCGCCATCACCGAAGCCCTGTCCATCACAAGCCCGGACCTGGTAATTCTCGGAGGAGACATTCTGGAAAACGCTCCGGAAATAGCGGATTCCATCGGATTTCCCCGGGCCCTCCAAAAGATGCAGGCTCCCCTGGGACTCTACGGCATAACGGGAAATCACGAATACTATGCGGGAGTGGATATCCTTCTGCCCTATCTGGAAAGCTGCAGAGTCACCATGCTTCGGGACGAGGCGGTGCTGGTGGATTCCGCCTTTATTCTTCTGGGGCGGAACGACCGCCGGGGAGTGCAGTTCGGGGACACCCACACCCCCCCCAAGGAAATTCTCCAATCTCTTCCGGAAGCATACCGAAACTACCCGCTTCTCATCGCGGACCACACCCCCACAAAAGAGGATTTCCGGCAGGCCCTGGAATGCGGCGCCCTCCTGCAGCTTTCGGGACACACCCATCACGGCCAGCTTTTTCCCTTCAACTTTCTTACGGAATACCTTTTTCAGAAAAGCTGGGGGCTCTTTCAAGAGGGAAACACCTCGCTCTACGTATCCTCCGGAGCGGGTACCTGGGGCCCCCCGGTACGCACGAATTCGGTCTCCGAAATCGTGCTGATCGAACTGCGGCTTTTTCCGTCAGGATCTTGAAAAAAGTACATCATTTCGAATTTCTGAAAAATCGGCAAACCCGATTTCGCCCTTCTTTTTTGGCGCGGTACAGAGCTTCGTCCGCTTCCCGATAAAGCCGGGGCAAATCCTTATCTTCCTCCCCAAGCTCGATGCAGGATATGCCGAAGCTTGCGGTAATGCGAATCTCCCTTCCCGACACTGCGAAAACCGCTTCCTCCAAACTCTTGCGCACCTTTTCCGCCCAGGAAACCCCACCGAGCACGGAGAAGCCCTTCATAAGAAAGGCAAACTCCTCTCCTCCCATACGCCCAAAAAGCCCCTGAGGAGGAAGACCCCGCCGCACATGCTCCGTAAAACCTTGGAGCACCGCATCTCCCGCTGGGTGCCCAAAGGTATCGTTTACCTGTTTGAAATGATCGATATCCATCTCCACGAAGCAAAGGGGCTCATTCTCCTTCCGAGCCTGGATTATCAAATCCTCTCCCCGACGGAAGAATGCCTGGCCGTTGTAGATGCCCGTGAGAGAATCCGTCTCGGCCTGAACCTTAAGGCGTTCCGAAAGGCGCCCCCCCGTAAGAAAAAGATATCCCGTGTTCAGAAAAAACATAAAACCCAAAGCTTCGAGATAAAGCATTCGCCTAACATTCGGGGCATCGAAAAACCGGACATCCTCAAAACAGCCGAGAAAAAAAGCCACAAGAAAAAGATTGAAAAAAACGTGCACCCCGAACATGCCTCCGAGAATTCGAGGAACCAGCGCCGTTTCTTCCGAAGGGCGGAACATCTCCCGGGCCATACCGAAAGTAAGCATTGCGATAGCCCCGAACCCCAGCATGGAACGCATCTCCGAAAGGGGATTTACATACGTAAAAAAAGCGGAGGCTCCGAAAAACAACAGGAACAATCCACCGAAAAGAAAGGGAAGTCTCTGCAAGGAACGCCCCATATAGTACCGAAAACCCACGAAGGACAGAGCATATCCTAAAAGAATAAGACCATGGCCGAGAAGAATGAGAAAAGAGGGAAGCCTTTCCCTTCCCAAAAGCAACAGGTACATTCCCAGGCTTGAAAAAATGCTGCTCCAGGTCCAGCAGACGACCCCGGGGATTTCCGGATGAAGACACCGGTTCAGGATTTGAGAGCATACGATGAGAAGAAGAAACATCAAATTTACTACGGCCAAGGTAGGAATATCTATGGATGCAAACATGAAAAACCCTTCTTTCAGCGTATATGGACGAACCTCACAGCGTTACGGGACACCCTCCACCCCCTATTGTACGCACCAATACGATAGAAAACAATTGCCTCCAAGCGGTTACGGCGGAAAAGAAAACATGGCAATCCTTCTTTGATAGACCTGACAGTTGCAAAAAATACTCCCAGAAACGTCGGGGAAAGGCGAAGTCTCCGTTTACATATCCTCGCTGCTTCTCAAGTGGCCGAACCGCCCACTTTTGCGCGGGAATTCTCCAGGAATCCAAGACAACAATGCCTCACTAGAGAGGAGTTATGATGCAAAGATTTATTTTTCTCTTCTCTCTTAACGATAAAAGCTGCAAGACGATTGGATTTTTGATATATAATGAGGTATACTTTATCCATAAAATGAAGGAAAAGCCACAAAAAAACAACAATTTGGGATTATAGATGCCATTCGCAAACTTTTTTCGTAAAAAACTATGCGTTATCGATGGGCAAGTTTACAGCTTGCAGATCACAACACACAACAAAGGGGGAAAATGTTTTGCAAGAACAAATTGACGCCTTAGCAAGGAGGATCTTGGAACAGAAAAACAAAGTTCAAACAGAAGAAGCGACAAAAACATCTTTTATATTACCATTCCTTCAAATCCTTGGTTATGATTTTTTCAACCCGAGTGAAGTTGTCCCTGAGTTCACTTCTGACGTTGGAACAAAAAAGGGCGAAAAGGTTGACTATGCGATTTTTTTGAATGGTGAACCTACAATTCTCATTGAAGCCAAGCCATGCGGAATAGATTTAAATAGTGTTACGGTTTCTCAACTATACCGCTACTTTTCTGTACACCCTGCGCGGATAGGAATTTTAACAAATGGTGTGCAATATCGATTCTTTTCTGACCTAGATAAGAGCAATATTATGGACGACACGCCATTTTTCGAACTAAACCTCCTCAACTACAACGAAAATGCGTTGAAAGAATTAGAAAAGTTCACGAAACAAGCTTTTAGTATAGAGAACATCATCTCATCCGCCTCGGAGCTGAAGTACATAGGAGCGGCCAAACGCTTACTGGCAGAAGAATTTCAAAACCCTAGCGATGACTTTCTTCGTTTTTTCACTGCCAAACTCTATCCTGGAAGGGCAACGCAGCAAGTCCGGGAACAATTTTTTGAAGTAGTGAAAAAAGCTTTCAATCAATTTGTAAGTGAGAAGGTAAGCACTCGATTGAAATCCGCCGAAGCAGCTGAAAAACAAGCAAATACTCCTCCTGAAATGCCACAAGAAGCGATAGAACAGGAAACTTTCGAAACGCAAGAAGAGAACAAAATTGTAACAACTCCTGAAGAAATCACAGGACACGCTTTCATAAAGGCCATCTTACGCGAAGAGATAGATGCCAACAGAATCACGATGCGAGACACAATCAATTATTGCGGTATTCTTTTAGACGACACCAACAGAAAACCCATATGCAGACTTTATTTCAATAATTTAAAAAATTTGCGTATAGGGATTTTCTTGTCTCCGAAAGAAGAAACAAAATTTTCCCTGGAGAGCGTAAACGACCTCTTCTTCTATGCGGATGAATTCAAAAAAGCGATCAAATCTTACGAGTAAGGAGTAAAGGCCATGAAAAGAATCTTCTGGGTAGCGGTAGTAATTACGGTCTTTGTGTCTGTAGCAAGCGCAGCCTCACTCTACACCGTAACAATTAGCGATACAGACGCTCAGACGGTCCAGGATGCAACAATTGAGATAATGACGGGGAAGAACTTCACCATTGACGAAATAACGCCGTACAAGGCCGTTTTCACGAAATCTTTCGGAGATGGGTTCTGGACAGCCTCTAGGCTCTGCTATGTCATTTTCAATTTTGTTGAGCGAGATGGAAACGTGAAACTTATGGTCTCTGAAACAGAAAAAGTCAATAATATTGAGAGAAAGCGCGGAATAGATCACCTTGTTCCCCTCGTGAAAAGAATCAAAAGTGCCGTTGATGGAACTCCCGAAGAATCCGTATCAAACGAGGCAAAAAACCAACTTCCAGGGTCCGGGAACGAGAGAGAAAAAGCTTTGGGATTAAAGCTTGCAAAAGATTCGCAAGACTCTTTCGTCAAGATTCTCGCCGTTGAACCCGGAGGACTCGCTGCGGATGCCGGGGTTCTCGCGCTTGACATCCTCGAAGAGATAAATGGGAGATCCACCAAGGACATGACATTAAATGCTATCAATTCATACTTTGCCAACAAAATGGCGGCAAAATCCTCCATTATGATCGTGATTTCTAGAGGAGGAAAAAAGGAGCTTCTTATGTTAAATGAAAATGAAGAATAGCCTTGCGTAGCGATTTATAAAATCTACTGTTACCCAGGGAAAATTAAAAGCCTCGCCCAAACTGGACGAGGCTTTACTATCGGTGGCGCGCCGGACAGGACTTGAACCCGTAACCCTCAGATCCGAAGTCTGATGCTCTATCCATTTGAGCTACCGGCGCCTGTTTTTTTACCGCAAGGTATTATACCAAAAGAGGAGACAAAGAAAAACCCCCTCTTTTCGAAGGTTTAAGGCTTATCGCAACATCAGGAATCGCAACTTCGACTGTAGCTCGGCACCCTTGGAAGTTCGACAAACTTTTCTTCGCAAATCTTGCAACCATGAAGAAATATCGACGTTTTTAGTTAATCCCAGGCATCAACTTTCCCCCTCCGCGGTTTCGGGGGTTTCTCTCTCCATCTTTTCAAGCAAATCTTCCATTGCTTCGTACTCGTAATTTTTGAGAAGCCTTTGCAGAATTTCTCCAAGCTTGGGGGAAACCGGAGAAATTTCCCGCTCGATAAGATCTTCCAGTTTCGAAACTTCCCCGGATCTTAAGGCCCCATACATGCGATCCAGCGTTTCCGGAGCAAGAGCGGGTTCTTCCTCGGTTTTCGAAGGCGAGGCTTCCACCTCTGCGGAAGAAGGAAGCCCGTAAGAATAGCGTACATCCAGAAGAAGCCCCAGACTCTCCAGCAATTCCTCCTCCTTGAAGGGTTTGCGTATAAAGGCGTCGGCTCCCTTTCGGAGCACCTCGTGCCGATCCTCTTCCATAACGCTGGCGCTCACCATGATGATGGGAATATGGGCGGTTTGCGGGCTTTCCTTAACCCGTTGCAGCACTTCCAATCCATCCAGGCCGGGCATTCGCCGGTCCAGAAGAATTCCCTGGGGTTGGGTGTGTTCGAGAAAATCCAACGCCTTTTGACCATCCTCGGCCTCTTCGATGCGGAATCCTACATCCTCCAGAAGATGCCGAAGAAGCTTGCGGTTACTTTTCCGATCATCCACCACGAGAAGAAGGGGAGGTTTTTCCGGCGAGAGAAGGCGAAGAACCGGAGCGGAAGAAAGGGGAAGAAAGGTCTCTCCCTTCAAAGCCTCCACTTCATCCGCAAGGAAGGTGAAAAGACATAGGGCTCCTCCTGCGGGAACGTTCTGAAGCTGCAGATCACCTCCCATAAGCCGGGCATAATGCCTGCTGATGGGAAGTCCCAAGCCGGTTCCGCCCTTTTCGATGCCCTCCCGGGTCTGTTCGAAGGGTTCGAAGATCTTTTCCAGGTCTCCCTCGGGAATTCCCGGCCCGGAGTCCCGAACCTCCAGGATTATGCGGCGCTGCCGAGCTCCGGAGGACTCGCTTTGGACCTTGAAAAGAATTCTTCCCCGGGCGGTGAATTTTACCGCATTGCCCAGAATGTTGAGAAGCACCTGGCGCACCTTTTTTTCGTCCCCGAAGAGGTATCGGGGAACATAGGGAGATTTGCAGATTTCCATGGAGATCCCCTTACGCTCCACCTCTACGGAAAAAAGCTTTTGAAGATGCGAGATCATTTCATGAAGATCGAAGGGCGTTCCTTCCAAATCCACACGGCCCGCCTCGATTTTGGACATTTCCAGGATATCGCTGATGAGATGGAGAAGATGATCTCCGCTTTGATGAATGGTTTCCACGAACTCCCGCTGATTTGCGGATAATGATGAATCCCGCTTCATGAGCTGGGCGTAACCGAGAATAGCGTTGAGAGGGGTGCGGATTTCGTGGCTCATGTTGGCGAGAAAAACACTCTTCGCCCGGTTGGCGGATTCCGCGTGGATTTTCTGCTCTTCCAGCTTGTGTTCCACCTTCTGCCGTTCCGCCACTTCCCGAGCAAGCTTTCTATTCCAGAAAAGCATGAAAGCCACGAAAAGAAATCCCACCCCGAAGACCGCGAAAAAAACGCGCCAGATCTTCTGCCAATCCAGATATCCCGGAATGGGCCGGGTAATCCATTTGTCCAGGATGAGATCTTTTTCGTTTTCCGTAATGCTTCCCAGAAGACGGTTGAGAATGGGCACCAGAGGAGCGAGTTCCCGGCGCACTCCCATGCTGAGAAGATCCTCGAAGGGAGTGGGAGCCACGATCTGAAGGGAATCCAGGCCAAGGAACTTCATGTAATAGGAGAGCACCAGGTTGCTCTGGATAACGCTGTGAATCTGCCTCCGTTCCAGGGCCTCCAGGGCTTCCTTGATGTTGGGAAAGGTGACGAACCGGATATCCGGATATTCCTGAAAGAGAATGTGGTTCACCGCATAGCCCTCCACCACTCCCGCAGATTTTCCCCGAAGGGAATCGAGCCCTCCGATATAACCCGCATCTTTCCGGGCCGCGATAACCAGGGGCATTCGGATGTAGGGCTCCGTGAAGGTAAGAAAGGCCCGCCGCTGGGGAAGATCGTTAAGCCCCGGCACGAGATCCAGCTCTCCCCGGGCGGCTTTTTCCATGGTATCGCTCCAGGAGCGGGTTCCTACGTAATCCAGGGATATGCGAAGGTCCTTCTGGATGAGTGCGAGATAGTCCGAGATGATTCCTTCGTGAAGCCCTTCTTCTCCGAGAAATTCCAGGGGTGGCCAATCCGGGTCGATGCCGATGCGAAGAGGTCCGAGGCTTTCCAGCCACTCCCGTTCATGAGGAAAAAGACGAAAGGACGTATTGATTTCCGAATCGAAGTGTTCCTGAAGAAGCGCATATTTTCGGGTTTCGTCGATTTTTTCCACGCATCGGTTCAGGATGTTTTCGAGAACTCCGTAATCCTCCCGAATTCCGAAGGAGAGAAAAAGAGGAGGTAGCGTGGGATCGCTGATCACCCGCAGGTTCCTGAGGCGATTTTTTTTGATGATCGAAGATACCGTGGCCAGATTCCCGATGTAGCAATCCGCTTCTCTCCGGGAAACCGCGAGAAGCGCCTCCTCCGCGGAGGCATACTCTTTTCTTTCGGAGAAGGGATGCCCCCGGCTGAAAAAGGTTTGGAGCCCAAGAGAGGAATCCGCCGCCACGATCATGTTTTTCGTATCGCTCAAGGAACGGACTTCCCTGGCGGAATCTGCCGTTACGATAACCGTGGGAACCGAAAGATAGGGAGTGCTGTAGAGGAATCCCTCTTCCCGGGCTCGGAGGGGCTGTATCAGAGGGAGCAGGTCCCCGCTCTTCTCCCGGAGAGTTGCCTCTCCTCCGGCGGCAGGCTCCGGAAGGAGCAACAAAGGAAGCTTCAGCTCCTCCTGAATTTTTTGAAGGAGCTGCACCGCATATCCCCGAGGAATTTCCCGGCTTCCCCAAATCCAGAAGGGGGGCATATCTTCGCTGAGCAGCACCGTCCGGAGAGGAAGACGGGCCTCCATCCAGGCTTTTTCCTCTTCCGTAAGGTCCGGCAGGGAAAGATTCTTCAGAGGAAGTTCCAGCCATAGATGCCGGAGATTAGCATATTCTTCGTCGGTAACGTTTTCCATGGCCCTGTCGAGGATGGCCACCAACTCCGGCCAATCCCGGCGAACCCCCATACAGATCCTTCCGAGAGGCAGAAAGGGGGTATCCCCTACATTCTCCACCCTGAGGTTGGGAAGAAGCCAGGTTCCCAGAAGATATTCCAGAATTTCCTTCTGGTCCAGATAGCCCCGGGCCTTTCCCCGGGAGACCGTTTCCAGAGCTTCCAGAGGAGAGGCTACATATATCCGGGGAATACGAGGATACTGTCTTTCGAGAATTCCCGCGGTTCCGTATTTGCGAATCACCGCCAGGGGAAGCTCCGGAGCTTCGTTCTTTTTCCCCCTCTCCTCTCCCGTGAAACGGGCCAAAGCCACGGAACCCTCGTAATAGGGTCTCGTAAAGAGCATATCCTTCTCTCTTTCGGGCAAATTCCATACTGCAGGAAGAAGATCCACTTTGTCCTTTCGGAGCAGTTCCAGAAGCTCTTCCCAGGAATCGGCGACCACGAAAGAAAAGGAAACCCCCATAAGATCTCCGAGACCTTCCAGATATTCCAGCGAGAATCCCTCCATAACCCGATCCTTTTCGATCATGAAAGGAGCCCAATTCCGCAAGACCCCCAAACGGAACGGAGAGGTTGCATGTTTCTCAAGCCAGGCCACCAGCTCTTCCGGGAGACTGTTTCGAAATGCCTCCTGTCTGAGAGGAACATATTCCTGTCGGGCAAAGGCGGCTTCCGAAAGGGGAAAGAGACTTGCCAGAACCATGGCCAGCCCTATTCCCAGAAGGAAAAACCCCTTCCTCGTCCGGGAAAAATTACGGAAAAGAGCCCTTCCGAACAGAAAATTTCTTTTTTTCGAATTCCCCCGCTCGGAACACCGGGAAGGACTCATTGGGATTTCCCCCTGCAAAGGATGGGCCACCGGGCTTCCACGAGCCCCTTCCGGATGCCGTAGATACAATCGTAGAGATTCGTGGTGGGGCATGCGTGGTTGGGTATGATTTCCAGGCGGTCCCCTATGGCAAAGGAGAGGGAACTTCCCTCGGGAATATCGAAGGAGGCGTGTTCGTCGGACATGCGGTTAAGGAAAATTTCCGGATATTTCTTGAGGCGCCCCCGCCCCCGGGCGGCAGTAACTCCCCGGGATTGAACGTAGTAGGTAAGGGCCTTGGTTCCCGCATCGATTACCACCCGCTCCGGCGTGGGACGGCTAATGACAGTGGCCAAAACGGTTTGAGCGCAATGATCGTAGGTTCCCAGAATCTGGGCCTGGTCCGCATCCATAAAGATATGTGTTCCCGGTCGGATTTCGGTAATACCCTCCAGCACCTCCCCCACCAGAAGAGAGGGAGTGGAGCCCACGCTGATTTCCTGCACCTGGATTCCCTCGGAACGGAGAAGCGAAGCGGTCTCCAGCATGGCCTTCTGGCTTTCTTCGAAGATCCGGCGCACCTCTTCGATGCTCTCCGCATCGTAGCTCTGGCCGTCGTGAGTGTAAATCCCCCGAAGAAGAAGTCCCGGAGAGAAGGCGATTTCTCTGGCCAGGGCCAGGGTGGGCTCTCCCGGAGCTACCCCCGTTCGGGGATCTCCGGTTTCCACGTCGATCATCACCTCCAGAGGCTCCAGGGGATCCAAAAAATACTCTCCCAGCATGATCACGTGATCCGGATGATCCACCCCCACCGCCAGACGAAGCACCTTGGAATGAAGTTTGCGAAGGCGTTTGAACTTCAGGGATCCCACGATCTCGTTGGCGATGAAGATATCCCGGATTCCCTCCGCCGCCATTACCTCCGCTTCCCCGAGCTTGGCTACGGTAATGCCGTGACATCCCCGAAAAATCTGCATTTTTGCAATCTCCGGAGTTCGGTGAGTTTTTATATGAGGCCGAAGCCGAACCCCCCATGCATCCGCCCGGACCTGCATGGTTTCGAGATTCTCCTCCATTCGGTCCAGGTCCACAAGAAGCGCGGGGGTATCAATCTCTTCGATTCTTCTCGGAATGACAGTATGCATGACTCTCCCTCCCTCTCGGCATCATTCTTTCGCGTTACGACCAGACCAAGGCATGGCCCTACACAGCCCTACAGTCCGTACTGCTCCGCATTGCGCCCTCCAAGAACGTCGGTGCCGGGCACGAATTCCTTGAGTCGGGCCAAAGGAAGGAAGGCGCTTCCCAGAACCGCCTGATCCCTTTTTCCCAGTCCCCGGGCAAGGATCTCTCCTCCCGGACCAAAGAGAACCCCTCCGCTCTCGCTTCCCCCAAGGGCCACGAAAACCCGATTCTCCGCCGCCCGTGTACGGGCCAGGGAGAAAAGGAGATCCCCTTCGCATGCCCCTCCTCCCCAAAGCAGAAGGTCCGCCCCTTCAAGGGCCATGATTCTGGGAATCTCCGGAATTTCCCCTTCCCGATTCCAGAGAACTCCGAAACGTCCCCAGGAGCGGGAAAAAAGCCGAACTCCCGAAACCCTTGAAAGAGATTCGAGCTCCTCTCCCCGGGAAAGCACCAGAGAACGGGGTCTGCCCCCTTCCTTCAGGGAGGCCGCCAGCGTGAGGTTCGGATATTTTCGAGAAAGCTCCCGAAGCGTTTCCTCGAACTTTTCAAAGGAGTTCTCCTCCGAAAAAGGAGGCAGAAGAACCAGAGAAGCCCCCTGAACGGAAAGGTCCCAGAGAACCTTTTCGAGCCATGCCAGGCTTCCCGCACGGTTCCAATCCTTCTGTATCATTCCAGTCAGGAGAAGGGAATGAACCTCTTCTTTCCGAGAGAGGGGCGGAAAGAATTCGGCCTTTTCCAGAAAGGACCAGTATTTTTCCGATAAGTCCGGGCTTTTCCGGGCATTCCGAACTTCCGCGAAATCCACATCCCCCCAGATCACGTCTTGTTTCGGATGATCCGCCCGAACTACCAGTTCTCCCCGGGGATTCCAGAGAGAGCTCTTGCCGCAATAGAGCACCGAATCCCGTTCCAAACCGATTTTATTCGCCATGGCAAAGTAGATTCCGTTTTCCCTGGCCCGGGCGGCAAGCATAAAATCCACCTGCTGATTCGAAGCCTTCTCCAAATCGTATCCCGTGGAGGTAAGGTTCGCCGCGTCCAGAACGAGCCAGGCCCCCCGGCGCACGAGAGTGCGGGTTATTTCCGGAATCCGGGCATCCGCACAAACCAGAAGCCCTATCTTCCCCCAGGGGGTTTCGAGAATCCCCAGGCTCTCTCCCGGAGTAAACCAGGAACTGTCGAAATGCCAGAGAAAGCTTTTATCCCCTCTTCCGAGTTCCTCTCCCCGGGGGCCGAACAAGACCAAAGAATTGTAGTATTTCCCGGAGCGCACCGTAAGCATGCCCACCCCGAGGCCGATCCTTTTTTCTCGGGAGATTCGGGAGAAGATCTCCCAAACCCTCCGGCAATCCTCTTCCACCTCTTCGGGCTTCCGGTCTTGCAACCACGGACCGAGCACATATCCCGGCCAAACCGCCTCGGGAAGCAGCACGAGCTCCGCCCCTCCGGAGGCAGCCTTTTCCACTCCCTCCAAAGCCTCTTGAAGGGCGAGGGATTCCTCCTCCGCATTCCGGGCCGCCAACTGCACACAGGCGATACGCATGTTTTTCACGCCCCCTTTTCTTTCAGGGAAAAAGAAAAAAGCCTCTTCCCGGAGGAAGAGGCCGAAAAATCCTTTAGCCCGTAGGGCTCTCGGGTTTGGATGCGGGTTGTTCCTGCTGCGTTTGGGAGGTGCCGCTTCCGGCCTTTTCCTTATTCATGTTTCCCAGCACCACAGCGCCACCAACGATAACAAGAACTCCCAGCAAAAGCAGAATTTTCTTATTCATCATGCTTCCTCCCTCTTCATGGTTTGAATTGTACTGCAAAGTATGGTTTTTGTAAGCTTCGAACACCTCCCCAGACATACGAAGATACAGAGGTTCGTATAATTGTATCACATATATCAGATCGTTACCAGTATCACATACTAAAATTTTTTCTGCACAATGGATCGACCTTCTTGCATTTTTTAAAAAAATTGGTCCTCCACATGCATACAACCATGCTTCAAGGAAAACCTTAGGGTATACTTCTATGGAATTTTTTCTCCCTCCAGGAGAGCGAAAGAAAGGATACGAATAACGGGATGGAACAGAAAATTTTCTTCATTGCTCTGGGAGGAAGTCTGGGAGCTCTGGCACGGTACGGCCTGGGAGGCTTTCTTCAGCGTCATTTCGGAGTGTCCTTTCCCTGGGGAACCGCCGGGGTGAATCTTTTGGGGTGTTTTCTTTTCGGCTTTCTTTGGGCACTGTCGGAAGAATATCTTCCGCTTTCGGGAAATCTCCGGTTTTTCCTGCTCACCGGCTTTATGGGGGCCTTCACCACCTTTTCCACCTTCATCGCCGAAACGGGGCAACTCCTGGGAGAAACGGAACTGCTCCTGGCGTTCTGCAACGTGGCCCTTCATATCGTTTTGGGAACGGGAGTGTTTTTCTTCGGTCTTTTTCTGGGCCGGGGAATGTAGGGCTTTCGGAAAGAACGGAGGAAAGGACATGACCGAAGCCCGGCGGCTTCTTCCGTCGGGCTTCGGTCGGTGTTTCTTTTCAGTTCCCCCCCGGCAGGTGCTCCGCGTAGAACTGCTCGTAATCTTCCAGATTCCTTCGGAGAAGCTCCGGAGTGTCCAGACCGTAGGGACATCGGCTTTTACAGGCATCGCAGTGGATGCAGTCCCGGATTTTCTCCATCTTGGCCTTCCACTCCGACGTAACGTAGGTTTGCCAGGGCATGCGCCGGAGGAGGAACATCATTCGGGCCGCCTGGGGAATATCGATTTCCGCAGGACAGGGAAGGCAGTAGCCGCAGGAGCGGCAGAAGTTCCCCGACAGTTCCCTGCGATCCTTCTCGATTTCTCCCCACAGAGCCTCGTCCAGAGCGGGAGGATTTGCTTCGAGGGCCAGAAATTCCTCCAGTTCCCACTCGTGCTGAATGCCCCAGATGGGCACCACGTTGGAATACTGCCTCAGAAAGGCGAAGGGAAGAACCGCCTTGGTGATAAGGCCTCCGGACATGCCCTTCATGGCGATAACTCCCAGGTCGTGCTTTTTCGCCACCTCGATGAGGGAAAGATCCCTTTCCGAGGAGAGATGATTCAGAGGAAACTGCACCGTGTCGTAAAGCCCCGAGGCGGCGGCATCCAAAGCCACATCCACACTGTGGGTGGTAATGCCGATAAAACGAACCTTTCCCTGTTCCTTGGCCTTGATCATGCTTTCATAGAGCCCGTCGGGCTCTCCCGGAGCATGGACCTTCTTCGCCAGATGGAACTGATGGATGTCGATGTAATCGGTCTTCATATTCCTCAGGCTGATTTCCAGATGTTCCGCCAGCTCCCGGCCGTTCTTGGCATGGGACTTGGAGGAAAGAATCATCTTTTCCCGCACATCCCCCAGGGCATAGCCGATCTTTTCCTCGCTGTCCGTATACATTCGAGCGGTATCCACGTAGTTGATGCCCTTTTCGTAGGCCCTGCGCAGAATTTTGCGGGCACATTCGAAATCCACCCTCTGAATGGGAAGGGCTCCGAAACTCGTTCGGGTTACGTGAAGTCCGGTTTTTCCAAGACGAATCGTTTCCATAGATCAAACTTCCTTTCCGAAAAAATAAACTTTCCTCACCCCTCGGCGACTTCTTTCAGGAAGAAAAGCTTCTTACGAAGACACCTCGCAAAAAAAGAACCTCCGGCTTCCTCGAAGGGCCGGAGGTTCCAATGCAAAGGGGTTAACCGACGATGTTCAGTTTACCGCCAATTCCCATATCCGCGGCACTTTGCATGAGGTCGAGAAGCATCTGACCCTGCACTTCCACAAGATCCTGGGCTTTGGAAGCCACCGCAGTGTTAATCTGAACACCCAGGGCCGCCTGCTGAGACTGCACAGCATCGCTTACAAGTTCCATCATCGCCGTCGTCACCTCCTTAAATTTCAGTATCGACCGTATACGAACAAAGGTAAAGTCCTTCTTTTTCGATCAGACCGCCATGCTCCAGGAAGATTTTTCCGCATGCCCCGTTATCCAGGGGCCTTCATAGGCGGAAAAAAAGGCTTGCGGCAGGAGAAGAAGGCCTTGCTCTTCCTCCTCCCGAGAACGCTCCGGAGAAGTCTCCTTTTCAGCCCTACCTTCGAGGGGTAGCACTTTTTCCGTCTCTCCCGAAGAATTTTCCTCCGGGGAATTCAATTCGCTCCGGGCCTGAGCCGCAGCGTTCGCCGCCATAGCCGCCACCCGAAGGTCCTGGCCCGAAGGATTTCCCGGAGCCAGAGCCGCCGCCTGGACCTGCTGCATGATCTGAAGAGTCTCTTCCGGACTATCTCCCGCAGGAGCGGAAATGGAGACCTCTCCTCCCACGGCGTAGCGCTTGCCGTCGGGGCCTACGGTATAACTGTAGGTAGCTCCTCCTGCATACTGGCCTCCCACCGCCATGTGAGCCGCCTCGTGGGCCCGCACCTCCCGATCCGTGCGTTGCAACTCCTTTACGGCAGCCCGCACTTCCGGATCTTCGCTGTAGGTGGCGCTGTTTTTACCACCTTTTTCGTTTTCTTCGGAGTTCCTTTTTCCCTTGTCGATTTCGGCGGAATCCAGCTTTTCCCGAAAAGTGACGTGAGCCGCCGCGATATAGCGTCTGCCGTCGGGACCCAGAGCATATTCGTAGCGAACCTGAACGTTCTCCGTCTGGACTCCCCGAAGTTGATTTTGTATCTCCCGAAGAACCCGGGCTTCCTCCTGTGCAAGAAGGAGCGCTTCTTCAGAAGAGGAGGAAGAAGAAGCCACGGCAACGGGAACAGCTCCGCCTTTTCCCTTAGGAGAAGTCCCTTGAACAACCTGTTTTTCCGTTTCCGAGGAAATTCTCATGATCTCCTCCTTTCGTGAAAACGAGGAATGTTTTTATCCGCTCAGCGAACAAATACTCCTCACCGTGGGATATGATACCACACTATTTCGGGGAAGGACACCATCAAAAAACGCTACTTCCCAACCATACGGCTTTCTCCGGATCGCAGGAGCTTGAAGAAGGAAAGAGCTTTTTTCAGAGATTCCGCGGCGGCGTTGAGGCTTTCCGCCTCCTGGGCCACGCTTTCCGAAGCCTTGGCCGTTTCCTCCGCGCTGGATCGCATGTTCTTGGCCCGCTCCGCCATGGTAACGGTTCCTTCGGTTACCCGATCCACCGCGGTGGCCATTTCACTGGAAGATGCCGCCTGTTCCTCCGAGGCGGCGGCGATGTTCTGAACCTGTTCGTTGATGGTACGCACTGCAAAGAGGGCTTTCTGAAGCTGATCCTGGGCCTTCTGGACTTCCTTCATGGTAACATCCACGATGGCAGCGGTTTTTCCCACGGAGTCCACGGAAACCCGAGCGTTTCCCTGCAAGGCCTCGATGATGTTCCGCACCTCCCCGGCAGCCCGGGAGGATTCCTCCGCAAGCTTCCGGACTTCCTCCGCCACCACAGCGAAGCCCCGGCCCGCTTCGCCTGCCCTCGCAGCCTCGATGGCGGCGTTGAGAGCCAACAGATTGGTTTGATCCGCAATGCCCGTAATGGTATCCACAAAATCCGTCACCCGGTTTACGGATTGTGCGAGGGTTTCCGTTTCCTTCCGGCTCTTCTCCGTAAGCCCTCGAACCTCTTCCATTTTGGTTACCGTGGCATTCATGGAATTTCCCGCCTCTTCCGACAGAACCCGGACATTTCCTGCCGCTTCGGCCCCCGCAGCGGCGGCCTGGGCTGAAGCATCGGCTCCGCTGGTGGTTTCTTCGATTCCTGCGTTCACCTCTTCCAGGGCCGCCGCATTTCCTTCGGAAAGCTCCGCCACTTCCCGAACCGCTTCGAGAATCTGTTCCATGGCGGCGCTGGTCTGCTGCGAGAGAGCCGCCAGGTTCTCCGAGCGATCCGTAGTGATTTGAACGGATTCCATGGCGGAGAGCATGGCCTCCCTCTGGGCCCGCAGCATGGCGCTCAGGGAATCCGCCATGATTCCCACTTCATCTCGGGAACGAATGCCGAAATCCTCCCGGGAAATGGCGAGATCCCCTTCCTCCGCCTGTTTCGCCAAAGCCACCATCCGGCGGATAGGCCCCGTAATATGCCCCGAGATAATCCACAACACGCCTCCGAGAACCAATACCCCCGCCAGAACGAGAACCACCGCAATCCATATCATGCGGTGCACCGGAGCAAAGACCTTATCCAGAGGCACCACGACCTGAAAGGCCCAGAACTGGCCGGTCTGTCCTATGGGAATGGGAACGTAGATTCTCAAAACCTTCGTTTTCAGGCTCTCGGAATAGCTCCTCTCGGTAAAAACCCCGCCCTTGTTGATGGCTCCAAGCAAGGCCTCTCGATACTCCTCTTCCAGAGGGTTCCCCAGAAGGCTCGAATCCGGATGCGCCACCATCATGCCGCTTCCCGTAATCACTGCGGCAAATCCCGTTTCGTAGGGCCGGATGGAAGAAACTTCCTTCTGGAGATCCGAGAGGTCGATTTCCGTAGCTATAACGCCCAGGAATGTACCCTGTTCCATAATGGGCACGATATAATCCACCACCGTCACCTCTTCACCTTGAAATTCCCAGGTGGCGGGATCGTAGGCCCGTTCCTTTCCAAGCTTTTTGGTGCCGAAATACCAATCCGAAGCGGGATCGTCAGGATTATCGTAGGCGTAGCAAGGTTCGAGATACACCTTTCCTCCCGCTTTCGCCACCCAGGGAACGTAACGTCCCGTGTCATCGTGCCCAGGCTGGTTTTTATATTCCTCGTCCCTTCCGTCAAACACGTTGGGTTCCCAGGCTGTATAGATTCCGAAAAAGGCGGGATTGTTCCGCACCACTTCCTTGAGAAAATCCGTATAGGTTTCTCGGGAAACATCTCCGGAAGCGTTCCGAAAAACGAGGAGAGCGTCCCGGATGCTGACAGCCACGTCCGAGGCCTCCTCCATGCGTTCCGTAACCCATCCGGAATGATGCCAGGCCATTTCCTCCGCCTTGTCCCGGGCCTCCTGAAAGAGCAGAGATCGGGCGATATAAGAAAGGGTTCCCAATCCCGCCACAAAAACCAATACCACCACAGAAAGAATGAGAATCATCATCTTTGCTCGAAGCTTCACTCTTCACCACGTCCTCTCTCGGGTTCGAAAATACCAGGTCTTTTGAAAAAGCAGTACCACGGGAAACAACGTTTTTGTTGCAAAAGTTCGACAAATCGACATGGCCTTCCGTAAGTATACCCCTGAAAAAGAGCTTTTGCGACATCCCGGGCTCGGTTGTAACGAATCTGCAAGGATGGCGAAGGAAAAAGCGCAGAAGGAAGAATTCCCCATCCTGACAGTTTTTTGGGAATCCTGTAGAATGTTTTCAGGATCTTCTTGGGCACTCTTCTCTTCCAAGAAAGCTCGCCCCCCTATAGTGGAGGGGCTTTATTCCATCCTACGGGGGATGCCATGAACTATCTACGCTCCAGCGCCATACCGGCCCTTATTTCCGGAGATCGACAAATCAGCTACGAAGAACTTGGAGAACGCTCGAAGGCCTGGGCGCAATTTCTCGAAGGAATTCCCTGTGAAAAGGTGGGAATCTTCGGGGAAAACTGCCCCGAGTGGGCCTACGCCCTTTACGGAGCCTGGCGAAACGGGAGCATGGTGGTTCCTCTGGACCCCATGGCCTCCCCGGAAGAACTGGCCTTTATGCTGGAAGATTCCCGGCCGGAGGTGCTTTTCTGTTCCCGAAACAAATTGGAACAGGCGGAAGGAGCTCTGACAAAAATCTCCTACCTCCCCCGAGTGCTGCTTTTCGAAGACCTTGAAGAGCTTCCGAAAATTCCGGAGCTTTCCGGAGGAAATGCGGCGGGGGCACAAGAGATTTGCGACAGACCCGACGAAGATACCGCCTTCATCATCTACACCTCGGGAACCACGGGACCTCCCAAGGGAGCCATGCTCTCCTTCGAAAATCTTCGGGTCAACGCCGAAGCCGTGAGCGCCCAGGTACCCATTTACACTCCGGAGTGCCGGGTGCTGGCACTGCTTCCTCTGCACCACGTACTTCCTCTTATGGGAACCCTGATCATTCCCCTCTACGTGGGAGGAACTGCGGTCTTCTGCCCCTCCCTGACCTCCGAGGATATTCTGCAAACCCTGCGGAAACACAAGGTGACCATGATTCTCGGAGTTCCCCGGCTCTACAACCTCTTTTACGAAGGAATTCGAAAAGCCCTGCTCAAAAACCCGGCGGGAAGGTTGCTTTTTCCCGTGGCCCGCAAACTGGATAATCCCGGGGTTTCCCGAAAAATATTCCGAAGGATACACCAACATTTCGGAGGACACATCCGGTTCATGATCTGCGGCGGAGCGGCTCTGGAAGACGAGGTGGCCCGGACCTTCAAAACCCTGGGGTTCGATCTGCTTCCGGGATACGGCATGACCGAGGCGGCCCCTCTCATCGCCTTTCCTCGACCGGGAACTCTGAGAATCGGTTCGGTGGGACAAATTTCCCCCTGCAGCGAAGTGCGCCTGGTGGAAGGGGAAATTCTCGTCCGGGGCAAAAACATCATGCAGGGATACTATCAACGCCCCGAGGAAACCGCGGAAGTTCTGCAGGAGGGATGGTTGCATACGGGGGATCTGGGATATCTGGACGAGGAGGGCTTTCTCTACCTTACGGGCCGAAAAAAAGATACCTTGGTCCTTTCCAACGGCAAGAACGTCAACCCCGAGGAGATCGAAAAAGATATGCTCCGGCGTTTCGATACGATCCGGGAGATTGCCCTCTGCCTGCACGAGGGAGTTCTCCACGCCCTCATCTATCCGGATTTCCGGAAGCTTTCCGAAAGGGAGATTCACTCGGTGGAAAGCTTCTTCCGAACCGATGTTATCGAGCCCTACAACCAAAAAATTTCCGCCTATAAACGAATTCGCAAGTTCACCATTCTTCGGGAGGAGCTTCCCAAAACCCGGCTCCAGAAGATAAAACGCTTTCAACTGGAAGAACGCATCGAAAAGTCCGGAGTTCCCCGGAAGGGAAAACCGGAACCCCTTTACGAAGAATACCGCAGAATTCGGGATTTCCTCGCCACCCAGACCTCGAGACCTCTTTTTCCCGAAGCGCATCTGGAGATCGACCTGCACCTGGACTCCCTGGACAAGGTGGCCCTCGGGGCCTATGCGGAGGAAATTTTCGGGGTGGAACTGGGGGATCGGGAACTGCTCCTGCACCCTACGCTGGAAGAAATCGGGGCCTATCTGCGGGAAAAAAGGGCCGAGGCGGAGAAAAGAGAAAGCAAGGAGCCCGAGGAAATGAACTGGGGAAAGATTCTCCGGACGGAAATGCCTCTGGACCTTCCGGAAAGCTCCCTGATACATCCTCTCGTGGTCTGGGGAATCAAGACCTTTCTTCGCTGCTCCTTCCGGATCAGCGCCTCGGGAACGGAATTCCTCGCCCGGCCACCCTTTCTGCTTGTGGCAAACCATCAGAGCTACCTGGACGGGCTTCTTCTGGCGAGCTTTTTCGACCGCCCCTCGATACGGAAGCTGTACTTCTACGCCACGGAACGGCACTTCCGGAAATCCTGGAAGAAGCTTTTCGCCGCCAAGAACAACATCATTCTGGTGGACATCAACCGGCAGCTTCGGCTTTCTCTTCAAAAAATGGCCCGAGCCCTTACCGAGGGGGGAACCCTGGCGATTTTCCCCGAGGGATCCCGCACCCGGGACGGCAAAATGGGGGAGTTCAGAAAAACCTTTGCCATTCTCAGCGGAGAGCTGAACATTCCCATCGTTCCCGCAGTCATTCAGGGAGCCTACGAAGCTCTACCGAGGGGAAGCCGCATGCCCAGATTCGGCCAACCCATTCGGGTGGATTTTCTTCCTCCCCTCTATCCGGAAGGACGCAGTTCCGAAGAATTGGCGGAGGAAACTGCCAAGGCCATCGCCAAAAGGCTGGGGCAATAAAAAATGAACCCCAAGCCCGGGCCTCTCGTGGGAAAGACCCGGCTTGGGGTTCATTTTCAAAGGGAAGGGCAGAATCAGATGTTGCGGCTTCCCGGTTTTACCAAAGGAAGCCCCTGTTTGCAGAGAGGACATTCTTCGGGGGAGTAGACGGGAAAGGACGTGGCCATGAGGCTGGAAAGGGAATGAGGGAAAGAGGCCTTTCCGGCGCTCCGGTCCACAATGCAGGCGGTGCCCACCCATTCGGCGCCTCCCGCGGCTACGGCTTCTCCCACTTCCCGCACGGAACCCCCGGTGGTCACCACATCTTCCACCGCCACGAAACGCACCTTTCCGGGATGCGCGAAGCGGCGCAGGGTCATGGCCCCTTCCTGGCGCTCGCAGAAGAGAAAGGGTACGTCCAGAGCCCGGGCCACCTCGTGCCCTATAATGAGGCCTCCCAAAGCGGGGGCTACCACGTAATCCGGCTTCAGGGGCCGCAGCATTGCCGCAAGAGCTTCCCCCGCCCTGGCGGCATACCGTGGCATCCGCAGCAGCAGGGCGCACTGCATATAATTGCCGCTATGAAGCCCCGAGGTGAGAAGGAAATGCCCCTCCAGAAGAGCTCCCGTTTTTATCATGGCCTCATAAAGCCATTCCGGTCCTTGAGTGCAGTTCATTCGTTTCCAGCCTCCTCGATCTCTTCGGCCATAGCCCGAAAGGCGCTTTCGGGATCCGCCGCTCCGTAGATGGGCCGCCCCACCACAAGATAGTCCGCTCCCCACCGCACCGCCTGAGCGGGTGTGGCGGTGCGCCGCTGATCGTCTCCTCCCGCGGCGGGGCGGATGCCGGGAATCACGAGTTTCAGGGCATTCCCGGTCTTTTCCCGTACCCCCTCCACTTCCTTGGGAGAACAGACGAGGCCGTCCATCTTCAGAGAGGCACAGAGTTCCGCCCGGGCAAGCACCGCCTCCTGCACGTCCCCTCCCGAGGGAACCACTTCGTTCCAGAGCTTCTGATCCATGCTGGTGAGCACGGAAATGCCCAGGAGCATGAGAGAGGAATTCGCTTCGTTCCGGGCCTGAAGCGCCCGGGCAAGCATCTCCCTCCCTCCTCCGGCGTGAATCGAAAGGGCCCAGAGCCCCTTCCGGGCGAGCACGTCCACTCCGATGGCCACGGTGTTGGGAATGTCGTGGAGTTTGAGATCCAGAAAGATCTTCTTTCCCCGTTTCTGAAGCTCCTCCACGAGATCCCATCCTCCCAGAAAGAAGTGCCGGGGACCGATCTTGACATATTCCAGGGCATCCCCCGCCCGATGGAGGATGGAAAGCCCCTCCTCCACCGTGGGAGTATCCAGAGCTAGAATGATTTTCGGTTTCTTCGTATCCTTATGCATTCTTCGGTACCTCCTTTTGGAGCTGAGCTGTCGTCGCGAACCGCTCGATCGGATCCTTTTTCAGGGGATTCTGCGATCTTGCCGCAAGGCCCCCGAGCTATTTTCTTCCGGCTCCCACCATCTCCGCCAGGGATCCGAAATTCTCCCGAGCCATATATTCTCGGAGCCCCGAAGCGATCTCCTTCGGAAGCGAGAGGTTTCGCAGAAGTCCGCTACCGATCTGCACCGCCCCGGCCCCCGCAAGAATCATGGCCGCCGCGTGCTCCCAACAGGAGACCCCGCCGCAGCCGATAACGGGAATGCCCACGGTACCCGCCACGCTCCAGACCGTCTGGAGTGCCAGGGGAAAGATGGCGGGCCCCGAGAGCCCCGCCACAACCCGCTCGAAGACCGGGCGTTTCCTCTGCAGATCCATGGCCATGCCGAGCCAGGTATTTCCCACCACCAGGGCATCCGCTCCGGAATACTCCGCCGCCCGGGCCACTGCGGGCAGATCCGGAGCCTGGGGAGTGAGCTTGATCCAGAGAGATCCCTTCCAGCAGGACCGGGCAAGCCGGGTGGCCAGGGCGACTCCGTCGGGGTCCTTTCCCCAGCTCATGCCTCCCGCATTCACGTTGGGACAGGAGAGGTTCAGCTCCACCGCGGCGATGCGGGAAGTCCAGGCTTGGAGAGGTTCGAAAAGCCCCTCGAAATCCTTTTCGGACTCCGGAGCCACGTTGATCGCGAGAGGCAGTTCCTCCCGGACCAGTTCGGGAAGGTGGGTTCGCGCAAAGGCTTCCATGCCTGGATTCTGGAGCCCGATGCTGTTGAGAAGTCCCGCGGGAGTCTCCGCCAGGCGGGTTCCGGCATTTCCCTTTCTGGGAAGAAGGGTAATTCCCTTGGAGCAGATGCCTCCGAGCTCCTCCAGAGCCTGGGGAGGCCAGAGTTCCCGCTCCAGGGGCCAGACTCCGGAAGCAGCGAGAAGAGGCGTGGGGAACGAGGTTTTTCCCAGAGTCGCCGTCAGAGGACTATTTGCAGAGTTCATGCCAGAGCACCTTTCTTCCGTCCATCACGGGACCCTCCACGCAGGCCCGGAGATTTCCCTCCTCCGTGGGAACCGCGCATCCCAGGCATCCTCCGTAACCGCATCCCATGCGGGCTTCCAGGCTGGGATAGTAGGCCACATCCCGGGGAAGGCATTCGTAAAATCCCCGGAGCATGGGAAGAGGGCCGCAGGCCCAAACCTCGTCCCAGGAACCCCGGAGGCAGATACAGGGATTGCCCCGTTCTCCCAGGCTTCCGTCGTCCGATACCATCCGCAGATTTGGAACGAACCGCCGCACGTAGGCTTCCAGGGGCGCCCAGGAAGCGTCGGGAACTCCCAGAAGGAATTCCATGGAAGCCTCGGCTCCCCATTGCCGGTGGGCGTAAAGGAGAGGAACCAATCCGAGCCCTCCCGCGGCCAGAAGATAACGCCTTCCCTTTTGGGGAGGGGAAAAACCGTTCCCCAGAGGCCCCCGGAGGGTGAGAACCGTACCGGAAGGGAGACTTTGCAAAAGTTTCGTTCCCCGCCCCACCACCTGCACGAGCAGAGTGATGCGATCCCCTGAAACCCCCGCGATTCCCAGAGGACGGTGCAGAAAAGGATCCCAGGAGGGAGAAACCGAGAGCATCACGAACTCCCCCGGATTCGCTCGGGAAGCTATGAGGGGAGCTTCCACTTCGAGAAGAAGCACTCCCTCCAGGAGGGGATGGAATTCCCGGAGAACTCCTTCCCCCTCCCAGACTTTCGAGCTATTCATGAACCCGCCCGGAGAGAGCATGGTAGACGAGATCCCCCTCCACCACGGTGCATACCGGCCATCCCCGGAAAGTGCGCCCCTGATAGGGAGTCATGCCCGCCTTGCTCTTCCAGCCGGCGATATCCACGCTCTTTTCCAGATCTTCGTCGATAAGGGTGCAGTAGGCAGGAGCCCCTTCCTCCAGAAATCCCCGGTACACCTCGGTACGGGGGAGCAGACTTCCCGGACGGGATGTCCAGAGGGAGAGAAGGGCTTCGAGAGATCCGGGACATCCCCGGTCTTTCCAGGTGGAAAACACCGCTGAAAAAGCGCACTCCAGAGAGGCGATACCGAAGGAGGCCTCGTTGAAGGGAAGATCCTTTTCGTCCATGTGCCAGGGAGCGTGATCCGTGGCGATGGCGTCCACGGTACCGTCGAAAAGCCCCTCCCAGAGGGCGTCCACATCCTCCTTCGAACGGAGAGGAGGACTTACCTTGAAGGATGCGTGAAGGTGGCTGGTCAGCACGTCCTCCTCGGAGAGCACCAGATGATGGGGGGTGACGTCGCAGCTTACGGGAAGCCCCTCCGCCTTGGCAGCCCGGATTTCCGCAAGCCCCTGGGCGGTACTCACGTGGGTGAGGTGGAGAGGGCATCCGGTCTCCCGCACCAGGGCGATACCCCGGGTGATGGCGATCACCTCCGCCGCCGTAGGATATCCCCGCATGCCGCTGAGGGCGGAACAGCGCCCCTCGTGCACCTGAAAGTCCCTGCTCAAATCCGTATCCTGGGGATGCTCCATGATCCGCACTCCGAGATCCCTCGCGTAGAGCAGGGCGTTCATCATAAGCCGAACTCCCTTGACGGGGGCACCGTCGTCGGTGAAGAAGACCGCTCCCGCCTGGGTCATGGCTCCGAGTTCCGCCATTTCCTCTCCCTTGCGTCCCTTGCTGACACATCCCGCAGGAAGCACCCGGGCCCCTCCCGCGGAGGCCCCCTTCTGGCGTACATAGGCCACGTAGGCATCGGTATCCACGGGGGGTGCCGTGTTGGGCATGGCCACCACTACCCCATACCCTCCCGCGGCGGCGGCCCGGCTTCCGGAGACGATATCCTCCCGATGCACCTGACCGGGATCCCGAAGGTGGGTATGAAGGTCGATAAAGGAGGGAACGAGAAGCTTGCCTTCCCCTTCCACGATTCGGGCATCCTGGGGAGCTTCCAGGGAAGAGCCCATGCGCTCCACCCGCCCCTGGTTCAGAAGAACGTCCAGGTTACCCTCCTTTATCTGCTTTCCGTCGAATATCCGGACATTTCGAAAGAGTACGGTCTTCATGCTTCGGCTCCCCCCATGCAAAGATAGAGCAATCCCATTCTTGTAGCCACTCCGCTGCGGACCTGTTCCAGGATCACGCTGTCCGGCCCGTCCGCAAGCTCCGAGGCGATCTCCACGCCCCGGTTGATGGGTCCCGGATGCATCACCAGCGCTCCCGGCTTGGCATATCGCATCAGCTCTTCCGTGGCCCCGTAGCGACAATGGTATTCTTCCAGGGAGGGGAAAAGGCCGTCTTCCTGACGTTCCCGCTGGATACGAAGCAGGTAGACCATATCCGCATCCTCCACCGCCTTTTTGGGATCCGCCTCGTAGGAAGCGTTGAGGTGGGCATATCCTCTAGGCATGAGGCTTCCGGGAGCCGAGAGGACCACCTGAGCCCCCAGGGTAGTGAAGGCGGTGATATCGCTGCGTACCACCCGGCTGTGAAGGATATCCCCCACGATGGTGATCTTTCTTCCGTCCAGGGAGTGATCGAAATGCTTCCATGCGGTGTAGACGTCCAGCAGGGCCTGAGTGGGATGAGCATGGGCTCCGTCTCCCGCGTTGAACACCGAAGCCCGTTTCAGCTTCTCCTTGAGGTACCAGGGAGTTCCCGGCATGGGATGCCGGATCACCACCGCATCCGCCCCCATGGCTTCCAGGGTCCAGGCGGTATCTCTCAGGGTCTCTCCCTTGCTGACGCTGGATCCCGACACGGACCAGTTCACCACGTCCGCCCCGAGAAATTTCTCCGCCAGCTCGAAGGACACCCGGGTGCGGGTGGAGGCCTCGAAGAAAAGGTTCACGATCATACGCCCCCGAAGGGCAGGAACTTTCTTTATGGGCCGATTCAACAAATCCTCCATATGCACCGACTGATCCAGAAGGATTTCCAGATCCTCCCGGGAAAGCACGTCCACATCGAGAAGATTTCGATGCATCCAGACCATCTTAAACATCCGTCCTTTCACATATCCAGACTTCGTCATTTTCATCTATGGGAGTCACCGAAACCTCTACAAGTTCCGTGCTCGAGGTGGGAAGATTCTTTCCCACATAATCCGGATGAATGGGAAGCTCCCGATGCCCCCGATCCACCAGTACCGCCAGTTGCACCTGGTCGGGGCGCCCGATATCCATGAGGGCGTCCAGGGCGGCCCGAACGGTGCGCCCCGTATAGAGCACGTCATCCACCAGCACGATGCGACGGTTTTCGAGATTCCAGGGAACGTCGGTTCCCCGCACCAGAGGCTGGGGATATCGAAGGGAAAGGTCGTCCCGATAGAGGGTGATATCCAGCTTTCCCAATCCCGGACGTTTTCCCTCGAACTGCAGCAGCAGATCCGCCATGCGCTCCGCCAGGGGAACTCCCCGCCGGTGAATGCCCACGAGGATCACGTTTTCGACTCCCTTGTTGCGCTCCGCGATTTCATGGGACATGCGCTTGAGAGCCCGATCCATATCCTCCGAAGTCAGAACTCTCGTCTTATGTTTCCACACCATCTGCGCCACCTCCTCCGCAATTCTCCGCCCTCCAGGCAGAACGAAAAAGCATAAAAAAACGGGTTTTACTCCCCCTTCGGGAAAGCAAAACCCGTAACCGCATTCTTTATTGTGCTTCCTAAATAGAAAAGTCCCTCTCCCGCAAAGGAAAAAGAGCTTTTTTCTCGTTTTCGTACCGTCAGCAGATCCAGCATACCGCTCTTCATAAAAGCCTTCCTCCTTCCGAGCCTCACGGGACCCGATTTAAAGGTTTTTTTCGCTGGCGGGTACTCTACCACAAAGAAAAAATTTCCGCAAGGGGAATTTTTTCTTTCCCAGGAAAATCATCAGAGTTCTTTCTTCTCGAACCAGGCGCAAAGAAGAAAAGCGAAAACGCCGAAAACCCCGATAACCACCCAGGGGGAAACTCCCAACATTTCCGGAAGTCCTATCTTGCCCAGATCCTTCCAGGCGAGCACGGTTCCCTTGAAAAAAGGATAGAGTTCCGCATAGAGGGCAGCTCCCGCAATCATTCCCGCCATGGCAAAAATCGCATGCCAACGTCCCTCTCCGAGAGCCCCCAGGGACGTACCGGGACAGAATCCGAGCAAGGCCCAGCCCATGCCGAAAAGAGCGCCTCCCACAAGAAGCCCTCCGAGATTGGCGGATTTATGTCCCAAAGCGATTATGCCAGCATTCGAAAGAAGGGTTATACCCACCATGCCCACGAAAATGGCGGAGAGCATGAACTTTACGATGGTCATATCCTTGAAAAGCAGAGCCCCCACCTGTTTTTCAAAACGCAGAACCCTTCCTTTCTGGAGAAGAAACCCGAAGAGAATTCCCGTCACGAGCCCCAGAATCTGTTCGGCCGTCATGATATCAGGACCTCCTTCCGTAGACGAAAGACGCCATCATTATTCCTGCGGCAAAAAACATGGCCAGGGCGATAAAGGCGGACACCGAAAGCTGCATCATACCGCTCAATCCGTGCCCGCTGGGACATCCTCCAGCCATACGAGCCCCCACCATGGCAACCACGCCGCCTCCGAAGGCTCCCAGGGCGCGCACAAACCAGGAAGTGCCGAAACGCTCCTTCCATATAGGAGGAACCGCCTCGCTCTTGAAGCTTTTATCCGTAATGGAGGAGATAAAAGCCCCCAGCAGAATACCCACCACCAGCATAAACTGCCAATCCAGCTTGATTTTGGTTTTGACGAAGTACTCATTTGCCGCCACTCCTTCGGGAGAAACCATCTGTTCGATAAATCCCGCCGCCCGGACAAAGGTGGTGGATGCTCCGAGATAGTTGGTCTTTCCCAGCCACACCGTGGTGGCATAGGCTGAAGCGATGGCCAGAATGCCCAGCAAAGCTCCCGCGATATAGGGATTCCATCCCCGGTCTTCCAAATTTCTTTCCATTCGCACTCCCTCCATTCTTCTTGACACTCGCCGATACGATTGAAAACCAGTAGAGCACAGAAAATCTCATTTGAAGCATCTTTTATTAGCCTAGGGTTTGGACACGAAAGTTTTCTTATTCCCCAAACCGGTTACTTCATCTTCTCAATCTCTTCCTCTACTTCCTCTGCCCCTTCATCGTAAAAACCCTTTTCATCAGGATCAAGCTCATGGAGAAGTCTCAAAAATTCTCCTGCGTGAACCCGCTCCTCGTCTGCGATATCCTTGAGCACTTCAATGGCAAGTTTATTGTCCGTGGACTCCGCAAGTTGCATGTAAAGCTGAATCGCCTCGTATTCCGCAGCCACCATAAAGCGAATCGCCCGAACAAGCTCTTCATGGGTCAACTTTCTGTCCTGAGCCATTCCCGAGAAGGGATTTCCAAATTCTGGCATAAAGATCCTCCTTTTACAAAATTATTTTAGATTATCCTCTAAAATGTAGTAAAACTGATACAGTTCGATCAGTTCTCCCTCAAACCCCACAAACTATAATAATGAAAAAAACGGATTAAGGCAAGTTATGAGCAAGGCTTATCGAAAAAAACGTATAAACCCCTTGAAAAATCTGCACCGACTCCATCAAGGGGCTCGAAAAATTTCGATAGGACAGGCATGTATGAGGGATAGATTTTTGACATCCTTATTCTTCTACGCTCATACTCTTCTTGGAGGAGCGAAGGGAGATTTTTTAAATGCCCCGGAAAATTCGACTAAAAATTTTTTTTCTCACAATCTCTCACAGCACGAAGAACCCAATTTTTTGAGGGATTACAAATATAAAAAATAACTGGTGCCAGAAGGATGGAAAATCCCGCAAGGATTTGATTGATTGGATTTGCCCCGGGATCCGTAAAAGGATTGTATCCCCGAGTATAGAGAAACAAAAAAAGGAAAAAGAGCGAAATGCCTAAAAGACTTCTTCGCGCTGAAAGGCTGCAAAGAGGAGCGAAAGCATACACCTTAACGATTTCAACATGAAAAATTCTGCATATTCCCGTCATTACCAACAATGACCCCGCTATAAAAGTCGGCCAAGGAGAAATATCCAACCCACGAACAAACCATCCGATATCCCCGTAATGCGAAAAAGCATTCAAGGGAACATATCCGAACAACGCCATCAGGTTCAGCACGCAAAACAAGTAAAAGAAAGCCAACAAATACAGAGAACGCATTACGAATATCCTCGACAGGGAAAATAAGGAAAGAACGAAGAGGACTATATTCATAACGTAGCCGCTGATTCCGATAAGCGCCACATGAAGTCCATGTCCCTGATTCAGAATGGTACTGTAAGGAACGACTTCGTCACAATTCATGAGGAGCCATCCTCCATATCGTACATCGAAGGGATTATCTTTGTATCCCAAAATCCAGGCCGTCGTACCGTGGGCCCACTCATGAAAAAGAATCACCACGTAATAAGCTCCAACCAAGGCAACCGCAAAAATAAGGAACGTTACCAGGGGGTGCCTCTTTGTTCCTGCCAGCAAAGTTCTATCCATCATGAAAATTCCTCCCAGTCTCAACAAATAACTACGCCATGTACAAAAAGCGGAACGCCAAAAAACACGCTTATTCGCGAACCTTCCCGGGAGGCATACATTCGGCAAGGATCGCCACAACACATCATGCGCGTAAAAGCCTTGGCGCCTGAAAAACTTGGGAAACCGCGATTCCCATCAATTTTTTCAAGAAGAAACGTTACCTTCCAAACATTTCCGAGAGCTTTTTAGGTATACCCGAAAAGCGAGCACATGGCAAACAAAAAACCTAAAAATTAACAAAAGTTTCAAGAAACAAAAACCATAGAAAAACCCCGGGCATTCTTTCCTTTTAAGAAAGGACGCTCCGGGGCTTTTCCCGAATATGCTAATAAGAGGAGGTTCCACCTTACCGGTATCCCTCGAAGGGACCCCTCCAGGCGATCTCCAGAACTTCCTTTTCCTTCTGCTCCGGGGCGGCACCGTAAAAATCGAAGGAAAGTGCCTCCTTATCGTTGGAAACAGCACTTTTTCCCGTAGGATATCCTGCCACAAATCGTCTCTCTCTCGTCATAACAATCTCTTCCTTTCTCTTCTGAACTCTCGTGTCCGGAGAAAAAATGCCTTTCGGACATGCCCATCTCACCTTTTACCGCAACAAATCGGTATATATTTTATCGGCTAACGATTCACCTCCTTTGAGTGTTAGCTATAAAAAAGGGCCGGAACCCCTTCTGGGTTCCGGCCCGGTTCTGCGGGTAAACGCCACTTACGTGACGGCCGCTCCGGGAGAGAACCCACACGTAATAAGGCTTACAATAATAATGAGAGTTGCTTCGTAAGTCTTGGACATTATCACGTTTCTCCCCTCCTTTGAGCAGCTAAGTCTAGCTTTTGATATTGGGAGGTATAATAATACTCAGATCCCTTTTTGTCAAGCACTTTGTGAGCTTCAGGATGCGTAAAAACAATATTTTTCCTAGACAGAGCCTTTGACATATATTTCCGGCCACGAGCACCTTGCCATCAATCACGATTCTCCAGGCCCCCCTCTTTTAAAACCCTTCGTAGGAAACTCCGAGAGTGCTATGATAGAGGACATTCGATGTCCTTTAATTACCTTTGCGAGAGGAGCAGCATCCTGCCATGACCATTCTGCTTATTCTTTTCGGATTTCTTTTCGGAAGTGCCCTGGGATCCTTTCTCAACGTGGTGGCTCTCCGCACCGCCACGGGCACTTCCTGGTGGGGAAAGGAGCGCTCCCGCTGCCCCGAGTGCGGGGCCACCCTGGAACCCCGGGACCTGATTCCACTGCTTTCCTGGTTTTTTCTGCGGGGAAAGTGCCGCACCTGCGGTTCCGCCATTCCCTTTCTCTATCTCGCCGCTGAAATCGCCACGGGAACGGTTACGGCGATTCTTCTGTGGCGCTGGGGAATACCCTTCGGAGTACATACCCTTCTGGCCCTGCTTCTTGGAACCATCATGCTTTTAAACTCCTTTACGGATCTCTACGAAGGCTACATTTACGACTACTTCGCCCTGGCTCCGGGAGTTCTCGGGTTGCTACTGCGCCTTTTCGGGGGCCTGCCGGGATTTCTGGACGGACTGGGAGGAGCTGCCCTGGGATACGGCATTATCGCGGGAATCATTCTGCTCACCAAGGTTTTGATGAAACAGGAAGGCATGGGTTGGGGAGATGCACATCTCATGGCGGGAGCCGGAGCGATTCTGGGGTGGAAATTCGTCTCCCTGGCGCTCTATCTGGGGTTCATGCTGGGGGGCATCGTTATCGTGCCTCTCTTCCTTCTCAAAAAGGTGCGGCGCAAGGATGCGATTCCTCTGGGTCCCTTTCTCGCTCTGGGAAGTATTCTTACCCTGGTAATAGGCCCTCAGCTTCTGGGTTTTCTCTATTTTTCTTCCTCCTGGCCCTGGTAAAGGAAGAGATGTTATACTCAGGGGCACTATTTTCCTATTGCTAAGGAGAGGATGTCCTTATGGGCTCGAACGAGAGATATCACAAGACCTTTCCCATTACCTGGGAACAGCTTCACCGGGATTGCCGCGCCCTGGCCTGGCGCCTGGCGGACCTTCGGTCCTGGACCAAAATCGTCGCCATCGCCCGGGGAGGCCTGATTCCTGCGGCCATCATCGCCCGGGAGCTGAACATACGCTACATGGATACGGTATGCGTCTCAAGCTACAATCTTCGGGAACAGGGGGAACTACAGATCCTGAAACAGGCGGAATGCTTCGAAAGCGATTCCCCGGAAGAGATCCTTCTCATCGACGATCTTGTGGATACGGGAAAAACCGCATCTCTGGTGCGCAAAATGTTTCCCGGAGCCTATTTCGCCACGGTTTACGCCAAGCCCGACGGACGCCCTCTGGTGGATTCCTTCATCACCGAGGTGAGCCAGGACACATGGATTCTCTTTCCCTGGGATGCGGAAACCAAGGTGCATTTCGTGCTTCCCATCGCGGAAAGTCGGGGAGAGCGTTCCTGAAAAATCTTCCCTCTTTTCCGGCAATCGAAAATCCGAACCAAACGAAGGAGGCCGTAGAATATGGCAAAGAAAGTTTCTCTGGGAACCAACGTCTGCCTCTACCCCATGCCGGTAACACTGGTGGGAGCCCTGGTGGAGGGTAAGCCGAATTACATGACCGTAGCCTGGACCAACCGGGTGAACCTGAATCCCCCTATCATGGCGGTGGCGGTGGGAAAGTCCAAGCACACCCACCAAGGGATTTTGGAATGCGGTACCTTCAGCATCAATCTGCCCGGAGCGGGATTGGTGGAAAAGGTGGATTACTGCGGCATACGCTCGGGAAAGGATACGGACAAGTCCCGGCTCTTTTCCACCTTTTTCGGAGAACTGGATACGGCCCCTCTCATCGAGGAATGCCCCCTGAACATCGCCTGCCGGGTGATTCAGACCTGCGATCTTCCCGGAGATACTCTTTTCCTGGGAGAAGTGGTGGAATCCTATCTGGACGAAACCTGTTTCTACGAAGGAAAACCGGACCCCGAAGCGATAGATCCCCTGGTACTCACCATGCCGGATAATCATTACTGGCGCATGGGGAACTTTATCGCCAAGGCCTGGTCCGTGGGCAAGGAAGTGGAAAAAGCCTAACAAAAACGGCAAGAGCAAGGAGCCTCGGGGCTCCTTTTTCTTTAGGATCAAATATTAACTTAAAGTTTTTAAGGAGGGATGTTCGTATGAAAAACAAAAGGTTCCGTTTCTGGAGTGCCCTGTCCTGCCTGCTCTGGATTTCTCAGAGTCCCCTGTACGCATGTACCACCCTGCTGATTACCAAGGGAGCCACCGAGGACGGGTCGGTGATCGTCTCCCATTCCGACGACAACGACATGATGGATCAGCGGATTCTCTACGTTCCCGCGGCGGATCACGCTCCGGGAAGCAGCCGACCGGTGTATGTGGACGCCTGCGCTATGGGAAGTTTCCCGGAGTACAACAGCTTTCTCTATCCCCGATACGTGGGAACCAGCCGGGGCCCGGGATACGAAAATCCCGGCCTTCCCCAGACCAAGCCCATCGGCTTTATTCCCCAGGTGCCCCACACCTACGCCTACTTCGACGGCAACTACGGCATCATGAACGAACATCAGCTCATGTTCGGAGAGTGCACCGACGGCATCAAGAAACAGCTTCCTCCGGAGCCGGGGAAGCGCATTTTCTACAGCGCCGATCTTGCCCGGGTAGCGCTGGAGCGCTGCACCACCGCTCGGGAGGCCATCGCGCTCATCGGTGAACTCATCGAGACCTACGGCTACTACGGCACCGGGGAAACCCTTCCCGTGGGGGATACCGAAGAGGGTTGGATTATCGAGATGGCCCCCTCCCCCACGGGAGAGGGCGGGCTCTGGGTGGCGAAAAAGGTTCCCGACGGAGAAGTTTTCGTGGGGGCCAACGAGTTCCGCATTCGGGAAATCGCCCCGGAGGATCCGGATATCATGTATTCCAAAAACCTTCACGACGAGGCCCGGGAAGCGGGATGGTGGAACCCTGAAGAGGGAAAACTGGATTGGTTGCGAGCTGTTAGCAAGGGAGAATACAACCACCCCTACTATTCCCTGAGACGGGTATGGCGCATTCAGTCCCGCCTGGCCCCCTCCCTGAATTTAAGCCCCTGGGTGGAGGACGGCTATACCGAAGCCTATCCCTTCTCGGTGAAGCCGGACAAGAAGCTTTCGGTACATGACGTAATGGCCCTTCACCGGGATCATTATGAGGGAACCTCCTTTGACATGACTCAGGGCATCGCCGCAGGCCCCTACGGCTTTCCCAACCGCTACTACGGCCCCTACGAGGCCAAGGGAGACGTGGGAGATCCGGATAAAAAACCCGAAGGAGCCTGGGAGCGGGCCATTTCCGTCTCCTACTGCGGCTACGTTTTCGTGAACCAGGCCCGGGGATGGCTTCCGGACCATATCGGAGGCGTCATGTGGATGGGACTGGATAAACCCTCGGAGACCTGTTTCATTCCCTTCTACGCCGGAATTACCGCACTTCCCGAAAGCTTCGAGGTTATGAACCCCGGAGATTTCAGCCGCAAGAGCGCCTGGTGGGCCTTCAACTTCGTCTCCAACTGGGCGGCCCTGAAGTACAGCTACATGATCAAGGACATTCAGGGTATGCAGCAGGCCCTGGAACAGGAGCAGGCGAAAGCTCTGGAGGGAATCGAAGCCAAAGCCATGGAACTTCAAAAGAAAAACCCCGAAGAAGCCCGGGCGTACCTTACGAAGTTCTGCCTTACCAATGCGGATCAGGTGGTAGAGCGGTGGTGGAATTTTTCGGAAGAGCTTATCAGCCGATACAGCGACGGATTTATCAACGCTCCGGGACATCTGGCCCAGGAAGTGGGCTACCCCGAAGAGTGGCGCAAGGCTGCGGGTTGGTACGAAGGCCCCACCCAGTACGAGCCCCGGGAGGGACAGCAGCAGTAAAAGAGAGGTAAAGCCCGTGGAAACCGCCCCGCCGCCTTCATCGTGGGACCCAAACACCCCGTCTCCACCCCCATCAACGACATCACTGTAACTTTGACCCACGAGGGGAAGGAGATCAATCGGGGAAAGAGCTCCGATGCGCTGGGGGATCAATGGGAAGCTGCCCTCTGGCTGGTAAACGAAAGACTCGCCCAGGGATTGGACCATTCTTCCAGGGCAGGTGCTCCTCACCGGAGCCCTGGGAAAGATGCTCCCCGCAAAACCCGGAAACTCTACTGCGAAATACGGCAAACTGGGGGAAATTTCCTTCCAAATCCGCCAAACCTGAGGATACGAGACGAGAGAGCCTGTAACAGGCTCTCTCGTCTCGTTCGGAAAGCGAAATTCTCACATCCCCCCGAAGATGCCGAAAAAATACAGCATAGAAGCCCCCCGGAATCTCACAGCCCTCGTAAAAAGAAAATTTTACCGAGAAATAGAATCCAGTTTCTTGAGCGCTCGATACACCTTCTCCAGGCCCTTGCGGATTTTTGAAAAATCTTCCGGAGATTCCACCGCATCAAGGGCAACCTCAAGGGTTCCTCGTACCAGGCTGAACATGGGAGAGAAAATCGGTGGTTTTCCTCCCCCTCCCTTGAGCTTCTCGGATTTTTTGAGCATGGAGGAAAGGGCGGTCTGATATTCCCGAAGAACCGAGAGAGCTTCTTCCGGAGGTTCGGGCGAATTCGCAGAGTCGAGAGAATCCAGAGAGGTTATAATCTCATTGCGGTATTTCGCTCTGGTATAGGCCTCTCGAAACCCTTTTCGCAGATTTCCAACGAAACGAACGTTATAATAGGAGAGGAGCCCATCATAGATAAGAATTCCCTTGAAAGGCAGAAGAACTGTCTCCACTCCGAGAGGAAGGCAATCCAGGGGAAGAATATCTTCCAGCTCCTCCGTTAAACCTAAAACGCCATAGACTTTCTCTCCATCTCCCTCAATGAAAATAGCATGCTTTTTCAGGATCCGCTCAACATAGAAGGTCTTACGGATACAGCGTGTCCAATCAGTCACGATGGCACACTCTTCTTCATTCCATGCGTAAGGGTTCTTCTGCACGCACTCTTTGATAATGTTCGGCTCCTTGCAGAAAATATCCCGTACCTTTATCCGGTCTTCCGGGAGAGAACCCTGCCAATATTCTTCATCCCCGCCGAACTTCGCCGTCAATCCTTTTTTCTTGAGTGTATAGAGATGCAGTTCTTTGAGAAGCTTCATCACCAATGCCGCATCTTCAGGAGAAAGCACCATCACAAACCACCTCTTTCCTCCGCCCCGTCTCTTTGTAGAGATTCTATCGGGGTCGTTTCAGGAGTTCACGGCACGCATTCTATCATGGAAAAAGAACTCTTTTTCCCGACTTCGGCGCTTTGTTACAAAACCCCGGCTCTCCCCAAAAGGCATATCAACGTCAAACCCTGTAACCATAGGGCTTGGCGTTTTTTCATTGTGCATTCTTCCGGATTCTCAAAATTGTAGTGCCTAATATTTTTGTTAGTTGACGCATTGTGGGTTTTACGGTATGCTTTTCGGTATGTATATCCGAACGAAGTCCTCACCCAACAGTCCCCGAAAGACTGTACAGATCGTGGAATCCAAACGCAACGGCAAATCCGTTTCCCAGCGTATCGTTCAGCATATCGGCGTGGCACAGGACGAGAAGGAGATGGAGGAGCTCAAATCCCTTGCTGCCCAGATCATGGAGAAGCTGGAGGAGGAGAGGCGGGAGGCGATTCCCCAGCAGAAGACTCTTTTCGGAGAATCCGGAACGAAGGCGGCAGAGATGGAAGCCGCTGAGATTGAGGTTCCCGTGGAGGATTCCCTTCTGCTCCGGGCTTCGGTTCTGGAGAACGAGGAGGATGTCATAGAGGGGCCTTTTCTGGCGGCGGAGTACCTTTTCGAGTTTTTCGGCCTGGAGAAGCTTTTTACCCGGGCTCCTCGGGACACCAACAAATACCATCTTCTGAAACAGTGTCTCGGGGCTTCTCTGGCCTTTCCTTCGAGCAAACGGGGTATGGCAGCTTGGCTGGAGAAGCATTGCGCCTCCGAAACCTCTCTGGACCGGATCTATCGGTTGCTGGATGCGTTGGCCAAGAAGGAGGACCGGCTGAAGGAGCTGGTGCGCTCCTCCTCGGAGGGGCTTTTCCCGGAGAGGCCCACCCTCATGCTTTTTGATGTCACCACTTTGTACTTCGAGAGCTTCGAGGAGGACGAGCTCCGGCAGAAGGGGTTCAGCAAGGACAACAAGGTCAAGGAGACCCAGGTGGTGCTGGCTCTGGCCGCCACTCCCGAAGGGCTGCCCCTCTGGTACCGGCTCTTTCCGGGAAAGACCTGGGAGGGAGCCGCCTTCCAGGAGTTCGTTGCCGCCTGGAGATGCGAACGCTATTCCGGAAGCACCGGGGTGGTGGCGGCGGACCGGGGGATGTTCTCCTGTGCCAGACTTGAGGCGTTGAAGGAGAAGGGACTCCACTTCGTTCTCGGGGCACGGCTCAAGAGCATGAAGGCCTCGGAGAAGGAGGCCATTCTGGACCGTTCATCCTACACCCCTCTTGGGGAAAAGAACACAAAGGAAAGCCTGGAGTACCGGATCTTTTCGCGGGAGGACGGGCAAAACCTTCTGGTGACCTGGAGTTCCAAACGGGCGGCCAAGAACGCCCGGGACCGGGAGGAGTCTCTGGAGAAGCTGCTCAAAAAACTGAACAAGAAAAAGACCATTCCGGAAAAGCAGCTTCTTTCCCAGCGGGGGAGCAACAGATATTTGAAGGTGGCACATGGAGAAAAAGGGCATTCCTACGAGCCGGACGAGGAGAAGATCGCTTCGGAAGCCCGCTGGGACGGGCTTTTCGGCATCCTCACGGATCTGCCCCTCACCACGGAGGAGGAGATTCGGGAGGTGCTTTCCCATTACCGCTCTCTCTGGCGTATCGAGGAGAGCTTCCGCATCAAGAAGCACCACCTCCGTATCCGCCCCATCTTCCACTGGACCGAATCGAGGATTCGGGGACATGTGGCTTTGCAGTATCTCACCTTTGCGGCTCAGCGTCATCTGGAGAAACGGGTGCTCCTCCAGCAGAAAACCGCCATGAGCCCCGGGGAGATCCGGGAGGCTCTTCTGGATATCCGGTCCACCCTTATCCGGGACACGAGCACGAAAAAGCTCTACCGCTTTCCCCGGAAGCTTTCTTCTCATGCGAAGAAGCTGCTCAAAAGCCTGGGGATTCCCTATTCCACCACTCCGAGGGAGATCCTGTCCCTCTCCCGGTATTGCCACCGTTTCCGGGAAGGGATGCCAAAGGACTAGAGAACGGCTCTTTTCAAAAAAGCTGAAAGAAAAAGAAGCGAAGGCGCTGCATTCCCTCCAGGGGATAATGTAGTGCCTTCGCTTTTCCATGAACCCTTGTGGCTACTGGGTTTGTGAATAACTTTCGCCGAAGTCGGGATTCTATCGGGGTCGTTTCAGGAGTTCACGGCACGCATTCTATCATGGAAAAAGAACTCTTTTTCAATCTTACAACCCTACAGTAGTTTTACAAATAATGTGTCGCAGAATATTTAATAGGAACCTTCGTTCATGTATTCTCTCTGCTCCGGCCAATCAAGAAGGCCTCTCCTCAAGGAAAGGCCTTCTGCGTTTCTCTGTCGTAGCGGCAGAGCTATCATCAAGGTCTACGAAAGAACCGAAAATTCCCCGGCCTTCTTTTAGGGCTGAATCAGCTCGGGATCGTCCACCACGCCGAAGTGATGGAAGAGCCCGTCCTTGACTACCTGAACCTGTACGGGTTTTACCACTTCTCCCACCTCGTCGAAACCGCTCATAACGCCCGTAAGACCGTCGTACCCAACGGTGCCGGCGATGGCATCCTTAACGGCTTTTCCTTCGGGAGTGCCCGCCTTCTCCATGGCACTTACGATAATCATGAAAGCATCGTAGGCCGAGGCTCCCACCATATCGGGCTCGAAGTTATGGCGCCCCCGGAATTCCTTCAGGAAGTTCTGCACCACAGGACGAGGATCGTCCCGGTCGAAGTTGGTGACGATATAAAAACCTTCCGCAGCTTCTCCGGCGATCTCCGCAAGCTTGGGAGAATCCGCTCCCTCCTCACCGAGGATGGTGGATTCGATGCCCAGTTCCCGGGCCTGGCGCAACAGAGGCCCCGTCTGGAAATAGTAACCGCTGGCGAAGATAACGTCCGGATTCAGTTCCTTGATTTTGGAAAGATAGGGTTTGTAATCCTTCTCCGAGAAGGGATAAGCCTGCTCGCTCACGATTTCGAGATCCGGAGCGTAATTCTTGGCATAATCTTTAAAGCCCATCACGAGAGTGCGGCCGAAATCGTTATCGCTGGTGAGCAGTGCCACGGTCTTGGCTCCCAAAAGCTTGTGCGAGGTATACCCTGCGGCCTTTCCCTCCACCAGGCCAAGGAAACCGTTCCGGAAACAAAAATCTCCCGCAGCGGTAACGTCGGGGTGAATGGCGTAGGCCGCCACGAGAGGAATTCCCTCCTCCTGGAAAATGGGAGCCACCGCCCGGGTGGGAAGGCTGTAGGATCCCGCCACGAAGGCGTCGATCTTATCCTGCTCGATAAGCTTGTAGGCCAGAGCCACGGCTTCCTTGGGATCCGCCCGGTCGTCGTAGTACACCAGCTCCACCGGCTTGCCCAACACGCCCCCCTGGGCGTTCACCTGGTCCAGAGCGATCTGCACGGCATAGAGGGCACTGGTGCCATCCGCCGCCGCAGGCCCCGTAAGAGGCACGAGCATTCCGATCTTCACCGCATCCTCCGCACAAACCAGGGATGCCATCAGAAATACCGCACACAACCCGAAAAGCATTACCTTGAAAATCCGCATAACCTTCCACCTCCGCAAAAAATTTTGATATGTCCATTATCGAAGAGAATCCTGAAAAAAATTCCCTTCGCTTTATGGCAATTATGATGAAATATACCAAGAATTCGGCAACAGCCTTCCCAATCTCTTTACAGCCCCAGATAAGCCTCCTGCACCTTGGGATTTTCCAGCAAATCCTTGGAGGAACCCTCCAGAACCATACGCCCGGTCTCCAGAACGTAGGCCCGGTGAGATATGCCGAGGGAGGCCAGGGCGTTCTGTTCCACCAACAAGATAGAGAGACCGTGCTCCCGATTCAGCATCTTGAGCACCTCGAAAACCTTATCCACCAATACCGGCATGAGCCCCATGGAAACCTCGTCCACCAAAAGCAGCCTGGGTTCCGAAATGAGCGCCCGGGAGATGGCGAGCATCTGCTGCTCTCCTCCGGAAAGGGTGGAAGCCAGCTGGGTTTTGCGCTCCTCCAGCACGGGAAAGAGGGCGTAGAGCCACCGGAGTTTCTCTCCGAAATCGATCTTTCCGCGAAGACCGTAGGCCCCGGCGAGGAGATTTTCGTACACCGAAAGGCGGGGGAAAACCCTAGCCCGCTCGGGAACGAAACGAATTCCCCTCCGGGCCCGTCGGTGCACCGGAAGAGGTGTTATATCTTCTCCCCCGAAGTTCAGGATGCCGCTTCGAGGGGGAACGATTCCCATAATGGCGTTCAGCAGAGAACTTTTGCCCGCTCCGTTGGCTCCTATGACCGAAACCAGTTCCCCTTCCTCCAGGGAAAGGGAAAGATCCTCCACCGCCCGGATATCCCCGTAGTAGATGGAAAGATTCGCGATCTCAAGAAGCATGAGAGGATACCCCCTTTCCGAGATAGGCCTCGATAACCTGCGGGTCCGAGCGCACTTCTTCTGCGCTCCCCTGGGCAAGGAGCTTACCGTGATCCAGTACCACCAGGCGATCCGAAAGCCCCATGGCAACCTTCATGTTGTGTTCGATAAGCAACACCGCTATACCCTTGCTCCGCACCTGCTCCACCAATCGGGAGAGAAGGGTTATTTCCTCGTGGCGCAATCCCGAAAAGGTTTCGTCCAGAAGCAGAAGCTTGGGCTCCAGGGCCAGGGCCCGAGCCAATTCGAGGCAGCGCTGACTTCCCAGAGGGAGCTTTCCCGAGGGCATCTCCGCGAGATGTGAGATACCCACCTCCTCCAGCAGAGCCAGAGCCTTTTGCCGTACTCCGGAAGTTCCCCACCTGGCGAAGGATGCGAAAACTCCCCGGTATCGGGGCAATCCGAGGGCCACCATGACGTTCTGAAGTACCGAAAGAGAAGCGAAGGGTTTTACCACCTGAAAGGTGCGCCCCACTCCGAGAGAGGCCATACGATGCGGGGGGAAGCCCCCGGTGGAAACCCCTTGAAAAAAGATTTTTCCCGAAGTGGGAGTATACACCCCCGAAACCAGGTTGAAACAGGTGGTCTTTCCCGCACCGTTGGGGCCGATAAGCCCAAGGATTTCCCCCGGGCGAAGGGAAAAGGAAACGTTATCCAGGGCCTTGAGACCTCCGAAGGACTTGGAAACCTTCTCAAGCCGGAGCAGGAGATCATCCATGATTCGCTTCCCTCCTTATCGAAAAAAGGCGCCTCAAAAAGCTTTCCTCTCCGAGAAGCCCCCCGGGCTGAAAGCGGATCATGAGCAGCAAGATGGCGGCGTTCAGCAGCATCCGATAATCCACCAGAGGACGGAAAATCTCCGGCAGCACCCCCAGAATAAGGGCTCCCAACACGGGCCCCCAGAGAGTGCCGATTCCTCCCAGCACCACCATGGAGAGCATCATCACCGAAAGGGGAAAACCAAAGTCCGTAGCGCTGATAAAGCGCATCTGGTGGGCATAGAGAGCCCCTCCGAGCCCCGCCATGGCGGTACCCATAACGAAAGCCATCAGCTTGAAGCGCACCGGAGAAACCCCCATGCTGGAAGCGGCGGTCTCCTCCTCACGAAGGGCGAAACAGGCCAGGCCCGCCCAGCTTTTGGTGAACCTCCAGGAGATCAGAAGGGTAAGAACGAGAAAAAAGAGACAAAGGCAGAGGAAATTGCCCCCCCGGAGCCGGGTGCCGAGAAAGTAGATGCTCGGAATGCCGCCGATTCCCAGGGCCCCTCCGAAGAAGGGGATGTACAGGAAGATGGATTCCACGATGAAGTTGATGCCTATGGTGGTGATGGCGAGGAAATCCTCCCGAAGGCGCAGGCTCGGCAGCCCCAGAACCAGGCCGATGAAGGCGGTAAGAAGAATCACCAGAGGAAGGGCCATCCAGAAGGTAAGTCCTCCCTTGGTGGTGAGAAGCGCCGAAGCGTAGGCCCCGATGCCGAAAAAGGCGGCGTGCCCCAGGGAAATCTGCCCCGCATATCCCACGATCACGTTCAACCCGCAGGCCACTATGGCCTGAATGGCGATAAAGCTCAAAATTGTAATGGAATAATCGCTCACGGTATTCCTCCCTACCGATTTCCCAGAAGCCCTTGGGGCCTCCAGAGCAGCACGGCGATCATGGCGATAAAGGCCAGGGAATCTCTCGGCAGTGGAATGTTGGCATAGCCGATAAGCAGCGTCTCCCCCACTCCGAGAAGCAGCGAAGCGAGCACCGCTCCCGGAAGGGAACCCAGCCCTCCCACCACGATCAGGGCAAGGCACTTATAGGCGGGCACCGCTCCCATGGTGGGATAGACCTGATTGAAGTAGATTCCCACCAGAATTCCCGCCACCGCCGCCACGGCGGAACCCAGAACGAAGGTCATGCTGACGGTGAGGGAAGTATTGATTCCCATGGCCCCCGCCACATCCCGATCCTGGGAGGTGGCCCGCATGGCGAGACCGAGTTCGGTCTTGGTAACGATAAACCACAGGATGAGCAGCACGGTTCCGCTCACCGCATAGATGGAGATAATCGCCGGCGAGATTACCACCCCTCGAAGGGTAATGCCCGAAAAGGGCAGCTCCGCGGGAAAGGAAAGAATGTATGGACCTCCGAGAAGGCGGAAAATTTCCTCCAGGGCAAGAAACACCGCAATGCTTCCGATGAGGGGAACGAAGGGGGGGTACTTGAGAAGGGGGGTATAGATGAAACGTTCGATGGCCACTCCCAAAAGGCTGCAGAGAACCATGGCTCCTCCCACCGCCAGAAGAAGACTTCCCGTAAGGGAATAGAGATACAGCCCCGTATAGGCTCCGGCGGTATACACTCCCGCATGGGCCACGTGAAGTATCCGCAAAACTCCATAGACCAGGGCCAACCCCAGGGTTATGAGAGCATAAATAGCCCCCATGGCAGCTCCGTTCAACAGTTGCTCTATGAAAAGCTCCATATCCCAACCTCCAGGAAAAACCAGAATGGGCTCCGGAAAAAGGTTCCATACATCCCGGCAAAGCCAGGAATGGCCTCTCGCGGAACGGAATACATTCTAGCACAGGAAGAACGGAGCTGTCCAAAGAGTCTGACGGGATGCTCCCAACAGTAGGTGGTCGAATACGGCTAAAAAATTTTATTTTTTCGCAACCATTTCTCGAAGATTCTCTATAGTTAAAGGTGGTTTTTTGGAATGAATCATCGCATGACAGTTAGGGCAAATTGGCCGTAAATCCTTTATAGGATCCAATCGGTATATTCGGCCAATTTGGGAAAGTGGGATCAAATGATGTACATGAATATAATTTCCCCCCAGAGGGCCATAGGCTTCGAAAAAGTTAAAACCACAAACGCAACATTTTACTCCCCAATGATTGATACAAATGTCCCGAGCCCTGGGATTACGCTCATAATGATTTACCGTAACCGTCTTTTTTGCTCCCTCATATAAATCCGAAAGATCTTCTTCATAAGCAATAACAGGAAAAGAGCTACACTCGACCAAACTGAGTTCTTCCAAAGCGGCCACCAGTTCAGGCCGTATTTTCCATTCAAAAAGTGTTTCCTCTCCATACTCCTTATTTTGCCCAAGAAAGAAAAGATCCCAATACTTGTATCTTCCTCGATCTTTTCTTTCTGAAAACTCAATATCGTAATGCGTAGCAATCCTTTTAGCGTAACGCCCAATTTCACTATTAAAAGGAGCGTGAGAATTATATCCCAGTAAGACAGCAAGATGCTTAGCCGGAGCTCTATGCCCTTCAAAAACGTAAAGCCCTTGAAAAATTTCGACGGCAAATTCCCTGGTGAGAGTAGAATCCATCAGGATCGCCATCCAATCTTCTTTCGTGAGCACGTTCATAATGAACCTCCCTATTCAGGCGAGATCTTTGGGCTAGACCATTTTCATCCGTTTTTTCCGCTCCTCCGTAAAATGCCACCAGGGCAACGGTTCACCTCCCTCCATGAAGGAAACTACCGCCATAAAAACATCCAGCACACAGGGATCCTGGCACACGCCGGTGCGTTCACAGAGCTTTTCGTAAAGGTCGAAAGGATCTCTGCCGCAGAGATCCTGGGGAATATGAATATCCAGCAACCGCAAATCTTCCGCCATGGCCTTTCCTACGTTGGGAAGATCTTCGAGTTTCGATACGCTATTTCGATCGGGATTTTTCATTCTTCGTCCCTTTTCTCTCCCTCGGGAGAAGCTATTTCTTCCGGTACACCACAACCCCTTCGATAACCGTGGCCACCACGCTGGTGGTGTAGGCGAAGGGATCTCCGTCCCAAAGCACCAGATCTCCCCGCTTACCCTCCTCCAGGGAACCCAGCTCCTCGGAAAGCCCCAGATGGGCCGCCGCGGAAGAAGTAAGCAATTTCAGCACCTCCTCCGGCGCAAGCCCCTCCCGGATCAGATATCCTCCCTGAGCCATGATGTAACTTATAGGAAGCACCGGATGATCCGTCATGAGGCTGAGAGGCACTCCCTTGCGATAGAGTTCCACCAGATGCCGGGGTTCCATTTGCGCCAATTCCAGCTTGGACCGGGAACACAAAAAGGGACCGAAGGCCACGGGAATTTTATGCCGCGCCAAGGTATCTCCGAGGAAATGTCCCTCCGTGCCGTGCTCCAGGGTGCAGGAGCAGCCAAACTCCCGGGCGATGCGCAGGGCCGTGGCGATATCGTCCCCCCGATGGGCGTGAATGCGGAGGGGTACCTCCCGGGAGAGTACCCGGGAAAGGGCCTCCTTGCCGAGATCCCGCTCCACCGGCTCCTCCTCCTGTTTCTGGTGCTCCAGAAGGAGCCCGTAGTTCTGAGCCTCCACGAGATATTCCCGAAGGCAGGCGGCCACCCCCATGCGGGTGGAGGGGTATTTGTCCTTGCTTCCGTAAACCTCCTTGGGATTTTCTCCGAAGGCCACCTTCATTCCCGAGGGAGCCCGGAGGATCATCTCCTCCACGTCCTCTCCCGCAGTGGAAAGTACCGCGCACTCTCCTCCGATGACGTTGCCGCTGCCGGGAAGAATCTGTACCGTGGTTACCCCGCTCTCCCGGGCATCCCGAAAGGCCCGATCCCGAGGATTGATGGCATCTATGATCCGAAGCTGGGGGGTGGCGGGATCGGTCATTTCGTTGTCGCTGGCCTCCCGTTCGGGATATCCGTCCTCACAGGCTCCCATGTGGGTATGCACGTCGATGAGGCCGGGAGTGACGGTAAGAGAACGTCCGTCGAGAACCTCAAGGGACCCCGAAGGAATTTCCGCTCCCCCCACCACCACGATGCGCCCCTCCCGAACAAGGATATCCGCATGTTCCAGGATTCCCGGGCTCCCCAGAGTGTGAATTGTGGCGTTACGAATAAGGAGATTTCCCTTCATGCTTTGCATCGCATCCTTTCCGGGGAAATTCTATGCTTTTTGAGGGTCATTCCCGTTCCTCCCGGTAGTAGGGCTCTCCGAGCCCTGCCGGAGCTCCCAGAAGAATTCCCCGGCCCTTCCGGATGGAGATGAAGAGCAGCACTCCTATGGTGAAGAGGTAGGGCAACATGAGCAACAGCGGGGCGGAAATTCCCGCACCTCCCGCCTGCATGCGGAGCTGCATGGCCTCCACGCCCCCGAAGAGGTAGGCTCCGAAGGCCGCCCGAAGAGGATGCCAGATGGCGAAGATCACCAGGGCCACCGCAATCCAGCCCCGGCCGGCGGTCATCATGTCTCCCCAGAGCTTGTTGTAGACCACGGACATGTAGGCTCCTCCGATTCCCACGATTCCCGCCCCCAGAATGGTGTAAATATAGCGCAGCCGTATGGCGGAAAGCCCCGCCGCATCCACCACCTGGGGAGATTCTCCCACCGCTCGAAGGTTCAGTCCCGGACGGGTGCAAAAGAGGAACCAGCAGAGAAACCCCACGAGAACGTAGGCGAGGTAGACAAGAGGATCATGGTTGAAGAAAATGGGACCGATCCAGGGGATCTCCGAAAGTCCCGGCACGGGATACACCCGAATGCCGGAAATGGTTTCCCCGATGAAGGCACGCCCTAAAAGGGAACTCGCCCCGGTGCCGAACATGGTGAGGGCCAATCCGCTTACCACCTGGTTCGTTCGCAGGGTTACGCAGAGAAAGGCGTGTACCAGCCCCATGAGGGCTCCCACCCCGAAGGCGAAGAGGATCGCCAGCCAGGGGGAGTATCCCAGATGATTGATCCAGAATCCCCCCAAAGCGCCCATGAGCATGATTCCCTCGAGGCCGAGATTCATGATTCCCGCCTTTTCGGTAATAATCTCTCCCAGGGTGGCATAGAGGATGGGGGTGCCGCTGCGAACCGCTGCGGCAAAAATGGGAAGAAGGATTTCCACGATTACTCCGCCTCCTTTCTACGAAGAGAAATCTTGTAGTACCGGAAGAATTCTCCTCCGAGAACGAAAAAGAGAATAAGCCCCTGAATGATCTGGGTACTCGCCAAAGGAAGTCCCAGAACGATCTGCAAGGTATCCCCCCCCACGAGAATGATTCCCAGAAGGAAGGAAACCAGCAGTACCGCCAGGGAGTTCAACCGGGCGAGCCAGGCCACGATGATGGCGGTATAGCCGTACCCTGCGGAAAAACCGTGCTGCAGCCGTCCCTGAAGCCCCGCGATTTCGCACATTCCCGCAAGCCCCGCCAGGGCTCCCGAAAGAAACATCACCAATACCAGGTTTCGGAGATAGGGAATTCCCGCATAGTGAGCCCCCCGGGGATTCTGTCCCACCACCCGAATTTCGAACCCCCACTTGGTCCACTGAAAGACGAAGCGCAGGGCCAGCGCCGCAAGAAGAGCGATAAAGATTCCCGAATGAAGACGGCTATCGAAATACGGGGAAAGCCGGGCGGCTTCGTGGAAGGGAGGTGTCATGGGAAAGCCCAGACTCGCGGGATCCCGCCAGGGGCCGTAGACGAAGTAGTCCGCCAGATGCAGGGCCACATAGTTGAGCATGAGGGTGGTAATGATTTCGTTCACGCTCCACCGGGCTTTGAGAAAGCCCGGAATGGCTCCCCAAAGCCCCCCCGCGAAAGCCGCGAAGGCGAACATGACGAGAAACATGATCAAGCCGTTTTCCGCAGGGAAATAACGCACCGCCGCGGCGGTGGCAAGGCATCCCAGATAGAACTGCCCCTCCGCCCCGATGTTCCAGACCTTCATGCGGAACGCCAAAGTCACTCCCATGCCGCAGAGGGCCAGAGGAATCGCCTTTACCAAAGTCTCGCTGATGCCGTACCAGTCCCCCAAAGCCCCTCGAAGCATGGCCCAATAGGCCTCCAGAGGGGAAACCCCGAGAAAGAGCAGCAGCATTCCCGAAAAGGCCAATGCTCCGGCTACCGCCACCAGAGGAATAACTCCGTCCAGCCATCGAGGAACGTCCACCCGTTTTTCGCAACGAAGTACCCACACGGCTAGTTCTTCCCCCTTTCGATATCTTCCAGGCGGGAACCCGCCATCATAAGCCCCAGATGCTCCTCCTCCACATGCTGCCCTCCCGGAAGAATGCCCATGATTTCCCCTCCGAAAAGAATGCCGATCCGATCGCTGAGGGCAATGATCTCGTCCAGATCCTCGGAAACGAGAAATATTGCGGCCCCCCGTTCCCGGGCCTCCACAAGCTGCCGCCGCACGTACTGGGTAGCTCCCACGTCGAGCCCCCAGGTGGGCTGAAAGGCGATAATAACCTGAGGCTCGTCGATCATCTCCCGCCCCAGCATGAGCTTTTGCAGATTGCCTCCCGAAAGGGAGCGCACGGGAATGCCCAGCCGGGGAATCTGCACGTTGTAACCTCCCACGATCTCCCCGGTCTTTCCCGCGATGCCCTCCCAGTCCAGACAGCCCATCCACTTATCGTATTCCGGGCGCCAGTATTTGCGAAGCGCCACATTTTCCCGGAGGTTCATGGAAGGCACCAGCCCGGTGCCCCGTCGATCTGCGGGAATGAAGGCCACTCCGGCCTTAAGGATTTCCCGGGGGGTGGGTTTGGATACGGGTATTCCCTCAATTTCCAGATCCCCTGAAAGAAGCGGGCGCATTCCCGCCAGGGCCTCGCAGAGTTCGGTTTGCCCGTTTCCGGAAATCCCCGCCAGCCCGAAGATCTCTCCCTTACGAAGCTCCAGGGAAATGCCCCGAACCTTCTCCATTCCTCGATCCCCCATAACCCGGAGGTTCCGGAAAGCGTAGGCCACCTCTCCGGGCTCCCGGCCTCCCTGGTTGACCGCAGGAACCACCTTGCGCCCCACCATCTCCTCCGCCAGGGACTCCCGGGTCATCCGGGCAGTATCGAAAACCCCCACCTTTTCTCCCTTTCGAAGGATGGTGACTCGATCGGAGATTTCCATCACCTCGTCGAGCTTATGGGAGATGAAAACGAGGCCGTGCCCGTCCCGGGCCATACGGCGCATCACCGTAAAGAGACTCCTCGCCTCCTGGGGAGTGAGCACCGCCGTGGGTTCATCCAGCACCAACAGGCGGGCTCCCCGGTAGAGAGCCCGCAGAATCTCCACCCGCTGCTGCTCACCGATGGAAAGCTGCCAAATCTTGGCTTCGGGATCCACCTCCAGGCCATAGCGCCGGGAAAGCTCTCCGATCTCCCGGATAATTTTTTTCCGGGGAAGCCTCAGGGGTATTTTCTCCATTCCCAGAATCATGTTCTCCCAAACCGTCTGCACCGGCACGAGCATGAAATGCTGATGCACCATGCCGATCCCTCCGGCGATGGCATCCCGGGGAGATCGGAACTCCCGCACCTTTCCCTCCACCCGGATGGTTCCTTCTTCGGGACGATAGAGGCCGCTCAGCACGTTCATGAGAGTGCTCTTCCCCGCGCCGTTCTCTCCGAGAAGCGTATGGATCTCCCCGGGAAAGACGTCGAAATCCACGGCTCGGTTCGCGTACACTCCGTAAAAGCTTTTGGTAATTCCCTTCATGGATACCAGGGGTACCCTTCCATGTTCAGGCACGGTCAGCTCTCCCCGCGAAAAATTTGGGTGTTCCATAATTCGATATCGCCCCCTTTTCGGGCATTCCGGAGATTCCGGATCACCAGTGGTCATAATGCACTCGGGAAGCATCGAAGGATTCCTCCCGGATCGGCGGTTTTTCCGCAGGATGCCCCACCGCCACCACGCTGAAGGCCTTCAGCTCCTCGGGCACTTCCAGAAGCTCCTCCAGGCACTTCATACGCTCCTTCTCGGGATAGATCCCCAACCACACCGCCCCGAGATGCAGAGCCTGGGCCTGGAGAAGAATATTTTGAGTGGCGGCGGCACAGTCCAGAGGCCAGTTTCCGGGAAAACGTTCCTCCCGCAAATCCGCGAAAAGTGCGATGGCGAGAGGACACTTGAGGAGCACCGCACTATAGGGATGAAATTCGGGTATTCGGGTAATAACGTTTCGATCCTGCAGCACCACGAAGTGCCAAGGTTTTTCGTTTCCCGCCGAGGGGGCGCACTGGGCCGCCCGGAGAAGAAGTTGTACCATCTCCTCCCCCACGGGTTTATCCGCAAAGGTTCGCACGCTCCGCCGCTGAACAAGAGCTTCCAACATCTGGGTCATCTCGTTTTCGTCCTTTCCGTGCCGCCCCACATAGATGTTACGCCTCAGGGCACAAGCTAATCTCCAGTATACCGAAAGAGAAGCCATTACGCATCCGGCTTTCCTCAAGGGGTTCCCCTTTTTATCGAAGGAAGATAGAATCGAAGTCCACTTTTCGAGGAAACAAGGATTGGCAATACATCCATGAGGCCATGGAAATCCTCAGGGAAGTTTTTCGAGCTGCATCGTGTCATATCGCATCGTACGGATTGTACCGGGAAGGAGAAGATGGGGTGATGAATTTCAGGATCGAGGATGGTTTTTGGAGTCTATTTCCGGATGCAAAAATAGGAATCCTGATTTGCAACAATATCGATAACGCTATTCGAGAACGGGATACCTACGAAGCCATGCTTTCGGAGGCGGAGAAGGAGGCATTGAAATACCTCCGGGAACCGGACTTCAGCAATAATGAAGTCATCAAGGTCTGGAGAGAGGCCTTCCGGAAGTTCAAAACAAAAAAAGGGGCACGCTCCTCCATCGAGGCGCTGTTGAAAAGAGTGCACAAGGGAAACCACATCGGAACGATCAACCCCCTGGTGGATATCTACAACACCATTTCGTTACGATACGCCCTTCCTTGCGGAGGTGAGGATAGAGACACCTTCGTAGGGGATATCCGGTTGACCCAGGCCCTGGGGAACGAACCTTTCATCACCTTGGGAACCGATGAAAATGCACCCCCCTACGAAGGCGAAATCGTCTACAAGGATGACGAGGGGACCATATGTAGATGCTGGAACTGGCGAGAATCCGTCAGGACCATGCTGACGGAACGCACCAAAAGGGCCTTTCTCTGCATAGAACTGGTGGATGGACGCAGAGAGGAAGCTTTGCACGAGGCTTTGGAGGATTTGGCAAAAAATGTAGCGACTCACCTCGGAGGAACCTCCACATTGTCGGTTCTGGACATGCACAATTCCATGATCCCCATGGCATAACGGAGTGAATGAAAACACGCAGCCCTTCTTCGGTTCTTCCCAACTCATGAAGGGCTACGTTTTTTTCAATCACTCCGCCCCAAGCACAAGGAACCGCGATCAGGCATGTTCCTTTCTCTCGAAGGTTCCGAACACCAGGGGCCTTCCCTCCTCCACCATCCGGCGCCCCCGGGCGAAAACGCTATGAATCTCCAGATCGCCTTCAGAGAGCAGCACAAGATCTCCGGAGCCTCCCGGCCGAAGGTATCCCTTGCTCCCGGGAAGCTTGTGATGATCCGCCGGAGAGGAGGTGATTACCGGAAGCGCCGTTTCCAGAGGAATTCCCTCCTGCAGCACCGCATCCCGCACCTCGGGCCAGACGGATTTCGAGGTCCCCACGGAAAGGCCGAGGAAATTCCCCTGAGCATCGAAGTCGGGAAGGCTTCCCTGGCCGTCGGAGCTGAAGGAAATACGGCTTACGGGAACTCCCGCACGGAGAAATTCCTTGAGGGTCTTGCTGCATTTCACCTCTCCCTCTTCCAGAAAAAGAGGTGTGGTGCTGGTGGTGACATCCACATGCCCCCCCGCAAGGCCGAAGCGCAAAGCCTCTTTAAAAAGTTCCGGATTTCGATTGAGATGGGTGGGCAAAAACTGGGCCAGCGAAATTTCGCTGGTATCCGCAATATCGAAAAGCATGTCCAGCCGGGAGGCTCCATCCCCGAGATGAACATTCACGATTCCCCCCTTGCCGGAAAGCATTCCCCCCACCCGAGCGGCAGCGGCGATCTTCAGAAGCTCCTCCCGCAGAGGCTGGGAGGAACGATGGTCCGAAATCGCCACCTCCCCCACACCGATGAGCTTGTCCACCAGAACGAGATCGTCCTGGATATGCCCCGTAAAGGTGCGCACCGGAAGCTGATAGGATCCGAGAAGTGCCCAGGCGCTTATGCCCTCCTCCTCCAACGCCCGGGCCTTGGCCACCAAACTTGCGGTATGACGGCTCACGCAATCCGTACCCAGCACCCCGATAACCGAGGTCACTCCTCCGAGGGTGAGATCCGTCAGGGTAACTTCCGGAGTGCGGGTGGCAAAACTGCCCTCTCCTCCGCCCCCGATAATGTGCACGTGATTATCCACGAAACCGGGTACCCCAAGAAGCCCCTCGGCATTCACCACCGTAAGGTCCGGCAAGGTATTTTTGGCGGTAAAAGTTCTTCCCATCCAGAGAATTTTTCCGCCCCCCATAAGAATATCCTGTTTCCCCACATATCGAGGGGTGTAAAGTTCCGCATTCTCCACCAACGTAAACATGTCTTCCTCCTTCTGGTTCGCCGCATCCCTGCATGGCATCCGCCGGATGGCCCATTCCAAATCCGGAGCGGCAGTATAAGGAGCGTATTCCGGAAGCTTCCATGGAAACCTCCGTTTACGTGCCCCCTCGACTCCTCACGTGGCCGAACCGCGCTAAAAAGAAAGCGGGGATGACCTTTCGTATCCCCACTTCTCGGCATTTTTCGACATCTCTGGAGCTATCAAATTTTCCGGAAAGAAAATTTTCTTAATGAAATCCCATCATGACCGCTCCGATAACCACCAGGGAGGCGAGCACAAAGAGCAGGGCCTGAAATTTGATCTGAAATTTCGCCCAGGTTCCCCATTCGATCCGGGCCGCCCCGAGACAGGCAATGAGGCAACCCGAGGTAGGCACGATAAGATTGGTGAAACCGTCACCGAGCTGGAAGCAGAGAACCGCTACCTGCCGGGTAACCCCCGCGAGGTCCGCCAAAGGCGCCATGAGAGGCATGGTAAGCGCAGCCTGGCCGGAACCGGAGACCACAAAGAAATTGAAGATGGACTGAAAAACGTACATGAACCAGGCGGAAACCTCCGCGCTCATTCCCGCCATGGCGTTTCCCGCATTATGGAGTATGGTGTTCAGCACCGTGGGATCCGAGGGTGAATCTCCTCCGAGAACGAGAATGATTCCCTTGGCCATTCCCACCACCATGGCGGCCCCGAGAAGATCCTTGGCTCCCTCCCGAAAGCTGGTGGCCATGTCGTTGATTCCCATACCGTTGAGCCGGAAAAGACAGCCGATAACTCCCGCCGCAAGACCCACCACGAAGAATTGGGTGGCGATTTCGGGAATGTAGTATCCGTACTCCATAACTCCCCAGATAACCCAGGCGATACCCGCCACCAGGGAAAGGATGACCAGAACGTGTCCCAGGCCGAAGTGGCTTTCCACATCCCTGGCCTTCTCCATATCCTCCCGGAAAAAGGCATCCGTTTTATAGGAGAGGGAGAGTTCCGGAGTGGCCTTGATTTTCTTCGCGTACCGCATGGTGTAGAAAATGCCCACCAGAGTGAAACCCGCCCACATGACCATGCGGAAAGCAGCCCCGGAAAGCACGGGAACTTCGGAGACCCCCTGGGCGATGGCCACGCTGAAGGGGTTCATCCAGGACGTGGCGAATCCGATCTGGGTGGCCACGTAGGTAATCATCACCGCGGTAATGGAATCGTACCCCAGGGCGACGCAGATGGGAGCCAGAATGAGGACGAAGGGTATGGCCTCCTCTCCCATGCCGAAAACCGCGCCTCCCAAAGAGAAGAGAATGAACATGGCGGGTATGATGGCGTTTTCCGCCCCCTTGGTTCGGGCGAGAAAATGCAGAATCCCCGCCTCCACCGCACCGGTGCGGAGAATAATGCCGAAGGCGCCTCCGATAACCAGAATAAAGGCCATAACCCCCACGGCGGAACCCCACTTGCTTCCCGACACAAACCCCTCGAAAACGTAGTTTACGAATCCCACGTCTCCGTAGGGCTCGAAGAGCTTGATTCCCTTTTTCAGGGGTTCTCCCTGTTCGTTCGTTTCCACCGCATAGCTTCCGGGAACGATAACCGTTCTCGTCTTGGTGCTCTCTCCCAGTTGGTAGGAAACTTCCTGGGTTTTAAAGCTTCCCACGGGAACCAGATACGTCAGGAGAGCCGCAAAGAACACCACGAAAAAGATAATGACATAGGTATCCGGTACTTTTACAGGAGATCTTTTCTTTCCTTCCGCTTCCATAACAACAATCACCCCAATCTCTTCGCAAAAAATGCATAAAATTCAATATAAATACCCCGAAAGGTTTCACGCTTTTTCGAAAAAACCCTCTTGTTCTTCGATTTTTTCTTTTCCCCTCCCCTTTTCTTCTTTCTCATGGTATGCTTCACGAATTCCATACTACAGAACCTTTCCATTATGCTTTTTTCGAGTACAAAAATAGCATAATGGATACGTTTTTGTCTAGTCCATATTTTTTCGTCTGGAGTGGTTTTCGTGCAAAAATACGCATATTTTAAAGGCCAAGAATCTTCATCCCAGGCCCTGGACAAGGTTTTTTTCTATGTCCTCGATAAAATCAATTCCCGGCAGCTTCTTCCGGGAGATACCCTTTATGAAACGTCCCTGGCTTCGGAACTGGATTTAAGCCGAACTCCCGTCCGACAGGCTCTCACGAAACTGGTGGGAGAAGGATTTCTCGAAACTCCCCGGGGAAAACGAGGGTATCACGTACCGGAACTCACCTATGAGGACATGGGGGAAGTTTTCCAGATGCGGGAGATGCTGGAGGGGAAAGCGGCGGAACTTGCGGCCCAGCAGGCCAAAATGGAGGACGTCATCTACCTGCGCCGACTGAACGAGGAAGAAAAAAAATGTTCCCTGGAAAAGCAGATCCACACATACCACAAGATCAACACGGAATTTCATTTTACCGTGGTTCGCATCGGCAATAATCGCTATCTCGAGCGCAGCTACCACCCCGTATTCTGGCGATCCATGCTCTACGTGTTCTTTCTTGGAGAGTTTCATCCCCTGGAATCGGACACTCCGGAAGTCTTGGCGAACAATCCGAACAGCCCCTGGGAACATCATCAGATTACCGAAGCCATCGCCCGCCGGGAGGGTCTTCAAGCGAAAGAGCTTGCGGCGGCACATCTGCGATCCACCCGGGCCTATCGAATATCTTTGGAGAGCAGCCGAGCTTCTCTTCTGCTGCAGCAGTCTTTCAAAAAATAGGAAATCCATGCCTTCCATGGAACCCGAAAAAAACTAACCCCGAAAAGAACTTTTGTATTACCATAGGAGCACCTTTTCCACAGGAGGAATGTGCATGTTCTACTGGTTAACGAAAAACTTCTTCAAAATTGCTTTTTATCTCTATAACCGCGCGGAGGTCCGGGGCATCGAAAACTGTTCTATCCAGGGGCCCTGTATTCTCGCCTCAAACCATGCGAGCCATCTGGACCCCCCTCTGGTGGGAGCCATGTTTCCGGGACGCCTCACCTTCGTGGCCATCGACTACCTTTTCCGCATGCCCTTTATCGGCTTCTGCATCCGCCACCTGGGAGCCATTCCCATCACCCACGACAAGGCGAGCAGTGCCGTGGAAATGTTGAAGCTTTCCCTGAAACTTCTTCAGGAGGGAAAAAAGGTGATTCTCTTTCCCGAGGGAACCCGATCCTGGAACGGTAAGCTGAAGGAATTCGAAGGGGGGGTGGCCATGCTGGCTCTCAAGACGGGAACCCCCATTCTGCCCATTTACGTGGAGGGAACCCACCGGGCCATGCCCCGGGGTAGCTCTTTTCCCAAACCCACCAAACTGCGGATCACCTTCGGCGCTCTTTTACACCCGGAAGATCTTCCGGAGAATCTTTCCTCCAAGGCGAAACGGGAAGCCCTTCTTCAGGAGCTGGAAGAACGCATCCGGGAGATGGGAGCGGAATAAAGGCTCGGGTCGGGGGCTGGTTGCTGACGGATAGGAAAAAGCGAGAGTGAACGCAGAAAGGAAAGCTCCCACAAAGGCCGGGGCAAAGACAAAACCGGAAAAATACGGGGCTGTAAAGAACATCCGCAGAGGGCGAAAAGGGAGGCGGAGAAACGAAAAAATCTGCCCCCTCTCCGCTCCATCTGCGGATATATTTTTATCCTCTATGGCAGATCGGAGAAACCCGGCTTTTTCTCCGGCACCTTTCGGAGCAGGATAATGCCTCCCAGAAAGAAGATAATCAGTACGGGAATACCCGCCCGGACGGTACCGGTGATCTGGGTGAGGATCCCGAAGAGAAAGGGCCCCGCCACTCCTGCGAACTTGCTGGACATGTCGTAGAAGCCGAAGAACTCCGAGGTCTTTTCCGGGGGAATGAGCCGGGAAAAGAGGGCCCGGGAAAGGGCCTGGGCTCCTCCCTGAAAGAGCCCCACGGACACCGCCAAAAGGGCGAAGTGAAAGGGAGTACGCACGAAATAGACCCCCAGAGCGATGACGGCATAGCCTCCGAGGGTGGCGACCAGGCTTTTCTTCAATCCCCAGGATCGGGCCAGACTTCCCCAGGCGAGGGTACTGGGAATGCCCACGAACTGGGTGAGGATGAGAGCGCTCACCAGATAGAGAGGGGGCACTCCGATGGCACTGCCGAAGATGACTCCCATCTTCATGATGGTGCCGATACCGTCGTTGTAGAGCCAAAAAGCGAGAAGAAACCGCAGAATCTCCGGTTTTCCGCGAATGTGCCCCAGGGTTTGGAGGGGACGGCGAAGGGATTCTTTCAAAGGTTCACCGGTTTCCCCCGGCGGTTCCGGCACGTTCCGGAACAGGGGAACCGAGAAGAGCCCCCACCAGAGGGCCACGGAAAGAAAGGAGAGCCGGAATCCCCAAGAGGGAAGCAGAAACACCATGAGGGCATTTATCACCAGGAGCGCCCCTCCCCCGAGATATCCGAAGGCGTAACCCGCAGACGAGATGGCGGGGATTCTCCAGGGAGCCGCCAATCGAGTAAGCAGGGAATCGTAGAAGATGTTGGCCAACGCAAACCCCCCGGAACCGAGAACGAGCAGCAACAGCCCGAACTCCCACTGTCCCTCCCGAAGAAAGGCCATGCCCACGGTGGCTCCGATTCCCAGGGCGGTCATAATACCCAGCCCGATCTTTCGCCTTCCCCAGGCATCTCCCAAAGCTCCCGCGAAGGGACCTCCAAAGGCGGCGAGGAGCAATCCCAAGGCGGAGGCGTATCCCCAGTAAGCGGCGGAGCGCGAAGAATCCATGCCTCCACTCAACACGTTCTGGTAAAAGAGGGGATAGAGCACCACCATGATGGTGGTGGCAAAGGCGGAATTTCCCACATCGTAAAAAACCCACCCCCGAAGCCGGGGGTGGGCAAGAATGGCACGCCACTTCATTGAATCTACCGGTCCTTTTCGCTCGGAGCGGAGGCTTCCTCAAGATCCAGATGTTCCGCGAGAAAGAACTCCATGGCCCGGTAGAAATCGAAACGGTTCTCCTGGTTGGCGAAACCGTGTCCCTCGTTATCCTTCACCATATAGGGCACGTTCACTCCCTGCTTTCGCAAAGCCTCCACCATCTGATCCGATTCCGCCTTGTTCACCCGGGGATCGTTGGCCCCCTGGGCGATGAAGAGAGGGGCTTTGATTCTGTCCGCATGGAAGACCGGAGAGATCTCTTGAAAGAGTTCCTTTTCGGTTTCGGGATTGCCTATGGTGATGTACATCTTCTGGCGCTCCAGCTCCCAATAGGGGGGAATGGATTCCAGTAGGGTGAAGAGGTTCGCCACTCCCACGTAATCCACGCCGCAGGCGTAGAGATCCGGCTCCCGAACAAGCCCCATGAGGGTGGCATATCCTCCGTAGGATCCCCCGTAGATGGCGATGCGCTCGGGGTCCGCCATGCCCTGCTTGATAAGCCACCGGGTACCGTCGGTGATGTCGTCCTGCTGTTTTCTTCCCCACTCCTTGAATCCCGCCATCCAGAAGGACTTGCCGTATCCCGTGGAAATCCGGAAGTTCATCTGAAAGACCGCCATACCCCGGTTGGCGAGAAACTGGGATTCCGGATCGTATCCCCAGGTTTCCCGGGCCTCGGGACCTCCGTGAGGATTGATCACCACGGGAAGATTTTTCGGCTCCACTCCCTTGGGCAGAGTCAGGTAGCCGTGAATGGTGAGGCCGTCCCGGCTGGTGTACTGTACCGGGCGACGCTCCGCCATGTACTCCTCCTTGATCCAGGGATAGAGATCCGCCAGGAGGGTAAACTCCTCGGGGTGATCCAGATCGTGGTAATAGAGCCTTCCGGGCATACGATCGCTTCCCACGGCAACGATCATCTTCCGCTCGTCCAGGCTGGAATCGGAGATGCCCACGGAATAGCCGGGGAAACGCTCCTTCAGTTTTTCAAAAAACTTCTCGGTCTCTTCGTCGAAGAAATGACGATGCCGCTTGTCGCTATAGTAGGAAACCCCCAGAAGTTTTCTTTTCGCGTCGGACCAGAGAATGCTTTCCAGATCCACTTCGGGATGTTCGTAGAGCATCTCCCCCAGCTCCCGTTTCTCGGGGTCGAAGATATAGAGTGCCATGGTATCCCGGCTCTGGTTGGAGAACACGTAGAGATCCCGATTGTCCGGGGTGAATCCCACGGGAAGCACCTTTTCGGTAAAGTTCGTGGTGATCACCGTCTCGAAGGGCTGGGATTCCTCATCCCGATAAAGCACGCTCCGCTGAAGCCCTTCCTTGGCGTAGGCGATACGCACCTTTCCATCGTGGTCGGTGCCCCATCCCGCGATGGTGCCGGGATTCTCCTCCACCAACTCCAGCTCCCCGGTATTCACGTCCATGCGGTAGACATCGAAGAAACGCCGATCCCGCTGATTCATCACCATGAGGACATGCCGGGGATCGTCCTTCAGAATATCCAGAATTCCCGTGCGCACTCCTTCGAAGGGAGTGAGTTCCTTGAAATTCGAACCGTCCCGGTTCACTCCGAAGATGTGATAGTTCTCATCCCCTCCGGTATCCTGCATATAGAGAAGCCGCTCGTCGTTGGCCCAGGTGTAGCTGCGGATATCCCGCTCCTCCGCGGAGGTGATCCGTACCGGTTCCTCGGAACTTCCCAGGGTCTGCACGTAAATGTTGAGCCGATCCTTCCAGGGCTGAAGAAAAGCGTAATATTCCCCTGCGAAGGAAATCTGGAATCCCGCCTTTTCGGGAAGCCGAAAGAAGTCCTCCATGGGAATCCGGGGAGGTCTCTCCTCTCGGGCCTCCGCACCGCCGCAGAAGGCCAGACTGCCCCCCAGCAAAAGCACCGTACCAAGCACCAACCATAACGTCATAGACCTCGCTCCTTTATATGTTTTAAATGTATATTTTCTAAAGATTTTACAAGCAAAACTCATGCTTTCAGCAGCTCCTTTCGGAAATCTTCATGCCTGCCTTAGCCCTGCAACCCATGACATGGATGCAAAGTCAGGTTTCAGCATAGCGGGGTTACCCGAAAACCGCAACCCTGCTTTTACCTATTCCTCAGAATATCCCAGGGAACATTCTCGGAGATACCACAATTCCAGGCAACAAACGCAAGAACCATCGAAAAAAAGAGGAGCTACTTGGATAGAATAAAAACCATGAAATTGGATAACTAATGACAATTGCATTGACGACAATCTATTAAACATCTATGATTTTAGATTATTTCCCCTTCAAAGAAATGCAGCCAAAGCAAGTGGGTAGGCAGACAAAGAGATGAAGAGTCGATTACGCTGTGAAAGGGGGAGCATTCTGCAGCACCACAACACCTCGGGTTTACAAACCGGGGAAAACAAAGGAACCCTGGAGAGAGCCATCACGCTACCTCCCTTTACAAAACATTCTTACAAACCCATGTTGTAAACGGAGATGATACGAGATCACAAGAGATGATGCGAAGAAAAGAAAGCACAACCCTACCGGAGAAAGCAGCTTTTTCCGGTAGGCGGCGGGGATTTTCCTGTTTTTCCTCTGCCTGGTAATGGTATTCCCCTCCTGGGCGGAGGTGGAACATCTTGCGGGAGAGGACATGCTCAAGCGGCTTCTCGCCTCCAAGGATCTCGTTACCACCGATTGCCGGGTGGCTCTCGCCATCATGGACGGAGGCTCCTTCGATCTCGACGGTATGGTGAATGACAGCGTAACAGACCCCGCCTTCGTCGTCGAGGCGAAGGAAAAGGAAAATCCCGATCAGGGACCCTCCGGTGAAGCCAGCGGAGGAGGGAACGGAGGGTGCGGCATAGGATTTGCTCCTCTGACAACGCTTCTTCTGGCTCTGCCCCTGGTACTGCTGAAGAAGTAGGTATACCCCTTGAAATCCCCTACCGGAGGAGGGCATAAGCCTCTCCTCTGAGCTATCTAGGGAGAGTTATCTGAAATAACCCCAAAGCCTCGGCATACTCCAGGGCTTGAGGGGAATTTATAGCACCGATTGAGAACCAAGAAAAGACTACTCACCGTATCAAAATGAGTTTTAATATCCAATGCTATTTTCTTTGACTTCTCCTCCAGCCTTAGGTATAGTTATCAGTTCTTTTTCAAAAACTTTATCCCCGGATACACAGATGAGAAGGGGGGAATGCCCCAACATGGTAACGCATCCTCAATCCAACGGTTGACACAGTTTTTTCCAACGAACATCCCTAAGGCATGGCTCTTACTTCATAACATTTACACCGTTAACTGATATCCTTTGCCATCACACTTTTATACTATCCCAATGCAAGGCACACGAGAAAGATCTTTTTCGGGGGTAAGTTTCGTAATGCATTCCTTTCGGATCACAACTTTATGTGGAGATGATGAAAATATGAAAAAAGACAAAACCTATTTCAGGCCTGATATTTTTTTCCGATATGCGGGTTTCCTCTTCCTTCTCCTCTGCCTGGGGATATTCTTTCCCTCCTGGGCGGAGGCAGATGCACCTCCTGCAACGGTCTACGTAGACGCAAGCTATGGGGGTGGAGACAGTGACGGCTCCGAAGAAAAACCCTTCACCACTCTGACAGAAGGCATCAACCTCACTTTTGACGGGGACACTATCCAAATCGCCGGGGGCACCTACACTAACGCTTCGCAGTATAGCATTACCAAAAACCTCACCATTCAGGGGAATTCTGGAAATCCTGTAATTCTTCAGGCAGCAGCAGATGCTTCGAGTGCCACTGATAGAGTAATGGAGATAGATGCTATCGGCAAAACAATAACCCTGAAGAATCTCACCATACAATACGGGAAGAAAAGTGGCGCTGGTGGCGCTGGTATTTGTTTAACCAACGGCACGCTCAGCATGACGAACTGCACCGTTTCGAATAACACCAACTCCAGTAGCACCCAAAAAGGCGGAGGCATTTACGTCAACGAAGGGGCAACCCTCAACATGACGGATTGCACCGTTGCGGACAACACCGCCGTCGGCGAAGGGGGAGGGATTGCCGCCGTAGGATCCGGCAGCGAGTTTTCGAGGGTTTCACCTATCATTACCCTGACCAACTGCACCATCTCGGGAAATCAAACCTCTGGATCCCAGAAGAGCGGTGGCGGCATTTTTCAAACAATATACGCCGAACTCTCCATGACCAACTGCACCATCTCGGGAAACACCGCCACAAAATACGGCGGAGGAATTTATAGCGGGAATGCCGGAGACAGCGTCACCCTAATGAACTGTACCTTCTCGGGAAACACTGCAACCAGCGAAGGGGGAGGCCTGTACTGCAAAGCAGGAATGACCCCCACCGTGGGCAACTGCATCTTCTGGGGAAACACCGCTATCAGCAACGGCCAAATCTACGCTAATACCATAACTGGAATTACATACTCCATTATCCAGGGTGGGAATGCGGGCACCTTTACTGGCGCAGGAAATCTCTTTACGGATCCCAACCTAGTAGCCTTGGCAGACAACGGGGGATCCACCCAGACCTGCGCCATCCCCAACAACAGCTCCGCCGTCAATCAGGGAACCGCTGCTGGAGCCCCCACCACAGATCAACGGGGAGCCAGCAGGGCTGACGGAATAGACATGGGAGCTTACGAATACGTAACTGCCAGAACCGTTTACGTGGATGCCAGCGCCCCCAACAATGACGGCGACGGCACCGAAGACAATCCCTACCAAAAGCTGGAGACTGCCATAACTGCAGCCTTCCCTGGAGACACTATCCAAATCGCCGGGGGCACCTACACCAACGTATCGGGGTACACTGTCTACAAAAACCTCACCATCACCGGAAGCACCGAGAGCCCCGTGATCCTTCAGGCTGCGGAAAATGTGGATAATGCCACCGCTTCGGTACTTACCATCGGAGATGTGGATAACCCTGGCGAGCCCACGGTTATCCTGGAAAACCTCACCATCCAAAACGGCAAGGCAGCCGAGGGGGGGGGAGGCATTAATAATAATTTCCGGAAGAACACTCTCGTCCTTAGGGGATGCACCATAAGGAACAACCAAGCCTTCACCGGAGGCGGAATACTCAACAAGGGTACAGCCACCATCACCAACTGTACCTTTTCGGGCAACAGCGCCACTTTGGGGGGAGGATTGACGGATTTCGCCACCGGCACATCGGTAATCACCAACTGCACCTTCTCGGAGAACAGCGCCACCACCTCCGAAGGCGTCGCAGGCTCCGGAGGCGGAGTCTACGGCGCAGGTAACACCACCATCGCCAACACCATCTTCTGGGGCAACACAGCCTCCACCGAGGGGACCTCACAGATAGGGGTGGAAGCCGAGGTTGATTTCAGAGCTCATTCCAACCGCATGGATAACGGAGGAGGCACCGTCACCGTGGTCTCCTCGGTCATCCAAAACGGAGACGGCACCGCTTTTCCCGGGGAGGGAAACCTCTTTACGGATCCCAATTTGGGAGCCCTGGGAGACAACGGAGGCCCCACCCAGACCTACGCCCTCGGCACGGGCAGCTCCGCTCTGAATGCGGGGCTCAGCGTAGGAAACCACGCCATCAACCCCGTCCGCACATCAAACACCAACTCCCGTAAGGATGACTCCGGCACCACTATCACCGTCCCCGCCACGGATCAGAGGGGAGAAAGTCGCCCCAAGGGAAGTGCCGTGGATATGGGAGCGGTGGAAATAGAACCTGCTCCTGCACCTACCTCCGCTCCCGGACCCGGACCGGACCCGGAACCCACTACGGCACCCACGGCAGCTCCTACAAAGGCACCCACGGCAGCTCCTACGCCGGAACCCACTCCTGTGCCGGTGCAGCCAGTAGATCCTCCGGTAATCCCCACGGATACGCCTCTGCCGGATAATACGGAGCCCGAAATTGCGGTGCCCCTTATCGTGACGATTCCTTCGAATGCCTCTCCCGAGGAGAAAAAAGACGCTCTTCGGGAGGCCCTGCGAGAGGCCTTGGTGCCGGGAGAGCGTATCGAGTCCATCGTGGAACTTCTGGATATCGACGACACCGGACAGGTGTACATTACTCCGGACGGTATGGATCAGCTCCGGGAGCTTCTGGAGGATCTGGAAATTCCCGAGGGGGCGGAAAACGGACCTCTGGCGGTCTTCAAAGCTTCTCTGGGGGGGAATTCCTCCGGCATGAGGCTCGCCGGGAACGATAAGACCGCAGTGCTTTTCTTCCTGCTTCCCGAGGGATTCGTGGGGAAGACCGCCGACCGGGTGCATGTGGTGAAAATGCTCGCCTCGAATGAAGCGGTGCCCTTTACTCAGGTCTTCACCATGGAGGATCTCAAGGACACCTGTTCCGCAGTGGCGGAGATGGAACATATTGCGGGAGGAGACGTACTCAAGCGGCTTCTCGCCTCCAAGGATCTCGTTACCAAAGATTGCCGGGTGGCTCTGGCCATTATGGACGGAGGATCCTTCGATCTCGATGGCATGGTGAATGACAGCGTAACCGATCCCGCCTTCGTCATCGAGGCGGAGGAAAAGGAAAATCCCGATCCGGAACCCTCCGGAAGCGCTTCCGGAGGAGGGACAGGCGGATGCAATACGGGTTTCGTACCCCTGGCGATGCTTCTTCTGGGGTTACCTCTGATACTGTTGCGAAAGTAAAGTCTACGGGACAATAGAAGGGAAACCTCCGTTTATGTGTCCACTTCGGAACCTTTGCCGACCATAACAGGCTTACCGGAGACAGGCACACTCCGGCTCCCGTTCTACGTCATGCAACGTCGACTAAACGGAACATGATGCAACAAAAAACACAAGAAACCGCCCCCGGTATCTCTTTTTGAGAATGCCGGGGGCGGTTTCTTGTGTGTCCTTTACGGCTTTATTACTCCATCATCATTAATATTAATTCAGGGCAAAATGCCGAAGGCGCTCCAGACCTTTTCGAAGATTTTTCTCCGAAGTGGCGTAACAGAAACGGAGGTATTCCTCCTTCTCTCCGAGGAAGGGTTCTCCGAAGCAGCTCCGGCTGAGCACCGCCACCCCCGCCTCTTCAAGCAGCTTATGCTGTAACGCCTCTGCATGGGAGCAATTTTTCGCCTTGCAAAGCTCCGTCACGTTGGCGTAGATGTAGAAAGCCCCCCGGGGAAGGGTACAGCGGATGCCCGGAATTTCCCGAAGCCCCTCGGTAAGAATCTTTCGTCTTTTATCGTAGGATTCGATCATGTGCCGGACGTATTCCGAAGACCCTTCGAGGGCGGCGATACCTGCCTCCTGGGTGAAAGCGGCGGTGCAGGAAACGCTGTTGGTGAGAAGCAGGGAAAAGGGACGCACCAGTCTTTCGGGAACCACCCCCAACCCCAGACGCCACCCCGTCATGGCCCAGGTTTTGGAGAATCCCTCCACCAGAATCGTACGGTCCCGCACTTCCGGAAGGGAGAAGTAACTTTGATACTCTCCGTCATACACCATGGAACTGTACACCTCATCGGAAAGAACCCAGATATCCCGCTCCCGGGAGATCCGGGCCACCGCCTCCAGGGCCTCTCTTTCCAAAACGCCCCCCGTGGGATTGTGGGGAGAATTGAGAATGATCATCTTCGTTTTGGAAGTTACCAGGCTTTCCATTTCCCTGGGGTCGAAGGAAAACCCAAGCTCCTCCCGCAGAGGAAGCCGCACCGGAATCCCTCCCGCATAGCGCACCAGGGATTCGTAGGCGGGAAAGCCCGGACTCGGCAGAAGCACCTCGTCCCCGGAATCCACACAGGTCAGGATGGCGTAAAAGAGAAGGGGCTTCACTCCGGGAGTGCAGATCACGCAATCCGGAGAAACCTCCACTCCCCGGCTTCGGGCAAGGTAACGAGCTCCGGCCTCGCGGAAACGAAGGGTTCCCGCGGAAGGAGTGTAGTGGGTGGCTCCCTGCCTCAAGGCTTGGCATGCGGCTTCCTTTATCCGGTCCTCGGTATCGAAATCCGGCTCTCCTATGGCAAAACTGACGATGTCCTTTCCCTGGGCTTCCAGAGCCTGCACCCGGGAAAGCACGTCGAAAGCCCCTTCTCCGGCAAGCCTCTCCACCCGTTCCGCTATTCTCATCTCACGTCCTCCTTTTGTCTCTGATTACCGCGCTACCGGCGGTGAAGCCGGGAAGCCGCCAAAAAGGAAATTCCCTTTCGTGTAAGGGCCTCGGCGGTACGGTTTACCGCAACGTGCTTGAGCATAAAGTTTTCCAGAAGCAACGGCATGGTTCCGGAATCCTCAAGGTCCTTTTTGCTCTGGAAGTAGTCGAGAATACTGGAGAAATGCCGTTGCGTCATCTCCTCCTCGGGGTCCCCCCCTTCATGCTTGGCGGAAATGTTGGGCACCTCCCGGGCCACTTCGAGCAGCTGATCCCGGCGCAGATAGGGCTGCCGCACGATGCTGGTATAGGTTTCGGTAATATGATGCTCGATACGGACCTGATCCTCCAGGCCGAGATCCCGCCGGATCTGACCGATAATTTTGAGGTTCTTCGTATCGATGGAGTTCGCTATGTTGAATCCCTCCAAGGGCACGGATCCGTCCTCCCGGGCGAAGAGCTTGGCCATCATGAGGGTCCAGAACACGGAGTAGGGATTGTCGTTGCCCATGAAAACGGAGATCTTGAACTTGATATCCACTCCCAGACGATAGAGCATATACGCCAGCAGCACCGTGCCGGGATTGACGTTCAGCACCTGATCGATACCGTAGTTGGTGTAGTAGTAGAGGTACTCGTCCACCCAGTTGAGGGCGTGTTCGTTGGGCTGTCCCACTCCTCCGAAGTAGCCCGTGATCGTTTCCGGACCTCCCAGGTGTACGTTGGAACCGTCGGTGCCCTTGGTATCAAGGGTTTCCACGTAACTCGCCCCGATGATCCGCATGGCCGCCGCCACCGCAAGAATATCCCCCTGGTCTCCCTCCTGTTCCTTCATGTTCCGCACCCGGATATAACGTCCCGCCAGAAGCTCTCCCTTGTCGATGGCCCGCTCCGCCTGCCGGATGAGCCAGGGAAAATACTGGAGCGCGCTTATCTCCAGAGTGACCGCGCAGGATTCGTCGAAATCCACGGGTAGAGGCTCTTCTCCGAAAATCCGGGAACGGTACTCGGAAAGGGAGATAAAGGCTCCCTTGTCGCGTTGCTCTTCGAGCCACCGGAGATCCTTGAGATAGGGAGAATCCATCCGCTCCAACCGGCCGAAAAGGGAGTTCAGGGAGCCCGCTTCCCGGGCCTTTCGATTGATCTCCTCGGGGGATCCGTATTTTCCCACGATCCGGCAAAGCTTTTCCGTGAGGGGGTTGTTCCGGCTTCCGAGATATGCGTTGATTTCCTCGAGGGCCTTCGTATCCATACGCAGTTGTTCTCTGTTCACAGTGTGCAGCCTCCTTATGCTGTTTTCGGTGCATAAAAAAAGGCCAGGACCCTTTTTGAAAAGGACCCTGGCCTGAAGTTCGCCGATAGCGCAGTTACACGCCGGCCCCTTCAGGAGGGCCGCCGCACATGGCCATGGTAAAGTTCGACGATGCGTTATTTGCGAAGATTCGTTCTTTCACCGGGGCTTCCTCCTTGGGGGTTGTTTTTTGCACCAAACGTAAAGTTGTGGCGAATTATACAGAACCCTTCAGGGAACTGTCAAGGGAAAAATCCGGGTTCTTCCAAAAAAATCTTAATGCATATACCATCCGCCGTTGACGAAAATCGTCTGTCCCGTAATGTAGCTTCCGCGAAAAACGAGAAAATCCATACAGTCCGCCACATCTCCGGGGGTTCCCAACCGGTCCAGAGGAATGGATTCCAGCATCTTCCGGAGGGGTTCCTCCTCCCGGAGCCGGTAACGGGTCATAACCTCCTCGGTGTCGATGATGCCTAGGCCTACGCAATTCACCCGAATCCGGGGAGCCAGTTCCAAGGCCATATCCTTGGTAAGGTTCACCACTCCCGCCTTGGCACTGCAATAGTTGGCCCCGTTTTTCCGGCCATGGAAAGCGGTTCCCGAAGCCACCGAAATAATGCAGCCCCGATTTCCCGCATAGCGCCGGGCATATTCCCGGGAACAGAGAAAGACGCTTTTCAATACCGCATGGTGTACCGTATTCCACTGATTTTCGGACATTTCCGTAAAGGGACCGTCCAGGTTCCGCCCCGCATTGTTGATCAGCACATCCACGCCTCCGAAGGCCTCTCGGGCGGCATCGAAAAGCCTTCGCACGCCCTCTTCGGTTCCCACATCTCCCGAAACCGGCAAAATCCGGGCCTCCGGAGAGGCTGCCTCGGCCTCTTGGCAAACCTTGCGAGCCTCTTCGAGGGAACTGCGGTAATTCAGCACCACCGGGCATCCGGAAAGGGCGAAATGCCGCACCAGAGCGGCCCCGATTCCCCGGGAAGCTCCGGTAACGAGCACCACGGGCTTCGTTACTATTCCGTCATCCTTCGTATCCGGCATAAGGTTCTTTCATCCTTCCTTTTCTTTTTTTCAGAGCCTTTCAAAAGAACGAGACCCTTCAGTTCCTCTCCGAAGAGAAATTCCCCATATCGTCGTAGAGTACCACCCGATTCTTTCCGAGAGCCTTGGCCCGATAAAGGGCTTTATCCGCCTCCACCTCGAGAGCCCCGAGGTCTTTATGATATTGTCGAAATACCGCAACCCCGAAGCTGGCGGTAACTCCCGGAACGGGCGCATACTCTCCCGCAGCCACGGCGTTGCGGAAACTTTCAGCCACGATTTTCGCTCTCTCCCCCGGATGAGGAAGAAGCAGCACGAACTCCTCTCCTCCCCATCGGGCAAAGAGCATTTCATCCTCCAGAAAAAGTTCGATCCGCCGCACCACCTTCTGAAGTACCTGATCTCCCACGGCATGCCCGTAGGTGTCGTTGACACTTTTGAAGTTGTCGAGATCGAAAATTACCAGAGAAAGGGGTTTTCGCTCTTCCCGGGCTTCCAAAAGAATTTTTTCCGCGAGAAGAGAGAAGTGCTGGCGGTTGAAAATTCCCGTGAGCATATCCGTGGAGGCCATACGTTCCAGCTTCCTCATGGCACGTTTCCGCAGCGTAATATCCAGGTACATGTTGTAGCTCATCTTCCTGGAATGTACGCTGAAGGGAATGGATCGGAGCCACACCTCCACCAGAGAACCGTTTTTGCACCGCCGCCAGGTTTCCCGGCTCATGTACTGCCCCTTCATGACTCCTTCGTAGTAGTCCGTAAAATCATGGTACAGCTCCGGAGGCACCAGGGAATCCAGAAGAGTGCGCCCCCGCAATTCCTTTTCGGCAAAACCGAAGAGGCTTTCGAAGGCGGGATTCACCTGAAGGACTCGGCCTTCCTCATCCAGCACGGAGATGGCGGTGCTGTTCTCCATAAAGAGGTGTTCGAACTTGATCTTCTCCGCCTCCAGGTCCTTCAGGGCTTGTTTCCAGAGGCTGATATCCTGATGGCATCCCATGACCTTCAGGGGTTTTCCCGAGGGACTCCGCCGCACCACGGTTCCCCAGACGCTCATCCAGACGGATTCCTTCCAGGGATGCGGCATCTGGTATTCCCCTTCAAAGCCCGGAGCTTCTTCGGAAAGGGCGGAAAGAAAAGGCTCCAACTGCAAAAGCACCTGCTCCCGCTCTTCTCGGGAAAGGGGTAAAAACCACTTGCCCGACGCCGAAGGAAACCCCAGAAGATCCCGCCATTTCCGGGAAGTCGAAAAGGTATTCCTCTCCAGATCCCACTCCCAGAAACCCATGGAAGCGCTCTGCACCGCCACGAGAATATTCCGTACCCGCTGAGCGAGGGAACGCAATTTGCGTTCCGTGATATTTTCCCTGGTTCTATCCCGAAAGGCGAAAATGCCCGAGGAATCGGAGAGGCAATACATCCATCCCTGGGCGCAAAGCCGTTCTTCCGAAACCTCCAGAGAGCAGAAAAAAGAGGTTTCCTTCTTCCTTCTCAGAAGTTCGAGAAGCCTTTTTCCGAGAAAGGGATCTTCGAAGGGCAAACGCTCCAGCGGAAAGGAGCTTCCCAGGGAAGCGAGAAGACCCTCGTATCTTCGGGAGGAGGCGATCCAGGTTTCCACCATGCCCGCGGCATTTACCAAAAGCACCATTCCAAAGGCACTCCCCAGGCGGGAAAAGACTCTGCCCGTTTCGGAGTTTTGGAAAAAATCTCCTTTTTCCGCATTCTTATCCATGTTTTCTCTCCTAAACTCTCGCACTCTCAAAAACGCTCATATCCTCGAAACTTCCGGGCCGGGGATCTCCGGGCCCTCTCCATAATAGAACAGTACGGGAAAGAGCGCCACAGATAAAACCGTTCTCCTCTCCCCAGGAAAATCGCGGAAGAGCACGTTCCCTCTATTGCCCGGGGCTTTGCTTCATAGTAATGTACTTCCCAAGAGAAGGGAGGGACAGAAAATGCCGGAACGGAACAATACCATCTATACGATCATGATCGTGGACGACACTCCCGCAAATCTGCGGCTTCTGGAAAACATGCTTCGCCGCAAGGGGTACCGGGTACTCGCCTTTCCCAAAGGGGCCCTGGCTCTCCGGGGAGCTCTCGCCACCCCGCCGGATCTTATTCTTCTGGATATCAACATGCCCGAAATGAACGGTTACGAAGTTTGCGAAAGCCTTAAAAACGAACCCTCCTTGGCGGATATCCCGGTGCTCTTTCTGAGTGCCCTCAACGAAAGCGAGGATAAAACCAGGGCTTTCGCCGTGGGAGGCGTGGACTACATAACCAAGCCGTTTCAGATCGAGGAAGTCCTGGCCCGAGTGCAGACCCACCTCCAGCTCCGAGAGATGCGACATACCCTGGAAATTTACAACCGGGACCTCGAAGAGCGCATACAGAAACAGGTTCGGGAAATTTCGGAAGCCCAGATTTCCACTATCATTGCCCTGGCGAAACTGGCGGAGGAGCGGGACGGAGATACGGGAAAACATATCGAGCGGGTTCGGCTTCACTGCCGCAGCCTCGCCCGGGCGCTGCAAAAGTCCTCTCCCTACGCCAGGGAAATCGACGAGGCCTTCGTGGAAAATATCTATCACGCCAGCGCGCTTCACGACATCGGCAAGGTGGGCATCAAAGACAGCATTCTGCAAAAACCCGGAGTTCTCTCTCCCGAGGAATACGGGGAAATCAAGAGGCATCCCCTTATCGGCGCCCGGACTCTTCAAACCGTTCAGGAAGCCTATCCCAACAATACCTTTATCGGCATGGGCATCGAAATCACCCGATCCCATCACGAAAGGTGGGACGGACAAGGCTATCCCGACGGACTTGTGGGAGAAGCCATTCCCCTCAGTGCCCGCATCATGGCGGTGGCGGACGTGTACGATGCTCTTCGAATGGAGCGGTGCTACAAGCCCGCCTTTCCTCACGATCGGGCGGTAGCCATTATTCAGGAGGGCCGGGGAACTCAGTTCGATCCGGTCGTGGTGGATGCCTTTCTGGAGTTGGGAGAAACCTTCCGGCAAAGAGTGGATACCTTTCGATAATTCCGGAATTCCTTTCGGGCTTCCGGAACCCCGAAACAAGGAAGCGGTGCCCCCGCTTCGGAGCAGAGGAAACGTATAAACCGGAGCTCCCCTCGCATATCTTGCGACACATCCTTTCTGGAAACGCTCTAAAAGCCATGGCCGAAAAGCACCTCCTCAAAAGGGCTTTTCGGCCATGGCTTTTTCGGACAACTTCAGTTTTTCCGATTTTAAGATTATTCCACGATTTCCCCCTCCACCACGTCTCCGTTGGCATGCTCCTTCTCGGGCTCGGGCTCCTTCCATAAAATCTCCAGGGCGTTCCCCGAGGTTTCAAGAGTAATGGCGGAACCTTCCCGAATTTCCCCTCCCACCAATTCCCGGGCAAGTTTGGTTTCCACCTTCCGGGAAAGGTAGCGTTTCAGGGGACGGGCTCCGTAGGCGGGATCGTAGGCCTCCCGAGCGATGAATTCCAAGGCCTCGGGAGTGACCTTGAAGGTCATGCCCATATCTTCCAGGCGACGTCCCAGATCCTCCAGAAGAAGCCCCGCTATGCGGGCCACCTCGGCCATCCGCAGGGGCTTGAAAAGCACCACGTCGTCCACCCGGTTCAGGAACTCCGGCCTAAAGGCTCCTCGAAGAGCCTGCATCACCGCATTCCGGGCGTTTTCCGTGATATCTCCGTCCGGAGTGATTCCCTCCATGAGGTAGGGAGCCCCGATGTTGCTGGTGAGGATCAGCACGGTGTTCTTGAAGTTCACAGTCCGGCCGTGGCTGTCGGTGATACGGCCGTCATCCAGGATCTGGAGCAGCATGTTGAAGACGTCGGGATGGGCCTTTTCGATCTCGTCGAAGAGCACCACGCTGTAGGGCTTGCGCCGCACCGCCTCGGTGAGCTGCCCCCCCTCCTCGTATCCCACGTATCCCGGAGGGGCCCCCACGAGGCGGGAGACCGCGTGCTTTTCCATGTACTCCGACATGTCCAGGCGCACCATGTTGTCCTCGCTGTCGAAGAGGGCCGCCGCCAGGGTGCGGGCAAGCTCGGTCTTTCCTACCCCGGTGGGGCCGAGAAAGAGAAAGGAACCGATGGGACGCCGGGGATCCTTGATTCCCGCCCGGGCCCGAAGCACCGCATCCGCCACCGCCCGTACCGCCTCGTCCTGTCCCACCACACGCTCGTGAAGCACGTCGTCCAGACGGAGCAGTTTCTGACGCTCCCCCTCCACGAGCCGGGTTACGGGAATTCCCGTCCAGCGGCTTACGATCTGGGCGATCTCCTCCTCGGTAACCTCCTCCCGGAGAAGGTTCTGGGCACTCTTAGCCTCCATTCGGGCCTGGGCCTCCGAAAGGGCCTTCTCTACCTGGGGCATCTCCCCATGCCGGATTTGCGCAGCCCGGTTGAGGTCGTACTGCCGCTCCGCCCGCTCCACTTCGAGGCGCAGGGATTCAAGCTTCTCCCGAAGCTCCTGGACCTCCCGAATGGCCTCCTTCTCCTTCTCGTACTGGGCCCGAAGAACTTCCGCCTGGGAACGTACCTCCTGAAGTTCCTTTCGCAGCGTTCCGAGGCGTTCCTTGCTCGCCTTGTCGGTCTCCTTGGCAAGGGCGGCCTCCTCGATTTCGAGCTGCATCACCCGCCTCGAAGCCGCATCCAGCTCCGCGGGCATGGAGTCGATCTCGGTACGCACCATGGCACAGGCTTCGTCCACAAGATCGATGGCCTTATCCGGCAGAAAACGGTCCGTAATGTACCGGTTCGAAAGGGTGGCGGCCCCCACCAGGGCGTTGTCCTGAATCCGCACGCCGTGGTGCACCTCGTAGCGCTCCTTGAGCCCCCGGAGAATGGAGATGGTATCCTCCACCGTGGGCTGATCCACCACCACGGGCTGGAAGCGCCGCTCCAGGGCGGCATCCTTTTCGATGTGTTCCCGGTATTCGTCCAGGGTGGTGGCGCCGATACAGTGCAGCTCTCCCCGGGCGAGCATGGGCTTGAGCATGTTTCCCGCATCCAGGGAGCCCTCGGCCTTTCCCGCTCCCACGATGGTGTGCAGTTCGTCGATGAAGAGAAGCACCTTGCCGTTCTGCTCCTTCACCTCGTTCAGCACCGCCCGGAGCCGCTCCTCGAACTCTCCCCGGAACTTGGCCCCCGCGATGAGGGCTCCCATATCCAGGGCCACCAGAGTACGATCTTTCAAACCCTCGGGAACGTCTCCCCGGACGATCCGGTGGGCAAGCCCCTCCACGATGGCGGTTTTCCCCACTCCGGGCTCTCCAATGAGCACCGGATTATTCTTGGTCTTCCGGCTGAGAATGCGAATCACCCGGCGAATCTCCTCGTCCCGGCCGATCACGGGATCGAGCTTTCCGGTGCGGGCCATCTTCACCAGGTCCCGGCCATACTTCTCCAGGGCCTCGTAGGTTTCCTCGGGGTTGTCGCTCTGCACCCGCACACGTCCCCGCACCTCGTGCAGCACCTTGAGGAACCGGGCTTCATCGATGCCGAAGCTCCGGAGAATCTTGCCTCCCCGGGTGGCATCCCCCTCCTCCAGAAGGGCCGCAAAAAGGTGTTCCACCGAAATGTATTCGTCCTTCAGACGTTTCGCCTGATCTTCCGCCTGAACGAAAAGCTTCTGCAATCTCTGGGTAACGTAAATCTTTCCCGATTCCGTGGATCCTCCGGAAATGCGGGGGCGTTTCGCCAGATCCTTCTCCACCGCATCCTGAAGGTTCTGCACGGGCACATCCATTCTGGCGAGAAGCCGGGGAATGAGCCCTCCCTCCTGCTGCAGCAGCGCCAGAAGCAAATGCTCTCCATCCACCTCCTGATGCCCGTAAGATATGGCGAGGCTCTGAGCCCCGCTCAGGGCCTCCTGGGATTTCTGGGTAAGTCGATTAAGATCCATATCTTTTCCCTCCTCAAAGAAAGGGCCCTTTCAAAAAGGCCGCTTATCCGACATTTTTCTATGAACCTGTAAGACCTCTCCATTATAAAGGTCAAAAAAGATCAGACAAGGAGGTTATAACGGAAAGGGCACGAATTCAGGATGATAAGGAGAATTGAGATGTGTAAAAAGGCTTTTTAAGCAGAATATCTTCTATATTCTTCAAAAAACGGCTTTTTATGAACGGTTTTCTTTTAAAAAATGCCCTTCGGGAGTTCCGAGAAGTTCTCCAAAGGAGCGGGTACAAAGATCCCTACGCAAATTCGCCCCAAGGGGGCGCCTCTTCCGCAAAGCTTCGAGATCTTCCCGGGAGATGTCGAGGGAGGTATATCCCTCCGTCAGAAGAGGCAGCTCCACCTCAATTTCCCCTTTTTCCTCGGAGGCAAGGGGAAAAACGTGGTCCCCAGGAAGAATTCTTTCCGTCATTCCGGAGCCCTTGCGAATGATGCAGGATACGCAAGGGGGCACGGCTCCGCGAAAAACCTCCGTCCGTTCCGGAAGCAAACCATAAAGAGATACGCAACCGAACCGCTTTCCATGGATTATGAAAATATCGCAAAAAAGCGATGCTACCGCGATATTTCTTGACACTTTACAACGGAGCGGGTAGAATGGCAAAAATTTTGTTAGTCTAACAAAACAAAAGGAGGTCCCCCCTATGGAACACGCTTCCCTCGAAAACACCCGGACAGGAAAATTCTGGGAGTACGATTGTCTCATGATCTGCACGCTTCTCGGATTGAGCCTTTCCAACAAGGAGATCGGTGATCTCTGCACGAAATACGGCATTCTTTCCAAGGAAGACGCGGAGGATCCGGCTCTCGGCTTTTATGCGCTTCATCACGCCTGTCACGTGGAAGAAGGACCGGTGCCCCGCTTTTTGAGCAGAAACTTTTCTCTCAAATACCGGGCTTTCCGAAAAGCCTTGGAAGAACGGGAAGAAGAGACGGTGCTCAATCTTACGGGGCTTCTTTCCAAGCCCCATCCCAAAGCGCTCGGAGGCGCTCTCTGGGCCACATTGAACGATTCCAGGAAATCCATTCAGGCCCAGGGAATTTACGGAGCCCATAAGATCGTGCTCAACGCTCTTCGGGAGTATCAGAGCAATCTGGCGGAGGCGGAAAAGGAAGAAAGCGCTGCAGCCGTTTCTCCCGGGAAAAACTCTCCGGAAAAGGACGCCCCGGATTTCCCCTTCCGGGAATTCGAAAAGCTACGGCACAAATGCGAGGAACTCGAAAAAAACCTGGCCCTTCAGGAAGAGCGTTATGCCAATCTGGAACGCTCCGCAGGAGAAGAAAAGGAAATGCTCAAAACCTCCTACGAGGAAAAAGTTTCCAAGCTCCGCCGTCAAATCCGGCTTCTGGAATACTCCCCACGGGAAGATGTTGCCGAAAGAGCCGGAACCTCCGAAAAGGAATCCTCTCCCTGCAAAAATCAGGGAATGCCACAGTTCCCCTGTCCTCTCGGCAAAAATGCCGAAAAGCCTTCTTCCTCCTGTCCTCTGGAGAGAAATTTCGAGGTTTCCTCACACTCCCCGGACTGCCCTTCCCGAGGGTGCCCCTTCTGCATGCTTTCGGACACCACCGTTTCCATTATCGGAGGGCTTTCCCGGCTGGAACAGCAGTACCGGGAGGTGGTGGAAAAGATGGGAGCCCGATGCCGCTACCACTGCGGCAACTGCCAGCAGGGAGGCAAAAACCTCAAACAGATGATTCAATCCTCGGATCGGGTGGTATTCATAACCTCCATAAACTCCCACAACGCTCTCCGAATCACCAAGGGCATCTGCAAGAAGGAGGGAAAACCCCTGCATCTTCTGCGTGAAACCAGTCCTTCCGCTTTGGAAAAGATTTTCCTTTCCCCGGAGTCCCAGGAGAACCCCTCGGAAGCCACGGTTTTCTGATCCCTCACATTCCATGGATTTCCCGAAGAAAGCGAGGCCTTGCAAGATGACACTTTCCAACTCCGAAGCCGTTTTCTGCCATCACGTATACGAGTATGAAAAGGGGGTACGCTCTCTCGTTCTGCACACCGGCAACAGGGACGAACTGCCTTTGATACGGTCGAAACTCAAGAAGAGGAAAATAGCTCACGTAATCTATCCCGTGGGAGAGGAGAAAATCAACGTTTTCTTCGGCAATCCCTCCTGCGTGGAGGTAATACGCCACATCGGCAAGACCAACCTCCAGGATTATTCGGAGGAGGAAGATTTCATTCTCGGCATTCTTCTCGGTTACGACAAAATCCAGCAGTGTGAGCGCTATCTCCGGAAAAATCAAAGACTCGGAGAACTTCTGGAAAGCGAGGAGGAGCCCGCCTTTCGCCTTAAAGGAGCCTAGCCGTCCATGCCGTTGCTCCCCGCATTCCGTACTCTTCCCGGAGGAGACGGGGGCTTTTACAGGGATATGTGCGGATCGAATCCCAAGGAATTGAGGGTTTCACATCCCTGGGAGGTCACCCTTACTGTGTTCTCCAGATGCACGCAGAATCTTCCCGGCAAGAGAATGCTCGGTTCCACGGTGAAGACCATTCCTTCCTGAAGGAGTTCTTCGTTTCCCTCCTTGATATCCGGCGCCTCGTGAATGGCCATGCCCAAGCCGTGTCCCAGACGGTGATTGAAGTAATCTCCGTATCCCGCCTCTTCGATAACCCTTCGGGCCGCCCGGTCCACCTGGAAAGCCGCAACTCCCGGACGCACCGCTTCCTGGGCCGCTTCCAAAGCTCGGCACACCACATCATAGATGTGCCGCTCCTCCTCCCCCGGAGAACCTACAAAGAAGGTACGCCCCAGATCCGCACAGTATCCTTGATAACGGCAGCCGATATCGAAACGGAGGATGTCCGGATTTCCGACCTTTCCGGAGGTTCCGAAATAGTGAGGCGCTGCGGTATGCTTTCCCTGGGATACATGGGGTTCGAAGCAAGGTCCCTCCGCTCCGGCCTCTTCGAAGTACTGCAGCAAAAAACGGCGAAGTTCTCCTTCGGTCCTTCCCGGGCGCAGTATCGCAAGAGCTTCCGTGAGAGCGTTCTCCGTAATTTCCAGGGCCTTTCGAAGAAGCTCCAGCTCCTCCTCCCCTTTTCGAAGCCGGAGAAAATCCAGAATGCCCCTGGCGCTCACCAGCTCCGGAAGCCCTCCTTCCCGCATCTCCAGAGCGTCCACCCCCGCCACGTCCGCATTGATTCCCAACCGTCCTCTTTCGAGGTGGTAGGTACGGAAAAGATCCCGCACCACCGGATAAAACCAGGTGCTATCCTCCCAAAGGTAGAGCGGATACTCCTGGGAAAGCCGGGTTCGGAATTCTTCGTAATAGATGGGAGGAGCTATGCCGAAAAGCCGGGCATCCGCAAGGACGAAAACCCCCTTCAACCTCTCGCAGCCTCCCGCGTGAATTCCCGTAAGATACCGGAGTTCCGGTCCGGTTCCCAGAAAGACCGCATCCAGATTTCTCCGCCTCAGCTCTTTCGCGAGCGCCTCCACCTTGTCACGAATATTCATTCTTTCGCCCCTCTCTTTCGCACTTCCAAAGTTCCCCCGGCAGAATGCGCCGGTATCGATAGAAAAGCCATGCCGTCAAAAGAGCGGTCAACACGTCCACGGCGGGAAAAACGGCCCAGATCCCCGGTATCCCCCAGATTCGGGGAAGAAAAAGCAGCCCCGGCAGAAAGAAAAGGAGCTGTCTTCCCAGAGAAAGCACCGACGCTCCAAGGCCCTTGCCGAGAGCCTGAAACACCGTGGTGCCCACCACCTGAAATCCCACGAAGAGATATCCCAGATACATGATGCGCGATCCCTGAACGGCCCGCTCCACCAGAAGGGGGTCCGGAGAAAAGAAGCGAAAGATCTCGTGAGGGAAAAGAAAGATGCTTCCGAAAAAGAGAACGCAAAAAAAGGTGCTCCATCCCAAGGCGAGGCGTATCGATCCGCAGGCCCGAGAATAGAGCCGGGCACCGTAGTTATATCCCAGGATAGGCTGCATTCCCTGAGCTATGCCAAGCACCGGGGTGATACCGAAACTGGAAAGACGCAGAAGCACCCCCGCTACGGCCACCCAGGCATCGTTTCCATAGTGCCGAAGGGTGTGGTTGAGAAGAGCCACGAGAAAACTTCCCGAGGCGGAGCGCAAAAACGAAGAAAAAGCCACTCCTCCCATATCCCGGAGAAGAGAAAATCGGGGAATCAGATTTCGAGGAGAAAGGCGAAGGCTTCCCCTTTGCAAAAGCAGGAAAACCCAAACCGCCGCTGCGGCCTGGGAAAATACCGTAGCCCAAGCGACTCCGGGAAGCCCCAGAGAATAGACGAAAATAAAAAGAGGATCCAGAAGAATATTCAGCCCCGCCATAAGCAGCAGCATGTTCATGGAAGCCAGGGCCCGCCCCTCTCCCCGGAGGGCATAATTTCCCACCATGGCGAACCCCAAAAAGGGGGCTCCGCACAAGATGATGCGAAAATAGGTGGAACCCTGGGAAAGAATGTTTTCGGAGGCTCCGAAAAGAGTAAGGAGGGGCTCCGTCCAGAGCCATCCTCCCATCAAAAAAAGAGTCTCCACAAGAACCGCGGTTCCCAGGGCGGTTCCCAATCCGCTCCGAGCCACATGATAGTTACGGCTTCCGAGATTCCGGGAAATAAGAGAGGAGGCTCCCACTCCCAGAGCGAGGGCCACCGCGGAAAGAAGAATCTGGAGAGGAAAAACCACGGTAATTCCCGTGAGCCCCGAGATTCCCACTCCCCGCCCCACAAAAACCGCATCCGCCACGTTGTAAAGGGAAAGAACGATCATGCCGACGGCGGCAGGAAGGCTCTGTTTCCAGAGAAGCCTTCCCAGAGGTTCCGTTCCGAGATGCGCACTATCGGAATTCACGCTATCCTCTCCTTCGGTAATTCTAGAGTCTTACAAAGGGGGCGAACAAATTCTTTTCAACTATAACAGGAATTACCTCTTTCTCCCCGCTTTATCTCAAAGAGATCTTGAGTAGTCCTCGTCAATCGAACAATTCTCACGGCATTTCACAGACTTTTCCGGGATTCGCAAAAAAACGAAAAAGACGGCTCTTTTTAAAAAAAGAGCCGTCTTTCAGCAGATGCCATATCTCTTTCAATCCGGAAAAATCTATTCAGGATGATGTTCCGAACCGGGAGAATGCTCTCCGGGATGAGGACCCGGAGGAGGAGTGGGTTGATGCCCCGAACCGGGAGAATGCTCTCCGGGATGAGGACCCGGAGGAGGAGTGGGTTGGTGCCCCGGACCGGGAGAATGCTCTCCGGGATGAGGACCCGGAGGAGGAGTGGGTTGGTGCCCCGGACCGGGAGAATGCTCTCCGGGATTGCTTTTACTCAAGAGGTTAAGAAATATATGTCCGGAAGCGCCCTCCGTAAGGGGACATTCCAGATTTAGAGAGAGGGCCGTCAAAATTTCGCCTTCCAAGGCCTCGGCCCCTTCGACTCCGGACAGTAAAAATCCCGCTATCCAGAGAGCTACGGCAAAAAACATTATCACGTACCGTTTCATTATTATACCCCCTCTAATTACGCAGAGAAAGGAAACTTCTTCCAAAATAATTCCTTTCACCGCTTACGAGCTTTTTCAGGACACTCCATGCTATGCAAAGATGCGGTTCGAACAATATAAAGAAGTACAAAAAATACTGCAATCCTTTTCTCTTTCGGATTTCGGAAAGGAAAAGCCGTTTTTATTGGAAGGAACCTCTCTTCGCATAAAGAGGTTCCTTCCAGGATCGCCTCTACTTAATGGGGATGGTAAGGATAAGCCCCCATTGGAACGGGCAAGGTTTCGGCGGATGCGGATGATACGGATAGGGCTGTGGCGGCTGCGGATACGGACCCGGATGGTACGGATAGGGCTGTGGCGGCTGCGGATACGGACCCGGATGGTACGGATAGGGCTGTGGCGGCTGCGGATACGGACCCGGATGGTAGGGATGGTGCATCTGCTGGGCCATTTCAGGAATTCCGAGCAGCCCGCCTCCTGCATCCTTCTGAGAAGGCTCCGCATAGGCTCCGCTTACTCCCATAAGAAGCATTCCCGCAACGAAAAGAACCATGCCAAAAGCTACCAATCCACGTGGTCTCATTGTTTTTCCCTCCCTTCTCTCGAGTATGGAAACTTCGTCGTTATTACGAAGATTTTAAGGGGTTCTCTTCCGGAGAAAAGAACCCCGGTTTTCCTCACAGTTTTTACGAATTTCTCCGAAAACCCGAAGTGAAAATCAAAGTATTTCCTCTATGCTCGAAATTATTGCCCCTGAGTGGGTTTTTGAGGCATCCGAATCATCTGACATTTCGGAGGATGGTTTTGAAAATTCCGAGCATCCGGATTCCCCTTATCGGAGCATCCTTCACACTGCTCTCCTCCCCGAAGGTGCTTTCCTTCAGGATTTCCTCCACCAGGATGATGGGGATGCGGCATCCGGGGAGCAAAAAAGATTCCCGCCTCCATGTTCTCCGCCATGCGCTCTCGCATTTCTCCGAAAGCCTTCTTCTGGTTTTCCGAGAAGGTGGGATACAGGTTTTCCAAAGACCGGTTCAGCCTTGTCATACGATCCTCCCAGAAGGTGGCTTTTTCCCGGGCCATGGTCGAAAGCTGCTCCTCCGTAAGGTTCTCCTCTTTCAGAGCACGGAAAAATCTCTCCCGGCTTTCCCGGTGCCGTTGCGACGTTATTCCGTCCACCTCCAGGCTTTTACGGAAAGCCTCTCGTTGACCGGACGTAAATCCCAGGGCATGATCCACATATCCTCCGAGAAATCCCATACTCCAGCTTTCACCGGAATTATTGCGGGGACCTCTTTTGGCGTTCCTTCGGCAAGGAGAACTCGGCCCTTCCATGGGCATTTTTTTCTGCATCATTTCTCGCTGATCTCGAGTTAAAAGCTTACGCCCCTCTTCAAAGGCCCTGTGCCGTTCCAAAACCATCTGTTCCATAAGAGGTAACGCCTTTTTCAGAGCTTCCGGAGAAAAAAGCTTTCCCTCTCCGGGAACAGCTTCGGGGGAAAAGAGAATCTTTCCGAGGGCTTGAATCTGTTTTTCCCGGGCCTGCATCAAGGCCTCCCGATTCTGCCTCAAAGCCTCTTGCTGGCTCCAGCTCAACGTGCATCCTCCGGGACCTCCCATTCTCTCGAATCCGCCGTTACGAAAATGTGCTTCCGCTCCGCCGAGGTTCAGTGCCAGCACTCCCGCCGCACAAAGAGCGGCTACGGAAAGGGCTTTTCTTTTTTTGTTCGTCATCTGAATTTCCTCCTCTATAATATGGGTTGCTCCGTGAAAGAGAGGAAGACTTCGCCCCTCTCTCCGGAACGATGCAAGAATACCCGGTTTTCCGTAAAGGTGCCTTTTGGGGAAAGTAAAGAAATGCAAAGAAAGCTGGAGAAACCGAAAATTTTGGAGGACAATAGGGGCATGACAAGCCCAAACGTTTTGATGCCTGCTCCGAGAAACAACCGGAGATCGAACCGGAGCGAGGGCCGAACATATCAGGAAAGGAGAGGTTCTTTGTGGAACGAATTCTTGTTATCGACGACGACTGTGAACTCTGCGATCTCCTGCAGGAATACCTGGAACCAGAAGGGTTCGAGCTCCAAACGATACACGACGGCAAAAAGGGCCTTGAAAAGGCTCTTTCCGGAACTTTCGATCTGGTGGTGCTGGATATTATGCTTCCCGGCCTGAACGGCTTCGAGGTGCTTCGAAGCTTGCGAAACACCTCGGAAATTCCCGTTATCATGCTTACCGCCCGGGGAGAGGACGTGGACCGCATCGTGGGGCTTGAAATGGGAGCCGACGACTACCTCCCCAAGCCCTTCAACCCCCGGGAGCTTACCGCCCGAATCCGTTCCATCCTCCGAAGATCCCGCAACGCTCACATGGAGGGAGACGAATCGGTTCTTTCCGTGGGAGATGTGGAACTGCACCGCAAGAGCCATTCCGTAATCCGCCGGGGAGAATCCATGAGGCTTACGGGGGTGGAGTTCCGGTTTCTGCACATGCTTCTGGAAAACGCCGGGCGCATCGTCTCGCGACAGGAGCTTGCCCAGAAGGTACTGGAACGTTCCTATTCTCCCTTCGATCGAAGCGTGGACGTTCACATCAGCAATATCCGCAAAAAACTGGGACCTCTTCCGGAAGGGGAGGAACGGATCAAGACCATTCGAGGGGAAGGATATCTCTACGTTCTGAAGGAAGGAAGGGAGGCATGAAATTCCTTCGCTCCCAAGGCCTTTTCACCACCATCTTCTTCTGGTTTCTTCTCGCGGCGGGAGCCATTTTTTTCGTGGTCATCGGGTCCGCCTACCTCATCAATCGCACGGTGGTGGAAAATCAGGCCCGGGAAGATCTCACTCTCTATCTCGATACCTACGGCGAAAGGGTAATATCCCTTTTCGAGGAGAGAGGATCCGGAGATACCCGGCATCTTCTTTTCGAAATCTTCCGCAAGGATTCCCGCTTCATGCCCCTGCTCTTCGATGCCGAAGGAAGGCCCCTCTTCGAACGGGGGCGCCACAGCATGTCCCCCATGCCACCGCCTCCTCCCAATCCCAGCGTTCAGGCGGCCATCGGAGAAGAGGGAAAGGTTTTTTTCGATGATCGTACCGCCGTGATGGCTCGGCGTTATAGCACGGGGGAAAAAACCTACTTTCTCGTGGTTTTTACCAAATTACGGCCTCTTCTCGATAAAAGCCAGAGCAAAACCGCCCTTCTCCGGAGCCTCCTCCTTCTGGGAGGAGCCCTGGCCTTTTGCTACGGTCTTACCCGGCATCTCACGAGGCCCATTCGGCAGCTTCAGCAGGCGGCTTTACGCCTGGGATCGGGGGATCTCTCCGCCCGAGCCCCTCTGACGGTGGAAAAACGACACGACGAGATCGGCAGCCTGGGACACGCCTTCAACGCCATGGCAACCCAACTGGACCATCTTCTTTCCAACCAGCGCAGGCTTCTTCGGGACATCTCCCACGAACTGCGCTCCCCCCTGGCCCGGCTTTCGGTGGCCCTGGAGATAGCTCGAAAACAGGGATCTCCCGAAATGGCCCGGATTTTGGATCGAATCGAGAGGGAATCCCATCGCATGGACCAGATGGTGGAAGAGCTGCTGGCCCTCTCCCGGATGGAGGCGGAGGTTACGGAAACCTCGAAGGAGGAAATTCCTCTCCGGGACCTGCTGAAGGCCCTCGGAGAAGATGCCTCTTTCGAAGCCCATCACCGGAATATTTCCGTGGCGTTGCGGCTTCCGGAAGAAGAGGTACTCCTTCAAGGCTTCCCCCGACTTCTCGGAAGCGCCGTGGAAAATGTGCTGCGAAACGCCCTTCGGCACAGTCCGGAAGGAGCCCAGGTGATACTGGAGCTTCAAAGGCAGGAGAGAAAACAGCCCGGAGACACGCCGGCAATAAATATCGTCATCAGCGACGAGGGACCGGGAGTTCCCGAAGAGGAACTTCCCCGGCTCTTTACCCCTTTTTACCGGGTGGATTCCGCCCGAACCCGGGAAAGCGGCGGTGCCGGTCTGGGGCTGGCCATTGCGGAACGGGCGGTCCATCTTCACGGAGGAACCATTGCGGCTCACAACGGGAAACCCTCGGGGCTGGTGGTGGAAATCCGGCTCCCTCTGGAATAGAGAAAGCCCTCCGAGGGAACCGGAGGGCTTTCTCTATTCCAGAGACGAAATAAATTTCCGCATATTTCCGGGGGTTACGAAAAACTCACTGCGGAAAAACGGAAAGTCGTGGATACTTTTCGGCTACAATGACGATTTCCCCTTGCAGGGCTCCTCGTTACAACGTATCTCGTCCTACTCCTGCAGAGCCTTCCAAAGGAGGTACCCCGGCACCGCGGCAGCCACGTCGAGAATACCCATCATACTCCGAGTCACCAGCAATACCGCTATTCCGATAATGCTCACCACCACCGCGATCACCAGCACAGGAAGGAGGGGACTTTTTCGATCCCCCCGAAGAAGCGGTTTCAACACCAGAAGATAGGCTCCCCCCGCAAAACCCAGGGCAAGCACGAATCCAAGGACGTCCTGAAAAAGGAGGGACACGAGACCGAGCCCCCCGAGAGAGGCGAGAAACACCCACCCCAGGGTTACCGCGGAGTCCGTACTTCCATCGGAAAAGAAATTCTTTCTGTGGGGCTTCTCCGGCTCCTTTCGGGAACAGGGTTCTCCGGAAAGAGAAGCTCCGCAGGAGGTACAGAAACGATGATGCTCCTCCACGGGAGCACCGCACTGAGGACAGAAGGGCATAACTATTTCTCCACGGGCTTGCCGCAGGAGCCGCAGAAACGAACGCCCTCTTCCAGGACGGCTCCGCAGGAGGAACAGGAACGGGAAGAATCGCCGTCAGCTTTCTCTAAAGGGGCCCCACAGGAAGAACAGAACTTGGCTCCCCCGCCCACAGGAGCACCGCACTTGGGGCATAAATCCGCAGAACCTTTCCGGGGAGTCTCCTTCTGTCGGGAATCCTCTTGCCCTTCGAGGTCGATCCTCAGATCCACCGAAGGAATCCTCTCTTCCAGCCCTTTCAGGATAGCCCGAGCCTCTCTTCCGGAACGACCGTAATCGATGAGGGTGATTCCCTTGGCCTTTCCCGAAATCCGCACTCTCGTGGTATCCAGGTTTACCGAGGTGACCAGGATGTTCAAGCGGGCTCCCGAAGAAACGAAGGAAAGCCCCGAGGATGCCTCGATCTCTCCGGCCCCTTCATTTATGGACCGAATGGAAAATTTTCGCTCACTCAAGGTCTGAAGAACCTCTTTCCATACCCGTTCTTTGCTACCTCGAAAATATCGGGTATCCTCGCCGCTGCGGACTCCCATACAAAATTCCTCCTTCGGAGATAACAATTCCCCTTCTTCTCCTGGGTACGTATTTATCCCTCTCTGCGATCCACTCCATAGGTAAAGGCCATCATGGTGATGTCGTCGGACTGCTCCGCTCCTTCCGCAAAATCTCCCAGCACCTTGCGGAGGTTCCGAATAAGCTCCGCCGCGCTTTTTCCCTTGAGCTTGTTCAGGGCCAAGGCGGTGCGCTCCTCTCCGAAGAGTTCCTGTTCGTTGTTCATGGCCTCGGTAACGCCGTCGGTGTACATGAAAAGGGTATCTCCGGGTTGGAACGTGAAGGTTCCTTCCTCGAAGACGATATCCTCCATGGCCCCCGCCACGGCTCCCTTTACCTGGGGCAACATGGCCACGATTCCCTGGGCGGGAAGATAGAAGGGAGGATTATGTCCTCCGCTGGCGTAACGGCAGGCCCCCGAAGGAAGATGCACGATAGCGCAGAAGATGGTGACGAACATGCAGGATTCGTTATCCTGGGCGAGTTCGTTGTTGAGCTTGAAGAGGATATCCCCGGGATCCAGGGAATTCTTGGTAAGGATCTTGGTAAAGGTTCGGGTCACCGCCATGAAGAGCGCCGCGGGAACCCCCTTGCCCGAGACGTCTCCCACGATAAGACAGATATGTTCATCGTCGGCCATGAAAAAGTCGTAAAAATCTCCCCCCACCTCCCGGGCGGGCTCCAGAAGGGCATAGAGGTCGAACTCCTCGTGCTCCGGAAAGGGAGGAAAGGTTTTGGGAATAAGGCTCATCTGAATGGATTGGGCGATATGAAGTTCGCTTTCGATGCGTTCCTTGGCGGCGGAGGTGGCGCAAAGGATATCGATCTGCACCAGAAGTTGCTGACGCATGACTTCAAAGGACTGAGCCAGCCGGGCCACCTCGTCGTCTCCCACAAGGTGAGGAAGAGGTGCCTCGAGTTCTCCCTCCGCCAGCTTTCGCGTAGCGTGTTCCAACTGTACGAGAGGGCGGGTAATGGAACGGGTCACGAGAAGAATGACTCCCAGAAGAAGGGCAAATCCCACGATTCCGATGGTCCCTTGATACTGGGTAAGAGTGGAAACCCGGGCGATCAGAGCCTCTCGGGGAAAAAGAACCCCCAAAGACCATCCCACGGCAGGAATGGAGACGTAAGCCACCCATCCTTCGGGCCCCATGACGGAAGCCTCCACAAAGGTAAAACCTTCCTCTCCCCGAATCATGCGGCGCCCCAAATTCCTCAGGGCCGGAAGGCCGTATTCCTCGGCGACGCTGAAGATGGTTTCCCGAAGAATCCAGGAACTTTCCCGGTGGGAGATAAACCGCCCGTTCTTGGCGATAATGAAAGCATATCCTCCTTCGTCCAGGGAAAGATCTTCCAGAAGTTGGGAAAACCAATCCAGAGACATGTCCGCGGTCACCACTCCCTGAAAGGATTTTCCCTCCCCCTCTCCCGAAAAAAGAGGTACCGAGTAGGTGGTCATCAGGGCCTGCCCTCCGAGATCGTCGAAATAAGGGTCTGTCCAAAGAGCATGTTCCGCATACTTGGGAAGGCTGTACCAGTCGGTCATGCGAAAGAAGTCTCCGTCCTTGGCGAGATCCTTGAAGAGGATGTTCTCTCCCTCGCGCTGTACGTAGGGCACTCCCGTTACACCGTACCAGGAGGGATGTTCCAGAGCCACCGCCATGCCGAAAACCTCCCGATTGTTTATCAGGCTCTCTTCGAGAAGCCCGAAGATGCCCTCGGTGCCGGGGGCGAAACGACGAATTCCGTAAGCCGCCCCCTTGGCGGTCTGCTCGATAGCCTTGGCCACGGATTCCACCTGACAGGCGATGGCCCGGGAAGTTTCCCGAGCTTCATCCTGAAGTTCCTTTTCCAGGAGCTTTCGGGAAGAGACGTAGTTGAATCCCGCCACGGCTCCGAGAATGCAACCCGCTCCGAGCAGAAGCAACAGGGACATGCGCCAGGCGAGGGACATGTTACGGAACATGGTTTATCTCCTTGCCGGAAGGCACGAAATCCTCGTAGGCCGGAAAGGATCCGATCAGTTTTCCCCGAACCAGAGCTTCTCCCGTTCTGAAATAATCCTCCCGGGAAAGCACTCCGGCCTCCCAGGAATCTCCCGAAGCGGGAAGAATGCAGGAAAGAATACTGTGCAGCATCCACCGCATATGCCCCCGGTTGGTGGGAACATGGGCGCGATCCACATACTTCATGACGATATCCAAAGCCTCCTCGGGATGCTCCCGGGCATAACCCCATCCCTCCAGGGTAGCCTCCGCGAAGGCCTCGCAGTCCTCGGAGTTTTCCCGGTAAAAGCTTTCGGTACAGTAGATGCCGTCTTCGGGGAAACCCAGGCCGTAATCCTCCAGAAGGAACGGCGAAAGCTCATCGAAATCGAACCCCGCCTGATAGAGCATGTGGTATTCGTTGTAATACATGGCGGAACAAACATCCACCACGCCTCGGATGAAAAGGTTCACCGAATAATACTGGGGATAGATCCGGGGTACCACGTTCTGGTTGTCGAAAAGGAGATCGAAACCGAGGCGAAAGGAGCTGTCCCAGCGGGAAAGGGGACGACCCGAAAGGTCTCCCAGGGCTTCGATTCCCCTATCTTTGCGTCCCACCAGCATAAGGGAGGATTTCTGCACCATCTGCCCCGCCAGGACCACCGGCAGCCCCTGATCCCGAGCCTCCAGAGCGGAAGAGAGAAACTGGGTCACTAGATCCGTCTTTCCCTCCCGAAGAAAGGTCCAGGGATCCGCCTGGGGACCTCCCTGAAGAATGGTTACATCCAGCATGTGCCGGAGATAGAATCCCTTCTCGTAAGCCACGTAGATTCCCGCGAACTGGGCCTGAGGAGACCATTGGGGCAACACGAAAAGGGAGGTAAAGGCAGAGGCCTTTCCTCCGAGAAAGAGAAGACAGAAAAAAACCACGGATATCCTTCGAATCCAGAGAATCAGGATCTGCGGAAAAAGTGTGCTCTTCATGATTCTACTCCCGGGGGTACACTACGAAACGCAGAAGGTTTTCCTCCCCTTCCCGGGTATAGTGCACCTCATCCATAACCCGCCGCATGAGCAGGATTCCAAGCCCCCCGATCTCCCGTTCCTCCATGCTGGCCTTCAGATCCGGCTCCTCCAGGGAAAAGGGATCGAAGGGCACTCCCCGATCCCGGAAGAGCACCCGGCACTGTTCGGAAGAGGAAAATATCTGAATGGTCACCTCTCCGGGAGGAATTTTATAGGCGTAGGAACAGATGTTCATCACCGCTTCCTCCGTGGAGAGTGCAAGATGCTGCTGCTGACGGGGGTGAAGTCCCGCCTCCGCCGCCACTTCTTCGATCCATCCGACAATCTCCGGCACTAGATCGGTCCGGGCCTCGAAGGTACGCGCTCTCTCCAGAGGAAGAAAGGGCATGTTAAAAGACCTCTTTTCCCGCTTCCACGGTATTCACGATGGGGAGAAAGGCCTCGAATCCGGAGATGGAAAAGACCTCCGCCACCACTCCCGTAAGCCCCGCCAGAACCACCTTGCCCCCCAGGGGCTTCGCCTTCTTCGCCACCCCAAGAATGGAACGGAGCCCCGCGCTGCTGATGTATTCGAGGGAAGAAAAATCGAGGAGAAAGTTCTTATGCCCCTCTTCCATCCAGGCAAGGCACTGTTTTTCGAACTCCGGAGCCGTCACCGCATCCATACGTCCCGAAACCGCCACCACGTCGCATGTGTCCAGATTGCGCAAAACCATATCCATAAAGCCGTCGCTCCTTTCGGAATGGGGTATCGTATCGCTTTGCCGGAGAGCCCTTTGGGGTTCTGCCGGAGCGATGGCCCCATTGTATCCTTTTTATACGTCGAGAAGAAGAAAGCGGTAAAGCCAAAGAAGAAGAAGCCCCACTCCCAGGAAAACCGCTCCTCCCACGAAATAGGACATGGCACGCCCCGCAAAAAAGCTTTCCACCGCCCTGGCGGGAGCCTCCTCGGGAGGATACTCCTCGGGGCGGAGACGCAAGCTTTTCTGAAGGATCAGAAGCCCCCGGATCCGATCGGTAATGCCGATTTCCAGCAGATACCGATCCGGCCCCTTCTCTTCCATCCGGAGCAGGGTTCCCGGCACAGAACCGTCGAAATGCCCCGACCGGGCTCGGGAAAGGGCCTTGTAGAGCTTGGTTTCCGGAGGAAGCTTTACCATAATGCGCTCTCCTTCGGAAAGGGAAGCCACACTTCTGCCGTGCACCGGATCTATCACGGGACCGCAGGGAAGATACTCCAGAGGCATCTTCGCCTCTTCCTCCTGGACAGGGGCTTCCGCTTCCTCCCCGGAATCCTCCAGCACCGAGGGCTCTCCGAACTGCTTCAGGAAATCCCGCACCGTACCGACGTTACATTTCTGAACCTTCAAGAAGGAGAATACCGGAAAGCCCAGGGTTTTTTCCAGCAACGCATTGAGCCGCTGCTCCAGCCCCCGCTCTCCGTCCCGGCTTCCCTCGAAAAGATCCTTGAGCCGGGAGGATTCGAAGAACTCCCGGCATTTTTCCTTGATGAGGGGCACGTATTCCGCCTCGGGTTCCTTCCAGGCGCTCGCCACATAGGAGGCGTATTCCGCCCATTCCGTGGTCAGCCCCACCGGAGCATCCCGACCTTCGAGAAAGCGGAAATCCATGGCGTAGATACCCCGATCTCCGTAAAGCACGTAGAGATAGGTTTTCTTTTCCTTTTCCTGCTCTTCCATGTTGAGGATACCCTTGATGATGCGGAAGGATTCTCGCATGCACGACTCACCTCTTTTATCTTTTCCGGGAAACCCTTGCGTATTTTCGGAGATTATACCATTTTCACCTTCGAAATATCCGCAAAAAAGCGGCATATCAGTTTCCGGATCATCCACTGACGGTAGGCGGTATCCTTTCGGGGCACCACCTCTTTCGCAAGAATCTCTGCGGCCCGGACCACGGCCTCTTCGGTAAGGGGACGGTTTTCAAAAAGCTCCGGAGCCCGGGAGAGAAGTACCGGATAGGGAGTAACGCTTCCCAGGGCCAGGCGAACCCGGGAAAAGATTCCCGGAGCGCTCTCGATAACGCTGCATCCCAGAGAAAGCCGGGAAATGGTAAGGGCCTTCCTGGTACCCACCTTGAAGAATTTCTGGAAACTTCCCAGAACATGGGAGGGAATCCGAACCTTCAGAAGCAGTTCCGAAGGCAGACGCCGGGTTTTCCGATATCCCGCGTAGAAGTTCTCCATGGAAAGGGTTCGCTCTCCCCGGGAGGAAACGAACACCGCCTCCGCCTCCAGGGCGAGAAGCAGAGGAGCCGCATCCCCCGCGGCGGAGGCGCTCATGAGATTTCCTCCCAGGGTGGCCATGTTCTGAATCGCCACGGCTCCCACTCCCGCAGCCATTTCCCGAAGGGCGGGAAGATGGTGGATTACCAAAGGGTGTTCCCGTATCCGGGCAAAGGTGAGCCCCGCTCCAAGTTCCAGATCTCCGGAATCCTCCCGCCGCACCAGCAGATTCAGTTCGGGAATTTCCCGAAGGCTCATCACCTTCCGGGGGACCTCCCGGACCTCCTTGACGATATCCGGAAGTACGTCGGTCCCTCCCGCGAGGGGAAGCACTTCCTCGCCGTAAGTCTCCAGGATTTCCAGAGCCTCCGCCAGAGTACGGGGAAGGAAGATTCCTTCCTTTTGAAGGGATTTTCGGGGCAACTCCTCCGGAAAAGGGGTATTTTCGGAAACATATTCCATTTCCGGGGGCACATATCCCTCCTCCGCCGCCCGCCGAACGCCCCGGATGAGACTACCGTAGCCGGTACAGCGGCAGAGGTTGCCCGCAAGCCCTCGTCGAATGGCCTCTTCGTCGGGAGAGGAATTCCGTCGCAGAAGATAATCCGAGGCCATGACGAAACCTGGGGTGCAAAAGCCGCACTGTACGGCTCCCTCCTGAAGAAAGGCCTTCTGAATGCCCGTGGGCCCCTGAGCGCTGAGCCCCTCGATGGTCACCACCCGGCGTCCCGGAAGCTGGCATGCCGCCACCATGCAGGATTTAACCAGTTCTCCGTCGAGATGCACCGCACAGGCCCCGCATTCTCCCTCTCCGCATCCTTCCTTGGTCCCTGAAAGCCCAAGGTCTTCCCGAAGAATGGCGAGCAACGTCCGGAGAGGAGGAGCTTCCACGGTTACGGGCTGCCCGTTGACGTAAAACTCGATCTTCATGAATTCTGCCCCTTTTCTGCAAGAAGTCTGTGGAGTTCCTGGGGAGTAAGAGGCAGCTGCTCCGGCACGATGCCGAGGGCATCCTCCACCGCCGCCGCCAGAGCGGGAGCCCCTCCGTTCATGGGAAGCTCCCCGAGCCCCTTGGCTCCCCAGGGACCGTATTCGAAGGGAATACCATGAAAAAACACATCCATAACCGGAGCATCCAATGTTGTGGGAATACTGTAGGTGGCCATGCGGTGTTTGGTATATTTGCCCTCCCGGTACGCCACATCCTCCATATACCCGTATCCCAGAGACTGGAGTGCTCCCCCCTCCACCTGTCCCGCCGCGAGAAGAGGATGCAAAGGAGTTCCCACGTCGATCACCGAGGTAAGCCGGAGAGGAGAGATTTCCAACGTATCCTCGTTCACCTCGATCTCCAGGACGTTGGCTCCCCAGGAATAGTCCTTGTAGGCATCTCCCTGACAGGTTTCGTCGTTCCATCCTCTTCCGGGAACGGGTTCGTACCGGGCCTCCCGGAAGAGATGTTCCTCCTCCGAGGAGAAGAGCACTTCTCGAAGCATTGCCGCAAAGGGAAGTTCCTTTCCTTCGGGGAAACGGTATTTCCGACCCTCCCAGACGATCCGGGGTTCTCCGAAATGCTCCCGTCCCCGAAAAAGCAACTCCTCCGCAAGCCCTTCACAGGCCTGTTGAAGGATCTTGCCCACCATCATGGTGGTTCGGGAGGCCACGGTGGGACCACTGTTGGGAACCTTCCAGGTATCCGGTACTCCGTACCGCACCTGCTGGAAGGGAATATCGAGCATTTCCGAGACGATCATGGAAAGCACCGTGGAAGCCCCCTGCCCCATCTCCACACTGCTGGTACGGATGGTAAGGATTCCTTCCCGGGAAGCCTCCAGCCAAATCTTTCCGGCGATTTCCTCCTCTCCGGATCCGGTGAAACCCCCTCCATGAAGATAAAGGGAAAGCCCCACCCCCCGGCGGCACCGATCCGAAATCTTTCGGGACTCCTTACGCTTTTCCTCGTACCCGGAAAGTTCCAAAACCCGCTGGAGCACCAAGGCCACTCCGGGGCGAAGGAGCTGTTGCCCGCAAGGAAGAATATCCCCGGGCCTCAATAAATTTCGCCGCCGAACCTCCGCAGGATCCAGAGAAAGCTTTCGGGCTATGGCATCCATCAAGCGCTCCACCCCGAAAAGCATCTGGGGAGCTCCGAAACCTCGGAAGGCTCCGTTGGGAGGCGAATTGGTGGCCACCGCCCACCCCCGGATGCGGACGTTTTCCGCCCGGTACCCCCCCGTGGCGTGAAGCACTCCCCGGGAGAGCACCACCGGGCTGAGGGTGGTATAGGCTCCGCCGTCGAGAAGAAGCTCCACATCCAGGGCCCGGAGCACCCCCTCATCGGAAAAACCCGCCCGAAGCCGGCTTTGGGAGGGATGTCTCTTGGTGGTACAGGCAATATCCTCCGCCCGGTCGAGCACCATCTTCACGGGCCGCCGGGCCTTTCGGGCCAGAAGCGCCGCATGAAGGGCCAACACGGAAGGATAGTCCTCCTTGCCCCCGAAGGCTCCCCCCGTTACGGTCTGACGCACCCGCACCTTCTCGGGAGGCAATCCGAGACCATGGCAGAGAGCTCCCAGTGCGTAGTAGGGGCACTGCATAGAACCCCATACCTCCAGAGCGCCATCCTCCAGAGGACGGGCAATCATTCCCTGGGGTTCGAGATACATCTGTTCCTGATGGGGAGTACTACACGCCACCTCCACCGTATGTTCCGCCTCGGCAAAGGCTTTTTCCGGATTCCCCCGGGAAAAATCGTATTTTTTGAAAAGGTTGCTACGTCCCCGGACGCAATCCTCGTTTTTGAGGGCCTCCCGGGGATCCAACAGAGGAGGAAGCTCCTCCATATCCACTTCCAGAGCCAGGAGAGCCCTCTTTAGAGTATCCTTGTCCGGAGCCGCCACCAACGCCAGGGGTTCTCCGAAAAACCGGGCCTCCCCCTCCGCGAGAATGGGATGATCCATCTCGACGATGGCCACCTCGTTGGGCCCCGGAAGATCTTCGGGAGTTACCACCACCACCCGGGACCAGTCGAAATCGGAACCATACCGGAGACCTCGGATTTTCCCTCGACAGAAGGGAGAACGGAGGGTTCCTCCGTACCACATGGAAGGAAAGGAAAGATCGTCCACGTAGCGCGCCTTCCCCGAAAGTTTTTCCCAGGCATCGTTTCTTTCCAGGTTATGGCCCATGACACTCGTATGCTGCAAGAGAAATCCCCCCTCGTTTTTTTCATGATGCACGCTCTCACGGTTCGATCCAGGCGTTTACAAAGCTCAGTTTCCCCCCCACGAAGGAATGTCCCAGATTATGCACCCTGGGATCGCATATCCACGCCTTGCGGCGAAGCTGCAGAGGAATAAGAGGGGCATCCTCCAGAAGAAGCTTTTCCGCCTGAAAGAGAAGATCCATTCGTTTGCACAAATCCCCCTCGTTCCGAGCGGCTTCCAGAAGAGCATCGTACTCGGGATTGGAGTAGGCTCCACTGTTCTTGCTCTGGGCGCTTTCCCAGATCTCGAGGTATGTCATGGGATCGTTGTAATCCGGCATCCAGCCGCCGTAGACGAGATCGAAATTACCCGAGTATTCCCGGCGCTCCCGCTCTTTCCGGGTAACGAAGACAGGTGTGAAGGAAATTCCCAGCACCGATTCCACTTGGCGTTTCAGCTCCTCCGCAAGAAGGCGGCATTCCTCGCCATCCTGAATGAGAAAGGACACCGTAATTTCCCGGGGACTGTCCATGCCCATTTCCGCCAGAGCCTTGCGAAGATAGGCTCGGGCCTTCTCGGGATCCCCCTGGAGAGGATAGGACACCAGAGGATATTCCTCCCGATAAAACCGATGAACTCCTTTAAGGAAAGGAAAGACGTAACGGGTTTGAGGAAAATAAAGCTTCTGGGTGGCATTTTCCACGTACATTTCCCGGTTCAGAGCATAACCAAGAGCCCGACGGAAGTTGGCGTTGCTTCCCCAGGGAGTTTCGGGGCGTTTCCGGCAATTGCAGCGGATCCAATCCACCGCACCGGTAAGGAGGAGTTCGCCCTTTCCCCGGCGGACGTAGGCAATGTATTTGGAGGAGGGAATATCGCAAAAATGGAACTCCCCCGCCTCGAAACGCTCCAAAACCCTTTCGGGATCCCGCTCCACCGCAATGACAACTCCCGGAAGGTGCACGGCGGAAGCGTTCCAATAAGAGGCATTCTTTCGGAGAACCATTTCCTTTCCCGGAATCCAGCGTTCCATTCGAAAGGGGCCGTTATACAGCATGGTATCCTCGGTCTGGGCATATGGCTCTTCGGAAAGACTTTTCTCGAACTTCTCGGAAACGGGAAAGAAGGGCATCAGCCCGAGGCGGAAAAGAAAGGAAGCATCCCGGTCCTGGAGAAGGCATTCAAGGGTATGGGGATCCAGGGCCTTCACTCCTACCAGGGAGAAATCCCGTATTTCCCCCCGATTGTAGGCTCGGGCGTTCTTCAAGCCGTAGGCGATGAAAGCATAGGGGTTTTTTCTCTCCGGGTCCAGAAGACGCCTCACCGCATAGACGAAATCCCTCGCCTCCAGGGGAGTTCCGTCGCTCCATTGGGAAGAGCGCAGGAAAAACCGATATCGGGTGCCCTCTTCCGAAAGAATCCAATCGTAGGCGATTCCCGGAAGGATCTTTTCCCCTTCGAGACGCACAAGGCCCTCCCAAAGATGACTTCCCAGAGTGAAAGCTATTGCAGAGGTTCCCTCCTGGGGATCCAGATTGGTCATGGCATTGGGCACGGAAAAGCGCAGAAAATCCTCTTCCGAGGCCCTGCACCTGGGGAGTCCCAAGCAAAATCCTCCAAAACAGCACGCAAAAAGAACGAGAAGAAACTTGCGGAAAAACAGACGCATTCCGGGCACTCCTTTCCGGGAAATCGAAGCATTTCAGGAAAAAGCCGGATTTTTCCTGTTCCTGACACAAAGCGAACGCGGAAAAAGTCAGAACACTTCTTTGCATCTACACCACTCTAGTATAAACCAGAAAAAAAGAGATCCCTAGATGTTTCTCCATAAAAGGACGCACAAAATGCGGGAATTTTCTGAAGTTCCTCCTGAGAAGCCTTTTTTTTCGAATCTCTCAAAGCAAAAAGCGAAAGAGAGGGGAAAAACACAAAAACAAAAAAAGAAGAAACCTTTCCCTTCGGGAAATGCGCTTCTTCTTGGACATCACACGGAACAGTATGAAAAAAATGGGAGGAACTCCCGGAATTCCCGAAGGACGGCAAAAGCGGCCTATCCTCGCATCCGAGCTTTCTTGCGCTCCACCGCCTCCAGATGTTTCGCATAATACTGGCGTACGAACTCCTCCTGCACATCGTAGTTCCAATGCACTTCCCGGAGATATCGGGCGGCCTCGGAGAAATTCCCGGTTCTCAGGATTCGCAGAATCTCCCGATGTTCCGCAAGCCCCGCATCCTCCCAGGCATAAACGATTTCGTAGTTTCGGGGAAAATCGTAAAGCCGCTGTTTCAGGATATCCAACCGGTGAATCAGTTCTTCGTTATCCGAAAGATCGATATAGGCCTTGTGAAAATCGCTATTGCTCGTGAGATACTCGTCGAAATTCTCTTCCTTCAGGTAGCGCACCATGGCGTCCGTATGGCCTTCCATGGCATCCAGGACCTCCGAAGTCAGCCGGGGAGCGGCACACATGAGAGCCGCCGATTCCAGAGCGCCAATAATGGTATAGATATTGCGGATAGTTTTGGGGCTCAAGGCGTTCGCCATGGCTCCTCGGCGATGGAAAATGGTGATAAATCCTTCCGTTTCGAGCTGTACCAAGGCTTCTCGCAAAGGAGTCGTGCTGATTCCCAAGGCTTCGCTGATTTCTCGAAGATTGAAAAACGACCCTGGAAGCAGTTCTCCGGTATTCATTTTTTCCCGGAGATAGTTATACACCACTTCCCGCAGAGAAACCAACTTGGACGAATCAAATGGCACCACCGCATCCACCCCTATTCTGTAGACCACTAAAAATATCTGTTCTATACGTCATATAGAATACTCTAGAACAAGGGCTTTGTCGAAAAGTTTCTCAATTTCCAGGAAAAACCACACATTTTCTCGAAAAAAACGCAACGAAAGCAATACTTTTACGGACAAAAAGAGAAAAGAGAACTTTTCCTTGACCTATCGGAAAGGATGACCTAAAGTAGCGTATGCAAATATATTTTGCATATATTCAATATATACCGGAAGCCATGCTTCCGTTTCTCATTCCCTTAGGAGGTGTCGATATGCTACAGCAAAACAAGGTTGCACAAATCGCCCAGATGCTCCGGGAGAAAAACGTGGCGGCTCTGCTTCTGGGCCCCACATCGGATCTGGAGTACCTGAGCGAGCTGCATCTGCAGGACTGCGAACGCTTCAAAGGCTATTTCGTTCTTCAGGACGGCCGGTCCTTCTGCATCTGCCCCCGAATCAGCACTCAGGAATTCCGGGAGTGCATGCCCGAAAGCGTTCCCGTCCTGGACTGGCAGGATAAGGATTGGTTCTACAGCACTCTTTCCGAAGCCTTCGAAAAGTATGGCCTCAAAGGCAAAACCCTGGCGGTAAACGACGGAATTCGGGCGGTGGATGCGGTGGAAATTCAACAGCGGGAAGGAGTAACCCTTCTCAACGGATGGCATTATCTGGATGCCATGCGATCCGTCAAATCTTCCGAGGAAGTGGCAAAACTCAAAAAAGCGGGGGAAATCGCGGATGCCGCTCTGGAGGCGTTGCTTCCCTTCATCCGCCCGGGAAAAACCGAACGGGAGATCAAACGGAAGCTTCTGGCTCTTCTGGAGGAAAAGGGAGCGGACAGCACCTCCTTCACGCCCATCGTGGCCCGGGGGGAAAACGGTGCCATGGCCCACTACACCAGGGAAGACGGGGTGGTTCAGGAACAGGACACGGTGCTTATCGATTACGGCTGCCGTTACCAGGGATACTGTTCCGACACCACCCGCACGCTCTTCGTGGGCAAACCCTCCGAAGAAGCTCTGAAACTCTACGAAATCGTACGGCGTTCCCAGGAAACCGGAGAAAAGTCGGTACGCCCCGGAGTTACAGCGGAATCCGTGGATATCGCCTCCCGCAAGGTCATTGAAGAAGCGGGATACGGAGAATACTTCAATAACCGGGTAGGCCACGGCATCGGCATGGCCATTCACGAAGCTCCCAACATCATGCGGGGAAATACGGAAATTCTGAAGCCCGGCATGGCTTTCAGCATCGAACCCGGCATTTACATTCCCGGAAAAATCGGCATTCGGGTGGAAAACATCGTGGTGGTTACCGAGGACGGATTCACTCCCATGAGCGTCTTCCCCAGAGATCCCGTGCAGGTTGACGCATAAGCGATTTTCTCTAGCTGCCATTTTTGCCCTCTTCGCCTTAATGCACCTCGAGGAAAAAGCTGCCCCCGAGAATGTTCCCGGGGGCAGCTTTTTCCTGTCTATCTCGTCAGCCCGAGTTCTCGAACTGCAATATCATTAAAAATTATTGCAGCGTATAAACCTCCTTGCCTCCCACTACCGTAGTCAGAGCATGAATGTCCTTAAGCTCCTCTTCGGGACAACTCATAGGATTCCGATCCACCACGACAAAATCCGCCAATGTACCCACCTCGATGCTCCCCTTGATATCCTCTTCGAATCCTGCATAAGCCCCCCAGTTGGTAAAAGAACGCAGCATTTCCTCCCGGGTCATTTTCTCTTCGGGATACCATCCTCCCACAGGAGAACCTTCCCGATCCATTCGGGTTACCGCCGCATAAAAACCGTGGAAGGGATTTACCAGTTCCACCGGCGCATCCGAACCGTTCGGAAGAATGGAACCCGCATTCAGGAATGTACGCCATGCGTAAGCGCCCTTGATACGATCCGGCCCTACCCGATCTTCCGCCATATTCTTGTCCGATGTGGCATGTACAGATTGCATAGAAGGAAGAATTCCAAGTCGGGCGAATCGGGGGATATCATCCAGCCTAACCACCTGAGCGTGCTCTATGCGGAAACGATGATCCTGGGGCTCAGGAATTTCCTCGAGCACCCGTTCGTAGACGTTCAGCACCTGGTGGTTCGCCCCATCTCCGATGGCATGGGTGGAAGCCTGGAATCCCGCCTTTCGGGCTCCGAGTACCAGCTGATAGAGCTGCTCGTCTTCATAGCGGGGATTTCCGAAATGCCCCGGCTTATCGCTATATTCCTCGAGCATCCAGGCACTTCGGGCTCCGAGAGAGCCGTCCGCAAAAAACTTGATGGCCCGCACGGTAAGATGGTTATCGTACAAGCCGATCCGGGGTCCCACTTCGTAAAAAGCGTTGTAGGCATCTTCATCGGCCTTGCCGTATCCTCCGGAAGAACCCATTACGTACAGCCGGATCTGAAGATCTCCCGATTCGTAAAGTTTTTCCATACGTTGAATCATTTCCATGCTGGAGCCCAGATCATGGGCAGTGGTAATACCATATCCCAAAAGCTCCTTCTGAGCCGCCAACAAGGCCCTTCGGTGCTGTTCCTCCGTAAAGGGAGGAACGAGATTGGTGACCAGGTTCATGGCCGTATCGATGAGAACTCCCGTGGGATCTCCATCCGCATCTTTAATAATCTCTCCACCCTGAGGATTCGCAGTATCCCGGGTAATTCCCGCCATTTCGAGAGCCTTGGAATTAACCCATGCCGCATGGCCGCAAGTCCGCCTGAGAACCACGGGAACATCGGGAGCTACCGCATCAAGCTCCTCTTTGACAGGAAAAGCCTCGCCTTCCCATACTTCCTGATTCCAGCCGCGCCCCACGATCCACTCGCCATTTTCCTTCGCCAAAGGATACGCGGCTTTCACGGCGTCGAGAATTTCCTCCTTGGGTTTCCAATGGGCCTGCACCTGAAGGAGCATCTGCCCTAAAAGAGGATAATGAAGATGGGCTTCAATGATGCCGGGCAACACCGTCTTCCCTTTCAGATCCGTCACCTTCGTACCTTCTCCCGCAAGGGCCAAGGCACCTTCGTCATCCCCCACGTAAATAAATTTCCCGTTCCTTACGGCAAAGGCCCGGGCCGTTTCGAACGTGTCGTTTACCATATACACGTTGCCATTATGATAAACGGCATCCGCCACCTCCGCCGCACCGGCAATACCGGAAAACGCCGTACACCCCAAAAGAATTCCACAAATCCCTAAAACAACGACACCACGCATACTCATACAATATCCTCCCTTCTCTGACACACAGAATTTTCCGAATGCGCGAATTCATTTCTATACATCCCTGCGAATCCGGAACCCGAAAAGGAATACACAACATATCATTCGCACAACCACATAGCATTGTCAATCCTTTAAAAATAGATTTCCACCTAAAAGAACTCGGCTATAAAACAAAGCTACTTTTGTTTACAAAAAAAAGAGAAATTACGAAATAAAGCGAAAAAGCCATAATTGATAACCAAAAAGACAAAATACGACATCCCGCATAAATTAAAAATAGTCACTTTTTGGCATTTTATTAAAAAATAGTTTTTTTGAATGAAAGAATCTTGGTCTTAAAATCGGTGATGTATCAAAAAAATACGAAAAAACACTAGCATACCAAATGAGAGCGCGTTATAATGTCGAGAAGATTTTAGACTCAGAGCGTTTCAGGGTTAATTTCACACAAGAAAGGAGGCGTGGGAAACAACTGGTCAGGCCATCAAAAAACAGCCTGAAAATTTATTTTCTCATGAAGGCAAGAAAATAGAAAAATGTCTTCGAAAAAAATTTGAATTTTCCTTTTTTTGCGGGCTTGACGGAGAGTGGGTGTTTCTGCGGTACAGGTTTCGGGTGGTTGCTTTTATTTTTAATAAGGAGGACTTCATCATATGGCTTCCAAAGAAAACAGTGGTGGTTTCGCAACAAGGTGGGGTCTGGTTCTCGCCGCTATCGGCATGGCGGTAGGAACGGGCAATATCTGGCGTTTTCCCCGTATGGCCGCCAAGATGGGGGGCGGTTCCTTCATCATCGGGGTGGTTATCGCCATGATTCTCTGGGCGGTGCCCCTGCTCATCGCGGAATCCGTCTGGGGTAACAAAACCCGTATGGGCTGCGGGGGATCCTTCAAGAAGTACGTGGGGGAAGGATGGACCTGGGCCGGCACTATCGTGGGCCTTATCTGTGCGGGTATCGCCTTCTACTATGCGGTGGTTCTCGGCTGGTGCTTCCGCTATCTCGCCTACGGCATTCAGGGAGTTCTTAAATCGGCGGATTCCGCCCAGCTCTGGGAAACCTTTTCCCAGGCCACGGGAGCTGCCGCATGGAACATGAACGGCGCCGCTCCCTGGCACCTCATCTCCATGATCATCGTTCTGGTGGTTACCGTTCGGGGAATCGAGGCGGGAGTCGAAAAGATCTGTAAGGTTCTCATTCCTCTGCTTTTCCTCATTCTTACGATCATCATGGTCCGGGCGGTCACCCTTCCCGGAGCCACCGAAGGATTGAAGTTCCTCTTCCAGCCCGACTGGGATTCCATGCTCACGGGACGTCTCTGGATAGAGGCCTTCACCCAGGCGGCATGGTCCACCGGAGCCGGCTGGGGACTCATGCTTACCTACTTCATCTACACCAAGAGCAACGAGGACACGGTGCTTAATGCCACCACGGTCTGCTTCGGCGATACCAGCGCGGGGCTTCTGGCAGTAATGTGCGTGGTTCCCACCATTTTCGCCCTGGATCCCAACGCGGCGGAGTTCCTCAAGGGAACCAGCAACAACGGCCTGGTCTTCGTGCACCTGGTAACCCTCTTCCAGCAGATGCCCGCAGGGCAGATCATCGGCATTCTCTTCTTCATGGCCCTCACGGTGGCGGCTCTCAGCTCCACCTTCCCCATGCTGGAACTGGTGGCACGGTTCTTCATGGATGCGGGGTTCCCCCGCAAGAAGGCTCTCCTGGTGGGTGGAGTCATCATGTACGCCCTGGGAGTTCCCTCGGCCATGAACATCAACTTCCTGGACAACCAGGACTGGGTCTGGGGCGTGGGGCTCCTCGTTTCGGGGCTCTTCTTCTCCCTGGCCGCCATCAAGATGGGAGTGGACAAGATCTGGAAAGAGGACATCGAGCCCAATGCGGACCTGAAATGGCCCTGGCTCTTCAAGCTCATCTACCTCTTCCCCCTCTGGTTCGTGCTCATCTTCGGATGGTGGATCTATCAGGCCGCGAGCTGGTATCCCGGAGAGTGGTGGAAGTTCTGGCCCGCCTTCGACTTCGCGGGCTACTCCTACAACTTCAGCCCGGGAACCATTTTCTTCCAGTGGGCGATTCTCTTTGTGGTTGTCTACGCTCTCAAGGGCTGGTTCAACAATAAGTTTATGTATCAGTTCGATCCCCAGAACCCTGAAATCCCCAAAAAGGCTTTTTAAGGCTTGGGGTTAGAGAAAACAAGGAGGTAAACGCTTATGTCCTGGCAAGTGAATATGGTTATCGTGCTGCTCGTGGTATGGGGAGGTTTTGCCCTTTGCATCAAGAAAACCATGAGTTCCGAGGCGGAGAAAAAATAAGCGTCCTTTCGGACAATCCAATAACGATCATTCCTCGATAGACCCTTCCTTAAGGCGGTTCGGGGGCTTGCCGAAGCCCCCGAACCGCCTTTTCCGTATAACGATCGAAAACCATACCACACCACGACTCCGATAAACTCGAAGCGTTGCTGCGCCTCGGTCTTGTCGGCATGTCCGCCCACCATCGGAAGGCCCTTCGTAAAAACACGCTCGCCGAACGATTATATCGCTGCCAGAAATCCATCTACTCCGGCTCTACGATTTCCAGGATACCGCATATCAAGACAAACCACGCCACTCTTTTCTAACTTAACGTGTCTTCATACAAAAAATTTTCTTCGAAGACATTCTCTTCGAGAGAACGGCAATAACTTATGGACTTTTCATGAAGTTTGAGGATATGACGAAACTTCCAAAGTTTGATGGAAAGAAAGAGATTTACCCTCGTACGCTTATCATTCAAATCCACCATAAGGACTTCTTCTATCTGTTTTTTTCGGTAAATCATAGTATTGATATGTACATGCATCCCCTTGGCCGCTTTGGCAAGAGAGTTTTTCTCAAGCAATGCCTCCAGAGTGAGAAGAAGTTCGAATTTCTCTCCTTCCTGAGGAAAGAGGGGCTGTAACATTTCTTCCGCAAAAGCGCTCTGTTCGTGATATTTTTGATTAATGAAAATTCCATATCCAAGATCCTGGTAGTGGAAAATTTCCCCGGAAAGACCGAAAAGACTTCCGTAAGCCGCTTTATGCGCCTGTTCGAGCGCCACATGAACCTCCGAAAGAATACATGGTTTTTCCGCAATACCCAAGGTCAGCCTTTTTCCGGGGAAAAGGTAATGAAGCGCGTTAAGGATGTCTTCCCCCATTTCCAAGCTCTCGTCCCTTGAGTTCGGGCACACGAAATCTTCTTTCACGAGAGGGGAAAACAGAGCGACCCCTTCGGAATAACACCATGAAAAAATTTGCATTTCCCTGTTTAAATATTCCACCGCACGGTTTTGCCAGGCATGAAGCAGAAGAAGGTATTCTTCCGAATGGTTGTCGTTCCATATACGGGGATCTTCGTGAAGGGGTTCGCAAATAAAGCAGATACACAGAGACGTGGTTTCTCCGATTTTAAAAGAACGCAAAATTTCTTGAGTCTTCGAGGAAAATGATGCGCTCCCCGTCAAAATACTGTACACAAGACGGGCCCGATACGAATGAAAGCGTTTCTCTTGAGACATAAAGGGAAGAGGAGAAAAATCATTTTTCGATCTCGAAGATTTGCCTGCATTAAGCACAAGGAAAAATCCTGCAAGTATGCGTTTTGAATCCAGAAAAAAGGAAGTGCAACAATAGCTTGCAATAACGTTAAAGACCATCCCTGGCTGACTCTTATATTCATAAATTGTGGAGACAAGCTTATCCTTCCGACTTGCCATACGGATATGAAAAAGCATATCCGTACAAAGATGGGCAGGAAAAAGCGAATGAATGGAACAGCCTTCAAAATGCAAAGGGAATTGCGGCATATTTGCGACATTGCAAACATGGAATTTTACAAAAAGACCGTCTTCGGTCAAAAGCGAATACGCATCAACCTCTTTGACGCCTTCCTGCCGTACAATTTCCTGTATTACAGAGTGAAAATTTGCATCTAAGAACGAACGCTCCGTCATGAAGATCCACCCCGCATCCCTTTTCATCACACCAAAGCAGATTTCCCCAGAATAAAATAATACGGCCCGTGCCCAATAACAAATATAACACTGTTTTTTTAAAATAAAATACTGGAAATTTCGACATATTATTGCCTATATGAATATTTTTTGATGTATATCTTGCCAACTAACAATTATCTGACGACATACACCAAAATTATCTTAAACAAATATCTTTGTTTGTAAAGGGAACCCATATTCTTTGTGCTTTGAATACAAAAAAGGAAGAGTAATTTTGGTATGCAATACCAATCGATATTCTGGTACAAAGAGTATCATGACTGTACCTAATTGTGGCCATAATACTGTGAGGATTTGAAATACGAAATATTCAGAACAATACAAGCCATCGGAGGTGATATGAGGAAATTTACGCATTATATTCGCAAGGGGCCGTATGTTATTTCCGCAATATCTAAAAAAGTTCATAAACATGGAAATTTGTATTGTCGAGAAAGGGTTGGATAAAAAGTTTTCCTGCAAAGATACATCCTTGCGAGCTTAGTGCGATTCTTTTTATTTTATGATGTTTTGCGGCGTGGGTTTCAGGTGGTGGTTTTCATTTTTTAAAGGAGGATTGAAATATGGCTTCCAAAGAAAACAGCGGTGGTTTTGCAACAAGGTGGGGTTTGGTTCTCGCCGCTATCGGCATGGCGGTAGGAACGGGCAATATCTGGCGTTTTCCTCGTATGGCCGCCAAGATGGGGGGCGGTTCCTTCATCATCGGGGTGGTTATCGCCATGATTCTCTGGGCGGTTCCCCTGCTCATCGCCGAGGCGGTTTGGGGGAACAAGACCCGCATGGGCTGCGGGGGATCCTTCAAGAAGTACGTGGGAAAAGAATGGACCTGGGCTGGTAATATCGTGGGCTTTATTTGTGCGGGTATCGCCTTCTACTACGCGGTGGTTCTCGGCTGGTGTTTCCGCTATGTGGTTTACGGCATTCAGGGAGTTCTTAAATCGGCGGATTCCGCCAAGCTCTGGGATACCTTCTCCCAAGCCACGGGAGCTGCCGCATGGGACATGAACGGTGCCGCTCCCTGGCATCTCATTGCCATGCTGATCGTTCTGGTGGTGGCCGTTCGGGGAATCCAAGCGGGAATCGAAAAGGTTTGCAAGGTTCTTATTCCCGCGTTATTCATACTTCTGGTTATTATCATGGTTCGAGCGATTACCCTTCCCGGAGCTACCGAAGGATTGAAGTTCCTCTTCCAGCCCGACTGGAATTCCATGCTCACGGGACGGCTCTGGATAGAGGCCTTCACTCAGGCGGCCTGGTCCACCGGAGCCGGATGGGGCCTCATGCTTACCTACTTCATCTACACCAAGAGCAACGAGGATACGGTCCTCAACGCCACCACGGTCTGCTTCGGCGATACCAGCGCGGGGCTTCTGGCGGTGATGTGCGTGGTTCCCACCATCTTCGCCCTGGATCCCAATGCAGCGGACTTTCTTGTGGGAAGCACCAGCAACGGCCTGGTCTTCGTGCATCTGGTCACTCTTTTCCAGCAGATGCCCGCGGGGCAGATCATCGGCCTTCTCTTCTTTCTCGCCCTCACCTTCGCGGCCCTCAGCTCCACTTTCCCCATGCTGGAACTGGTAGCCCGGTTCTTCATGGATGCGGGGTTCCCCCGCAAGAAGGCTCTCCTGGTAGGGGGCATTCTCATGTACATCCTGGGAATTCCCTCGGCAATGAACATGAACTTCCTGGACAATCAGGACTGGGTCTGGGGGGTGGGGCTTCTCGTTTCGGGGCTCTTCTTCTCCCTGGGAGCCATCAAGGTGGGAGTGAACAAGATCTGGAAAGAGGACATCGAACCCAATGCAGACCTCAAATGGCCCTGGCTTTTCAAGCTCATCTATCTTTTCCCGGTGTGGTTCGTGATTCTCTTCGGATGGTGGATCTACCAGGCTGCGAGTATGTATCCCGGAGAGTGGTGGAAGTTCTGGCCCGTGTACGATTTTGCGGGATTCTCCTACAGCCTCAGCCCGGGAACCATCTTCTTCCAGTGGGCGATCGTTTTCGTCCTCGCCTACGCTCTCAACAACTGGTTCAACAATAAATATCTGTATCAGTTCGATCCGGAAAACCCGGAAATAGGCAAGAAGATTTTCTAAGGAGGTATATGCTTATGTCCTGGCAAGTGAATATGGTTATCGTGCTGCTCGTGGTATGGGGAGGTTTCGCCCTTTGCATCAAGAAAACCATGAGTTCCGAGGCGGAGAAAAAATAAGCGTCCTTTCGGACAATCCAATAACGATCATTCCTCGATAGACCCTTCCTTAAGGCGATTCGGGGGCTTGCCGAAGCCCCCAAATCGCTGTTTTCATTTTTTATATTCTTTTCTCCGGAGTCGGAGCTTACCCCTCTTCTCCAAGCCAGCCGTTCCGGTCTTCTTTCAGCAGAGCCCCACCGCCCGGACCGGAGCACCGTCGCTTCCCTCTATTTTCAAAGGAAGGCAACAAAGCGTAAAGGGCTCTTCCGGAAGGGCCTCCAGGTTGGCGAGATTTTCCACGATCACCATTCCCGCTCCGAGGATGATCCGGTGATTTTCCAACTCCGAGGAATCCATGGAATCGATGGAAATGGTATCCATGGCGATTCCCTGAAGAGGAAATTGGGTAAGCCACTGGCAGGCTTCCTGGGTGAGTACGGGGAATCTGCCGAAATATTCCTCCTGTCCCCAGAAGCGGGACCATCCCGTATGGAGGATCAAAAATCCCCCTTTTTCGAGATCCTTTTTCAGAGGAAGCAGGTTTTTAAGGCCTATGGTAGCGGAAGAAACGTTGCGAAAATCCCCCAGAGTAGCCGGGCCGATAAAGCGGGAAGCCCCGAAGGAATCCAGGGTAGCCTTTCCGGGAAGGAGATGCGCCGGTGCATCCATGTGGGTTCCCGTATGGCTGTAGAGGGTAAGCAGTTTTTCCGCAAAACCTTCCTTTTGGATGGTGGTGGCCTCTTGGATTCGAGGAGGCTCCGTTCCGGGATAGACGGGCATGGAAGAACAGATGGTATGGGTGAGATCGATGACGTTCATGCGGGGCAGGCTCCTTTCGGGAAAATTCCCGGGAATATTGCAAACGGTGCTTCGCAGTATACCACAGAGGGGCCTAAAGAATGCGTTCCAACGCCTCCAGGGCAAGAAGGTATCCCGCTCCTCCGAAACCTTCTATACGTCCCCGCACCACCGGAGCGATACGGCTGACATGGCGAAACTCCTCCCTGGCGGCGGTATTGGAGAGGTGCAGCTCCACCACGGGAAAAGGCATGGCGGCGATACAGTCCCGGAGGGCGTAGCTCGAATGGGTATAGGCTCCGGCGTTGATCACCGCTCCCGAGAGAAGAAGCCGGTGTTTGTGAAAGAAATCCAAAAGGGCCCCTTCGGAGTTGCTCTGCATCCACAGAAGGCGGATTCCCCGCTTCTCGCTCCAGCTCAGGCAGGACTCTTCGATATCCTCCAGAGTCTGGGAACCGTAGATATGAGGCTCCCGAACTCCCAGAAGATTGAGATTCGGACCGTTAAGCACCGCATACGTTTTTTCCTTCACGGGGCCCCTCCTTTACGTGGGACATGGACCTTCATCTTATTTACCCACCAGAAGCTCCTCGTAGCTTTCCCGAAGGAGTTCCCTGGGAGCCTCTCGGGTAATCATGGAGATTTCACCATGACGAGGAATTACCAGAGACAAGGCTCCCAGGCGGATTTTCTTGTCCCGTTCCAGATAGGGAGCGATATCGCTCCAGGATCGATCCGGGACCAGGGGCATTCCGAAAGCTCGAAGAAGCTCTTTCACCCGCTCTTCGTCCTCGGCGGTACAATACCCCATCTTCCGGGAGAGCCGGGTGACAATGCGCATTCCCACTCCCACCGCATCCCCGTGTCCCCAACCTCGATAGGCCGAGGCGCTTTCAAGGGCGTGTCCCAAAGTGTGCCCGAGGTTGAGGCGCATTCGGGCGTTCGCCTCCCGGGTATCCGCCGCCACCACCTTGAGTTTGCAGGATCCGCACCAGGCCACGAGTTCCGTAAGAATCTCGGGATCCCGCCGGAGAATCTCCTCCCGATGCTCCCAGAGCCAGGAAAGGAGTTCCGCATCCTCCCCCAAACCGTACTTCACCGCCTCCCCCAGCCCCTGGCGATACTCCACATCCCCCAGGGTTCCCAGGGTAAGCACGTCCGCCAGTACGAGCCGGGGATGATGAAAGGCCCCCACCAGGTTTTTTCCTTCCCGAAGATTGATTCCCGTCTTTCCTCCCAAAGAGCTGTCGATCTGTGAAAGTAGCGTGGTGGGGCACTGCACGTAATCGATGCCCCGCATCCAAGTGGCGGCGGCAAATCCCGCCGCATCTCCCACGGTACCTCCTCCCAGGGCCACGAGAAAATCCCCCCGGTGCAGACCTTCCCGAAGAAGGGTTTCGTAAAGTTTCAGAAGAGCATCCGGGCTCTTGGCATCCTCTCCCCGGGGAAGGGAATACGAGGGTTTTTGAAAGGGAAGGTTGTCGCTCCAGAGAGGAAGGGTTATGGCATCTCCCACCACCAGGGAGGGAGTCATCTCCAGGGTATTCCAGTTTGCCGCATCCCCCAGGATGCCCGGACCGATGACCACGGAATAGTCGTACCCCTCCCCCCGGGCCTTCAATATCCGGCGATTTCCTGTGGAACGCTCCCGCGGAACTTCTCCGAGAGTTCTCATGATTTCTTCCGCCACCGCTTCGGGAGCCTTCGATTCCGTGGAAATCCGGAAATTTCCCGCCCCATATCCGGCAGCCCGTTTTCGTAAAAGCTCTTCCACTCTCTCAGGATCCAGAAGAGGGCGGGCAGCTTTTACAGTCTTTCCAAGACGCCCAAGGATTTCTTCCGCCGATGCCTCCAGTACCACCAAACGCCCCGAAGCGGCAAGCTCCTTTCGGAGATCCGGGTTTTCCAGCACCCCTCCACCCAAGGCAACCACGCATCCCTTGAGGGAAAGAACCTCCGCAACCGTTCGGACTTCGCGCTCCCGAAAGGCGGGTTCTCCGGAATCTTCGAAGATGGCGGCGATACTCCGCCCTTCCCGATCCTCCACCAGAGCATCCGTATCCAGAAAAGGGCGGTTGAGCCGGGAGGCGAGGATTTTTCCCAGGGTACTCTTACCGGTGCCCATGAAGCCTCCAAGGTAGATATTTTCAGGCATCCGAAAGGCCCCTTTCCATACGGTTCCGATGTTCGGAAAAACGGCGCACCAAATCCTCCATACGATCTCCCCCGAACTGTTCCATCACCGTTCGGGCGAGTACCCAGGCAATCATGGTCTCTCCCACCACGCAAGCCGAGGGCACCGCACAGGCATCCCCCCGTTCCACGTGAGCCTCCTGGGGCTGATGGGTACGGAGATTTACCGATCCCAGAGGTTTCTTGAGGGTGGGAATGGGTTTCATGGTGGCCCGGAAAAGGAGATTTTCTCCGTTGGTAACCCCTCCCTCGATACCTCCCGCCCGGTTCCGCTCCCGGCGATAGCCTCCTCCCGGAAGAGGAAGAATGGGATCGTGAGCTTCGCTCCCCGGCAAACTCCCAAGGGAATCTCCGTCTCCGACTCCCACCGCCTTGATACCGGGAATGGCCATGAGGGCTCCCGCACAGAGTCCGTCCAACCGACGATCCCACTCCACGTAGGACCCTATTCCCGGAGGCATTCCCGTAACCCGGAGACAAAAAGAACCTCCCAGAGTTTCTCCCTCGAGCAAAGCCCCTTCGATGGGCTTTCGAAGAATCTCTTCTTTCGAAGCGGAGCATCCCAGATCGGAATGGTACGCTTCTTTCCATTCCGCTTCTTTCGAAGGAAGAGGCACCGAGGCGGAACCGATGGAAAAGACCGCTCCTCCGACATGCACGCCCAAGGCTCCCAGAAGCTCCTTCGCCGCCGTTCCCGCCAAAGTCCAGGCGGCGGTGCTCCGAGCGCTGGCACGCTCCAGCACGTTTCGCACGTCTTCCGTGCCGTACTTGAGGGCTCCCCCAAGATCCGCATGTCCCGGCCGGGGACACTCGGGACGCACTGCCTCCACCGCACCGGGGTCCGTATTTTCGGGATCCATGGCGGAGCGCCAGGTCTCCCATTCGGTGTTCTCCAGAACGCATCCGAAGGGGGCTCCGGTGGTAACGCCGTTTCGCAAGCCCCCCCAAAAGGAAAGCCGATCCTTTTCCAACCCCATCCGGGGCCCCCGACCAAATCCCCGGCGACGGCGACGCAGCTCCTCTTCGAAGGCTTTCCGGGAAAGGGAAAGCCCCGAAGGAAGTCCTTCGAGCACGAGGAGAAGTCCTCGCCCGTGAGATTCGCCGCTGGTAAGAAAACGCAGGGTCATGAATTCGCCTCCCTCAAAATCCGGAAACTCGTGTTTCCCGGCTGGCAAAGCAGCACACTCGGGCAGCTGGTGATGCCCGTGCATGGTTCTTTCATTTTCATTGCAATCAACCACCGGTTTCTTCTACGCCGGAAGATGCCGCAATTCCCGGGGAAGCTCCCTTTCCGTAAAGAGCCGGAAAGCCTCGGCTCCCTGGGCTACCAGAAGCTCCTCTCCGGTTACGCAGGGAATTCCGCGCTCCTTTGCCCAAAGGATGGGAAAAGTTTTCTTTTTCGGAGAGTAGACGAAATCCACCACATTTCCGGGAGAGTTCCGTTCCAGCATTTTCCCCGGCATTTCCTCGGGCCAGGGAGAGGAGGAAAGCCCCAGAGAGGTGGCATTGATCCAGAGATCTAAAGGGCCGAGATCCTCCTCAAGAGCCTTCCACGGAAGAACCTTCAAAGGAAGCTTTCCGCCGCTCCGCTCCGCCAGAACTTTTCCTTTTTCGGGGCTCCGGCAACAGAGAAGCACCTCCTGCCACTCTCGGGAAGCCAAGGCGGCCAAGGCTCCCGCCGCGGCTCCTCCGGAACCGAGAAGAACGCAACGCCCCTCTCTTTCGGGTAGATTCAGCCGGGAAAGTCCCTCCTGCAAGGCCAGCACATCCGTATTGTATCCCCGAAGGACATCCTTCTGAAAGAGAAGGGTATTCACCGCTCCGGCCCGTTCCGCTTCGGGGCTCAGAGAATCCGCCATTTCCCAAGCGTCCTTCTTGTAGGGAAGGGTTATATTAACTCCCCGGGCCCCCAACACCTGGAGCCCTTTCAGGGCGAGGCAAAAATCCGGGGGCTCCACCGGAAAGGCGAAGTAGACGAAGGGGAGATCCAATGCCCGAAACCAGGCATTCTGCATGGCCGGAGAAAGGCTGTGGTCCAGAGGATTTCCCAGTATTCCCACGATCCGGAGAGAAGATCCCCTCATGCTTGGATTTCCCCTTGCCGGAATCGTTCCAGTGAATCGAAGAAGGAGGGGTAGGAAATATTCACGCAATCCGGATCATCCAGATCCACCGGCCCCGAAGCCACGAGAGCCGCCACGCTCAACGCCATGGCGATACGATGATCTCCCAGAGTCTTCACGCTTCCTCCGTGTAGCGGGGTAGGACCCGTAATAATCCAGCCGTCCTCAAGCTCTTCTATATTCGCTCCCAGAGCGGCAAGGCCCTCCGCCATTCCCCGGATACGGTCGCATTCCTTGTAGCGAAGTTCCCGGGCTCCCCGGATTTCCGTCTTTCCCCGGGCCTGAGTGGCCGCCACCGCGAGCACCGGCAGCTCGTCCACCATGCGTGGTACTTCCGAAGCCTCCACCTTGGTTCCCTCCAGGGATGCGATCCAAATCCGCAGATCCCCCAGGGGTTCTCCTCCGGACTCCCTCGAATTTTCCACCCGGAAGTTCAGCCCCATGCGTTGCAGAACTTCCAAAAGCCCCGTCCGGGTGGGATTCAGCCCCACCTTTTCGAGAAGCACCTCGGAATCCGGTACCAGGGCGGCCCCTACGATCCAGAAGGCGGCGGAGGAAAAATCTCCGGGAATCTCCCACTTCGCTCCGGGAAGTTCCGGATAGGGAAAGAGGGTGATCTTGTTCTCCTCCCGCACCAGGGGAATTCCCAGGGAACCGAGCATACGCTCCGTATGATCCCGGGAAGGGGAAGGTTCCGTCACGGTAACGCTCCCCTGGGAGGAAAGCCCCGCGAGAAGGAGGGCGGTTTTCACCTGGGCGCTCGCCACGGGAAGCGTAAAGGTACCCCCCGTCAGGGAAGCCCCCCGAATGCAGAGAGGAAGCCGGTTACCGCCTTCCCGACCGTCGATTCGGGCCCCCGCGGAACGGAGAGGAGCCACCACCCGCTCCATGGGGCGGGCGGAAAGACTCTCGTCCCCCGCGATAATGCCGAAGAATCCCGGCACCCCCGCAAGAAGACCGCAGAGCAACCGGGCGGAGGTCCCGGAATTTCCCGCATAGAGAACCTCCCCGGATTCCCGGATTCCTTCTCCCCGGCTCACATGTACCTCGGTCCCTTCCCGAAGCACCCGGCATCCCAATTGCTCCAGACATGCCAGAGTCCGGCCGCAATCCTCTCCGGGGGCGTATCCGGAAATTTCCATGCCCTCTCGGGAGAGCGCTCCCAGTAACGCCGCCCGATGGGAGATGGACTTATCTCCCGGAACCCGACAGCTTCCCTGCATTCCCTTCAAGGGGCTTACTCTTCTCATCTTTTCCACCTCGTCTGTATTTCCTCTAAAAAGTCTCGTCTCCAACTTCCGGCTTCCCGGAAAAGGGCTTCCGCCTCCTCGGGGGAAGATGTCAGAAATTCCTCCAGGAAGGCTATGGATTCTCGTATCGCCGTTGTCAGGGCTTTCCGATTGTAATGCAGTACATCCGCTCCGAGCCAGGGCATTCCCGAGGCCGTACGGGTAGCGTCCTTGAACCCCCCCGCCATGGCCCGGGAAATTCCCGGGAATTCCCTGTTCTTTCGGCCCGCCGCGAGGCTGAGCGCCGCCGCGGTAAGCATGGGGAGGTGGCTGCCGTAGGCCACCAGGGAGTCGTGTTCTTCCGGGGACACTTCGGAACAGATCGCCCCGAGAGCCCGAGTCACTTCTCTTCCGAGGGCTATGGCGGAGGGGGCGGAGTTCTTTCGGGGAACCAGAAAGCAGAGGCAGTTTCGAAAAAGCTCCGGCTCCGCCTGAACGATGCCCCCCGTCTCCTTTCCCGCCATGGGGTGCAATCCCACGTAGAGGTCCCCCCAAATTTCTTCCAATTTTTCTCCGGGTTCCCCCTTCACGCTTCCCAAATCGAAAACCGCCCGAAGTTTGGAAGTGGCGAAGGGGCGCATTTTTCGGCTGGCGGATTCCATATGCCGGGGAGGCACCGCCAGAATCAGTATCTCCGAAGAGGCGGCCAAGGCTTCGACGGAGAGCGCCTCGTGAATGCAGGCCTTTTTGAGAGCCACCGCACAGGCTTTCTCGTCCAGATCCGCTCCGAGCACCCGCACTTCCGGAAGATCCCGGACGAGAGCTCCTCCCAGGGAGCCCCCCATGAGGCCCATCCCGAGAATGCCTACATGGCAATCTTCAAGGGACATGTCTTTTCTTCCGTCATTCCCTGGATAGTTGGCAAAAGCTGCCCCACCTTCTGCATGAGATCCTCGAAGGCCGGAATATCCAGGGATTGGGGACCGTCCGAAAGAGCCTCGGAGGGTCGGGGATGCACTTCGATCATAAGCCCGTCGGCACCGCAGCTCAGGGCGGCGAGGCTCATGGGAAGCACCAGATTCCGAATCCCCGTGCCATGGCTGGGATCCACGATGACCGGCAGATGCGAAAGGGATTTCACCAGGGGCACCACACTCAGATCCAGGGTGTTCCGGGTACGCTTCTCGAAGCTGCGGATTCCCCGCTCACAGAGCACCACCCGCTGGTTCCCCCCCGCAAGGATGTACTCCGCCGCCTGAAGCCATTCGTCTACCGTGGCGGTCATGCCTCGCTTGAGGAGCACCGGGATCCGGCAGCGCCCGAGAGCCTTGAGAAGGCTGAAGTTCTGCATGTTCCGGGCTCCCACCTGAAACATATCCACATGCGGCAGCATTCCCTCGATGTCCTCTATTCCCATCACTTCGGTAATGATGGGAAGCCCCGTCTCCCGGCGAGCCTCCGCCATAAGGGCAACCCCTTCATGCCCCAGCCCCTGGAAGGAGTAGGGGTTGGTGCGAGGCTTGAAAGCTCCTCCCCGCAGCATGGAGGCTCCGGCGGCTTTCACGCCTCGGGCGGCTTCAAGCATCTGTTCCCGCCCCTCTACCGCGCAGGGCCCCGCCATAACCACCAGATTCCCTCCGCCGATGTGAAGGTTCGGGGCAAGTTCCATGGAAACCTTCCGGGGAGCCAACTCTCGGCTCGCCAAAGGAAAGGAATTCCCCGTGCAGACCACCTGCCGCACCCCCGGAAGAACGGCTATACTGCCGGTACCCTCTCCGGGCTCCTCGGAAACGATGCAGACCCCTTCCGCATGGGGCACCATACGCCCCCGACATCCCTGCTTTTCCAAAGCTTCGCAAACTCTCGCCATATCAAGACTCAAACTCCGCTCTTCCATTCGTACTACCAACATAATCGCTCACCTCCGCTAAGCTCGTTCTTCCCGATAAAAATAAAGTCAACAAAAAAGCCGGATTCGGGTTGTAGAAACCCGAATCCGGCTTGCATCCCTTATGCTATCCTTCGGCTCCGGAAAATCCTAGAACCGGGGTAACGGTATGGGCGGCGAAAGAACGGTACCAGCCTTGTTCGGATTTCCACGTACGGAATGGTCACTGGCATAATAATACGCTTGCCACTGACCGTCGCTAAAGCAATAATAAAAGTTGGCGTTCCACTGAGAATTACCTTTTCCGAACATGCGCCGTTCCTCCCTTCCCTTTTTCTTTCGAACCAATGTTTTCCCTGCTGCGATTTCGGGCCATTATATCCATATCCTCTCCCTTGTCAAGGAAAAATTTCGGGCCCCACCTCGCGAGAATGATCAAATCCCTGGAAACAGGAGTTTTTTCGGTCTTCCAAAAACGAGGAAATTTATCTTAAGATTTCGTACTTCGCATAGTCCTTCTCCAGGTCCACGTAAAGAGTTTTGTCCTTCGCCTTGTAATCTATTCCGCGAACGTCAAAAGCCACTATCTTTCCGCTTTCGCCCATGTGGTATATGCCGATATTTACCATATGATCATCATAATTCGCATAAACCAGCCTCTCGTTCTTTTCGTCGATATAACCGTGAGATCGATATGCGGACTGAGAATCCGCATCTTTATGAATGATAAATCCATTCGCGAAATTATTCCATCCGTTATCTGCAAGAGGGACGTTTTCTATGTACCTGGTTGTAACCTTTCCGCCCGGAAATGTCACCTTATAGATGCCCTCCTCGAAAACCAAACCCTCCGCACTCACAAAACCACACCCCAGCACGCACACCACACACAATACCAGCATACTTACAACAAAAAATCTTTTCATATCCGAACTCTCCTCCCTCATCAATTTACCTCATTTAATTCCGGAACTACCCCTTTACTTCTTTACTAATTTTACACTATTCGCACATTTTACGTCCACACTTCAAACCTCTATCTGCAAGTAAAAAATAACGAAATATCTCCAAATCGACATGGAATTTCCTTTTCTCAGGGTCTCCTGTATTCTCCATTGTTCCACCGGATGGACCGAAAAGTGAAAAAGAGGTATACTTTTCTTTGCCACGTTTTATATATTTCTTAAAGGAGATATTCCAATGAGAGAAAAAAATTCTTCTTTTCCCGTACTGCAAACTCCCCGGCTGGTTCTGTCGGAACTCCGGGAATCTCATACGGAAGCTCTGCATGAGGTCTGGACAGATCCCCGAGTGCTCGAATACCTTGTGCTGGATCCCTTCACGGAACGAAAGCAAACCCGGGATATGATCTCCCTTCTGCAAGGGCTACACTTCTCCGGAGAGGGTATACGCTGGGTTCTGATCCGCAAATCCGACGAAAAAATTCTCGGCACCTGTGGATTTCACAAGTGGGATCGGGAACATCACCGGGCGGAGATAGGGTACGAACTTACCTCTTGCGCCTGGCGACAGGGCTTTATGGGCGAAGCTGTAAGGGCGGCGTTGGAATACGGATTTACCGAAATGGATTGTAATCGGGTGGAGGCTCTCGTTACCGTGGGAAACCGGGCCTCCTCGGGATTTCTCGAGAAGAACGGGTTTACCCTGGAAGGAACCTTGCGGCAGTACGAATGGGCCCGGGGGAAATTTCAGGACCAGTGGATGTTCTCCCTGCTTCGGAGAGAATGGGAGGCGCTGCAATAGAAGTTATCGGCTTTGCGTTTATACTTCCAGCCGATTCCGCCCTTTTCCCTTGGCTTCGTAAAGTTTTCGATCCACGGAACGAATCATTTCGTGGGGACTGGTATGGCGGCTATGGAATTCCTCCATTCCCGCACTTACGGTAAGAATTCCCCAGGGACAGCCGGTATGCTCTATGTTCAGCTTCCGTACGGCCTCCAGGATTCGTTCCGCCATGTCCCGGGCATTACCGGGATAGGGACTTTTGAAGATAATGACGATTTCCTCTCCTCCGTAGCGGTAAACCCGATCATCGGGCCCCACATGATGAAACATGGTACGGGCAAGATCCCGGAGCACCTCGTCTCCCGCATCATGACCATAGGTATCGTTATATTGCTTGAAGAAATCCACATCGCAGAGCATGAGAGCGAAGGTTCCCTTCCCCTCTCGGGCCTGGGCGAAGGCCTCTTTCAAATCCCGATCGAAGGCCCGGCGATTGAACATCTTGGTGAGAGGATCCAAAAGGCTCAATTCTTCCAGCTTTTTGTTCGCCGCCGCAAGTTCGCTGGTTCGAGCCGCCACCTTTTCCTCCAGAATCCTGTTCACATCCCGCACCGCTTCGGCCATCCGATGGAAAGTCCGGGCCAGAGAGCCCACTTCATTGAGAGCTTTGCTTACGTGCTGAAAAACGGGCTCCCCCAGGGAAGCATAATTTCCTCGGGAAATCGCTTCCGAAGCCTTTTCCAGAACCCCCACGGGGAAGGCTACCCTTTTCCGCAATACCAGAGCAACGGTACTCATAAAGGCTACAAAAAGAAGGAGCCCCATTCCGAGTATCAACAAAGCCGCCTTATGGGCCGATTGCAGAAGAAGGCTTTTCGGATAGGCGGTAACGAAGAGCCAATCCGGCTCGACGATACGGGATACACCGAGGTAGTTTTGCGTCCGGGAATCGAAGAAGATCCAGGGTCCATCTCCCTCCGAAGAAATGGAATCCATGATGGTGCGGTACATGCTGGAAAGGGAAGGATTTTCAAGCTCCTCTATTTCCAGCACGCCCTTCTCCTCCTTCGCCCGATGCAGCATCTCCTGGTGGGCGATAAGCTGTTTCTCAAAATCCACGATAAAGCTCGTAGCTCCTTTAACATATTGCTGCGTAAGCATGCGATCCATCAAGTCATCCAGATAGACATCGATGCCTCCCGAAAGGAGATGCCGCCCTTCGTAGTCGATAGGATGCTGATAGGTGATAACCCAGTGGTTTGCGGTAAGATCGTAGTAGAGCCCCGTCCAGAAAGGTTTGCGCTCGGGATTGAACTCCTGAAGGGTAGCCTTCACCACAGACCCCGCCGTGGTATCCAAATCGGCTCGGGCCTGAAGTCCCCAAGGCATTTCAGGCCAATAACACAACATGCCGTTTTCCGGCGTGGAGGTATGAAGATTGGCAAAGCGGCTGACCCACGCGGGACCGAGCCGAGCTACCAGGAAATAGGCCAGAAGCATGCGGCGCTTGAAATCCTCGCTCAAAACCTTCTGGTTGTTTCCTATAAAGGCGGACATACCGTCATAGGGAAGTCCCCTGGAAGAAGCGCTTCCGGTAAAAAACTTCTCCCGCATTCGCGTGGCTCCCTCGGAATCTCTAAAAAAGAACTCATCGAATTCCTCGTCGGTAAAGGCAATGCCCGAGGTATAAAGCTTGAGATATTCCTTTTCAAAGACCTGAAGACTATCTTTCGCCAGAGCGAAGAGCGATTCTTCGTGCTCCACCCTGCTTGCAACGTAGAGCTTGAGTTCCTCCAGGGTCTGGCTTTCCTGATTTTTGAAGGTATGATAATATCCCGCCCCCGTAACAGCAAGCATGATGAGAATGCCCCAAAGAGCGGTTTCCCATACCACTTCCCAGGCCAGAGAATTTACCCGCAGGAAGGTGAAAAGGGATGCGAATCTTTTCGCTGAACTATCCGATCGTTTTTTTTGGATCTCCTCTCTCACACAAAAGCCCTCCTCTCCATTCATGCTTTACTGGCTCCGATGTGCGGCCTCCGTTCTTTAACGACTGCTCAATTGGAAGTATAGCTTTTCCCCTGGGACCTCGCAAGAATTTCCATGCCCCCGACATCGATAAAATCTATGAAAAAAACTCTTTTTTCGAAATTCCTTCGAGCTCCGAGGACTTCGGTTATGGTTTCCATCTCCAATCTGTAGTAAGCTTGCATTCTAGGGGAATTTCACTTCAAGGACTTGACGCAGGGAGGGGAAAAACATGGGGACCACAGAATACGCAAAAGAGCAAAACCCCTACATTTTCATGACGATCGTATGGCTTCTTCGGAGGTGGTATGCATGCAGCGTTCGAGTATGCCGGTCTTTTGCATCTTCCTCGCTCTCTGCCTGGGAGCGGGCTTTGTTGGATCCTACGCCACTGCATCTTCGGTGAACACCTGGTACGCCAGCCTGGCAAAACCTGCCTGGACACCTCCGGGATGGCTTTTCGGTCCCGTGTGGACAATTCTCTACGTTCTCATGGCCTGGTCCGCCTACCGCATCTGGAAAACCGGGGTATCTCCGGCCTCCCGCATCTTCCTTCCTTTCTGGATACAGCTCGGATTGAATTTCGCCTGGTCCTGGCTTTTTTTCTACTTCCGCCTTCCCGGCTGGGCTTTTGGGGAACTCCTGCTCCTTTTGGGAGTGATCCTCTGGAACCTTGCAGTTTTTCTGAGCCGGGACCTTCCAGCGGGCGTCATGCTGGTACCCTATCTGCTCTGGGGAAGCTTTGCGGGAGCATTGAACTTCATGATATGGCGCATGAATCTTCAATAAAAACCAGAGACGCCAAATGGTACTGCCCCGGATTTTTCCGTTCAGGAAGATTCCGGGGCAGTGTCGTATGGTTTCATCATGTGCCTTCCCTCACGCCGAAAGGCGCATGGTGGCATCGAAAACGATACGAAAAAAGGTTTTATTCCTTCCAGGGAGAATCTCCCCGGGCAAAGAGACTCAGGCAGGCCTCCGCCACATTCGCATCGAAACGGGTTCCCTTGTGAAGAGTGATTTCCTCAAGCCCCTTTTCGAGGCCCAGGCTGGGGCGATAGGGACGATGGGAGGACATGGCCTCCACCACGTCCGCCACCGCAAGAATTCGGGATTCCAGAAGAATCTGCCCACCCGAAAGCCCACAAGGATATCCGGATCCGTCCATACGCTCATGATGCTGAAGTACCGCCTGGGCCACGGGCCAGGGAAAATCCACGTTCTTCAGGATTTCATATCCCGCAAGGCAGTGATCCTGAATGAGGCTGTACTCCTTATCCTTCAACCGGGAAGGCTTGCTCAGGATCTCCGCGGGCACATCGATCTTCCCCAGATCGTGCAGCACCGCCGCCACCGCAACTCCTCGAACCTGCTCTTCCGGAAGCTCCATCTCTCTGGCCACGGCCACCGCGAGCTGGGCCACCCGCTCCTGATGCCCCGCCGTATAGGGATCCCGGGTCTCCACCACCTTGGCCATGGAAACCACGATGCCGTTTACCGTATCCCGAAGCTTCTCGTTGGTCTCCACGAGAAGATGCTCCGCATGTTCCCGAGCGACCTCCGCCATCTTGCGGTCCGTAATGTCCACCCAGTTGGCGATACAGTACTTAGGCCCCTTCTCTCCGGGAATGGTGGTCATGCTCACCTCCACCCACAGGGGAGAACCGTCCTTCTTGCGGAAGCAGTACTCCTTTTTCGCGGATCCCACGGACTGAACCGCCCCATAGTATTCCGAAATTCTGGAGGAATGATCCTTGCCCCACCAGGGATAGGGAGCCCTCTTGTTGATGACCTCCACCAGAGAATATCCGGTAATCTCCTCCAAGGCAAAGTTGGCGTATTTGATGGAGGTATCCGGATTGACCACCAGAATGGGATTGGGAGAGTGGTTCAGCAGGCTTGCGGAAAGCTCCTCGCTCTCCAGAAGGGCATCCTCCTTACGCCTTCTCTCGGCAATCTCCTCCAAAAGGCGTTTGTTGATCTTCTCCAGCTCCCGGGTACGCTCCTTCACCGCCTCCTCCAGGGTGTGGTTGAGGGAAACCAGCTTCTCCTCGGACTCCCGAAGGACGGTCACCGTGGAGGAGAGGTTCTTGTTTTCCTTCCTGGCCATGTGCAGAAGTTCCCGGTTCTGGAGAACCCCCGCCACCTGGCTGAAATAGATGGAAAGAAGGGCGTAGCTTATATCCAGGATATCCTCTTTCGATTCCTTAAGAAGCCCCATAAAAACCCCCATGGTTCTTCCGGGGGTGGCCAGAGCGTGAAGAAAGGCCTCCTTTCCCGTGGAAAGGCGAATCGCCACGGGACGTTCCGTCTGAATGACCCAGGCGATGGTGCCGTCATCGATGAGAAGGGAAAATTCCTTCTCGATCTCCCTTCTGACGGAGGAAGAGCTGATGAAGGCAGGATGAAACACCGCATCCTCCTCCCGGAAGATATAAAAGGCCCCGCCTCTCAATCGAATCAGTTTTCCGGTACGCTCATAACAGAGGGAAAGTATGGACTCCACGGTGGTCTCCACCGCCGTGTCCCCCTGGACATCGTTGATCTTGAGAGCGATATCCAGAGCGTTGGCTACCGCGAACCGCTCCTCCTCAAGCAGGGAAAGCCGATCCTGAAGCTTTTCAAAAGAGGTCACCGAAAGAAAATCCCCTTCCACCATTCACACCACCTTTAAAAAGGCCGTATATCTCGAAAATCTGCCGCCGGGTCTGACGCACCACCATATCGAGAGCCTCCCGGGAAAGATCCATCATATCCCATACTCCGTCGGAAATGTGGGAAAGGTAGGTGGAACCGCTGCTTCCGGAAAGAAAGGCTCCCGCCAGGGTATCCGCCGCCGCGAGAATCGCGAGGGTAAAGGAGCTCTCCTGCTTTTCCGGAAGGTGGTGAAACCGTACCAGATCCGAAAGGGAACGGGGAAATCCCCATCCTTCCAAAAGGCTTCCCCCCAGCTCCGCATGATCGAATCCGAGCATCTCCCGTTCCATCTCCACGAGGGGAACTCTTTTCGCCTCCGCCGCGGCGATAACCTTCGTCATCACTCCGGGAGCATGCCGCAGAAGAACCAGTCTGCCCACATCGTGCAACATGCCGCCCACGAAAATACGCTCTATCGCCCGAGGCGTCTTTCGTGCCCCCAACACCTGCCCGAAAACCGCCACGGCAACGGAGTGTTTCCAGAAGGCTTCCATGTTCACCCATTTCGCGGGAACCGCACCGAAGGAGTTTACCGCGGAAACTCCCAGAGCCAGAAGAGAAAGAGCGTTTCCCCCGATAAGGGCCGCGGCCCGGGAAATGGAATCCACCCTCGCGGGAACTCCGTACATGGCGCTGTTGGCCAGCTTGAGGAGCGCCGCGGAGAGGGCGGTATCCTTGCTGATGAGGTCCGCGATATGAGTTATGGAGCTTTTCGGACACTGGAGAGCTTCGGATATGCGAAAATAGGTCTCCGGAAAGGATACGAGCTCCACTTCACCCTTCACGAGCCCCTCCAGGGTCACGCTTTCGATCTCCGCTCCATCCTGACAGGAGGGAGCGGAGAGGAAAAAATCTTCCTTTCTCTCCCTGAAAGAGGATTCCTCTTCGCCCAGGCGCCTCGCCGCCTCGATCACCCCCACCCGGTAGATCTCCTTCATTCCCCGGGACTCTGGAGGAGTTCCTCCGAAGATCCGGAGCATGATGTCCTGAGCGTCCTTCATGACGCCGGAAACGCCGGAGGATGCCTCACCGTCTCCCGGATAGAGTTCGTAGGAATTCGCCACGAAGACCTCGGAAATTCCCCAGATCTTGAGGCTCATGATATTTTTTTGCGTCAGACAGGCTCCCTTGGGCAAAATGAATCTTCCGTTGGGAGCAATCAGATCCTCGGATAAGGTCATGCCCGATTTCAGTTCCGTCACAGCAAGAGTTCCCATACGCTTCCCCCCGAAGCTCCCCGTATCTCCTTCAAAGAAAGGTGAAAAAAGAATGTTGCGATGTAAAGAGAGAAAACCTCCTCTCGACTTTAACCATGTCGTATTATCATTGTCAAGTGCAATTTCGAGTCGTAAATAGTCAGAATAATTTATTACCACACTCATAGAAGATACGCCCTCGATGTTTCGCAAAAATATCCGAATCGGTATCGAACAATGCATCGAAAGCGGAAAAGGAGATTCCCCTTGATGGACGGGAAATCTCCTTTTCCAAGCTCAGCTCATGGGAACATTCCAGAAAACGGGGTTCAGGAAGAAAGCTCTCCCAGCACGAGGTTGCACAATCCCATGACGTTGATCTTCTTCTGAAAGAGGTTCCAGGCCGCATCCCCTTCCAAAGTGTTCTCGGGCTGCCCGTAGTTGGTGAGGTAGATCACCGCCAGATCGTACTCGGGATCCAGGAAAAGGAAAGTTCCGGCACCCCCCATCTTGCCGATTCCCCGGGAAGAGGGCAAGTCCCCGAAGAAGGAGAAGGGAGATTGAGCGTACTCCCAGAACCATACCTTGGGACCGCTCAGAATGTAGTGCAGATAGGAGACGGGATCTTCGCAAAGATCCGCATTCGTCATCTCCCCGGTCATTCGTTCCGTGGCGAGCTGGCTGAGAACCCGATTGCCGTTGTAGGCTCCTCCCCGGAGGATCATCCAGGAGAAGCGCAGCATATCCCGAGCGGTGGAAAAGATGCCGTCGGAACCCAGAATCTCTCCCATATTATGCTCCAGGTCCTGACAAACCTCCCCCCGCAAGGGACGGCGGCTTTCGGAAAACCCCGTATCGGCACATTCCGCCTTGTTCGGAGGACAGTAGAGGGTTCGATTCATGCCAAGGGGTTCGAAGAAATACTTTCGGGCCCCCTCCTGGAGGTTCATTCCCAGAATCCGCTCCAGTGCTCTTCCCAGAAGGCGACACGAAACGTCGCTGTAGAAAACCCGGCTCCCAGGGGAGGTTTCCAGGGGCTGGTCATAGTGGCATTGCCAGCACTTTTCCATCTCCCCCGCCGCGGCGGCCTCCTCGGACCCCGGAGGATCCATAAGGGAAATGCCCCCGGTGAAGTTCAGCATATCCCGGAGGGTAATCCTCTTCTTCTCCTCCGAGGTGCCGAACTCCGGCAGGTACTCCACCAGCCGGTCCTCCAGGCAAAGCTTGCCCTCCTCCAAAAGCTTGAAGGCCAAAGGAAGGGTTACCATAACCTTGGTAATGGATTCCAGGTTGAACAGGGTCTTCTCCGTCACCCGATCCTCGGAACGATCCAAGCCCTTCACCATACTTCCCAGGCACTCTTCCGCGAGAATCTCCTCTCCCTGGGCCACGATCACCTGACATCCCGGATAGTTTCCCTTCTCCACCCGGGAGGCCACGAAGTCGTGAACCTTCTCTTTCATTTTCATGCGGCCCCTCCTTTACCGGTCTTGTTTCCGGAAAAGGTGAAAAGGACCTGAGCGATCACCATACATCCCAGCGTGGGAAGAACCCATCCCAATCCCTGAGATCCCAGAGGAAGGGATGCGGCGAAGGTGGAAATGGGGTTCGTGGTGATACCGTAGAAGGAAAGCATGTCCCCCAGACCGAAGATCAGGGCCGCCACCATGCCCACCGTAACCGCCTTGCGGATGGTGTCGAAACGATAATGGAGGGCACAGAGGATGAGCAGGATAATGGAGGGATAGATGAGCACCAGCCAAGGCACGGTGTACTTGACGATTTTGCTGAGCCCCACGAGGCCGAGGCCGAACCCGATAAGGGTGCTGAGAATGACGATTGCCCGGTACTGCACTTTCCCCCCGCTCATCTCCTGGAACATGTCCCCCGCCATGGAGGTGATGGCCGCGGAGGTGCTGAGGCAGCTCAGAGCCATGATGATGGCAAAGCTGATAAGCCCGGCGCTCCCCAGAAGCCCCTGGGCGATCTCCGTGGAGAGTACCCCGATGGATGCCTCGGGAAAGGCCGCTCCCGAAGTGGCTCCGAGATAGACCAGCACGGTGGAGGTAATTCCCAACAGAATGGCGGTGCCCAACCCGATGGCATTGAGGTTGATATCCTGCCCCTCCCGGGTGGCAATGCCCCGCATCTTCAGTTCATGGAGCACCCATCCTCCGAAGAGAAGTGCCGCAATGGCGTTCATGGTGTTGTAGGCGTTGAGCATTCCCTCCTTGAGAGCCGTGGTGGAGCCGGGCTCCACGGGGGATCCCAGGGGGGTCATCATGCCCTTTCCCACGAGAAGCACCACGAAGATAATCAGGGCGGGAGCCAGGAGCTTGCCCAGCTTGTCGATAACCGTGGCCCGGGTAAAGGCGATGTAGAAGCTCAAAAGAAAAAATGCCCCCAGGGTAGCCCAGAGGGGAACCGAGGGAAAGAGAGGAAGCACCGCCATTTCATGGGTGGCCGAAGCGACCCGAGGAAGGATGAAGAACACCGTGATGAGCACGGGAATGGCCGCATAGATGCTGCCGAAAAACTTTCCCAGGGTTCTCGTGGCGAGGGTTCCCAGGGACTGGTTCTGATGGGCGCAGGCCAGATAGGCGAGCCACACTCCGAGGCTGTTGATGATCATATAGCCCAGGGAAGCGGTAAACCAGGAGGCTCCCGTATCCCTTCCGAGAATCGGGGGAAAGATCAGATCTCCCACGCCGAAGTGGGAGGAAAACATGGCTCCGCTGATAAGGATAAGTACGGAAACCGGCAATAGCGTTTTATCTTTCATAAGGCAGAACTCCCTTCCAGAAAGCAAAAAAATTCTCCATCGGATATAAGCGCATAGTCTTCGAAACCCTCACTCTTCGGGAAGTTCCCCACCCCCTCTCTCTTTTTTCATGCATTTTACGCATGCAAAATTATAAGCATATGCCACAATAGAAAAGTGCGTAAACCTGAACACTTTACCACAAAAACGCATTTCCGTACCACTCTTTGCTAAAAGAAACGACGCAAACCTACCTTCTTTTTCCGATCCCGCCCATCGAAGCATCTCCCCGGATCTTGCAAAAAGAGAATTTTTCCCCTATGCTCTTGCGAATTTCTTCTTTCAGAAGATTTTTTCGGTACGATAAATTCCAAAGATCGAAAAAAACCGCTTTGTGCAAGGGAAAATAGAAAAAGGGAGGCTTTAGAGATGGAAAAAGGACTGTATATCTTCGGGGGGCTACTGCTCCTGGGGGGTATCTACGTAATCTACATCTACAACTCCCTCGTCCGGAAAAAGGCGAGGGTCGAAAACGGCTGGAGCCAGATCGACGTGCAGCTCAAACGGCGATACGACCTGATACCCAACCTTGTGGAGACGGTAAAAGGATACGCCGCACACGAACGCGAGCTTTTCGAAAGCATCGCCGCCCTGCGGAGCGCCGCCCACGCCGCATCCTCTCCCGAGGAGGCGCTACCTCTGGAAAACCGGCTCTCCGGAGCTCTGCGCTCCCTCCTGATGGTTTCCGAAAACTATCCGAATCTCAAGGCGAACGAAAACTTTCTCGCCCTTCAGGAGGAGCTGGCTTCCACGGAAAACAAGATAGCCTTCGCCAGACAGTATTATAACGACACGGTAAAGGAGTACAACATCGCCATCCACGTCTTCCCCAACAACCTTCTCTCCCGGAGGCTGGGATACGAACCCCGTTCCATGTGGACCCTCTCGGACCCTGCGGAGGGAGAACCCCTGAAAATTTCCTGGAGCTGATATCATGGCAAGCTTCGAAAAACTCATGGACCACAACAAGCGCCTCAGCGTACTTCTTTTTGTTCTGCTCATGCTCCTTCTGGGATCTCTGGGAGGAACCGCGGGGGTTCTCTGGGGGGGCAACTGGTATACGGGAACCATCATAGCCGTGATCGTGGGAGTGATCTACTTTTTCATCTCCTGGTCCTTCGGGGATTCCATGATCCTCTCCATGAATCACGCCCGGGAAATCCGACACGAGGATGCGCCGCAACTCTGGAACGTGGTGGAAGAGCTTTCCATCGCGGGGGGGCTTCCCATGCCCAGGGTCTTTCTTATCGACGAGGAGGCCATGAACGCCTTCGCCACCGGCCGGGACCCCCAGCACGCCAGCGTGGCCATCACCCGGGGCCTGATGGAAAAACTGAACCGGGAGGAGCTTCAGGGGGTAATGGCTCACGAAATGTCCCACGTCCGGAACTACGACATCCGCTTCTCCATGCTCATGGCGGTTCTGGTGGGTTCCATCGTGCTTATCTGCGACGTTCTTCGACGAAGCCTCTTTTTCGGAGGCTTCGGACGCCGCCGAAGCAATAATTCCGGAGGAGGAAAATTTCAGGCGGTTCTGGCCATCGCAGCGCTCGTTCTCTCCATTCTCGCCCCGCTCTTCGCAGCAATCATCCAGCTTGCGGTAAGCCGCCAGAGGGAATACCTGGCGGACGCCTCGGCGGTGGAGCTTACGCGCAATCCGAAGGGGCTCGTTCACGCCCTGCAAAAACTCTCGGGGGATCCGGAAAAGCTTCAGGGAGCCAGCCGGGGAACCCAGCACCTCTACATCGTCAATCCCTTCAAGAAACAGGGCCGGGACAGCATCTTCAGCACCCATCCCTCCCTGAAATCCCGAATCGCGCGAATCGAACAGATCGCCACGGCGGAAGAAAGGATGGAGCAATCGTGACGGATTCTCTCAAGGACCTACGAAATCAAATCGACCTGCTGGACGATCGCATAGCGGACCTTATCCAACAGCGCGGGGAAATCGCCAAGGCTGTGGGAGCCGCCAAGGGATCCGCCCCGGTGTACGATCCTCTTCGGGAGGAGGCGGTGTTGGAAAGGCTTCGAAAAAGTCACCCCGGCATTCCCCCGGAGTCTCTGAAAAGCATTCAGCGGGAAATCATCTCGTTTTGCCGCTCCCTCCAGTACCCTCTCAAAATCGCCTGTCTCGGCCCGGAAGGGTCCTTCTCGCATCAGGCGGTGCGGGAACAGTTCGGATCCGAAGTGGAGGTGCTCTTCCGCGGAGATTTCGACGAGGTGCTTTCGCTCCTCTACCGGGAGGAGGCGGATATGGCGGCGCTTCCCGTGGAAAACACCGTGGAGGGGGCGGTATGCCCCGCCCTGGATGCCCTCACCTCCGCCCCGGAGGAATACACGGTGCTCTGCGAGCGGAGAGTTCCGATAAAACACATGCTCGCAAGTACCTCCCCCCTGGAGGAAATTTCCACGGTCTGCTCCCACCCCCAGGCTCTCTCCCAATGCCGTCGGTGGATCGCCACGCACCTTCCGGGAAGAAAAACCCTTCCCCTCCCCAGCACCAGCACTGCGGCGGAACATGCCCGAACCGCCCCGGAATGTGCCGCCATATGCACCGTCATCGCCGCGGAAAGCCGGGAGCTTACGATTCTCGCCCGGCATATCCAGGACTCCCCCCACAACATCACCCGGTTCTGGACCATAGGCAAGGGAAAAGCCCGACGGGGGGAGAAGAACAAGACGTCCTTCCGGTTCACCGTACCCCACACGCCGGGCTCTCTTTTCCGCGCTCTGGCCCCTCTGGCGGAGGTGCCCCTGAACATGACCTTCATCCAGTCCCGTCCCCTGCTGCACAACCCCTTCGAGTACTCCTTCTTCGTGGACGTGGAGGGCCATCTGGAGGAGCCTGCGGTGTACGAGGCCATCGAAAAAGTGCGCTCCCTGGCTTCGGGATTCCGGTTGCTGGGATCGTATCCCTGCTAGATGTAAAGGTGACGATAGAAAATTTTAATTCAATCTGCGCTTTTACTGTAGCTGAACACCATTTTATAACGAGGTATTTGCAATACATCAAACCCTATCACGACAAGTTTCTTATTATTGCGAAGCACCTCGTTAGCTTTTTCCAAAGGAATAAGCTTTTCATAGGCTTCAACTTCGTCAAAGCTTATATCCATATCCTCTAGCATTTTCTTCATTTCAGCTTTTGAAACCCAAACGCCCATGGTTAACGGAGTTGTATCGATCCAATGCTTTGTTTTATAGAATAAATCCATAACATCTAGAACCAATCGTTCTTTCGGATATACCACGGCGAAAACACCGGAGGTCAGATCATCATAATGGGCCGTAGTCTGATACAACCGCAACGAATTAACATTTTCCAAGTTCGCAATCAAATCAAAGTCTTCTTGAGTAAGCTCATCTACGTCAAATACGCCTAAGTCGCTTATGTTCTTTTCCGGAGCTCCCCACAGCCTTGTCTGTTTTTTAGTTGAGAAAGCACCTATCCTTTCAAAGAAGAAAAAACCTCCGGGTACTCCGTCCAAAGCGGCATGTTCCCCTTTAGGATAATAACTAAAAGCACCCTCTGCCGGGATGTGATAATTTTCGAATCTATTTTTGAGATATTTCTCTAACAATACCCCCGCTCTTTTTTTATTTTCCTCTGATGCATCTTTCCAAATATATTTCGTCAGCACTTTGATCGATTTCGTTATTTTCAGATTATATTCATGTGATTCAGCTAAACTATCTGAACCTGGCTCAGATTCTTCCAATCCTTCAAGAATCGAACAAAACATTTCGTTGTTATAACGCCCCATAGGGAACGACGAATAAACATCATTTCCCTTACTGTCTACAAATCCTTTTATGATTGACGCCGAATTGTTTAAATCTTTCTTCGCCAACTTTCCATTTTTCAATTTCGGTCCCCACAGTCCCGTTTCAGGATCTCGAGCTTCGTACAACCATTTAAGATAGCTCTGTTTCCACTCCGGAGAAAAACGATACAAATCAAGTCTTGTAACAGGGCTCAAGTCATCCTCAGGATAATGGGCTCTATCTCTAGTCATGGAAAAATAGTCTCTTATGTAGTGAAAAGAAGTTTGTGGAAACTTTGAACCGATTATTCCAACGATAGAGGACTCATTCAAGAACGCGATAAGTTTTTCCGGAGTTTTAATTTCATCCAAATATTTCAATGAGTATTTCAATTTTACGGGTTGTCCGATTTCCTTTGCCAGCAGCTCGATATGCAATAAAACATTTTCCGTCGGGCCATGCCACGTGCCATATGGATACGCCTCGTCCATGAAAGAACCGGTCTTCGGATTTTGAAGACTCAGATAGAATTCCATCTCTTCCTCTTTACTGCCGAAGTCCGGCATTTTGATCAAATTTTCTTTTGCCCTTAGTTGATCATGTAATTGGTCAAGTAACGATATTGCCTTTATATAGTCCCCTTTACTGACGAGAGTGGCTATCGCCAACGCCTTGTAATCGAATAGCGCCATATAATAATTTTGTGCCTGGCATTCTTCAGCCAGTTCAAATACTTCTTGCACCTTATTTTTATAATGGTGGAACACCGCAAATCCTGAAAGACATAAAATCACCAGCAAAAGCAAAAGTGTCAGAAATACTCCAGCTATTTTCGATCGCCGCATCATAACAACCTCCCACTCACTACGAATAAAAATGCTCGGCCCTCCAGTGCTACCCCCGTCACGCATCTTCCGAACGCCTCGATCATTTTGTCGCAGTATACCAGAGAGCGCAACAAGCGTATAACTTACCCGTCCCCACATCGAAAGGAGGGGTAATAATGAATCGGCACCGACCGACATACAACAATTGGTGCTATAGAGACTGCAGACAATCGGGAGACCAACCAACAAGGGATGGCAACGAAAATTTGAAGAGGCTCTTTGATGGCTGTGCTGTATTTACGAGGAATAAAAGCATGGAACGTCATAATAACCGCCGGGCTGGAGACGACACCGAAAGTATCGTTCCCAGCCCAACGGATTCACGCATGAGCTTCTTACTGCAAAATCTCTTCGAGAATTTCAACGGCATCAGCGACAAGTTTCGGGCAGATGGTACCTGTCAGATTGGACTCCTTGGCATGTTTCGATCCTTCATCCGTACTGATATCGCAACCCAACAACTCCTTGCAGACAATACTCTTGTGGCGTTCCTCAAATTTTTCAGCGAATTCTCTGACGAGGCTGGCCGTTTTTTGCTTCGCTTCCCAGTCATCGGCGGATGTTCTGCCGTATTTCAGGCCGATAACCATGAAAGCCCCTGTAACGGCACCGCAGGTAAGAGCCATGCGCCCCATGCCTCCACCAAAAGCATCCGAAAGTTTCAACACGGTATTTTCGTCCGCTCCCAATTCTTTTGCGAAGGTAGAAAAAACGGCTTGCGAACACGCAAAACCTTCCTTGAATGTTGAGGTCGCTTTTTCAGTTTTATTCATTTTTCAATTTTCACCTCGAAGGATAGTCTCGTAACACCGATCACAGCGCCTAGGAAAAGGCCTTATTAGGATTTTACAACTTTTTCACCTCATATTGTCCTCGACTATCTTAATTATTTCGGTTTGGAACTTATCCGGCTCTTCAACAGTGACATAATGAGCGGAATGCTCGAACCAGATAATTTCTTTCTTCGGAGCGTTAACACTATTGCAATACTCGACTACAAGTTCCGGAGCACAGGCAATTACATGATCATTTCTTCCTTCAAAGAAATATAACGGAACTTCAGTCTCCTTGATTTCGGAAGGATACTTATAATGCTTCGGATTTTTTGCAACATTTTCGGCTGAAAATTGTTTTCCCTTTGCTAAAACATCCAGGTAACCTTCCGCATAGTATGGAGAATTCCTGATAATCGAATGGAGATCGATGGACAAGTCGTGGTGGCCACCATATTTGACGACGAGGTCGATATAGGGGAAAGAATCCCGTTCTATTCTTTCAAGTCCCACCGTATCATCGTTCTTCTTCAAAACTTCGTGCAACCAGGCATACGTTATGGGCACCGATTTTTTGTAATCAATAACTTGCCCCACCCCGATGTAGGCGTAAAAAAGATCGGGATAGTTATCAACGAGATACATTCCTAAAACACTGCCAAAAGAATGACCGAGGAGAAAGATCTTTTCCTTTTTGAACCTATCCCTCAAGTACCGTATCAGCACCACCGCGTCTTCAGCGATCTGCTCTTCCGAAAGGGTCTCGGGATTTATGTCATCATGATATGAAAGGCCCGCACCTCTCATATCCCAATTGACAAAAATAACGTGTTTTCGAAGCCTGTCTGAATAAAGATGGGAGAACATCATTGCGGAAGAACCGGGTCCACCATGTAAATACAGCAGAATAGGGTTCGTTACGACATTGTCCGATTGAATAAGAACCTGCTGTGTACAATTATTAATGTCGATAGAAAAAAATTCTTCGATACATGCACTTTCTTCTGGGGTTTCACTGCTGGCGACAGCGCTATTAAATAGGAGAATCCCCAAAACAATAGTCACTATGCAAAACTTATTCCTCATTTTTCCCCGCCTCCTCCTGGGATTTCAAAAAAATCTCTCGGGGTGAGCAACTCCGGATGTTCCGAAAGGATCTTCTCCACAAGGGCTTCGCTTTTTCCACAATACTCCTCGAAATCCTTGAACCGAGGATCCAAATGAGTTCTCTATGTCTTAAAAACGAGGTCCGGCAGATATTCCATTGCGTCCTGGGTGCCGGGAAAAAGCACCAGGGTACGCTCCATGCTTACACAGAGATAATCACCGAAAAGCTCCAGAATCTCCAGGGGCACGTTTCCTTGACGACAAAATGATACGTCACCAATCCCAGGCTCACTCCGGCGGCCTGAGCGATCATGCGCATGCTCGTTTTCGTGAACCCATGTTCCCTGAAAAGGGCCCAGTCGCTATTCAGCATTCAATTTCGCTTGTTTTTCTGTTCCCTCATAGAGATTCAGGGCCTCCTTGACATCTCGAATTTCGAAAACTCCTTTTCTTTTTTTCGAAAATCGATTGTAGGGCTTTCTCCGGAGAAGCGCCATGTTTCTTAAATCGTACACTTCACGTTTTTTAGAAACAGATCCTAGATGAATACAATCTTTTTATTCTCTTTTGCGTACCCATCCGCATGCAAGTATTCGGCAAATCGTTCCATCGATACGATGACGGCCTCTTTCATGTCGGCATCCACGGAGATGCCTTCCTCCCACCACCAGTTTTTGATCGTAAACGGATGGCTTGTCTTCTGCTTGCCCGGTTCCATCCGTGCGATCAGGCGGTTTCGATAAAGAACCGGAAGAACGTAATATCCGTATTTTCGCTTCGCCGCCGGCAAATAGACTTCCCAACTGTACTGAAAATCGAAGAGTTTCTTGATAAGGCCGCGATCCCACAAGAAGTTATCGAGCGGTGCCAGGAAACGGACACAACCATCCTGGCCTTCACCGTTATCCAGTAAGGGAAGGTCGCTGGTACACATATAGAGAGTTTCGTCGATTTCCGGCACCTTTACCCGCGTGATGCATCCCTTTTCTTCCAATAGGGCAAACATGTTTTTGCGCAAACTCCGGTCGCTCAGATAATATCCGTTCCATCCGCCGCCATTTCGCGGCCAACAGAGGCCAAGCCCCGCGATTCTTCGTAAGAAATACCATTCATAAAATTCCTCGTCGCTTTGAAACGGATCCCCGGCGCACAGAACATCCGGTGAAATCAAGTCTTCAACAAGCGCGTAGATTTTTTGAGCGTTCCTTTTCTTCTTCACGCCCAACTGCCCCTTGGCAAACAGATAATCCATAACCGCTCCGGATATCTTTCGATGCCCCCACCGTGATGCCTGGCAGCTTCCCAGATCGATCTGTTTCGCGCCGAGAGGTCCCCGCTTCCGGATTTCGTCCATAACGGCGTCGGTATACGAAAGAGCTTCCGACTGCCCCCGGTATTGCAGCCTCCCGATCACGCTTGACCGGTGACAATGGCGTATCCGCGCGCAATACGGCCAATCCGCCGTCCGATAAACGGACATCTCCTTATCCCAGCCGTCCAGCAACAGCCGGTCTTCATACAGGCATTTGTCCAGCAGCTCCGGGGTAAAACCGGCGATTCGCGACTGCATAACGAGACAGGGATTCCTGCCCACCACATTCAACGGATCGTATTGAATACAGCCCAAGCGGTGGAAAACGGAGAGCACTCCCTGTTCATCCGCCTTATGACGGTAATGATCCAGCGTGTGGCAGCGAACCAGAAAGGTTCGGACTTCTTCCAGCGATAATTCCACGGGCATTCTTATCCTACTTTCCACGTTGTTTATAAAGCCATCAAATTCTATGCCCCCGACTCCGATCCGCACTTCCGAAACGGAAGCATCCGGGTCACGCCAAGAGTTTATGCTCTTATTCCATCTTTGAAAAACAATAAAAAATAATCAAAAAAATTTAATATTTTTGAAGAAAATCTTCCATGCTTGCAATGAAAGATATCGTCCCGGCCTGGATGGTAGCTGTTAAAGTATTTGCATCACCAAGGGCAAAACCTTGAGCGAGATCATATTCCACTATCGAATCTACTCCTTTGGCAGGTTCGACAACACGATATTCCGGCCATTTTCGACTCGTAAACAACTCCCAATAGCGATGGTTAATTTCTCGATTTCGCCCTGCAAGCCAGGCTTCAAAACGAAATGCTCCGTAATTGAAAACAATTGCAATTTTCAAATCACGCTTTTTGAGGGCTTGCGAAAATACGGCAAAATAGGTCATATCCATGTAGCCTTGATACAGGGAGGATACGGAGTAATTCGGATACCTTTCCTTAAAATGATTCCGTAATTCCTTCATGTAAAAAAGTAACGCTCTGTACGCTCGTGGCACAGCCCCCTGTTCAAGCTGCTCGTGAAATTTCTCCATGTCTCCCTGTATCAAAATCATCCCCTCCTCCTTTTCCTCTTTGTTAAAAATGGGCAAATGAGTGTTCGTCAATCCAAAAGAGACCGACTCGGCTAGAGGTTATCCTCTCTTTGCTCTTTCGGAGAACCGGCAGGACTCTCCTCTTTTCATGGCGTTCAAAGAAGGACCGGAAGAGCATGGAGCCTCCGGAGTGTGGGCCTCTTTCACATTACCAAACACAAAAACAAACGCTATTTATGCCCTCTCAAAGAACTAGTTCTTCTCCGTCTCTAAAAAGAGCTCCATTCTGATCATATCGCGGCATTCTATGCCGTTTTCGATAATTCTCTCTTCGTAGTTATTTCGAAAGTAATCGAACTCTATGCCCACGATTCTAAATCCGCACTTCTGATACAAAAGCATCTGGACCACCCCGGGGTTCCCCGTTCCTATTTCCATTTTCCTCATACCCAAATCTTTTGCTTTTTGTATAGCCTTCTCTATCAGTTGCCGCCCTATTCCCTGATTGTGATATTTTTCGTACACCGATATATTCATAATTTCCATGGTATACGGACGCGTGGGTATCATCAACAACGCACCAATGATCTCGGAATCATGAAGACAAACGAACCCGACACTTCTATCCAGATAGGAATTCAGCATTTCATCGGAGGGATCCGCGAGATGCAGCAGTTCCAATGGAATCGCTCTCGTATCATTGATCTCCTGTATCATAAAGTCCACTCTAAAAACACCCCCCATTTCATTTTATCTAACACCTCATACCGTCCGCCGCCCCTTGGGGCGGATGGTATACGCTCATTCGGCGGCTCTCGTTCCCACAAGCATGGGTTGGAAATAGCGATCATCGTACCGCCGAACCCCTTCGAAACCGGCTCTTTCCATCAGCTCGATAAAGCGGTCGATACCATTGGCATAGTAGGTGGACCGCATAACATGGGTTCGACATTCTTCCGCCCCGCGATCCTCCACCACGTAGAAGGTCATTTTGTACGTTTCGCCCTGGGGATCCCAGACCTGCCAGAGTAGCCAGCGAACCCCATCCTCATCGCGCACGCCGTAGGACTTGACCTGTTGATGGGCAAGATCTTCCTTCTCGTAATCCCGCAGCGTGACGATGCAACCCCCGCCCGGACGGGTGCACAAATAGAGCTGTTTCAATGCCGTAAGTATATCCTCGTCGGTGAGCAAATGGGGGATGGAATTGTCGCAGGAAAGAACTACATCGAATTGGCGGGCATGATGCGTATAGGCCTTCCTCATGTCCGCCACGGAGTAGGTGATATCCAGGCCGCGCCGGAGGGCTTCCCGCTTGGCGCGTTCGATGGTGCCGGGGGAAAGATCCGAAGCGGTAACCTTGTACCTGCGGCTCGCCAGCCCGAGAGACTGGGTGCCGATGCCGCAGGAGACATCCAGCACGGTTTCAGAGCCCCGCCAGACCTCGCGGATGGTCGCATCCAGGGCTTCCGCCTGACGCCGAACGCTCTCCTCCCAATCGGGATAGATCAGGTGGTAAAAATCGCTGAGTTCGCTGTAAAAACCCTTCGTATCCGTCATTTTCTTCCAACCGAACTTATAAGGACATTCCCTTCTATTTTCTGAAACCATAGCTAGGGTTTCCTGAACAAGAGACTTTCCAGGAAACCCCTTCAAATTATGCCGCAAAAGCTACGTCGTAGATAAGTGACCCTTGAAAAATCAAGAAAAAACGCCTCAAAATTGGTTGGTTAAAAATTAAATGCGGGCGCAAAAAATCTCGGAGCATGCTCCAGAGATTCATCGTTATGAACTGAAGAACGATGAGCGTTTCACTTGTGTCTTTTCGTTTTCCCCGGATACACCCCAGGTTGTAGGCTCTTTTGGCTTCTCCGAATTTGCCCTCCACGCTGTTTCTCGTGGCCGCATCCTGCCGGGTTATACGTTTGCGTTCCCTGTTTTCTTCGGGATCTACGGGAGGTCTCCCCAGAGGAGGACCGCTGAGCCGAATTCCTCGTTCTCGACAGTAGGCGAGGTTCGCTCGGTTCCGGTAGATGGCATCCGCACAGATTACTTCCGGGTAGTGTCCATGGCGGTTCCGATAGTTTTCCGCAGCCTGTACGAGGGTAAGGCCTTCGTTGAAGTTTTCCCAGCTGAGCAGCTCCACCAGGGAGTAGCCGTTGTCGATACTGAGGGCCAGTTTTGCTCCGAATTCCGTGTTGGTCCGGGCTTTCCCCCGGACTATGGGACGTACGTGGGGCTGAGCGATGCTTACGATGCGGTGCTCCGTCCGGTGGTTGCGGTTCCGGTACATTTCCAATTGCTGCCGATAGAGGGTTTCCAGAATGCAGCGGCGGGATTCTTCCTTTTCCGAAAGGAGCTTTCTTTCCGGGAATTGTTCGAGCATGTCCGCTATGAATCTGAGGTTTCTTCGAAGGTAACCGAGCTGCTTGCGGAGAGCCTTACGAAGGAGAGGCCCTCGAATTCTTCTCTTTTTGGCGGCTTTGAGGTATTCCCGCCTCGCTTTTTTACGATGCATCCGAGGTTTGGAAAGAAGTCCCTCGCTGCGCTCACAGATGCGGTCTATGAGGTTTTCAAGACATTCCCGAGCATGGTTGAGGAGTCGAAGATCCGTGGGATAGGCGATGTCCGCGGGGGTACAGGTGGCATCCAGCACAAGCGTTCCCGATGATGCCGCCTCGTTACCGGAGTCTTTTGGGGGAGCCTCCTCTTCCGGAGGATTCCCCTCTGGAGATTCGGGGTTGTGGGAATCCTCGTTCTTCTTTTGGAGTTCCAGGATTTTCAGGTTGAGACGATTCATGGTTTCTCCGGGGAGACGTTTGCGGAAGTGCACCATCAGGGAAGGGCTGAAGGGGGCGTGGGATTGGTACGCTTCAAGCCCGAGAAAGTATTGGAGATAGGGGTTTTCCGATACCTGCTGGCAGGTTTCTTCATCGGTGAGTTTGAGCTTTGCCTGGATGAGAAGGGCACCGAAGGCGATACGGAAGTTTTTGGCCACCTTGCCGCTTTTTCGGAAGTTCTTCGTGTACTCCGAGACTTCCTCAAGTTCATTCCAGGGGATGAGGTGCGCCAATCGGATCCATCGGTTCGTCGGATCGAGTTTTCCGCAAAGGAAAAGGTCGAAAGGAAGTTTTTTCTGGGGGTCCGATTTCTTATACACAGGCATCTCCTCCACATATGCAAGCTTTTGAGCCCTTAAAGCCCTTTTTTCGTGCACTATTATGGCAAATATGGGCACGTAAATCCAGTGATTCCAAGGGCTTTTTCTTATTCAGGAAGCCCTAAAGTAGAATGGCCCGTTAGTTTGCCAAATCAAGCGCCACGCCCTTGGCCATTCTTATAATGTTTTATTACAAAAAATTCTCTCCCCCTGTTCGGGAAGGGATCCGAGAATTTTCAGTGCCGCCTCTACTATCTGGCACCGCCACAAATCTCTTTAGCTCATATAGCGTCTTCCCATGCCCACTCCTTAAATATGAATACTAATTCGCATTCATCACACCGAATACTTTTCGTCCTTATGTTGCCGCATATTTTTGTATCTTCGAATTTGCCACGCCTTTCCGCGAGTGCTATTATCAAGAAAGAAAGTTTAGCCAGGTTGTACGAGATAAGCTTCCAGACGAGCTGAAGATCAGAGGAATGGGAGTTTTAAAGATGGTTGATCGTATCATGCCCGAGCCTTTCCGTATCAAAATGGTGGAACCCGTAAGCGTTCCCGACAAGGAACAGCGGGAGGAGGCCCTTAAGCGGGGACATTTCAACATGTTCGGCCTGCGCTCCAAGGATATCTACATCGATCTTCTCACCGATTCCGGCACCGGCGCCATGAGCAAGTACCAGTGGGCGGCCCTTATGATGGGGGACGAAGCCTACGCAGGAGCGGACAGCTTCTTCAACCTCAAGGCAGCGGTAAAGGATATTCTCGGCTTCGACTACGTCATTCCCGCTCATCAGGGGCGGGCGGCGGAAAACGTGGTTTTCGGCACCCTCGTCAAAAAGGGAGACGTGATTCCCTTCAACATGCCCTTCGATACCACCCGGGCCCATATCTTCAACAATGGCGGGGAACCCGTGGACTGCGTCATCGACGAGGCCTTTCGCCCCGAGGTAGCCCATCCCTTCAAGGGCAACATGGATATCCGGAAGCTCGAAAAGGCCATCGAAACCTACGGCAAAGACCGGATTCCCCTGGTGATGACCACCATCACCAACAACTCCGGCGGCGGTCAGCCCGTGAGCCTGGAGAACCTGCGGGAAACCTCGAAGGTCTGCAAGAAATACGGCATTCCTTTCTACCTCGACTGTGCCCGGATGGCGGAAAACGCCTACTTCATCAAGCTGCGGGAACCCGCCTGCGCGAACATGAGCATGGCGGAAATCCTGAAGGAGTGCATGAACACCGCCGACGGCATTACCGTATCCTGCAAGAAGGACCCCTTGGTAAACATCGGCGGCATGGTGTGCTGCCGTACCGAAGAAACCTACATGACCCTTCTTCCCCGGGTGATTCTCTTCGAGGGCTTCGCCACCTACGGCGGACTCGCGGGGCGGGACCTAGAAGCTCTGGCCCTGGGACTCCGGGAGATGGTGGACGAGCAGTACATGGCCCATCGCATCGCTCAGGTAAAGTACCTCGGAGATCTGCTGGCAGAGGGAGGCGTCCCCTACGTGACTCCCGCGGGAGGGCACGCCATCTTCATCGACGCCGCAGCCTTTCTGCCCCACATTCCCCAGAGCGCCTATCCCGCGGACGTGTTAGGCATCGAGATCTACCGGGAAGGAGCCATCCGGGGCATCGGCCTGGGAGCCCTGGCCTTCGCCACGGAGGACGAAAAAACCGGCAAGATGGTCTATCCCAAACTGGAGCTTTACCGGCTCGCTATCAACCGCCGAACCTACACCAACAGCCACATGGAGTTCATCGCCCAGAGCATCATCGACGTCTACAAGCGGCGGGAATCCATCCGATACGGCCTCAAGGAGACCTACGTGCCTCCCGTAAAGGGAATCAAGCACTTCCTGGCCCATCTGGAGCCTTTCTCCCTCTAGGTTTTCGTTTTTTCGCATTCCACAATTCGCCGAAAGTAAAAATCCCGGAGGCCTTTAAAGGCCTCCGGGATTTTTCACATTCTCCCTTGGCACCGGAGCCTCGAAAAGGAGAAACAGACTATTGCCAGGAGCGGGCATCCTCTTCGAGGAGGCCTAGAAATTTTTGGGATGCCCGGGATATTCTGCCGTTTTTCCGCCATATTCCCTGAATGACGAAGGTTTCTTTCAGAGGAGGTGCCGCTAGCCTGGTGAGGCTCCCCTCCTCGAGAGCATCCCGAACGTACATCAGAGGCACGAAGGAGATCCCCAGCCCGCTTTGAACGCATTTCTTGATACCCTCCATACTCCAAAGCTCCATGGTCCTTTCCGGAACCACCCCCCGGCTTCGAAGGAAATGCTCCAGAAATACCCGATAACTGCAACCCTGTTCCGTATGGATAAAGCATTCCGAGAACTTTCCTCCACGCAGAGCCTTCATGAGAAGATTCGTGTCCTTTTTCGGAGGGCCGATGAAAACCATCTCCTCCTCGTGAAGCACCAGGGTCTCCAGATCCGGATGATTGAGAGGAGGCATGATGAGTACCGCCACATCCCTTTCCCCTCGAAGCACCCAGTCGATCATCACGGGACAGCAGGAGTTTTGCATTCGCAGGGTCACCTGAGGATAGGCCTCGCGGAATCGGGCCAGAGTATTGCCCAGTCGCGCCACCAGAACGCTCTCTCCCGCCGCGACGTTCAGTTCCCCCTCGGGGAGGGAAGAACCGGAAGAAAGGCTGCAGATCCGCTCTTCCAGGGAAAGCATCTCCTCCGAGAGATTGAGAAGTTCCTTTCCTAGAGAGGTGAGAAACACCTTTTTACGAGTCCTCTCAAAGACAGCCCCTCCCAGGGACTCTTCCAGAGCCTGAATCTGGGCGGATATGGTGGACTGAGCGTATCCGAGCTCCGCGGCGGCTTTCGAAAAACCTCCAGTGGTCACGATCTTGTGAAACGTGGCAAGCAGCTTGGTTTCCATTCCTTTCCTCCCCACATGTTTATAGCGCTTTCACAAGCATAGCATCGGAAATATCGATAAAAACTATCTACTATTTCCATTTTACCGATAGAAAAAGCCTCTGTATAGTGAGGACGCTATCGGAAAGGATGGATAATCATGAAGAAAAAGCTCAACCTGTGGACCCTCGCGGGATTTCTTATCGGCCCCGTGCTCGGATCGGGGGTCATTCTCCTTCCCCCCCTCGCCTTGGAGAGGGCGGGAAGCGCCTCGTTTTTCGCATGGATGGTTACTCTGGTTCTCATGGGAATCTTTGCGGGAGTTTCCGCTGCCCTGGCTTTACACTTTCCGGGGTCCGAGGGGTTGACGCTGGCGGTGGGAAACGCCTTCGGAGAGGAATATCGGAATCTCTGCGGATGGCTTCTGGTGGGGGCCATCTGTTTCGGTCCTCCCGCAGTGCTGCTTCTGGCGGGAACATTCTTGCGGGAAATCTTTCCTTTTCTCGGAAGCAACATACCGGGAGCCCTGCTTTTTCTGGTCCTCTGCGCGGTACTGCTCCGATGTCGGATTTCCTTCACCGGAACCCTCTCCCTTATATGTTCCACCCTTATCGGAGCGGGGCTCCTCTGGGGCAGCCTCTCCGTTCTCCTTTCCCCCGAGACGGGGAGGGAAATCGCCTTCAATTTTCCCGCTCCGAAGGTCTTCGGAGAAACCCTGGTGCTTCTCTTCTGGAGCATCATCGGCTGGGAGATTCTGGGGAACTACACCCTTGAGATCGAAAACCCCGGAAAAACCATCCCCCTCGCCACGGGAATCGCCTTCGGAGGAATTTGCGCCATCTATCTTTCCATCGCCGGAGCCCTTCCCCGGACGTTCTCTTCCGGAGAAGCCGTTCCCTCCATGACGGATCTCCTCATCCCCCTCTTCGGGAAAACCGCTCCTCTGTTCTTGGGGTTCTTCGGCATTCTGCTCTGCCTCTGCACCTATATCATGGTGGTGGGAGGGGTGGCTCGTCTCGGAGCGTCCATGGCGGAGAAGGGGAAACTTCCGAAATTTCTCGCCCGGAAAAACGGTGAGGGGATTCCTCTGGGAGCCCTCACGGCCCTGAGCTGCGTTCACGGCTTGTGGATAGGGCTCTCGTACTTTTCCGTGCTCGATATTACCGCTCTCGTGGGCATCGCGAACGGGCTCTTTCTGCTCAACTCCCTGCTGGTGGTGCTTTCGGCGGTACGGCTCCTGGGACATCCCGCAATCCGCATAGCTTCGGGAGCACTCGCCCTGGGTTTCCTGATCCTCTTCGCCCTGGCGGACCGCACCGCCCTGCTGGTATCGGTGGGGGTACTCCTCTTTTCCCTGAGGAGAAGGGGAAATTTCTCCCTATCCCCTCAAGATTCGGAAAAAGCCCTGTAAAGAAGAAATCCTTTTTTCCGGAGGACATCCACTTCAAGACTTTTCATCACTAAAAAATGTACGTCGATTTAAATGCAACGGATAAGGAGGCCCTCCGGAAACGGACAGGAGAAAGAGATCGAACGAAGCCTTTACAACAACTCGCTCCATATGGAATTCGCCACCCGCATGCCTTTCGGGGTGAGCCGGAGATGCCCCTTTTGGTATTCCACGAGATTCGGCATGAAAGGTATCAATTTCTGAAGAACTTCCTCCGCAAGAATACGGCCGAAACGCCGCCGGAAGGCCCTCAGGGGAATGCCCCAGGTGGTGCGGAGCAGCAGCACCGCGCTTTCGGAAGCCCTCTTTTCGAAAGGAAGCATTTCGGTATATTCCAGGCTCTTTTCGAAGGCCTCGCAGGAAGGAAAATGCTCGAAGGCCCGGAGATAGCCTTCCACGGAACGGACGTGGCCATACCGGAACCCTTTCCAGTATCCCCAGGCTCCCGCTCCCAGCCCCAGCACGTTTTCCTGACGCCAGTAGCCCAGATTGTGCCGGGCTTCCTTGCCGGGCCGGGCGAAGCTCGCCACCTCGTACTGAAAAAACCCTTTTCGCCTCAAATAATACTGGGCCCAGCGATAGAAGGGATATCCTTCGGGAAGGTTTTCCGGAGGAAACTCGCCCCAGGGAGTTCCCTCCTCCAGCGTGAGATGGTAAAGGGAAATATGGGAGATCCCCAGCCCCACCGCCCTTCGGAGATTGGCATGCCATCCCCGAAGGGTCTGCCCCGGAAGACCGAACATGAGATCCAGGGTTACGTCAAATCCGTATCTTGAAGCGTTCCGCACCGCCCTTTCCGCCTCTCGGGCATCGTGGGGACGCCGGAGAATACCCAGATCTTCCTCGGAAAAACTCTGCACTCCCAAACTGATTCGGGAAACCCCCCACTCCTTCCAGATTTGAAGATGCTCCGGTGTTACGCTTCCGGGATTCGCCTCCACGGTTATCTCGGGGTTTCTTTCGAAAACCACGGACCCATCCAGGGCGGCAAAAAGTTTTTTCCAGAGCTTCGGAGGAAGAAGAGAGGGGGTTCCTCCTCCGATATACAGGGTCGCCGCCCTCAAAGGATTTTCCAGAGAACTTTTCCACCAGCCCATTTCTTTTTCCAGAGCGAAAAGATAGGCTTCCATTCGCTCTTCCGAAGGAGCGGTTTCGCTGTAAAAGGCACAGTAAGGGCACTTGCGGAGGCAGAAAGGAAGATGAAGATAGATTTTGGAAAAACTCCGGGAAGGTTCCGTTACAAAGATAGGGAATTGCATCAGGAAAGATAGGAGAGTACCATGGCGGCGAAGACCATGGTATCTCCGGCATTCTCGTAGGCATGTGGAAGGTCCGCCATAAAGGAAAGGCACTGTTCCCGGCAAACCCGGTATGTTCGGTCCCCCACCCGGATGGAGAGTTCCCCTTGAAGCACCAGCACGTGCTCCTCCACCAGGCCGTTATGAGGTTCGGATTCCATAAGGCATCCCGGATCCACCTCCACGTAGTAGAGTTCGAAACCTCCCTCGGGATTGAAGGGCACCACCGGATAGGCCCGGTATCCCTGAGCCTCGTCTCTCAGGGGCTCTTCCTCCCGAAAGCTTCGAAGCACCGCCCGGGGAACCCGGCTTCGAAGAAGGCTCGTAAAGGAAATCCGCAAACCGTTGGCGATTTTCCAGAGAGTTTCTATGGTGGGACTGGACTTCCCCGTTTCGATCTGGCGAAGCATGCTCTTGCTCACGCCGGTGCATTCCGCGAGATTCTGGAGGCTCAGGTTTCGTTCCTCTCGGAGAAGGCGAAGATTTTCCGCTACGACCTCCAGAGGCTGATTCATATAGCGCTCACCGTTGACAACATAACAACCCCCTCGTATACTATGACAATCGTTCGCATTGTATAGCGCATAAAGGTGGTTTTGTCAAAAAGGAGGATTCGTGTTATGGACATCGATTATTTCCCTCTTATCTCCTATGTCTGCATCTGCAGCATCACTCCGGGGCCGAACAATATCACCTGCGCATCCCTGGGAACTCTCTACGGCTATAAAAAAAGCCTTCCCTTCATTTGCGGGGTGGGTTGGGGATTCTTTCTCATTCTTCTTCTGGCGAGCGGCATCTCCTCGGCGCTTCTTCAGACCTTTCCCTCCCTGGAATCTTTTCTCCGCCTCGGAGGAGGAGCCTACATCCTCTGGCTGGGCTGGAAGATCTTCCGGGCCACCTATACCATGCAAGGGGGAGAAGCATCTCCGACTCTGGGTTTCTGGAAGGCCACGTTTCTGCAGATTCTCAACCCCAAGGGAGTGATTTACGCCCTTACTCTTTACGCCACCTTCCTCGCTCCTCTGGCAGGGCATTACGGCCCCATTCTTCTCTCCTCCCTGATTCTCGGGAGCGTGGCCATTCTCTCCTGCTCTCTCTGGGCTCTTTTCGGGGCGGGGCTTCGCCGGTTTCTCCACAATCCGAGATTGCAAAAGGGAGTCAACACCGTGCTGGCTCTTCTTCTCGTCTACACCGCCGTTTCCATCATGTTTCCCTGACGGGAGAGGGCACCCGCAGCGGAAAAAACGGAACCATACGAAGGAGCTTCGATTCGAAGAGAGGCGGAAATTTTCGCTTCAAACACTTTGCAAGGAGAAGGTGATACCATGCAGCCCCTCTGTTCAAGCGTACTCGAAACCATCGGCAATACCCCTCTGGTAGCCTTGGATCGGCTGACAACCCACTACGGATGCTCCGGCCGTATTCTGGCGAAGCTGGAGTTTTTCAATCCCGGATTGAGCAAGAAGGACCGTATCGCCCTTTTCATGATCCGGGAAGCCGAAGAGGCGGGGCTGCTTCAGCCGGGACAGACCGTGGTGGAGCTTACCAGCGGCAATACCGGCACGGGGCTCGCCATCGTCTGTGCCCTCACGGGACATCCCTTCGTGGCGGTCATGTCCCGGGGAAATTCCCGGGAACGCATGCGAATGATGCAGGCCCTGGGGGCCGAGGTGATATTGGTGGATCAGGCCGCGGAAGGAGCGGAAGGCAAGGTTTCCGGAGCGGATCTGGATTTGGTGGAAACCAAGGCTCGGGAGATCACCGGGGAACGCGGAGCCTACCGGGCAAACCAGTTCCTTTTAGAGGCCAACGTACACGCCGAGGAAATCACGGGAAAGGAACTCTGGGAACAGTCGAACCATACCGTTCAGGCCTTCGTGGACATGGCGGGGTCCGGAGGATCCTTTACGGGATGCGCCAAAGCCCTGAAGCGGGAAAATGCTGCCGTCCGGTGTTATCTCGCGGAACCCGAAGAGGCGGCCTGGCTGGGAACGACCCCCTACGGTAGCGGGCGGCACAAAATTCAGGGATGCGGATATTCCCGAAATCTTCCTCTTCTCGATGCTTCCCTGGTGGAACACTTCGTTACGGTCTCCGACGAGGAGGCTCTCCAGGGTGCCCGGGATCTTGCAAAAATCGAGGGTATTCTCGGAGGATTTTCTTCCGGGGCCAATCTTGCGGCAGCCCTCAATCTGCTTCGGGGCCCCGAAAAGGGCAACACTCTGGGTATTCTGGTCTGCGATTCCGGAGCCAAATATCTGAGTACCGATCTCTATCCCTAGCGCATAAAAGTACATTTTCTCTCTCCGGAACCCCGGAGCTTCTCGAACATTACAGTGATTTCTCCTCTTGCCACTCCCTTCGGACACCGCCCCTCCTCGGCTTCGAAAAAAACCTTTTCGAGCCTTCGGTTTCCGAAGAGGGGTGGTTTCCCTTTGTACCCTTCCCCTCATTGCGACACAATGAAGAAACCCCCGTTTCTCCCGAAACCCATACGTGGTATACTCTGCGTGAACTTTGAAAAAAACCGGAACACAAAGTGAAAAAGAAACAACCCTTTCTTCTCGCAAAACCTCCCATCGTATTCGGCAATGTTTTGTTTCACCCTTTTCAGGAGAGGAGGACCAATCCATGTTTTTTCCTATTCCGCATTTCCCAGGAATCCTCGTACGAATTTTTCTGCTTCTCGGTCTCGGAATTTTTCCAGCCCCCCTTTTCGCCTTGGAGAAGCCGGATTCCCCCGGCCCGGAATTCGCATTGACCCGGGAGGAAACGGAATGGCTGAAAGCACATCCGGTGATCCGCATAGGAGCCATGGATAACTGGCCCCCCTTCGATTTCGTGGATCCCAAGGGCGACCCCAGCGGCATCGGCAGAGATCTCGTGGAGGCCCTCAACAAACGGCTCGGTGGACGGTTGCACATGCACTCCGGAGCCTGGGAGAATATCTACGGCAAGGCATGCCGCAAAGAATTGGACGCCCTTCTGGACATCACCCCCAATCCGGAACGAGAACAATTTTTCACCTTCACCACCCCCTATCTCGACGTTCCCCACGTGATCATCGCCCCCAGAAACACGCCCTTTCTTCACGACGAGGAAGATCTCGCGGGCAAAACGCTGGCTTTGGAACAGGGTTTCGGCAATGTAGCCTATTTTCGGGAAAAATACCCGAAAGTCCGCATCAGAGAGTATCGGGACACCGCCCAGGCTCTCGAAGCGGTGGCCCGGGGGGAGGCGGATGCCTATGCGGGAAACCGGGGAGTGGCTCTTTTCCTGATCGAAAAGAATGTCATGACCAATCTTCTGGTCCATGGGGGATTACGAAAACGAGGCTCCCTTCTTACCATAGGAATCCGTAAGGACTGGCCTCTTCTGCGGGCAATTCTGCAAAAAGCCCTGGATCACGTGTCTGCCCTGGAACGGAGAGAGATCCGAAGCCGTTGGGTAACCCCCGTAAATGGCGAGGCCTCGGTCTCCGCAGTACCCTTGACCTCGGAAAACTACGCCTGGCTCGATTCCCATCCGGTCATTCGCGTGGGCATTATGGCTTCCTGGCCTCCCATGGACTTCGTGGATTCCTCCGGAATCCCCCGAGGCATCGGCGTGGATTTCATCAAGGCCCTGAATAAACGGCTTGAGGGGCGGCTGACCGTGGTTCCGGGATCCTGGGTGGAAATTTACGAGCAGTTCCAGGAAAATCGGCTCGATGCCATTATGGACATCACGCCCCGAAAAGATCGGGAATCTCTGTTTCTCTTCACCAAACCCTACGCCACCATTCCTCACGTGATCGTGGCTCCCGAAAAAGGCCCCTATTTCCATTCTCTCAAGGAGCTTGCGGGAAAAAAGGTGGCCCTGGAGAAAAATTTCTTCATGGTCCTCCATCTGGAGAGGCACTATCCGGAAATAGACATTCTCGAATATCCCTCCACCAGCGACGCTCTGGATGCGGTATCCAAGGGAGAGGCGGATGCCTACGTGGGTAACAGGGCCGTGGCGGCCTACCTTATCGAAAATGAACTGCTCACGAATTTGCAGATCCAGGGAAAATTGCAAGAGACCTTTTCCGTCAACAGCATGGGAATCCGGAAGGATTGGCCGGAGCTGGCGGACATTCTCGATACCCTTCTCGCATCCCTGCCGGCAAAGGAAATACACGATATTTACCGCAAGTGGGGAGATGACGCCGTGGAGGTGATTCTTACGCCGGATGAACAGGCCTGGCTCGCGGAACATCCGGTAATAACGGTGGGAATTGCCCGGGACTGGGCGCCTCTGGAGTTCGTCGACGAAAGCCAGGTTTTCCAGGGAATGGCAGCGGATTATCTCGAATACGTCGGGAAGATGCTGGGCATGGAATTCGAATTCCTGGAAGTTCCTTCCTGGAAGGACAAGGAAAGGCGGCTCGCCCAGAAGACCGTGGCCATGTGTGCCGCCGAGGAACGAAGTCCTCAAGGGCAAAGCTCCGCGCTTTTCACCCAACCCTACCTTTCGCTCCCCATGGTAGTGTTCAACCGCGAAGAAGCTCCGTATATCAACGACATGTACGAACTTTCCGGAAAGAACGTGGCGGTCATTCAAGGCGAATCGGTAATCGAATATCTCAAGGGCAAGTATCCCCTTCTCGCCATAGCGGAGTTGGAAAGCGTTCCCGAAGCGCTTCGGCAACTGCAGGAGAAGAAGATAGACGCCTATATCGGCAGCATTCTCATCACCAGCCATTACATAAGAAAGGCGGGACTCACAAATATCAAGGTGGCGGGGCAAACGGGCTTCGTAAAGGAAATCGCCATGGCTGCGAACAGCGATTTACCCCTTCTGGCGAAGATACTGCAAAAGGGACTCGAGGTTCTTCCTTTGGAAGAGCGCCAGAGAATCTCCCAGAAATGGATGTCCGTCACCTACAAGTGGCGCATCGATTACGGCTTGGTTTGGAAAATCCTTCTCGGTGCCGGGGGGCTGCTGACCCTGTTCCTCTTCTGGAACCGACGTTTGGCCTGGGAAATCCGGGAGCGCCGGAAAGCGGAAACCGCCCTGCAGGCCGCCAAGGTGGCTGCGGAGGTGGCAACCCGGGCGAAAAGCGATTTTCTCGCCAACATGAGCCATGAAATCCGCACTCCCATGAACGCCATTATCGGCATAACCCACCTCATCACGCAAACAGAGCTAACAAAAAAACAACACGACTATCTTTCCAAGCTGCACACCGCATCCTACACGTTGATGGGAATTATCAACGACGTTCTCGATTTTTCCAAAATCGAGGCGGGGCGACTCGATTTGGAATCCATCAGTTTCAATCTGGAGGAGGTTTTCGAAAATCTTTCGAACCTTATGGCGGAGCGCATACAGGCCAAGGGGCTGGAACTGCTCATCCACACTCCTCCGGAAATGCCCCGGCAGCTTGTGGGGGATCCTCTCCGGCTGGGGCAGGTGCTCACCAATCTCACCGCAAACGCCGTGAAATTCACCGAAAGGGGAGAGATCTTTATCAGCGTGGAAACCATTGACCGGAAGGAACACGAAATCTCTCTCCGCTTTTCGGTTCACGATACAGGAATAGGCATCAGCCAGGAACAGCAGGCCCATCTTTTCGAGGCCTTCAGCCAGGCGGATGCCTCCACCACCCGGAAATACGGAGGCACCGGACTTGGGCTGGCCATCAGCAAACGCCTGGTGACCATGATGGGAGGAAAGATTCACGCCGTAAGCCGCCTCGGCTCGGGCAGCACCTTCAGCTTTTCCGCAGTCTTCGGCCTAGCTCCCGAGGAGACATCCGGAAAGCTGCGCCCCCATCCGGATCTTCTCGATCTGCGAGTGCTTGTCATCGACGACAATCCCACTTCCCGGGAGATTCTCCAAACCATGCTGGAAGCCATGTCCTTCCGGGTTACCCTGGCGGCTTCCGGAGCCGAGGGAATAGAAGAGCTGAAAAATGCACCGAAGGAACAACCCTTCCAATTGGTGATCGTGGACTGGAAAATGCCTTCCATGGATGGTTTCGCCACATGCAAGGAGATCCGCAAATGCGATCCCTCCGGAGGAAAGGTCAAGATCATCATGGTCACCGCTTACGGCCGGGAGGACGTGGTGCAACGGGCCGCGGAAGAAAGGCTGGAGGGTTTTCTGATCAAACCGGTAAATCAATCCTCCTTGCTCGATACGGTTCTGGGGGCCTTCGGCAAAGAGTTTTCTCTCCGGAAATCGCCGGATTCGGAAACGAATCGGGGTGGGGCTTCCGCGGAGAATCTTCTGAAGAAGATCTCCGGAGCCCATATCCTCTTGGTGGAGGATAACGAGATCAATCAGCAGATTGGGGAAGAAATTCTGAAGCAGGCGGGATTCTCGGTTACTCTCGCCAATCACGGAGAAGAGGCGGTAATCTTGGCCCGCAGAGAAAAGTACGATCTGATCCTCATGGATATCCAGATGCCCGTAATGGATGGCTTTGCCGCCACCGAGCGGATTCGCCAGCTTCCTGGAACCTCGGGACAGGTGCCGATTGTCGCCATGACCGCCCACACCATGACGGGAGACCGGGAAAAGAGCCTTGCTGCGGGCATGAACGATCACATCGGCAAGCCCATCGATCCCGAGCAGCTTTTTACAACCCTGGCAAGGTGGATCAAACCGAAAAGACCGGGATTTCCCTCTTCCGCATACTCGGGAACCCTCCCGCTAGGACTTCTTCCGGGAATCGACAGTAAAGCCGGACTGGCCCGAATAGGAGGCAACCGGGAACTCTACGGCAATCTCCTGGTCAAGTTCCGGCGGGATTTCAGCTCCAGCCCCGAAGAAATCGCCCGGATGCTGGAAGAAGGGCGGCATTACGATGCCCAAAGAATCGCCCATACCCTCAAGGGAGTGGCGGGCAATATCGGAGCCAAATCGGTTCAGGAGGCCGCGGGGGCGGTGGAAAAAACCCTGGCCGCTCTAGAGGAGAAAGGCAGGAATTTCCCCGAATCGCTTCTGGAAAATCTCCGCCGGGAAATGGACTCCGCTCTGAGAGATCTCGAAACGCTGCAAAAGGAGTTCCAAAAGGAACTTCACCAGGCGAAAACGTCCTCTTCTCCGGAATTCCGCCCTTCGGGAAATCCGGAGTTCCTCCGAAACAAGCTGGAGGAGCTGGAAATTCCTTTGCACAGGCACAAGCCGAGAGAAGCCAAAAAAATACTCAAAGAAATCAATTCCTATGCCTGGTCGGAAACCTACGCATTCCACCTCGAGAATCTCGATGAACTCATAAAAAAATACGATTTCAAAGAGGCGGAAAAAAGATTGTTCGAACTGCGAAATATGGAGGCCCCCCATGACTGATCTTTCTCGTTGTTCCGTTTTACTCGTGGACGACACCGAATCGGATATCGACATCCTCGTGAACGCCCTAGAGGCGGAATGCGAGGTGAGCGTGGCCCTGAACGGGACTTCCGCCCTCGAATACGCCGCGGAATACCTTCCGGACCTCATTCTTCTGGATATCATGATGCCCGATCTTGACGGCTACGAGGTCTGCATCCGGCTGAAGGAAAACCCCAAAACCAGAAACATCCCCATTCTCTTTCTCACCGCCAAGATCGAGGAGCAGGACGAGGCCAAGGGGCTCGAGCTGGGGGCACTCGATTACATCACCAAACCCTTCAACCCCATGCTGGTACAATCCCGGGTTCGGAATCACCTGTTGCTGAAACGCCATCAGGATCATCTGGAAGAGATGGTGCGGGAACGAACCAGGGAAGTGCAACTCACACAGGAAGCCACCATCGAAATCATGGGAACCCTGGCGGAGTACCGGGATTCCGAAACGGGAGGGCATATCAAGCGGACCAAGGAATACATAAGAATTCTGGCGGAACACCTCCAGCGGCATCCCCGGTTCGCTCCCCTTCTGGACGATTCCACCATCGAGCTTCTGTATAAATCCGCCCCTCTCCACGACATCGGCAAGCTGGGAGTACCCGATGGCATCCTCCTCAAACCGGGAAAACTTACTCCCGAGGAATTCGACGAGATGAAGAAACACTGTCTCTACGGCCTCCGGGCCATGGAGATCGCGGAAAGGAAGCTCGGGGTTCCCTCGTTTCTCACTCTCGCGGGGGAAATCGCCTATTCCCATCACGAAAGATGGGATGGAAAAGGGTACCCCGAAGGAAAGAGGCAGGAGGGAATTCCTCTGGCGGGACGGCTCATGGCCATCGCCGACGTCTACGATGCTCTCATCAGCAAACGGGTTTATAAAATACCCTTCAACCACGAGAAGGCCGTCAAAATCATACAGGCCGGAAGGGGCAGCCATTTCGATCCTTTTCTGGTAGACGCTTTTCTGGAACTCGCAGAAGAGTTCCGCCGGATCGCCCTGGAATTCGCAGATCATGAGGAAGAGCGGCAATCCCTCATCCTCATGGCTCCGGGAATCGCCGGAAAATAGGGAGTATTTCTACCGGGGAAGCCGAATTTTCCGAAGGAGCAAGGGCCAGAGAAGAAGCGCCACCGCAGGAAAAGCGAAGGCGAGAAACCCGAAAGCCCGAGGAGGCTGCTCCCAGGGCAGGGTAACGATCCACATGCAGCAGGCTCCCACCATGTACTGCACGAAAACCAGTATGGAGGAGGCGGAACCGATGTCCCGCTCTACCTGCTCCAGAATGATGTGATTGCTCAAAGGGCGGCTCATACCGTAACAGAATGTGTAAATTCCCACTCCCGCCGCGAATCCCAGGGGATGCCAGTGACCTCCAAGCAGGAGCCCCAGCCCTCCCAGGGAAGCTCCGGTAATGCAGAGGGTGAGAAGAGGAAGATCCCGGATTTTACCGTGAAGCCGGGTACAAGCGAAAGCCCCCAGCATGGAGATAAAGGCGTTCACTCCGAAAAAAACGCTGAACTCATGCGGGGTAAGCCCGAAAAAGCTGATGTACACCAGAGAAGATACCGCGATATATCCGAAAAAAGGCCCTCCCAGAACCTGCATGGAAAACACCGCCAGAATATACCGGACATTTCCGAGGATTCGCAGATAGGGACCGAACATGGATTTTATTCCCGGCGGAATGGGGTCCACCAAAGTCTCCCGATAGAAGAAAGCGGACCCAAGACAGACCAGTACGAGCACTCCCTGGATAAGAAAGATGGCCCGCCACCCCGTGAACTGAAGAAGAAGAGCTCCCAGGATGGGAGAAAGCATGGGGACGATGGAAAGAAGTATGGCGATGTAGGCGAGAATGAGCTTGCGACGATCCCCCTCGTAGCGATCCCGGCAGATGGCCATACTCATGGAGGAGGGAGCCGAAGCCCCCAGCCCCTGAAGAACCCGAAAGAATATGAGGTGCTCCGCCCGACCGCTCAGGGCACAGAAAAAGGAAGCCAGGGCGAAGACGGCCATTCCCACGAGAAGCACGGGCTTTCTCCCGAACCGGTCCGAAAGAGGGCCACAAAAGAGAAGTCCCACGCTGAAAGTGGCGAACCAGAGCACCAGGGAAAGACTTACGAGGCTTTCCGAGACCTGCCATTCCCGAGCGATGGTGGGAATCGCCGCGAGATACATATCCGTGGCAAGAGGAGGTATGGCCGTAAGAGATGCCAGAAAGGCAACATAAAGTTTTTCGTGCTTTTTCGATGAAAGAGATTGCGCGTTCACGAGGGACTCCTTCCGTTATCGACAAAGTTTGGTTTGGCCTTCAAAAAATGAATTTTCAAGGGATCCACAATTCCTATTCGGTTTCCCGGGAAATCCAGCGAATCCGCACCCGGGCGACCTCTTCGCCATCGGCGTTTTCCAACCGATGGAGCGTGACTTTTCCCTCCAGCTCCTGGGCGAAAGAAAAAATCTCCTCGCCGAAAGAAACCTCCTTGCGAAAGAGAAATCCCACTTCCCCCGGAAGATAGCGAAAGGGGAATTCCCGGGGCAATGCCTCCACCGCCCATCCGAGGTAAACCGCATTATTCACATGCCCGTTCATATCGATTTCGGTGATCCTGGGAGTGGTGCTCCACTTCCAGGAGGTTTTTTCCAATCGTGGAAGCGGAGCAAAATCTTCCGCAAAAAGGGATTCCTCTTGCAGGGGATAGGGAGTCAAAGCCTTATCCACCGTCAGGGCCTTGCGTTGGTTCAAATCGATAACGCACCAGGCGCTGGTTCCTCTTCCGAGGATTTGCTCCCCCGAGGAAAATTCCACCTCTCGGAAAGCGAAAATCCTTTTTCTCTCCCGAGGCCAGGTACGAAGAGTCAGGATTTCTCCATACCGGGGGAACCGATCCATACAAAGGGTGAACTTGGAAAGCACCCATCCCAGATTCCGGGGATAGAGGGCGGAAAAGCCGCACCCCAGATTTTCCGCATGGTGGCTTGCGGCCTCCTGAAAAAGATTCATCAACGTGGTGGCCGTAGCCTTTCCGTCGGCACTCACTTCATAAAGCCGAAGAGGAAACGCCTCTTTCCATTCCTGTGTCAGCATAAATATCGCTCCTTACGAATAAAACTTCAGGGAAAAAAGGGAAAAATGAAGAGGAATTACCTTTTTCATGTATAGTATGATCATACTTCCCGACAGCAAAAGGAGAAAATCATGAAAGTTCTGTTTTACGTATTCTACGGTTGCAACCTGCTGCTGTTGCTTCTGGGAAACTTTCTACTTCCTCCGGAGGTAGCGGTACACTTCTCCCTTTCGGGAGAACCGGACCAGTGGATGATGCGGGAAATATTTCTTCTTGCCTGGGCCCTCTACTGCACCCTCATGGCCCTCCTTTTCGGACTGATCGCTTCGGGGAATATACCTCTTGCCTCCCGATTTTGCAACCTTCCTTCCAAAAACTACTGGCTCGCCCCCTCCCGCGTGGAGAAGGCCCAAGACATGTTCAGCAAATTTCTCTACCAGGGAGGATTCGGACTCTTTCTCTTTCTAGGCGTACTCTTTCTCCTTCTTCTCTACTCTCATGTCACAGAACCGCCTCATCTTTCCCTTTACCTCTTTCTTCCGCTGCTTGGGATATTTCTCCAAGCCCTGCTTCTATGGATCCTGCGCTTTTATCAGGCCTTCCGACCACCGAAAACAGATACCGAGGAGTGATATCACATGACGTACACCATAGGAATCTATCTTTTTCCGGAGGTGGAAAACCTCGATTTTGCGGGCCCTTTCGAGGTTTTCTTTACCGCTGCCCGGATGCACCGGCGCGAATATCCCGAAGAAGATATCCTCTTCCGTCCCCTGCTCATTGCGGAAGACCCGGGCCCCGTAGCAGCCCGAGGGAACGTGAGAGTGCTCCCTCACCACACCTTTGAAGATCATCCTCCTCTGGACATCCTGCTCATTCCGGGAGGAGTTGTCTCGGAGGTCATGAAAAAAAAACGGGTTCTCGAATGGATACGGAAACAGTCCGAAGAAGCCTCCTGCACGGTTTCGGTGTGCACCGGGGCTTTCCTGCTGGGAGCTGTGGGAATACTGGAGGGAAAGCAAGCAGTGACTCACTGGGAGGATATGGAGGACCTTCAGAAGCTCTTTCCCGAGGTACACCTCGCCCGGGGAGTTCGCTGGACAGATGAAGGAAATGTCATCACCGCTGCAGGAATTTCCGCGGGAATCGATGTGGCCCTGCACCTGGTGGAACGTATGGCAGGAAAACAACTCGCCCTTCGTACCGCCCGACAGATGGAATATTTCTGGAACCAGAAATAGAGTGATTTTCCTTCAAAAACACGACATGTGGATTGAATAAAAAGGAATAACAATCGCAGCTTTGCATCAAGGAATTCGTGACAAAAAATGTAAAAGGGGTTCTCTTCCTGTCGAGAAGAAAACCCCTTTTGCAAATCAAGAATTTCCAAAAAACAAGCTACACCTTGAACTGGCTCAAGTGCTCCTGCATCTTTTCCATTCCTTCCAGCAGAACCCGAGCCTGAGAGGTTACGGCATCGAAGGCCTTCTGCGTTTCCCCGGTGGAGGTCCGAATTCCTCCAAGGCTGCTCACGATATCCGAAGTGCCCCGGGCGATGCTGTCGATGGCGTTGGCCATTTCGTTATTGGCATGGGACTGATCCTGGGCGACCTGGGCGACTTCGTTCATTACGGAATCCACCGCCTTGATCTCCTCCATGCTGGATTGCAGGGTGGACTGAAGATGATGAGCCTTTTCCACCACCTCTTTCAGGGTAGCCTCCTCCTCCTCGGTGGCCTGAATGGATTCCTTGGCATAGGAAGTGAGGGTTTCGATGAGGTTCGCAATTTCCCGGGCGGCGCTGTTGGACTCCTCCGCAAGCTTGCGCACCTCCTCCGCCACCACCGCGAAACCTCGACCGGCCTCTCCCGCCCGGGCCGCCTCGATGGCGGCATTGAGGGCCAGGAGGTTGGTCTGATCCGCAATACCCGTAATGGCCCCCACGAAACCGGTGATGGAATCCACCGCCCCCGCCAGGGAGGACATTTTCTTGCGATTTTCCTGAGAGAGCTGACTCACCGAGCCGATCTCGGTAATCACGTTATTCATTTGAGAAGATACATCCTTGGTGAACTCGAAGGTCCGGGCGGAGGCCTTAACACCCTTTTCCGCCGCCTGGGCCACGGTCACCGAGGTGGAGGCCATTTCCTCCACTCCCGCGTTGGTTTCCTCCACCGCTGCGGCATTCACCTCGGAAAGCTCCACGATCTGCTCCACCGCAGCCTTCACCCGATCGATGGCCCCCAGCGATTCCCTGGCAAGATCCGAAAGATCCTGGGATTCTCCCCCCAGCTTCCGGGCAATGCTCATGACGTCCACGATAAGCCGGGAAAGCTTTTCCATGAACTGGTTCAATGAGTTCCCCAGACGCCCCACTTCATCGGAGGTGCGGATATCCGTACGTACCGTAAGATCCCCTTCTCCCTCTCCGAGTTCCCGCACCAGGGCGGTCATCCTGCGCAGAGGCGAGGCCACCCGGAAAAGGCCGAAGACGTTCACCACAAGTACCAGAACCGCCACACCGAGAGCGAGAAAAACGATGTTCCGAACGATTCGGGAACTTACCGTGGCCGCCTGGGCGCTGAAGGAGGCGATGAGATTCTCCTTGGTGGTTTGGTTCTCTTTAGCCAAAGCTTCGAGGTAGGTGGTGTCCACTCCGACCTCCACCTTTCCGATCACCTTTCCCTCGTGGGAAATCTCTGCGGAAAAGGAACGGATCTCGGGATTTTCCTTCTTTTCTCCCGCTGCGGCGGAACCGCTTTCGTCGTAGATCACCGCATAGGCCACGTTGGGAACCTTCAGCATGCCCGCGGCGTAATCTGTCAGGGATTCCTCGTTAAAATTCCAGAGAGGAGCCGCCGCAATCCATGCGAGATAATGCGACATGGCCTTTCCGTAATCTTCGGCGGATTGTTGATCCCGGGCGTTCTTGTTTTCGATATCCTCGTTCAGCATGGTCTCCGCCACGCTCTCCACGGATCGGGACATGGAACCGCATCCGCTCAAGGTGGCAAAAAGGATGGACCCCGTAAGAACGATCATGCTTAGAGCCACAAGAACACCCAGCTTGGACACAATACTTTTGAACATAATCTCTCCCCCTGTTCTATCCCAAGAGCTTCTCCGGCTATCCGAAGTGGAACCCGGATAGCCATCCCCCCCTCTGTCGCTTTTTCCGCCACTCCCCGGAGTTTTCAAAAATTTTTATTTTTATTGAAAAAATTTATGGAGATTTCAAGAAAAAAGCATCTCCCTTCAAACTGCAAGGATGTTCGTAGGTTCGAAAAACAATGTTCTCTCTCATGTATATAACACAGAGAGCGCAAAAAAGCACCCCTGAAAAGGCTCGGAGGTGCTTTGATATCAGAAAAAAGGGAAAAATCACATTGCTGGAAAGGCGTTCATTTTTTCGGGAAAATGCAACTTCAGGGATTTCCTTTTTTGGGGAAAAGGGAACCTCCGTGGGGAATGACATAGGTAGCCGCTCCGGTAGGAAGCAGGGGGCGGGCTTTTTCGAAAGCTTCCGAGAGAGAGGAGACCACGGTAATTCCGGAACCCTCGAGCCCCCGGGGATCCAGGGAGGAGACCAGAATCACCCGGCACCGGGAGGTGTACTCCCGCAAAAGATACCCCACGTACCGGGCAATGGAAAAATGCTCTCGCAGGGCATTTTCCCGCTCCTCCGCTTCGGGATAGGCGGTGAGCATGTGCAGAAACTCCTCGCTTCCCAACCCTTCGGAACATTCCGCGAGAACGATCAGCACCCCTCCGTCCCGCACCGCCTCGGCGGCGTTGAAGATGGCTTTGGAAGCTTGGTAAAAAAGAATATCCTTGGGATATCCTCCGGCACTGGCGATAACGAGATCTCCCTGTCGGGAAATGGGGACCCCGTCCAAAGCATCCAGCATTCGGGCCCCTTCTTCGTGAGCGGTTTGCCAATGGCCGCTTACGGCGGCCACGATGCCCCGGGATCCCATAATGACGTTGAAAAGAAAGTCCGGCTTCGCCAGGGCACACCCTTCCACCATGTCCAGATGCACAGGATTGTTCTCGAAGTTCGCACACCGCGCCTGGGGATGCCGTCCTTTTCCCCTCTCGGAAGAAAGTGCCAGGGAATGGTTGGCCTGGACGCTTTCATACCCCGCGATGCCGGGAAGTACGGATTTTCTCCCGCCTCCCCATCCCGCCATAACGTGATAGGCCACCACCCCCGTAAGAACCAGGTGGTCGCACTCGAGGGCCAGTCGATGGATCTTTACGGGGGTTCCGAAGCTGGTGGTGCCGAGAAAGATCAGGGAATCCTCGTCCCGGCAGTCGTGATCGATCAGGGAAAAGCGATCCCCCAGCTCGGGCCCCAGAATCAGCCGATGCTCTTCCTGCGTCTGAGCCCGGTGGGTACCGGTGGAGCAGAGAAAATAGATATCCTCCTCCCGCACCCCCCCCGCCTCGAGTTCCTCCACCAGGTAGGGAAGATATATCCCCATGCGTTGCCAGGCCCTGGTGATATCGGACACCACCAGGCATACGGACTCTCCCGGAGCCACCATATTCCGCAGCCGGGGAGTACCGATAGGGTTTTCCAGGGCTTTCCGGATAACCGCCTCTTCGGAAAGCTCCTCCTGAGGAGGCAGATCCAGCACGTCCAGAAGGCGACAGAAGGAAGGAAGCCTCAGCTCGATGGTCTCCTTTCCATAGGAAAGACTGTAACTCCGCATGTTCCTTCTCCTTTCTCTGCTTTCCGCACACCATCGAAAAGAGCCACGGAAAACGCCGCTCCCTTTCAAGAACGGCGTCTTCGAATTTCTCTATCCGAACAAGTTCTTCCTATTCTTTCAGGGGAGCCACTCCGAATTCCCCAGCATACGTCCCGAGGATTTCCCAGGTAGCTTCGTCCAAAGAAATTCCCTGTTCCAGAGCCTTTCGGCGGTTTTCCGCCTCTTTTTCTCCGTGAATGTAGATACGCTCCTGCCCCTCCGCCTTGGCGCTGGAACGCACCGCCTGAAGGATTCGGGAAACCTCTTCGCGGATGGCTCCCTCGTCGCCGTAAACATCCAGGCTCGTGGCGGAAAAATAATGAGCTATGCCGCTCCCCTTACCGGGCTCCTGGAAGGTCTGGGGACTCCAGCGCCCCAGGGAAAAGGCGGAACAGAAGAGATCCACCATAAGTCCCAGGCCATACCCCTTATGCCCGCCCAGAGTCTCTCCCTCGCCGCCGAGAAAAAGATGTCCTCCCCAGGGGGATTCCTCTTTGAAGAGTTCCTCCAAATGCGAGGCGTCATCGGTGGTCTTTCCGGCTTCGTCCACCGCCCATCCCAAGGGCATGGGCTTTTTCCGGCGGTCGTAAACCTCCACCTTTCCGTGAGCCACCACGGGAGTGGCCATATCGAGAAGAAAAACCTCCTCCCCCACTCCGGGAATTGCCACAGCGATGGGGTTGGTTCCCAGAAGGCGTTCCTTCCCGAAGGTAACGATGCAGCACTTTCGAGTGTTCGTCATGGCCATGCCGAGACAATTTTCCTCCGCCGCCCGCTCCGCCCAGAGCCCCGCCATACCGTAGTGGTTGGAATTGCGGACCACACAGGAACAGGTCCCGGTGCTTCGGGCTTTCTGAATGCACTTGTCCATGGCGAACTTGGCGATGTGAGCCCCCACTCCGGAGTGCCCGTCGATCACCAGAGATACCGGGGTCTCGTGCACCACCTCGGGTTCCGCCTGGGGAAAGGCGAAGCCTCCCCGTACGTTCTGGCGGTAGAACTGAAGCCGGGCCACTCCGTGGGAGGGAACTCCTCGGGCATCCGCCTCCACGAGCACCCAAGCGGTGGTTTCCGCCTGGGCCCGGGGATAACCGAGTCCTTTCTCCAGAATTTCCAGAGTATGTCGAAAGAGAGCGTCGTAGGTTACGGTATGCATATATGTTCCTCCTTCAAAGGGCTTACATGTTCAGCCCTTCCGATTCTTCCCTTTATGGTACTCGTATGCGATGGAAAAAGCTACTTTTCGATAAGGGATCCCGCGGGCTCCTTGCCGATCAGAGCGGTGACGATAAAGGTGATAATGCAAGCGGGCCACACGAGATACACCACGTGGGAAACCACGTGAGTCTGGGGGAAGAAGCTCCAGGCACCCCAGACGAGAAGAGAAACGAGAATGGTCCAGAAGCCGCAAATCTTTTTACACAGCTTCGGCAGGAAGAGATTCATCAGGATGAGCAGGGTAAAAGAAGCGGTTACCGCCAGGGCCGAGGTAATGGCCTTGAGAATGCTCACCATGGTGAGAGCAAGGAAGAAGGTAAGTACGCTCACCAGAACGACGCAAAGCCGGGAGTAGAAGATTTCCAGCTTGGGATCCATGTCCCGTCCCTTGTGGAGGAGAGGTTTGAGAATGTCCTCAAGGGCCAGGGTGGAGCTACCGAGAAGAAGCCCCACGGCGGTGGAAATATCCGCCGCCCAGAGTCCCGCCAGGAAAAGTCCTCCCACCAGAGGGCTCACGTGGGTCACGATTTTGGGAAGCGCCATGGCGGAATTCTCGAGCCCCGGGAACTGGGCCGCCGCGATGATGCCGAAGAGGGCGCAGAGGAAACCCACGGGAATAATGGCGATGCCTCCGAGGATGAATCCCCACCGTGCGGAGCGCTCGTCCCGGGCGGCGAAGGCAATCTGGTTGATGGCCTGCACCGAAAAGCCCTGGGTGATCATGACCACCATCCAGGCGATGACCACAGCCATTCCCATGCCGGAGGTCCAGCTCATCCAAGTATCCGAAGGAGGAAGCTTGGCAAGGATATTTTCCATGCCGCCGAAAGCGTGAGAAGCGCTGAAAAGGGCCGCCCCGATTCCCACGTAGATTACCACCACGTTGATCACGTTGGCGAGGCCTCCCGCGAGGTAGCCCCCTACGAGAGTAACCCCGATAAAGATGACCGCCGTGGCGATCATGCCGGTCTGAAAGGTAAAGATCTCCGGCAGCAGGGCGGTGAGCACCGCTCCTCCCGCCACATACTGAAGAGAGGTAATAACCATCTGAATGAGAAGCTGTGCCAACGCTCCAAGCACCCTGGCTCCGGGACCGAACATGCGTCCCATCATCTCGGGCACGGTGCGTACGTTCATGCGACGGAAATATCCCGCCGCCACAACCCCCACGATGATACCCGCCACACCCCAGGCGGCATTGTACCAGCCCGCGGAAAGGCCCCGGGTATAGGCGTTCTGGGCCACTCCAACCGTGGAGGCTCCGCCGATGGCAAGCCCCGCGAGCATGGCCGCCACGAGCACCGGAGGCAGATTACGCCCCGCCAGAAGATACGCCATGGCTCCCTTGGCCTCCCCCTGCTGTTGAATTTTCAAGGCCTTGAGGGAAACCGCAAAAAGAAGAAGAATGTACGCGATAAGAATGCCCAACTGAATGCTCAACTGAACTGACCTCCTTGATCATCTCGCCGGATGGCTCTCCGGCTCCTCTGCTATGGGAGCGCCCGAAACTTTCGTATACAGCGACAGAATATCGCTTTTTTATACTAAAGCAATCGAGAGTTGTCAAGGAATTCCGCATCTTTCCGAGGGGCGGGATATTGAAAGAAATCATCGGAGATTCCAGCCTGATGTATCGTTCCTGCTCATCTTGCCAACATGAGAGCGAAATACCCCCTCGATTTCGCGCAGAAATCCTCCTCTCCGGCGATCCACCGCACGATATTGGGCGGAACGGCCCGCGAGAGCGGCGGCGGTGCTTTGGGGAGTGCTCCAACGGCAGGAAAAAGCTCCCGAATAGAAAGACTTTTTCCTGCCCCACAAGAGTATACAGACGCACCCGGAGTCGGCATGAAGGTTCTCCCGGATTCCAGGGGCAGAGGATATTCATGATTCGAAAAGATGGAAAAAACGAATAAAACCTGTCGAATCGGTAGGCAAAAAGAGAAGAACCCCCTATAATACTTCCGATTTCGTCGGTTTTACCGGGCCGGAGCAGCATTTTTTTCATAAGACCCTGTTTTTTCCGCGAAAACCTTTAAGCCTTTCCCTATAAACATATGCGGGGGAACATTACTAAAACTTTTTCCGAAACGACGCATTCGGAACGATAAGGAGCGGTAAATCCATGTATTCCACGTTGGAACGTTTTTTACGGTATGTCACCTACGACACGCAGTCCACGGACGAAACCACCGAAGTGCCCAGCACTCCGGGACAGTCGGTATTGGCGGAAGTGCTCGCGAAAGAACTTGAACAGCTCGGATTGGAAGGAATAGAAGTTTCGAGAAACGCCTACGTTACGGCCACTCTTCCCTCCAACATCAAGAACCCGGAAAGAGCGAAAAGAGTGCCCTCCATCGGGTTCATCGCCCATATCGACACCGCCACGGAGGTGACGGGAAAGGACGTGAAACCCCGGGTAGTCGAGGAATACCACGGGGGAGACATAATTCTGAACGAAGAAAAGGGCTATATCCTTTCTCCGCGGGATTTCCCCTTCATGAAAGATTGCGTGGGAAAGGACCTGGTGGTAACCGACGGCAACACCCTCCTCGGAGCGGATAACAAGGCGGGGATAGCGGAAATCATGGGAGCCCTGGATTACCTCGTGAATCATCCGGAAGTGGAGCACGGCACCGTCAAGGTGGCCTTCACTCCCGACGAAGAAGTGGGACATCTGGCGAAGCTTCTGGACATCGAAAAATTCGGGGCGGATTTCGCCTACACCCTCGACGGAGGGCCCCTGGGAGAGATCTGTTACGAAAACTTCAACGCCGCCAAGGCGATCGTGGAAATTCAGGGCCGGGCGGTACATCCTGGAAAATCCAAGGGAATGATGCTGAACGCCATTACCATGGGACAGGAGCTGAACGCCCTTTTCCCTCCCGCAGAAACCCCGGGGACCACGGAAAAGTACGAAGGCTACTACCATTGCATGGAAATGCACGGCGTGGTGGAACATGCCACGCTGAAATATATCATCCGGGATCACGATTCGGAAAAGTTCGAGGCCCGAAAGGAATTCATGAGAAAAGCCGTACGCTGGATGAACGAAAAGTACGGAGAGGGGCGCTTCTCCCTCGCCATGTCGGACCAGTACAGAAACATGCTGGATAAGATAACGGAACGCATGGACATCGTGGATACCGCCATGGAGGCCATGAAAGAGATCGGCGTGGAGCCCTTCACGGTCCCCATGAGAGGGGGCACCGACGGAGCCGCCCTTTCCTGGCGGGGATTGATTACGCCGAACCTTTTCGCGGGAGGCTACAACCATCACGGGCGTTTCGAATTCGTTCCCGTGCAGTCCATGGAAAAAGCCACGGAAATGGTGCTGAAGATTCTCGAAATATACCTGCGCCGAAGCGGAAACGCATAATCCCCCGGAAGGAGCCGTATTCGCAGGGGGAAAAAGGGGGGATGTCCGGGGAAAAAACCTGTACCGGAATGCCGTGTGTGAAGGTACTCTTTTCCGAAATTCGAGGTATCAAAAATACGCAATCATGAAAGGGTGAAATGCGGGATGAAGAACATCATGAAAAAAAGCGCTTTTCTATTACTGATCTCTCTTGCCATGCTCAGTGTTTGCGGCATCGCATGGGCCGCCAAGGACACTCTCATCGTGGCGGACCAATACGACGCCACCACCATGGATCCTATCCGGCACAACGACATGCCCAGTTCCCGGGCGTGCTACTGCCTTTACGATACCTTGATCTTCCTCAATCCGGACGGAACGGTTCGTCCCGGACTTGCGGAATCCTGGGAATTCCTGTCGGATACGGCATACAAGATGAACCTTCGCAAGGACGTGGTTTTCCATAACGGAGAAAAAATGACCGCCGAAGACGTGAAATACTCCATCGAACGGGCCACCACGGATCTCGGAGCGAACATCAAAACCTACTCCCAGAACGTCAAAGAGGTGGAGGTGGTGGACGATCACACGGTGATCATCCATCTGAAGAGCCCGGACTACTCCTTCTTCCCCTCCCTTACCCACAGCTGGGCTTCCGTGATCAACAAAAAGGCCGTGGAGGAAGCGGGAGAGAACTACGGCATGAATCCCGTAGGTACCGGCCCCTTCAAGTTCGTGGAGTGGCAGAAGGGCAACAAGTACGTTCTCGAGCGTTTCGACGAGTACTGGGGTCCCAAAGTGCAGTACAAAACCCTGGAAGTCCGTTCCATACCGGAACCCACGAGCCGCACCATCGAGCTTGAAACCGGGGGCGTGGACATCGCCTATCCCATCGTCACGAACGACATCAAGCACATCGAGGGAAATGACAAACTCGCCCTCTACCGGGTACCCCAGTCTTCCGTAACCTACATGGGCTTCAACCTTTCCAAAAAGCCCTTCGACGATGTCCGGGTCCGCAAAGCCATCGACCTGGCCTTGGATACCGTGGGCATTCAGGCGGCGGTGTACCGCGGAGTCGGCAAGGTTCCCAACTCCATCGTTCCCCAGGCGGTAAAATACTCCGTCGACTCCAAGCTTCCCGCGCACAAACAGGATGTGGAGACGGCGAAAAAGCTTCTCGAAGAAGCGGGCGTGAAGGATCTCGAAGTGGAAATCTGGACCAACGAGCGGAAGGAACGCGTGGATTCCGCCACCATCATTCAGGCACAGCTTGCGGAAATCGGCGTGAAATCCACGATCAAGGTTCTGGAATGGGGAGCCTACCTCAGCGGCCTCCAGAATAAAAAGCACGACATGTTCCTTCTCGGATGGGTTTCCACCGTGCCGGACCCCAACTTCGCCATTTCGGGACTTCTGGAATCCGGAGCGGGAACGAACTTCACCGTCACCAACGACGAAACTCTGGACGGCTATCTCGCCAAGGGACGTCTCGTGCCGGACGGAGAGGAACGGGCCAAAATCTACGAGGATCTTCAGCTCTACATCAATGATCTGCACCCCATGGTCTATCTCCATAACGACGAATCCATAGCGGGAGCTCAGAAAAACGTGAAGGGCTTCAACGTCCGGGGCAACGAGGTGCACTCCTTCCGGGAAGTTTATTTCGAGGAGTAGTTCTTTCCGTAGTCCTCCTTCCGAGGAACCCCGATTTTTAGAGAAGAACGAGCTTTGCCGCAAGGGGGGGAAACCCCCCTTGCGGTTTCCCGAATCGCAGCATCATACAAACAAAGGAAAGGAGGGGGATAGTTCGTGTTACGCTATATTTTTCGCCGTATACTGTTTCTGATACCCGTCTTCCTCGGAGTGGCCTTCTGCGTTTTCACGCTACTGTATCTCACTCCGGGAGACCCCGCACGAATGGTTCTCGGAGATCTGGCAACGGAAAAGGCGGTACAGGAATTCCGGGACAAGGAGGGTTTGAACGATCCCTTTCTAATACAGTTCGGCAACTACGTATACAAAGCGGTGACCAAGGGAGATATAGGGCGCTCCTATATCACGAAGCGCCCGGTGATGCAGGAAATCATGGCGGCCTTTCCTTCCACCATGAAGCTTTCCGCCCTGGCTATGATCATCGCCATTCTCATCGGCATACCCTGCGGCATCATCTCCGCCATCAAGCAATACTCCTTCTTCGACGTGATTACCATGATCTTCGCCATGATAGGACTTTCCATGCCCGTTTTCTGGCTGGGACTTCTTCTGATCATCCTTTTTTCCGTACAGCTCCATTGGCTTCCCTCGTCGGGTTTCGACACCTGGCAGGCCATGATTCTTCCTTCCCTGGCCCTTTCGGCCCAGGCGGTTTCCATCATCACCCGCATGACCCGCTCCTCCATGCTCGAAGTCATCCGGGCGGATTACATACGCACCGCCCGTTCCAAGGGGCAAAAGGAATCCGTCGTCATCTGGGTACACGCCCTTCACAACGCCCTGATTCCCGTGGTAACCGTCTGCGGCCTCCAGTTCGGAGTGCTTCTCGCGGGGGCCATTCTTACGGAATCCATTTTTGCCATTCCCGGCATAGGGCGCCTCATGGTGGAATCCATCAAGATGCGGGATTATCCCGTGGTACAGGGAGGAGTTCTTTTCGTAGCCATAACCTTCAGCCTGGTCAATCTCTTCGTAGACCTTATATACGCCTATCTTGATCCCCGGATCAAGGCACAATATAAGTAGGGGGAAAAAAGATGAACACCACCACAAACACCACCACGAAACGGAGAAAAAAACGAACTCCCCTTATGGAGGTGGCCTTTCGTCTGAGAAAGAGCCCCCTCGCCATGGCGGGGCTTATCATCGTACTTCTTCTGATATTCGTAGCCATCTTTGCAGACGCCCTGGCTCCCTACAACTATGCGAAACAAAATCTGATGCACATGTTCGAAGGACCTTCGAAACAGTTTCTTCTGGGAACGGACGAGTTCGGCCGGGATATTCTGAGCCGCCTCATCTACGGGGCACGTATTTCCCTTCTGGTGGGCTTCATCGCGGTAAGCATCGCGCTTTTCGCGGGAGGTTTGCTGGGAGCCGTTTCGGGATATTACGGCGGATGGATCGACAACGCCATCATGCGGGTCATGGACGTACTGCTCTCGATTCCCCAAACCCTTCTCGCCATAGCCATAGCGGCATCTCTCGGGCCGGGGCTTTTCAACCTGATGATCGCCGTGGGAATTTCCTCCATGCCCCAGTATGCCCGAATAGTCCGAAGTTCGGTGCTCTCCATTCGGGGAATGGAGTTCATCGAAGCGGCTCATGCGGCGGGCTCTTCGGACATGCGCATCATCTTCAAGCATATCCTGCCCAACAGCATGGCCCCCATTATCGTACAGGCTACACTCGGAGTGGCCTTCGCCATCCTGAACGCCGCAGGACTTTCCTTCATCGGTCTAGGCATTCAGCCTCCCTATCCCGAATGGGGGGCCATGCTTTCCGGAGGGCGTCAGTACATTCGGGATTATCCGCACCTCACCCTCTATCCGGGACTTGCCATCATGATCACCATTCTGGCGCTCAACTTCCTGGGAGACGGTCTTCGGGATGCGCTGGACCCCAAACTGAAACGATAAGGAAGGAGCCCGGAAGATGAAAAATACGAAGAAAAACGAAAACTTTGCGGCCCCTTCCGAAAAAGAGTTCCTCCTGGAGATTCGGGATCTCGTCATTCACTACGAAACCGACGACGGCACGGTTCACGCCGTGGAGAACCTGGACCTCCAGCTGAAACGGGGAGAAACCCTGGGCTTCGTAGGAGAAACCGGAGCGGGCAAAACCACCACGGCCCTCGGCATCATGCGCCTTATTCCCTCTCCTCCGGGAAAGATCAAATCGGGGCAAATCTTCTTCGAGGGAGAGGATCTCCTGCAAAAGAGCGAGGCCGAGATGCGGGCCATCCGGGGGGAAAAGATCGCCATGATCTTCCAGGATCCCATGACAAGCCTCAATCCCGTGATGACCGTGGATAAGCAGATCGCGGAAGTCGTGAAACTTCATCGAAACGTTTCGGATAAAGAGGCCCTCGCCATGGTGGGGAATATGCTGGAACTCGTGGGCATACCCAAGGAACGCATGCACGATTATCCTCACCAGTTTTCCGGGGGCATGAAACAGCGGGTGGTCATCGCCATAGCGCTGGTCTGCGATCCGAGCCTTCTGATCGCGGACGAACCCACCACGGCTCTGGACGTAACCATTCAGGCCCAGGTGCTGACCCTCATGAAGGATCTCAAGCGGCAATTTCAAGCATCCATGGTTCTCATCACCCATGACATGGGAATCGTGGCGGACATCTGCGACACCGTGGCCATCATGTACGCCGGGCGGGTGGTGGAATATGCGGATAAGGAATCCCTTTTCACCCATCCCGTGCACCCCTATACGGTGGGGCTTTTCGAGTCCGTTCCGGACCTGGAGGAGGATGTGGAGGAACTCAACGTCATTCCCGGTCTGATGCCGGATCCCATGGACCTTCCCCAGGGCTGCACCTTTCATCCCCGGTGCCGTTTCGCCGTGGAGTCCTGTAGCCGGGAAAAGCCCCCCATGGTGGAGTTCGCGCCGGGACACTTCGTGGCCTGTCCGATACGAATGAAAATGTTACGGGAAAATCCGGGCAACCCTGTGGAAGAGAAGGGGGAGGAAAAATAGCATGAACGGAACACACGAAGGAACTCCCTACATCGACGTACGGGGCTTGAAGAAATACTTCTCCACCAAGCGCGGCATGCTTCATGCGGTGGACGATGTGAGCTTTTCCGTCAAACGAGGAGAAACTCTGGGGCTCGTGGGAGAATCGGGCTGCGGCAAATCCACCCTCGGACGCTGCCTGATCCGCCTGCTGGAACCCACGGCAGGGCATATCCTGGTAAACTCCGAGAATGGAAAAAAGAGCCCGGAAATAACCACCCTGAAAAAAGCGGCCATGAAGGAGATGCGCAAAAAACTCCAGATCGTTTTTCAGGATCCCTACGCCTCTCTCAATCCCCGGCTTCCCGTGTGGGAACTTATCGCGGAACCTCTCCGGGTGAACAACTTCTGCAAGAGCAAGGAAGACATGCAGAAGCGTATCCGGTATCTCATGGATACCGTAGGGCTTGCGGAACGCCTGGAAAACAGCTACCCCCACGAACTCGACGGCGGACGCCGGCAGCGCATCGGCGTGGCCCGGGCCCTTGCGCTGGAACCTCAGTTCATCGTTCTCGACGAACCCGTATCGGCCCTGGACGTCTGCATTCAGGCCCAGATTCTGAACCTGCTGAACCGCCTGCAGAAAGAATTCTCCTACACCTATCTTTTCATCTCCCACGATCTGAGCGTGGTAAAACACGTTTCCGACAGAATCGCGGTGATGTATCTCGGAAAGATCGTCGAGATGGGGGAATACGGAGAACTTTTCAGAAATCCTCTGCACCCCTACACCCAGGCCCTTCTCTCGGCGATTCCCGTGGCGAAGCTTCACGGAGCCCGGGAACGGATTCTCCTGGAAGGAGACGTGCCGAGCCCCGTGAATCCTCCTCCGGGATGCCGCTTCATGCCTCGCTGCCACTACGCCCAGGAGATCTGCGCCCGGGAGCTTCCGGAACTTCAGGAACACGATCCCGACCATTTCGTGGCCTGTCATTTTACGAAAAATCTGCAGCGGAAAAGCAATTCCTGATTTCGCAGCATGAAAAAAATCCCCCGGAAGCGGAAACGCCGCCTTTCGGGGGATTTTCGTTTGAATCAAACCTATCCGGTCCGGGGCCCCCTCCGGGACTCCCTCTGATGATGCCAGGGAAACCCCTGATACCCTTGAGCCACGGTCTTCTACAGGGTACCGGGAACATCCGGGCCTTCGAGGCTTGGGGAATCTTCCGGGTGGCCTCGAAGTTCTGTCCGCCCAAAAAGGAGAACCCCAAAAATCCCCACCCTTCTATGCAAATAAATCTTCTTTCAAGATATCTTCGAAGAAGGGATGTCGGTAGTTCAAAGCTATCTCGTGAAGCTTATCTATATAGCGAAGTTTCCATAATTTAACGGCGAAGAAAAGATTCGCCCGTGTTCGACTATCGCCCAAATCCACCGCCAGTAGTTCTTCAATCTGTTTTTTTCGATATGCCATGGTGTTGATATGAACGTGTATTTGCTGGGCCGCCTCGGCGAGGGAATTTTTTTCCAGCAATGCCTCCAAAGTAAGAAGCAGTTCCGGTTTTTCCTGTTCCTGAGGAATCAGAGGCTCCAGGATATCCCCCATAAATGTATCTTCTGCGGGAGATTTTTGATTGAGAAGAAGGCCATATCCCAGATCCTGATAGTGAAATACCGTTCCTCGGAGGCCGAAAAGACTTCCGTATGCTGCCTTACGCGCCTGTTCCAGAGAAAGACGGATCTCCGGAAGAATGCATGGTTTTTCTCCGATACCCATCACCAGCTTTTTCCTCGGGAAGATACTATGAAGAGCATTGAGGGTATATTCCCCCAACTGGAAACTTTCATCTTCCGAACATGCGAGGCTTTCTTTAACAAAAGGAAAAAGAATGCCTATTCCTTCGGAGTAACACCACGAAAAAATTTTCATTTCCCGGTTCAGATATTCCACCGCATGATTCTGCCAGGAATAAAGCGAAAGGAGATAGTCTTCGGAATGAATTCCGTACCATATGCAGGGGTCCTCATGCAAAGGTTCGCAAATGAAATAAACGAATAAAGAGGTTGCCTCGGTAATCCCGAAGGAGTGCAGAACTTTCTGGGCATTTGGATGAAGGGTAGGATTATTTGACAAAATATCATGCATCATTTTTTTTCTAAAAAGGTGGAAGCGTTCTTTTTGGGGCATCACGGGAAGAGAGGGGGAATTCTTTTTCGAACTTGAGGGTGTTTCAATGCTGAGAACAAGGAAAAACCCCGCTACGATGTGTTTTGAATCCAAAAATAAGGGGGTACGGAAAAAACTTGCGACAATACGAAAAATAATTTCTGGTTGATTTTTATATTTATAAATTGCAGAGACAAGCTCATCCTCCCGGCTTGCCATACGGATATGGAAAAGCATGTCTGAACATAGATGAGGGGGAAACACCGAATGAATGCTATGTCCTTCGAAATGCTGAAAAGACTTGGGCATATCCCCCGAAGGAAAGGCATAAAACTTTATAAAAGTTCCATCTTCATCTAGAAGGCAATAAGCATCGGTTTTTTTGATTCCTTCCCGCTGCATAATTTTTCGGACTACGGAATGGAAATTCACATCTAAAAAGGACCTCTCTGTCATTAGGCATTAACCCACATTTCGTTATTTTTCTATATCTATACCGAGCTACTGCAACATAACCAACAACTCTCTTACTTTTTTTGCATCGCACCAATTCTCGTTGTAAATAAGACTTGAAATGTATAAATCAATCTTTGGGAGCAAGCATAAACATGAAGCACATTAGTTCTAACCTAAAAAAAAGAAAGTTCTGCAAACAAAGGCCCCTTTTTAATCCAAAACCCCGATTCCTTCAACAACGGAAACAAAACGTTAAAACGCACGTGCACATCGGAAAGCAAAAAAGAGACTCAAGAGGAAGAAATTTTTTAAATGAAAATTATCGGAAAGAATATCTTGCAAGACAGACAACAAGAGAGGACTATCTCGAGCAAAACGCAAAGACTCCACCACAAACACCATACCGCACGCCAAAAGAAATAGCAAAAAGTCGCACCTATTTAGAAAAAATCATAGTCAAATGTTCGCTCCTGTAAAGATGCGCTATCCCCTGTTTGTGTTTCATCCATAAAAAAAAAGAAAAAAACTAGGTTTTGCCCCTAAATAATAATCACCACGGTGTCGTATCATAATTAGATTCAATACTTTCGCAGTTTTGTCCGACACATCTTCGCATCATCTTTGCAACGAGGAAAGGAGCTGTTTCGTTTTATGACGTCATTACGTACAAGGCTCATTATCGTTTTCCTTCTCGTAGGATTTTCCGCCATGGCTATAGTGGGTTTCTTTGCCGTAAATCGTTCGACAAAGGCCATCATCGATGTAACCTGGAAAGAAGGAGAAGCCCTCACCGCAGAGCTTGCCAATAAAGTGAATTCTCACATCCAGGAGAGAGCCCATACCATAGAAATGCAATCGGAACGTGCCGCAGTTCAAAGCATGAACTGGCAGGAACAAGAGCCTGCTTTGGATTCATTGTACGACCGCTATGATTTTCTGGATGTTTTCGTAGCGGATACTGAAGGAGAAACCCGTTTCGTGAACCGTACGATTCAGGGAACCAACGTTAAAGACCGTGATTATTTTTTGCGAGCTGTAAGGGAAAAAAGAACCGTTATCTCCAACCCCATTAAAAATCGGACCGACGGAACTCTTACCTTCGTGTACGCTTCTCCCATTCTGAACAAGGGAAATGTGGCGGGCGTACTCGTGGCATCGGAATCCCTGGAAACCATAGCGGAAGAAGTGGCTTCGGTCACATGGGGCGAAAAAGGATATGGCTACCTTGTGGATACGGCAGGTATTCTCGTGGCTCACCCTCGGGAAAAATTCGTAGGAAATTTAAAGGCCACCGTTGCAAGCGAAAACGTTCCTCCCGATCTCGCCCAGGCCATGCGCAGTGGCTTGGCGGGACATACGGGAAAAGTGCAGTATTTCTTCGACGGAAAGAACCAGATGAGCACCTACGCTCCCGTAGCGTTTACGGGCTGGCTGGCAACACTGACAGCTCCCCGGGCTCAGTTTTTGGCTTCCGCACGGACACTACGCAACATTATAGTGATGATTTCCGTGGCGCTCGCTCTCGTCATCGCTCTGGTTTCCGTTCTTTTCGCCAATACCATCGCCCGGCCGATTGCCACAATTACCAAAATCCTGGATAGACGCGGACGTCTTGATTTGCGTTCGAACCAAGCCGATGCCTGGCTTGCACGAAGCAAAAACACGGAAGTGGCGGGCATGGTAAAGAGTTTATCCCTCATGGAGCATGCTTTAAAGGAAACGATTCTTTCCATCGCCTCCATTGCAAAGGATCTCGGGGAAAAGGCGGAGGATTTTTCCGCTCTGGCTGAGGAAACGAACGCCAATGTCGAAGAAGCCAGAAGCGGAACCGAAACGGTGGGAAATGCCATGGAAAGCATTTCCGCCATAGGAGAGGAATTAAATGCCAGCGTGGAGGAAGTGGCTTCCGGCGCGGGATCCGTGGCCAACCGAAGCAGTGAAGTCGCCGAAGAAGTTTCGGCAGCCCGACAGGCGGGAGAAGCCGGAATGAACGCGGTTCAAAAAACGGTACGCGATGTGGCCGATCAAATCGTAAGGGTGGAGGAATCCGCCAGAGCTACGGAAAAACTTGCGGATAAAGCAGCCCAGATTCAAAAAATCGTAACCACCATTACCGGCATTGCGGACCAAACGAACCTCCTCGCTCTCAATGCCGCCATCGAGGCAGCCCGGGCCGGAGAAGCGGGACGCGGTTTTGCGGTAGTGGCGGAGGAAGTTCGAAAACTGGCGGAGGAATCCAATAACGCAGCCCATAACATCGCCGATCTGGCGGGCTCCATTACTGCGGATCTTCTTATGGTAAAGGAAGGGGCGGAGCAAAACAAAACGGGAACTCACAACGTGAAGCTTCAGGTTAGCGACGTCTCCGAAAAAATCGCCCGTATTATGGAAGCTCTGGAAAAGATTGCGGGGTCTGCCCAGGATGTGGCGGCCATAGGAGAGGAACAGGCGGCTTCAAGTGAAGAGATTGCCGCGGCCGTCCAGGATATGGCACTCAAGGTAAACGATTCCACCACCATTGCGACAAATCTTCGAACGGAAATGGCCGACGTGGGCGCTGCGGCGGAGCGAGTCGCTCAGGGAGGAGAGGAATTGTCCCGCATCGGAACGGAACTTCGGGAACGTATCGCAGTTTTTCAACTTGAGAATGAACAAGAAGAGCGACGATTGCAAAAAGCACTCCCCGAAAAATAATTAGGCCCTCCATGCGTCTCGTTTTCAAAGGTCCATCGGGGAAATTTTCCAACAAACCGAGGAGAATGTGCCGTTTTGGAAATAAAAATGAAAAAAAATTTTTTCTCTTTCGATATAATGTGCGTAGATCCTCCCTCCTCTCCTCTCATGACATTTCTCGTCCACGTGAAAGAGGAAAAAATCCTGGATGTAGAGATATCTCCATCTTTCACGTTACCGAAAGAAATATTTTCTGAAATAGAAGAGGAACCGGAGGGGAAAAAGCTCTCGGATCTTTTTTCATCCTCCTTTTTGAACAATTGGTTGAGACCCAATCTACGAGAGAATCGGAAAACCACTTTAGAGGAAAAATATTTTTTCGGTGTTTTCTTAAATTTTCCTTCGGGGTATCATGGAGCAAGCCTTATTGCCCTCGAAAAGGGAATATCCCGCATTTTCATACGGGATTTTTCGGCATGGTACGCTCTTTATCAAAATGCAAAAATAGGAGAAGAGCTTTTTTCCATGAGCCGGAAAGCTATTTTTACCACCGACTGCAAAGGAAAAATCTGCAAAATCAATTCCGCCTTTTCTCGAATAACGGGATATGGGGAGGCTGAAATCGAAGGATATCTGCACTCCATCTTTTATCCGGAAAAGCGGAACTCCAAGCTCTATAAAGATATCTACGATTCCCTGGAAAAATATGGCTCCTGGGAAGGTCTCTTCTGGGACAGACGCAAAAGCGGGGAAATGTATCAGCAATACCTCTCTCTGGGAGAACTCGATTCCCCCAACGATATGGGACCACGTTACGTGGGTATTTTTTCCGACATGCCCGATTCATCATACGGGAAAAAACCGGCAAAAAGAAAGAGAATTTTGCTGGATCGCTTTTCCTTTCTCCAGGCTCTCAATGAAATGCTCGAAAGGGGAAAGAGCCCCCAAGGCCTTGAGATAACCTATCTAGCCATTTTGTATATACAGTTCTCCAAACTTCAACAGATCAATGATTTTTACGAAAACGCCTCCGGAAGCCTCGCTCTTCTTTCCATAGCCCGGGAGCTTGAAGAAATCTGCCGAACCTCGGACTCCCTTTTAGGATACATGGGGGAAAATACTCTCGTTCTCGGGGTACCGCACATTCACGCAAAAGAGGAGATTTTATCCTTTATTCGCGACATTTGGGAAATTTTAGAGCACCCCCAGATTTTTCAGCAAAAAGTGGAAATGCACATTCCCGTCAACATCGGAATCAGCCGCTTTCCCGACGATGCCCGGGAGCCGGAAAAACTGGTGCACTATGCGGAAGTTGCGGCGGAATGGAGAAATATAAACCACCGCAAGGGCAACCCGATCTTTTTTTCTCGCAACATGATGCTGCATCGCCGACAAAGGGCATCCATGGAAATAGGGTTGGAAAAAGCTCTCGAAGAAAAGGAACTCTTTCTCCTGTACCAACCCAAAATAGATCTCAAAACGAAATCTCTCGTGGGTGCGGAAGCTCTTTTGCGCTGGAAATTCAAAGCCCAGGGACAAATCGTTTCACCGGGGGACTTTATTCCCCTGGCGGAACAATCGGGAAGCATCTTACCCATCGGAAAATGGGTTCTCCAGGAAGTTTTCGGCGTCATGGAATCGTGGAAAAAAGACTATGCCTGGAACTCGCACGTTTCCGTGAACGTTTCCGCCCTTCAATTCGCGCAACCCGATCTGGAACCCTATCTGGAAAAGCTTTTTGCGAAAAACGACATAGAACCGCATAATCTTACCTTGGAACTTACAGAGAATACCGTTATAGGAATGGATTGCACCACGCTTTCCCTTCTGGAAAGGTTTCAGACCAAGGGAATGGGCATCAGCATCGACGACTTCGGTACGGGATATTCCTCTTTGGGGTATCTCCAGAATCTTCCGGTTACGGAACTGAAAGTGGACAAGGCTTTTATGCGCTCCTTAGACAGAGAAACCCGTGCCCGGGCACTCTTGAAATCCATTATTTCTCTCGGTACGAGCTTAGGGCTTAACGTGATAGTTGAAGGAGTGGAAACCACCTTTCAGGAAAGCATTCTCGATTCTTTTAACATGCCTTTAGGTGTTCAAGGATACCTTTACGGCCCTCCCATGAACCAGACGGCATTCGAGAACCGGTTTTTCAAAACAAAAAAGCCATGAGTACAGGCGTTCCAACTTGAACTTTCACATATAATTTTAATAACAATAGATTCCCGCATACCTCTGATTCGAATAGCCTCCACAGTATCCCAAAAGCAAGGAAGTCGAAGATGCCTTCGGACCACATGCAATCCCAAATACGATTCACCTGGGATTGCATTTCTCCCGTTATTCCGTACGATTCAATTCCTTCGGAAAAATTCTGCATAAGACGATTCGATTTTGCGGAACCTCCCCGACGGCCCGCTTCCGAAGGAAGCATACCCTCCATGCGATTCCGTCGATTTTCCCTAGGTATTTGCTTTCTATCGATCATCTTCGGCACACTATTCCTCTGTCGAAACAGAATCAAACCATGGCAAACAATTTAATTTTTGCATTCCATTTTCATGGCTCGAGGGTTATGATAAAACAAGCTCGTCATTTAAAAAAAACATTTCGGAAGGGGAGATATGCGGCCATGTATGAGTTGGAACAGATCGGAGAAAGAAGCTATTACGTCAACTGCCCGGCGAAGGTTGGAATTTACCAAGCAAACGATACCGACGTGTATTTGGTGGACAGCGGGAATGACAAGGATGCGGGAAGGAAAATTCGCCAAATTCTGGAAAGGAACGACTGGCATCTGAAAGCCATTTTGAACACCCATTCAAACGCCGATCACATTGGCGGAAATCAGTATTTACAAAAACAGACGGCCTGCAAAATTTTCGCAAACGGCATGGAGACCGATTTTACCAGGCATCCGATTCTGGAGCCATCCTTTTTGTACGGGGGATATCCCTGCAAAGAATTGCGCCATAAATTTCTGCTGGCCCAGGAAAGCGATGTCCGGGACATTTCGGACACCTCTTTTCCCCAGGAAATCGGGGTTATTCCTCTTCCGGGACATTTTTTCGACATGGTAGGGTTCCGGACACCGGATAACGTGGTTTTTCTCGCGGATTGCATCAGCAGCAAGGAAACTCTCGACAAATACGGAATTCCCTTCATTTACGACGTCCAGGCTTACTTGAAAACCCTCGATACCGTGGAAACCATGGAGGCCTCCGTGTTCGTGCCGGCTCACGCCGAGGTATCCGGAAACGTACGGGAGTTGGCACAATACAATCGCAATAAGGTTTTGGAAATTGCGGAGAGAATAATTGCCTTCTGTAAAAGGGCAAAAACCTTCGAGGACGTTTTGCAGGAACTGTTCATTCAATACGACCTTAGCATGAATTTCGAGCAGTACGTTCTGGTGGGCAGTACGGTTCGCTCCTATCTGGCCTGGTTACATGACACAAATAAAATAAGTTTTCGGTTTGAGAAGAACAAAATGCTGTGGGAAAAAATGGTCTGACCTCCTCCTTCTTTGGGAAAAGAAAAAAGGAAGAGGTCAGTAAGGCAACGCTCATGGCAACATAGGGGAAAAGCAAAATTTTCTAAAGCTAAAGGGATCACTCGTACCGAAGCGCTTCGATGGGGTTCAAAAGAGACGCCTTGTAGGCGGGATAGTACCCGAAAAAGATTCCTACGAAACCGGAGAAGCCGAAGGAGAGAAGAATGGACGTAAGAGATACCTCCGTGGTCCATCCGAAGACGGAAGAAATGAGATGTGCTCCTCCCAAACCGAGAATAATTCCAGCCGTGCCTCCGAGAAGGGAGAGGGTAAGGGCCTCCACGAGAAACTGAAGCCGGATATCTCCGCTCTTGGCTCCTATGGCCATACGTATGCCGATTTCCCGGGTTCGCTCGGTGACGGAGACCAGCATGATGTTCATGATGCCGATGCCTCCTACCAGAAGGGAGACTCCCGCCACCGCCGTGAGAAGCAGGGTCATCACCGCAGTGGCGCTTTTGGCGGATTCGATGAACTGGGTGAGGTTGTGTACGGTGAAATCGTTTTCCTGCCCCTGCCGTATTTTATGCCGTATGGCCAACAGTTCCTCGATCTGTTTCTGGGCGAGGTCGAGATGTTTTTCGTCCACCGCCTTCACTGATATCATGGAAACGCTGTTCGGCTTGGGGGGGCTGAACATCCTTCGCAAGGCGGTACTGACGGGAATCACCACCACCGCATCCTGATCGTCCCCCCGGGGACTGTCCCCCAACTCTTCGAGCACCCCGATGACCACCATGGGGATTTTTTTGACACGAAGAACCTTGCCCAGAGGATCCTCGTTTCCGAAAAGTTCCTCCACGATAGTCTTGCCGACCACACAAACCTTGGTGGCGCTCCGCACATCCTGATCCGTAAAAGTGCGCCCCGAGGCCAGTTCCCAGTCCTGAATGGAAAAGTAGTCCAGAGTGGTACCGGTAACGTTGGCGGGATAGTTGGCGTTTCCGTAAATAATCTGAGCGCTTCCGCCGTACACCGGAGCGGCGTAGGCCACGGCACTGCAGTGTTCGGCAATGGCATAGGCATCATCCACCACCAGAGTGTTCACTTCGCTTCTCGCCCCTCCTCCGGGCCCCCGATCGGCTCCGGGGCGCACCATGAGGATGTTGCTTCCCAGACTGGCGAACTGTTCGCTGATCTGCCTATTCGCCCCGTTACCCACGGCGAACATGACGATCACCGCAGTAACTCCGATGACGATACCCAGCATGGTGAGGGCGGATCGGGTTTTATTGGCCCTCAGTGCCCGGAAGGATATTTTTGCGGTTTCTCCGAGGCTCATCATGAAGGGTTCACCTCCTCGTCCCGAAGCATTTTCCCGTCCTTAAAGGTCAGAATCCGTTTGCCGAACCGAGCCATATCCGGTTCGTGGGTTACCTGAACCACGGTTTTTCCTGTCTCTTCGTTCAATCGGACGAAAAGTTTCATCACCTCTTCGCTGGTATGGCTGTCGAGGTTGCCCGTGGGTTCGTCCGCTAGAATAAGGGGAGCGTCATTGGCGAGAGCCCGGGCGATGGCCACCCGCTGCTGCTGCCCCCCTGAAAGCTGATGGGGCTGATGCCCTCCCCGGTCATCCAGTTCCACCGCTTCCAGGGCTTTGAGAGCCCGCTCTACCCTCTCCCTGGTTTTGATGCCCTTGTAGAGCATGGGAAGCTCCACGTTTTCCAGGGCGGTCATTTTGGGAATGAGGTTGAACCCCTGAAAGACGAAACCGATGGTATCCCTCCGAATATCCGCCAGAACATCGGATTTCAGGGAACTCACATCCCGGCCTCCCAGAAGGTACGTTCCCCGGCTGGGAATATCCAGGCATCCCAGGATGTTCATGAGGGTGGACTTGCCGGACCCCGAGGCTCCCATGATGGAGACGAACTCTCCCTCCCGGATGGAGAAGGAAACCCCCTGGAGAGCGTGCACCTCCACATCCCCTAAAATATAGGTCTTGTGAACCTCATCGACGACGACCAAAGCCAAAGAAAGCACCTCCCTTGCCGGATTCCCCTCCTCCGGTGATGGCAGTCACCACTTCCATTCCCTCCCGGAGTTCTCCGGAAATTTCGGTGTACATGCCGTCGGAAATCCCCAGGGCTACGGCAATCGGGCGAAGTTCGGAATCTTCGTAGGTCCAAAGAGTGGCTTTCCCGGAGGCGCTTCCGGCGTTGTCGGAACGGGCCTTTCCCCCTCCTTTTCCGGGAGCGGGGGAACCCTCGGCAACCCCCGAATTTTCGGGAAGGTTCATGGTCTCCGGGGAGGGAGAAAACCTGAGTGCCGAAGATGCCACCTTGAGCACTCCCTCTCGCTTGTCGGAAATGATGGAAACGTTGGCGGTCATGCCCGGCATGAGCTTGAGTTCCGGATTCCCCACCTGCACGATCACCGTATAACTCACCACATTATCCGAGGTGTTGGGAGCCAATCGGATTTCGTCCACCTTGCCTTCGAAGGCGAGTTCCGGATAGGCATCCACGGTAAATTCCACCACCTGCCCCGGCTTGACCTGACCGATATCCGCCTCGTCCACCTCGGTGGCCACCTGCATCTTCGTGAGGTCTTCGGCGATGGTGAAAAGATCCGGAGCGGTCTGGCTGGAGTTCACCGTCTGTCCCTCATCCACCGCCCGGTCCGTTATCACCCCGTTGATGGGGGAGGTTATCTTGGTATAGCCGAGATTGGTTTCCTCGTACTGGAAGGCTGCTTCCGCCTGAGCAAGGCTCGCCCTGGCGGAGTTCACCTGAGCGAGGCTGGTTTCGTAATCCCTCTGGGAAGAGTCTAGCTCGCTTTCCGCGATGAGGTTCCGTCCGAAAAGTTCCTTGTCCCGATCCCTCGTTTTTTTGGCATTCCGCACATCCGCCTGGGCTTCCTGCACCTTCGCCCGGGCGGCGAGTACGTTTGCCCGAGCCTGTTCCACCTTGGCCCGCAGCAGGGAGGGGTCGATCTCCGCCAGAAGATCTCCCTTTTTCACCACCGAATTGTAATCCACGTAGATGACGTTGAGGGTTCCCGACACCTGGGCCCCCACGTTCACGGTATTCACCGCTTCCAAGGTTCCCGTGGAGGATACCGCCTTTACCAGATTCCCTCGACGCACGGCAGTGGTATCCACCACCAGAACATCGTTCTTCTTTCCCTGAAGAAACCAGAATCCCCCTATGCCTGCCGCAAGAAAAAGAAGCAGCCACAGCATTTTTTTCATTGCAAAGCACCCCCTATGGCTTTCTCCAGGGCCGCCAGAGCCAGACGATAATCGTAGAGAGAGCCGTAGTAATCCTTCTGGGCATCCATGTAGTTTTCCGTGGCGTCCGTAACCTCCACGGGGGAACCGACCCCCACCTCGTAGCGCCCGTTTGCCAGATCCAGGTTTTCCTTCGCCTGTTCCACGATTTTTTCCGCGGCCCCAATGGCCTCTTCGGAATTTCGGAGCTCCGAATAGGCCTGCTCCACCTCCAGAACCACGTCCTGCCGCAGGCCTTCGAGATTCGCCCGGGATTTTTCGAGCTCCCCCCGGGCCTGCCGAACCTTGGCCTCGGTCAATCCTCCGTCGTAGAGGGGAAACTCCAGGGAAATTCCGAGATAAGCCTCTCCGTCACCGGTAAAGTCCTTATCTCCCCAGGAATACCCTCCCTTGACGGAAAGGCTGGGAGAACTGGTCTTTTTGGCGAGAGTCACGGATTCCTCCGCCCGGCTCCTCTTCACCTCCAGAGCCCGCAAGTCCGGGCGGGTCATAACCGCGCTTTGCAGAGCCTCCTGCCGGGTTACGGACACCTTCTCCCAGGAGAGCATATCCCGAATTTCGTAGGAAGGTGCCTCGGGATATCCCAAAGCGTTGGAGAGGGCGGCCCAGGCAGTTTCCACGGAGGTTTTCGCCTTGATAAGCTCCAACCGGGCCTTGCTGAGGTCCACCTCGGCGGTGGTAACGTCGATCTTCGAAACCCGCCCCACCTCGAAGAATCCCCGGGCCTGTTCCAGGTGATGCTCGTAGGCCCGCACCGCCTCCCGAGCTACAGCCTCTTCCTTGCGGGCCCGAAGAAGCGTGAAATAGGCCTCCTTTACGTCGAAATACAGGATTTGCAGCACGTCGTCGTAATCGTATTCCGAAGCCTTCAGACCAAGTTCCGCCACCGCCACCTCGCTTTTCGTCTTTCCCCAGTCCGTGAGAAGCTGGGAGACCGTAACGCCGCTGGAATAACTGTCGTAGCCATCGCTTCCGACATCTTTCCTCTGGTAACTGCTCGAAAAATCCAGGCCGGGAGATTGGGAAACCTTCGCCTGATCCACGCCGCCCCGGCTTATTTCCACCGAAGCTTCCGCTCCTTTCAAATCCGGATGCTTTTCCCGGGCGATTTCGAGACATTCTTCGAGAGAAAGCACCTGGCCCTCCCGAATCTCCAGAGCGGAAGCGAGGGAGGGAAGAAAGAGCACTCCCATAACGAGAAGACAGCACATTTTTTTCATAGAAAAGCCTCCTTGCAGGCTGCAAAACTTGTTCTCTTTACGGTGGCTAGTATAGAACGAAACCCGTAAAAGGGGGGTCAAAAAGTTTTAAGAAGTGTAAAGCCCCGGGCTTTCGCGAAGACATGAAACACGCGAAAAGAAGGCTTCCTTGAAAAAAGAAGCCTTCTTTTCGTCGTATCCCACCCGAGAAAAGGGCCGTTACAAGCCATATATCGCCGGATATTTCATGGGAGCCCCGTTTTATATATCCCCTCCGCTCCACACGTGGCGGAAGCGTTCCGCTTCCATGCAACGAACTCATGCGGCAAAAAACCGTTGTGTTTCTTCAGAAAAGATACGTGCAGAACAACCCCGCTCCGAGGCTGGCAAGGGTAACGGGAAATCCCACCCTCGCGTGAACTTGCCAGGTAAAAGGAATTCCCAGCCGCTCCGCCTCTCCCGCCACGATGATGTTGGCGATACTCCCCACGATGAGCAGATTTCCCGCAAAGGTGCTGGAGAGAGCCAGCATCTCCCCCGCTCCGGGAATGTCCCGCACCAGGGGCAGCAGGAGCATCACTCCGGGAACGTTGGAGACGAGATTGGAAAGCCCCGTGGTAATGCCGTAAAGCCACGGAGGGGAGGCCAGAGATACGCCGGAGGATACGAGAAGGTTTTGCAGCATCTCCAGCCCCCCGGCAATCTCGAAACCTCGGTTCACCACGAAGAGCCCGAAAAAGAGGACCAGCAGATGCCAGTCCACCAGCTCCAAAGTACGCCGGGAAGCCATTTTCCGACTGAGAAGAAGTACCCCCGCCCCTCCCAGGGCGACGAGATTCCGGGGGAGATCGGAAAAGAGAAAGAGCCCCACCACCGCCGTCAGCACCAGGCACCCCTTGAGGGTCTGCCATCCGTCGAAGGGATGCTCCTCCGGAGGAATTCCCCGCATTTCCTTATGCCACTGTCCCCGAAAGAGCAGAAGCAGAATACCCCAGAGAAAGATCAGAGAAAGCCCCACCGGAAGAACCGCCGAAAGAAGATAGTGCCCGAAGGAGAGAGAAAGATACTCTCCGATAAGCATGTTCTGGGGATTGCCGATAAGGGTGAGGGCGGAACCGATGTTGGCGGCACAAGCCAGGGCGAGCAGAAAGGGAAGGGGATAATATCCCCGCCGTAGGCATCCCCATCCCAGAACGGGGGTCATGGCGAGGCACACGATATCGTTGGTAAGCAATGCCGAGAGAAGTCCCACCGTGCAAATCACCGCTCCCAGGAGCAATTTCGGGGACAAGGGAAGCTCCGCCACACGCCGGGAAACTTCGGAGTAGAAACCTCCCAGGCGAAACTGGGCGGAAATAATCATGAAACCGAAAAGCAGCAGGAGAGTGGGAACATCGATTCCCGACTCTCCTGTCTTCAAGGAAACCTTTCCCGTGGCCACCAGGGCGATGGCCCCGAGAAGAACGATTCCCGTACGATCCAGAGCGAGCCGGGGAAAGCGCCCCAGAATCATACCGAGATAGACGACGCCGAAAACGGAAAAAATCAGCCAGGAACTTTGCAATCCAAACCACTCCCTCCGGAGAGTATACGAACAAAGGCATAGTATACCCCCCGAAGGACGGAAGAAAAAACTTCGACATTCAAAGAAAGTCCTAAAATTCCCGGATTTTCGGCAGTGCTCTCTTTCGAATTCAGCGCTTTTTCAAAACCCACAGCAGAGGCAATGCAAAAAGAATGGCTCCCGGAGAAAATCCGAAGGTACAACCCCCGGTTCCGCCTCCGGAAGCGGGATTGCCGATGGTAAGGGTTCTCGCAATGGTACGTTCTTCGGGGTTCTCATCCTCCGCGGCCGGCAGAAGAGAAGCGGTGACAATCATCCGAAGGGGTACGACCTGATCGGTATCCGGAGCGGTGTACAGCATCCGGACAGGGCAATCCACGCCGTTTTCCAGCAATGGAAGAACTCTATGACTCAGAATTCCCTTATCGTTGCGCAGATACACGGAGGTATTGAGAAGGGAAGTCTTTTCCGTGCCCTTCGCATCGGTGAACAGAACCGTGGCCTGCACCACCGCAGCCTGCCCCGGATCGAGGGAATTCGTCTCCTCTCCCAAAGTACCGTCCTCGTTCAGGGGCCTCACGGACAGGGAATTCTCCACGAGCGAGAGACTCTTTCCCGAAGAGGCCGCCTCCAGGAAACGTGATCCTTCTTCCGTGGAAATCGCCTGGACGGTTCCAAAGGCACTCTGGGCTGGATCATAGATCCCCACAAGAATCTGTCCGACATCGTTATTGGTCTGAAGATTGCCCCCCTCAGTGGAAAGCTTTACGTGGAGGTATCCCATGGTCTGGGTACTGTGGGTGGTGAAGACGATGCCGAAATCCTCCCAGTTGTTGCTGGTCCCGCTGTCACGCCCCGGAATGGAGGCAATGGTGGTGGAACCCAGCAGAGAGGCCTTGGAAATATCCGGATCCTCGTGGGTGGATGTAATGGGCTGGAAGCGAAGTTCCACCGCCACCGCCCCGGTGGCGACAAAACTGTAGTTGTAAACCCGCAACGTGGCGTGCACCTCGGTGTTCATAGGTAACGCATCTCCATAAACCCCGCCGGAAGCTACCAGGGAGGCTTCTTGGAAAAGGAGTCCCCGAAGGCGGCTCGCGTCACCGGAATAGGGGTTCGCCTGCCACTTGCCTCCGTTGATGACCCACTGGCGGGGAAGGTTGAGGGCAGGGTCCGCGGTAGTGTTGTAGGGAGACGTGTCACCCCAAAGAGCGGAATACTTTTTGTAGAGGCTCGACACGGCGTAGGCGAAGGAAACCACTCCGGCATCGCTGGTGTAGATGGCGGCATCCACGGTAAACTGCTGATCCGAGGGAGTCGCCCCCGAAGGGCTTACATAGCTCGATACACCGGGCCAGGATACGGTAATGCCCCCGAGCTGGCTTTTATCCGAGGTGGTGATGGTATCCGTTCCGTAGGAGTAATCACCGTTCAGGCTGAAGTTACCCGTCACCGAAATGAATTTGCCTCGGGAGGGGAAATTAAGGTTCGCGTAGGCGGAGATGGTATTTTTGATAGACTTAAGATCTTCCTCATGTTCTTTGATCTCCACGGTGAAGTTCGCCTGGGTACTGTCCACGTTCCCCATAATCTGCCCCGTGCTTTTCGCGAAAACCAGGCCGTTGATATCCTTCCAGAAATCGTCGTCGGGTTTGCTGGACGCTCCCTGAGGGAAGTCCCGGGTCTGCTCCAGATTCCGGGGATAGGAGAAAAGGTTCAACCCATTGTGCCAGGGTTCGTACCAGTCCACTTCCTTGCCCGCGGTGGGAACGAAACTCGATTCGATTACCTGGGGAACGATGAACTGCACGTATTTACGATAGGTGGTATCTCCGTCCGTCACGAAAGCCTGGGATGCGGGAGCAAGCACGGGATAGCGCCACACGTCGTGAGTATTCGCCCGATAGTAAATCTGGTCGTCGTACTGGGCCGTAGCGGAAAGGCTTACGCTGGTGGTAACCGTTTCGCTATTGGTATTCTTCGAGGCTGCAGTTCCCGCATATTTCAGCCCTGTGGTGAGAATCGGCGTGTTATCCTTGCCATGATGGACCTTCGACACGGTAACCCCCGCCGAGGCGCCCCAGTTCCCGGAACTTGTCTTGGTAGTGCTTTCTCCCTGGGCGTCGGTGGTCTTGCCGGTCAGAGCGGTGGAATAGCCGTTGAGAACCGCGAAGGCATCCATAATCTTCGCCTCTCCTCCCACCGTCACCGAATCCCAGTGACGAGGGGGAGCCTGGATAATGAACACCGGCTCGATATTGTCGTAAACGGTAAAACCCGTGGGCTCTCCGAGAACCATGCTGTCGTCGTCCAGGTCCGAAGGGGCCATAAAGGGCACCACGTTGCAGCCCAGCTGGGCATCCGCCTTGGTTCCTTTGGCGACCAGTTTCAGCCCCGAAGAGGCATTCCAGGTGAAGAAACCCCATCCCAGACCATTTTTGCCGGAAGATCCGTCGAGGGTAGTGACAAGGCCGATCTGATCGGAAAGAACCTCCGTTTCGGGATAGGTGAACATTCCCGTGGCCAGAGAAAAGCGGGCGTGATCGCTGTCCATGCGCCAGTCGTCGTCCAGATCGGTCAGCTTGTAACTGTATTGCGTTCCTCCTCCGGAAAGCGCCACCGCTCCATCCACCACGGACCATTTCTGAATCTTGATACAAAGCCTGGTGGCGTGATCCGATTCGGTATGGACGTAAACCAGTTCGTTGAATCCGTCCCCGTCGAAATCGGCAATGGAGGCCTCCACGGCAGGAGTGGACTTGCCAGCCAATTCCGAGGTGGTTCCCACCTCCTCATTCACGATAATTTCTACCTTTCCATCCACCACTTTAAAGACGTGAAGATACAACGTTTGGGACCGGCTATGGAGCGTAACCATTTCGTCGAAACCATCCCCATCAAGGTCACCCAGGGTTACGGTAAGGCTGTCGTACTGCCGGCTCCACATACCCACGTCCGAATCATCCTCGTAGAACCAGGACCATTCGGGGGTGTCACTGCCATTGTAGGATATGTTTATAACCTTCAAGTGATCGTAGTGATCGTCATTCTCTTTGGTATCGGACCCCTGTACCTTGGTATAGTAGACTGCCACTTCGGGGTTGCCGTCCCCGTCCATATCTCCCAGGGCGGTACGGATGCTGTTCGGCGGCTTGGCGTAGGTCAGTCCGCCGATCACGTCGCCTCCCGTGGTGAATTCGAGAAAATAATCCTCGTTCTCCCAAACCCGGACGGTACCGATGCCGCAGCAGGCCTCGTAGAGGGAGCGCCCGTCCACGAAGAGAAAGGCGATTTTCATGTTCTCCCAGCTGTCCTTCCCCTTGGGGTTTGTGAGATAGCTCACCACCCAGTCCGTATAGCCGTCCTGGTTCCAATCCCAGGCCACCATATCGTGAGCCACGTTCCTATCGAGAGCGGGGGCGTCCTTATGCTCCAGGTCCGCATTGAACTTGTATTTGAAGTAGGGCCGATAAATGTCGCTGATCTTAACCCGGCCGATCCGCCCCACCGCTCCGGTGGTCTCGGAACGCCCGGTAAGCTCCATCCAGAATTCCGTTTCGTCTCCGTCGTCGTCCAGCTTCGTCAGATAGGAGGTGCAGAGAACTCCCGTGGGAACGTTGTTAAAGGTGCTCATCCCCATAAAATCCTGATCCAGAATCCGGGTCTGGGGAACCACACCGAAGGACTGGGTTTGGGAAAAGACTTTGCTGTCATCGGTACCGCTCACTCCAAGATCTCCCGCGGTGGAAACCTTCATATCCACGCCATAATACTTGGAGAGATCCGTTTCCAGAGTGTCCGACTGTCCCCGGAAGCTCTTGAGACCATAGTCGGTATCCATAAAGGAAATCCATCCCCGGTACTTCGGAACGATCACGTTTTCGTACCCCGAACCGAGAGGCTGTATATGATCCTCCGCCGCCATGGCCGATAAAGGGATCAAAAACAGAAAAACCATCATTCCCAAGAACAGCCATCTTCGACGCAATTCGGAAATATTTCCGCTTCTGCCGAAACATCCGAGAATACCTAGCAATTCGGTTCTTCTCATACTCATCCTTCTTTCGCAATCCTCACCATAAACCGTTACCCCGCTCTTCCGTTTACAGGCAAAGAGGCACAAGAGCAAAGCCTCTTTCCTTCGAAAGTGTCCATCGGAATTCTCCATATCTCCCCCTCGTTTTTTCATAAAGAATACCTTTTGGCAGTATAAACCTTAACACTATGGCAAAGTCAAGACCTTTCAATACTGAAAAGACACTTCCCTTGAAAGAGCATTGAAGGCCCCCGTTTTGGGGGCCTTCAATGCTCTTTCAATAAATTTTTAAAATTAAAGCATGCTCCGGGCTTTTCAGCAGGGCACCGCCAGGGGAATTCCCCGATGAGAAATGAGGTTTACCGGAACTCCGTACACCCTGTTGACAAGATCCTCGGGCACCTCCGAAGGAGCCCAGGCTCCCTGAATAACCCCGTCCTTGAGAAAGAGAAGCCGGTCCGCAAAGCGGAGGGCCGTATTGATGTCGTGAAGACTCAAAAGGGCCGCTACCTGGTGCTCTCGAACGATTTTTTTCAGAAGCTCCAGCATGGAGAGCTGATTTTTCAAATCCAGACTGCTGGTAGGCTCGTCCAGAAGCAACACCTTGGGTTCCTGCACCAGAGCCCGGGCCAGGAGAACCTTCTGAAACTCCCCTCCGCTGAGTTCATCGAGATAGCGGAGGGAAAACTTCTCCAGCCCAAGGGATTCCAGGGCGGATTCCACCTTATGGAGATCCTCGTGCTCCACCCTCCATCCCAGATGGGGGCGCCGTCCCAGAAGCACCGCATCGAACACCGTAAGCCGCACGGGCTCTCCCCGTTGGGGAACGTAGCCGAAAAATTTCGCCCGCTCCCGGGGAGAACAGCGGGAGGCATCCTTGGATTCCAGCAACACCGCTCCTCCCCGAGGACGGAGAATGCCGTTGAGGGCTCGGAGAAGGGTGGTTTTTCCCGTACCGTTGGGACCCATGAGGGCCACCATTTCCCCCTGGGCAAGAGAAAACTCCACGTTTTCCAGAATGGGAACTCCCCGATAGGAGAAGGAAATTCCCTGAACCGATAAAATCATAGGCGTCGCCTCCGAATAATGAGAGCCAGAAAAACCGGAGCCCCGAGAAAAGCGGTAAAAACCGAAACCGGAAGAACCCGGGGAGCGAAAATCAGCCGTGTCCCTACGTCCGCCCCCATAAGAAGCATTCCCCCCAGAAGCACGGAGCCCGGAAGGAGAAATCGGTGATCCGACCCCAGAAAACGGCGCAGCATGTGAGGGCACACGAGCCCCACGAAACCGATAACCCCCAGCAGGGCCACGGTAACCGCCGAAAGGAGGGAGGTAATTACCATGGCTTCCAGGCGTATCCTGGAAGCGGAAACCCCCAATCCCAGGGCGGCCTCGTCCCCGCAGTCCAGGGCGTTCAGATCGAAGCGGCGAAAGAAAAAGAACGCGAAAGCTCCCACAAGAAGGCCCCCCATAAGAGGAATATCCCTCCAGGTCGCCCGGCCCACATCACCGAAGGACCAGAAAACCGCCGCCGCAAGCTGATCGTCCCGGGCAAAATACTGAAGAAACATGGTACCCGCAGTAAAGAGGGAACTCAGGGCAACCCCCGCGAGAATCATGGCCTCCGGGGTTCCCCGGCTGGCGGAAGCCACCGCGAGCACCACCACCATGCATCCCAGGGAGGCCGCAAAGGCCACTCCGGTGGTGAGAAAGGGAGATGTAATGGTTACCGCATCGGCGGCGCTGCTCTGCATGCTTCCGGAACCAAGAATGATAATGGAAAAGGCGGCTCCGAAAGCGGCGGCGTTGGAAATTCCCAGGGTGAAGGGAGAGCCCAGGGGATTCCGCAATACCGATTGCATCACCGCTCCCGCCAGAGAGAGTCCGGCTCCCGCCAGAAAGGCCGCCAGAGTCTGGGGAAGCCGGATGTTCCAGACGATGATGCTCCACCGGGGCTCCCCTTTACCCGCAAGGGCTTTGACAACCTCCAGAGGAGGAATGGAAACCGCTCCGGTGGCGATGGAAAAAATCAGAACGATCAGGCTTGCTCCGCAAAGAAGTATCAGGGAAAATCTCTTTTTCCAAAGATGTCTTTCATATTCCGGAGAAAGAGAATATCCTTCCAGATGCACCGACTACTCCTCCAGGGAAAGCCGCTCGAAAACCATACCCTCGAAGGAATTCTTCATGGGTGCAAAAACGGGCTTCCCCACGAGGAAGGTGTAGATTTCATCTGCCATTGCTGCGGGATCCACGTCGGCGAACTGCTCGGGATAAAGTACCTTTCCCACGAAATAGCCGTCCGCAAGAACGGAACCGAAATTGGTATTGTACCAATTGTAGGGAAGCACTCCGTAAAGGGATTTTTCCCGTACCGCTCGGAGGGCCTGAAAAACCGGATCGTTACGAAGTTGGAAAAAGGCGTTCGCCTCTTCTCCTCCCGAAAGAGTCGATAGATCCACGAAAATCACCTCGGGATCCCATTCCAGGATTTTTTCCTTGGAGAGATGGATATTTTCCGATTTTCCCGTGGCGAGATCCGCCGCAATATTCCGAGCTCCGGTATAAAAGAAAGGGGGATAGCCGGGTTCCGTGGAGGTAAGGCCGTGGGGCCCCCGATGAGCCACTCCTCCCACGTAGCAGGTAGGACGCTGCGCTTCGGGAAGTCCCGCGCTTCGCCGGGCAAGCTCCGCCATATGATGTTCGAAAAAGGCCACCACCTCTTCCGCCCGCTCTTTTTTGCCCAAAAGGGAGCCCAGAGTCCGGAGAGTGGTATAGAGCTTTTCCTTTTCATCCGTAAGATTGCCGTAATCCAGCCCCACCACGGGAATACCCGTCTTGGCGGTAAGATCGTCCGGAGAAGGTCCCGAGAGAGGAGAAACCTTGAAGATCACCTGGGGCAAGGGAGAAAGCCCCGCGATAAGTTCGGGGTTGTCCCTCCCCCGGAACTCTCCGAAAAGTGGGAGTTCCCGAAGCTCCGGATGGGCGAGAATGTAGGGCCTGGCATCGATAAAGGAAACGGTTTTTTCCGCGGAATCCACCCCCACCACACGATCCAACGCCTGAAGATACGTAAGAAGACGCAACCCTCCGGAGCCGGAAATAATGACATGCTCCAGGGGAGCGGGAACCGTTACGGATCGATCGAGACAATCCGTTACGGTAACCTCGGCTCCCCAGCAGGAGGAAGCCAGGAAAAGAATAATGCCTACGAGAGAAAAGCCCGCTTTTTTACCGAATTTACCGAAAAACATGGAACCACTCCTTACAAAAGACTTGATTTCCGAAAACCAAACCGATGGTAACACGTTTTTTCAATTTGTGCTACCGCGTTTTTCTGTCAAGCCCATTTCAAGGAAAAAGGCAGCAACCCTCTATGCCATGGTCGCTGCCTTTTCCATAAAAGATCGGTACGGAAAAAAGTACCTATTTACGTGTATGCCAGGATCCCATAGGGCCTCTCGTTAATCGACGGGCGTAACATCATTGATGTCTTGCTCTTTCTTTTCATCCAGGGGTATATGGACTACTTTCGGTTTAGAGAAATCCACTTTGCTCAATTGAACTTCCCGAACCCGTCGGTTATCCTGGGTATGATAGTAAAGATTCTTTTCCGACGTATCCCAACAGGTAGTCCAAATCGTGGCGCTTCGCTTTCCCTCCATCGTTTCGGAACCAGCACTCTCCGCAGAGCCAAGAGGGACGTTGAAATTATCCAAGATCCGGAACAACTCATACATCGCTTCTCCGGAGTCTTTCAAGGGACGGTGCGTTTGCGACCAAGCCGCAACGCGGACAAAACGGGAAGGAGGCGTAAAATCTCCGGGAAGACCGATCATGCCGCTCCCCCCGCCGAGAGGAGTAAAATCTAGGTCCTCAATCTTTTTATTTGGAATCGCCACCGGGGAGAGGTTCACATAATTTCTCAAGTTCGTCATATGCCAATCGTAAGTAGGAGCATTCGTTATGATGCCAAGAGGGCTATCGAATATGCGCAATTCCCCCTTCGCATATTCGATGACGATTGATTTCCCCGAAGGTTCCATCACCATCCAATGGGCTTCCACAAGAACTCCCGTGGTTTTTTCTCTATATGCAACGACTCTCACGGATTCCAGAGCTTCCTTGACCTCATCAATTGTAGTAAATTGAGAAAGAATATACGATGTGACGTCGGCCCCCGTTATCGTATTGTTTGCTTGAGAGGGATCATACTCCATGTATTCGGAATATCCAGGATGATAGAACAATCCTGTGGTGAGTCCCTTTTCGTTCATGCCATCCGCAATGAAGGTATCGTTTCCCAGCATATTGATTCCCACGAAACCATATTTACCTTGCCATTTTTTGCCATTCTTGCCATCGGGGGTCAGTCCCACAAAATCATATTTACGAGGTACGATAACCACTTCGGAGTTCAGGGCGAAGCTTCCCCATTCCAAAGTCCGGCCATAAACCGCAGCCCCGTCCTCCGTGATCAGTTTGAGACCGGTACAAGCATGCACCTCTCCACAATGCAAGCCGAACAACACCGATACGCAAACCAACGCCAAAACGGCCATTTTTCCATAAGACATCAAAACATACCTCCCATGCATTTCTTCCGCCACTGTACTTAATCGAATAGTTTTATAAGCTACAGATCTCCATGCTCCTCTTCTCGGGCTGAAAAATTCCTGAAATCCATGCCTTTGCGAGAGGATTCGCTCCTTTCCGCTCTTCTTCAAGCCTCCCTTCTCTCTCTTTAAAAATATCTCAATTCCGCCAAACAATCTTAATATAACTCACATATAATCTTTTTTCAAGAGAAGACTTTACAATGCAAAAAATACGGTCAAGGACCCGAAATCGAACGGAATTCTTCACCGTCACCCTTGTGCGCCATGTCAAACAACCGACACTCGAAAGAGGAGTAACGGTAGTTAGAATATTTCAGGAAGCGCACTGAAAACTCTTTCAGTTCCACCATAAAGTAGAATGAAGAGAGGAAAAACGTCGAGGGTTTGGAGAACTTGAAAAGCTCAATATGCGAGTCAATAACTTCGGAGTATGCCTTGACAAACCCTTTTCGGGGGAGTATCCTCTCCCTCAAGTTTTATGCTTTCGCGGAACCTCGTAAAGTAAAAGGAGAGCCTCGTGAAAAAAAGGTGGTTTTGCTCACAATTTTTCATTTGCAATACGCAACTTTGCTGGTGGTGGCCCCGTCTCCACCGGTGAGGTTTTCTGTGGTTCCGTAACGAGTTGAACGAACCAGGACCCCGGTGGAGAGAAATTTTTCTTCCGGGGTCCTTTTTGTGTCGTTATACACATTCCGTATGAGAAAACTACGGCGAAGGACCCGAAATCGAACAGGGACCTTCGCCGTTTTGTATTGTCCGAATAATGCCCGGGGAGGTGAACGGAAGAACTCTGTTGCAGGAAACCCGAAACGGAACGTGCTCTTTTCGAAACCAGCACAGGCGAGATCGAAATCAGACGAGAAAAAGTTGAGGAGGAGACGAGATATGAAAACGCACCAGGCCGTAACCGAGAAATCCCAGGAGCTTCTTTCTTCCATTACCCTTCGGCGCATTCAGGGAGCCGTGAACCGGGCTCTTACAAACCCCCGGTTCCGCTCCCACCTCGATATCTCTTCGGGAGAGGAAATCCGATCCATCGAGGATCTGGAAAAACTTCCCTTCATGACCAAGAGTTTCCTGCGTAGAGAAAACCCCTTCGAACTCTGCTGCATTTCTCCGGAAGAGGTGGTACGCATTCACAGCACTTCCGGAACCACGGGAGATCCCGTGATCGTACCCTATTCCGCAGAGGACGTGGCCACCTTTACCCGCATTATGGCCCGATCCCTCCGCATGGCGGGAGTACAGCCGAATAATCGGGTACTCATCACTCCTGGATACGGCCTCTGGACTGCAGGAGTAGGGTTTCAGGCGGGAGTGGAATCCATCGGAGCCTGTGCGGTTCCCACGGGCCCCATCCCCCTGGAGGCTCAATTTCGCATTATCCGACGCATGAAACCCGACGTGGTGATCGGCACCGCTTCTTTCGCCCTTCTCCTGGGAGAAACCCTTGAGAAGGAAGAAAAACCCCTACACCTCCAGGGAGCCATCCTGGGAGCGGAACAGTGGGGAGAACAACGACGGCGGATTATCGAAAACCATCTCGGAGCTCCCACCTACGACATCTACGGCATGACCGAAACCTACGGCCCCGGCATCGCCATCGAGTGCTCCCTTCAGGAGGGACTTCATTACTGGAACGACCTTTTCCACTTCGAAATTATCCGCACGGAAACGGGCAAACCCGCAGCTCCGGGAGAGCTTGGGGAAGTGGTCATCACCACCCTCTGCAAGGAAGCCCTGCCCCTCATCCGATACCGCACGGGGGATCTCGCCCGGCTGATTCCAGAACCCTGCCCCTGCGGTTCTCCCTTTCCCCGAATTTCCCGCATTGCCGGCAGAGTGGACGACATGATCACCTTCCGGGGAGTGAACGTTTTTCCCGGTGCCGTGGAAAAGGTGCTCGCCTCGGTTCCGGGCATGGGAAGCGAATTTCGAATTCTCCTGGAAACCCGAAACGGCCGGGACTACATGATTCTTCAGGCGGAACTGGCTCCCCAAGCGGAAGGAGCTTCCCCGGAGCAGGAACTCCGGCGGCATCTGAAAACCTTTCTTTCCATCTCTCCCGCCATCGATCTGGTGCCTCACGGATCTCTGGAGCGAAGCATGAAAAAAACTCCCCGGGTTTTCGATGGGAGAGCCATGTAGACGAAGGTATTTCAAGAACTTTGTGAATATCGTATTCTACTGGTACGACACGCCTCAAAAGGAAAAGATTCGCTATAATGACCTCAGAGAATCTGCATTCCGAAGGAGGAACGCGTGTACATGAAAGAGAGGGTTCTGTTCATTTGCGTGCAAAACACCGCCCGAAGTCAGATGGCGGAGGGAATACTCAGATCCATCGCGGAGGACACCTTTGAGGTGTACAGTGCGGGAATCACCGCAGGAGAGGCATTGAACCCCTACGCTGTGGCGGTAATGCGAGAGATCGGTATCGACATCTCGAAAAACCGGGTAAAAAGCGTGGAGGAGCTGCTTCAGAAAGAGGACGGCTTCGAATACGTCGTTACCGTGTGCGATGAAGGACAAGCCGCGACCTGTCCCGTCTTTCCCGAGGCGGAAACCCGATATCACTGGTCCATGGACGATCCGGGCACCTTTACGGGAACCGAAGAGGAACGCCTCGCCCGAACCCGGGTAGTCCGGGAAGCTCTGAGAGAAAAAATTATCGAGTTCGTCAAACAGTACGCATGAAATATGCATCAGCATCATAAAGAAAGGAAACGCTTCCCGGAAACAACATTCCGGGAAGCGTTTCCTTTTATATACGTATGTACACATACCACATGCACCTATACCTTTGTTAAAGGATGCCCCTTTCGACACGCCCCCAACCCTACGAGAAAGGCGAGCAGCATCAACCCTACCCCCAGGAGCGGACGATACCAGAGCCAGGCAAGGGCTACCGTGAGCAGTCCTATCACGAGAGAAGCCAGCAAAGCCGCCATACCGGCCCCCTTTTGGACAAAAACCCCCACAAGGGGTACCATACCGCCCAGAGCTCCAAGAGGACGGAAAAGGACTTTGCACGCCGCGAAAATACAAAGGAAACCCACCACTCTCAAAACCCATGTAAGGGCCGTATTTTCCTGCCGAGCCCTTTCCATCATATCTTCGGCGGAAATCACGCCCCGGCGCAACATTCCGATGGAACCGCCCCCCCGGGTAACATAGGGAGCAAAGCTTTCGCCGGATTGCATGGCAATGATGCTCACGTCCGAAGAGGGAACGACCTCAAACCGCACTCGAATATCCCCTATCTCCGGAACCCTCGGATCCACCTCGGGCAACGCCGCATCGGAGGAAAGCGATTCGGCAACATTTCGAGCCCCCCCTATATACAATCCCCCTTCATAGGGCAGGACACTCTCCAGGAAGGATTCGGGCAGGGTAACGTTTTCGGCAATCTCAAAAGGGACGAAACCTCCTATTTTTCGCACCAGAAACGGTGGAAGAATAAAGGACCCCACCAGGATATGCTCCGCCACTTCCTCCCGGGAATCCAGAGGAAAGGCGGGAGGATTCGCATGATCACGGGAATACACGAAGGATGCGGAATCCAGAAGTTCTTCGGACCACGTCCTCTCATAGCCGTACACGGTTACCTTTTCGGTTCCTCCATCCGCCTTGGAACGGGTCTCCTCCCGGGGAACCTCCTTCCATTGATACATGCTTACGATACGGCGTATTTTCAAAATCTCCGAAAGGGGCGGAAGAAGAGAGTCTTTCAGGATATCTTCGGTATTCGCCCTCCCCGTTACGTGAACCAATTTCCCCTCGTTGGCGGCCTTCGGGGCAGCCGCATCCACCGAACGCACGATACCGCCCCCCTCGTGAAGAGCCTTATCCCGCCGTACGGCCCGCCCCTCGTTTCGGAAAAGGATCACCATACCGAGAATGACGAAGAGCATCCCCCAAAAAAAACTCCCTTTGGAAGACTTCCCGGAACCTCTGCCTAATCGAAACGCCATGCCCCACCATCACCTTTCACAATTTTTTCCTGCACCTTATCAAAAAAATCACCTTACGTCTTCTTCGACGCCCGCAAAAAGTAAGTCTTGCTCATGCTTTCTCCATAACCATCGCTTTTTCGGCTTCCTGTACACTCAAGGGAATAACTCTCCTCATTCCACTATTCTGACATGGGGAAAGACATTTTTCCTGTCCCATATAGAGATGACATTTTCGCTATCCCGTCACAAGGCCTCGAAGAAATCCTTGACAGAAGATCTCGTCGGGGCTTTTTCAATTGAGTCCGAAGTCCTTCCTTCTCAACGGTTTTGCTCTTTCCAAGGCTATCTGCCTGCTCTTGACATGTTTTGAGGGAAGTATACGATGTGACGAATAAAAGCACTTTCCATTTTTCATACAACACACAGCATTGCTTTTTTGCAATAATTCATTGTTTTACAAAAATACAACATTATTCAAAAGGAGGCTTTTTTATGAGAAAACAGACATTCCAAAAAGGGACAACACGAACCTACCTGTGGATGAGCACGACCCTCTTTCTTTTTTTCGGGGCGGCTCTTTTTTTGCCCTCCGGCGCGGAAGCGAGAAGAGCTACTTACTATATTAAGACATCTGGGTCCGGAAATGGAAGCAGTTGGGCAAACGCCGCTTCGGATCTGAAAGCCATTATGGATAGCGCCTCCTCGGGAGATGAAATATGGGTAGCCCAGGGCACCTACAAGCCCACAACTGATACAACAGCTCGCTCTTCCACTTTTACGCTGAAAGACGGCGTTACGGTTTACGGAGGCTTTTCCAACACGGGAACTCCCAGCATGAACGATAGGGATCCCAGAACAAACCCTACCGTCCTTACCGGAGATATAAGCGGTAATGATACTTTTGACGTAACCAACGGAGGATATCAGGGCGGTACCGGAACCGATAACGTCTATCACGTGGTTACCATAAACGCTACGACCAATGGCGCTACTCTGGACGGTCTTGTTATCACCGGAGGAAACGCCAACGGCCCCACCGATGATGCCAGATGTGGGGGCCTTCGTAACGAAATCTCCGGCAACAAGCTTACTCTCAAAAACTGCACTCTCTCGAAAAACTACGCTTCATATTATGCGGGGGGAATGCATATCAATAACGGAACCGACGGTACAACAACCATTATAAATTCTACCGTTGCGGAAAATTGCTCAAACAACACCTCTTACGGCGGAGGCATAACCCAATTCAGTGGAAGTTCGATCTCCATAACCAACTGTACCTTCTTCAAAAACTACGGAGGAAGCGGAGGAGGTATATCTATAGCAAACAACCTAGTCAGCCTTACCCTCATCAACTCCACCTTTACGGAAAATAACGCATCCACCGGCGGAGGTATCTTTATCACTTCCAGCAACAGTAACGCCAACATCACAAACTGTATCTTCTGGGGAAATAGCGCCACCACAGGCGCCCAGATTTCCGGAAACCCCGCCGTTACCTACAGCATTATCCAGGGCGGATCCGGAACCTTTACCGGTACGGGAAACCTTTTCACGGATCCCAAGCTGAAAAACCTGGCAGACAACGGAGGGCCTACCCAAACCTGCGCATTGGAAAGGCGAAGCCCCGCACTGGATGCGGGAACTTCTACGGGAGCTCCTGCCACGGACCAGCGGGGCATTGCCCGCCCCCAGGGTTCCGGATACGATATGGGGGCTGTGGAAATGCAGACCGTCTACGTCAACGGGAACGCAGGAGGAACCGGGGACGGCTCCTCCTGGGCAAATGCCTGCACCACCCTTCAGGACGGCCTTGCCCTCGCCAGTGCCAATGCCAATGTTACGCAAATCTGGGTGGCTGCAGGAACCTACAAACCCGCCGCCAACGGAGGTGCCCTATCTTCCACCTTTGCTCTCATAGACGGGGTAGACCTCTACGGAGGCTTCCCTGATACGGGAAATCCCGCCTGGGGAGACCGGGATCCCGCAGCGAATTCCACCATCCTCAGCGGCAACCTGAGCGACACTCCGGATGAGTTCGACGCCGCCAACGGGGGATACCAGAACGGTACCGGAGACGACAACGTCTATCACGTGGTAACTGCAGAAAATATCACCACCGGAGTGATTCTGGAGGGATTTACCGTCACCGGAGGAAAGGCGAACAACGGCTCTCTAATTGTTAATAGGGCCGGCGGGGGTATATGGAGCCCCACCAATGGAAACAGGAATATCACCATCAGCAAATGCACCATACGTGACAACGACGCCGACGCCGCCGGAGGAGGCCTTTACAGCGACACAAACGACAGCATGACCGTCACGGACTGTAGTTTTATAAACAATCGCGGCGCAAATACCGGCGGAGGCATGTACAACAGTACTCTGACCAACGCCACCTTTACCAACAGCACCTTTACAGAGAACTATTCCAATGTCGGAGGGGGTATGAGCAATTCCCTCGGTGACATCAACATCGTGAACTGTACCTTTGCGGAAAACCGATCCGGTTCTTCCGGCGCGGGGATACGTAATTCCGGCTCAACCGCAACCCTGACTCTCACAAACTGCACTCTTAAAGGGAATCAGGCCGGTAGCATGGGCGGTGGGATATCCAACCAGAGTGGCACATTGACTCTCACGAACACCATCCTGTGGGGCAATACCGCCGTAACATCGGATTCCCAGATTTCCGGAAGCCCCACCGCCACCTACTGCATTATTCAGAGCGGAGACAGCACCGCCTTTCCCGGCACGGGCAATCGTTTCACGGATCCCCTGCTGGGAGATCTGGCGGATAACGGCGGAATCACGCAAACCTGCAAACCCACGAAGAACAGCTCCGCTCTGGGAACCGGAGACCCCACATCCACCCTTACGGCGGATCAGCGGGGAGAATCCCGACCGCAGCCCGGAGGCACCAATGTGGACATCGGGTCGGTGGAGGTGGATCAGGGAACCCTCACGGTAACTCTCAGCCCCGATGCGGCTGTTACCGCGGGGGCCAAATGGGGCCTGGACGGAGGAAATACGTGGCACGATTCCGGCGCCACTCTCACGGTGGTAACGGGAAGCTGTACCGTGAGCTTCAAGGACGTTTCCGGGTACACCACCCCGGCCAATCAAGATATTACGATAACCTCGAACACGGAAACTACCGCCACGGGAACCTACACGGTGGTTTCCCCCACATCGGCTCCCGCACCAGCTCCCACGTCGGCTCCCGTTCCCACAACTACATCCACACCGACCTCCACGCCTACATCCACACCGACTTCCTCTCCTACCGCCACACCTGCACCGGGAACACCCATACCCACCATCTCTCCCAAACCGGTATCGGGGGATGTGGATCCTGATATCACGATAACACCACTTCTGAACAACGATGATGAAACGGTTCAGGCATTGAAGGAAGCGATAGAAAATCCCGAGAGCGATATCCGCAAGGAAATGGAAACCACCCTTCGGGAAGAAGCCCGGAAAGCTCTGGAGGAAAGGCTGGGACAAGGAGTCGATCTGAATGATGTGACAATGAACATTCACGCCTCGGATGCCTACCGGCTGGAAAACGCACCTCTCTCGGAGGAAGGAGGAACCCTCGTCATTCCCGTAAACATCACCTACCAGGATCCCGAAGGAGATGCGGTGGAACTTTTCTTCGTAATGATCATGGCCTACGACATCTCCACCACGCCTCCCACGGCCCTGGGCTACGAGCTGGTGCTTCTGGAGGAGAATGACGCGGACATCCTCTCGAACACCACGGGAGAAATACGTCTCGTGCGATCCGCCGAGAACGAGACGGAGGCTTTCCTTCAGATAACGGATCAGAGCATGTACGACGCCAACCGGGAAGCCGGCGTGATAAGCCTGGAATATGTATTCCTCTACGGAGATGCGACATTGGAAGGCACACCTTCCCCTACAGGTAGCGCTTCAGGCGGGGGAAGCGGCGGCGGCTGCAGTTTGGGATTTTTCCCCCTCGCCCTGCTTCTGGTACTGCCTCTGATGCTGTTAAAGAAATAATTCTTCCGTATCCGTAAAACTCAAAAAACCCCGGAGAAAATCCTCCGGGGTTTTTTAACCCTCAATCCTTTCGTTCGTTATATCGAGAAGGGATGTTCACCCTACCCTCCGAGGCAGAGAGCCAGCTGGGGGAAACGGATGAGAATGCCGATCATGACGAAGATCATTCCCACGAAGGGCACGATCCATACCGCCAGATCCTTCATGGCTCCCCGTTTGCGCACTCCCTGGACCACGTAGAGATTGAGCCCCACGGGAGGAGTGATGAGGGCCATTTCGATGAGGAGGATGAGAAGAATGCCGAACCAGACCGAGTTGTACCCCAATCCTACGATGATGGGATGCACCACGGGTATGGTAAGCACCATGAGGGAGAGGGTTTCGATGAAAAAGCCCAGAATCACGTACATACCAATGATGGCGAGGAGGGTCTGGAAGGGAGTGAGCCCCAGGGAATTCACCAGGCTGGTGATCTGGTCCGTGAGCCCCAGGGAAATAAGCACGAAGTTCAGGAAGTTCGCCGCCACTATGATAAGCATGATCATGCCGGTGGTACGCATGGTTCCCTCGATGGACTGGCGGAGCATTTCCAGGGTTACCTTGCGGTTCCAGGCGGCGATGCCGAAGGCCGCGAGCACTCCCAGAGCCGCGGATTCCGTAGGGGTGGCAAATCCCGCGTAGATGGAACCCATCACCACCCCGAAGATGAGTACCATGGGAAGCAGATCTCTCAAGCTCTCGAAACGCTCCCCCCAGGTAGCCTTGGAGGTGTGGGCTCCAAGCTCCGGCCGGGCCACGCAGGCGGCGAAGATGAAGAGCATGAAGAGCAGGGAAAGGGTGATTCCCGGCAGAATGCCCGCCACGAAGAGCCTGGGAATGGAGGTGTTCGTGAGAAATCCGTAAACGATAAGGTTGATGGAGGGAGGAATAAGAATTCCCAGAGTTCCTCCCGAGGCGATGCTCGCCGCGAAAAGCCCCTCGTTGTAGCCGAAACGTCTGGCCTGGGGAAGGGCGATGGTTCCCATGGTGGCGGCGGTGGCCACGCTGGATCCCGAGGTGGCCGCAAAGAGGGCGCAGGTGGCGATGTTGGCGTGCATGAGCCCTCCGGGAAGCCAGGAAAGCCAGCGATTCATGGCACGGTAAGTTCTCTCGGCTATTCCCGAATAGACGAGAAGCTGCCCCAGAAGCACGAAAAGAGGTATGGCGAAAAGGCTGAAATCCTTGCTCGCCGCCCAGGAGATCTCCCCCACCGCCCGGTGAAGCGGAAAGGGAGAAAAAATTTTCGCCAGAATGAAGCCGAGATCCCCCATGGTGGCCGCCACGGGAATGCTGATCATCAGCAGAAAGAGAAGAATTGCAAAGGTGGTTCCCCAGATCATAGGATATTCTCTCCCTTCCCGGACTCGATTTCCAGGGATCCGAGATCCAGTCCGCTTTCTTCCTTCACGTCCTCCTCAAGCTCGGGGCACCCCGAAAGGAGGGCGGCCCCCGCCATATCTCCCCGAAGAATTCTGCTCAAAGTAAGGAGCCCCAAAAGGAGAATCACCAGGCAAAAGAAAACGAGCCCTCCGAACCATGCGAGCTGAGGAATCCAGAGAGGGGTCTGAAGAGGCGTGTTCGCTCTGGCATTGATCTCGTAGGATCGGTAAAAAACGCTCCAGGCATACCAGGTGACGGGAAAGGCAAAGGCTCCCAGGGCAGCCAGCGAGGCAAGATCGAGAATTTTTTTCCGGAAGATGCCGAATTTCGTATAAAACACATCGATGCGAATATGCCCCTTGTGAAAGAGGGTGTAGGAAAAGGCCCAGGCGCTGATAAGGGCCATGGCGTAGCTGGAATATTCTTCGGCCCCCTGGGTGGAAATGGCGAAAAACTTCCGCAGCAACACCTCCAGACCGATGAATCCCGCCATGCCGAAAAGAACCGCCCCGCACAGAAGAATGCTGATCCGGGATATCCGCTCCGCTACGAAAAGAATTCCTTTGTTTTTTTCTTCGGTCATACAACGATGCTCCTTCCCGGTTCGAGAAATTCGGGGGAACGATTTCCACGGAAAAACGTTCCCCCGGTTTGTGACGCCCTGCTTGGAAAAGCCCCGAAAAAACTACTTCTTCGCTTCCAGCCCCGTAACGGCTCCGATGGTATCGTTCCAATCCTTCACGGTTTGGGCATCCACTTTTTCCGCCCATGCGGGAAGCACGTTTTCCACGAGGATCTTCCGGGCAAGCTCCATATCTCCGGGAGCCACGGGAATAAGGGTGAGATCGTTGGGAGTTCCTTCAAATTCTCCGGTTCCCGTAAGAGCGTTGATGCCGAGCTGGGTTTCTTCGGCGGTAACTTCCCATGCGGGAATTTCAAGCTCTTCCTTGATGAGCGTGAGAAGGGTCTCCTGTTCCTCCGGAGAGAAGCGGTTCCACACGTCCAGCCCCATAACGGTAATCACGTAGTCCCAGCCTCCGACAGGAAGAGGATAGACGTACTTGGTAACCTCTCCCCACCCCGCATTGTATCCGGAAAGACTTCCCGTAACGGCTCCTTCCACGATTCCCTGCTGAAGCGACTGGGCCACTTCACCGAAGGAAATATTCACTCCCGTAGCTCCCAGGGCCTCGATGAACTGAGAGGTGGTCCATCCGCTGGCCCGGATCTTCTTGCCCTTCAGATCCGCGAGATCCTCGATAGGCACCGTGGTAAAGAGCACCTGGGCGGGATAGGGTACCACCGCAAGAAGCTTGGCTCCGAAAGATTTTTCGATGGCCTTTTCCATAACCGGGAAATAGGCATCCGCCACCTTTCGGGCATCCTCGATATTCAGGGCCAGAGCGGGAAGATCCAGCCCCGCAAGTTCGGGACAATCCGACACTACATAGTCCGCCACGGTACACACCACGTCGAAAACTCCCAGCTTGATGGGCCGAAGCACCGCGGCGCCGGTCATATTGACCTGCCCCAGGGAGGTGAGTATGGTTTCGATCTTTTCATCCATGGCCGCGGGAAGCGTTTTGGTCCAGAAGGGTTGTTCGAAATTTTTGTACAGCGTAAGATTGCTCCAGCTTCCCACTACCCGAAGCTGCCGGGCTCCCAAAGCGGGAACCGCACAAAGAAGAAGAATCAATCCCATAAGAGCGTATTTTTTGAATCCGGACATGCCAAGACCTCCTTAACGTACATATCTCTTGCCTTTTCCATGAGAAACCGCCGCACACCTCGCCGCAGAAATGCCCTTTTCACACAAGAGAACGAAATTCCCCCTTTCCAATTATCCGGCAAGTTAAAAAGACCCAGGGCCGCAGGAATAAAGCTCCGGGCGGCGATCCGCAAAGACGGGAATCTTCTTTCGGATCGTCTCCACCTGGGGGGGATCAATTTCCACCGAAAGGAGCCCTTCTTCCTCTCCAAGCTCTCCCAGAATCTCCCCCCAAGGGTCGATCACCATGGAGTGGCCGAAAAAGGTGGCTTTTCCTTCCACCCCTACCCTATTGCAGGCCACCACGAACATCTGATTCTCGATGGCCCGGCTTATCAGAAGGGTGCGCCAGTGAGCCAGCCGGGGATGGGGCCACTCCGCAGAAACGAAGAGCACCCGAATGCCTTTCAAAGCGAGGGTCCGGATAAGCTCGGGAAAGCGGATGTCGTAGCAGATCACTCCTCCGCAGAGCTGGCTGTCCAGAGAAAAGGTGGAGATTTCTTCTCCTCCCGCGAGATAGAGGTGCTCATCCATGAGCTGAAAGAGGTGCGTTTTGTCGTACCGGGCCTGTTCCTTTCCGGCTCTGTCGAAAACGTACATGGAATTGTAAACCTTGGCATTTTCGAGATTCGCCACGGAACCCGCCACGATATTGCAGTCGTACTTCTTCGCAAGAGGGGCGATTTCCTCCCGCACCCGGGATCCTCCCGCATCCGCGATATCCCGGATATTGCCCAGGGAGTACCCGGTGTTCCACATCTCCGGCAGTATCACCACATCCGGAGAATTCTCGGAAGCCCTTCGAATCCATTCTTTGGCGGCACTAAAATTTTCCTCCGGTTTTCCCAGAGAAAGGGACATCTGAACCAAAGTTATTTTCATAAACCTGGATACCTCCTCGGCTTGAAAGCCTTCGCCTGAAAGTTTCTCGATTCCTTCGTCTTTTCCCGTTTCCCCGAAGGTCCGAAAATGCTCTAATAGCTTCCGGGAAGAGCCTCGATGGCATATTCGTGCATAATGGTGCGATTCCGCACAGGATCGTGCATTTCGATACGGAAGGCATCTCCGTACCAAAGCCCCTCCACCGAAGGAACCGTTCCGGAGAAGAGAAGACAACCCTCAAGGCTTTCTCCCACCCGGTCCGCCACGATGGTCAACAGTTCTTCCAGGGGCAGCAGATGTTCGAGGGTTCCCTGCTGATAGAGCCGGAAATCTCCGTTCTTTCCCATCCAGGAACGAAGCAGAATGGCATCCCAATGCCCTTCGAGATCCTCCACATCCCAGAAAAAGGGAGAGAAAATCTTGGGCGTAATTTGCTTGGATCGCTCGATATCCCGCTGTTCCAGCTTGCGATCCGTATGGTCGCTCGCCACGGTAACGAAACAACGCCCCCGATGGATATAGGCGGCAAACTCAACTTCCCCGGAACTTTCGCCTCCCTGTACCTCCACCCGGGTTTCCGTGGAAAGCACGCTCAGCCCCACCCGGTAAATGGTGGGTACCGCCTCGGGGGCGGGAATTCCCAGTGCCGCAGTTTCGTCGATATGCTCCTGCACCTTTTCCCGATTCCGCCCGGAATAGCCTACGCAAAGGGCTTTCGAGACCTCCAGATACCCCGCACTGCTTCGTCCATGGGTTTCAAAAACCGCCGGAATACATCGTTCCATACAAAGCTCCTCCTCTTTTATTACCGAATTAAAGTACACTTTCAGGAATGCGGATTGTTCTTTTTCCTCCTCCATAGCATAAGCAAAAAAGTTGCCTCATAAGAGGAAACCGAGGATTTTTCTCGATTTTTTGAAAGATTCCCCGGCCTTTCGAAACCTTTACAGACTTTTACAATATTTCGCAATCTTTTTAGAGCAGTTTGACAAATAATGTGTCGCGAAATGGTTAATGGGAGCCTGTATTTATGTGCTCCCGCTGCTCCGCAAGTGGCGAAACCGCTTTCTTGCCTTGCTGCTACGGCCCGAAACCTCTTCTTCTCGTGCGGTATCGCACATTCTCCGTGCGGCCCCGCACAAAACGGAACTGCAAGAATAGCTATCGCTCGTAGCGTTGCAGCTTCCGCAGAAGGGCGTATCTGGAAATGCCGAGATACCGGGCCGCCCGGGAGCGGTTTCCTTCGAATTTTTCCAGGGCCTCCTCGATTCTCCGGCGCTCCATCCCCTCCACCTCCTCCGGCAGAGGGAGCCCTTCCGGAGGCTCCTCCTTTCGGGCGTTGCGGATCTCCAGCATTTCCTGGGGGAGATCGCTGAGGCGTACCACCGGATCCTGGGGATCCTTGAGCATGAAGAGACGCTCCACAAGATTCTTCAGTTCCCGCACGTTTCCCCGCCAGGAGTATTCCAAAAAGTTTTCCCGCACCTCCGGCGTAATCTCCCGAAGCTTACGGCCGAAAACTCCCTCATAATGCTGCACGAAGCTTTCGAAAAGCAGAAGCACGTCCGTATCCCGCTCCCGCAGAGGTGGCAATTCGAGGGGAATGGCCCCGATGCGGTAGTAAAGATCCTCCCGGAAAGTTCCCTTTCGGGCCATCTCCTTGAGATCCAGGGAGGTGGCACAGAGAATGTTCAGGGAAACGTTCTGCTCCTTGCGTCCTCCCAGGGGGCGGAAGGTTTTGGTATCCAGAAAGCGCAGTAGTTTGGCCTGCAGGCTTAAGGGAAAATCCCCGATTTCGTCGAAGAAGAGAGTTCCTCGCCGGGCAAGCTCCACGAGCCCCACCTTATCCCTATCCGCTCCGGTATAGGCTCCCTTGTGATAGCCGAAAAGCTCCGCTTCCAGAAGGTGTTCCGGAATGGCCGGGCAGTTTACGGCAATGAACTCTCCGGAAACTCCCGAAAGATCGTGCACCATCCGGGCCAACACTTCCTTGCCGGTACCGCTTTCCCCCTGAAGGAGAAGACAGAGATCCGTGGAATGGGCCACCATGCGCTCCACAAGGGTACGGATTTTGTGAATTCCCGGAGAATTCCCGATAAGGGAGGAAACGCTTCGGGCCCGGAGATGCAGCACCTGCCGCCTCAGCTCCACCGCCTCCGCGGCGGCACGCACCATGGCGAGCACCGCCTCCAGAGGAAAGGGCTTGTCCAGAAAGTTGTACGCCCCCTCCTGAATGGCTTTCACCACGATGGGGGAGTTGCCGTAAGCGGTCATAATAATGATCTTGGCTTCCGGAGCGACGCGCAATATCCGGGACAGCTCCTCCGCTCCGCTTCCGTCGGGAAGGCGCACGTCCAGAAGCATCACCTCGGGAATCTGTTCCTCCAAAGCCTTCCGGAGATCCCGAAGCCGGGACAATCGGAGCACCTCGTACCCCTCCTCCAGAAAGGCCGCCTCCAACCCCTGGGCAAGCCGCTGTTCGTCATCCACAATCCAAAGGCGCATAGTTCGATCCGTCCCCGTTTTCCTTGGCTTTTCCCGGCAGGGAAACCACGAAGCAGCTCCCTCCGGGAATTTCGATGCAATCCATACTTCCTCCATGCTGTTCCGCGATACGGTGGGCGATGGAAAGCCCCAAACCGGTTCCTTCGGGCTTGGTGGTAAAGAAGGGATCGAAAATACGTTCCCGCAATTCCTCGGGGACCCCTCCTCCCCGGTCCTCCACGCTGAGAAAAAGGGTTTCTCCCCGAAGTACCGCATCCATCCGGAGCATTCCCCCTTCCTTCTGGGCCTCCAGAGCGTTGAGGAGAAGATTGAGAAGAAGCTGCCGTATCTGATCCTCGTCTCCCCAGAGGGTGACCTCCGGAGGATCCACCCCGAAGGCTATCTCCACGCCCTTTTTTCCGGCCGCCGGGGAAATCATGGCATACCCCCAACGCAGAACGTCCCTTACGAAAAAGGTCCTTTTCAGGGGCTCCCGGGGGGAGGCATATTCCAGAAGCTGCAGTACCGTCTGGTTGAGCCTGGAAATCTCCTCTCCCAGCATGAGGGCCTTATCCCTGGAATTCCCTTCGAGTTTACGCACCAGAAGATCCAGATGGATCCGCATGCTCGCCAGGGGATTGCGAATTTCGTGGGCCACCGAAGCCACCAGAGTGCCCAGAGCCGCAAGGCGTTCCACCCGGCCGATCCGCCGGGACATCTCCTGGGCCTCCCGAAGCTTGTCCACCATTTCATTAAACACTTCGTAAAGCTCCGCCAACTCCAGAGGAATGCGAGCCCCCTCGGGAATACGGCTCCACCGCCCCTCCCGCACCTCGGTGCATCCCCAGCGCAGAAGCTTGAGGGGCCGGGAAAGGGCGTAGGCCAGGAACACCGCCAGTTCCACCGAGAGAAGCACCCCCATGGTGGCCACCAGAAGCACGTAGCGCTGTTTTTCCAACAGCAGATTCCACAAAAAAGAAGAGCGGAGCAGAAGTACCTGACTTTCCGAAAAGGAGAGCTCTTCGGAAGCTCTCTCCTTCGGATTCCGGAGGGCATTCCGGGAAACCAGAATCCACGCGGGAAAGGCCTCTCGAAGAAAGACCTCGGCCTCCTCCGGCGTCTGGGTTCTCAAGAGAGGAATCACTCGCAAAAGCATCTCCCGCTGCTCTTTCCGGGCCTCCCGATATCCCAGAAAGAGAGACGTTCCCGCCAGAGAAATGCTGAGGAAAAGGGCGATCACCGTTACCGCCCATTTAAGCTGATCTTCGATGCTCCGAATCATGGAACCATTCTCCGAAAGGGGGGAAGAAAAAAGTCGTGATACAGGGCTCCTTCCAGAAGAAGCGAAGGAATCAGGGCCAGTTCCGGAGGCAGGCCAAAGGCCAGGGTCACCAAAGCGTAGAGGATGAGCCCCGAAAGCACCGCTCCGAAAGCGCTGGTTCGAGGGGAGGGACGAAAAAGAAGGGGAAAGAAGAAGCAGAGCGCCACCATGGTCCAGCTATGATGTCCCAACAGGAGAAGGGTGGTGAGGCGAAACTGGCAGAGCAACAGGGCAAGGGTGGCAAAAAGAACGATGGCCAGCCGGTTGGCAAAGAGAAAGCGATCCTCCCGCACGATCTCCGGCAACGAGGCCCCCCGAAGAGGGTCTCTCCCCATAGGAAGCAAGTCATAACAGAGGGAGCAGGCGAGAAGAAGCAACTGGGAGTTGGCGGTACTCACCGTGGCGGCCACCACCGCCAGGAAGAAGCAGAGAGCCGCGAAAGGGCTCATGATAGAGGACATGAGGGAGACGAAAAGGTTCTCCGCGGGACCTCCGGAAAATCCCGGGGCGAGCAGAAAGGCCCCCAGACCGATAAAGGTAAGCCCTCCGTACATCCATCCCACGAGAAAGGGGGCGGTACTCACCATGCGCCGGGCGGTACGGGAGGAATCCGCTGCCATGAGGCGTATCAGATATTGGGGATTCGCGGCCACCCCCATTCCCCAGGAGAGCATCATGAGAAAGATAAGAAGTGGATTCTGCCACTTTCCGGACCAGAGTCGGAGCATCTCAGGATAGTTTCGGTTCAGGAGGATATGAATTTCCAGAGGATTCCCTCCCCGCAAGAGCACCGCCCCCAAGGCGACGGTGATGCCGAAAAGGATGATGCCCATGTTCAGCATATCGCTCCGCACCACCGAAGGGAACCCCCCGAAGGTTGTATATACCACAAAAAGATAGACCATCACCGAGGCGCCGAGAGCGTTGATATGAAGAAGCTCGGAGACCACGCTGCCGAAAACCCGGAACTGGATGATCACGTAGAAAAGGTACACCAGCATGATCATTCCCGCTCCCAGATACCGGAGGCGGGAATCCCCGTGGATCTTTTCCAGAAGCTCCGGCAGGGAAAGGGCCTCTTTCTCCCGAAGGCGTTTCAGGAAAAAGGGCATGAGGCAGAGCCCCAGAAGCCAGCCGAGAATGGACCCCGTAAAGGCCACGTAACCTTCCTGATAGATCCACATGGTAAACCCCACCACGGAGGTACCGCTCATCCAGGTGGCACAGAAGGTGGCGATGCCGGGGAAAAAGGAGAGCTTCCTATCCCCCAGGTAGAAGAGACTCCGGTTCTCCTTCCAGTCGAAAGCCTGCCCGGCGAGAAAGATGAGCCCCAGGGTATAGAGCCCGAAGGCTCCGAGCTGGATCAGCACGAAGGGCACCGCATCACTCCTTCCTTTTATGGAGCCATGCCACGATAACTCCCGGAGAAACCACTAGAAGTGCGAAAACCAACCATACAAGGGCCACTGCCAAGCCTCTCACAACGGAAAAACCTCCTTGGAAAAACGAAGAGGGGGGCCAGAAATGCGATCTTCTGAAAGCAGGGCTTGAAAAGATGCTTTTTTATTGCAAACTTATCAACTTTGCAATATGCCTATTTGTAGGCGGAAACCAATTTTCCTGAAAGAGAAATTTTCCACCCCAAGCACAGCTTCACGAATCCAGGAATGCTCATGGCACATGATCGCAGAATTATCCTAAAACCCTTTCAAACTTTATTCTCAGGTATCCTTGTCCCCATATCCTCGGCAAACCGCAAAAGGTATCCGTCAGGATCCTGCACGAGAAACTCCCGGCTACCACAGATCATATTCTTCACGGCATACCAGTTTTCCCGAATCTCACGAAACAGAGGATACCCCCGGCGGACCAGTCTTTCCTCAAGCGGCGCCACTTCATCCACCTCGATTTGAAAGTTGATTCCCCTTCCGTAAGGATACTTCAACGCTCCGGTTTCCCAATGATAGTTTCGCTCCTCCAGCATAAGCTGGGCCCCCTGAAGGGATACCATGGCAAATTTTTCCTCTTTTCGGGCGTATTCTACGTCAAACCCCAGAAGATTCACATAAAAATCGAGGCTTTTCCCATAATCCGATATGCTCAGTTCCGGAATTAACCTGTTGAATTCCATTTCGGACAGCCTCCTCCTCGTTCTCGAATGTTCTTTTGGGAGCTTTCCTCCTCAACAATCTCGACAGCCTTCTCCAAAGCTTGATCGAACTTTTTCGCCGATACATCATGTGAAAAAAGGCATCCTCGACAGGTGAAGCATTTTTTCTCCCTTTTATTCTGTTGCCTCAAGCTCTTTATAAGCGAAGGCATTCGACTAAAGAGAACTCCCGAAGGCTCAGTTCTCGAAATTTTTCAGATATTCCCTTACGGAACGGGTCATCTCCAGGGAGAAGTCGGACATGTATTTCCGCTTACAGAAGGCCCGAATTTTCTCGTCGAAGTTGTAATTCGCATCTTCACTCTGTTCCCGGTGCATTCTTCGCAAGGTTTCTTCGTCCAGAGGCCGATAGGTATTTTTCTGCACGATATATTTTGCATCGAACCGTTTGGGTTTCTTCCGATTTTTCTGCTGCTCCGTGGGATATCCGAAGACGAGCAGAGCCGCGGGAAAGACGTATCTATCCAGATGCAGCAGGGATTGAACCCTTTCCTTGTTTTCCAGAATATCCCCGATGTAGCACGATCCGATTCCCAGGGATTCCGCCGCGATTACCGTATTTTGTGCGGCGATCAGGGCATCCGCGCAGGCGAGCATAAGGTCCCCCACTCCGGGCTCCCGGCAGGGAGCCCCCGCGTACCGGTAACAGTCGAACCATCGCCGGCAATCCGCCAGAAAGAGCAGCACCAGGGGGGCTTTGGCGATAAAGGGCTGGTTGTCGCAGCTTCGGGAGAGTTCCTCCTTGATATGGGGATCGTCGATTTCGAGAAGGGTGTAGAGGATCTGGTTTCCCGCCGTAGGGGCCTGAAGAGCGGCTTCGAAAATGCTGTTCTTATCACAATCCGAGATTTCCCGTTCCGTATAGGCCCGAACGGATTTTCTTTCAAAGAGAAGCCGTAACATTTCGTTCATTTAAAAAATTCCTCTCACAATCTTCTTTCGTTTTCTGTGCCAAGAGTTTTTACTGGTTACGCAATCCGGAGTTTCTCGGAGGCAAAACCCCGTAAAGACATTATACCCAAGGAGCACAGAAAATCCCTTTCGATATTTCTCCGAAAAAAAGCTCCCCAGAAGCTGAAAAAGAGTACAATTTCAAAAGGCCACCAGGGGGTACGAAAACATTTTTTGCGGAGCTTTACTATAAACCAGGGAGGTGACGATCCATGCAGGAAAACCGATCTACCATCCATGGAGGGGAATTGAGCGTGCTTTCTCCTTCGGAAATCGAAGAGCTTGAGAAAAATCTGCGGTTTTACACCACAGCCAGAGGAACTCGCCTGGCCTTTCACGAATACGGAGATCCCCGGGGACGTCCCATTTTTTTCTATCACGGCACAGGCTCCCATCTACAGGCCACCGCACTCCACAAGCCAGGATTACGCCGGGGATTTCGGATTATCGCTCCGGATCGCCCCGGAGTGAGCCATTCCGAATTCCGCAAGGGCTGGACTCCCCTGGAATACGCCCGGGACATGACGGAACTGGCGGATTTTCTGGACATAGCAACCTTCGGAGCCCTGGGTATTTCCGGAGGGGGCCCCACCCTTCTGGCCAGCGCTTTCGCCGTTCCCGAACGTCTCGATTGGGTGGTGGATCTGGCCTGTGCCACTCCGGTATACGGAGATCCCGGAATGAGAAGTCATCTCGGCAAGGCGGACCGTTTTTACGCCGTTCTGGGAACCCGCCTTCCCTTGTGGGTTTTCCGGATTCCCTTCTCCTTTTTGGGAATACTTCAGACCTTTTTCAAAAGCCCTTCTTCCTTTGCCAAAATGTTCGGCTCCAGCCTCTGCTCCGCAGATAAGGAACTTTTTCAAAATCCGGATTTCCAGTACCTGATCATGCGGGATTTTCAGGAGCTTTACCGCCATGGCTCCCTGGGCGCCGCCTACGACGCCCAGACCGCATATCGGACATGGGATTTCGATATCGCCTCCATCACCAAACCCGTGGAAATTTTTCAGGGAAGTTCGGACAAGTTCATTCCCCCCAAATTCAGCGAACATCTGGCGGAGAAGAACCCCCGGGCCCGGCTTCATATTCTCGAAGGGATGGGACATTTCGGACATCTCGCCTACGGCTATGATATGCTGGCAAGGCTGGAAAAACTTTAAGGGACCTTCTTCGAAAAAAGGCGGAAAAAACAATAAAAGCGTTTGTGGCGGGAGCTTCGAAGAATGTGAGCAAGATAGCCGACTTCACTTCCGCAACGGGATCCTCCGTTTGTACAACCCCATATATCAACGAAAACCGCTCTAAGCGGGTAGGGCGAGAAACTGTTCATTTCGCCTTACCCGCTTGCAACACTCCGCCCTCAAGGGCATTTTCACATCTCGATAACGGTTCCCAGCCCCTTCTCCTCCGCCAGCTTCAGGGCAAGCCTGGAGGTAATAATATCCTGAAGCGCCATTCCTGTAGCATCGAAGAGAGTGATATCCTCGTCCCCTCTCCGTCCTTCCGTCTTTCCCGTGAGGACCGAGCCGATTTCGGTAACATCCTTTTCGGAAATGAGCCCCGCACCGTAGGCGTGATGGCACTCACCATGATGCAGCGTCTGGGAGGCGGAATCCACGAAGAGCTTCGCCGAGGCCACCAGTTGGGGATCGATCTCCTGTTTTTCCGTCATGTCCGCCCCGATGGCATTGATGTGGGTACCGGGTCGGACCCATTCCTTCATAATGAAGGGTTCCCTGGCGGGAGTACAGGTGACGATGATATCCGCCTGGGAGATCCCTTCCTCGCGATCCTCCCAGGAAACCGTTTCTATGGTAAGCCCGGGAAACTTGCGGCGCATCTCCTCCCGATATTTTTCATTCATCTCCGCCACGGGCCCCGTGGCAGTCACCCTTTCCAGCCCGGGAAGCACCGATGCGAGCCCCGCGAGCTGGGCTCTTCCCTGGGCGCCGGTTCCGCAGAGAAAGGCATGTCTGGAATTTTTGCGGGCAAGCAGCTTTGCCCCCACCGCCCCCGCCGCACCGGTTCGCAGATTGGTCACGGTCATGCCGTCCACCAGGCCCAGGGGCTGCCCCGTCTCTATGCTGAAGACCAGCACCAGCCCCGCGAGCGCCGGAGCGTGGATCTTTTCGGGATTTTCTGCGGAATATCCCACCACCTTCAAACCGAAAAGCCCCGCTCCGTCGAGATGTCCCGACTTGATATCCATATCCCGAACTCCGGGTTGAAATTCGTGAAAGATCACGGGCCAGAGCCCCGCCTCTCCCGTGGAATAGAGCCGATAGGCCTCTTCCACGCACTCCACCACACTTCCCATTTCGAGAAGGGAATCGACATCTCGTTGATTCAGTAGTCTCATGGTATACATGTGAATCGCCCCCCTTTAGTAGTTTGCCTTCAGGTATTCCCTGAAAACCCCGAGCCCCTCTTCGATTCCCCTGCGGCCGAAGCCGATACGGAAACGGTTCCAGCTTACCCGCAAAAGCTCGGATCTGTAGATTCGGGGAGGGAGAAGGAGAACTCCCGTCTTCTCCACCAGTTTTTCGCAGAATTCGTCGGTACTTTCCGGGCCGAGCCAGGCGGGGAAGGCAACACATCCTCCTTCGGGACGCCGCCAATCGAAAAGATGGGGGAATTCTCCAAAAAAGGCGGTAAGCTTCTCGGCATTCGAGTTCACCAGAGCGCGGTTCCGCTCCAGAATTACCTGACGCGCCCGGAGAGCCATAAGGGTCAACAGCTCACTGGGAGCGGAATTGCATATGGAAAGATAGTGTTTGTAGCGCTCCATGCGCTGCAGCACCTCGTGATCCCGGCACACGATCCAGCCGATGCGCAATCCGGGAAAACCGTAGGCCTTCGATATAACGTTGAGGGAAAGCCCCTTTTCATAGCAATCCGCGGCTTGAGGAAGGCGGATCTCCGGACTTTTTTCCACGAGCCGGTAGACCTCGTCGCTGAAAAGATAGATTCCCCGTTCCCGGCAAAGATCCACCAGAGCGTTGAATTTGGAAAGCTCGGGAACGGCGCCGGTGGGATTATTCGGGAAGTTGATGGAAACAAGTTTCGTATTGGGCCTGAGGGCCTGGCGAAGGCTCTCCACATCCAGGGCCCAGTTGTTTTCCGGATCCAGGGGCACTCCGGTGACCTCGCAGATATCCAGAGGAATCGTTTCCGCCGCCTGATAGTTCGGAACGATAACGATGGCGTGGTCTCCCTTCTTCAGGAGGGCCCGCATGGCCACGTAAACCCCCTCTTCCGCTCCGGCAAAACAAAGCACGTCTTCCGGGGCCGCAGTATCGTAGGTATCGGCAATTTCCCGCCGCAATTCCGGAAGCCCCCAGGTTTCGGTATATCCGAGATGGAGATGCATGAACTTCTCGCGATCCTCTTCACTGGCAAGATCGAGAAGCTCCTCCAATTTCATACTCTGGATATCCGAGGCGGTCATGTGGTAGCGTGCCTTGAATTCCCACTTGGAAAAATACGTTTCAAGCTCGAAATTTCTCACGAAAAAGCCTCCCTACCCTTCTTCCTTTTCGGAAACCGGTTTCTGCTCCTGCCCCAGGTATTTATATACCGTGGCACGCCCCAAACCCAGACAACGGGCCACATAAGCCACCGATCCCTGCCCTTTGAAGGCCCCCTGGCTCTCCAGGGCCAGGACCAATTCCTTCTTTTCCCCCCTCGAAAGTCCCTGAAGCGAGAGATTTCTCGCATGCAGCCAACTTTGAACGGAGATATTGATGCGTTCATACCAGTCTTCCCGAAAGAGAACGTCCACGGCATGATTTTCTTTGGGAGCTTCCAGCATGAGCCCCAGTATTTTGTGCATGCGCTCCATCTCGGTCATATCGAAGTTGATGCAAAGCAGCGCCTCCGGCTCGCCTTTCGAATTTTCCAGAACCACGCTGATGGACTTGAGCACCTTGCCGTCCCAGTTCACCTTCCGGTAGGGCCCGAGAATCGCCTCGTCCTTATCCAAATTTACGTCGTCGATCAGAGAAGGCCCTCCCACCTCTCGATTCGAGTAGTTATTGGCAATGTAAGCAATTTTGCCGCTCTCCAAATCGTGCACCACCGCTTCCACATGAGGAAACATCAGTGCCGCCACTCCATCCGCCATGCGCCTGCATGTATCCAAATATTCCATAAATGGAATATTAGTCTATTTTTGTAATGCTGTCAAAGGAATCTCGCCTTTCAACATTTTTATTTTATTAAAGCAAGAACTACCCTTATACTTTCCTTATGAAAGCCATGAGGACTCAGGAAGATTTCAAATTCCTTCGAAGAGAGGTGTACAATTCATGAAAAAAATTTTCGTGTCGGGAGCTTCGGGAAACGTGGGCAAGGTAATCGTGAAAGCGATTCTCGAGAGAGAGGATATGGAACTCGCGGGAGGATACTGCCGAGAAGCGGGAGAGGACCTGGGAACCCTCGCGGGAACGAAACCCGCGGGAATCGCCGCTACGGACAATCTTGGGGAGGGGCTTTCGATAGCCCAACCCGACCTGGTGATCGACTTCACCTCCACAGCGGTACTCATGAAGAATCTGGAGCTTTACGCGGAGCTGGAACTCGATGCGGTGATCGGCACCACCGGCATGAACGAGGAGGATTTCGCCACCGCGGAAAAGCTGGTGGCAGAGAAGGGGCTTCGTTTCGCCATCATTCCCAACTTCGGCCTGGGCATCACCCTGGTGATGGATTTTCTCGCCAAGGCCCGGCAGTTCTACCCCTACGTATCCATCGTGGACCGGCATCCCGCCAGCATGGCGAACGCCCCCAGCGGCACCGCCGCCATGCTGGCCCGGGGAGCCGCGAAGGGACCCCGGGGAGAGGTGGCGAGCAAAGAGACCTTTCCGGGAGTGCTGGGAGGCAGCATCGCGGAACGGCAGGTTCTCTCCCAGAGAATGCCCTACCCCGGCCCCTTTTCGGAACACGAGATCCGGCTGGGTCGACAGGACGAAGTCATCACCATAACAGTCTCCGACTTTACCAGCGCGGTCTACCTGGACGGCATTTTCCTGGTGGCGGAAAAGCTGAGCACCTCTCCGAAGGGTACGTTGATACGCACCCTGGACGAAGTTCTGTAAAAATCGGATTTCATATCAAAAGACATCCCCATTCCATCATATTGGAGTGATGATTACAATGAGCGCCAATCCGTATGATCCGTTTATCGAGCTTGACAGAACCTTTTCCGAAATACCAAAAGAGGCTTCTCGGAAGAATGACGATACCCTAGACATAAAAACTCATCAAATACTCCAACGCAATAATGCTCTATTCCATTGGCCCGACCTTCTCAAGGAATACCGCCTTGTTATCCTTGCCGAGGCTGGTTCGGGAAAAACTTGGGAAATTAAGAACATGGCACGTAAGCTTGCAAAGCAGGGAAAAGGAGCCTTTTTTCTTCGTTTGGAATTTATTAATGGAAATTTTGAAGATTCCTTCGAAACGGAGACCTTTGAACATTTTCAAGAATGGCTAAAATCCGAGGAAGAGGGATGGTTTTTTCTGGATTCCGTGGATGAAGCGCGCCTTTCCAGCCCCCAAGACTTTGAAAAATCCATTCTCAAGTTCAAAAGAAAAATTCAGATAGCCACAGATCGAACACATATCATCATAACCGGGCGAGTATCGGCGTGGCGTCGAAAAACAGATCTGGATTATTGTAACGAACAACTGCCCTTCGAGAAGGAAGCACTTTTTAAAGTAGTAACCCTTGACGATCTTACGGAAAAACAGATCGACTTATTCCTCGAAGCCAGGGAAACTCCAAAGAAAGAGGCCTTTCTTGATGCCGTAGAACGTACCAATGCATGGGCCTTTACATCACGCCCTCAGGATCTTATTGAGCTTACCGAGTTTTGGGTTGACAAAGGCCATATCGGCACGACCCGTTCTGAAATTATACAAAACAGCATCCTCAGAAGGCTGGCTGAGCGCAAGCAAAACCACGCCGATATCTGTACACTTTCAGAAGAAAAACTTTACTCGGGGGCAAAGCTTTTAGCGGCATCCATAACACTGGCTAAAAACAGCGTTATAGAAATTCCCGATGGAAGGAACAACACTTCGGGTATTTCTATTCATCGTATTTTATCCGATTGGAACAATAAGGAACGGAATAGCTTGCTGTCACGTCCTCTATTTGACGAAGCGATATACGGTACCGTTCGTTTCCATCATCGCACCGTACGGGAATATCTAACCGCACAGTGGTTCAGTGATCTGCTCAGCCATACGACATCGCGACGAAAAATAGAAAACTTGTTTTTTCGCGAACAATACGGTTTGAATATCATTACTCCTGCACTGCGCCCAATTCTGGCCTGGCTGGCATTATGGGATGAAAAGATTCGGGAACAAATTTACAGAGTTGCGCCTGAAATTCTTCTTTTTGAGGAAGGCGATCCCAACAGTTTTCCTCCAGGAATCCGCCGTAAGCTGTTATATAAACTTTGCAAGTATATGATCGAAGGAAAAATCATTTCCTTCGGACAATTTTACGAAACTGCCCGGTACTTTGCAGAACCCGTTTTTTCCGACGACATCTGCAACCTTATCCAAAAATATGCAGAAAACGAACACCTAGCAATGTTTCTATTCCATATAGTGGAACTCGGAAAACTTGAAAAGGCTTTACCGGAAGTTATGAGAACAGCGCTCAATAAAGAGACCGAGCTTTATGCCCGAATAATCGCATTTCGGGCCATCAAAGCGATTGCCTCTGAGAAAACCCAAGAATCCATCCGCCAAAATTTTTTGAATGAATCTTCCGAACTGAAACGAGAATTGCTTATAGAGCTTCTTGAGGATATTCAGCCAACAGAACCGATATTGAATTGGCTTTTCGAGTGTTTGAAAAAGAGTGAACCTAAAGAACCTTACGCTATCGACAGGCTAGGCAATAAATTAATAGCTCTTATTGATATGACGCAAGTTGAATTACTGCCTCGATTTATCGCCAATTTAAACGAGTTGCTCGAACTTCCACCGGTGATTGAACGACGGTACTGCGAAGTATCCGAAAAATTTCAATGGCTCATGGCGCCGACATGCAATGCGGTAAAACGATTGATCTTGGAACGCTACCCCAAGGCACTGGAAGAGAACGTATTTTCGGTACTTCGCAAAGCTTCTTTTATCCACGACTACAGAAGTTTCGATCATACCGATATCGAGAAGAATTTGGCAACAATCGTTCCCGAATGGAACGAACTCAATCGAGAATTATTCTGGTTTGAAGTAAGAGAATCACGAAAAATCGAGGAAAAATATGGAGAAAGACTAACGGATTTTCAAAACATTCTATCCCCTATGCCACTATGGAAATTTGAAAAAGAGGATTTTGAATATATCGCTGAACAAATATCCCGCCGAACCTCTCTGGATGATAAATTGGTGGCTCTCTCGCTCGCCTTCGACCTCTACAAAAAGGCCGATCAACCACAGAAATGGCTTGCTCGCCTGAAAGCATTAGCTGCACACAATACGGAGCTTTCTGAATGCCTCGATAGTTACTTGCAACCACCTAAACTCAACCCAGAAATGGAATCCTATAAACAGCAAAACACCATTTGGGAAAAAAGGGAACGAATCCGAGAATTAGAAGAGCGGATGTATCACGCATATTGGGGAAATTTTTTTAAAAATAAGACAAATATCGATAACGCAAAGGATATGCTTCGCGAACATCCCGGTACCATCACCAATCCGCTAGGATATCTTTGGAATTGGATTCAGCGTAAAGAGAAACCAACATCACAGCGAGTACCTGCTGATTGGAAACTCTTGATACCTGAATTCGGAGAGGAAACTGCACATTTTTGTAAGGATGGCATTGTCTCATTTTGGCGGCACTATAACCTTAAAACAGTATCGGAAGGATCTCCACCTAACGAAGTAAATACTGGAATCCTCGTTGGACTTGCTGGCCTCGACATAGAAGCGAAAGAAACACCTGATTGGGAAAAAATCTTGACTTCCACAGAAATAAAACTGGCCTGCAAATACGCAACCTTTGAACTGAATGGCTTCCCAACATGGTTCCCCAACCTTTTTAAAGCATATCCTGAACAGATATGCGACTTTCTCATGCGGGAAATCCATTACGAGCTAACCATGGAAAAACCTGAAACGGACATGTGCCGTATCATTTATTACATTAGTTGGTCCGGCAAATGGGCTTGGGATCCTCTGGCCCCGAAGATTTACGATCTCCTCCGGGAACAGGAGCCCCAAAATCCGTCGACTTTGCGTAAATTGTTGAACATTCTTCGAGGCTCCTCGTTAGCGGACAATCAGCTTGGATCATTAGCGTTTCAAAAATGCAAAAATCTGAGCGACTTAAAACACCTTGTTCCCTGGTTCACCCTATGGATTGGAGCAACTCCCGATATGGCAATTCCTGTCCTAAAAGACAGCATCGCAAAAATAGCCGAACCGAAAGCGCAAACAAATTTTGCGATGGAATTCATTACCCATCTCTTACCCGATCACAGGATCTACGAAATTATTGCGCGAAACAACTTCAAAACAACGCGACATCTAAAATCCCTCTATCTAATGATGCATCAATATATACGAGGCCAGGAGGATATCAACCATGTCGGAGAAGGAAGCTATTCTCCACAGCTGCGGGACGACGCTCAGGAAGCTCGAGAAAAACTGTTCACCATGTTACAGCAAATTCCCGGCAAAGAAACATTTTTGGTATTGCAAGAACTCGCCGAGATTCACCCCACCGAACGATATCGATCAAGAATAGCCCTACGTGCAAAAGAACGAGCCGAAGAAGACGGAGATTTGCAACCCTGGACTTCCGAACAAATTAGAGAATTTCCTAAAAAACTGGAGCGTACGCCTAAAAATCACGAAGAACTGGCGGAGCTTGCCATTTTACAACTCCTCGATCTCAAAGACGATCTGGAAAATGGAGACGACAGCATCGCAAAAACTCTTCGAAGAGTAGATAAGGAAACCGAAATGCGCAACTGCATCGGGCACGAACTTCGTAAAGAAGCATTCGGCCGCTACCAGATCCCGCAGGAAGAGGAATTGGCCGACGCAAAGAGACCGGATCTGAGATTTCACGGAACAAGGTTCGACCACCCGGTTCCCGTGGAACTCAAACTTGCCGATAACTGGAGCGGTCCACAACTAGGGTCTGTTTCTAAAAAAACTTGAAGCTTGTTTTTCAAAATGCTATGTTGCATCAACTATAAAGTGGACCCCTTTGTCAAGACCAAAATGGTGCTGAAGTTAGTTAAGGTCAGACTGCCATAGGGCTCCTGTTTTCAAAGTAAACTTCCTCTGGGGTCCGATACCCAAGGGAAGAGTGAAGCCTCTCGGTGTTGTAGAACCGGAGATATTCCCGGAGGTCCCGGGAAAAATCCCGGACGTGCTCATAGTCGTTCAGATAGAGCCATTCGTACTTGAGGGAACGCCAGAAACGTTCCACGAAGATGTTATCGAGAGCCCTTCCCCGGCCGTCCATGCTGATTCGAATGTTCCGTTCCTTCAGCGGAGCGAGAAAGGCCTTGCTGGTGAACTGACATCCCTGATCGGTGTTGAAAATCTCCGGTCGAGCCTTTTCAAGAGCTCTGGAGAGAGCTTCGATACAAAACGCTGCATCCAGGGTGTTGGAAAGCTCCCAGGAAAGGACGAAACGGCTGTGCCAGTCAATGATGGCCACCAGATACATGAAGCCCTTTGCCATTCTGCAGTAAGTGATATCCGTGCTCCATACCTGATTGGAGTGGGTAATCTCAAGGCCCCGCAGAAGATACGGATAGATCTCGTTTTCCGAAGAAGGCTTGCTGGTTCCCGGCTTAGGAGCCACTCCTTCAAGGCCAAGAATTCTCATGAGGCGCTGTACTTTCTTCCGATTGACCTCGTATCCCCGGCGGCAAAGCCATGCCGCCATTCTGCGGCTTCCGTAAAAGGGAGTTCTGAGATACTGGGCATCTATGAGATTCATGAGAACAAGGTTCTCCGAGCTTTCCCTGCAGGGAGTGCTCGCATAATAATAGCTGGAACGGTTTAGCCCCAAAAGTTCGCACTGCCTCCGAATGCTGAGATGAGGATGATCCGGATCGAGGACATCCCGTTTTTCCTCAAGTGTCAGAGCCCGATTTTTTTTTGAGCCAGTCCAGTTCCATCTTGAGACGGCCCTGATTGACGGAGGAATTTTTCGTGCTTTATCAGGGAAAAGCATTTCATGTAGAGCATATCCTGTAAACAACACACTTAAATTTTCTCTGTTTTCTTTCCGAATCTGCTTTTCTTGAAACTGAAAGAGGACTTGCTTCGTAATCAAAGGGAAGGGGTGCGAGATGGAGTTTTTTCCGGAGAAGCTCAGGAGAATGGATCAATTGCAAAAACTTCCTGAGCCCCATTTTAAAATAGCTCAAGCCCCTTCCCCAGTGGGTATCCACGCTTTTCCGTTTCTCAGAGGCTTCTGTTTCTACGCCTAGCTCTACCATGAAAATGGTAGCAATGGAAATAACGCACAACAGGGAATTGAGCCTTTTTGCATCTCGTATCCGTGTACCTTCAAAATTGAAGCCATTGCTTTTTTCATCAAGGAATTCCTCTTCGATGCAAAAACGTCTGGCGTAGTCGCTGAAAATCTCCGTAAATTCTCCGCCGTAGGCGATAACATACCAGGATTCTTTGAGGTTCCTGTGTTCCAAGGCCCCAAAAACCAGGCCTTTCACAGAAGAGAAGGAAGCGTTCTCCCAGAAAAAGGGAATTCCCTTGGGAAGATCCGTTTTTCCGGGAACCACGGTTCTCCCTTTTGCCGTGATTATGCAGGCATCCTTTTTTATCCGTATACGGAACCACCATCCAAGACTTTTGAGATATCTGCAGAGAGCGGCATTTGCAAAACCTCGATCTGCCAGGAACATTACCTGGGTACCCAAAGGAATCAGGGCTGCCACCTCCTCGATAAGCCCTTTGTATGCGGGAAACGCTATGGAAGCACTGGGGCTCTTATGGACATGCCATGCCAAGGGTATAGCGCGATCGAGGAATATCAGGGATATTCGGGTCATACAAAATTTATTGAACAATATCGAAGTATCCAGGGCGATAACGATTCCCTCTTTTGCGGAGGATAGCAAGTGCTCCACCAACGGATAAAGGATGAATCCGGGATCTATTTTCGGATGGCACAGCCACTCACGGAAACGTCTCGCACGACTGGAAGCATACTTGGCTCTGCCAAATTCAAAAACACTCCATTCCGTAATATTTATGGATCTTGAGCAGCATAACGCCGCTACCATGGCTGCAAGAGTTGCGATAAGTCTGGGATCAAGAAAGGATGACAGGTATTGATAAAGGATCCGAGAAATTATACTATGCAGAAGTAGCCTGTAGCTCACGATCGATTCCCCCGTTCTTTTTGTTTTGGCGAACGTATTGAACAGGAGATCGCTTGTGTTGTCTACAGGCTACGTCTATTTTCAAGGTTCATTTCCATAAAAACAGGTGGTTTTTCCGCACTTTTCGCTTCCTCAAGGTAAAGTGTAAAAAATTCCTCCGTCAATCAGTGAGACGGCCAATCTCTTGATAGAGAGGAGCGGTGAGGATATCCGGATTCAAAGGCTGTTCCTTACGTTCAAAGATTTCCGGGCTGCCTTGAAGAAGTTGCTTTTTCCAGCGGCTTATCTGGATGGGAGAGATCCCAAATTCGCTCGCAAGCTGGGCAAGAGTTTTCTCCTCTTTCAACGCTGCCAGGGCCACCTTGCTTTTAAACTGGGGTGAATGTTTCCTTCGTTTGGCTGCCATATTGTCCCCTTCCTTTCTCGAGGCCCATGATACAGCCAAGCTTCGACTTTAACTTAGCAGGTGGTCCAGTTTTCGGGGTCCACTATACTATGCAAAGACACGCCATTGCAGATGAACACTGGGGAAGATTCGAACCTTTTCTTTGTCCGCCTAAACGGGAAAAACGCGGTAGGCCTGGCAAGGATGCACGAACCGTACTCAATGGCATACTCTGGATTCTAAAAACAGGTGCGCCATGGCGTGACATGCCAAAAACATTTGGGGCATGGCAAACAATCTACAAACACTTCAACAAGTGGGCAAAACTTTCCGTTTGGCAGGATATCCTTGCTTTTTTCATCCAGGACGCCGATTTTGAGTGGATTTGTATTGATGGTTCTTATATCAAGGCGCATCAACACTCTGCGGGCGCACGAAAAAAAGAAGGCGATCAGGCGATTGGACGCAGCCGGGGTGGGCTGACATCGAAAATCCATGTTGCCGTGGATGCTTTAGGAAACCCTGTCAAGATACTTCTTACAGGAGGAGAAACACACGATAGTGTGGTCGCCACGGAACTTCTTGAAAATATTGAAGCTGAGCATGTGATTGCAGATAAGGCTTATGACGTCAATGCAATTCTCGAAAAAATTGAAGGAAGAGGCTCTATCCCTGTAATACCACCAAAAAAGAATCGCTTAAAACAGCGTTTTTACGACAAGCACTTATACAAGGAACGTCACCTTGTGGAAAATTTCTTCTGCAAAATCAAAGAGTGCCGTAGAGTTGCGACACGATATGAAAAACTTGCTGTTACCTTTTCTTCAATGGTTCTTCTTGCGGCATGTCTGATATGGTTGAGATAATTTAGAAACAGGCCCTAATCAAACGCCTCGAAAACCAGCTTTGCGGTGATTACCTGCGAGATCCCCGTTCAAACCAGGGAATTTTCCTGCTTGTATACCGAGGGGAAAAAGGGGAATGGGAAATAGGAAACAATGATGAAAAGGAAAGAGTAAATTTCGAGGGATTGCTCAAAACGCTTCAAAATTATTGGGAAGAAATCTCTCCCAGATTTCCCGACATAGATAAAATCACCGTTATTGGCATAGATTTAACAAAAAGATTCAATAAAAAATAAACATATACATGAATAAAAATAACGACAGATTATCGTAGAAAAGCACGAACTTTTCTCGTCTCCGACTTTACCAGTTCGGTCTACCTGGACGGCATTTTCCTGGTAGCGGAAAAGTTGGGCACCTCTCCAAAGGGTACGCTGATACGCACCTTGGATGAGGTTCTATAAGTTCCGGAATTCCTCGAAGGACTTGGACTGTTTCTTTTCGGACCTTTTACAAGAAACGTTTTTCTATTCGACATGCGAAAGGCCTTCCGTTTTTTCGGAAGGCCTTTTCTGCATATTATCACGTTACAATCCAACTATTTTTTACGAGAAAAACCACTAAGTAGGGCTTCCTGAATAAGAAAAAGCTCTTGGAAACACTGGATTTATGTGCCCATATTTGCCATAATGGTGCACGAAAAAAGGGCTTTAAGGGCTCAAAGGCTTGCATATATGGAGGAGATGCCTGTGTATAAGAAATCGGACCCCCAGAAAAAACTTCCTTTCGACCTCTTCCTTTGTGGAAAACTCGACCCGACAAACCGGTGGATCCGATTGGGGCACCTCATCCCCTGGAATGAACTTGAGGAAGTCTCGGAGTACACGAAGAACTTCCGAAAAAGCGGCAAGGTGGCCAAAAACTTCCGTATCGCCTTCGGTGCCCTTCTCATCCAGGCAAAGCTCAAACTCACCGATGAAGAAACCTGCCAGCAGGTATCGGAAAACCCCTATCTCCAATACTTTCTCGGGCTTGAAGTGTACCAATCCCACGCCCCCTTCAGCCCTTCCCTGATGGTGCACTTCCGCAAACGTCTCCCCGGAGAAACCATGAATCGTCTCAACCTGAAAATCCTGGAACTCCAAAAGAAGAACGAGGATTCCCACAACCCCGAATCTCCAGAGGGGAATCCTCCGGAAGAGGAGGCTCCCCCAAAAGACTCCGATAACGAGGCGGCATCATCGGAAAGTTCCCCCTCGGGAACGCTTGTGCTGGATGCCACCTGTACCCCCGCGGACATCGCCTATCCCACGGATCTTCGACTTCTCAACCATGCTCGAGAATGCCTTGAAAACCTCATAGACCGCATCTGTGAGCGCAGCGAGGGACTTCTTTCCAAACCCAGGATGCATCGTAAAAAAGCGAGGCGGGAATACCTCAAAGCCGCCAAAAAGAGAAGAATTCGGGGGCCTCTCCTTCGTAAGGCTCTCCGCAAGCAGCTCGGTTACCTTCGAAGAAACCTCAAATTCATAGCGGACATGCTCGAACAATTCCCGGAAAGAAAGCTCCTTTCGGAAAAGGAAGAATCCCGCCTCCGCATTCTGGAAACCCTCTATCGGCAGCAATTGGAAATGTACCGAAACCGCAACCACCGGACGGAGCACCGCATCGTAAGCATCGCTCAGCCCCACGTACGCCCCATAGTTCGGGGGAAAGCCCGGACCGACACGGAATTCGGAGCGAAACTGGCCCTCAGTATCGACAACGGCTACTCCCTGGTGGAGCTGCTCAGCTGGGAAAACTTCAACGAAGGCCTTACCCTCGCACAGGCTGCGGAAAACTATCGGAACCGCCATGGACACTACCCGGAAGTAATCTGTGCGGATGCCATCTACCGGAATCGAGCAAACCTCGCCTACTGTCGAGAACGGGGAATTCGGCTCAGCGGTCCTCCTCTGGGAAGGCCTCCCGTAGATCCCGAAGAAAACAGGGAACGCAAACGTATAACCCGGCAGGATGCAGCCACGAGAAACAGCGTGGAGGGCAAATTCGGAGAAGCCAAAAGAGCCTACAACCTGGGGTGCATCCGGGGAAAGCGAAAAGATACAAGCGAAACTCTCATCGTTCTTCAGTTCATAACGATGAATCTCTGGAGCATGCTCCGAGATTTTTTGCGCCCTCGCTTAATCTTATTCCAATCGATTTTGAGGCGTTTTTTCTTGATTTTTCAAGGGTCACTTATCCACAATGTCGCTTTTGCGGCATAATTTGAAGGGCTTTCCCGAGAAGTCTCTTATTCAGGAAGCCCTAAGTACATTCAAGCCCTCGGAAATGAAAATCTTTCCTCTGAAGCTTGCAGTACTCATTTATTCAGGATGATATCGATGGCCTGCTCCAGAGCCTTATTGAACTCTTCGGGACGGTTCAGCATGAAGAAATGATCTCCCTCTTCGAGAACTATGTCGTCGAAAGAGCGCATGTACCGCAGATTGCCCTCGTAATTCGTGGGCCAGGCCAGGCTTCCCTTTATGGCCACCACGGGAAGGGGAATCTCCTTGAAGATCGTGGCGGCTTCCCCCGTAACATATTGGGAAAGCATATTTTCCAGGGAACTCAAAACCACCGCGGGAGGGGCTGCCGCCATATCTTCGATAATCCACTCCCGAAGCTGGGGATCCGTATCGGGGGAGACCATGGGTCCTACGAGGTTTCGGCAGGTTTCGGGAAAATCCTGTCGAAAAGGAGCCAGCATCTGTTCCTTCTGTTCCGGGGAAAAGTGAAATTCCACGTTCTCCAGGGCATCCACTCCGACGAGTCCCACCACTCGATCCGGCATAAGCCGGGCGGCTTCGGCAATCGCCGAGCCCCCCATGGAGTGGCCGATGAGGATGGTCTTTTCCGCCCCTGCCGCCTGAACCACGGCCAGAATATCCTCTCCGAAGGATTTCATGGTGTAGTCCGAGCGTCCCGATCCGGAATGGCCGTGCCCCGCCAGATCCAGGAGCACCACCTTATAGTTTTTTGCGAAATATTCCGCCGAAAAACGCCAATACCGGGCATCTCCACTCCAGCCGTGCACGAAGACCAGCACCGGCCTTTCCGGGACCCCCTCTCCGTAAACCTCATAGGAGATGGGAGTACCGTCCTTCGACGGGACTATGCCGGGCCAGTTTGTCCGGGCCTCCGCAAATCCGCAAAAAAGGAAAATCAAACTGAAGCAGGCAAGGAAAGCTCCCAGACATACCAACCTTTCCAGGATCGCCACAGCAGACTACCCCCTTTCAAAAATGAACGGCCAAAAAATATATTCTTACGATAAGTGGGATAATTGTACATCTTTTTATAGTTTCGGCAAAAAACATTTTTCAGGTTTTTCTGGAAATGTAGAAATATCCTGATAGAGGGGACAAAACTTTTCTTTTCGTAAGGCTAAACTTATGGAAAGGGTAAAAGGGCGTTCTCACTGAATTTCCCTTTCCCCCATCAATCCATGAAGAATCAATTATCTAGAAGAAGCGAAAATAGAACGTATTCATAACGATCATAAATATGGCACTCCCTGGACCTACACGAAAAACGCTTTGTTACCTCACTGCCATGAAATTGCAACATTCTCCCTCTATACTTTCCCTAAAGACAATGAAAGGAGCGATATGCATGTTCAAACGCTACGCCTTTGCCTTTGCGGGAATTATGCTGGGGAGCACCCCTCTTCTCGCACAGGAAACCCTGCAGGTTCAGCGACAGGAAATCATCATTCCCCAGGAGGAATTCATAGCCTATTCGGGACCTTTTCAGGAGGCTTTTCCCGAAGGTTTTCCCATCGGCATCGGCTCGGGCATGTGCTATATCGGCACCGACAAGGAGGGAAATCCTCTCTTTTTCGCCGTGGCGGATCGGGGGCCCAATGCGGACGGCCCGGTTTTCGAGGAAAAAGACGGCACCTCAAGGCCCGCGAAAATCTTTCCCGCCCCGGATTTCATTCCTCGCTACGGAGTGCTTTCGGTAACGGAAAAAGGCACGAAACTCGTGGATACCACTCTGATTCGTACCGGGCAGAACGACCCCGCCTCGGGGCTTCCCCTTCCGGAAGGACTCGTGGGATCTACCGGAGAGGTTCCGGTAACCGAAACCCTCGAGGTGCAGCAAGTCTCTCCTCTCGGGCTCGATCTTGAGGGAGTGGATCTGGATCCCGCCGACGGAAGCCTCTGGATGTGCGATGAGTACGGCCCCTTTCTGATTCACGTGGAACGGGACTCCGGGAGAATACTCGAAACCTACGCTCCCGGAAAGGGGCTCCCGGAAATTCTCGCGAAACGCCAGCCCAACCGGGGATTCGAAGGCCTTGCGATAACTCCGGATCGCAAAATCATTCTGGCGGTACAGAGCATTCTCGATGTGGACGGTAAGGTGAAAAAAAGCACCTCCCCCTTCATCCGCCTAGTCTCCTTCGATCCCGCCACGGGAAAATGCGCTACCTACGCCTACCCCCACGATGGAGCGGCTTATAAGCGCAGCCGGGATGCCAAAATCGGGGATCTCTGTGCTCTGGACAACCACCGGATTCTCCTGGTAGAACAAGGAAACGGTAAAGAGGGCATGCGCAATCTCGTCTATCTCGTGGACCTTTCGAAAGCCACGGACATTACAGGCCTCACCACCGCCTCGGGAGAGCCTCTCGAAAAAACCGCTTCCCTCGAAGAACTCGAAAAGCTCGGAGTTGTTCCGGCGGCGAAACGCCTCGTCTGTGACCTTCGTGAACTGGGATGGACTCCCGATAAGGCGGAGGGCATGGCGCTCCTGGGAGACGGCAAAACTCTGGCCATCTGCTCGGATAACGATTTCGGCCTCGTCGCATCCCTGGAAAACCCCGACAAGGAAAGCGAAAATATCGGAGATTACGCGACCCGGGGAGAGGGAACTCTGTTTCTGAAGGGCAATCTCACGAAAACCTCGGTACAGCTTCGCGCCACGGGAGAAAATTCCCTGCTTTGGCTTATCGCTCTTCCCAATTCCTGGAGCGAAAAGTAGACTCCAGGCAAAAAACAAATCCCTCCTCATACCCCTTTAACGTGCCCCTTCGCTTCCGGCGGAGGGGTTTCTTTTTTCTCCTTACAAAAGGCTCGGAAGCTCGAAAAAAAACGAGTCTCTTCGGCTTTCCTTTCGGAAAAACGGAGAGGCTCGCTTTTTTTCGAAAAGATCACCAAAGATCTCGATTTCTATTCCTTCGAAATTCTTCGAATGGCCTCCTCCAAAGCCTTATTGAACTCCTCCGACCTGTGCATCATGAGAAAATGATCTCCCCTCTCCACGAGGAGAACATCGAAGGAGTGCATGTGTCGCCGATTGGCTTCGAAATTCGCGGGCCAGAGATCTCCGTTCACCACGATCACGGGAAGGGGAATTCCTTCGAAAAGAGTTGCAAGCTCCCCCGTAACATAGAGATCCAGCATGTTATCCATGGCACTTCTGCCTACCGCAGGGGGTGCCGCCGCCATATCATCGAGAATCCACCGCTGAAGGACCGCATCCGTTTCCGGATAGAGCATACTTCGCACGAATTCCCGGCAGGCTATGGGAAAATCCTCCCGGAAGGGGGCGAGCATCTGCTCCTTTCCCTCCGCCGAGAGAGGATATTCCAAATCCTCCAGAGTATCCACCCCGATGAGGCCCAGAACTTTCTCCGGCATAAGGCGGGCAGCCTCGGCGATGACGATACCTCCCATGGAGTGCCCTATGAGAATCACCTTTTCCGCCCCCACCGCTTCCACCACCGCCCGAACGTCCTCCCCGAAGGATTGCATGGTGTAATCCGAACGCTCCGATCCGGAATGGCCGTGCCCCGCCAGATCTACCAGCACCATCCGGTATTTTGGGGAGAAATAGGGAATCTGGGCCCTCCAGTAACGGCTGTCACAGCTCCAGCCGTGCACGAAAACCAGCACAGGAGCGCCTTCCACACCCTCTCCGCAGATCTCGTAAGAGATGGGAGTCCCATCCCCGGAAGGAACTATCCCGGGCCAGTTTTCCCGGGCCTCCGAAGAAGTAGACAAAAAGAAAAAGAGGGCGAGATATGCGAAAAGAATCTTTGCATATCTCCCGTAAGAGTTATTTCTCTCAACTTCATGCACAGTAAATTTTTTCGAATGCATTATGACACGTCACCTCTCCTTGGAACCATATTTTTCAACAAATTCCTCATGTCCATTTTTGTATTTCCACGATATTGCCCTCGGGGTCCCTGGCATAAACCACGTGAAGTTCTCCCACTCCGGGGATATTTTCTTTAACGGTACTTCCCACGGTGGAGCCCCCGTTAGCCAAAATTTCCTGGAGACATTTTTCCACATCCTCCACGGCAAAAGCGATATGACCAAATCCTTCCATGTTGATTGCCTTTTCCGGATTCTCGATGTTGCTGGAATACTGAAAAATTTCCAGAGTAGCCTCATTTCCCGAGGCCATCGGCAAGAGAAGATGGATTCCCTGGATGTGTGCCGATTCGAGACCCGTTAATACATCGAGCCAGGAACCTTCAAGATCCCGTTCCGGCGGTTTTGGCTTACATCCGAAAACATCCATATAAAACCGAGCGAGCCTTCGCCAATCCTTTGCCACGATATTCGTGTGTACATACCGTATATTTCCCATATTTCCGCTACCTCCTCACAACTTATATGCATCTCCTTCGGCACGTAAATCCAAAGGCCCTCGGGAAACCGCTTTTATCTTCAATTCCTCTCCGAGAGCGCCGAGCATACTCTCGGCATGGTTGTTTCCCGACAGCCAGCCCCCGTGGTTCCGGCCGAGATTATCCATATCCAGGGTAAAGTAATCCAGTGCCAGGAAAGTCACCTCTTTTACGAACATCGTGAGATTTTTGCAACCTCCATGAGCATACGGGATTTTGCTCTTCGGGAAAAGGCCGGATTTTTCGGCATCTTTTCGGGGACGATTCTTGAATGCCGTGATAGAATATTCTTCAATTCACATACGTATATTCCTACCCCTGCCGAAACTCGTACAAGAGGCCCCTTCAAGGAGGAGATTGCATGTTAAACCTGCTGTACACCCTCGCCCGGGAGCGGCGAGAGCAGATTATCGCTTTGCGTCACCACTTCCACGCCCATCCGGAGCTTTCCTTTCTGGAATTCGAAACCACCAAACGGGTAGCCCGGGAGCTTACGGCTCTGGGCTACGAAAATCTGCGCATCGGAGCGGGGGGGAAAAATACCGGAGTGGTGGCGGAGCTGAACTCTCATAAGCCCGGCCCCTGCTTCGCCCTTCGAGCGGACATGGACGCTCTTCCTATGAAGGAAGATTCCGAGGTACCCTACAAATCGCAGAATCCCGAGGCCGCTCACGCCTGCGGACACGACGCACATACCGCCATCCTTCTCGGAGCTGCGGGAATACTCAAAGAGATTGCGGAAGATCTTCCGGGGAAAGTGCGCTTTATTTTCCAGCCCTCCGAAGAATCTCCCCACCGGAGCGGCGCCCGGGTGATGATCGCCGAGGGTGTCCTGGATGGAGTGGATGCCATCGGAGGACTCCACGTGTGGGCCTCCGTTCCTTCGGGAGTCGTGGGATACCGCCCCGGAGCGCTAATGGCCTCGGCGGACGAGTGGGAGTGCACCGTTTTCGGCAAGGGAGGGCACGGCGCCATGCCCCATGAAGCAGTGGACCCCGTGGTGGCGGCTTCCCAAATGGTGGGTCTTCTTCAAACCGTCATAAGCCGGGAAATCAACCCCCTGGATACGGCGGTACTCACGGTGGGACGCATCGAGGGAGGCACCACCTTCAACATCATTCCCGATAAGGCCTTTATGCAGGGCACGGTGCGTACCTTCGATCCCGCGGTGCGGGAGGCCATTCCCCTGCGGATGGAACGCATTTTCCGGGGCCTCGGAGAGGCCACCCGGTGCAAGGCGGAGTTCCGTTACAAAGAGGTGCTCCCTCCCACCATGAACGACGAAAAGATCACCGAACTGGCCCGGCAGGTGGCCCTGGGGCTCACGGGCTCCCCCGAGAAGGTGCGCCTCATTCCTCCCACCATGGGAGCCGAGGATATGAGCCTCTACCTTCAGGAAATTCCCGGCACTTTCCTCTTTCTGGGCATCCGGAACGAAGAGAAGGGCATTACCGCCCCCCAGCATCATCCCAAATTCGACGTGGACGACGACGTGCTTCCTCTGGGAAGCGCCCTTTTGGCGGGTATGGCCTGGAAATTCCTCACCCAGGGGAAAGACGTATAGATTTATTTCTCCGTATTCCCCGCCCCGGAGACGCCTTTCACGGCGCCTCCGGGGTTTTCCCTTCTTCCAGGGGCACCACGAACCAGAATTTGGATCCCCGGGCCATGCGGCTTTCCACATGGATGGTTCCCCCCATAAGCTCCACCAGCCGTTTCGAAATGGCAAGCCCCAATCCGGTTCCCCGGTACTGGCGGGTGGAAGAGGAATCCAACTGGCTAAATCGCTGAAAAAGAGCGGGAATCTTGTTCTCCGGAATGCCTATTCCCGTATCCTCCACGGAAAAACGAAATTTTGCGGAAGTTCCCTCTTCCTCAGGCTCCCGGGAAATGCGGAGGGTCACGGTGCCGTGCAAAGTGAACTTGACGGCGTTTCCCAGGAGATTAGTAAGAATCTGACGCAGCCTTCCGGAATCTCCCCGAAGACGGGAGGGGACTTCCTCGGCGATTTCGCTGGAAAGCTTCAGCCCCTTCTCCCGAGCCTGGACCTCCAAAGGAGCCGTCAGAGTTTCCACAAGCTCGGAAAGGGAGAATTCCTGTATTTTCAGTTCCGTCCGCCCCGCCTCGATCTTGGTGAAATCCAGGATGTCCTCGATGAGGGAAAGCAGGGCATCTCCGCTTGCAAGGAGAAGATTCAGGTAGTGCTGCTGTTCTTCGGAAAGTTCCGTCTCCTGCAGAAGCTCTCCCATTCCAAGCACCGCATGAAGAGGCGTTCGAATTTCGTGGCTCATGTTGGCCAGGAATTCACTTTTCGCCATGTTCGCTCTCTGGGCCTGAAGAATTGCCTCCTGAAGGGAGCGGTTCGTCTCCTGAAGCTTTTCCTGCATCTCCTTGCGTTCCGTAATATCCAATCCTATGGCCCGGTATCCCACCAATCGACCGTGTTCGTTGAAAAGAGGCCGATCTCGCCACTCCTGCCATCGGATACCTCTTTCGGTGACCGCTCGATGAACGTTGATTCCCAAAGCCTTCTTTCGGGCAAAGGAACGGTACTCCTTTTCCACGAGGTTCCGTTCTTCGGGAGAGACGAAGTCCAGAAAGTGCCGCTCCGGCAAGTCTTCGGAGGTCATGCCGAAGGTTTCGCAGTAGGCCTTGTTGGCAAAAAGCAGACTGCCGTCATAGGCGAACTCGCACACCAAAGCGGGAAGATCCTCCGTGAGAAGGCGGAAACGCTCCCGGCTCGCTTCGAGGGCCCTCTGCTGCTCAAAAATTTTGGCGTCCGCCCGGCTCAGGAAGAAGATGGTACAACCCAAAAGAACGAGAAAAAGCCCTCCTCCGAAAAGCCCCGTCAGCACGAGTCCCGTCAGAAACTCCCGCCGCTCCAGGGATATATCCCAGAATCCCACCAGAGAACCCACTTCCTGTCCCGAAGCGTCCCGAAGAGGCGAGAAGAGGAGTTGCCAGAATTTCCCTTCGAAGAAAAATTTTTGTTCCTTCGCGTTTCTGAAATTCACGAGAGCCCCGTTTAAAACGGAAAAAAAGGTGCCCGAAAGATCCTTCCGCGAGGCGTAGGTAATAACGTTATGGGGAAGGCGGTCCCACCGGACCTCCCCGCCGAAATATTGCATTCTCTCCTCCCAGAGAGGACGGAGGAGAAGATTTTTTCGGACGACCATCACCAGAAGAAGCCCTTCCCGGCCATGGCGATCCCTAAGGATATCCTCGATTTCCTTTCCCAGCTCCAGATATCCCAAAAGGCGATCTTCCCGAAATACGGGCTGCACCACCTGAAGAAAAAAGGTCCCCGTAGGCTCCAGCTCTATACCCCAAGCGGCATCCCCGGTTCTTTTGGCCTTCTCGAAAACCGGGCCCTCCAAAGAATTACCGGATCCTTCCGGGTTGTGAGCCCGAAAGAGAAGGTTTCCCTGAAAATCGAAAAAGGAAAACCGCGTAATGCCGCATTTTTGATTTATTTCGGAAAACAGGGGCTTCCATATGGCAAATTCGGTGAAATCCGGAGAGTTCTTCCGACACAAAAGCCGAAGCAATCGAGGATCCTCCGCAAAAACCAGAAGCGTGGATCGCAGCCCGAAAGCCTGATTTTCCAAATCTATCCGGAACTCCTTCATAAGCGATGTCTGCTGATACGCGAGCTTCTGGCTCAAGGCGTTCCGGTATTGCTGCCAAAAGGCCAGAACGAAGAGGGCAAAGAGAGAAAGCAGAATGGCCGTCATGGGGAGAAGAAGCTGGCGCATTACCGGACGGGAAAAAATGTCTCGTTTTCGTTCCAGCCGCAAAAAGCCCTTTAGGGAAAACACGACATTCCTCCCTCTCTCTCCGAAACGGAAAGATGTTTTTTTTTGCAGGCCCCGAGAGATGAAATCGAGGAACTCGGATATGGAAAGGCCTCGAAGAGAAAAATGGACATTCTCTCTCGGAAAGAACAGAAAAGACCATCTTCTCGGGACCACTTCGTGACGTGGCGCTCTTGACGTAAATTTTTTCTATCATACCAGGAAAAACGCGAGCTGTAACATGCCTCCTCGGACCCCGAATCCATGTACGAAGAAACGAAAACTCCTTCGGGCTCTTCGTGAAACAGCGATAATGCAATGTCGGAAGCACAAACCTTGGTTCCTTCGGGGGTGCGGATCACACCAGATTTTCCACATAAAAGCGGGAGGTTTCCCTCGAAAAGGAAAACCTCCCGCTTTTATGAAAACTCCTCGAACGTTAGTGATCGCAGGTATTCTGTCCGGTCTGAAGCGTTCCTTCCAGATAGGCCTTGACAAGCTCCTCGGGGGTTCCGCAGGAAGCTCCCACAATGACGGAGATGCCGCTCTGGGCGAAAAGCCCCTGAGCCCGGGATCCCATACCTCCCGCAATAATCAGGTTCACGTTGTTTTCCGCAAGCCATCGGGGAAGTACACCGGGCTCATGAGGAGGAGGCGTCATCGCCTGAACTTCCTTCACCGATTTCGTGGCGGCATCCGCCTCCACGAGAGCAAATTGTTCACAATGACCGAAGTGCATACATAATTTTCCGTTGACACAGGGAATAGCTATACGCATTCTTTTTCGCCTCCTTATTTATTTGTCCTTCTCTGCTACCATAGCAGCGATACGATCCGCGATTTCTCCAAAGGCCCTGGCCCCCGGAGAATTTCCGAAATTGCGCATAAGCACCTTACCCTCGTCGCAGGCCTTGACGATATTGGGATCCAGAGGAATCTTTCCGAGAAAGGGAACCTCCTCCTCCTCGGCCATCTTCTCGCCCCCTCCGGAACTGAAAATATCCACCACGGAACCGCAGTCGGGACACACGAAGCCGCTCATGTTCTCGATAACCCCCAGAACCGGAAGGTTGAGCTGCCGGCAGAAGGAAATGCACCGGCGGCAATCCGAGAGGGAAACCTCCTGAGGGGTGGTTACCACGATACCCCCGTCCGCTCCCTCCACGAGCTGGCACGCCGAAAGGGCTTCGTCCCCCGTTCCGGGAGGGAAGTCCATGATAAGGTAATCCAGATCTCCCCAGCGCACGTTTTCGAAAAGCTGCTTAATCACTCCGGCCTTCATGGGACCCCGCCAGATCACCGCATCTTTCTTGCCCTGGAGCAGCAGTCCCATGGACATGATCTTGAGGCATCCCATTTCGAGAGGAAGAATATCCTCCCCATCCATAACCACTCCGGTGTTCTGAAAACCCAGCATGGTGGGTACGCTGGGACCGTGGAAATCGATATCCAGAAGCCCCACGCTATGCCCTTCCAGGGCGAGATAGAGGGCCAAATTTACCGCCACAGAACTCTTTCCCACCCCCCCCTTGCCGGAAAGGACCATAATCTTGTGCTTCATGCCGGAAAGGCTCTTTTTCAACCGATCCTGGCAGGTCCCTTTGGATGCGCAACCGCTGCAACTGCTACTGGAACAAGGTTCGCTCATTTTTCAGCATCTCCCATATGTTTAGAATAGCTTTCCCCGCCTGAGAGCCTTCGATGTGCACCACCGGCACGGTCTGTATCATGGCCTTGGTCACCGAAGCGTCGTAGGGAATCTCGCCGAGCCATTGTACACCCTTTTCTTCTCCGAAGGCCCGGATTTTTTGCGTATTCTCCTTATTGAGATCCGCCTTGTTGACACAGAGATAGGTGGGAAGGCGAAAATGTCTGCAGAGTTCACATACCCGCTCCAGATCGTGCATACCGCTCACGGTGGGCTCCGTGACGATAAGCACCGCATCCGCCCCGCTCAGGGAAGCGATGACGGAGCAACCTATTCCGGGAGGACCGTCGGTAATCATAAGGGAGCGTCCCTGTTCCTCCCCCAATGCCCGAGCCCGCTTTTTAACCTCGCTCACGAGTTTGCCGGAGTTTTCTCCTCCCGCTCCGAGCCGGGCGTGCACCAGGGGGCCGCAGGAGGTGGAAGAGATGTACAGTTCTCCGCAGAGCCGGGGTTCGAAGGAGATGGCTTTGATGGGACAGTTATCGTAACAAACTCCGCAGCCTTCACAGGCCAGAGGATCCACGGTAAAGGCTCCGTCCTCCGCCCGGATTGCATCGAACCGGCAGAGCCGATAGCACTTGCCGCACCCCATACATCGGGAAAGGTCGATAGAGGCCAGAGAGCCCGAGTAAAAATCCTCCCGAACCTGTTCGAGGGGGGTCAGAATAAGCGCCATATCCGCCGCATCCACATCGCAATCCGCAAAAACCGCATTTTCCGCCAGGGCAGCCAGAGACACGGTAATGCTGGTTTTGCCAGTCCCCCCCTTGCCGCTGATGACGAGAAGTTCCTTCATGCCCTCTCCCCCCTTTGCTGCAAAGACGTTGCGAGGTCGTCCACGATTTTTCCCAGCTCGGGAAAGAGGTTGTAGAACAACTCCCCTCGGGAGTAGGCTTCGGCGATCTTCCGGGAATGGGGAATTTTTGCGATCACCGGCACTCCCCGGGAACGACAGTACTCCTCGAGAGCGTCATCTCCGGAACCGTATCGGTTGATCACCACCCCGAAGGGGAGCTTCAGCTCCTCCACCGCCTCCATGGCGATAACGAGATCGTGAAGCCCGAAGGGGGTGGGTTCGCTTACGAGAATCACGTAATCCACATCCCGCAATGCCTCGATCATGGCGCAGGCCGCCCCGGGAGGTGCATCGATGAGCACCATATCTGCCGGAGGGAGGCTTTTTTTCATCTGCCGAATGAGGGGGGTGGCCATGGCCTCTCCCACGTCGAGAAGCCCCGAGATAAAGGTAAGATTTCCCCGGGAAGCGTAGCGGATAACCCCGTTGTTCCGGGTACCCTCCACAATGGCCTGATGAGGACAGGCGAGCACGCACCCTCCGCAGGCGTGGCACATTTCGAGAAAGAAAAGGGGGCGATCCGGAAGGGAAGCGATGGCATTGAACCGACAGGCCCGGGCACAGGCCCCGCAACCGTCGCATCGGGAAACATCACAGGAAAAGCTCGGCAACTCGCCGGGCTTCTCCTGGGAAAACTCCATCCGCAAAAAGAGATTGCAGTTCGGTTCTTCCACATCGCAATCCGCGAGAACCACCGAACCCCGCCGCTCAAGGGCAAGGGCAAGATTGGCGGCCACCGTGGTCTTCCCGGTTCCCCCCTTGCCCGAGGCAATGGCGATCTTCACGAAAAGCTACCTACCAATGCCCCTGGGTTTTGTTGGGAATTCCGGAAGAGGAGAACTTTCCCTCCCGGATGCCCTGAAGTACATCCTTCGCGGAGCCCTTGCAATCCTGAAAGACCTGGACTCCCGCCGCCGAGAGAACCTGAAAAGCCTTGGGACCGCAAAAGCCCGTGGCCACAGCCTGGGCTCCCGCGTTCACCACGTTCTGGGCGGCCTGAATGCCCGCGCCCTGAGGAGCGTTGAGGTTCTGATCGTTCGAGATATAGGTACTCTCCTCGCTATCGGTATCGCAAAGCAGAAATCCCGAAGTTCTTCCGAACCGACTGTCCACGAGGGAATCCAATCCCTTGTTCTCGTTTACACAGATTGCGACTTTCACCGTATTTTACCCTCCGAATCTTCCGAATCCACCTCGGCCGCGACCCCCGCCGCCGCCGCATCCACCTCTTCCGCCGCGGCAGAAGAATCCTCGACCCCTTCCGAAGAAGGGAAACGGAAATTCTCCGTTCTGGGGAACATTATACACCGCTCCCTGGGGAGCCTGAGAATCCGTTCCATTCTCTTCCGGAGAAGCCTGCTGCGTCTGGGGGGGAACTTGCTGCCGGGAAAAGCGGCAAAAACCCCGCCCCCATCCCGTAAGGGGTCCTTGACCTAACGGTCCTGTTCCATTACGTGCCGGCATAAGAAAAACCTCCTTTTTTTTTAAATATTCCGATTACCGCAGAACAGAGAGAAAAGATATTCTCCCTAAAGCTGAAGGGAAAATTAAGCTATGCAGACATAGCCAACGAAGTAGGCTGTCATAAAAGCACTATCAGCAGAGAGCTCTTCCGTAACGGAGGCCTATCTGGACACAGCGGAGTTCGTGTTCAAAAACGTTACCGGGAATGCCGAACCCGATCGTACAGCCTTCCGAAGCTCTCAATCTTCCCGGAAATGAGGAAGCACATCAAGGAAGGTTTGAAGCGTTATTGGTCCCCGGAGCAGATAGTCCGTCGGCAAGAGCTTCCTATCTCCGTACCCACCATATACCGGGCAATCCGGAAAAACATTATCTCTCGGGAAAGGTTCCAGCCTCAACTTCGCCGCAACGGAAAGCCTTATACCCGTAAGGGTGGAAACCCGGGGCAAACTTTCGGGACACGCATTTCCATCCACAAGATACCTCAAGCCAGTCCTCTCCGGGAGATTGGGACACCGTGCTCGGAAAACACGGAACCGGATGCCTTGTGGCTCTGGTGGATCGAATAACGAAACTCACTCTGGCGGAGAAACTCTCCGGAAAGCACGCAGATTCCCTTTCAGAGGTTGTCACGAATACCATCCTCATAGCCCCTGGCAGCGAGGAACGAAAACACACAAACGGACTGCTTTTTGTAAACAACCCTAGGATAACCTACAACTAAGGTTTTTGTCCTTTTTATATCTAGCATATGCTAATTATAGTGTTTTTTTCAAAAACGGTCAAGATTTTTGAAACGGAGTTGTGACGGGACAGTCATAATACTCCCCCTATACGGGAGAGGGAAAATATTGCCTCCCGCATCATGATAATTAAATGAATAAAAATATTTTAGCAAGTATCCCCTGGCAAAGCCGGGGGTGTAGCCAAGGCTCGAGGATATAGAACGCTTCACAATGCCATTACGGCATATTGTCTCGTGGTCAGTCGGCTTAGACTCGGGTTACCCCCGCTCTGCGGGGCTACACCTGATTGACGGAGGAATTTTTCGTGCTTTATCAGGGAAAAGCATTTCATGTAGAGCATATCCTGTAAACAACACACTTAAATTTTCTCTGTTTTCTTTCCGAATCTGCTTTTCTTGAAACTGAAAGAGGACTTGCTTCGTAATCAAAGGGAAGGGGTGCGAGATGGAGTTTTTTCCGGAGAAGCTCAGGAGAATGGATCAATTGCAAAAACTTCCTGAGCCCCATTTTAAAATAGCTCAAGCCCCTTCCCCAGTGGGTATCCACGCTTTTCCGTTTCTCAGAGGCTTCTGTTTCTACGCCTAGCTCTACCATGAAAATGGTAGCAATGGAAATAACGCACAACAGGGAATTGAGCCTTTTTGCATCTCGTATCCGTGTACCTTCAAAATTGAAGCCATTGCTTTTTTCATCAAGGAATTCCTCTTCGATGCAAAAACGTCTGGCGTAGTCGCTGAAAATCTCCGTAAATTCTCCGCCGTAGGCGATAACATACCAGGATTCTTTGAGGTTCCTGTGTTCCAAGGCCCCAAAAACCAGGCCTTTCACAGAAGAGAAGGAAGCGTTCTCCCAGAAAAAGGGAATTCCCTTGGGAAGATCCGTTTTTCCGGGAACCACGGTTCTCCCTTTTGCCGTGATTATGCAGGCATCCTTTTTTATCCGTATACGGAACCACCATCCAAGACTTTTGAGATATCTGCAGAGAGCGGCATTTGCAAAACCTCGATCTGCCAGGAACATTACCTGGGTACCCAAAGGAATCAGGGCTGCCACCTCCTCGATAAGCCCTTTGTATGCGGGAAACGCTATGGAAGCACTGGGGCTCTTATGGACATGCCATGCCAAGGGTATAGCGCGATCGAGGAATATCAGGGATATTCGGGTCATACAAAATTTATTGAACAATATCGAAGTATCCAGGGCGATAACGATTCCCTCTTTTGCGGAGGATAGCAAGTGCTCCACCAACGGATAAAGGATGAATCCGGGATCTATTTTCGGATGGCACAGCCACTCACGGAAACGTCTCGCACGACTGGAAGCATACTTGGCTCTGCCAAATTCAAAAACACTCCATTCCGTAATATTTATGGATCTTGAGCAGCATAACGCCGCTACCATGGCTGCAAGAGTTGCGATAAGTCTGGGATCAAGAAAGGATGACAGGTATTGATAAAGGATCCGAGAAATTATACTATGCAGAAGTAGCCTGTAGCTCACGATCGATTCCCCCGTTCTTTTTGTTTTGGCGAACGTATTGAACAGGAGATCGCTTGTGTTGTCTACAGGCTACGTCTATTTTCAAGGTTCATTTCCATAAAAACAGGTGGTTTTTCCGCACTTTTCGCTTCCTCAAGGTAAAGTGTAAAAAATTCCTCCGTCAATCAGGGGGCTACACACACGAAATAGCGAGGAACTCTTTTCCCGATGGACTATTTGCTCCGGAGAGCAGTAGCGTTTCAAACACTTCTCGACGTACTCTCTTATTTTCGGGAAAATCAGGAGTTTAGGCAGACAGTGTGACTAGTGGGTCATTCCAGCTTATATTGTGATTATGAAGGATATGTCCGTTTAATTGGTTTGGACGGAAGGATAGAGTTTCTTTAATTTTATCCGTGCATCCTTCGTGGTGAAGTGCCAGTCAACCCCGACCTGCTCCCGATTTCTAATTGTACTCCACTTAGCAGCTTCTTTCTTTAATGTTTCTATATCGGGAATTCTTCTTCCTGCAAGGCACTGATTCGTGAAAACGCTGAGTTCGATTTCTGCAATATTAAGCCAGCTTCCATGCTTTGGTGTATAGTGAATATCAAGTCGTTTGCTGAGACGAAGGGCTTTTTCCGGATTGAACGTGGCATAGAGAGACCCCGCCTTGTGAGTATTGAGGTTGTCACAAACCAGAATAATTTTCTGAGCATCAGGGTACTTTTCTTCGAGAAGCCTGGCTATCTTATGTGCCCAATCTTCCGAGGTCCTTCTTTCGTTAATGCTCATTTCTCTGTAGCAACCAAGAGGTTCCACGAACATAAAACCGGCGACGCTTCCGTTACGCCTGTATTCGTAATCGTATCGCTCCGGTGTTCCCGGCTTTGCAGGTATTCGGGTACGTACCTCTCCTACAAGCTGTATTGGTTGTTCGTCCATGCAAATTACCGGAAAATCAGGGTTGTAGGGTCTTCGATATACTTCGAGAACATCCTCCATGGCTGCGACAAAATCAGCGTTGGCTTTCGGCGGAATCACCCAGGCTTGTCTTATATGGGGACGTAACTCATTTTTTTTAACGTTCTCTGGACGGTTTGTGGAGAAATACTCTCTACGACCTCAAGCCTCACAAGCTCATCCGCAAGCATTTGCAACGTCCAACGTGAACGTCCCTCCGGGGGTGTACTGCAAGCGATGAGAATGAGCCGGGCTTCTCCTTCCCCATCAAGCAATCTTTCTATGGGAGGATGCATTCTTTTTTTACGCTCCAATGCGGCATCAAGGCCTTGTCTTACGAATGTTTTGGCTATATTCATCACGGTATTTTTGTGACAGTGATAGATTTGTGCAACCTCTGTATGCATTTTCTTACCGTCGGGATTGTTTTTGTCAATTGCTAACATAATATTGGCGTGCTTTATTTTTTGGGCAGAACCTTTTCCTTTATTAATCACATCCAGGAGCAGAGCCCGTTCTTCACCAGTAAGAGCGACAGTATAGTGTTTCATGGCATTCCCTCCTCGGAAGTATTTGCTTTCACCATCCGAGGACGTTTGTAACGAAAAATGCTTTTTTACGCAAGAATTACTCAGTAATCTAAAGCACAATATTAGACGGAATGACCCACTAGGTACGGCATTCCTTATAGCGCCTTTGAGCACAAACCCCGCATAGCTCATTTTGTCTTTCAGGAGCAATATCTTTTCTCTCTATTCTGCGGTAAGATGATGGTAGCCCATAGTGGGATCTCCTTCGTCAATGACTTAACTTTCGCAGAAGATTTTTTGGACTAATCTCTTGCAAAAACTGAAGGAATAAAACGAAGACATCCCCTTTTGAGAGTAAAATGTTGTTTAGCCAAGCAACACAATACCCCTCGAAAGGAATGTCTTCATGATGCCTATTTTAACAAAGTTCGATCGAAACGATAATACCTTTTCGCCTATGATTTGCTGGTTTTTGCGAAAGTTCGAGGTTTCCCGGTTTCTTGGGAGGTGTAACTTCCACAAAGAAAAAGGAGTCCCCGTAACGAGAGTCTTCCTCGAAATTTTCCAGCTCGTTTTCACGGGGAAAAACTTCTATCGAACTTTGGAGAGTGGAGAAGCTCCTCTCGGGAAAGATGTGGTGTATCGCTTTCTCAACTGTCCTCGATATAACTGGCGCAGATTTCTTTTCATGCTGAGCGGGGCGACGATTCGAAATTTCCTGCTTCCCCTGACTTCAAAGGACCGCTCGAAGGTGTTCGTTCTCGATGATTCCCTTTACGAGAGGTTGCGGAGTAAAAAGACGGAACTCCTTGCGAAAGTTCATGATCATGCATCGCACAGGTATGTTCGGGGATTTCGGATGCTTACTTTGGGTTGGTCCGATGGAACCACCGTTATTCCGGTGGCCTTCTCCCATCTGAGTTCCCGGAAAGCGAAAAACCGGATTCAGGAAATGAAGGAGACCCTTGATAAGCGTTGCAGCGGTTACAAGAGGAGACTGGAAGCCCTTCAAAAAGCCACGGATGTGGGAATGAGCCTTACCCATCATTCCCACGTTCTTCTCTTCAGCGGAGAGTCCTACCGGTTCTCCGAAAGAGCGAAGAGAGGGTAACCTCCAGCCGAGGGGATGGGTCCCTTTTCGGTTACCAAGGTGGGTCCCTTTTGGATTGACAAACACAGACCCATGGTGCGCCTGTTTTTAGGATCCAGAGTATGCCATTAAGTATGGTTCGTGCATCTTTGCCAGGCCTCCCGCGTTTTTCCTGTTTAGGCGGACAAAGAAAAGGTTCAAATCTTTCCCAGTGCTCATCTGCAACGGCATGTCTTTGCATAGTTGATGCAACATAGCATTTTGAAAAACAAGCTTCAGATTTTTAGAAACAGGCCCTAATATTAAAAATATTATTGAGTGCGCAAGAACGTTGGGGCTAAAATAATTTTACTGGAGGATGTGAAGTGTCGAATAATACGACTACATACAAAGGTATCTACGCCATGCATAAATATTGGGGCAAAAAACCTTTCAATGAAATATCGAGATTTATTGAAAAATACACAGTAGCAGGTGAGACTATACTGGACAGTTTTTGTGGCTCTGGAATTACACTTGTCGAAGCATTAAAAACAAACAGAAAATGCATCGGTGTTGACCTTAACCCTATTGCTATCAAATTAGCAAAGGCCTCAATGGTCTCCGTTGACATAGATACAGTCAACAAGGAATTTAAATCAATCAAAGAAAAACTGCAAACAATTATTAATAGCTTGTACGAAGTTGATGAGAATGGCGAAAAGACCATTATCACTCATACAATATGGAAAGGCAATGAACCAATCGAAGTTTGGTATGCGACAAATCGTGAAAAGAAAAAAATTAGGACTGGAAAACTTATAGATATTGAAATGTCGCAAAATCCAGCAATATCACCGAAATGGTATCCAACCACTGAAATGTTTGAAAATTCGCGAATTAACGTTGGCGAGAGGCAAAAAGTATCTGACTTATTTACTCAAAGAGCAATAGTTGGTTTATCTCTTATACTCGATGAAATTAAAAAAATAAAAGATGAAAACATTCGTGATGTGTTTGAACTTACCTTATCAGGAACATTATCGCAAGCGAGTAATCTTGTATTTGTGATTCGTGACAGGAAAAAAAACGAAGGGAAACCTTCAAAAGCAGAAGTGGGAAGCTGGGTTATTGGTTATTGGGTTCCAGAAGAGCATTTTGAAATTAATATCTGGAATTGCTTTGAAAACAGGTTCAAAAAAATACTCAGGGGCAAGACAGAAGTTAATAAAATATTCTCCTCGAGACAGAGAGATTATTTTGTTGAAAATGTTAAATTAATTAATGGTTCGGCTACGAACTTGTCTTTGGACGACAACAGCATTGACTATGTTTTTATTGATCCACCTCACGCAAATAGGGTTTTATATATGGAACAAAGCTTAATGTGGAATGCATGGCTTAACATAGACAGCAATATTGACTGGAAAAATGAAATAGTTATATCAGAAGCCAGAAACCGTAAAGACAAAAACTCTGACAACTACAACAAGTTACTGAGTCAAGCTTTTAAGGAAATTAGGAGAGTGCTGAAGCCAGGCAAATTTTTTTCAATGGCATTTAACTGCCTAGATAATGATACATGGATTAATACTCTTAACCTTTTTGCAAGTCATGGCTTTAATTTTTCGGACATAATACCACTCGAATATTCGGCAACATCTGTTATACAAGATAACAGAAAAAATGCCTTAAAAACAGACTTTGTTCTAACTTTCCAAAATTGTGGAAATAATCGAACTAAAACAATAGTAGCTAAAAACGATGACATGTTGTTAGAAAAGGAAATTAGATCTTTTTTAAAAAATAACCCGAGCTGCGAGGTTTACAATATCATAAATTTTTTGTTCAAAAAAACAGTTCCACAAGGATACCTCTATAGAGTTTCTCAAATTGTAAAGCAATGCAATAAAATGATGTAAAGTGGGTTTGTCATTAAATCAACGTGACACTCCTTCACATTTACTGTGAGTGCTACAGAAGCGCAACAAAAGCCTCCGATTAAATTTTTAGCAGTATAATAGCAGAAAAGCAAATAATTCTAAAAGAATTCTCGATCTTGAAAAGCCCTGGTATATCCTGGTATATTCGAGAGATTACCCTGGACCAGGAAGCATGGAAAATCGACATCTACCTGGATTTCAAGAAAGGTGGAACCTTCCCCTGTCCTCTCTGTGAGGGGAAAAAATAAGCAGGAATACAAGGCTTACGATACGGCGGAAAAGACCTGGCGACATCTCAATCTTTTCCAGTACAAGGCCTATCTTCACGCCCGGGTCCCCCGCATCGCAGATACTCCACGAATGGGATACACGCCTCTGGAGAATTGCCCATGCCTACGTGGACAAGGCCGTGGAAGAACAGAACCTCTCCTCCCTTACCGCAGTGGGAGTGGACGAAACCTCGAGAAGAAAGGGACACTCCTACATCACCGCCTTCGTGGATCTTCACGAAAAGGGAGCGGTCTTCGCCACTCCCGGAAAAGATGCCCCCACCCTGGAAGCGTTCAAGGATTTTCTCGAGAGCCATGGCGGGCGGAGCCTGTCAAGCGAGATGTCGCAAAAAGATCAAATTAGAACAGCTCAGTCTCCGTGCTTTTTAGAGGTCTTCCTCTCCCTCTCCGGATTCAGGTAGACCGTGTCCTCGATGGAACAGTCCCTTATGGGCCTGTTTCTCCACCTGTGGGGATGTCGTGTTTTGGCTTCTTCCAAGGTCTTTTTCCTCTTGGCCAGTATTTCCTGGGCTTTCCCCCGGTGCCTTTGTTCAGGGGTCACGTAGTTAAGAGCACTATGACGATGGGTATGGTTATACCAGGAGACGAATCCGCAGGTCCAGGTTCTTGCCTCCTCTATGTCCTTGAAGCCGCTGCCTGGAAAGGCTGGCCTGTACTTCAGGGTTTTGAAGATGGATTCGCTGTAGGGATTGTCGTTGCTTACCCTCGGTCTGCTGTGGGAGAACAGTACTCCCAGTTTTTCCATGGTGGCTCTCAAGGTGGCGCTTTTCATGGGGCTTCCGTTATCCGCGTGCAGAACCAGGGGTTTGTTCCCAAGGCAGATTTTTTCAGATAAGACTGCTTTGGTGACCACCTCCGATGCCAGTTCTCCCGATTCTTCGCGGTAAATTTCCCAGCCGACTATTTTTCTGCTGTAGAGGTCCACTATGAGATAGAGATAATAGAAGAGCCCTTTGGCTGGTCCGCAAAGGTAGGTTATGTCCCATGACCAGAGCTGGTTCGGCCCATGAGCCTTATGGGTGCTGGGGCTCCTTTTTACCGGAGCCGCCGTCCTGCCTCTGTGATGGAGCTGTCTGTTTTTCCGGAGTATCCTGTAGAACGTGGATTCCGAGGCTATGTAGATGCCTTTTTCCAGAAGATCGTTCACTATCTGAGCCGGCGGCGCACTAGCGTATTCCGGGCTGTTCGCAATTTCAAGGACCTTCCGCTCTTCCTCCGCAGAGAGCTTTTGCGGTGTTTTTCTGGGGGCATGGGCTCTTTGGTCCTCTTGTATGTCTCCCTCTTTGCACCATCTCTGGAAGGTTCGTTCGGTTATGCCGACTTCTCTGCAGGCTTTTGCCTGGGTGGCACCGCTCGATATGGCTTCTCCGATCAGTTCAGCTGCTTTACGGCGATCCGGGGCACCGATCAGTCGTCCTCGTTTTCCCCCCAGATCGCCTGGACTTTTTTTCTAAGTACCAGCAGGGCCGCCGCTTCCGCCAGGGCTTTCTCCTTGCGCCGGAGCTCCTGTTCCAGCTTCTTCTGGTTCTTCTTTACCTGACTTATCTCGTGCATGAGATCCCGCACCTTGAGGCTCTGTCCGTGGTTGGCTTCTTCGCAGGAGTTTCTCCAGCTTATTACCTCTTCCACGTAGAGGCCCTTTTCCCGGCAATACTGAGCCAGTTCCGCCTCGTTCATGGTGTAGGTTTCGTGGACTATGAGAAACTTGTCTCTGGAGCTCCATCTCTCCGAAGGGTTTCCGTCACCGGGAGCGGCTTTGCCGGATGCCCGAAGCTCCTTTTTCCAGTTGTAGAGGGTGCCCGTCGTGATTCCCGTCTCTTTCGACAGTTTGGGTATCGAGATGTTCTCAGGCGGCATCATCTTTCTCTTGACGGTCTCTTTTTGCTCTTTGCTGTACTTTGCCATCTGTCGCACCTCCAAGAAGTCTAGCTCGACTCGCCAAGCTAGTTTATCATGCGACATCTATTTTGACACGTAAGGCGGGCATGCGGAAAACGTGCAGAACCTCAGCATGGACATGTCCCCGGCCTTCATAAAAGGAGCGGAAGAACACTTTCCCGAAGCGGAGATAACCTTCGACAAATTCCACGTCATGAAACTCATGAACAAGGCCCTGGACGAAGTACGCCGACAGGAGCAGAAAGGAAACAGTGCTCTGAAAAAGAGCCGCTATCTCTGGCTCAAAAATCCGGGAAACCTCACGGAAGACCAGAAAGAAAGCCTCCGGAAGCTGGGAGGTGCCTCGAGCAACCTCAAGGTCGCCCGGGCATGGAGGATCAAGCTTGCTCTCCAGGACGTCTTCACCTATGACAGCAACTGGGCGCCCTATTTTCTGGATCGATGGCACTGGTGGGCCAGTCATAGCCGTCTCGATCCCATCGTCAGCCTCGCCAAAACGATCAAAGAGCACCGCCGGGGGATCCTGAACTACTCGAAATCAAAAATCTCCAACGGCATTCTGGAAGGCCTGAACAGCCTTTTCAAGGCTGCTGCAGCCAAGGCTCGAGGATATAGAACGCTTCGCAATGCCATCACCGCATATTACCTCGTGGCCAGTCGGCTTGAACTCGGGTTACCTCAGCTTTGCGGGGTTACCCACACGATGTAGCGAGGAACCGTTTTTGCAATTGATCCATTCTCCTGAGCTTCTCCGGAAAAAACTGCATCTCACACCCCTTCCCTTTGATTACGAAGCAAGCCCTCTTTCCGTTTCAAGAAAAGCAGATTCGGAAAGAAAACAGAGAAAATTTAAGTGTGTTGCTTACAGAATATGCTCTACATGAAACGCTTTTTTCTGGTAAAGCATGAAAAATTCCTCCGTCAATCAGCCTCCGGGTCTGCAAGGTTTAGAGGCCCTCAGGCCCTTTTTTCATGCACTATTATCGGCAAAAAAGCCCGTAAGTCCGGTATTTGCAAGACGTTATGCATTGTCCAGCAAACCATGTTTATATTATTCGGAATAGATGGTAGATAGTGATAATGCGGTGTAATCCCCAGCAAGGCTTACATCCTTATCGTAATGGTAACGTATGGTGTGTATACTGCTTTTCGACAAACTATCTAACAAAGAAGAAATTTGTTGTCCTATTTCTGTGGTACGCCCTTTTAATTCACGCCCATCAACAAATTTCTTTTTATAAGCTAAGAATACGAATAGTCGGTTGTTGTTGCAAAAAAGACGCTCGCCTTGGTATTTATAATTCCACCATTCTAATTGCCACAACTTCTCGATGTCTGTGGCTGTAGGTACATAACCGGCATGTTGCTTTATAACTTCACTAACGAAATCAATTGCTTCCTGCTCACGAGTACATTGAAGGTTATTCAACAAATCAGACTTTGTCAGCCCCTTCAAATTTGGTAAATTTAAGTTTTTATTTTTATGCTTAAACATCTTATAAAAACATTTAATTTTTTTCGACTCTCCGGGATCAGGGTTTTCACCAATACAAAAATCATCATGACGCGCTAGCTCGCTTGTATTACGAACAATTCCTTGTGAAGCTAAATCAAAATAGCTATCTGATATATGTGTAAATTTTAAATCAAAAGGAATAATCTCGTTGCCAACTTTTATAAAAAAATCGATATTATGGATTTTTCTCAATGTCGGAATGACAGCCGAGTGCTTTAGAAAGCATAATTCAATAATATCGTTTGAGGTTTGATTGTAGTATGACCACATGCCATATTGACGAATTTTTGGGAGCACCTCATTATTCATTTTAGCTTCTAACGCATCCATTGTCTTCAATGATTTATTTCTCACAAAATCATTTAAAATATCATTAATATTATCATTTCTCACACCACAATTTACCACTGGAAAAGTAGCCAAAACTTCTGGCAATTTTCCTAATTCTGATTCACGCTCCTGAATAAGTCCAGGCCTTGCATTTTCAATATATTTCACCAATTGATCTATAGTGACCTTGGAATTATACGCTTTTTCTGTAAGCTGCCTAAGATTACCTTCTGCCGCATCTTTTTTAGAATAATTTTCAATAATATGCTTCAAGTCATCCCCTTTCAAAGATCGAACAAGCAAAAACCTTGTTGCCACCGATTCGTTTTTATACTTCTCACAAAATCCGCACAAATCATTTGTTTTTTCAAATTTTTTGTACAGATCATTAAACTCAATCATAAACTAGCTCTCCTTTTTATTTTAACCCCTCAAATAATTCGCTTAAAGAAATTTCCAACCCATCAGCTATTTTCTTTATATTGCAAATTGAAATATTTCTTCGACCAGCTTCAACTGATGCAAAATATGTCCTGTCCATACCTATTTGCAAGGCAAATTTTTCTTGACTAAGGCCTATTTTATTCCGTAATTCTTTTACTCTATTACCGAAATCAATCGTAATCATAGACACTCCTCCTTAATTTAATAACGTATTACTGGGCGATTCCTAAAGCAACGGACTATAAGTAACAATTACATAAAAATCGAAATGCCAATATCCCACACTTTGATATTAAAAAATTATTATATTCGCTCTTTTAGGACAATATTTTTCTTTTTTAAGAACGCGAAGAGCGTTTTTCTAGAGCCACTTATTTGCTGACATGAGAGCCACCTCCGCGCTGGAATAGAGCCACCCCCCGGAAAAAGTGGTTCTGCCTGTTGATCAGCTAAAATTGCGCATGAATTATCTCGCACATGGATTTTTTGCCTTTTATAATGATCTTGTAGGCCTGTGAAGAAAGGCGATCTGTTATTGCCTCAGCGGCAACTGGAATCGGGATCTGGTCCAGCCATTCCGTGGTCCGTGGGCTCGAATTGGGATGCGATAACCGTCGCTTGGTGATTATGCCGCCGGTCGATGAGGGGAAGCAATATCTGGGTGTCCTCTTCGGAGACAGGAAACAGAAGCCATTCGTCTATAACCAAAAGGCCATACTTGACGGACTATTTTCGCAGGCGATTAAAGGCCTCTATGCTCCTGATTCTAACTAGTGATGTAGTTTAATGATAACGGACACCCCATAAAGAGCCATAAGGAAAGGGATGAGGTGTACGACGAGCGCAAGCCACAAGAGACCGAATTACACGAAAGAATTCAAGGAAGAAGCGGTAAATCTGGTTTTGAAGCATGGCTACACCTGCCACGAAGTGGGACGTCGCCTTGGAGTAGGTCCTTCTAACGTAAGCCGGTGGGTCCGGTTCTAGAAGTAGGAGAAAAAGGAAATAGCGGAGACGGGCACTATCACCCGGGAACTAGAGGCGGAGAACCGGCGTTTGAAGAAGGAGAACCAACGGCTGCAGATGGAGCGTGACATTCTAAAAAAAACCGCGGCCTTCTTTGTAAAGGATTCAGGCGGCGTGAGGCGAGCCAAAGAAAAGTGTCCGTTTCTATTTGACCACTACACCGCACAGGTGGCTCAGTTTTGCCGTGTTTTGCGCCAATGCCTTCCGCAGATTCCGCCCGTCCATGGATTTATGAAACTCTCACCGCTACGGATGACATGAAGCGGAATCACGAAGAATGAAAAGAGACAATATTTTTGCTAGATCTATTTTATGAAAAAGGATTGCGGAAAAACCAGCTCCCTGTATCGTAAAGCCCGAAGAGGAGAAAGCGCTCTTCCCCCTCCGAATTTCGAGGGGAAAAACACGGATTCAGAGAGGAAGTCGTTTATGAGCAAGGTTCGGATAGCAATCAACGGATTCGGTCGTATCGGCAGACTGGTGGTACGCTGCATGTACGACTACGACGAGGAAGGGCTTTTCGATATCGTGGCCACCAACAGCCGGTCCCTGGCGGATCAGCGGGCCCATCTCCTGAAGTACGACTCGGTGCACCGCCGGTTCAAAGAAGAGGTTACCCACGACGAAGAACACGTTTACATTAACGGGAAACCCCTGAAAAACCTTCGGGTGAAGGATCCCGAATGCTATCCCTGGGGAGATCTGGGAATTGACATCGTCATCGAGGCCTCGGGAAAGTTTACCCGTCCCGAACAGGCTCGGGCTCACCTCGAAAGAGGGGCAAAAAAGGTGATTCTCACCGCTCCGAGCCACAACAACAGCATGACCACCATCGTTATGGGGGTTAACGAAGAGAGCTACGACCCCGCCAGAGATTCCATGATCTCCAACGCCTCCTGTACTACCAACTGCCTCGCCCCGGTGGTGAAGGTGCTTCATGAGAACTTCGGCCTCCGGGACGGCATGATGACCACGGCACACTCCTACACCAACGATCAGAGCACTCTCGATTCGGCACACTCCAAGTTCAACCGGGGCAGGGCCAACGCCATGTCCATGATTCCCACCACCACGGGAGCCGCCAGCGCCATGGGAGCGGTGCTTCCGGAGCTTGACGGGAGGCTCCACGGCATGGCGGTACGGGTTCCCACTCCGGACGTTTCTCTGGTGGACCTGGTGGCGGATCTGGAAAAAACTCCCACCAAAGAGGCCGTAAACGAATCCATGAGAGAAGCTGCCGAGGGACCCCTGGGAAAATATCTGGGATACGAAGAGGATCAATGCGTATCCATGGATTACGTGGGAGACTCCCGCTCCTCCATCTTCGCCGCTCCCTACACCATGGTGCTGGGAAACAAGACAAAGGTTCTCGCCTGGTACGATAACGAATGGGGATATGCCTGCCGCTGCGTGGACCTTACCAATTACGTCATCCGCCGGGGCCTTTAAAAATTCCGGGCGAGCAAGATCGAAAAAGAAACCTTCCGAGAGCACAGGCGAGCAAAAAAGAACGTATGAAAAGAGCATCCCCCGAGGCATAATTCTGCCGATTGACAAGGGCAAAGTCGCCTTTATACTTCACTTCGAAGGAGGCACTTCGGCGCACTCCACGCCGGAGATGGACAAAGGAAATTTGTTCCGAACTCTTTATTTCAAGGAAGGTGATTTCGCTCATGAAAAGAAAAGGCCTCAGAATTTTGGGAGTTACCCTATGCATACTCCTCGTTCTTTCCGTGGCGGCTCTGGGATGCACCACCGTCATCGTGGGAAAAAACCGCTCCTCCACGGGAGCGGTAATGGTGGCCCATAACGAGGAACTCGGCATGAATGCGGCCCAGCATTTCGTGGTGGTGGAGGAAGTATCCCACGAAGCGGGTTCGAACTACGTCACCTACTCGGAAGGAAAAATTCCCCAGCCCGAGAAGACCTGGCGCTATATAGGCTCCAGAATTTTCGACAAGGATTACTATCCCGGAGATTTCACCACGGGGGTCAACGAGTGGGGAGTCACCGTGGCCAACAATATGTCCTGGACAAGAGACGTTCCGGAAGATACCGCCTGGGACACCATTCCGGGAGGCGTTATCTGGACGGAGTTCACCCAGCTCGTGCTGGAACGGGCCAAAACCGCCCGGGAAGGAGTGGAACTTCTGGGGCATCTCTGCGAAACCTATCACCTGAGTGCGGACCCCGGCACCATGTTCGCCGTGGCGGACCCCGACGAGGGATGGTGGGTGGAGATCGCCCGGGAGGGACAGTGGATCGCGGTACGGGTACCGGATGAAGTGGTTTCCATGCGGGCCAACGGCTACCGCATCGGCACGGTGGATCTGGAGAATTCGAAAAACGTCCTGCACTCCCCCAATTTAATATCTTTCGCTCAGGAAAAGGGATGGTACGACCCCGAAGAAAGTCCCTTCAATTTCGCCAAGGCCTATGGGGATTCCTGGGTTTTCGACGACTACAACGTACTGCGCCATACCATGGTGGAGGAACGCCTCGGCCAGATGGGAAAAATCTCTCCCAAGGATCTGATGGAGATTCTCCGCTGGAATTACGAAGGCACCGAATACTACGTGGAAAACGAGGAAACCGGCTCCCCCTGGGCCGGAGAATACCGTACCATTCCGAGATTGAATACCGAAGTAAGTGCGGTGGTGGAGCTGCGCAAGGATCTTCCCAGGGAGATGGGAAGCCTTATCTGGTGGTGCATGAATACTCCCAAGACCGGGGTCTATCTTCCCTGGTACTTCGGAACCACCGCATTTCCCGAAGCCTTCGCCAAGGGCACGGATCGCTTCGATAAGGATTCCGCCTACTGGCGTTTCTTCGAACTGAAAATGCTGGCCCACCAGAACTACAAGGTGGCTTTTCCTCTTCTCTCTCCCGTATGGGCCGAAAGAGAAAAGGTGGCTCTGGAAAAACAGGAGGAGGTCGAAAAGGAGGCCCTGGCTCTTTACAAAGAGAAAGGCCCCGAGAAGGCCTGCGCCTACCTTACGAACTATTCCAATTCTTTGGCGGAAGAGGCCTTTACCAAGACGGACGAGCTGATTACGGAAATCAAGACCCAGGCGTGGTTCCAGGAGTAGCGAACACTTGCAAATTCCTCTACATCTCAGGGAGGCCAAGGGGAACCCTTAAGGGTTTCCCTTCTTTTTTTCTCCCCGTTGACCCCTCCCGTATCTTCCCTTATACTGCGATGGCGGGATGTTTTGTGAGAAATCCCGCAATCTCTGACGACGAAGGCCTTTCGGAGTCGAAGGAGCCAAATCATGTTCGCATCCAAATACCTCCGGGGGCTTCTGCTTCCCGCCCTGCTCTTCGGAGTATGGTGGTGGGGAAGTTCCCAGGAATGGTGGAATTCCTTCATTCTTCCCTCCCCTTCCCGGGTGGGAAATGTTGCGGTGGATCTCTTCCGCCGGGGTGTTCTGGTAGTTCACGTGAAAACGAGCCTTCTCCGGATCCTTTCGGGGTGCGGCGTCGCTTTCGGCACCGCCTTTCCTCTGGGGGTGCTCTGCGGCAGGTCTCCTCTGCTGCGCTCTTTGATGCTTCCCTCTCTCGAGGCTCTTCGCCATATTCCTCCTCTGGCGGTTCTTCCTCTTCTCATTCTCTGGTTCGGCATCGGAGAGACTTCCAAGCTCATGGTCATCATCATGGCTTCATTTTTTCCCATTTTTCTGAACACCCTCAGCGGCATAGCCCAGGTGAATCCCCAGCTTTTGGAGGTGGGCACAAGCCTGGAGCTTTCTCCCTGGAAAACCTTCCGGCATATTCTTCTTCCCGGGGCGCTCCCTTCGGTACTGGTAGGGCTGCGCCTGGGGCTCGGCTACAGTTGGCGGGCTCTCATCGGGGCGGAACTTATCGCGGCGGCCTCGGGAATCGGCTACATGATCCACGATGCGGAACAGCTTTCCCGGACCGACGTGGTTATCGTGGGGGTGTTGCTTATGGGAGTGCTCGGCTCTCTCATGGACGGCATTTTTTTCACCCTCACCCGGGGTTTGCTTCCCTGGAAAGGAGCGGAACATGACTCTCTCGCTTGAAGTGGAAAATCTTTGCAAAACCTATGACGGAGAACAAGGCCCGGTAAGGGCTCTTCGGAACGTTTCCTTTAGCGCCGCTCCGGGGGAATTCATCTCCCTGGTGGGCAAAAGCGGCAGCGGCAAGACCACCCTGCTCCGGCTTCTAGGGGGGCTGGAGAAACCCAGCTCGGGAAAGATTTCCCTGAAAGGAAGTTCCGGGAGCCCTCCCAGAATAGGCCTGGTGTTTCAGGAACCCCGGCTGCTTCCTTGGAAGACGGTGGAGGAAAATCTCCGTCTGGCCATGCTGCACCACAGCCTCTCCCGGCAAAAAGAGCTGCTGGAAAAAATCCTGCGACAGATTTCTCTGGAATCCTGGAGGTCCGCCTATCCCTCCCAGCTTTCCGGAGGCATGGCCCAGCGGGTGGCTCTGGGGCGCACTCTCTGTTACGAACCGGATCTCATTCTTATGGACGAACCCCTGAGCGCCCTGGACTACTTTACCCGTCAGAGTCTGCAAAACACCATCGAAGAGCTTTACCTGGCGGAGAAAAAGACGGTTCTCTTCGTCACCCACCACGTGGAGGAAGCCCTCCGCATGGGAGGCAGGGTACTGGTGCTTCGGGAGGGATCTCTGGAAGGAGATCTCCCCGTGACATATCCCTATCCTCGAAAGGGGGCCGCCCTCTCTCTGGAACCTCTCCGCCGCCGCATTCTGCATCTTCTGCAGCCGGCGGAAATCTGCAGCGCGTAATCCCTTCCCCTCCGTGCAAAGGGGAAGAACGGCATTTTCATATCGTTTCCATCTCAAAGGAGGTATTTCCATGAAAAAAGCGTGGCTTCTCTGGAGTGTTCTGCTTCTGGCGTTTCTGATTCCTCTTCCGGCCCCGGAGGCGGCGGAACTCCCCGAAAGTATCGGTATCACCTACGTGAAGGCTCCCCTGAACATCCCCTCGATTCTGGAGAAAAGGCTGGAGCTTTTCGAAAAGAAGTTCGGTCCCCGGGGAATCGAGGTAACCTATCCCGAACTTACCGCAGGACCGCAACAGACTGCGGGTATGGCTTCGGGGGCGGTATCCTTCGCCAACTGCATCGGGGGGACCTCGGTGCTTCTGGCGGCGGCCAATGGGCTGGACATCAAGATTATCGGCGTCTACGGCAGGGCTCCCCGGGCCTTCACCATTCTCGTGAAGGACCCCGCCCTCGAATCCGCAAAGGATTTGAAGGGAAAAAAGGTGGCGGGACCTAAAGGAACCATTCTGCACCAGCTCCTGATCAGTGCTCTGGAGCGGGAAGGCCTGAAGGCGGGGGACGTGGATTTTCTCGGCATGGGGCTTATGGAGGGCATTACCGCCCTGCTGCAGGGAAATGTGGACGCCTGTCTCGCCGCGGGCCCGGGGGTTCTGAAGGCCCAGAAGGAAGGGGCCCGGATTCTGGTGGACGGCACGGGACTTGTGGATGGGCTCACCCTTATCGCCACGGGAGGAAAATTTCTCGAAAAGTATCCCCGGATAGTTCAGGATTTTCTAGCGGTGCATGGGGAGGCCCTGGAATTTATGAAAACCCATTCCGAAGAAGCTCTCGCCTATACTGCGGAGGAAACGGGACTTACCCCCGAGGAAGTGGCCCAAATGGCACCGCTCTACGATTTTTCCAGCGCCGTTAAGCCTTCGGACCTGGAGGACCTGAGCAAAACCCAGGATTTTCTTTATGAAAACGGCATGCTCCCTCAAAAAGTTTCTATAGAAGAACTCTTTATCATCTCCTCTCAAAACCAGTAGCTAAAACCTTGGAATCCCTGGGGCCCCAAGAGATTTTTTCTTCCAGCTCCAGGGATTTTCCCATGGGTTAAACTCGACTTTTCTTGACATTTCCCCAAAAGAGGGCGTAGAATGACGCGTAAAGTTACTCAAGACTAACTCCTGGAGGTTTCTCCTTGTACAAGCCAGATCTACATCCTCTTTGCGAAAAGGATTTTTTTCTTCTTTCCCTTCCGGAAGAGCTTCCGCTTCCGTTGGATTCTCCCGATATCTCCTCCCGGGTGCCCATGCACGACCTCATCAACTTCGTCATCGGCATTCTGGATGCCCGGGATCCCTTTACCTTTTCCCACTCCTGGCGGGTGGCGGAAATTTCGGTGCTTCTCGGACAGGAGATCGGCCTTTCCTCCTCCCGAATCGTTCGGCTCCACCACGCAGCGCATCTTCACGACATCGGCAAGATCGGGGTTCCCGATCGGGTACTTCTCAAAACGGGGCCCCTTACCAAGGAAGAATATGCGGAAATGCAGACGCACTCCGAAAAGGGATACCGCATTCTGCGGCGTTTCGCTCTTTTGGAAAACATCTCCAAAATCGTGCTCTGCCACCACGAGCGCATGGATGGCAAAGGATATCCTCTGGGAATTCCCGGAGAGGATATCCCCCTGGAATCCCGCATTATCGCTGTGGCGGATGCCTTCGATGCCATTACCTCGGATCGCCCCTACCGCAAAGGGCGACCTCTTTCGGAGGCCTTCGAGGAAATTCGGAATCATCGCAACACCCAATTTTGCCCCACCATCGTGGATGCCCTTCTGGAGCTTCGTTCCATCCTTCCCGAACGCCTTCGGAGAGCAGATGAGGAGATCCGGCGATTCGAAAAACCCCGGGCTCTTTTTCAATAGGTATCACTCCCCGGAAAGGAGGAGTTTTTTCGTGGATTTCATCGCTTTTCTTTGCTGTTTCGCGGGTTTTTGGGGCATTCTGCTCTGGCTTCGGACCCGCCTGGAATTTACCCGTTACCAACGCCTCATTCTCAGGGAACGGAAAAATCCCCTCTTTTTCTGGAAAAATCCTCAGCAAAGCCTTATGGAAAATCTCCTCAAAGCCGCTCTGTACGAACGCATTCTCCTGGGATTGAAGAAAAGAGAGGAAAAAGAAGAGCTTCTCGGAGCGCTTTTTTTCATCCTCTCTTCAGTTTTTACTGCGGATTCCTGGATATTCCTGCTTCCTCGGGAGGGGGGCGCTTGGAGCTGCTACCTTTCATCCCGAGAAGAGCTTAAAGGAAGCCTCAGCGACGTCTCTCTCAAAAGTTTCGCCCTGGATGCGATAGCCACAAAAAAACGGGCCCTCTTCGTGGAGGACGTGCGCTTTTCCCCTCCCTATCCGGGCTACGGTTTCCGGGGATCCTGGGCGGGGATTCCCTTTCTCGGAGGCTCTTCCGTAGGAGGCATTCTGGGGCTTTCCTGGAAGCGCCGCCACGGAGTTCCCACGGAACAACTGCGAATGCTCGAAAAAACCGCGTCCCTCCTGGCGGACAGCATGACCGTGGTACTCGGCATGGAGCTTCTCTTTTCCCAGGCGGAACGAGATAGCCTTACGGGAGCCCTCAATCGAACCAGGTTGCAGAATATGCTCTCCTCGGCATCTCAAAAAGCTTTTCAGGGGAACGTTTTCTTTTTCGATATGGACAACTTCAAGGAAGTCAACGATTCCTACGGGCACGAAACGGGAGACGCCCTTCTCCAGGAATTCGTTTCGGCTTTGCAAAAACGTTTTCCCGAATGTCCCCTTTTCCGGTACGGAGGGGACGAATTTCTTCTTCTTCGGCAGGAAGGACCGGGATCGCCGGAGAAAGAGGAAATCCTGGAGTATTTGGACCACATCAAAGAATCCCAAAAGAGGAAACCTCCCAACCGCCCTCCTCTTCAGTTCAGCACGGGACACGCCGCAATTCCCCGGGATGCTCCTTCACTTCAGGAAGCTATTGCTCTGGCGGATAGCATTATGTATCGAAAAAAAAGGGAACGAAAAGAATCTCTTCGGCGAGTGGCCTCCTCTTTTTCAGGATGAAAACGGGACAGTCCGCATGGAATTCCCCTCCGGGGACATGTTCTTTTCGGTTTGCCCATAGCCCCCCACTCCAGGGTAGGGGGTTTTCTTTCCCTTGACAAGCTTGTTTATCTGAGCTAACATTCCACTTGCTAGTTTTGTTTATGAAACAAAACTAGCATTTTCTTCTTAAAAAAGAGGTGGAATCTACATGCGTCTCAACGAACTTTCCCCCGGAACAAAGGCTCTTGTAAAAAAGGTGCATGCTCGAGGGATGATCAGTCAACGGCTGCGGGATTTCGGTTTCTTTCCCGGCGTGGAAGTGGAAGTTCTCCGATGTTCCCCCCTCAAGGATCCCGTGGAGTTCCTTGTGGAAAGTAACTTCGTAAGTATCCGTCACGAAGAAGCTCATTGCGTGGAGGTGACGGAATAATGACAAGCTCCGGAGAACTCGTAGTAGCCCTGGCGGGACAACCGAACTGCGGCAAATCCACGGTTTTCAACATGATTACCGGAGGAAGGCAGCACGTGGCTAACTATCCGGGAGTTACCGTGGATATCAAGGAGGGGGTTATTTCCGCCGAAGGAAAGCGCATTCGGGTGGCGGATCTTCCCGGCACCTACGGGCTTTCCTCCTTCTCCAATGAGGAGCGGGTGGCCCGGGATTTCATCCTTTATCAGAAACCCCATCTTGTGGTAAATGTGGTAGACACCTCGAACATCAAGCGCCATCTCTATCTCACCTTGCAGCTTCTCGAAATGGGGGCCCCGGTGGTGCTGAATCTCAACATGACCGACGTGGCGGATGCCCGGGGGGTTCAGGTGGACCCCAAGATTCTGGGGGAACGCCTGGGAGTTCCCGTGGTCACCTCCGTGGCAAGCCAGGGAAAGGGAAAACGGGAGTTGCGCCATGCTTTGAAGGCTCTTTCACCTCGCGAACCCCTCACCATCCCCTACGGTAATCTAGAACCCTTTATCGCTCGCATAAAAGAAGCGCTGCAACAAGGATGCCCGGATTGGAAATTCCCCCTCCGCTGGAGTGCCGTAAAACTTCTGGAGCAGGATGAAACGCTGCTTGCGGAACTTTCCCGGCGCGGAGAAGCGGGAGAAGGGGTGCGGCAGCTCACGGTTTCCTCGATAGAGGATTTCCGCAAACAGTACGACGAAGACCCCGAAGGGCATATCGCCTTTTCCCGGCATCTTGCGGCAAAGGAGCTTGCGGAAGGATGCGTGGTGGCTACGAAGAGCACCACGAAGACCCTGACGGACCGGATCGATTCGGTGGTACTGAATAGAGGGCTCAGCCTTTTCTGGCTCGCGGGGGTTATCTATCTGCTGTACGAGCTTGCCATCGTAAAGGGATACGAGCTTACCGCCTACACCTGGCCCTACCTTGCGGGATTCCGCTCCTGGGTGGCATCCCTTCTTCCTCCGGCACATTTCTACTCGGAGCCTCTGCTCCGGGCTCTCACGTTGAGCGTGGTGGATGCGGTGCTTTCGGTGCTGAATTACGTGCCCATCTTTCTCATTCTCTTCGCCTGTATCGCAGTTCTGGAAGATTCGGGATACATGCCCCGCATGGCCTTCATTCTGGACCGGCTTTTCCGGAAGTTCGGCCTTCACGGACAATCCACGCTCCCCCTCATTCTCGGAGGGGTTTTCGTGGGAGGCTGTGCGGTGCCGGGAGTTATGGCCACCCGGGTGATTTCGGACGAACAGGCCCGGCTCGCCACCATTCTTGTGGTTCCCCTCATGAACTGCATGGCCAAAATCCCCCTCTACACCCTGTTGGTAAACGTCTACTTCGCGGATCACAAGGGGCTCGCCATGTTCTTCATCTCCACCATCACCATCATCATCGCCCTCATGGTGGCAAAGATTCTCACTCTTACGGTGCTCCGCTCCAAGGAGCGCTCCCCCTTCGTTATGGAGATGCCTCCCTACCATCTTCCCACCTTTTTCGGCGTGGGAACCCGCACGGTGGAGCGCACCTGGCTCTTCGTCAAGAAGGTGGGCACCATCATCATGCTGGTGGCCATCGTGATTTACGGGCTCACCAGCTTTCCTGGGCTCCCCGGAACGATACGCCAAAGCTTCGAGACCCGGGAAAAAACCCTGAAGGACACTTTTCTGCAGGAAATCGCCGGAAATCCCGCCGGGAAAATCTTTGCGGAGGATTCCAGAACCATCGACGCTCTTCTCACCTACTGGGACAGCTATCAGAACGGCATCAAGCAGATAAGCTCCAAGGAAGAGAAAAAGGCCTTTCTGGAGAAGTATCGGGAGAAAAACCCGGACTTTTTCGCCATTCTTCTTCCCGGACGAGACAAGGATGCCAAGGCGGTGCAGGGAGCCTTCAAAAGCCTGGCAAGCGAACGGGGATCCTTGCAGCGTTCCTACAAGAATGAGGTTATCGCTCACAGCCTCCTGGGACGCTTGGGGATATTCCTGGAACCCTTCACTCGGGGAGCGGGCTTCGATTGGAAGGTCAACGTCTCCCTTCTCAGCGCCCTGGCGGCGAAGGAAAATACCGTGGCTACTCTGGGGGCCCTCTATCAGCCCGAAGAGGGGCAGGAGGGGGCAGCTCTGGAGGAGCGCATGAGCAGCCAGGCCAAGGGCTTCACTGCCCTTCACGCTCTGGCCCTGATGATCTTCATGGCCCTCTATCCTCCCTGCATAGCCACCCTCATCATGGTGCGCCTGGAGGCTGGAAAGAAGGGTACCCGGTGGATGCTTCTTTCGCTTCTCTTTCCCATCTGTCTCGGTTTTCTTTTCGCCTCGGGAATTTTCACTCTGGGAAGTCTCTTTCAGGTTACGGGGCTTCAGGCCATGGGAATCTTTTATGTACTCGCTCTTCTGGGGGCTCTGGCCCTTTCCCGCATAGAGCCCCGGAATACGATTCCTCTTTCCGAAGGAAGGTGATAGATGTATTCCCCCTAGGACATGGCGCTCTTTCGCTCTCGGCAACGTTTTCGCTTCCGGCGGAAACGAGGGAATTTTACACGATTCACGCACCGATAAACGATAAGGAGGAAGAAACATGCATACGAAGTATTTTTCCAAAGGTTTCGCTCTGATTCTCGCCCTGGGTATGATGGTTTTCGGTACCGCCGCCTTCGCCCATACTCCCCTCTGCTCGTGCTACGACAATATGGACGGCACCGCCACGTGTGAAGGGGGCTTTTCCGACGGCTCTTCCGCGGCGGGAGTGAGCATGAAGGTCCTGGATACCGAAGGAAACGTTCTCGTTGAAGGAGCCATGGGGGACGATTCCACCTTTATCTTCGACATTCCCGAAGTTCCCTACGTGGTCCGTTTCGATGCGGGCCCCGGACACAGCATCGAGATCAAGGGAGAGGACATTTTTTAGAGGTAGAAAAACTTTCCCTTGTCCCTCCTTTCCGGAACCTTGGGCACGGGTCTCAGCAGAAAATCACAGGCCTTAACGAGGAATATTTCCTCAAATATTATCTAAAGGAGCGATTTACATGATGAACAAAAAGTTTTTCCGTCTTTGCCTTTGCGTGGGGGCCCTTCTTGCCCTCTCCGCAGCACCCGGGCTGGCCCATTTCCAGATGATCTACACCCCCGAATCGGCCCTCGAAAAGGGCGGCACCATTCCTCTGGAGATGGTGTTCACCCATCCCTTCGAGGCGGGGCATACCATGGATATGGGAACCCCTCAGCAGTTCTTCGTGGTGAACAAGGGTAACAAGACGGACCTTCTGGAAACCATGAAACCCATTATGTGGACCAGCCTCACCAATACCGGCAAGGGTTATGAGTCGGAATACCGCCTGAAGGGCATGGGGGATTTCGTCTTCTGCCTCGCTCCGGCGGTGTACTTCGAGGAATCCGAAGGGGCCTACATGCAGCAGTTCACCAAGATGATCGTGAACGTGGCGGGGCTTCCCACGGATTGGGATGCTCTCATGGGGCTTCCCGCGGAGATTATGCCCCTGGCGAAACCCTACGGCCTCTGGACGGGGAATGTCTTCTCCGGCATGGTTTGCTGCGACGGGAAGCCCGTGCCCTTCGCCGAGGTGGAAGTGGAGTATCTGAACCACCTTCCCAACCAGGAAAAGGATCGTTTCGAGGAGAAAGCCGCTCTTGAAGCTCCTCAGGATTGCTTCGTCACCCAGACCATCAAGGCCGATGCCAACGGCACCTTCGTCTACGCTCTTCCCAAGGCGGGATGGTGGGGATTCGCCGCTCTCGGCGTAGGACCCCAGACGGAATACAAAGGCAAGGAACTGTCCCAGGACGCGGTTATCTGGGTTCAGGTCCGGGATATGTAGCCTTACGGATCATTCTCACTCACACCCCTCGAAAGCCGGCGGAAGGTTTTTCCTTTCGCCGGCTTTTCCCGTTTCAAAGCTTGCGAAATAAGGAGGTTTCGTTCATGTGCACACTAAGAGAAGTTCCGGAAGGAGAAACCGTGGAGGTGGTTCGCCTTTCCCGCCATACTCCCTTCACGTTCCACCTTCGGGAGATGGGTTTTGCACCGGGTTCTTGCATTACGGTACAGAGAAAAAACTGCCATAGCGTGCTTCTTCGCTGCAATCAGAAAACAGTGACCCTGCCTCATCCCTGGGATACGAGAATTCACGTGGTTCCCTGGGAGAAGGGGGAATACGCATGATCTACTCCTTCGGGGAATTTCTATCCTCTCCCTTGTGTTCTCTCGAAGCCCGACGGGCCCGAGAAGAGGGGGTTCTGTTTTACGGAAGCCGAAAAGGCTTTTGCCGCCTTTCCGAACTGCTTCCAGGAGCAAGGGCCTTTCTGGTACGCATCGAGGGGGATCAAAAACTCCAGGAACGCATGACTCTAGGGGGAATCTTTCCGGGAAACCTTCTGACACTTCTCCCTTGTCCCTCAAGATCTATGAGGAAAAAGATATATCGGATTTGCTGCGATTATCTGGAAACGATTCTTTCTCCCGAGGAGGCTTTGCACCTTATCGTGTGTCCTCTTCCGGCAAAAAGGTCGGATTGCGGCAAATCGGAATTTCAAAAGAGCGGAAACCATTTCCCCCAGAACCTCTCCGAAACGAAAGAATCTCCCTCCCCTTTATAAAGGGGAGGGAGATTCTTTCGTTTCTTCCCGTCCTAGCGAGCCATCGCAATAGCAATTAATGGAACGATTCTCTAGGCCGCATCCTTGGACGTAACGAAAATACGGTTCGCCATGCCGTGACCCAGAGCGAAACGACTCTCTCCGAGAGCTACCATGGCAGGCCCTTCTTCACCTCCGCCGCGCAACACCCGAAGAATCACCCCGGGAATGATGCCCATATCCGCCAGCCTACGGTGCATACATTCCCCTCCGGCGAGTCGCAAGACCTTAACTTCCGTGCCTTCCTCGGCAAAACAGAGAGGAAACATGAATTACACCTCCTCCACCCATACGGATACCGCCTGCTCTCGATCCAGCGAGAGAGGCCGTTCATGCACCACCACATCCAGAGAAAAAGGTTCTCCCTCTTCGTTACGGCGTAAGTATTCCACGAGAGATCCCGGATAAAGCCCCTGCTCCGCAAGAAGAAGCCGCTGGTCCTGCTCGGCGGTAATCCGCACGATCCTGTAGGTTTCCTCGGGATCCGCCAGCATCAGGGGAACGCAAAGTTCCTCCTTACGTTCCATGGCTTCCATGCTGGCCACAAGCTCCTGTACCCAGGGATGTTTTTCCCGTCGTCCCCGGGCGATATAATCCACCAATCCCAGAAGGCGATGTTCCGCGGATTCGTCAAGTTCATGCTCCATAACACAAGCGATTTCCTGGGCGCGGCCCCGCTCGATGCCCAAAAGCTCCGCGAAGAGATAGGTAAGATGTTCGTGCCGCCGATAGATTCGGAGAGCCCGGATCCTTCCCGTTTCGGTAAGCTTGAGATCTCCGTACTGTTCGTGCTCCAGCATATCCGCTTCCACAAGCTTACGGCAAGTGGCCACCACGGTAGCCTTGGAAACGCTCACTCTCCGGGCAAGTTCGGTTACCGTGGCCTTTCCCTTTTCGATCTCCATGGCCAGAATAGCTTCCAAGTAATCCTCGATTCTTGAAGAAACGCTCATATTCTCCCTCCCGTGGTGTTACAAAGACCTAACAAAGATATTTTCCCAAGAGTACGGCAGGAACCGAAAAAAGTCAACACAAAAAAACGGCCCCCTAGGGGACCGTCTTACACTCCGGAATATGGCGAAAGGAAAAACCGGGAATTCCTATTATAAGGAGATAGCCTCCACGGGACAGGTGCTTACGCAGGCGCCACAATCCACGCAGGCATCGCCCACTTCCGCCTTGCCGTCCGCCATGCTGATGGCTTCCACGGGACACGCGCTTACGCAGGCCTCACAGCCCACGCAGACATCCTTATCAACTACTGCTGCCATTTCGTTCAACCTCCTCAAAGAGTATTCTTTCCATACGCTTCACCCTTTACGGAAGGAAGCGGTTTACATTCAATTCTGCCCGTTCGTCGCCGCAAGATACCTTTTCTACAGGGAAATGGCCTCCACGGGACAGGTGCTTACGCAGGCGCCGCAATCCACGCAGGCATCGCCCACTTCCGCCTTGCCATCCACCATGGAAATGGCTTCCACGGGGCACGCGCTCACACAGGCCTCACAACCGACACAGACATCCTTATCGACTACCGCTGCCATAGGATATACCTCCTTTAAAAATCTCTGTTTCTTTTCAGGAGGAGAATAACACAAAACACAAGGTTTCCGCAATGAAACACGAAGATACTCCAAAGTTTTTAAAAGAATAAATTTAAAAACCCTGCAGGGTTTACGAAAAAAACCTTCCGAAGCTTTACAAAACGCGACAAAATCACATAAAGAATCTGCAAAAGTTTTTTGACATTCTTTTCAAAAAATCTTTTCCATAGTATGATGAAGGAAGTCCGATAAAGGGCAAAAAAGTTCCCCCTTGCGGAAAGTATGCGGATTGAGAGCCTTGGTACAAAGAAGGTGCTTGAACAAAGGAGCCCAAAGGTGATTCGTCGAATCGGTCGTTCCGTTCTTTTCTGCCTCTCCGTAGCATTGATGCTCTCGGCCCTCGTGGCAGGAGTGCTCTTTTTTTCCCATCGGGAGATGGTGGAAAGACATCTTGTTTTTGCCCGGGAACTTCTTCTCAAGGATGCGGCTCGGCGTTTCGACACCCTTTTCGAGGGGTATTTCTATTGGGATGCCATGGTGCATGCGGTGATTCAAGGAAACGAGCCGTTCCTGAAAAATCAATTCGAGGACATGCGCGAAAACTACGGCGTTCAGGAGCTGCTTTTCGGCAAGGGAGACATCCTTTTGTACCGTTTCGGGGATTCCGAAATCGAAGAATCTCTCTTCGCGTCTCTGGCCCCCCAGACACTCACTCTCTCCCTGGGAAAGAAGGATTTTTCTCTGATCCAAAAGTTGCCGCTCGTTTTCGAAGACGGCACTCTTTCAAAATTCCACGTCCTTCTCAGAGTGGCAAATCCGAATTCCCTCAGCAGCATCAACGCCTTTCTAGGATCCCATCTCGCCATATCCGAAAATCCCCGGGGAATTCCTCTGACCGAAGGCTACTTTCTCCAGGAAACGGGGATGGCAAAATTTTTTTTCAGAGATCCCGTGGTGCGCAACCTTCTTCTCCTTTCGTTTCTTCTCATGGGAGCCGTGGTCTACGGAATCAACATCTTCATCTCAAGGCGTCATTCTCTGGAAAGCCAGCTTTTCACCATGTCCATGGTGCTGGAAAAACGAGATTCCTACACCTCCCACCATTCCTGCAAGGTGGCCGATAACGCCCGGCTTATCGCCAGAAAGCTGGGGCTGAACTCCCGAAGGCAGGATCTGCTGGTCAAGGCGGGGCTTCTTCACGACCTGGGAAAGCTCTTCGTTCCGGATGCGATTCTTCTTAAAAAAGGACGGCTCACGCCGGAGGAATTCGACATCATCAAACAGCATCCTGGGGACGGAGCGGATATGGTGGAAAATATCCTCAAGCGGTATCTTTTGGCCCGGATCATCCGGGAACACCACGAACGATGGAACGGCTCGGGCTATCCTCAGGGACTTTCGGAAGATCAACCCCTTTTGGAGTCCCGCATACTGGCTGTGGCGGACGTGATGGATGCCATGATGAGCCAGCGCCCCTATCACGGCCCCCGGTCGCCTCGGGAGGTGCGAGAACATCTTCTGGAAAGCCGGGGTACGCTTTACGATCCTCGGGTGGTGGATGCGGCTCTGGAAATTCTTCCGGAAAAAGCCCCCACGACTCCGAATCTTCCCTCGAAATACGCTTCTCTCTTCTTCTTGGGAAAGTATTTCTGAAGCTCTCCGAAAAATCCGCGTTTCTTGCCGGAAAGGATGATTGAAGAGGCCCATGTCTGTTCAAAACGAGGAAACCCTCGAAGGAACCATCGAGCGCGTTACCTTTCACAGCCCGGAAACGGGCTTTTGTGTTTTGCGCATGAAGGCCCGCAACTTTCGAGATCTCGTAACCCTTACGGGAACCCTTTCCTCCGCCCATCCGGGGGAGTGGATTCGCGCGGAGGGGCGCTGGACCGTGGATCCTCAGTACGGCCGACAATTTCGGGGAGAGACCATTCACGTCGCTCCTCCGGGAAGCCTGGAAGGAATGCGGCAGTATCTCGCCTCGGGCATGATCCACGGCATCGGCAAGGCCATGGCGGGAAGGCTCATAGAGGCTTTCGGCATGGAGGTTTTCCGGATTATCGAGGAGGAGCCCTCCCGGCTGGAGGAGGTGGAGGGCATAGGCCCCACCCGCTCCGCCCGGATCGTGGAGACCTGGAAGGAACAGAAACAGGTCCGGCACATCATGGTTTTTCTCCACAGTCACGGGGTGGGAACCAGCCGGGCTTTCCGCATCTATAAAACCTACGGGGAAGAGGCCATCGAAAAGATCCGGGAAGATCCCTACTGCCTCGCCCGGGATATCTGGGGCATGGGATTCAAGACCGCGGACGCCATGGCGGAACGGCTGGGAATTCCCAAGAATTCCCCTCTCCGGGGCAAGGCGGGGGTGGAGTTCCTTCTTCAGGAGCTTACGGGACAGGGGCATTGCGCCTATCCCCGGCGGGAGCTGGAGGAAAAGACCGCCGCCCTTCTGGAGATTCCCCCCGAAGTGGTGCATGCGGCGGTGGAGGAGGCCCTTCGGACGGAACGGCTTCGGGAACATCCGGATGCCCGGGAACAGGGATCTCCGGAGAATCCCCTCATCTACCTAGCCTCTCTGGACGAGTGCGAATACCGCCTGGCGGAACAGCTTTTACAGATTCGTCAGGCCGGAGCGCCCCCTCTCGCGGCCAATGCCTCAGAGGCTCTGGCCTGGGCGGAGCGGCAGCATTCCCTCTCTCTGGGAGAATCCCAGCGGGAGGCCCTGCTCGGAGCGCTGAGAAACAAGGTTTGCATCATTACCGGAGGTCCCGGAGTGGGAAAAACCACGATCATCAAGATCCTCTGCACCCTTTTCCGGGCCGCCCGGAAGGAGATCCGCCTTTGCGCTCCCACGGGAAGGGCGGCGAAGCGCATGAGCGAAACCACCGGAGAGGAGGCCCGGACGCTCCACCGGCTTCTGGAGTTCGATCCCCGCACTCTGGGGTTCAAGCGAAACGCCCGGAATCCCCTGGAAGGGGATATCTTCATCGTGGACGAGGCGAGCATGATCGATGTGGTACTGGCCTGGCAGTTTCTTCGGGCTCTTCCGCCCCGAGGAGTCCTTCTTCTGGTGGGGGATGCGGATCAGCTTCCCTCGGTGGGGCCGGGCAAGGTGCTTCAGGATTGCATCGCTTCGGGAATACTTCCGGTGACCCGGCTGGATACCATCTACCGCCAGGCCGCGGCGAGCGCCATCATCACCAACGCCCACCGGGTAAACCGGGGGGAATTTCCCCTTCTTCCCTCTCGGGAGAGCAAAAACCTTTCGGACTTCTACTTCGTGGAGTGCGAGGATCCCGCACGGGGAGCGGAGCTGATTCTCAAAATGGTGACCGAACGGATTCCTCGGCGTTTCGGGCTTCATCCTCTGCGGGATGTCCAGGTGCTCTCCCCCATGATGCGGGGAGAGCTGGGAGTGCAGAACCTGAACCGGTGCCTTCAGGAGGGGCTGAACCCTTCGGGGCCTTCGGTACAGCGCTTCGGCATCACCTTCCGGGAGAAGGACAAGGTGCTCCAGATAGTGAACAACTACGACAAGGACGTTTTCAACGGGGACATGGGCTATATCGAAAAGATCTCCTCCGAGGACCGGGAGATTATGGTACGCTTCGACGAGCGCCTTCTCCGTTACTCCTTCGAAGAGCTGGACGAGCTGATCCTCTCTTACGCCATCAGCGTTCACAAAAGCCAGGGAAGCGAATATCCCGGAGTGATTCTTCCGGTGCACACCCAGCACTACATGCTGTTGCAGCGGAACCTCCTCTATACGGGAATCACCCGGGGAAAGAAGCTGGTGGTGCTTCTGGGCACGAAAAAAGCCCTGGCCCTCTGCCTGAAACGGGCGGAGAGCAAGGGCCGCATAACCACTCTGGGAGAACGCCTTCAGGAAGAGGCGAAAAAAAGAGGCGTATCTTCGTAACTTTTCATTTCTCCGGAAAGAAAAGTATGCTACCATGACCGGGTTCCATTTTATGGTGCTCTTTAGGAGGCGTACCCCATGGCATTGCATCAATCGGATCTGGAAAAAATCACCCTTCTCGTGAACAGCTTCGGCAAAAGCATGATCGAGATCAGTGAAAAGATGGGCATCTCCCTTGCCTTCATCAAGCGAAAGGCATGTCTCGGAATCAACGCTCCGGGAAGCAAGGTGGCCACACTCATCTCCGTACACGGCGAAGGATGCCACGGTACGGTGTCGCTCTTCATGGATCTCGCCAGCTTTTCGGAGTACGTGAACAAGATGACCCACGGCATCATTCCCCCTTCTACATCGGACGATACCGCCCTGAGCGTGGCGGGAGAGATTTCCAACATGATCAGCGGCCATGCGGTGATCGCCCTTTCCCAGAGAGGATTTCAGGGGCTGGATATCACCCCTCCCCAGATCTTTACGGGAGAAAACATCAAGACCCTCCGGCTCCCGGAGGAACAGGGCTACACCTTTACTCTTCCCTTCAACATCGCGGACAATCCCCAGTCTCTGGTCTATCAGGTGCTGCTCTTCCGCAAATAACGGCATGAACTTCTTTTCAGCGCCCTTTTCGTAAAAACCCCGAGGCTCCTTCGTGATCGTCCAAATAGGAAACGGCAATTTCCGCAAGGGCTTCGGAAACCGTTTCTTTTCGGTCCGCCGCATAGGCGGCGATCCGGAGATATACGTTCATGGGAAGCCGCACCGAAGCCTGACGCTCTCCCCGGGAATCCTCCTGACGCTGCCATTTTTTATGAAGCACCGACCGCATAGCCTTGAATTCGTCCATAGCCGCTCCCTCCTTTTCGTTCCTCTCCTGCCTTCGGAACTTCGCAAGGCCTCTTCCCTCGTCGTTTTACTTATCGAAGTATACTACTATGTCCCCTCGGAACCCGGAATATCCGCAAAATCCGGGAAATCGCCTTCTTCCAGACCCCGAAGCCGTTCCGTCATGGAAGGATGGCTGTGGGTCCAGCGCACGCAGAAGGGATCTCCCGGTATCCAGTGCAGCTCCCGGGTGGCAAGCTTGCGGAGAGCATTCATCATGGGGATTCTTCCCACCCGAGTTCCTCCGTAAGCATCCGCCTGAAACTCCTCCCGACGGTAAAGGGGGCAGAGAAGCCCCGAGACGAGTGATCCTCCGGTACTTACCGTAAAAAAGAGGAGCAAAAACTTTCCCTGCACCGTGGCAACGGTTCCCGCAGCATCCATAGGCAAAGGCACTTCCCAGAGGATTCCCATAAGGAGAAAAAGAAGAAGAATGGTCCCCATTCCCAGAAAAAGCCTCTTGATCACGTGCCGGTGCACTCCGTGTCCGATCTCGTGGGCTGTTATGGCGAGCAGCTCCTCGGTATTCATGGTTTCCAGAAGGGTATCGAAGAGAAGGATTCTCTTTTTCCGTCCCAATCCGAGCACCATGGCGTTGGCGTGGTGAGAGCGCCGGCTCTCGTCCCCCAGAAAAACCCCGTCGCATTCAAGAGAGGCCTCATGGAGAAGGTTTTGAATTTTGTCCGCCAAGGATTCGTCCTCCAGGGGTTTGAGGGTATAGAAGAGAGGAAGGAGTAGCTGAGGGGCTCCGTAGGTAAAAAGCAAAAGCACCCCCACCGCAAAAAGGCCGCTCCAGAAATACCAATAAGGAAAAGCGGTGAGGGAAACGAGAACTCCGAAGAGGGGAAGCATAACTCCCATCTGAATTCCCAGGGATTTCAGGCGATCCAGCACGAAAACCCGAAGGTTCCCCGTGCTGAAACCGTAGCGAGCCTCCAGAACAAAATCGTGATAGATATCCAGGGGCAAGCGCAGAAGCGCCCCGACTCCAAGAAAAAGAAGCAGACAGAGCAGGCTCCCCCCCCATCCGGCGCCTCCGGTACGGACGCTCCAACGGCAAAGCATTCCAAGGCCTCCGGAAAAAACGAATCCCCCCAGCACGAGAGCCCCCGCCCCCTCGGAGAAGGCGGAAAAGGTAACCCGGGCAAGGCCATAGTCGATCTCCCGAGAAGCGGAGTATCCTTGGGGAAAACGTTTTCGGAGGAATTCGGGAACTCCCCGCTCCCGGAGATTTCGGTAGTAACGGAAGTTCCGAAAGGCCAGGAAGAGATTCCAGAAAGTCTCTCCCCCGAGAACGAGCACGAAAAGAAGCACGAAGGTCATATATTTCCATCCTTTCCTTACGAGGGGTTTCACAAATAATGTATCGCGAGATATTCCATGGGAGCCTTCATGTATGTGTCCTCTTTGCTTCCCGAGTGGTGAAACCCCTCGGAATCAGAAAAATTCCGGGAAATTCGAACGATTTTTTCTCTTATGCCATTATGAGAGAGTTTTCCCCGGATGCCAAGAGGAATTTTGAAGCGATGTCGCTCTATTGACAAACCTCCAAAGCCTGCTACAATCCGGATTGGTTTATCAGTCTAACTTATAAGTTAGACTGATAAACCAATCCTTTTATTTTCTACGAAAGAGCGCTTTCTGTCGCATTCCTGTTACGTTCTTTTGCTTTACTGAGAAAAAACCTTCATTTGTAGGAAAAGCAAGCGTTGTTTACAAAAACTCCGGGAAAAAGTAAGAGCATAAGGTCTCTCCCGGAGTAGCATTCGCGAGAGATCTATGAGGTTTTACCCAGTTGTAATAGTTAACGAAACGAATGAGCGAGTTTTTACGATGTGCCGGAGACTGAAAGTGTTCCTTATCGTGCCACATCTCCATGATAGTCCGAATTACCCGTTCGGCTTTCCCGTTGGTACGAGGCGTTGCGGGGCGTGTGAACTTCTGGCCGATTCCGTTATGCAGGCATAATCCCGCAAAGGCATGATGTTCCGGATTTCCCTGGAATTCTCTGCCGTTATCGCTGTAGATGGTTTCAACAGTATAGGCGCATTCTTCCAGTACCTGCTCCAGGAACCTCCCCGCCGAGGCGGCGGTCTTGTCGGGCAGAATGGCCGCGAAGAGTTCCCTGCTGAAGTCGTCTATGGCTATGAAAAGATATTCCCGGGGTGATTTCTGAGTCTGTCCTTCCAGAAGGGGAAGGCGTTTGCAATCCACATGGACCATTTCTCCGGGATAGTTCTTGTTATAGCGCTTCGCTTTCTTCTTCAGCTTGTCTTCGATATCTTTTTCGATCTTGGAGAGGCGTTTCATTCCCCATCGAAGATTGCGAAAGCGGGCATTGGCGCTGTTATGAACGGAAAAATCCCGCTTCCGGCCGCGAGCCAGTATTTTGTAAATGGTGGGCCGTGAAACATGGTATTCCTCGGCGAGCACCGCCACGCGAACATTGTCTTCGTAGCGACGAGAGAAAATCTCTTTTCGCTGCTCCGGAGTTAATTTAGTTCGTTTATGAATCTGCAAGGACATTATCTCCTTTCTCCTCTAAACCTCCCCTCTATCTTCCGAAATGTCCTGCTTTTTGTAAACAACCCTAGGATAACCTACACCTTCATTTTTTTGCGAGATTCTTCCTCTTTCGGGGAAAAAAGAGAAAGAATCCGGAAAGTGGAAATTTTGGGGAAGTATGGGTATACCGGAAAACGTTCCGGTTACGAAGCTCGTCGAAAGGAGTGGTACACCGTGTCTCTGCGCAAAAATCTCTGGATCATGTCTTTTGGAGTTCTTCTTCTCTTCGCCCTTCTCGGAGTCGGAAGCTTCGTGTTTCTCGATCGGGAGCTGCGCTCCCGATTGGACGAAACGGGCAAGGAATTTATGCAGGCTTCGGGAGAAATTCTGAACGGGTACTTCCGCAATATGATGGACAGCACCGAAAGCGCCGTCAGCTACGCCACAAGTCTCCTCACTCCGGAAGGCCTTTCCCGAGATGCCCAAAGAGGGCTGGAGAAGTTCTTCGCCTTGGAAGTGGATCGGAAAAAAGAAGCCGGCATGATCGGCATGTATTTCGGCTTTCAGAAAACCGGGGAATTTCTGAGCCATAACGATTGGGTTCCTCCTCAGGATTACGATCCCCGGAAGAGGGATTGGTATATCAAGGCTGCGGAAGCGGGACACACCGTTCTGGGGCGCCCCTATACGGACGCCATTACGGGAAAACTCGTGGTCTCCGCCGCCACCCCCCTTTACGACGAAAAGCATATCCTCCTGGGGGTCATGGTAGCGGACGTTCTCATGGAACATATTCAGAAGTTCGTAACGGATCTGGCCCTTCTTCCGGGATCCTGGGGACTTCTTCTTTCTCCCGAGGGCACTCTGCTGGCGGGGCCCGATATAAGCCGCATTCTGAAAAGCAACCTTCTTTCGGATCCGGAAATCCCCGAATCCCTTCGGGAGACGGCACGCCGGATGGTTTCAGGCCATGGGGGCAAAGGGATTTACCGGCAGGGAAAAGAGGATTTCACTCTCTATTACGAAAACACCCTGGCGGATTACCCCTTCGCCATAGCGGTACCGGAAACCTCCGTATCCACCTTCGTCTTCTCCTTCGTGAACAAGCTTCTGCTGCTTCTGGGAGGCACTTCCCTGATTATTCTGGGAGCCTTGCTCTACCTCACGAGGCGCATCGGCCGGAGCACCCGGCTCATGGTGGATGCTCTGGATCGGGCTTCCCGGTTCGATTTCACCGTTCCCAGGGAAAACCGCTGGATCACCAAAGCCAAGGATGAATTCGGCGATATGGCCCGGAGCCTCATTCACATGAAGCATTCCCTGGAGGAGCTCATCAATTCCACCCGGGAGGTTTCCCGAAACAATCTGGAGGTGGCGGAAACCCTGGCCTCCCTCTCGGAGGAACAGCTCGCCTCCATGGAGGAAATCCGCCAGTCCATGGAGGAGATCGAAAACTTGTCGGACACCAACAGCAAGAGCCTCGAAAGCACCTCCGCCGCCGCCCAGAATGTGGCCTCCGGAGCGGGCATGCTGGCATCCTCGATTCTCCAGGGAGGAGAAGCATCGTCCTCGGCGCTCTCCCTGGTGGAAGACTCCTCCCTCCGGCTTCAGGACACCCTGAAAGCGGTGGAAGAGGCCCAGGAGGAAGCCCGAAAGAGCAATCAGAACATGGAAGAGCTTGCAAAGTGCGTCAAGGCCATCGAGACCTTCGTTAGATCCATTCAGGATATAGCGGATCAGACCAACCTTCTCGCCCTCAACGCCGCCATCGAAGCCGCCCGGGCGGGAGATGCGGGGCGGGGATTCGCGGTGGTAGCCACGGAGGTTCGCAATCTCGCGGAGGGCTCGGGATCCTCGGCCTCCCAAATCGCTCGCATCACCGCCACCCTCATGGAACACACCAGAAAGACCCTGGCCTCCGCCCAAAGCTCCTCCAAGGTTCTGAACCAGGCTTCGGAACTTACCCGGGAGGTCCGGGAAAAGCTCGGACTGGGGCTTCAGGAGGTTTCCTCATGCTCCGCCACCTCCGTGGAGGTAGCTTCCGTCAGCCAGCAGCAGGCGGCCTTCACCCAGGAGATCGGCATGGAACTTTCGGGCATCGCCTCCCGCACCGGAGAGACCGCCGCCATGCTGCACGCCATCCGGGAAGCCACGAAGATCACCTCCGAAGCATCTCAGACCGTGGCATCCCACGCCATGAACCTCACGGAACGGGCCCAGACCATAACGCAACTCATGGAACGATTCCGGTTCGACGATTCCCGAGCCCTTCCCGCAGCCTCCTAAAAACCCGCTCTAAAAAGAAAAAGCGAAGAGCCCTCATGTTCCGCGAGGGCTCTTCGCTTTTTCTTTACGGGAATGTGTCGCAAAATGTTTATATGTTCCCTCCGCTCCGCAAGTGGCAAAAACGCTCCCTGGCTTTGCTGATCAGACCACGTTCAACGGAAGTACCAGATCATACGTATCCGCATCCACCTGAAGGCGGTCGATATGGACGTTTACCGAAAAACTGGACCGCATGGTCTCCTTGGTGATCACCGAAGAGCTCTTTCCGAAGGTACAGCTGCCTCGACCGTTCAGTATCAGGGACATGGCGGCGATTCTGAGAGCATGGGCGGGGTAATGGGTATTGAAAAGAACGCAAAGACCTTTTTCCTCCGCCAGCCTTTTGATGGCATCCAGAACGACGAGCTGATTCTTGTAGTCCAGATTGGATTCGGGCTCGTCCAGCACCAGTACCCGAGGCTCCGCCGCCAGAGCCCGGGCGATAAGGACCATTTGAAGTTCTCCGCCGCTCATCCGGCTGCAGGGAATGCCCCGCAGAGAATCGATGCCGAGGATTTCCATGGCCTCCCAAGCTTTCTTTTCATCTTCCCGGGAGGGCTGACGGAGGATGCCCACCCGGGAGCTGCGTCCCAGGAGCACCATTTCCTCGGCGGTGTAGGAAAAAACCATTCCCCGGGCCTGAGGCACGTAAGCCAGACTCTGCCAGAGAATCCGGATCGGAAGGGACCGAAGGTCCACCCCATCCAGAAAGCTGGCTCCGGACCTCCAGGGCAAGAGTCCCATCATGCACCGGAGCAGGGTGGTTTTCCCGGCGCCGTTGGGTCCCAGTATAGCCACCACATCCCCGCCCCCCGCTGCAAAGGACACTTTCTCCAGAATGGGGCGGTCCGAAGTGTAGAAAAAACTACCTCGATCTACCTGAAAGATCATAATCTGGTTCCTCCGGTACGTTTCAACAGAAAGATAAAAAAGGGAGCTCCCATGGTGGCGGTAAGAATGGACACGGGAATTTCCGCAGCCGTGGCGCTTCGAGCGATGGTGTCGATGAGAAGCATGAAAACCGCCCCCAGACTGAGGCTCACGGGAACGATCCGCCGGTTGTTGCTCCCCACCAGCATGCGCGCCAGATGGGGCACCAGAAGCCCCACCCACCCCACCTGGCCGCACATGGAAATGGCGGAAGCGGTGATCATGGCCGCCGCGGCCACCACCACAAGCCGGAGAAGGCGGACGGGCATTCCCAGGGATTGGGCCTCGTCCTCGGAAAGAGACAATGCGTTGAGGCGCCAGCGCATGGCCACCAGTGCGACAAGCCCCACCACGATGAAAGGGGCTCCGATGAGGAGGCTGCCGAAGGAGCTGCCGGAAAGGCTCCCCAGTAGCCAATAGGTAATGGCCGGAAGCTTATCCTCCGGATCCGCCAGATACTTGACCAGGGAAACGAAGGCCTGGAACATGGATGAAACGATCACTCCCGAGAGAACCATCATGAGCACCGAGGTTCCTTCCCGACGACGGCTGATCCAATAGGTAAGAGATACCGCACACAACCCAGCTCCCAGAGCCATGGCCTGGATCCAGATCAGATTATCCCAGAAGAGCAGGGCCAGCACGGCCCCGAAGGAGGCTCCCGCGGCAACCCCCAAGGTATCCGGCGTAGCCAGGGGATTGGCGAAAATGGCCTGAAAGGCGGCCCCGGAAACCGCCAGGCCCGAACCGCACAAGAGAGCCAGAAGAATCCGGGGCAATCGGATGTTGATAACCACGCTGTAGTTTTGAGGCCCCACCGCATCTCTTCCGAAGAGCAATCCATTGAACAGGACGGAGAAAGAATCTCCCACGCTCAGGGAATAACGCCCCACGCCGATGCAAAGGAGAGCCACCGTCAAGGGAAGAAACGTCAGCAGAATTACCCAAAACCAGTGAAACTTTGCGGCACTTCGTACCACAGGCTACACCCCTCCGGCGGCCTCCCGAAGGGGAGCGAAGATTCCGTCGATATCCTCGTCGGTGAGTTCCATGCGATAGAACCGCCGGTAGTAGGACCGGATCTCCTCCCGCAGATCCAGGTCTTCAAACAGTTCGGGGTGGTTGGTTTTGGCCAGGAACATAAGCGTCAGAGGAGTATCCGAGGAAGGAGGAAACCATCGATACATTCCCAGGGGAAACTTGTAAACCCGTCGTTCCCGGACAGCCTTGACACCGCTCCAGTCGTGCCCCGGAAGCCCCTTGTTCTCGTACAGATCCTCGGGCTGAAACGCGGAGAAGTTGGTAATGTAGATAATATCGGGATCCCACTCGTAAACCTGTTCCATGTTGATCTCCGCCATTCCCTTGAGTTCCGAGGCCACATTGACCGCTCCGGAGGCATCGCACCAGTACTGGCCGAAAAACCGGCTTCCCGAGGTTTTGAATTCGGTGTCGCTATAGCGAAAAAGCATGAGCACCCGGGGCTTTTCCTTCTCGGAAAGCCCGGCAAGGCGTTTCTGGATATCCTCATAGGTTTTACGGCCGTACTGGACGATTCCCGCCGCCCAGTCCTCCCGCTGAAAAATCTTTCCCAGCAGATCCACCCAGCTGTTGATGGTCTCCACCGAATCGAAATCCTCGATGGACGGACTGAGCCCTACTGCGGGAATTCCCGTTTTCTCCAGTATTTCCCGTTCCCGAGCGTTGTTGGCGTTGAAAAGCACCATATCCGGCTTGAGGTTCAGCAATTCCTCCACGTTGATCTCTCCGTTCCGGATAAACGAGGAGGAAACCCGGGTCACCCGGGAATCCACTCGGGGCAGCAGAGAATTCCGGGCCGCGCTCAAGGATGCGGGATGCATACCCACCAGCCTGTCCGCGGAGCCCTGAAAGAGAACGTACACCGATGGCAGAGGGAGCAGCGACGTAATGACCACCCGTTGTATCGCCGAGGCATCGGGAAGAACCACCTCGCGCCCCGCCTGATCCATCACCGAACGGGGAGCCCCCCAGGCGGTTCCCCAGACAGCCAGAAGCACCGCCGCGAGAAGAGATACGAACGTTTTTTTCATGCTAAAAACCTCCTTTTAACACATGATCCAGGTCCTTTGCCTCCAGGGGCCAGGATCGATCCCAAAAAAGCTTGCTCGACACCGCCACGTGGGGTACCTCCACATATCTGGCAGAGCTTCGCAGAAGCTGACGATAGAGAGGATCTCCCAGGATAAGGTCGTACCTGCCGTTCATGCGCTCCTCCAGGGCCTTTTCGGAGGTCACCGCAAAGGTTTCCGCCCCACCCAGGGAGGGAATTCTCCCGAAGGGCACCGCCACGTCCACTCCCCGGAAACCCTTTTCCCGGAGAAGCCGCTCCCGAAGGGAGTGCATGGTTACATGCTCGCCGATCAAAAGCGTTCGGGATGGGTCTTCATTCTCCTTCCGGAGAAACCGAGGGGCCTCCCCCTTTTCGGCCCGGCAAAGCAGCTCCCCCAGATGATCGCAGTGCTCTTTTCCCAGGGGCTGCCCCACCACGTAGGGGGTTCCGAAAGTCCGGGCACAATACAAGGCCAAAGGGAATCCCCCCGCGGAAACTACCAGATTCACCGATGCCCGGGAGCTTTCGGCAAGATCCTCCAGAGAGGAATCCATAGCGAAGGTGGAAAGCACCCGAAAACCCCGATCCTCCAGTTCCCGCACCATGCAGGATACGGCACCGCGAATACCGAAATCCAGCGGTGTGGCCCCCAGAAGATTCACGGTTCGGGGCAATCGCTTCCGGGGGGAGCGAAGGAAACGCTTGCCCAGGGCCTCCAGAGCCATGCCCACCCCGGCATCGTAGAGCTTCAATCCCGTGGTGGCGAAACCGAAGGAGGGAATACCGCTGGCAGCCTCCACCTCCCTGGCGATACCCTCCAAATCGCTTCCGATCACCATGGGCACGGGGCTCCCCATGATAGCCACAAACCGAGGTTCGATCTCCCGAGCCGCCCGAAGGATCTTGTCCACGAGCTTATCGTCGCTTCCCAGAACGGCATCCAGCTCTCGCAAGGCGGTGCAGAAAACCGCCGATCGGGAACCGTACCATCGGGGTTCGTCGTACCCCGTATAGTTACCGGTACAGCCCGACGCGTCGTGAATCAACAGCATTCCTCCCAACTCGAAGAGGGCGGAACATACCCCGGAATAGTCCGGAGCGAAGGGAGGCAGGGTAAGCATCAGTTTGTGCATGATCTACACCACGATGCCATAGGCCTGAATAAAAGCCTGGAGATCCGCGGGTTCCCGAAGGGCTTCCTCCAGAAGAGAGGCCAATCGCAGAATGCCGTGATAGCCGTAAAGCCTTTCGTCGTGCATCAAATTCGCCACGTACACCGCCCCGGTAAGATAAGCCCCTTCGAAACCCACCGCGAGGCCGGGCCAATCGGTTTTTCTCGCGAGAGGTGCCCCGGGATGCTCGGGCTGCAACACCTCCACATGAGGATAGTTTTTCCGAATCCGCTCGAAGGCGGAACGTTCCAAGGGAATGCACCGTTGCGCATACACCCTCCGAACGGCAAAACCGTGACGAAGGAGCAACTCCGCCATGCTGAAAGGACGGATCGTGGCGGATTCATCCACGATTACCGGTATATCCCCCGCTTTCTCTCGGGCCCGGTTCAAGGCCTCGGAAGCTCCGGCTCGAAGAGGAGAGGTATCCATGGTCACTCCCCGGGGGGCCAGAAGCCCTTGGTAATAGCCGTCGATTTCGTCGTAGTCGTAGCTTATGGGCATGAACACGTAGGGAATTCCCAGTTTCTCCCGAATTTCCCTGGCCGCCGGAAGTCCCACCGGGGTGGGAACCACGTTCAGGCTCATCCGGGCGAACCGGGCGAAGGCATCGTAGTTTTCGCATTCCGAAATGTGGCACACCTCGGTATATCCCGCCAAAGCCAGAGCCTCGAACAGCTCTCCTTCGGGATCCAGGGGAACGTTATTGCCGTACGATGCGGCGGTTCCCCGGAGAGGCTCTCCCTGGGGTTCCAAAAGGCCGTACATGGCCCGTTGAATGTTCACCGGGGGCGGTATGGTACCGTCCAGAGAGATGGGATTCATATGCCCCAGGGCCACCTTGAGATGGGGATGACGCTTCCGAATCACCGCCAGAAAGGCTTCATGATCCGTACAGAGCAGATCGTCCAAACAGCTCACCACCACGAACAAAGCCCGGGGACGCCAACCGATCCGATCCAGCAATTCGTCCACGGCACGGGGAATCAGGTCCTCGTACCCTCCGGAAACGATATCCACCTCGTGGATACACAGATAGAACAGCCGGTCCTTGAATCCCTGGACGATAGCCCCCAAAGCGCCGTGACGCCCGCAGGCGAAGGGGCATACGAAGAGCTGACAGCTTTCGGGCACCAGCATGGCCATCCGGACGATACCCCACCCTCCGTGGGAGGGAGAGCAGTAACGAACCGTGTCACGGAAGCAGCTCGACATGGTCGGTCACCTCCAGAATGGATCGAGCCAGAGCCATATATTCCCCCGCCATGTGGCTGGAGGGAAAGAGCTGCACCACCGTGCCCCCCTTCTCCTCGGCATGATGCACCACCGGGCTGCGACTCAGAGTACCGATCACCGAGGTGTCGATCCGCCGGGCCAGATCTCCCACAAGATCCTCTTCATTCTTCACGTTTCGGGAATTGAGAATGAGCCCGGAGAGTCGGGCATATCCCCGGTTTTTAAAGGCCTCCAGAGCAAGGGCGATGTTCCCCGCCGCGAAGAGGGCCATCTTCTCTCCGGAGGTGACGATAAAAACATCCCGGGCATATCCCCCTCGGATGGGCATGGCAAAACCGCCGCACACCACATCCCCCAGCACGTCATAGATCACCACGTCGGGACGGTAAATTTGGTAAGCCCCCAATTCCTCCAGTTTTTCGAAGGCCGTGATAATTCCCCGTCCGGCGCAGCCAATCCCCGGCGTGGGCCCCCCGGCTTCCACGCACAAGACTCCCCCACTTCCCTCCACCACGATGTCTTCCAAGGAAATTCGATCGGGATGATCTCTCAAAGCGTCCAGAACCGTGGGAATTTCCTGTCCTCCGTTCAAGCTGCTGGTGGAATCCGATTTGGGATCGCACCCGATCTGCATGACCTTCAGCCCCATGGTCGACAGGGCCATGGAGACATTGGAGGTAGTCGTGGACTTACCGATACCTCCCTTGCCGTAAATGGCAATCTTTCTCATGATTCGCTCCTCTTTCTATAAAAACAGTAGTTTTAAAAATGCAGGACTCGTTTTTTATGTTCGCAGAATCAAACATACGCATTCTAGTCTCATCCATGGAAGGAGTCAAGAAAGACCAAAAAATGGGGCACTTCAAGCTCCGCAAAGCTGGTTCGCTTGGAGCGGTTTTACAAATGATGTGTCGCAAAAGGTTTAACAGGAGCCTCCGTTTATATGCTCCCTCTGCTCCGCCAGTGGCGAAACCGCTCCCTTGCTTTGCTGCTCCAGGGACACAGGAACTCCGGCTCTACAGTTGATTCAATGCCACACGTCAACGAAAACCGCTCTGTTTCAAAAGAAAAGCTGCCTTCTGCCATGGAGATCTTTTTTGAGAGCGAATTTCCCCCCAAAAATTCCCCCCTTGACAAAAAGAATTCTAGAAGTTATGTTTCCCAAACATAACTATGCGTGCGCAAGCATCTTTGGCGAGAAATCTACGACTCGCTTCAAGACATGGTGCATGACTATTACAGAAAGGATGTCGTAATATGACGGCGAAACATTCGAAAAGTCTTTTTCTTGTATTGTTGGGAATTTTTTCTTTCGCTTTTCTCTTGGCCTTTCCGGAACACCGGGCTTTCAGCCAGGAGAAAATAGAGGTGCCCCTTATGGGACCTCGTTCCATGGTAAGCCTTCCCCTTCTGAAGCTTGCACAGAATCCGCCCCGGGAACTGTCGGAGCGCGTGGTTTTTACGGTTACCCTCTATTCCAACATGGAACAGATGCTGGCTCTGGCTACCAGGAACCCCCTGGGAATTTTCGCTCTTCCCGCCCATACCGCCGCAGTGCTTTCCTCCAAGGGCTTTCCCCTTCATCTGCTGAATGCGGGGTTCTGGGGAGGCATGTACCTTACCTCCAGGGATCCTTCGTGCAAAACCTGGGAAGATCTGCGGGGGAAAAAGCTCTACGTCCCCGGCAAGAACACTCCCCCCGACGTAATGACCCTTTTCTTTCTCGAAAGACATCACCTGAGGCCGGGAAAGGATGTGGAGATCGTCTACTCCAACCATACGGAAATCGCCCAGCTTCTGGAAACCGGGGCCATCGAAAACGGAGTGAACGTGGAACCCTTCCTTACCGCAGGGCAGAGAAAGCAAAAAGATCTTCGGATTGTCGGAGATTACCGGCAGGAATGGCAGAACTCCTTCGAAAAATCCAGAGATCTTCCCTCCTTCATTCTGGTAAGCTCCGGCGAGCTTTCCCGAAAATATCCTCTCCTGCTGAAGGAAATCGCCGAAGCTTATGAAGAGGCCTTTTCCTGGGTAGGGCATCATGTGGAAGAATGCGCTCTTCTGGGCAAAGAACATCTGGGACTTCCAGGAGAAGTGGTTACCCAAGCCCTGCCGAAAATGCCCTTTCTCTACCGCCAGGCTTCGGAATCCAGGGAACATCTGGAGCATTATTACGAGGTGCTTCTGGAAATTTCTCCGAAACTTCTCGGGGGAACCCTGCCTCGGGAAGATTTCTATCATGCCTTTCCCTAAGAAGGGAATAGCCTCGCGGATACGCGGCACGCTTCCGTTGCTCCTGTTTCTGGGGACCTGGCATGGTCTTTCGCGCTTCTATTCTCCGGTGATTCTTCCCAGCCCCGAAGAGACCTTCAAAACGCTGCTTTCCTTTTTGAAAGAGCCCTTTTTTTACGACGAGATTCTGTACACTCTTCAGCGCCTTCTGATCGGCTTCGGAGCGGCCCTTCTCGGAGGGACCTCACTGGGGCTTCTGATGGGACTCAGCAAATCGGGAAAAGATCTTGTATTGCCGGGAATCTACTTTCTTCAATCCATTCCTCCCATTCTCTTCATGACCCTCGGCATGATCTGGTTCGGCCTCAGCGGAAAGGCCTCGATTTTCATCGTCTTCATCGTGGGGTTGCCGGTAATGGCCGTAAGCATTCAGGAAGGGTTCGACCACATCGATCCCAAGCTGCGGGAGATGGGAGAGCTGTTTCGATTTTCCCGCATCAAAATACTCCGGGAAATTCTTCTGCCCTCCCTGGGGGCTCCCTTCCGCTCCGGAGCCATTTTTCTCGCGGGATTAAGCTGGAAACTCGTCATCATGGGGGAAGTGCTCAGTTCGAGCACGGGCATAGGAGCCCGCATTACCGAAGGAAGGTTGAATCTCCTCACCGAGGAGGTTTTCGCCTGGAGCTTCGTGGTCATCGCCTTCTGTTTTCTCTCCCAGAAATCCGTAGGACTTTTACGGATTTTGCACAGGACAAGGAGGCGATCCCTTTGGTAAGCATGGAGAACATCAGCAAGAACTACGACTCCCGAAAGGTGCTGCACAACATCTCTCTACGGGCGTTTCCGGGAGAAATCGTCTGCCTCCTCGGTCCTTCAGGATGCGGCAAAACCACCCTGCTCAACATCATCTCTGGCACCCTTTCCCCCTCTTCGGGAACCTTGCGGAACAACAGCCGCACCATAAGCTACGTCTTTCAGGAGGATCGTCTTCTTCCCTGGAGAACCGCCCTGGAAAACGTGCGCCTGGTGCAACCCGAATCGTCCCGCGAAAAATGCCTGGACCTTTTGAAATGCATGGGGCTCCAAGGATTCGAAAAGGCCTATCCCGATGAACTTAGCGGCGGCATGAGGCAACGATGTGCCATAGCCAGGGGCTTCAACTATGCCGCGGATCTGATGCTCATGGACGAGCCTTTGAAATCTCTGGATTATTCTCTGCGCTTCAGCATCATTCACCATCTTCTGCATCTTTGGGAAAGCACGAGGCGCACCATTTTTTTCGTAACCCACGAGATCGACGAAGCCCTTCTTCTGGGGGATCGCATTTACGTGCTTTCCTCTCCTCCCACGGAAATACGGCAGGAATTTCCCATTAAGGAAAATAAACGGAACCGCCGCCTTACGGATTCGAACCTTATCGCCATACGTAGCGGTATTCTCGATCTTCTGCAAAGTTTTTCCCCTCCCTGCTTTTCCTAGAGCGATTTCACAAATAATGTGGCGCGAAATGTTTAATAGAATCCTACGTTTACATGTTCCATCTGCTCCTCAGCGGTCAAACCGCTCCCTTGCTTTGCTGCTCCGAAAGCCCCCGAACCGCTCCTTTTCCGGGAGATACCGGGGCTTTCTTTATTTGAGAGCGGTTTTTCCCGATTGACATCCTCCGGAGCATGCAGTAAGGTATCCGCGCAATCACTTAAATAGATTCGAGGAGATTTCGGTGGATCGATTTTCGGAAACCGCGGCCATATGCAAGGTTCTTTCGGTGGATACCCGGCTGCGCATACTGGAGCTTCTAAAGAGCCGCTCCCTCTGCGTGAACGCTCTGGCGAAAAGCCTGGGCATTACGCCCGCGGCGGTATCCCAGCATCTGCGCATTCTTCGGGATCTGGGGGCGGTGGTGCCGGAGAAACGAGGGTATTTCGTTCACTACCGACTCAACGAAGAAACTCTAAAAGACTGGAACGAGAGAATTCACGGGATTTTACGCTCTTCTTCCGAAGAAGAGGAAAATTCTCCGCTTTCGGGTTCTTCGAAGAAAGAGAGAGGAGAGGAATAAGGGTGCAAAAGGATATAGCCCTGGAGGTTCGAAATTTATCCAAGAGCTTCGGCAACGTGAAGGCGTTGCAGCAGATCGATTTTCAGGTCTTTTCGGGAGAGCTTTTCGGCTTTCTGGGCCCCAACGGAGCGGGGAAAACCACCACCATCAACGTTCTTACGGGGCTTGCCCGGCCGGATACGGGATCCATAAACATGGGCGGCGTGGATTGCGTGGCCAAACCCCGGGGAGCCCAACACCTTCTGGGAGTGGTCCCCGATGAAAGCAATCTCTATGCGGAGCTTTCGGGATTCGAAAACCTCTGTTTCTGCGCCGCCCTCTACGGCATGGAGAAAAGGCGTCGAATTGCCCGGGCCCGGGAGTTATTGGATTTTTTCGGGCTCTCCCCGGCGGGGGACCGTAAGTTCGGAAGCTATTCCAAGGGCATGAAGCGCAAGCTTACCATCGCCGCAGGGATCATTCACAATCCTCCCATTCTCTTTCTGGACGAACCCACCACGGGAATCGACGTGGCCAGTGCCCGGCAGCTCCGGCAGCTCATCGCAAAGCTTCACCAAGAGGGAACCACCATCTTTCTCACCACCCACTACATCGAGGAGGCGGAACGGCTCTGTCAGCGCATCGCCTTTATCGTGGAGGGACGCATCGTTCGGGTGGATCGGGTGGAAGATCTCCTTCAGCCTCTCCAGAACAATCACGTGCTCCAGTTGACCTACCAAGGGGGACCGAAGGATGTGGAAATCCTCGTGGCGGAGGAAGCGAAAAAAGAGGGGGAGGACCTTGCCTTCAGCACCCCCGACGAGGGAATTCTTCAGGTGGAGGCTCCCCATCCCATTCGGGTGAGTCCTCTGGTACACCTTCTGGAGGATAGAGGAGCCGAGGTTTACGAGGCCCGGAAGATCCGCCCGAGCCTGGAAAGCGTGTTCCTCCGCATTACGGGAATCGAAGCGGGAACCATGAACAAGGAGAAGGAACGTAAGGGGGGAAAGGCATGAAATCCTGGATCGCTTTCTGGAACATTCTCCTCAAGGATATGCGCACCTACTACCTCAAACCCCCGAACATCAGCTGGGGCATCGTCTTTCCCCTGGCCTGGACGGGCATGTTCTTCGTCAAATCCGGCCGGGGGCTGGAGAGCCTTCCCCTGGTGCTTCCCGGAGTGGTGGCGGTTTCCGTTCTTTTCGGCACCACCTCCATGTTGGCGGTGACGGTAACCTTCGAGAAGAAAAACCGCACCTTCGAACGGCTTCTCCTGGCACCTCTACCCTTGGAAATTCTCATGCTCGCCAAGACCGGGGGAGCCATTTTCTTCGGCATAGTCAACGCCTTCGTTCCCGTGCTTATGGCAGGAATTTTTCTGGAGTTGCCTCCCGTGGAATGGCATATCTTCCTCCCCGCAGTAACTCTGATAGCTCTGGCCTCCACCTTTCTGGGGCTTTTCATCGCCGTGGCGGTAAGCGAAGTTTTCGAAGCCCAGACCTTTTCCAACTTCTTCCGGTTTCCCATGATCTTTCTCTGCGGCCTCTTCGTTCCGGTAAACGAATTGCCCCTTCCGCTGCGGCCTCTTTCCTACGCCCTTCCCCTTACCTACGGAGCGGACCTTCTTCACGGGGCTCTTCGGGGAGAGCATTTTCTGCCCTTTCTGCTGGATTTCGGGGTTCTCGCCATCTTCTGCGCGGGACTCTTCGCCCTGAGCCTGCATAACATCCGGCGGCGATGGATTCTTTAAAAAACTAAGCCAAGAACCTCTTTTGTTAAAGGGAGCGGTTCGACCACTCGAGGAGCAGAGGGAACATATAAATGGAGGCTCCCGTTAAACCTTTCGCGACACATTATTTGTAAAACCGCCCTACCGGCGCTCGCAAAATCCCTTGAGGAACCAGAAAAGCACCGACGCGCAGAGAGAGGCTGTCCGCCGATCCTGATCCAGGGGAGGAGAGAGTTCCATAATATCCAGATAGCGCACCCGCTCGGTACGTCCTGCAAGGTAGGCGATCTTTTCGAGATCCTCCGCGGAAAGCCCGCTGGGATTGCTGGAGGAAGCCCCGGGGGCGTCGTGGTTGCTCGCGGCATCGATATCCACGGAAACCGCAAGAGCCCGGGTCTGCTCTCCCGCGATGCGCAGAGCCTGAAGGAACATCTCCATGGGCCTTCCCGAAACGGATTTGTAGGTCATCACCGTGGCCCCCTGTTCCCGCACCCATCGATAGTACACGGGAGAGTTGTAGGGCTCCTGAACGCTGTATTCCACGAAGGAACGCCCATGCAGCGCCCGGTTCGGCAACTCCGTGAGAGCCCGATAGAAGGGAGTGCCGCTGGTAATGCCCCGGGAGAGATCCCGCACGTCCAGATGGCTGTCCACGTTGATCACCCCGAGCCGGGAGGTTTCGAGTTCCAATCCCTCCACGAGTCCCGCGAGTCCCGGAAAGGAGAGATCGTGCCCGCCTCCGAAGACCACCGGGAAAGCTCCCGCCGAAGCCACCCGGGCCACCGCGTTCCGCAGCCGTCGGTGCACTTCTTCCAGGGAACACCCCTCGGTTCGGATATTTCCCGCATCCACCATGAGAAGCTCCGCGATATCCGGATTGAATCCCGGAGTCATGCGGTAGAAGAGGCGGCGCAGCCCGTCGGGTCCCTCCGCAGCTCCCGTACGCCCCCCGTTGTTGGCGATACCCCGATCTTCGGGACAACCGATAAAGACGAGAGCCCCCTTAAGCAGAGCGTCCTCAAGCTCCTCTCCCTCCAAAGGACGTACCAACTCCCCCATTCGGGGATCCTTGGGGTCCTTCCGGGTGTAGAAAAGATCCGCCCGAGGAGGCGTTATGAGATCAGACAGTTTCATGAACAGGTTCCTCTTTTCCTTTTTTCGAGTCTTTCATCCTTTCCGCAGCCCCCTCCGATTCGTACCATTTTTCCCCGATTCGAAGGAGCGCGTCCACCACATCCGCATCGTACTGAAGACCCCGTTTCTCCAGGAAATAATCGAAAATTTGCTCCAGAGCCCATCGCTCTTTATAGGTACGTCGGCTGGAAAGGGCATCGAAGGCATCCGCCACGGCGATAATCCGACCGGCCAGGCTGATTTCGTCCCCCCGGAGTCCTTTGGGATAACCGCTTCCGTCGAGCCGTTCATGATGTTCTATAATGCCTTGCATGGCGGTTTTCGACAATTCCACGGATTCCATGATGCCGTACCCCAGAAGAGGGTGCTCTTTTATGGTCTCGTACTCCTCCGCACAGAGCCGGTCGGGTTTCTGAAGAATGGCGTCGGGAATGCCGATTTTCCCCACGTCATGGAGCAACGCTCCGAAGTAAAGCTGTTCCACGAAATCCGGAGCGAGTTCCAGAGCCTCCCCGAGAGCCCGGGAAAGAAGAGCCACCCGATCCGAATGGCCCCGGGTATCGGGATCCTTGGCATCCACCGCGGCGGCCACCGCCCGAATGGCCCCATGAAAAGCCCGCAGGCGTTCCCGTTCCCGCTTCAGGGCCACCTCGAACCAGGCCACCGAGAGAACCAGAGCCACCGCTCTTTGAAGGTCCTCCCGAGAAATACGGCGTTTCCATCCAAGCTCCAGAAGCCCTCTCCATCCCGCAGGGGGCCGAATGAAGAGGCGGTAGGGCAGAGAGGACGAAGGAATCTTGAGAAGCCATGTTCCCCGTTCTTCCACGAGAATGCGCCCCCCTCGAGAAAGGTGCTGTTCCACGCTTTTCGGAGAGGCATGTTTTTTCAGCAGAGTAATGGATGTAAGCTTCTGAATGCCGGGCCACATCTGTTTAAGATAGGTTCCGGGAAGGTCCGCTCCCTCTCGCTCCGTAAGGGAACCGAGAACTTCGGAGTAGAAGCTTCCCAATCGCACCGAGCGATAAAGCTCCACGAGCCGGATAAGAAGGGCTGCGAAATAGGCGAGCAGCAGCTCCAGCAGGGCAATTACCGGAGGAAACCAGAGTTCGTGGCGAATCAGGAAAAACCAGGGACTTCCCAGAAGAGTGCCCAAAAGAAAGAGCAATACCCCCCAGCTCCAGCGGGGGCTCAGAAAGAGCCCCGCCAAAGCTCCGGCCACGCCGAAAAGGAGTACGCCGAAAACCACTTCTTTTCGGGAAGCACTTCTCGGAGGATTCCCCGAAAGAAGGGTCTCCGTTCCAAGGGCCACGAAGGACACTCCGGGAATGATACGGGTCCCCGTCTTGGAGGGAACGGAAACCATATCCTGCACCATGGCACCGGAAACGTCCATGCCCACGAAAACCAGGGCATCCTCGAAAACGCTCCAGGGGATCTTTCCCTCCAAAACATCCACGTATTCATATACCGGATAGGCTTCGTAATTCCACGGAGAAATCCAGATCCCCCCGAAGGGTTCCATCGGAAGAGAACGGTTTCCCAGAAGAAGGGAGGTCCCCCGGGGCTCTTTTTTCATTTTCGGAGAACTTCCGGAATCCACGAGAGCCGCCGCCAGAGATATGGAGGGGAGGCTCCCCTTTCCGTAGTTCCAGAGAGGAACGATAAAGCGGTAAAGCCCGTCCATATCGGGAACCACGTTGGTAACCCCGAGATACCGGGCGCTCGCCGCAAGCTCCGGATAGGGAAGCACCAAGACGTCCTCATCCCCTTCCTTCACGAAATGCACCCCCACGATGCAGTTTCCATGCTCCTTCACGGCGGCGGCAAGAAAACCGTCCTCCTCGAGGCTCTGGTTTTCCGGAAAAATGAAATCCAGCACCACGGTACGGGCGTTTCCGAGAAGCCGCACCATTTCCCCGTGTATTTTTCGAGACCAGGGCCAGAGACCGAGTTTTCGGAAGGAGGGTTCCCGGGCGAGAACGAGAACCATGTTACGGTCTCCCCGAACGAGGGGAACCGATTCCCTATAGAAGTCCAGAGCGTCCCGTTCCAGTTCCGAAAGCACCCGGAATGGGCTGAGTCCGGCGAAAACTCCCCAGGAAAGACAGAGGGCGAGAAGAGGAATGCTCCAGAAAGAGTGACTGTTCCGAGGGAAATTCATGGGTTTTTCCGGAAAAGGAAAGGCGAAAAACGTTCCGCAAAAGAGGAATACAGAAATCCTCGAACCGCTGCGGTTTTGGTAATGATAATCACGTCGCAGGGAATGCGGAAATCGAAGGAGTTTTTCTCGATGATCGCTGCAGCTTCCGCGGGGACCACGATCTCTCCGGCTTCGTTGATGCGCAGATCCTCGGAAAGCACCAGGGGATTTCCCTCTTCGGCCCAGGCGGGAGAGGCGAACAAAGAGCTTACGAAGGCTTGTGGCGAGGATTCTGGAGCTTCCCGATAACGACACATCCCTTTTTCGACGAAGCATCGAAGATCCACGAACTCCGGGCCGTAGATCTTTTTTCCCGATTCGGAACGCAGAGAAACGACCAGGGAAGGTTCGAAGGAAAGATTTCCCACGTCCAGCACCAGGGAGGAATAGCCCTTTCCCCTATAGGAGGGAACCTTACGGGAGGCCAGACCGGCAATACGGGAAGCTCCGGCCCGGCGAAGGGTCTGCAAAGAAAAACCTCCCCAAACGCTGTAAACGTCTCCGTCCCAAGAGCTTTTCCAGATCTCCACCCCCCGAATCTCTCCCTCCACGAAGGTGCGCACCTCATCGTGAACCATGTAGTTTGCCATGGTGGTCCTCGCATCCACCCGGACTCCCCGGATGTATTCCAGCAGATTTCGCTGTAAATCCACCACAGCTCCTCTTCGAGCCAGAAGTTTGGCGCTTCCCGGAGAGAGAGCCTGGTCGGGAGCCACCGCCTGACCAAGCGCGATAATGCGATCCTCGGTCCAGGAAACGCCGGGCTTTTCCGCAGGATTTCCCGGAAGAGCCGAAAAAAGGAGCATCAATGTCGCCATAAGGAATATGCCTTTCCTCACATTCGAGGAGTTGAAGGTCGGACAGCCTCTTCGGGTTCCGAAGAAAATGCCGGATTTCGGAATTCTCTGGTTTTTCTTTTCCATAAACTTCACGCCTCCTCTCCTGCACTTCCTCAGCTCCGGTTTCTTCCATGCCGCATTTCAAAAGCCATGGCTCTCAAACGCTAGAGTTCTTGAAATGTCAAAGGTTTTTCCAGAGCCGACGCAACCCTCTCCAGGAAACGCCTCATTCCTCGATGCCCAGAAGAGGTATCCGGAAAGACGCCGCAATCCTCGAGGGCATGGATGAAAATTTCTCCGCATTTCCGGCATACCAGGTTTTCCGCTTCCGAGGAAGATAGAGGCCCGGAAATCTCCTTTTCAAGGAGACGAAGCCATTCCAGATGAGGAAAGATCTCCGGAAGATCCCGGATTTCTCGAACTCCTTCGAGAACTTCCCGTACCTGTTCCAGCTCCTTCTTCAACCTTCCCGGAAGCACCGCAAGCCCCATGACCTCGATAAGGCCGATGTTCTCCTTTTTGATGTGATGCCGCCGGGGATGCACGTGAAAGAGTCCCTCGGGGCGCGCCGGAGCGGTACGGTTGTTCCGGAGCACCAGGTCGATCTCCCAGAGTTGGTTCCGGCGTCTTCCGATGAGGGTCACCGTATTGTGCTCCTCCCGGCCTTCCGCACCTTCCGTAACGGGAAATATCTTCGATTCTTCGTCCTCGTGGGAACGCCAGATTTCGATAATCCGGCCTCCCATCTCCTCCAGGGCCCGGGGATCCGGACCTCGCAGGCGGAGAATCGAAAGGGGCCAGCGCAAGGTTTCCAGAGTAACCGAACCGGTCCGGCCTCGCCCCCAAATAGAAGCGTCCTCCACGGGAAAGCGCCAGCACCCTCCCTGAAAATGATCGTGCCCGAGAATGGACCCCCCCACGATGGGAAGATCCGCATTGGAGCCCAGAAACATATGGGGGAACCGTTCCAGAAAAGCGAAGATCCGGGGAATGCTTCGGTCCGATATGGCCATGGGGCGATGTTCCCGGGAGAGAAGGATGCAATGCTGATGATAGTATACGTAGGGCGAAAACTGAAGATACCAGGTTTCTCCGCATATCTCCAGGGGAATCAGCCGGTGATTGCTCCGCTCGGGATGCCCCGGATGCCCCCAATAGCCCGCATTTTCGATGCAAAGAAGACAGCGGGGATAGGGAGAATCGGGCTTCTCCCGGGCGGCCCGGATCTCCCGGGGATCCTTTTCGGGTTTGGAGCAGTTCACGGTAATCTGAAAGGTTCCATAGGAGGAAGGGACTTCCCAGTGCAGATTCCGGGCCACTCCATCGTGACGGATGTAAAGGGTATTCGAGGAAAAACGGTAAAACCAGTTTATCGCTTCTTCCGGACCTCCCTGGGCCTCTTTCCGGAGAAAACCCCGAATTACTTCGGAGTTTCGGGGGGTGAGCACCCCCATAAGGCGGCTGACGAACTTTTCCTCCTCCAGATCTCCCCAGGGATGTCTTTTCTCCCGAAGCAATTCCCGAAGTTCCTCCAGAAGGGCAAGAACCTCCCGAAGATTCTCCGGAACCCCGGACTCTTCCGGAAAGTCTTCCGAAGGATCCTCCACATCCAGAAGACCGAAAAGGGTATTACCGAGGAGAATACGATCCTCCTCCTCCACCAGATTATTTCGGATTCCCCAGATTACCAGAGATCGTACGAGAGAGCTGACGCCACGAGGGGTTCCCACTTTACCCAACCTCCTTTCGAAGAATTTCGAGAACCCCCTCGAAAAGGGATCTCTTCTTTTTTCCCCTCTCCCGGTACAATAGGGAAAACGGTACATCCAGGAGGAGGATCTTTCATGCGAGCACGGTTGGAGCACCTTTTTGCCTCCCGATTCGGGAATGCCCGGGACGTGAGAACCTATACCGCTCCGGGACGAGTCAATCTTATCGGAGAACACACGGACTGTCACGGAGGATATGTGCTCCCCTGTCCCATATCCTTCGGCATTTGGGGAGCCGCCCGCAAAAGGAAGGATTCCCTTGTCCGGCTCTACTCCGAAAACTATCCTTCCCGGGAAACGGTGGAATTTTCCCTGGGGAACCCGGTTTTTCAAAAGGAACACGGCTGGGGAAACTACCCCAAGGGCGTGCTCCGGGCCTTTGAAGATCACGGTTATTCCCCCTCTTCGGGATTCGAGATTCTCTTTTGGGGCGATCTTCCTGCCGGAGCGGGGCTTTCCTCTTCCGCCGCCCTGGAGATACTCACCGGGCTCATTCTGAAGGACCTCTTCGAATTTTCCCTGGAAACTCCGGAGGAGCTTTCTCTGGCCAAGCTGGGACAGGAGGCGGAAAACCGATTTATGGGAGTGCAATCGGGAATTATGGATCAGTGCGCCATCGCCCTGGGCTCTCCGGGACATGCTCTCTTTCTGAACGCCGGGACCCTGGAATACCGGTCTCTCCCGGTTCCCCTGAAAGAGCACGGACTCTTTCTTCTGGACTCCCGGAAGAGCCGGGAACTCACCACCTCGGAGTACAACACCCGCCGGGAGGAATGCTCTCAAGCCCTTAAGGAGCTGCAAGAATGGGGAAACTGGGGGGCTCTGGGAGAACTCTCGCCGGAGGAATTCGCCCCTCTCGCCTCCAGGCTTCCGAATTCCCTCCTCCGTCGACGAGCCCGGCACGTGATCCTCGAAAACCACCGCACCCAGGAGGCCGCAAGATCTCTCGAAGCGGGGGATCTTCGCAGTTTCGGAAAGCTCATGAACCGTTCCCACCTTTCACTTCAGTTCGATTACGAGGTTTCCTGTCGGGAACTGGATTGTCTTGCGGAATGCTGCTGGCAGCACGAGGCATGCCTGGGGGCCCGGATGACCGGCGCGGGTTTCGGAGGATGCGTGGTGGCTCTGGTGGAAAACCAAGGGGCTTCGGCCTTCGAAGAGGCGATTTCCCGGGAATACTATCGCCATATGGAGCTGGAATGCGGGATCTACCGAATTTCTTCCATTCCCGGAGGAGCCCGAAGGCTTTCGTGACGAAGGGGCTATAAGAATGGGGGGCCCCATGTGCAAAGTGTAACGTGAAAAACGAAGTTCCCCGACTCCTTTCAAGGAAGGCGGGGAACCTTTTTTACCGTTTCAAGCCGCTACGCCACGCTTCTGAGCTTTCGAAACAGCCGTTTTCGCTGCTTTTATCTCTTGGCGATATATTTGCGGATGTCGAAGGACACCGCCGCCACGATGATGAGCCCCTTCACGATGAGCTGCCAGTAGGGATTCACACCGATGAAGGTGAGGCCGTAGTTGATAACCCCGAAGATGAGCACTCCCGCGAGCACTCCCGGCACGGTCCCCACCCCTCCTGTGGTGGAAACCCCTCCCACCACGCAGGCTGCGATAGCATCCAGCTCGTACATGTTGCCGTAGTTGTTGGTGGCTCCTCCGGTGCGGGCCGCCTCGAGGACCCCCGCCACTCCGTAGAGGGCCCCCGCGATGGCGTAGAGAAGAATCAGGGTAAGAATCACGTTCACTCCGGAAACGATGGCGGCCTCTCTATTACCTCCGATGGCGTACATGTTCATGCCGAGCTGGGTCTTGTTGAAAAGAATCCATACCCCCACCGCCACCACCAGGGCGATGAGGATGATCACCGGCATATTGAAGAGGTGTCCCGATCCCAGAAAGGTAAAATCCCCCCGAAGCCCTCCGATAGGTTGGGAGTTGTTGGGGGCCATGTCGAAATAAATGGAGTTGATGCCGTAAACCATCACCATGGTGCCCAGGGTGGTGATAAAAGGAGGCACGTAAAGCTTGGCCACGATGATTCCGTTAAGCATGCCCACAAGCATGCAGGCCAGAATGGCAAGAAGGATGGGAAGCAACACCGGAAGATTGGGGAGATCCGGATAGAATCGCCGGGCATATTCGGGAATCTGGAGCATGGAGGCGGAAATTACCGCGGCGAACCCCACCATGCGCCCCGAAGAAAGATCCACCCCTCCGGTAATAAGGATAAAAGCCACTCCCAAAGCCATGATGGCCCGGGTGGAACTCTGCATAAGCACGTCTCTTAAGATATTAAAGGATAAAAACCGGGGATCCACCACCGCGATGAGAAGCACCAGCACCACGAGAACCACGAAAATGGCATGCTGCGAGAGAAACTGCATGGAAGATCCGAAAACACTTCGTTTAGACTCCATAATCAACCCTTTCCTTCCTCGTTCCCAAATTACGCCACGTACCTGGTGGCCAATCTCATGATACCCTCTTCCGTGGCCTCCGGAGTATTCACGATTCCCGCGAGGCGCCCCTGGCTCATCACCAGAATGCGGTCCGTCATGCCCAGGAGTTCCGGCATTTCCGAGGAAATCATGATAATGCTCTTTCCCTGGCTCGCAAGATCCGCCATGATGCTGTATATTTCGTATTTGGCCCCCACGTCGATACCCCGGGTAGGTTCGTCGAGGATGAGAATCTCCGGAACCGTAAGAAGCCACCGGGCGAAGAGCACTTTCTGTTGATTTCCCCCGGAAAGGTTGCGAATCAGCTCCCGGGAGGAAGGGGTTTTTACGGAAAGCCTTTCGATGCCTTCCCGGGCATCTTTGCGCATGGCCCGCTGGTTGAGAAGCCTTCCGGAACCCACGTAGGATGCCAGATGGGCCGCCAGAAGGTTGAACTGTACCGACAGCACCGGAAAGATTCCTGTGGCCCGGCGTTCTTCCGTGAGAAAGGCCATCTTATGCCGCTTCGCCTTGATGGGAGAGGAAAGATCCGTTTCCTCGCCATGAAGAAACACCTTTCCCGATGCCACCGAGCGAAGACCGAAGAGGGCTTCCATAACTTCGGTGCGCTGGGCTCCCACAAGACCTCCCACTCCAAGGATTTCCCCTTTGCGCAGAGTAAAGGAGACGTCCTGAAAGGATTTGGCGAAGGGAGATGTGTACCCCTGAACCTCCAGCACCGCCTCTTCCGTGGGCCTGTTCTTTCGATGGGGAAAACGGTTCGTCATTTCCCGCCCCACCATGCGGGAGATGATGAGATCCGTGGTAAGTTCTTTTGCGGGCCAGGTACCCACCTTCTTGCCATCCCGCATGATGGTGACGTGGTCCGCGATCTCCAGAATCTCCTCCATTTTATGAGAGATGTAAATGACGGAGATCCCCCGGTTCTTGAGATCCCGGATGATTTCGAAAAGATGGTGCACCTCATGTCCCGTGAGGGAGGAGGAGGGTTCATCCATTACGATGATCCGGGCATTGTAGGAAACCGCCTTGGCAATTTCCATGGACTGTACCTTAGATACCGAAAGGTCCCGCACAAGGCTTCGGGGATTGATATCCAACTTGAGATCCTCGAAAAGCTTTTCGGTTTTATCCCTCATGGTTCTCCGGTCCACGAAACTCAGCCTTCCCACCTTACGAAGCGGAGCCCGGCCGAGCCATACGTTTTCCATCACCGATCGGTCCGGAATGGGGTGCAGCTCCTGATGGATCATGGAAATGCCCAGATCGAGGGCCTCTCGGGAACTCGCGATGGAGACGGGTTTTCCTTCGAGCACAATCTCCCCCTCGTCCAGAGAATAAAGGCCGAAAAGGCATTTCATGAGGGTGGATTTTCCCGCTCCGTTCTCCCCCATAAGGGCGTGCACCGTTCCCGGCTCCACTTCCAGAGAAACATCCTGAAGAGCCTGAACTCCGGGAAAGGCCTTCGAGACGTGTCGCATTTCCAGTGCAAAACGATGGTTTTTTTCCATAGATATCCTTCCCCCCGCATCTTTTCCATACCGCCCCTTCGAAAGGGAATATAAAGGGAGGGGAGCACTGCTCCCCTCCCTCGTTCGTTTCTTCAGGCGGTTCTACTTGAACTCTTCCACGTTCTCCAGAGTAACCTTCCGGTAGGGAACCCAAACGTACTTGCCGTCGGAAATCTCGTAGCCGCAATTCTCCGACGTGGGAGTTTCTCCCTGGGCCAGAAGATAGGAAAGATTGAAGGTGGCTACCCCCTGATTGACCGCATCATTCAGCACGGTTCCCAGAAGGGTTCCGTCTTCCAGGGCCTGAATGGCGGGAGCCGTGGCATCCACGCCCACCACGGGCATGAACTTTCCGTCTTTGAAATAACCCGCCGCCTTGAGAGCTTCGATGGCTCCCAAAGCCATGTCGTCGTTATTGGCTAAAACCGCTTCGATCTTGTCTCCGTGAGCCGCCAGAAAAGCCGCCATTTTTTCCTGTCCCTGCACCCGATTCCAGAAACCCGTATCCTCCGCAAGCTTCTCTACGGGAATTCCCGCATCCGTCACGGCCTTGATGGAGAATTCCGTACGCAGCTCCGCATCCTGATGCCCCGGCTCACCCTTGATCATGATGTACTGAAGAACTCCGTCTCCGTTTTTGTCCGCTTCGGGATGGCTCTTCCAGTAATCCACGATAATCTGGCCGGACATGGTGCCGGATTCCTCCGCCCGAGCTCCCACGTAATAGACCTTATCCCATTTCTGCATATCCTCGGGGAGGGGTTCCCGGTTGAAAAACACCACGGGAATGTTCGCCTTCTGAGCCTTGTCGATGATAACCCCCGCAGCGGTACGGTCCACCGGATTGATGGCCATGGCATTGAGCTGTTTGGTGATGAACATATCCACCCGGTCGTTCTGGGTGGACTGGGAGTTCTGACTATCCACGATGTCCACCTTGGCCTTGCCCTTGGATGCCTCGGCGATGGCGTTTCGCACCCCCGTCATGAAGGTATCGTCAAACTTGTAGATGGCGCAGCCGATTTCTATCTTGCTCGCAGCAAAAACACCGCTCCCCAGAAGAAACATACCGCATACTCCAAAAAGCACCGCTAAAGCAACTCTTTTTTTCATTCCTTGAACCTCCCCTAAAAAATTTAAAATACCATCAAAGCCTGGGGCGGAAATTTTCCGTACATACCTGAAGGAATAATCAGCCCTCATTAAGTGTATCCAAGGTCGTAAGTGATGTCAACGATCCGCCAGAAAAAAGGCACTATTCCCGCAAAGTTATTGGAAAAGAAATTTTTAACCTAGAGCTCTTCTCGTTTCCTCGAAACACAAGGCTTTCCGGATTCCGCAATCGAGCAAATATTTTCGAATATCCGAAAAAAATATTGACGTTTTTTGCGGAAAAGGCTAATATCGAACGTAAATTCGATTTTGGAGGTTCTCCAAATGGTGCAGCATCTCAAAGATGAAGTCCGAGAACGCATTATTCACGCCGCAATAACGGTTTTTTACGAACATAGCTTTTCTTCCGCCACCTTACGGATGATTGCGGATCAGGCAGATCTCCCGGTGAGCAACATCTACTCCTATTTCAAAAGCAAAACCACGATTTTCGATGCCGTGGTGGAACCCGTATATCATCATTTTCGAAAAGTCCTATCATCGGAAGAAGCTCTTTCCAAAGAAGGGTTCTCGTCGTTAAAAGCATTTCATATAGAGCACAGCGAGTTCCTGATGCAACTTTTCGAAAGTCCCAAGCGCATGGTTATCCTAACGGATAAAAGCGAGGGAACCAGGCACGCCAAAGCAAAGGAGGTTCTTGTAAATTACCTGGAACGGCATATCCGAAAGGGCTTATGCTCTCCCAAAAAGAAACAGTACGAAGACATTCTGTTCCATATTCTGGCATCCAATTTTACCGAAAGTCTTCTGGAAATAGCGCGGCATTACAAAAACAGGGAATGGGCCCATGAAATGCTTATTCTTGTACTTCAGTGCCATTTCGAAGGAACGGAATCGTTGTTGTAAAAAGCTCCAATTTTTTAGCCTCAAAACCGAATTAATATTCGATTTAAAATAGGGGGTTTTTCTATGAGAGACAAAAAACAAGTGGAAATGATTTTGCAGGGAGATTTAAAAAAAGTGCTTCTCAAAATGGGGATTCCCACGCTTTTCGGTATGCTGGTGAACGCACTGTATACCGTGGTGGATGCTTATTTCGTCTCCGGTCTGGGAATTTCCGCCTTCGCGGGGGTCTCCGTGGTTTTTCCCCTGGCCCAGATCATTGTCGGCATAGGACTCGTTTTCGGCACGGGAGGTTCTTCATACGCATCCCGACTCATCGGAAAGGGACAAAAGGACCGGGCGGACAGAACCGTTTCCACCACGCTCTTCGGAGGAATCCTGGGAGGATTGCTTCTCATCGCCCTGAGCCTCGTCTTTCTACGTCCCGTGCTTTTCGTTCTGGGAGCCACGGAACAGAGCTTCGATCTCGCCAGAAGTTATGGAATAATCCTTCTTTCCGGAGCCGTCTTTAACATCAGTTCCATTATTATGGCAAACCTTACCATCGCGGAAGGACACGTAAAACTCACTATGATCGGCATGATGTCGGGAGCGATTCTGAATACGATCCTGGATCCTCTTTTCATTTACACTTTTTCCTGGGGAGTCGAGGGAGCCGCCTTTGCCACCGTACTGGCCCAAATTCTATCGAATCTTCTTTATGCACAATTCATACTTCGCAAGAAGAGCTACTTCCGCTACTCCCTTGCGCTCTTCCGCCCCGACAGAATTATGGTTCAAGAGATTTTCAAAATTGGGCTTCCTTCCTTTTTCCTCCAGCTCCTCACGGGGCTTTCCATAGGTTTTACCAATTACCAGGCCAAAATTTTCGGAGGAGACGAACTGGTGGCGGCCATGGGCATCATGCTGCGAACCATGACGTTGGGAACCTATGTGGTTTTCGGATTTACCAAAGGATTCCAGCCCGTGGTGGGAGCAAATTACGGAGCCGCTCAATACGAACGGGTCTACAAAGCCCTTCGTCACGCACTGTTCTGGCTTACGGGATTTTGCGGCATCCTGGGGAGCATCCTCGCCTTCCTCAGCCTTCCCATAGCTTCGTTCTTTTCCGGCGGAGAAGATACGGTAGCCCTCCTTGCGGCAAAACCCCTTTTTCTGAACGGCCTCCTTTTTATGGGTTTCGGATTTCAGTGCACCTATTCCCAGGCTTTCCTCGCCCTTGGCCAAGGAAGAGAAGGCTTTCTTCTGAACACCTCCCGACAGGGAATCTTTTTCTTTCCCCTGATGGGGCTTCTTCCCGTATTTTTCGGAATCCAAGGGATTTTCTGGGCACAACCTCTCGCAGACGTGTGCACCATCCTTCTGACATGGATTTTCGTTCGGAAAGCCGCCCGCAAGCTGCCCTTTCTACATTTTCACTACAGGAGGCGAACGGAAGAAATACCAGTAGAAGCCTAAAATTTCCTTAGAGGGTACAAAAAATGTCTTTCGATAAGCCCTCAAGGGAGAAAAACCTGCAATATCCCATTCTCCGGAGGTAAAAGCACGCATCGAGGCGCTTCTTTTCGACAATATTCAAGGAGGTATCATGAAGAGAAAACAATTCATAGGAGAGGCAAGGCGCGAAAATCTCGGCTCCAATATCCTGATTACACTGCGCATTCTTTCCGATCTTCTGGCGCAGCTGGGGGCAGTCTATCTGGTGAGCCTTCTGATTACCGAAACGGTAACCAGGAAGCAACTTCTCGTAATTCTCGGGGGCATACTTTTCCTGTATTTAACGAAGGGAATCTGCAATTACGGAGCCACGAAGAAGGCCCATGAAACGGCGTATAATGCCCTGACCCGGATCAGGCTGGATATCATACGTCATCTGAAAAAGCTGTCTCCGGGTTTCTTTTCGGAACATCCTTCCGGAGAGCTTATGAACATCATGGAGCATGATGTGGAGCAGGTGGAAGTTTATCTCGCCCACGCTCTTCCGGAAATCATGGGAGCCACATTGCTCCCTGCGCTGATTTTCATGGGAATACTTTTTCTCGATTGGCGCCTCGCTCTGGCCATGCTTACGGGGCTTCCCCTGATGTTTCTCGTGAAAAAACTTTCCGCCAAGGCCTGGGCAAGGGGGTTCAAAATCTATTTCGACCACGAAAACAAAATGAAAAGCGAATTGATGGAATATGTGCGCAACATAGCGGTCATCAAAGCCTTCGGCAAAGAGGAGGATAAAAGCGGGCAAACCCTGAAGACCGCCAGAGAGTACGTTTACTGGGTGAAAAAGAGCATGGGGGCCTTCACCGTTCCCATGGGGCTGATCGACATCTTCATGGAAAGCGGGGTTCTTCTGGTTATGGTTATCGGCAGCCTTTTTCTCGTCCAGGGGACCATGACGATTCCCCGCTTCATTCTATCCATCGTTCTCGCCACGGGCTTTACATCTGCCATCGGAAAAACCGCAACCCTCCAGCACTCCAAAATCGTTTTCAAGGAGGCCATGCATCACATCTCGAAAATTCTCGATGCTCCTCTTCCCTGGGAAGGAATGAAAGAAACCCGGGCAAATCCAGGCGATATTTCCTTCGATGCGGTACATTTCACCTATCCGGGCAAGGGCTTCGAACTTAAAGACATCAATCTCCGCCTTCCGGAAAAAAGCCTCACCGCCCTCGTGGGGCCTTCCGGATGCGGCAAGAGCACCCTGGCACATCTTCTTATGGGATTCTGGAAACCCCAAAAAGGTTCCATTTTCATTCGAGGAAAGACCGTGGGCGCATTCACTCAGGAGGCCCTGGCGTCACTCATCGCCAGCGTTCAGCAGGAGGCAATCCTCTTCAATACCAGCATTCTGGAAAATATACGTTTGGGAAAACCCGAGGCTTCTTTGGAAGAAGTCCGCGAAGCCGCTCGAAAGGCGAGAATCCACCATGTCATCGAAAAACTGCCCCAAGAATACGATACCCAAATCGGCGAAATGGGGGCAAAGCTTTCGGGAGGCGAAAAGCAACGAATTTCCATGGCCCGAATGATTTTGAAAGATGCTCCCATTCTCGTTATGGACGAAGCCATGGCGGGGGTGGACAGGGAAAACGAAGGGCTTATACAGGAAGCTTTGGAGGAATTGCGAGAAAATAAAACGGTACTGACCATCGCCCATCATCTGCGAACCATACGCGGCAGCGACCAGATCGTGGTGATGAACGAAGGAAAAATTCTCGATACGGGAATTCACGAGGAGTTGCTGGATCGATGCGGATTCTATCGCAGAATGGTGGAAGCCCAAGACAAGGTCGATGTCTGGATGCTCAAGGAGGCGGAAGCATGATTCGAGAAATCCTGAATGTACTTTCGAAAGACGGCAAGCGTTCCATGGGGCTTTCCATCCTCTCCTTCACTCTCTACGGATTGTGTGGAACCGCTTCGATGCTCATCGTTTTTCACATGCTCTTTCGTATTCTGCAGGCTCCCGAGAGCGAAAGTTTCCGTACTCTCTATCCGTACTGGCTCCTCCTTCTGGGGGTTCTCGTGGCCAAGGGGCTCCTGAATATGTGCGCGGACCTTACGAAACACTATGCGGGCTTCGATATGGTCCAGCAGATCAGGGAACGCACGATTATCAGGCTGAAACGTTTCAGCCTGGGATTTTATACCAAGGAACGTCTCGGGGAGATCAGCACGATTCTTCATAAAGACGTGGACAACATGTCCCTCGTGGTAGGGCACACCTGGACACGCATGAGCGGAGACTTTCTGGTGGCGGCCATTCTGTTCGCGGGGCTGCTCTTCGTGAACTGGCAGCTTTCCCTGGTCATGCTCGCGGGATTGCCCTTGGCTCTCTGGTTTCTGGCCTCGAAAATATCCCTCGGGAAACAGTTGGAAGAGCGGAACGGCAATGCCCTTGCGGACATGGTGAGCTTATTCGTGGAATACGTGCGGGGGCTTCCGGTTCTCAAGAGTTTTGCGGAAAATCCTCATTTTCAGGAACGCCTGGAAAGGGCCGCAGAGATTTTCGGTGAGACGAGCAAAAAAACCTCGGCCATGAAGGCGAAAGAACTGGGGATTTACGGATTTCTACTGGACATCTCCTATTGGTTCATGGTGTCTGTGGGAGCCCTTTGCTGCTTTTACCAAAAGCTGGAGGTATACGAATATCTCCTTTTTGCGGTATTGGCGAGGGAGTTCTACAAACCCTTCATCAATACGGAAACCCATTGGAGATATTACGTATCGGTCTGCGACAGTTACCGGCGAATTCAGCGTATTCTCGGAGCGCCTCTTCTTCCGGAACCCTTGATTTCAGAGGTTCCCCTCCGCAACGACATTACCTTCGATCACGTTTCCTTCGTCTACGAGGAGGGAGCGTTCGCTCTCCGGGATATCGATTTTCACATACCCGAAAAAAGCATGGCTGCCCTCGTGGGGGAATCGGGATCCGGCAAGACGAGCATAGCCAATCTGCTCCTTCGTTTCTGGGACGTCAATAAGGGGGAAGTGCGTATAGGAGAAGTGGATCTTCGGAACATGCACTATGACGACCTTCTGGACCGTATCAGCATGGTCATGCAAAACGTGCAGCTCTTCGCCGATTCCATCGCCGAAAACATTCGCGTCGGCAAGCGCAATGCCAGCCGGCACGAAATTCAGGAAGCCGCCAAAGCGGCGAGAATTCACGACTTCATTCTCAGCCTCCCCGAGGGATACGAAACGAAAATCGGCGAGAACGGCGCGGGCCTTTCGGGAGGTCAGAGACAGCGCATTTCCATCGCCCGGGCCTTTTTAAAGAACGCTCCCATTCTGATTCTGGACGAAATGACCAGCAACGTGGACCCCGTAAACGAATTCTTCATTCAGGAAGCCCTTTCGGAACTGGCGAAGAACAGAACGGTTCTGGTCATCGCGCACCATCTGAACACCGTACGCTCGGCAGATCAAATTCTTGTTTTCCGGCATGGAACCATTGCCCAAAAAGGTTCTCACCAGGATCTTCTGAAAAAAAAAGAGGGTTACTATAATCTGCTGTGGCATCAAAGGGCTTTCGCCTAGAAACTTGGGATGCCGAAAAGCGATGCCTCCGAGAGACTCTTTTCGGCATCCCGTTTCTTGAAATCCCACTCCAAGGAGAATTCCCTCGCCTGCTCCCAAGCAAAAAAGACAAAAACGGCGGTGCAGAAACTTTTCTCAAGTTCCTGCACCGCCTCCGCACGATTCTAACAAGAAAGCTACTCTATCTACCGCTTTTTCAACTTCACATCAGGTTCCGAGGGAATCTTTAAAAGAGGAACGAAGCGGTCCCAGCCGGTGAAGGTAAGCACCAGCATGGATCCCACCGCTACGAAGGCCATGAAATTGAACCGGATAATATCCAGAGGAACGAAGTGATAGAGAGGGTACACCGCATAGGCGATGCCCACGAAGAAAACGATGTAGCAGTGCCAGGGAATGAGCTGGGATCCCAGCACTCCGAAGGCGTCCGAAAGGGTGGCGTTGCGAAGCCGGAGGGTGTACATATCCTTTTCACTGGCTTCCACGTTCTCGTCGGTCATCTCCTTGATGATGGGACCGATGGTAACGATCTGGGCCATCTCGTCCCCAAGAGCGGCGTTACCGATAAGGCAGAGGATGCCGTTACTGAAAATGAGCTGCCGCACGTTGCGCACCATCTTGAGAACTCCCTGAGCGATGGGATCGAAGGCTTTCATGAGGCGCATAACTCCGCCGAAGGCCCCCACCCACATCATCATCACGATGGACCAGCTTCCCGCATCGGAAAAACCCGTATAGATCAAATCAAGGAATTCCATAACCGAGGACACGGTACCCGCCACCATGCCGAAGATCAAAGCCGATACGATACCTGCTCCCAAACAGAGAAGTGTGGAAATTCCGGAAACCGCCATACCCAAAACCACGAGAAGCGGTATAATCATGTAGAGGGGAACCCCCGATCGCACCTGTTCCAACAGGGTTACTGCGGATGCTCGTTTCTCCTCCAGGCTCGCCCAAACCTCGGGAGGAATCGCATCGATGGCGGCGGCGGCGTTCCCCGCTTCGCTTCCCAAATTCATGCTGGTACCGGCAAAATAAAAAATCCCCGCGGAAATGAAGAGGCAGAGAAAGGACCATACCCCCTGGTGGCGTACCCGGTCGATAATTTCCACTTGCTGCATTCCCGAGCTCACCACGGTGGTATCCGAAATAAGGCCGATGTTATCCCCGAAACAGGAGCCTCCCGCCACCGCAGCCACCGTAAGAAGGGGACTCCCCCCCACGATATGGCTGAGCCAGAGAAATACCGGCGCACAGGCCGCAAAGGTTCCCCAGGAGGTCCCCGTGGCTATGGAGAGCACCGCGGTGGCGAAAAGACCGATGACCGCCACGGTCTGTCCGGAAATGCCCAGTTTGAGGGACATGATGATGATGGACGCCCCCACGCCGGTGGCCATGAAGGCCTCCGCCAGAGCATAGGCCGCCATAAGAATGAAGAATACGATGATGAAGTGCTTTACGTTATCCAGGGCCGCGTCGAAAACTTCTTGGAAACGGTACTTATCCAAAACCATGGCCAGAGCCACCGCAGTGATGGTGGCAAGAGGAGCCGCCAGCAAAATATCCATGCCGCTCAGCATGAGTCCCGCCAGAACCGCGATGGGAACCAATTTCAACAGCGCCATTCGAATCCGTCCTCCTTCTCATCGAAAACATTCGTGCTGCTTTTCCACAAAATTCCCAGCCCCTTTCCGCCTTTTTTCGCTCTTTCAAACCACCTCCCTTGCCGATCTTCACAATGCCCGAAGAGGATACATGCTCTCCTGAAAATATCCCGTGCGCACCCGGATATACCCCTGGAACTCCCGATCCAGTTCGGGATCCCCCGTATCCACCCGCAGGGGATCCCCCTCCAGGGTTCGGAGCTTCTCCGGAGTACAGAGCACCCTAAGCCCCTCCCGACCACAGCGGCGGAGAACTTCCGGATAAATCTGCTGGTTCCCCCGGCCCAGAATATATCCCTGCCCTCCGATGGGAGTCACCACGATCCGCACCGGATCCTCTCCTACCAGACTCCTGATCTCCGAGGCCCCCAGGTCCGCTCCCAAAAGCTGTCCATTCCGCACGAGGTCCACCCCGAGAAGGGTTTTAGGCAACTTCAAAACTTCCGCCACAGCTCGAATGGTGGTGCCCGGACCGAGAACGTAGCAGACTCCTGGTTCCATACTTTCCGCCACTGCCGCCCCTATGGCCTGCTGGGCCACCCGATCCGAAGCGGGGCTGCCAGATTTGAGCCCCTGCACCCGGCGACGCTCGAAGAGAATGCGCAGATATCCGTAAAGCCGGGCCTGCACTCGTCCGCAACGAAAGGCATCCTCGTCGATATCCCTGACTTCCGCAGTTCTTTCGGATATCCGGGCTCCCGAGAGAAAGTTCAGGGCAAGCTCTCCGGTGGACTCCGGAGAGGTGGCGTAAACAGGGGAATGGATCTTCACTCCCGAAGGAATGCCCAGTACGAGAAGGGACTCTCCCACAGCCTCACAGACATCCCGGGCGGTACCATCCCCTCCCGCGAAGAGGAGCAGGTCCACCCCCATCTCTCTCATGCGACGCACTCCCTGAAGGGTATGCTCCCGGGAAAACTCCGACCCATCCTCCTTCGAAACACCGCAATCGAGAACCTCGGGGAAAAAGCCGCACTTCCGGAGTTCCGTCTCTCCCATGGCTCCGGGGCAGGTATATATGGCAACGCTCTCCCGGAGAGGCCGCAGTTTTTCCAAGGCCCGTACCGTTCTCTCGGGAGACCGGGGAACCGCACCACGCCGCCGAGCCTCCGCAAGAATCTCCGCCCCGTCGGTTCCCTTGAGCCCCACGGCTCCTCCCATTCCCGCCACGGGATTGACGATCACTCCGAGCTTCATGGCCGTTTCCGCTCCTTTTGTTTTTGGCATGTGAAGATGTATTCCAGAGGATTTCGAGGTCTTTTCCGGAGGACTTCGATTTCCCTCTTTCGGGAACGGAAACGAAATCCTCCGGAAAGCTCACGCGAGTAGTCGTAAGGATCTTTTCGCAGCTATTTTTTCGGCTCGAAATATCCTGTGTACTTTTTCCTGTAACCCCGCCAGGTCATGGCCCATTTGGCGGGATCGTCCAGGTAGTCGTGATCCACATGGTGGATGGTGCTCTTGTGAGGAGCGGAGCGCAGCATCTCCGGATTTTCGTGGGCTTCCTTCACGATCTGTCCCAGAATGGCGAGAAATTCGTCCAACTCCTCCTTGGAATAGGACTCCGTGGGCTCCACCGTAAAGGGTTCCGGCACGATCCAGGGCTCGTGACTGGTCCAGTAGTGCACTCCGTAATCGAACATCCGGTTCTGCACCTCCGCGGTGCCGATACCGGTCTCCGCCTTCAGCTTTCGCCAGCTGTAGCGGACCTGCTCCACCCGGTGTTCCCCCTCGGCGTAGGGAGCTTCCGCTCCGGGGATCTTCAGAATCTTCCGGAACATATAGTTGTTGTTCAGCACCGCCACCCGGGCGGCCTCGGTAAGCCCCTCCTGCCCCAGGGACATAATCCAGGCATAGGCCTTCAAGATCACCGGCACGGAACCGTAAAAATCCTTCACCTTCCCGATGCTCCGGGGAAGATCGTAGTTCAGCCAGTAGCGATTTGCCGAAGAATCGAACTCCACCAGGGGAACCGGCAGGAACTGGGCCAATTCCGAGGTAACCCCGATAACGCCTCCTCCGGGACCGCCGCAACCGTGAGGAGCGGAAAAGGTTTTGTGAAGGTTGAAGAAGCAGAGATCGAACCCCGCCTCCCGGGCCCGGGTGATCCCCATGATGCCGTTGAGGTTCGCCTGGTCGTAGCTGCAAACGCCTCCCACGGAGTGCACCAGATCCGTAAATTCCCGAATCCGGGGATTGTAGATTCCCACATCCTCGGGGTTCGTGATGAGAAGCGCCGCGGTACGCTCGTTCACCGCCGCCTTGAGGGCCTCGAAATCCGGACGCCCCTCCGCGTCGGGATAGAGATTGATCACCTTGAAACCCTTGAGCACCGGCGTGGCGGCGTTGGAGGGATGCGAGAAGATGGTGGTGATAATCTCGTCCTTGGTATCCCTCTGCCCCGTGGCATCCACCCAGGCCCGGATGATGGAGACGATGGCGTAGATGGCGTGAGATCCTCCCCCCGCCTGAAGGGAAAACCGATCCATCCCGGAAATCTCCTTGAGGGCATGTTCCGTCTTGTAGAGCATCTCCAAAAGCCCCTGAAGGGTGGATTCATCCTGGTTGGGATGCAATTCCGAAAGGGCGGGATCCGCCGCCAGCACCTCGTTGATCTTGGGACTGTATTTCATGGTGCACGTCCCCTGGCCGATATCCACGTTGAGATCCGCCCCCAGGTTCTCCTGAGAAAGCCGCAGATAGTGTTTCAATACCCGCATCTGTCCCATTTCGGGAAGGGCGGGAGATGTGGCGCGCTTCAAAAAGGAGGGAATATTTTCGAGCCCCTTGGCGCCTTTTTCCGCCACCGCCTCCTCCACCGGGGGAAGTAGAATACCTCGTTCTCCCGGAGAGGAAAGCTCGAAAATAATGGGCTCATCCCATTGAGCTTGATGAAAATTCCGCAGTTTGGTTTGCATGTTCATTCCCATAAAAGAATCGTCCTTTCTTCTCTATGGATGGTCTCAAGCTCCCGGAGTTAGCCCAGGATCTCCTTCAAAAGTCGGATCAACGTATCCATATCTTCCTGACTATGCACCTCGGTTACAGAGAAGAGGGCGGTCTGCCCCAAAGAGGGTATTTCCCGGGAAATATCCAGGCCTCCGAAAATCCCGCGCTCCAAAAGGAAATTATTAATTTCCAATATTGTTTTTCCGGAACCATCGAAGTTCACCGCACACTCCTTGAAGAAGGGAGTTCCTTCGAAAAGCACCCTCACTCCCGGAAGCTCCTTCATTCTCTCCGCGAGATAGGCGGAACGCTGAAAGATGCCCTCTCCGAGCTCCTTCATTCCCTGGGGTCCCATAAGAGCCAGATAGACCCCCGCGGTGATTCCCCAGAGGGCGGAAGCGGTTCCCACGAACTCCACCGCCTCTTCCCGCTTGGCGAAGGAGGTGCGCTCCCAGGCCACGTCTCCGAAGCCCCACTCCTTGTGGGTGGTGGGAGCGATGCCGAAGAGCCGGGAGGGGAACTGCCGCACGAAGCGCTCTTCGTCCCGGGTGGCGATGAACCCCGCCCGGGCGCCTCCGGCGTACATGTGCATTCCCAGGGGCTGGATGTCCCCGCAGACGATATCCGCTCCGTAGGAGACTGGAGGCGCGAGAACTCCCAGAGAACTGGGATCGGCTCCCACGATAAAGAGGGCTCCCGAAGAGTGGAGAAGCTCCGCCATTGTGGAGGCCTCCACTTCGAGGCACCCCAGGAAATTGGGATTCTCCACGTAAAGCCCCGCCACATCCGGCGTAAGGATCTCCTTGAGGGCCTTCATATCCAGAGTTCCCGTCTTCTCGCAGAAGGGAACCGTACGGATAGCCACTCCGGGATGGCAGTAGTTCCGTATCACCAGCATCCGGTCGGGATGGATGTTCTCCGCCACCAGTACCGTATCCCTTCCGACAATCCGGCAGGCCATGCGCAACGCCGTGGCGGCAGCCTGGGAACCATCGTAGGTGGGCACGTTCACCGCATCCATTTCCAGAAGCTCTCCCATCATGCTGGTATATTCGAAAAGCGCCTGAAAGCGTCCGTGATCCTCGTAGGGCTCTCCCGCATAGGCGGTGAGAAACTCCGAACGGTGGTTCACCTCGTCGCATACTGCGGGGACGTGGTGCTGCCAACAGCCTCCGCCGAGGAAACTCAGATGATCCCGGGTTCCCCGGTTTTTCCGTAGCATTTTTTCCACATGCCGCTTCAGGCCGCATTCGTCCAGAAAGGGCTCGGGGAGATCCATTTTCCCTTTGAACCGCAGTGGTTCGGGAATACACTCGTAAAACTCGTGGATGCTCTCCGCTCCTATGGATGCAAGCATCTCCTTCTGCACCTCCGGAGCGGAGTTGGGAATGTAGGGATAGACAATTTTCTTTCGATCCGCCATAAAAAACTCCTCCTTCACTGTAAGGCCATTTCCGGACAATTCATCACAGTTCCTGGAAATAACGCTTTTTATCTTTCCGCAGTAGCACCTTTTTCCCTTACGCCGTACCTCCGCCGTCCACCACGAGATTCGCTCCGCTCACCCATGTGGAAAGGTCGCTTACGAGGAAATAGACCGCCTTGGCGATATCCTCGGGGGTTCCGATACGCCCCAGAGGGCGATCCGCACTCTCCCGAAGCCAGGCATCCATATCCAGACCGAGCTGTACCGCCTCGCTCCGCAGAAGAGGGGTATCCACATCTCCCGGAGAAACGCAGTTCACCCGAATGTTTCGAGCTCCGTGATCGATGCACATGGCCCGGGTCATGTTCACGATTCCTCCCTTGGCGGCGCAGTAGGAAACCGCATTCGGCCCCCCCTTGATTCCCCAACCGGAACCTATGTTCACCACGCTTCCCCCCTTCTCCATCATGAGAGGGAGGAGGTATTTGGAAACCAGCCAGGTTCCCTTGAGGCTCACGTCGATGGAGATATCCCAGTCCTTCTCCTCCAGATCCACCGAATTTTTCCGGCGAATCACCCCTGCGCAATTCACCAACCCCTGAATGGCACCGAACTTCTCCTTCAGGGCTGCCCCCAGGGCGCGGCAATCCTCGTTGGAAGTCACGTTGCAGGGCAAAAAGAAGGCACCCTCCCCCATCTCCCGGGCAGCCTTTTCTCCCTTTTCCTTATCCAGATCCGTCAACACCACCGAAGCCCCCGCTTCGCGCAGAAAGGAAGCCACCCCGTGGCCGATTCCCGAAGCGGCTCCCGTAACGACAATCACTTTTCCGGAGAGGCTAAAAACCTTAGCGAAATCCATATTGTCACTCCTTCGTATTCTCCGATTGAAATACTCTTCGTTCTTCTCAGCGACAGGATGCTGGAGGAAACAAAACCACAATATTTCAACGATAAAAGATCTTCAAAAAAAGAGATTCATGGCGCTTTCGGATTTACTCCAGCCCTGCGGTTTCTCCTCCATCGATGGGAATTTCCGCCCCTGTAATGTACGCTGCCTCGGAAGAGGCCAGGAAGGTGAAAAGCCCTGCCACCTCTTCCGGAGCGGCATGACGTTTCATAGGAATCTTCCGGTTCGTGGCCTCCAGCATCTCCGGAGTGTATTCCGCCTTCTGCATGGGAGTAAGCACGTAGCCCGGGCAGACCGCATTCACCCGAATGAAAGGGGCCAGCTCCAGAGCCATGGTTTTGCAGAGCAGAATCACCCCCGCCTTGGAGGCGTTGTAATCCGCATAAAAAGGATGCCCCTCGGTGCCGTTGGTGGAAGCGGTCATAAGGATAACTCCTCGTTTACGGGGAACCATGCGCCTCGCCGCTTCCCGGGCGCAGAGAAAAACGCCGTCAAGGTTCACACCCATCACCCGGCGCCACTGCTCCCAGGAGATATCCACAAAGGAGGAACGTACGCTGATTCCCGCATTCGCCACCAGAACCTCCAGGGGACCCGCAAGCTTTTCCGCCTCCTCGAAACCCCGCTCCACCTCTTCGGGAGAACTCACATCCACCTTCAAAGCTCCCGCAAAATCGGGATGATCCCGCAGCGCCTGTTCCAGAGCTTTCATGTGAATATCGAAAATTACCACCCGGGCCCCCTCCCGAGCGAAACGTTCCGCCGTGGCAAGACCGATTCCGCTGGCACCTCCGGTAACCACCACGCCCTTATGCCGCAAATCCGAATACTGGGCCATCTTCAACACCTCCATCATTTTCCGGGAAAATACACCTTTTCCCGGACCGCTCCCTTGCTTTGCCGCTCCGGCTCGGAACTCACATAACGCCACATTTCAAGGAAAATCGCTCAATGAAAAGAAACGTTCCTTTTTTGAAAGCCCTAAAAACCTGCACAAATATAGTACTCACTGAATACATAGTATTCATATATGTACGATAAAGAATTCTTTCTGTCAAGAGGTCGCTGAAAAAATTGGAGAAAAATCTTTACGACCCCATGTTTACAGGCTTTCTTCGATAAATTAAATTTTTCATTATTTCTCAAGAAGATTTATGGATCGACAAAATGGGATACAGCAAGTACAATACGAGGAATAACGACATTTTCGAAACCCATTTCAGGAAGGGAGATACTGCCATGCAGACACCTCGGGCAAAGGACATGCCCTTTTACGCCACCAGCGCAGACTTCGTATACCACGCTCTGCGTCATAAAATCATCTCCAAGGAACTCAAACCGGGGCAAAGGCTTCCGGAAGTGGGTCTTGCGGAGGAGATGCAACTCAGCCGAACCCCCGTACGGGAAGCCATTCGGCGCCTCGCCAACGAAGGATTGGTTATTGTCATTCCCAACAGCGGAGCCCGGCTCGCCTCTCCCAGCATGGAGGAAATGGAAAACGCCTACGAAGTGCGGGAACATCTGGAAACTCTTGCGGTACACAAGGCGGCCTCCCGCATAACTCCTCTCCAGCTCTGCCGGCTGGAGGAAGCCATTCAGGAAGAGGAAAAGATTTTCAGGGAACGGGACACCGAGGCCTATCTCGATATCAACGTCACCTTCCATCAGATCATCGCGGAAGCCAGCGGCAACGTGGTTCTTCGGGAGTACATCGATAATATCCTGGCCCGAACCAACGTGTACATGGTTTTTTATGAGTCATTTTTCAATTTCGATACCAATCCGAGCCTGGAGGAACACCGGCAGCTTCACGAAGCTCTGCGGTTGAAAGATCCCAATCTCGCGGTGGCTCTCATGCGTCGGCACGTGAACCTCTCCATGAAATCCCTGGACCCTCATCCCCAAAAAGATGCAAAATAAGGACGAAAAAACCCCCATGCGCATCTTTCTGGTGAATGGCAATCCTTGCAGGGAAAACCGGGCTTTTGGGGAGCGGTTCGAGAATTTGCGGAGTTTTCTCGCTTCCCGGGAACATGAGGTAGAATCCATGTCCCTGGGGGAAAAAAACATCGCAGGCTGCACGGGGTGTTTTTCCTGCTGGCTCAAAACTCCGGGAATCTGCATCTTCAAAGATGATCACGTGGATTTCCTGAGAGCCCTTCTTGCTGCGGATCTGGTGCTTTTCGTCTCCCCTCTGATTCTGGGCTTTCCCTCGGGGCTTCTGAAAACCTCCATAGACCGCTTCATTCCCAACGCCCTTCCCTACATCGAACTCGACGAGGGCGGAGAATGCCGACACCCCATGCGGTACGACAAAAATCCCCTTATGGCTCTGCTCTACGAGCCCGAGGAAGATACGGACCAAGAGGATCTTCGGATCATCACCGCCGCCTTCGAGCGCTTCGCCCGGAATGCCCACACCCGTTTTCTCTTCGCCCGTCCTCTGAGCGACCCCTTCGAGGAGGTGTGCCATGCTCTTGAACATCTTTAACTGCTCCCCCCGAGGAAAGCGGAGCAACTCCGCCATACTTACCCGGGCCTTCGCGAAAGGATTCTGCGATACCGAAGAATTCCCGGAAAATCAATTTCAGGAGTTCTTCCTCGTGAATCCCGGGGATTTCGAGAGGGCTCGAGAGGCCTTTCCCCAGGAATCTACCGCTCTGACAGCCTTTCCTATTTACGTGGACGCCATGCCGGGACTGGCGAAAAATTTTTTCGAAACCCTGGAAAACTGCAAAGGGGTCTGCGGCTCCACTCGCATGATCTTTCTCATCCAAACGGGATTTCCCGAAGAAACCCATACCCGCCCCATGCAGGCCTATCTGATCAAGCTCGCCCGACGGTTGGGAACACCCTGCCCGGGAGTAATCCGCATGGGAAGCGGCGAAGGAATCCGGCAGCAGGAAAAAAGCCGCCGGGGGCGAAAACTGCTGAACCGATACGAACAGCTGGGGCGCAGTTATGCTCGAACCGGAATCCTGGATGAAAAAATCCTTGCGGGCCTGACGGGACCTACTCGTCATTCTCCCCTTCTGATGCGTTTCGTGCTGCCCCTGGTAAATCATTTTTTCTGGGATCGGGAGCTGAAAAAAAACGGAGCCCACTCCAAGCGTTTCGACCGTCCTCTGGACTGACGCGGTTGCACGAAGAGCGTGTTCCGAAAGATTGCACAGGGAACCTCCGTTCATGGCTTCCTCCCTCTGCGCGAAGCTGCGATTGCCGGCCACTACCATGAGGACTTTCCGGAAGACCGGAGTTCCGGTTCATACCATAAGTGCTCCATGGCAAAGAGAGCCGCTTCATCCAATCGTCTCTTCGGTACATATATGACACCATACCGGGAACTCTCCTTTACCAAGGAGGAGCCATGCTACCATTTCAAGAACAGGAATATCACCCTCAGGTTCACTATTATTCAAGTCGCCTCAGAAAAAAGTTACGGCAAATCCGGGAATTTCGCACCACCTTTATCGAAGCCCCCTCGGGAGCGGGAAAAACCACGGCGGTCCGGGATTTTTTCGACGTTTCCGAAATGGCGGGGCTTGAAGTGCGGTGGTTCGTGGCCAGTGCGGAACCCCACACATCGGGATGGACACGCCTGTGTCATATTTTCAATGGCATCGATCCTTCCGCGGGTTCTCGTTTGCTGCGCCTCGGATTGCCGCGGGAAGAAAATCAGGGAGATATCGCCCAGGCTTTGATGGAACTATGTTGCGAAAACGAAACCTACCTTATCTGCGACAACTTCCAATTCCTCCAGAAGAATCTTCCCGGAGCCGTTTGGAAAGCCCTGGTGGATCACGGCGGCAAGGGACTTCGGCTCGTTTTCCTTACGCAACACCTCTCATCCCGAGGGTTGGTAGTTTTAAGCAATGCGAAGGTTCTGCGCATCGAAAACGAGGACCTTTGCCTTCGGGAGGAAGAGATCGAAGAATACTACCGCATGGCCGGAGTGGAGCTGGAGAAAGAGCAGAGACAAAACCTTTACCGTTACTCCGAGGGATGGATTGCCGCTCTGTATCTTCAATTGATCAGTTTTATCCGCACGGGATCCCTCGAAAGGAAATCCAGTATTTTCGAACTCGTGAACGAACTTCTCTGGAAAGAGCTCTCCCGGGAGGAGCGGCATTTTTTCTTTCGCCTCTCTCCTTTCGACAGCTTTACGATCTCCCAAGCCTGCTTTCTGCTGGAGGCGGAACCTCTTCCGAAGGCTCTGGTCGAAGGTTTGAACCACTGGATGTTCATCCGTTACGACATGGAGAGCCGCCACTATTTCCCCCATGCCATTCTGCTGGATTTCGTACGCCTGGCCCTGCTGGACGAACCGGAATCCCTGCGGCATCGTATCCTTTACCGAGCGGGAGAGTGGTGTGCCCGGAAAGGAGAGAAAACCCAGGCCCTCGATTTCTTCCATTCCCTGCAAGACTATCCGGCTCTCCTCTCTTTGAACCTGCATTGCGTGGATTTTTCCCGGGCCATCCTCGATTCGAGCCCCGGAGAAGTATTGGAAATCCTTCACGACATCGCCCGGAATGCCACGCCGGAGCTGCGCCGAGATTACGCCTTTACTCTGATATCCGTGGCCTTCGAGGCCTTTACCCTGGGAGATATGGAACTTTACGGAAAGCTTTGCAGGGAGATGAAAGAGCTTCTGGAAACCTGCGAAATGGAGGAGGAACCACGCCGTGTCCTCTTGGGAGAACTACATTTGGCAATCTCCTTCGGATTTTATAACGACATCGAAAAAATGGGAAAGAGCCACCAACGGGCCTACGAGCTTTTGGGAGAGAATAGCCGTCTCTTTCGGCCGGATTCCCCCTGGACCTTCGGCTGGCCCTCGGTATCGGGCATGTTCCACCGCGAATGCGGCAAGCTGGATGAAGAAATGGAACAAATGGATTTCTGGCTTCCTCCGTACAACAAACTGACCTCGGGAAACGGCAGCGGAGCGGATTTGCTTTTTCGAGGGGAGGCCCTTCTGCATCGGGGACTTCCGGAAAAGGCCGAATCCCTGGCCCTCAAGGCACTGGACGTAACCCGGCGCTGGAATCAGGACAGCCTCTACATCTGCACCGCCTTTCTGCTGCAGAGAATCGCTCTGCTCCGGGGAGATCCCGAGGGATTTCAAGAAGGCGCGTTTCTCCTAAAAAGTAGTGCCGCCAACTCCGCCTACGGACTCTCGAAACGCATTGCCGATATGGCGGAGGGCTTTCTGGCGGTTCTTCTGAACCATCCGGAGAGCGTCCCCGCATGGCTTCGAGGAGGGGATTTCCTGCAAACTCTTTCTCCCGCCCTCCCCTTTGCCTGCATGATCTACGGACGTCTGTCGCTCCTGACGGGAAAGGAACGGGAACTGCTCCTGCGGTCCGAGGAGTTTCTTTCCGAGACCCGGAGATACCGAAACCTTTTGGCGGAAATCTACATCACCCTCGACATTGCGGTCGCCCAATCCCGCCTGGGAAGACCCTCCGAGGGAACCCACACGCTACATCGAGCCCTGACTCTGGCTCTGCCCGATGGCTTGATCCTTCCCTTTGCGGAAAACGCGGATCTCCTGGGGCCCCTTCTCAACAGGGTTCTCGAAAAACATTTTCCCTCGGAACGCCGAAAAATCTCGGCATTCAAAGAAGGTTATCTTCAAGGCAGAGAGAAGGTGCTTCAAAAGTTTCGAAAAGACGAAATTCCTTCGGAACTTACGCTGCGGGAATACGAAGTGGCCCGGCTCGTTTCGGAGGGCAAAACCAACCGGGACATCGGAGCGGAGCTTTTCCTCTCCGAAAATACCGTAAAATTCCATCTGAAATCCATCTTTCAAAAGCTCGGAATCCGTTCCCGCCGGGCCCTAAAGGAAGCGCTTCAAAAAAACCACCCCTGAAACCACCCGAAAAGAGTGTGTTATGCAAGGACCGGACTCTTTATTCTGTCTACAACGGAATAGAGAGTCCGGTTTTTCGCGTTTCCCCTCTTGCGCTCTTTCTTTGCGGAAATTCGCAGAAATCGGAAATGGGAAAAAAGGCTCTCCCGAAAAGGACAACGCAAAAAGGAAAGGAGTTATTCTGCACATGATGCAAGGTGTAAAAACCATTCTGGCCTGCCTTCTTCTCGTAGTTGCTTCTGCGGCATCGGCCATGGCGGAAACGAGGGCTCCCATGACCCTTGAGATAGGCAAGGACGCCCCGGAACTGAGAGGGACCTTCGAAGATGGAGAGCTATGCATCCGTAAGTGCACGGAAACGATCCAGAGAATTCCTTACGACCAGGAAACCGCACGGGAGGCGGAGGAGTTTTCGGTGGACCTCGTTTCTCTCGTGGATATGAATTTCGATGGATTTCAGGACCTTCAAATTCTGCAAAGCCTGGGTTCCGCAAACGCCTATTATGCATGCTATCTCTGGAATTTCGAAAAGAACCTTTTTGAAGAAAACGAGGCTTTGGAGGAGATTGCAAGCCCCAACTTCCATAAGGATACAAAGGAAATTTCCAGCTTTTGCCACGGCAGTGCCACGGATAACGTAGAAGCTCTCTACGCCTGGCGAAATGGAAGGCTCACCGTGCTCCGGCGAAAAACCCAGAGTTATGCGAAGGATTCGGAACGATTCGTAATCACCGAGGAAAGCCTGAAGGAAGACGGAACTCTGGGAACCGATTTCGAACGATCTTTCTCGGAAGAAGAAATGTACCGATATCTGGAAGGCGATGCAGGGGTAGATCAAAAGACCCGGGATCTCATGGAAGCGGTTTCGGAGCAGCTCCTGGGCTCCAAAATCCTCGGAAATCCGGAATTCCACGGAGAGGCCCTTACCGAAGGTAACGGAGTAACCGCATGGCTCGTAAATCTGGAGAACGGAGACCAAATCTGTTTCGAAGTTCCCTACCACAGCTCGGGACTGTATCTTAACAAGGGTTTCGAAGAGGGGATCTTCCAAATCGAGTTCGGCGAAAAAATTCGTTTGGGAAAACGGGTGGACTGAATACGAGACAACCCGAAATCCCGGGATTTCGAAACCTGAGGGAGAGAAGAGAAATGCCCTTCATTAAATCCATTTTACCTTTGAACGACTGGCGCCTGTTCGTAGAAATGGAGACGGGCAGCGTCATCGTGGTGGATATGAGCCGGAAACTGGACACCGCCCGGTACGGAGATCTGCGCAACGTGGCCCTTTTCCGTTCGGTAACCACGGACGGAGACGTTATTTCCTGGGGAAACGGCAGAATAATCATAACCGTGCGCGAGCTGATGGAGACGGTCTTCGTGGACCTCCATCACGGATAAAATCGTGGCTTTGGAACAACCAAACAGGCACACGCGAAAGAGCACGAAAGGAGAACAGACGTGAAGAAACTATCCATGTACATGGCCCTGTTACTTTTGGGAGTGAGTACCTTTTTCCTGCCGCCCCGGGCGGAAGCCGCAAAGATCACCTTCGACAATCATCGGGAGCAAAAAATCGTGGTTTCCCTGATCTATTACGACGTGAACGAAAATTCCTGGTGCTGTCAGGGATGGTGGAGCGTGAACGCCCTGGAAAATCGTACGATAAAGGTTCCTCACGATCCCCATAAAAGAATCTACTATTATATCGAATCCGGCGGCAAGGCGGTTCACAAGCGCAGCGAGGGGTGGGCGCGATGGAACGTGATCAATAACGCCTTCAAGTATTACGAGCACGACGGATGCCCGGAGGGGAAAAAACCCCGAGCGGTATACTTCAATTGCAGCCGGAACGTGACCGGAGACTCCTGGAAGCTCAAAGTAAAGTAATATTGCTGTATCAATCTGATCCGGAACGACAAGGGGAAAACGAAATGAGCACGGTCTGGGGGGGTATTCTTCTGCTCGGAGGAGCTTTGTTCTGGTGGCTCTGGCAGCCTTCGATTCCAGAATCCGGCTTCTTCTACGCTATTCGCGAGGGAAATCAGATTTGGCGAATTTCAGGAGTCTTGAAGCGTTCCCCCGTGGAGGATGCAAGGCTTTACGCTTTGGAGGGAGAATCCTTTCGATTTATGAGCTGGGCCGCCCTCTCTTCCTCCAACGCCGTGGAAGGCGAACCCCTGGGCCTCTGTTTTTTCGACAACGACGGAGATTTTTCCGGTTTCCTACGCCTCTCTCCGGACCTTTCGGGGCGAATAGAAAGTGTGCGACACCATGCGGAAGGAATCTTTACACTGAAATGCTCGGGTTTCCAAGAGGAGTTCCGCTTTTCCGAAGAGGCCGCGAAAATTTCATGGCCCCCCAAGGGGTGCGCTCCGAAAGAACCCTAGTTCTGCCGGAACGCACCCCTTGGGGGAACTCCGCCTTCGAGGCATTGTAGTACGGGCTGTTATTCTTGGATGTTTTCAAAATTCGGATAGGAGTGATACAAAATGATATGCGGGAAAAAAATGATGAACCTTTTGTGTTTATGCATCTTCGGCATGATTCTGTTCATCCCTTCGGCGGTTCTTGCGGGACAAGAAACCTATATCCTCGATCACGATATGGTTTACAGGGTCGATGCGGATGGAAACAGAGCGCTTTTGGAAGAGGAACAGCCGGGACAATACGCTACGGAAAAGGGCCTCTACTCCTGGATCCTGGTGGATCCCGAACTTTCCGACGCCATGGAGGGATCGGAAAGCGGCATATATTTCTTCGATGAAAGCGAAACCTCCCTGGGATTTCTTCCTTTCCAGGGAGCGGCCTACTGTGCTATCGCCTTCAGCCCCGACGGCGAGAGATTCCTCGTGAGTTTCGGCACCGATGTGTCCCAGGAAATTATTCTGTACAATCTCGAAGGATTCGAGAAAAAAATCTCCTTCAACGGAAGCGGATTTGCGGAATGGATCGATTTCGCCCGGTTCGCCTTCACCCTGGACGATGCCACAAAGGGACCCCGGAGCAAAGCCCTGGATCAGCAAAAAGGATGGCTCTCCGTGGCGGTCTACGACTCCCTCATGGAAGAACTGTTTTCCGTAATGGAAGCCACGGAAACTCAGGACTATATGCTTATCGGCGCAAATACCGAGAGTGACATGCTGGAAATCCTGGAACGCTCGGTGGAGAATGCGCGGAATTGGAACGAGGAAGAAAAGATTCAGGAAAGGGAAATCTCCGTTCCCATTCCCGCGGCAGGTTAAGGAATCTCGCAATTTCGAGATCGGCAATCGATAAAAGGAGCGAAAAACATGACGAACAGAACGAACAAAATGAAGTATTGCGTGGCAATCTGTTCTATAGCCGCATTGTTTCTGGCGGGAAGCGCCTGGGCGGAACCGACGGAAAAACAGCTCAAGGCCATGGGGCTCTTTCTGAGCAATTTTACCGAATTGGGCTTTATGGACGTACACACCAAAGACATGGTACTTTCCGAAAGCTATCCGAATCTCGTTCGGTTCGGAATCTGGCACAACTACGTCAACAACTTCAAAAGCCGCATCAAACATAACGAAGAAGGAAATCGGGAAAACGGAGATCTTCGCATCAAGGCCTCCTGGGTAGAAGAATCGGTACAAAAATACTTCGGGCTGGAGTTCAAGGCGGACAAATCCGTGGATCAATCGGATCCGCCCTATTTCTTGAAGGATGGATACTTTTATTTTTGGGGAGCCGACGGGGAGGCCCCCTGGTTCGCTCGGGTTCTCAAGGCTTCGAACCCCGATCAAGGTTTCTGGGAAGTCTCCGGAGAAATTTACAACGCCGATGATCCCGAGGAAATCCTCGGAGATTTTCAGGCAATCCTCAAAGAAGCTTCGTGGAAGACGAAACAGACCTACCTTCTGGTGGAGATGTATACCGACTTTCGATAGTCTCGCAGATCGATAGACACCTACAAAGGAGTTTCGAAAATCATGTTGCATAGAAAAAAACGCACTTCCCTTTTCATAATCGCCGGTCTGGTTCTTCTGGGGCTCACCTCCGGAATCTGCCGGAGCTGGGCCTTCGAAAACGATTACGAAACCTGCATCGCCATCGCCTACACGGGGGAAAACTATCAGGGCGTTTTCTGGGAAATACATCGAATGGGGGAATACGACCTGTGGTGGAAAATCCACCGGGAGGATCCCCATCCCAGGGAACTCTTCGATCTTCCCAACGACAGCATATGCTCCCTTCGGGTACGCCCGGGCTACCGGGTAACGCTCTACGAACATGCGGAGCTTCTCGGAAAAAGCCTGACCGTGGAAAAGGACACTCCCTCTCTGGGAGATGCCTGGAATCGCCAGGCTTCGTCCCTCGGCATCTTCGAAGTCGAAACCCAGGAGCTTCAAAGCTGGCTGGAAACGATTCGCTCCGAGGCGGAAAACGCTATTCCGATCAGCAGCGAAATCGGCACGGAGGAGACCGCGAACGTGCTCAAGGATTACTGGAATGAATTTATTCTCTTCAGGAATTCGGGAGAGCCCGAATGGTACGGCAGTACCACCGACGACGAACGGATTGCAATGGGCGGAATCCTTCTGGGGCTCTTCGACGATCTGGGATATCGCGTTTCTCCATGGACCTCCGCATCCTTCGCCCAGGAAATGAACAACTTTTACGACTGGCGAAAGGATCTGAGCATCTGGTACACCGCATGCCTGGTGCTGAACGTGGATCCCCTTCCGTACGAGGAGATCTTCGAAACCATCGGACAATGACAGAACCAGGGCAAGCGGATCCGACTCGGCAAAGTTTACAAACCTCGATGGCCACACTTTTATCAAAGGAGAGAGAACATCATGTCCGGAAAAACGGAAAGAAAACCGAGGGGCTTTGCAATCGCAATTCTGTCGCTCATTTTTACGATATCGCTTTTTGGAACCGCCTACGCCGAAATACGGGAATTCTCCCGCTTCACTTTGGACGTTCCGGAGAGCTGGAGGACCTCCGAGGAGAACGGCGTTATCACGCTCATGGATAACAACCAAAGTGCCAGCATCACTCTGAGGGTTCTTCAGCCCAGAGATACCCTGAAAAACACCGCAGCCTTTCTCGCCGAGCAAACCGGCGGCACCTCCCCCGCGGAGGAGGGAGGAATCTATCGCTTCACCTTCGACACCACCGACGGCAATTCGAGCATATCCACCCGGGTAATGCTGGGGGAAAGCGACGACGGTTCCGAGTTCTGCATGATCTCCGTTACGGGAGAGCATCCCGAGGTCAACCACATCCTGAGATCCATGCAGAGCAAGGATTAATAAACCCTCGCCCCTTTTCCTTCGCTGATAACGACAAGAAGGAGGAGCTCAGGAATGTTCCGGAGCTCCTCCTTCTTTGCATTTTTCAGGCTCTCTTTTTCAGCGCCTGCCGCACCACCAGAGAGAGAATCACCAAAATGTAGGGAAGCATGAGGGCGTAGTAGCTGGGCACCCCCAAAGCCTGAAGCTGATTGCCTCCCGCCTGGGCAAAACCGAAGAGGAGCACCGCCCCGAGCATCCATCCCATGTGCCCTCCTCCGAAGATAACCGCTCCCACTGCCATCCAGCCCCTTCCGGCGCTCATTCCCTGGGTGAAACCGAAGAGGTAGGATGTGGAGAGAAAGGCCCCCGCCAGGCCCACCGCGAAACTGTTCACCAAAAGCGTGAGATACCGAAGCCGGGAGACGGAAATTCCCGCGGCCTCCAGGGCTTCCTCGTTCTCTCCGGCCCCCTTGAGACGCATGCCGAAGACCGTCTTGGAATCCACGTACCAGCAGAGGAGAAAGAAGGCCAGGGTTATCCATACCGCCAGGGAGTAGCCGTCGCACCAGGAAGCGAGCCATTTCGGAAGAAAGGAGAGATCCACGTCCGGAATGGGCACCATCCGATCGCTCCGGAAGCCCCCCTTTACGCCGAAGATGCTCTTCATGAGGAGGATGGCTCCGGCATCCGCCATGATGTTGAGGGTCATCCCCACCACCCAGATGTTCGCCCTCAGGGTAACGCAAAAGATCCCGAAGAGAAGGTTGTAGACCAGTGCCGCCCCCATGGCGAAGAGAATACCCATAATCCAGCTTTCGAAAAGGTGGTTCCCCAGCACTCCGAAAAAGGCCGAAAGGAGCAGAGCCCCCTCCTGACCGATGTTGAGGATCCCCGTCTGAAGGGTCCAGGTCCCTCCCTGGGCGATAAGCAGAAGGGGCACCACCATGCGCACCACCGCATGCAGCAGGGAAACCATAACTAATCCTCCCTCAGGCGGTTCGCCAGCCGGTTGGAGAGGGCGAATCCCGCAGTCACGAAGAGCACCGCCGTGCCGAGGATGATCTCCACCACCTCCACGGGGACCTCCGTCATGAGTTCCATTTCGAGAGCCCCGGAACTCATGACGGCGTAGACGAAGGCCGCCGCCAGGCCTCCCAGGGGATGGTAGGCCACCATCATGGCGAGGATCATTCCCGTCCAGGTGTACCCCGGAGAAAGCCCCGTCCGGAAACGGTAGAGATCCCCCATCACCAGAAGAGATCCCGCAAGCCCCGCGAAGGCCCCGCTGAGGAGCATGGCCCAGATCTGCCTCCGTACCACGTCCACTCCTCCGTATCGGGCGAACCGGGGGTTCAGGCGGCACATGCGCCAATCGTATCCCGGCACGGTGCGAAGCATCACCAGAGTTACGCAGAGTATCGCCCCGAGGGCCACGAAGACCCCCGTATTGAGGGTGCTGAAATCGCTGAGGTGCAGGAAGCGCATGGCCTCGGGGATCTTGTCCGTGGCTCCCGCGGCCACCCGGATCCCCGCGTAGGGCCCCGTGACGAGGGCGGAGGTGAAGTAGATCCCCAGAGAGTTGAGCATGATGGTAAGCACCACCACGTTGAGTCCCTGTTTGAGGCTGAGAATTCCCGGTATCCAGGCCCAGAGTGCGGCGGCTCCGATTCCTGCGGCCAACCCCAAAGGAAGAAGGATAAATCCCGGAAGGCCCGGCAGGGTAAGCCCCACCCAGGCGGCGGCGAAGGCTCCAAGATAGAGCTGCCCCTCGGCGCCGATGTTCCACATCCCCCCGTTGAAGGCCACCGCAATGGAGAAAGTGGCCAGAGCGATGGGAACCATCCGGGAAAGAGTTGCCACCAGGGCGTCCGAATCTCCCAGGGCTCCGGAAAGCATGTTTCCGTAGGCCTCCAGGGGATTCACCCCGTAGAGGGCGATAATTCCAGCTCCCACCAGAAGGCTCGCTCCGAAGGAACCGAGCACGATGAAGCTATCCCGATAACGCCGCCATAGTTCAGCAAGAGAGCCCATGGGATCCTCCCGTTTTTTCCATTTTTCTTTCCGTCTCTTCTTCCGTTCCTCCCCGGAGCATGAGATCCCCTATTTTCTCCTTGCTGATCTCCTTTCGGGGAAGTACCGACACGAAACGCCCCCTCACCATTACCGCCACCCGATCGCTGAGGGCCATAATCTCCTCCAGGCTGGAGGAGATGAGCAGAATTCCCCGCCCTTGGCTCCGAAGTTCGAGAAGATGATCGTGAATCGCCGAGATACCTCCGATGTCCACTCCCCGGGTGGGCTGGGATACGAGAAGAACTTTGGGATCGTGTTCCAACTCCCGCCCCATGACGAGGCGCTGCATGTTCCCCCCCGAGAGAGTACCGCTCTGAATCCGGGAGGAAGCGGCGGCCACTCCATACCGTCCGAGCACTTCCCCGGCAAACGTTCCCTTGGCGCGTTCCCTCAAGAATCCTCTACGGGAAAAACGAGGCTGTTCCTGATACCCCATAAGGAGGTTGTCTTCCAGATCCCCCAGAGAGGCCAGCCCCGTCTTGAGTCGGTCCTCGGGAATATAGGCCATGCCCCGCTCCCTGCGGGTTCGAGGATCCGGGGAGTTCAGGGGTTCCTCTTCCAGAAGGAGAGAACCCTTTTCGATGTTCCGAAGCCCCCAGAGAGCCTCTTCCAGCTCGCTCTGGCCGTTTCCCGTAACCCCCGCGATGCCGAGAATCTCCCCTTCGTGGAGGTCCAGGGAAAGCTCCCGTACTGCCCAACCTCCCCGGTCGTTCCGGACCCAGAGGTTTTTCAGTGAAAGGAGTTTCTTTCCCCCCCTTCCGGAGGTTTCTCTCAAGGTAGGAAGGGAGATCTCCCGGCCCACCATCATCCGGGCAAGTTCCTTTGAAGTAACCTCGCTCCGGGAAACCGTATCCACCAGCTCCCCCTTGCGCATCACCGAAATGACGTCGGAAAGAGCGAGCACCTCCTCCAGATTGTGAGCGATGAAGATTACCGTCTTTCCTTCCCTGCGGAAATCCCGGAGAATTCCGAAGAGGGATGCCACCTCCCCCGGGGAGAGCACCGCCGTGGGCTCGTCGAAGATGAGAATGGAAGCCTTCCGGTAGAGGAGCTTGAGAATCTCCACCCGCTGCTGCAATCCCACGGGAAGGGCGTAGACCGGGATATCCGGCTCCACCTCCAGGCCAAATTTCCGAGAAAGCTCCAGCACCTCCCGGGAAGCCCGGACCTCGTCGAAACACCATCCCCGGCGGGGTTCGTCCCCCAGCACCACATTCTCCGCCACCGTCCCGGAAGGAACCAGCATGAAATGCTGATGCACCATGCCGATACCTTCCTTCATGGCATCCCGGGGAGAACGGATGGAAAGCGAGCGGTCTCCCAGATAGAAAACTCCCTTCTCGGGAGGATGCATACCGTAAAGGCATTTCATGAGGGTGGATTTTCCCGCACCGTTTTCCCCCACCACCGCGTGAATGGTGCCGGGAGCTATCTCCAGGGAGACATCCCGCACCGCCACCAGTTTGCCGAACTGTTTGGTTACATGTTCCATTCGAAGTCGCGTCATGGAAATTCCTCCAGACATTTCGAAACGGCCCCAGTCTTGACGGGGCTTTTCGGGAAATTCCAAATTTTTTTGGAATTTCCCGCCCTGTTTTTTCAGTATACCCGAGGCACCGGGGAATTGCCAGATAATGCAGAAGCGGGAACTCTTCGGAGTTCCCGCTTCTGCATTATTCCGTGCTTTTCCCGCTATAAAAGCTTCTTGAGGCTTTTGTTTTACACGAAGGGTTTTATTTGCCCGCGTTAGGGGTGAAGAGAGGCTTATCGAGGAGCCGGAAATTCCCGATAAGCTCCTGTCCCCGGGGAGACGCCATCCAGTCGATGAACTTGAGAGCCAGATCGTACTTCACGTTCTCACAGCGGGAGGGATTCACAGCCAAGGCACTGTACTGATTGAAGAGAGTGGCATCCCCCTCCACCAGAATCACCAGAGGAGGGTTCCCCTGATGGTTATCCGCATACTTGATGAAGGTTCCCCGATCGGTCATGGTGTAGGCGTCCCGCTCGGCGGCGATGTTGATGGTATTGATCATGCCCTGCCCCGTCTGGATGTACCAGGCTTCCTTTTCGGGAGACATGTTCGCGTGCTTCCAGAGTTCGAGTTCTTTTTTATGGGTTCCCGAATTATCTCCCCGGCTGGCGAAAGGAACACCCTTCTCACCCAGGGTCTGGAGAGCCTGCGCCACGGTCATGCCCTTTACCGCTCCGGGATCCGACGCGGGACCGATGATGACGAAATCGTTGTACATGAGCTGCCGGCGGTTCACTCCGTAGCCATCCGCCACATACTGCTTCTCCGAGGCGGGAGCGTGCACCAGAAGCACATCCACGTCGCAGTTCTTTCCAAGCTCCAGAGCCTTGCCGGTACCCACCGCCACCCATTGCAGCTCGATTCCCGTATCCTTGGTGAACTCCGGAGCCAGATAATCCAACAATCCCGTATTGTCCGTACTCGTGGTGGTGGCCATGCGCAACACCGGCATGCCTCCAAAGGCCACGGTGGCCACAAAAATCGCCGCTACCGCCCACAATGCCATGCGTTTCCGGTTTTTCATTCTCCCATCTCCTTTTTTCTCAAACTCGCTTCTCCCTGTTCATAGGAGAGAGACAAAAAACCCTCGCCACCATGGCAGAGGGTTCTCCCACAACGTTCGAGTTCCCCTTTCCAAGCACGGGAGGCAAAACCGTTTCCGGTTCCACCCAATGACCCGCAAACCAAGGAAAGCCTTTCCAAGGTCTGGGGGCTCGGAGATTTCGTACATAATATAGTGCGTCGGAGCAAAAAAGAAAAGCACTTTCCTCTTTAAAAACTCAAGGCTCCAAAATTTTCCCCCGTATCGACGCCAGAACTTTCGTAACTTTCTTGATTACCGTCTCCTGTTCGAAGGGCTTCACGATATAGTCCACCGCTCCCAGGCGTACCGCACGCACCAGGCGCTCCTTGTCCGCATAGACGGAAACCACGATTACCGGTATGGGATCTCCCTTACCGTTCCGCGCTTTATCCATCATGGTGAAACCATCCATAATGGGCATGGAAAGATCCGTAATCACCAGATCCGGATCGGATTTCTCGATCTGCCAGAGAGCTTCCTGGCCGTTGGAAGCCTCCACCACGATCACTCCCATACGGGTAAGCAGATTGCGAAGAATTACCCGGCTTATGGAAGTGTCGTCCACCACGAGAATCTTCGGCTGCCCCATAGAAGGGAGGGAATTTTTTCCATTCGAACCTCCCCGGGGAGCGGGTTTTTGAGAAGCCTCGGAAGCGGGTTCTCCAGGAGGAACCTTGCTTTTCAGATCTTCCGATGAAACCTCTTCTCCCGGAATCGCATCTCCGGGAGGAGAAGAATCGATACGGGATTCTTCTATGGAAGCATATTTTTTCTCTTTTTCCATGAAAAACGCAGAACTCCTTCCGTATACTACGACTATTGTCGTGCTACTCTCGAAGGGGCAGGGGGTGATTCTCGAGGCCTTTCCGCAGAACCGGGATTATTTCGATGCCTTCAAGTATACCCTATTTTCGCCCGGACGAGCTTTTCTTCGGGGCATTTCCTCCGTCTCTCTCCTCCCAAGGAACCAGGCATTTCTTTCCTCTTCCGATAAGGTCCCGGCGCCCCGCCTGGATCAGGGCCTCCCGCACCATGGAATAATTTTGCGGCATCCAGTATTGCATGAGGGCCCGCTGCAAAAGTTTTTCCCGCTCTTCCCGGGGAACGTAAACTGCTTCCCCCGAAAGAGGATGCTTTCCCGTATAGTACATGCACGTGGAAAGAGTGCCCGGCGTGGGAATAAAATCCTGCACCTGTTCGGGGCGGTATCCCGTATCCCGCAAAAACTCCGCCAACTCCACCGCCTCTTGCAACCCCGATCCGGGATGACTGGACATGAAGTAGGGAACCAGATACTGTTCCTTGCCGATACGCCGGTTGGTTTCGGCGTATCGCCGGGCGAAATCCTCGAAGACCTCCACTCCGGGCTTCCCCATGAGCCGGGTAACCCGAGGCGAAGCGTGTTCCGGCGCCACCTTGAGCTGCCCGCTCACGTGATGAGCGCAAAGTTCTTCGAGAAAATTCGTCTTCTTGTCCAGCAAAAGATAATCGTAGCGGATTCCCGACCGAATAAAGACCTTTTTGACCCCCGGAATTTCCCGCAGCCGCTGCAAAAGCTCCAGATACTCCCGGTGATCCGCCCGAAGTCGGGGACATGGCTCCGGGCCGAGGCACCGCCGGGAAGCGCAGGCCCCTGCGGAAGCCTGCTTGTCGCAGGGGGGAACGCGAAAGTTCGCCGTAGGACCTCCCACATCGTGAATATATCCCTTGAAGCCCTCCAGGGACGTGAGGAGTTCCGCCTCCCGCACCAGGGAGTCCACGCTTCGCTTCTGAATGATTCTTCCCTGATGAAAGGTAAGAGAGCAAAAGGAACATTCTCCGAAACATCCTCGCTGACTCACCAGGCTGAAACGAACCTCCTCCAGGGCGGGAACACCTCCCGCCGCATCGTACCGGGGATGCCAGGCCCGGCAATAGGGAAGCTCGTAAATGGCATCCAGTTCCTCCGAAGAAAGAGGACGGGGAGGAGAATTCTGTACCACCCGGCTCTCTCCGGAAGGCTGCACCAGAGGGCGCCCCGAAAAGGGATTCTGTTCCTCGTAGGCGAGCCGAAAGGCTTTCCCGAAAGCATCCTTGCTCTGCAGAACCTCCTCGAATCCCGGAAGAAGCACCGCTCCTTCGGGAGCTTTTTCTCCCTTTTTCAAAACGTAGCACGTACCGGGCACGTTTCGAATGGAGTGCACCGGCACCCCCTTTTCCAGAAGCCGGGCAATCTCAAGAATCTGCAACTCCCCCATGCCGTAGACCAGAAGATCCGCCCGGCTGTCCACCAAAATGGAGCGCCGCACCTTGCGGGACCAGTAATCGTAGTGGGCGAAACGGCGCAGGCTTGCCTCGATACCGCCGAGAATGAGGGGAATATCCTTCCAGAGTTCCCGCACCCGGTTGCAGTACACCAGGGAAGCCCGATCCGGCCGGAGCCCTCCCTTGCCGCCGGGAGAGTAGCTATCCGAACGCCTGGGTTTTCCCGCGGCGGTACGGTTGCTGAGAAGGGAATCCAGATTCCCCGGGCTTACCAGCACTCCCAGACGGGGCTTTCCAAAGGAGGTGAACTCCTCCGGAGAATGCCAATCCGGCTGGGGAAGAATGGCCACTCGAAAACCCCGGCTTTCGAGAACCCTTCCGATAATAGCGGGAGCGAAGCTGGCATGATCCACGTAGGCATCTCCGGAGATGAGGAGAAAATCCGGCTCCCCCCATTCCAGTCGGCGAACCTCCTCGGGAGTGGCGGGAAGAAAGGTTCGGTTTTCTCGGGCAATACGGTTCGGTTGTTTTCGCAAAGTCTTGGACTCCTCGGGAAAGGCGGAAAGGCCTTTTTCTTTTTTCGTATTTTCGGAAATTTCCAGGGATGTCGTATTATAACCCTGGACAGAATTTTTGCAAAAAAATATTTCGAGGGGAGGCGCGTTTCATGCCCCAGGGATACGTGCAAATCTATACGGGAGAGGGAAAGGGAAAGACCACCGCCGCCTTCGGTCTGGCTCTCCGGGCTTTGGGAGCGGGAAAAAAGGTCTGGATAGCTCAATTTCTTAAATTGGGAGAAAGCAGTGAATGCCAGGCTTTGAAATGCTTCGGAAAAGAGGTGACCCTTCGCTCCTTCGGAATTCCCCGGCACATGGAAGCCCCCTTTACGGAGGAGGATTTTCGGGCCGCCGAGGAGGGGCTTTCCTGGATCAAAGAAAAGTTGGGCCAAAAAAAGTGTTTTCTCATGATCTGTGACGAAATCTGCACACCCGGACTCTTTCGGGAGGAATCCCTTCTGGAGCTTCTGGCATTTCGGAAGCGTTTCGCCCCGGAAACGGAACTCCTTCTTACGGGACGAAGTGCCTCCTCCGGATTGATCGGCGCGGCGGATCTCGTTTCGGAGATGCGAAAGATCAAGCATTATTTCGACGAGGGAGTTCCTTTTCGGAAAGGAATTGAAATCTAGGGGACCTGCTTTCCTTTAAGCCGGGTCCAGACAAACCCTATTCCGCCCGGTTTTCTTGGCTTGAAGCAAGGCGTTATCGGCTTTGGAGAAAAGCTCCTCCGGAGAATCTTCCTTTTCGGGACCTCCCAGAGCGGCCCCCACGCTTACGGTAAGTTTCAAATTTCCCCAGGGAGTTTCCACGGGCTCCGCCTCCAAAGTTCGACGCAGAGCCTCCCCGGTTCGTTCCAGTTCCGCAAGGGAAACCTTCGGAAGAAGCACCCCGAACTCCTCACCCCCGAGGCGCCCCAAAACCGCCTCGGAAGGAAGCGCCTCCTGAAAACGCCGGGCACATTCCACCAAAGCCGCATCTCCCGCGGGATGACCGAAACGGTCATTTATCCGTTTGAAGTAATCCAGGTCCAACATAAGAAATCCCAGGGATAAAGCGGGAACATTCCAGAATTCCTGAAAACGGGAAAAAAAATAACGCCGGTTGCAAAGTTCCGTAAGATCATCCTGGAGGGCCATCTTCCGGAGGGCACTCTCCATTTTCTTTCTCCTTTCGATTTCCCGGGAAAGCCGTCGATTAATTTTTTGCTGGTTTTGAAGCAGTAAAAATTCTTCCCTCTGAACTCGACCAAAGGAAATAAGGATGGAAAGCCCCACCACATTCACGAGAACAAAATTAATAAAAAGAGTGAAAAGACGGGAAAAAAATCCCTCTCCGAGAAAAATCAGGGTCCCGAAAAAAACAAGGCTCGCTCCGAGGGCTCCCGCAAAAACCAGAGGAGTTCGGGGAGGAAGAAAGAGATAGTATAAAAGAACGATAATGAGAGTAAGGAGGTAATTCCCTTCCATTACGGAAAATCCCTTGATGTAAAACTCGAAGCTCTCGGCACAGCCGATAAGAAGCATGTATCCCGAAAGAGCCCAGGGAAACCAGGGGAAGAATTTCTCTTCGGAAACCGTCAATCCCAATCCGACCCCCACCGCAAAAACGAGACTTCGGGAAAACAGCATAAGGGAAAAAGGAGGCTCCCCCGCAAGATCGCTGTAATCTCCTATAAGAGCGAAAAGATAGGCCATTCCCGTAAAGACGCATGCAAGGCGCATCCGCTTGAACAGACTTTTTCGCCGCCAGAGGCGGAAACGGCACTCCTGGAGGGGTGAGGCGAACTCTCCCCAGAAGGTGAACCTCGGAGTTTCCTCCAAAAAAAGCATTTCCTCCCGTATCATACCCCTATCCTCCATAAAAAGCCCTTTCTTTCGGGCAAGCCTCTTTTTCGCCGTTACATTTTATCGATCCGCACTTCACCCTATTTTTGGGGACTTTTCCTCATGGAATCGCATTTTCTCGTAAAGAGAGGGAAGTCTCCTCCTGCCCCGAAGGATAGAAGCATGCGCGATTCCGCCCCTTTCTTTTAGCCTCCAGTAAAGCGCTGTCGGCCCGTTGAAAAAGTTTTTCCGGGGAATCTTCTCCCTTCGATATTCCGATAGCGGCACCCAGGCTAAGGGTTATTTCCAGATTCCCCCAGGAAGTTTCGACAGGGGATTCTTCCACACTGCGACGGAACTTTTCCGCAGTTTCCCGGAGAAACGCATGGGAACATTCCGTAAGAACCACCCCGAACTCCTCACCTCCCAAACGTCCCAGAACTCCTCCGGGAGGCAATATTTTTTCGAAGCGCCGGGCACATGCAACAAGAACCGCATCCCCCGCGGGATGTCCCAGCGTATCGTTCACCCGTTTAAAATAATCCAGATCCATCATGAGAAAACCCACGGGTTGCACGGATCGACTCCATAAATTCTGAAATCGTTCGAAAAAATAACGGTAGTTGAAAAGCCCGGTCAAACCATCCCGAAAGGCCATTTCCCGAAGAGAGGCCTCCGTCTTTTCCCTTCGCTCGATTTCCCGGGCAAGGGCCCTGTTCGTTCTCTGCTGTTCCTGAAGCAGAAAGAATTCCTTCCGCTGTATTCTGGAGAAGAAAATCAGGGTCGCACAACCCACGGCGTTAATAAAACCGAAGTAAAGGACAAAAATCGGCACTATCGGCAACGGAAGGCTTTTCGCGATCGTAACCACGAACAAATAGATAAGACTGGCCCCCACTCCGGCAACGAGAGCAAAGGGAACCCGGGGAGGACAAAAAAGATAATAGGTCAGTACTATGATGAGAATAAAAGGCGAGTGCTCCTCCGTAAGGGAAATTCCTTTCCAATACAGCTCCAACCCCTCGGACACTCCGAAAAGAAGCATGTAGCCAAGAAAAGCCTTGGAAAACCAGGAAAAAAAGTTCTTTTCCTCGATCAGACTTCCCAAAACAAACCCCAAACCGCTCAAAGAGATTCGGGAAGCGAGCATGCAAAAAAAGGGCATCGTTAAGGAAAGTTCTCTGTAATCGTTAACAAGAGCTACCAGATTCACTATTCCCGAAGCGTAGCATATGAAACGCATCCGTTTTACCACACTTTGCCGGTGCCAAAGAAGAAAACGACGTTCCTTGAAGAAATTCCTGAATTCTCCCCAGAGGGTAAAGATTTCCCGATGCCGCTCCCCCAGGGCCTTTCTGGCCTGATTCACCGGGAATTACATTCCCGAAAGACGAAAAGGTGTCGCAACATGGCTCTCGATACAATCTTTCCCCGTCGCCAGAACCCCGAGTCGCCGCTCCACCTTTTCCAGTAACGGAATCAGTCGGGAATCCTCGGGAAGCCTCCCCAGGAGCCACTGGACCTCTCCGTTTCGCAGCAATAAACGCAACGCCGCATCGTAGGTAATGTCGAAAATCCAGCAGAGCTGAAAAAGCATGACGTCCGAAAGAGTTCGCAGGGTATCGTACCGGGCCTTTCCCTCCCGCACGAGATCCTCCACCACCCGGTCGGAGCAGGTTCCTTCGGGAAGGAGTCCCGGATAGAGATCCTCGGACTTTCCCGCATCCACGTGCTCCCGCACTACGGAAAAGATATCCACCTTGTCACAATCCCGAACGAGCCGGAGATAGGGAAGAACTTCCCCGGAAAGATCGTCGGGAATATCCTTCTTGTTGTGCAAGACCACGCAAGCTTCGAGAATACGCATTCCCCGGGGCAGAAAGAAATTTTTCGGCATCTCCTCCCGAAGCACCCGCCCCCCCCGTTCGCCGTGATCCACGGAGCGAAAATCGAAAAAGGTACCGTATTCTCCGTACTGGGGGAAACGGCCGACATCATGAAGCAGCCCCACCGCAAAGGCCAGTCGCCGCTCCTCCTCGTTCCAGCGGAGTTCCTCGGATACCGCGGCGCAGTAGGCCGCCACCCGACGACTGTGCTCCTCCTTGAGCACCAGTTGATGTACCCGGCCAAAGCGTTCATAGTAGGACGCCACGTAGGCATCGAACCAACCGCAAATTCTTTCTTTATCGAAATACATGGCTTTGAAAGTCTCCTTTTCGTTCTCTTACGCCTATGCGCAATCTTTTTGATGGTACCACTTTTCCCTCAAAGAGTAAGAGTTTTTTGCGACAAACAAAATTTTGCTGATTGACACTTTTGTGTTTTTCAGAATACAATGCTTTCGCGGATCTCCACGAAAAAGCCTCGGAAAATACTTTCATCCGCCCAGAAACCACGATAATAAGGAGGTTATCCCATGCTCTGGATGAACCGCAATTGCATGGAACAAGCACTGAACCGGAAGGAACTTATGGATGCCGTGGAGAAGGCCTACGATCTGTACGAACGGAAAGAATTCGTCATGCCCCTCCGTCCCACCCTCGATCTGGAGGGAGACACCTTCATGCTCATGCCCTGCGGCACCGCCGCCACCTGGGGAATCAAGCTCCTCACCATCACCCCCAAAAACCCCGAAGCGGGACGCCCCATGATCGAGGGACTGGCAACCCTCTTCGATAAGACCACAGGAGCCCCCCAGGCGATCATGGACGGCCAGGCCCTCACCTTCCTCCGCACGGGAGCCGTGGGAGGCGCCGCCATCCGTGGGCTCGCTCCGGAAAAGGCCCGAATCCTCGGGGTGGTGGGAGCGGGAGTTCAGGGGCTTTCCCAAGCCCTTTGCGCCTGTACCGCCCGAAACATCGAGGAGGTGTGGATTGCGGACCTCTACGAGACCAAGGCGGAGGAGATGAGGAAAAAGCTGACGGAAGAGCTCCCGAAGCTGAAGATACACCGGGCCTCCTCTTCGGAGGAGATGCTGGAGCATGCGGAAATCGTGATCACCACCACCACCTCCCGGAAACCCGTACTGCCGGAGGATCCCGAAAAGCTCCGGGGAAAGTTCTACGTGGGCATCGGCTCCTACCTTCCGGAAATGCACGAATATCCCGATAGCTTCTTCCCTCTGGGAGATGCCTTCTACATGGATACGGAACACGCCCTGGACGAAACCGGGGACCTCATCACCCCCCTGGAAAAGGGAATCCTCCCCCGGGAAAAGCTCCGCACCTTCGGTTCCGCCCTCCGGGAGGGTACTCCCCCTTACGCTTTAGGGAGCACGGTGCTCTTCAAATCCGTGGGAATGGCCCTTTTCGACCTCGTGGTGGGAGCCGCCCTCTACGAGGGGGCCATCGCCAAGGGGCTGGGACAGGAACTCCTCTGAGCTTCATGGGTACGAAAGATCTCTCCTCCCGGCATCCTCTCCTCCGGGCCATGGTCCCTCTGGCCCGGGGGCTCGCGGAAGCTCTTGGAGAGAATTACGAAATCATTGTTCACGATCTCTCGGATCCGGAACACTCCATTCTGGCGGTGCACAACAGCTTTACAGGTCGCTCCCCGGGAGGTCCTCTTACGGGTTTCGGCCTGGAGATGCTCCAGTCCGAGGAGTACCGGGACATGGACTACCTTCCCAACTACCTTGCCTACACCAAGGATGGCCGGGAAATCCGGGGAAACTGCCTCTTTATCCGGGATGAGGAGCGTAACCTTCTGGGCTTCCTCTGCATCAACTACGACATGACCGACGCCCGGGTTCTGGAGAAGATCGCCGCCTCCCTCACCAAAACGGTGCGACAAAATCCCCGGGGAGGAGGACTGGAGCGCTTTCCCACGGACCTGGAAGAGCTTGTCGCCCAATATCTGGAGGATGCCCGGAAGGAAGCGGGGCGTCCCCTGAATCTTCTGGAAAAACCCGAAAAGATCGCCCTCGTGAAGGAGCTTGAAGGAAAGGGATTCTTCCGCATGAAGGATTCCGTGGAGGCCCTGGCCCGGGCCTTGGGGCACACGAAATACACCATCTACGCCTACCTTCGGGAAGCTCGAAAGGAAGCATGACATCGAAAGGGGATAGGAGAATGGAAAACTACCGTTCCGCCAAGGAAAAGCTCTTTTCCGGATCCGCCGCCGCTTCCCGGCGAGCCATCTACAAGGGAGCGGGCTACGACGACGAGGACCTCTCCAAACCTCTCATCGGAGTGGTGAATCCCGCCAACGACGCGGGGCTGGGACACGTACATCTGGACAAGCTGACGGAACACGTGAAGGCGGGAATATGGCAGGCCGGAGGAACCCCCTTCGAGTTCCGCACCATCGCCACCTGCGGAGCCGTGCCCATCGGCACCCCCCACATGCGGTACGAGCTGGTGATCCGGGACGTCATCGCCTCCTCGGTGGAGATCATGAGCCAGGTACAGCTTCTGGACGGTCTGGTGGTGCTGGCCTCCTGTGACAGCGTCATTCCCGGAGTCTTTATCGGAGCCCTGCGTTCGGAGCTTCCCACCATCTTCCTCTCCGGAGGCCCCCAGCTCACCTGTACCGTGGAGGGGCGCCAAGCGGTGATGTCCGAGCTGGATCAGCTCGTCTTCGGCGCCCAGTACGGAGAGAAGGACGTATCTGAGCGCCTGGAATACCTGGAGAACCATGTCTGCCCCGGCCCAGGGGCCTGCGCCCTCATGGGAACCGCCAACACCATGCAGATCCTCATGGAAGCCCTGGGAATGTCCCTTCCGGGATCCGCCACGGTTCCCGGGGTCTACGCGGAAAAGCTTCGCTACGCCACCCAGACGGGACGCCGGGCGGTGGAGCTGACCCGTCAGGGAACCACCCCACGAGATATTCTGAGCCGGGAAAGTCTGCTCAACAGCGTGATGACCCTCCTCGCCCTGGGAGGCTCCACCAACGGAGTGCTCCATCTTCTGAGCTACGCCCGGGAGCTGGGCATTCCCCTCTCTCTGGACGATTTCGACGAACTCTCCCGGAAGATTCCGGTGATCTCCCGGGTGATTCCCACGGGAAAGGCCACGGTGATGGATCTGTACCATGCCGGAGGGGTTCCCGCGATTCTCGGAGAGCTTCGGGAATATTTGCACTCCCAGGCAAAGAGCGTTTCCGGCAAAACAATAGGCGAGATCGCCGCCGAAAAGAGATCCCGGAATTACGAGGTCCTCACCAAAGCCTCGGAACCGGTCTTTTCCTCCGGGGGCATCGCGGTGATGCGGGGAAACCTCATGCCCAGGGGTGGCATCTGCCGCACCACCACCATATCGCCGGAAGCCCGGCTCTTCTCGGGTCCCGCCCGGGTCTTCTCCTCGGACGACGAGGCCCACCAGGCGGTGATTTCCAGAAAGATTTCCAAGGGAGACGTGGTGGTGATTCGCTACGAAGGCCCCCGGGGAGCTCCGGGAATGCGGGAAATGATGATGACCACCGACGCCCTGGTGGGGCTCGGACTCGGACAGGATGTCTACGTGCTCACGGACGGGCGCTTCTCGGGATTCACCGAAGGGGCCGCGGTGGGGCACATCGCTCCGGAGGCCGCCGCGGGAGGCCCCCTTGCCATCGTGGAAGAGGGAGATTCCATTCGGATCGACATCGAAAATCGCCGGGTGGATCTGGAAGTGACCGAGGAGGAGATAGCCCGGCGCCTCGAAGCCTGGACGCCCCCGCCTCCCAAGGTGAACCGGGGCATTCTGGGAATCTGCGCCAAACTCGCCCTGGGAGCCGAAGAGGGGGGCATGTTGGAGGATTTGGTGAAATAGCGCGGTCTTACAACGAAAAATACTTAAAAAACAGTTTTTCTGAAGAAGAGCCCCGAATCGGAACGTTCCGGTTCGGGGCTCTTCTTCACAATCCTCCGAGAAACAACGCAGAAAAAGGCGGCAAAAGTTTGACAAATCGAATTTTCGCCTCTATAGTTAGCTATCACTAACACCGAAAAGCCCTTTTTCGATTTTTTCCCGGCTTTCCGGTGGCATATCGTGAAAGGAGCGAAGATATCTCATGAATCGAAAGTTTCTCGTTACCCTGTTGAGCTGTTCCAGCCTTTTCCTCTTCTCTCATCTTCCCGCTTCGGGAGAAACCACCTTCACCGATCAGGGAGGACAAACTCTCACCCTTTCGGAACCCATCTCCAAGGCCGTGACCATTCCGATTCCCTCCGCAAGCATGTTCATCGCCATGGACGGGGACACCTCCCGCCTGGCGGGTATGCATCGCCTCTCGAAGAGCGCCATGGAGGGCTTTCTTTTGGGAAGATTCTTTCCCCAGGCCCTGAACATTCGGGACGACGTGGTGGGAGACGGGTTCATGCCCAACGTGGAGACCCTGGCGGCCCTGGATCCGGATATCGTCTTCCAGTGGGGAAGCTGGGGAGAGGATATCATTACCCCCATCCGCAACGCGGGGCTTCAGGTGGCTCTCTTTCAGTACGGTACCCAGGAATACCTCGAAGGATGGATTTCCATGTTCGGAGCGGTACTGGGAAAGGAAGAAAAGGCCCAGGCCATTCTCGACTGGCACCATGCCACGAGGGAAAGCCTTGAAAAAGCGGTGGCAGAAATTCCCCGTAAGGAACGTCCCCGGGTGCTCTACCTTCTGCGGTACGCCTCGGGGCTGAAGGTTTCCGGAAGAGATACCTACAACGATTTTTCCATCCGCCTGGCGGGAGGAGAGAATGTGGCGAAAGATGCGGCTCAGTTCGCCGAGGTGAACGAGGAGCAGCTCATCCTCTGGGATCCCGAGGTAATCCTTCTCAACGGATTCGAAAAGGGAGTCGTGCCGGAGGACCTCTATTCCAACCCCAAACTCGCCAGCCTTTCCGCGGTGAAGAACCGCCGGATCTACAAAATGCCCCTGGGAGGATACCGCTGGGATCCCCCCAATCAGGAATCGCCTCTCATGTGGCAGTGGCTCGCCATGATGCTGCATCCCGGAAAGTTCGACTGGAACCTGCAGAAGGAGATGACCGAAAAGTATCGTTACCTTTACGGAAAAGAACCGGCCCCTCAGGATTTCGACCAAATCTTCCGGGTAGCCATGAACAAGAACAGCAAGAACTATGAAAGATTTCTGCCTTCCCAGGAGGGGGTTTCCCGGAATCCATGAACTCCCGTATTCGCAAACCCTCTCGGATCTTCTGGTTCGTACTGGTGTTGTGTACCCTTGGAACTGCTTTGGTTTCTCTGGGAATAGGGCGCTTTCCCATCTCCCCCGTAAAAACGGGGGGGATTCTTCTTTCCCATCTCTGCCCGATTTCCCCCTTCTGGGAACCCCGGGAGGAGGCCATCGTCACCCTCATTCGCCTTCCCCGGATTCTCGGAGCTCTCGGAGCGGGGGCAGGGCTTTCCGTGGCGGGAGCGGCCCTTCAGGGTATTTTCCGAAACCCCCTGGTGGGACCTCAGATCATCGGAGTTTCCACCGGGGCCGGCTTCGGAGGCGCTTTGGGCATCATGATAGCGGGGAGTACGCTTTCAGTGATTTCCTCGGCCTTTCTCTTCGGACTTCTCGCCATGGTTCTGGTATGGGGCATCTGCTACAAAGGAGGCAAGGGGGCTCTTCTGGCACTCATTCTGGCGGGAGTGGTGGTAAGCGCCTTTTTCACCTCCCTCACGTCCCTTCTGAAATACGTGGCGGACCCTTACGACAAGCTCCCCGCCATCGTCATGTGGCTTATGGGAAGCTTCGCCACGGTGACCTACGAGAAGTTGGCTCTGGCCCTGCCCGCCATTCTTCTTCCCTCAGCCCTGCTCTATGCGGTGCGATTTCGGATCAACGTGCTCTCTCTGGGGGAGGAGGAGGCGGAATCCCTGGGTATCCGTCCGACACGAACCAGGTGGTTCATTCTCGCCTGCGTCACCCTCATCGCCTCCGCCACGGTAGCCCTGGCGGGCATCGTGGGATGGGTGGGGCTGGTGATTCCCCACATGGCCCGAGCCTTCGTGGGAGCGGACCATCGGCACCTTCTCCCCGCCTCCGCCCTTTTGGGGGCCATCTACCTTCTGGGAATCGACGATCTCGCCCGAGCCGCCACGGCGGTGGAAATTCCCCTGGGAGTGATCACCGCCCTCATCGGGGCCCCCTTCTTCGCCCTGCTCCTTCGGAGAAAACAGAAAAAAGGAGGTTTCGAGTAACCGTGATCAAGGCAAATAACCTGGGATTCCGCTATTCTTCGGGATCCTGGATCTTCAAGAACTATTCCTTTTCTCTGGAACGGGGAAAGGCTCTCGCCATTCTCGGCCCCAACGGCCGGGGAAAGACCACCCTTCTGCGCTGCCTTCTGGGAACCGCTTCTCCCGAAAGCGGAACCCTGGCTCTGGAGGGTTCCATAGGATACGTTCCCCAGCACGCTCCGGTGTCCTTTCTTTCCTACTCCGTTCTGGATATGGTGCTTATGGGGCGCATCCGGCACATGGGATTTTTCGCCTCCCCGGGAAAAAGGGATTTTTCCAAAGCCCGGGAGGCTCTGGAAAAGCTCGGCATGGGTTCTTTTGAAGAACGCCCCTTTCTCGAACTGAGCGGAGGCGAACGGCAGCTCGTGCTCATCGCTCGAGCCCTGGCTTCGGAATGCTCTCTTCTGCTCCTGGACGAACCCACCTCGGCTCTGGACTTCCGAAACGAAAAAATGCTGCTGCATGCCATGCAACGCATGAAGAAAGAGGGGCTTACCCTGGTATTTACCACCCACGCTCCGCATCAGGCCATTCACGTGGCGGACAGGGCGCTTCTCATGTTTTCCCCGGAGGAGTATCTTTTCGGGTCCGTGGAGGAAGCTCTTTCCAACGAACATCTCCAACACCTTTACGGCACGGACATCCGGAAGATCCATATTCGGGAACAGGGGCTCGATCTGCGCACCATCATTCCCGTTTATTGTTAAATCCCAACGCATCGTTACAGTACTCGAATCCGAAAGGAGTTTTTTTCATGTCCCGCACCATCACTCGCAAGGCCCTGCAAACCCTTTTCTACACCACCCTCACCTGCCCCTGCCCCGTAACGGAGGAACGGGAACGGGCCCTTATGCAATTCTTGCTCTCCTCGAAAGAAGAAATTTTCGACTTTCAGGAGGTCCTGGCTCTGGCGGATAAAAATCCCGCCCCCACCCCGGTGCATCTTTTCCGCAATTTTTACGTGGACCGCCAGGAAGATTCCCAGAGTTTCGCGGTGGAACAGCAGGACGTGCTCCGTTACTTCGCCTCGCACTATCACTTCGAACGTTCCCTCTCCTTCTACAATCCCTGTACCCTCTACTGTCACGCTTCGGCCTATCTCGTAAGCCACATGCTCCTTCCGGTAACCCTGGAGGGAGCAGGACGGATCGTGGCGGGCACATGGCAATGCGGAGAATATTCCATCCGCTTCGAGAACAACGTGTTGCTTCCGGGGGCCTTTCGCAAGGAGGCGGAGGGCTCCGGACTCGGAGCGATCCATCTGGGAGGCATCGTAACGGACCTCACTCCGGAGGAGGCGGACTTTCTGAACCGGCGCCTCGAAGACATTCCGGAATTCCTTCTCATGGCCTCGGAATCTCCGGTGATCGACAGCTCCAAGCTCTACAAGGGAAGGAATCATACGGAGCAAACCCTCCGGAGAGTAGGGCGGCACATGGAGGTATAGAAATTTCGTTTGCTGAAAATTGTAGCCGGGGCGGAAAAATTTCCGCCCCGGCATTTTTACGTTCGAGCGTCTCCGGATACGTTTCTTCTCGAAAAAGGGTGCTTACAAAAACCCCATATTCGGGAAAATACCCCCTTTTCGGGATAGAGAACCCGGTACATGGCGGGAATCACGAAAAGCGTAAGTCCCGCGGAAGCCGCAAGTCCGGAAATCATGGCCCAGGCAAGAGGAGGCCAGAGATTGGAGGAGGAAAAGGCCAAGGGGAAAAGCCCCGCCACGGTGGTTCCCGTAGTGAGAAGGATCGGTCGCAGCCGCTCTTCTAGGGCCTTCCGCAAAGCCTCCTCCACGGATTTTCCTTCCTTTCTGCGAAGCTCCACCACGTCCAGGAGAACGATGGCGTTGTTCACCACCACCCCCGCCAGAGCGATAACTCCCAGAAGGGACATGAGCCCGAAGGGCTCTCCCGATAGAAGAAGTCCCGGAATAACCCCGAGAGCCGCCAGAGGAATGGTGGCGAGAACGATACCCACTTTTCGGAAGGAACGGAATCCTCCCAACAGAATGCCCAGAAGGACCACGATTCCGAAGGGAGCAGCCAGACTGAAGGAATTCTGGGCATCCCCCGAGGCCTCCGCTTCACCTCCCACTTCGAAACGAACATCCCGAGGAAGTTCCGCAGTACGGAGAAGAGGAAGAAGAACTTGCATAACGTCACTATAAACGTACCCCTCGTCGAGGTTCGCCTGCACCGCCACGTAGCGCTCCCGATTTCGCCGGGAAATGGCTGAAGGATGCCACACGATATCCGTAGGGGCAAGGCTTCGGAGGGGTACCGCCTCTCCCGACGAAGCGGCTATACGTATCGAAGAAACACGATCCGCATCGAAGAAAGTCCCCTTCTCGGATCGAAGCACGAGAGGTACCGGCTCTTCCTCCTGCCGGTACTCCCCTACCGAAAGCCCCAGGGTTCGCTCCGAAAGGGCCTGAGCCACCTTTTCCCGATAGAGGCCGTAACGGAAAGCCGCTCCGGAATCCACTTCGAACTCCAGAGAGGGATTGCCATTTCCCAGAGAATGACGGAGCTCCACCGCTCCCGGAACTCTCCTCATAAGAGAGAGAACCTTCTCGGCACCTTGCCGAAGACTTTCCAGAGATTCCCCGTAAAGACGAATCTCCACGGGAGCATCCACGGGAGTTCCCAGAACGAGTTCCTGTACGATGCTGTTGACCTGGGGAATCTCTTTGCGGAGATAGCTCCGCATGGCACGTACCACTTCGGCATTTTCGCTTTGAGATCGGGTAAACAGAATGAGCTGCCCTCGATGAGGATTCCGGGGAGCCGGCACGATAGTGGCGTAGAACCGGGGACACCCCCGGCCGATAAAGGAGGCCACCCTTCTGACCTGGGGCACTTCCCTTCGAAGATGGTCTTCCACGTGCCGCACGATGTCGTCTATGGCATGTATATCCGCTCCTTCGGGAAGGAAAAGATCCATCATCACCACGTTGCGATCCGCTCCGGGAAAGAAATTCTTGCGCACGTGCCTTCCGTAACTCCCCACCACCATCAGAAGAGAACATGCCACGAAGAGAATCGCCATGGCGTGACGGGCGGAGGAACCTCCTACGGCTCTTCCCATTCTCTGTACACGGGAAAGCTGTTCTTCCTCAACCTTCATAGTGGCGAATTTTTCCGCAGGGAATCCCTGTTTTCGGGCGGATTTACGGAAAGCCCAGGCTGCGAGAGTGGGAGTGACGAGGAGAGCCGCCAACAGGCTGAGAGAAAGCGTAAGCGTTACCACCTGAGGAATGGCACGGAGAAATTCCGCAGCCTGCCCCGTAGCCATCCAGAGAGGAAGGAAAGCCGCCACGGTGGTTCCCGTAGCCGCGAGAAGAGGAACTCCGAGTTCCCGCACCGCCCCCGCTGCAGCTTCCTCTCCGGAACTACCCGCATGCATGCGCATTTCCACGTTTTCCGCCATCACGATGGCGTTATCCACCAGCATGCCCAGGGCGATCACGAAGGCGGCGATGGAAATCTGGTTCAACACCCCTCCTCGGAGAGCGTAGAATCCGAGGGAGGCGAGAACGATGAGGGGAATCACGGAACTCACCACGAGCCCCATGCGCAGCCCCACGGAAAAACAGAGAATTCCCCCCACCAGAACCATGCTCATTCCCAAGGAGTTCATCAACCCCTTCAGTCGGAGATCCACATAATGAGGCTGAAACGAGACTTCCTCGATTCGCAGAGGGGCCAATTCTTTTCTCATTTTTTCCAGGACTTTCCGAATTACCGCACCAAAGGCAAGGGTATTCACGGGAGAAACCGGAACGATTCCCAGCCCCACGGCAGCACTTCCCTGGTAGCGCATCTTTTCCCGCTTCGGTTCCCGGGGGCTGAAAGAGACCCTGGCAAAGGATTTCAAGGGTACGCTCCCCCCTCCGGGAAGGGGAATCAGGGCCTCCTCGATCTCCTGGAGGCTCTCGAACTCCGTTTGAGGTTGAAGTGCCGCATTTTTCTCTCCCATCACGAGATTGCCTCCGGGAAGAATACGGTTCTGTCCCAGAAGAGCCCCGCGAAGATCCGAAGGATTCAGCCTCAAACGTTCCGCCGTGGCATCGTCGTAGGCGATGGTTACCTGCTTCTCCGGATCCGCTATACGCAGAACCCGGGAAACCGAAGGCACCTTGAGAAGCTCCTTTTCCAGCAAAAGCGCTCCCTTCCGGAGTTCCAGCAGATTCTCCGTTCCGGTCACCGCCACCACGATGGATTCGTAATCCATCATACGATCATCCAGAGTAAGCCCCGTAACTCCTTCGGGAAGTTCCGGCTTCGCCTTTTCCATGGCCCGGCGTACCTCATCCCAGGCGGCGGGACTATCCGTAACGCTATCCTGAAGATGCACGAGAAAAAGTGCACTTCCCCTCCGAGCTGTAACCTTGATCTTTTTGATCTCCTTCACCTGAGAAAGCTGCCGTTCCAGAGGAAGTACCACAAGCCTTTCCACCGTAAGCGCATCGGCTCCGGGAAAAACCGTCTGAATCATTCCCGCCCGATAGGACAGGGGAGGATCCTCCTCCCGGGGCATGGAAAGCCATGCGAGAAGCCCCAGCAAGGCAGCCCCCAGAAAGAGGCTGTAAATCACCTTGCGCTGGGGAAGAAGTTTTATAAGCCCTTCCACGACCGCACCTCCACGGAATCACCGTCTCCAAGAAAGGCATGCCCTCCCACAACCACCATTTCACCTTCCTCGAGAGCCCCGGATATGGCCACGGAATCCCCCAGAATCTCCCTGGGTAACACGGGAATTTTTCGGGCAATTCCCTGGCGTACCACGAAAAGGGAATCCTCCTTGCCGTCTCCGTTGCAAATGGCGGTAACCGGCACGAGGAAATCCCCCTCCAAAGGAGAGGTAAAAACCGCCTCGGCGGTCATTCCCGAGCGAAGCCAGACTTCCTGAGGAAGCCTTATGCTCACGGGAAAGAGGGCTCCCTTCTGGTCGTCCCCCAAAGCGTCTCCGAGGGAAACCACGGTTCCCTCGATACTTCGATGCTCCAGCAGAGGAAAAATCACCCCCACTGCCTCTCCGGGCTTCACAGAACCGAGAAGGGATTCCGGAATGGAGACGTGCAATTCCACACTGCGGTTGGCAAGCTCCACCAGAGGCGTTCCCGGAGAGAGATATTCCCCGGGTTCCGCATAAATGCGGGTAACCACCCCGTCGAAGGGGGCGTAGATGCGGGTCTCCTCCAACTTTCTTCGGGCCTCCGCGAGTTCGCTTTCCAAGGCATGGCATTGGGCCTGAAGAACCTGAAAAGAGGTTTCTTCCTGCTCCATCTGCTGGGGAGAAACTACCTGATCCTTGTAAAGCCCCTGCATGCGCTTGAGATTGCTTTCCCCCTGACGCAGCCGAGCCTTTGCCTCCTGGAGAAAAGCTTTTTTCATCGCCGCCAGATGGGTATATTCCCTGGGCTCTATGCGGGCGATCTCCTCCCGGGCATGCACGAAATCCCCCACCGAAACCAGCCGTTTTTCGAGCTTTCCCCCTACGAGAGGGCTGATAATCGCCTGCCGCACCGAACGGGTAACGCCGAAAAACCGGATTTCCCGAGAGGAAGGGGCTTTTTCCGCAGATACCGCAAGAACCGGAAAAACCTGGGAAGGTTCTTTTTCTTCCGCCAACAGGGTTTCGAAAGAGCTGCCCCGCTGATAGAGAACGAAAAGGATTCCCATCCACAGGGCAAGACCGCATATCCGAAGAGCCCACTGCAATAACCTGCGCAAAAAGGACCTCTTTTCAGAAGAGAGGCTCCGGGTAAACATGATCATCACCTCCAAGAGTGCGTACTAAAAGTTCCCGAAGAGCCTTGGCAGCTCTTTTCCGGCTATCCTCGGACTTCCACAAATCCATGCTGTGCTCCAGTTCGACGATAAGGAGAACGAGAAAAGTGGCGGTGTCTTCGGGAGAGGAAAGGTTCATCTCTTTCAGAACCACTCCTTCCTGAAGAAGCGAAACCACCAGGGGCAGAAAAAGTTCTATTCCCCTCTCCACAAGTTCATCGTGCACCCTGCGGTGCAGAGCATCGTGAAGGTTCATCCGGAAAGGCCGGCCCTTATGCCTGGTAAGAAGGTATTGCACGATCCGGAAAAGGCGCTCCCGAGGAGAGTATTCCTTCCGGGAAGCCATGTTCCGGGAAAAGGTCAGCATCTCCTCCAGCACATCCCCGCCCAGATGCTGCAAAACCTCTTCCTTGGAAGCAAAATAGACGTAGAAGGTGCCGTGAGAAATCCCCGCTCCCTGGGTAATATCGTCGATGGTGGTGGCATCGAATCCTTTTTCTCCGAAAAGGGCCTCCGCCACGCGGAGAAGCTCCTTACGGCGCTTCTTCTTTCGGTTTCCTTTATCGTTTTTATCATTGTTATCGCTATTACCGGGACATTGCGGCGTCATCGGAATACCTCCAGAAATGTTTTTTCAATAAAAATTTCTACTCTTTTCGAAGAGCCTTGAAGTAGAAAAGGGCCCCGTTTCTCCATTCCAGAGGCCGGAAAGCGAATCCCTCTTTTTCGCCAAGGTTTTTCAGAGAATCCTCGGAATAAAGGGTCCCTCGAATGACGCTCCTTTCCGGTTGGCGATCCTTTACGGGAACCGCGCACAAAAAGGTGCCCCCCGGAAGAAGCACCCGCCGGATTTCTCGCAGGGTCCCGGGAATATCGGGAAAAAAGTTGAGGGAAAGAAGGCATATACACAGAGAAAAAACCCCTTTATCGAAGGGAAGATCCTCCGCGGAAGCCACACAAAAGGAAGCCCGGGAAAATCCCCGGCCAGCGAAGTTTCGCTTGCCCCGACGGAGCAATCCGGGGCTTACATCCACTCCCCAATAGGAGATATTCCGGGGGAGCACTTCCGAGGCGGCACCGCTTCCCGTTCCGAGTTCCAGCACCGAATGCCCTTGAAAAGAGGCAAGCTCCTTTCGAAGAATCCTCTCGTGTTTTTCCAAAGATGCTCCGAACTTCTTCGGAAACACCGAATACTTCATGGCATAGTCGTAAAGGAAGGAAAAACAGTCTCCCAGCCAGGGGCGAAAACGCCGGGGTTTTCCCCAAAGATCCCGCTGGTAGAAAAGGCCTCCTCTTTCCAGCATATCCGCAGATTCCCTGTACATATTCCCCACACCTCCAACGTTCTTACTCTCGGATATTCCCTAGTTTCTCGGGCATTTCTTTTCCGGAACAGGATGTTCGTAAAGACAAACTCGAAATCCCTTTGTCGCGCCATATAATGACTGACAGTCAGTCACTTGTCAAGCAGAATTTTACGGAAAGCGGAAAAATAGTTCCCATATCACATAAACAACGAGGAGGGGCTCGAAAAAATCCGAACCCCTCCTCGTTTTTCAAAAATGCAGCGCACATAGCCACACAAAAGGAAGAAGCGCTCTATCCTCGAAAGTTTTACTCTTCGAAGTTAAACACCCTCCCCCAATCGAAGTCTCCCGATTTCTCCAGGCATGGGGGCCACTCCGAACACCAGCCGGGAACCGAAGGATTTTCCACCCGATCCAGGCTCGGAGTGTAGGGCTTGATGTCGAGCACCGGCGATCCATCCCGAGCATCGATGTAAGCTATCCGAAGAACCCCCTTTCGACAATCCACTTCAAGAACCTCCACGCAAGAGAGGGCGATAGGGTTGGGGCGATAGGGAGAACGGGTGGCAAAAACCCCCATAATCTCCGGAGATCCCTTATAAGGGGATTTTTCACGCAACTTCTTCCTGTCCCGAAGGGTATCGCATTCGGAAAACCACCACAGAATCTGGATATGGCTGAATCCCTCCAGCCCTTCCAGGGCGGGAATATAGTCTTTTTCCAGCTCCACCCTCATGCCTTCGGCATTTGTCCGGATCCTTCCGATTTGCACAATCTGAAATTTTTCCATAAACGAAACCTCCCAGTGAGATTTATTTACGGCGCCGTGCTTTCCAGCATAGCCATTGTTTGGCACACTTCAAGCTTTTTTTGCGAATTCGGGAAATCCTCTGCCTCCCCTCTGAGGAATGGTACAATACTTCCGCCACACACTTCAGACGTATGGAGCTGACCTGCATGCGGGGAATACATCTATCCTTTGCGGAACAAAATTTATATCTTTGGGGAGAAGAACCTTTGCAGGAAACCACGACTCCTCTTCCTCCCCTTCCGAAACATCTTTTCGAAGCGGGGCTTCTTTCCTCCTCCCGGAAAAGGCCCCTTCTGCGGGGCACCGCCTGGCTCCCCTCCCGAGGGGACAGAGCCCTTCCCTCGTCTTCTCTTTTGGGAGAGGAGCCGGACCGGCGGAAGAAAATCGTTCTGGCCCCTCATTCCATATCCGCCCTTCCTCTCGCTCCGGAGGATCTTTTCGAACTTTTCGACAAGGAAGATCTTTCGCCGCCTCCGGGAAGCCGTCTTCTTTTGGGGAACTCCCTTTTCTGGGGAATCCGGCTTTTCCGGCTTGCGGAAAACCTTCTGGCCCGGGAAAGTTATCTCCCCTCCCTGGTGCGGAGGGAGGAGTGCTGGGAGGCCTTGTGGATTCCGCTACTTTCGGAGGATTTCGAAAGAGAGCTGGAACGGCTGGAGGGAGTTTGTCCCGGAGCGCTACGCTGCCTGACCTTTCAGGGAAAGGAGGCTCCCCAGGTTTCCCCTCGTCAGTCGGTTCGGGAGATGCTCCAGGTCCTGCTGGACCGGATGATCCGTTTCCGCCTGCAAAAGAGAGAATCCCGGGAGTTCCGGGAAAAGCCTTCCAACCTTCACGATGCCTGGATTCAAGCCCTTCAGGCTTCTTCGCCCAAGATATCCTGGAAAAACGAGGAGGACCTGCGGCAATTTGCCAAGGCCCTGACCTCCTGGAGCCGTCCCGCCCGGCTTCACAGCGACTCCCCCTTCCGCTTCTGCCTGCGTCTGGAAGAACCCTCCGTCGAAGAAGATCCCTGGGAAGTGCACTATCTTCTGCAGCCCAAGGCGGACCCGAGCCTCCTTCTCTCTCTGGAGGATCTCTGGAGCGGCAACGAGGATCTTTGCCCTTCTCCGGAGACCTTCGGCGACGTTCCCCGGGAGTTCATTCTCGCCGCCCTGGGCCAGGGAGCCCGGCTCTCTCCCCACATGGCAAAGAGTCTGGAACAGAAAAATCTTTGGGGTTTTTCCCTCACCGCTTCGGAGGCTCTGCACTTTCTCAAGGAGGAGGCTTCGGCGCTCCAAGCCTCGGGGTTCACTCTGCAGCTTCCCTCCTGGTGGGTGCGCCGCAAAACCTTCAAGCGGGTAAGCCTTACCGCCAAGGTCTCCGGCTCCTCCTCGGGAGACGGCAGCCTGAATCTGGATGCCCTTCTGGACTTCCGGTACGTGCTCTCCCTGGGAGGAGAGGAGCTTACTCCCGAGGAGATGCAGATGCTGGCGGAGCTGAAGACCCCCCTGGTGCGCTTTCGGGGAGAGTGGATCGAGACGAGCCCGGAGCACCTCCGGCAGGCTCTCGATTTTCTTAAAAAGCAGGGATCCCGGGAGGTCCGGGCCTCGGAAATACTGGCTCCCGCCCTGGCAGGAGAAGGAATTGGGGAGAACCAAGAGTTTCCGGTGGAACGGGTGGAGGTGAACGGATGGTTCGCCAAGGTGCTGGAGGACCTTCGCCAGAAGAACCCTCGGGTACCCGAGGAGATTCCCCGACATTTCCGGGGCACTCTCCGGCACTATCAGGAAGATGGCTTCTCCTGGCTCGCCTCGCTTCGCCGCTGGGGACTGGGAGCCTGTCTGGCGGACGACATGGGGCTGGGAAAGACCGTACAGACCCTGGCACATCTCCAGAGGGAGCGGGAAAAGGGGGAGATCCGGCCGGCCCTCCTGATCTGCCCCACCTCGGTGGCAAACAACTGGCGCAAGGAGGCGGAGCGCTTTACTCCGGAACTGCCGGTGCTGGTGCATCACGGCTCCTCCCGGCAGCGGAAAAAGGGCTTCGCCGCCGCCGTCCGGGATCAGGGGCTGGTGATTTCCACCTTCGGGCTGCTGCAGCGGGATCTTTCCCTTTTTCAGGAGGTCTCCTGGGGAAGCCTCATTCTCGACGAGGCCCAGAACATCAAAAACCCCGAAACCAAACAGTCCAAGGCGGCCCGAAACATTACCGCGGAACACCGCATAGCCCTTACGGGTACCCCCGTGGAAAATCATCCTCTGGATCTCTGGAGCCTCATGGATTTTCTCAATCCCGGTCTGCTGGGAAGTCAGAGCTTTTTCAAGAAAACCTTCCAGAAATCCCGGGAAAGCTCCCAGAGGGAGGGAGCCCTCGAAAAACTCCGGAACGTGACCTCCCCCTTTCTTCTGCGGCGTTTGAAAACGGATAAAAAGATCATTCGGGATCTCCCGGAAAAGATCGTCACCAAGGAGTACTGCTCTCTCACCAAGGAGCAGGCCTCCCTCTATCAGGCGGTGCTGGAGGATCTGAAGAACGGCCTGGATTCGGGCGAGGACGGAGGACGCCAGGGATTGGTGCTGGCCACTCTGACGAAACTCAAACAGATCTGCAACCACCCCGCCCAGTTCCTGAAGGACAATTCCCCTCTGGAGAACCGCTCCGGCAAGATGCGGCGCCTGGTGGATCTTCTGGAGGAGTTTCAGGAGATCCGGGAACATTGCCTGATCTTCACCCAGTACCGGGAGATGGGAGAGATGCTCCAGAAATGGCTGCAACAGTACTTCGCCCAGGAGGTTTTTCTGCTCCACGGAGGAGTGCCCCGAAAGAGGCGGGACGAAATGGTGGAGATCTTCCAGAACGCTCCGGAGGCTCCGAAGATCTTTCTTCTTTCCCTCAAGGCGGGGGGAACCGGCCTCACCCTTACCCGGGCGAACCACGTGATCCACTACGACCGCTGGTGGAATCCGGCGGTGGAAAATCAAGCCACGGATCGGGCCTTTCGGATAGGGCAAAAGAAAAACGTACAGGTCCACACCTTCATGGTCTCGGGAACCCTGGAAGAACGAATCGACCAGCTTCTGGAAAACAAACGGGATCTGGCGGAAAAAATCGTGGGAGGCGACAATCTCTGGATCGGCAATCTTTCGAACCGGGAACTTCAGGATCTGCTGCGCCTGGACCCGGAAGCTCTGGAGGCCTGAAACATGGGGAAAAAACGAAAAAACTATTTCATGGAGTACGAACCTTCCACTCCCCGAAAAGTGGACGGAGGCATCCGTGCGCTAAGCCAGCGGGGAAGTTTCGCCTCCTCCTGGTGGGGAAAGGAATGGATCCGGATTCTCGAATCCTCCCGCATCGGAGCGCGCCTCTCCAGGGGCAAGAGCTACGCCCGGAAAGGGCAGGTAACGGAACTCGCCGCCTGCCCCGGCAAGGTGGCCGCCAAAGTTCAGGGATCCCAGACGGGAAAGTATTCGATTCTTCTGGAGTGCGATACCCTTTCGGAAGACCAGAAAGCGAAGCTCCTTGCGGCCTTGAAAGAACAGCCCTTTCTCGTGGCCCGGCTTTTGGAAAAGGACCTTCCTGCGGAGATGGAGGACCTCTTCCATCAGGTGGGGCTTCCGCTCTTTCCCTCTCCGGATAAAGATCTCGAAACGGACTGCTCCTGCCCGGACTGGTCCAATCCCTGCAAACATATCGCCGCGGTGTTCTACCTTATGGCGGAGGCCTTCGATGCGGACCCCTTCTTTCTTCTCACCCTTCGGGGGCTGGAACGGGAAGATCTTTTCGAACTTTCCGCAAAGGAGGAAACGCCGGAAAATCCCGCCTATCCTCCGGAGCCGCTTCCTCTGGAACGGGAAGATTTTTGGGGAACCAGGCATCTCCCTCCTCTGGAGGAAAAATCCCCCCCTTCGGAATTCCACGGCACCCTTCCCCGAAGGCTGGGGCCTCTTCCCCTCTGGCGATCCTCCCATCCTTTGATTCCTCTTATGGAGGAATTCTACCGCCATGCGGGAGGAGATGAAGAGTCAGAATAAATCGGCAAATTCTCAAGAATGCGGCAAATTTTTGATAATTCGCCACAATTTATTTCCTAAAAAAAAGACAGCCCTAACCTTTTGTGCGTTACGCACAAAAAACAAGGGCCGTTTTTCGATTATTTTCAGCGGTTTCTTCCAATGACCTTTTCCGGTTTCTCCCGTATGATCACATCAACAAGCAAGGCTTGGAAAACACATTTCCAAGATTTCCCATACAAGGGAGGGGAAAGGTTATGGCAAAATATCTCGACAGAATCATTCTCATGGGAACCATGGTCTTCGCCTTGGGCTTCGTGTTCGTCATGCTGGGCATTCACTAAGCCGGTACGTTCGAAAATTTTGGAAACCCCGAGAGTTTATTCCAGAAACCAAACCCATTCAGAGGTTTCAACTGCTTCAACCGGGCGATGACGAAAAGAGCGGTCCCACCGCCTTTTCAAGGAAGTCTTCAATGCCGAGAAGGCTTTAGCCCGACACCAATCCACACGTAAGAACCACCAAACCACCTAGCCTAACGGGGCGTCTTCTTTTGCAGGAGGAAGACGCCCCTCCGCTTTTTCATTTTTCTCGTTTTCCCTCCGCTCGTCTCTCCGGAATCCCCTTGCGGCGAATTTCCGGAGAGACGAAGGGAAAGCTCTTTCCAAGAAGGAGGGCTAGTCCTAAAAAAGAGCTACTCCTTTTCGGAAAGGGATTTATAGATGGTTCCCAATTTAATGGGTTTCACGGGAGGACGCACCACCCCCTGAGGCACCTCCGCATAGGGGGTTCCGGTCATCTTGGCGATTTCCCGCAGAATGATATCCCGGCATCCCCGGCCCTGACAGGGCCCCATTCCCACGCGCAGAACTCTTTTCAGCTCTTCGAAGCTGTCGTACCCCTTGGCGATCCATTCCCGGATCTCTCCCAGGGTGACCTCTTCGCAACGGCATATAACGATGTCCTTCTCTTTATCCGCCATGTCAGTCCACCACCTTTACCGCACGAATTTCCATGACCAGACCTTTCGGTACCGATACGTGCACCACGTAGGTTCTGTCTTTCCAGGGTTCCGTTACGGAGATGACCGTGCCCCGGTGCACTTCTTTGCCTTCCCGGTTGAGACAGGCCACTTCGTCTCCCTTGGCGGGAAGAGGAAGCATTTCATAGGGGAGTTTCATGAGGGCCTGATCGGCCTCTCCCCAGGTGAGGTCCACCACGAAGCAGGCGAGACCCGGGCATTTGGCTACGCAGAGGCCGCAGCCCGTGCATTTGCTGTAGTCGATCCGGGGGGTGTCGTTGATGTCGTCGAAGGGGAGCACCGCTCCGGTGGGACAGCTGGTGTGACAGGGGTTACAGGGGATGCGCTGAGGGCATTCGATGAGTACGAGCCCGTTCTTTTTGTTTTCCCAGAGGTCCCGGGGAGGCGTGATGGCTCCGGGACGTTCTTCCGTGAGGATGCCGCTGTTAAAGAGTTTTTCTTTGTCCGTCATGATTTTTCTACCCCCAGCATTCGCAGCAGACTTCACAGAGGCCTGCCCGGATTTTTTCGCCCACTTCGCCCGCCCGGAGGTCTTCGAGGCGTTTGTGGTAGATGCCGGAACGCTCCTTGTGTTCTTCCGGGGTGCCGTAGCTGAGGCTCGCCGCTGCGGCGAGGCCCGCTATGCGCCCTTCCACCATGGCCGCCGAGGCTTCTTCGATGCCCGCGGCGTCTCCGGCTACCCAGATGTCCGGATGGGAGGTCCGCATGAGGGGGTCCCGACGGGCTACGTAGCCGCAGAGCTGGGGAACGAATTTCATGGAGCAGTCCGCCTGCCAGAGGAGTTCACAGGTGGGGGTGAGCCCTACGGCGAGGCAGATGATGTCGCAGTCCACTTTCTTGGGTTCTCCCACGGGCTGGAATTTGTTGTCGATTTCCTGGATGATCGCGCCTTCCACGATGCTGTCACCGAGGGCTTCCTTGATGGTGTGCTGCAGGTAGATGGGCACTCCGAGACGGCGCACTTTGGCGGCGTGGACCCAGTAGCCTCCGATTTTGGGGAGCGCTTCCAGGATGCCTACGATCTGAACTCCCGCCTGCATGAGCTGGTAGCTGACGATGAGGCCTATGTTGCCGGCTCCTACCATGAGGACTTTGTCCCCCGGAGCGACTCCGTAGACGTTCATGAGGGTCTGGATGGCTCCGGCTCCGTAGACTCCGGGCATGTCGTTGTTGGGGAAGGGGATGAGACGTTCCTGGGCTCCCGTGGCCATAACGATCTTTTTCGGTTTGATCCGGACGTATTCGTCTTCTCCCACTACGTAGCTGACCACTCCGTCCTCTTTGTAGTATCCCGTGGCGGTGGCGTTGGAGAGTACTTTGACTTTGCCGGATTCCTGGTACTTTTCCAGTTCTTCGAAGAGGATGTCCGCTATGCTGAGTCCTCGGGTTCCCGCGTGCTCTTCTTTGGATCCGAAGAATTTGTGGGTTTGTTTGATGAGCTGTCCCCCGAGCTTGAGGTCACTGTCCAGAACGGTGACTTCCGCTCCAAGGGAGGCCGCTTCGATGGCCGCAGAGAGTCCCGCAGGGCCTCCCCCGACTACGAGTATTTCCGTGGTTTTCATGGTTTTTCCTCCCCTTTAGCCTTCCGCCGCTACGACGCCTTTGCCCGTTTGGGTTTCCACCCGCATGCCCGCTTCCAGGGGGGTGACGCAGGTTCGCACGTTGGGAACTCCGTTCACCGTCATGAAGCAGGAGGAGCATTTCCCGATGGCGCAGAAGAACCCTCGGGGGCGTTTCATTTCCGGAGTGATCCGGTAGGTCCGTACGCCGTTGGCATGCAGCGCCGCCGCGATGGGTTCTCCCGCGAATCCTTCCAGTTCCTTGCCATCGAAGAGAAATTTCACCTTCGTCTTACTTTCGTGATGGAAGTCCAGTATGGGATGGTTCTCAATGAGTTTCATCGAAACAGCACCTCCTAAATACAGGCGGGCTCGAAGAAGAGATCCCCTTCTTCAAACCGGCTATACCGGAACATGGAGACGTCGATGAAGGGCTTCTCCCCGTTCACGAACTCCGCCATGATACGCCCTACGGAAGGTCCGAACTGAAGACCGTGGCCGCTCCATCCGCAGTTGATGTAGAACCCTTCCACGGGGGTGGGTCCCACGATGGCCTGAAGGTCCGGAGTGTTGTCGTAGGGACCGGTCCACTGACGAACCACCCGAATCCCCGAAAGTACGGGCATCTTGGGAATGATCCGCTCCACCGCGGCATCCAGATAGTCCCAGCTGGCGTAGTAAGAGGTATCCTTCACTTCTTCCCGGCCCACTCCGAGCATGAAGGTGCCGTTGGGGCACTGCTTCCAGTAACTTCCGTCATCGAGACAGAGGGTCATGGGATGTTTCATGCGCTCCACGGGCTCGGTGATGAGAATCTGGTGCCGCTCGGGAACGATGGGAATATCCAGCCCGATTTCGCGGCCGAGTTCCACGCTCCAGGGGCCGGCGCAGCAGACTACCGCATCCGCCTCCCAGTCTCCCTTATCGGTGTGAACCCCTGCGGCCTTGCCGTTTTTCATGATGATTCCGGTAACGGTGGTCTGCTTCTGGATATCCACTCCCAGAGCCTTGGCGGCATCCGCATAGGCGAAACAAAGGGTGTGAGGGTTCACGTGTCCGTCCTCGGGATTGAAGCTCGCCCCGAGCATTCCCTTGGTGTTCAGCCAGGGAGCCACTTCCTGAATCTGCTGAACGTCGAGCATGGTGGAACCATAGGTTCCCAGCTGATTCTGCAGCTCCACGTTCTTTGTCAGCTGCGCGAGCTGCGATTCGGAGTAGGCGATCCAGAGATATCCTGCGGGATCGTACTCGATATCGGCCTTGTAGTTGAGATCCTGCTGAAGCGTCTTGATACACTTCATATTATACTGGGCCAGGAGAATGTTGACCTCCGTGCCGAACTGATACCGGATGCCTGCGGCACTCCGTCCGCTTCCTCCGGAAGAAATGTAATCCCTTTCGATAAGAACCGTCTTAAGCCCCTTCTGGGCTAGGTGGTAGGCGGTGGAACATCCGTGAACCCCTCCACCAATGACAGCCACATCTACGCGTTTGCTGCCCATGCATGGCCCTCCTTTCAACTGCGACCAACCAAAGAATTACCGTAGTGAAAAGCTCGGATATACCGAACCCTTCCCCCACTACGGGTACACACCACAAGTTTCGGTCTTGGGATATCAAGACCAGGGTGACAGGTTTTTGTACAAATTTTATTGGAAATATCTAAAAATGACGTGCTTCGGCAGTACAGGATTTCTAGAAGGGGAGAAACTCTGCTGGAGGGCGTTTGCGGCAGCCTCTGGGCAAGGACGTCACAAAAGACCTCGCCCCCGGAGCGGGGAGCAAAGAATCCGGCTGTCCTTTTTTCTGAATGGCGCTTGCAAGGCGTATCATCAAGAACTCCCGACTCCTCTCGTAAAGTGTGCAAAAACACTATGCCTGCATACATTTTGCTTCAAGTTCTCGGGCTTGTCAATTCTCGAAACCCCTTTTTTGGAGATTTCTCATAAGAAGACACATAAGTGCAAAATATTCGACGCATCACACGAATAAGTTCAGAATTCTCCGCAATATTATGCTACGTTTTCCCTTTTTCACGTCAATGCGAACATGTCAGACGCAACGAGGCTTGCAATAACTCGATCGATACGTTTTTATCCGGGGAGATCGCACGAGTCGGAAAGGAACATTCATAAGGTTTTGTCAATTTTTCACGGGTTTGCCTTGTTCTTCATGTTCTTTTATTTGACAAATCAGAAGATATTATTTAGTATCCTCCTCAGGGTCCACAATTGGATACGACTTTGTGAAAGAAAGGAACAATTGATGACTTCCATAAATGCGGAGGAAACCGCCTATCAGGCCATCGTCAAGATGGTGCTCTCCAAGGAGTTCGCTCCGGGAGATCGGCTTATAGAAAACGAGATCGCCGACGAACTGGGGCTGAGCCGTACCCCGGTACGCAACGCTCTGCGCAAGCTCACCGCCGTGGGCTTTCTGGAAAATCCTCGCAACCGGGGATGCTCGGTGCCCAAATTGAACCCCCAGGATATGGAGGAGGCCTTCGAATCGAGGCGACTCATCGAGAGCTACGCCGCAGGAGAGGCGGCGGTACGGGCCAAGGCGGCGTCTCTGGATCACCTGGAAGCGCTTCTGAACCAGCAGGAAAAGCTTTACAGCCAGCGGGACGTTCAGGGATTTCACGAGAGCAACCGGGAATTCCACACCTCCATCGTGGCCCTGGGAGAAAACAGCTACATCAACCGTTTTTTTCAGCAGGCCTTCTGGAGAACCGAGCTGTACATCATTTTCTTCGATCGTTTCTACCGGCTTCCGGAAGAGGCAAACGAGCAGCCTCTTCGGGATCCCGCTCAGTCCGCAAGCTGCCGGGACCATCGGCGGATCTTCACGGCCATCCTCGCCCGGGAGGCGGATCAGGCCCGACACTTCATGGCGGAACATGTCCGGACCACCTACATCCATCTGACGCGATACAGCGCGGTTCTTCGCCCCCGCCCCTTCCCCTGGTAATTCCACGAAGCGCGTTTCGCCCTTTATCCTGGAGGTGATAGAAGACTCGGAAAAATTTTTGCAATTTCTAGGCACAGTCGTTTTTTATTCATTTTGTCGAAGGGGGTACTTTATTCATGGAACATTTCGGTTTTCTCTCCGTTCTTCCTCCGCTTCTCGCAATTATCGTCGCGGTACGCTATAAAAACGTTATCGTGGCACTTTTTCTTGGGTCCCTTGTGGGAACTCTCATGCTCGCCGGGTGGAACCCTCTTACGGGGCTCACCATGCTCATCAAGGATTTCATTTTCGAACAGGCCAAGGGAAGCTACAACTCCAGCCTTCTGGTGATGATGATCTTCATCGGGGGTTTCGTGGGAGTGGTGACCCAATCCGGAGGAGCCAAGGCCTTTGCTGAGGCCGCGGCAAAGTGGATCAACAGCCGGGCCAAGGCCCAGATCGCCCTCTGGCTCGCGGGAATCGCGGTCTTCTTTTCCGATTCCGGCAATCCCCTGATTATCGGCCCCTCCTTCCAGCCCATTACGGACAAACTGCGGATCAGCCGAGAGAAGCTCGCCTGGCTCCTGGACTGCACCGCCTCGCCGGTATGCATTCTGATCCCCTTCATCGGCTGGGGACTTTACATCATGGGCCTCATCAAGGAAGAGTATGCGAATATCGGCGTGGCCGCCTCGGAATGGGACGTGTTCGTTCAGGTAATCCCCTTCCAGTTCTACGCCCTCGGCACCCTCGCCATGATTCCCCTGGTGGCATGGATGGGCTGGGAATTCAGCTCCATGTACAAGGCGGAAAAGCGCACCCTCGATACGGGAGAACCCTTCTGGCCCGATGCCCAGCTCGCCAAGGCCACGGTGGTGGTGGAGGAAAAGGAAGGCCGGAACAAGGCCACCGCTTCCATGATGTGGCTTCCCCTTATCGTGCTCTTCGTCTGCATCTTCGGGCTTCTCATTCCCCACGGATTTCCCACCAAGCCCGTACCGGGAGCGGTCCTTCGCACCGCCCTCTGCACGGGATATTTCCTCGGCGCCGTTACATGCATCATCCTCATGGTGAAAAACAAGGTCTTCACCAAGGGAGAGGCCTTCAAGATGTACATGGAGGGCTGTAAGGACGTGGTGTTCATCCTCATGATCCTGGTTCTCGCCTGGGCCCTCGGAGCGGTCTGCAAAAAAGTGGGCACCGCCGCCTACATCGTGAGCCTCGCCAAGGGAAACCTTCCCGCCACCATGGTGCCCGCCCTTATCTTCTGCATCGGCGGTTTGATCAGCTTCGCCACGGGCTCCTCCTGGGGAACCTTCGCCATTCTCATGCCCCTGGCGGTTCCCATGGCTCACGGCCTGGATGCACCCATGCTGGCCACCATCGGAGCGGTCTTGAGCGGAGGCCTTTTCGGAGATCACTGCTCCCCCATTTCGGACACCACCCTGCTTTCCTCCATCGGGGCCTCCTGCGATCACCTGGATCACGTGCGCACCCAGATTCCCTACGCCCTCACGGTGGCCCTGGCGAGCTTCATTGCCTACGTGGTAACGGGATACTACAATACTCCGGCGGTACTCGGCGTGGCGGTGGGGCTGGTATTGGTGTTCCTCGTGATTTTCGGTAAGATCTGGGGCAACCGGCTCCACGATTACACTACGGAAGAGATGGAAGCCCTGTAAGGCCTCCCTCCTCAAAAGCTCAAAGATCTACACTATCGTTCTCTTTTCGGGGAGATTTCCGGGAGCGGATGCCGCTCCCGGTCCCCGCACTCTTTCAAGAAGGTGATCTTCAGTTATGCGCCAGATTCTCGTATTCGGAGCCGGCCGGGTAGCCCGGCCATGCGTTCAGTATCTTCTGAAACAGGACAACTACGAAGTTACCGTGGTGGACGTGGATCAGAAGAATCTCGACAGGGTTCTCCAAGGCCATCCCCGGGGCAAGGGAATTATCGGCAATGCGGAAAGCGCGGGAAATCTTATCGACCAGATCCGCCCCGACCTGGTGATGAACCTTCTCCCCCGGCCCTTCCTGGAACCCATGGCACACCTCTGCCTCGAAAAGGAAGTTTCCATGATCAACCTCTCCTACATCACCGAGGAGATCCGGAAACTCGGAAAGAAGGTGGAGGATAAAGGGCTTACCTTTCTCTGCGAACTCGGTCTCGATCCCGGCATCGACCACATGTCCGCGGCAAAGCACGTTCGAGCCATCCGGCAGCGAAAGGGAACCGTGGAGAGTTTCCGCTCCGTCTGCGGAGCCCTCCCCTCTCACGAAGCCAACACGAACCCCTGGGGATACAAACTTTCCTGGGCTCCGGGTAGCCTTATCGGCGCCAGCAAACGTTCCGCCCGGATTCTGAAAGAAGGCATGGAGATTTCCTGGCCCCACGGAGAGACCTACAGGCATCCGAGCCTGGAGGACTTCGAAAATCTCGGAACCTTCGAGGTTTACGCCAATGCGGATTCCCTCCCCTACCTCACGGCCTACGATATTCCCGAGGCGAAAAGCATTTTCCGGGGAACCCTTCGGTATCCCGGATGGTGCGAAACCATCGCCAAGATGAACGAAATCGACCTTTTCGACGAAACTCCCCAGGATCTCCAGGGCATGACCTTCGCCTCCTTCCTGAAACGCCAGATCCGGGCCCGAAAGGACGAAAACCTGGAAAGCGCCCTTTGCAACCGTCTGGACATTCCCGTCTACTCCGCCATCTTCCTGCGGTTTCAGTGGCTGGGGCTTCTGGACGAAAAATCTCTTCCCTTTTCCAAGGGTTCTCCCCGGGACATTCTCAGCTATCTCTACGACAAGAAGTTCGTCTTCGGTCCGGAAGAACGGGACCTTATCGTGCTTCAGGACGAGTTTATCGCGCACTATCCGGAAGAGAAGAAACGCATTTGTCACCGTTCCCTTCTGGTGGATTACGGAACTCCCGGAGGAGATTCCGCCATCGCCCGCACCACGGGGCTTCCTCCCGCAGTCTGCGCAAAACTTTTTCTGGAGGGAGCCATTACAACCAAAGGAATTCACGCTCCGGTATTGCCGGAGATCTACGATCCCGCCCTGGAGGAACTTGCCAAGGAGGGTATCGTACTTCAGGAGAGCGAGGAGCTTCTTTCGGAGTAAACCGGAATTTTCCTCCATTTTTCCTGTTACTGCATTTCCAAGAGGGGCCCCAAAGGGGCCCCTCTTTTGTGTTCTCTTCACTCCGACATAGTCCAATCGTTCCTCTTTTTCCACCTTCTACACTGCAAAAAAGCCGGAAGAGCAAAAGCGTTTCCGAGCTTGACAAAAAGGTTCTATTGGTATAACTTATCACACAGTAAGTTTTATCTATAAAACTATCGGAGGAGGTTTTCATGGAAGAAACGAATAAAACCAGAGATGCGGAAACCACGAAGCAAAAAATTCTCTCCGTGGCGGAACAACTTTTCGCCCAAAAGGGCTTTGCGGGAACCACCATACGAAAGATCTCCGAAAAAAGCGGATGCTCCGGGCCTCTCATCCTTTTTCACTTTCACAGTAAAAAAGAACTGTATGAAGCCGTAAAGGCTTCCATCGTAAAGCGGCATCCGCATTCCGAGAAGGATTTTCCTCCTGTGCAGGAAAAGGGACTGGAGCCCCTCGAAGAGCTTATTCGGGCCCTTTTCAATTTTTATCGTGACAACCCTACCCTCGTACGTCTTTCCAACTGGGCTCTCCTGGAAGGGGATACGGCTCCCTGGTCGGGAGAGGAAAGGCTGCATCACCGATATTATTCCACCCTGGTACGGGCTCAGGAGGAGGGAATCATCCGAAAGGACATCCCTCCCGCAGCCCTCATGGCCATTCTTTGCGGAGCCATTCATATCTGGTGGGAATACCACGAACATTTCAAGGACATCATGGAACAGGAACACTATCCCTTTATCGAGGACGAGGAGTTTCTGGAATATTTCCTGGCCTTCGTCTCCCGGGGCTTTCTTCCGTCCCTGAAAGGATAAACGAAAAGAGCCATTACAAGCTCCCGAAGGAAGCCGGTTTTTTCAAGAGGTATGAACCAAAATCTCTTCGAATGAATGTATGTTATTTTGCATGTTTCGGCATTGCAAAAAAATTCATCACATACTCTATGCAACGAAGCCTTTTAAAATTATGAAAAAGAGGTGTTGGCATTGAAAAAGAATCTTCCCTCCCCGAATGACGGATACGTTTCTTTCTACAGACTTTCCTACGATGCCCTGCGCTGGGAATTGCTTCGCACCGCCATGAAAATGAACATTTTCGATCATCTCACAACGCCTAGGACCTCCCAAGAGATGGCCAAGAAAATCGGGCTTCACGAAAAAAATACGGGACATTTCCTCAACGCTCTCACCGCCCTGGGATGCCTTTCAAAAAATCAGGATCGCTTTCAGAATAGTGCCCTGGGAGAAACCTTCTTTACGTCAGGAAAGGATACCTTCCTCTCCCCCTCCTTACTCTTCATGTCCTCCTGGAACGAACCGCTTTTTCATGGAGGTCTCGAAAAATTGCTCCGGGAGGGCCCTCAAACTATCCGGGACGTTACGGAACCGAAGCAATGGACAAAAGGAGCCGAGGCCAGCCTGAATTACAGTCGTTGCGGCCGGGCCCAGAAAATTGCGGAAACCCTGGCCTCTCTTCCGGAATTCCCCTCCTTTACCAAAATCCTGGATCTGGGATCCGGCCCCGGCATCATGGGCATCGCCGTTACCGCCCGACATCCTTCCATGCAATGCGTTCTTTTCGATCGCCCCGGAATTTGCGAAGTGGCCCGGCAGGTTATCCAGGAATACGGTATGGAAGATCGGGTAACGACTCTGGAGGGAGACTTTACGACGGATTCTCTGGAGGGCCCCTACGATTGCATTATGGCCAACTTTTCTCTGGGAATGGAACGGGAAAAGCTTCAGGACATCATGAACCGGCTTCATCAGGCCCTTGTACCGGGGGGAATTCTGGCCATTACCACCACCGAATTGGCTGCGGATAAAACCTCTCCCGTTTCGGCAGTTCTCAGCTGGACCGGAATATTTCTTCAAGGTATGGACATGGTGGCGGAAGAGGGGGCTTTGCAGGAACACGCTCTTCGAGCTGGATTTTCCTCCGTACAGAGTCGGCTTCTGGAAAGTATGGAAAACGAAATTCACGGACCCGTCACATTTATCGAAGCGCGGAAAGGCTTTTGAAAGGAGCGTATTTCATGAAAAAGAAGCAAGGGATCTCGCGGCTTCTCGAAATCGCGGGAGAGAGAAAGGGGCTTCTTCTGCTTTCGGGATTTCTCGCGGTAATCAGTGCCGCCTTTTTTCTGGTGCCCTATGCGGGAGCCTATTTCATTCTCGCGGAACTGCTGGAGCATTGGAGCAACCTCCAGAGCATGGATAACACGGTGCTCCTTCGCTGGGGGGCCTATATCCTTTTCAGTCTCGGCGGGGGTATGTTTTTTCTTTACATCAGTACCATGGCTTCCCACGTGGCGGCCTTCCGTATTCTCTACGGCCTCCGGCTCCGCCTGATCGACCACATCGGCAAGCTTCATCTGGGCTATCTCACCTCCACCTCCACCGGAGCCATCAAAAAGACCCTGGAGCAGAACGTGGAGAAGATCGAACTCTTCATCGCCCACCAGATACCGGATTTCGTAAACGTGGTGGCCACGGTGATCATCATGTTCTTCATCATGTTCTCCATGAATTTCTGGATGACCTTCGCCTCCCTGGGAGCGGTGATTCTGGGATTCGCCCTCCAGGCCTCCATGATGTACGGCCCCCGAGGCAAGACCATGATGAAGGCCTACTACGATTCCCTGGAACGGATCAACGCTTCCGCCATCCAGTACGTTCGAGGTATGCCGGCGGTAAAAATTTTCGGCCGCACGGTCTTTTCCTTCCGCAAATTCTACGATGACATCCTAGATTACAGCGCCATGGTAACGAAGTTCAGCGATCAGTTCCAGAATGGTTTCGTGCTGTTCCGAACCGTTCTCGCCTCCTCCATCACCTTCGTTCTTCCCGTGGGGGTCCTGCTGCTGAGCCGGAATCCTCAAAACACCTCCCTGGGACTCACGGTGCTCTTCTTCATTATCATGGCTCCCGGAGCCTCGGCGCCGCTTTACAAAATCATGTATCTCGCGGCCACGCTCAAGGATATTCAGGAGGGGGTATTCCGGATCGACGCGATTCTGCAGGAACCTCCGGTGAAAGAACCCTCCTCTCCCCGCAAGCCAGCCTCCTACGAGATCACCTTCGACAACGTCTGCTTCTCCTACGACGCTCCGGAATCCTCCGGCAGGATTCCCGCCCTTTCGAAGGTTTCCTTCGAAGCTCCTCAGGGGGCCATTACCGCCCTGGTGGGTCCCTCGGGATCCGGCAAATCCACCGCGGCCAATCTGATCCCCCGGTTCTGGGACGTGGATCGAGGGGCCATCCGCATCGGCGGCGTGGATATCCGGGACATGTCCACCGAGGACCTCATGGACACGGTATCCTTCGTTTTTCAGGACACCTTTCTCTTCTACGACAGCCTTTACGAAAACATCCGGGTGGGGCGCCCCGAAGCCTCGAAGGAGGAAATCCACGCCGCCGCCCGGGCAGCCCAGTGCCACGAGTTCATCTCCCGGCTTCCTCACGGATACGACACCCTCATCGGCGAGGGAGGAGTCTACCTTTCCGGAGGAGAGGAACAGCGGGTTTCCGTGGCCCGGGCAATTTTGAAAAACGCCCCCATACTCGTGCTCGACGAGGCCACGGCCTATGCGGACCCCGAGAACGAACATTTCATGCAGCAGGCTCTTCGGGAGCTGATTCGCAACAAAACGGTGATCGTCATCGCCCACCGGCTCCACTCCATCCGGGAGGCCCGAAACATCGTGGTGCTCTCCGAGGGAAGAGTGGCGGAGGAAGGAAATCACGAAAACCTTCTCGCCCGAAAAGGGCTGTACGCAAAAATGTGGGAGGTCTACAGCGACACCGCCGCCTGGGCTTTCCGGAAAGGAGAGGCAGTAGCATGAAATTCCTTAACAACATCACTGCGGGAAATCCACGAAAGCTTTTGAAACCCTTTCTCCTCACGGTGGTTTCCAATCTGCTCAACATCCTGCCCTTCGGGCTCGTGCTTCGGGGAGTCTACCTCATCTTTCAGGGGTTTTCCCAACCCGGAGGAACTCTGGATATCCGGGGGCTCTGGTGGGTCTGCGCCGCTCTGATAGCCTATATGGTCGTCATTTTCCTGGGAGAACTCCCCGCCTATCGGGCATGCTACCGGGGAGCCTACGAAGTGGCCGCGGAAGGGCGCATCCGGCTGGCGGAACACCTGCGCAAGCTTCCTCTGGGTTTCCTTATGGGCCGGGACCCCGGGGATCTCGCAAATATGATGATGGGGGATTTCGCCCTTCTCGAACAGGGAATCTCCCACGTGGCTCCCCAGATGGCGGGAGCCCTGGTGGCTCCTCTTCTGGCGGTGCTGGGGCTTTCCTTCGTGGACTGGCGCATGGCCCTGGCCATGTTTCTTCCCCTTCCTCTGGGCATCGCCATTCTCGCGGGCACCGGAGGCATCATGAAGCTTCTCGGGCACCGGCACATGAAGGCGAAAATCGACGCGGGCAACCGTCTTCAGGAGTATCTCAACGGCATCCGGGTGGTAAAGGCCTACAATCTGGTGGGGTCCCGGTTCGAGCGTCTTCAGAAGGCCTTTTACAGATTCATGAAGGAGAGCATTCGCATCGAAGGCCTGGGAGGAGCCATGGTACTTCCCGCCATAGCCTGCATCCGCACGGGGCTCACCGTGGCCATCCTCGTGGGAAGCTATCTTCTTCTGGGAGGACGCCTGGACCCTTTCATATTCGTCACCTTTCTCATCGTGGGATCCCGGATCTTCGATCCCCTCACGTCGGCCCTCATCAGCTTCGCCCTTCTCCGGTACTTCGAGCTTGCGGGAGAGCGCATCCTCGCCCTGGAATCGGAACCCCTCATGACGGGAGTCAAGGAACCTCCCCAGAAAAGCGACATCACCTTCGAGAACCTTTCTTTCAGCTATAACAACGCCCCGGCGCTGCATAACGTTTCCCTGCACATTCCTCAAGGATCCCTCACAGCTCTGGTGGGCCCCTCGGGAAGCGGCAAGAGCACCCTGCTCAAGCTGATTCCCCGATTCTACGACCCCCAGAAGGGAAAAATTCTTTTGGGAGGCCAGGACATCCAGCAAATGGAGCCGGAGAAACTACTTCAGAAAATTTCCATGGTTTTTCAGGAGGTCTACCTCTTTCAGGATACCCTGGAGAACAATATCCGCTTCGGCCGGGAGGGTGCCACTCCCGAAGAGGTCCGGGAGGCCGCCCGCAAGGCATGCTGCCACGAGTTCATCGAAAAACTCCCTCGGGGGTACGACACTCTGGTGGGAGAGGGAGGATGCACTCTTTCGGGGGGCGAAAAGCAGCGCATCTCCATCGCCCGGGCCTTTCTCAAAAACGCTCCGGTGGTGCTTCTGGACGAAGCCACGGCCTCTCTGGATCCGGAAAACGAACTGGAAGTACAGCGTGCCATCGACTCTCTCATTGCGGGACGTACCGTAGTGGTGGTAGCCCATCGGCTCAAAACCATCCGCCGGGCAGATAACATCGTGGTGCTGGAAAAAGGATGCGTTTTGGAGCAGGGATGCCACGAGGAACTTCTCCGGCAGCAAGGGCGTTATGCGGGACTCTGGAACATCCAGCAGCAATCCGCCGGATGGAGCCTGGCACTTTAAAAAGAATACCTTTCAATTATGAAAAATTCATTGAATTTGAGAGGGGAAACATGGATAAACGAGAAACACTTCTGACGCAATCGCCTTTCAGGTTGATGTTCCAACTCTGCATACCCGCTATCGTGGGAATGGTTATCATCGCGCTCTATTCTTTTATGGATGGAGTCTTTGCAGGCCAAATGATCGGAAAGGAAGCTATGGCGGCGGTATCCATCGCCTATCCTTGGACATTCTGTAACAGTGGGGTAGCTACTCTGATCGGCATTGGTTCCGCATCCGTGCTATCTCGCGCTATCGGCCAGAAGGACAAGGATACCGTGGATGGAATCATGGGCAACCTCATCGTCAATGTTCTTTTATTCTCCATGGTCATAATGGTTTTGGGAACAGTCTTTGCGAAACCACTTTTAAGTCTCAGCGGAGCCTCGGGAGAAATTCTGGATCTTGCGGTGCGATATCTTCGGGTAGTCCTCCTGGGATCGTTTTTCGTCAACTTCGCCCAGAGTGCCAACATGGTTCTACGGGGTGAGGGACGGATGCACATCGCCATGGGAATCATGATCATTGGTGCAATTTTAAATATCCTCCTGGATCCCATCATGATTTTGGCTTTCGGATCAAGGGGTATCGAAGGAGCAGCCGTGGCCACGGTGTTTTCTCAATTGATTACTGCGGGATTTACGCTTTACTATTTCAAAAAGAAAAGCGAAGTCGTTCGAATCGGCCGCCTGCGCATCGAGAAAAAAATCGAAAAGGCGGTACTATCGGTGGGGATTTCCGCCATGATGTTTCAGGTACTCACATTGGTTCAACAGACATTGCTCTATCGTATGGCCTTTCACTACGGAGGAGACGTACAGGGTATCCTGATGGGGGCCACCTTGCGAATCCAAGCATTCTCGTTTATTCCCCTGTGGGGTATGGCTCAAGGATTGCAACCGGTAATAGGAACCAACTACGGAGCAAAAGCTTATGACCGAGTACAAAAGGTTATTCGGGTTTTCCTGCTAGGAGTCACAGCCCTAGCCCTGATTTTCTGGATTCCCGTTATGCTGTTCCCGGAACCCATCCTCGGACTTTTTATCAGGAATCGAGAAATCGTAACATCAGGGGTAACAAACTTTAGAATCTTCTATTCGGTATTTCCGCTCTACGGAGCAATGGTAATGACAGTAACATTTTTTCAATCCATCGGACATGGAAAGATTGCGGGATCTTTGGTACTGCTCCGGCAAATCATACTTTTTATCCCCATGATGCTCCTTCTGCCAATGATTTTCGGGTTACAGGCCGTCTGGTACACAATCCCCCTTGTGGAGGGTCTTGTGATTCCTTTGGGAATGATAATTCTCTACCTTTCCTGCAGGAGACTGCCCGTCCCGGCCCCCGTATCGAGCTAAAAACATAAAACTCTACATACCCGCATACTGCCCCCAATGAAAGAACGCCTTTTACCCTCTTTTCAGATCTATCAAAGGGGATTCTCCCGCGGGAGAGAATCCCCTTGCACTACTACTCGTCACATCTCACGGAACTCCATAAAAAACGCTAATTTCCCTCCGGAATTTTCGCAAAATCCTCCTCCCCACGAATGCATACATATGCGATTAAAAAATCAGAAGTAAATTTAAAATTTGACTTTCGATTCAGATATCTACTATAATTCTGCATTATAGACAGTTGCGGTTCGAACTGTTATCGTTGCGACCGTAAAAAAAGGAGAAACCAACAGAATGATTGATATAGTGAAAAATCTCGAAAAAACCTGTCGGAATGCCTATTTCGGCTATCGCGAAGCCATTCACCGCCAGCCGGAACTGGGCTACCACGAAGAGAAAACCGCCGCCCTGGTAGCTCAGGTTTTGCAAAAGCTGGGGCTGGAGGTGCGCACTTCCGTGGGAGGTCACGGTGTGGTGGGCATTCTGCAGGGTTGTAAACCCGGCCGGGTGGTGGGGCTGCGGGCGGACATGGACGCCCTCTCTATAACGGAACAGACCGAGGTACCCTGGAAATCCGAGGTAGAAGGGGTTATGCACGCCTGCGGGCACGACACCCACACCGCCATGCTTCTCGGAGCGGCCCACGTTCTTTCGGAACTGAAGGATCGCCTGGAGGGAACCGTGGTTTTCGTCTTTCAGCCCTCCGAGGAATGCTCCCCCACGGGGGGCGCTCCCTACATGATCGCCGAGGGCGTTCTGGAAGATCCCAAAATCGACGCCATGCTGGGACTTCACGTATGGCCCACCCTGAAAACCGGTACCATAGGTCTTCAGACGGGAGCCGTTTCCGCCGCTTCGGATCGCCTGAAGATCACCGTTCACGGCACCGCTTCCCACGCCTCCATGCCCCAGTTCGGAGTGGATGCGGTGGTGGCGGGAGCCTCCATGGTGATGGCCCTCCAGACCATCGTTTCCCGCAGCGTGAGCGCCAACGATGCGGCGGTTCTCACCCTGGGAACGGTTTCCGGAGGAGATCGGTACAACATCGTGGCGGATAAGGTGGAATACGACGGCACCGTGCGAACCTTCGCTCCGGAGGTGCGGAAGACCATGAACGAAAAGATCCACCGCACCGCCCGATATGCCTGCGAGGCCCTGGGAGCATCCTGCGACGTGGACTACCGCTACGGCTATCCCTCCACCATGAACGACCCCGAGGTTACCGCAAAAGCCCAGAAGGCGGTCATAGCTCTTCTGGGAGAGGAAAACCTTCTCACGGGGCTTCCGGTCCACCCGGGAGGAGAGGATTTCGCCTTCTTCGCCGAAAAAGTGCCCGCCGCCTTCGCCTGGCTGGGATGTTGCCCCGAAGAAATATCCCTGGAGGAGATGCCCCCCATTCACAACGCGAAATTCCTGCCGGATCAGAAGGCGCTTCCCCTGGGAGTATGTTTTCTGGTTTCGGGAGCCCTGGAGCTGCTGCAAGCCTGACGACGCCATCGAAGAGCCGCACAAGATAGGGGGAGGAAAAACAATGCAACGAAACGATGCCTTAGACAAGCTGATTGCGATTCGAAGAGAGCTTCACGCCTATCCCGAAGCGGGATGGACCGAATTCTGGACCACCGCCTACGTGGCGGAGGCTTTGGAAAAGCTGGGCTATTCCGTATCCGTGGGAAGCGAGGTTATTCAAAAAGAGGCCGTCATGGGACGCCCCGAAAACATCGAGGATCACCTTCGGCGGGCCCTGGACCGGGGGGCATCCCCCGCGTGGATCGAGCGGATGCAGGGCTATACCGGAGCCCTGGCCACACTGGATACGGAACGTCCCGGCCCCGTGGTGGCCCTGCGGTTCGATATCGACTGCGTGGAAACCACCGAAGCCGCCGAAGAGGGGCATCGTCCCGCCCGGGAAGGCTTCGCCTCCCGCAATCCCGGATGCATGCACTCCTGTGGGCACGACGGCCATACCGCCATCGGCCTGGTGCTGGCGGAGAGGCTCATGGCGGAGAAAGACCGCCTTAAGGGGACCTTCCATCTTATCTTCCAACCCGCGGAAGAAGGAGTTCGGGGAGGATACGCCATGACCGAGAAGGGCCTTCTCGACGAGGTGGATTATTTTCTCGCCCTTCATCTGGGTATCGGAGTTCCCTCGGGAACCGTGGCGGTGGGAACCCGGGGATTTCTCTGCACCACCAAGTTCGACGTTACCTATCAGGGCAAGGGAGCCCATGCGGGAGGGGAACCCCACAAGGGAAAGAACGCCCTTCTCGCCGCAGCCACCGCCGCCCTGAACCTTCACGCCATCGCTCCTCACTCCGACGGACTCACCCGGTTGAACGTGGGAGTTCTCCAGGCAGGGGAAGGGCGCAATGTTATCGCTCCCAGGGCTTTTCTGAAGGTGGAAACCCGGGGAGAGACCAACGACATCGCGGATTACGTGTACCGCCGGGCGGAAAGGGTCATCCGGTCCGCCGCGGAGATGTACGACCTGGAATGGAACATCAAAAAAATGGGGGAAGCCGTTACCTCCACCAGCGACGACTCCCTTATGGAGCTGGTATCCCGAGTGGCTTCCCGAATGGAGGAGGTGAAGGAAGTCAAACGAATCGTGGATATGACCGGCAGTGACGATGCCACATGGATGATGAACCGCGTGCAGCGGCGGGGCGGCAGTGCAACCTATATGGCGATAGGCTCGAATATAGCGGCGGGGCACCACAACGATCATTTCGACTTCGACGAAAATTCCATGCTCATCGCCCTGAAGCTTCTCGAAGGCACTCTCCGCGAAATCGCTGGATTTCAATAACAATTTCAGGAGGATTCCCATGGCACAAGAGAACAAAAAGAAGCAAGGCATTCTCATTAAAATTATCAACGGCATCGAAATCGCGGGAAACAAGCTTCCCCATCCCTTCTGGCTCTTTATGGGCCTTTGGGTTCTCGTACTGGCCCTTTCCGCGTTCTTCGAAGGGGTTACCGTAACGAAGCCCGGTACGGACACCACGGTGTCCATCATGAACCTCCTTTCCCACGAAGGCTTCGACTGGTCCGTGAAGAGCATGGTCAAGAACTTCGCGGGCTTCCCTCCTCTGGGACTGGTACTGACAATGATGATCGGCCTCGGAGTGACCACGAAATCCGGATTCCTGGAAAGCCTCATGAAGAACATCTCCCGGGTGCCCGAAAGATTCCTCATCTTCGCGGTTTTCCTCTTCGGAATCTGCGGCAACCTCGCCTCGGACGCGGCCATCGTGATCGTGCCCCCTCTTACGGGAGCCCTCTTCTTCTCCATGCGGAAAAACCCCATCTTCGGCCTCGTGGTGGGATACGGAGCGGTCTGCGCGGGCTTTACCGCCAACCTCTTCATCGCCGGTACGGACCTTCTGCTGGCGGGAATTTCCACCACCGCCTACCAGATCGTCAAACCCGGCGCCGAAGTCTATCCCACGGCGAACTACTTCTTCATGATCGTCTCCACCTTCGTGATCTCCGCTCTGGCCTCGATCTTCGTCAGCAAGTTCCTCATGCCCGCCTTCGGCGAGTGGGACGAGAAGTTCGAGCACTGTGAAGCGGCTTCGGAAATGCAGCACGGAGGAGAGAGCTTCGAACTTTCCGAAAAGGAACGCAAAGCCTTCCGGCTCGCCATGCTCTTCACCGCGGTGTACTGGATCGGCCTCATCGGCTACGCCTTCGTTCCCGGCAGCATCCTTCGGGATCCCGTAAAGGACGTGCTCATTCCCTCTCCCTTCATTCAGGGGCTTGTTCCCATTCTTCTTCTCTATTTCATCCTGGTGGGCATCATCTACGGTAAAAAAGCGGGAACCATCAACACTTCCAAGGAGCTCATCAGCGCCATGGTCACCGGAGTGGGCAGCATGGCGAGCTACATCGTGCTGATCCTTCCCATCGCCAACTTCATCGCGGCCTTCTCCAAATCCAACATGGCCCTCGTCATGGCGGTAAAGCTCGCGGACGCTTTGAAGAACGCGGGCTTTACGGGATTCGGCCTCCTGGTGATGATCATTCTCTTCTCCACCTTCGTAAACCTCTTCATCACCAGCGGTTCCACCAAGTGGGCCTTCATGGCTCCCGTGATCATTCCCATGCTCTACTATCTGGGCTACACCCCCCAGCTCGCCCAGCTTCTCTACCGTATCGGGGATTCCTGCACCAACTCCATCACTCCCATGATGCCCTACTTCCCCATTCTGCTGGGCTTCGCCGCCAAGTACGACAAGGACGCCGGAATCGGCACCATCGTTGCCCGGGGCATTCCCCTTTCCCTCTTCTTCCTGGCGGTCTGGATCCTTCTGCTCGCGGGCTGGTACTTCCTCAACCTTCCCCTGGGTCCCGGAGCGGGAATCTTCGTTTCCTAAAAAACCCAAAACGTACCGGAATAACCGAAGTATCGTAATTCCCGGCACTGCAAGAAGGCCCCTTTCCCTCCGGAAGGGGCCTTCTCTCATTCCTTTCTCTCTTCTCGAAAATCCCTTCGGGGTGTATAGTGAATACAATAATGCAACTTCTCTCGATGTTCGCCTCCAATCCCGGCAGGATCCGGAAAACGAAAGGAGCCTTTTTCATTATGCATGCCAAGGATTTCGAAACGCGACGAAGGGATTTCCCCTCCCTGGAACGAACCTTCCAGGGGTACCCCCTGGCCTATTTCGACGGCCCCGGAGGCACCCAGATGCCCCGGCAGGTCATGGAAGCCATGGTGAACTATCTCAGCCAAAGTAACGCCAATGAACACGGCTTTTTCGTCACCACCAACGAGACCGACGCCATGGTTCGGGACGCCCGCAGGACCATGGCCGCCTTTCTGGGCGCTCCGGGGCCCGAGAACATCTCCTTCGGAGCCAACATGACCACCCTGAACTACGCTCTCAGCCGGGCCATAGGGAAGTATCTCCGGCCCGGAGACGAAATCCTCGTCACCCAGCTCGATCACGAGGCCAATCGAGGTCCCTGGCTGGCCCTCCGGGAGGAAGGCATGATCGTTCGGGAGATCGCCCTGAAAAAGGACTTCACCCTGGATTATGAGGATTTCGAATCCAAGCTCAACGAAAATACCCGACTGGTGGCTATGGGGTGCTCCTCCAACGTGACGGGCACGGTAAACGACATCCCCCGGGCTCGGGAACTCACCTATCGGAGCGGAGCCTGGCTCCTGGTGGACGCGGTGCACTACGCTCCCCACTTTCCCCTGGACGTCACAGCCTGGGGAGTGGATTTTCTGCTCTGCTCGGCCTACAAGTTCTACGGCCCCCACGTGGGAGTTCTTTATGCCAAGGAAGGACTCCTGGACCGACTTCCCGCCTTCCGGCTCCGCACAACCCATCAGCACGCTCCCTACTGCATCGAGACGGGCACTCCCAACACCGAGGGCATCGCGGGCACTGCGGCGGCGGTACACTACATCGCCTCCTTCGGCTCCGGAGAAACCCTGCGGGAACGCATCGTTTCGGGAATGGAAACCATTTTCGAATATGAACACAGCCTCGCCAAAAAGGTTTACGCCAATCTTAAAAGCATGAAGGGCATCGACATCGTAGGTCCCTCCTTCGACTCTCCCCGCCGGGCTCCCACGGTCTCCTTCACCCTGGAGGGAAAGGACCCCGTAGAGATCTGCACGGAACTGGGGAAAAAGGGCATCTGTGCCTGGGACGGCCACTTCTACGGCATCCGGCCCATCGAAATTCTGGGGCTCCTGGAAAGAGGCGGAGTTACCCGGATAGGAATTTCCCTCTACAACACTGCCGAAGAGGTAGACCGGTTACTTGAGGCCGTGAGAGCTTTGCTCTAGAGCGGTTTTCGTTGACAGATGGCATTGAGTGAGTGCAGAGCCGGAGTTATGCCCGGCAGTGATTTGATGGTCGGCGGATACAGCTTTGCGTCGTGGAGAGCCTTCTGACAGCAATCGGGACACATTCTTTTGTAAAACCGCTCTGCAATCCTGTGATTCTTAATCTCCCAGAGCGCCCCTCTGCGAAAAAATACAAAAAAGCCTTCGGTAACGAAAGAAAGATTCTCTCGTCACCGAAGGCCTCTATTGATTTCGCGTCAAGGAACGGCCTCTACAGTTCCCGTCTCTCGAGCGGATCGAACCCGTCGGGGGTTCTCGAAGGCTCCGCCAGAAAGGGCAACCCCTCCATCCAGGCCTGAAGTTTTTTCGCAAAGGGAGGATCGGGCCATTTCTTCTTCACCGCCCCCCGGGAGAGGCAACCGCACATGAGGGCTCCCCAATAGGCATAGGGAGATCCCGTTCCCAGGGCGAAGGCGAAGAAGAGAAAACAGAGAAGGGCGAAGAGGTTACGATAGAACTGCATGGAAACTCATTCCTTTCGCTTTCGGAAATCCGGAGCTTTCCGGATTTCCGGAAATTTCGTTTTCTACCAGGGCACTCCGAGAATCACGTGGGGGAGAAAGAGCACCAGTTTGGGACAATAGGCGGTAAAGAGAAGCACCGGTCCCCAGCATAGCAGAATAAACCAGAGAGCGGGAGTCATCATCTCGTTGATGGGAGCCCCTCCCAATCGCCCTCCGAGATAGAGTACCGGTGCCGCGGGTGGCGTAATGCATCCCAGGCCGGTATTCACTCCCAGAATGGCGGCGTAGTGAATGGGGCTGAATCCGAGTTCCATAATGATGGGCATGAGCACCGGAGTGGTGAGCACCACCACGCTGATGTCGTCCATGAGCATTCCCATAACCACAAGAAACACGTTGATCATGAAGAGGATGATCCACCGGTTATCCGACACCGCGTAGAAGAGGTGCAGCATCTTGGCCGGAAGATCCTCCAGGATGTAAAGCCGGCTCAGCATGGAAACGGAGTAGAGCATCACCATGATAACCCCGGTGGTTACAGCGGACTCCACCACCACGTCGAAGAGCCCCCGGAAATTCAAACCCTTGTAGACGAACATTCCCACGGGAATGGCGTAGAGCACCGCCACCGCGGAAGCCTCGGTGGTGGTCATGATGCCCCCGTAGATGCCCCCCAACACGATCACCGGCAACATGAGGGCAGGAATGGCGAGACGCCCCCGCTCCTTGAAGAGTTTCCACTTCTCCGCCCCGTTCCGCTTGTGTGCCACCAGCACATCCTTGTTGTTCCGGAGAAGCCACATGTTCACGAGGCAGATGAGAATGGTAGTAACGATTCCCGGCACCACCGTGGAGAGGAAGCAGGCCAGCACGGACTGTCCGCTGATCCAGGCGAAGATGATGAGGGTGGCGTTGGGAGGAATGAGAAGTCCCAGAAGGGAGGCGTTCGCCATAAGCGCCGCCGCATGTCCCCGGGGATATCCCTCCCGGCGGAACCGGGGAAACATGATGGAACCGATGCAGGAGAGGGTGGCGCAGGCGGCTCCCGAAATGGAGCCGAACACCGCACAGGAGATGGTTCCCACGATTCCCAAGCCTCCCCGAAGATGTCCCACGAAGACGTCCACCAGGTCGATGAGTTTCTCCCCGATGCCTCCCCGCTCCATGATGCCCCCCGCCATAATGAAGAGGGCGATGGCGATGAGGGATACCGAGTTCATCTGGGTAAAACCGTAGGGAAGAAGCTGGCTCGCGGCGTACCCCGCCCCGTCGGGACCACCGAAGAAGATCAGCCATGCCGCGGAGGACATGAAGCTTACCGGCACGGGAACCCCTATCATCAGGGTAGACAGAAGAATGAGCAGAGCTACGTAAATCATGAGCGGTTACCTCCGAAAAGGGCCTTCAGGCTTCGCAGCAAGTCCAGGAAGAAATAAAAGGCCATGAAGATGAGCCCCAGAAAGATGGCGAGATAGGAAGTCCAGAGAGGAATACGCCAGATGGTGGTTTTCGGCAGGGCGATTCCCGTTCCCAGGGGACCCATGAAACCGAACATGAAGAAATCGTATCCGTACCAGACGAAAAGCAGCGTCACCCCGAGAGTGATAACGCCCTTGAGAACCACGAGAAGGCGCTTGAACAGCCCTTCGGGAACGTAGGAATGCACCAGGTCCGCGGAAACGTGGGTGCCGTTGAAGGCTCCGATGGCGGCTCCGGAAAAATAGAGCCAGAAGGCGAAAAGCTTCACCCATTCTTCGTATCCGTACAGGTCCCCGTGCAGCACGTAGCGCACGAAGGTGGCGGCGCTGATGAGAACCGCCAGAATGATGGAGGTGCTGAAACAGACGAGGGAAAAACCGCGGATCACGATCTTATCGAAGAGATTTTTCGGCACCTTGGCTGAAACGGGCTCCATTTCGGCCTGGCCGGAACACATATTGTCAACCATAACGTTACGCCCCTTTCGAAAAAAGGGGAGAATCCCGAGAAAGGTATCGGGGATTCTCCCTTCGCTACTTCATGAAAATCGGGAAAGGATGCTCCTTATTTGGGAGCAAGTTCCTTCCGGAACTCGTCGATAAGATCCTTGCCCATGTTCTTCTCGAGCTTCACCCAAGTACCGGCGCAAGCCTCGGCGATGGGAGTAAGTTCCTCTTCGGTATAGGTGAAAACCTGGATGCCCTTCTGGCGCATGAGTTCCATGTAACGCTCGTCTTCCTTCTGGGCGTTCACGATGCTCTTGGCCGCAGCGTTGTTCACCGCATCCTGGACAATCTTCTGATCCGCTTCGCTCAGTTCGTTCCACACCTTGCCGCTGATCATGTAGTTGAGGCACTCCAGGGAGTAGTTGGTCATGTACCAGTACTTGAGCACGTCACCGAGGATGGTGTAGGCCGCGGACACCGAGAAGCCGTTCATGCCGGAGCAAACACCGGTCTGCATGGACTGGTAGACATCCGCCCAGGGAATGGTGACGGTCTGATAACCCATGGCCTCGGCACCGAGTTTGTACACGTCCATATTGGCCACCCGAACGAGCACTTCCTTGTTCACTTCAGGATTGATGGGCTCCACGGCGGGCTTGGTGGTGCCGGTACCGATCATGCCTTCGATATAGAAGCCGAGAAGCTTAACGCCCAGACGGCTGTTCAATTCGTCCATCTTCTTGAAGAGCCAACCATCGGGGGAGAAAACCTTGGCCACGTCCTTGTAACCCCGAACGTATCCGTTGATGTAGAGCAGCTCAAGCCGGGGATCGAACTGGCTGGGCACGGACATGCAGGACATATCCATGGTGCCCCGGATCTGCTCTTCATAGATGAGGGTATAGTCCCCGAGCTGGCTCGCGGGATAAATTTTGACCTCGATACGACCATCGGATTTCTCCGCGATCTCCTGGGCGATCTCTTCCATAAGCTTGGTGCAAGGGTGATCCGCCGGGGACTGCCCCGCAAACTTAAGCGTAATCTCCGCAGCGGAAGCCAAACCGGCCACGCAGAACATAGCAACACACGCAAACAGTGCCACAAAAACGCAGGAACTTCTCATTTTTTTCACGAATCTCGCTCCCTTCAAATTTTCGCGCCCCTCGGACGAAAGACATGGCGCACAAACATGCATTTTCAACGCTGATTCTTGAATTCACAAAGGAATTCCGAAAAAAAGATCTTCTCCCGAAGCGATGCCACCCCCTTACAAGCGGTTATTTGAAACATCAGGAAACCCCTTTTATGCTCGAAAAATCTTCAGACTTCTCGAAAATCCATTGCGAACGAAGATTTACGACAATTTCGGAACTTCCCTTATAAAAGCTCGTAATCCCAATAAAAAAGCCTTTTTCGTGAAAGATATTTCTCGTATTTCTCTTTTTTGCATTCCCTTCGCGAAAAAACTCCACAATGTTATGTAGTATATCACAAATTGCCCGCACTCCATGCAAGAGGCAAAAATATAGGAAAAATATTCTCGCGAAATGTCAGGCTTTTCTCGAGTAGACACTCGGGCGACATTAAGCTTTTCCAATTTTTCGCCGTATAAAAAAACACCGCAAATGAGCTTGGAGGATTCTAAAAAATCGAAAATAATCGAAAAAAAGAAAAATCCTTGCTTTCTTAACTTCAGGAGGGGATAATCGGTAAAATATAACCTTATCCAAAAAAGACACTCTCGTGGTTTTCTTTTCCACAGCCACCATTTCGGATCAAAGGAGGAATATTCAGGGATGATAACTCCCGCAGATATTCAGACGTATCTCGAAAGAAGCGCGGCCAAACAATATCAATGCGAACGCATACCGGGCTTTACGCTCTGCTTCCATCCCGTCACGGATCTCCCCTTCTTCAACTATGCCATTCCCGAAAACGTGGTTCCCTCGGCATGGGAAAGCTCCATTACCGAAATGAGAGATCTTTTCCTGAAAAGAAAACGGGTGCCCCGCTTGGAGTTCGTTCTGGAAAGCTCTCCGGCACTCCCTCGAATTCTTACGGAAACGGGCTTCCGATTGGAGGAGGAACAGCAGGGCATGGTCTGTTTTCCCCACACCTTTTTCGCTCCCTCTACTCCGGAAGAGATATCCTTCAGCGACATTCTCCGCACCTCCCGGGATGAGGAGATACGCCAGTTTCTTCTGTTACAGGAAGAGGGATTCACCTCTCTTTCCCCGGAACCGAAATCCTCCGAGGAAATCTCCTATTTCCGGCACATCCTGGGAACGGGAAAAGGATGTATATGTTTCTGGAAAAATCTTCCGGCGAGCGTGGGCATGCACACGTCTCCTTTAGAGGGGATTACGGAAATCCTCGGAGTAACCACTCTAAAGGAACACCGCCGCCGGGGAATAGCTTCGGCTCTCATCAGCCGAATCGTGGAAACATGTTTTTCCAAGGGCATTCACACCTGCTATCTCACGGCGGCAAATCGCGATACCCAGTACATCTACGGTAAACTGGGATTTTCTCCTTTCCTCACCATGCTCTCCTACACGCTTCGACAATCCTGAAAGGAAAAGGAAAACTTTTTCAGGCACCGGAGGTTCCTTCTCTCGCAAAACCCTGGTATGCTCGGCCGTGGCGACAACCATTTCCACAATCGACCAAAGGAGGAAAGAACATGTCCTCATATTCGCTCTACCGCCCCGAATCCTTTCGGATATGCCCCTGGAAAAACGGCCAGGGGAGCACCACGGAACTGTATGCGGCCACTTTCCCGGGAGAAACGGATTTTCTTTGGCGCATCAGCATGGCGGGAGTCACCCAAAACGGAGATTTTTCGGATTTTTCGGGGTACGATCGGGTACTCCTGCTTTTGGAGGGCAAGGGAATAACCCTCCTCTTCGAAGATCACGGTTCTCTTCAATTGAAAAACCCCCTGGATCTGGCCCATTTCTCGGGGGACTGGAAAACCCGGGCAACTCTTACGGAAGGAGACATTCGGGATTTCAACGTCATGACCCGTCGGGATCGCTGTACCGCCGAGGTGAGAACCTTTTCCGAAGAGGGAGAATATCCCCTCACCTTTTCGGGAAATCATCTTTTGCTGTACCTTCCCTGGAATTCCGGCAGCCTTTCCTCCTCGAAAGGAGAAGCCCTCGCCCTGCCTCCGGGGCATCTGCTCCATTTCCAAACTCCTCCGGAAGGGAACTGGACTCTCCGATGCCGGAAGGGCATCGAAATAAGAATTTTCGAAAAACCCTGAAAACCTTTCTTTCCGAAAATAGGGTAACGAAAAAGCGGAGCATTCCCTGCAAAGGGAGACTCCGCTTTTTCGTTACCCTATTTTCCGTATCTTCGACTACCCCCGAAGGAGCCTCAAATATACAAATCCCGTTCTCCCCGGGAAATTCTTTCGTAAAAACTTCCGAATTCTCCGAGGAGATTCATTTTACAAATCTCCGAATCCTCTCCAATTTCCGCCAACTCCCGGGCGATCACCCGTTCTCCCGCCTTTCGGGTTTCCTCGCTGGCATAGTCGTCCAACCACTCCCTAAAGGTGAGAACCGCGTTGAGCTTGCAGAATTTTCCCTCCCGACCGCTTTTGAGGAGCCCCATGATTTTATCTCCCGTGCGACCGCAGCGATATCCCGCAGTACAGAAGGAACTGATGAGCCCCATCTCCGCATATTCCCGGATCACCTCGTCCAGAGAGCGGGTATCCCCGAGAATAAATTGCTGTTTTTCCTCCTTTTGATCCCCCAAGGCCTCGGTATATCCTCCGATACCGATACAGGTGGAAGCATCGGTCTGGGTAATGCCGTAGGGAAGAAGCTTTCGACGCAGGGGTCCCGGTTCCCGGGCGGTGAGAATCATTCCCGTATAGGGTACGGAGAGGCGCAGCACGATGATGATCTTCTTGAGGTCTTCGTCGAAGACCCGATAGGGGGTGTTCGAGGCGAGCTGGTTACCTCCGGAGGGATTGAGCCTGGGAAAGGAGATGGTGTGAGGCCCCACGCCGTCGAAACGGCGTTCCAGCTCCCGGGCGTGATAGACCAATCCCATCACCTCGAAGGGCCAGGAGTAGAGTCCGAAGAGGGCTCCGATTCCCACATCGTCCACTCCCGCCTCCATGGCCCGGTGCATGGCGTAGAGACGCCAGCGATAGTTACCCTTGATCGTTCCGGGATGCAGCTCTCCGTACCGTTTCCGATGATAGGTCTCCTGGAAGACCTGAAAGGTACCGATGCCCACGTCGAGAAGGGGCTTGAAATCCTCGATCTTCAATGGGGCGGCATTCACGTTCACCCGCCGGATCTGTCCCACACCCTTGCGTCCCCGGGTCTGCACGGAGTAGATGGTTTCGATGGAGCGGGCCATGTAGGAGGCATCCGAAAGAGGGTGTTCCCCGTAGACCACGATGAGCCGCTTGTGCCCGAGAGAGGTGAGCACTTCCGTCTCTTTTCGGATTTCTTCCATGGAGAGTGTCCGGCGAATCTCTTCGGAATTCCCCTCCCGGAAGCCGCAGTAAAGGCAATTGTTGACGCACAGATTGGAGCAGTAGAGAGGAGCAAAGGTGACGATGCGGTTATCGTAAACCTTTCTTTTGATCTCCCCCGCGACCTGCCCCATCTCCTCCCAGAGTTCCGGATCCTTCACGTTCAGAAGGGCCGCGGTTTCTCGAGGCTCCAGGGTTTCGATCTCCCTGGATTTGGCGAGAATGTCCCGGATCTCCTTGGGGTCCGGATTCCGGGCTTCCTCCAATTCCCGCTCGATCCGCTCTTCGTCGATAAAATCCCTTCCGGAATCGAGATAGCGCTCGATCTCCTCCGGGGCGATGGCCCGATCTATCCACTCCTGAACCGCTGCAGAACGCATAAAAAAACTCCTCCTTTTCCGTCAGGAAACCCCGGAAAAAGAAGAAGCTCTACGGAAAGGAAATTCTCCCCTTTCGGCATGCCTCCTTTCCCTCAGGAAAACCCTCCGGATGAGATAGAATATGTACGGTTTCTTCCTCGAAGTCCGGAAAATCCATTCTTCCCAGAACAAAACCGCATTTTCATGCTACCACAAGCGACGCTTTTTGTGAAGACCGGAACAAATAGACGGTAGCAAAAAAATTTCCGAACTCCCAAGCTACCTGAACAACAGCCCCGAAATCAAAGGCGCCACCTTCACCCCCACCAGGACGAAGAGTGCCACCACAAGGGTTTCCACTCCCGCTCGATAGCTGATATCCTTCATGAAAAAGGCGGCCCCCAGATCGGTGAGAACGCAGAAAAGAAGGGCACCTCCCACGCCGAAACTCCCGAAAAGGGCCACCATACACAGCACGAGAGGCACGGATATGCAGGTTCCCAAAAAAGCCGCGGTCATGAGGGAAACCTGAGAATGCCTGGCAATGATGTGCACCATTCCCGCCATTCTCGGACACACGATAAAAAAAGCCAACCCCACGCTGGCTAACAGCAACTCTTTGGACATAGAAACGACCCCCTCCATAAAGATGGCTCCTCCGGCGAAAACTTTCGCTCCAGGAGAGCCTCTTTTCGAGGATATCCCCTTGTGTTTTATTAGTCAAACACAAGAAAAGGGTAAGAAGCCCCTCCAGAGAGGGGCAACCGGAAAGAATCATTTCACTGTTCTGAAAAATACATGACACTTCAAAAACGAAAGGAGGGCCGAAAAAGCCGCCCCCCTTCAAAATTTCTTGTATTTTTACGGATATTCCTCCACAAAACGGTTTATCTCGTGCCTCCGATACTTTCGAGTTCTTCTTCGATCTGGGAGGTTTTTTCCAAAAGCTTTCCCACCGCATCCATGGAGTCCGCTATTTCTCCGATAAGCACCACCCGCTGTTCTCCCTGATCGGCGATTTCCTGAATGGGCTCCGAAAGCCGCTTTACCACCTCGCCCATGTGAATGAGCACATTCCCGACCTTTTGCACGGAATCCGAGGTTTCATCCGCCAGAGAACGCACGTTATCCGCCACCACCGCAAAGCCCTTGCCCATATCGCCGGCCCGGGCGGCTTCAATGGCGGCGTTCAGCCCCAGCATTTTGGTCTGCCGGGCAATACCCTGAATGGATCCCACGATCTCGTCGGTTTTTTTGGTTTCTTCCAGAAGGCTGGAGGTTTCCGCAAGCATGGCATGAAGCACTTCGAGAACCCTTTTATTGCTGCCCACCACGGTTTCGAATTTTTCCTGCATCTTTCGGATGGTTTCGGTGGTTTCCTGACGGAGTACTCCCAGCCGCTCCACCTGACGGAAAACCACTTCCTTATGTTCCGCCTCCCGATTGATGATATCGTAAAGAAACCGGGCATCCTGGGAACGCAGAAACCCCATTCCCTCGGGAATCTGCTGGGCCACCCGGTCCGCCACGTCCTTCCGGCCGGTCACCTCGACAACGAGATTGCAGGAGCATTTCAAAAGGTCCTCCACCTTGGAGAAGACCGGAATTCTTCGCTCCCGGGCAAAGAGAATTCCCGGAGCGTCCTCTTTAATGTCGCAAATCCCCGCTATCTGTACCCCCAGCTCCGCGAAATGCTTTATGATGGAAAGAGCCGCTTCGCCGCCTCCCACAAAGGCAACACGAAAATTTGCCATCCCCGTTACTCCTCTCTTCCACTACATCCGATAACTTCCCCAGAAAACCACCCCTTTGATTATAACGGGGGAGACAAAAAAGAACAAACTCCGAAAAGAATAAAATATTCCGGGATTTTTCCGAAAAAGACCTTCAAGATCCCCAAGCTTCCGCGCTCTTTCAAAGATTTCATTTTTTATTCCTCCCTCCCGGAACTTGACATTTGCTCCAAAAGCATCATGATACTGCTACGGCAAATTGAAAAATTCTCACAGAAGAACCGGACCACGGAAGAAGGGAGAGATTTCCATGGCGGTCACAAAAAATTCCCGGATTTTTCTTTTTTTCGGGCTCCTCTTTTCTTTTTTCGCGCTTGTTCCAGCTCTTGCGGTAAAGGCCGAGGTCTTCCGGCTTTCCTGCTCCGAAGGAGACACTCTCGAAAAGGATTGCTGCTGTTTTTTCGGAGAACACACCTATACCTTCGCTCCGATTTACGTTCATTCCGCAGAAATCTTGTTCGACACCGGAAAGGGCTACGACTGCAAAAGCACGGTATTTATCGAAATTCTTCGCAATGAAATCTGGAGCCTGGCTCATACGGTTTCGGCAGTGTCCTCCTCCGAAGGTAGCCAGCAGAACCGCATTCAGGTGCATCTCCCTCTGAACGGCACCATCGAAGGCATACGCATTCGGGACGACTGCGTGTGTTGCATCGATTTTTCCGAGGTTCTTCTCCAAACCCAAGGAGAGGCTCCTCAGGAAAAACTTCCGGCTCTTCCCTACCCCACATTGTGGGAAATCAACGGAAACGGCGAGATCGGCACCCTTCAGTTCCGAAAAAACGACACCAGAAATCACGTCTACGGCACCCTTTTGGGAGCCGCCGTTTCGGGGGAGCTGACAAACCGCCATCTGGTACTCCACTGTACGCGAAAGGGAGTTCGGGAACGCTGGGACGGGTGGATTTTGAACCGTTCCGAGGCTCCGGAGAACGCCACCTTTTTCATGGCGGGGACCTTCAGCAAGGGAGGCTATCCGGAGCTGTATCCCTGGTACGCAATTCCCCGGGGAACCGGTCCCACCGCCTCTCCGGATACTCCCTTCGGGTCCCCCTCGAAAAAACCCCAAGCCCTTTTGGGAACCCTTTACGCTCTTCCCGAAGGAACCAGGAGGTTGCCGAACTTTTCCAAGCTTTCCCCTCTGGGAACGCTCTACACCGGATCCCTTCACATTTCTCCCCGGACGTTCACCCAGGGCTTTCCTGGGGTTACCAACCGTTTCGAGTGGTTCGGACTGGTCTATGAAGGGCGCTTTCTCCTGGAAAAGGGAGGAAACTATTCCTTCCGGCTTCATTCGGACGACGGATCCCGCCTCTGGATAGACGGCAAACTCCTCATCGATAACGACGGCATTCATCCTCCCCGGAGCAAATCCGCCTCCACCTTCCTTACCCCCGGAGAGCATACTCTTTGGGTGGAATATTTTCAGGGTCCCCGGGAAAGCATCGCTTTGAGCCTCCATGCCACTTATCCTGGAGAAACGGAGGAACGGATCTTCTCTCCCCGGTGGCTTCCGCTTTTTTAAAGGTTTTTCCGGAAAAAACTGCAAACTCTTTCGGCATATGCTACAATGTGCTCCGTACGTTTTCGTATAGAATACCATTCCGAGCTTCGTAATCCTGTTTCCTTTCGGGAAATGGAGACGAGGCCGATAGGGTGTGCGGGGAAACCTGCACGCCTCCCAAAGTGGAAAGGAATGCGGCTATAAGTGATGCAAGAGTTTCGAAGCCGCTCCTCCGTGGAGCGGCTTGCGTATTCTCACGTTCCCGGAGGGATCCGCTCATGTATACCCGTACCTTTCGCAATCGCTGGTTCACCCTTTTAATGGGTTCCTTTCTTCTCCTTTATATCCTCTGGCCCCTCAGCAACATGTTTCTCCGGGCGGACTGGTCCGTGGTGGCCGCCGCCGCCACGGACCGGGAAGTGCTGGGCGCCTTGTGGCGCAGCATCTGGACCGCCGCAGCCGCCACGGGCATCATCGCCCTCTTCGGCACTCCCCTGGCCTACTTTCTGGCACGCAAAAATTTCAAGGGCAAATCCGTGCTGGAGGCCATCATCGACGTTCCCATCATGGTACCTCATACGGTGGCGGGTATCGCGGTGCTCATGGTCATTTCTCCCAGGACTCCTCTGGGGGCTTTTCTGGAAAACCTGGGATTGCAGCCCGTGAACAGCTCCTTCGGCATCGTGCTGGCCTGCATCTTCGTGAGCATTCCCTTTTACGTGGACCCCCTGAAGGATGCCTTCGCCTCCATCTCCCCCCGATTGGAACGGGTAAGCCAAACCCTCGGGGCCTCCCCAAGCTATACTTTTTTTCACATCACCCTCCCCCTTGCAAAGAGGGGAATCTATTCGGGACTCATCATGAGCTGGGCAAGAAGCGTGAGCGAATTCGGAGCGGTAGTGATCATCGCCTACCACCCCATGGTGGCCCCCACCCTCATCTACGACCGTTTCGCCACCTTCGGTCTGAAATACTCCTCTCCCATCGCGGTACAGCTCATCTCCATCTCCCTGGTGATGTTCGTGCTTCTGCGGCTTCTGGCGGTACGGGGAACCGGAAAGCGGAACCGGGAGATGCAGCAATGATTCGCCTTCAAAACGTGCGCATCGATCTTCCGGGATTCTCTCTGGCTCCTCTCTCGCTTTCCGTGGAGGAGGGAGAATTCTTTATGCTCGTGGGACCCAGCGGGGCGGGAAAAACCATGATTCTCGAAGCCATCGCGGGGCTGCAGCCTCACGGGGGGGAGATCTTCCTCGATAACCGGCTCATTTCGGGGCTCCCTCCGGAGAAACGTCACATAGCCCTGGTCTACCAGGATTACGCCCTCTTCCCTCACCTTTCGGTACGGGAAAACATTACCTATCCCCTGCGATTCTCCCGAAGCGAAGAACACCGGCACCACGTGGAGCATCTCATCTCTCTTCTGCGGCTTTCTCACTTGCTGAACCGCTTTCCCGGCACCCTTTCGGGAGGAGAGCAGCAGCGTACCGCCCTGGCTCGGGCCCTGGCGGCGAAACCCCGATTGCTCCTTCTGGACGAGCCTTTGGCGGCTCTGGATCCTCTCTTCCGGGAGGAAATTCAGGAATATCTCCGGAAACTCCACGAAGAGGAGGGGTTTACCATCCTTATGGTAACCCACGATTTCGGAGAGGTTCTCTCCCTGGGAGAACGGGTGGCGGTACTTCGGGAGGGAGTGCTTCAACAGATAGGAAGCGTGGAAAGCGTTTTTCGCACTCCCGCAAACCGTGAGGTGGCCACTTTCGTGGGAATGAAAAATATTTTCGCCGCATCGGTACATAACGACCTGGCCCTTTTGGAGGAGGGAGGGGAATTCGTCCTCCCCTCCTCCGGAGAGAACCGCTCCCGCTGTTTCGTTGGAATCCGGCCGGAGCATATCCTTTTGGGGAACCGCCCCTGGGAGGGGACCGATGCGGTGAATGCCTTTTCGGGGATCATCTCTTCGGTGGTTCCCCGGGAGATCGCCCTGGAGGTAACCCTGGAAACCTCTCGAATTCGTCTCACCGCCCACGTGCTGGGCTCCACCTTTCTGGATTTGGGGCTTCGGCAGGGACAACGAGGATGGATGTTCTTCAAGCCCGAAGCGGTACATCTTTTCTAATTCCCAGGCTGTACCCTTTCTCCTTTCGGAGAAAAGGCAAGGGTTCTACATTATTTTACGGAGGTGTTGCAGCATGCGATATCGAAAATGTTTGGTTTTGGCTCTTGGATTTTCCCTTTTTCTGGCCCTGGGGGCTTCTCCTCTCCTGGCAAAGGAAACCTTGAACATCTTCCATGCGGGAAGCCTGAGCGCTCCCATGCAGGCCATGGAAGAGGCCTTCGAGAAAGCCCATCCCGAGGTGGATGTGCTCCGGGAGGCCGGAGGCAGTGCGGCGCTGGCCCGAAAGATTATCGACCTGGGGGGCAAGTGCGACCTCTTTTTCACCGCGGACTACATGGTAATCGAGCGGCTTCTGCGCCCTCAGTACGCGAACTGGAACGTGCTTTTCGCCAGCAACGAGCTGGTGCTCATGTACGCTCCGGAATCCGCCTATGCGGAGGAGATCAACTCGGATAACTGGTACGACATCCTTCTCCGGGAAAACGTGCGGTGGGGACATTCGGATCCCGATGCGGATCCCTGCGGCTACCGCTCTCTCATGGTGCTTCAGCTCGCTTCGAAGTACTACGACATGCCGGATTTCTACGAGCGGGCTCTGAAAGATCCCAAGCGAGCGGTACGCCCCAAGGCCATCGACCTCATCGCCATGGTGGAAAGCGGCGCCATGGATTACGCCTTCGAATACCGTTCCGTGGCGGTGCAGCATAACCTGAAATACGTGACCTTCCCCGACAACATCAATCTGAAAGATCCCGCCTACAAGGATTTCTACGCCACCGCCGAGGTGGAACGGGCGGGAGCCACTCCCGGCAGTACCATTGTCACCAAGGGCGAGCCCGTGGTCTACGGCTGCACCATACCTCTGGAAGGAGAGAAAAAAGATCTGGCTCTCACGTTCCTGGAGTTTGCCCTTTCTCCCGAGGGGGGGTTGAAGATCCTCGAAGATATGGGACAGGGTATTGTAGGACCCCAGACGGCCACTCCGGAAGACGATCTTCCCGAAGCCCTGAAGCCTCTCATGAAATAGAAAGCATATCATTCTCACACGAAGGACCCCGAACTTTGAACTTGGGGGTCCTTCGTATTCCTCGTTAGCGTCGGTATAGAGCCAAGGAAGCGGAAAGGACGACAAGCAAAGCGCCGCAGGAACGCTCGATACACCGCATAGCTTTGGGAGCGAGATACCGGGTAGCCTGCCTTCCGAGGAGTGCATAGCCGACCATGACGGAAAAATCGATGAATGCAAAAACAAGGGCCAACGAAACATATTGTATCGCCCGGGCCGACTCAAGCACGATAAACTGCGGTAACAGGGCGGAAAAGAAAAGATATCCCTTCGGGTTCGTGACAGCCACAAGAAAACTTTTCAAAAAGAGAGCCTTTCCGGAGAAATTTGACGGTCCAAGCACCCTGTCATCAACCGTTGTCGAAGAGAGTGCGGACCGGGAAAGAAACATTCGCATGCCCAGCCAGGCCAAATAGAACACCCCGATCCATCTCACCACTTCGAATAAAGTCCTCGACGTAAGAAAGAGCGCTCCCAATCCCAACGCAACGGTAGCAATAAGCAGAAAATCCGAAGCCACCGCACCCAAAACGCCAAAAAGCGCCCTACGCAATCCCACCCTGGAACCGTTTGTTAACGCCAACAATACGGTAGGACCCGGTGTAACGACAGTGACAAAGGCAACGAAGGAAAAAAGGGGTATATTCTGAGGCATATCTACGCCACCCTTACCGAGGCAATTCAGAAACCGAATTACCGCTCCGCTCCGCATAGGCCTTTTTACCGTCAAATTTCAAAGAAACCACTCTTCCGATCCAGAAAGGGAATTCCTTTCCCTCGGAAACCCGAAAAATCTCAAAACTCATGGGAATCCTCATGCCCTCCACCAAACGATAATCGCCGCGTATTACATACTCTCCCGAACCATGATAGGGTGTCGACAAATCTCCGTCTTCCTCGGCCAGAAAGGATTTCAAACTTCCATCGGAACGGAAAGATGCCACAAGAGATGCCTGGATACCATGAAAGGAAACAATTGCTCGGGCATGCGTATCGTCTATCGCCTCCCAGCGCACGGCACCTCCGGGCAAAAAAGCCGCCGGACAAAAGGAGCTTTCCAACAGCCAGCGTCGTAAAGACGTCATATTCAATTCCGGGGTCTCTTTTTCATTCACCACGGACAGGGTGGAAGCGATTTTCGCCCGCATTTGCATTTTACCTTCGGCAAAAAAATCATAGGCCCGCGCCCATAATCCAGGAACAATAGGGGTTATCGCCGCAAAGACAAAAGCCGGAGTCCTCGAAGCCATAATCTGGGATGCCCTGGTCGGCATAAAGCGATCATGTCGAGGTCTTCGAAATTGTCCCTCCATTTCCACTTGCACCGAATCGAACATGATGGGGCCGTCGGGGAAAACGAAGTCGAGAAAACGCATCACCGGCAAAGGCAGGTTCTCCCATTCCAGAGAACTCACGGTATGCACCGGCACCGTTTGTCCAATTTCCCGAACCTTTTTACCAAAAGCTTCGATGGCCGCCTCCGTGCGAAGGAAATTCCAAAAAACAAAAAGCCCTGTACTGATTACCACCGTTCCAACAGCCAGAAGCATTCTTACAACAACTTTCTTCGTGTTCACGCTCGTACCTCCGCTCAAGGAATTTGGAAATTACAGCGAATTTCGCTCTGAAATTTCTCTATACATCCTTCCGGAAGAGAGGATACTTTCAAGCGGAGAGGTTTTCCTTAACAAATGTTAGTCTTTTCAGGCCCGGCTTCGCCGCCGGATGCGCGATAAAGAAACATCGGTCAACCCGAGATACGTTGCCAGTTGTGATAAAGGAATGCGTCCTGCCAATCCGGGATACCGCTCGCAAAAAACTTTGTAGCGTTGGGACCCATCACAGGACAACAGCTCGTGTTCGCGCTGCAACTTGTAATCCGTTAATCGAACTAATGTTTCGAGTTGTAACTCTTTCCATTCGTTCCGCACATCCAAAATATGCCGAAAAGCCTCCGCTTCCGCTATCCATACAGATGACGGCTCTAAACAGCGAATCCCGAAGAGCGAAGGCTTCGTCCACATGATCGGAGTAACCGGAAAAACGAACTCCCCCTCAAGAATAAAATTCTTATTAAATTCTCGGCCGTCATTCCGAACGAAGAAAAGCCGCAGCAATCCCTGTTCGACAAAAAAAATTCGAGTCCACAGATCTCCCTGGTGTAGAAGTTCTTCACCTTTCGCGTATTCCCGACAGCGGAAAAGGGAAGCCAATTCCTTACGAATCTCCGGGTTCCAGCGAGACTCATACCGCTTCAACAACACATCGACACTTTTTGCATGCAATTCGTCATGGTCTTTCCCCGAAGTCATCTTTCCTACCCTTCTTTCGCTTTTACCTTACATCAGTTTCCGGGAACGCAGATCAAAATTCCTCCATCTCCTTGAGGGCCTGACGTTTTAGAGCGATTTTCGTTGACATGGAGCGTTGTATGAACTGCAGAGCCGAAGTTTATATGTTCCCGACAGCGACATGGTGGTCGGCGAGTGCGGCTTTGCGTCGTGAAGGGCCTCCTGGCGGCAGGCGGACGTGCCGACAAGTCTCAGCCGCGCCACGGATGGCGCGGATCTAGCGACGGACCGGAGCAGCAAAGCAAGGAAGCGGTTCGGCCACTGGCAGAGCAGAGGGAACATATAAACGGAGGCTCCCGTTAAACATTTCGCGACACATTATTCGTGAAACCGCTCTAAATATCCGCGATACATTATTTACAAAACCGCTCTAACGTTCCGGGATTTTCAGACCGAACAGATTCATAATTTTTTTGGGAAAGCCTTCGGGGGATTGATTCATCGATTAAAAACGGGTAATGTCTTCCTCGAAACAATCGACCTTATCGCCACGATCGAAAACGGTAGCATCCCCCCGGAAGAAGGCCGGAGGCCATCAAAGCAATCCTTTATGTCGCCGCTCCTCCAGGAGAGGAACCAGGAACCGCCATTCCTCCTCCAGCTTCTCCCCGCTCTTCTCCAGGTCCTGTAAGTTTCCCCGGCGCAGATCCCGCTCCAGCTCCTCCGCCATTTTTTCCAAAATGCAGAAACGCATGCTCGAAGCGGCCCCCTTGAGGGAATGAATTGCCTGGACGGCTCCGGAAAAATCTCCTTCCCGGAAGGCCTCCCGAAACTCCCGGAGCATCCGGGGAAAGGTTTCCAAAGTGGTTTCCATCAAGTACTGCAAGGTATCGGGATCTCCCAAATCCTCTTCGAGAAAGGCCGCATCGAAACGGCAGGGAAAGGAGGCGGAAGAGGAGGAGGGAAAAGGTTTCGTTTCGGAGAGATGCGCCGCCAGAACTCTCTGCAGCCTTTCCAGCGCTATGGGCTTGGTGAGGAAATCGTCCATTCCCGCCTGGAGACTTTTCTCCCGCTCTGTACTCAAAGCTCCCGCGGAAAGGCCGATGATGGGAAGATGTCTGCCGGTTTCCTTCTCTCGGCTTCGAATGCTCCGGGTAGCCTCGTTGCCATCCATCTGAGGCATCTGCACATCCATGAACATCATGGCGGGATTTTCTTCCTCCAGGGCTATGCGCACCGCCTCCCTGCCATTTTTCGCCTCCACGAGGCGGACGGAAGGAAGAACCTTCCGAAGAAGCGTGGTCACCAGAAGCATATTCACCGGGTTGTCCTCGGCCACGAGAATCGTAAGGGGGCTCTCCCTTTCGGGAAAGGCCTCCGGATTCTCCCCTCCGGAATCTTGCGCAGGGCTTTCCAAAGCCTTCCGGCATTCCGTCTCAATACTGAAGGAAAAGAGGGAGCCCTTCCGGGGGACGCTTTCCAGAGTAAGAGTTCCCCCCATCTTCTGGACCAGCTTCTGGGAAATCACCAACCCCAGGCCGGTGCCGCCGAACTTCCGGGTGGTGGAACTATCCCCCTGGGAGAAGACCTTGAAGAGCTTTTTCTGGTCCTCCGGGCCGATGCCGATTCCCGTATCCCGAACGGAAAAGGTGAAACGTCCCCGAGGTGTCTCTCCGGGAACATGCCGGACCTGCAACGCCACCTCCCCGCGCTCGGTGAACTTCACCGCGTTGCTCAGCAGGTTCGCCAGCACCTGTTTGAGCCGCACGGGGTCCACCAAAGCGTAGCGCGGCATGGCAGGGTCCAGGTCGAGAAGCACCTCCAGCCCCTTCTGAACCGCCCCGTACTCGATGATACCGATGCTCTGCTCCGCCAGCTCCGAAAGATCCGTCTCCACCATTTCCAGATCCAGCTTTCCTGCTTCGATCTTGGAAAAATCCAGGATGTCGTTGATAATACCCAAAAGGGCATGTCCCGAAGTGTTGGCGTTCTGCACGTACTGCTTCTGCACCGGAGAAAGGGGGGTATGCTGCAGTAGCTCCGTAAAACCGATAACCCCGTTCAGAGGAGTGCGGATCTCGTGGCTCATGTTGGCCAGAAATTCCGATTTTGCCCGGCTCGCGGCCTGGGCCTTTTCCTTTTCCTCCACCAACCGGTTTTCCAGAGCCCTTCGGGTACGGAGGTTCACCATGATCTCCGCGAAGATTTCCAGAAGGGCCTTTTCCCGTTCGGTATAGGTATGAGGTTCCCGAACGGAGTCGAACCCCACGAACCCCACGCACGTGCCCGCCTCCATCATGGGTACCGTCATAAGGCTCCGGATCTCCTGGGATTCCAATATGATCCGCACCCCGTCATCTTCGGGAAGAGCCGTGACCTCCGGGATGTACAGGGTCTCTCCCCGTCGGTGCGCCTCGACCCACCAGGGAAGGACCCCCAGAGACACTCCCTGGAGGGCCTCCTTTTGGGGGGATATGCCCTCATGGCACCATTCATAGGTGTTGGAACAGGTTTGGGCTTCCCAATCGTAGTCGAAGACGTATGCCCTGTGGGCTCCCACGAAACGGCTTATTTCTCCCAGGGATTGTTCCACCGTATGCTCCATCTCCTCCGGAGAGGTGTTGATATAGTGTTTTGCGGTGTGCATGAGAATCTCTTGCATGGCGGACTGCAATGCCAGCTTCCGCTCCCTCGAGGCGAGGCGCTCCCGTTCCCGAAGAAGCTGGAACTCCATCTCCTTGCGTTCCGTCACATCGCTGTGGGAACCCGCCATGCGGTAGGGAATTCCCCTTTCATTCCGCAGGGCCTCCCCCTTCGCCAGAATCCACCGGAGAGAGCCGTCCTTATGTACCATCCGGAACTCCAGAGCGTATTTCTCCCTCTCTCCCCGAAGATACTCCCGGACATATTCGAAAACCCGTTCCCGATCCTCCTCGTACAGCAACGAAGCGAAGGTATCGAACTCGTTCGGGAGTTCCTCGTCCCGGTAACCCAGCATCTTTTTCCAGTGTTCCGAGAGGAAAAGCTCGTCCGTTTCGATGTTCCAATCCCAAATACCGTCGTTGCTGCCCCGGATGGCGAGCTGAAACTGCTCCTGCTGAGCCTTCAGCTCCTCCAGAATGCGCCGCTGTTCCGTAACATCCCGGGCCGCCGCATAGATCCGCCTGCCCCTGGGATAAGAGCGCCACTCGATGAAACGATACGTCCCGTCCTTGCGGCGGTAGCGATTCACGAATTGCAACACCTGTTCCTGGGCTTCCAGTTTCGCCATGGCCTCCAGGGTAGCTTCTCTATCCTCGGGATGCACGAATTGCAGAAACCTTTGTCCCTCTAAAAATCGGGCATCGTACCCGAGGGTTTCTTCCCAAGCCCTGTTGACCTTGATAAAGTTCCCCTGGGTATCCCCGATACAGAGAAGATCCGGATTCACCTCGAAAAAACTCTCAAGCTCCTCGGTCCGCTGCTTTTCCGCCGTGATATCCACGAAGAGAGTAGTGAAATGCTCTTTTTCGGAGGAGAAGGCCTGTACCTGAAACCATCGCCCCAGAGGTTCGGAATACCGTTCGAAAACCCGGCTTCCGCCCTGGAGCGCCAGAGTGCCGTAGAAGCGAATCCAATCGAAATCGTCCCCGTCGATACCCGGAAGAACCTCCGTGGCCCGCCGGTGGAGCACATTCTCCCGCCGCAGTCCCGTAAGCTCTTCGAAACCGGAATTGATATCGAGAAATTCGTAATCCACGGGGCACCCCGCTTCATCCAAAAGGATTCTATGGTGCGCATATCCCCAAGGAGAGGCGTGCAAAATGAGAGCTTCCCGGAATCTATCCCTTTGGTCCTTTCCGTTTCGTTCTTTATCCATGTCTCTCTTTTCCCATTGCCCCAAAATTTCGCTAGGATTCCATGGTTTCCAGAAGGTTATCCAGAAACGTCCATTCCCGGATTAAGGAATCCATTTTTAGCGCCACCTCGCCAAAATTCGGGATCTCCTCGGTGCAAAGCCTCTCCAGAGAGGCCGCCGCATTCTCCATCTCCCCGAAATGCATCTGCTCCGCAGTTCTCTTTATGGCACGGGCTTCTTCGAGAAGGGATTTTCGATCCCTTTCCTCCAGGGCCTTCTCCAACAATGCGAGACGCCTGGGAAAAGCCCTTCGCGAGGTTTTTACAAGAACCTGGAGAGCCTGAAAATCTCCGAGTTCCTTCTGCAGAAGGGGGGCATCGAAATGTTCCGGGCTTGCCCCAGGGAACTCTTCCTTTTTTCCCGGAGAAACGAAAAGATATGCGTGAAGAATCTCCCGAAGCTTTTCCGTTTCCAAAGGCTTGAGAAGAAAGGCGTCCATTCCCGCTTCCAGGCTGGCATCCCGTTCGGACTTCAAGGCCCCCGCGGTAAGCCCCACGATGGCGAGATGCCTTGGGGTTCCCTTCTCCCTTTCCCGAATGGCCCGGGTAGCTTCGTTGCCGTCCATTTCGGGCATCTGCACGTCCATAAAAAGAAGGTGCGGATGCTCCCTTTCCGCCATCTCCAAAGCTTCCCTTCCGTTTTTGGCCGTCACGATTCGAGCGGAAGGAAGAAGTTTCCCTATGAGGGTGGTGGCAAGCTTCATGTTGATGGCGTTATCCTCCGCCACTCCTACGGTGAGAGTACAATCCTTCCAGGGGAAGGGGGTTCCCTTTTCCCGAGAAGGCTCCTGGAAATATGCCGGAGCCGAAACCTCCCTTTTTTCACGCCCCTCCTCTTTCCAGGAAGCCTGGAAGCTGAAAAAGAAGGTGGATCCCTCGCCGAGGACGCTCTTCAGCCCCATGGAGCCTCCCATTCTTCGAACGAGTTCGCTGGAGATCGCCAATCCCAGCCCGGTACCTCCGTACTTGCGGGTGGTGGAACTATCCCCCTGAGAAAAGGCTTTGAAGAGCTTCTTCCGCTCCTCCTCGCCGATGCCGATTCCCGTATCCCGAACGGAAAAGTGAAAATGCCCCCGGAAATCCCGAAGAGGAAAAAACCTCACCCCCAGCACCACCTCTCCTTTTTCCGTAAACTTCACCGCATTGCTCAAAAGATTTCCCAACACCTGCTTGAGCCGCACGGGATCCGTCATAATGTAACGGGGCACCCCAACCCCCAGATGGAGCCGCACCTTCAGCCCCTTCTCTTCCGCTCCGTAGGCCACCACGTTCACGCTTTGCCGCAGCAGATCCAGAAGATCGGTTTCCACCGTTTCCAACTCCAGCTTGCCCGCCTCGATCTTGGAAAAGTCCAGTACGTCGTTGAGGATTTGCAGTAACGTACGCCCCGAGGCATTGGCGTTTGCCACGTACTGTTCTTGGATAAAGGAGAGAGGCGTATTCTGAAGAAGTTCCGTAAATCCGATAACTCCGTTGAGAGGCGTTCGGATTTCGTGGCTCATGTTGGCGAGAAATTCGGATTTCGCCCGGCTTGCGGCCTGGGCCTTCTCCTTTTCCTCCACCAGTTTTTTCTCCAGATTTTTTCGTATGTCGAGATTCACCATGATTTCCGCAAAGATCTCCAAAAGGGCCTTTTCCCGCTCCAAGGAGAGAGCGTGCTCCTTCACGGAATCGAACTCCACAAATCCCACACACTCTCCGGACTCCATCATGGGAACCGCCATGAGACTCTTGATTCCCTGGGGCTCCAGTATCTTCCGGAGATGCCTCTCCTTCGGAAGAACCAGGAGATCCGGAATGTAGATGGTTTCGCCTCTCCGGTGCCTTTCCGTCCAATCCACAATTCTTTGGAGAGCGATGTCCTGGAGGTTCTTTTTCTGAGGAACCAGACCCTCTTCGCACCATTCGTAGCTATTGGAATAAACCTGCCGATCCCAACAATAATGGAAGACGTAGGCCCGCCGGGCCCCTATGAAACGGCCGATCTCTCCCAGAAAGTACTCCACCACCTCTTCCATTCTTTCCAGAGGCATGTTGATACAAGCCTTGGCGGTATGCGTGAGCATTTCCTGCATTTTCGCCCGAAGCGCCACTTCCCCTTCCGCCCGCTTGCGCTCGGTGATGTCCGTCATCACCGCAAGAAGATAACGCTCTCCCTGGCTTTCGATAATCTCCCCCGAAAAAAGCCCTTCCCGAATCTCTCCGGATTTAGTCCGCAGCCTCAGATCCACGTTCCGAAGAATCTCGGAGTTTTGCAGGGCCCGAAGGATTTCTTTCCGCTTTTCCATATCCGCGAAAAGGTCCAATTCCAGGCTGGTCTTGCCGATGATTTCCTCCCGGGCATATCCCAGGGTCTCCAGGAAGGCATGGTTGACATCCACTATTTGAAGATCCGAAATCCTGGTCACCGCCATGAGAGAGGGATTGCTCTCGAAAAGTTTATTGAACTTCTGCAGGGCCTCCTGCTCCTTGGAAAGGTCCTTGGAAATTCTGAAAAGCACCTTTTGACCGTTCCAAAAGCCGAACCATATCCGGGTTTCCACGGGAATGGGAATCCCCTTTTTCGTTTGCAGGGGCAGAGAGCAACGCTCCCATTTTTTCTGGGACATTTCCCGAAAGACCTTTGCCCAATCCTCCCGGTGTTCTTCCGGGTGAAGCTCCGGAAGATGCATGCCCCGAAGTTCTTCCGGGGAGTATTCCAGCTTCCTCGTAACCTCCGGATTGCTGTACAGAATTGTTCCCTCTTCGTCACCGATGGTAATCATGTCCACCATGGTTTCGAAAAAGGTGCGAAAGTTCTCTTCGCTGGCCCGGAGGCGTTCTTCGTTCTCTCTGCGTTCCGTAATATCCCGGGCCGCCGCATAGATGAGCTTTCCCTTGGGAGAGGAACGCCATTCTATAAAGCGATAGCTTCCGTCCTTACAGCGGTAACGGTTGACGAAGTTCAGCACCTTTTCCTGAGATTCCAGCAGGGACATGGCCCGGAGGGTTTTCTCCATATCCTCGGGATGCACCAAATCCAGGAACTTCCGCCCCTCCAGGGTTCGGAAATCGTATCCGAGGACCTCTTCCCAGGCCCGGTTGGTTTTGAGAAAAAATCCCTCGGTATTCGCAATACAGAGAAGATCCGGATTCACCTCGAAAAAACTCTCCAGATCCTCGGCCCTCTGCTTTTCCGGAGTAATATCCACGAAAAGGGTGGTAAAGTACCCTTTTTCGGAAGAAAACACCTGAACCTGATACCATTTTCCCAGAGCCTCCGAATACTGCTCGAAAACGTCATGCCCTCCCTCGAGGGCGATGCGGCCGTAAAAAGCTATCCAGTCGAATTCGAAGGTCTTCATGCCCGGAAGAACGCGAGTTACCCGATGCCCCACCACATCTTCCCTCTTGAGCCCCGTAAGATCCTCGAAGGCTTTGTTCACGTGAAGAAACTCGTAATCCTCGGGGCGCCCCTGATGATCCAGAAGAATTCTGTGATACGCATACCCCCAAGGCCAGGACTGGAGCATTTCCTTTACTTCGTGCATGGCCTTCGGATCGTTGAGTATATTTCTCATGAGTTCGCCCCATTCCAATCTGTATAGGCAACGGCAAGGCAAAGGCCGCAGTATGCCATCTCCCTTTCCGGGAATTTCGAAAAAAAAGACCAATCCCTTTCGTTGCGAAAATTTCACGCAGCAATTCCTTTACGGACTCTTGTACATTCATACCTCTATGGTACTATAGTTTTTCGTTAATTCAAAATATTTCAGGGTTTTTTCGAGGCCCTTGAAAAAGATCCCTTTATATTCTCTTCGGGAACCTCCACGAGATGGATCCAGTAACGCCGGGGCATGAACCGCCGCCGAAGCGCCGCATTCTCCCGCCCCTCCACTCCCATAATGCGGTAATACTCCCGCCATAGGGCCTGCCAGCGTTCTTCCTCCGGAGAGTTCCGGGGAACCTCCTCCCTTGCGAGAGGAACCATCCGCCAAGACTGGGAGGGCACGAAAATGAGGGCCTCCTCCCGACGAAGGTCGTGCACGATCCAGGACACGTCGGCATAGCGGGCTCCGAAGGCGTTCCCCAGCAGAGGAAGCACCCGGAAATCCGGTTCCAAAGAGGCGTAATATCCCTCCCGGATCTTCTGGAATCGGATAAGCCCCTCCAGGCGGTGGCATTCCCGAAGCACCGCCCGTTGCGCTTCCTCCACCCGAAACACCAGAGGATGCAGAAGATCTTTTTCCACGGCCTTTCCTCCATTGGCCACAAGAGCAATATAGCGCAGAAGCAGTAACTCCGTGCGTTCTCCATCCTGAAGCCAGGCCAGGTAGAGACGCTTACGCCCCTCGGAGGAAAGTTTGGCGCAAAGGTAGTTCCACACCCGGGAGGCCCTGGAGGCATCCGTGGCGATATCCTCCAGATCTCCGAGAAGGCCTCGGCGGCAACGCCAGGGAGGAGCCGCTGCGGAAGGAAGGATCCGACGGCTCCAGGATGCGTGGAGAAGACAGAGAAAGCCCTCGAAGGTACCGTCGTACCGCCAGGAGATCATGAGGAAAGAAATGGAGGCTCTTCCAGAGGAAGTCGCCTCTGCCCGGGATGCTCCCGGGAGGTTTTACGGGGAAGCAGCTCCTGCCGAAGCCTTTCGGGAAAATCAAGAAGTTTTGAAAACCCTCCGGATTCTTCGGGAAAGTTCAGGAAATACCGGGCTCGCCGGAGCACCACCCCGATTTTTCGAAGATGCTCCGAATCCAGGCGCCGAAGCCGCCGGGCCTGAACAATTTTCCGGGCCGAAAGCACCCCGATGCCGGGAACCCGAAGAATTTCCTCGTAGGAAGCCCGGTTTACGTCCAGAGGGAAAAATTCCGGATGCCGCAAAGCCCAGGAGCTTTTGGGATCCAGCTCCACATCCAGATCGGGATGAGCCTCGCTCAGAATCTCCTCCGCCGCAAAACCGTAAAAGCGCAACATCCAGTCCGCCTGATAAAGCCGATGTTCCCGAAGCAGAGGAGGCGCCGCGAGCTGGGGAAGCAAAGGATTGGAAGAAACCGGCACGAAGGCGGAGTAGTAGACCCGTTTGAGGTCGTACCGCCCGTAGAGATGCTCGCAGAGGCGAAGAATTTGAAAATCCTTTTCGGGAGAAGCCCCCACGATGATCTGAGTACTCTGACCGGCGGGAGCGAAGAGAGGAGCCCGGGGAAAGTGCCGCCGTTCTTCTCCGTAAGCTTGAATGGCGGTTCGAAGGGTCTCCATGGGGGTTAAAACGGACTTGCGGGATTTCTGAGGGGCCAGGCGGACCAGGCTTTCCTCCGAGGGAAGTTCGATATTCACGCTCATGCGATCCGCCAGAAGCCCGAGCTTGTGAAGCAAGTCCTGAGAGGTTCCGGGAATCGCCTTGGCATGGATGTATCCCCGAAAGCCGTACCGATGCCGTAAAAGCTCCAGAGCCCGGATCATGCGTTCCGTAGTGTAATCCGGAGAGCGTTCCACTCCGGAACTGAGAAACAGCCCCTCGATATAGTTGCGCCGATAGAAGGCGGTGACGATTTCCGCCAGCTCCTCCGGAGAGAAGGAAGTCCGCCGCACCTCTGCGGAGCGGCGGTTTACGCAGTAGGCGCAATCGTTGATGCATGCGTTGGAGTAAAGAACCTTGAGAAGGGAGATACAGCGCCCGTCGGAGGTCCAGGTATGACAGATTCCTCCGGGGGCCACACTGCCGAAGGAGCCCTTCCGCCCCGAAGTACCTCCGCTGGAGGAACAGGATACATCGTACTTGGCGGCCTCTCCGAGAAGACTGAGTTTTTCCATGAGTTCCATTCTTTTTCTCCTTCCCCCGGACCTGGGGAAGTCTATTTCCTATTTTCCCCAAGTATTGTACAATACTCTATACGATATGCCGTATCGGGTATACAAAATGGGGCTTCTTCCGGCGTTTTCTTTCCGGAAAGGAAGCCTCGGAATTCAATTCTCGTCAAGGAGGCGAAAGTATGACCACCAAATTTGAGGGCGTCACGGTAGAAACCAAGGCGAACATCTATTTCGACGGTAAGGTTCAGAGCAGAACCATCTTTCTTCCCGGAGGAGAGCGGAAAACTCTTGGAGTTATCATGGCGGGAGAGTACGAGTTCGGCACCGCAGACCGGGAAGAGATGCAGATGACCCACGGAGAAGTGAAGGTACTTCTTCCCGGAAAGACCGAATGGGAAACCTACAAGGCCGGAGAAACCTTCCACATTCCCGCGAACAGCTCTTTCAAGGTGGACTGCAAAGAACCCTTCGAATACATCTGCTCCTACTTCAAGAACTGATCGGGAGAACCTGTTCCGATTCCTTTTTTCCGGAGCTTGCAACCCGGAACTTCCGAAACGACCCTGTTCACGCATTCCCCGAAAAGATCTTTCTTGTTCCATAAAGGAGATCCTTCGGGGATTTTTCTTTTTCGGCTCTCCGCTCTTCCAGCGGCCGAAGCACTCCAAATGTAATGCAAAGCGGTCCTCATGTCGGAATATCATTACAAAACAAAGGTCTCATGTCAAGAGGCGAAAAAAATACCTTTCCTACCGGGCTCTTCCGAAAAGGGGATTTCAAGGACATCTTCGACGAGATTCCGAAACGATCGCGGTGCCATCTCCGGGTAATTTCGAAAATCGCCTTGCTTTTTGTGGGGATATCTCTTATTTTCAATTCTAACACCGCCACAACGCAAAGGAGTTCGCCCACATGACAGAACACGGCACGTGCTCTCCCGAGCCCCCCACCTCCCCGGACATATCGCTTTTACAGCTCTTTCTGATCTTCTTCCGCATGGGCCTTACCACCTTCGGAGGAGGCTTCTCCATGGCCACCGTACTGCGGCACGAGATGGTTTTGAAGCGTCGCTGGCTGAGTGAAAGGGACTTCCTCGACACTCTGGCAATCGCCACCTCCGTCCCCGGAGCCGTGGCGGTAAACCTGGCCTTTCTCGAGGGAAACCGATTGCGGGGCTTGAGGGGAGCCATGGCCGCCGCGACGGGGCAGATATGCCCTTCGGTTCTGGTCATTTTAGGAATCGCCGCATTCGCGGTATCCTCCTTCGAGCAACCCCTGGTTTCGGCCTTTCTCAAAGGAGCCGCCATCGCAGTGACCGGGCAAATCGCCTTTGCGGCCCTCACCTTTGCGCGCAAACTGCGACTCCATTGGCAGAACCTTCTGGTATGCGGTCTCGGCCTGGGCATCTTAAGCCTGGGCTTTCATCCGGTATGGGCGATTCTCGCCACGGCCTGCGGGGGATACGTGATGATGCACGAGAGGATGGCAAAACGGGAGTGGACGAACGAAGAAGAACTTCACTTTTTGGGGCTTGTCAACGAAATCGTTTCTCCGGAACTTGCGGAGCATGCCACCGGAAAAGAGCTGCAATCCACCATCCGCCGACGAAGGGAAGTCGTAAAAGACCAATTCGATATGGTCCTCGAAAAATGCAGTGTCATGGACCTGGAGCATTCCATGGATCTGGAGGAATTCTTTGCGCTCGCCTCGGAAGAACTGGCCCGAAAGCTCGATATGGAGGCGACCACTCTCGCATGGTCCCTGAAAACCCGGGAAGCCGCAAGAAGCACCGCCCTCTACCCCTGGATGGCAATACCCCAGGTGGTGGTGGAAGACGAGGAACGTTTCGAAATGCTTCTGGTTCGATCCCGAAGAGGAATCTATTTTTCGGATTCCGCCAAAAAAGTGAAAGCCATTTTCGTTCTGGTGGGCTCCATGGACGAAAGAAACTTCTATCTCTGCGCCCTCGCGACCATTGCCCAGATAGCCGACAGTCCGGGCTTTCTCGAACGATGGCTTCGTGTAAGGGATCCACAAAAGCTCAGGAATCTTGTCTTGTCCGTAAAGAAAGCGGAAACGGGGCGCTGACCGGGAAGCATTCTCCGGAAAAAACCGTGTAACCGAGGAGATTGGTGGAATGGAAAAAATATGGACCCTGATAACAAGCTTTCTCGTCATCGGCATAGGGGCCTACGGAGGCGGCATCGTTACGGTGCCCTTGATGCAGCACGAACTGGTGGATCTTCACCATCTGCTTTCGATGGAGGAAATATCCAAGGTCGTAGCCATCGCCCAGATGACCCCAGGCCCCATTGCGGTAAACGGAGCCACCTTCGTGGGCTTCCGTACCGCAGGAATAGCGGGCGCTCTGGGAGCGACCCTTTTCGTGGTGCTTCCGGGAATTCTCGCCTTGATGGCGATCTCTTCTTTCCGATCCCGCAGGGGAGAAAATTTTCCCTTTCTCCGGCTTCGCCGGGGATTGCGGGCGGGGGTACTCAGTCTGCTTCTCTATGCGGTATGGCAATACGGGCGCGGAGTGGTTCAAGGGCCTTTGGAGCTGGCCATCGCCTCGGAGGCATTCCTCCTTCTCACCGTGTTCGAAGGGAGAATCCATCCCCTTGTGGTTATTCTCGGAGCGGGAGCGTTGGGAATGCTGGTTTTTTCGTAAAGATTCAATTCCCGAGAAACCGGAGCCGGAGATGCCCCCAGGGGAGACAGGGGAGACCCCGTTCATCGGGAAGAGGAGGGGTACTGCCCCCGAAAGAGACGCCGCAGGGACTCCGGATCGTCTAGCTTCCGACGGAAGAGAAGAAGAGGAAAATCCATTCCCCGGGATCCTTCGGGGGTGTATCCCGCAAAGAGAAACTCCCCTCCTTCCGGCAACCAGGCGGGGTGCATGGCGCAAATGTTCTCCCCCGTAATGCGCCGGACCTTGCCGTCTTTCGGAGTGTAGAGGAAAACCGCCGAGATTATGGGCATCTCCAGATGATTCCATTGGGAGCCTCCTTCTACTTCGCCGTCGAAGAGCCAGGCGTCTCCCTTCGGGGAAACCGCAAAATGAAGGGCACTGGAGGCGAAGGATTCTCCCAGAAGCGAGGATAACCGCACGGTTTCGGTAACTCTTCCCGAGGCCACGTCGATTTTATAGAGATTGTCCAGATCCTGGGCATATATCGAAGTTCCCGAGGCGGACCAGAAGGGACTGTAGAGCCCCTGCCTCTCGGGAGCGAGAATGCGGAAAGCCTCGTCTTCCAGAGCGAGCACCCCCACCACCCAGTTCGAGGATCCCTGATCCCAATGATTGAAAAGCAGAAACTTTTCGTCCGGAGACCACCGGGGACCGTAGCTGTTCTCGCCGGGAACCGAGGTGAAGAGCTTCTGCTCCCCCGTGGCGAGGTTCACCACTGCGGGAATGCGATTTCCCTCATCGGTGTAGAAGGTAAAGGCCACGGAATTTCCCGAAGGAGAGATTTCCGGATCGTAGCCCTGGGCTACCTTCCGGGGAGATTCCCCGCTCGAAGGAGCCACGAAAATTTCGTTCTCCACGGAAAAGGACAGTTGCGGAGAGGCGAATCCCTCTCCCGCCAGGGCCGTAAAAAATCCGAGAAAGAGAAACCCCGTCAATCCCGTAAAAATCCCACGAAGGACTCGCATCCTTTTTTCCAAACCGGTCATGGATTATCCCAACCTTCCCCAATCTATATACGTTATAAAATACAACAAGGGCTCCCTTGAAAGAGAGAGCCCCACAACGCTTCTTTTCCTATCGAATAATGCCGAGTTCCCTTCCTGCGGAGGCGAAGGCATCCACCGCACAATCCAGATCTTCCGGGCTGTGGGCCGCAGAGATCATCACCCGGATCCGGGCGGTACCCTGGGGAACCGTGGGAAAAGCGATGGCCTGAGCGAAGACACCCTTTTCAAAGAGAAGGGAGCTGAGTTTTCGGGCCAGAAGGGCATCCCCCACGATAACCGGCGTAATGGGGGTGTCGCTGTGCCCCGTATTGAAACCGAGAGAACCCATCTTCTTCTTGAAAATCTCCCCGTTCTTCCAGAGCCGGGAGACGAGTTCGTCGCTCTCCCGGAGGATTTCCACCGCCGCCAGGTTGGCCCCCACGTCGGGCACCGTCATGGCGCTGGAGAAGAGAAAGGGCCGGGATTTCTGGTTGAGGTACTCCACCAGCTCTTTGCTTCCCGCCACGAAGCCCCCCACCACGCCGAAGGCCTTGGAGAGAGTTCCCACCTCCACATCCACCCGACCGTGAAGTTTGAAATGGTCCACGATTCCCCGACCGTGGCTTCCGAGAACCCCTTCGCCGTGGGCGTCGTCCACCATGAGCATCACGTCGTACTCCTCGGTGACCTTCAGAAGCTCCGGCAGAGGAGCCACATCCCCGTCCATGCTGAAGACTCCGTCGGTAATCACCAGCTTGCGGCAGTTCTGATTTTTGTACTCCTCCAGCTTCTCCCGAAGGGATTGGGGGCTGGCGTGATTCCACCGGACGATCTTGGCTCGGCTGAGCCGGCAACCGTCGATGATGGAAGCGTGGTTCAGCTCGTCCGAGAAGATAAGATCATCCTTGCCCACCAGGGCGGGAATCACCGCCAGATTGGCGCAGAACCCCGATTGCAGCACGATAGCCGCCTCGGCGCCCTTGAAGGCCGCGAGCTTCTCCTCCAGCTCCCGGTGGATCGAGAGGGTTCCCGCGATGGTACGCACCGCCCCGGGACCCACCCCGAAAGAATCGATAAGTTCCTTGGCCCGTCGGGAAATGCGTTCGTCCGCCGCCAAGCCGAGGTAGTTGTTGGAACAGAGGTTCAGCACCCGCTTTCCCTCGATCTGAAGCCACGCCCCCTGGGGGCTTTCGAGGGTCCGGATCTGGTTATAGAGCCCCTCCTTTCGGAGCCGGGCAAGCTCGTCGGTAATAAAGGCCATGCGGTTGGTCATATTTTGTCCACCTCCATAAATCATAAGTCTTTCATTCCCAATCCTCGATCCTTTCCGTAGCCCTTCTACGCGGGAATATCCAATTTCCTGCGCAGATTGAGGATCATATCCCGGGACATGGCGTCCAGATCCCACCGGGGAGACCAGTTCCAATCCTCCCGGGCAGCCTCATCGTTCAGCCTCCGGGGCCAGGAATCCGCGATTTTCTGGCGTTCATCGGGAACGTAGGTGCAGGTAAAGGACGGAAGAATCTTTCGGATGGCTTCGGTCATTTCCCCGGCGGAAAAGCTGAGAGATCCCACGTTGTAGTTGCAGTATTTCAGGGAAGAGCGTTCCGCCTTGGCGATATCCATCAGGGCCTTGAGAGCATCGGGCATGTACATCATGGGCAGTACCGTATCCTCCGAAACGAAGCACTCGTAGCTCCCCCGGCGCAATGCCTCGTAGTAGGAGGCCACCGCATAGTCCGTGGTACCTCCTCCGGGCTCGGTCTGCCAGCTTATGATGCCGGGATAGCGCACGCCCCGGACGTCCACCCCGAATTTTTCCCAGTAATACTCCCCCATAAGTTCTCCCCAAACCTTGGTAATGCCGTACATGGTCTTGGGGCGCAGCACCGCCACCTCTCCGGGATTATCCCCCGTTTCGGGGCTGAAGGCGGCGATGGAGCTGGGGCATATCACCCGTTCCAACTTCTTCTCCCGGGCCAGTTCCAATACGTTGAAAAAACCCTCGGTATTCACCCGATGACAGAGCTGAGGATTCCTTTCTCCCGTGGCGGAAAGAATGGCCGCAAGATGAAAGACCGTATCCACATGATATCGTTCCGCAATCTCCCAAAGTTTTTCCCGATTCAGAACATCCAGCAACTCCTTCGGGCCTTCCAGGATCCCCGCAAGATCCTTGGCATCCGAGGCGATTACGTTCTCCGCACCGAACTCCTGCCGCAGCATCAGAGTGAGCTCCGTGCCGATCTGACCTCCCGCACCGGTAACGAGAATTCGCTTCATAAATGTTCCACCTCCCGCAGAACATTGTACATCTTCGGTTCAATCCATACGAGAAGAAGCCTTGCATATACATTACATACATGAGCATGCATTTTTTCTACTCTTTCGACACTTCTTCGCCGGAAAGATTCGGAACAAGCCGGGAACGTCTTCGCAGAAGATAGGTTTCCAATTCCGCCGTAAAAACCCCGATCAGGATGAGAACGCCTCCCAGAGCCACCTGGGCGTTCAGTGCCTCCTGCCCCATGAGAACCGCGATGATGTAGCCGAAGAGGCTTTCCATGGAAAGAAGAATCGCCGCATGTACCTCGGGACTGTATTTCTGAGCCACGGTCTGGATAAAGAAGGGAATCACCGTGACGAAGAGGGCCACGTAGGGAATGCCCCAGAGAAGATCCCTGCTCCCATTGGCAAAGGTGGGAAAAGGCTCCAGAAGCAGGGCTGCCGCGAGAAAACAGACCGCCGCTCCGGAGATCTGGAGCGCCGCCAAAGCGCAGGAATCCATCTTCCGGGTGAGATTTCCCACAAGAATACAGTGAAGAGCGATTCCGAAGGCGAGAAGAAGGGAAAAGGAATCTCCAAGATTGAACCGCATCTCCGGAGAGAAGGCCATGACGAGAATGCCCCCGGTGGTGAGGGCCGCAGCGATAAAGGTACAGCGGGAAGGCCAAACCCGGTAAAAGAGAGCGTACAGAAAGGGAACGATCACCACGTTGGCCCCGGCAAGAAAGGACTGCTTTCCGGGAGTGCTTAAGACGAGCCCGTAAATATGGGCGAGAAAAACCGTAAAGAGAAAGGCCCCCAGTAAACTTCCCCGGAAGAGATCTTTTCGGCTGATTCTCCGAAGTCTCTTCCAGAAGACGAGAGAGAGAAGAATGCCGCTGGGAACAAAGCGGAAGGTAAGAAGCCAGAGAGGAGAACAGCTATCCAGAAGCCGATCGGTTACGGCAAAGCCGGACCCCCAAAAAAGAGCCGCCAGAAGCATGGCCGCATCCGCCATAAAAACGCTTTTCCCCTGATACTGTTCCCCGATGGACATAATCTCTTCCTCCAAAACAACTATCAAGAAATTCCCCCAGAATACCCTAAAGACCACATGTATTCACTTTTATTAACACATAAGCTACCTTGTTCGCCTCTCTTTGGCAAGACCCAAGTAAAGAGATTTCCCCCAAAGAAAGACATATACCCGAAAAATTTTCACAGTCTTATACAAGGAACTTGACAAAATCTTTCGGGAGAGCTATAAATCAGTCAAACGACTGACCTTGGAGGTGCCCCATGGGAGAAGGTGAACTCGATACCAAAACCGCCCTGATTTTCGCGGCGGGAGAATTGTTTGCCAAACAGGGGTTCGACGGCGTGAGCACCCGAATGATCGCGGAAAAGGCGGGAGTGAACCTGGGAGCCATTCACTACCATTTCGGAAGCAAGGAAAACCTCTACGTGGAAACCTTCCGTTCCATCGCCGCAGAGGGGAAGGACTTCTGCCTTTCGGAAATTCTGAGGAATTCCCCGGAACTGCGAAAAACCCCCTCGGGGCAAGCGGAAATCGTTCGAGAGGTGGTGTTTCAGTTTTTTCGGGATCTTTTCGAATACTCCCGAATGGAATGGAAAAAGCGGCTCATCATTCAGGAGCTTTTCAACCCTTCCCCGGTGATGCCCGCCCTGGTGGAAAAGATCATGGAACCCGACAACGGGGAACTGGCGAATTTCTACCTTTCCATGAAACCCGAAAAAAATCGGAACGAAGCCTACGCCTGGGCGGATATGCTCTACGCTCAGGGCTTCTTCTACCTCATGGCCCGGGAGCCTTTGGAAATTCTCCGGGGAACGAAACGGATGGGCGAGGAATTTTTCCGCACCGTGGCGGCCGTCACCGCCCGAAGCATGATTCTTACGGCGGGGCTTCCCCTTCCGGAAGACCTAGCTCTCTAATTTGCAAAGCTCCACGCTTGCGCTCGATTCGACGAAGTAAAGCAGGAAAAACGCTTTTGCGGAAAGAAGGGATGTTCATGACCATACGAGAACATAAGGGTTGGCACCTCTTGCTGCTCTGCATCCTCGGGGCGACGGTTCTGGTGGGGCATGCCCTTTACGGCTCTCGGGAGAAAAAAGAGGTTCCCTCTTCCGAAGGTTCCCGGGGAGTTCCGGTGGTACTCGCTCAAGCGGCTCTGCGCCCCTTCGAACGCAAGGTTTCTCTCACGGGAAATCTGGAGGCAAAAAACCTTTCCCTCGTGACTCCCCGGATCGGAGGCGCCCTGGACCAGATCTTCGTGGATGAAGGGGACGCGGTGAAAGCCCACGAAACGAAGCTCTTTCAAACGGATTCCCTCACTCTGGAGAAGGCTCTGGAGATCGCCCGGCAGGAGTACATCGTGGGGCAGCACACGGTACGGGAAAAGCAGGCAAACCTGGAGCGCCTTCAGGCGGATTTCGCCAAGGCCGAACAGGATTACAGAAGAGGAAAGAAGCTGCTGGAACAACACGCCATCTCCACTAGTGCCTTCGAGGAGTGCGAATCCCGGTATCTTCAGGGCCAGGCTCTTATCAAACACGCCAAGGTGCTCATCGCTCTCAGCAGGGAGCAGGAGGTACAGGCAAAACTGGGGCTGGAGATTGCGGAAAAAAATCTGGAGGATTCTCTGGTGCTCGCTCCCATCGACGGCATCGTAACGGCCCGGTTCAAGGAACCCGGAGAGATGGGAGAGGTGGGCAAGCCGGTATTGCAGATCGAGGATCTGAATACCTTGGAAGTCGCGGCCTTTCTTCCCGAGGAGTATTACGGGGAAATTCTTCCGGGGATCACTCCCGTACGAATCCGGGTGGGAAATCTGGAACTGCCCTTGCAGAAAATTTCTTACAAAAGCCCCAGGGTGGTCCAGGATCTCCGAACCTTCGAGATCAAGGTTCCTCTTGGAAATCCTCCGTCGGAAATAACCCCCGGAAGGATGGCTCATCTGGAAGTGCTTCTGGAAAGCCGTACCGCCCTGGGAGTTCCCCGAGAGGCTCTTGTAGAAAAAACTTCGGGAACCGTTCTCTTCGTGGCGGAAAAAGAGAAAACCGCCCGACAGCTGGAGGTATTGCCGGGACTGGAGACCGAGGGGTGGGTGGAAATCCGAAGCACCTCGGGAGATATTACGCTGGATGAGGGAACTCCGGTGATAACCCAGGGGCAACTTTACGTTGAAGAAGGAACGCCTCTGGCCCCGGTGGAGGAGGGATACTGATGTTTCTTTCCGACGCCTCGGTACGGCGCCCCATCGCCATGGGATGCCTTCTTATCGGCCTCGCTCTCCTGGGGTTCAACTCCTGGCGCAAACTCGGGCTGGAACTCATGCCCAAAACGGACGTGCCCTATATCACCATCGTTACGGTCTATCCCGGAGCAAGCCCCAACGATATCGAAACCGATGTGGCCAAACGCATCGAGGATGCGGTGGTGGCTCTCGACGGGCTGAAACACGTTTCCTCCTCCTGCATGGAGAATATGGCCCAGACCCTTCTGGAGTTCCAACTGGGCATCGACGTGGACGTAGCCGCCACGGACGTGCGGGAGAAACTGGATCTTATCCGGGGGGACTTTCCCGAGGATGTGGAGGATCCCATCATCCAGAAGTACGACATAAACGCCGCTCCCATCGTTACTCTGGCTCTCACCGGAGATGTTCCCCTGGAAGATCTTTTCGACTTCGCGGATAACGATCTGAAGGACCGGCTCACCACCATTTCCGGCGTGGCGGAGGTGGAAATCATCGGAGGTGCCAGGCGGGAAGTACATGTGCTCCTGGACCGGGAAAAGCTCGCTCCCCGGGGACTCACCGCTCTGGACGTGGTGCAGAGCCTCCGCCGGGGGGTGGGAATCGTTCCCGCCGGGCGCATCCGGGATCACGGCACGGAAATTTCCGTGAAGTACTACGGGGATTTCGAGGACGTGGCTTCTATGGGAGATCTGGAAATCGCGGATCGCCAGGGACAGCGCATCCGCATTCGGGATGTGGGTACCGTGATCATGACCACCGAAGAAGTTCGAGAGGCCGCTACCCTTGATGGAATTCCCGGAGTGGCCCTGCGGGTGGTAAAAAAATCCGATGCCAATGCGGTAAAGGTGGCGGAGGAAGTGGCAAACCGGATAGAGGCTCTGCAAAAGGAGCTTCCCGGAGGTATGAAGCTCACATGGTTTACCGACGACGGCACCTTCATCCGGGCCACCAACGAAAGCGCCTGGATCAACGTGTTTCAGGGAATTCTTCTCACCGGGGCCATTCTCTTTCTTTTTCTCTACAATCTGCGCTCTCTCCTGGTTATCGCCATTACCATGCCCCTTACCATCGTGATCGGACTTTTCTTTATGGAACTCGCGGACTTTACCCTTAACGCCTCCACCCTCATCGCCATAGGCATGTCCGTGGGCATTCTCGTAACCAACTCCATCGTAGTGCTGGAGGCCATTATCCGGATCCTCGAAAAAACGGGGGATCCCGGGCGGGCCTCCCGAGAAGGGGCTGCAAAGTCGTTTATTCCCGTTCTCGCCAGTGCGGGAACCAATATGGTGGTCCTTTTTCCTCTCGCCCAGATGGGAAGCATGGTGGGACTCTTCATCCGCCCCCTGGCACTCACCATGTTCATCATGACCGGGGTCTCCCTCTTCATCAGCTTTACCCTCACTCCTCTGCTCTGCTCGATTCTTCTGAAACCCTTCAGCCAGGATAACCCGGGGCTACTCAAAAAAATGGAACGGGCATGGAACCGGGGCTTCGAGAGAGTGGTAGAAAAATTCCGACAGATCCTGGAGTTCCACGAAAAGCACCGGAGCGCGGCCCTTCTGGTGGTAGGAGCAACCGCACTTCTCTTCGTACACGCCCTCTTTCTGGGAAGTCATTTGGGGGGCGATCTGGTGGCGGATACGGACAAGGGAGAAATCACGGTAAAACTGGAATTTCCCACCCGGTACAGCCTCGCAAGAACCCGAGAAAAGGCGGATCTCGCGGAGGAACGGCTTCGGAATCTTCCGGAACTGCGGCATATGCTCACCACCCTGGGCAAGGTGGAGGGCCAGGTGGGACAATCTTCGGAAGGAGTCTATCTGGCACAAATTCTGCTCCGTTTCTCGGATCGTCCGGAACGGCATCTCTCCATTCACGAGCTGGTGGAAGAAACCCGAAAGCGCCTCGCCTCCTTTCCGGACGCCCGAGTTACCGTGTCCATTCCGGGCATCGTGGGAGGCACCGGATCGGATATCAACCTGGAAATCCGGGGGTCCTCCCTGAAGGAGCTGGAGGAGCTGGCCCTGAAAACCCAGGAAATGGCGAGTGAAATTTCCGGTATAGAGGATACGGACACCACGGTGCGCCAGGGAAAACCGGAAATTCTGGTGCGCCCCAAACGAGAGGTTCTGTCGGATATCCGCATGGGGGGCTCGGATCTGGGACTTCTTCTCCGGGCCAATCTGGAGGGGCTGAACGCGGGAACCTACAAGGAAAACGCACGAAATTACGATATCGTGGTAAAACTGGAAGAAAAGGAAGGAAAGGAACAGATAGATACTTTCCAGATTCCCGGAGAACCGGGAAAACCGTTGATTATCCGGGGGGTAAGCGACGTGGAGGAGCACCTCGCTCCGGTACAGATTACCCGGGTGGATAAGCGGCGCATCGCCAAGGTTCTCGCCAATGCGGCACCTACTCTCCCCCTGGGAAAGGCGGTGGAGGAAATCAGCCATGGTATCGATAAAAAGGGCAACTTTCCTCCGGGATACGATTACCGCTTTTCGGGAATCGTAGAGGTTATGGAGGAGGCTCAAAAGGCCCTGGGAGAGGCGGGAATCATCGCCCTGATTCTGGTAATTCTCACCCTGGCGGCAATTCTGGAATCCTGGTTCCAACCGGCCCTCATCCTCGTCACCATTCCCCTGGCCCTCATCGGTACCTTCTGGGCTCTGGTTCTTACGGGAGGAAGCCTGGGAATCTTCGAGATCATGGGATTCGTGATGATGATGGGTATCGTGGTAAACAATGCCATCCTCATCATGGATCAGTTCAATCTGCACGTGGCGGAGGGAATTCCCCGACACAAGGCCATGATTACCGCCACCTGCGAGCAGTTTCGCCCCATCGTGATGATCACCCTGGCGGCGGTGCTCGGCATGATGCCCCTCGCTCTGGGAAAGGGAATCGGAGCGGAACTCCGCAACGGTGTAGGCATCGCCTCGGTGGGGGGAATTCTGGTTTCCGGAGTTCTTACCCTGGTGGTGATGCCCATACTCTACGACCTCTGTACGAGGAAAAACGGCAAAAAAACAACTTCACCTCAATAAGAAATGAGCTTTTCTTTCAAAGTCAAAAGAGCCGATTTTGCGCTTTTCCCTTTATTGCGAAAAAAACACATCACAATAAAAGCAATGCTCCATACGGAAACAACGCAGCTTTTCCCAACCGCAATTACGGATAGCCGGGAAACAATATCAAAGCCCGAAGAGAGTAACTCTCTTCGGGCTTTGATATTAATGCTCTTCATCGAAATTCTTTGCCATAAATCAGCGTGCCACAGGACGGGCATCTTCGGGAAGAGGGCTTTTGTAGATTCCCCGATCAGGATTGTTGACAAACTCCTCCCGGGCAGCCTCCAGAATGGAGGGATCCCGGAAAAGCTCCATGCCCGTATCTCCCAGAACAAAGGCGGCGGTTTCCATTCCCCGAAGACCGATGGAAGAGCCGAAGGAAGCGGTGCTCTGCCAGCTATGGAGGGGTACTCCCAAAGGCATGCAGCACGTTGTGATCTGGGCGGTAGGCACCAGATGGGAAACGTCTCCCACATCGGTGGATCCCGAAAGGAGCCGTCCCTCGGAAAAAACCCCGGCCCTGTCCAGGACCTTCCGACAGAGGGGGTCCGTCAATTCCTCCCGGGAGAGTTCATGTTCCTGGAGAGTTTTTTCCAGCGCCCCCTCGTGGAGGGTTTGCTGAAGTTCCCAGGCAAAAAGCAGATCCTTCTCATCGAACTCCGGGGCTCCCCGGTAACGGAAGTGTTCCATCATCCGCCCCCCCAGAACCCGGTTAGGAAGGTAATCGTAAAGACCGTCGATAAAATCGACTTCCATCGTGGTATCCGTCATGAGAGCGGCTCCCCGGGCACATTGCAAAACCCTTCGATAAATCTCCTCCACCTGCTCCCGGCGGGGAGCCCGCACGTAATAACAGATACTCGCCTCTCCGGGAACCACGTTCGGAGTTTCCCCTCCCCGGGTAATCACGCTGTGCACCCGAGCTTCGGAGACGATGTGTTCCCGAAGATAGTTTACCCCCACATCCATGAGGATAGCCGCATCCAAAGCACTCCGTCCCTCCTCGGGGGAAGCTGCGGCGTGGGCGGTACGACCATGAAAATTGCAATAGAAGGCGTTGAGTGCAAGGCTCCGGCTTCCGAAAAGGGCATTGGCGTACCAGGGATGCCAGGTAAGAGCCGCCGAAAGATCCTCGAACACTCCTTCCCGGGCCATAAAAACCTTACCCCCGTTATTTTCTTCCGCAGGGCATCCGTAAAACCGAACCCGTCCGGGAAGACCTTCCTTTTCCAGAAACCGTTTTACCCGTACCGCCGCTCCGAAGGAAGCCGCCCCGAGAAGATTATGTCCGCATCCGTGACCGGCTTCTCCCTCCCGAAGGGGAGAACGACAGGCCTTCACCTCCTGGGAAAGGCCTGGAAGAGCGTCGTACTCCCCGAGAAAACCTATCACAGGTCCTCCCTTTCCCCAGGAAGCTATGAGGGCGGTATCCAGATCCCCCACCCCGGAAACCACGGAGAACCCTTCCTTTTCCAGTAAATCCCCATAACACCGAAGGGCATAGTGCTCTTTCGTTCCTATTTCGGGATTATTCCAAATCTGAAGGGCCGCTTTCCTCATGGAAGCAAGAAGAGAGGGCTCCCAGAAAGATTCTTTCGAAATGTCCCCATTTTTCATGATATCCCCCTGTTTCCTTCAAAGAACTCAGAAGATATCACGGTTAGAAGGGGCCGTATCCGATGGCGATGGCTCCCCAAAGAAAGAGAACCTGGGCCACGAAAAGAATTCCGAAAAGGGGAAGAAACCACTTGAAGTAGCGGCTTAGGGGAACCCGGGCGAGAATACATCCGATAAGAATGAATCCCGTAGGCCAGAGAAGATTGGAAAAGCCGTCTCCGAACTGAAAAGCCAGCACCGCCACCTGACGCTTGATTCCCACCAAATCTGCAAGAGGAGCCATGATGGGCATGGTGGTAGCCGCCTGGCCAGACCCCGAAGGAATGAGGAAATTCATGATCGTCTGGAAAAGAAGCATTCCCACGGAACTTACATAGAGGGAGCCCTGATTCAAAAGTTCCGCCATGCTATGGATCAGGGTATCCACGATTTTTCCTTCCGAAAGAATCACGAGAATACCGCGGGCAACTCCCACCACCATGGCGGAGAGCACACCTTTTCCCATACCTTCCACGTAAAGTTCCGCGATTTTATTGGGAGAATACCGATTAATCACTCCCACGAGAATTCCCATAATAAGGAAGAGTCCCGCCAGTTGGTTGATGTACCAATGGAGACGCAAAAGGCCGTATCCCGCAACGAGAACGGTAATGAGGAAGATCAGCAGAGTTAAGCGATGTTTTTGGGTAAACTGAAGGTCCACCTTGGATTCGTCGAAATGCAAATCCCCGAAATCCAATCCCGCCACCACGCTTTTGGACGGATCCAACCTGACCTTCTTTGCATAGCGGAGGGTCCACCAAATGGAAATGGCTCCCATAACCAGAAGAATTATCACGCGATATTCGATTCCCGAAAAGAGAGGAAGCTCCGAAATAGTCTGGGCAATTCCAATGGTAAAGGGGTTTACCGTGGCGCAAGCGAAACCGATACCCACGGAAACGTAAGAGATGGCAAGCCCCACCACAGGATCGTATCCCAACGCAAGGGCAAGGCTGCAAAAAATGGGTACGAAGGCGATCATTTCTTCATAGGAAAGAGTTCCCGTGGAACCCCATATCATGAAAACTCCCATGAGAATCGCAAAGGCCCACTGGGCGGACTGAGGTTTCGCCCTGGTACGGCGCACCATCCAGGCAATGCTAGCGTCAATGGCGCCGGTGGACATGACAATGTAGATGGAGGAAAAGACGAGGAAAATAAAGAAAACAATGGAACCCGCCTGAGTCAACCCCTTTTCTACCGCCACGAACATCTGAAAGGCATCCACGGGAGAATCCTCCACGCTGTGGTAGCTCCCGGGATCGATAACGGTTTTTCGAGTACTTTCATCGAAATGTCGAGAATACTCCGCCGAAGGGACTATCCAGGTGGCTACCATGGCAAGGGCCATGATAATCAGGAGGATAACGAAAACGTGTGGAAAAGATGAATTATTCCGCTTCTGAGACAACTGCATGGCTACCAACTCCTCTAAGCAATTTAGATAAAACAGAGCATACACTTCTTGGCAATATACCACGATTCTTTGTTCGAATAATTCCGGAAAAAGCGCTTTTTTTCTGTTTTTCCCTTTACGAAACATCTTTTGCTGAAAAATCGAAGGTGCCACCTTTCCTTCAAGAATATAAAGCATCGGTTACAACAAATCAGGAAAAAAGTAAGAGTAGTACGGTTTTTCCTGAGGTAGCATTATTCAGAGACCTATTAGGCTTTGCTCGGTTACAATAGTTAACGGACCAAATGAGCACAACGAAAACGAAAAGAGACAGACTTCTTGAAAAGGTGTATTATGTGGAAAAGATGTTTTGTCGTTGCTTTCTCGTAACGAAAATTGCATTTCGATCTTATACGAATTCCGTTATTCCGAAAGCTCACCAAGGAAGGATGTGATCAGGATGAAAGGAACCGCTCCCATTTGTCAGAGCTGTGGCATGCCCATGGAGGAGCCCAAGCTTTTCGGAACCCTTGCGGACGGCAGTCTCTCCGAAGATTACTGCATTTACTGTTACAAAGATGGAACCTTCACCAACCCTTCCGCCACCATGGAGGAAATGATCGACCTCTGCGTCAAGATTATGGAGGAGCATGGCATCATGCCCGCAGAAGCTGCGCGAAAACACATGGAAGCTCTTCTTCCCACTCTGGGGCGCTGGTCCTGAAAAAGGCTTTCAGAAAGCTTTTTCCGCAATATTCCCGTTACTGAAGCTTCGCCGGAAGATACGATTTCGAATTCCGCCGGAGCTTTTTTATTGCTCTTTTCCAAAAAGAGTGGCATTTTCTTTAGTATGGCTTCTATGGTATTTCAAAAAATCAAGGAGTATACTTTTCCGACAGGCTTGAAAAAGCCCATTTCCATCTTTCCATTTCAAAGGAGGCGGTTTGTAATGGCAGCACTGCGTCACTCCAAGCTTTTCTTCGCTCTGGGGCTTCTTCTGCTCTTTCCTTTGGCATCCCTGGGAGCGGATTTTCCCTCCCAGCCTATCACCATGGTGGTTCCCTACTCCGCAGGGGGCGGAACGGACGTACAGGCCCGGGCACTCGCCTCGGTGGCGGAACAGTATTTCGATCAACCCATCGTGATCCTCAACAAGGCCGGAGGAGGCGGAGCCATCGGAACCGCCTTCGTGGCCCAGGCGAAGAAGGACGGACACACCCTTCTTTTCTCGGTTCCCGCAGTGTTGGTGATCAAACCTTTCATGGTAAAGACCACCTATACCTTCGACGACGTGAAACCTCTTATGCGTATCAGCGACTCTCCCCGGATTCTCATGGCCCGCAAGGACACTCCCTGGAAAAACTTCGACGAGATGGTGGCTTTCGCCAAGGAACATCCCGGAGAGATCACCTACGCCAGCGCGGGTACCGGAACCACCACTCACATCGCCCTGGAAGGCATGGCCCTCCGGGGCGGTTTCGAGCTGACCCACATTCCCTTCGAAGGATGCGCCAAGGCTGTGGCGGCCATTCTGGGAGGACATGCGGATCTCTTCGGGGCCATTCCTTCGGAATGCTACCAGTATTTCAAATCCGGCGAGGCCTGGCCCGTGGCGGTGTTCTCCGAGGAGCGCCTGGGGGACCTTCCGGAGGTTCCCACCCTCAGGGAACTCGGGGTAAACTTCGTAGATAGCTCCAGCCGGGGACTTTTCCTCCCCGCGGGAGTTCCCGAAGAAAACGTGGCGGTTCTCGTGGAGGGCTTCCGCAAGGCCGTGGAAGATCCCAAGCTTCAGGATCTCTTCAACAAGCTTCAGGAGCAGGCGAGTTATCTCGACGGCCCCGCTTTCGATGAAATCCTTACGGAGCAGAAGGATATCTACGGTCAGGTTCTGGAAAAGGCGGGGCTCAAGAAGTTCTGATTCCTTCTCCGGAAGAATAAAGAACCATGCCGATGGATCCTGCGGATCCCTTTCGGAAGGTTCCGTTATGGATTTCTCGTACATTTTCCGTTCCGAGAAGTCCCGGGATTTGTAATCCCGGGACTTCTTCTCGATTTTTCCCAACTCATTTCACCGGCAAGGAGGCATACTCTTCATGACAAGCTCTTCGGAACAAACCCTTTCTCCCCGCAGGACGGACCGATGGATAGGGGTGGGAGTTCTTCTTTTCGCGGCACTCCTCTATTTCGTCATCATTCCCCGGGAGGTGGAAAGCGCCGGGCGTTCTCTGGGACTTCAACCTTCTTTCATGCCCAATCTGATAGCTTTCTTTCTCGGATTCGTGGGTCTGGCCCTGATGATCGTAAATCCCCAGGAACAGGAGGAGGACGAAGGTTCCGGAACATCCCTTCTTCCCCTCTCCGCCATAATCACCCTGGGAGTGCTCTTTCTCTATCCCTTCGCGGCGGAGTGGCTGGGATATCTGGTCTCCTCCGCGGGGATCCTGGCCTTCTTCTTCTTCTTCTTCGGCTGCCGCAATTTTCTGCTTCTGGGAGCCCTTTCTCTTGGGGTTCCTCTGGGGCTCTACTGGTTTTTCGCGAAGGTCATGCTGGTCATGCTCCCCCGGGGCATGTTCCTGTAAGAGAGGATTTCTACCATGTTCGAACAGATTCTTGCGGCCGCAGCACTTATGCTGACGGTTAAAAACGTTCTTTTCACCGCTCTGGGAGTCGCCACGGGAATCGTCATCGGCGCCATTCCCGGCATGACCGCCACCATGGCCATCGCCCTTCTGGTTCCCCTCACCTTCACCATGGAGCCCATTCCCGCCATCGCCATGCTCATAGGGGTCTACAAGGGGGGCATGTTCGGAGGCTCCATCTCGGCGATTCTCATCAACACTCCCGGCACCCCCGCAGCCTCCGCCACGAGCCTGGACGGCTATCCCATGGCGAAACAGGGAAAGGCCATGAAGGCCCTCAAGATGGCCCTCTACGCTTCGGTGGCGGGGAACTTCATCACCGATATCATTTTGATAGTTATCGCTCCTCCTCTGGCCTACGCGGCACTCAAGCTGGGACCACCGGAAATCTTCTCCCTCATTCTTTTCTCCCTCACCATCATCGCCGCAGTCTCGGGAAAATCCCTTCTCCGGGGACTCGCCGCGGCGGGGCTGGGGCTTCTCTTCGCCACCGTGGGAATCGATCCCGTGGCGGGAAGCGCCCGGTTCAGCTTCGGTACCATGGAAATGCTCAAGGGGGTGGGGCTACTTCCCATGCTCATCGGGCTTTTTGCCATTTCGGAAATTCTGGTGCAGGTTACCCAGAAGGAAAATCTGAAGGGAAAGCAGGCCTTCATCCAGTATTCCCCTCTTCCGGAAGATAACAACGTCTCCTGGAAAGAGATGCGGGAAAACCTTCCCGTCATCTTCCGGGGAGCCGGTCTGGGAGCCTTCATCGGGGCCATTCCCGGACTGGGCTCTACCATCACCGCCTTTCTGAACTACGGCATGACCAAGAAAAGCTCCAAGCACCCCGAACGGTTCGGCAAGGGAGCCCTCGAAGGGGTGGCGGCGGCGGAATCCGGAAACAGCGCGGTCTGCGGAGCCGCTCTCATTCCGCTTCTGGCCCTGGGCATTCCCGGAGATATCGTAACTGCGGTGCTTCTCGGAGCCTTTCTGATTCAGGGCATCACTCCGGGCCCCATGATCTTTCAGGAACATGGACAGATCGTCTACGCCCTCTTCGTGGGGCTCTTCGTGGGAAGCTTTCTGAACCTTTTTCTGGGAAGGCTCTTCATCCGAGGCTCCAGGAGCATTCTCAAGATTCCCGGAAACCTCCTCTTTCCCATCATCATCGCTCTCTGTTTCGTGGGAACCTATGCGGTGGACAACAGCCTTTTCGACGTGAAGGTCATGGTGTTCTTCGGGCTTCTGGGCTTTCTCATGCGCAAGTTCGGCTATCCCCTGGCGGCTCTGCTGGTGGCCTTCGTGCTGGGGCCCATGCTGGAAAACGGGCTGCGCCAGTCCCTCATCATGTCCCGGGGGGACCTCTCCATCTTCCTTACACGCCCCATCTCCCTAGCCTTCGTGACCCTCACCCTGATCACGGTACTTTACATTCTCTGGGGACAGTACAAGAAAAAGGCTCCCGCCTAAACACCTCTCAACCCGCCGTAAGAGCCCCGGAAGAAACGCCTCCGTCAAGCGCCTCTTCCGGGGTTCTTCGCATACAAAGTTGCTACGGCACAAAAGGTTCGTTCTTCGAATCTTTCTGATTGACAAGGATGCCCCGGGAGGAGTATAAGATTTCGAAGAATTCTTCCATCCTCTTTTTTCGAAGAGCTGGAGGGGCTCCGGAAAATCCCGGCCAGGGGTATACGGAGGGTGTGGCTACTTATTCATAAGGGGATAGAATGATGAATTACGGGATTGAGGAATAACCCATGGAACTTCTTTTATTTCAGATTGCCCTTGCGGCCAGTCCGGTACTTTTTCTGCTTTCCAAAAGGTACCTTTTCCGGACGGTCCTTTTTTTTGTGCTTTTCGCCGGAGGCATTTCCACCTTCTGGGCTCTCCGGGCCCTCGGGGGGCATCCTCTGGAGGGAACCCTTCTTCTTCCTCTTCTGGGCACCTTTCCCCGGATTGTTCTGGACCCCTTGAGCGCCTTCTTCGTGCTGGTGATCAATTTCACGGTTCTTTCGGGAACCCTCTACGCCCGGGGATATCTGCAATCCTACTACGATACGAAAAGCGCTCCGGAGCTGCGGCTGCACTATTTCAGCTTTCTGGTGCTCCATTTTTCCATGCTCCTGGTGTGCATGCTCCGGGAGGCCCTTCCCTTTCTGCTGGCCTGGGAGCTGATGAGCCTCTCCTCCTTCTTTCTGGTGATCTTCGAAGGCCGTAAGAAGGAGGTCCTGAAGATCGGCATCTCCTATCTGATCCAGATGCACTTGGGCTTTCTCTGCATTATGTCCGCCTTTCTGATCGCCTGGACCCGAACCGGTATATCCCCCTCCTTCGAAGGGCTGGCGACCTATTTCGCCTCCTTTCCGGAATTTCCGCTCTTTCTTCTTTTCTTTGTAGGCTTCGGCATCAAGGCGGGATTCATTCCCCTTCACTCCTGGCTTCCCCACGCCCATCCCGCGGCGCCCTCCCACGTTTCGGGAATCATGAGCGGGGTGATGATCAAGATGGGAATCTACGGCATTCTGCGGGTTCTTCTCTATATGCATAAGGACCTCCTGGAAACGGGCACCTTCCTTTTAGGAATCTCCATGGTCTCGGGGCTTCTGGGAGTGATGTACGCCATGGTGCAGCACGACATGAAAAAGCTCCTCGCCTATCACAGCATCGAGAACATCGGCATCATCGGCATGGGCATCGGAGGAGGGCTTCTGGGAATCGCCACGGGAAACGAGACCTTCGCCTTTCTCGCCCTTACGGGAGGGCTTCTGCACGTGCTGAACCATTCCCTTTTCAAATCCCTCCTCTTCTTCACCTCGGGATCCGCCTATCTGCAAACCCACACCCGGAACCTGGAGCACCTCGGAGGGCTTCTGAAAAAAATGCCCTCCACGGGAATGCTCTTTCTTTTCGGAGCCGCCGCCATCTGCGGCCTTCCGCCCCTGAACGGCTTCGTCTCGGAGTTTTGCGTCTACTCAGGATTCTTTCAGGCCCTTCGGGGAGGGTCCTTTTCCATGGACATAGCGGCTCTTCTGGGAATTCTCGCGCTCTCCCTCATCGGAGGCCTGGCGATCTTCTGCTTCGCCAAGGCCTTCGGAGTGGCCTTCCTGGGATCTCCCCGAAGCTCCTCCGCCGCCCGGGCGAAGGAGGTGCCCCTCTCCATGAACCTGCCCCTCTACGGCATCGCCCTTCTGATGGGCCTCATCGGGCTCCTTCCCCTTCCCTTCCTGAAAATGAGCGGCGCCGCAGCGGAACTTTTCTTTTCCCCGGGAACGGATTTCTCTTTCCTCTACGCCAAAGGCACCTTCCTTTCTCCCGTGGGAGCCTTCTTTCTCCTCTTGGTGCTGATCCTTCTCGGATTGCGGAAGCTGCAGCAGAGCCGGGTGGCGGTGGAGGAATCTCCCACCTGGGGATGCGGCTATTCCTGGGGGGATCCGGCACGACATCAGTACACCGCCACCTCCTTCGCCGGAAGCTACGTGGATCTGATAAAACCCCTGATTCCCGTGAAGACCGCCTTCGAATCTCTCCGGGAAGAGGAAATTTTTCCCGGCCCCCGGAGTTTTTCCACCTCCTCCCGGGATTTCTTCGAGGATCTTCTCGTCCGGCATCCCTCGAAGAAGCTGCTCTCCTGGATGGAAAAGGCGGCTCTCTTCCAATCCGGCAAGGTGCAGCACTACATTCTGTACGCCTTCGCCTTTCTCACGGTCATGCTGATTCTTCTCTTTACGGGGGTGCTCTGATATGAATCTCGCCGCGGTATGCCTTCTTTTCGGCACGAGCCTTTTCATTCCGGGCATCATCGGAAGCGTGAAGGCGAAAATGGCGGGCCGGAAGAGCCCTTCCCTACTGCAGCCTCTCTACGACGTCCTCCGGCTTCTGAGAAAGGGAAGTCTCTACAGCCCTACCACCACGGTGCTCTTCCGGATCGCTCCGTCGATCTACCTCGCCACGGTAATCTGCGGGGCCCTCTTCGTTCCCCTGGGAAAAGAGAGCGGATTTTTCAGCTTCGATTACGATTTCGTCTACTTCTCCTATCTTCTCGCCCTGGGAAAGTTCCTGATGATTCTCGCGGCCCTGGATACGGGAAGCGGTTTCGAGGGCATGGGAGCCAACCGGGAGGCCCTCTACTCCCTGCTTATCGAGCCCGCCTTCTTTCTTCTCATGGGATCCCTGGCGCTCCTCACCGGGCAGACCTCCTTCCACGACATGTTCGCCCTCTTCTACTTCAAGGGATATCTTTCCTGCTTCATCGGGGCCCTGGGAATGTACCTCCTTCTTCAGATCGCCATGATCGAGAACAGCCGGCTTCTGGTGGACGATCCCAAGACCCACCTGGAACTCACCATGGTGCACGAGGTGATGATCCTGGATTGCAGCGGCTTCGATCTGGCCCTGATCCAGATGGCCTCGTGGATCAAGTTCAGCATTTTCAGCGGCCTTATCGCGAACTTCCTGCTGCTTCCCTTCTTTCCTCTTCTTCTGGATGCGGGAATTTTTCTCGGAGTAGCGGCGCTTTTCGGAGTTACCGTGGCTCTTCTGGAATCCTTCCGGGCCCGGAACAAGATGGCGGTCAATCCCCCATGGATCGCGGCTTTCTCCTCCGTGGGGATCGTCATCTTTCTCGCCGCGCTGTTTCTCGTGCATTCCTAGAGCGGCTTTCGTTGATGTTGCTATACGACATTCCGGAAACCGTAAAGCCGGAGTTTGTGGATTTCCGGCAGCGACATAGCGGCCGGCGAGTGCAGCTTTGCGTCGTGGAGGGCCGGTGTCGGCACAAGACGTGCCGACAAGCTTCAGCCGTGCCATGGAAGGCACGTCTGAGGCGACGGCCCGGAACAGCAAAGCAAGGGAGCGGTTCGGCCACTCCGGAGCCGAGGGAATCCATAAACGGAGGCTTCCACGAGATATTCCGCTACACATTCTTTGTAAAACCGCTCTAAGGAGGGGGAAATACCGTGATTTTTCTTCTTTTATCGCTTTTCGCCATTTCACTCATCTACCTGGCCTTCTTCACCCGGGTGAAACGCTATATCGCCATTCTTTCCTTTCAGGGAGTGCTTCTTACGCTGCTGGCCCTGGTGATGCTGGAAAATTTGAGCTTCTTCCACCTTTTCTCCATTCTTCTGGAGACCCTTATCGTGAAGGCCCTGGCGATTCCTCTCTTTCTCGACTACCTCCGGAAGAGAAACAATTTGAAGAACACCAGCCAGAGCAGGGTGCTTCCCTTCTTCTCGGTACTCATCATTTCCGCCACCATGGTGCTCTGCTTCTTTCTGAGCCACCGGATCCAGGGGTACGGCCTGCAGAAGGAAATTTTCGCGGTCTCCCTGGTCTGCATGGTTTCGGGGCTTCTCTTCATCGTGACCCACATCAACCTCTTCACCCATCTGGTGGGATATCTGGTGCTCGAAAACGGGGTTTTTCTGCTCTCCCTGGCCATCGGAGGGGAGATGCCCATTCTGGTGAATCTGGCGATTCTCCTGGACATTTTCGTGGGAGTTCTGGTACTGGGAATCTTCCTGAACCGGATCGGGGACACCTACAACAAGGTGGAAGCGGAGGAACTGCTTATGGAGCTGGTGGACTGACATGGTACTTCTCTTTTTCTTTCTCTGCGCCCTCGGGGGAGGGCTGATGATTTTTCTGAGCCGCTCCCACAATTGCAGCTGGATCTGGGGGATCTCGGTACTTTCCATTCAAACCTGGGTCTCCCTCTATGCCTTTCTTCACCGCGGACTGCGGGACTCCCTCTATTTCCGGTTCGATTCCCTAGGCATTCTCTTCTCCCTGGTTCTTACGGTACTCCTCTGGACCACCCTCTACCATACCCGGTTCTACTTCCGGCGCCGTCAGGAAAACCCACGGGAACAGTCCATCTACATGATGGCCCTCATCTTTCTCGGCACCGCCATGACCGGGGCCAACTTCGCGGATCATCTGGGCATGCTCTGGGTATGCATCGAGGCCACCACTCTCAGCGTAACCGCCCTGATCTACCATGAGCGGACTCCCCTTTCCCTGGAGGCCACCTGGAAGTACCTCTTCGTATCCTCCATCGGCATCACCATCGCCTTTTCGGGAATTCTGGTGCTCTCCATGGCCGCCCACGCTCAAGGGGTGGCGGAGCTGCAGGTGGAACACCTCGCCGCGGCGGTTTCCCGCATGAACCCTCTCTGGCTCAACATAGCCTTTCTTCTGGTGCTTACGGGATACAGCGCCAAGATCGGGCTCTTTCCTCTGCACGCCGCCACCATCGACGCGAAGACCGTCACCCCCTACCAAATCAACGGCCTGATCTCCACGGCCCTGGTAAACGTGGGTTTCCTGGGGGTGCTGCGGATGATGGCCATTCTCAAGGGCACGGATTCCGCTCTCTTCGCCCGGCAGGTGCTTCTGATAGCGGGGCTCGTCTCCCTGGCAATCGCGGCGTTTCACCTTCTCCGGGTTAAACAGCTCAAACGGATGTTCGCCTTCTCCACTCTGGAGCACATGGGAATAACCGCCCTCGCCCTGGGTACGGGGGGAGCTGGAATCTACGCGGGGCTTCTCCACCTACTGCTGCACTCCTTCGCCAAGGCCTCCCTTTTCTATCAGGCGGGACAGGTCCATGCGGTCTATCAAAGCTATTCCGTGGAGGATACGGGAAACTATTTGAACCTCCATCCCTCGGGGGCGGCGGCTCTGATCCTCTCTCTTCTCACCATCACCGCGATTCCCCCCTCGGGACTCTTCGTGACGGAGTTCCTGATCTTCCGATCCCTCTTCCAGGCCCGTCTTTTTCTCGCCGCCCTGCCAGCACTTTTTCTGATCACTGTCATTCTTTACGTACTGAGCAGCCGGATTTTCCGCCTTCTCTACGCTGCTTCCCCTCTGGCCTCACCTCTTTCCAGGGTGCGGGGAGCGGAAACCTTTTCCCAGTTCCTTCTTCTGGGAACCCTGTTCTATTTCGCCTATTCCCCTCCGGCGCTCTTTTCGGAACTGCTCCGGGGAGCCGCCGCCGTCATGGGAGGATCGTCATGGTAGAAAATCTGATTAAACCCCTCAAGGTTCGAAACCACCAGAAAATTTCCCGAAAGGAAATCCCCCTCTGCTCCTACGAGGATTTCTATCGGACGTTGCACTATTATCTGCAGAATCCTCACATTCACTGCGTTTCCTACTTCGCCTTCCGGGAGGGACAAAAGCTTCGCTTTCTCTCCGCCCTCGCCAACGACGAAGAGAAGACGCTCTATCTCCTCTCGCATCGGCGGGAGATGGGGGAATTCGCTCCTCTTCGGGCACTCACGGCGGAATTCCCCGGCATGCACATCTTCGAGCGGGAGATGGCGGAAAATTTCGGAATACCCTTCGAAAACCACCCCTGGCTCAAGCCGGTGCGGTATCCCCGAAACCGACACGACCCTAAGGCCACCATGGAAACCTATCCCTTCTACCGCATCGAAGGAGAAGAACTCCACGAGGTGGGAGTAGGCCCCATCCATGCGGGGGTCATCGAGCCGGGACACTTCCGCTTTACCTGCTCCGGAGAGATGGTGCTGCATCTGGAAATTCAGCTGGGCTGGCAACATCGGGGAGTGGAAACCCTCTTTCTCGAAAAGAAGCGCCTTCTGGAGCGAGCTCTTCTGGCGGAACAGATCGCGGGGGATACCGCGGTGGGACATTCCCTGGCCTTCGCTCTGGCCATGGAATCTCTGGGAGACCTGGAAATGCCGAGAAGGCTCTCCCTGGAACGCACGATCGCTCTGGAGCTGGAGCGGATCGCGGTTCATACGGGGGATATGAGCGCCCTCTGCGGGGACGTGGCATACCAGCTGGGCACGGCGGTGCTCGGGGTTTTGCGAACTCCCATCATCAACTTCACCCAGGCCTGGTGCGGCAACCGGCTGGGCAAATCCATGATCCGCCCCGGAGGAACCTGGATTCCCCTGACGGCGGAGCTGCAACGGAAGCTTCTCGCCACCCTGGAAAATTACGAGTGGCGTTTCCTGGAGATGGCCCAGCATGCCCGGACCCTGGCGGGAATCGAAAACCGCTTCGAAAACATCGGAACCCTTTCGAAGAAACAGTCTCAAAGCATCGGCACCGTGGGCATGGCCGCTCGGATGTCCGGAGTTTCCCGGGATATCCGGGCCTCCCACCCCTTCGGAGCCTTCCGGGAAAAACCCTACGAACCAGTGGTGATCGACCGGGGAGACGTGCTCTCCCGGTTCATTCTGCGCAAGCTGGAGATTCGGAAATCCCTGGAGATTATCCGGAATCTCCTTTCCGAAGAGATCTTCCGGAAGGAGACAACCGTCACTCCTCCGCCGGAGGAGATCTCCCTGCCCCCCTCTTCGGCGGTCTTCTCCCTGGTGGAGGGATGGCGGGGAGAGATCTGCCACACCGCCCTCACGGACGAAGAGGGAAATCTGGAGATGTACAAGATCAAGGATCCCTCCATGCACAACTGGAAGGCCCTGGAGCTTTCCCTCCGGAATCTGGAGATCTCGGATTTTCCCATCAACAACAAGAGCTACAGTCTGAGCTATTGCGGACACGATCTATGACAAGGAGCCGGTCATGCTGAAAGCGCTTACCATACTCAAACACCATGGGCCTCAATATATTCCCGACGTCACCGCCGCGGTGGTGCCCTCCCCCTTTCGGGGGCGCCCGGTTATTTCGAAGGTTCCAGTGAATACGGCGAAGCTGGCGGCTCTCTGTCCCACCGGGGCCATCGGAACCGATCCGGTTTCCATAGATCTGGGAAAGTGCCTCTTCTGCGGAGAGTGCGCCTTCCGGTATCCCGAAAAGATCGCCTTCACCAACGACTTCAAGACCGCCACCAACGATCCGGAAAGGCTTATTATCCGGGAGGGAAACTCGGAACCCATCCGGGTAAATCCCGAACTGATCCGGGAGGAGATCAAACCCCTCTTCTCGAAATCTCTCAAGCTCCGGCAGATCTCCGCGGGAGGGGACAACAGCGCGGAACTGGAACTCAACGCCTCCAGCAACGCGAACTTCGACATGGGGCGATTCGGCCTGGAGTTCGTGGCGTCTCCCCGGCACGCGGACGGCATCGTGCTTACCGGCCCCCTCTCGGAAAACATGGCGGAAGCCGCGGAAATCTGCCTGAAGGCGATTCCCCAACCCCGCCTGGTGATCCTCGCGGGAACCGACGCCATCAGCGGAGGAATTTTCCGAAACGTTGGAGCACTGCAGCGGCAGCTGCTCGAGAGAATTTCCGTGGATCTCTATCTTCCGGGCAATCCTCCCCATCCCCTCACCATCGTGAACGGTCTTCTGAGCCTTACGAGGTATGCTTCACAGCCCTAAAGGGGCTGCGGAAAAATATCATCACTTCGCCAAAAAAGGGAAAAGACCTTCCGGAAAAGGTCTTTTCCCTTTTTGCCGCTTCAAGATATCTTTCTCGCACATGCAGCATTTTCTCCACATGCGGTAAAGAGCAAAGGCGTCACGATATCATGCTGGCATCATCACGTTTTAGGAAGATTTTCCGGAAAGCGCCTTGGGAGATTCCGCCTCCTCCGCTTCGAGCACGAACTGTTCCAGCATCTTGTGCAGCTCCTCCGCCACGAGGGTGAGATTCTGGGCCTCCGTGGCCACGCCCTCCGCGGCCTGGGAAGTTTCCTCCGAAGCCTGATCGATGCTGTGAACCACCTTGGCAAGTTCCGTAACGGATTTGGCGAGTTCATCCACCGCCTTGGCCATCTCCTCGCTGGAAGCGGCCTGCTCTTCCGAGACCGAGGAAATTTCCCGTACCACGTCCACGATGCCGTGAACCTGTTCCGTCATAACCCCGAGATGTTCCTGAGTCTTCTGGGCTCGGGTAGAGGTGCTCTCCATAACGCTTCCCACCCTGCCGTTGGAATCCACCGAGGCCTTCGCCCGGAGCTGAAGCTCTTCGATGAGAAGCTCCACCTTGCCCGCAGCTTTGGCGGATTCTTCCGCAAGCTTGCGCACCTCTTCGGCCACCACCGCAAAACCGCGACCGTGTTCTCCCGCCCGGGCCGCCTCGATGGCGGCGTTCAGAGCCAGAAGGTTCGTTTGATCCGCGATATTGGTGATCACCGTAACGAAATCCCCGATCTTGCCTACCGAAGCCGCAAGAGCGTCGGTCTCGCTGATACTGCGCTGCACCTGCTCTCTTCCTTCGGAGATATCCCGGATAACCTGCTCCATAACCTCCACGGAGCTCTGCACCACCCCCAGGGCCTGAGAGCCTTTTTCGGCCCCCTCTCCCGCGGATTGCGCCGCAGTCTGAGCCCCGGAGGAAATTTCTTCGATTCCCGCATTGGTCTCCTCCACCGAAGCGGAATTGTTTTCCGCCATGGAGGAAACCTGTTCCACGGAACTTCGGATCTCCTCCATGGAAGCGTTGGCTTCTTCGGAAAGAGACGCCAATCCCTCGGCGGAAGCGGAAAGCTTACGGCTGGTCTCCTTCATCCGGCGTACCATATCCGCCTGAGAGCCGATCATTTCCGCCAGGGCATCCGCCATAACTCCTATTTCATCCCGAGTGGTTACGCCGAAATCCTTCCTCCGGATGGAAAGATCCCCTCCTCCGGCGCGTTTCGCCAGAGCCACCACTCGCTGGATGGGACGGCTCAACCGAAGGCTCGCGACCCATCCCAGAAGGCTTCCGAGAATTCCTAAAATTACCGCACTTCCGAGAACGAGCCATCGTACCCGCCGGATTTTCGTCTGGGCTTCCAGGGCGATGGCGTTGGCGGCTCCAAGGAATTCCTCCACCGGGCTGGTAGCCCCCACGCCGTAAAGCACTTCTCCCACCCTCAACGGCATATAGGCTATGAATTTATCCACTCCCTCGAAGGCATAGCGTCCGATTCCGGTTTTTCCGGCCAATACGTCGTCCCGCATAATTCCCGCCAACGCCCCGTATTGGGAATCCGTGAGGTTCACGCCGTCCTTCAGGCTGTATTTCGGATGGCTGAGAAGAACTCCCTTCTCGTTGGTTATGTAGGCATATCCTGTTTCTCCATAAACGAGATCTCGCAAAAGCTCCCAAAGGACGCTCCAATTCAGGTTCACCACCACCAGCCCCTGGAAAACACCTTTGACGTAAACCGGGGTGGCGAAACGCATTTCTTCTTTTTCCGTATTTTCCGCCACCACGACTCCCGAGTTATATATATGACCCTCGGAAAATCCCTTTACCTTCTTGAACCAGGAGGACTTCGATTTATCCCGTAAATCCGACGAAACCTTTCCGTCCAGGATTTTTATAATCTCCTGTCCCGAAGCATCCAGATAACGAAGCTGGCTGTACATCCGATGGGACTTGCCGTCGATCTCCAGGATCGCCGCATTATCCATGGCCAAAAGTTCCGAAGTAAGCATCTCCTTGGCCGAAGCCACCGCATTTTCCGTAAAATCACCCCAGTATCCCGAGGCAAGAACGATCCAGTCCCAGGAAGGGAAATAGCCGTACATGGCGTACTTGTTCCTACCCTTGAAGACATAGTCGACTCTCTGAATGTCGTCTTCCTTCCGGTCTTTGAAAATTTTTTCCAAAGGCCAGAGATCCAAATCGGAAAGGAGATTTTTTCCTATAAGGTTCTTATCGGGATGGAAAAGGATGTTTCCGGAGCTATCCGCCACAAGGAGATATCCTTCCTTTCCGATACGGATATCCAGAAGAGCGTTCAGGAGTTCCTGGGTATTGCTCTCCCCCACTCCCACGCAAAGAGCCCCTACATATTCCCCGTTCTCGTCTTTGAGAGGGCTGCACGCAAGACTGTACCACTCTCCGTAGATATACCGCCTTTCGTAGTAGGGCTCCCCTCGTTTGAAAGCCTCCGCGAAGGGAACATCCGGCCCCTCCGCCCTGAAATAGGCCCCCACGGAAGCATAGCCTTCGGCATCCAGCATATTGGAAGCCACCACCAGGAGGTCCCCCTCTTCATTCACCCGTTGCAGAAGAAAGCAAAGCCCCCCCAAAAGGGTCCCCGCATTTTTCACGAAGGGGAACATCTCCCCCGGTGCCTGGGGAGGAATCACGTCATGGTCGTCGATAGCCATAACAGGAAGGCTCAACTCGAAATTCCGATTGCTCTCGGGAAATCTTCCCTGCCAGAGAACGGTATCCTGGGAATGGACCTTCACTCCTCCACAATGTTGCAGTATGCGCTCCGCCGCATGAAGATCCCTTTTCGCCTTTTCCGCCATCAGATCTCTCTGGGCTTCACACATACCGAGAACGCCCTCCACCATACGGGAGGCCTCCTGTATCGCAATATTCACGAAAACCTCGTTGGTCCCCTCCTGAGATTCGATGTAGCTTCGCAAAGAGCCGAAGCCGGCAATAGTGGAGGTTACATTTTCTCCGGCCTTAATGAAATTCTCCGCCCGCTCCCAGGCATTGGAAACTCCTCTCTGGAGGAGATCCCGAGCGCTGTTTTCCAGTCCCTGATAGGCGAGCCTCGACGTCTCGGCCCCCAGATTCTGAAGCTGGAGAATGCTCAGAACTCCTACCAATGCCAAAGGTCCCAAAACGAAAAGCAACGACAAAAGAATGAGCTTGGTCTTAATGGACTTCATTTTCCACATACTCTTCACCCCCATACTTTTAAGGAATCTTGCTTCCATTATAACGGGACCCCTGGATTATTTTCTGAATTTTTCCGCGAAAAATACGAAAAACTTACGAAAAAAACTCCTTTTCCGGGATCCTTTCGGTAGAATACTCTCACTTCGGAGCCACCAAAACCTTTGAAAACAATTTTATGTGTCCCATGACAGCATGTGATTTGGAGTCGAAACAACAATCGCTCCGAAATTCGCCTTCGATTTTCTTTACGTTGCATTTTCGTGACATCCTCAAAGGTCTTTCGTGACATCCCGGAGAAGGAAACATGCTATGCTCCAGGCGGTTCAAAAAAAATCAGGAGGTGTTTATCATGTTGCATTCCGTGCATATTGCGCTCTTTTCCCTGTTCGGGCTCGGTCTTCTGCTGCTTCCCTGCCGGGGAGAGGCTTCGGAATTCTCTCCGGCACGCTTCGACAACGCCGCATCCGGCGGCGTGGCGGTAATGGAAATCGTTCCCCCCACGGGAGAGGAAGGCTCGGTTCCTCAAAGGAGGCACTTCGTTCCTCTCCGAAAGACGGATATCGAGGGAACCCTCACGGGCCCCCTGGCGTCCATTACGGTAACCCATCGGTACGGCTTCTCCAAAGAGGAGCATCCGAACCCCGTGGAAGCCCTCTATCGCTTTCCCCTTCCGGGAGATGCGGCGGTAACCTCCTGCACCGTGCGGTTCGGGGACGTCTCCATCGTCACGGAACTGAAGGAACGCCAGAAGGCGGAAAAAGAGTACGAGGAGGCCAAACAGGAGGGAAAACAGGCGGTCCTTCTCACCAGGGAGAGCCCCAACGTCTTCACCCTGGCGGTACAGGGAATTCGCCCGGACGAGGAAGTTACGGTACAAACCAGCTACGTCCAGATGGCGGAACCGGAAAAGGCGGGATGGTCCCTGCGGATTCCCCTCACCACGGCCCCCCGATTCGTGCGGCAGGACGAACTGGGCAGCCCCCAGGCGGAGGGAAATCCTCTGGCGGTCTACCGGGATCCGGGGCATGGTTTCTCCCTGAACCTCACTTTCGGGGATCCCTGCGATATCCAAAGCCCCACCCACAAGATTCTCACTCCCCGGGGAGAGGGAAATACCCGGCATCTCACCCTCGCCAAGGGAGCGGAAATTCCCGATCGGGACTTCGTGGTTACCTGGACTCCCGAAAAACCCGAAGAGAAAACCCCCGCCACCTGTGAAATTTACGAGTACACCCCCGAAGGAAGCTCGAACACCTGGTTCTTCGGACTTCTCACTCCAGCTCCTCCGGAGATGCTGGAAGAGTACCCCCGAATTCCCCGGGAAGTAATTCTGCTGGTGGATCACTCGGGATCCATGAGCGGCGCCAAATGGGAGGCCGCGGACTGGGCGGTTATCTCCTTTCTCAACCGCCTCGCTCCGGAGGACCGCTTCTCCCTGGGGCTTTTCCACAATTCCACCACCTGGTTCGCCTCCCGGCCGATTCCGGCCACGAGAGAAAATATAACCACCGCAGTGGATTTTCTCACCAGAAACAAGGATGACGGAGGCACCAATCTGGGAGTCGCTCTGGAACAGGCTCTCCACACCGCCCGCCCGGAAGAGGGAATCTACTCCCAGCACGTACTGGTCATTACGGATGCCCAGGTAACCGATAACGGACGGATTCTCCGCATGGTGGAACGGGAAGCCAAACGGAAGGAGGGGCGCAAGATCAGCATTCTCTGCATCGATGCGGCCCCCAACGACTATCTTGCCCGGGAAATCGCCCGAAAGGGAAAGGGCATCGCCCGATTTCTCACCAGCTCTCCCGAAGAAACGGATATCTCCAGCGCCCTGGAAGAAGTGCTGGAGGAGTGGGGAAGCCCGGTCCTGACCGAAGCCACGCTGAAAATTCACCTTGAAAAAGGAGAGGGAAAACATCTCACCCTTCCTCAGGGATCCCGGATTCCCTTCGAGAAAAAGCAACTGGCCTCTCTCCTGTTGGGAGATCTTCCCCAACAGCGGGCCCGATGGATTGTAGGGTGCATGGAGGGTAAAAACCTGGGAAATATTTCCTATTCCCTGGAAGCCCGGGGAATAGAGAAACCTCTGGAAGGAAAGGTGCGCCGGGTGGAAGGTACGGAAGGAGAATCCCTGAAGGCCCTTTACGGAGCCCTGATACTGAATCGGCTGGAACAACTCTATTCCGGAAACTATCCTCAAAAGGAACTTGCCGCCCGGCTTTCCGACATGGGTTATGCGGTAGAAGCGGAGGAACTGGCGGAACAGGCCATCTACCAGGAAAATGCTCAGGTTACGAGAAAAGAGGCATTGGAGCCCCTGCTCGTGCGGGAATCCCTTTTCTACGGCCTCCCCTGCGAAGTTACCGCCTTCGTGGCGGTGCGGCAGGACAGTTCCGTGGGAAGCACCACTCCGGTATTCGTGGGCAACGCCCTCCCCGGGGGATGGGACGATTCCTTTGCCGCCGGAGGCGCACCTCGGCCCCTCTATGCAGCTCCTTCGGGAGCGCAATCCCGAACGGGCTTCAGCTTCCTCAAGGCTGCGGCTCCTCCCACCGGAGGGACTCTAACCATGGATAATACAGCCCCGGCTCCCCAGGGACCGGCCTATCCGGAGACGGAGGAACTCACGGAACAAGCTCCCCAGGAAACGGGACCTCTCTCCCTCTACGTGGGAACCCCCGGAGGATCCTCGAAGCAGGTGCTCTACGAGGGTTCGCTGAAGGGCATGCACATGCTCAAGGCCCTCGTGGTGAAAACGGATACGGCCTATCGAGGCAAGGCGGCACTTCTGCTCTACGTGGGAGACATGGCGGTACCCCGGGCACGAATTCCCCTGGAGCAGCTCCTTCTTATGGGAGGCCGGCGCCCCCTGCACATCTCCGCTCCTTCGGGAATTCTGATAAAGCTCGTTCTGGAGGATCCCGAAGGTAATGCAACCTTTCCTCTTGCGGTAACCCTGCATTTCTAACACAAACCGATTTGCCCCATTTTCGCCCGGGGAAGCGCCCTCCCGATTTCTACCTGAAATCGGGAGGGCGCTTCCCTAATCTCAAGCGGAGTGACGATTTCTGACCTCTAAAAGATGATTTCTCATACCACAGGCTGCCACTACAGGATCTTTTCTTACTATCGCATCAAGAATGGCCTGATGTTGGGATGCAAGCAAGGGGGCCCAATTTTCATCCTGCGTAAGCTCTTCATGGAGAAGTTCGTTGTTTTTCTCCACCAATGAGGCCAGACCTTCCCATATCTTGCTAAGAATGGGGTTCTGGGCCGCTTCGATAACCAGGGTATGAAAAAGGTATTCATAATGGGCATGCATGCGCATGTCTTCCTTTGTTTTTATACATATACTTTTAAGGATATCGAGACATTTCTTCATTTCATCCAGTTGAAGATCCGTTCGCCTCAAGGCGGCCAACTCAGCAGCGTTCACGTCGATGATAAGGCGAACTTCCAGAAAATGAGGAACAAATTTTTCGGGCCAAAAAGGCATGAGACGCAGGCTTTCCGAAACCTGTCCCAACTCCGGCTCCCGAACGAAAATACCGAGGCGTTTTTTCGTTTCGAGAACCCCGAGAGTTTCCAGGGCCACAATGGCCTCACGTAAAATAACACGGCTCACCCCGAAACGTGCCGCAAGTTCCCGTTCCGGAGGCAGCTTGTTGCCGTCAAAAAGATTTCCCTCTCTGATAATGCGCAAAATTTCCTGCACCACGGCCTCTCGTTTTTTCTCCACCCCTGACACCCCTCAAATTCTCAAGAAATTTTCTTATTTAATTCCCAATTCCAGCATATCTCGAATCTTTTCGCCATGACAACAGAGACGTTCCGATTTCTCGAAAATATACCCTCGGCCCCTCAAACAGCGAAGCGTATGGCGTATCTCTTTTCTGCTTTCGTAAAGGCACTTGCCTAATAACTAAAAACTGGTAGAATTGTTTTACTAAGTCTTCTGGCATATCCTTGGTTATGCCAGAAAGTGCCTCAATTTAACACCTTTTCCAAGAAATTGTCCAGTAAAAAGGGCATTCTTTTTTATGTCCCTCCTGGCATTACCAAGGACATGCCAAGAGGGACCGCCCTTATCCCCATCAGAAGGAAAAGCCTTTTGATTTTGAAAACCCATATCGAGTGAGGGATTAGAAATGAAAATTGTTTTCATCGATCAGAACGTCTACAAGGATTTCGAGGATCGGATCGAAATTATCGATCCCCTTCGAAGAATGGGGGAAGTCACGGCCTACGACGACATTCCCGTTCAGGATGAAGAACTTTATCAGAGAGCCGCCGATGCGGATATCATCATTCTCTCCATCCACCAGCTCAGTAACGAGCTTATCGCGAGGTTCAAAAATTTAAAATTAATTCAATTTATGGGGATCGGCTACCGAAACTATGCGGATGAAAATTTTTGCGCCTCCAGAAATATAAAGCTTCTGGGTATAGGCGAATACGGCAGCAATGCGGTGGCGGAGTATGCATTGGGACTGACGTTCAGTCTTCTGAGAGGCATCAGCGAGGCGGACCGCAGAATGAAAAAAGAGTGCTGGGATATGCAGGGGCTCCTCGGCGGAGAGATCTGCGGATCCACCTTCGGGATCATCGGTACGGGAGCCATCGGCAGGCTGGTGGCGGAAAAAATTTCGCTTCTGGGAGGCAAGGTGATCGCCACGGACCTCGTTCCCAACCAGGATCTCATCGATAAGTTCGGCGTGAAATATGTAGACCTTTCCACCCTCTTCGCATCTTCGGATATCGTGTCCTGCCATTTGACCCACACCAAAGCCACGGAAAAACTCATTTCAAAAGAATTGCTATCGTCCATGAAACCGGGAGCTTTCTTCGTCAATACCTCCCGGGCCCAGGTGGTCGATTACGACGCACTGTACGAACTCCTCAAGAAAAAACACCTCGGCGGAGCCGCCCTGGACGTCTATTATTCCGAACCTCCCCAGAGTTACGATCTTTCGAAACTGGAAAATGTCGTTTCCACGCCCCATCTGGGTTATTACACCAAAAGGTCCCTCGAGAACCAACTGAGAAAAGTCGTAGAATCCATCGTTCAAAACTTCTAAACAAATCACTCATTCCGGAGGAACTGAAATAATGCTCATTTTAAATGCCCAAGATATCAACGACGTTTTTTCCATGAAAGATGCAGTGGCCTCCGACAAAGAGGCTTTTCTCTGCCATTCCCGAAAACAAACCGAGGTTCCCGTACGCCTTTCCTTTTCACTCGGCCATGACGACAAATCTCAGTTCATGCCGGCCTACGTCAAGGGCGAAATCAATCACGTGGGTATCAAAATAGTTTCGACCTTTATGGACAATCCCGCCAAGGGTCTGCCCATGGTGACCGCCCAGGTTCTGCTCCTTTCTCCCGAAACGGGGCAGGTCTGCGCTATGATGGACGGAACGGAATTGACGAAAATACGGACCGGAGCCATTTCCGGAGCCGCCACGGACATCCTTGCCCGTAAAGATTCCGAAGTGGGGGCGCTTTTCGGCACGGGGGGGCAGGCCCAGAGCCAGTTGGAGGCCATGCTGACGGTCCGGGAACTCCGGGAAGTCCGGATCTTCGATATGAAAAAAGAATTCGTCCAAAGCTTTATCGAGAGATGCCGACCTTTGGCGGAGAAGTTCAACACCATTCTTCGGGAAGCCTCTTCTTCCGAGGAGGCCATCGACCAGGCGGACGTCATCACCACGGTAACCACATCGAAAACGCCCGTTTTCTGCGGCAAAAAGGTTAAGGAGGGAGCCCATGTGAACGGTGTGGGCTCATACACTCCGGACCGACGGGAACTCGATCTGGACCTTCTCATAAAAAGCCGGGTTTTCGTGGATAACCGGGAGGCGGTTCTTGCGGAAGCAGGAGATTTCCTTATTCCCATGAAGGAACGGGAATACTCTGCGGACGCTATTCTTGGAGAACTCGGCGAGGTTCTGGACGGCAAAATTATGGGCCGTCAAACCGTCAGGGATATCACCGTCATGAAAACCGTGGGCTATGCGGTTCTCGATGTGGTGGCGGCCTACCATATATATACCAAGGCAATCGAGCTTGGCAAAGGCCGGGAACTGATGATATAACGCATCTTTCCGCCCCGCCTGAAAAAGCATATCACGGCTTCAAAAACAAGGCTCCCTCGGGGACGCTTTTTACATAAAAAATCCACAAAAAGGAGATGGCATTCGGCAATGAAGAAAACCGCTCGACTCGCAACCGCGCTTTTGTGTATGGCAACAGTTTTCGTTTTCTCGTCGTCAGTTCTTGCAAGCCCTGAATATCGGATGAAAATAGCTTCCGTCGGCAGCGACACCCATCCCTCCTCCATGGCCCTGGTAGAGATGAAGGAATTTCTCGAAAAAAGCACCAATAACGAACTTGAGGTTTCTCTGTATCTCAATTCCGCCCTGGGAGGGGATCGCCAAATCACCGAGGGCATGCAGCTGGGCACCATCGAAGGGGGCATCATCGGAACGGCCATTCTCGCCTCCTTCGAAAATAAATTCTGCGTCTTCGATCTTCCCTTTCTCTTCAAAGACCAGGAAACCGCCTACACCGCCATCGACGGTGAACTCGGCGCGGTTTTGAAAAAGGCCCTTCTCGCCCAGGACCTGAGAATTATCGGTTACGGAGTAAACGGATATCGCCATATCACGAACAACAATGCTCCCATAACCAAGCCGGAAGATCTCAAGGGGTTGAAGCTTCGCTGCATGGAGAACCCCATTCATGTGGCCACGTTCAAGAAAATGGGGGCGAACCCCACTCCCATGAGCTTTTCCGAGCTGTATACGGCGCTGGCCCAGAAAGTAGTGGATGCTCAGGAAAACCCCATCAACCTGGTCTATTCCGCAAAGTTCTATGAGGTTCAGAAATACTACTCCCTTACGGGACACCTTTTCTCGGTGGTTCCTCTGGTAATCAGCGAGGCCTGGTTCCAGGGACTTCCCGAAAACATTCAGGAAGCCGTACTCCAAGGGGGCATCCTCTATCAGGACAGGGAACGGGCCATCAATGAGGCGGAAGAAAAGGGTATGTTGAACGAGATGAAGGAGAAGGGACTCGTGATCAACGAGCTGACTCCGGAACAGAAACAGGCTTTCATCGAAATCACTCTTCCCATCTACGACGAGTTCAAGGACCGTATCGGGGACGATATGGTGGAGATGGCCAAGAAGGCAAACCAATAACCACTGAAAACGCGAATTTCGGGAAACACCTATCCCTGGATTTCGTTTCGGCCATGCCCAAGCACATGATGGCACGTGTAACTCCAGCTTCTACAAAACGAATCTATCCATGTAGTTAGCAGTGCGGAATCAGGAAATTCCCGGCCTCTAAAAACCCAGATTTCCCAACTCTCTCCAAGCCGGGGCCGGGAATTTCCGATCCCGTTTTTCCCAAAAACTGCGAAAACATGATTTTTCCAGAAGTTCTTTTGCCTTCGGCATTTTTCGATCCCTCTCGGAAATACGGAAAAATCTTAAGGAAAACAAGGAGGAACTCCATGAAGGGATTTTTCAACAAATTAGAGGAAAACATCCTGTTACTGGTTCTGGCATTTTCCGTTTTCCTCATTTTCATTCAAGTTATCATGCGCTATGTATTCGGACAATCTCTTTCATGGAGCGAAGAGCTGGCACGATACCTCTTCATTTGGTATACATGGATGGGCACAAGCCTTGCGGTGCAATACAAAAAACATATTCGTATCGAAATACTGAAAGACTTGATGCATGCCAAGGCGAAACTGTATACGGAGCTTCTCGTACTCACCCTGTGGGGAGGATTTTCCGTTTTTCTCGGAATCAAGGGAATCCAGGTAATCAAAGTTCTCGCCAGAAGCGGACAAACCTCCGCAGCTCTGGAGATTCCCATGACTTTCGTCTATGCAGCCATTCCCTTCGGATGTTTTCTCATGTTCCTGCGTTTGCTCATGGAAGCGAAAGATGTGGTTCAGCAGTTGAAAACGGGGGAGGCCTAAATCATGGATATCGCTCTTCTCTTCGGCCTACTAGCGCTCTCGTTGGCATTAAGCATTCCCATCGGAATCGCCCTCGGCCTCTCTACGGCCATCACCCTGGCCCTGACGAGCCCGATTCCTCTGACCATGATGGCCCAAACCTGCTTTACCGGGCTCGATTCCTTTCCTCTCCTCGCCATTCCCTTCTTCATGCTTGCGGGATCCCTTATGGGATACGGGGGCATTTCGAAACGTCTCGTGGGCTTTGCGGAAAGCCTGGTGAACTTCATGGTGGGAGGGCTTGCCATGGTAACCGTGGTTTCCTGCATGTTTTTCGCCGCCATATCCGGATCGGGACCCGCCACGGTTTCCGCCATCGGCTCCTTCATGATCCCCTCCATGAAGGAGAGATCCTATTCCGGCCCCTTCGCCGCAGCCCTGACAGCCGCCGCAGGTTCCATAGGCGTCATCATTCCTCCGTCGATTCCCTTCGTCATTTATTGCGTTATATCGGGAAGCTCCATAGGAGAGCTTTTCATCGCCGGAATAGTGCCGGGAATCCTCATCGGCTTCTCCCTGATGTTCGTCTCCTACTTCATGGCGAAAAAGGCCAATCTGCCTAAATCGGAAGTGCCCTTCAGCTTGAAACATCTCTGGAAAAGCTTCCGGGAAGCCTTCTGGGCCCTGCTGGTTCCCGGCATTATTCTCGGAGGCATCTACGGGGGCATTTTCACCCCCACCGAAGCCGCCGTGGTGGGCGTGGTATACGCTCTTTTCATCGGCAAATTCGTTTACAAGGAACTGGATTACGAAAAGGCCCGGGCAGCCTTTCTGGACACCCTCATCATCAACGGCGCCACCTCCTTCATTCTCGGGCTGTCCATTTCCTTCGCCACCTACCTGACCATGGAGCAGATACCCCTGAAGGTCGGAAGCTGGGTTATTTCGGTATCAGGATCTCCCGTGATAATCCTTCTTCTGATCAACGCCATGCTTCTCTGTGTGGGCTGCTTCGTGGACAACATTTCATCCATGATCATCCTCACCCCGATCTTCCTTCCGGTAATCAAGCAGATAGGGGTGGATCCCATCCATTTCGGCCTTTTCATGACCGTGGCTCTGGCCATCGGATTCGTGACGCCTCCCTACGGGGTCAATCTGTTCGTGGCCTCCGCAGTTTCGGGAGAAAAAATTTCCGAGATAAGCAAGAGCGTCATGCCCATGATCGTGGTGCTTATCTTCGACCTGCTGCTCCTTACGTTCATTCCCGGATTAAGCACGGGACTCGTCCATTTCCTGATGCATTAAAAACGGAATAGAAAGGCGCAAGAGACATGAAAAAAGATCTTCTAGTTCGCGGGCATATCTGGACGGGAGAAGAAAAGGCCCCCTTCGCCGAGGCCTTTCTCGTAAGAAACGGGGTTTTTCAGGCCGTCGGAAGCTTTCGGGAGATCGAAAAAAGAATTTCGCCTCGGGAGGCTGAAATCCTGGATGCCCGAGACGGTCTGGTTCTTCCGGGACTGAGCGACAGCCACATTCATCTGACGGCTCAGGCCAAACAGAATATCTACATCAACCTGAAAAACGTTACCTCCCTGGAGGCGACCCTGCGGAAGATACGGGAAGAATCCCGGCATATTCCGAGGAATGCCTGGATACGGGCGATCAATTACAACGAAGAAATCTGGTCCGAAGAAGGCGATATTTCCCGGGAAATTCTCGATGAGTTAAATTTAGATAACCCACTTATCGTAAGCCGCTACTGCGGGCACCGACATGTGGCAAACACGAGAGGACTCCGGCAATCCGGCCTCTGGAACAGCTCGAATCCGGACGTTCTACGCAATAGCCGGGGGGAACCCACGGGCATCCTGATCGAAGGAGCCGCGGGAGCGATTATTGGGGAAATAGCAAAGCTCTACGAGACTCCGGGAAAAATTCGGGAAGGCCTCGCAAAAACGTGCATGGAACTCTCCTCTTTCGGGGTCACTGCGGTTCATATCTGCGACGCTCCATCCTACGCCCTGGCGGAGGATCTCTGGGCTTTTCAGGATTTGGAGAAAAAGGATCTCCTGCCGCTTCGGGTAACGAGCTACCATGAGGCGCTCCCCAACTATTCCTTCCGAAGCGGTTTCGGTTCATCCCTGCTTCGTTTCGGAGGCTTCAAACTTTTCTGTGACGGCAATATCGGAGGCCGTACGGCAGCCCTCTCCTCACCTTTCAGCGACGACGAGGGAAATTGCGGGAAGCTCAATTATGCCGATGAAGAGCTATACCACTATCTGATTGCCGCACAGGAACGGAATATCCAGGTTCAGATTCATGTCATCGGTGATCGTGCGGTAGATCAGGCTCTGCGGTGTATCGAAAGGGTGGTACGGAAAAAGGGGCAACCCTTCAAGCCCTACCGTCTGAACCACGTCAGCTACTGCCCGGCAACTCTGATGTCGAAGATACGGGAACTTGGAATCATCGTGGATGTCCAGCCCACCCAGGCCTATCGCAATCAGGAAACCGCCCCGAAAAGACTGGGGAATGTCCGTATGCCCTTTACCTACCCCTATCGAAAACTCGTCGATGCGGGCATTCTTCTGACCGGTTCCAGCGACGGTCCCGTGGAAGACATCAATCCCTGGGTCGGAATCTGGGCTGCCGTGAACCGCATGGGGGACCACGGTTCTCCCCTGCCCTACGACCCCTTGCAGGATCAGCTGACCCTTACCGAGGCACTGCGAATGTACACCGTAAATCCCTGGATCGCCCTGGAACGGGAAGGGGAACTCGGAAAAATACGCCCCTCTTTCAAAGCGGATTTCGCCATTCTTGAAGAAAACCCCTTCGATACGCCGCCGGAAAAACTTCGGGATCTTCGCGTTCTCTACACCTTCCTCGGCGGAAAATGCGTCTGGAAACAAGGCGGCTCGCCATGCCTTTAACTGCACACAACATGCACGCAATAATGCGGAGGTGAAAACATGCTGACTCCACGCCTTAAGGAATTAAAAAGAACGATTATCGAAGCGGAACCCCGGGTCTATGCGGAGCGCGCCCTGCTGGTTACCCAGGCTTACGGGGAGACAGAAAAGGAAAGTCCGAACAGTAAGCGTGCCCGGGCCATGGAATTGTTATTGGGAAAAATCACCGTTCTCGTGAAAGAGCAGGAACTTCTTGTGGGCTCCAAGACACCCACCCCCATGGGTTCTCCTCTCTATCCCGAATTCAACTGTAAATGGATCGAAGACGAGATCGACACCCTTGCGGATCGTTCGGAAACGGCTTTTGCCGTATCCGAAGGAACCAAGAAAATCCTGAAGGAAGAAGTGATTCCCTTCTGGAAAGGCAATACCGTGGCGGACAAAATAGTACAAAACGTTCCCCCGAAAACGCTCGAAGCGCTCAAGGAAGGGCTTTTCTTCCACTATTACCTCAATCGGAGCATCGGGCACATCACCGTGGACTACAAAAAAGTTCTGGAACAAGGTTATTCCGGAATCCGCAAGGATGTGGAGAAAAAATTGCGGGAACTGGATGGAACCGCATGGGATAGCTTCGAAAAACGGGACTTCTACGAGAGCCTTCTTCGCGTTATCGACGCCATCGTTCTTTTTGCGGGACGTCATGCGGAAGAAGCGGAATCTCTGGCCGCCGTATGCGAAGATGCGGCACGCAAGAAGGAACTTCTCGAAATTGCCCGCATCTGCCGGAAGGTTCCGGAAAAACCCGCGGAAACCTTTTACGAAGCTCTTCAATCCTTCTGGTTCGTCCATCTCGTGCTCAACCTGGAGAGCAACGGCTACGCCATTTCACCGGGCCGTTTCGACCAGTACATATATCCCTTCTATGCGAAGGATCTCGCGAAAGGGCACATCTCTCCGGAAAAGGCCCAGGAACTTTTAAACTGCCTCTGGATCAAATTCGCGGAACTCACCGTAGCCAAGGAAGGGGGTACCGCCAAGGCCAGCAACACCTACGCGGACTTCCAGAACCTCAACGTGGGGGGCCTTAGGGAGGACGGTTCCGACGGGGTGAACGACATTTCCTACATGTGCATCCAGGCCCAGATGGATCTCCTCCTTCCCCAACCTCAGCTTTCCTGCCTGGTAAGCACCAAATCCCCCCAGGAGTTTCTTCTGAAGGCCTGCGAACTCGCCCGCATGGGGAGCGGCATGCCCGCCATCTACAATGCGGACGAACTTATCGTGGCTCTTCTGGACAAGGGGAAAACCCTCGCGGATGCCCGCAACGGAGCCATCAACGGCTGCGTGGAAATTACCGGCCAGGGCAACGACCACATGGCCTCCTCGGGGTACGTCAATTTGTCAAAATGCCTCAACCTCGCCCTCAACAACGGAATCTCCCTGACCAGCGGAAAACAGTGGGGCCCTGAAACGGGAAATCCCGAAGATTTTCAGAGCATGGAAGATATCTGGAAAGCCTTCGAGATTCAGATAGACGCCCAGGTGGCGCTCAAGCACGGTTACGACAACGGCGCCAGGGCGGCTTTCGCCGAGATGTGCCCCGTTCACTGCACATCCCTCGTCATGAACGCCTGCGTCGCGAAAGGCAAGGACTACCACAAAGGAGGCTCCCGGTACAACCAGCCCATGATGTGCGGCGTGGGAACGGGAACCGTGGCGGATTCCCTGGCCGCCATAGAATATTTCGTCTTCACCAAAAAGGCCTTTTCTCTGAAAGAAATCGTGAATGCCATGAAGGATAATTTCAATGAGCATGAAACTCTTCGAAATCTTCTCTGGAACAAGGCTCCCAAATACGGCAACGACAACCAGTTCGCGGATAAACATGCGGTGCGGCTCGTACGAACCTTCGGGGAAATCCTCAAAAAATACAGGAATCAGGAAAACGTGCCCTACGCCGCCAATATGATTCCCACCACCACCCATCTTCCCTTCGGGGAACTCACCGGAGCCACCCCCGACGGACGCCGGGCCACGGAACCCACGGCGGAAGGAATTTCTCCGGTCCAGGGCAAGGACACTTCGGGCCCCACCGCAGTGGTACAGACCATGGGAAAGCTGGATCATGCCTCCACCGCAGGCTCTTTGCTGAACATGAAATTTACGCCGAAAACGCTGGAGGGGGAGGAGGGCATCAAAAAATTTGCCGCCCTCATTCGGACCTACTTCGACATGGGTGGGCACCACATGCAGTTCAACGTGGTTTCCCGGGAGACCCTGCTGGATGCCCAGAAACACCCCGAAAGCTATCGCAATCTTCTCATCCGGGTGGCGGGTTACAGCGACTACTTCGTCATGCTCAGCAAAGACGTTCAGGACGAGGTCATTTCCCGGACGTCTCACGAAATCTAAAGGTTCAACCGGGCCGTGAGATCTCCGCAAGCCCTCGAAGCGATAGCAGATCTCACGGCTTCAACGAGGTGGTAAATATGCTGGAGACAACGACGAAAGGCTTTCTTTTCGACATAAAACATTACGCCATACATGACGGACCGGGCATACGAACCACGGTTTTTTTGAAGGGATGCCCCGCCCGATGCCTTTGGTGCGCAAATCCGGAATCCCAGAAATTTTCCTGCGAAATAGCCTGCCTGGATTCCGAATGTGTTGCCTGTGGCTTATGCCTTGAAGCCTGCCCCGAGAAAGCCATATCCCTGCTTGACGGACGCCGGATCTTCAACCGTAAGGCTTGTGTTGCCTGCGGAAAATGCGTTGCCGCATGCCCTGCAGGAGCCCTTGAATTGATGGGCCGAGAAGTAACCGTGGGCGATTTATACAGGGAAATTTCTCCGGACCGTCCCTTTTGGGAGCGTTCCGGAGGAGGCGTAACCCTTTCGGGGGGCGAGCCCCTGGCCCAAGCATCCTTCGCGAGAGAATTCCTGCAAACCTGCAAGGAGCATTACATTCACACCGCTCTGGAAACCTGCCTCTACGCTCCCGAAGAGGCTCTCCGATCCATGGCACCCTATGTGGATTACTTCATGTGTGATCTGAAAATAATGGACCACGCAAAACACACTTACTATACGGAGGTCTCCAACGAAATCATCAAAAAGAACCTGGCCTTTCTGCTGCAGGATTCTTTCGATGTGCTGGTGCGGATGCCTCTCATTCCGGAGGTCAACGACGATCGCGAAAACCTGATCCGTTTTGCGGATTTTCTCAATGCGAATCGCCCGAATGCAAAGGTTGAGCTTCTCCCGTACCACAAATTGGGGGAAAGCAAATACCCCCGGCTAGGCCGAAAATACGAGATGCGGAACACGCTTCCTCCCTCGGAGGAAGCCATGGCTAAGACCCAGGATTTTCTGAAAAACCTCGGCATTACTATTGTTACCTCCTAGCGCCTCCTTCCATACAAAGGGAACCTTTTTCAATCCATGGAACAACAAAGGCACCGCATACCCTTTATGGAAGGTAGCGGTGCCTTTCGCCTTGTATCTCATCGGGAAAAATTCCGCAGTCCTCTTCTGCGGCAGCCACACGCTACGAATCATTTTATAGATATCCCGGCGGAGCACCGTACTTCAAATACGGAAAATCATCCTCCGTGACCTCACAAAAACCTTCAATTTAATAATTGGCACATGTGGCAAAAAGAAATATAGTAACGGGCCACGGCTTCAAGCTATTTTGTATGTAATAAAGGCGAGAAATGTCGTTTCAAATAAACATGCTTATTCAAGAAGGAGGCAACCTGTGGTGGAAGATGTACGTAAAAAGATTCTGTTAGCGGATTTCGCGATATTTTGTGCGGCTTTTTTCTGGGGAACCAGTTTTACCGCCATGAAAGCGGCGGTGGCTGGAATTCCTCCCTTTTATCTTGTGGGCATTCGATTTCTCGCGAGCTCCCTTCTTCTTTCGCCCTTTCTTTTCCTTCGTCCCTGGAAATCGAAGGATCTCGTGGCGGGGCTTGTGCTCGGCTCCTTCATCTTCATGGGCTTTTTCCTGCAAACCCTGGGGCTGCAATATACCACGGCGGGAAAACAGGCCTTCTTTACCGCCACCTATGTGGTTCTCACTCCTTTGCTTGTCTGGGGCTTGCGCCGCACCTTTCCGGGAACGCGCACATTTCTCGCTGCGGCAATCTGTTTTGCCGGAGTGACCCTCCTGGGCTTCAATGGAGGCCTCTGGGGAGGCATGAATCTAGGGGACTGGCTCAGTTTGGCGGGGGCTCTGTTCTTTTCGGCCCATTTGATCGGCATAGAATATTACGCGGCAAAACAGGATGTGGTGCTTCTCGTCTTTTTCCAGATTTTCGTGGCGGGAGCCATAAGCATGTGCTGTGCCGGCACCTTCGAAGTGTGGCCGGAAAACATACCCCCTTCCGCATGGATAAGTCTGGGATATGCCATTATTTTCTGTACCATCATAACCTTTCTGCTTCAGAATTGGGGGCAAAAATACACCACATCCACGCATACCGCCATTCTCATGAGCCTGGAATCCCTCGTAGGGGCTGTCGTAGCGGTGGTGGTACTGCACGAGGTCTTTACGCTTCCCATGGTCTTCGGGGGACTTCTCATTTTTGGAGCGGTACTGCTCTGCGAGCTTGGACCGGCGGTGTCGGTTTCCGAAAAGGCCGAACTCTGAACGGCACGGCAAGTTTACTTGGATGAAATAGACACCCGAATTCGCCTTGTAAAAATACGTTACGGTCTCCTGGTAAAATCGGGGGACCGCTTTTTTTGTCCTATACTTTTCGGCTTTTAGGATAGGAAACAGCGATATGCAAGACTTTATTTTCAAAAAATACATATTTTTAAGACTTAGCTCGGAAATTTGTAATTGGATGACGTGTTCGAATTACAGCGGAACTCAGTAATAATAGATTTTTTGCTTGCCTTTTCGGAAAACTTTGCACGTAACCGTTTCCATAAACTTAAACAACGCCGCTCCGGGAAATCTTGCCCCTTCCGCCAAGGAGCTCTCCGTTCTCTCGCCTTTCAAGGACCCGGCGGAGCACGGCAATCCCCAGAAGAGCCCCCATCCACGAGGCCAGGGCAAGGCCTCCGAAGATCCCGGGAAGCCCGAAAAGAAGCGCGCCTCCCCAAGCCAGGAGAAGAGAAAAGGCAAAGGTATGAACCAAGGTTACCCCCACCGCGTAAAAGGGCATGCGGAGCACGCTCATCACGGAGGTAGCCAGGAGAAGAAGTCCCGTTCCCCCATAACCCAGGGGAACCACCCGGAAATAGAAGCGCATCACCCGGAGCACTTCGGGATCCTTACTGAAGAGGGAACCCAGAAACTCTCCGAAGAAAGCCAGAACTCCCAGGGAAAAGATCCCCCAAAAACAGACAAAGGCCCCTCCCTGAAATAGACTTTCCCGAATACGCTCGAATCGAAGGGCCCCCCAGTTCTGCCCCACAAAGGGTCCCATGGCTCCGGTAAGCGCCGAAAGGGGCATGAGGGCGAAAATTTCTATGCGGGAGGCCGCTCCGAACCCCGCCACGGAGGAAGGGCCGTAGGCAGCCACAATTTTCGTGAGAATCCCCGCTCCCAGGGGAAGCGTGATTTTAGCTCCCATGGCGGGAAACCCCACATGAAGAATTTCTTTCCAGGAAGCCCACAGCTCCGGGAAACGAGGCCTCTCGAAAAGCAGCGTGGAATCCCGATATGCGAGAACGAGGAGCGACCAGATACACATGAAACTCCGGGCTATCACAGTAGCTAGGGCGGCTCCGGCAATTCCCAAAGAAGGAAAGAACCCGATTCCGAAAATGAGAACCGGGTCGAGGATCACGTTGAGCCCCGCCGCAAAGGTCACCATAAGGCTCGGGATTTTCGAATCCCCCATGGCACGAAGAACGTTGTTTCCTATCATGGGCAACACCATGCAGGGAAGCCCCAGAAACCATATACGCATATATCCCCGAAGAAGGATCAGTATCTCCGAGGGAGCTCCGAGAAACCTGAAGAGGGGTACCATGGAGCACAAACCCGCCCCCTCCAGGAGAAGAATCAAAAGGAAACCCAACAGGAGCCCGTGGGTGGTAATGCGCCTCGCCCTTTCGAGATCCTTCGCCCCCACGGCTCGGGAGACCGCTGCGGAAACTCCCGTCCCCACGCCGTGGGCGATGCTGGTGGTAAAAAGAACCACGGGAAAGGTAAAGCTCAGTGCCGCAAGCTGCATGGACCCCAGCCAACTGACGAAGTAGGTATCCGTTACATTGAAAACGACCATACTGAGCCCCCCGAAGAACATGGGCACCCCCAAGCGGAAAAGGACTCCTCCCACGGGCCCTTCTGTAAGGCAATTTTTCGCCATGGACACGATAATCCCTCCCTTTCTCCCGAAAACATTTCCCTTCGGATTAGAGAACAGCTGTTTTCGGAGAAAAATACGTGCGTACGCACGCAAATTATTTCTTCATATTATTCGGAGGTTCCCGAAAAGTCAAGAGGGCTTTACAGTTCCTTACGATTTCTGAAATGAAAATTCAAAAAATTCCCCCGATCCAAAGCAAAAAACGGAAAAACATTCATGCTACTCAATCTTCTGTCCGAACCTTCCCATACACTCCTGGTTTCCCTTCGAAATTCCGCAAAGAGAGTCCCCGTATTCACAACGATATTTTTTCCTCCGCAAGGCAAGACACATAAAAAGCACGAAGAGAAACGTTTTTCCGGAGTAAGCGGATTATCATGGAACTTCTTCATGGTTGCCTGGAAACGGCAATTTCAGGAAATTCGAGCCCCAGGGAAAAATCGGAGACATCTTCGCGCTCCTGGAAATTGCTTTTGGGGCTTGACAGAATGGGCTCCCCCATGTAACTTACTGTTCAATAAGTTTTATTTATATAACTTAAGCCCTCTTCCTTTCGAGTACCATCGCTGCAAGCTCCTTTTTGCCGGAAACGCAAAAGGTATCGGTTTTCTTACAAGTTCTCTTCCTTCCCTTGACAAAACTTTCGGGATCTATAAAATGACCCTATGGTCATTCAGAAGACTTCGAAGTTAGTCTTCTGTCTCGAGAGTTTAGAGGAGGGAATTTGATGGGCAATATCCGGGAACAGAAAAAGGCTCTTGTGGAAGAGATGATGCGGGAAACCATACGGGAAGCCGCCATAAAAGTAATTCGGGAACACGGATGGCGGGGCACCACCATGTCGAAGATCGCCAAGGCCGCAGGGGTTTCCAAAGGAACGCTCTACAACTACTTCGAGGGCAAACTGGATATGCTCGTTTTCGTGGGAGAACGTTCTGCCAAACATCTTATGGCCCAGCTTCAGGAGGTGCGCCGATCCGCCCTCTCTCCGGCGGAAAAGGTGGAGGAGCTTCTCCGGGTCATGACCGAACACCTGGATACAAACCGAAAGGTTACCGCCTGTTTCGTGGATGCCCACATGAACGATCCCGAGGCTCGGGAGTATTTTCACGAACACATGCGCTGCAGCCCCTGGTATCTTTTCCTGGAAACGCTACGGGAAACTATCGAAAAAGGTATCGAGGACGGTTCCTTTTATCCCGTTCATCCCATGGTAACCGCCTGTCTTTTTCAGCACAGCTTCTTTCTTCTCTCCAAACTTCTCGCGGAACAGGGTAAACCCTATCATCACGTTCCTTTCGACACTATTCCCGAAGAGGATATTATAGATACTTTCAGAAAAATTCACTTACACGGTCTTATTCGAATGGACAAGGAGGATCTTCAGATATGAAAATAACCGATATCGCTTTACGCCGTCCCGTGACGGTCCTTATCGGCATGATCGCCCTTCTTCTCTTCGGCTACGTATCTCTCCGCCAGATGGGTATGGCCCGAATGCCGGACGTGGAATTTCCCATCGTGGTGGTGGTTACCACCATGGAGGGGGCGAGTCCGGCGGTTATGGACAACGACGTTACCGACGTGATCGAAGAAGAAATCAACAGCATCTCCGGTATCGAATCCATTACCTCCTACAGCTACGAGGGGCAGGCCATTACGGTGGTGGAGTTCGAACTGGGCCGGGATATCGACGGGGCCGCCGCGGACGTGCGGGACAAGGTGAGCATCGCCCAGGGAAATCTCCCGGACGAAGCGGACACTCCTACGGTACAGAAATACTCCCCCATGGATTCTCCGGTACTCACTCTAGCGGTTCTCGGAAATGCACCGGAAAAGGAAAAAGCCTTTTTCGTGGACAACATTCTGAAACAGCAGATCCAGACCGTAACGGGAGTGGGCACGGTGGATCTTGCGGGGTTCCGGGAACGGCAAATCCGCATCTGGCTGGACCCGAGCAAGCTGGAATCCCGGGGCCTTACCGCCACGGACGTGCGCAACGCCATTCGGGCCAAACACGTGGAACTTCCCGCAGGACGCATGGAAACCAGCACCACCGAGTTCGGCATCCGGGTGGAAGGGGAGTACGATTCCGTAGAGGCCATGGCACAGCTTCCCGTGGCAAACCGAAACGGCACGGTTATCCGGCTCCGGGACGTGGCCCGGGTGGAGGACGGTTTCGAGGAACTCCGGAGCTTCGCCACCTATAACGGGGAACCCGCCATTCTCGTGCAGGTAAAGAAGCAGCGGGGAGCCAACGAAGTGGCTACGGCGGAAAAGATCCGCCAACGCCTGGAAGGAATACAGGGACAGCTTCCCGAGGGAATCCGGCTGCAGATCGTGGGAGACGAATCCCTCTTTATCCGGCGCTCCATGGAGGGGGTTCGTTCGGACATTCTCGTGGCAGTGGGACTTACATCCCTTATCATGCTGCTCTTCCTGAACACCCTCCGGGCCATGTTCGTCACGGTGGTTACCATTCCGGTATGCCTTCTGGGAAGCATGCTCATTCTGAAATCCATGGGTATCACCATCAACAACCTCACCATGATGGGGCTTTCCCTGGCTGTGGGAATGGTGGTGGATGCCACCACGGTGGTGCTGGAGAATATCCATCACCATCTCGAAGCGGGGGAAAAACCGATTTCCGCGGCTTCCCTGGGAACCTCGGAAGTGGGATTCTCGGTTCTCGGAGGCTCCGCCACCACCCTGGCGGTGTTTCTGCCCGTGGCCTTCATGGATGGTATTATCGGGCGCTTTTTCTACGATTTCGGCATGACCGTGGCGATTACCATTCTCATGTCCCTAGTGCTTTCCCTCACCCTCACCCCGTACCTCTGCTCCCGGCTCCTTCGGGCAAACCGGGGATGGTTCGGCCGGATAATGGACATTCCTCTCGGCGGACTGGAACGGGGTTATGCCTGGCTCCTGGGCAAGGCGGTACACCATCGGTTTCTCACTCTGGTCTTCGCGGCGGGGGTTTTCGTACTGGGCATTTTCTTCGCCTCCCGGTTGGGAAGCACCTTCTTTCCCACCGAGGACAACGGAGAGTTTACGGTCAATTTCGAGCTTCCCACGGGATCCTCGCTGGAGGAATCGGAGCGCATCTTCCGGGAGCTGGATAAACAGATCCGGCAAAGCCCCCTGGTAACCTACACTTACGGCACCGTAGGAATGGGCATGGGGCAGGAGGTAAACAAGGGGGATATCTCGGTGCACCTGATTCCCCGGAGCCAGCGCCCCAAGGCCGGAGATATCATGAACGAATTCCGGCAAAAGTTCGGCGTCTACAAGGACGTGATCATAACCCTCACCACCTGGGATGCGGACGTTTCGGTAACCCTGGTGGGAAATTCCACGGAGGAGCTTGCGGCGGTGGCGGAGGGCATGAAAAAGGATCTCGCCCAGGACAGCCGGCTTATGGATATCAACAGCTCCATCCAGCTGGAAAATCCCCGGGTTATCGCCAACATCAACCGGGAGCTGGCGGACGACCTCGGAGTAAGCGTGCGGGATCTCTCCACGGAGATCCAGGCCTATTTCGGAGGTCTCAAGGCGGGGGTCTTCAAGGACGGAGGATACCGTTACGACATCGAACTTCAGGCGGAAAAGAAGGATCGCACCTCCCTGGAAAATATCGAGAGAATCATCATTCCCACCCATCAGGGTGACCTGATCCGTATAGCGGACGTGGTGAAACTGAAGAAAACCGTGGCCCCCAACGTGATTACCCGTTATCAGCGCCAGCGGAGCATCGAAGTGCAGGCCAACGTCCGGGGAATCTCCACGGGAGAGGGAACCACGCTGGTGGAGGCATCCTTCGCCGATAACGCTCCGAAGGACGGAAGCGTACAACTGTTGCATACCGGAGCGAGTAAAAACCAGCAGGAGAGCTTCGTCTCCCTCATCAACGCCATCGGAGCCTCCATTCTTCTTGTGTACATGGTGATGGCCATTCAGTTCGAATCTTTCATATACCCCCTCATGGTGATGTTCGCCCTGCCTCTCACTACTGCGGGAGCATTCGGGCTGCTTATGCTCGCCAAACAAGATGTGAGCGTCATGAGCCTCATGGGAATTATCCTGCTCATCGGCATCGTGGTGAACAACGCCATCATTCTGGTGGATTTCGCCAAGCAGGAGAGCGCCAAGGGGGCGAATCCCCTGGATGCCATGCTACGGGCGGCCCCCAGGCGGCTTCGGCCCATTCTCATGACCGCCTGCTCCACCATGATCGCCCAGATTCCTCTGGCCCTGGGATTGAGCGAGGGCGGCGAAATCCGGCAGCCCATGGCCATTGCGGTTATCGGAGGCATGTTCTCCTCCACCCTTCTCACGCTGCTGGTGATTCCCGCGGTGTACATCGTTATCGGCAACACGGGGGAAAGGATAGCCAGGTTCTTCCGAGCCTTTCGGATGTTCCGGCTACGGAAAAAGAAAGCCTCGAAAAAATCTTTGGAAACTTTGCAGCCCGCTACATCGAAAAGCACTCTTGGAGGAAAATAACATGCCTCGCATTCTCAAATCACTGCTGTTTTTCTTGAGCTTCAGCATTTTCTGCACCTTCTGGCTCTGGGGACACCGGGCCAGCGCGGCTCAAATTTTGAATCTCCGCTCCATTATGGATCTCGCCCGGGAACAGAACCTGGATATCCGGAGTTCCCGGGAGGAACTTCTCCGGGCCCAGGGAAAGGACCTGGAAGGAGAGGCGGGATATCTCCCCCATCTTGACATTGCCGGAAGCTATCGGCAGCAGAACAACGCCCTCAACAGCCAGGGGGACGAAGAGTATTCGGGAGGGGAAATCACCCTCTCTCAGACCCTCTATCAGGGGGGCAAGAACAAGGCCAAAAGAGAGCAGGCCCTCCATTTCCGAGACGTGGCGAACCAGGGAATCGAACTCACCACTCAGGACGTGTTCTACTCGGTACTCGATACCTATTACGAGGTTCTTCTGGGAAAAGCTAACGTGCAAACCGCCGAAGACGGACTGGCCTATGCCCGGGAACATCTTCGGGAAACCGAACGGAAACGCTTTCTGGGAATCGCCACGAACTTCGAGGTGATCCGGGCGGAACAGCAGGAGAGCGCCCGAAAGACGGAACTCATAGCCGCGAAAAATCAGTTGGAATCCGCCAAGATCGATCTGCTTACACTGCTTCGGCTTCCGCAGAAGGGGGAATACGATTTTCAGGGTACTCTGGAATACACCCCCTTTCAGGCGGATCCTTCGAAGGCTCTGGAAACCGCTTTAAAAGAACGGCCGGATCTCAAAAAGGCCTTTTCGGAAGTGGAAGTCCAGAGACGCCAGGTGATTATCGAAAGAAGCGAGAGCCTGCCCTCGGTAAGCATTTACGGCAAGTACACCTACGACAACCCCTCCAGCAACTACGACAACGAGGAGGACACCTGGATTGCGGGGGTTCAGGTCTCCTTTCCCGTCTTCGACGGCAATCAGGCTTTGGGAAAAGCCCTTCAGGAAAGGGCCACTCTGCATCAGCAGGAAATCGACGTCATCAAAAAGGAAGAAAACATCAAAAAAGAGATCGCCCAGGCCTTTCTGGATCTTACCAGCACCGAGGAGGCGGTTTCCTCCACCAAGAAGAACCTGGATCTCGCCCAGGAATCTCTGCGCCTCGCCCAGGTGGGCTATCGGGAGGGAGTGAGCACCCAGCTGGACGTGCTGGACGCTCAAACCACCTTCACCCAGGCGGAAAAGGAATACAGCGAGGCCATCAAGAAGCACTCCATGGCGATGGTGGCCATCGAAAAGGCTCAGGGAACTCTCGGCAGAACCTCTGGAACTACTTTATTCGAAGGAGGAACCAAGTAATGCCTTCTCTTTGCAGAAACGCCGCATTTCATAGTTTTTCCCTTGGAAAACCGCTTTCGGGAATATTCGTTTTTCTGGTGCTTCTTCTCTCCCTTTCTCCGGTTCCCGCGGAGGGGGCCCCGACGCGGGTAGAGGTGCTGCGGCTGGAACCCCGCGCCCTGGTGGAACAGGGTTTCGAGGAGAGTTCCACTCTGGAGGCCAAGGAGGAGGTCGTTCTCTACTCCAAGGTTTCGGGACGCCTCGAGGAACTGCTCAAGCACAAGGGGGAGTACGTAAAGAAGGGGGAAATCATCGCCCGGCTGGACCATCGGGAAACGGACGCCAAAATTCGCTCCGCCCAGGCTCAGGTATTGGTGGGAAACGCTCAGCTCGCCCAGGCCCAGGCGGAACTCGAAAACGCCGCTCTGGAGCAGAGCCGGTACCAGCGCCTTTTCAAAGAGGGCTACGCCACCCAGCAGCAGTTGGACAGCAAGAAGACCCTTTACCGAACCAGCAAGGCCCAGGTGGATCTCGCTCAGGCTCAGCTACGGCAGCTTAGGGCGGATCTGGAGACCCTGAAGGTGGATCTTTCGGAGTACACTCTCAAAGCTCCCTTCAACGGAGTGATTCTGGAGGATTACGATCACTCTCCGGGAAATATGATCACCCCAAGCACATCGGTGGTACGCCTGGCGGATACGGACACCCTGAAAGCCGCAATCCAGGTTCCGGAAAGCCGGATTTCCCGGATTGCCCAAGGCATGTCCGCCAAGCTTTCCGTAACGGGCTTCGAAGACCGCCGGTTTGAAGGCACGGTCCATTTCATCAGCCCCTTCGTGGATACCGCCACCCGCACCACCCTTGTGGAGGTGTACGTGAACAACGTTTCGGAAGGACGCCTTTTGAAGCCCGGCATGTTCGCCCAGGTCTTTTTCGTGGAGCAGCGTCAGGAAAAGGCCCTCATGATCCCCTCCGGAGCGGTTCTGGAGGAAAACGGAGAGTTCCGGGTTTTCACCGTCAGGGAAGGCAAGGCATATCGACAGGAAATAACTCCGGGAATCCGAACCGGAGATGAAATACAGGCCCTCCAAGGGCTTGCCCCGGGAGATCTCGTGATTATCCAGGGAGCTAAAAATCTGAAATCCGGAGATGACATACAACATGAATCAATCGACTAAAAAAGATCCTCTCAAAAGCCGGGCCTTTCTCGGAACGGATCCTCTCGGCCCTCTTCTGGCCCGGCTCTCCCTTCCCGCCATGGTGGGAATGCTCGTGATGGCCTCCTATCAGGTGGTGGACGCCATTTTCATCGGTCGGGGCGTGGGCACCTCCGCTCTGGGGAGCATCACCATCATCTTCCCCATCACCATGATTATGGGGGCCCTTTCCGCCATGATCGGCGTGGGAGGAGCCTCGGTAATTTCCCGGGCTCTCGGAGCGGAAGATCATCCCCGGGCGGAGCGGGCTTTCGGAAACGTGCTTTTTCTTATTTTCTGCATAAGCCTGGGAATTCCTCTGGGAGTGGGAACCTTTCTCCACCAGATCATCTACTTTTTCGGCGCCCGGGGCTCCATTCTCCCCTATGCCGAAATCTATCTGCAAACGCTGCTTCTGGGGGTTCCGCTCTACATGTTCGCCATGACCTCCAACAATCTTGTTCGGGCGGAGGGAGAGGCGAAAACCGCCATGATGACCATGATTTTAGGAGCCCTGGTCAACGTGGTGCTGGACTGGCACTTCATCTTCAACCTCTCTATGGGCATTCGGGGAGCCGCTCTGGCCACCGTTATCGGCCAGACATGTTCCGCCGCATGGCTCTTCTCCTGGTTCTTTCTGCGGAGAAAAAGCTGTTTGGAATTTTCCTGGCGGAACGTGATTCCCCGAAAAAACATGGTCCGGGAAATTCTTACCATCGGTCTGTCGGATTTTCTTCGCATGGGAGCGGTGGGCATGGTGGGAGCCATCTCCAACACCACGGTTTTCCTTTACGGAGGGCATCTCTACGTGGCGGCCTTCGGAGTGGTGCAGCGCCTCTTCACCCTCATCTTCATGCCCATTTTCGGCATCTCCCAAGGAGCCCAGCCCATCATAGGGTTCAATTTCGGAGCGGGGCAATACGACCGCAGCCGAGAGACCATACGCCTGGCAAGCCTTGTGGCCACCGCTTTCTCCTGCATAGCCTTCCTTCTTCTCCAGGCCTTTCCGGCGCAGATCATGGAATTCTTCTCTCCGGATCCTCTTCTTCTGGAAACGGGCGTCAAGGTTATCCGTATTCTGAGCCTGGGACTCTGGCTCGTGGGATTCCAGGTTATCGGGGCCACGGTCTTCCAGGCCCTGGGCAAGGCACTTCCCGCCATGATTCTCTCCCTCTCCCGGCAGGTGCTCTTCGTGCTCCCTCTCATGCTGGGGCTCTCCCGGCTCTTCGGTATTACCGGAGCTCTGAGCACCTTTCCCACGGCGGATGTCCTTTCAGCCATAGTAACCCTCTGGCTGCTCCACAAGGAATTGCGGGCTCTGGATATGCTCTCTCCGATTCCTTCGGAGGAGAAAACCGTAGAAAATCCGATCTGACATCAAAATCTGACGGAAACAAAGAAAATCATGCAAAGACGAAAGAGGCGAACCTTGGGAAGAAAATTCCGGGAGATTCGCCTCTTTCGTCTTCCGAAAACGGGACAATCATCTCTTCTAGCTCCGGGATCGCACTTTCTTGGGAGAAAAAAGAACCGGCCCCACCTCGCAAAGCAGCACCCCGGAAAAAATGAAAACCCCCCCGAAAATCATGGGAAGGGTAAAGACTTCGTGGAAGATGGCCACCCCCAGCAACGCTCCGAAAAGGGATTCCAGGCTCAGAAGAATAGCCGCATGGGTGGCGGGAGTGTACCGTTGCGCCCAGTTCTGCACCAAAAAAGTGAGCACCGTGCAGAAAAGAATGGCGTATATCAGGCTCAGCCAGGCAGAAAGGGGAACCGCCTCGGGCCAGGGCTCGAAAAGAAGGGCGCAGATCATGCTGACGCTCCCCGCCACGAGAATCTGGAAGAACACCAGAAGAATCACGTCCGATTTCGCCACATAGTACTCGATACCGATGAGATGAGCCGCGAAAAAGACCGCTCCCGCCAGACTGAGCCAATCTCCCAGGTTCATGCCTCCCCAAAGATTTCCCTGATATCCGAGAAGGGCCACTCCGGTAAAACAAAGACACGCCGCCAGAAAGATACGCCCCCCCGGAAAGACCCGGCGCAATCCCCACACCAGCAGCGGTACCAGCACCACGTAAATCGCCGTGAAGAAAGCCTGTTTACCCGCAGTGGTATACTGCAATCCCAGAGTTTGCAGAAAAAAGCCCAGAAAAATGAAGCTTCCCAGCACAAGTCCGGCCTTGAAATCTTCCGGTTTCCAGGAACGAAAAAAGAGAAAGGGAGAAAGGCAAAGAGCCCCGCCGAGAAAGCGCAGGCCCACGAGATGAAAGGGAGGAATTCCCGCCACCGCCCCTTTCATGGCAACGAAACTGGTGCCCCAAAAAAAGGCCACGAAAAAGAGCACTCCGTCCGCCAGCAATATACGCTTCCGCAATTCCATCGAGAAAATCCTCTTTTCTTTTTAAGAAGTCCACAAACACACGAGTAGCCCCTCATGTGAGAGGGGCTACCGGGAAATGGCACGAAACGACACAAGATCAGGATCGGGATTTTACCTTTCTCGCAGGCACCATGACCGGACCGAGTTCGCAGACGAAAACCCCCGAAAGAATCAGAAGGCCCCCGAAAATCATGGGCACCGAAAAGGCTTCGTGCAGCAACACCACCCCCGCAATGGCTCCGAAAAAGGATTCCAGCCCGAGAAGAAGCGCCGCATGGCTGGAAGGAGTGTACTTCTGCCCCCAGTTCTGGAACAGAAAGGCCACCAGAGTGCTGAATACCACCGCATAGGCCAAACCCGCCCAGGCGGAAGAGGGCACTTTTTCGGGCCAGACCTCGAAAAGCCCCGCACAGCAGATGCTGACGATTCCCGCCACGAGAACCTGGAAAAACACCAGCAGGAGCACGTCCTGCCGGGGCGCGTAGTGTTCGATGGCGATGAGATGCCCTGCAAAGAAGAGGGCTCCTATCAGGCTCAACCAATCCCCGATATTCATGCCTCCGAGAAGGGAGCCTCCGAAACTCAGAAGGGCCACTCCGCAGAAGCAGAGCCCCGCAGCCAGAAAAACCCGGACTCCCGGGAAAATCCGGCGCAATCCCCATACGAGAAGAGGAGTGAATACCACGTAGGTGGCGGTGAAAAAGGCCTGTTTACTCGACGTGGTGTATTGCAATCCCGTGGTCTGGAAGAAAAAACCCAAAAAGAGAAAGAACCCCACCACCAGCCCTCCCTGAAGATCCTCCTTCTTCCAGGGGCGGAAGAAGAGGAACGGAGAGAGACAGAGAGCGCTTATCAGAAATCGTATACCCACCAGAAAGAAAGGAGGAATTCCTTCCACCGCCGCCTTCATGGCCACAAAACCGGTTCCCCACAAAAGGGCAGCCCCGAACATTCCCAAATCCGCCATCAGCATTCTTTTCCGTACGTCCTTCATGACGAATCGCTCCTTTCCTCTACAGATGTATCACGGCAGCGCACCCCTGCGCCGCTTTATTGCATACATCACTTTTTTCGAGCACGGAATGCAATTTTATTTTTTCCCCGTATTCTTGTCAACCCCCGAAAAATTTTCCCATCTCGGACCGAATTCCCAAAAGGAAGGACCGGCAGTTTCCGCCGAGAGAACGAATCCGATATCCCCCCTCCTGCACTACCAGGGTAGGAATCTTCAGCCCCCCCACGACACGTCCCAGGGCGTTAAAATCCCGGGTCTGAAAACTCCAGGTACCCGTAGGATCTCCCTTGGCTGTATCCAGGCCGAGACACACCACCAGATAGGCGGGAGCAAACCGGCGTATCCGATGCAAAGCCTTGTGAAGCACCGTAAGGTACGAATCTCCATCCATCTTTTCCGGGAGAGGATAATTGGCGTTGTATCCCGTTCCCTCACCTTCCCCTTTCTCGTCCTCGAATCCCGAAAAGTAGGGGTAGGCAAACCGAGGATGTCCATGAAGAGAAAGAGTAAACACATCGGAACGATGATAAAAAATATCCTGCTGTCCGTTTCCGTGATGATAATCCAGATCCAATACGGCCACTTTGCCGAAGGTGCTCAGATACTGGGCTGCGATGGCGGCATTGTTGAAGTAGCAAAACCCGCCAAAGAAGCCCCGTTCCGCATGATGTCCGGGAGGACGCACCAGAGCATAGGCAATACGACGTCCCGAAAGCACTTCCCGAGCCGCCGTAAGAGCGCAGTCCACTCCCCTCCGGGCCGCCTCATAGGCCTGCCGACTGATGGGAGTGAAGGTATCCATGCAGTAGTAACCCGCCCGTACGGGGAGATCCACCGGGGGCCTCGCCCGATTGCGCAGGGGAAAAACATAGGGGTAGAGAGGAGCCCTGTCGCTGATTTCCCGGGAGACTTTCTTGAAGTAGGAAAGGTAATCCTTATGGTGCACTTTTCCGATGTATTCATCGGAAAAGTGCTGAGGCCGAATCTCTACAAAGACTTTCGCAGACAACAGCTCCGGAAGTATGGCCCTGATGCGTGCGGGAGATTCCACATACCCCCGCTCGTGAACATGATGGATCTCATGCTGATCCGTTACCACCAGGGCAATTTTCTCCAGATCCACCGCAATTTTGGAGCCCTTCTCCTCCACGGTCCGGGGTTTTTTATATCGATACGGGCGAAGCCTCACGGGATCCTCTCTGATAGAATCCAGCACCCTTCGGTTGTATTCCGGGGTACAGATATCGCCGTACTTTTTCTTCAAGATCGAGGCTACCACCCGCTTCAGGTACGCCGCACCGAGAGTTCGTTCCTGCCCCAGTCCGTCGTACACGAGATACGGGGGATTATCCCCCCCGGGAGTTACAGGAGTTTCGTAAGCGGTGCCTGCGATGGGACGGGCCCCGTATCGCTCGTAGAAGCGCAGGCGGTTTCGGTTTTGTTCGAGAACCTCCGGATCCCGGCAGAGCGCCGGATCATCGGGAAGGCATTCGAGAAAGATTCCCGAGACTCCGAGAGACAGGGCTTCGCCCCGGATCCGCTCGTACAGGGCTCCCCCCGTTCCTCGACCGGAAAGTTTGGGTTCGCTCGCCAGGTAATCGAGAAAACAAAAAGAGAGTTCCGCATCGTAATCGAGCAGGGCCAAACCATGCAGCCCGCGGCGCTGATCCTCCGCCACGTAGAGGATGGTTCGGAAGCCATATTTCAGAGGATGCCGCAACACTTCCGGTATGCGATCGATCTTGTATTGCTCCAAGCCGCTGAACTGTCGCCGTAAAAGATCGTTCGCCTGATCCAGGGCATGGCGGTTTGTAGGAAGTACATCATCGAAAATCCTGCGAATCCGAAACATGAAAGCCTCCCATTCCGCCCCGGAGGGCTTTTCAACAAAGAAGCAAAACGTTTTTTCACTTCATCGAAGCCTAATTTTTCATGGTTTCCGGACACATTCTTCTCAAACCCGCCTTTGCAGGTCCTCCCATTCCTCCCGCAGAATTCCGTAGCTGACGGAATCGTAATATTGCCCCTCCACGATTCTTGCCTTACGGTACACCGCTTCTTTCTTAAGACCGATCTTTTCGGCGAGACACATCATTCTTTCGTTTCCGGACCAGGTGGACAAACCCAGGCGAACCAGTTCCGGAAAGTCTTCGAAAATCTCGGTTATCCAGGAATTCAGTATGGTCGTTCCCAATCCCCGGCCCCAATAGTTTTCGTTGAAAATCACCAGCCCCACTTCCATCCAAAGGGTCTCCCGGGATTTCCAGTACCAGTTCACTTCTCCGATCAGTTCGCCGCTCTCCGAATCCGCCACGACCTTTTTGTTCCGCAGTACCTCTCCGGATCCGCTTCGGATTCTGGAGGCAAGTTCTTCTCCGAGAGTTTTCAGCTCCTCCTCGGTTTCCTTGGGGTAGTAGGGTCCGTTATATTTATGATGCTCCCGTTCCGGATGTTTCCAGTACAGATAGGAATCCAGATCCTTCACGCGAAGATCCCGAATCTCGATCTTATGCATGATACTTCTCCAGAATTTTGTCGAACTTGGCATCCATACAAACACTGATATCCGTGGTTACGAACTTTCCTTCGTAAAAAAGGCTGAATATGGTGGCGGGAGTGGGAGCGGCTTGGGCCTGTTCCAGGCTTTCCAATTTGACGATCTTCAAAGGAACGTTCCGCTTACGGCAGGTCGCCGCAAGGGATTCCCGAACGTGGTATTCCGCGTAGGGGCATCGGTTCGAGTAGTAGACCACGCACCCCGAACGCTCCGGAATGCTCTCGTTCTTTACGCAGTCCTTGAAATGCGGAATCTCCCGGGGAGCTCCGAAATCCAGGGAGAGGAGGCAGAATCCGGAGGGAAGGCTTTCGCGAATCTCGAATCCTTGTCCCAGCAACCATTTCGTATCGCTCATGAAGTGAAATTTCTTCATTCCCGCCACCGACACAAACCCGTTCCGGCCTTGTATCTTTGCGGCTTTCACCGCTTCTTTAAAAAGAGCCTTGCCGTGCCCATGTCCCTTGTATTTTCCGGAAACCCAGAAGCATCCGAGCATCAGATAATTCGGTGCGGTAACGGGAATCCAGGCGGTTTCCGCAGGACCGTATTCGATAAACACCTTGGCCCGCTCGTCCAGGCGCCGGAAAACATAGCCTTTGTCAAATTCCTCCGCCAGCCACCGTTTTTTCTGCCGGTACCCTTCGGCACACTTTTTATCGGAAAAGGCGCAGCAGATATGCTCCGCCTCGATATTCTCCCTGGTGAGAGTTATATACACCGTTTTTTCATCTCCCTTTAGGTTTATTCGCCAGCAGAATTCCTCCCACGATGAGAAGAGCGCTGGCGAGGTGCACCATTCCCAGATGTTCTCCCAGAAAAACCAGGGCGAGAAGGGCGCTAAAAAGAGGAATGGTGTAGTAGAGAATTCCCGCCCGGGTGGGGCCGATGAAGGAAATGGCCTTGTTCCAAAGCAGAAAGGCCAGAAAGGAGGGACCGATTCCCACGTAAAGAATAACTCCCAGAATCTGCGGGGTCCAATCGTTCCAGGGGTTCAGGCTTCGTTCCCAGAAGAAGGCGGGGGCGAGAAAGAGGAGCCCCAGAAGAAAGGTAGCGAGCTGAAGGCTTCCGATGGAAAGATCTCCGGGTTTGTGCCGCAGCAGAAGGCTGTAAATCGCGAAAAGAATCGAAGCCAGGAGCATCCAGAGATCTCCCCGGGCAAAGGAAAGATTTTCAAGAACTCCAAGGTTCCCCCGGGTAAGGAGAAGCAACACGCCGAAAAGCACCAGCCCCATTCCCGCGAGCCTTTTCGGAGGGCAGGGCTCTCCGAAAAAAATTCGTGAGAACCCCAGAATGAAAACCGGAAAGGTGACGGCTATGAGGGAAAGATTTATGGCGGTGGTGCTTCCTCCGGCAATGTAGATGAGGGTGTTGAAGAGGGTAATTCCCAGAAAGGCGGTGATGCTCAGATAAAAACCATGTTGCAGCAAGGTTTTTCTTTCCCCGTAAAGCCCCTTGAGGCCGAAGGGCAGAAAGACGAGAACCGCCACCACCCAGCGCCAGAAGGCGAGCTGTACCGGGGGCACCGTGGCGCTGAGTCCCCGGGCGACGATAAAGTTTCCCGACCAGAGAACGGTAGCCCCCAGAGCGGCGAGAACCCCCGCAATTTTGGGGGTACGCACCAGATGCAGCAGAAAATACCGCAGAAATCGGAGGTGTCCCATACAGAGAGGATTCTCCCGGAACCAGGGCTCCCTTCCCGGCACAATGTCGCTCTCCTCGATCCGGCGGAAGTCGAAACCTCCGCAGTCCGGACATGGTTGTTCCTGTAAAGCCCGCTCCCGGGCGGCATTATCCTCCGAGGCGCTTCCCGCATCCCAGGCTCCGCTTCCGCAGGAGTAGGAAGACATATCGTGATAGGCTTCCCTTCGTACGTACCCACAGTGTTTGCACTCGTAATACACCATTTCGATAGACATTCTCTCACGTCCTTTTCTCTCGTTCCATGCCTTTCCCGCACATTTTTCGCATAACATTTCGTAATTTTTAACTCTTAACTTAGGGCTTCTTCGGAGAAAAAGGGCAACTTCTCCAGAAACAATATTTTACCCGATTTTCCACACCTTCTCCGTTATGAATGCCATACCATAGGGAAGAACCTTTTCCTTTCCTTCAGAAACAATCAGAAACAATTTTTCCGGGAAGGATTCCGAAGCGAGTTCCCGGAACGGAATCGAAGATCCGGCAAACGTCATGAAAAACACCGGCGATTACGTGCGGCACCCGGCCCGGCACGGAAAGGTCCGAATCGGTCGAAACCAGGCAAAACACCGAGAGGAGAGGAAAAAATTTCACAAAAGAAATATGAGAAAAAATCTGGCCCTTTCTCCGGAAGAATTCTAAGATGTACCGAGGTACTTCTGCAGAACCCTTTTCATTTTTCCAAAAAAGGAGGATTTTCGTTATGTTTATGAGAAAAGCCCGCATTTTTGCGGCAACTCTGGGAGTGCTCTTTCTCCTGGCGGGAAGCGCTCTCGCCGCAGAGGTAGCCCTTACCTCGGTAGGGCAGAGCCCGGATGGCACCATGGTAAAGGTGATCATGAACAAGATCAAGGTTCCCGTGGATTACGACAAGCTTATGGAAGCCGCATCTCTGGGAGACCAGAAGGTGCTCATCGCCGTGGTGGGGGGAAGCTCCAAGGGCCTCGGCGCCGCGGGAGTGGACAAGGAACAGGAAAAGGCCCGGGCGGTAACCCTTTTGGACGCCGCCAAAGCCAAGGGAATCAAGATCCTGGTGATGCATGTGGGAGGCGAAGGCCGCCGGGGCCAGCTTTCGGACATGTTCATCGAGGCGGTCACTCCCAAGGGGGATGCCATTATTCTGGTGGAGGGTGCCGATAAGGACGGAATCTTCACCCGTCTGGCGGGAGAGGGCGTACAGATTCTTACGGCGGAAACCGTGAAGAAAACCGCGGATCCCCTCAAGGAAGTTCTGGCCTCCTGGGGCGTGGGACAGTAACCGGGTAGACGGAAAGGAAGGATTCCTTTTATGGAATGGTTCTGGCCCGAAGGGTTCTACACCCTTCTCATGATCGGCGTCTTCGCCTTCGGGGCCTTCGCCCTGAAGCTTCCCATCGCCATCGCCATGGCTCTCGCGGCAGTCTCCGGAGCCGTGGCGGGAGGGGAAGGCTTTCCCCTGAGGCATCTCGTGGAGGGGTGCTTCGGTTATCTCGATACGATTCTCATCATCGCCGCCGCCATGATCTTCATGAAGACCGTGGAGAACATCGGCCTTCTGGAGGCGGTGGCGGCCTGGGTTATTCGGAAATTCCGCAGAATTCCCTTTCTGCTCAGCATGGGAATCATGCTCCTCATCATGCTTCCCGGCATGATCACCGGCTCCTCCACCGCCGCGGTGCTCACCACGGGAGCTCTGGTAGCCCCGGTACTTCTCAAATTGGGAGTACAGATTCACAAGACCGCTGCAGTGATCGCCATGGGAGCCATCTACGGCATGATCGCCCCTCCCATCAGCCTTCCCGCCATGATCATCGGCGGAGGCATCGACATGCCCTACGTGGGCTTTGGCCTTCCCCTGCTTATCTGCACGATTCCTCTTGCCGCAGTGACGGCACTGATGCTCATCTACCCCTCTCTTCGCAAGCAGGTAAAGGACGAGGCCGCCCTGGAAGAGGAACTGGTACGTATGGAGCGTACACCGCTCTCGCTGCGCCTCTTCCTTCCGGTGCTGCTGCTGGTGGTGCTCCTGGGAGGAGAACGGCTCTTTCCCCAGTATTGGCCGAGCCTCGGCATGCCCCTGGGCTTTCTTCTCGCCTCGGCGTCCGCCTTCCTTACGGGGGTTTCCGTTAAAACCTGGAAGCCCCTGAACACCGTCACCGACGCGGTGAACGACGCTCTTCCCGTCATGGGAATCCTCATGGGAGTGGGCATGTTCATCCAGGTGATGACCCTTATCGGGGTCCGGGGCTTCGTGGTGGTTTCCGCCCTGGCTCTTCCCGCATGGCTCCTCTACGTGGGCATCGCCACTTCCATGCCCCTCTTCGGAGCGGTTTCCTCCTTCGGCTCCGCCTCGGTGCTGGGGGTTCCCTTCCTTCTGGCTCTGCTCGGACGTAACGAAATCATCGTGGCCTCCGCGCTCAGCCTCATCGCGGGACTCGGAGATCTCATGCCCCCCACGGCACTGGCGGGCATCTTCGCAGCCCAGGTGGTGGGAGAGAAGAACTACTTCAAGGTGCTCAAGTACTGCTGGTTCCCGGGAGTTCTCACGGCCCTCTGGGGCATCGCGGTCATTCTGGGAGCCAAATTCATCGCGGGCGTGCTGTATTAAGGAGGACTGTTCATGCTTATGACCCTTATCTATCGAGCTATCGTGGTGTTCGTGATCCTTCTCGTGGTACGCTGCATGCTCCGGGAGAAGGAGTTCTGGAAACAGGCCACGGGAGCCCTGGTGCTGATTCCTCTGATTCTTCGGGCTCTTCTGATCAAGTAGGAGGCGGTTGTACATGTCTTGGGACGTCAATTTTCGGGGCAACCGCTTTTCCGCGCTGCTCCTGATTCTTCTTGCGGGGGGTATCGCCTTTCTCGGGGCCCAGCAGTTCATGATCATGTGGAAACCCGACGTGGTGGTTCCCGCTCCGGGATTCGAGAAACACATGCTCTCCGAATGGTTCGAGGGCATCAAGGATACCCCCGCGGACACGCCGGTGTTCATCCAGTCCGGAGAGGAGCCCGGGGGCACGGTGCTCCTTATGGGAGGCACCCATCCCAACGAACCCTCCTCGGCTCTTACGGCGGTACTCTTTTTGGAACGGGCTCGGGTGGATGCGGGACGGCTCATCGTCATTCCCTTCGCCAACGCCATGGCCTTCACCCACAATTCCCCTCAGGAGGCTTCTCCTCAGCGGATCCACTTCGCCCTTCCCGACGGATCCACCCGGGTGTTCCGCTACGGTTCCCGGGCCACCAACCCCATCTACCAGTGGCCCGCTCCGGACGTATACATCCACGCCCAATCCGGCCAGGAACTGGCGGGAAGCGAAAAGAGCAATCTCAACCGGGCCCATCCGGGAACTCCCGACGGAGCCCTTACCCAACGCCTGGCCTACGCTCTGCGGCAACTGATTATCAAGGAAAAGGCGGATCTCGCCTTCGACCTTCACGAGGCATCTCCGGAGTACCCCGTGGTGAACGCCACGGTGGCTCACGAACGGAGCATGGAGCTTGCCGCCATGGTGGCCATGGAGCTGGAGGATATGGGTATTCCCATGCGGATCGAACCCTCTCCCACGAACCTTCACGGACTTACCCACCGGGAATGGGGAGACTACACGGAGACTCTGCCGATTCTCATGGAAACGGGCAACCCCAGCCAGGGGCGGCTTCGGGGACGCACCAACGAGGATCTGGTTCTCACGGGACGGGACAAGAGCTATGCCAAGGCTTCCGAACTAGGGCTCCTCTTCATTCCCTACAAGGAGGATCAGCCCCTGGATTACCGCATCGGCCGGCATACACAGGCGGTGCTCACCTTTATGGAAATGCTCGGATTTATGGACGAGGAGAAGGGGGTGATTGTCGAGGGGGTTCCGGGTATGGAGGAACTTCAGGAAAAGGGGTTCAGCTCCTATCTCTCTCCCCTGGGAAGCTGAGGAAAAACGCGTAGCTACCGTACTTATTCTTTCGGCAAGACCCTCGGAAACGGAAGAGGGAAAGCATTTTTTTCGGGACAGGAAAGGAGGAAGTTGTACATGCGACGTTTTCGTTTTGCGGCAGTAGGGGCTCTGGTTCTGGTGTTTTGTCTGGGGGCCTTCGCCTGGGCGGCATCGGATCACACCATTACCAACGTTTCCGCCCAGCACGCCATGGTGGCGGCAGCGAACGAGCTGGCGGCTCAGGCGGGATTGGAAATTCTGGAGAAGGGCGGCAACGCGGTGGATGCCGCGGTGGCCACAGGTTTCGCCCTCAACGTGGTGGAATCCAACGCCTCGGGCATCGGCGGCGGCGGCTTCATGCTGATCCGTCCGGCCAGCACCGGCAAAGTGGTGGCCATCGACTATCGTGAGGCCGCTCCCGCAGCCTTCACCAAGGATATCTACGCCTCCGAAGAGGCCAAGAAGAACAATATCAGCGCCTACGGTCCCCTGGCGGTGGGGGTTCCCGGAACCCTGGCGGGATATGCCCTGGCCCTGGAACAGTACGGCACTCTGAGCTTTGCGGAGGTCCTCGCCCCCGCCATCAGGCTGGCGGAAGAAGGATTCCCCCTGGCCCCCACCACCGCCGAAGCGGTGCATGATCATCTGGATACCCTTTCCAAGTACAATATCCCGGAGGACAACCCCTTCGTGGATGCCGACGGCCTCCCCCTGGAACCGGGAACTCTGGTGAAACAGCCCAAACTGGCAGACGCCTTCCGCCTTATCGCTCAGCACGGCATCCGGGCCTTCTACAACGGTCCCATCGGGGAATCCATGGTCAATACTCTCCAGAAGCTTGGGGGCAATATGACCATGAACGACCTTCATCGCTATTCCGCGGTGCTCCGCACCCCCGCAGAGGGAACCTACCGGGGCTACAAAATCTATTCCATGTGTCCCCCCTCTTCCGGAGGTATCACGGTGGTGGAAAGCCTGAACATTCTGGAAAACTTCCCTCTGGGAGAGTGGAAACACAACAGCCATCAGAGCATCCACCACATGGCGGCGGCCTTCCAGCTCGCCTTCTCCGACCGGGGCAACTACCTGGCGGACCCCTCTTACTACAACATCCCCGTGAAAACCCTTCAGTCCAAGGAGTACGCCGCCAAACTGGCCGCCAAGATTCCTGCGGACAAGGCCCTTACGGAGATTCCCAAGAGTGATGCGGGAGTGGACGAACAGTGGTCCACCACCCACTTCTCCGTGGCGGATCAGGCGGGAAACATCGTGGCCTGCACCCAGACCGTCAACTACTTCTTCGGGAGCAGCATCATCGATCCCGTATTCGGCTTCGTCTACAACGACGAGATGGACGACTTCTCCTCCAATCCGGAGAGCGTAAACGCTCCGGAGCCGGGAAAGCGCCCTCTCTCCTCCATGAGCCCCACCATCGTGCTGGATCCCGAAGGCAAGCCCTTCCTCGCGGTGGGCTCCCCCGGAGCGTGGCGGATTATCACCACCGTGGCGGAGATCATCTCCAATGTGGTAGACTTCAAGATGAACATGGACGAGGCCATCGAGGCTCCCCGTTTCACCTGCCGGGCTCTCGGAACCAAACCGGACGTGCTTCAGGTGGAATCCAGGATTCCTCAGGAGGTTCTGGATACTCTTACCGTTATGGGATACGAAACCAAGGTGCGGGGAGATTACGATCTCTACTTCGGAGGTGCCCAGGGCATTCTCTTCACGGAAGAGGGGCTTCAGGGCGCTGCGGACTCCCGGCGTGACGGGAATGCGGTAGGATATTAAATTTTTTCCGAAGGAAAGCGAGCTTTTTCGCTTCCAACAAAACAAATAAGCACTTTCCGATACGCCATTTCCTGAACCGTTAACCGGTTCGACGTTTCGGCTTTTCTCTCCGGGGGAAATCCTTATGGATTCTCCCCGGAGGTTTCGTGCTTTATCAATTCTTATTTCAAGGAGGGGTTGTGCAATGCGAAAGTTCCGTATTCTGTTGGCCCTCGGCCTCTGTTTTTGCCTCGCGGGAGCCGCCTTCGCCGTGGAGGTGGCGGACGTCTACGCCAAGCGCGGCATGGTATCCTCGGCTCATGAGCTGGCTTCCCAGGCGGGAGTGGAGATCCTCCAGAAGGGGGGCAACGCCATCGATGCGGCGGTAGCCACCGCTCTGGCACTCAACGTGGTGGAACCCAACGCTTCGGGCCTTGGAGGAGGCGGTTTCATGGTAATCCGCTTCGCCCAAACCGGCGAAGTGGTGGAACTGGATTACCGCGAAGTGGCTCCCAATTCCGCCACCAAGGACATGTATGCTTCGGAAGAGGCTAAGAAGGCGGGAGCTTCCAAGCTCGGGGGCACTGCGGTGGGCGTTCCCGGAGAGGCCCTCGGATTGTGGACGGCTTTGGAAACCTACGGCACCATGAGCTGGAACGAAGTGGCGGCTCCGGCGATCCGTCTCGCCGAAGAGGGCTTCGAGCTGGCGGAGATGCAGAACGGCATCATCACGGATAATCTGGACAAGCTTCTGGCCTACAACTCCCCCACCCAGACGGTCTTTCTGGATTCCGACGGCATTCCCGTGGAAGCGGGAACTATGCTGAAACAGCCCGGCCTCGCCAAGGCCTTCCGCCTCATCGGCGAGAAAGGCCCCAGGGCCTTCTACGACGGCCCCATCGGAGAGGCCATCGTGGAATCCGTGAACCGTACCGGGGGCAGCATGAGCATGAAGGACCTGGAGAACTACACCATGGAGATCCGGGAACCCGTCTCCGGAACCTACCGGGGCTACGAAATCTTCTCCACACCTCCCGCATCCAGCGGCGGAACTCATATCGTGCAACTCCTGAACATTATGGAATACTGCCCCGTAAACGAGTGGATCCATAACGGACCGGAGCATCTCCACTATCTCGGAGAGGCCATGAAGCTCGTCTTCGCGGACCGGCAGAAGTACATGGCGGATACCGCCTTCGTGGATCTTCCCCTTCAGGGACTCACCGACAAGGACTACGCCCTGCGGCTCTTCCGAAAAATCCAGCCCTACACGGTAATGACCGAAGTGTGGCCCGACGATCCCTGGATGTACCAGCCCCGGGAGCAGAAGACCAGCTATATCGGCGGCACCGACGACATCCACCTCTCCACGAGCCACTTCTCCGTGGTGGACGCCCAGGGAAACATCGTGGCCTCCACGAATACCGTGAACTACTTCTTCGGCTCCGGAGTCGTGGTTCCCGAGTACGGTCTTGTGCTCAACAACCAGATGGACGACTTCTCCTCCAATCCGGAGAGCGTGAACGCTCCGGAACCCGGCAAACGTCCCCTTTCCTCCATGAGCCCCAGCATCGTGCTGGACCCCGAAGGGCAACCCTTCATGACCATCGGTGCCGCGGGAGCCTGGAGAATCATCACCGCGGTAACCCAGATCATCATGAACGTGGTGGACTTCGACATGACCATGGACGAGGCCATCGAACAGCCCCGTATCTTCACCTACGCTTCCAACGGCAAGGCGGGTCCCTTCCTGGTGGAGGAACCCATGTCCGAAGAGACCATCGAGTTCCTGAAGCTGCGGGGACATAACGTGGAAGTCCGCCCCCGGGGAGGCTATTTCGGCACCGCCCAGGGAATCCTTTTCAAAGACGGACAGATGGACGGCGGCGCGGACGGTCGGCGTCTGGGAGTTCCCGTAGGATACTAAAGGGGTTTTTAGCACCCAACGAAACACCTTATCCATATCCATGCCCTATTTATGAAACACTAAAGGCAGCCCCCTTAGATGTCATGAAGGGGGCTGCCTTTAACAGTAGTAGAAACAAATTCTTCTCTAGCTTTTATTCCGCAAGGCTGTAATATGCCAAACCTTCCATGAGAAGATTGGCGGTTCGGAAACCATAGAGGGAACGAATATCAAGATTTCCCTTCTCGTCATAGGTATAGTCGATACCTGATTCCATTACCCCTCCAGGATGGCCAATCAAAAGCTTTGACGTATCTTCCCGCGATGTGCACGCTTCCCATACCACGGTTCCTTTCATTACGGAAGCTGCGGTGGTACACATGGCGCCTGTCATAGCATAGGTGGGATGCGTTTTCTGCATGGACATCATTCTTGCAGAGATGTGGATATCTCCAGCGGCTATCCTTTTTCCCTCTACCGTTTCATAATTTTGAGGAGGAGCCACTAGACATAGCTTGGGAATGGCGGGAGAATCCACTTTTGCAGATTCCCAGTGGTGACAAAGGTTCAGAAGAACCGCGCATTTCCCTCTTACCATCTCAAGCTTTTCCAGCAACTCTCCCTGGGAATCGATACTTCGAGGAAGCTCCGTTCCGGTGAGGCCGAAGGTCTCCGCCCGGACGAAAACCAGGGGATTTGCCGCATCTACCATAGAAACCACTACTTCTCCTAACCGGCCTCCATCGATACGATCAACCACATTGCCTGTGGGAAGCAAACCTTTATCCAAAGTTCCCACAGGGTTCAAGAAACTGAGCTTGATGGGAGAACCGGGAGAAGGTACGCCCGGGATAAAAAAATCTCCCTGGTAAACCACCTCCCCCTCTTCCGTACGGATTTTACTGAGAATAACCTTGCGAGTATTCGTATTCCAAATCCGTACTTCCGTATAGGGTTCTTTTGCCGACACGAGGCCTTTTTTGATAGCAAACGGAGCCACAGCGGAAGAAATATTACCACAATTGCCTTCGTAGCTCACGATGGGTTTATCCACCGATACCTGAGCGAAGGTATACTCCACGTCAATTCCCGGTCTTTCTGAGGGAGAAAGGATAGCGACCTTACTCGTAACGGAAGCAGCTCCTCCAAGCCCGTTTATCTGCCTCACATCAGGGCTTCCCATAATCGCAAGAAGAGCTCTATCTCTCTCCTCCTTTTCGAAGGGCAGATCCTCCTTCAGGAAAAAAAGTCCTTTGCTTGTTCCACCACGCATGATAACGCAAGGTATGGCTTTAGGATATTTTCTCATATTCTTAGAGTGCTCCTCTTTCCACCTAGGCGGTACCTTCGCTACCCCGATGAAAGAAAGACCTCATCAGGGGCCAAGCAAAAGAAATCACGGCCAGAACGATAATCCCCACCGCAAGAGGATGGGCAAAAAAAGAGGAGAACTCTCCTCCGGAAATGATAATTTGTTTTCGGAGATTGTTTTCAATGATACCTCCTAAAATCAACCCCAAAATCATGGCAGGATTTGAGAATCCATAACGGTCAAAGAGTATACCGATGAAACTAAAGAGAAACATAATAACAACATCATTAAAGCTATTGTGGAGCGAATAAGCCCCTACCACACCCAATGTCGCTATAACGGTACCTAGAAGAGGATAGGGAAGCCGCAAAATATGCGCAAATTCTTTAGTTATGAAACGCCCCACCACAAAGAGAAGGAGAGAGGCCAAAACAAGACCGAGGAAAATGGCGTTAAGTAATATGGGCTGATTTTTAATAAGAAGAGGTCCTGGGGTCATGTTATGAATCATGAAAGCCGCCATAAGGATGGCTGCCGTGGGAGAACCCGGAATTCCCAGCACCATGGTAGGAACGAGAGAACCTCCAATGGCAGCATTGTTCGCACACTCCGGTGCAGCAATTCCCTCCGCACATCCCGTTCCAAAATCACAAGCGTTTTTACTACTTCTGGCGGCAACTCCGTAACTTACCAAGGAAGCGATAGATCCTCCCGCAGCAGGAACAATCCCTACAAGTGTACCTATAAGAGCGGAGCGAAAGAGTACCCACTTCATTTTGAAAATTTCAGAAAGTGTCATTGTTTCCAGAGAAACCGAAACTCCCTCTTCACCGACATGATCATTACAGCCCTTATAGATTGCGGCATTTTTATAGACCTCTGCTATAGCGAAGGACCCAATCATAACCGGTATGTAACTAATTCCATTAATAAGAGAGATTTGCCCAAAGGTAAATCTATACGTTCCATTTATGGAATCGATGCCGATGGTGGCAAGCCATAATCCTACACAAGCCGAAAAAAGCGCCTTCGTCTGGCTTTTCGATCCAATGCTTGTTATACAGCTCAATCCCAGGAGGCCCAAAGCAAAATATTCGGGGCTCTGAAATTTCAAGGCTATCGAGGCAAGCATGGGAGCCGCCAAAAGCATCACTACGGCAGAGAAAATACCTCCTATAGAGGATGATGAAACTGCTATCCCGAGAGCTCTTCCCGCTCCTCCCCGTTGCGCCATGGGATAACCATCAAAGGTTGTAGCCACCGCCTCGGGAGTTCCCGGAGTTTTGAGAAGTATCGCGCTTATAGAACCACCACAAGCCCCTCCCACGTAAACTGCCACAAGCATGACTATGGCACTTACCGGGGGCATGGAATAGGTGAAAGGCAGGACAAGAACTATCGCCATAGCGGAGCTCAAGCCTGGCAAGGCCCCACAGATCATGCCGAAAACAACCCCCGTGACGATAAACAAAATACCTTGTATGGAAAAAACCTGGACTAGTGCACCAACAATATTTTCCATGACTTTTCCTCCTTAATATACGTAATAGCTAAGATCTCGCAGTACGCCAGTCCCCCTGGGAAGAGGCACGTAAAAGACCTTGCCGAAAACGAGCACGATAAATATGGTTAAAACAAATGTGAAAACAATCAACACCAATTGTCTTTTGTAACCCATCAATCTTGCATTTCCGTAAACAAAAATTAAAGTGGAAAGGGTGAAGCCAAGAAAATTCATCATTGCAATATAAAGAGCCATCATAAAAATGGTGCTCCGCATACCGAAAGACCCGTTTTGAAATGTATTTTCAGCTTTCAGGTTCTTACGATTAAAAATTCTTTGCCCCACCATAATACACAGGAGAAAAATTCCAAGAAAGAAAAGGAACTTAGGAAAACCGAACTCTCCCAACAGATCCCCCTTAACATTCCGGGAGGCAAGCTTTCCTTCCGAGGTTATAATGCCAAGTGTCTTAAAAACCTCGGAAAATCCTGTACATTCTTCTTCCCACAGCTTTGCATATTCCGGAGCACTCAGGTATCCTACACTGAGATTCGTACGGGTTTTTTTCTCGAACTCGCGGTACCGGACATCCCCATAGGCTTCATCAAATTTCCGACGAAGCATTTCCTTGATCTTTTCAGGAGTTTTTTTGGGAATTACAAATCCTCGCCAGGAACCTTGAGTAAAATTGATGCCCTTTTCAACGGTACAGGGTACGCCGGCAAATAGCGGATCCTTGATGCGTTCGCTATTAAAAATGACAAGAGGTCTGATATGGCCGGATTCTACAAGCCTGGAAAACGAGGAAAGCTTGTCCTGATAAACATCCAGTTCCCCTCCGAGAACCGCCGCCTTGATCTCCGAACCCGATTTATAGGGTATATAACTCCATTCGAAGCCCGCCGCCAAAGCAAAACCATGGGCCGTATAGTCGTCCAATCCTCCGGGGCTTAGCCCCCCTATCTTGAGTGTTCCCGGATTTTCCCTGGCGTAGTTGATGAGGTCATCTACGGTCATGATTTCGCTCTCCGTAGCGACTCCCAAGGCGATGAGATCATCTTGAACCTTTATAATCGGCTCAAAATATTTCCGAAAAGGAAATTCTCCCGTGATATCCTTGATAAGAACGCTGGGAGTAATTTCAAGAATGGTGTGTCCGTCCGAAGGTTGAGACGCGGCATAAACCATCCCTTCCACGGTACCCGAAGCAGATTTGTTGATACAAGTCACGGGAACCCCAAGATAGTCGCCCAGGATATCCGCAAATTGACGTGCAAAGATATCACTGGCGCCTCCAGCTCCGAAAGGAATGACCATCTCTATGGGGCGAGAAGGATATTCCTTTTTTTTCGCAGCCTCACATCCCGTAGATGAAATAAAAACCAGGAGCGCAGCAACCATGAAAAACACATATCTCATATATTTTTTTCTCATTTTCGTATTCACAATTCTCCTTTCGCAACCTATGATGACGGCAACGCAAAGTCAGTATTTTCGCCGGCTTTTGTCTATAAAAAATACTTACCATGTCGTTTTTCCGTCTCTACTCAAAAGAGAGTATGCAAAAACAAAGTATTTGTCTAATTCATTTTTTCAATAAAAATGATAGCTTTAGGCCATAAATTTACGCGAGAGAATCTATGAGGAGTAACATTTTCCGAGGAAAAAAGGAAGGGAAATCATGGATTTCAAAGACATGAGTTATATCATTGCCATAGCAAAGCATAATAGTATTACCAAAGCCGCAGAATCCCTCTATATATCACAACCTACTTTAAGTAAGTTTCTGCAAAACCTCGAAAAAAAACTCGGAGTGAGACTTTTCAAAAAAGTGGGGCATAAATTCATACCCACCCATGCCGGAGAACGTTACGTCATGATGGCAAAAAATATCATGCAAACAAAAAAGGAATTGGACCGGGAAATTCAAGACATCATAAAATCAGAGGCTGGAGTCCTGAATATCGCCTTTCCGCTCATGAGAGGATCTTATATGCTCCCCTGCACTCTTCCTGAATTTAATCGCAAATTCCCAAACGTAAAAATACACATTTTCGAATCTGCATCCTCCAATCTTGAGGAATTAATCGTCAGCGGGGAAGCTGATTTGGCATTTTTCAATCTTCCTGTAAAACACCCCGAAGTAACCTACGAGATAATAACCACTGAAGAAATTCTTGTTATTATGTCTAAAAACCATCCTCTTTGCGAAAGAGGATTGAAAAAAACATTTTCCAAGTACGACTGGATTGACCTCTGCCTTCTTAAGGACGAAATTTTCATTTTAAATCAAAAAAGCCAGAGAACCAGACAAACAGTAGATAAGGTGTTGAGTGAGCTTGAAGTCAAGCCCGAAAGGACCATCGTCACGGGCAATATCAGGGCAGGAGCCAAACTTGCCGCAACCGGATACGGCATAGGATTTATATGCGACACTCACTTGAAACACATGATTATTGAAGACGACTATGAAATATTTTCCTTTGGAAAAAATTCCGTGAAAGTTAATTTTATTGTAGCGTATCGGAAAGATGCTTATCTGACCTCCTACGCCATAGAATTCATAAAAATAGTAAAAAATTCCATATAAAAAGCCCTGTTTTCACCATTTCCTCAGGGAGAAAAGGTTTTTTGGAAAAACTGCCCTTCGGGGCAGTTTTTTTCGTGATTACGAAAAAAACGTTCTCCCCCTTTATCTCTTCGGAATCATGCTAGAATAACCTTGTATTTTTATTTTCGAAGCGGGGAGGAATAATCCATGAAATTCCGGCCCTTCAACAATTCCGAAAACATCGGCTTCTCCGGAAACCTTTCGAAAAGAGGGTTTTTTCGGCTCCTTTTTCTGTTGCTTCTGAGCGGCACGGTTCTTCTGGGTCCTCTCTGCGAAGTCTTCCGGGGTGAGGAGAGGCAGAAAATTCTCAAGGCCCAGGGAGATAACAGCTATCCCCCTTACGAATATCTGGAAAACGGCATTCCCACGGGCTTCAACGTGGACATCATGCAGGCTCTGGCGAAGGAACTCCAGTTTCCCGTGCAAATCGAGCTGGACGATTGGGATATCGTGCGGCAACGCCTCGAAAAAGGTGAAATTGACATGCTTATGGGGATGTTCTATTCTCCGGAACGGGACCTTTCGGTAGATTTCAGCACCCCCCACATTATGGTGACCAACGCCATTTTTTCTCGAAAAGGCTCCCCCCTTCACTCTCTGGAAGATCTTTACGGAAAGGAAATCCTGGTCCAAAAGGGAGATATCATGCACGACTACGCTCTCCAGGAAAAGCTTTCTTCCTTTATCTTTCCCGTAACGAATCCCCGGGAGGCCCTTCGGGAACTCGCGAAAGGAAAATACGACGCGGCCCTTCTCGCCCGGCTTCAGGGACTTCAAATTCTTCACGAAGAGGGCTTTACCAACCTTACGAACATTCCCATCGACGTGCTTCCCCGAAAATACTGCATCGCCTTTCCCGAAGGCCGGGAGGATCTGCGGGCGAAAATCAACGACGGCCTGCGAATTCTCAAGGAAAACGGCACCTATGACGCCATCTACAACAAGTGGTTCGGGCTTTTGGTACAACCCACCCTTTCTCTCCGAGAAGTGCTGCGGCAGCTTTTCTGGATTCTGCTTCCTCTCATGCTCCTCGTGGGCATGGTGATTTTCTGGAACCGAAGTCTTCGCAGGCAGGTGCGGCTTCAGACGGAACAACTCCGGCAGGAGCTGCTCTCTCGGGAGAGGGCGGAGGACTCCCTGCGCACCCTCGTAAACACGCTTCCGGACATCGTTTCCTTCCGGGACGGAGAGGGATGCTGGATGTTGGCCAACGACTTCGCCTTGAGGCTCTTTCACCTGGAAAAGGTAGACTATCGGGGAAAGACCGGGGCGGAACTGATCGCCTACAGCCCATCCTATCTGCGCACCTTCTTCGCCTGTGCCGCAAGCGATGAAAAGGCATGGTCCGAAAAAACCCCCCTCCGGGAGGATCAGGAAATTCTTCTTCCCGACGGCTCCTCCGCAGTGTTCGACGTTATCAAAAAGCCCCTCTTCCAAGAGGATGGAAGCCGAAAATACCTGGTGGTGGTGGGGCGAGACATAACGAAAAGAAAAAAGATGGAGAACGCCCTGAAGGAGCAGGAGGAGCACTATCGGACCCTGGTGGAAAACGTACCGGGGGTGGTATTTCTCTGCGGCATTCAAAATCCCTGGAAAATGTATTACATCAGCGAAGACGTGCTGGGCCTGACGGGATATTCTCAGGAGGAGTTCATCGGCCTCCTTCCCTGGGGAGATCTGGTCCTTCCGGAAGACCTCCCCCACGTGGAGGAGACCGTAAACCGAGGGCTGTTGCAGAAAAACAGCTATCAGGTGGAGTACCGTATCCGCCATAAAGACGGCACTTTACGCCACGTTTTCGAAAAAGCCCGGGGAATCTACTCCGACGGGGAGGTTCCCCTCTATATCGAAGGGGTCATTCTGGACATTACGGATCGGAAACGAGCGGAAGAAAAGGTGCTTCGTCTCAACCGGGAATTGGAAGAACGGGTTCGGGAGCGGACCGCCCAGCTGGAACGGACCAACCGGGAGCTGGAATCCTTCGCCCACTCCATCTCTCACGATCTCCGGACCCCTCTGCGGGCGATAAACGGCTTCAGCCAGGCTCTGGAAGAGGATTACGGGCATCTCCTGGACGAACAGGGGAAAAATTTTCTCTCCCGAATCCGCAAGGGAGCCCTTCGGCTGGATCAGCGCATTCGGGACCTTCTGGGACTTTCCCGGATTTCCCGAAGCTCCATGGAACATCGGGACGTGGATCTTTCCTCCATGGCGAAACACATTCTGGAGGATTTGAAACGGGAAGAGCCGGATAGAGCCGTGGAAATTACGGTGGATCCCGGAGTGACGGCCCTGGGGGATGGGGGGCTTCTTCGGGTGGTGCTGGAAAATCTTCTGGATAACGCCTGGAAGTTCACGGGCCGACGAAATCCCGGCACCATCCGTTTCGGCAGTTTTCTGCGGGAAAACCAACAGGTTTATTTCGTGGAGGACAATGGAGCGGGATTCGATGCAACCCGACAGGAAGACCGCCTTTTCGGCACCTTCCAAAGGTTTCACGAGGAAAGCGAATTCCCCGGCAACGGCATCGGCCTGGCCACGGTACAGCGCATCATCCACCGCCACGGGGGCCGCATCTGGGTCGAAACGGCCCCGGAGAAGGGAGCCACCTTCTTCTTCACCCTGCCTCAAAAACAGAATGCCCGAGAGAAAGCGGAGGAAAAAACCGAATAGCCTTTCCTCTCGATCTCCTGGTAAAAAAGGCAATCCGGGCTCTCTCCACAAGGAAGAGCCCGGATTTTTCCAATGCCGGACGCGATATTTTCCGAAAAGCCTCTACTTGATCAGATCTCCCTGTTCCGCCGAAACCTGAATATCCCCCACCTGAATTTTGACAAAGATATCCGAAGCGGTGTTCTGCACGTCTTCGTTTAAATTGGGGTTCGTCTCGGGAATCCCCACTCCGAGGTTGGCGGCGTTGAAGACCAGGGTCTGCCCCCCCGGAAAGGTGCCGTCCAGCTCCGCCCGGATCATGTCGAAGGCGGCGTGGTCGATCTTCTTCATGGCGGAGGTAAGAATCACGGAATTGCCGCCCTTATAGACGCCGTCGTCGTACTGATCCACATCCACGCCGATCACCCATACTTCCTTACCTGCGGCGGCCCGGGTCTTGGCCTCGTTGATGACCCCCACTCCCACGCCTCCCGCGGCGGCGAAGATGGCCTTCACTCCCCGGTCATACATGGAGGCGGCGATCTGCTGCCCCGCCGCCACGTCGCTGAAGGTTCCCTGGTAGAGCACGTTTTCCGGATTCATGACGATCTCGGTGCCGTAGTACCGATTGGCATAGGCCACACCCTGCTGAAATCCCCAGTTGAACTTCTGCACCGGAGGAATCTCCATACCTCCGATGAAACCCACCGAAGCCTTCTGAAGCTGCAGTGCCGCAGCAAACCCCGCCATAAAGCCCGCCTCGTGTTCCGCGAAGAAGATGGATACGGTATTTTCTCCCACTTCGGGAACGTAATCGCCTTTGTGGGGCGCTCCATCGAGAAGAACGAATTTTCCTTTGGGGTACTTGCCCTGAGCCTTGTAGATGCTGGTCTCGAACTTGAACCCCGGAGTGACGATGAAGCGGTATCCCGCATCGTAGAGGTTGCCGATCTCCTTGAGGTAATCCGCCTCGGTGGTGCCTCCGGGCTTGAGATACTTGGTCTTCACTCCCAGTTCCGCCTCCGCCTTGAGGATTCCCTCCCAGGCACCCTGGTTGAAGGATTTGTCGTCGATGGTTCCCGCATCGGTCACCATACCCACCTTCAGGGTAGCTCCCAAAGCGGCCCCGCCGAGGACGAGACATCCCAGAACTCCGAAAAAGAGCGCTCTTACCAAAAATCTGCCGATTCGCTTCATAAACATTCCTCCCTTTGCTTTTCTCCCACAAATGAAATACGCACTACCATGCCCCCCCTTCGGAAATTCCTTTTCGAAGGGGCAAAACCTTTATGCCGCTATTCCACCCGTTTCACCACCAGAGGCAGCACCTTCGGGGGTTCCTCCTCCAGAACGAGGGATTCCAGAAAGAGCCGCACCGCGGCCTCTTCGTTCTTGGTGGAATTTACGTGAAATTCCCCAAGAGGCTCCCCCTTCTCCACGAAATCCCCCAGGCGCTTGCGCATCCAGAACCCTACAGCGGAATCCACGGGGTCCTCCTTGCGCTCCCGCCCGGCTCCGAGCATCCCCGCAACGATTCCCAGATCATACGTGTTCATTCTTGTAAGATATCCCGAGGCCTCGGCCTTGACGGGAAAGATCTTTTTCGCCCGGGGAAGCAGGGAAAGATCCTCGCAAACTCGGGGATTTCCTCCGTGAAGAGCGATCATTTCCCGGAATTTTTTCAAGGCGCTGCCGCTTTCGAGAGCCCCCAGCACCGCCCGTTCCGCCTTGGAGGAAGCCGAAAAAACCTCTCCCATGACGAGCATCTCCGCCGCCAGAAGAACGATAAGCTCCCGCAGAGCTCCCGAGATGCATTCGTTTCGGAGGATCTCCAGGGCCTCCCGGATTTCCAGGGCATTCCCCACGGCGTTGCCCAGGGGCTGGTTCATGTCGGTCACCAGGGCCTTGGTGGGCTTGCCCGCATGTCTTCCGATCTCCACCATGATTCGGGCAAGCTCCGCCGCATCTTCCAGAACCGGCAGAAAGGCCCCGGATCCCCATTTGACGTCCAGAAGGATCTTATCGCTTCCCGCGGCGAGCTTCTTGCTCATAATACTGGAGGCGAGGAGGGGCATGGAATCCACCGCGGAGGTGACATCCCGAAGGGCGTAGAGCTTTCCGTCCGCCGGAGCCAGGGAGCCGGTCTGACCGATCAGCGAGGCGCCGCAGGTATTGACGATGCGCACGAAATCCTCCATGCTCTGGTGCACGTTGTAACCCGGAATGGATTCCAGCTTGTCCAGGGTGCCCCCAGTATGCCCCAGCCCCCGGCCGGACATCTTGGCCACCTTGCCGCCGCAGGCCGCCACCAGAGGAGCCAAAACGATGGTGGTGGTGTCCGCCACTCCCCCGGAACTGTGCTTATCCACCTTGATTCCCGGAATAGAGGAAAGATCCACGGTCTCCCCCGAGGCCGCCATGGCCAAAGTGAGATCCCCGGTTTCCCGATTCGTCATGCCGTTGAACCAGATGGCCATGCAGAGCGCCGCGGCCTGATCGTCCCCGATGCTGCCCGAGGTGTAGCCGGAAACGAAGAAATCGATCTCCTCCCGGGAGAGTTCCTCCCGGAGCTGTTTTTTACGGATAATATCGGGCATGCGCATGGGCATTCCTCCTTCGGTTCAAAAAAGTCATTCCTCCATCATGGCCGTTCCGGAACTGGCACCGATCCGGGATGCTCCCGCCTCGATCATGGCGAGGGCATCCTCCCGGGAACGTATGCCTCCCGAGGCCTTCACTCCCATCCCGGCCCCCACGGTACGCCGCATGAGAGCCACATGCTCCAGGGTGGCTCCTCCCTTGGAAAAACCCGTGGAGGTCTTTACGTAATCCGCTCCGGCGCTCTTCGCGAGAGTGCAGGCCCTTACGATTTCCTCCTCCGAAAGAAGGCAGGTTTCCAGAATCACCTTGAGCACCCGGGCACCGCAAACCGCCTTGACCTTCCGGATATCCTCCTCTACCCGGAAATAGTCTCCATCTTTGAAGGCTCCGAGATTCATCACCATGTCGATCTCCCGGGCTCCCTCCTGGAGGGCTCTTTCCGCCTCGAAGACCTTGGCCTCGGTATCCATGGCTCCCAGGGGAAAGCCCACTACGGAACATACCGGGATATCCGTTCCCTCCAGCTCCGCCGCACAGAGAGCCACTCGGCAGGAATTGACGCACACCGAGGCGAAACCGTATCGCCGGGCCTCTTCGCAAAGCCGCCGCACCGCCTCGGCGGAAGCCTCCGCCTTCAAAAGGGTATGATCAATACAGGACGCCAAATTCTCCACCGTTTTCCGCCTCCCTCATTCAATGCCTTCCGCACGAAATTTCCGGGTTTCCTCAGAAGAGAAATTCCCTTTTTCCGATCCATCATAGCACTCGGAGAAATCCCATTCAAACATTCTTTTAAAAGGGCGCGGAAAAGAAAAAACTCTCACATCTCTTCTTTTTCCCCTTTTCCGAAAAAACCATGTATATTTGAAGCGGAGCAGATTACGCAAAGGGGGCAATCACCCATGGACTACGTAGTGGAAATGCTTCATATCCGAAAAGAGTTTCCCGGCGTGGTGGCCAACGACGACATCACGCTTCAGGTTCGGCCCCGGGAAATCCACGCTCTTCTCGGAGAGAACGGGGCGGGAAAGTCCACCCTCATGAGCATCCTCTTCGGGCTCTACCACCCCGACGGTGGCACCATCCGCATTCGGGGCAGGAAAGAGCGCATCGGCAACCCCAACGTGGCGAACGATCTCGGCATCGGCATGGTGCATCAGCACTTCCAGTTAGTACACAACTTCACGGTAACCGAAAACATTCTTCTCGGCCGGGAGGGGGGCTTCGTGCTGGATCGCTCTCGGGGAGCCAAGAAGATCAAGGAACTCTCGGAGCGTTACGGCCTGAACATCCACGAGAACGCCAAGATCGAGGACATCTCCGTGGGAATGCAGCAACGAGTGGAGATTCTGAAGATGCTCTACCGGAATGCGGAACTGCTCATCTTCGACGAGCCCACGGCGGTGCTCACCCCCCAGGAGATCGAAGAACTCATGGAGATCATGCGCAACCTGGTGCGGGAGGGAAAGTCCATCATCCTCATCACCCACAAACTGCGGGAGATCAAGGCCGTAGCGGACCGGTGCACCGTGATCCGCCGGGGCAAGTACATCGGCACGGTAAACGTGAAGGAGACCACCCAGCAGAAGATGGCCTCCATGATGGTGGGCCGGGAGGTGCTGTTCAAGGTGGAAAAGAAACCCGCCACTCCCGGGGAGGTGGTTCTGGAGGTGAAGAACCTCTCGGCGCTCAACTCCCGAAAGTACAAGGCCCTGAAAAACCTCTCCCTCTCGGTGCGGAGCGGGGAGATTCTGGGTCTGGCGGGGGTGGACGGCAACGGCCAGAAGGAACTGGTGGAAACCATCACGGGGCTTCGCAATCCTCTCTCGGGTTCCATGACCCTTCGGGGAAAGCCCCTGAACTCCCTTTCCCGGCGGGAGCGGAGCGAGCTGGGGATCGCCCACATTCCCGAGGATCGCCAGAAGCACGGGCTGGTACTGGAATTTACCGTGGGAGAAAATTTCATTCTCAAGAACTACTACCGCCCTCCCTTCTCGGAGAGAGGATTTCTCCAATTCCGTGCCATCCGGGAGCAGGGAGAACGGATTGCGGAACTCTTCGACGTTCGTTCCGGCCAGGGAATCGACTCTCCCGCAGGGGACCTCTCGGGAGGAAACCAGCAGAAGGCCATCGTGGGGCGGGAGATCGACAGCGATCCGGACCTCCTTATCGCGGTGCAGCCCACCCGGGGGCTCGACGTGGGAGCCATCGAGTACATTCACAAGCGCCTGGTGGAACAACGGGATTCGGGAAAGGCGGTGCTCCTGATCTCCCTTGAGCTGGACGAGATCTTCAACTTGGCGGACCGCATCGCGGTGATCAACGGCGGAGAGATCCTGGATATCCTCAAAACCGAGGATACCGACGAAAACGAGGTGGGACTTCTCATGGCAGGAGTCCGGAGGGGGGAATCCCGATGAAGAGCAAGGGCAACGCACTGTTTCTCTCCCTTTCGGCGGTGGCTCTGGGGCTCCTGGCGGGGGCCCTTCTGATGGCCGCCATCGGAAGTGATCCCGTAGAAGGATATACCTACCTCTTCAAGGGAGGGCTCATGAACATCGAGCGGGTGGGCAACACCCTGGCCACCGCCATCGCCCTCACCCTTACGGGGCTTTCCGTGGCCTTCGCCTTCAAGACGGGGCTTTTCAACATCGGTGCGGCGGGTCAGATGCTCATAGGGGGCCTCTGCGCCACCGCCATGGCCCTTCTGGTGCCCGCTCCCCGGCCGATCCTGCTGACCCTCACCATCTCCGGAGGCTTTCTGGGAGGCGCCCTCTGGGGCTTTCTGCCGGGATACCTCAAGGCCCGGTTCAACGTGCACGAGGTGGTGGCCACCATCATGATGAACTGGATCGCCTACTGGGTGGTGTACTACACGGTTCCCGCCCGGCTCAAGGGGGCCTATCTGGAGACGGAGTCTCAAATCATTCCCGAGGCGGCCTCCCTCAAAACCCCCTGGCTGGATTCCCTCTTCGATGGCTCCTATCTCAATCTGGGAATCTTTGTCGCCCTCGGGGCGGTTATCGTGATCTGGATCATTCTCAAGAAGTCCACCCTGGGGTACGAACTCCAGGCGGTGGGGTTCAACCGGAACGCTGCGGAGTACGCGGGCATTCGGGTGGAACGGAACGTGATCCTCTCCATGATGATCGCGGGAGGCCTGGCGGGGCTGGCGGGGGCCACCTTCTACACGGGATACGCCTCGAACATGCAGATCGGGGTCCTTCCCAACCAGGGCTTCGACGGCATCGCCGTGGCCCTTCTGGGGGCCACCGAACCCTGGGGGGTCTTCGCCTCGGCCCTCTTCTTCGGCATGCTCCACTCGGGAAAGGGCTTCATGAACGCCATGACAAGCATTCCACCGGAGATTTCGGACACCATCATCGCCACCATCATCTACTTCACCGCCACCAGCGTGCTTATCGGCCGGGGATGGGAAGCCTGGAAGCGCCGCCGGGGAAGAAGGAAAACCCTCTCCCAAACGAATATTCCCGAAAAGGAGGAAGCCTGACATGGAAATCTGGCAGATGCTGGTACAGATTTTTCCCTACGCCGTGGCCCTTACGATTCCCCTTCTCATCACCTCCCTGGGAGGGCTCTTCAGCGAGCGGAGCGGGGTGGTGAACATCGGCCTGGAGGGGCTCATGGTGATGGGGTTCTTCGCCGCCGCTCTCACCGTGCAGAGCCTGGAAAATATCCTGCCCCTCGGAGCGATTCCTCTGGGGCTTCTCGCGGCGGCCTTCGCGGGAACGCTCTTTTCTCTGCTCCACGCCTTCGCCTCCGTCAACCTGAACGCGGACCAGATTATCAGCGGTACCGCCATCAACATGATGGCCACCGCCATCACGGTCTACCTCGCCCGAACCCTCACCGGAAGCGGCAACATCCGCATCCGCGACGGCATTCTGCGCCAGGACATTCCGGGGCTGGCGGACCTTCCCGGCATAGGGCCTCTGCTCTTCACCCAGACCTACTGGACCACCTGGGTGGTGCTCCTGCTCCTGGGAATCTCCTGGTTCCTTCTTTACAAGACATCCTTCGGACTGCGCCTCCGGGCCTGCGGGGAACATCCCTCCTCGGCGGCCTCCGCAGGAATCAACGTCTACCGCATGCGCTATCTGGGGGTGATGATCTCCGGAGCCTTCGCGGGACTCGGAGGGGGCATCATCCTGGTCACCTACTCCGGGGAGTTCAACGGTACCGTGGCGGGGCTCGGCTTTCTCGCCCTGGCGGCGCTCATCTTCGGACAGTGGAAACCCCTGGGCGTGTTGGGGGCCACCCTCTTCTTCGGCTTCGCCACCACCGTGGCCAACGTCTCCCAGGTCATTCCCCAGCTTGCGGTGATTCCTCCCCTGCTTCTCAAGAGCTTTCCCTACGTGGTCACCCTGATAGCCCTGGTACTCTTCTCCAAGACCTCCCAGGCCCCCAAAGCGGCGGGACAGCCCTATTATCCCGGGCAGGGGTAAAATCGACGTTTCGAGGTGCTCGAAATGAAAAAAACACCGGAGCAGGAAATTCTTCAGGAGCTTATCGTAAAACTGAAGGAATACGATCTTCAGGGAGCGATACTTGCGGCCTCTCAGGTTCCCCCGCTTTTCCGGGAACTGGAGGATATCGTGCAAAGAGGAATCGTTTCGCCCAAACTGGTGACGAAAGGATATCTCCAGGGGCTGGCGTCAAATCCTCCGGAAACTCCGAAATGGGCCCGCTCCCTGATTATCCTTTCCATGTTCCAGCCCATCGGCCGATTCCGTTTCGAACACGAACACGGGGCCCTCTGGGGACTGATTCCGCCCCAGTATATGGAGAACCAGGATATACCCGTGGAAAGAACGCTTCGAGATCTCCTTCCTCCGGGCACTTCCATAGCCAAGGCGAGAATTCCCCTGAAACTGGCAGCCCTTCGGGCGGGCCTCGCCACCTACGGAAGAAACAACCTTACCTATACGGAGACCTACGGCAGCTTTCACCGGCTTGCGGCGTTCTATCTGGACATTCCCTGGAAGGAAGGGCCTCTGGAAGAGTTCAAGGTCATGCCCCTATGCGCCTCCTGCAGCGCCTGCATGAGAAATTGCCCCACCGGATGCATCGACAGGAAACGCTTCGTCATTCGAGCCGAGAGATGCCTCACCTTCTACAACGAATCTCCCGAAGATCTTCCGGCGTGGATCGATCCCACCTGGATGAACGCTCTGGTGGGGTGTTTGCGGTGCCAGAACATCTGCCCCGCAAACAAAAAGGTTCTTTCCAAAACGGAAACCTGGGGGAATTTTTCAAAGGCGGAAACGAAAGCCCTCATTTCTGCTTCCACTCCGGAGCAGATACCCCCGTTCATGAAGAAAATCTTCGACGAACGAGGGCTTACGGAATACCTTCCCGTGATAGGGCGCAATCTGAAAGTCTTGCTGGAACGATAGAACGTTTACGCCCACGTAAAAGGCTTGGGAACTTTTCGGGAAATCGCGAGATTCCTCGTTACAAGATTTGCCTTACCACAGAGAGTATTCCGGAACGATCGGCGGAGGGGGCGTTATGGCAAGATCCACAGCCAGCCCGAATTCCCTCCGCCGAGGTATCTTATCTCCCTATTCCCACCTCAAGAACCCATCTGAGCACCTCCGCATTTCACCGGGCCTTCAAGGAGATCACCCCGGATTCTCCCCTGGAGTTCAAACGCCACTTCGGGCAAAGCCCTGCGGAAACGATACGGGAATTTCGTTGACATGAAACATAGAAAAGGGTACACTTCTCCCTTGTCATGACCATGGGTCATTTCAAAAAATAAACAGTCATTTTTTAAAAGGGCAGTCATTTTTGCGGGCCCAAAAAGAGGAGGCGTAGAATGGCACGGCTTTCGACAAAGAAAAAGGCCGTCCTGGAGAGCATGATGAGAGAGTCTCTCTTCTCTGCGGCAGAAAAACTTATTCAGGAGGAGGGATGGAAAGGGGCCACGGTGGAACGGATCGCCCAGGAGGCGGGAATAGCCAAGGGAACGGTGTACAACTACTTTCGGGACAAGAGAGAGATTCTTTCCTCCCTTCTGGAGCGAAATACCGAGGATATTCGACTTTTCGTGCGCTCCCTGGATTTGGAAAAGGAAAACCCCCGGCATCTTTTGGAAAATATCCTAAAAAAAATTTTAGACGATCTTTATGAAAAAAGAGGTCTCATCGCCGCCACCATACAGGCCTACTACGAGGATATGGATCTGCGCCGGGATTTCGAACCCCATCACAAGATGCAGGAGAAACATCCTCTTTGGGAAGTCCGGATTTCCATAAGAAAGATTCTCGCCAAAGGAGTGGGCACGGGAGCGTTTCGTCCTCTGGATCCTCTTATGGCGGAAACCGCCCTCAACGCCATGATCATGGGGGTGGCCAAACAGTTCGCCATGGATATGGTGGATTTTTCCGGAGAGGCCTATATGAATACCATTCAACAGATGGTGCTGCAAGGGCTTTGTCCTTGCGAAAAGAGCGCATAGCTCGCGAGCGGATTTTCGTTTTACTTTTTTGAATTACACGAGTTCGATTTCGTAAAGGCAGGTGTATCGTTTCATGAAAAACAACGCTCGAAAAGGATCCGCAAAGGGAGGCATTCTTCTGCTCCTGATACTGGTGGCGGGAGGTTTTGCCGGAAAGTACTACTTTCTGGACCGTCCGGCACAGGAAAAACGACAGCAGGCTCAGGCCCAGGAACAGCGCAAACCCCAGGCTCCCGCGGTCGTGCTTTATACGGTGGAAAAGGCGGATCTCGCGGTTCCCCGGGAGTACCTGGGAAGAGTGGTCCCTATCCAGATAGTGGATCTTCGGCCTCAGATCAGCGGAACCATCGACAAGGTGCACTTCAAGGAGGGCTCTCTGGTTAAGGAGGGAGATCTTCTCTTCACTCTGGACGATCGGGAGTTCAAGACCAGCGTGGCCCTTCGAAAGGCGGAACTCGCCAAGGCCGAGGCAAATTACGATCGGGCCTCGAAGTACAAAAAACGTCTTCAGGCGGCGGACTCCCGGAGCGTTTCCGCTTCGGACATGGATATGGCGGAAAGCGACGTACTCCAGGCCAAGGCGGAAGTACAGCAGGCCAAGGCGGCACTACAGCTCGCCCAGATCAACCTGAGCTATACCAAGATTGCCGCCCCCATTTCCGGGCGGGCGGGAAAGGCCCTTTTCACCAAGGGAAACTACGTTACCCCCGCAATTACGGAGCCTCTTACCACCATCGTTCAGATAGATCCCATAAGAGTTACCTTTCCTCTTCCGGACCGGGAATATCTGAATCAGCTCGAAGCCTTCCGCAATCCCGAGAGTGCCGTATACGACACCACCCTAACCCTGGCGAACGGAAAGGCCTATGATAAAAAGGGAGAGCGGGATTTCGAGAATAACGTCATGGATAAGGGAACCGCTACCATCACGATCAGCCTTCGTTTCGAGAATGGCCAGGGAGCCCTGGTTCCGGAATCCATGGTCCGGGTTCAGGCCCGGCCCGCCAAGTCCGAAATCGTACCGGTAATTCCTCAGGAAGCGGTTCTCGCGGATCGAGCCGGAGATTTCGTCTATGTGGTGGACGGCGAGAACAAGGCGAACCAGACTCGGATCGTTCTGGGAGAATCCATAGGGAAAATGTGCGAGGTGACCTCCGGCTTGGAGGGTGGAGAGAAAATCGTACTTCTCGGGCTTCAGGCTCTCCGTCCCGGCATGGTGGTGGCACCTCTGCCGGAGGAAAAGAATACGACGAAATCTCCCGCGGAACTGGCTCAGGTTTCGGGCTACGATCTCACGCTCATTTCGTCCGATGACACCGGAAATACCGGGAAAGACGAGTAAATCATGTTTTCGAAGTTTTTCATCGAACATCCCCGATTCGCCATGGTGGTCTCGGTGGTTCTGGCCCTGGCCGGAACTATCGCGGCCCTGAATCTGCCGGTAAAGCAGTATCCCGACGTGGCTCCGCCCCAGGTCAGCGTGGAAGCCAGTTATCCCGGGGCGGACGCGGAAACTCTGGCCAATACCGTGGGAGTTCCCCTGGAGGAGGCCATCAACGGAGTGGATGACATGATTTACATGAATTCCACCTCCAGCAATACCGGATACTACACGCTCACCATAACCTTCAAGACCGGCACCGATACGGATATGGCCCTGGTGAAGGTCCAGAACCGGGTACAGCAGGCGGAACCTCTTCTTCCGAGCGCAGTTACCGCCCGGGGAATAACCACGGAAGCCCGATTTTCCAACACCCTGGGCTTTGTGGCCCTGATTTCCCCCAACGGAACCCGGGACGCCGCCTTTATGACGGACTATGCCCAGAACAACGTCCGGAACGCCTTGAAACGGGTTCCCGGTCTGGGAGACGTTCAGGTTATGGGAGCCAAATACAGCATCCGGGTCTGGCTGGATCCGGATCGTCTGGCATCTCTGGGCTTGAGTACCTCGGACGTGGCGAGCGCCATCGCCAGCCAGAACCGACAGGCCTCCCTCGGATCCATAGGAGCGGCTCCGAACGAGGGTGAAGCCCCCCTGGTCTATACGCTTACCACCAAGGGACGCCTCGACAACGTGAAGGATTTCGAGAACATCGTTCTCCGGACCACCGAAGACGGGGGATTGGTGAAGCTCAAGGACGTATCCCGGATAGAGCTGGGCTCCGAGGACTACACCTTTCATGCGGGACTCGACGGGGCCCCCGCAGCCATGATGCTCCTTTCACAGGCTTCGGACTCCAACGCTCTGGACGCTATGAGAGCCACGGAAAAGGCTCTGGCGGAACTTTCCAAGAACCTGCCCTCGGATACGAAGTTCGTTATCGGCTACGATTCCACGGAATACGTGCGGGAAACCATCCACGAAATTCTCGTTACTCTGGGACTCACCTTCTCTCTGGTGGTACTCGTCTGTTACGCGTTCCTTCAGGATTGGCGGGTTACTCTGGTGCCGGTTATGGCCATTCCCATCTCTCTTCTGGCCACCTTCATCGGGCTTATCGTTCTGGGATTCAGCATCAACATCCTCACCCTCTTCGCCTTCGTGCTGGTTATCGGCACCGTGGTGGACGATGCCATCATCGTGGTGGAACGGGTACTTTACATCATGCATCGGGACAACGTGGGTTCCGTGGAAGCCACGGTGCAGGCCATGAAGGACGTTACCGGCCCCATGACCGCCACCACCCTGGTCTTTCTGGCCATCTTCGTACCCGTGGCCTTCATGGGAGGCATGACCGGGGTCATCTACCGCCAGTTCGCGGTAACCGTCGCCTTTTCCGTGGTGTTCTCCCTGGTGGTGGCCCTTACTCTGAGCCCCGCCATGTGCGCCCACATATTCCACGGTATTCAACCCAAGACGAGGGGACCCCTGGCGTGGTTCAACACCCTGGTATTGAAAGCTTCCAACGGCTATGTGAAAGGATCCATGTGGATCGCCCGCAGGACTCTTGTAACTCTGGGATTGCTGGCTCTGGTCATAGCTATTTCCGGAGGAATCCTCAAAATGACTCCCACCTCCTTCGTCCCCGAGGAAGACCAGGGAGCCGCCTTCATGGTGGTCCAGCTCCCGGAAGGGGCGTCCCAGGAACGTACCGAGGCGGTGGCGGCCAAACTGGTACCGCAACTCGGGAAAATCCCGGGGGTCAGATACGTCATCGATATCGTGGGTTACAGCATTCTGGGAGATTCCGGAGAGAACGTGGCCTCCCTTATCATCGTGCTGGATACCTGGTCCGAAAGAAATACTCCCGAAACGAGCCAGGGGAGCATCGTGAACAAGATACGGGCCATGGCCGCCACCATGCCCGAGGCAAAGATCAACATCTTTACCCCCCCCGCCATTCAGGGACTCGGCATTTCGGGAGGACTGGACGTACGGCTTCAGTCCACTCTCGATAACGATGCCCAGGAACTGGCTCAGGTCATGGGGCAATTCCTGATGAAGCTCAATTCGGCTCCGGAATTTATGTACGCCTTCAGCACCTACACCGCCAATACGCCTCACCTCTTCCTGGACATCGACCGGGATAAGGCGGAAATGCTGGGCATTTCTCTGAGCAGTGCCTTCGATACCCTGCAAACCTACTTCGGCACCGCCTACGTGAACGACATTAACATCGGTACCACGGTGAACAAGGTTATTCTCCAATCCGACTGGCCCTACCGGGAGGAAATTTCAAACGTGGGAAACATCTTCGTGGAAAACAAACGGGGAGATCGGGTTCCCGTGGACAGCTTCCTGAAAGCGAAGAAGACCGTGGCACCCCGGGCGGTAAGCCGGTACAACCTCTTTCCCACCGCCTCCATTATGGCCTTTCTGGCTCCGGACTACTCCTCCGGAAAAGGCATGGCCGCGGTGGAACGGATCGCTTCGGAACTTCCCGAGGGGTACAAGGTGGACTTCTCCGGTATGACCTATCAGGAGAAGGAATCCGGCGGCCAGACCGGTATCATGGTGGGGCTTGCGGTGCTCTTCGGCTATCTCTTCCTGGTGGCCCAGTACGAGAGCTGGTCCGTCCCGCTGGGAGTCATTCTTTCCCTTCCCGTGGCACTGCTGGGAGCCCTTATAGGAATTTTCGTAATGAAGCTGTCGTTGAGCATCTACGCTCAGTTGGGTATACTGCTTCTGGTGGGACTTGCCGCCAAGAACGCCATCCTCATTGTGGAGTTCGCCAAGGAGCAGCATGACGGAAAGGGGCTTTCCATTGTCGAGGCTGCAGGAATCGCCGCATCGGAGCGGTTCCGGTCGGTCATGATGACCGCCTTCACCTGCGTCATAGGAGTGCTCCCCATGCTTTTCGCCAGCGGCGCCGGAGCGGGAAGCCGAACCCACGTGGGAACCACCATGTTCTTCGGCATGAGCATCGCCACCACCTTCGGCATTTTCCTCATTCCCGGACTCTACGTGTTCCTCCAGACCTACCGGGAAAGAATCAAGGCCGCCATCGGACGGATGGTGCTGGGCAGCAAACCGGACACGCAAAAAGAGGAGTAACGCACATGAAAAGACACGCAACCGCAATTCTGATTTCCCTGGCCTTGACTGCGGGCTTTCCCCTTTCGGGAATCGCCGCGGAAACTCCGGCTACGGGGGATCCGCAACTCGAACTCGGCAAATGGACCGATATGGCCAAACGATACCCCATGCCCTATTTCGCTTCCCCCGAAGTACCGGACGCTCCGGCTCCGGAAGTGCTGGCCCGCTGGTGGGATTTTCTGGGGGACGATACCCTGACGAAACTCATACTGGTTTCCCTGGAAAACAACCGGGATATCCGCTCAGCCCGATCCAAGTTCGCGGAGGCCCGGGCGGCTCTGGGCATAAGCAAATCCGCCATACTTCCCTGGATCGACGGTAGCGGATCCTTCACCAATCTCAAATCCGGAGAAAACGCCAACCTCAACGGCCAGCAGGTGGGCCCCGTGGACCAGTACAAGCTCGGCATCGACGCATCCTGGGAAATCGACTTTTCCGGAGCCCAGGCCCTGAAAATCAAGGCCAGCGCCGCAGATCTCCAGGCCCAGTACGGCGCTCTGCACAGCGCCTGGGTAAGCCTCTCCTCCGAGGTGGCCCTGAACTACGTCTCCCTTAGGACGCTTCAGAAAAGGCTGCTGGTGGCGGAAAAGAACCTGGGGCTTCAACTGGAGACGGTGGAGCTGCTTCAATCGCGATACGACTCGGGACTGGCGGACGAATTGGATCTGAGCCAGGCAAAGTACACCATGGAACAGACCAAATCCACTATTCCCCCCATCAGGACCGGCATCGAGGAGGCCATGAACCGCCTGGCCATTTTGGTGGGAGAGGTTCCGGGAAGTCTTCTCGAAGAACTTTCCGGATACCGGGCTCTGCCCAATCCGGAAAGAATCGACCTGGTGGGCATTCCCGCGGACTTCCTGCGCCAGCGCCCGGACATCTTTATGACGGAACGCCAGCTAACGGCTCAAATCGCTCGGAAAGATGCGGCGAAAAAGGATTTTATTCCCAAGCTGATTCTTTTCGGCTCCATCGGCCTGGAATCCTACGGCTCCGCCAGCGGCCTTTCCATCTCCGACGGAGGACTTTATTCCATCGGCCCCCAAATCTCCTGGCCCATCTTCCACGGAGGAGCCATACGAAAGAATATCCAAGTGCAGACGGAGAGACAGGAACAGGCTCTGGCGGCCTACGAACAGACCGTGCTCGATGCGGTGGCGGAAGTGCGAAACGCTCTCACCGCGGAAATTCAGGAAAGATACCGGAACGAATCCCTTCAGCGGGGAGTGACCTCCGCCACCACCGCCATGGAAGTGGCGGAGGACCAGTACAACCACGGGCTCAAGGACTTCAACAACGTCATCATCGCCCAGAGTGCCCTGCTGAACCTTGAGGAGCAACTCGCCGTAAGCGATGGACAGATGCTCTCCAACCTTATTCAAATCTTCAAATCCCTGGGAGGCGGATGGGCTCCCATGGAGGAATACGCTCCGGTTCAGGCGAGAATCCTTAAAAAGGAAGAACCTAAGGGGGGCATAGAGCTTTCCGACGAGAGCCAGGCCTATCTCGACAGCCTGAGGGAGGAGATTGGAAGCTCGAAATAGAGATATTTAATGGGAATTTCCTTTTTATGGATCCCCCCATTCTTCAAGTGCAAAAGGTCGAGCCACTCTAAAAAACAAAAACGCCGCAGGGTTTCCAAGATAACGAGAAACCCTGCGGCGTTTTTTGTATTCCGCAAATCCATGCCAAGCAAGATTGAAAAAATCTATTGCGAAGACCTTTTATTTCTTTTCCGCATACACCACCCTCTCGATAGAGGTGGAATGTAATTTTCTGCCTGTGGGAAGCACATACCGCTCCGCCAGTTCCCCATATCCCCGGTCTTCCAACACATGCCAGCCATACCCTCCCAGAAGATCCGGCACTTCTCCGGGCTCCATTCCAAAGAGCCAGCTCTTATTTTTTCGCACCATTTCCTCGTAAAGATACGCCTGTCCCCGGAGATTCTTCCCCGCTATGAAATCCCTGCAAATATAGGTAAATACAAGACGGCTTCCCCCGGCGGCCTGAGCCAGAAATTCCAGAGTCTTTCGAATGCTCGCTTCCGGAAGATACTGGGTAACCCCTTCCCAGATAAAAAAAGTTCTTTTCTCCCTAACATAACCGTATTGCGGAAGGATCCGTTCCAAAGCCTGGACATCGAAATCCATGGAAACCAGCGTGATGTGTTTCGGCACATCCCCCAGAACAGCAATAATCCTTCTCTTCTTGGCTTCGATGTTTACCGGTTGATCCACCTCCCAAACGGAAACTCCGGACAAAGCCGCAATACGGTAAGCCCTGGTATCGAAACCGGCCCCCAGATTCATCACTCCCGTTATTTCCGCGCCGACTTCCTCCAGAATCTTCTCGTCCATGTAGCGCTTACGACAAAGGAAACCGCCCCACATGCCGGGCATTCTTTTCTCGGTCCATGCCACCATTTTTTCCAAAGACATAAGCCGCCGCTTTATGGCGATATTCATTCGAATTCCGAAAGGCAGAAATTTATATGCTAAATTATCGTCAATAATGCGGCGTTCTTTTGGAAATCCCTGTTCCAATGCCACCGTCACCATAGGTCCCGGACCTGTTTTTGCAGCTTTTCGTGCCATTCTTGGCACCTCCCCTCGAAGTTTCTGAGCCTACTTTTCTTTCGTGTGCGATTTTTAAATATTACAATTTTCCGGGATTTTTTTCAAAAATTTCTTGGCCGCATCACAACACAAAGGTATGAGGATAGGCTTCGGACGGATCAGAAGGTGAAGGGCTTTTGAACAGAGGTAGTTCCGGAAATTCGAAAAAAGATACAAAATCTTCCCTTATTCCTTGACGTTGACACCGTGTCAAGGTGTAAGCTCAATGCAGAAGAAAAAGCCTGGTAAAAATTTATTTTCAAAAGGAGAGAAAAGCCATGAAGAACAAGACTACGGAAAATCCCAAGGATACCGATAAAGGAGCTCTGCCGCAGGAGAAAAAGAACCGAAAACCCGGCGAACTGAAGGATTCGGATCTGGAGAATCTTGCGGGAGGCGAAGGGATGAACACGGGAGATATCCTCAATCCCTGAAAGACGAAAACTAAGAAAAGGAGCATATCCATGAAAAAAACATACGAGAAAAGATCCTGTTTTTACCTGATGTTATATACCCTGATCCTTCTGGGATTTTTCGGCTTCGGAGGCACCGCCGGGGCCGCTTCCCTGATCGTCACCAGCGGTGCGGACGATGGCTCCGAGGGCACGTTGCGCCATGCGGTGGAAAAGGCCTATTCGGGACAAACCATTTCCTTCAAGGTGGACACGGTAACTCTCACGACACCGCTTTATATCCCGAAATCCCTCGTTCTGCGGGGAAATCCCACCACAATCCGTCAAACCGGCACGCGAAGAGGAATTACCCTCTCTGCCGAGGGCAGCATCTGGAAATTCTATGACCTCGTCTTTACGACGGATGGTTCGAGTTCCGACTATCCGGGGCTCACAAACCACGGACTTCTCTACCTGAACGACTGCACCGTCACGAACTGCATCGGAGGAGGAGGCATACGCAACACGGGAAATCTCACCATGCGCAACTGCACCGTGAGCGGCAACACCCTCTCCCGCTTCTATACGGGGAACGCGGCGGGAATCGGCAACGAGTACCTCGGGATTCTCACCATGCACGACTGCCTGGTGGAGGACAATATCAACTCCCAACGCTCCTCCGGCAGCGGCGGCATTGCCAACGGCTACATCCTTTTCATGTATGGATGCACCTTGAGGAACAATTCCAGCACCTGCGGAGGCGGAATGTGGCTCTTCTCCTCCAGCCAGACCGTTATCGCCCAGGAGTGCGTCATCCAGGACAACACCCCCGATCAGATTGCCGGAAACAACGGATATACCCTTCTCGACGATGGTACCAACACCATCGGCACATCCCCCGGAAGAAGCTCCGTGGTTCTGGCCGGGGTAGCTTCGGGCTCCTCTCCGGCACCTCGATCCACCGCGGGAGAGTCCGACGTTACCGCCGCGGAGGAGGATCTGAACAATCCCGACAGTACCCTCTTTGCCGCAATCAAGAAAGCCCTTTCGGGAGATCTCCGGGGGATTTCGGGCAGTCTTTCCGCCTCCCTGGAAGGCATGGACGCCACTCTCTACAACGCCTTCGCCTACGAGAACGTGCCTCTTGCGGATGCCTCGGGTAGCGGAGAGCTGGAGATTGAGTTCACCGCCTCCTGGCCCGAGTACGTGCGCTATTACGCCGCCTTCGCCCTGGCGGAAGCGGAAGCAACGGCAAGCATTGAAAGAACTCTGGTACCCGGAAGCTACGTTCTTCCCGAACGGGGCATTCAGTTCGAGATTCAGCCGGGGCAGGATTTGCCCGACGGCGTGACCCCTCCGGATTTCTACGAAACCGGCGAGGGTCTGCGGACCTGGCGGAATACCGTGGCGGATAACGGATCCTTCGACCTCAATCCCGAGACAGGCGTGGTAACCTTCCGGATCTGTTCGGTCCGAGCGGAGGCGGAAGCTCCCGCATCGGGAGGCGGCGGTACCGGAGGGTGTAATGCGGGAACCGGAGCTGCCTCGGGGCTTTCTCTGCTGCTCTTTCTGGGATTGCCTCTCGGCATGAACCGGCGTAGAAAGAAGTAGTTCCGGGAATTCGGAAAAGAACGGGAAAATTTTTCTTTTTCCTTGACGTTGACATCGTGTCAAAGTGTAAGCTCAATATAGAGGATAGAGGAAAAAGCCTGGCAGAAATTTATTTTCAAAAGGAGAGAGAATCCATGAAAGGCAAGCCCAGGGAAAATTCTCTTTCATTCCTCCCCGGGATTTTTTTCAGGGGAGCCGCAAGAAATCCTGCATAAAGACTAAGAAAAGGAGCATATCCATGAAAAAAACATACGGGAAAAGATCCTGTTTTTACCTGATGTTATATACCCTGATCCTTCTGGGATTTTTCGGCTTCGGAGGCACCGCCGGGGCCGCTTCCCTGATCGTCACCAGCGGTGCGGACGACGGCTCCGAGGGCACGCTGCGCTATGTAGTGGAAAAGGCCTCTTCGGGACAAACCATTTCCATCGAGGTGGATACGGTAACCCTCACGACGTCCCTTTCTATCTCTAAATCCCTCACTCTACAGGGAAATCCCACCACAATCTATCAAGCGGGTACACAAAAAGGAATTATCCTCTCCTGCAAGGATAGCATTTGGAAATTCTATGACCTTGTCATCACCACGGATGGTTCGACTTCCGGCAATCCAGGGCTTAGCAACCGTGGGCATCTTTACCTGAACGACTGCACCGTCACGAACTGCATCGGAAGAGGGGGCATACACAATATGAGGAAGCTCACCATGCGCAACTGCACCGTGAGCGGCAACACCCTCTCCCCTCTCTATAGGGGGGATGCTGCGGGAATCGATAATGAGTACCTCGGGATTCTCACCATGCACGACTGCCTGGTGGAGAATAATATCAACTCCAAAAGCACCTCCAGCAGCGGCGGGGGAATTGCCAACGACTACATTCTTTTCATGTACGGATGTACCTTGAGGAACAATTCCAGCACCTACGGAGGAGGAATGCGGCTCTCCTCCTCCAGCCAGACCGTTATCGCCCAGGAGTGCGTTCTCCAGGACAATACCCCCGATCAGATTTCCGGAAGCGATGGGTATACCCTTGTCGACGACGGCACCTGCACCATCGGCACATCCCCCGGAAGAAGCTCCGTGGCTCTGGCGGGAATGGCTTCGAACTCCTCTCCCAAACCCCGCTCCACCGCGGAAGAGTCCGACGTGGTAGCCGCGGAGGAGGATCTGAACAATTCCGACAGCACGCTCTTCGGAGAGATCAAGGAAGCCCTTTCGGGAGATCTTCAGGGGATTTCGGGCAGCCTTTCCGCCTCTCTGGAAGGAATGGACACCACCCTCTACAACGCCTTCGCCTACGAAAACGTCCCTCTGGAGGATACCTCGGGAAGCGGAGAGCTTGAGATCGAGTTCACCGCCTCCTGGCCCAAGTACGTGCGCTACTATGCCGCCTTCGCCCTGGCGGAGGAAGAAGCTTCAAGTGCCGAAAGAGCCCTGGTTCCCGGAAGCTACGTTCTGCCCGAAGGGGGAATCCAGTTCGAGATTCAGCCGGGGCAGGATCTGCCCGACGGCGTGACTCCTCCGGATTTCTACGAAACCGGAGAGGGCCTGCGGACCTGGCGTAACGTGGTGGCAGATAACGGATCCTTCGACCTCAATCCCGAAGAGGGCATCGTAACCTTCCGAATCTGTTCGGTCCGGGCGGAGGCGGAAGCTCCCGCATCGGGAGGGGGCGGTACCGGAGGGTGCAATGTCGGAACGGAAGCTGGAATGGCTTCGGGAATTTCCCTGCTGTTGCTTTTGGGATTGCCCTTCGGCGCGAACCGACGTGCAAAGAGGTAACTTCGGGAATTTCGAAAAAACAGAAAAATATTCCTTTTTCCCTTGACTTTGACATTATGTCAGGGTATATGCTCAATCTGACGAAAGAAAAGACTTCTCGTAAAATTTTCTACTAAAGGAGAGGTACTCATGAAACGAAAGGATATGAAACGTACCGAGGATGCGGATAAAGAGGCCCTGGTGCAGGGAAAAAAGAAACAAAATCCCGACGAACTGGAGGATGCGAATCTGGAGAATCTTGCGGGAGGCGAGGGAATGACCACGGGAGACATCATCAACCCCTAGGGGTTCAGTCCTGAAAAATACGGAGACTTTTGGAAAAGGGCGAAGAAAGGCCTTTCTCTTCTATTCTTCGTCCTTATTTTTGTATTCATAAAATGTATGTTTCACCAGGATTGTTTGCAAAAACGAGACGATCGCGTTTTTCAAAATCTGTCGGGCAAAAAAGGAACGGAAAGAAGGATGTTAAAAATGCGTTCTTATTCGTACAGTAAAAAAATCTGTCTTGGATTGACCATATTCTCTCTGTTTCTGGTGGGGCTACCCGGTTTCTGCAGCACCGCCGGAGCCATCACCTGGAGCGTTACCGTCGATGCTCCTTACTACACCACTCCGGGTACTCTCTGCCATGCGATAGAAAATGCCTCTGACGGGGATATCATTGACATTAAGATATCGTCCATAACACTCATGAGCCCTATCAACATCGAGAAAAGTATCACTCTGTACGGTCACCCTACCACAATCTACCAAGAGGGCCTGGTAAGGGTCTTATCGGTTAATAACTACAGCGAATCAAAAATCACCTGTATCTTTCACGATATTACCATTCATAACCAAAACGGTTCGGGAGCAAGTATTCATCCGGGAGTTAGGAACTACGAGAATCTTACCATGTATAACTGCACTGTCAGAAACTGTGCCGGAGGAGGAGGCATTTACAACTCTGGAGCACTCATCATGGATGCATGTGCCGTGAATAACAATACTATCTCCCAGAAAAACAACTATGGTTATGAGGCCAATGCGGCAGGAATCGACAATAGTTCTTCCGGCATTCTCACCATGTATAACTGTATCGTAAAGGGAAACCAAAACCTCGACAACCCCTCCTGGGGAGGAGGGGTTGCGAACCATGGCATTCTGCTCATGTACGGCTGCACTGTACAGAACAACAAAAGCATCAGCTCCGGAGGAGGGCTATTAGCGTTCTCTTCAAGCCACACCATTTTAGCCGAAGGCTGTGTGATCCAAGATAACTCTCCAGACCAAATCACGGCATCCGAAAACTCTTCCCTTGTGGACGACGGCTCCAACACCATCGGCACCTCCCCCGGAACAAGCTCCGTGGCTCTGGCCGGAATGGCTCCAGGCCCCTCTCCGGAACCTCGCTCCACCGCAGGAGAATCCGATGTTACCGCCGCGGAGGAGGATCTGAACAATTCCGACAGCACGCTCTTCGGAGAGATCAAGGAAGCCCTTTCGGGAGATCTTCAGGGGATTTCGGGCAGCCTTTCCGCCTCTCTGGAAGGAATGGACACCACCCTCTACAACGCCTTCGCCTACGAAAACGTCCCTCTGGAGGATACCTCGGGAAGCGGAGAGCTGGAGATCGAATTCACCGCCTCTTGGCCCCGATACGTGCGCTACTACGCCGCCTTCGCCCTGGCGGAGGCGGATGCGGGGAACGTCGAAAAAACCCTGGTACCCGGAAGCTACGTTCTTCCCGAAAGGGGCATCCAGTTCGAGATTCAGCCGGGACAGGATCTCCCCGATGGCGCGACTCCTCCAGATTTCTACGAAACCGGCGAGGGCCTGCGAACCTGGCGGAACACCGTAAGGGATAACGGATCCTTCGACCTCAATCCCGAGGCGGGCGTGGTGACCTTCCGGGTCTGTTCGGTCCGGGCGGAGACGGAAGCTCCCGCATCGGGAGGCGGCGGTTCCGGAGGATGCCATACGGGAGCAGGAGCGGCCTCGGGGTTTTCTCTGCTGCTCCTTTTAGGACTTCCTCTCGGAATAAATTTGCACCACAAAAAGTAACCTGAGAAACGAAAAATCCCATATTGAGAGAAGACTATTTTTTTTAATATAAGGAAACCAGGCCAGGGATCCAAATTTTCAAAAGGAAAATATGGATCCCTGGCTTTTTGCAATTTCTTAGACTCATTAGGATAGCAAATGCTCTTCGCAAAAATTGGAGCCCCATACTTTTCAGACTTCTTTTTTGTTTTCCCCTTGACTTTACCACTGTGTGAAGGTGTATTGTTTGTTTCGATCCACCAAAAAACTTTGCTCCTAAGAGTGCTGCTTTATTCTCAGGGGAAGGAGGCAATTCGTTCCGCATTTTCTTTATCTTTTTACTATGGAAAACCATAAATTTCGCTTTCAATGAGAGGAGAATTTATTATGAAAAAAGAAGTTTCACGTTTCCAGCAATACGGCATATGCAGAATGATTTTTACGATAATGTTTCTGCTGCTTTTACGAAACCCCGCAGAAGCTACTGTATGGACCGTGACGAGTACCGCGGACGATCCCGCCAATCCTGCAGCCGGCACCTTGCGCCACGCGGTACAGAGTGCCTGGGCCAACGATATCATTACCTTTCAAAATGCCGATATGGAAATTCAGCTTCAAGGGGAACTCTCTCTTTCCAAGGCTGTCACCATTATAGGAAGCTCCACCACCATCCGCCAAACCGCAGCGAATCAACGGGTTTTTTCTGTGGGCTCGGACCTTTTCGTGAAGTTCTCATATCTTACCATCACGGGAGGAAATGCTTCGGACGGTTCGGGGGGCGGAGCCATTTTGAACAGGGGGTACCTTACTCTCTACCGCTGTACCCTCAAGGACAACACCTCCAACACCAACGGGGGAGCCGTGGATAACTGTAAGGACGTGGTCCTTAACATTGCCACTTTAGAGAATAACACCGCCGACAAGAGCAGTGGAGGAGGATTCTACAACCGAAGCGGAGCCACGCTGACCACCTTCACGTCCACCTTCCAGAACAACACTTCCTCCGGAGGGTACGGAGGAGGATTGGCAAACTACGGTAACGCAAGCCTGACTTCCCACACCTCCTTCTCGGGTAACCGCGCAAATCGAGGTGGGGGCATCTACAACAGCGGCAACTTGAGTACCGCCTCGAGCACCATAAGCTCCAATAAGGCCAACGACAGCTCCGGCGGAGGGGGCGTGGAAAACCATGGCTCTGCCAACATCACGCAATACTCCAGCATAACCGGTAACACTCCTCTGGAAATCTTCGGAACCTACACCACCGACGGCTCCTGCACCATCGGCACATCCCCCGGAAGAAGCTCCGTAGCTCTGGCCGGGATGGCTTCGGGCTCCTCTCCGGAGCCTCGTTCCACTGCGGGAGAGTCCGACGTGCGACTTGCGGAGGGGGATCTGAACAATTCCGACAGCACACTCTTCAGAGAGATTCGAGATGCCCTTTCGGGAGATCTTCAGGGGATTTCGGGCAGTCTTTCCGCCTCCCTGGAGGGCATGGACGCCACTCTCTACAACGCCTTCGCCTACGAGAACGTTCCTCTGGAGGATTCCTCGGGCAGCGGAGAGCTGGAGATCGAGTTCACTGCCTCCTGGCCCAAATACGTGCGCTACTACGCCGCCTTCGCCCTGGCGGAGGAAAATGCGGGGAGTGCCGAAAAAACCCTGGTACCCGGAAACTACGTTCTTCCCGAAAGGGGCATCCAGTTCGAGATTCAGCCTGGGCAGAATCTCCCCGATGGCGTGACTCCTCCGGATTTCTACGAACCGGGAGAGGGTTTGCGAACCTGGCGGAATACCGTAAGGGACAACGGATCCTTCGACCTCAATCCCGAAGAGGGCATGGTGACCTTCCGGATCTGCTCGGTCCGGGCGGAGGCGGAGGCTCCCGCATCGGGAGGCGGTGGCTCCGGAGGGTGCCATGTCGGAACGGGAGCCGGAGCAATTTTGGATTTCTCCCTGCTGCTCCTTTTAGGACTTCCTCTCGGAAGAATCTCGCGAAAGAAATAGCGTAAAACGACGAAACGAAAGGCCTGATAGATATCACCCTTATAAAGGAGGGATACATAATGGAAAAGAAGGGTAAAAAAACGGAGAAAAACACGATCAAAGAACCTAGGCTCAAAAAAAAGATGGAAAACCTGGATGACTTGAATGATGCGGAGCTGGAAAACCTTTCCGGAGGCGAAGGAATGAATTCAGGAACCATAGTTCCCTAAAAACCAGGGCCTTTCCTCAGAAAAAGAGGGACGAAGACAAAAAATAGAGATTCTTTCCTTCGTCCCTCTTCATCCCTATCCCAGACCTTACAAAGCCTTCGCAACGTTACTCGAGCCATTTCAAAGTCTAACGACTATCCGAAAAGACAAGGAGCAAGAATAATGGAGTACGAATGGAAAAATTCCGGCAAAGAAAGCACATGTCAGCAGATTTTTCCCAAAAGAAGGTTTTTCTTGTATTTTCTGCTCCCATTCGCAATCTTTTTGCTATTCCTGAGCTTCCGCGAGGCTTCGGGAGTCGCCATGCGATGCGTTACAAGCGGTGCGGACGATGGTTCTGCGGGCACCCTGCGTTATGTGCTTGCAGTAGCCAACCCTGGAGATACCATAAGGTTTGACGGAGCGGGTACCGATGTTCGCCTGACTGCGGAACTCGTAATCAAAAACGGCCTCACCTTCATAGGCCCTGCCACTATCACTCAAACCGGGAACTGCCGGGTCCTTTTCGTAAATGAAGTTATCTGCACCCTACGACATCTTACAATTCAGGGAGGAAGAGTCCCTTTTCCCAATTCCGGTGGAGGAATATTCTGTACGGGTACGATAATCATGGAAAGTTGCACTCTAAGAGACAATGCCGCTTCTCTCCAAGGCGGAGGATTGATGCTTGAAGAAAAAGCTTCCGCCATCCTTCGTGGATGCACCATTCAACATAACCGCGCTCATCAGGGAGGGGGCATCTACAAACCTGGAGGATCTTACAACGCCGCATCTCTTCGCCTGGAAGAGGGATGCATTATTACAGATAACTCCGAAGACAATATCAATGCCACCTATAGCACCGACGGTAGCTGCACTATAGGCGACACCCCCAATCGCAGCGCCACCGCCTTCGGAGGATATGCGGGAGATACGGAACCACAACCTCGTTCCATTGTGGACGATACGGACGTGGATGCGGTTTCGCGGGATCTGACGAATACGGAAAGCCATCTCTTTCAATCGGTGGCGGAGGCCCTTTCAGCAGATCTGGGAGAGCTTTCCGGAGAAACGTCCGTCTCCTTCTCGGAACTGAACGCCTGCCTCTATTACGCCAACGCTTTTGAGAACGTGGCTCTGGAGAGCACAGATCTTTCCGTGGAATACACCGCTTCATGGCCTGACCGAGTGCGCTATTATTCACTCTTCTCCAGAGCCGACGGTTCGGGATACGAAATTCCCGAACGAGGAATACAGTTCGAGCTTCGGCCGGGACAAGATCTGCCGAAAGAAGCAACCCCTCCAGAGTTCTACGAGACGGGAGAGGGGCTCATGACGTGGCGTAACCTGGTGACGGATAACGGATCCTTCGATCTCAACCCCGAGGAGGGCATGGTGACCTTCCGGGTCTGTTCCGTCCGGGCCGAAACGAAAGCTTCCGCATCGAAAGGCGGCGGTTCCGGAGGATGCAACGTCGGAGCCGGTACGGCTTCGGGGCCTTCTCTGCTGCTCCTTTTGGGACTTCCCTTGGGAATCTCTTTACACAAAAAGAAGTAGTTCGGAAATTCGGAAAAAACAGAGAAATATTTCTTTTCCCCTTGACTTTGACACCGTGTCAAGGTGTATGCTCAATCCATCGAAGAGGCACTTCGCAGGAAGCACGAAAATTTATGAAATTGAAGGAGGAAGGTCCCGTGAAAGAGAAAGGAACGAAACACCCCAAAGATATGGAGAAAGAGGCCTTGCTGAAGGAAAAGAATAATCGAAAACCCGACGAGCTGGAGGATGCGGATCTGGAGAATCTGGCGGGAGGAGAGGGAATGACCACGGGAAACATCATCAACCCCTAAAACATACATTCTTGCTTTACCCGAGAAGGACGAAGGCGACCCGATTCCCTTCGTCCTTCTCATATAGGCACGGTATCATTCCTTATGGAGCGGTTTTATACTGATGTGCCGCAAAATATGTCATCGAAATCTCCGCCGTTCCGTATTGTCTCTCCACCTGCAGAGACATGCCCATAAAAACCTGAAACTCAAAAGAGGATCCGTTTTTCTGAATCCGGGCAAGACGAAAACGAGCAGATTTCAGAAAGGAAAGAGAACATCCATGCGAAAAGACCACGGTTATTGCAGCCACGAATCGTCCGGAGAAGGGGAAAGCAAAAAACCTCTCTTTTGCGGGAAAAGAGCTTGTTTTTATCTGACCTTATACGCCTTGATGCTCCTGGGACTTCCGATCTTCCAACATGCCGCACACGCCACCACCTGGATCGTCACCAGCGAAGCCGATGATGGAGCCCGGGAAACCCTGCGCCATGCGGTGGAAAACGCCGCGGCGGGAGATACCGTTTCCATTCGCGTGCCTCTGGTGAACCTTAAGGGATACCTTTTCGTCAACAGAAATCTCACCATAAGCGGATACCCCTCCGCCACCCTCCGCCAGACCGTAGCAGGGGAACGGGTAATCTACTTCATTCCCGGCATCACCTGCACCCTCAAGGGCCTCACCATCACAGGAGGAGATCTCTCGGGAAGCTCCGCCTGCGGAGCGGGGCTCATCAACCATGGCACGCTTACCATGGAAGACTGCACCGTCACGAACAACACCGTGGGAGGGGGCCTTCTGAATGCGGGAAACCTCACCATGTACAACTGTACCGTGAGCAACAATACCGCCAACTGGCCCCGCAGGGCCGCGGGAATCAATAACGAGGCCAGCGGGTACAGCACTCCGATTCTCACCATGTACAACTGCGTGGTAGAGGGAAACGAGAATTACGACACCGCCGGGGGAGGTATTCTGAACGGAGAGACTCTCTACATGTACGGCTGCATCGTGAAGAACAATAAAAGCAAGGGCTCCGGAGGAGGATTGCTTCTGAATCTCTACACCGAAACGTATCTGGCGCAAGGAACCAAAATCATGAACAACACTCCGGACCAGATCGCGGGCTCCGGAACCTATTCCACCGACGGCAACTGTTATATCGGCATCATCCCGGGGAGAAGCTCCGTGGCTCTGGGGGGAATGGCTTCGGGGTCCTCTCCGGAACCCCGCTCCACCGCGGGAGAATCCGACGTTACCGCTGCGGAGGAGGATCTGCATAATGCCGGAAGCACCCTGTACGGAGAGGTGAAAGATGCCCTTTCGGGAGATCTTCAGGGGATTTCGGGCAGTCTTTCCGCCTCTTTGGAGGGCATGGACGCCACCCTCTACAACGCCTTCGCCTACGAGAACGTTCCTCTTGAGGATACCTCGGGCGGCGGAGAGCTGGAGATCGAGTTCACCGCCTCCTGGCCCAAATACGTGCGCTACTACGCCGCCTTCGCCCTGGCGGAGGAGGATGCGGGGAACGTCGAAAAAACCCTGGTACCCGGAAGCTACGTTCTTCCCGAAAGGGGCATCCAGTTCGAGATTCAGCCGGGACAGGATCTCCCCGATGGCGTGGCTCCTCCAGATTTCTACGAGCCTGGAGAGGGCCTGCGAACCTGGCGGAACACCGTGGCGGATAACGGATCCTTCGACCTCAATCCCGAAGAGGGCATGGTAACCTTCCGGATCTGCTCGGTCCGGGCGGAGGCGGAAGCCCCCGCATCGGGAGGCGGCGGTACCGGAGGATGTAACATCGGAGTCGCACCAGGGCTTTCTCTGCTGCTTCTTTTGGGGCTTCCAGGAATGTTGTTTTTCAATAAATAAGAGGAAACGCCTGTTGCAGGAGGCGACTTTCGGTTATACGGGAGTCGCCTCCTTGTCCAGAAGAAGAAAGAGGCTCGATTCGTCCACTTCCTTCACCTCGTAGGGGACCTTCAGGGCTTTTCCGAAATTCTCCAGCTCTTTCCGGGAAAAAGAGGTGCTCACGAAACCGTCTTTGCAAACCACACGGCCTTCCAGGGTAGCTTCCCCGTCGATATCGCCGAGAAGCCCCTTCTCCGCTTGTTCGTAAAACCATGCGAGCCGGGTCTCCCAGAAGTTGGGGCTGTAGGTACTGCAATAAATTCTTCCTCGGGAAACCAGGGTTTTCAGAACTCCTTCCAGAAGAGCAAGGGGGGCTCCCTCTCCCTTCAAAGCGGAAAGTCCATTCTGCAGACAGAGAACCACGTCAAACTCTTCGGCAAATGCCAGATCGTGGGCATTCATGACCCGAAGATCGCAGTTTTTACAATCTTTAAGATAGTCTTTTCCGAAATTTACGGAATCCTCGGAAATATCGATCCCCACAATGGAAGCGGCCCAGGGGGAAAGCTCCTTCATGATGCGTCCGTACCCGGCCCCGATTTCGAGCACCCTTTCGTTTCCCCGCAGGTTCCGCCGAACGAAATCGATTTCGGCCTCCAGGTACTGCCGTATCCTCTCGATGGCGGTATCGTAAACATCGTAAAGCCCGAAAGCGTGAAGCTTTTCCGAATAGTAGTTCCCCATGGTAACAACTCCCTTCGACTTCAAAAAAGCTAGAAAAAGCTACCACATGGCATAAAACCATATTTCTTTACAGTCATTTTTCAAGATTTCCCTCGGGAAATGCCAAAAGTTCAGGGGCCTCGGGAACATAAACCACTTCGAAATCCTCGCAGAGCACGGCCATCTCCTCCCGGAATTCCCGACCATACTCCCAAAGACCTCGGGAAAAGGCTTCCCGATGTGACCGTCGCCAGTATTCCAGTGACCCATCCCCTTCACCCTCCCGGGCGGCAAATTCCGGAGGCACCTCGTTGAATGGAAATACCTGGAGCCGGGTGGTGCGGATAATGCAGACCGCCCTCCCCTGCCAATCCGTGACGATGCTGTAATCTCCTTCCCGGGGTAGCTCCTCGCCATCCTCTTCGTAGTACTCCAGAGCGCTGGCGGTAGCCCGCTTGGTCCCTTGGAGCACCAGAAGGGCAAGGTCATTCGCATCCTCCGGATTATCGCAGAAATGCCAGGAGGCATAGCTTTTACCTGTATTCTCCGGAGTCTCTCCCAGACTGGCAAGGTAGTCCCGCCACAAAATACCCACGGAAGGATGTTCGTTCATGAGACACATCTCCTTTATCGCAAAATATTGAAGCGTAACGAATCTCTTGCCTTTTCCATTCCTGCGTAGCTGGACATAACCTTTCGATTCCAACAAAACCCTATCCGTTTTCGTTCGAAAATAATTCGAAAAGTGACCGTTTCCCGAGCTTCAAAACTATTGCGCGAGGTTTGATACTGCCTCAAAGGAGTGATAGAATAAATCCACGACTTTTATGGTATAAAGACAATTCAAACGCTTCGGGAGTAAAACGCTTTTCCTGGAGCGTATTCACGATAAATACTTCGGCAAAAAAGGAGGATAGCGAGGTTTTTCCAACTCCACGCAGTTTTTCGGGTTCTTGAAAGACCCATGCTTTTACCCCAATGTTCGGGATTACCGAAATACCCCCAAACAGCTAAAAAAGCTTTATAGAGAGTTCCGAGAACGATTTCACAGAGCATCTTTTTTCCAATATTTCCAGGCTTTCGTCGGGATTTTAGCAAAATGAGAGCATAGAGGGTCCAGGAAAGGAGTGGCTTCTCATGATAAAACCAAAAAAAATTTTGTTTGCAGCTCTTCTGGCAGTTTGTCTTCCTCTTATTTCCGGGATACATGTACTTTGGGCTCGCAATGAATCGCCGGAACTTCTCGTTTATTGCGGCATCACCATGATGAAACCTATGCAGGAAATCGCTTCAATTTTTGAAAAACAGGAAAACTGCACCGTCACCTTTCAAGCGGGAGGATCGGGAAATCTGTTGCGTTCCATCAAAAAGAACAAAAAGGGAGACCTTTTCCTTCCCGGGTCGGATTCCTACATAAAAACATGTGTCGAAGAAGAGCTGATAACCGAATCCGTTTTCGTAGGGTACAACAAGGCGGCCATGATGGTCCGAAAGGGAAATCCCCGGAACATTCCCTCGGATCTCGAAGTTCTCGCAAATCCGGAATATCGGGTTATCATCGGCAATCCGAACAGCGGCTCCATAGGCCAGGAAACCAGAAAGATCCTGGAAAAACGGGGTATTTTCGAGGCAGTGGTTGAAAATACCATGGATCTTACCACGGATTCCCGAAAGCTTATTACGGCTCTCAAGGAAGACCAGGCGGATGTAAGTATCAACTGGTACGCTACTTCGGTCTGGCCAGAAAATGCGGATTTTATGGAAGCCCTTCCTATTGACGAGGCTTTCGCATCGAAAAAAAAGCTCGTTCTGGGACTTCTTACAAGTTCAACCCATCCCGATCTGGCAAAAAAGTTCATGACTTTAGCCTCGGGAGAAGAGGGCAAAGAGCTTTTCCGCAAGTACGGCCTTTACGACGTACAGTAAAGAATAAAGGTAACGGTTTTTTATTCGAACCACATCTTCAAAGCACGTATATAAGGAAAATTCACGCCCGGCGTCTTGTCCGGGCGTGATTCACATAAAGGAGATGATCTTCCATGATGAAAAACAAAGGGGTCGTCGTAAAATTACTGCTCGGTTTCAGCGTGCTTATTCTTCTTTTCGCCCTGGTTTCCCTTTTAGGGATTCGCAACATGAAAGTTTCTCAGAAGGAAATCCGCCTTGTGGCACATCATTCTCTTCCTCAAATTATTTTTATTACGGAAATCCAGGAAACCATCCACTCCCTTTTCGAAAAAACCTCTCTTTGCCTCAAAAATGGAAACTCCGAGCTTTTCAAGGAATCCCAGGAATTTTTCAAAGAATTGGAAAGAAAAGCACAGTCCGGAGAAGGTACTTCAAATTTCGCAAAACTTCGAAAGGAACTTCAGAGATATCACGTTTTTCTTGAGGAAGCCTGGAAATGGGTTACGGAAACGGGAGATGCGGAAAAGATACTCCAGGAAACCGGATATTCCTACCGGGAAAACGCGAAAAATTTTCTCACCAAACAATACGACACCATGGAAATGTACATCGAGGACGGGAGTGATCAGGATACGTCAAGCAATCAGTTAAGCGCCATCGGCCTGGCGTCGGATATGCTCTATCTGGGAGAACAAGCGCGCATTCAAATGCATCAGGGACAGATTACCCAAAACACGGCCTTTTTCGAAGAAGCTCGGAAAACCCTGAAAGAAATAACGGGAAAACTCGATTCTCTGGAAGCGAATACCGAAGATATCATTCTCAGGAAACAAATTTCCATCGCTCGAAAATCGCTCGTGAATTACGAAAAAGCGGCGGAACTCTTCATTACAAGCTGGAAAGGGCTTCATAAAAGCCAGGAGCAATTAGGCGAAGCGGAAGAAATTATGCTGAATCTGATGGAAGAAGCCTCCCGGGAAGAGATGAAAACAGCCCAAAAAGGAGGAGAAGCCTCCCTGGAAAAGCTTTCCACCGCCACCACGGTACTCATAGGGGCGAACATCGCGGCCATTCTTATGGCCCTTCTCATATCCTACGGTATCATCACCTCCATAAGCCGCCCGCTTCGAAAGCTCATCAGCCAGGTACACCGCATGGAAACCGGGGATCTCGATATTTATTCCGAAGACTTCAAAGGCGTTACAGCCGGAGAATTCGGCAAACTTGCGGAAGCGGTGCTTTCCCTGGCGGCATCCCAGCGAAAAACCATGGGTGCCATCATTCAAAACACCCGTACAAGTACCCGGCAAGCACAAAACCTGAAAGATCATGCCGGAGAAACAAGCAATTCCATGCAGAGTATCACGGTATCCCTGGAACAGCTTAAAAAACTCACCCAAAATAACACCGAGGCCCTTGAAAAATCCAACGGTACCAGCAGGACTCTGGAATCCACTTCCAGGAACCTTGCGGAACATGCGAAACAGGAAGCCCTTTTTGCCCGTAAAACTCATCAGGACGCCTCGGAGGCCACCCAAAAAATTCGGGAAGTCGTGCAAATCATGGTTCAGACCGAAGAAGACGTGCATGCCAATGAAAAACAAAACCAACTTCTGACGAAAGCCGTAGGAGATATCAGCGCCTTCATCTCCACCATCGAAGGTATCGCTTCCCAAACGAATCTTCTGGCGCTAAACGCCTCCATCGAAGCTGCCCGGGCGGGAGATGCGGGGCGAGGTTTCGCAGTGGTGGCCGAAGAAGTACGAAAGCTTGCGGAAGAATCGAGAGAGGCCACGAGGCAAATCGGAGATCTTATCACCACGTTGCAGGGATACGCAAAGGAATCGGAAAAAACGGCGGAAAAAATGAAGCATACCATGGAGCGCACCATCGAAGATGCCCGAAAAGCTGAAAACAACCTGCAAAAAGCTTTGGAAGATCTGGAAAAGATCAGTTCCGAAAGCCAGCAGATGGCGGAAACCTCCCGCACTCAGGCAAATTCGAACAGCCATATCGTAACTCTTACGGAAAAAGCCCTGGAAGGAAACAAGGAGACCATAAACAATCTCGGCGCCATCAGTAAAAGCATCGTGAATACCCTGAATTCGGCGGACATGGTAACTCGGGAATCTTCATCCATCGCCGAAGGAGCTCGAAAGCTCGAAGAGATTACCGAAGAATTTTCCTTCCTTGAAGAAAATTCCGGCTTTTCCCTTACCTCAAAAGCTCAGCACATACAAAAAAAATGAAATACCGCCGACTTTTAGCAAAAAAATTCTCATAGTTTTTCGAGCATGAAAATAAACGAAACTCGCAAGAGAGCCCTCCGACTGATGTGGGAAGGCTCTCTTACAGATATATCCATGCACAGTCTCACGGGCAATCCGGCACTAAAAATAAAAAAATAAGAAGCAAAAAACGGTAAAAAATATCCTTTTGTTATAATGATCTGGCAGGAGATTAGAAAAAAGGGAGGGATTCGTCCATGCGCTTGAAATTGCGAATGCGGGGAAAAATCGTGGTTATGGTGCTTTCCGTGGTACTGATAGTTTTCATCACCGTTCTGGGAACTATCGCATACCTCAACCAAAAAAGAAGCGTCGAACAGGCCAAAGAAATTTCTCTCAGTATCTCCCGGGAATATGCCAATAGAATCAGCCTTGAACTTGAAAACGCTCTGGCCACCGCAAAAACTCTTGCCTTTACTTTCGAAGGTCTTCTGAAAGCCGGACACGGGGATCGAAATCTCTTCAACGAAATCCTCGAACAAACCTTACGGCGAAATCCCGATTTTCTCGGAGTATGGACATGCTGGGAACCTGACGCTCTGGACGGAAAGGACAGCGCCTTTTCCGACACCCGGGGACACGATTCTACGGGCCGGTTCATTCCTTATTGGTTTCGCCTAAAGGATGCGATTTCTCTGGAACCCCTCCGCGGATACGACATTCCCGAAGAAGGGGATTACTACCTCCTTGCCATGAAAACCGGAAAGGAAGTCATTATGGAACCGTATTTTTACGAGGTGGGAGATAAAAAAATTTTCATGACAAGCCTCGTAAAACCCATAGAGGTAGAAGGAAAACGTATCGGAGTTGCGGGCGTGGACATCGCCATGGATACCATCCAGGAAATCAGCGGTGAAGCCCGATTCTATGAAACCGGCTTCGGCCGCCTGCTCAGCAATCGCGGAATAGTTTCGGCCCATCCCAATAAAGAGCGAATCGGAGAAGTTGCCGGCGAAGTTCAGGGACAAAAAGGGGAAGACACGCTTAGGAAAGTCCGCAACGGGGAGACCTGGTTCCAAGAAGGCTGGTCCGTGGCACTGAACGACATGACGTACAAGGCCTATGTTCCCGTAAGAGTGGGAGACACCGGAACCCCCTGGAGTTTCGGCGCCGTCATTCAGGAAAAGGAAGTTCTTGCCCCGGACAAAAAGATTATTTATCTCACTTTTATTATAAGCATTCTGGGAATACTTTCCATCGTTACAGTAACATTTTTCATCGCCGCCCGGATAGTAACGCCCATTAGAACGGTAGTACAACTTGCCAAGCGTGCAGAAGCAGGGGATCTTACAATCTGCCGCGAGGATTTCAGAATCTCCAGCCGGGACGAACTGGGGGAAATGGCGGATGCTCTGGCAGCCATGGTAAACGCCCAGGAGGAAACGGTACAGCAAATTCATGACGCTGCCCGGGAAGTTTCCGACACCGCGGAGACCCTCGTGGAACTGTCCAAAGGAGTCGGCGAAGCTACCAGCAGCATTAAAGGGGATGCCGACAAGGTATCGGAACTCTCGAAATCCAACAATGCCTCCATCGAAGAGACTTCCGCAGGGGTGGAGGAAATCGCCAGCGGCGCCCAGACTATCGCGAAAGCCGCCGCAGAAGGAACCGAAGCGGGGTTCAAAGCTCAGGATACCGCTACCGCTTCGGTAGATAACGTTACGGCAATGGTAGAAAATCTCGACACCGTAGGCAAAAGATCCGAAGAAAGCATTCGGGCGATTTCGGAACTCGGCAAAGCGGTACAGAACATTGCGGGATTTATTGCCACCATTACGGGCATTGCGGATCAAACCAATCTGCTGGCACTCAACGCAGCCATCGAAGCCGCCCGGGCGGGAGAAGCGGGACGGGGGTTTGCGGTGGTGGCGGAGGAAGTGCGAAAGCTTGCGGAAGAATCCAACAATGCCGCCGGAGAAGTCGCCAAACTGATTACCGAGCTGGAGCATAATACAAAAAAATCCATAATCATCACCGAAGAATCCGGAAAAATTATCCAGGATACATTGGGAGAAGCTCAAAAATCTCAAAAAGAACTGGCTTTCACTTTGGAAGAAATTCAGCGGGTAGCCACATCCTTTGAGCACATGGCTTCCATTTCTCAGGAACAGGCCGCATCAAGCGAAGAAATGGCTTCTTCCATGGACCAGATCACTTTGGGAACCACACAAACCACCGAACGGATTCGCAATATCAGTACAGCATCTCAGGGCACTGCGGAAAACGCGAAAACTTTAGCGGAATTGGCGTTGCAAATGCAAAATCGGGGGGAGGAACTCGTCACGCGAGTACAAAAATTCAGAATAAAAAAACTTTCTTCTTGAACAACTTGAAAAAACCGGATTATTCCAATTGATCTCGTGAACCTTTTTCAAAGACTTTCATTGCGAATCCCCTCCGATCCTCCAGTGGTCGAACTAACCCATACCTTTGGGGAAAAACGACGCATGAATACGTGTTAAACAAAAAAATACATTTGATTTCTTTTTTCGAAACCCATAATACCGACAGTACGTTTTTTATCGCTTTTCTTCTACAATTCCGTGGCCTTTCCCATGAGAGAGGCTACGGATTTTTTATTTCATTCCGGATATTTCCAAAAATACCCCAAAAGCGTACAATCCGGAGCATCGCCGTATCGGCAAAGAAGGAGGAAGGCAATGAAACTCGATGAATGCCGCCGGGAAGGGCGGCTGATCCTACATCTTCAGGGGCGGCTGGACGCATCCTGGTCGGATTTTTTCCGGGAAACCGCCCTGGAACACATCCGCCGGGGAGAACACCATCTCGTACTTCACGCGGAGGAACTTGAATTTCTGAGTTCTCTGGGAATCCGGGCCCTTATGCAAATCAATCGGGAACTTGCCCCCTTGGGAGGTTCCTTTCAAATAGTGCACGCCTCGGGAATGGCTCGGGAAATTCTGGAAATGGCGGGATTGGAAATCTGGCTTTCCGAGGAGAAAATGGACTGGCAGAACCTGTTATCGGATTCTTCCGGAGAGTTTCGAAGGGAAACTCGAGAACACTTTACCCTTCCCTCCGCAGCCCCTCTCCGGCTGGAAAGGGTGGATGCCTGGAAACCCTGGAACCCAATATGCCCCGAAAAGTGCCGCTCCCTACGTTTCGACGCCTCCAGCTACGGCCTGGGCATCGGAGGAAGCGGCAAAAGTTACGAGGAGGCCCTCCCCCATCTGGGAGAGTTCCTGGCCTTGGGAGGGCATCTGGCCCTTCAGCCCCCGGATGAACGGGGACGGCCGGATTGCCTGTTGCGGGAAGGGGATTTTTCCCCCTCCCTCTTCTGTGCCCAGGCCCTGATTTTTCGGGGAGACCTTTCACACCTTCTGCGCTTCTCTCCCTCCGAGGAGATTTCGAGCTATTCTCTTTCCGCCCTGGTAAACGAAATGGGCTCCTTATCCGGGAATTCCTCCTTCGCCTTCGTCCTTCTGGGAGAGATCGAGGGGCTTGTGGGAGCCTCCCTTCTCCGCTCTCCGGGAGAACGAAGTTCTTCGGAACCCATGGATTTTCCGGAGATCCGGGAGTACCTCGATTTCTGCGGAGAAAGAATCTTTCCCGGTGAATCCGCGGCGGTGGCGGGAATAGTGCGCCGCACTTCCGAAGGGGCTTTCTCGATTCACGCCCACGGAGCGGTCTTTCCCTTCCAGATCCTTCCCAACGGAATGCTACCTCTACAAGAACAGATAAACCGTTTCTTTTACGGGGCTCCTCCCAAGGCGATACTCCACCTGGTGGAGGATTTCCGGAAACCCCAGGGACTCGGGGAAAGCGCCTTCGTCAGCGGCGCCGCCTGGTGGGGTCCCCTGAAATCGGAAAAGGAGGAATTCTTCCCATGAGCCTCGTCTTCGGAGCTTTCACTCTCGGTTTGATCCTTTCCCTCCTCTCTCTGGGAATGTTGCTGACATTTCGGATGATCCGCTTTACGGATATCACCGTGGACGGCTCCCTTACCCTGGGGGCCTCGGTGGCGGCGGTACTCATTTCGGGAGGGATGAGCCCCTGGATCGCCACCTTTCTGGCCCTTCTCGGAGGAGCCTGCGCGGGAGGCGTCACCGGATTGCTCCATACCCGATGGAACGTCTCGGGACTTCTCTCGGGAATTCTGGTGATGACCGGGCTCTATTCGGTAAACCTGCGAATCATGGGAAAGAGCAACATTCCCCTGCTGAACACCCCCACGGTTTCCGCCCCCTTCGAGAAACTCCTGGAATCCTTCGCGGGGCCCTCGGGAAAACTGATCCTCTTCGGCTGGCCCCTGCCGGTGGAAGATGGAGCGGCCCTTTTGAGTAGCCTCTTCTTCTGCCTCCTCCTCGGAGGAGCCCTCCGTTTCTTCCTGCTCACCCATCTGGGAACGGGGCTCCGGGGAGCGGGAAACAATCCTCAGATGGCCCGGGCCCAGGGATTGAACCACAAGAGCATGATCCTCCTCGGCCTGGCCCTCTCCAACGGCCTGGTGGCGCTGGCGGGAGCCCTGCTGGCCCAGTATCAGGGCTTTGCGGATATTCAGATGGGTATCGGCATGATGGTCTGGGGACTGGCGAGCATCATTCTGGGAGAGGCCCTGGTAAGACCCCTGGGATTGGGGCTTCTCATTACGGGCACCGTAATGGGCACTCTTCTCTTCCGCCTTCTGGTGGCCATCGCCCTTCGGTGGGGGCTGAACCCAAACGATCTCAAACTCGTCACCGCGGGATTCGTCTTCCTGGCCCTTCTGGCTCCGCAGATTCTGAAAAGGCGCGGTAAATCTTCGATTTCGGAGGAAAGCTCCCATGCTTGAGGTGCGCAATCTCGAAAAAACCTTTTTTCCCGGCACCCCCAACGAGGTCCGGGCTCTCCGGGGAGTGAGCTTTACCCTGGAGGAGGGATCCTTCGCCGCGGTGATCGGCTCCAACGGTTCCGGCAAGAGTACCCTTCTCAACGCCCTGGGGGGAAGTTTCTTCGTGGACCGGGGAGAGATCCTTCTGGGAGGGCAGAAGATCATGAAGCTTCCGGAATACCGGCGGGCCGCCCGGATCGGCCGGGTCTTCCAGAACCCCTTCGGAGGTACCGCGGGAGAGATGAGCATCGCGGAAAATCTGGTCATCGCCCTGAGCCGGGGAAAGCCCCGAAGCCTGAAGCGGGCCCTCACCAAGGAGGTACGGGAGATGCTGGCGGAACGAGTGGCTTCCCTGAAGATGGGATTGGAAAATCGGCTGGACAACCCCATAGGAACCCTTTCGGGAGGACAGCGCCAGGCCATAACCCTGCTCATGGCGACCTGGAACCGCCCGGACCTGCTTCTTCTGGACGAACATACCGCGGCGCTGGACCCTAAGAGCGCCGCCAAGGTAGTGGAGCTTACCCGGGAAATCGTGAGCCGGGAAAAGCTGACCACTCTCATGGTAACTCACTCCATGCAACAGGCGGTGGACCTGCCGGACCGAATCCTCATGATGCACCGGGGCCGGGTGGCGGAGGATTTCAGGGAAGAGGAGAAACGGCGTCTCCGGATTCCCGATCTGATGCGGGCCTTCGAAACCGTGGCGAAACGGGATCTCTTCGACGAATCCGTGGGAGCCTTGCTGCTCTCGGAGTATCGGTAACGAAAAAACCAGACAAAGAATCTCGGAAGGGAGAAACGACATGTACACCATACATACCGCCACCTTCGAAGAGGTGGAACTCGCGGTGGACTGGGCCGCCCGGGAGGGATGGAACCCGGGGCTCTTCGATGCCCGGGCCTTCTACGCCCAGGATCCTTCGGGTTTCTTTATCGGCAAGCTCCGGGGAGAACCCGTAAGCTGCATCTCCTGCGTGAAATATCCCTGGGGCTTCGGTTTCGTGGGCTTCTATATGGTTCGCCCTGATTTCCGGGGAAAGGGATACGGCCTTGAGATCTGGAATCACGCCATGGAATACGGAAAAGGGTGTAGCCTCGGCCTGGACGGAGTTCCCGCACAGCAGAACAACTACGCCCGATCCGGCTTCCGCCTGGCCTATCGTAATATCCGCTACGAGTATCTCCGGGGAAGCCAAGAGGAGGAAATTCCCACAGTACCGGAGAGCTTCGCCCCTCCCGAAGACCTTTCCTTCCAGGATCTGGCGGCCTTCGACGCTCTTCACTTCGGAGGAGAGCGCCGGGAATTCCTGCACCGGTGGCTCACCCTGGAAAAGAGCCGTTCCCTGATCGCTCGCAAAGACGGAACCACCCGGGGATACGTCTCTCTCCGGGAGTGCCGGAAAGGTTGCAAGGTCGGCCCCCTCTTCGCGGCGAATCCTCTTCTTGGAGAGGCTCTTTTTCTGAAGACCCTCCAGGAGGTTCCCGAAGGAACCCCCATCTATCTCGACGTACCCGAACCGAACAGGCACGCCCTGGCTCTGGCGGAGAAATACCGGATGCAACCCGTTTTCGACACCGCCCGGATGTACCACGGAACCCCTCCGAATCTTCCTCTGGAACAGATTTTCGGAGTTACCACCTTCGAGCTCGGATAGAGAAAAAGAGGAAAGGAAAGAAGGAAGATGCGAAAAATTCTCAAGCACCTGGGGCCCATGATTCTCCTTATCTGCATGGCTTCGGGCATTCTGCTCCATTCGGATCGGACAAGCCGGATATCCCCGGAGCGGTCCGGAATGGAGGCTTCTCCGGAAAGGAGCGGAAAAGCGGCCTCTCGAAAGGAACGCTTCGGAGGACCCACGGTTATCGCTCTGGTGAACCTTATCAACACCCCCGTACTGGACGAGGCTCGGGAGGGCTTTCTCTCGGGGCTTCAAAGCCGGGGGCTTCTGGAAAAAAGAGATTATCTTCTTCGGGAATTCAACGCCCAGGGAGATCAGGGGCTTCTTCCCCAGATCTTCGACGCCGCTCTGCAGAGCGAACCGAACCTTCTCGTTTCCATCGCCTCCCCCACACTCGTGGCGGGAGCGAATCGGGTACGGAAGGTTCCCTACGTCTACTGCGTGGCCACGGACCCCGCGGAGCTGGGGCTCTTTCGGGAGGGGGTTCCGAAGAACATTACCGGGGTCTACGCAAAATCCACCATGAAGGAGCTTCTGGAACTGGCTCTCGAATCCTGCGGAGACCTGGAAAAGGTGGGCATTATCTACGATCCCGCCCAGCCTCAATCGGTACTGGAGGTGAAAATTCTCCGAGAACTCGGTAAAGAACGAGGAATAACGGTTCTGGAGGGCACCGCCTCCACCGTGTCGGATCTTTCGCTGACCGCGCGTTCCCTCATGCAGCGGGGAGCCCGGGCCTTTCTCTTTTCCGGGGACAATCTGGTGAGTGCGGGGTTCGCCTCGATTCTCAAGGTGGCCCGAAGTGAGGGCATTCCCATCTTCGTAAGCGATCTCGGCCTGGTGGAACTCGGAGCTACGGGAGGAGTGGGACCGGACTTTCGAGAATGGGGAGATCAGGCGGCGGATCAGGCTGTGCGGATCCTCGACGGCACTCCCCCGGAAGAAATTCCCATGGAGGAAGTGCGGGTAAAGGTGCTTCTGCCGGGGCGGTCATCGTTCCGGACTCCCCGAAAAAAACCTCTGGAACTGCGCATGGCCCTCTACAACGATACGGAAACCTCGGAACTCTGCGCCCAGGGCTTTCGGGAGGGGCTACGCCGGGGAGGTCTGGTGGAGGGGCGGGATTTCAACCTCCGCATTCTCAACGCCCAGGGAGATATGGCCACCCTCTCCGCCATGATGACCTCCCTTCGATCCGAAAAACCGGACCTGCTTATGGTAATCTCCACTCCCACCCTTCAGGCGGCGGTACGCCAGATAGACGAGGAATTCCCCATCGTCTTCAGCGCCGTGGGGGATCCCGTACGAGCCGGGGCCGGAAACAGCTCGAAAGAACATCGGAAGAACGTTACCGGCATCAGCACTCGCCCCGCCTTCGAGACCATGGTGAAACTCCTTCGCGAAACCCTTCCGGAGGTGCGCCGGGTGGGAACCCTCTTCACTCCCGCGGAAATCAACAGCCAGCTCTACCGGGATTGGTTCGAGGAGGCACTGTACTCTCGCGGACTGGAACTGGTGAGCGTTCCCGTAACCTCCACCGCCGAAATAACCCAGGCTGCGGAGGCTCTCTGCGCCGAAAAAATCGACCTCATAGCCCAGATTCCGGACAACACCACCCGGCCGGGATTTCCCCAGATCATCAAAAAGGCCCGGGAGCGGAATCTCCCGGTGTACACCTTCGACACTCCCCAGATGAAATACGGAGCCATCCTCGGGGTGGCCCGAGATTACTTCGATGCGGGGCTGGAGGCGTCGGAAAAAGTTCTTCGGGTACTTGCAGGAACTTCTCCCGGAGAGATTCCCTTCAGCAACATCCAGGCGGAAAAGCTGCTGCTCAATCTCGAACTTGCGGAGAAGTATGGCCTTTCCGTCTCTCCGGAACTCCGGGAGAAAGCGGTACTCGTGAACTCCGAAAATACCTTCTGAGGCTTGAGGGCTCTTCGGGCGGTTTCCCTGGACGGGAGTTTATCTGTTCCCGGCAGCGATATAGCGGTGGGCGATCAAAGAAATCAATACTTCAAGTGCAGGTCCTCAAAACCTCGATGCACATGAGCCTGAATTTTTTTGATCGCCTCATTGACATCCATATTTTTAATGGACTCCAGAATATCCCTGTGCTCCGGAAGGCTGCAATTGTTCTCGAAATCGTAGTAATCCTCGTAGAAGACCATATAGATATCCGTACGATTTATGGCAATCTTCACATGTTGCACGAGAGAATCGTTTCCACTCGCTTCGGCAATGAGTAGATGGAAGCGACTGTTGGCTTCCAGATATTTTTCCGCCTTTTCAAATCCCTTGTAAATGGCAGCCTCCTCTTCGAGACAATCCTCCAGCCTCGTGATCAACAGGGGTGTCACGTTCGGCATCGCCATTTCCACTCCCCAGGCCTCCAGTTTTACCCGAAATTCATAGGCATTGAGAATTTCCCTCCTCGTGGGGGAGGAAATCCAGATGCCCATATCGGGAACCATATTCAGCCATCCTTCGCCGGCAAGCCTTCGCAAAGCCTCCCGAACGGGAGTTCGACTGACGCCTATCTCTCGGGAAAGAGCGCTTTCCGACAACTTCTGTCCCGGCTTCAGCTTCTTGAGCATAATAAGTTTTTTTATTTCAAAGTAGGCAAATTCAGGGGCCAGCTGCTTTATTTCGTTATCCATTCCAATCTCTCCCATAGCCGAATTGTGCCGGGCAAACCAATATATGGAACACGGTGATTCTCGAAAAAAGATTTTCCCAAAGTACCCCGATGGAATTTCCGACAACCCTTCGATCCCTTTTCCGCTTTTCTCGACAAGCATATATAGTACACGATCAGGGATTGACAAAGATTCAGGCTCGCCTACAATACACCTGTATTCAACTTGATGCAATAGGATACACATGCATACGTTTTGTATAAACTTTTGCATTTTTGGAGGGATAACAATGCATTACGTCCGTATGCCCATCGAAAAGGAATCACCCGAACAGTTCGGTTACGAGAAAATAAAAAACAATCTCACGGAAACTTCGGTCCGAGACCGTAACTTGAAGGATCTGGGAATCGTCCTTGACGATATGCTCCTTCCCTACGGGGACCACCTCGGAGATCCTCGCCTGAGAAAGCTCATCGCGGAACAGGCCGGCATGGCGGACCCGGATTGTGTCATCGTTACAGCGGGGGCAGCCACGGCACTTTTTCTCGTAGCCTCCTCGTTGCTTCAGCCTCGAGATCACATGATCGTGGCAAGGCCGAACTACGGCACCAACATCGAAACGCCGCGCGCCATCGGTGCGGATATCAGCTACCTGGATCAAATCTTCGAAGAGGGGTACAAAGTGGACATTCCCAAGCTGGAGTCCATGATCCGCCCCGATACGAAGTACATCTCTCTCACCAATCCCCACAACCCCACCGGAACCATGATGAGTCTGGCCGAACTGAAAGAGGTGGTGGCCATCGCCGAAAAACACGATATCTGGCTGCTCCTCGACGAGACCTACCGCGACATGTTCAAGGGAGAGGTTTTACCCGTCGCGGCCTCCCTGAGCAGGAAGGTTATTTCCATCGCATCTCTTTCGAAAACCTACGGAATTCCCGGAATCCGGATCGGCTGGATCATCTGTCAGGACAAGGAGATGATGGATCTGCTGCTCTGCGCCAAAGAACAGGTCTGTATCGGCGGAAGCGTGGTGGACGAATATATCGGTTACGTGGCCCTCTCCCAGAAGAAAGAGTGGATTATCGAGAACGACACCACCATCGCTCGGCGCTTCGCCATGGTCAAGGAATGGATGGAGAAGGAAGAATGTATCGAGTGGGTGGAACCCCAAGCCGCCTGCACCTGCTTTCCGCGCATCAAGAAATCCGTAAATATCGACATCGATACATTCTACCGGATTCTGAACGACAAATACGGCACCTATGTCGGCCCCGGGCACTGGTTCGAACAGGATCGACGCCACATGCGCATCGGTTACGCATGGCCCCTGGACAAGGAGCTTAAGGAAGGCCTCGCGGGAATTTCAGCCGCCATCAGAGAGGCCATGCAGTAAGTTCTCATCCGAAAAGACAGGAGATCTTTCACTACCGGGCAACGCTTTTTGGGAAAAGCGATTGGTTTTGACAAAACAAATATGGGCATCGAGGTGATAGGTATGAGCAAGAATATCAAATTCTGCATGGTGGGTTTCGGCAACGTGGGAGTTCGTTTCGTGGAACTACTGCTCGAGAAGGAGACGCAACTTCGGGAGGAATTCGACTGCCGCCTTCAACTGACCGGCATCTGTACGAGGTCCAAGGGAACTCTCATCAATCATGAGGGTATCCACATGAAAGAACTCCTTGAGATGAACGAAAGGTTGAATCGCTTCGATCCCCGGAGCGCGGATTTCGTCGCCTGCGATACCTCCGAGATGATTGCACGCTCCGGGGCGGATCTCATGATCGAATTGAGCACCATCTCCATCGAGGACGGCCAACCCGCCACGGGGTACATCGAACAAGCGCTTACCGCGGGCATGCACGTCATCACCGCCAACAAGGGTCCCGAGGCGTGGCACTTTCGCAAACTTGCGGAACTCGCCGACAAGATGAACAGGTGCTTTCTCTACGAAACCATCGTCATGGACGGAACTCCCGTCTTCAATCTCGTCAAAGAGACCCTGCACGGCAACAAGATACTCGGAATCAAAGGCATTCTTAATTCGACCACCAACTTCATTCTCGAGAAGATGGAAAAGGGCATGAGCTACGAAGAGGCCGTTAAAGAAGCTCAACGCATTCAGGTTGCCGAGGCGGATCCATCCATGGACGTAAATGGATGGGACGGCACGGCCAAGATATGCTCCCTCGCGAACGTTCTTATGGATGCCGGGGTGAACCCCAAGATGGCGAAGGTCGAGAGCATGGCGAACCTAACCCCGGAGGACATCCGAAGGGCCCGCGAAAAGAACGGAAAAATCAAATATCTCTGCATTGCCGAAAGGAACGAGGCCACCGGCCGGGTGGAGCTGACCGTGGAACCCCGGCTCCTGCCTTTCGATGATCCCCTCAGCAACGTCGACGGCACCTCCGCGGCGATCACCCTCTATACCGATCTGGCCGGAGAAATCTCGATCATTCAAACCGACCCCGGAATTCTCCAAACGGCGTACGGCGTTTACAGCGATCTGATCACCCTCATCAAATCCATGGGCTAGACCGAAGAGAGAGCGAGAACATATCGACCCTGCTCAGGCTTTCACCGATTGTTGTTCCAACAGTCATGCTTATGAATGGATCAGGTCATGGAGAAACCAAGACGGACGACATAGGGCTTCCTGAATAAGAAAAATATACCCGCAAAGGCCTTAAAAACTCCTGATTGCAAGGGTTTTACCATTTTCATTTCCACGTTTTTTCCTACCTTTGAAGGGAAAGTGCACGGTTTTTAGGGAAAACCAGCTCAAAATCGTGCACTTGGTAGGTTGAAAAGGGTCATTTTCTTCAGTATTTGCAATGGAGTACTTCTTATTCAGGAAGCCCGACATAAAGCTGTGTGGAAAAGGGAAGAACCTCCGGTTTTACCGGAGGTTCTTCCCTTTTCGTTTCCCGCATCCTATTGCGGTTTTTTATACCGTCTCCGAAGCAACACCATCCATGCCCCGGCTGAGACGACGGGCAGGAGCGGCAAAGCAAGGGAGCGGGTCGGCCACTGGAGGAACAGAGGGAATCCATAAACGGAGGCTCCCGTCAAATATTTCGTGACACATTATTCACAAAACCGCTTTAATATCCATCCTCCCGGTAGTTTACCGTGCCGTCGTCGTTGGTGGGAGGAATGGTATCCGTGGTGTCTATCTGGGCGTAGGGATCCCCTGCACCCGAGGCATCGTGATACTTCGGCGGCAAGAGCCCACTAGGCAGACGGACCGGAGGGGTGAAGCTGAACCTCGATACGTCCGCCCGACACTGCTCGATTCGGCCGGGGAAGACCCGAAACACCATCAAATCGAAGGACCAGACGATATCGGGCCCCATCTCCACCTCGGGGCAATGGGCCTGCACGCTTTTCAACGCGCTTTCAACGGTATCGTCCGCCACGGGAAAGTGGGTGGCCACGGTGAGCCTGGGCCTGGGCTCTATCTGACTGAGAAGGTAGCCAAAGGCCCCCTGGGTAGTATGGGAGCTGTTCTGAACCCGCGTGAGCTCCTCCACGGTCTCTTGAAACTCCTCGTACCCGGGATCTCCCGGAGCGAGGGGGCCATTGAGCCCCATGTTCTTGTATGCCCACACCTCGGGAGGAACCACCATCTCGTGAATGAAAACGTCCACACCACGACCGTTGTTCTTGGCCTGTTCGATGCTGTTGGTCTCGGGCTTGGTATCGCCGGTGAAAATCATGCTCAAGGGAACCCCCGAGGAAGCAGTCCATTCGAGCTTATACCCCATGGATCCCCGCCGGGCGTGGACTACCGGGAAATGAGTGATCTTCACCCCCGTGGCTGCGTTGTCGTAGGCCACTCCTCCCACCTGGCTCCAATCCAGCTCGATGGGCACGATGGCATAGGCATCGTTGGGGCTGTCGTTGCCCACCGGCACCGGGTTATGCGGAAGCCCCCAACTCGCCTTGGTGGGAGGGAAATATCCGGCGTAGGCGGTGGTCTGAAAGCTGAAGCTCTCCGTGTGCCACCGCAAGGCTTCACGCAGATGTGCGCACATGGTGATGACCCCGTCGTCGTAATAGGCCCCGCCGGAGGATTGGGATTCCATGACGCTGCAACCGCCGCCGGGCGAGTTGAAGTAAGAGGGATTTCTCACTCCCGAAGGCTTGGAACCCCAGACATAGAGGGGAGATTTGCGGTCGCTCGCGGGACCAAAACAATATGTATGAATCAAGTCGTTCATATGGTCCGCATGCAGATGGGTGAGAAAAATCTTGTCCATGAGGCGATATCCCACCTTTGCGGCGGCATAGTTTCCGGATACTCCCGCCCCCATATCGAAGACGAACTGATCCTTCGGCCTGCCGTGGTAATAGGGATCACTGGGATCGGAAACCCACCCCACTTCGACGAAAACACTCAGTTCCGCCTGAGCCAGGCGCACGGGAAGGGGAATCATGGAGCCCATGAAGGTGATGCGCATCTCGTTGCCCTCCAAAGGAGTGAGGGGATCGAAGAGCGGGAGATTCTCGAAATACGTGTAGCTATCCGTGGCGGATCCGAAGGAGGGACTCTCGAATCCCGCCTGCACCGAAAATACGAGAACCGCTACCATCAACGCCGTGACCAATCCAGATCGCATACTCCTTCTCATTCTGCCTTCCTCTCTTTGATTGCCGACCAAACCCTTCTACGAAGCTACACTCTCGAACTCGTCGATACTCCGCACGTTCTCTTTTCTCCGGACGCGCACACCACTTCCTTACCTCGAAAACGAGTCTATTCTCGAGTCGGGAAAAGCAGAAAATCACCTTTTAAAAAGGAGCAGAAACGGAAGCAGCAACAGGGGAATTCCAAATCCCGGTACGCTTCCAATGTTGCAGCTGCCCACTCCGGATCCTGAACCGCCGTAGGATACGAGAAGAGGTCCCGCTATGGAGTTGAAGAGAAGCTCTCCGCGTTCCAGATATTGGAGAATGGCATAGGCCCCGTTGCCGAAATTACGATTTCCGAAGATACTGCGGTGCAGAGTGGCTCCGGTATTCCAGTCCATACCGGTAACTTCCCAGCCGCTTGCGGGATAGTAGCCGTTCACCAGAGCCATCCCTGAGGACTGGCTGTGAATGGGCACCATGCTGGTGGAGGAAACGTCCGAACGGGCCCAGACCGAGGACCAGGCATCCGAGGAGGGATTCCACTCGAAGCGTTCCACTCCGTAGGAGGTATCATAGGCGGGACCCATGAGGGAGACCTGAAGGATCTTGTTTTTTCCCTGAAGGGCCGCATCCACGGTCTCGGGCATATTGTTCACCACGAAGGCTCCGTATCCGGAAACCACCACGGACTGTTCCGACTGAATCCACTCAGGAAGAGGAGTGCTGAAGCCGCAGGTTACCGCGATCTGTCCCGCCACGCGCCGGGAGGCGGTGTTCGGCTTCTGCACGAAATCCTCGGGGATTTCATTCCGCCAGAAGGCCAGGAGCTTCATCTGCTTCGCTCCGTCCGTGATGACCACCAGATGATCCTCGTCCTCTCCGAATCCCATGAGGGTGGGAGTGGATCCGGTGCCGTTATCGAACTTGATGATGGGAGGCAATTCTGCGGATACGTCGTAGGAACAGATCCAGGCGCCGTCGTTTTCGCTGTCCGAGAGGACCGTTCCGGTCCAGACGAGCTTGCGCATGAAGACGTTGCTGGCGATGTAGATGCCGTTGTTCTCGTCCACCGCCATGGAGTTGCACACATCTTCATTTTCTCCGAAGCGGTAGAAAGACGCGCTCTCCGGGTCGAGATTCCTATCGACAATTCCGAGACCGTTGGTGAGGGCGATAAGAACGTGCCCGTCGTAGGTCATGGAAAGCCCCGCAATGCGGATTCCCGCAGGGCTTTCTCCCAGAAGGGTCTCCACCACGTTCGCCATGCTGTAGCGCACCTCGATGCCCGCCGAGGGATTCGCGGCATCCGCCAATCCAAAAGCATAGAGGGCGGTGCCGTAGTTGGCGTACAGCACGTTATCCCTATCCACCACGGAATAGGTTCCGTGTCCGAAGCGATTGCCGTAACCTTCTCCGAAGAGTTCCGTCAGGTACGCGTCCATTCCATCCACGGTCATCCCCACTGCGGAAGATTCTCCGAAGGTTCGGAAATCATCCTCCGGAATGGGAGCCAACACGTTGTTCGTGGCATCCGCCAGAGCTTCGAAGGTGGCCAGAGTCGTCCAGGCTCCGTTCCCTTTATATATGTACCGTACGTGATCGGTTCCCAGGCCCCACATATAGTCCTCCTGGGTGGATGCCAGGGTGATGATATTCACCGGGCCTCCGTAGGAAACGGGTTTTTTCGTGAGATCCACCGCATAGATCCCCCGGGGAGGCCCGTAGGGGGTGGAATCGCTCTGGGACGAATCGAAGTGGGTGATGCCGTAAAGAGATGAAGAGAGATAGGGATTGGGAGCCGGCTCCCCTCCAAGGGCGATTCCCGCTCCCGCAACTCCAATCATCCATGCCGCTGCCAGAAAAAACGCCGGAACCCGCGAGGCAAACCTTCGTGTTCTCCCCAAAAACTTCTTCTCCAAATCCTCATCTCCTCACATGCGATATCTCGGAGCTTGCAAAAATAAAGGTTGAAATGCCGCATTCTATACAATATCGAAAATTTCCCCGAGTGCGATCAGAATACGCTTCCCCGAGATTTTCTGTCAAGCTTTCGCCTTTTCGGCTATTTTTTGGGAGCGAGGAAACCCTTCGAAGCTTCTTCGGCAATCCGAAAACGGGTTACCCGGGCGAGAAGCTCCTCTCCCTGGGAACGCATCTCCTGGGCCATTCGGGCAACTTCTCGTGCATTGCCGGCGGTATCCTCCGCATCCTTTTGAATAGTACGGATACGATCCCCCATCCGGGTGCTGCCGAGAGTAATCTGGTCCATGGCGGAAGCCATTTCCTCGCTCGAAGCGGCCTGTTCCTCGGAAGTGGAAGCCACGTTTTCGATAACCCCCAACACCCGGGAAATCTCCCGAAGCGTCTCCTCGAGTTTCTCCCGAACCTCCCCCGCCTGAGTCAGGGTGATTTCGAGAATCGATTCGGACTCTTCCGCCACCCGCATGGAGTTTTTACTGTTCCGCTCCAGCTCCCCGATAAGCTTATCCACTTCCCCCGCCGCGGTATTCGATTCCTCCGCGAGTTTACGCACCTCCTCCGCCACCACAGCGAAGCCTCGCCCCGCTTCTCCTGCCCGGGCGGCCTCGATGGCGGCGTTCAGAGCCAGAAGGTTCGTCTGATCCGCTATGCTGGTGATGGTGGCGACAAAACCGGAGATGTTCGTCACAACTCCGGAGAGACGGGAAACCGCCTCCAGGCTCTCCCGGGTTTTCTCTCCCATTCCCTGAAGGTCCTGCACCATGGCACGCACCTTTTCCACGGATCCCGCCGCGAAATTTTCCGCCAGAGATGCCGCTTCGGCCCCTTCCGCGGCGGCCTTGGCTATGGCCTGGGCGGCTCCGGCAACTTCCTCGACTCCCGCAGTGGTCTCCTCGATGGAGGCGCTGTTGGACTCCGAAAGTTCCGAGGTGGCATCCACATTCTTCCGCACGTCCTCCACGGCGGTATCCACCTTCTCCGAAACCTTTACCAAGGAATCCGCCGTGGCGGAGACACCCTCGGCGGCGTAGCGAATCTGGAGCACCATGGTCGCTTGGGATCCAACCATGGCGGTAAGAGCCTCCGCCATGGATCCCATCTCATCTTCCGAAGGGATATGAAAATCCTTCCTGGAAATGGTAAGATCCCCCTCCTGGGCTCGACGGGCAAGCTCTCCCACCCGCTTCAACGGTCTCACGATTTGCCCGGCCACAAAAAACACCACAAGACTGATGAGGAGCATTCCCAGAAAGCTCAGGGACAGGCTTAGCGAGAGAAGCCATTCGGAAGAGGCCAGCACTTCTTTTTTTCGAATCACCGCGCTGAAGCTCCAGGGAGTTCCGGTCTTTCCCACCTGAACAGGAGCGAAGGCCTTGTAGGTCTCTTCCCGCATGGTCTCGGACCAGATCTCCTGAAACCAGCTCTCTCCGCGCTGAATACGCCGGAGAATCTCCTCACCTCCGGCCCCTTCGATTTCGGGAGCCATTTTTTCGATGCGTTCCGTATCGGGATGGGCCGCCAATATGCCTTCATAGGTGAGAAGCCTTCCGAAGCCGGTATCGTAAAGTTGGGCATCCAGAGCTATTCTCTGAATTGCGTCCATGGCCATGTCCACCCCCACCACTCCCGCGGTTTTGCCGTGTACCTTCGTGGTGATCACCAAACTAACCATGGTAACGTCCACCTGGCTATCGTAGTAGGGCTCCGTGATACTCTCGCCGTTTTTCTTGAGAGGCCCCGTATACCAATCATCCTCTCCGGGATTGTCGTAATCCGTGAGGGCCTCGAAGGCTATATCTCCATCCTCCCGGTAATAATAGGGAATAAAGCGTCCCGTCTCGTCATATCCCGGAGCGTTCGCAAACTCCTCATCCCTTCCGTCCAGGGCATTGGGCTCCCAACAGCTCCAGACCCCGAAAAAATTGGGATTTTCCTCCAGAGTTTTCCGGAGAACCTGGTTCAGCACATTCCTGTCCACATTTCCTCCCTCCGCCAAACCTTCAAAGATGCAGGCCAGAGTGCGAACGGTACTCATGGCGGCCTCGAACTCCGTGGTCATCTGGTAGGCATATTCCCGGGAGAGGCTGAGAGCGAGTTCCTGGGCATTTCGCACGCTTTCTTTTCGATTGAGCCAGGTTACGGTTCCCAGAATGATTCCGAAGACGAGCAGTACCATGGAAAGCACCATGAAAACGATTTTTCCCCGCATTTGCAAACGTAAACGCATAATCTCCTCCTTTTCTCTTCTCTCAAAACCCCCTCACATCTCTTTGCCACTTCCTCAAAAGACGGAACTTTTTTTTATTTTACAGAATTTATTCCATGACACCCTTTATTTTCTTAGTTTTCGAAGGAAAGGGCCTTTATTTCGAAAAGTATTTCGCCCACTCTCGGCAGAGAGAACGAAACGGAGAAGGGACCTCGAATCTTTCGAAAAGATTCAAGGTCCCTCGGATAAATCCTTATATCCTCTCATGGGAGCTTCTTTTTCGAGGTTTCCTCATGTCCACATACACACTTCAGAATTCGCAAAAGGCTTTTGCACTTCCCCGGAGGGCTTCCTCCCGATCGTGCATTCCCGATATCCGCCGCAAAAAGATCAGTACAAATCAGTCAGCATGCACACACATTCGTTATTTTTATCTTTCTCAAGCCGCCCCCGCGACAGCTGCCACTAAGCAAACGCCAATTCCCGCGCCGATAAGCGAGCCCACAAGGATGGATCCACCTATTGCACCTACACATATAGCTATATCACCCACCAGCCCGCCCCCTACCACCGCCTCCAATTCCTCATCGGTAAGTTCCGGGTTTCTCTCGAAGATCACCTGCTGCATTTCCTCTTTGGTAAAATCGTATCCCAGCTCTCCTCTTACAAGTTTCTCTACCTCGGGCACGGTACATCCCCGAATACGTTCCAGCAGAACCTCATCGCCTTCCAAACGCTCCCAAAAAGCTATGGCAGACTCTTTGGACATGATTTCGTTTTCCCCTACCTTTCTTCGAAAAAATTCAGCGAGCATGTACACATCGATCGAGGCACTTCCGCTTCTTCTCAGGCTCCCGCCGCAGCGATGGCCAAACCAGCAAGACCAACAATCCCTATTCCCACGCCGATGGTTATAGCGTATAGCATGCCATCCGAGACGCCTCCCACCACCACCTCCAATTCTTCGTCGGTAAGTTCCGGGTTTCTCTCGAAGATCACCTGCTGCATTTCCTCTTTGGTGAAATCGTATCCCAGCTCACCCTTTACGATCGCTTCCGCCTCGATCACGGAAGAACATCCCTGAAGACGTCCCAACAGGACCTCATCGCCTTCCAAACGCTCCCAAAAAGCTACTGCGGACTCTTTGGACATGGTTTCGTTTTCCTCTACCTTTCCTCAAAAAATTCAGCGAGCATGTACGCACGATCGAGACATTTCCGCTTCTTCTCAGGCTCCCGCCACAGCGGCAAACGCCATTACTCCTCCCCCGATGGCAATGCCTATGGTCACACCGTAAAGCATGTCAATCGAGATGCCTCCCACCACCGCCTCCAGCTCTTCATCGGTAATTTCCGGATTCCGCGCGAAGATCGCCTGCTGCATCTCCTCTCGGGTGAAGTCGTACCCCAGCTCACTCTTTACGATCGCTTCCACCTCGGGGACGGTACATCCCCGAAGACGCTCCACCAAAACCTCGTCACTTTCCAAACGCTCCAAAAATGCTACCGCAGACTCTTGAGACATGATTTTTCCTCACCTTTCTTCAAAAAATTTAAAGGTATTTTTGATAAAAATTCATGACGACATTCGATCCCTTCAACGCATCATAACCATACACCTTCACACCGTGTCAAGGTCAAGAGTCTCAAGAATTTTCCGTTCTTTCCACAAGAGGTTCTCCGTCACCCGAAAGACACAAGAGGTCCCGTCTTTTCCTGTCTGGAAAAGACGGGACCTCTTGGAGGAGAAAACGATTACAGAACGTTGATTACTTCAGGGCCAGTTCGAAAACCGCCTGCACGTCCTTTCGATAGAGGGGCTTGAGCCGACCGTAGGTGGCATCCTCCTCCCGGCCGGCGAAACAGTTTGCCACGATGGCCGGAATATCCTCGGCTTTCACGCCGATGGCCTGAAGGGTTACGGGCTCTCCCAAATCGAGAAAAGCCTTTTTGAGAGCTTCGATGCCCGCCACGGCCCGTTCTTCTTCGGAACCTTCGGCAATACCGAACACCTTTTCGGCAAACCGGGCGAAGAGATCCGGATTCTCCGGGCATACGTAGCGCATCCAGGCGGGCATGACGATGGCGAGCCCCGTACCGTGGGCCACGTTGTAGAGGGCGCTCAAAGAGTGTTCCAGAGCGTGGCTCGCCCAATCCCCGTTGCTCTTTCCCGCCTTGGTGCTGTCGTTGAGCGCCAGGGTGGATGCCCAGGCGAGCTCCGCCCGGGCATCGTAGTTTCCGGGATCCTTCATGAGAATCTTTCCGTTCCGCAGAGCACTCCGCACGAGGGATTCCCCGTACTCCTGCATGAGTTCCACCCCCCGGGTACCGTCGAAGTAAACCTCCAGAGTATGGGCGATGGTATCCACCACGCCCCGGGCGGTCTGTTCCGGAGGAAGGCTTGCCTGAAGGGAGGGATCCAGAATGGAGAGTACCGGATAGACCCGATCGTTATGAATGGCCCATTTAAGCTTTTCCTCTTCCTTGGTAATCACCGCGTTGCGGTTCATTTCCGTCCCCGTGGCGGATGTGGTGAGTACCCCGAAAATGGGAGGGGTTCCCTCGGGAATCGGTACCCGGTCTCCGAAAAGATCCCACACGTCTCCCGGAGCGTAGGCAACTCCCGCGGCGATGGCCTTGGCGGTATCGTAGACGCTACCGCCTCCCACGGGAATCAGGGCTTCGAGCTTCTTTTCCCTAACCAGCCGGATTCCTTCCCGCACCGGGCCGAGCACGGGATTGGCCTGAACTCCTCCAAGTTCCTCCCAGGCGATATTTTTCGCCTTCAGGGAGGCGGTAACCTTTTCGTAGACCCCGTTTTTAAAAATGGAGCCTTTGCCGTAAACCAGAAGAACCCTGTTAATTCCCCGCAGGGAGAGTTCGTCTCCCAAAACTTCAAGGGTGTCCTTGCCGAAAACGATTTTCGTGGGATTCCAATAGGTAAAATTATTCATTTTTCACAACCTCCTCGTAAAAAGATGTCCTGTACCGGTGAAAATCATACCTCTTTCCGGAATTTTTTCCGTTCTCGTCGAGGCAAGTATACACCCTTCGAGATCGAGGATCGGAGATGCCGGGGAAGAGGATTACACTTGCTTTTCCTACATGCCAAGCAATATAGTTGACAAAAGCAAGTATTTTTGCTACAACATGGATAATACGATCTACAACCAAAGGAGACTTGCGTTATGAATGACATGCTACAAAAAGAGGTTCGTACCGTAAGAAACTTCAATCGCTTCTATACGAACATACTGGGATTGTTACAACAACACATTCTGGAAAGTACTTTTTCGTTGTCCGAGGCCAGGGTGCTTCACGAGATTGAAAAGACGGAGGAATGCACCTCCAAAAAACTATCGGAAACACTTTGCATGGACGCCGGATACCTGAGCCGCATTCTCAAGCAGTTCGAAAAACATGATATTATAAAAAAACATCGTTCTCCCAAAGATGCACGGGCGTATTTCCTGCATGTAACGCCCACCGGAAAAGAAAAAATGAACGAGCTGAACGAACGCTCGGACGAGCAAATACACGCTCTTATTCAGCCCCTGTCGGAAATAGATCGATACCGCCTCGTCAGAGATATGACCTCCATCGAAAATATTCTGACCGGGAATAGGCGCATCGAGCCCGAGGACATCACGATACGCCATGATTTACGATCCGGCGATACGGGCTACCTCACCTACATGCACGGCTGGATTTACAAGCAAGAATACGGCTATTCCATGACCTTCGAGGCCTACATTGCCCGGTCGTTCCACGACTTTCTTCCGCACTACGATCCTCACCGTGATCGGTTGTGGCTGGCGGAACACAACGATGAAATCATCGGTTCCATCGGCATCGTGGAACGCGGCGAGAGAGCGCAGCTTCGATGGTTCCTGCTCCACCCCGATTACCGCGGCATGGGCCTCGGAAAACGTCTGTTGAACGGAGCGCTCGCCTACTGCAGGGAAAAGAGATTCAGATCCGTCTACCTCGATACCACCGATGATCTCCATAGGGCCATCGCCATGTATACCAAGGTAGGATTCGTACAGGTGGGGGAGAAAAAAAACAATTCCTGGCGAGAGGATTTGACGGAACTTCAGTTCGAAATGCAACTATAACAAGCAAAACAATGGAAGGAGGAAAAAGCATGCTCTTGGGTAAAAAAGCGGTTTATTATATCTGCAACGAAAAAAAGCGACAGGGGCTTGTCTCTCGCATGGTATGGGAGATCTTGAACGAGAAAGATTTATTCTCTCCCGCCGACATCACCTTTGACGGACGAGAAGTTATGGTACACCAGGATGCTTGGAAAAATACGTATTACCTCGTTCCTACCGAAGTACCGGTTTGCTGGGATTATGCGAAATACCTGCCGGAGATGAACAGGTATTTCGCCGATTGTGATATGTCCGGAATGGTAACATGGCACGAAGGTGCAAGTGCGCCGCCGAAGATACTGACGGTTCATTCCATCGGCGATGTCAATGCGGGTATTTACGGTCCCGCCAACCCAGAATACATGAGAAACCTCCTGCTGGCATTGGAGAGAAACCGCGTGGAACTGAAACTTGACGAATACCAAACACTGACGGAAGCCACCCATTGGTCGGGAACTGCCGTAACGGGAAGTGCGCCACAGCTTATTCTCCAATATCCCGTACCCATGGTGGACATCGAGGTCGGAAGCGTAGAGGAGAGCTGGGCGGATCGCACTGCCTGCACCGCGCTGGCGAACGCACTGACCGAGGTTTTCAACAGCGACGGAAAAAATATTCACAACCTCCTCTGTGTCGGGGGTGTTCATTTCGATCCCAATTTCGCAGATGCGGTTTTTACCGAATGGGGTGAAGAAACCTTTGGCGTATCTCACATTATCGCAAATCAGTGGCTCGTAAGCGGAGAATATGAGAACGAAGACGGCCTTGTTTTCGCAACAGGTGCGGTGGAAGCCATCAACGGCGGCATAGACGCAATCGCTTTTCACGATAAAATGAAAGGTTGTTACAAGGACCTCGTACGCTCCCTCGGAGAAAAATATAACGTGCCGATCCTCAAACATCAGCGACTCCGCCACCCTGCAAATATCGAATGGTAGTGCGGCAAATCTCTACCCCTATACCACGCTGGAAAAGACAGACATACCTCGGTGGCGACACAAAACCCCCCGAAGGAATTCGCTAAATTCCTTCGGGGGGTTTCCTCGAAACGGAATGCTCTTTTGCCACCGTGCACGGGATTTTCACATAACAGCAATTCCAACGAGTCGTTCAAAAACTTTTATTTGCTGAAGAGTACCGCGAATCCTCCGGCCTCTCCCTCTTCCCAGGAGCCCTTCCAGCCTTTGGAGGTTCCGAAGCGGAGAACGTTTTCCCGGGAGGTTACGGTATCCACCAGAATCTTTATTTCCTCGTTTCCCGAGGCGGCTTCGAGGGCCTTTTTCGCTTCCAGTACCGGCTGAGGGCACGAAAGCCCCCGAGCATCCACGATTTTTTGTTCGCTCATGGAAGAATCCCTCCTAATCAAGTTTTTCCCGCATAAAGAAGCCTACGGCGAGACAGAAAACCAACCCCACCACAGTGGCCTGAGGACCGAAGGGGCCAGGACCGGCGGGGGAGCTTGCGAGCATGAAGTTATGGCAGAATCCCGCTCCCACCAACATACCGAGAATAAAGATGGCGGAATCTCCGTCCCCCTCGCCGCTCATGATAAACTGACGGCCCGGGCATCCTCCGGCCAGGGTGAAGGCAAGCCCCGCAAGCACCATGCCCAGAAAGTTCCAGAGTTCGTTGGTATGGGCCACGGGCTGATTTTCAAAGCCCGGATGAAACTGCCCGAGAACGAGGTTCATTCCGAAAGCGGCCACCACGAAGGCGATAACTCCCCAGAAGAGGTGTCCCTCCCGAAGCATGAGAAGATCTCGGAGAGATCCCACGGTGCAGAACCGGGTTTTCTGGCCCAGCCACCCCACGAGAAGCCCCACTCCGAGGGAGACGAGGATGGATGCGTGCATGGCTCCGGGTCCCTTGGCGGAGAAGAAGATGGGACCCGTGGGATTACCCGAGGCATCCTTGCCGAACTGGGGAGCCATAACGAGAAGAACCAACAGGATTACCGCCACGAGAGGAAAAACATAGCCTCCCCAGACCTTGTTGGGGGTACTGCGCCCAAGGGAAAAGCCCTTCCAGAGAAAGGCGATACCCAGGAGAATGCCCACGATCAGCCCGGCGATGCCGTACAGGGCGGTCCAGTCGCCTCCGCTGAGACGCAGATAGGCCCGCCAGGGGCAGCCGAGAAAGACCAGGGCTCCCACCATGGCGAAGAAACCGAGAAAGAAACGAAGAAGGGGGGATGATCCGGATCGGGGCTTAAATTCCCCGGTGAGAAATGCCGAAAGAAAAGATCCCAGAATAAATCCCGCGAGTTCCGGCCGGAGGTACTGCACCACTCCCGCCCGATGCAACCCCAGGGCTCCCGCGATATCCCGGGTAAAGCAGGCCACGCAAATTCCCATGTTGCCAGGATTTCCGAGCTTCACCAGCAAGGCCGCCAGAGCACCGATGATGCCCCCTGCAAGCAGAGGGCCCCAACTGCCCATGAGCAGTCTGTTTATTTTCTGCATCAGAATTCTCCACCTTTCCAAAGAGGGTAAGCATGCAGCCCGTGCACGGAGGTTGCAGGCATCACCGTTTCGGTTTTTTCATGCTCTTCCCCTCCCCTCTTTCGGAAATTACGGATTCGATTTAAGGCGTTTTCGGCTCCGAAAGACCTGTTATCAGTCCCCGAAACCCTTCGAAAGACTATATCAGATACGATATTTTTTCAAGGATTTTCTTCCGCTGTACGAAAACGAGTGCAGCAGGGACGGTTCGCCCCCCCCCTGCCAGATTTCATCACCGAAAGCCTCCGAACGGCCTCTTTCCAGAAGTCCCTTCCAACGCCGTTGGCTTTGGGCAACCTCTCTCCGCTCCTCCCAGGCTTGGGCATTTCGGTTTGCCCCGAAATGGTTGGAAGTCTTCTCGATCCATGCGGAAACCGTCTGACGAACCTGATTTTCCGAAACCGGGGCTCCCCATCCAAGGGAAGAGAAAATTCCGATTCCCACCATGCCGAGAACGCAATACCGCAAGAACCTTTTCATGTTACCCACTTCCTTTTTTAATAGGGCTTTTCACGTAAAAACCCTTTGGAACCCTGTGTTTTTAAATGTCTCTCCATGCTCCTTGAGGTAAATGGGGGGGCTCGAAATCCCAGAGAGCCGGTATGGGGGTTCGGAGAACCTTCAGGTTCTCTCCCTCCTCCTCTCCCGCGTACCGCCCCAGAAGCACCACCATCCCCGTGGGAAGGTGCACCACCCCGTAAATCAGGGGCCGGGAGGGAAAGAAGCGGTCTTCCATCATGTGGTAGGACGCCGCTACGGCATCCATGTGCTGTATGCTTTCCTCCGCCGCATTCTTCAACTGGCGTAGAAGATCCGGGCTCTGGGGCGAAAGATGGGCGTAAAGAAAAGTTGGCGGACTATTCAACCACCAAGACGCTGTCCCCCATCCGAAGGTCATCACGGATCTCGTGGTATCCCCCAGGGCCACCTCAAAGCGATTCCTCTGGCTTCGGGGGAGGCCCTTTTCCTCTTCCGACGAAAGCCCCAGGGCGGCGTAGAAGGGGGCCAGGTCGGGATAGGCCAGGGTGGCGCTGAAGTGGGGAAGCCGGATAACCAGGTTTTTTTCCTCCATCTTCCCGAAGAGAGCCTGGAGTTTTTCCTGACTGAGCTCCTTTTCCAGGTCCTCAAGATCTCCCTCTTTCTTGGGGACCATGATCAGAAAGGTGTAGTACCGCTTGTAATAAGGATAGCGGAGGGCCTGCATGCGGTGATCCTCGTAATACCACGCCCGCTGCTTCATGATGAGCACCGGCGTTTTCTCGATCTTCCCCTCCCCCCGGTCGAAGGAGATGGTGTACCTGTTGCTCCCCCAATGAACGTGAAGAGTGTAGGGATGGAAGGGGAATTCCCAATTCCCCTCGAAGGAGAACAGGCTGGTACGTCCGTCTTGGGGAGAACTCTCCCGGGAGAGTTCCATCTCCAGCGAGGCGGCTTCGGGGGGAGTGCTTTCCAGGATCTTCTCCAATGCCTGAAAGTCCCCGGACTCCGCCAGATAGGGCCCCCCTGCCCCCCTTCCTTCTTCGAAGCGATTCAGCTCCCTCCAGAGAGGATAGGGGGCCAGAAGGACGTTCCCTTCGGTTTCCCTTCCCAGGCTTCGGTAGAGGGCAAAGCCGAAGTCGTTGCACCTTCCTGCGGCCCTGCGGGCCCGGGCCAGATCCTCCGGGGCCATGGAGGATACCCATTCCGGTGGGGGGTCCGGGGCTCCCTTGTACCTCCTGTAAACCCACTGAATGTAATGGGAGAGCTTCTGCTTCGAGAGCTTGTGGGCCCCCTCATCGGGCCACCCCTGCCCCGGAACCAAAAGGAAAAGACCCAAAAGGAGCAATCCCAAGAACCTTTTCATAACACCTACCTCCTTCTTTTTAGTAGGGATTTTCATGGAAAAACCCTTTGGAACCCTGTGTTTTTACACATCTCTCCATGCCCATCAGAACCGATAGGGAGGCTCGAATTCCCAGGGAGATGGTATGGGGGTTCGAAGAACCTTCAGGTTCTCTCCCTCCTCCTCTCCCGCGTACCGCCCCAAAAGCATCACCATCCCCGTGGGAAGATGCACCACCCCGTAAATCAGGGGTCGGCAGGGAAAGAAGCGGTCTTCCATCATGTGGTAGGACACCGCTATGGCCTCCATTTTCCGCATACATCTTTCACTAACTTCATCTACCGCAGGAGGTGTATCCTGGCTCCCGGGAGAAACAAGGGCATCCATACGAAATCCGGAGTTGCCAATTATCCAAGGCGATGTCCCCCATGTGAAGGTCGTCACGGATCTCGTGGTATCCCCCAGGGCCACCCCAAAGCGGTTCCTCTGGCTCCGGGGGAGGTTTTTTTTCTCTTCCGGGGAGAGCTCCAGGGCGGTGTAGAAGGGGGCCAGGTCGGGATAGGCCAGGGCGGCGCTGAAGTGGGGAAGCCGGATAACCAGGTTTTTTTCCTCCATCTTCCCGAAGAGAGCCTGGAGTTTTTCCTGACTGAGCTCCTCTTCCAGGTCCGCAAGATCTCCCTCTTTCTTGGGGACCATGATCAGAAAGGTGTAGTACCGCTTGTAATAGGGATAGCGGAGCGCCTGCATGCGGTCATCCTCGTAATACCACGCCCGCTGCTTCATGATGAGCACCGGCATTTTTTCGGGCTTTTCCTCCCCTCGGTCGAAGGAGATGGTGTACCTGTTGCTCCCCCAATGAACGTGAAGAGTGTAGGGATGGAAGGGGAATTCCCAATTCCCCTCGAAGGAGAACAGGCTGGTACATCCGTCTTGGGGAGAACTATCCCGGGAGAGCTCCATGTCCAGCGAGGCGGCTTCGGGAGGAGTGCTTTCCAGGATATACTCCAGTGCCTGAAAATCCCCGGACTCCGCCAGATAGGGCCCCTCTGCCCCCCTTCCTTCTTCGAAGCGGAAGAGCTCCCTCCAGAGGGGGTAGGGGGCCAGAAGGACGTTCCCTTCGGTTTCCCTTCCCAGGCTCCGGTAGAGGGCAAAGCCGAAGTCGTTGCACCTTCCCGCGGCCCTGCGGGCCCGGGCCAGATCCTCCGGGGCCATGGAGGATACCCATTCCGGCGGGGGGTCCGGAGCGCCCTTGTACCTCCTGTAAACCCACTGAATGTAATGGGAGAGCTCCTGCTTCGAGAGCTTGTGGGCCCCCTCATCGGCCCACCCCTGCCCCGGAACCAAAAGGAAAAGACCCAAACCCAAAAGGAGCAATCCCAAAAGAAACGATCCCGAGAACCTTCTACCTTTTCGTTGCCTCATTTGCAGACCTCCTCGGTTTTTCGGATAAAGAGGGACATCTTCCCAAACCATGGGAGACCCAATACCGCAAGAACCTTTTCATAATACCTACCTCCTTCTTTTTAGTAGGGTTTTTCACGGAAAAACCCTTTGGAACCCTGTGTTTTTAAAAGTCTCTCCATGTTCCTCGAGGTAAATGGGGGGGCTCGAAATCCCAGAGAGGTGGTATGGGGGTTCGGAGAATCCTCAGGTTCTCCCCTTCCTCCTCTCCCGCGTACCGCCCCAGAAGCATCACCATCCCCGTGGGAAGATGCACCACCCCGTAGATCAGGGGCCGGGAGGGAAAGAAGCGATCCTCCATCATGTGGTAAGACGCCGCTATGTCATCCATCATTCGCATGCATTCTTCTTGAGAGCCACCCATTATCCAAGGCGGAATCCCCCATCCAAAGGTCATCACGGATCTCGTGGTATCCCCCAGGGCCACCTCAAAGCGATTCCTCTGGCTTCGGGGGAGGCCCTTTTCCTCTTCCGACGAAAGCCCCAGGGCGGCGTAGAAGGGGGCCAGGTCGGGATAGGCCAGGGTGGCGCTGAAGTGGGGAAGCCGGATAACCAGGTTTTTTTCCTCCATCTTCCCGAAGAGAGCCTGGAGCTTCTCCTGGTTGAGTTCTCTTTCCAGGTCCGCAAGATCTCCCTCTTTCTTGGGGACCATGATCAGAAAGGTGTAGTAGCGCTTGTAATAGGGATAGCGGAGCGCCTGCATGCGGTGATCCTCGTAATACCACGCCCGCTGCTTCATGATGAGCACCGGCGTTTTCTCGATCTTCCCCTCCCCCCGGTCGAAGGAGATGGTGTACCTGTTGCTCCCCCAATGAACGTTAAGAGTGTAGGGATGGAAGGGAAATTCCCAATTCCCCTCGAAGGAGAACAGGCTGGTACGCCCGTCTTGGTGAGAACTCTCCCGGGAGAGTTCCATGTCCAGCGAGGCGGCTTCGAGGGGGGTGCTTCCCAGGATTTTCTCCAATGCCTGAAAGTCCCCGGACTCCGCCAGATAGGGCCCCTCTGCCCCCCTTCCTTCTTCGAAGCGGTTCAGCTCTCTCCAGAGGGGGTAGGGGGCCAGAAGGACGTTCCCTTCGGTTTCTCTTTCCAAGCTTCGGTAGAGGGCGAAGCCGAAGTCGTTGCACCTTCCCGCGGCCCTGCGGGCCCGGGCCAGATCCTCCGGGGCCATGGAGGATACCCATTCCGGAGGGGGGTCCGGAACGCCCTTATACCTCCTGTAAACCCACTGAATGTAATGGGAGAGCTCCTGCTTCGAGAGCTTCTGGGCCCCCTCATCGGCCCACCCCCCTTGCACCGGCACCAAAAGTAGAAGAACCAAACACAAAAGAAACAGCCCCGAGAACTTTCTATATTCCGATCTTTGAACCATTTTCATGCCTCCTTACATACCTATCTTATGGTCCGGTCTCGGACCTCCGACAACGTTTCCAGGGCCACCAAAAGAAGATCTCTATAGGGTAACTAGTGCGGCAGGGGCGGTTCGAAAACCACCCCTGCAGTCATCGGCTAGCTATAGGAATTTCCCGGGATTCCAGCTATGGCATAGAGAACGGCATGAACCTTACCGTGACCCTCTTCCCAGCCAGCCCCACAAACCCAAAAGGCCCAGAAGCATCAGAGGAGAATAACCTCCGTTACATCCGCCTCCCCCGGAAGCCCCGGACGAAGCGGTCCCAACTTCCAAAGGAGATGCCTCTTTCTGGAAATCCAGGGTTTCATGGCGCGAGGCAAGAGGTGTGCCCTGGGAAAGTGCTTCGAGATCCCTGGAATCCCAAATATCCCCCTGGAAAAACTCCACCCGGAAGTTCCCTTCCTCTTTCCAGTTTTGGATGGTCATGCTTCCTCCATTTCCCAGAGTAAGAACCAGATCTCCCTTCCGAGAGGTTACCTCCACATCCTCGGAGCTAATATCCATGTGAAAACGGATAACCTGAATCCCTCTTCGGGGCAGGTTCTTCCGGGAAATTTCTCCAAAGCCCCGGGAGCTCTCCAGGATGTCCTTTCCATCCCCTCGGCGATAGTAGTAAATATTACTCCCCCCGCCGCCGTGGAACCTGTCGTTTCCGAGACCTCCCGCAAAAAATTCGTTGGCTTCGGTACCCGCCAGGGAATCATCCTCCGGAGAACCCTCCAGGCGCTTTTCGGTAACCACCGGGGTTATATCCCTTTCGGGTTCTCTGGTCTGGGCCATGGAACGAAGTTCCTCTTCCCCTAAAAGGATTCCGTCTCCGAGGGCCACCGTAAAATCCTTCCGCTCCCGGATAAACCAGTTCGGGAGGGTGATTTTTTCCAAAGCCCCTTCCAGGGCCAGCACGAGATCCTTTTCCACCTTCCAAACCTCCAGGGTCTCTTTCCGGGTCATGGCACCCAGGTGGATATACGCCACTTCCGAGCTATCCAAGGTTTGGGACCCTCCCCCGATCTGATGGTAAAAGGACTTTCCACTCAATCCCCGGGGATAGGAAAGGGCGGTATGCATGGATGAAGCGGGAGGAATCACGTCCGTTCCTTCGTCGTATTCCCCGGGCACGCACGCCGCCAGAACCACCCGTCTTCCGTCGTAGCCGCTTACCACGTCCACACCCATTTTCCATATTCCTTCCTGAAGGTTCTGGTTGGAAGGCACGGAAAAGGCCAGGGTATTCGCCGAGGAAGACGTGGTCTGCCTGGTGGCCACCCGGTCTCCTGAAACATTATAGAGGCTCACGGTGAGAGAGGGAGTTCCGTCGGAGGAAATGTTCGGCACCATGGAATCCAACATACGGTCGGTCAGGATAAAAACGAAGCTCACCGACTCGTCGGAAGAGAGGTTTTCCAGCTCTATTCCTCCGTTGTACACCACCCCCTTGAGATTCAAACTGTTCATATCCAAAGGGCGGGAGGTGGGATCCGCCTCGTACTCTCCCCCCACCGAAGAGGCCAGGGTTCCCCGGTTCTCCCTTTCCAGGATCACCGGCCCCACCAGGGCGTTCACGTAATCCCTGGGAAGTCCCTCGGTGGCGTAGTTGAGGGAAAGATCCCCGTTCATGTAGAAAACCCGGCCCTTCTTGTAGTTGAAGGTAAGGGTATTCGCCGAAGAATAGAGGGAGTAATCCCATTCGGGTCCCCAGGGGCCGTTGATGATTTTACGCATCACGTATTTACAAGTGGAAAGAACTTCCGTGGTTCCGGGGTTTTGGATAACCGAATGTTGCTTGAGAGGCAGTTGAGACTGCATAAAGAATGAATTTGCCCCTCCCAGATTCTGAAGAATTTTTCGGGCCTGGGAAGAAACGGTGGAGTTCACTTTCTTGGCGTTTCCGCAGGGTTCGGGAAGGCTCAGGGGGTCGTCGTAACGCAGCCCCTGGGAAAAAGCCATCACCGCGGGAAAAACCGTGCTCTTGCCACTGGTGATGAGGGTTCCTCCCTTTTTGACGAAATCCATAACTTTCAGCACCGTGTTGCTGGGATAGTTACCGTGGTAATCGAAAAGGGAATCCGAGGCGATGAAGAGCACCCCCGACCCCAGATAGGACAGGTCCGCTTCGGCAAAGTCGGAGCTGGAGAGAATTACGAAATCCCTGCCCTCCTCGTTGCCCTGAGCTTCCAGAACCACCCGCTGCTCCGAGGAGGTTTCGTACTCCCCCTCCACCCCTCCGAGGGAAAGAGCCCGGATGGAGGGATTCCAACGATTGTTCAAAATAAACATGGGGTCCGGCTCATCCGGGTAGTAGATCTTATTTCCCGTAAATCCCGAGGTGCCTTCCCAGAGCACCCGGGGCACGAAGGCCGCATCGGGGCTTCGCAAAACCACGTCGAAGGAAAAATTCCCTATGCCCTGCCCCGTGAGAGGCCCCACGAGGCCCGCAAAAATGCCCTTTTCGTTCGTCCTCAGCCGATACCGCTCCTGGCTATCCCAGGAAACCCCCACTTCGACTCCCTCAAGGGGGACCTCCCAATTCTCCCCCTCCCCCGGGGCCTTGAGCAAACGGCCGCTGATCAGAGAGGGACGCACGGTTCCTCCCGCCTGGTCCAGCAGGCCCACCCCTCCCTCTCCGTAGTTCACCGACAGATCCGAGGAGATCCCCTGAAGGGAGAAGAGCATGTTATAGATTATGCCCAGGTTGGTGATCCCCGTCACCGGGGAAGGAAGGTGGGAAAAGAGTTCACCCCAGAGGCCCCGGGACCATCCCCCGGGATCCAGAGAAGCATCTTCCCCGCCGTAAAGGGAATGCCCCGTAACCACGTGGTAGTAAGGCTCCTCCGTATCTCCCTCCTCCAAGGTAACATCGTAGGCGTATCCATCCACGGGAGCGGCATGAGGAAAAAACTCCTGATTGCTGGTTTCCAAGCGAAGCATGGCTACCACGGGAAAGCCGAGATCCAGATTAGGGTTGATTAACTGGCTCCGTAGCGCTCTTAAAAGAGGTGCGCTCGAGTCGGGTCTTGCCAGAAGCACGTTAATCCGACCGAAAAAATCCCAAGGAGGAGGAACGATGGGATTCCTTCCACCCAGGGTATTCTCCACACTGTACGTCACCCCCATGGAAACCCCCAGGTCTCGGAGTAACCTCCCCGCCTCCTCCGCTGCGGCAAGATCCTCCCCGATGAGGTCCGCGCTTTGTATCTCCCCCGAAGAAAATTCCAGGGGGGAGTGGGAGGCCAGAAATCCGTCCATGGCATTCCAGTCGTATCCCCCGAAAAGATCCCCCCCGGGAAAGGTGAAATCCAGAGAGGTGCCCCCCAAGCCGTAATCCCTTGCCACGGAAAAGGTGGCATCCCCGGGGGCGGCATCCGTGGACAGAAAGATACCGTTCCAATCTCTAGGGGAGTACCGCCTCGTAAGAATATGCAGCATGACCTGCCCCATGGAGAGGGGAACGCAACCCGAGGGGTACCACAGATTCTGCACGTTGCTCCCTCCGTAATTGGGGTTGAGAGTGGAGTGCTCCGTCAGATTTTCGTGGTTCATCAGGGCGTTGAAGGGATCTCCCTGGCTCCAAAAGCGTTCGTTTCCCAGAAGAGGGGCCACCCGAATATCCGCGGATGCCGAAAGCCCCGGATAGGGAGACCCTGCAGGAGAAAATCCGGAAGCCTCCGAAGGGCCTCTTTCCAGAAGCCCCTTCCAACGCCGTTGGTTTTGGGCAACCTCTCTCCGCTCCTCCCCGGCTTGGGCATTTCGATTTGCCCCGAAATCTCCGAAGGAGGTGAGGGGGTACCAAAGGCTTTTTTCGAACCTTTCCGGGGTCATAACCCCCGCTCCGAAGGTCTGAACCGGCCAGAACCCATCGTCCCCGGGAAACACCACCCACCCCCGGGGAGAGAGGATAACCAGGTAGTACCCCACACTGCCGCTCACTCCTCCCCTGTAGCGGGTTATGGAGCCGATACTCTTTCCCAGGGATTCCCCGAAATGATTGGGAGTTTCCTCGAGCCATGCGGAAACCGCCTGGCGAACCTGATTTTCCGAAACCGGAGCTCCCCATCCAAGGGAAGAGAAAATTCCAATTCCCACCATGCCGAGAACGCAATACCGCAAGAACCTTTTCATAATACCTACCTCCTTCTTTTTAGTAGGGTTTTTCACGGAAAAACCCTTTGAAACTCTGTGTTTTTACACATCTCTCCATGCCCATCAGAACCGATAGGGAGGCTCGAAACCTTGGTAAGATGGTATGGGGGTTCGGAGAACCTTCAGGTTCTCCCCCTCCTCCTCTCCCGCGTACCGCCCCAGAAGCATCACCATCCCCGTGGGAAGATGCACCACCCCGTAAATCAGGGGCCGGGAGGGAAAGAAGCGGTCTTCCATCATGTGGTAGGACGCCGCTACGGCATCCATGTGAAGAAGGCATTTTTCCCACGAATCATTCGACTGGCCCAGCAGATCCGGGCTCTGGGGCGAAAGATGGGCGTAAAGAAAATTTGGGGGACTATTCAACCACCAAGACGCTGTCCCCCATGTGAAGGTCGACACAGATCTCGTGGTATCCTCCAGGGCCACCCCAAAGCGGCTCCTCTGGCTCCGGGGGAGGGTTTTTTCCTCTTCCGGCGAAAGCCCCAGGGCGGCGTAGAAGGGGGCCAGGTCGGGATAGGCCAGGGCGGCGCTGAAGTGGGGAAGCCGGATAATAAGGTTTTTTTCCTCCATCTTCCCGAAGAGGGTCTGGAGCTTCTCCTGGCTGAGCTCCTCTTCCAGGTCCGCAAGATCTCCCTCTTTCTTGGGGACCATGATCAGAAAGGTGTAGTACCGCTTGTAATAGGGATAGCGGAGCGCCTGCATGCGGTCATCCTCGTAATACCACGCCCGCTGCTTCATGATGAGCACCGGTGTTTCTTCGATCTTCCCCTCCCCTCGATCAAAGGAGACGGTGCATCTCCAATTAGGGCGAAGAGAGTAGGGACTGAAGGGAAATTCCCAATTCCCCTCGAAGGAGAACAGGCTGGTACGCTCGTCTTGGGGAGAACTCTCCCGGGAGAGCTCCATGTCCAGCGAGGCGGCTTCGAGGGGAGTGCTTTCCAGGATATTCTCCAATGCCCGAAAGTCCTCGGACTCCGCCAGATAGAGCCCCTCTGCCCCCCTTCCTTCTTCGAAGCGGTTCAGCTCCCTCCAGAGGGGGTAGGGGGCCAGAAGGACGTTCCCTTCGGTTTCCCTTCCCAGGCTCCGGTAGAGGGCAAAGCCGAAGTCGTTGCACCTTCCCGCGGCCCTGCGGGCCCGGGCCAAATCCTCCGGGGCCATGGAGGATACCCATTCCGGCGGGGGGTCCGGGGCTCCCTTGTACCGATCGAGCACCCACCGGATGTAACGGGAGAGCTCCTGCTTCGAGAGCTTTTGGGACTCCTCATCGGCCCACCCCTGCCCAGGGACCAAAAGGAAAAGGCCCAAAAGGAGCAATCCCAAAAGAAACGATCCCAAAAATCTTCTACCTCTTCGTTGCCTCATTTGCAGACCTCCTCGGTTTTTCGGATAAAGAGGGAAATTCTCCCAAACCATGGGAGACCCAATACCGCAAAAACCTTTTCATAATACCTACCTCCTTCTTTTTAGTAGGGTTTTTCACGGAAAAACCCTTTGAAACCCTGTTTTCATAACCATTTATTCATGTTTATCAGAACCCGATAGGGGGCCTCGAAACCCTGGCAAGATGGTATGGGAGTTCGGAGAATCCTCAGGTTCTCCCCCTCCTCCTCTCCCGCGTACCGTCCCAGAAGCATCACCATCCCCGTGGGAAGATGCACCACCCCGTAGATCAGGGGCCGGGAGGGAAAGAAGCGGTCTTCCATCATGTGGTAGGACGCCGCTATGGCATTCGATTTCTGTACGCTTTCCTTCCAAAAATCCCTCGACTGGCAGGGCAGATCCGGGCTCCCGGGTGGAACAGAAGAATCAAAACGAAATCCGGGACTATTCAATACCAAAGGCGCTGTCCCCCATCCAGAGGTCGACACGGATCTGCTGGTATCCCCCAGAGCCACTCCAAAGCGGTTGCTCTGGCTCCGGGGGAGGCCCCTGGCCTCTTCCGGCGAGAGACCCAGGGCGGCGTAGAGGGGGGAAAGGTCGGGATAGGCCAGGGTGACGCTGAAGTGAGGAAGCCGGATAACCAGGTTTTTTTCCTCCATCTTCCCGAAGAGAGCTTGGAGCTTCTCCTGACTGAGCTCATCTTCCAGGTCCGCAAGATCTCCCTCTTTCTTGGGGACCATGATCAGAAAGGTGTAGTACCGCTTGTAATAGGGATAGCGGAGGGCCTGCATGCGGTCATCCTCGTAATACCACGCCCGCTGCTTCATGATGAGCACCGGCGTTTTCTCGATCTTCCCCTCCCCCCGGTCGAAGGAGATGGTGTACCTGTTGCTCCCCCAATGGGCGTGAAGAGAGTAGGGATTGAAGGGAAATTCCCAATTCCCCTCGAAGGAGAACAGGCTGGTACGCCCGTCTTGGGGAGAACTCTCCCGGGAGAGCTCCATGTCCACCGAGGCGGCTTCGAGGGGGGTGCTTTCCAGGATTTTCTCTAAAGCGTGGAAGTCCCCGGACTTCCCGAGATAGGGGCTTTGTGCCCCTCCTTCTTCTTCGGAGCGGAAGAGCTCCCTCCAGAGGGGGTAGGGGGCCAGAAGGATGTTGCCGTCGCCCTTTTTTGCCAGGCTCCGGTAGAGGGCAAAGCCGAAGTCGTTGCACCTTCCCGCGGCTCTGCGGGCCCGGGCCAGATCCTCCGGGGCCATGGAGGAGACCCATTCCGGCGGGGGTTCCGGGGCTCCCTTGTACCGATCGAGCACCCACCGGATGTAGCGGGAGATCTCCTTCTCCGAGAGCTTTTGAGATCCCTCATCGGCCCACCCCTGCCCCGGGACCAAAAAGAAAAGACCCAAAAGGAGCAATCCCAAAAGAAACGATCCCAAGAATCTTCTATCTTTTCGTTGCCTCATTTGCAGACCTCCTCGCTTTTTCGGATAAAGAGGGAAATTCTCCCGAACCATGGGAGACCCAATACCGCAAAAACCTTTTCATAACACCTACCTCCTTCTTTTTAGTAGGGCTTTTCATGGAAAAACCCTTTGGAACCCTGTGTTTTTATGCATTTTTTCATGTTCCTCACGGCTAATAGGGAGGCTCGAATCCCCCGAGAGCCGGTATGGGGGTTCGGAGAATCCTCAGGTTCTCCCCCTCCTCCTCTCCCGCGTACCGCCCCAGAAGCATCACCATCCCCGTGGGAAGGTGCACTACCCCGTAAATCAGGGGCCGGGAGGGAAAGAAGCGGTCTTCCATCATGTGGTAGGACGCCGCTACGGCATCCATGTGCTGTATGCTTTCCTCCGCCGCATTCTTCAACTGGCGTAGAAGATCCGGGCTCTGGGGCGAAAGATGGGCGTAAAGAAAAGTTGGCGGACTATTCAACCACCAAGGCGCTGTCCCCCATCCGAAGGTCATCACGGATCTCGTGGTATCCCCCAGAGCCACTCCAAAGCAGCTCTTCTGGCTCCGGGGGAGGGCTTTTTCCTCTTTCGGGGAGAGCCCCAGGGCGGCGTAGAAGGGGGCCAGGTCGGGATAGGCCAGGGCGGCGCTGAAGTGGGGAAGCCGGATAATAAGATTTTTTTCCTCCATCTTCTCGAAGAGAGCCTGGAGCTTCTCCTGACTGAGTTCTCTTTCCAGGTCCGCAAGGTCTCCCTCTTTCTTGGGGACCATGATCAAAAAGGTGTAGTAGCGCTTGTAATAGGGATAGCGGAGCGCCTGCATGCGGTCATCCTCGTAATACCAAGCCCGCTGCTTCATGATGAGCACCGGCGTTTTCTCGATCTTCCCCTCCCCCCGGTCGAAGGAGATGGTGTACCTGTTGCTCCCCCAATGACCGTTAAGAGTGTAGGGATGGAAGGGAAATTCCCAATTCCCCTCGAAGGAGAACAGGCTGGTACGCCCGTCTTGGGGAGAAGCATCCCGGGAGAGTTCCATGTCCAGCGAGGCGGCTTCGGGAGGAGTGATTTCCAGGATATTCTCCAGTGCCTGAAAGTCCCCGGGCTCCACCAGATAGGGCCCCTCTGCCCCCCTTCCTTCTTCGAAGCGGTTCAGCTCTCTCCAGAGGGGGTAGGGGGCCAGAAGGACGTTCCCTTCGGTTTCTCTTTCCAAGCTTCGGTAGAGGGCGAAGCCGAAGTCGTTGCACCTTCCCGCGGCCCTGCGGGCCCGGGCCAGATCCTCCGGGGCCATGGAGGATACCCATTCCGGCGGGGGCTCCGGAGCCCCCTTGTACCGATTGCGCACCCAACGGATGTAACGGGAGAGCTCCTGCTTCGAGAGCTTTTGAGACCCCTCATCGGCCCACCCCTGCCCCGGGACCAAAAAGAAAAGACCCAAAAGGAGCAATCCCAAAAGAAACGATCCCAAGAATTTTCTACCTTTTCGTTGCCTCATTTACAGACCTCCTCGATTTTTCGGATAAAGAGGGAAATTCTCCCAAACTCTAGGAAACCCAATACCGCAAGAACCTTTTCATGTTACCTACCTCCTTCTTTTTAGTAGGGCCTTTCATGGAAAAACCCCTTGAAACCCTGTGTTTTTACACATCTCTCCATGTTCCTTGAGGTAAATGGGGAGGCTTGTATTCCCAAGGGGCCGGTATAGGGGTTCGGAGAACCTTCAGGTTCTCCCCCTCCTCCTCTCCCGCATACCGCCCCAGAAGCATCACCATCCCCGTGGGAAGGTGCACTACCCCGTAAATCAGGGGCCGGGAGGGAAAAAAGCGGTCTTCCATCATGTGGTAGGACGCCGCTAGGGCCTGCTGCATTTTTTTTGCTTCTTCACCACTAGTACCACCAATCCAAGGCGGAATCCCCCATCCGAAAGTCTCCACAGATCTCGTGGTATCCCCCAGGGCCACCCCAAAGCGGTTCCTCTGGCTCCGGGGGAGGTTTTTTTCTCTTCCGGGGAGAGCTCCAGGGCGGTGTAGAAGGGGGCCAGGTCGGGATAGGCCAGGGCGGCGCTGAAGTGGGGAAGCCGGATAATAAGGTTTTTTTCCTCCATCTTCCCGAAGAGGGTCTGGAGCTTCTCCTGGCTGAGCTCCTCTTCCAGGTCCTCAAGATCTCCCTCTTTCTTGGGGACCATGATCAGAAAGGTGTAGTACCGCTTGTAATAGGGATAGCGGAGGGCCTGCATGCGGTCATCCTCGTAATACCACGCCCGCTGCTTCATGATGAGTACCGGTGTTTCTTCGGGCTTTTCCTCCCCCCGGTCGAAGGAGACGGTATATCTCCAGTAAGCGCGAAGGGAGTAGGGATTGAAGGAAAATTCCCAGTTTCCCTCGAAGGAGAACAGGCTGGTACGCCCGTCTTGGGGAAAATTCTCCCGGGAGAGCTCCATGTCCAGCGAGGCGGCTTCGGGGGGAGTGATTTTCAGGATATTCTCCAGGGCCTGAAAGTCCCCGGGCTCCGCCAGATAGGGCTCCTCTGCCCCCCTTCCTTCTTCGAAGCGGTTCAGCTCCCTCCAGAGGGGATAGGGGGCCAGAAGGACGTTTCCGTCGGTTTCCCTTCCCAGGCTCCGGTAGAGGGCAAAGCCGAAGTCGTTGCACCTTCCCGCGGCCCTGCGGGCCCGGGCCAAATCCTCCGGGGCCATGGAGGCTACCCACTCCGGCGAGGGATCCGGAGCGCCCTTGTACCTCCTGTAAACCCACTGAATGTAACGGGAAAGCTCCTGCTTCGAGAGCTTTTGGGCCCCCTCATCGGCCCACCCCTGCCCAGGAACCAAAAAGAAAAGACCCAAACCCAAAAGGAGCAATCCCAAAAGAAACGATCCCAAGAATCTTCTACCTCTTCGTTGCCTCATTTGCAAACCTCCTCGGTTTTTCGGATAAAGAGGGAAGTAAAAGTTTTTAGAGTAAAACTATGCAACTTCATTTACAGTATACCTCTGAAAATATTTTTTGTCATTTCATAAAACAACAAATTTTACGCCGGAAAAATTACATCGGAGAAAATTTTGCGGGAACTCATGGATTCTCCGAATCAATTTCCCGACGAACGAAGTAATTCGTCTCGATTTTTGAAATATCTCCGGCTTTCACACCGATAGCCTGAAGGGTTACGGGCTCCCCAAAATCGAGAAAAACCTTTCGAGAGCTTCGATGCCCGCGATTAGCCCGACCGACCATACCGTACAGGGCGATCCAGTCATTTCAGCGGAGGCTCAGATAGGTCCGCCGGAGGCAGCCAAAAAAGACCAGGCTTCCCGCCACGGAGAAGAAATCGAGAAAGAAACGAAGAAGGGGGGACGATTCGGAGATTGTTCCGGATTTGACAATCTAACATCGGAAATGCAAGATAAGCCTGTTTGAACGGGTAAGGTGCAGGGTATCCGCAGGCATCTTTTAGATGGCGCATTAGAAAATGCAAAGACGGAGGATGGAGAAATGGGCATGAACGACACTCCCTCGGGGAACCGTATCCATATAGGATTTTTCGGGCGCAGAAACGCGGGCAAATCCAGTATCGTCAATGCGGTTACGGACCAGGATCTGGCTCTGGTATCCGACACGAAAGGCACCACCACGGATCCGGTCTACAAGGCCATGGAACTGCTTCCGATGGGCCCCGTGATGATTATCGATACTCCCGGTTACGACGATGAGGGAAAGCTCGGAGAGCTTCGGGTGAAGAAAACGAAACAGATACTCAACAAAACCGATGTGGCAGTCCTCGTAACGGATCTCACGGAAAGCGGAGAAGAGTGCGAAAAGGAACTTATCGCGCTCTTCCGGCAGAAAGACATTCCCCACATCGTGGTCCGCAACAAGTGCGATCTGGTGAGCCCTCTTCCCCCCGCAGGGGAAAACGAGATCTACACGAGCGCCATCGATAAAACCGGCATCCACGAGCTGAAGGAGAGAATCGCCCGAGCGGTTTCCCTGGAGGATTCCAAACTGCGGATCGTAGGAGATCTTCTCTTTCCGGAGGATTTCGTGGTTCTCGTGGTTCCCATCGACAAGGCCGCCCCGAAGGGACGCCTGATTCTGCCGCAGCAGCAGACCATCCGGGATATCCTCGAAGCGGACGCCACCGCAATCGTCGTAAAGGAATTCGAGCTGCGAAGAACCCTGGAAAGACTGGGGCAAAAACCTGCCATGGTGATTACGGACAGCCAGGTTTTCGCCAAGGTCTCCGCAGATACCCCACCGGAAATTCCCCTCACCTCCTTTTCCATACTCATGGCACGATACAAGGGATTTCTTTCCGCCTCGGTGCGAGGCATCGCGGCGGTGGAACGGCTTGAGGATGGGGACCGGGTGCTCATCGCCGAGGGCTGTACCCACCACAGGCAGTGCGACGATATCGGGAGCGTGAAAATACCGCGATGGCTGAAAAACTATACGGGGAAGGAAATCGAGATCCAGACGGTTTCGGGAAGGGAATTTCCCGAGGACTTTTCTCCCTATTCCCTGGTCATTCACTGCGGTGGATGCATGCTCACGGAACGGGAGATGCGCTACCGTATGAAATGTGCGGAGGATCAAAAGGTGCCCTTTACGAATTACGGCATCACCATCGCCTATATGCAGGGCATACTGAAACGCTGTATCGGCATGTTTCCCGATCTGCTTGCGGAATTCGAGGATTGACGAATATGCTTTTTTACGGAAAAGAAACGGAACACGCGGTCGAAAATTTTCGCCTTCATCATAAGAAGACCGATCTGCACCTGATTTATGCCATGGCAACCGTAAAGAAGGCGGCGGCCCTCAGCTACGCGGAGCTGGGAATAAAGCCGGAGGTATACCGCTGTATCGCGGAGATCTGCGACCGCATAATCAGGGGGAAATTCGACGAAAGTTTCGTGGTGGAGGCCCTCCAGGGGGGAGCGGGAACGTCCACTCACATGAACCTCAACGAGGTTATCGCCGCCGCCGCATCGGAAGCCGCGGGCTTTCCCATCCATCCCATAGACGACGTGAACCGCGGGCAATCCACGAACGACGTATATCCCACGGCCCTGCGCATCGCGGCGATCCGGCTTCTTCGAAACCTCAGCGATGCCTGCGCCCACCTGCAGGAAGCCCTGCAAAGGCGGGAAAACGAATTCGACCCCATCAAGAAACTCGGCCGCACCGAACTGATGGATGCGGTGCCCATAACCCTGGGGAGTGAATTCGGCGCCTATGCCCAGGCCATAGCCCGGGATCGCTGGCGCCTCTACAAGGTGGAGGAACGGCTGCGTCAGGTGAATATCGGGGGCACTGCGGTGGGCAGATACGACAACGCGGAACGGAAATACCGATTCCGGGTGATCGAAAAGCTGCGCGAATTGACGGGAATCGGACTGGCTGCGGCGGAGTATCCCATGGACATAACCCAGAACAACGACGTCTTCGTGGAGGTCTCGGGGCTGCTGAAGGCCCTTGCGGTGAACCTTATGAAAATCGCCAACGACATCCGGCTCATGAATTCCGGGCCGAAGGGCGGATTTGGGGAGATCCGGCTTCCGGAATTACAGAAGGGAAGCAGCATCATGCCGGGAAAGGTGAACCCGGTGATTCCCGAGATGGTTATGCAGTGCGCCATGCGGGTTATCGCGAACGACACCGCCATAACCCTCGCCGCGTCCCACGGGGAATTCGAGCTGAACGCCTTTCTGCCACTCATGGCGGACAGTTTGCTCGAAGGGCTTTCCCTTCTGGAGCACGGAGTCTCGATATTTAACGAAAAATGCATAGCCATCCTGAAAGCGAACGAGGAGCAATGCCGCAGGCTTCTCGAAAACTCCTTCGCCCCGGTAACCTCCTACGTTCCTTCTCTCGGATACGATACCGTGGCGGAAACGGTGAAAAACAGCGAAAACTCCAAGGAAGCGGTGCAAAAACTGGAAGCCATGCTTCAAAGCCGCAACAAACAAGAAAACGGGCAGTAAGAAAAAGGACCGAGGCAACATGGTCGAAAAAAATCTTATATATTTTCATTTCTTCAAATATGTTTTGTCGTCATTTCTCAATAATTTTAAATAAAATTCTTCTGCAAAGAGTTCCATATAACATCCGAACCTGGAAAAGACAGGGTTACTCTGAGGCCGGAACCGGAAGGAGGGTCATCGAATGTCACGGTAATGCCGTGCGTTTCGGCAACGTGTTTTACGATGGAGAGCCCCAGGCCGTTTCCGGGTATTTCCACTCCTTGGCAGCGGTAAAAACGTTCAAAAACCTTTTGTCTCTGTTTTCGAGGTATTCCCGGCCCGGAGTCGGTAATGACAAGCCTCTTTGCATTTTCCTCTTTCAGGAGACTCACGGTAACAACGCCTCCTGCCGGAGTATACCGAAGGGCATTATCTAAAAGGTTGATAACCATTGTCAGCAAGCTTTGTTTTTCTCCCGTAACCATCACGGGATCCTCACAATCCAGTCCGAAATCAATCTTTTTTTCCAGGGCCAGAGGAAGGAGGAGGGTCATGGCTTCGCGAACCACCGCCGACATGGAGACATTCTCGAAGAGATTTTCAGCTACCCCTCTGAAAGAACCCACCCTGGCGTACGCCAAAAGCTGGTCGATAAGATGAGAAATTCGCATAACGCCCTTTTCCAGGTCCACCAAGGTGTTCTTTTGCGCTTCCGCCGTATCGGCCCTTCGAGCCAGCTGAACCTGAAGAGACACTGCAGTTACGGGTGTCCGGAGTTCATGAGCCGCATTTGCCAAAAAAATATCTTTCCCCTTCAAGGCTTCCGAAAGCCGATCGAGAAGAGCGTTAAGCTCCTTCACTAAAGGAATAATTTCCTTGGGAAGCCCCTCTTCCGGAAAAGGCGAAAGGGAATAGGGTTTCCTCCCGTGAAGATGGCGAGCTACTTCTTCCAGCGGGGATAATCCCTTCTTGACGGAAAAAATCACCACTACTCCCAGCGCGGGAATCATAAAAAGCAGAATAGGTCCCATAAGGGAAAGCGTGATGAGAAAAGCCGCTATCCGGCGCTCCTTTACCGATTGAGACACCTGGACCCATTTTTTATCACCGGCGTAAGAAAAGATTCGCCAATTTCCATCCTCCGTCCAGATGAATCCGGGAATCCTGCTCCGAGGAGGAAGGTTTCCCTCCCCTCCATAGACAAGAAACGGCCTCTCTTTTTCCGACTCCCAGACCTGGATTATGAAATTAAGATCTTCCTCTAGGGTGATTTTGATTTTTTCGGGAACGATTGGGTTCTCCCCCAACATTGTCAGGGCAATTTGCTCGATTTGGTAATCCAGAAGCTCCTGTACTTCCTCTCGCACTTCAAAATTTACGAACAATCCCAGTAGCAAAAGGGTAATCACGCTTCCGATGAACAGAAATTTGAGCAGTTCCCCTCTGAGAGTCTTCATGAGTCACTCTCAAGAACGTATCCAAGCCCACGGATATTGCGTATAAGATTTTTGAAGGTTTTTCGGCGAATATTATGAATATGCACCTCCACGCTATTGCTGGCCACCTCCTCATTCCACCCGTAAATCCTCTCTTCGATTTGCCCTCTGGAAAAAACACGCCCGGGTTCCCGAACGAAAAGAAGAAGTATCGCATACTCCCGCGAGGAAAAATAAACGGACTTTCCTCGAAAAGACACATTCCGTGTCGTGAGATTGATCGTCAAATCACCGATATGGATTTCGGATTGTGCAATGCCGGAATGCCGGCGAAGAAGTACCCGAATTCGTGCGGCGAGTTCATCCAGCGCAAAGGGTTTGATTAAATAATCATCCGCACCGCTGTCAAGCCCAAGAACCCTTTGAGAAACCTTATCCCAAGCCGTCAGGATAATCACGGGAACTGCAGCCCCATCCGCACGAATACTGTTGAGTACGTCCAGCCCCGAAATACCGGGAAGCCCCAGATCGAGCACCACAAGCTCGTAGGGTTCGACGGCAAAGGCCAGCAAAGCGTCCTCCCCCGAAAGAGTCCAGTCTACGGTCAATCCCTCCTGTTGGAGCCCTTTAAGAACGGCTTCGCCGATCATGGAATCATCTTCAACCAAAAGAATTCGCATGACGAGCACCCCTCCCAAACACTTTGTTCCTTAATAACATATCCCCGAGTTTGTTTTGCATTTCGTATCATAATCGCACAAACTTATATAAAACTTAAATTTACTAGATAAATTTGTTTTAAGAAGCCTCTGGTGCAACACAGATTCCCAAAAGGGAAAAAACACCTCTTAAGTGGGACATAAGTTCTCTTTGGTAGTTTTGCGACAGCAATCTCAGCCGTCTTTTATGGCATTAAGAAACTTTCGCCCAACCAACCTCAGGTTCGACATCGAAATTCAAATACCGAAATTTCTGCCGAAAGGATACGCTTATGAAAAAGAAATTCAAAACTACCGTTAAAAGCATGGTTCTCATTTTTGTGATTCTCATTTTTACCGCTGGAGTCCGCTTATTGTATTTGGAGGTGCAGGGTAATTTTCACCCGGTCACGGCAGGTATCGCTTACCGATCGGCCCAATTAGATAAGATAAAGCTGGAACGTTACATTCGACAATACCATATCGCTTCCGTCATCAATCTGAGGGGACAAGATCCCGGAAAGAACTGGTACGAAGAGGAAATTGGCGTATGTAAAAAATTAGACGTCATTCATTACGATTTAGGTCTTTCCGATGATATGAGTCCCAGCTCCCAACAACTCAAAAATTTATTTTACCTCTTCTTCAATGCTCCCCGGCCCATACTTTTTCACTGCAAGGCCGGAGCCGATCGGGCCGGTTTGGCATCAGCCCTCTGGAAACTAGTCGTGGAAAAACGTTCTTTTTCTGAGGCACAACGGCAGCTATCGATCCGATACGGACATTTTCCCGTTGGTCCCACACAGGAATTGGACCGTTTTTTGGAGAAATGGACTTTGGCAAAGGCTACGCTCTCCGTCAAATTTCCCTAATATAGAAGACACCTTCGGAAAAAGCATCTTTAAAACTTCTTCTTTTTTCCGACGACATCTAAAAAATCGCCGAAAAGATCCTTTTCTTCAAGCTGGTACCACGACCAGAACCGGATATTTTCGTATTCGAGGGAATTTCCCACAGCCCAAACGCCTTCTTTCGAAAGAAGTCCCAAACCGGAACAGCGTAACCGAAGCGCGTAGGAGCGGGCCTGGTTAAAATCCATACGCAACTGTTTTTCGCTACGTATGGAATATTTGGCCTCCCAAATCCAGAAGGCCCTCTCCTTTGCGGGTTCGAGAATCGGAAAAATAACGTAATCCGGTACAATTCTTTCCTTCCGTCCGATCTTTACGGATACCTGTCGTTGCCAATCCTTTTCCTCATAGCCAATTTCCCGCAAAAGAGGCTCCAGAAGATATCGTTCCACATCCCTTTCGTTTTTTAAAGCGGGCATGTCTACCTTCAAATTCTCAAGTTCTGGAAAAGAAGCCGGACAAGCTCCTTTCTCCCGCAAAAGGAAACACAGTCTATCAAAATATTCCTTTTCAACTACTCTGCCGTTTACTCCCTGCATATTTGCCCTTACCAAAGGCATCCGTGAAAGAACCTCATCCCGTTTCATTTCCTTCAAGGAAAGGTGTGGAACCTTGAAGGGATATCCGATATAAACACTCGTATAAAAAAAGAAAAATGGATCCACGAAACCGGGAGTTACCGCTCGCCAAAGAGAATGAATACAACTTCGAGGGGCAAGACAATACATAACGAGAATATCTCCCGGCCGAGTTTCTTCATTTCCCTGCCATCGAAGAACTGTAGTTCCGTCCGCTTTATCAAGAAAAGAGAAATCCCCGTTATCGTCCTTCCCTCCTCCCACGAAAAAAGCCCGGACAGGCTTGGGCAAATCCTCCTCTTTTTCGGGCAATGCACAAGAAGACATGGCCTTTAACGCAAAAACGTACAAAAAAAGAGGAATCTCCCGGAAGGGTATCTCCACATTCCGACAGAAGACACGTAAGGATTCACATAAATTCCAGTAATAGAGTATTCGCTCCCGTTTCTTCTTTTTGGACGGTAGAGGAGGTAAAAAAATGCCGAATTCCCGACAAATTTTTTCCACAAGGTAGAATTGACACTCAAAGAGATAGGGGAAAAAATAATCCGGCTTCTTCAGATACAGGGCCGTAGAAATAATATCTATGTCGTATGTCGGAAAAATCGTAAAGATGCTCTTGCACCTCTTGATTCTCTTCTTCTGGCGTTACAAGATTTACAATATCGACAAAAAGGGCTTCCGCATCTTCCCTGGAGGAAATGGAAATACTTTGCATAGCGTCGTAAAGGTAAAGAACTTCCGAAATGTAGCTTTGCAACGCTTCCTCAGTTTTCGTCTGAATTGCAAAGGAGTCGAGGAAATCCCCCATTTTTCGGTAAGCTTCGGGACTGCGAAAAATTTCAAGTAATTTAGAGAAAAAGATTTTATTTCGATTTCCCTCTTTTGATTCCAGGAAATTTTCCCACAAAAAACTGCTAAATTTCATGAATAATTCCTCCCTCGTCTCACTTTTTTCTGTGCGATAATCATGACACAAAGGATTTTTCTCGTCCTCCCTCAAATTTTCAAGAACATTTCAGACACGCAGGAGGAAATCTCATGAAAAAGCTTTCCGGAAAGGAAAAGCAACGCGTCGCCCTGCACGAGGCGGGACATCTGGGAATGGCTCTGCTGCTGGGAATGAGGGTGGAGCGGTGCTCCCTGATTCCGGGAAGCGAGAAATGGCGCCCCGGAGAACGGGGGCGCTGTACCGTGCTCGTGCCGGATCCCGTGGGGCTCCGGCGTTTTCTGCTCTCCCTGGGAGGCGTTATGGCGGAGGACTTGCTGCTTGCGGAAGATCGCGGGGGGCTTCAGGATCGCCGGGACGCTTTGGAAGCCCTTCAAAACTACGTGGCCCATTACGAAGATCCCGGACGACGGGAGGAACTGGATGAACTTTTTTCCAGAATTCGGGAGTTCTTTTCCCGGGAGGATTTTCTTCTTCTCCTCCAGGCCGTGGGAAAGCAGCTTCAGCAGGAGCTGGTTATCGAGAGGTCCTCGCTGAAGGAACTTGAAAGGGATTTCTCCCTTCTCTTTCCCGAAGTCGAAGCAATCCGCAGGGATCTGGAAAGTTTCGAGAAAACCCCTCCGGAAAAACCCTGGAGAGAGTGGCTTTGGGAAAAGGGCCGAAGTTGCTGGCATGGGCTCCAGCGTTTCCGCAAACCCTTCGAAGAGGATATGTAACGCCGGGGTTTCTCCTTTTCCGCCCTCTCTCCGGGCACCACCGCATGCGGGGATACCCGGAAAGAGGGGATTCCGAATCTGCCGGGGTTTACGGTGTCGAGAGGTCGAGAACCGTTTCCGTTCCCCCTTTGCCGTAGAGGAACAGATAGGCCGCTCCCGCATCGGCAAGCTCGAAGATGTGCTCTCCCGTTCCCGAAACGATCTCCTTTCCCTCACCGTCGTAAAGGAACCAGGAGCCGGAACCCTCGATGGAAAGCGTGCCCGAGGAAGGAAGCCGGAACCATTCTCCGAAACCCTGCTCTCCCATGGAAATCACGGTTTCTCCCTCCTCCAGCATAGGTACTCCCGAGAAGGGGCGGTAGAGATAGCTCCCGAGGCGGAGCCATTCCTGGGCGTTCCAAATCTCCATGGCCGCATCCTCCATGCCCCGCACGTTGTCCGGAACGATCAGAAATTTGCCGTCCAGCCTCCCCTCCGATGGAGGGTTCATATCGGCCAGAATCTGATTTCCCCGAAGATAGCCCTCCAAATCGGGAATGGCGTTCAGCCGAAAGCCCGGAGCGTCGTCCTTTTCGGGATAGAGCAGGGAAAGATCCTTGTTTACCGGTAACCAGGTTTCCCGAAGCCGGGCCTCCCAGGCTGCGGAAAAGGAAGGCTTGTTATCCTCCAGTCTCTCTCCTATCAGAACGGAGAAGCTGTAATGGGGAGATACCCCTGGCCGCCGAAGGGCCACATACCGGCGATCCGAAGCGGTGAGAAGTTTCAAAGCGGTAACGGGATCACCCTCCCCCGCGTACCAGCCGTCGCTGCGCAGTTGAAAGTTCTCGTAGAGGGGGGCCCAGTCGGTGCCGTCGAACCCGTGGAGGGAAAGAGAATGGTCCGCTCCGTAGTCCAAACGGCAGACGCCGAAAGAGGAAGCGTACACCCCGGGATAGATCGCCTGATCCTCCGGAGGCACCGTCAGGATCGGCAGAGGATCCGTGGAAAGGGGCTCGGGCATCTTCGAAAGCCGTCCCCGCTCCACCAGGGCCCGAAGAAGAATCCGGTTGGCGATCTTCATGGCATGGGAAGAGGCGAAGGTGTTCTCCATGGATCCCGCGGCTCCGAAAACCACCACCCCCAGCTTCTCCTCGGGGAGTACCACCAGAATGGTTCCGTACATGCCCGGAATATCCCCCGCCTTCTGCCAAGCCGTAATCCCCACGGCTCCCAGCCCCGGCTGAGCCACGGTATCCCATCCCAGGCCGAAACGGCTCTCCTCGCAGGGTACGGGATCGAAGGTCCCAAGCCGCTGATCCTCCCCCATGGCGGCCAGGGACTCCTCCGAAAGAATCCGGTTGGCACCGTAAACTCCCCGGTTGAGAAACATGGCGGCCAGCCGGGCAAGCTCCTCGGCGGTGCAGAAGAGTCCTCCCGAGGCGTAGACGTTGAAGGAGTAGAGGGGCCATACATCTTCTCCGTTGTAGGCCCGGGCGCAGGATTCCTCGGGAAGGGGCACGTTCTGGAACTGGCTGGTGTTCATTCCCAGGGGCTCCAATATTTTTTCTCGAACGAAGTCCGGATAGCTCTTTCCGGTCACCGCCCGGATCAGATTTTCCACCATGGTGAAGCCTTCGTTGTTGTAGGCGCTGATGGTTCCGGGTTCGTAGATAAGACGCTGATAGACCATATCCTCCAGCATGCGAGCGGCATATCCGGGAAAGGGAGCTGAGGTGACGGAGCCCGGTTCGTATCCCGGAAGCCCCGAGGAGTGGTTCAACAGCATCCGCACGGTGATATTCCGATACCGCTCGTCCAGGGGCATGGCAAAATCCGGAAGATAGGTGGTAATCGGTTCGTCCAGGGAAATCTTTCCCGAATCCACCAGAATCATTCCTCCCACGGCGGCGATCATCTTGCTGACGGAGCAGGCTCCGTAGAGGGTTTCCGTAGTGGCCGCAAGGCCCGCCTCCCTATCCGCGGTGCCGAAGGCCTCGGACCAGATAACCTTCTCTCCGTCCACCAGGGCCACCGAAACCGAGGGGGCCCCGATCTCCTCCATAACCTCCCGCACCGCTTCCCGACCCTCCCGGATGGCGGCGGCGTAGTTCGAATCGTCCCTGTGGGTACCGCATCCCGGAAAGAGAGCGAGGCAAGCCAGAAGACCCCCCCAAAGGCCCCGCACGGCGTATTGCTTCATTCCCGAGATTTTTCTCGTTTTCTTCATGACGATACACAGCCTCCTTTATTTCGGGATTGTTCGAGGAGAATCAGCAGAATGCCCCCCACGATTAAAAGGCCCCCCGTAAGGGTGGTAAACGATGGAATCTGCTGCAACAGTATCATACCCCAGAAGATGGCGAAGGCGATTTCGGACATGGAAAGAATGGAGGCCACTCCTCCCGTAAGATGCCGGAGGCTGAACTGCACCAAGGCGTAAGCGAGTACGGTGTTCACCAGCACCAGATAGGAAAGCACCCCCAGAAGGCGCCAGGAAAAGGAAGGCAAGGGGCCGGAAGATCCGGTATATTGTGCGATGATCCATACGAAAAGGGCCCCCCAGAGATAGGTGGAAAAATAGTTTCCCAGGGGATCCCGGCCTCCCGAGCCGTATCGTCCGTTGAGGAGATACGCGGCGTAGGAAAACCCCGAGAGGAGCATCACCCCCACTCCGAGAAAATCTCCGGAACCTCCCAGATTGCGGCCCACCGCCACCCATACTCCTCCGAAGGCCAGAACCAGAGCGGCAAGCTGAATTTTCGAAAGGGGCTGATGAAAGAAGAGAAACTCCAGCACCAGCACCCAGAAAGGGGCGGTGTAGAAAAGGATGGTGGCGAAACCCACGGGTATACGCACCAGCCCGATGTTGGTGAGAAGAAAAATTCCCACCACCCCGAAAAGGCCGTTGAGCATCCGAAAGGGAAGTTCCTTCAAGGGACATCCGAGCTTGGAGGGATTGGTGCAGAGAAGCCAGAACCCCACCACCAGAGTGGACCCTACCGCCCGAATAAGGGTAACCTGCACGGGGGTAACTCCCAAGGCCAGGGCTTCCCGCATGGCGGGACCGATGGCACCCCAGGTACAGGCCGCAAGAAGCACTCCCAGGGCACCGAAAAGTTCCTTGGACAAAGATTTTTCCTTTCGGGGAAAAAAGAGATTTTTTTTCATGACGACCTTCCTCGTTTAAAAATATTTCATACAATCAGAAGCTTTCCCTGGGAACCATAGCATGGAGTTTCCGGAGAAACAAGCTCTAAAAAACAAGAAAAAAGGGAGGCTCCTTCGAAGGAGTTCTCCCATCGATGTATCTTCGCTATGCCCGGGTTGCTTGAAAATCCCTCAACCCCAAGCGGTTTTTTCCGGAACTTTTAGCAATCGTAATAGAGGGCGTACTCTCCCGGGGTGGGAAGTTCCCGAATATGGCTGCATTCACGGGATTTGAGGATTTTCCAGTTCTCCAGAAGGCTTTCGGTAAAGACTCCGGATTCCGTGAGAAAAGCGTGGTCTCTTTCGAGTTCCTCCAGGGCCTCTTCCAGAGAGGCGGGAAGGAGCTTTATGTCGGTATCCTTCAGTTCGTAAAAGTTCTTCTCCAGAGGCCCGAACCCTTCTTTGAGAGGATCGATCTTTTTGGCTATGCCGTCCATTCCCGCCATAAGAAGGGCGGCGAAGAGAAGATAGGGATTGGCGGCGGCATCGGAGGAACGGAACTCGAATCGCCGGGATGAGGGAGATTTGGCATACCCCGGAACCCGGAGCACCGCGGAACGGTTGGAGGTGGCGAAACCGATGCCGATAGGAGCTTCGTACCCCCGCACCAGGCGTTTGTAGGAGTTCGTGGAAGGGCTCGCCAGGGCCGCAAGGGCGGTAGTATGAACCAGAATGCCTCCCATGAAGTGAAGCGCCAGATCCGAAAGCCCCGCATAGTTGCTGTCGGGCCCCGCAAAGAGAGATTGCCCATCCTTCCAGAGCTGCATGTGCACGTGCATGCCGTTTCCCGCCTCTCCGTGCAGGGGTTTGGGCATGAAGGTGGCGGTCTTTCCGTGTCGCACCGCGGCGTTTTTGATGACGTACTTGGAGAGCATGGTGGCATCCGCAAGTTTAAAAGCCTCGTCGATCTCCAGCTCGATCTCGTGCTGCCCGGGGCCTCCCACCTCGTGATGATGATACTTCACGGGAATGCCGAGATCCCCCAGAATTTCCGCCATGGTGGAACGCAAATCCCGGTTCACGTCCGCCGGAGCATCCAGATGGTATCCTTTTTTGATAGGCACCTTGAAACCCGGATTGTCCTCTTGGTCCCCCGTGCGCCAATGGGCCTGATAGGAATCCACCTCGAAGAAGGAAAACTGCATGTCGTTGGTATAGGCCACGTGGTCGAAGAGATGAAATTCGTACTCCGGCCCCACCATGAAGGTATCCGCCAAGCCGCTCCTTCTCATGTAGCCCAGGGCCGAAGCGAGAACCCGCCGGGAATCTCCTCCGTAGGGAACGAAACCCTTTTCGGTAATGGCGTGTACCGTGCCCAGAAAGGCAAGGGTTTTACGATCCCAGAAGGGATCGAGGAAAGCCGTGGTAAGATCGGGAAGAAACACCATGTCGCTCTGCTCGATTTTCGCGTACCCGTAATTGGAACCGTCGAAACCGAAGCCCTTTTCGAAGATCTTCTCCGAAAGCCGGGAAGCGGGAATGGTAAGATGCCGCCACTTTCCTCCGAGCTCGGTAACCTTGAAATCCAGCATGGCCACATGATTGTCGTGTACGTAACTCTCAAGCTCCTGATAGGAGAAAAACATCTGCAAAAAACCCCCTCTTTGTCAAAAGAAATGGAACGTTATAAAATACTTTGGAGCGCTTTTTATGCTATCATGAAATGGGAGAATTCCATATTTCGAACGAAAATTTTCAGACCATTTTTTTATAAAAAATATCTGATTTTATTTGAGAAAGGCGTTTTTTGTAAGAAAAAGGACTTTGAATTATTTTGATTGAAAGGAGAAATATCTATGACCTCTTCGAGAGGAGAAAACAAGGGGCCGGGACGGGAAAACATCAGCATTCTCAAGGCTCTCCAGGAAAACTGCCGAAGCTCCTTCCGGAGCATCGCCAAGGTGGTGGGGCTCTCTCCCCCCACCGTGGCGGAGCGTATCGCCCGCATGGAGGAGACGGGAGTCATCAAGGGATATTCCCCTCGCATCGACGTGGCCAAGGCGGGATTTCCCGTGCGGGCCATCGTGAGCATGCATACGGAGTTCAAGGATCCCGCCACGAAAATGTTTTACGAAATCGCCGCCTTTCCCGAGGTGCTCCACTGCTGGAGAGTTACCGGAGACTGCGACTACGTGCTTCACGTGGTGGCGGTCTCCATGGAGCACATGGACAGCATTCTTCTCAAGCTGAGCAAGTTCGGCAAAACCCGCACCTCCGTGGTGCTGGACGCGGGAGAACAGGACGGGCTTCCCTGGGAGGTGCTTTTCGAAAAGAAAGATCCCGAGGAAAGAACGTAATTTCCCCGAAAAAACGAAAGCCGAAAAGGCTCCCTCCCCAAAGGTTCGGAGGGAGCCTTTTCGGCACGGCGGAAACGGCACGCATGGAAGGGGCCTGTTTCAGAGGAGAACTTTTTCCAGAAAAATCTCCACCAGGCAAGGATCGAACTGGGTTCCCGCGCATCGCCGCATTTCCGCCACCGCTTCTTCCGAGGTTTTGGCCCTCTGGTAAGGCCGGTTGGCGGTCATGGCCTCGTAGGCATCCGCCACGGAGATAATCCGGGAAACCGCAGGAATCTGCCCTCCCCGCAATCCCTCGGGATAGCCTTTGCCGTCCCACCGCTCGTGATGGTACAGCACGTATTCCGCGAGCCCCGCATATTCTTCCACGGACCGGAGAATCTGGTAGCCCGTTTCGGGATGTTTCCGAATAAGAGCGAACTCCTCTTCCGAAAGGGGTTCCTTTTTGTTCAGCAGTTCCAGAGGTACCATGATCTTGCCGATATCGTGCAGCACCGCCGCGGCCTTGACGATTTCCACTCGATGTTCGTCGTAACCCAGCGCTCTGGATAAAGCCTCGGAGTACTTCGCCACCTGCTCCGTATGAACCTGTTCCCGATCGTAGCGCAGGTTGATGTGATGAAGCACCCGTTCCACCGTCCGGCTTCGCATTATTTTTCCGTACTTCAGCTTATGTGTGCCCAGGGCATTTTCCGCCTGCAACCGAATTTTTTCCAAATCTTCATTTTGCTCTTTCTTGACCGCATATCCCAGGGCCAGGGAAAAAATAACGGTTTCTCCGAAATCCACCTTGGCGGCCTCCCGGAGAATGTTCTCTGCACAGGCCTCCACCTTCGGAAGATCTCCTCCGGGAAGGAGCACCGCGAACTCGTCCCCTCCGATTCGCCCCACCACGCCCTCTTCGCCGCAGGCCCTTTCAAGCACCCCCGCCGCAGCCTGAAGAAGACGATCCCCCATGGCGTAGCCGAAGGCGTCGTTGGTGAGCTTGAGGCCGTTCACGTCCGCCACGATAATTCCCAGGGGCAAGTGCTCCTTCGTATCGAGCCTTTCCATAGCCTCTTCCATACTTCTGCGGTTCCGGAGTCCCGTAAGCTGATCGTGGGTGCTCAGATAGGCGATCTCCCGCTGCCGTTCCTTTCGCTCCGTCACATCGCTGCACACCACCACGACCCCCGTAAGATCTCCCAGAACGTTGCGAATGGGAGCCGCGCTATCCTCGATGGAAATTCTCGTTCCCTCTTTACCCAGAAGCACCACGTGATTGCCGAGATGCACCACCTCCCCCGAAGAGAGAACCCGATCCGCAAGATCCCGTACTTTCTCCCGGGTTTCCTCGTTTTCCACGCGGAAGATTTCTTTCAAAGGCCTTCCCCGGGCCTCTCGGGCGGCATATCCCGTAAGGCGCTCCGCCACGGGGTTCATGAGTACCACCATACCCTTGTGATTCGTGGCGATAATGCCGTCCCCTATGGAAAGGAGGGTGGTGCGAAAACGCTCTCTCTCCTGATAGAGCAGATCCTCCAACTCCTTTTGGGTGGTGTTGTCCAAATGAAACCCCACCATACGGATTACCTTTCCCTGGGGACTTCGCTCCACCACCTTGCCGTAACCCCGGATCCACATCCACTCGCGGTCTCCCCGGAGAAAGCGAAAATCCATATCGAAACTCTGGAGCCTTTCGGAAGAGCACACGGAATCTATGGCCTCCAGGCACCGGGAAAGATCCTGGGGATGTACCCGTTGCCGCCACTCCTCGAAGCTGTGGGGAAAGGCGTTCGCCTCGTACCCCGCCATGGTGAAATACCGGGGGTCGAAGTAGACCTCTCCGGAAACCACATTCCAATCCCAAAGCCCCGCATTGGCCGCGTTCAGAGCGAGATTCAGCCGTTCTCGCTCCTTCTCCAGCTCCTCTTCCGTCCTTTTGCGCTCCGTAATATCCTCGCAAAATCCGATGGCTCTCTCCGAAGAGATCCTTTTGGCATGCACCGACCACCAGCGTTTTTCTCCCGTCCTGGTACGGAAGGGAAGCTCCCCGTAGGAAAATCCCTTTCGCTGAAGCCGCTGGAAATGGGCCAGCCCCAAAGGCTTCGCCTCGGGAGAAAGAAGATCTGCGATACGCATGGTGAGAAGCTCCTTCCGGCTATAGCCGGTAATGCTGAGGGCCTCCGGATTAATTTCTACATAACGGCCCTCCATATCGGTGACGAAAACCCCGTAGGGAGCATTGTCCACATACTCTCTCCAACGCTCTTCGCTCTCCCGAAGGGCCTCGCTTTGCTCTATGCGGAAGGTAACCTCGGGAATATACCGCAAGACCTCCTCATGCAAAGATCCTTCCTTTTTCTTCCTGTTCTTCATGGAACGCCACCCCGTTTCTATCCGCCCAATACCCCGCATTCGCCTACGGATTCATTCCTCCCGCCCCGAAAATTCTTCCGTTTGGTCCCATTTTTCCCGATATCTTCGAAGCGTCTCCAGCTGGGTCTTCAGTTCCCCAAGAAGCCTTTCCAGCTCCTCTCCATTCTTTCGAACTCCTTCGTTTTCCAGAGCCTTCGCGACCTCTCCGATTCCGAGGGCCCCCATGTTTCCCGCGGCCCCCTTGATTTTATGAGCTTCTTCCCGAAGCGCCTCAAAGGATTTTTCCTCCGCCGCCCTTTGGAGTTCCTCCATCCAACAGGACATTTCTTGAAGAAACTCTTCGAGAAGAATCCGAACCATCTTCCGGGATCCTCCGACCCTTTCGAGCAATCCCTCTTCGTCGAAGAACATTTCCGCATTTTCCCGAAGAGGGGCTTCTCCGGAAAACCTTCTTTTCTCCCGATCTTCCATGGACTAATTCTCCTCCCCGGAGCGAGGCCAATCGAAGAGGGTAATTTCTCCGGCCTCGGAAACCGCCTTCTTCACCAGAGGAGCCCTGCGTTTTTCCTCCCGGTAGTGGATTTGGGAAGGAATCTTCCGGAGAAAGACCTCGTTGGTATCGGTATGAAAATAAATTTTTCGGGGGTCCCTTCCTCCCACGTCGCTGTTGATGACGGGAATATCTTCCTTTTCCAGAAAATCGAAGACGAAGGCCACGTTGGCCTCCCCCATTTTCATTCCTCCTCTGGAAAGAGCGGGGAGCACCTGGGCACCGCCGAAAACCTTGGCCACCAAACGGCCCCGGGCTCCTCCAAAATCGAGGATCCGGTTGATGAGAAGTTCCATGGCGTTTACGCCGTACCGGGCCACGTCGTCGAAGACGTGCATATCCGCCTTTCCGGGAAGAAGGATATGATTCATCCCCCCCATGCGGAGAAAGGGATCGAAAAGGCACACCCCCACGCAGGAGCCGAGAAGCGTGCCGATAACCGCGGGTTCCCGGCTGGCCCAGTATTCCCCGATGGAAAGGTGGACTTCCTTTTTCATCAGTTCCGGCACCGGCGCAGCACCTCCGGAGCGATGGCCTCCAGAGAGAGGATTTTATCCACGCAGCCCAGCTTAATGGCCTCCTGGGGCATGCCGAAAACCACCGAGGAGGCCTCGTCCTGGGCTACGGTACCGGCTCCGGCTTCCTTCATCTCCTGCATGCCCCTGGCTCCGTCGTCTCCCATACCCGTCATGATGACCCCCACCGCATTGGCTCCGGCATAGCGGGCCACGGAGCGAAAGAGTACGTCCACCGAAGGACGGTGCCGGGAGACCAGGGGCCCATCCTTTATGTCCACGTAATATTTGGCTCCGCTCCGCTTCAACAGAAGATGTCGGTTTCCCGGAGCGATGAGAGCCCGCCCCCGAAGAACCGAATCTCCCTGGGCGGCCTCCTTGATTTCCATGGCGCAGATCTGATTCAGCCGGTTCGCGAAGGCCCGGGTAAAGTTTTCCGGCATGTGCTGAACGATGACGATACCCGGACAATCTCCGGGTAGTCCCTCCAGGAAGACCCGAAGCGCCTCGGTACCTCCCGTGGAGGCTCCCACGGCCACGATCTTTTCGGTGGTCTGAATGGCCTGGGTTCGGGAGGCCTTTTCCAGAACCGCATCCGCCGAAAGCTTTCGCTCCACCCGCAGGCTGCCCCGGAAGGGCTGAAGTCTCGCCCGGGCCGCGGCCTTCACGGCATCGCAAATCCGGATTTTCGATTCCTGAAGAAACTCCCGGGTGCCGATCTTGGGCTTTTCGATAATATCCACCGCTCCGTATTCCATGGCCCGAAGAGCGTTTTCCGAACCTCTCTCGGCCATGCTGGAACAGATGATGACCGGCATGGGGTGCTGGGTCATGATCTTCTGAAGAAAGGTCAATCCGTCCATCCGGGGCATCTCGATGTCCAGGGTGATGACCCGGGGAACCTTCTCCTTCATCATCTCCGCCGCCACGTAGGGATCTCCGGCGGTTCCCATGACTTCGAGAGAGGGATCCGACTCCAGAAGATCCTTGAGAGTTCTGCGGACCACCGCGGAATCGTCCACGACGAGCACGCTGATTTTTTCACCCATGAGGCATCACGAACCTTTCCGCAAGGTAGATACTTTCTGAAAAAACCCGCTCTAAAGCGGTTTTACAAAGAACGTCTTCCGAAATATCTCATGAGGGTTTCCGGTAGGTTGCACCCGCCACGGATTCGAAACGATCGCTGATGCCGTGGAGGGTTTCGGAATGGCCGATAAAGAGATATCCTCCGGGAAGAAGGCAATGGTAAAGTTCCTCGAAAAGCTTCTTTTGAGTTTCCCTGTCGAAGTAGATCACCACGTTTCTGCAGAAGATGATATCCATGGGAACTCTCACTTCCCGGACCTCCCGGGAGTTGAGATTGATCCGGCGAAAGGACACCTGCCTTCGAAGCTCCGGCACCACCCGGCAGTATCCCGCCCTGGAACCGATACCCCGCATGAGATAGGCCCGCCGCAGATGCTGGGGAACCGGACGCACCGTCTCTTCCCTGTAGATGCCCCGCCGGGCGGTCTCCAGAACCCGGGTGGAAAGATCCGAAGCGAGGAGGGAAAAATCTCCTCCTGAGCGGCAGGAGGCGAAATGGGCGGCTACCATGGCGATGGAATAGGGCTCCTCTCCGGTGGAGCATGCAGCACTCCAGAGATTGATTTTTTTTCCTTTTTTCCATCGTCCCTCTTCGAGAAATTCCGGAAACACCGCATTGAGGAGATAGTCGAAATGCGCGGATTCCCGGAAAAAGTCGGTTTTATTGGTGGTCACCGCATCGAGCATGTGCAGAAGCTCCCGGGAACTTTCTCTCGAATGGGTGACGTAAGCGTAATACTCCTCGAAGGAAGCGATCCCCAAAGCCCGTATCCGCTTGCGGAGTCTCGAGGTGAGCATGGTTTTTTTAATGGAAGTGAGATGAATGCCGCACTGATGGTATATCAAATCCCGAAACCGCCAAAACTCCGCATCCCCCATGACCGTCATGAAGGGATCTCGCATATCCCTCATTTCCGGGAACACCTCCGGAATTCATTTTATGAAAGTAGAAAAGGGAAAAACCGGGGAAGCTACCGTAGGCCTCCCCGAAAACAATTTTTTCGCAAAGCCCCTTTTCGGAAAAAAACTACCGGGGGCCGGGAAGGATCTCCTCGGCAACGGCGGAAGGAGGTTCCTCGCCGCTCCGCTGAAGCACCTCGCACTCGTCGGTGGTAAAAACCTTTTCGATATCCAGAATGATGAGAAACTTTTCTCCCTGCTTTCCCATGCCCCGAATAAATCGGTTATCCACCTGAATGCCCATTTTGGGAGGAGGCGAGATCTGGTCCGGATCGAGCTCGGTAACTTCCTTTACCGAATCCGCCAGGGCTCCCATGGGAATAAGCTCTCCGTCTATCATGATTTCCACGATGATGATGCAGGTATCCACCGTACGGGTGACGGTACCCATGCCCAGTTTATAGCGCAGATCGATTACGGGCACCACGTTGCCCCGCAGGTTGATAACGCCTCGCATAAATTCGGGCATTCGAGGAACCTTGGTAATGGTGGTATACTCCAGAACCTCCCGAACCTTTCCGATTTCCAGGGCAAAAACCTCATCCCCGAGAATGAAGGTAAAATACTGATTTTTTCCTGCGGCGCTTTCCGCCATTTCTTCGGCACTCATGGTACACCCCTCCCGTTTCAGAAATTTCCGGCCAGGTCCATTCTAATAGCGCTCGAATTCGCTATCTTCCGCATCCCCCATGTCGAGGTGAACTCCTCCCGAGGAGACGCCGCTCCGCTTGCCGGAAACTCCCCGGGAAGCCTTGGGGGCTCGCGCATTTCCGGGAGTTCTTTCCCGGTTCTTCCGAGGGGCTCCGCCGTTTCTATCCCGAAGGGTTTCGATTCTGAAGAACGCCGCGGCCTCCCGAAGCTGTTCCGCCTGGGCCGCCAATTCCTCGCTGGTGGAGGACATTTCCTCGGTGGCGCTGGCGTTCTGCTGCACCACCTGATCGAGCTGTTCGATGGCCTTGGTGACCTGCTTGATGCCGTCCGCCTGCTCCGCGCTGGAGGCGTTGATCTCCTGAACGAGTTCCGCAGTTTTCTGAATTCCCGGCACGATATCTTCGATGAGTTTTCCCGCCTTTTCCGCCACGTCCACGCTGGTGCTGGAAAGACCGATGATCTCCTTCGCCGCGGTCTGGCTGCGTTCCGCCAGCTTCCGCACCTCCGCGGCCACCACGGCGAATCCCTTTCCGGCATCTCCCGCCCGAGCCGCTTCGATGGCGGCGTTCAGAGAAAGCATATTGGTCTGCCGGGCGATGTCCTCGATAATACCGATCTTTTCCGCAATGGCCTTCATGGCCTTCACCGTATCCATGACGGAAGCCCCGCCCTCCTGGGCATCCCGGGCGGATTTTTCGGCAATCGCCGCGGTTTCCCGGGCGTTATCCGCATTCTGACTTACCGTGGAGGTCATCTGCTCCATGGAACTGGAAATCTCCTCCACGCTGGCGGAAGCTTCCGTAGCCCCCTGGCTCATCTGCTGGCTTCCGGAACTGATCTGCTCGCTTCCTCCCGCCACGTATTCCGCGGCATCCTGAAGATTTCCGGCGATCTTGGTGAGATCCTCCACCATATTCGCCAGGGCGATCATAAGCTCGTCCCTCTCGGAGCGCTTCTCCACCTTGATCATGAGGTTTCCCCGAGCGATCTCCTGGGCCATGCGGGTAACCGCGTTCATGGCGTCGATAAGCTGATTGATATTGTTCTTGATCTCGTTGAAGTCTCCCTTGTACTCGTCGGTGATCTTGCCGGGAATGTCTCCCTTGCTGATGCGGTCCACGTACTCCGCGGCCACGTTCAAGGGGCCGATCACCGCATCCAGGGTATCGTTCACTCCCTGCACAATGGCCCGGAAATCTCCCTGATGCCGGGAGGCATCCGCCCGGGTGTCGAGGCGGCCCTCCACGGCGGCCTGGGCGAGCGTTTTCGCATCCTGAATGAGGGCCTTCAGATTTCGCCGCACCTGCTCCACGGTATCGTTGATAAAGGCTTTCTTTCCGGGGAACTGCTCCAGGGGGGCGTCGAAGTTGCCCTCTCCGAACTCCTTTACGCAGGCCATGGCCTTCTTTTTGACGGCGATATGACCGTTCACCATATCGTTGATCCCCTGGGCCATCTCCCGATAGGCCCCCTGGAATTTCTCCGCCGGAAGGATTACGTCGATATCTCCCTTGTTGTGCTCTTCGTACATGTGCCGCATTTCCTCCATGAGGGCTTTGAGGGTATCCCGGAGAATCACGCAGCTTTGGGCCATCATGTCATCCTGGGACATGACGTGAATATCCAGATCCAGCCGCCCCTGGGACATGAGCTGCACGTTTTCCGCATCGTGCCGGTTGTTGGCGATCACTTTCTGGATACTTTCGAGAAGCACGTCCTGGCCGGATCGCTTTTCCACCTCCACGTTGATGTTCCCCACGGAAAGCTTCTGGGCCACTTCGGTAATTTTGTTCAGCGCGTCGATGAGCTGGTTGAGGTTGTTCTTGATTTCGTTGAAGTCCCCCTTGTACTCGTCGGTGATCTTCGCGGGAATGTCTCCCTTGCTGATCCGGTCCACGTACTCCGCGGTGACGTTCAAGGGGCCGATCACCGCATCCAGGGTATCGTTCACTCCCTGCACGATGGCCCGGAAATCTCCCTGATGCCGGGAGGCATCCGCCCGGGTGTCGAGGCGACCCTCCACGGCGGCCCGAGAGAGCGTGTTGGCATCCGTTATCAACGCATGTACCGCATCGATGCACTGGTTGAGGTTGTTCTTGATTTCGTTGAAGTCCCCCTTGTACTCGTCGGTGATCTTCGCGGGAATGTCTCCCTTGCTGATCCGGTCCACGTACTCCGCGGTGACGTTCAAGGGGCCGATCACCGCATCCAGGGTGTCGTTCACTCCCTGCACGATGGCCCGGAAATCTCCCTGATGCCGGGAGGCATCCGCCCGGGTGTCGAGGCGACCCTCCACGGCGGCCCGAGAGAGCGTGTTGGCATCCGTTATCAACGCATGTACCGCATCGATGCACTGGTTGAGGTTGTTCTTGATTTCGTTGAAGTCCCCCTTGTACTCGTCGGTGATCTTCGCGGGAATGTCTCCCTTGCTGATCCGGTCCACGTACTCCGCGGTGACGTTCAAGGGGCCGATCACCGCATCCAGGGTGTCGTTCACTCCCTGCACGATGGCCCGGAAATCTCCCTGATGCCGGGAGGCATCCGCCCGGGTGTCGAGGCGACCCTCCACGGCGGCCCGAGAGAGCGTGTTGGCATCCGTTATCAACGCATGTACCGCATCGATGCACTGGTTGAGATTGTTCTTGATTTCGTTGAAGTCCCCCTTGTACTCGTCGGTGATCTTCGCGGGAATGTCTCCCTTGCTGATCCGGTCCACGTACTCCGCGGTGACGTTCAAGGGGCCGATCACCGCATCCAGGACCTGGTTGATTCCTTCTATGATCTTCCGGTCGTTTCCCTCGAAGGCCTCCGCATCTCCCCGGGCATCGAGCCTTCCCGCCACAGCGGCTCCTACAAGCTCCTCCACCGCCGCCACCAGTTCCGGGCTTGCGTCGCTCTCCTCGGGCATTCCGGGGCCTTCACGGAGGGGCTCGTAGAGTTCCTCTTTTTCTTTCAGCCTTCCTCCGGCAGAAGCGGAGCTTTGAAAGATATCCCGCGAAATCTTCTTTCCCATGGTTCTCGTCCTCCTTAAGCAGATCTCCTGGATGCTATGGATACAGCGCGATTCTCATTCGCTCGCGGATTCCGGTTTTTTTTCGCCGGAGCCGATAAACCTTTACGGCATCAGGCGTTTTTCCGAATACCGCAACGCTGCAGCAGCTCTTCCGCAAACTTCGCATATCCCCGAGCCCCCCGGGAACGGGGAGCATGCTGAAATACCGTTTTTCCGTAGGCCGGAGCCTCCTCCAGCCGCACATCCCTGGGAATTTCGGTTTCGAAAACCCCTTCGCCGTAATGTTCCCGAATGAGCTCCGCAATCTCCCGATTGATCTTTTTGCGGGTCACAGAATGGCTCATGGAGGTGAGAAGAATTCCCAAAAGCCGGGCTTGAAGCTCCATGCCCCGTTCAAGCCGGTCAATGCCTTCCATGAGGCTTATAAGACCCTCCAGGGCGAGATACTCTGCGGACACGGGAATGAGATAATATTCCGACGCCATGAGGGCGTTGATGCTGAGCAGCGAAAGCGAGGGGGGACAGTCGAAGAGAATGAAGTCGTACCGCTCGTCCATGCCCTTCAAGGCCCGGGTGAGACGCAGCTCTCTTCCGGAAATTTCCGCCAGAATCATGTCCGAGCTGGCCAGATTCATCTCTCCCGTAATGAGATCCAGCCAGGGAACCCCGGACTCCCGAAGAATCTCCCGGGGATCCTCGAGATCGAAGAGCAGGTCCGCCGTGGAGGGAGAAAGTTCGTTTCTTCCCACCCCGAGGGAGAGGGAGGCGGAAGCCTGGGAATCCATATCCACCAGAAGCACCCGATACCCCGAAGCCGCCAGGGCTGCTCCGAGATTCACCGAGGTGGTGGTTTTCCCGGTGCCCCCCTTGTTGTTGAGAATGGTAATCTTCATGGAAGCTCCTTTCTCGGATCGAAGTTCTCCCAAATCTGAACAGGGGAAGGATCTTCTTTCCGCATGGAACAGAGTACGTTACGCAGGGTATGGCGAAGAACCTCGTTGTAATTCCGAAAAATGGGATCCCCGTGGCCGGGATAGATCCCCCGGATATTCCGGCGGCAGAGCTTTTCCAGCCCCAGCGCATATCCCATCTCGTAACTTCCTTCGGGGGTCTGGATGCAGAGGGTGGTATCCCCCGAAAAGAGCACTTCCTCCTCCCGACAGTAGAGACAGATGGAATCGTAGCTGTGACCGGGAATATGGAGAACCTCGAACGTACGATCTCCCAGCCGGAGTTCCTCTCCGTCTTCCAGAAAATGGTCCACCCCCTCCAGAGAGGCGGAAAAGGCGTGCACCACCGGAGAATAGTGCTCCCGCACCAGAGAGAGATTGCCCGCGTGATCGTAATGGCCGTGGGTGAGAACCACCTGCTCCACCCGTTTTTTCCCCACCCCCGTGGAGGCCTGGTCGAGACGCCCGAAGAGGGAGGGATCCCGCCCCACGTCCACCAGGGTGTTCACGTCTCGGAGGGCGTTCCAGCTTCCCAGCACGAGATAGACGTTGGAACTGTAGACTCCGTTTTTCTCCGCCAGATTGAGAATTTTCATCGTCTTGATCTCGCGTCAGGAAATTTTCCGAAATACCTGAGCGTTGGAGACCAGGGGCTCCCACAAATGCTCAAGCTCCCGAGGCATTTTCTGGGTCTGCTCCATGACAAGAAATCCTCCTTCCTGCAAAGCCTGGTGGAACATGCGGAGCACCCGGATCCGCTGGGGCTCCTTGAAGTGGAGCAGCACGTTCTTGCAGAGCACAAGGCCGAAATCCCTCCGCACGGGCTCGAAGCTCAGAAGATCGTGGGTCTCGTAGGAGACGCTTTTGCGAATTTCCTCGGCGATCCTGAAAAATCCGGGCTTTTCCCCATGTTCCTGAAAGTACCGGGAGAGGATCTCCTGGGGAATCCGTTTTACCTGTTCCTCCGGATAGATTCCCTCCTGAATAACCTCCCCGAAGGATCCGCTTTCGTCGATATCCGTGGCATGAATGCGGAGATTGCGGAAGATCATGGATCCCATATTTTCCCGAAAGATGATGGAAAGGGAATAGGGTTCGGGTCCCATGGCGCATCCCGCATCCCATATACGAATATACCGCCGGGTCCGCAGAGCGGGAAGAACGTGTTCCCGGATCATTTCCAAGGTCTGCATATCCCGGAAAAAGTAGGTGAAGGCCATGGATCAGAGTTTTCTTTCTTCCTGGAGCGCCACCTGGGACAATCCCTGAATATCCAGAATCAGGGCCACCCGGCCGTCCGCCAGAATGGTGGCGCCGGAAAAACACCGGGCCTTTTCGTAAGCCTTGCCCAGCCGCTTGATGACGGTTTGGTGCTTTCCCACGATTTCATCCACCACGAAGCCGATACTGTTCCCTTCCACCTCGGTAACCACGATCTGTTCGATCTTGGGACGCTCTCCCCGCATCTCGAAAAGCCCCCGAAGGCGCACGAAGGGTACCAGTTCTCCCCTAACCTCGATGGTGTGCCGACTCCCCTGGATATCTCCCTGGTGGAGTTCCAGACACTCCTCCACGCTGGCCAGGGGAAAGACGAAGTTCGTATCCTCCACCCGCACCAGAAGCCCGTCGATGATGGCCAGAGTGAGAGGGAGCTTGAGAATGATGGTGGTGCCTTCGTTCCTGCGGGATTCGATCTCCACGGACCCCCGAAGGGAGTCCACCACCCGCTTCACCACGTCCATGCCCACTCCCCGGCCGGATACGTCGGACACTTCCCGGGCGGTGGAAAAACCCGGTTCGAAGATGAGAGCGAAAATTTCGTTCTCCGGAAGCTCCGTCTGGGGCGCGAGAAGCCCCTTCTCCACCGCCTTGGCCCGGATGGCCTGGGCATCCAATCCTCCTCCGTCGTCCGCGATCTTGATGAGCACGTTGGCCCCCACGTGTACCGCCGAAAGGTGCACCCTGCCCCGGGGGGATTTGCCCGTCTTCGCGCGGACCGAGGCGGGTTCGATGCCGTGATCGATGGAGTTGCGGATAACGTGGGTAAGAGGATCGTTCAGGCGTTCGATAACGATCTTATCCAGCTCCGTCTCTCCCCCCTCGGTGGTGAGCATCACGTCCTTTCCCAGCTCGTTGGAAAGGTCCCGCACAAGGCGCTTGAACCGATTGAAGGTGGTGCCGATGGGAATCATCCGGAGCCCCATGGTGTTGTCCCGCAGCTCCGCGGTGAGGTGCTCCACGTTTTCCGCGATGTCCAGAAGATCCGGATCGTTATCCAGCCCCGCCTTCTGGCTGAGCCGGGCCTGTACCGTTACCAGCTCTCCCACCAGATCCACCAGGGTATCCAGCTTATCCGCCCCCACCCGAACGCTGGCGTTGAGGTTTTCCGCCCGGCGCTTCTGGCGCATCTCTTTGACATGCTGCTGCTCCGCCAGGGCGGATTCCACCGCATGGGGGCTTACGAAGCCCGTTTCCTGAAGAATTTCTCCGAGCCGTTTCTGGGAGGATAGGGCCTTACGAAGGGCCTCCATATCCACATCTCCCCGCTCCAGAAGAATTTCCCCGAGTTTTTTGTAATCCTCCTCGGTTTCCAGCTCCAGCTCGTCCTCCTCGTCCACCACGTCAATCTTGAGTTCGCACAGATCTTCCACGAAGATAAAGACGTCCCGAAGGGCGTTGATCTCTTCAGGGGTGGTAAGAAGGATATCCCAGTAGAGATAGCAGTGCTCGGGGTTCATCTTTTCCAGAGGAGGAATTGCATCCACATGGGGCACCGCATGGCAGAACCCCAAAGCTCCCAACTCCTCCAGAAGGAGAACGGGATTGGTCCCCGAAGCGAAAAGCTCCGGAACCGGACGGAATCGGATGCGGTAGGTTCGGGAAATCTGCTTTTCTCCCCCCCGGAGAACCTCGTCCTCGGAGTTCCTTTCCATTTCCTTCCGGTGTTCTTCGGTTTCTTCGAAAGCCTTCTTTTCTCCGAGAAGGCTCCGGAACCCCGCCAGAACCTTCTCCTTCACGCAGGGGTCCACGGGATTTTCCCGCACCATTTCCCGAATAAGATCCTTCGCCGCAAGGGTATAATCCACGAGTTCCCTAGTTACCCGCAATTCCCCCTCCCGAACCAGGTCGTAGAGGGTTTCGATTTCATGGGTAAATTCGGCGATCTCCGTAAAGCCGAACATGGCACCGGACCCTTTGAGGGTGTGCATGCACCGGAAAACCCTATCCACCGCTCCCCGATCCTCGGGACTCTCCTCGAGATCAATAAGCCCTTCTTCCAATTCCAGAAGAAGTTCCGAAGCTTCCTCTTTGTACGCTTCTCGTTCTATATCCATGGAAACAGCTCCTCCATCTGGAATTTAGTTTCCGGAATGCCGACGCAGCACCTTTTCCACAAGCTCCAGAAGCGTTTCCGCTCTGTAGGGCTTGGCCACCCAGGCGCCGATCCCGAGAGCCTTTCCCTCCTCCTTTACGGAATCCGTGGAATCCGAGGTAAGCATGATGATCGGAAGGTTCCGGGAACGGGAGCCTTGGCGAACCTCCCGAACGAAGGCGAATCCATCCATGCGGGGCATGTGAAGGTCCGTGATCAACAGGTCCACCCGGAGAGTTGCGAGCTTTTCCAAGGCCTTTTTGCCGTCCTCCACCGCCACTACCTCGTATCCCGCCTCGGTGAGAGTAAAGCCAATCATTTTGCGCGAACTCGGAGCGTCTTCCACAAGCAGAATGGTTCGTGCCATGGGGGTTCTCCCTTCTTGCACCCTGGATAGTTCCTTCATTTGAGAACTTTTTTCACCACCGTAATAAGCTGATCCGGCTTGAAGGGTTTCACGATCCATCCCGTGGCCCCCGCGGCCTTTCCCTCCTGTTTTCTCGCATCCTGGGATTCCGTGGTCAGCATGATGATGGGAATAAATCGGTATTGCGAGAGTCCCCGAACTTCCCTTACCAATTCGATACCGTTCATGTTGGGCATGTTGAGATCCGTAATCAGCATGTCCACCCGGAATCCCTGAAGTTTGCCCAGGGCCTCCTTGCCGTCTTTCGCCTCGATTACGTCGTATCCCGCCCCCTTGAGGGTCATGGAAATCATCTGCCGTACGCTGGTGGAATCATCCGCAGTCATAATGGTTTTGCCCATTGCAACCCCCCCTTACCTTCTCTTGCGTTTCTTGCATTTTATGAAAATACTCGCGAATGACCTGGGTTTTGCGATTTCCCCGGAAGAGGAAACCCTACAAAAAAATCTTCTCCGGAACCCCCGCATTCTCCGCCACGCTCCGCACCGGAGAAGGAACATTCGTAAAACACACCTTTTTTCCCCGTTGCAATCCGCTTTTACGGCATCCCAAAAGGAGCTGCAATCCCGGAAGATCGCACTCCTCAAGACCTCCCAAGTCGATTTCCAAAGCCCCTTCGCCGTCCAGGCATTCCAGAAGCTCCTCTTTGCAGCGGGCCACCTCGTAGATGGAAAGAGCCCCTTCGATCCGCACCTTCAGGCCCTCCGCGCGTTCCTCTCGTTGTATTCTCACCGCCATACCGCTCCTTTCCGCAGCAACGCTTCAGTTACGCCCCAAGGATTTTAAATCAATCTAAAAAAGCTCCACCCCCGGCAGATTCTCCGGAAAAGAGGCATTCTCTTGGGGGGAAGAAGTCTCTTCCTCCCACTCCGGGGGCAGCCCCTCTCGGGAAGCGAAGAAACGCCGAAAGATCCGCCGCTCCTCCTGGGTGGAATATCTTCGGAAAGCCTCTCCTAACTCCTTTTCCCTGAGCGCGGCCTCCGCCCCCTTTTCCCGGAGGAAGGGCTTCTCCGAAAGTTTTCCGAGAAGGCCGAGAAGATTCCGGTACTCCTCTTCGAGATCCTCCAGAAAGGCCGTTTCGTCACGGAAAAATTCCCCCAGGGAGCCCATTTTCAGGGCCTCCTCCTTCAGGGGAAACAGAATTTCCTCTAAAGGAACGTATTCGGAATCTGCCGGAGGTATTCGGAAACGCTCCTTCCGGTGCCTCCCTTCCAGACAAGCCCGAATTCGGGAGGCTCCGCTCCGGATCTTCTCTCCTCCCGAAACGCATTTTCCCCGAAATTCTTGGGTTTCCTCCAGAAGATGATGCAGCTGCACTCTTTGAAGTTCCCGGAGAAGGGGCAGGGTTTCGCACTCCAGCCCCTGGACGATATGGCTCCGTCTCTGGTCCGCCAAATCCGGAAACTGGAGAAGTTCCGCAAGATCCTCGATTTCCCGGCGCAGAGCCTCGGTTTCCTGAGGAATCCGGGAATATCGAAGTTCTCCGGAAAAGGCCGGAAGCCTTTCCATTTCGAGTACCCGGGAAACCATGGAGAGCATGGTGCCGTACATCTCCTGAACGAGAGAGCCCAGACGCAGGAAAAAGGAATTGTATTTTCCCTCCAGGCTCCGGAGATTCCGGAGCACTTCCGAAAGATTTCGGGAGGAGGCATTTTCGAAGCTGTTCAAGGGAACCGCGCTCCATGATTTTCGCCGGCGGAAGCCATGGCAATTTTCCCCAATTCCCTTAAAAGAAACAGATATCCCGGGAAACTCCGAACTGCTCCAGCAGATCCCGCAGTTCGTCCGCAGCGCCGTTAAGCTTCTGGGCCTCTCCCACCACGTCCTCCGCCACCTTTACCACCTCGTCCACGGACTGGTTTACCTCTCCCGCCAGTTCCGAGAGTTCCGAAGAGGAGGCGTCCAGAGTGTTCATGGAGGCCGCCATTTCCTCGCTGGATGCGGCTTGTTCCCGAGATATGAGAGCGATATGATCCAGCGCTCCGAGAAGGTGTTCCACCTGCTCCACCATCCGGGCAAGCTGATCCCGAGTTTCCAGGGAGTATGCCACGGTGCGCTCCATGATTCCCCCCGCCGAGGAGGTTATCTCCAGGGAAGCCCGGGCGTTTTCCTGCAACTTTTCGATGAGCCCCGAAATCTCTCCGGCGGCCCTGCCGGATTCCTCCGCGAGCTTCCGCACCTCCTCCGCCACCACCGCGAAACCCCGGCCGTGCTCCCCTGCCCGGGCGGCCTCGATGGCGGCGTTCAGAGCCAGAAGATTCGTCTGATCCGCAATCTTCGTGATGATGTTGACGAACCCTCCTATCCGGTCCACCGAACCCACCAACTCATTCATGCAGTTCAAGGATTCCTGAGCCTTTTCTCCCACCTGATGAATGCTGGTTATGGTTTCCTCGATGCTCGCCGCGGAGGTTCTGGCCCCCTGAAGGGTGTTCTTTCCGGTCTCCACTCCTTCCAGAGCGGAGGTTGCGGCCTTTTGTGCCCCCGAGGCCACGGTTTCCACCCTTTCGTTCGCGTGCTGCACCGCCCGGGAGTTGTTCTCCGCCAGAGAACGCACCTGCCGGATGGAGTTGCGGATTCCCTCTATGGACCCCCCCTCTTTTTCCGCAAGGGAGAGAAGGGCCTCCGCGATAAAGGCGAGATTATCCGTACTTCCCTCAAGCTTTTTCACAAGCCCCTGAAGGGTTCCTCCGAGAGCCTCCAGAGCCCGGAAAAGATCCCCCAAGGAACCCCGGCATTCCAGAAGATGAGGCGAAAGGGGGCTTTCCAGATTGCCCTCTCCGAGGTTTCGGGCATATTCCGTGGCGCTCCTGATAAGCCGGAGAAACCGAAGAAAGAGGATAAAAAAAACTCCCCCGCAAAAAATCAGGGGAGGCAGAAAGAGAAGCCCCAGAATGCCCATACCGAGCATGCCGGAAAATGCGGAAGATCCCAGGGGAACCGCCGTTCCGAGCATGCCCAGCACCTCTCCCCGGGAGTTTTTCAGGGGTTTCAGGAGAACCTGATAGGTTTTGCCCCGGAAGGTCCGGTTTTCTTCCCGGATTTTTCCCTCCCCGAGCACCGTTTCCGTGGCCTCGGAAGAGAGAAGGCTCTCCCTTTCTCCGGCACTCCCAAAGGCGGGGCTTCCTTCGGCAAGATACCCTTCCCGGAAAATTCCCAGCAATTCCCCTCCCAAACCCTTGAGGGGCAGAGAAAGTTCCGTTCCTTCCGCAAAGGAGGCGGAACCCTTCCAAAGCACTCCGTTCCGGACCTCCCAATCTCCCGGATAGGTTCGGCGGATCTCCTCCTCCAGAACCTGGAGAGCCGAAGAAGCCCTTCGGGCTCCCTCCTCCTGAAACCCTCGAACCGCGAGGAAACGCACTCCCCAAAAAGTTCCTCCTCCCGCGAGAAGAAGGAGCAAAACAAATCCGAGCACCATCGAAAGGCTCCGATTGCGAAACCAGGGGCTACTCTTTTGCACGCTTATCAACTCCCTCATGTGTGGATCTACAGATCCATGGATCGGCGAATTTCCAGGCTTCCCCCCGAGGCCCTTCCGAAAAACCCCTGTGCATCCGATAAAGCTCGTGTATGCCTTGGGATTTCCGCTTTTTCGCACCTTTTCCATTGTAACAGGAGAATAAAGGGAAAAAAGAAGGACTTATGAAATTTTATTGGCCCGAAACCCCTCGGCCCTTGTATTTTTTGTTTTTTCGATCTTTACGATTAATATTCTGAATATGCACGCACAAAAGCAATTTTTATGCTTCATCGAAGAAAGCCTCTTCGTGTCATTCATGCCACCGTGGTTCCCCTTCGGGAAGAAAATCAACAAAGGGGCACCCCGGAAGAGCTTGCGGGGTACCCTGAAAATAGCGGGCGTATTCTTCATTCATCGCAAAAGAACGGTCCCATAAGGCCGGGGCTGAAATTTTACGTCCTTTACAGCATTGCTCGCGGGTTACATATTTATTTTACGAAAGGCCTCGAATTCCTGTTGTAATTCCTGAGATATCGTAGCGATACTCTGCCCGGCCTGAGCCACTTCTTCCATGGATCTGTGTTGATGTTGGCTTATTTGCACGCTTTCTCCGGCGGATGCGGTTATTTCGGAAACAACTTCGACCTGGTTGAGAGCGTCTCTGCCGATGATGCCGATCTTTTGGAGAAGTTCTTCCAGAGCCTTTCGCCCCGATTCGAGATCCTCTTCGGTTTTACCTATGGAATCGGTGGTTATCGATACAAGTTCCACGATTTCCTCTATGGTTTGAGCAATTTCCTTGACTGCCCCAAGAGAATTGTTCGCCAGATTCTTTACTTCATCCGCCACTACCGCGAATCCTCGTCCGGCTTCTCCGGCTCGAGCGGCCTCGATGGCGGCGTTGAGAGCGAGAAGGTTCGTCTGTTTCGCTATATTCTGAATGGCCGAGATGATTTTACCGATAGCCTCGGACTTATCCCGAAGTTCGTAAATTCGTGCCGTTGAAAAATGCATGGATTGGTTGATTTCCTCCATGGTGCTCCCGGTATGTCTGGCAAAATCGGTACAGGCTTCGGCATTCTTCTCCATGGCTTTCGCAGCTTCCAATCCTTGATTGGCAAAGGATGCCACACCTTCGGACTGGGAGTTCATGGTTTCCGACATGGAAGAAACTTCCTCCGAAGAAGCTGCCAATTCTTCCGCCAGAGAAGCAAGCTGTTCGGTAATGGTTCCTATTTTCTCCATGAGCTTTGAATAGGCGGTATAGTCTTTGACAATCTCCACAGCTCCAAGGGGATTTCCTTCCTCATCGTAGACTCCCGCATTGGAGACCAATGCGGTTATACGGCTACCGTTTTTATGGAAGACATCCACCTGCACGTCCTTGAGAAAGGATCTTTGCAAGACACACTTTTGGGTAGGGCAATCCGCACAAACCGAAGCCCGAAAGATATCGCCGCATTTAATTCGTTCCGCTTCCCGAGCGGAATATCCCGTAAGGCGTTCCATGCTTTCAGGCCAGAAAATAACGTTATATTCCATGTCGCGTACATAGTAGGGATCGGGCATAGCGGATTGAATTCCTTTAAGAATCGCCAGTTCCCGAAGAAGCTTTTCATGTGACGCACCGTCCTGGGTCGTTTTTGCAGGAATAAAGGTTTTCTTTTTCACGTTAAAATCCCCTCCGCTTCTTTTACGATGGAATGTACGTCCTTACCAAGATTGAAAAGGCCCTCGTCCGGAAGATGACGGAAAACCCTCGAATCCGCTTATTCCAAATGAACCAGGGCGTTTTGACGAGTCTTCAATTGGAACTGGGCCAGTTGGACTTTCAAATTCCGGGGCACTTCCCCAAGTTGTTCCTGAATGTGATTCTAGGACACCGCCACGGAAGAAATTTTTTCCGCCATATTCGATCTCCTTCCCAATCATTATAACAAAGGGATATTTTTTGCCGTTTCTTGCTTTTTATTTTTTATTTTTAGTGCGCGTTGCCTGCGAAACTGTGCATCAGTACATTCGCAAAAAGCTTCTTTTTCTGGGGTTTTCCCGTAAAATCGAGTACCTTATATGTTTTCTCCAAAAAAAAGAGCCCTCCGGAACGATTCACCGGGGGAATCCCTTCTGGAACGCCCGGCTCGGCCGGTGTCTTTTACGGAAACAGGGGTTTTTCTGTTGGAATTCCGGCAAAGGTTTGGGGGGGGCTGATTGCTCAAAAAAAGCTCCTCCCTTTTCAGGGAGGAGCAAAAGGAGCAGGCCCCTTTTCTGTTAAAGCTTTGCGAGGATTTCTTTCCCGGAGAGGAGTTCCTGGTGGGCCTTGCAAAGAAGCAGTGTTTTCTTTCCAATCTCGCCGGAAGCATTTCGGAAACCGCTCTGAAGGACGCCACAAAAGCGGTTTTACGAGAGTTCGAAACTTCCCACCACCGCAGTATGATCCGAGGGTTTTTCCAATGCCCGGAGTTCCCGCTCCGTCCAGGCATCGAGAGAACGGTCCGCCAGGGAGGGAGTGGCGAGAAGGTGGTCGATGCGCCAGCCGATGTTCCGGTTCAACGCATCCTTCACCCGATAATCCCAAAAGGAGTATTCCCCCTCTCCTGGGCGGTGCTTGCGGAAGACGTCCCGAAGCCCAAGATTGGCGATAATTTCCTGAAAGAGTTTTCGGATATCCTCGTGAAAACAGACGTGATCCTTCTTGTTTTTCGGGTTCGTCACATCCATCTCCGTGGGAGCCACGTTCATGTCTCCCACCCAGATAAGAGGACGATTCGCGGCGCACTCCTCCCGAAGCAGATTTTCCACCCGCCGGAGAAAGCGCTTCTTATACTCGTAATCCTGGTGATCGATGGATTTTCCCTGGGGTACGTAGGTATTGATCACCTGAACATTGCCGCAGAGACCCCGGATGATCCGGGGAGCGTCTCCGGGCTCCTCTCCGTCGGAAAAACCCGGCTCCGCCTCCTCCAGAGGAAGGCGGCTCGCCAGGGCCACCCCGCTGTAGGATTTTTGCCCAGCAAAGGCCACGTGATATCCCAGGGCCTCGAAAAAATCCGCGGGAAACTCCGAATCCTGCACCTTGGTCTCCTGGAGGCAGAGCACCTCCACGGGGGTTTCCCGAAGCCAGCTTTCAAGAACATGGAGCCGGGAGCGCACGGAGTTGACGTTGAAGGTGGCGATGCGAAGAATGCTCATATCTCTACCTCTCTTTCCGAATATGTGCAAAAAATTTTTCCTAAACGGGCCATTCCGACCGATCTTGCATGAGAAAGGACACCGTATTACTCCATGGCAGAACACTTTCGACGGGCGGTACGCCAACGGTGCATCAGAAAACCCAGGCTCATCAGCCCCAAGGGATAGATAATCCACCAGGAGAACCCGGAGAGCAGGAAAAGGCAGGCTCCCCCTCCTCCAAGGCCGAATACGAGCCACCGCCATCCCCGCTCCACCCGGCAGAAGGCGAGAATGCTGAGGCCGAAGAGAAAGACGAAGTTCTGGCTTACCAGAAGAATCCGGAAGGATATGGAAAACCCGAAAAGAGGAGCTGCCAGGATGACTCCCGAAAAGGCGAAAAGCAGAAAGAGAAGGCTCCGTCGGGGAATGCCCCGGGAATCCAGAGTTCCCAGCCAGCGGAAGAGGCTCCCTTCCTTTCCGGAAGCGTAGAAGAGGCGGCTGATGGAAAAAACCCAGGCGTTCCCGTTCGCCAGAAGCACCAACACCATGACGAAAAGAAGTCCTTTTTCCGCCACGCTGTCCTCCACCAGCCGGGCCATTCCCTCGGGTCCCTTCAGGGGATATCCAGAAAGCTCCGCTCCCACGCTGGTGAAGGCCAGAATAAGATACAGAAGGGTTACCAGAAGAAAACTTCCCCAATAGACCCGGGGAATGTTCTTTCGGGGCTCTTGAAACTCCTCGAGACCGAAGGAAAGATTCTCCCATCCGATATAGGCCCAGAAGAGAAGGGCACAGACGCTCCAGAGATTTTTCGGATGAAGAGAGATGTCTCCCGAACCCGAACCGAGTTCCTCGAGGGCAGCGAACCCTCTTTCCAGATAGGGAAGGTTTTCTCCCACCATGATGCCGAAAAGCCCCAGAAGGGTCACGAAGGCAAGACCGTTCACCCACGAGGTGGCCCGGATTCCCAGCAGGTTGCTTCCCACCATAAGAGCGACGCACCCCACCGAGAGCAGGAGAGAATACCCTTCGGGAAGCCCCAAAAGCTTGGCCACGTAAGCGGCGATGATGGAGGCCAGGGCGGGCATGCCGAGAAGAACGCTGCCGCACATGAGGTAGGTTACGGCATAGCTTCCCCATTCCCCCACCGCCTCCTGGGCGTACCGGGCGAGCCCTGCGGCGGTGCTGTAACGCATGCCCAGGTTCATGAAGATGTAGAGCATGGGGATCATGGCGACGGCGATGCAGAGCCATCCCCCCAGGGCCTCGTAGGGAGACCCCAGCTCCAGGGCGAGTCCCGGAAGGCCCAGAAGGCCGGAACCGATGATCATGCTCACCGCCAGAACGATACCCTTGAGAGGGGTTATTTCCTTGCGCAGCTCGGACACGGCAAAGCTCCTTTCATTTAAAATTAAAAAAAATAGCGGTGCAAAAAAGATATGAAAAATCAGAGAACGAAGAAAATCGAGGGAAATTCCCGAAAATCATCCGAAGAGGGAGATCCCTCGAAGCAGTATACCAAAAGATATCCACGCTAAAGCGGTTTTCGTTGACATGTGACATAGATGAATTGCAAAACCGCTCTCCTTGCTGCGTTTAGACGGGATATTTGCGAGAAATCGCGGAAAGAGAAACTCCCCGGAGGAGTTTCCACCGTTCCCGCCAATCCGGCAGCATGGAATCGAAGAAGGCGTAGAAGGCCGGGCTGTGATCGGGATGAAAGAGATGGCAGAGTTCATGCACCATCACGCCTTCTATGCAGACCTCGGGGCACGCTGCGAGAAAAAGGTTCATGCTGATCTTGCCGTTCTTGTAATCGCACCTTCCCCAACTCCCGGTAAGATGCCGTATCCGGATCTGGAGCCACCGCCTCATGCCCCGGTCCTTGAAGCGGGGAAGGTGTCTTCGGAAATAGATATCGCAGAGTTTTGCCGCCTCCTGACGGTAGAACTCCCACAGAAGCTGCTGCACCTTTTCGGGGCGTTCCGGCGAGGGAAGCGTGAGAGAAAGGGCTCCTTCCCGGAAAGCTCCGGCTTTTCGGGAACCCCGGGAGAGGTTCAGAGGATAGAAAGTTCCGAGATAAGGATGTTTTTCCCCCTCCTCGTAACGACAGAGAGGAGGATCGGGGAACCCCAAAGACTTGGGACGGATCTTCCGGATCCACTCCCTTCTTTCGAGAACGTATTGTTCCGCCTCCTCGGAAGGCATGTTCCAGGGAATTCGCAGTTCCACCCCGCCCCCCGGAAAAATCTCTATAGCCACGGTCTTGGGGTGGTCGTAGAAACGCCGTATCCGCGCAGTCAGAAATCCTCCCTCCTCGAAGCCGGAAAAGGAATAACTCCATTCCCGGGGTTCCTTACGAGGAAGAACGACCTTTTTCGGGGGTTTCGCATTTCCTGCTCCACCACTTTCATCGTTTTTCTTCTTCAATTCTTCTTCCTCCCCGTTTATGTTTTTCCCTATGCTCCTATTCCCACCGTGGGTTAGGCATATTTTATCCGGTTTGCTATCATGAGAAGCACATGCGATTTCCGACAAAAACAAAAAAGAGGTGATTCTTCATGCAACGAGTTTCTTATTTCCTGAGGTACCGGTTTTTTCGCTTTTTTCGATTCTTTGTGTTTCTGCCGTCTCTTCTTTTGGTTTCGGGAAATCCTTCCGCCCAAGCGGCAAACCTTCCCGAAAGGTCCTTCTCCTACGACGTGGTGGTGGTAGGGGCGGGATGCGGAGGCACCATGGCGGGAATTCAGGCGGCCCGCATGGGAGCCCGGGTGGCCCTGGTGGAGGAGAGCGGATGGATCGGCGGCCAGATGACGGGAGCCGGGGTTTCCACTCTGGACGACGTTCGCCGGAATCGCTCGGGAATCTACGGGGAGTTTCTCCGAAGGGTCCGGGAGTATTATGCCAAAACGAACACCCCCGTCAACACCTGCTACTGGGGGTCCGACACCGTGGCCTTCGAACCTCGGGCGGGAGAGGAGATTCTTTACGACATGATCCGGGAGGTCCGAAACACCCTTTTTCCCGACGGGTCCCGGGGAGTGCTGGACGTGTACCTTCGCTGCCGCCTCAAGGATGCTTTCTCTCGGGGAAACCGCCTCGAAGAAGTTACGGTGGAACGGGATCTCGAACTTCTTCGATTCCGGAGTTCCGTCTTTATCGACGCCACGGAGTGCGGAGACCTTCTTCCTCTCACTTCCGCCCGCTATCGGGCGGGGAATTCCATATCCCCCTTTATCCGGGAGGAGGCGAACATTCAGGACATCACCTGGGTGGGAGTTCTCCGAAAAAATCCCTCCGCTCCACCCTCGCTTTTCCTGAAGGAACCTCCGGAAAACTACCGGGAGGATTTATCCCGGTTCGAACATAACGTTTCTCTCCACGGAAAACCCTGGCCTCGGGGATATCCCGTGGATCTTCCGAGCTTCAACGCCTATCGGGGACTGCCGGATCCTTCCAACGATCTGCCCGTGGATTGCGGTAAACCCCACACGTGGAAGAACATTTCCAAAACCGGCATGAACTGGACCAACGATTATCCCGGTTTGGGAGGCTCTCTGCGGGGGCTTTCGGTACGCTATCTCGAAGATCGGGAGTACCGGAAGGAAATCGACACCCGAGCCCTGCTCCGAACGTTGGCCTTTCTCTACTATTACCAGAACGACCTGGAACAGCCCTGGGCCGTGGACACCTCCCAGGAATTTGACCGGGAAGCTCCCGTGGGGGATCTGCGCACCGGAAAAACCGTTCCCCCCCGATATCATGCGGTAACTTCCCATTTCCCCCCCTTTCCCTACGTCCGGGAAAGCCGACGCCTCGTAGGAATGCAGACTCTTACGGTAAAGGATCTGGAACGCAACAAGGAAACCGGTCGGGCCTATCGCAACTTTCCCAGCTCCATCGCTTTGGGGGAATACCCCGTGGATATTCACGGAAGCCACCGGGACGAGTATATGGAGCACGACCTGGGCGAGAGCGCCGCGGACTTTCCCACCAAATGGGTTCCCAGCAAGGGAGTTTTTCAGGTCCCCCTGGAATGCCTCATTCCCGAAACGGCGGAGGGCCTTCTCGGGGCGGAGAAAAACATCTCCGTTTCCCGACTGGTAAACGGAGCCACCCGCCTCCAGCCCATCACCATGCTTACGGGACAGGCCGCGGGAGCTTTGGCGGCTTTGGCCGCCCGATACCATCTCCCCCTCCGGGAGGTTCCGCCCCTCCTGGTACAGGAAGCTCTCTGGAAAGGAGGTTCCCGGCTTTCCATGTACTCCTATAAGGATGTTTCTCCGGAAGATCCTTTCTGGAAAGAAGTGCAGGACGCCACTCTTTACGAGTACTGCCCCGGCTTGAGCAAATCCTACTTCGGGCTTTCTCTTCCCCTTACGGAGGCCCAGGGAGTGAAGATGATCAACGGCGCTCTGCAAAGCGATCTGACATCCCGGAATCCTCGAAAGATCCTTTCTCTCGGGGATTTCGGAAACCTCTTCCTCGCTGCCGGAGGTTCTCCGGAAATTCTCGGAAATTCGGTTTTGACGGATCGAGATATTTCCCGGGAAATAGCTCTCTCCTGGATATTCGAAGAACGCCTGCGGAGGTTTAGAATTAATTTAAAATAATTCACCAGGACAGCGTGTTTTCTTGCGTCCCTCCTTCAAAATGTCGGTATCCCCTCAACTCCTCACGTGACCGAATTGCTGAGGCGTGCCTTTCCCGGTGCGCCTCTCGGCTTGTCTTCATGTCCGCCCGCCCTCGGAAAATCCTTCTCCACGCAAAGCTGGGCTCGCCAATTTTCCCGTTTTGTTTTAAAAGTAGAACAAAAAATTTTTACACATCTTGACTTTTCAAGAAAAAGCTCTACAATCCGGAGTAAAATATGTTTTACGAAAAAAACTTTTTGACTTTCACCTCTTCTTTCTTATTCTAGGAGGTTTGCATGGAAAAAGATCCTTTCGAGTGGAACCGTTTTATTTCCGATTTCGAGGAGAAGCAGGCTCATATCGTGGGAGAGCCCTTGATATCCCTCATGCGGAGCAAACTGAGCGAGCAAACTCCTTTGGGACATCTTCTGGAGGTGGGATGCGGCACCGGCACCTTTACGGAACCCCTGCTTTCCGGAGCCTCCCGCATTACCGCCACGGATATTTCCGAGGCCATGGTAGCCTCCGCCAAGGAGCGTTTCGCCCCCTTTCCCTTCGTTGAAATATGCCGGGAGGATTGTTACGATCTTTCTTTTTCCCAGGGTTCCTTCGACTCCCTTCTCATGGCCAACCTGCTTCACGTCATTCCCTTTCCCGAAAAGGCCCTTCAGGAGGCCAAACGGGTCCTCAAGACGGGGGGCAAGCTTCTCGTTCTCAGTTTCACCACCTGGGGCATGGAGGAAGATCGCAAGGAGGCTCTCAATCGGCGCTATGCGGAGGCTTTTGGAAAGGCTCCGAAAACGCGAAAAGCCATAAGCCCGGAAGACCTGGAACGCATGGTGCTTCCTTTTTCTTTCCAAGTTGAAGAATCCTCCCTTCTGGATCTCGACTGCCGGGGCCGGGCCCTTTTTCTGCGGGCTTCTTCCTTGCCGGCTTTATCGGATTTTCCGAAGGAAAGCCCATAATAAAGCTTTCGAAGAAAACCTCCGGAAAGCACCGGAAGAGTTTCCAAGAGCCTTGTCACTTCATGCAGTCTTCAAAGCGATTCGGTTTTCAGAGCCATGCAGCTTTCGGAGCGATTTCGTTGCATTTCCGGCTTTTTTCGCCTCCTCTTCGGAGGAAGCGTTTTTTTTACGTCCCAATACATGCGTGCGCATACATTTTACGTAGTGCTCTCGGAAATTGCAACTTCAAGCGTTAAGCATTGTCCGGGCCTTCTTGAGGCCCTGGAGGAACGAAAGATTTGCGGAAATCATGAAATTCATACATAAAGGAGAGGATATTCATGTACAGTCTCGGATTGGATATAGGCTATTCTTCGGTAAAGCTGGTTCTTTCCGAAGAAGGAGGCAAGGTGGTTTTTTCCCGGTATCGGCTGCATCGGGGACATATAAAACAAACCGTGGGAACCTTGATGGAGGAAGTGTTTTCCCTCTACGCTCCCCGGAATATTCCCTACGGAGCCGCCACGGGAAGCGGAAGCCGGTTTCTCGTGCAACGGAACATACTCCACGGGGTCAATGAAATCACCGCCCTTATCGAGGGATGTCGCGGCATGGGGCTTTCCTTCGGTTCCATTGCGGAAATCGGAGGAAAGAACGCCACCTACGTTACGGAACTTCGGAATGCTTCGGGGCTTCCGGAAATTTCCATGAATTCCGGCTGTTCCGCCGGAACGGGATCCTTTCTGGAAGAGCAGATGTCCCGGCTGAATCTTCCTCTGGAAGACTATTCCCGCCTCGTGGAGAAAGCGAAATCCCTTCCTCGCATTGCGGGGCGCTGCAGCGTTTTCGCGAAAACCGACATCATCCATCACCAGCAGGAGGGAACTCCCGTGGAGGATATTCTTCTGGGCCTGGCCTACGGAGTGGTACAGAACTACCGTACGGGGGTGATGAAAAAACTTCCTCTGGAGCTTCCCCTTCTCTTCGTGGGAGGAGTTTCGAAAAATCAAGGCATTATCCGGGCTCTCCGGGATATTCTGAAGCTCTCTCCGGAAAACCTCCTGGTTCCGGAACATGCGGAACTACCCTCGGCCCTGGGAGCTTCCCTTCTGGGATGGCAGGAAAAGTATCCTCTCTCTCCGGAAGCCCTACTGGCATGCACCGAAGAGGCGGACGCGCCTCTCTTCGACGACTACGGCACCACGCCTCTGAAGGAACTCTCCGGATTCGGCAAGAAGGATAGTTTGGGAAAGCATCGCATTCTTCGGGAAAATCCGGATTCGGAAAAGAAGGTTACGGAATGCGCTTTGGGAATCGACGTGGGCTCCACCAGCACGAACCTCGTGCTGATAGACCGAAAGGGGGAAATCCGGGCTCACCGCTATATTCCCACCCTGGGAAAACCCTTGGAGGCTCTGGAGCGGGGTTTCCGGGAACTTTCCCGGGAGTTTCCCCGGAACCTTTCCGTTCTCGGGGCGGGGGTTACCGGATCCGGAAGGCACCTTATGGGCACCCTGGTGGGAGCGGACGTGGTGAAGGATGAAATTACCGCTCAGGCCAAGGCGGCGGTTACCCTGGACCCCGAGGTGGATACCATCTTCGAGATCGGAGGACAGGACTCCAAGTTCATCCGGCTCTGCAAGGGAAGGGTGGTGGATTTTCAGATGAACAAGATCTGCGCCGCCGGAACGGGGTCCTTTATCGAAGAGCAGGCGAAGAAGCTCAATATTCCTTTGGAATCCTTCGGAGATCTCGCCCTGGGGGGGAAAAACCCGGTGAACCTGGGAGACCGGTGCACGGTGTTCATCGAAACCAGCCTGGGAGCCCATCTCGCCAGGGAAACTCCTCTGGAGGATATCGCCTCGGGGCTCTGTTACTCCATCGCGCGGAACTACCTTCACCGGGTGGTGGGACAGAAGGAAATAGGGCACAGAATTTTCTTTCAGGGGGGGCTCGCCTACAACCAGGGAGTGGTGAACGCCTTCCGGAGCCTTACGGGAAAGGAAATTTCCGTACCCCCCTTCTTCAGCGTTACCGGAGCCTACGGAGCGGCTCTTTTCGCCCTGGAGGAGTGCCGGGGCTTTTCGAACTTCAAGGGATTTACGCTGGATATCCGCAAAGCCTTCGCGGGCTTTTCCCCTCCCGCAAAGAAGAAGAACCTTCGGAGCTTTTCCTCTCGGGAGGGAGAGTTCATCTTCAAAAAGTATTCCCCCCCGAAAAAGTCCTCCCGGAAAACCGTGGGAATGCCCCGGGCCCTTTTCACCTTCGGCATGTACCCCATGTTCCGGGTCTTTTTCGAGGAACTCGGCTTCGATCTGATCCTTTCGAATCCCACCAGCGAGGAGACCATCCGGAAGGGCCAGGCCTACGCTCTGGAGGAGACCTGCTATCCCGTAAAGCTCATCAACGGGCACGTGGCGGAGCTGGTGGAACGGGGAGTGGATTACATCTTCTTTCCAGATCTCTACACGGTGCCCCATCCCGGTTCTCCCTCCCGGCAGAACTACGGATGCCCCTATATGCAGCTGGCCTTCAAGATGGTGAACCGGGCCATGGATCTCGAGAAGCGAGGCATTCCTCTTCTGGCTCCTACCATCGCCTTCAGCCTGGGAGAAGACTTCATGCGCCGGAGCTTTATGGATCTCGGAAAAAAACTGGGCCGAAGCGAAGCTTCGATTATGGAGGCCCTTCAGAAATCCTCCAAGGCCTATCACGATTTCGAGAAATCCCTGGGAATTCGGTCCGCGGAGGTGCTCCGGGAACTTCCTCAGGATGCCCGGGTCTTCGTGATGATCTCCAAAATTTACGGGATCCTCGATCCGGTGCTCAACCTGGGCATTCCGGAATTTCTGGAGGAACGGGGACACCGGGTGATTCCCTTCTACTCCCTTCCCGAGGTGGATCTTTCCGAGGAACACCCCAATATGTACTGGCCCTTCGGACAGCACATTCTGGAGGCCGCCCGGTTCGTGAAGGAACATCCCAACTTCTACGCCATCTTTCTTACCCATCACGGATGCGGTCCGGACAGCAGCTTTTCCCACTATTTCCGGGAAATCATGGGGGACAAGCCCTATCTCCAGGTGGAGGTGGACGAGCACGCCTCTCCGGTGGGAGTGATCACCCGGCTGGAGGCCTTTCTCGACAGTCTTTCCGGAGAACCTCTGGAGGCGAATCCTCCGGCTCCCTCGGAGCTGACGGAACGCATGGAGCACAGAACCCCGAAAATTCTTTCGGATTTCTCCCTGCTTTCCCGAGAGGGCACCCTCTATCTTCCCCAGCTCTATCCTTACGGAGAGCTTGGAAGGGAGGCCCTTCGCTCCCTGGGAGTTGCCGCGGAACTCTGCCCCCGAAGCACCGCGAAATCCCTGGATATGGGAAAGGAGCATATTCTCACCAACGAATATCTTTCCTTCTCCGCCCTTCTCGGAGAGGTACTCCAAACGTGCAGAGCCAGGGAAAACGGCGGAAAGAGGCTGGCCTTCCTGATTCCCCAAACCGAGGGGGCCGAGGTGGGAGGCCAATTCGGCCGGCTTCTGCGAACCCTGCTGGATAAAACGGGATATGCGGAAGTCGATCTTCTCTCCCCCTTTCTGGAGGATCTGCTGTATCTCGAAGAATCGCAACGGAACCTTCTCTTTCAAGTACTTATGGCGGGGGATCTGGTAAAGCTCGCTCCTCCCAAGAAACGGAACCTGCACCTTCTCTCCCTTCTGGACAGCCTCCGAGAGGGCTCTTTCTCCTTCTCCCGGCTTCTCTCCCTGGCTGAGAAGATTCGGAAGGAGTGGAAAACCGAAGAACCCCTGGGAACGATTTTCGTTACCGGAGAGCTTTCGGTGCTCCACAAGGATTTTCTCAACGGCTTTCTGCTCTCGAAGATCGAAAAGCAGGGATACCGGGTGATCTGGAGTCCTCTGAGCGAAGGAATGTGGCTTTTCTGGAGAGATTACGCGGATCAGAACCTTTCCGCCTCCAAGGAAATCCGGAAAATTCTGGAGGATTGGAAAAAGGAGCTTTTCGCCCTGGCTTCCACCCTGGAAGAGGCGGGGGCCTTCGAAAAGGATCCGGAAGATCTGATGCAACGGGCGAATCAAAGCCTGGGATACTATGCGGGAGCCCAGGGGCGCCATCGGGAGGCGAAGATCCTGGGGCCTCTTCCGGGAATCCAGGGCGTTCTTACCCTGGCCTCCACCTACGAGAACACCGGAGTTTCCCTTCAGGGGCTTCACAAGGGGTTCCAGAAACCCGGATCTCCTCCGGTGCTGCACCTCTGCTTCGACGGGCATGCGGACGAAAACGACGCGGTGAAAATCGACACCTTTCTCCACTATCTCCGCAAAAAGAATGTCTTCGAACCCTCTTCCGGAGAGGGCATGCAGAAAAAAATCTCCCTATTCTGAAATATTTTTTCTCCGGAGCCGGAGCACATTCCGGTTCCGGAGAACTTGATACTTTGACCGTTACGGTCTCGTACCTTGGGAATCTGTATCGACACATTGCCCAAACCTATCTGGATGATTCCCTCCGGGAGATATCCATTCCCAGCCCCTCCAGCCCTGTCATCAGCGAGACGAAGAGATGAATATCCTTCCATGAAATTCACAGGTTCCACCTCTACAGCTTTTGCAAGAAGTTCCCGGGTTCCTTTGAAGAGGGCTGTTTTCTAACTTCTTCCTGCACGGTGTTGCAAGAAATCGATATTATTTTTCGCTTTTTCCAACTTCCAGAAAATTCGAAATGATTTTTGCCGTCAATGATGATATGATATGTTTAAGAATTTAGTGATAACAGGGAAATGTCCTTTGCCTTTTTGCCTGCACAGCTGAGTTCATTAATTTTGTCGTAGACAAGGAAAAGGGATGGCGTGAGTTGAGAATGGTGCTCTATCAATAACGCTCGAACAACACAACCACTAGTGGAACATTCCAACTTATATTGTGAGCACCAAAGAGAGATATCCACCCAATTTTAGGTAAGAATTCTCTGATGACCCAAGACACAATATTAGGTGGAATGATTCACTAGGTTGGAAGGTCCTGCACGGGCGCTTGCCAGCTTTCATTAGGGAGAACATATGAAAAAAACAGGAATTCTCATAGGATATTTCGCCAACCGCGACGAAGCGTGTGTAGCCCTCAAGAAACTGTGGAGTCGAAGATACCTCCGTGCTGCTTGGGTTGGCAAAAATGCGGCGGGTGAGGTACGGATCGAAGATCCTTTTTTCTGGAACAGGATTTTATGGGCAGCCATGTCATTTGTTCTATTTGGAACGATTGGCGCGGCGGCGGCGCTGGTTTTTCAGCGAACTGGGGCACCAGCCGAGCGATGGACGGCGGCCCTGGTTCTGGCTCTGGCGTTGGGCGCTACTGGAGTGTTGGTGAGCTTGGCGTGGTTTCGGCGAACACGATTTGGCATTGAGCGAAAGATGATCGAAGACCACGCGCGCTGGCTCATGGCCGGTGAAACCGTTCTGATCCTCCGGGCATCGATCGAAAACCTACGAGCCCCCATGGTTTCCCTCCTGGAAAGCGGCGAAATTCCGCCCGCCGTTTTCGTTCTGCACCCCCGGCGAGAATTGCCCGTCCAAGAGCAAGAGATCCCACCTTTAGACGAAGTACCGCTCAACTCGGCACAGCTTACGGAGTATGCCCGAAGCCTCGCCGCCAGTCATCGGCTTGACCCTAGGTCGCCGCACAGCGCCGAGTTGCTCGATCGACTGGAACGCAGCCGCCGCTGGACGCAACAGGCGTGCCTGGATCTGACCGAAGCCGTTCCGTTGCTGCAACGCGCTCCGCCATCTGCCGAGTGGCTGCTCGACAACGAATATGTTCTGGAGAGCAATGCTCGCGATGTGCGGATGAACCTGCCGCGGAAGTATTACCGGCAACTTCCGACGCTTCTCGGCGATTCTGCCCGATGTCTGCCGCGTGTCTATGAACTGGCACGGGAATTGGTCGCATGTACCGGGCTGCGGCTGGATGAAGAGAACATCCTGGCCTTCGTCGATGCCTATCAATCGAAGTCCCCGTTGTCGATCGGCGAGCTGTGGGCCATTCCACAGATGCTGCGCATGACGTTGATCGAGAGCATCGGGCGGCTTGCCGGGCGCGCACTGACCGAGCTGCGCGAGGAAGAGATCGCCGGTTTTTGGGCCAACCGACTGATCACGGTCAACCGACGCGACCCCAATCAGCTTTTCGCGGTCATGGCGGAACTGACCGGGGATCACCCGAGTCCCAGCCCCTTTTTCGCCAAGCAATTGATGGACTGCCTTTATGACGAAAACGCGGTTCTGACACCGGTTCAAGCCTGGTTGGAGCGTATGCTTCAAAAGTCGCCAGACAAACTTGCGATGCGTGTCAAAAGTGACCAGATGAAGGATTTGATGTCCATTGGCAACGCGTTTACCAGCCTGCGCCAGCTCGCTCTGCTCGACTGGAAGGAATGCTTCGAGCGGCTCAGTCTTGTGGAGCGTACGCTGTGCGAGGATCCCGCCGGCATTTATCCCCGGATGGACTTTGGCACGCGTGACCGGTACCGTCGCGCGGTCGAGGATCTGCGCCGAGGATCCGGTCTGGAAGAAAATCTGATCGCTCAACGTGTCATCCATCTGGCCGCACAGGCTGACCAAAACACGATGACCACAGAAGCCTCGACGGAATATACGACGGAGGGTGAGCGGGCGGCGCATGTTGGGACATACCTGATCGGCGAGGGGCGCGCCAAATTGGCGCAGTTTATCGGATGTCGCGAGACTCGGCGTTTTTACTCTCTGCGTTGGGCTTATCGCCATCACTCGGCGGTCTTTTTTCTGGGTCTCGCGTTCTTCTGCGCCGCGTTCATGATCCTGGCCCTCCGACTCGGTCTGCTCGGGCATGTGTCGGGGGTTCATCTGGCCATCGCCGCGCTTTTGCTCGTCCCTGTGAGCCAGCTCGCGCTGGACGTTATGAACTTTCTCATCACGCGGCTTTTTCCGCCGCGCGCTCTGCCCAAGATGGATTTCAAAAAATCGGGGATCCCCGACGCCTGCCGGACGCTGGTGGTGGTGCCGATGATGCTGACGGATCGGACGACAATCGCGGACGAGGTGGAAAAACTGGAGATCCGCTACCTCGCCAACAAAGAGACCAACCTGCTCTTTGCGCTTTATTCGGATTATAAGGATGCCGATGAAATTCATTGTGACGCGGACGCGGGGTTGCTTGAGGCCGCGCGGGAGGGTCTCGAGGCGCTCAATCGGCGTTACGACGGCGAACGGTTCTTCCTGCTCCACCGAGAGCGGAAATGGTGCGAATCGGAACAGAAATTCATTGGCTGGGAACGCAAACGCGGGAAATTGGAAGAGCTGAATGACCTGATCGCCGGAACGCGGCCGACTGGGGCCGGACAACTGGTTTACGTCGGAAATCCGGATCGACTGACCGATGTACGGTTCGTCATCACCCTGGACAGCGATACGCAATTACCGGCGGGCACCGCACGCCGGATGATCGAAACTCTGGCGCACCCGCTCAACCGGGCGCAACTGGACGGGGCAGGCCGTGTCCGGTCCGGTTATGTCATTATTCAACCGCGCGTCAGCCCTTCGCTGCCTAGCACGAGTGGCTCGCCGTTCAGCAGACTCTTTTCGGACCCGGTGGGCATTGACCCCTACGCCAATGCGATCTCCGACGTCTATCAGGATCTGGCCGGTGAAGGTTCCTATCATGGCAAGGGTATTTACGATGTGCGGGTTTTTAGTCAGGTACTGACGGGCCGTTTTCCCGATGCCTGGCTGCTTAGTCATGACTTGATCGAGGGCGCGCATGTTCGGGTTGGCCTGGCCAGCGACATTGAGCTTTACGATGAATTCCCGCAGGACTACCTGAGCTACGCCAGGCGGCAGCACCGCTGGATTCGTGGCGACTGGCAGATCGCCGATTGGATTTTACCGCGTGTTCCACGATCGGGGGGCGGACATAGCCCCAACACGCTCACATGGCTAAGTCGCTGGAAAATTCTGGATAATTTGCGCCGCAGCCTGATGCCGGCTGGCAACCTTGCGTTACTCGTCGTCGCATGGCTGATCTCCCTGCGGGTTGGGTGGATCGCCAGCCTGGTGGTCGCCATCCAAATGCTCTTTCATTTACTGGTACAGCCTTTCACGTGAACAGCCAGCAGGAAAAGCCTGAAGAACATCTCTCCCGCAAAGATTCTCCACGATTTGTTGCGTGTAATCGCGGAAGCGGCGTTGCTGCCGTACCAGGCATGGCTGGCGCTGGATGCTATCGGACGGGTGCTTTACCGAAGATGCGTCTCTCACCGGGGACTGCTGGAGTGGACATCTGCTCAGGCGATGCATGGCAAATCCCGGGCCAGAATGTCAAAACTGGTGGCGTCCATGGGCTTGGCAAGCGCGTTTAGCTTGCTTGTGGGATGGACCGTCGAGAGTTGGCGGCCGGCTAATTTTTGGGTGGCCGCACCTTGGCTGGCGCTCTGGTTTTTTTCGCCCCTGGCCGGCTGGTTGCTCAGCCGCCGACCGACGGCTGAGCAACCACAGAACCTGCTGTCCGAAGAGGATAGGCGATTCCTGCGCATTATCGCACGGCACACCTGGCGCTATTTCGCAGATTTCGTGAGCGCGAAAACTTCCTGGCTGCCACCCGACAATTATCAGGTTTCGTATCAAAACCAACTGGCCATGAGGACCAGCCCGACAAACATCGGTCTCTATCTGGTCAGTGTGTTGAGCGCCCATGATTTCGGCTACCTGACCGTGGACGAGGTTGCACAAAAGTTGATGCGTACAATGGAAACGGTTGATAAGCTGGAGCGGCACGAGGGGCACCTGCTCAACTGGTACGACATTAAAACACGGGAGCCACTCAAGCCGCGCTACGTTTCTTCGGTGGACAGCGGCAACCTTTTGGGTACGCTGTGGACGCTGGATCGTGGGCTTGATTCGCTGATACATGCGCCGCTGCTGGATGCACAAGCTTTCGCGGGGCTGCATGATGCCGGAGAAATTCTGTGCCGGGCCGCGCAGGAACAGGAAAAGGGAAATTCAAATTTAGCCGCTCTCCCATTGGACCTTCGCGGATTGAACGAATTAATGGCCGCCTGGGATTCGCCACCGGATCGTGCCGTAGACACATTGATCCTGTTGCGGCAAACGGAGTGTGATATCTGCGACCTTGCCCGAAAGGCAGGCGCCGAAGTTCCCGGCTGGGCGAACGTAACGTATTGGGCCGGGCAGATTCAGGATCAGCAGTCGGCCTGGCTACGTATTGCGAACCGTTATCTCGGCTGGATTGAGATTCTGGACGAAAAGACCGGAGAGGAGATTGCCGCGCTAAATCCGGACGCCGCTCCGGATTTTCTCGAGGCTCTTTGCCGGACGCCTTCACTTAAGGATCTGGCAGATGGTAATGTCTCCGTCATTGCACGCCTCCAAGACATTCGTGGAAAAACGCCCGAAAGCGAAAGCGCCCTCCTCGACTGGATCGACCGGATTTTAGCAGCCTTTAGCCGGTCACAATGGCTCGCCGGCGAGATGTTGGACTCAATCGAACAAGTCGCGCAGATCTGTCGAGATCTTTCAGAGTCCATCAACATGCGGTTCCTCTACAACGGGGAACGCCGTCTTTTTTCCATTGGGTTTAACGTCTCCGAGGGCCGATTGGACCGCGCGTTTTACGACCTGCTGGCCAGCGAGGCACGCCTGGGCAGTTTCGTCGCCATCGCGCACGGTGATGTCCCCGCCGAACACTGGTTTGCCATGACCCGGCCCTATGGGGCCATTGGTCGCCGCCGGGCCCTGCTTAGCTGGACCGGAACGATGTTCGAATATCTCATGCCGTTATTATTCCAACGGTCCTACGGCAACGCGCTGTTGGGCAAGGCCACCCGCGAAGCTGTGGCGATTCAGATCGACTATGGCCGCAAACACCATGTGCCGTGGGGGATTTCGGAGTGCGCTTTTGGGGATCTGGACATCCACAAGACGTATCAATATCAGGCCTTCGGTGTGCCGGAGCTGGGGCTTAAGCGCGGAGTGGCCAACAAGCTGGTTGTCACACCCTACGCCACGCTACTGGCTCTGGATATTGTACCGCGCGAGGCCGTGCAAAACTTGAAATGGCTGGTCGGGTTGGGCCTGTTGAACGATTATGGCTTTTACGAGGCGCTGGACTACAGCCGTCAACCCAGCCACCCCGGCGATCCGGGCGTGATCGTGCGTGCTTACATGGCGCATCACCAGGGCATGAGCTTCCTGGCGCTGGCCAATTTCCTGCACCACGATTGCCTTCGTGATGCTTTCCACGCCGATCAGCGCGTGCGCACGGTGGAACCATTGCTATACGAGCGCATTCCTGTCCTGCCACCTCTACATCACGTCTCCACGCGTGAGCGCGTCTCGTCGGTGGCGGCCACCGGCGAGGTCGCGCCATCGGTCAGCCAGTTCGAGACGCCTCATTCCACCACACCCAAGACTCAGCTCCTGAGCAACGGCTGTTACAGTCTGATGCTGACAAACGGCGGCGGCGGCTACAGCCGTTGGGATCGTTTCGATCTGACGCGCTGGCGGGCGGACGCCACCTGCGACGCATGGGGAACCTTCTTTTACATCCACGACGTGGAAGCCAACCGGCTCTGGTGCAATAGCTATCACCCTACCGGCGGCAAGGTCGAGCAATTCTCGGTCAACTTCACGCTGGACCGTGCCGAGTTCCGGCGTATGGACCACGGTATCGAGTGTGAAACCGAAATCATCGTTGTGCCGGAGGACGATGCGGAAATCCGACGGATGACATTGGTCAACCGGTCTGAGCGCGTGCGGCGGCTGGAACTGACCAGCTACGTCGAGCTGGCCATGGCACCACATGGCGCGGACCTCCAACATCCGGCTTTTAACAAGCTGTTTATCCAAACCGAGACACTGCCCGAAGAGCGCGCGCTTCTGGCATCGCGACGACCCCGGGGCGACGAAAGCCCTATTTTCGTCGCGCATCGTTTGACAATGGAACCCGGCGGCAGCGAATCTATCGGCGAGCCCGCGACGGAAGTATTGCGTTTTCAGACCGACAGACTGCGATTTATCGGACGTGGCCGATCATTGGCCTACCCGATGGGTGCTCTGCAGGAACCGGGTGGCAATCAGGGATTCATTCTCGACCCGATACTCAGCCTGCGTCAGAGCCTCGTGCTGGAGCCCGGTCAACGGACGCGGGTTTCGCTGGTGTTGGTCGCCGCATCTTCGCGCGAGCAGGCCGTCGGGCTGATGAATAAATACGGCGATTCCCGCGCTATCGACCGCGCAATGGATCTCGCATGGACCTCGGCCCAGCTTGAGCTGCGCTTGTTGCGTACTCAACCCGACGAGGTGCGTTCCTTCCAGGAACTGGCCAGTCACCTGCTTTATCCCAACCTGCGGATGCGCTCCGCCGTGCATTGCATCGCCGAAAACCGCAAGGGCCAGTCCGGCCTGTGGGCTTACGCCATCTCCGGCGATCTGCCCATTGTGCTGGTCATCATCGGCGAGAGTCGCGACTTGAGCCTGGTCCGCCAGATGCTTCAGGCCCATGCCTATTGGCGCATGCACGGGTTTGCGACGGACCTCGTGATCCTGAACGAGGAGGAAGGCGGCTACACACAGCCATTGCGCGAGAAGCTCGAGCATCTTATTCAGGCTCATGGCGCCGATGTGAGCCTGGATCGGCCCGGCGGCATTTACCTGCGCAACGCGAGCTTGATTCCTCCCGAAGACCTGACGCTTTTACGGGCCGTGGCCAGCGTGGTGCTGGTAGCAGCCCGTGGCACGCTGCCTCAGCAGCTCGCCGCATCGGCGCTCGAAGCGCCCGTGCTTCCCGAACCCATGTCCCGGCGGCGCGATCCGCGCGACCCTTCGGCGGCACTTCCTTTCATGGATCTGCTCTTTTTCAACAGCCTGGGAGGCTTTACACCGGACGGACACGAATACGCCATCTATCTTGGGCCGGGTATTCACACACCAGCGCCGTGGGTCAACATCATGGCCAATCCGTCCTTTGGCGCACTCGTCAGCGAGACCGGTGCCGGGTTTGCCTGGCGGGGCAACAGCCAGCGCAATCGTCTGACCCAGTGGTCCAACGACCCCGTCCTGGATCCGACATCCGAGGCGATCTACATCCGCGACGAAGAAACCGGGATTTACTGGACCCCCACCGCATCGCCGATCCGAGAGGAAACCCCGTATCGCGCACGGCACGGTGCGGGCTATACGATTTTCGAACACAACAGCCACGGCATCGAGCAGGAATTGACGGTCTTCGTTCCGGTGGGTGATGAAGGCGGTGATCCGGTCAAGCTGCAACGGCTGTCGCTACGCAACGACTCCGGACGGCCACGCCGGCTTTCGCTGACCTATTATGTGGAGTGGACGTTGGGCGAGAACCGCGAGTCGTCGCAAATGCACATCGTGACGACCTGGGACGATGAAGTTGAAGCCATGCTGGCCCTAAATCATTACAACTCCGATGATCCGGAATGGGTGGCCTTCGCGGCAGTCAAGGCGCCCGGTAACGTATCCACGACCTCTTACACCGGGGACCGTGCCGTTTTTCTGGGACGCAACCGCTCGTTGTCCAGCCCGGCGGCGATGGAGCGCGTCCGGCTTGCACGCCGGACCGGCGCGGGCCTGGACCCATGCGCCGCCGTACAAGTGGCGATCAAGCTTGCGCCGGGGGAACGCATGGAAATCGCTTTCATGCTTGGCCAGGCTCGAACGGCGGAACAGACCGCCGCACTGGTAAAACAGTACCGGAGCGCCCCGGCGCTGGAGGACGCGCTACGCCGGACCCAAGCGTGGTGGGACAGCCGTTTGGGCACGATCCAGGTTCATACTCCCGAATTGGCCACCGATATCCTGCTCAATCGCTGGTTGCTCTATCAAACACTCGTCTGCCGGCTTTGGAGCCGCTCCGGCTTTTATCAATCCGGCGGCGCCATAGGCTTCCGCGATCAGCTTCAGGACGTAATGGCCCTGCTTTACGCCGACCCCGGCCTGGCACGCACGCACATCTTGCTCGCGGCCGCCCATCAGTTCAAAGAAGGCGACGTCCAGCACTGGTGGCATCTGCCGGGGGGCGCGGGCATCCGCTCGCATATTTCCGACGACCTTCTGTGGCTCCCCTTCGTTACCACGCAATACGTTCGCGTTACTGGCGACTCTGCCATCCTATGCGAGGCCGTTCCGTTTCTCGATGCGCCGCTGCTCGGAGAGGGGCAACACGAGTGCTTCCAAGCACCGACCGTCTCGTCCGAACGCGCCACGCTCTTCGAGCACTGTCGGCGAGCGTTAGCTCATGCCGGGCGCTTTGGCGAGCACGGTATGCCGCTCATGGGAACCGGCGACTGGAACGATGGCATGAACCTGGTCGGCGCGGGCGGCAAGGGCGAAAGCGTCTGGCTGGCATGGTTCATGGCCGACGTCATGCAAGGCATGGCCGAGATGGCCGACCTGATGGACCAACCCGAGCTTGGACACGCCTGGCTGCACGACCGTAAAGCCCTCGTTCAGTGTATCGAAAAATCTGCCTGGGATGGCGAATGGTATTTGCGCGCAACCTTCGACGACGGCACACCACTGGGTTCCTCGGCCAACGAGGAAGCCAGGATCGACTCATTGCCCCAGTCTTGGGCATGGTTCGGTACCTCCGCCGACAAAACCCGCGCCGAGCAGGCACTCGAATCGGCATGGAGCCATCTGGTGCGCGAGGACGATGGTTTGGTGCTGCTTTTCGAGCCCCCCTTCGACCAGTCGGAGCCTTCGCCCGGTTATATCAAGGGCTACCCGCCGGGCGTGCGCGAAAACGGCGGCCAATACACGCACGCTGCTATCTGGCTAGCTATGGCGATGGCACGGCGCGGTGATGGTGTTCGCGCGGCCAAAATTCTGCGTATCTTGAACCCCATCGAGCACGCCCGGGAACCGGAATCGGTCTGGCGTTACGGGCTCGAACCCTACGTGGTCGCGGCGGACGTTTACAATTTGCCGGGTCGGATCGGTCAAGGAGGCTGGTCGTGGTATACCGGCTCGGCAGCGTGGATGTATCGCGCCTGGGTGGAGGAAATCCTAGGCCTTAAGCTTCGCGGCGAGACGATGCAAATCGATCCGGTCATTCCCCGCCGGTGGGGCGGTTTTCAGATGACCTACCGCCACGGCGAAGCCGTCTATGAAATTCAAGTCGAAAACCCGGACCAGTGCGAGCATGGCGTCGTCTGGGTGGAAATGGATGGAAAGCATATCAAAGACGGTGTGATCCCTCTCGTCCGTGACCTGATTAAACACCGTATCCTCGTCCGCATGAATGTAACGGTCTAGCTTGGAAGGTAGTGATTCTCAAGGATCGAAGCCGGAGCCTCCTTTCATAATAAATTGGGAAGATAAAAAATGTAACGAAAAAAGTTTTTCCGCAAGCATTCATAAAAAAGCGGAGATGAAGAAAAAGGCCCTTTTTCTCGGGCCTTTTTTCCGGAAATAAATCCGTCTTTGTGGAAAAAAATTCGGGATCTGTGGAAAAAATGGAATTCCTCAAGTTCCCCAAAGCCTTTTATGCCGGGGATAACTTATCCACTTATACACATATATTCTGTGGAAAAGTGGCTCCCTTAATAAAGTGTTCCCGGACTATCCACAGTATCCACATAGTTCTCCACAATTTGCGACGTTTTCTCTTCCGCTGTTACCGAGGCTTTACAAATTTTCTCCTCTTTTTATGTGGATAAAGCGAGGGTTTTTCCCCATTTTCGGAAAAACCCTCTTTCTTGATACTTTTATTTTTTTCTGGATTTCTTTTTTCTCGATCCTTCATCTTTCGGGAAAAATGAAATTTTCCTCTCCAAAAAAGAACTCCGAGAGGCGTCCCGGTCCTCAAGCGAACCTTCCGCTCCTGTTATTCCCTGGAAAAAGGATCTCCCTCGGCTCTCCTATCAATTTGAAGCTGCAGCAGATCCACAAAGGTATTGATGTGAGCCAGCGCCGCTTTTTCCGCCGCATCGGGATCCCGATTCCGAATGGCTTCGGCAATTTTAAGGTGGTTATCCTCCACGGGCCTTTTCTGCTGCTCCGCAAGGCTCCACAGGGCATCCCGAAGGGCTCCGTTTCGGCCGATAAGATCCAGGGCGGAAACGAGAAAGCTGTTTTTGCTGGCACAGGCGATGAGATAATGAAACTTCTCTCCCAGAGTGGCGATATGCCCCTCCGCATAAGAGCATTCCGAGGTAACCACCACCTCGTCGAGAATGGCCGCATAGGCCATAAGCTCCTGGATCTCCCGATCCGAAGCGTTATGCGCCGCCAGACGAACCGCCTCCCGTTCCAAGGCTCTTCGGGCAATCAGAAGATCCAGGAGCTTTTCCGGGTTTTCCTCGTTCGCATCCGCCAGAAGTTCCGCGGCGATCTTTTTCCTTTCTCTCTCGGCAACCATGGATTCGAGAAAAATCCTTCCCTTTTCGGAAAGCACCCTTCCCTGATTTCCCCGCTTGAGAAGATATTCCTCTTCTTCCAGCAAAACAAGAAGACGGCTGACCGAAGGAGGACTGATGCGAAAACCCTCTCTCTTGAGAATTGCCGCAAGATTGTTCGAACCCAGGGGTTTCCCCGCAGAACGAAGAGCTTTGAGAATACAGAAAACCATACGCTCCTTCTCTCTGGTCATGAAATGACACCTTCCTCGTGCAGAAAATGAATTGCGTTGTTTTCGGTAGGTTCCGTAAAAAACATCAAGAATACCATGAAATCCCAGGCGGCCCCCCATGTTTATCTTTTTTGATAAACATCAAAGAGATCTATCTTCTTAGATTTTTTTCTCCTACGTACTTATCGCCTCGATGGAACGAATTATTCTGTTGAAAAAACCCCTTTATTGCGCAAAAAAATCTTTTCTCTTATGTGTTATAGCATTCACAAATTTTCTTGACAAGACAATTCGCATACGATAGTCTATCAAAAAAGATAAACAAACACGGTATGCAGATTCTCAAAAAAAGAATTTTTCCGCGGAGAAAACATATTCTTTGGGGATCGAAATATGAAGAAAAAAATCACCTTTTCCGAAGGGAGGAATGGAAACAAAAAATTTGCGTGGAAATCGTCGCTGCAGTGCGGCAATCGCGTAATACCGGGTAAAAGTATCATTTTCCGGAAGAAAATCTCCGGAACAGGGACCGAAGGGGTCCGTAAGAAGGGGGAATATGGAATGAAAAAAATGCTGCATCGTTATACCGTAGTGGGGGCACTTCTCGCAATGTCTCTCATGCTTTTCGGAAGCCTCGCGGGAGCCACCACGCTTACCGCTCACAGCGTGTATTCCGACGCCCATTATCAGGTTCAGGGGCTGAAGATGATGGCGGATCGGGTGAAGGAACTTTCCGGGGGATCTTTGGAGTTGAATATCATCTCCGGAGGCGCTCTGGGTTACAAGGGTCCGGACCTTCTTCGGGTAGTTGGAGAGGGACAGCTCGACATCTCCGAGATCGTTTCCACGGGACTTACCGGCACGAGCCAGATCTTCGGGGTTCGCTCCCTTCCCATGCTTCTTTCGGGGTGGGAAGACGCCAAGCTTTTCAACGACGTGGCCCGTCCTTTCTACGAAGAGCTTTGTGACAAGGCCAATCAGAAGCTTCTCCTGATATCCTCCTGGCCCTTCGCGGATCTCTGGTCCGTGAAACCCGCGACATCCGTGGAGGATCTCAAGGGGCTCAAGGTGCGCACCTACGATCGGAGCGGAGCCCTTCTCGTGGAGGCCTTCGGAGGCACTCCTCTGGCGCTTCCCCTGGCGGAACTCTACACCGCCTTCTCCACGGGACTCGTGCAGGGAACCATCAGTTCCGCGGTTTCCGCCCGGGAGAGCAATATCTACGAGATCAGCAAGTACGAGATCCCCCTTCAGGTAACCTCCTCCTCCAGCATTACCACCATCAACAAGGATGCCTGGAACAAGCTTTCCGAGGAAGAACAGAAGGCTCTCCTTCAGGCGGCTTCCGAGACCGAGGCGTGGCTGACCACCAAGGTTCAGGACGTGGTGAAGGAAGATATGGCCACCATCAAGGCCAACAATCCCAATCTCGAATTCGTCACGCTCTCTCCGGAGTTCCGGGGGCAGATCGAAGCGTTGGGCGCCAAGATCGCCCAGGACTTTCTCGAGGCGAATCCCGACGCGAAACCTCTCTACGACGCCTTTATGGCCGCCAAGGGTAAATAGGTACAGCACTTCCGACACAGCTCTTTCCGGATAACCGGAAAGAGCTGTGTCTTTTCGTAAGGAGCGATGAACTCTATGAAAAAATGGACCGACTACGTAGAATCCCTCAACGTCTTTCTGGGACAGTTTGCGGGGCTTTGCCTCGTGGCGAGCTGTATCCTGATTATCGCGGAAATCGCCAACCGAAGCTTTTTCAACGGCACCTTCTACATCGCCGACGAGTATACGGGGTATCTTATGGGGGTAAGCAGCTTTCTCGGCCTGGCCTATACGGAAAAGCATAACGGACATATCCGCATGGAATTCGTGGATTACCTCGGTCGGCGCTGCCCCGGAGTGGTGAAGATCATCAAGGTTCTCTGCTATCTCCTGGCCATCGTCTTCTCTCTCTATCTGCTCATGGTTACCTGGAAACTCTTCTACGGATCCCTGGCAACGGGACAGCGTTCCTATCAGGTTTCGGAAACCCTCCTCGCCATTCCCCAGGCCTTTCTTCCTCTCGGAAGCCTGGCGCTCTTTCTGCAGTATACGGTAAACCTCGTGAAAACGCTCCGGAAAGAGGAGGTGCGGGCCTGATGCTTTCCACGGCACTTATGGTTATCGTGGTTCTTCTGGGGGTCACTCTGGCGGCGGGGCTCTGGGTGGGGGTATCCCTCTTCTACGTGGGAGGCATTTCCCTCATGAGCTTCACCCATCTTCCGGTGGAGCGCATTCTGGGAAGCGTGATCTGGAACAATACCAGCAGCAGCACCCTTATGGCCCTTCCCCTCTTCATCATGATGGGGGAACTGTTGGTGAAAACCCGGCTTTCCGAAGATCTTTTCGACGGCCTCTCTCCCTGGATGGCCCGGCTTCCGGGAGGCCTGCTCCACGTGAACGTGGTGGCCTGCGCCCTTTTCGCCGCCATTACGGGCTCCGTGAACGCCACCACCGCCACGGTGGGAAAGATCACCATTCCGGAGTTCGAAAAACGGGGATACAACGATTATCTTTCCATCGGAAGCCTCACCGCTTCGGGTACTTTGGGAATTCTCATTCCTCCGAGTATGCCCATGCTGATTTACGGAGTGGTAGCCCAGGTGAGCATCGGAAAACTCTTCATTGCAGGGCTTCTTCCCGGCATAGGGCTTATGCTTCTTTTCAGTCTCTACATAGGGGTGGTTTCTCTTTTCGATAAAAGAAAGGCTACGGAAACTACGGAGGATCCCGGTTTCAGCTGGAGCCAGAAATTCCGGAGCCTTCCCAAGATTCTTCCCGTGGCCACCCTTATCGCCTTCGTGCTGGGAAGCATTTACACCGGCTGGGCCACTCCCACGGAAGCCGCAGCCATAGGGGTTTTCGGAGCCGCTCTCCTGGCGGTTCTCACGGGATGTCTGGACCGGAAGATTTTCTGGGAATGCGTGAAGGGAACGGTACGCACCAACTGCATGATCATGCTGATTCTCATAGGGGCCTCCTTCTTCTCGGTGGCTCTGGGCTTTCTGGGGCTTCCCAAGTACATAAGCCAGTCCATCCTCGCCCTGGGAGCGGGAAAATACGCCATCATCGGCCTCATTACCCTGGTATACCTCTTCCTGGGATGCCTCATCGACGGCTATTCCATGATCGTCATGACGGTGCCCATCTTCCTTCCCCTCATCACCGCCCTGGGGTTGGATCCCATCTGGTTCGGCATTTTCGTGGTGATCCTGGTACAGATCGCGAACATCACCCCCCCCATCGGGTTCAACCTCTTCCTCGTGACGGGAATCTGCAGGCATAAAATAGGCTTCATCTCTCGGGCGGTGCTTCCCTTCATCGCCATGATGGTGGCCTTCGCCTTTCTCATGACCGCCTTTCCTCAGGTGGTTCTCTTTCTGCCGAGCATGATGTAGCAAGGATTCGAAAGACACCGCCGATCATAAACATCATACAAGACGAGGGCCTTTTCCGATTTGGAAAGGGCCCTCGTCTTCGTAATATTGCCGGTCCGGAGGTTCTTCAGTTTCGCTCCATGCCACGACGCCGATTCTACAGCAAGGGGCTGAGGAGCTTGGATATTCCCTGAACCAATCGGGCGGGAAAACAGCGTTCCTTCCAGACAGCCTCTTCCAGCCGGGTGGATGTCCGGAGATAGGCTTCCTGTTTCTGCCGGAGCACCCGGGTAACTTCTTTTCCGTAGAGGAGGTGATTCACCTCGAAGTTGAGCGCGAAGGAGCGGATGTCGAAGTTGCTTGAACCGAAGAAGGCCAGGTCTTCATCCACCGTCATGGTTTTGGCGTGAAGGAGATTTTCCTCGAAGAGATAGATTTCCACTCCCATCCGAAGAAGATCCTCGAAGTATGCCCGGGCGGCATTTCCCACGAAGAACTGATCGCTCCGCCGGGGAACGATGAGCTGCACCGTCACTCCCCGAAGTACCGCCACCTCCAGTCCCTGGAGAAAGGCTTCGTCCGGCACGAGATAGGGAGTGGTAATCACCACCCGATCCTGGGCGCGATAAAGGGCGGAGACGATGAGACGCTGATAGTTCTCGGTTTTATAGGAGGGGCCGCTCGGCACGGTCTGCATTATCACGCCTCCATCCTGGGGCTGGGGAGTGAAAACCACGGATTCATCAAGAAATTCTTCGGTGTCCACGTACCAGTCATCCAGAAAAATGGCCTGAAGCTGATTGACCACGGGCCCCGAAAGACGCAGGGAAATGTCCTCCCATCGAAGATCCCGATGGCCGTAGCTGGAATCCACCACGTTGTGGGAGCCCGAGTAGGCCACAGAACCGTCGATCACCGCTATCTTGCGGTGATTGCGCAGATCGAACCGAGATACCAGCATTCGGAGAATGCCCACCGGCAGAGCCCCCACCACCTGGATGCCTTCTTTGCGAAGAGCTTCTCCCCGGCGGCGAAGAAACGTGGAGGATCCCACGGAATCCACCAGAAGCCGGCAGCGGACCCCTCTTCTCGCGGCCCGCACCAGAGCGTCCGTCACCTGCTTTCCGAGGGCGTCCTCCACGAGAATGTAGTAGAGAAGGTGTATGTGCTCCTTGGCGGCATCCATATCCTGCACCAGGCTCGCCACGAAATCCTCCGCCCGGTCGAAGGGACGAGCCCGGTTGCCCCGCACCAGAGACATGTGCCCCAGAGTGGAAGCGAGTTCCGCCATATATTCCAGCGCCCGAGGCAATTCCTCCTGGGGGGAGCAGCAGTAATTTCTGATATTGTTATGAACCCCCTCGAGACGCTCCATAAGGGTTCTGTGCCGTTCCAGGCGCTTTTTCGGAAGCACGTTGGTGCCGATGGCGAGATAGACGAGCAGGCAGGGCCAGGGCCAGAAGAACACCACCAGAAGCCATGCCATGGCTGCCGCGGGAGGATGTTTTCGGGGAACGCGGTAGAGCATGATCAGCCGGATTCCCCAGGAGGAAAGATCGTGAAGCAAAACCAGGAGAAAGGCCCATTTCATGAGCCTCTCCCCCTTTCGAGAACATGTTTCATCGTAGGCAGATCCTCAAAGAGATAAATTCTCTAGGAGTCTTTGGAGCACCCCAGGCCCAAAGCCACCGAGGACCATCCCGTAAAGACGAGGTTCACTCCCACCAGGAGCCCGATGGACCAGGCGGCGGAGCTGGGGAACTGGCGCCAGATCATAAGCCCCAGAAGCAGCGCCACCACTCCGGAGAAGCACATCCAGCCCCAGCCGGAAAGGGGACGTACCCGAAGGGAGGTGAGAATCTGCAGTATTCCCTGGGCGATGAAGTAGAAGCAGAGAATGAGGGTGAGGGTAAGCACTCCCTGAAGAGGTCTGAGGAGCAACACGGCTCCCGCGAGAAGCCCCAGAAGACTCACGAGAAGGGTGGTCCAGCTGGTGTGATTCGTCCGGTGTCCCCGGAACCACTGAAATCCCTGAACCAATCCCCCCACCACGAAGAGCCAGCCGAGAATCTGCTCGATGGCGAGGGACATGAAAAGAGGAGCCCCCAGAGCGACCATACCGAGAACGACGAGAATACCCCCTACGATGAGAAACCAATGCCGACTTTTTTGAACGTATTCCTTCTGAAACATGATTATTTCTCCCTTCCGTAATAAAACATGAAATGAGGGGACGGCTAAATTGCGGAAAAACCGTCCTTTTTTGAGAGTATACACGAAGAGTTCCAAAAATGAAAAAGAATAAAAGAGAAAAGCCTTTTTTTCTTCCTGTTCTTTCTTCGGGGCTGGTAGAATGGAATCCGGTTTTTTCGTCTCCTTCTCATTCCGGAAAGGAAGGATATTTCATGGCATCGAAATCGAACCCCGAGGGAAGGCTCACTCCCACCTTTTTAAGCACCCTTCTCCTGGGAGTGCTCGTCACGGGAATTCTCGGATACCACTTTATCGGCGATCTTTCCCTGGTGGATTCCCTGTTCTACACCGTCACCACCCTTACCACCGTGGGATATCAGGCTCCTCCCAACATGACCACGCCGCTCAAGCTCTTTTCCGTGGGAATCATGATCGGCGGCATAGGTACCATGGGATACGCGGTAGCCCATCTCTCCCAACGGATCATCATCAACCGCATGCTTATCGCCATGGGAAAAAGGAGGAACAAGGCTATGGACAAACTTTCGGAACACTGGATCATCTGCGGATTCGGCACCATGGGAGTTCGGATTTCCCAGGAGCTGGCGCGTAAAAAAACCCCCTTCGCGGTTATCGAAACCGACGAAGAGCGTTGCCGCAACGCCGGAAGCGAGGGTTTTCTGGTGCTTCCCGGAGATGCCCGGGACGAGAAGGCCCTCGTTTCAGCGGGAATAGCCTCGGCCAAGGGAATCATGATCGCCCTGGACGACGATGCGGATAACGTCTACGTCATTCTCACCGCCCGGCATCTGGCTCCCAAGATACGCATCCTCGCTCGGGCGAATTCCCTGGAATCCATCAAAATCCTCTATCGGGCCGGGGCGAACAAGGTTTTCAATCCGGTAAATGCGGGAGCCCTCGCCATGGCCACTGCGGCTCTCAAGCCCGAGGTTTCGGATTTTCTGGAACTCCTGAACGTCTCCAGCGATATGTCCCTGGAGTTCGGATCCTACCGGATCGACTCGGGAAACCGTCTCATCGGAAAAACCCTGGCGGAGGTACCCCTTCTTTCCCGATATAATATCCTGGTCATCGGCATCCGTCGGAAAGATGGCACTCTGGTTCCCACTCCTTCAGGAGGAGTGCGCCTTCAGGAGGAGGATATGCTCATCGTTCTGGGGGAGGAGCAGAAGTTCCATATCGCCATGGGGGAAATCCAAAAGGGGTAGGTCGACGAAAATCGCTCTGGAACGACATCATACCGGTAAAGACGCGCAAAAAAACGCCCCAGAAAGAAAAATTTCTCTCTGGGGCATTTCAAAAAGAGACCATCTATGGAAAAACGAAAGGGGTATAGTAAAGAAAAATATTCTCGGTTATGCTCTCCTCGTTTTGAAGGATACTATTCCACTTCCACGGAAGCGGTGCCTTCCCAGAGCCCGTGAATGTTGCAGAAGGATACCGCCACGAACTCTCCGGGCTCGGAAATCTTGAGCCGGGCGGTTCCACAGGGTTCCGTATAGGCAGGCCCCGTATTGGGCCCTCCCGCAGCCTCTCCGTGAGCGTTGAATTCGAAGTATGCCACGTCGTAGGCGAACTTGCCTCCCCGGGGCTTGAAGTAGAGGCGGATCCAGCGGATGTGGTGTTCCGTGGTATTGGGATGGGCAATTTCCTTTCCCACGCTTACGGTAACATCGAAGGCCTCTCCTGCCTTGACCGACTGAGGAGCCTCCACTACGGGAACGTGCTTTTCGCCCTTCCAGTCACCACTCTGAACCATTTCCGATACTCTCATACACCATTCCTCCTTTAGCTGTTCAAAGTTTTTGAAACATATCCCTCTCTCCGGTTTTCCGCCGAAGAAAGTGAACTCATTTCATTTTATCAGCCAGAGCGAGGATGTCAACAAGCAAAGCCTGACCGGTTTCCCGTCGTCCCGCTCCGGGGCCGGTAACGGAAATCTCTCCAAGTACGTCCGTGGAAACCACCAGGGCGTTGGAGGCCCCGCCGATACGGGCGAGAGGATGGGCCTCTTCGAGAAGCTCCGGAGCCACCTCCCCGGTTACTCCCGAGGGGGTCCGCTTCACTCTGCCGAGAAGACGGAGGGCCTTTCCGTTTTTCCGGGCCTCCCGAACCTCCTCTCCGGAGACGTCCCGAATACCCTTGCGGGAAATATCCCGGATTTTCAGAGGAGCCCCGAAGAGGATCTTTCCCAGAATGACCGCCTTCACCGCCGCGTCCCAGCCGTCCACGTCCGCGGTGGGATCCGATTCGGCGTAGCCCAATTCCTGGGCCTCACGAAGGGCTTCCGCATACTCCTTACCTTCCTCCATGCGGGAAAGCATGTAGTTGGTGGTACCGTTGAAGATTCCCGTCACCTCCCGCACGGAACACCCCGCAAGGCTCCGGGTAACGAAGTTGATGGCGGGGGTGCCGCTGAGCACCGTGCCCTCGCAGAGAAGTTCCGCTCCCCGGGCCTTTGCCAGAGAGGAAAGCTCCTCCCAGGCCAGGGCGATGGGGCCCTTGTTGGTGGTGGTAACGGAAATTCCCTCCTCCAGGGCCTCCCGGATATGCGAAAGTCCGGGCTCCCCCGTTTCGAGGTTGGTTGGGGTGGTCTCCGCCAGCACGTCCACCGCCTTCTGCCGGAGAAGCTCTCGGGGATCCTCCGCCCGCCTTCCCGGCACCACGTCCAGAGTGCCTCCGGAGGCGAAGATCTCCAGAGCCTTTTCCAGAGGAATTCCCTGGGGAATGAAGACGGATCCCTTGGAACGGCCGGAGATGAAGCAGAGAGAAAGCTCCACTCCCCTCTGCCGGAGAATTTCCGGCGCCTTGTCCCTCAAAAGGGAGGTAAATCCCTGTCCCACGTTGCCGAAACCGATAAGACCGATGCGTATTTTCATGGTTGTTCGCGAACCCTTTCCCTGAAATTCTCCATGGAACTACCAAAAATTCTAAAAAACCTTGATGACCACCACAAGAAAGAGGAGCAGCACGAGAATGAACCCGGTGAGAAGAAACCACGCCTTTTCGGAGGACATTTTCTTTTCTCCTCCGGGAAGAGGAACGTTCCGGGCGGATTTGATCCGCACATGCTCCCGCACCACGCACTGCCCAAGAATTCCCTCGGAGATCCGGAGGTTCATCATCTTTCGACCGTCCTTGGAAGTGAAATTCTCCACCACCCCTTCGGTGATTCCCGAGAAGTCCGGCATTTTGCTCCGGAGAAGATTGTAGATCACGGAATCCTCCTTGAGGTGCACCCACACCACGTCCCCCGGTACAATCTCCCCTGCGGGCCTTCCATGAACGGGATCCACCACGGGAGAGCAGGAAATGCGCACCTGAAGGGCATGCTCCTCCTCCTCCAGATTCTCCAGCTCCTCTTCGAAGGCATGTTCCTCGGAAAAGCTTTCCTCCGAATCCTCCTGGGTATCGAAGATGGGATCCGAGAAGAACCGGGGAAGATCCCGCAGATCCTTCTCGCTCATATCTGCCCGGACCCGAACGAAGACGATGCAGTGGCTCTGGGTGCGCTCGTAAAGGTAATCCTGAAGCTGATGACGGATGACGGTGCTCGCATCCTCCCTTCGGAACTTCACCATCCAGAGCTTCTCGGCGCAGTATTTCCGAAGACTTTGCACATAAAGGTTATTTTCCGAAGAGGGCGCTTCATCAGAAAGCTTTTCCATATACTCCAGCAACGTGCGAAGGGATATTTCATCCTCTATGGTAATGCCGAACTCCTCGGGATTTCCCTGCCAAATAGCGAAGGATTTCAGGCTTCCCTTGGAAAGAACTCCGGCGTACAGAAGGGTTTCGTACCCTTCGGAGTGACGGATGAGAACATATCCCCAGAGGGCTCTGAACACGTTGTACTCGGCAGAACTCAAATCCACGGATTGGGCCAATCGAATCCCCTCCTCCATCTATACCGGAATTGAGACCGGAACCTTGGCTCCGGACTTCCCTTGCTATCTTGCAGAATACTCCCTTTGAGTTTTCCCGAAAAGGGGAGCAGGGCCCCAGCTCCCCCAAGAGTTCCGGGATATTTTACGGAGAAACGGGAAAGAAATCCGCAAAGATTTCCTCCACCTTTTCCATTGTGGTACATCGATGCACGTTGTCCCCGCAGAAGAAGAGTCCGTGCTCCCAATCTCCCTGATAGCCGTCCACCAGAGCCTGGGCTATACAGAAGGCCTTGCGCTCGTTCCGGTAGGAGCAGTGGGTAAGGCAGTTGGCGATACAGGGCTTGCTTTCCACATCTCCCTCGAGATAACGCGCCACGAAGGGATTTTTGATGGCCCTTCCGGGAATGCCCACGGGGCTCTTGATGAGTACCACGTCCTCTTCGGTGGCGTCCAGATAGGCCTGTTTGAACCGAAGGCTCGCATCCCCTTCCTCGGAACAGGCGAAACGGGTTCCCACCTGCACTCCCCGGGCCCCGAGGTCGAAGGCCCGCATCATATCCTGGTGTCCCCAGATGCCTCCTGCGGCAATCACGGGAATATCCGCCTTCACCTCGTCCCTGAGATAGGCGGCGATTTCCGGCACCACCACCTCCAGAGAAAATTCCGGATCCTCCACCTGGGACATCTTGGTGGCTCCCAGATGCCCCCCCGCATGAAGGGGCGTTTCCACCACCACCGCATCGGGAAGGCGGTCGTAACTGCGGGACCATTTCTTGACGATGATCTTGAGGGCCCGAAGGGAGCTTACGATGGGAAGCAGCGCCACCTCGGGAAAATCCTCGGTGAGTTCCGGAAGACTCAAAGGAAGTCCCGCTCCGGAAATGATGGCGTTTACGCCATTTTCACAAGCGGTTCGCACGTGATCCACGAAATCCGTAAGGGCCACCATGCAGTTTACCGCGATAACCCCCAGAGGAGCGATTTCCCGGGCCTCCTTCAAGGCGTCCGCCAAGGCCTTGGCGTTGGCTTCGAAATAGTTTTTCCCCGTATAGTGGGGGGAATCGCAGGCAAGCCCCACGCTGGCGATGGTTCCCACGCCCCCCGCCTTCGCCACGGCTCCCGCAAGGTGGGCCCCGGAGATTTTAACTCCCATGCCTCCCTGAATGAGAGGATATCTGGGCGCCCATTTACCAAGTTGCAGTACAGGATAGTTCACTACATTCTCCCTCTTTTCACAGTGTTGTTGGACTCTCCATCTTCTTCGCTTTTTTCTGCAAGCGGAAGCACCTTTTCAAAGGTACCCTTTCCAGTATACCCCAAAGGAGAGAAAATCGGGATAAGCCCTATTTTCCGAAACGTTTTTTGTACACCGCCCGAAGCTCCGCCAGGGAGCGCTGCAATTCTTCGTTCTCCGTAGAGAGCGAAAAAGCTTCTTTCTCCCGACAGATCTCTTCGGGGGACGTGAAGAGATTTCGTTTTTCCTCCTTCCGGAAAGGTTCCCGAAAGGCCTCCTTTCGAGGAAGGGGCCCCAGGGTTACCCGAATCCGGGAGAGGGAAAGGGAGAATTCCCGATTGATCTTTTTGAGAATCCGGCGTTCCTGAAATTGCATTTCCTGGGCCGCTGCGGGGTGTTCCGCCATAACGAAGAGGGTATCCTCCCGGATCCGGAAGGGGGCAGAATAGCGTTCCAGAGGATTTCCCGCAAGCTCTTTCCAGCCCTTTCGGATATCCCGAAGGAACAACTCCCCCCGTACCTCGGGGGGAAGGGTTTTCCATATAAGCTGATGCAGCGGAGTGGCTCCGAAGGAACGGGGGGCCTTAGCCACGGTTTCCCCTTCGATGGGCTTCCAGGGCGATCCAGAGAAGCTGCACGTCCGCAGGGGTTACTCCGGAGATGCGCCTCGCCTGGCCCAGCGTGGCGGGACGAAGATTTTCCAGCTTCTGCAGGCTCTCCGATAAAAGCCCCTTCACCCGGGCGTAGTCGAACTCCTGGGGAATGCGGAAGTGTTCCATTTTATCCATCCGCTCCACCTGACGAAGCTGTTTCGCCACGTATCCCTCGTACTTGATCTCCACCTCCACCCGGCGACGGATCTCCTCGGAAAGATCCTCTTCGGAAGGGACGATACGGGCCACCGCGGCGTAGGAAACCTCGGGGCGCCGGAGCAGTTCCTCGGCGGTACAGGATTCCTCCAAAGGAACGCTTCCCTCTTCGGCGAGCACCTGGTTCACTCCGGGAGTGGGAGCGATACGAACCTTCCGTAACCGTTCCCGCTCTTCTTCGAGAAGCTTCCAGCGTTTTCGAAGCGTCTCCCATTGGAAATCTCCGATAAGCCCCAGCTTCCGCCCCAGGGGAGCCAGGCGCATATCCGCATTGTCGTGCCGCAGAAGAAGCCGGTACTCGCAACGGCTGGTGAGCATTCGATAGGGCTCCTGGGTACCCCGGGTAACGAGATCGTCCACGAGAACCCCCATATATCCCCGGGAGCGCTCGATAATGAGGGGTTCCTCCTCCCGAAGGGTCAGCACCGCGTTGATTCCCGCCAGCAATCCCTGAGCGGCGGCCTCCTCGTATCCCGAGGTACCGTTGATCTGTCCCGCGCAGAAGAGCCCCCGAACCTTTTTAGTCTCCAGCCACGCCGTAAGCTGGGTGGGGGGCATCATATCGTATTCGATGGCATAGGCGGGGCGCATAATCCAGGCCTTTTCACATCCCCGGAGGGAGTGCACCATCCGCTCCTGAGCGTCGAAGGGAAGGCTGCTGGAAAAGTTCTGCATATAGATCTCCACGCTGTCCTTCGCCACGGGCTCAAGAAAGACCTGATGCCCCTCCCGATCGGGAAAGCGCACCACCCGATCCTCGATGGAGGGACAGTACCGGGGTCCCACTCCTTCGATAACCCCCGTATAGAGCGGGGAGCGGTCCAGATTGCTTCGAATGATCTCGTGGGTTTCCGTATTGCTCCGGGTAAGATAGCAGGCCACTCCGGAATAACGTTTTCCCTCGTTCCAGTGAGAGAAACAGAGAGGTTCCCCGGCGCTCTCCTGGGCATCCAGGGATTTCCAATCCACCGTATGCGCCGCGATTCGCGGAGGAGTGCCGGTTTTCATGCGCACCACCTCGAATCCCTCCCGGCGGAGGGATTGCGTAAGCCCCAGGGCGGGCATCTCTCCCAGAGGTCCCGAATCGAAGTTCTGCAATCCGATGTGCACCTTGCCCCCCAGATAGGTGCCGGTGGTAAGTATCACCCGGGAAGCGAGAAAGGACACTCCCATGCGGGTCCGCACTCCCCGGACGGCTCCGGCTTCCACGAGAAGATCCGTCACCAGGGCCTGAAAGACCGAAAGATTTGGCTCCCGTTCCAGAAGGGCCATGAAGTACCGGGTGTACTCCCGCATGTCGCACTGAGCCCGGAGGCAGCGCACCGCGGGACCTTTGGAGGTGTTGAGCCATCGGATGTGCAGGGTGGAGGCGTCCGTGGCCCGGGCCTGTTCTCCTCCCAGAGCGTCGATCTCCCTCGTGAGATGCCCCTTGGCGGGGCCTCCGATGGAGGGATTGCATGCCATGAGGGCCGCATTATCCAGAGAAAGGTTCAGCAGAAGGGTGGCACAACCCATGCGGGCCGCCGCAAGAGCGGCTTCGCACCCCGCATGACCTCCTCCCACAACGATTACATCGTATTCTTGGGGCATTCGTCATCTTCCTTTGCGCACTTCTATTTTCCTGCCCGGCTACTCCTCTTCGGAAAGAACTCCCTCCCGGAGATACCGGGTTCTTCCCGGCCAATCCTCCCGAAAGGGCTCCGCGGTGGCCGCGAGAACCTGCCATTCCGTCTTTTCGAGCATGTCGAAGAGGAGCTTCCGGCCGGATCTATCCAATTCCGCGGTCACCTCGTCCAGTACGAAGAGGGGTTTCTTTCGGGAAAAAACCTCCACCAGATATCCCATACCGAGCATAAGGGCCAGAACAAGCCGCCGCCGCTGCCCTCGGCTGAGTACCACCGAGGCGGAACGCCCCTCCACGTTCAGAAGGAGATCGTCTCCGGGAGGCCCCAGAAGAACCCTTCCCCGACGGCGTTCTTCCGGAAGAAGTCGGGAAAGGCTTCGGGCGAAATCCTCCCGGGGATCCTCCGCAAGCCCTCCTCCCCCCCGAAGCAACCGGATTTCCAGAGGAGAGACGAGCATGGCCTCCGCCGAGGAAAGCCCCCGCTCCACGAAAAGCCCGAGGGCCTTTTCCCGAATTTTCCAGATCCAGGAGGCTCCGGATACCATGAGGCGATCCACTCCGGCGGTGTTTCTTCCCTGCCGGAGAAGGCAGGTTTTCTGCCGGTGCAGCCGTTTGTACTCGTAAAGCCTTTCCGCATAGAGGGGATGCAGAAGGGTGCAGAGACGGTTCAGAAAACGCCGGCGCACCGAGGCGGATCCCTCCACCAGCTCCATGTCCGAGGGAAGAAAAAAAAGCGCCGGCACCTGGGAGCGAACCTCTCCGGCGGTGCAGCGCCGGGAACCGCAGCGAAGGATGTTCTGTTTTCCCACCCGTCCCTGGACTTCGAGATAGTATTCCCCCTCGAAACGAGCCACCAGAGAGGACCGTTCCTCCGCCCCCCATCGTGAAACGTCCCCGGTCTTTCTTCCCGGAAAGGTTCCCCATCCCGTAAGAAGGGAGAGCATCTCCAGAAAGTTCGTCTTTCCCGCTCCGTTCTCTCCTGCCAGAAGGGTGAGTCCCGGAGAAAAGGTATAGTCCCGATCCCGGAGGTTCCGAACTCTCCGGAAGGCGAGAGAGCTGAGATACATGAAAAAAAGGCCGCCTAATTTCCGGAGAACCGGAAATTACGGCGCATAATCCTGCACATCCGGAGCGCTTTCCTCTCCTTCCTCCACAGAGAGCATTTCCCGGCGGAAGCGCTCGTGCTCCTGCTGGGGAAGGTCGATGGGCATCACCACGTAACGGTAGGTCTCGTCCTCCGGGCGGAACATGGTGAGCTGCCCCGTGGATCCATTGAGGGAAAACTGCACCTTCTCTCCGTGAAGGGCCTTGAGACCCTCCAGAAGAAACCGGGAATTGAAGGCGAGCTGCAGGGGCTCTCCATCGATGTCTCCCTGCACCCGTTCCAGGGCGGCCCCCACGTTGGGAGCGAATCCCGCGATGGTGCACTCCCCGGCGGGAGAAAACTGAAAGATCACCATCCGGGTACCGTCCCGCACGAGAATATCCAAACGTTCCAGAGCCCCCAGAAGAAGGTCCCGATCCGTCACCATCCAGGTGGTACGGGCCCGTTCCAAAAGGTTCTCGTAGGAGGGAAAGCGCACGTCCATGCGCACCAGAGAGAGCACCGCCCCCTCCACCCGGCAGAAAACCTGTGTATCATCCAGAAGAAGTTCCGCATATCCTTCGCCGTTTTCCACCATTCCCAGCACCCGCTGAAGTTCCCGAAGCCCCCGCACGGGGAGTACCACATCCGGAATATCCTCGGGGTTCTCCTCCACGGGAGCCCTGGAGAGGGTAATCCTCCGGATATCCGTGCTCGCCAGAGTAATCGTGTGATTGCGTATGCGCAGAGAAACCCCGCTGAGATACTGAGGATACTCCTCTCCGGTGGATCCCGCGAAGGATCCCTCGTCGATGAGCCGCAGAAGATCCTTCACGAGGATCTTGCAAAGTCCCCGGGCATTCTCGGCGGAAGGAATTTTGGGAAAATCCTCCACCGGGTAGGTGGTGAAGCGATACACGTTTTTTTCCGCCCGCATGAGGGCCTTTTCGTTTTCCACGGAAACCGTGAAACTCTCGGCGGGAGCCTTTTTAAAAAGATCTCCCACCACTTTCGTGGGAAAAATGACGCTCCCTTCTTCCAGGTCCTCCAGAAGCACTCCTTCCGCCTCGCAGGTAAAGGAGGTTTTCAGGTCCGTGGCATGAAGAAACATCCGTCCTTGGCGCCATGTGCAGAGAACCCCTCCGAGGCTCGGAATGGAACTCGAAGAACTCGTAATGCGTTCCGCCATATTCCATCGTTTAATGAAATCCGATTTATGGATGGTCAACTTCAAGGGGATCTCCGTCCTTTCACAGTTATATCTGTTGTTTTTAGATATTGAAAAACAGTAGTTCTAGTAGCAGGGTATGTGGATACGGTGCATAACCCGGTTTTTACGGAAGGTGCTTGAATCGGAGTCGGTGTATAACCTTGTGGAAAGGAGAAGGAACGTATCCACAATATGCACAGGTTTTCGAGATTTTCAAAAAAGCCGAATCTTATCCACCGAAGAATCCACGGAATCTTTACAGCTTGTTCCGAATGGTATCCACCAACTTATGCACACGAAGATCGCTTTTCGTCAGCTCCTCGATACGACGGCAGGCATGAAGCACCGTGGTATGGTCCTTTTTCTTGAAGGCCCGTCCGATCTGCTGCAGGCTCGCATCGGTCATTTCCCGGGCGAGGTACATGGCGGCCTGCCGGGCCAGGGCGATATCCGCAGTACGCTTGTTGCCGATGAGATCGTCCAGCTTTATCTTGAAGGCTTCGCTCACCAGCTCCTGAATCCGTTCGATGCTCACGGGGTCTTTGGAGATGGTGCGGATGGTGTCCTTCAGCCAGTTCGCCACGTTTTCCGTGGTAATTTCTTCGGAGCTGAGTTGTGAACAGGCCATGGTACGGTTCAGGGCCCCTTCGAGTTCCCGGATATTGCTGGGAATGTTCTGGGCGAGAAAGTAGATGACCTCGTCGGGGACCACGAAATTCCGGAGTTCCGCCTTTTTTTTGAGAATGGCGATTCGGGTTTCCAGATCCGGAGGCTGAATATCCATAACCAGGCCCCATTCGAAACGGCTCACCAGGCGCTCTTCGATGCTCTGGATCTCCTTGGGAGGCCGGTCCGAGCTGATGACGATCTGTTTTTTCGCATCGTAGAGGCTGTTGAAGGTGTGGAAAAACTCTTCCTGGGTACTCTCCTTGTTGGCGAGAAACTGGATATCGTCGATGAGAAGCAGATCCATGGTGCGGTACTTGTTCTTGAAATCCTGGGTCCGGTTGTTCTGAATGGCGCTGATAAGCTCGTTGGTGAACTTTTCGGAGCTTACGTAGGCCACCTTGGCCTGGGGAGCGTTTTCCAGAACGTAATGCCCGATGGCGTGCATGAGGTGGGTTTTGCCGAGTCCCACCCCTCCCCAGATAAAGAGGGGGTTGTAGGCGGATCCGGGATTCTGGGCTACCGCGAGGCTGGAGGCGTGAGCGAGGCGATTGGATTTTCCCACCACGAAGGTCTCGAACTCGTAGCTCTGATTGAGTCCGGTCTTCATGGAGTAGGAGGGGCGGGTAAGCTGTTCCGCCCGGGTCTGTTCTTCCGTGCTCCGAACGCTCATGGTAACCTGAAGGGAAATTTTTTCGGCAATGCCCAGAGAACGGGCCAGCTCCTCCAGCTCCGGAAGCAGGTTTTTCTGAATCTGTTCTTTCACGAAAAGATTGCCCGTATCGAGGACGAGCACGTTCTTTTCCAGCGATATGGGTTCGCACGTATCGAGCCAGAGAGAAGCGTTCTGATTCTGCATCTCGTTCCGTGCGTGGGTGTGGAGAGTTGTCCACAGGTCCTTAATGTTTTTATCCACGAAAGTCACCTCGTCTTGGGAATGCGGAAAACTATAGTATCATACTCGGGGTGGAGATAATAGAGTTATCCACATATTCGGAGCAAAAAAAAGAGGTGGTGGATAGTGTGTAAGTTCCGAGGAGAACATTTCCGAAGAACCCTATTAACGAGAGAAAGAAAATTGATGTTTCTTGATAACCCTCAAAAAAAGGACTTCCAGAGTTATACACATCTTTTCCACAATTGTGGAAAACTTTGATCGTAGGAGGTACGATATGACGGAACGAGTACCCTTTATCGTAAGCCACACGGATCTCGACGGCGTGGCCGCCGCGGCGGTGGCCTGGTACGCCCATACTCCCGAGGGAGGTATTCCCCGGGTGGTACTGACGGGATATCACGAGGTGGACGAACGTATCGCCGAGGGATTGCAGTTTCCCGAAAGATGGAATCTTCTGGTGCTGGATCTCATTTGTCAGAAGGAACGAACCGCGGATATCATCGATGAAGCCTATAAGGGGGAAATTCCCTTTCTCTTCGACCACCATCAGACCACTCTGGATCAGTTCGGCAACCGTCCCTGGAGTTGTGTGGATACCTCCTGTTGCGCCGCCCGGGTGTACTACAACTGGGTGATGGAGCAGCCCTGGGAGAAAAACCGTCTCGAACGGGTACGTCTTCTGGAGGATTTCGTGGATATCGCCAACGATCGGGATCTCTGGTTGGGGAAGAGGGAAGAATCCCGGCTCTGGCAGGCCCTCATAACTCTTTCGGGTCCCTGGAGCGTCTTCGCTCGGCTCGTGGGAAATCCTTCGGGAAAACTTACCTCCTGGGAGTTTGAGGGAGCTTCTTCCTTCGTGCAGCGCCAGGAGGATCGTTTTGCCCGGGCCCGGGAAAAAGTGCTTCTTTCGGGAAAAGATCTTGTGTGGGTAGGCCCTGACCTTCTTGAATTTGGGGATGTGTCGGACTTTTGCGGGCTTCTTCTGGATCACGACGAAAATCCTCCCCAGGTGGTGGCGGTGGCGAACCGGAAGATGCGGGGAGATTGGGCCATCTCTCTTCGTAGCCGGGACGGTCTGGCGGGAAAGCTCGTGGGGCTTCTCAAGGATGGGCGGAAGGTGCGGGGAGGAGGCCACGATGATGCGGCGGCTCTCTACTATCCTTCTTCCTACCGGGAGATGGAGATTCGGGATACCCTGGTGGGAGGTATTCGGGCGGCCCGGCAGCGGCAATCTCCAACCCTGAACCTGGGGGATCTTTTGAAGAAGAGCATGGAATCCTGAGAAGAGGAGAGGGAGAGAGTATGAAGCGCTATCTTGTACGGCTGCTTTTGGTGCTGCTTTTTTCCGCTGGAGGAGGCATGTTCACGTATACGTTCATGCTTTCCCGCTGGCCCGAGGACAGCACCTTGGTGCGCCTCGAATCCTGGAAGTCCGAAAAGGTGGAGGAGGCTCCCCTTTCCTTCGAGGAGGAGGTGGGAGAACTTCGGGAGGAGCCCTTTCCTTCCGAAGGATGGGAAGTGGAGCGTCTGGAGGTGATGCTTCACATTCTTTCGGGAAAAAGCCGGGGAGATCATCTTTCGGTAGTCATCGATCAGCTTAGTCAGGGAGGAGTGCCCTTGAGAGAGGGGAGCATCTACGTTCTTCTGGCGGATTCCTTTCCCGACGGAGAATACCAGTATTATCTCAGTGATTCCTTTCGGGCCCCCTGGGTGGTGGCCTTGATTTTCGCCGCCTTCGGAGCCCTCATGGCAAGCGCGGGCATGGCGGGTTTCCGGGCTCTTCTGGGGCTGTTACTCTCTCTGGGGGTACTTCTCTACTGGTACGTTCCTCTCGTGCGGCACGGAGCCTCTCCGGTACCTTACGCCCTGGGGGTGATTCTCATCATCACCGCCCTTACGGTGGTGCTGGTGGTACGCCGTAAAAGCTGGTGGCCCGTGGCTTTTCTGGGATCCGCCGGGGGTGCTTTGGCGGCCTCTCTTCTCGGATGGTTTCTCGTATATCTGTGGCAGCTCACGGGACTTGCGGGGGAGGCGGGAGCTCTGCTTTCCAGCACCATGCCCCAGATCTCCCTCCAAGGGGTTCTTTTGGCCTCCATCATCATCGGTTCCATCGGAGCGGTGTTGGATGTGGGCATTTCCGTAAGCGCCACCATGGGGGAATTGGTGAGTTACGACCCCCGTATTTCCTCGGGACGCCTCTGGAAGGCGGGAATCGGAGCGGGGCGGGAGGTGTTGGGAAGCATGATCAACACCCTGGTGCTGGCCTATGTGGGAAGCGCTCTTCCCTTCGTCATTCTCGTGGCGGATTCCGGCATGTCCCTTATGGGATTTCTCAATAATCCCAGCATCGCCGAGGAGCTTGTACGAAGCCTTGCGGGTACCGCAGGATTGCTTCTTACGGTGCCCATTACGGCCTTTCTCGGCATGCTCTGGCACAGAAGAGAGGGGGAACCCCGGGAGGATTGAGTAGGAGCTGTTTCTAGAGCCATTCACAAGGAAAACCCTCCGTGATATAGTTCTTCTGCCCCGTTTTGAACGGGGAAAATCCAACGGAAAGGACGTGTCTTTATGTCTATCCCCTTGGGGGACGTGATTCGTGTGGGCATGGTCGCAGTCGAAGCGGCCTCTGCGTAGCCGATACGGAAAATCATGTGTCGCAGTGCTGCCGTTTCGATTGCGCCGAAAAGGATGCCTTTATTCTCTATTGGCTTGTTTTTCAGTGATCGAAAAGGAGCATTATTGTAATGGATCGATATGTACTTAAAAGAGGGGAACTTCAAAAGGATGCACCCAGGCTTCGGCCTTTTTTCAACGCCGTTTTCGCTCCCGAGAATGTGGGAAACCTGGCGGAAAATCTGTTTCGTCACTTTCCCGGAATGGAAGGGCGGTACTGGTTTATCGCCGAGGATCGCGAAAGCGGAAAGATCGCCGCGGCCTGTGCGTTGTTGCCGTGGAAATGGCAGATGGAAGGCATTTCTCTCAAGGTAGCGGAAATGGGAATCGTGGGAACCGGAGAAGAACATCGCGGCCAGGGGTTGATGCGCCGCCTCCATGGAGAACTCATGAAAACCGTGGAGGAAGAACACTTCGATCTCGTGGTCATTCAGGGTATTCCCGGTTTTTACGACCGCCTGGGATTTCGTTACGCCCTGCCTCTCTGTTCCCATGTGGAACTGCCTCTCCATGCGGTTCCCTCGGAGGTGCCCGAAACTCTTGGCATTCGTTCCGCCGGGATCGAGGATATTCCCTTCCTGATGGAGGAGGACAGAATTTTTGCTGCGGCCAACAGCATTTCCGCCCCTAGAGACGGAGAACATTGGCAGTACCTTCTTACCCGGGGACAGGAAACCGAATACGGTTCCGACTTTTTGATTTTTCAGCATTCCATCACAAAGGAAACGAGTTATGTTCGCATTTCCAGACACGGCTTTGGCCGGGGATTGATCATAAGCGAAGCCAGCGAGGGGATCTCCCGTAAAATGGGCTTGGAAGTGTTGAGCCATTGCGGTCGTTTGGCGGTTGAACGCCAAAAACCCTACCTTCGCCTCGATCTTCACCCCGAAGCCCCCTTATCCCGGATTGCCCTCGCCTCGGGAGCTACGGCGGAAGAACCCTACGCCTGGCAGGTGACCATACCGGATGAGCGAAAGCTCCTGCTCCTCATGGCTCCTCTTTTGGAGAAGCGGCTGGAGAGGGGCATGTTCCGCCGCTACTCCGGAAAGGTCCGCCTGGACTTTTTCCAGTATAGTCTTGACTTGATATGGAGCGAGGGAAAGCTTCGCGACATTTCTCCGGGGAACGATCTGCCCTGTGATGCTCACTTCTGCGTCCACAAGGAGCTTTTTCCGGCCCTTTGCCTGGGGCATCGCTCCCGGGGGGAACTCCGCAGGAACCGACCCGACATTTTTCCCGCACTCTCTCATGTGGGTTCCCGAACGGAGCGGGTGGCGGACATCACCGGCATGATAATCGACGAGCTTTTTCCCGCAAGACGTTCCTGGATTTACGAACAGTATTAACCTTCAAAGCCGGAAAACCCCTTTGCTGCATTTTAGGGGCTTTCCGGCTTTTTACGTTGGGCTTCCTGAATAAGAAGTACTCCGTTGCGGACGAACAAGCTTCGAGTTTTTTCAGAAACAGATCCTAGGCGGAACGGGCACTCCGGGAGGTTCCGAAGGAAAACCGCTCCCGGTGGTTCTCGAAAAACCGGGGAATTCCTTCCTCGTCGTTGTTCTCGGTAACGAAATCCGCCCGGCTTCGCACGGAAGGAGCCGCATTTCCCATGGCCACGCTGAAGGCGGCGCTTTCGAAGAGGGGGACGTCGTTCTCGGAATCTCCGAAGACCAGAGTTTCCTCCGGAGAGATCCCCTGATGGGCGCACAGCTTTTCAAGGGCCTTTCCCTTGTGAACTCCCCGGGCCACGATCTCCAGAAAGCGGGCTCCCGGAGTGTGGGAACCCGCGAGAAAAAGGGCCTCTCCGAAGCGTTTCTCCAGTAGGCGGATCATGAGGGAATGCTGTTCTTCGCTTTCCGCGGCGAGAAGGATCTTGAGGGGATTCCGGGGGGGGGAGAAAAAGGCCTCTCCCTGGGGTTCCGCCTCCACCGAGGCGAGCTTTTCGTAATACTCCGTCCAGAAACACTTTTTTTCCACCAGAAGCCGGTCCTCTTCGTAGCTTTGAACGTACCAGTTCTGCTCTTTGCAGAACCGCAGCACCTCCTCCGCCAGATTTCGGGAAATGCCCCAGGAGAAAAGAGGAGAAGGGGTTCCGGGAATCTTGATCAGGCTTCCGTTGTAGGCGATGAGAGGGGTTCCCGGAGCGATGGGGAGATTCGCCGCGATGGCTTCGGCGGAGCGGAACATACGTCCCGTGGCGATAGTGCAGAGACATCCTTCCTTCTGGAGCAGGGAAATTGCGGCTCTGGTGCCCTCCGATACGGTTCCGTCGGAGCGGAGAAGGGTGCCGTCCAAATCGAAGGCGATGCAGGAAACGTGATTTTTCATAAAAGAACTACTCGCTTTCTTTCAGATGTGCTGTTTTCGAATCCGGTTCCGGTAAGGAGGGTTCTTCGAGAAGAACCTCCGCGACCTCTGCGGGGTTTTCCCGGAGATCGATTTCCACGGGGTTTTTCAGGGTTCCGAAGTTCCCGTGGGAGAAGCACCGCACCCGGGGAAGCCCCGTGTATCTGTCCACGGAAACCACCATGCCCAGATGGCCCGTGGAGAGGCGGAGCCAGGTTCCCACGGGATATTTCGCCACCACTTCCGAGAACACCGTGGCCACCTGGGGATCGTAGAGAATGCCCCGGTTCCGGAGAATATGATCGTAGGCTTCGCTGGGAAGGTCGGGAAGAGGATGCTCCCGGGAGGAATGGATTCTGTTGTCGTAAGCGTTGGCTACGCAGACCACGTGGGAGAAGAGATGGATATCGTGTCCCGAGAGCCCCGAGGGATATCCCGATCCGTTCCAGAGTTCGTGGTGCTGCAGGGCGATGATCCGGGCGGTGGGCCAGATGAACTCCTGTCCCGAAAGCAATTCCCATCCCGTTCGGGGATGCATGCGATAAAGTTCCTCCTCCTCCGGAACTAGAAGATGCTTCGGATCCAGCACTTCCCTGGGAAGCACCGCCTTGCCGATATCGTGGAGCAGCGCTCCCAGGCCGAGGTTGTACATCTGCATATAGGCAAGACTCATCTGCTTTCCCATGAGAAGGCTCAGAAGGGCTACGTGCACCGCGTGTTCGAAGAGGCCGTTTTGGAGGCTCCGGGAATCGATGAAGTGCATCATAGTTTTTCCGGAAAGGGAAAAAATATCGTTGAGGATGTTCCGGAAAATGCCGTGAATTTCCCGCATGTCCGCCAGAAGCACGTATTTGTTTGCGGAGTTCGAGATTCCCGAAAAGAGGGAATCCAGCTCGTTCATGGTTTTCCGGTAGGTCTCCTCCCGAATGACCCAGTTCGACGTAATATCGGGAAACCGGTCGTCGTCAACGTAGACGAAATCGATGCCCAATTCCCGAATGCGGCGGATCCGGGACTCCGTGAGCAACGCCCCCTCCCCCAGGAGTACCGCTCCGTTGGGGTTGAGTATGGGATGGGCGAGAATCATGTTTTCCCGGAGATGCGCGGCGGTGATGAGCAGCATTTTTTTCACCTCCTCGGTCTGAAGCTTTTTCCCCTGTACTGGCAAGGAGTATGTTCCATTTTGCTATCAGTAACTCACAAAACAGAATATTATACCGGAAAAGGATCGAAAAAGCCACTTTTTTCTGTAAGTATTTTTGATACAGTGGTACCTCTTTTTTTCGCAAACCTTGGAATCTATTCCCCCAGAGGAATAACCTGTTTGATGACCTGTTCCAAAATCTGTTCCGAGAGATCGTCGCTGGTCTTTCTTCCTTTTCCCACGGGAAAGGAAAGGGAAATCTGAAAATCCGGAGTCTTTTCTCCGGAATCCTTTTCCAGGGGATTCATCATAAAGGCCTTCTGCTTGGCGGCGATGGAGAGATTTTCCAGCTTGGGTTCCTCCATGGTTCCCTTGAGGGAGAAGGAAATTTCCCGAAAGTCGTTTCTGGAGAGCCCTCCGAAGATGCCCCCCAGGAGGGCGTCTTCCACGGCCTTGGTGATGTTCGTGAGCTGCGTGATGTCGTCCGCGAGAAAGACCGTTTCGAGAAATCCCGCGAAGGCTCCCAGAAAGGCGTTGATGGCCGGAGCGTTTACCTCGGTATTGCAGTTGATGTTCATGGGTTTTCCCGTAAAGGGAAGAAAACCGTCCGCCGAGAAATACCGGTAGATGTTGTGTCCCGGAGGAGCGGTGAGGCGGCTCCCCGGAACGAAGTAGAGCGTTCGCCCGTCCACGGAGAAGTAAGCCTGGAGGGAGGCGAAATCCAGCTCGGTTGCCCGGGATTTCGCGAGAAGCGTACTGAGCTGGGGAAATCCCGAAAAGGCTCCTTCCCGGATATGCAGACTTCCCTCGCCGCTGGTCATGAAAACGTAGTTCAGAGGCCCTTTCAGAGCGATATCGAAGGTGCCGGTTCCCGAAATATCTCCGCTCAGAGGATGAAGATCTCGCAGAAAGGGAGCTACCTGAAATTCCTCGATCCGAATCCGGGTTTTCCAGAGAGCGGGTTTCTGGGAGTAGTCCAGAGATCCTTCTCCCCCGAGGGTTCCACCGTAGAAGGAGGCCTTTCCTTTCTTCAGGGAGAAGGAGGTCTCATTGAAATCGAAGGGGAGACGCAGATTCTCCGCATGGATCTTGCCGGCGAATATTTTCGGAGATTCCAGGATTCCCTTTCCCCGGAGCCCCCCGTCTTGCACCTCTCCCTTCACGGAGAGGGAAAGGGTTCCTCCGGGATAGAAGGGTTTTTCCTCGGAATAGAGTTCCCAGCTTTGAAGCAGGGATTTCAGATCCAGGGTCTTCGCCTGGGCGGAGAAACTGGTATTCCAGGATTTTTTCGGCAGCACCACCACGGAAACCTCCAGAGGGGAGGAGCCGATATGGACCGTCAGAGGTTCCAGGCGTATCTCTTCCGGGGATAGCTGCAGAGTTCCCGCCACGTTTTCGAAGGGAAGGCTGTTCAGGAAGAGCTTGGAAGAAGAGAGGTTCAGAGTCACCTCGGGAGAGGCGAGAGGTCCTCGCACCGAGAGGGTTCCTCCGGCGGTCCCCTTGAGATAGATTCCCGCATCGTTCAGAATATCCTGGGTGTTCATGAGGTTGATTTCGTCGAAGGTTCCCTGGAAATCGAGCTTCGGATTGTTGCCGAAGGGTTCCAGGGTTCCCTGAAGATGTATCTTTCCGTCCCAGAAAAGCCCTTTCAGCTCTTCCAGGTGCAGGGTTTCCGGAGAAAGGGATCCCTTGCAGGAAAGCTTCCTGCCCCGGTACTCCTCGAAGACCAGCTCCGGGGATGTGAGGGAGAAGGAAAGCTCTGGCTTCGTTCCGGTGCCCCGAAGGCGGAATTGCCCTCTCAGCATTCCCTGAAGGGGAACGCCGAAATCCTTCAAAGGATCCAGCGGAAGATTCCGGATTTCTCCGTTCAGGAGGGGACGAAACTCTCCGGAAGGGGAAAATTGCAGCGATCCCTCGATCCGGAGTTCTCCTCCCGAAGAAAGGGGAATGTGCAAAGGTTGCAGCCCCAGCTCGCGAGAAGTGATTTTTGCTTCCAGGGAGGTCTTTCGGGTGGTGCCCAGGGGGGTTTTTACCGAAGGCAGCACCGCCGAAAGGGAGCCCTCGATATGTTCGAGAGGACCCTTCACGAGAACGGAAAGCTTGGCCCCTTCCTTGGGAGAGAAAAACTCCAGGGTTTCCGGAGAAAGGCTTTCTGCGATCCAACGGTTTCCCTTGGGAAGGGCGGAAATCGCGAGGTCCAGGTTCGGTCGATCCGGGATATTCCGAACCTCCCCCTGCCCCTGGAGAAGCACGTCCTTCCAGGATAGCCGTGCTTTTTGCAGAAAAAGCACGTTCTTTTCGTAACGCAAAGAGGCTTCGGGAAATTCCAGAAGCTCTCCTCGAAGGCGGATTTTTTCGGAGCGCAGGGTTCCCGAGGCCCGCAGATCCTCCGGAGTGCCTCGCAGCAGAAGTTCCCAGGCGAGACTTCCCTCCAGTTTCAGGGGTTCCAGAGAAGGAAGAACGCTCTTGAGCCGGTGCAGGGGCGTTCCGGGGGAGCGCAGGAAGAGATCCATCTCCGGAGAGCCCTCCTTCCGGAGCGTCAGGGTGCCTCCTCCCTCCAGAGGCAGGTGTTCGAGAAGACCCTTCAGAGAGCTTTCCACCCGGTCCCGGGAGAGAGAAAACTCTCCCCGGAACTTCTCGAAGGAGAGATCACCGTAGCTTCCCCGAACATTTTCGAAAAGGAGATTTCCCGAGGCGATGCCCTCCCTTTTGGTGTAGGTTCCCTCGAGGGAGGGAAGAATTCCCGAAAGCGAGGCGAGCCGGGAATCCATGGCCTCTCCAAGAGCCAGATCCAGGGAGGTGCCGGTAAAACGAATCTCCAGATTTTTTTCGGAAGATTCCGGAGCTATGAGAGATCCCGAAAGGGAGCCTCCCGAAAGGGCCTCCCCCCGGAAAAACATCTCCAGAGGACCCTCCTTGACGGCGGAGCCCCGGAAATCGAGAGAGGCCAGGCATATTCCTCCCAGGGCGGCCCGGGAGATGCGAAGATCCGTTTTTCCCTGCCAGCTTTCGGGAAAAGCTCCTTCCAGAGAGGCGGAACCCGAAAGAAAACCCTCCAGGGTTCCCAGAATCTGGGCGGATTCCCGGAGAATCGAGGCTTTGCCGAGTCGCTTGAGAGGAAGTTCTTCGAAAAGAAGAGCCAGGTTCTGTCGGGGAAGGATATCTCCCGAAAGAAGAAGGTCCGGCGCTTCTCCCTGAGGAAAAGTTTCCAGGTAGAGTTCTCCCCCGGAAAGAGACAGTTTTTCCTCTTGGTAAGAAAAGAGTCCCCGAAAGAAGAGGGGAAGGGGCTCCGGAGAACCCAGCCGGGCGGAAAGCTCCCGGACCTCCATGGTCTTTCCCTCTCGAAGGGTTCCCTCCAGACGGCAAAGATCGTACTTCCGGGAATTCCAGAGAAGAGAACCTTTATCCAGAGAAAGAGCTTCCGGAAAATATTCCAGGGGCAGTCCTTCCGAAGAGGAGGGAAGAGAGAGGGCGAGATCGAGATCGGCGGACCAGTTTTGCATTTCCAGGCTCTTCAGGGGGGTGCCCCCTTTCAGAAATTCCCCAAGGGAAAAGGCGAGGTTCAGCCTGCGGGCCCGGAAAAAGGGGCGATTTTCCCAGGAGAGAAGAAGATCCTCGAAGGAATAGCCCCGAAGAGGGTTTCCATGGATTTCCCGGCTTTGGAGGGTGATGTTCCGGGAAGCCCCAAAGTAATTGGCTCCCCGAATAAGGAGCCCTCCTCCGAAGGAAAAATACCGGCTTCCTATGACTATTCCTCCTGCCGACAGGAGGAATAGCAGGAGAAAAATGGTGAAAAACCGTAGGGCATAGCGAAAAAACGTCATGATGAACCTCTCTTCCTCTTTTCGAATGTTCCGAAGGCCGGTACATATCCCCTTATTATACATAGGAAAAGAAGCGAAACTCTAGAATAGATAGAAAAACTATTTTACACGAAAGTTTTTCTATAGAGGAGAAATGAGGCGAATGTTGTGGAGAACCCGCATTTTCCACAGCCAAGGCTGTGGAAATGTGGGTAAAAATGTGGATAAGAAAGGAGGAAAGCTCGAAAAACGAGAAAATGTATTCTTTTTGTGGATAAGATACTCAGGTACAAAGCACACCCGAGAACCGCCTTACCATAGCTGCTCCGGAGAGTGAAGAAAGAAAAGAACCCCTCCGTAGGAAACGCTGACCTTTCCCAGGAAAGAGCAGATCTTTCCGGAACATTTTTCCAGCATTTTCGGAAACTCCTCGGGCACCTCCCTGGAGGAGATACAGAGATGGATTCGGGGATCCTCCGTGGCGATGCGAATCTGGGTAGGTCCACGCTTCCACTCGCCGGGAACGCATCGAAGAAGGAGAAAATGTCCCCGGAGATAGGGTAGAAAATCCCATATCTGGGAGGGAGTGTAGATTCGTTTCGCTCCGCTCCTCCAGAGGCCCCTCGAAAAACGCCGGGCCTCCCGAAAGGCTTTCTCGAAGCGTGCATAGGCAGCAGTGCCGGGATTTCCGTATCGGGGAACTCCGAGCCCTTCGGAGAGGAGGATTTCCTGAAGAGTGACGGAAATATCTCCGGAAAGCTCCGCCCGAAGATATCCTAAAAGGCGGCCGTAGCGGTCCCGTTTCGGCGAAGCCGGAGAAAACTCCAGCACCTTACCCTCCGCAAGCTCCCGGTTTCGCTCTCGGGCGGCGAGGCCGAACTCCTCCGGAGGATGTTCCGGATGATGCAGCTCGGGAGTGTCGATTCCCGCATACCGGAGAATTTCGCATTTCCCCGAGGCCGTGAGAATGCGCACCGTATCCCCGTCCAGCACTTCCAGAACACGAACCCGGATAGTGCTCCAAGCCCTCGGAGAAAGGGCGAAAAAGAGCCAAAGAAAAAGCATTCCTCCGAGAAGAAGCCTCTTTTTTTCGATAAAGAGAACCTTTCCATATATAATAGCCATGGGAAATCCTCGCCTCCTTGGTCGTATCCTTTTCGAGGAAACCACTTTTTTGAGTAAAGGACGTGATGTTCATCATACCAGATATGCTTGAGCGGAAAAGCTTCGAACCCCTTCTCAAGGAAAAGGAGGAACTGCTCCGAACCTATATGGCCTTGATTCTGGAAACCAATTCCCAGGTTCGGCTGGTGGGTCCTTCGGAGGAAAAGGTCCTTTGGGAGAACCATATCCTGGATTGTGCCTATACTCTGCCCCTTCTTCCTTCCGAGGGAAAGGTGGCGGACCTCGGCAGCGGTGCGGGGCTTCCCGGCATGATCTGGGCCATCTGCCGCCCGGACCTGGAGGTGGTGCTCTGCGAGAGCATCCGCAAGAAGGCGGCCTTTCTCGAAAGAGTTCGCTCTCTTCTCGACCTCTCTTCCTGTCGGGTGGCGGCGGAGCGTTCCGAAGATCTCGCCCGCCGGGAACGGGAAAGTTTCGCTCTCGTGGGAGCCCGGGCGGTATCCCATCTCGGCGTGGTGGGGGAGTATGCAGCCCCTCTGGTGATGCGGGGAGGAACCTTTCTCGCCATGAAGGGGGAGAAGGGAGAGGAGGAGGCTCGGGAGATCGGCTCCGGATGGAAGGAGCTGGGCTTTTCGGAACTCCGGCGGTACTCCTATCTTCTCCATGAGAATACGTGCCATTACGTCATAACCCTGCGCAAGGAGGAGTGTACGCCGGAGAAATATCCCCGGCGTTCGGGAATGGCGGAAAAAAGGAGATGGTGGTGACAAGATGACAGTGCTTGCCATGACGAATCAGAAGGGCGGCGTGGGAAAAACCACCTGCTGCATCAATCTGGCGGCGGCCCTGGGAGAGCGGGGATACGGAATTCTCGTGGTGGACATGGATCCCCAGGGAAACTGTACCAGCGGCTTCGGCGTGAATCCCCGGGAGATTGGTGAAAGCGTGTACGACGTGCTTCTGGGAGAAAAATCCCCCCGGGAGATTATACGGCCCCTTCCCTGGAAGGGGGTTTCTCTGCTTCCCGCCACTCTGGATCTTGCGGGGGCCGAGGTGGAGCTTGCGGGAGCCATGAGCCGGGAAAACCGGCTCAAGAAAAAAATGGGGGAACTCGGAGACGAATACGATCTCGTACTTATCGATTGCCCTCCCTCTCTGGGGCTTCTCACCATCAACGCCCTGGTGGCGGCGGAGGAGGTTCTGGTGCCCTTGCAGTGCGAATTCTTCGCCATGGAAGGCATAAGCCAGCTTACCCGCACTATGAAGCTCGTTCAGGGATATCTCAACGAGAGCCTTCGCATGGGAGGAATTATTCTTACCATGTATGACGGCCGGACCAACCTCAGCAAGGAAGTGGAGGCGGAGGTACGCAAATCGTACGGAAGCCGGGTTTTCCGTACCGTGGTGCCCCGGAACATCCGGCTTTCGGAAGCTCCCAGCCACGGCATGCCCGTGCGCTACTACGAACCTGCCTGCCCGGGTTCCCAGGCCTACGACGATCTCGCGGAGGAGGTGATCCGGCAATGGCTCGCAAAAGGGCGTTAGGAAAAGGGCTCGAAGCGCTTCTTCCCGAAAGAAATTTCTCCTCGGAAACCGAAGCCATGACCTTGGAAGTGGGAGCCCTGATTCCCAATCCGCAACAGCCTCGAAAGGACATGAACCCGGATCGTCTTCAGGAACTGGCTGAATCCATCCGGCGTTACGGAGTGATTCAGCCCATTGCGGTGCGCCGGTGCTCCGAAGAACCTTACGAAATCATCGCGGGAGAACGCCGATGGCGGGCGGCACAGCTGGCGGGGCTCGAACGCATTCCGGTGTACTTTCTGGAGGACCCTCAGGAGATGGGGCTTCTGGGATTGATCGAAAACCTCCAGCGGGAAGATCTTTCTCCCTTGGAAGTCGCCTCGGGCATTGCGGTGCTTCAGAGAGAAAAGGATCTTACCCAGGAACAGATAGCCGAAGCCTTGGGATGGAGCCGGTCGGGAGTGACCAACAAGCTTCGGCTTCTCCAGCTTCCGCTTCCCCTTCAGGAAATGATAAGTCAGGGAATTCTTCACGAGGGACACGGTCGGGCCCTTTTGGGGCTGACGGAAGAGGAAATGCTCGGTCTGGCGGAAAAAATCGTGGATAGAGATCTGAGCGTTCGCCAGACGGAGACCTTGGTGCAGCAGATCAAGAATTCCCGGGAGGGACCCGAAGAGAAATCCGAAGCTTCCGGAATCTCGGAAAAAGAACAGGTTCTGGCGGAAAACCTTCGAAAACGCTTTGGTGTTACAATCCAGCTCGGCCAAAAAGGGAAGAAATGTTCCATCAAACTCATGAGCCTGGAATCGGAAAAACGGGATCTTTTTTTGGAACACCTCCTGGAACTCTGCGAAAAAATATTTCCCGGGAAATAAGAGGAATTTTCCATGAGAATTTTCGGACGTATTACGGGATTGGCCCTTCTTCTAGGAGGCCATATAATTCTTCCTTTTTATATAAATATAAAATTAGTCGAAAAGGGGTATTCTCTTTCTTTTCGCATAATCCTTGTTCTTGTTCTTCTGGCTTTGGGATTTTGGAATGTGGTGCGGGAAATCCGGAAGATTATCCGGGAGGAGCGGCGAGGGAAGTAGGGAAATCCTGCGATCTGCGGATGTCTGCGGGAGTCCTTTTCCTCATTTTATTATTTATGGATCTTTTCCGGAGGATTCCGTTACAGCTTCCTGGGCTCCGGAATTCTTGAACCGCATATTCTATTTGCTGCTTCGGGCCATCGACTGGAAATGTATTTCCGGATGCGTATCTCTAGATTTGCCGAAGGGAGGATCCTGGATAATGAGGAGTGATATACGGCTCGAAACGGATAGGCTTCTGCTAAGGCCGTTCAAGAAGATCGATCTGGAGGATCTTGCAGCTTTAAATGCTGACAAGGAAGCGATGAGATTCATATCTTCTCCTCTTTCGCGTGACCAGGTTGAAGGCGTTATCGATTGGTTTTTGACCGAATGGCAGCGTCTCGAGTTTGGATGGTTTGCGGTATTTGAAAAAGCAACCGGTAACTTTATCGGTCAATGCGGTCTTCAATGTCTTGAAGGCAGACCGGATTCTTCCGACATTGAGCTCGCTTTCGTCATTAAAAGGTCATCCTGGGGGAAGGGCTATGCAACCGAGGCGGCGGAAGCGGTTGTCAGGTATGGTTTTCTTGATGTCGGACTGGAGAGAATCGTTGCTGTTACCATGAAGGATAATCTTTCCTCGCAACATGTTCTCGATAAGCTCGCTTTTCAATATAAGGACAGCCGAAATCTTTATGGACGCGAAGTGATGTATTATGAGCTTGCCAGAACAATGTCCGATGCCAAACAGAGTGAACCCGATTGCTCATGAAAACCCTCACGGTTTCGATTGTAACAGTCTTCCAGGAAATCCCCGCTGATAGATTTTCGAAGCGATCCACGAGAAGAATGAGTGAAGGAAGAAAAATGTTTCACGTGAAACATTTTTGAGAGTCCATTCTTCAGTCCGGGACATCGAAGGTGTCGGAAAAAGGTTCGTTTTTTTCGAGGAAAAACGAAAAAATTGCCGCGTAAAGGAGCATTCTCCTTTACAATAGCCTAGAGTATGCCCTTTGAAAGGTGAGACTTGAAATTTCCGAAGCTGCCCTAGAGCCTGAAAAATATGCTTGTCCATTGTTTGGAGTCTATATGCGAAGAGCCTGAACAAAAGAGAAAGGACGTGATTGGCCTGAGTATGGAGAGAATTTACGCTCCCTGGAGAATGGCCTATATCGAAAAGAATGAAGAAACTCCGGGGTGTTTTCTCTGCGAGTATCCCCGCCGGCGGGACGATGAGAGCACCAAAATCGTGCATCGGGGAGAGAATTGCTTCGTCATTCTGAACATTTTTCCCTATAATCCGGGGCATCTCATGGTGGTTCCCTACCGCCATATCCCCTCCTACGATTTGTTGGAGGAGGAGGAAATCCTCGAAATGGGGCTTCTCGTAAAACGAAGCCTTCGGGTGATCCGGAAGGCCTTTTCTCCCCAGGGTTTCAACGTGGGAATGAATCTCGGCCGAGTGGCGGGAGCGGGATGCGACGGACATGTGCATATGCACGTGGTGCCCCGGTGGAACGGGGATACCAATTTCATGCCCGTTCTCGGAGATGTTCGGGTGGTTCCTCAGGAGATCGATGCTACCTATCGGGCATTGCGGGAGGCTTGGCAGAGCTGTGGAGAATAAAGGATCCGATATCTTTCGGGAACCGAAGGAGGAACGGGATGCGGAGGAAACCATCAAGAAGTCCCGCTTCATAGGACGGGTTCGGATCGCCCGCTCCGAGGAGGAGGCCCGTTCCGTGGTGAAGAGCCTTTCGGAGCAGTACAAAAACGCCACCCACAATTGCTGGGCCTACCGGGTGGGATTTCCCCGAATGAAGGAGTATTTTTCCGATGACGGAGAGCCCGCGGGAACCGGAGGAAAACCCATTCTCGGAGCCATTCTCCGGGAGGAGCTTACCAACACTGTGGTGGTGGTAACCCGTTACTACGGAGGCATCAAGTTGGGAGTGCGGGGGCTCATAGAAGCCTACGGAGGGAGCGCTTCCGCGGCTCTCCGGGAGGCGGGAGCGGCGGTAAAGCAGATGGCTCGCCCCGCCTTTCTGGACGTGCGCTACGATTTTCATCAGCGCCTGCTCTATCAGCTCAAGGATCTCCAGGTGCCGGAACATTTGGTAAATCAGGAGTTCGGAGCCACCGTACAGATGCATTTTCCCGTTCCCCTTTCTCTGGAGGAAACCGCGGCTTCCCTTTTCGAAGGGTGGCAGGCCCAGGGAGGGGTGCTTTCCTGGAAATGGGAGGCTTGAAAGAAGCCCCCGGTGGGCTTCCGTTACGAAGGATAACAGAAAAAAGAGGAGAAAAGATTATGCTCGACGATGCGGAACAGCTTGTGCGGCGTCTCCGGCACCCCATATGCCGGAGCATTTTACGAAATCTTACTGAGGATGAGCTGAAGGGACTGGCGGCTCACGAGGCCATACCGAACAACCAGGAGAGTTCCCTCTACGTTACCCGAATTCGTTCCCGGAGCGCCCCCTTTACGGATGTGGTGTACGATCTCGACGAAGATAGGCTCTCTCTGCTGCAGCAGGTATGGGAGTATCTCCGGTGGCAGCAGATGATCCGCATTTCTTCGCGCATTGGTTCCGCCTCGGGATTTCCCCTTCAGGCGAACCTGTACGTCACTCGGCGTTATGCCCGGATTGCCCAGATGTTCGGATGGAATTTCTACGCCCAGGCGGATCAGGACTATGCGGATATGGTAACCGTGATGGTCCCCGAATGGCATCAGCGGAAGGTATTGGTGTTTCCCCGGCATCGGGCCACCTACATCCTCGGCACCGACTACTACGGAGAAACCAAGATGGCCACCCTCCGGATGGCCATGCACATCGCCCGGGAGGATATGCGGGGCCTGGGGCTTCATGCGGGGAGCAAGAAAGTGACCATCCGGGAAAAGGGAAAGGAAACTCCCGTAGAAAAAGGGCTTCTCGTCTTCGGCCTTTCGGGAACGGGAAAGACCACCATCACCACTGCGGATCACGGTTTGCAGGAACCCGAGGGAGTGGAGGTGCTTCAGGACGATATCAACCTGCTCCTTTCGGACGGCCGGGCCCTGGGAACGGAGCGGAACTTCTACATCAAGACGGATAACGTTTCCAAACAGCCCCCTCTGCTTCAGTCCGCTCTGCACGAAAAGGCGATTCTCGAAAACATCTGGGTGAACGACGACGGAGATGTCAACTTCGATAACCATGCCATCAGCACCAATGGCCGGGCTCTGGTGCCCCGGCACGCCATTCCCAACTCCTCGGATCGCATCGACCTTCCCAAGGTGGACGTGATGCTCTTCAACATGCGGCGTTACGTGCTTCCTCCGGTGGGGCGCCTGATCTCTCCGGAGCAGGCGGCGGCGTACTTCATGCTGGGAGAATCCACCATCACCAGTGCGGAGGATCCCTCCCGGGTAGGGCAGGCCAAGCGGGTGGTGGGATTCGATCCCTTCGTTATCGACAATCCTCAGAAGAACGGAAACCGGATTTTGCAGATTCTCCAGGACAATCCCTCCATCGAATGTTTTGTCCTGAGCACCGGTCGCGTGGGGGGTACCGATGGGGCCAACATCACTCCGGAGATCACCTTCGCCTGCGTGGAGGGCATTCTTCGGAAGAGCATCACTTGGAAGTACGACGACATTCTGGGGTACGAAATTCCCGAGTCCCTTCCCGTGGAAAACTGGAAGAACTACGATCCTTATACCTATTGGTCCCGGGAAAAATATGCGGAAATTATTGCGGCCCTTCGAAAGGAGCGGAAGGAATACCTTCAGGGGTTCCGGGGGCTGGCGAACGACATCGTTCTCGCGGTGTAAGAGGCGCAGGGTTCCGAGAGATGGCTTTTTGAGACAAAGTCCATGGAAGATGTTGCGGAGAAGGAGTTTGAAAGGAGGCAGTTTGCGGTATGAATACTCTGATACTTTTAGTTCTTATTCTGGTGTTTATCGCGTGGAAACGTCCCAACTCACCTCTGGGAAGGGAATTGCGCAAGTTGATGGCAAATTTTTCCCAGGTTTTCGGAAAAGGTGAAGGCGGCGGAGGAAATCCCTTCAGTGACAATGAGGAGGGGTACGAGGGGTACGAAAGCGGAGAAGGTTCTTCGAAACCCTCCTCTTCCCGGTCTCCCCTGAATCCCGAACGGTGGAAGAACGTGAGCCGCCGGGGAGGACGGCTGGCGGTATTGTTGATTGTTCTCCTGGCGATTCTCGGATTGGGGTACAAGTCCTTCTACATGGTGCAGCCGGGAAACCGGGGAGTGATTTACCGGTTCGGCAAGATCGTGAGCGTGAACGATCAGGGACCCCATTTTCTGATTCCCTTCATGGATCAGGTGGTGATGGTTCAGGCGGAGCAGATCTTCCGGCTGGAGTTCGGATACCGCACCGAGGATCCGGGACCTCCCGCGAAGTATCAGGATCAGCTTACGGAATCCAAATACCTTACGGTGGATAACAAGATCGTGGAGATCGACTGGGTGCTCCAGTTCCAGCTCTCCAATCCGGAACTCTTTCTCACCAACTTTCCCGGAGGAGCCGAGGGAAGCAAGATGCTCCGGGATCTTTCGGAATCCAAGATGCGGGAAATCGTGGCGAGCATTCCTCTGGACGAGGTGCTGACCACCAAAAAGGAGGAAATCCAGACCCGGGCGCGTATGGGAATTCAGGCATGGCTGGAGGAACTGCAGACGGGAATCTTCATCGTGGCGGTACAGCTTCAGGATGTGGAGCCCCCTCAGAGCGTGCGGGCCTCCTTCAGCGAGGTGAATTCCGCGAAGGCCGAAAAGGATAGGCTGGAGCTGGAAGCGGATAAATACCGTAACGAGGTGCTCTCTTCCGCCAAGGGAACTGCGGAAAAGATTCTGAACGATGCCCAGGCTTATGCCTACCGCCGGGTTTCCATCGCGGAAGGAGAGGCCGCTCGGATGACCTCCCTTCAGGATTCCTATCGGAAGGATCCGGAACTCGTGATGCAGACCCTTTGGCTGGAGAATATGCACGACGTATGGCCCCAGCTCAAGGTGCTCGTGGTGGACAGCGGAGAAGGGGAATCCATCAATCTTCTCAACCTGGGGGATTTCCTGAAAAACCTGAATGTCGGACAGAACGTGGGAAAGTAGAGAGGAGGAGAGAACCGTGAAAAAAAGTATGGTAAAAATAGTTATTCTTATCCTTCTTCTGGTGGGCCTTACGGCATCTCTGGGATGTTTCTTCGTGGTGCGCCAGGATCAGCAGGCGGTGGTGCTGCGGCTCGGCAAGATCGTGGGAACCACTGCGGAGGCGGGGTTGCATCTCAAAATTCCCTTCGTGGATTCGGTAAATCTCTTTACCAAGAAGCTTATCGAGTACGATGCGGATCCCGTGGCGGTGGTAACGGCGGACAAGAAGAGCATCATTTTCGATACCATAGCGATTTTCCGCATCAAGGATCTGGATACCTTCTATCGACGTATCAGAACCGTGGCGGCAGCCCAGCAGCGCCTGGACGATTCGGTATATTCCGCAGTGCGGGTGGTGGCGGGATATATGACCTTCGACGATCTCCTGAGCGATAAACGGCTCCAGGTTATTAAGGATGCGGAAAAGGCCGCCCGGAAAGAGGCGGAAAAGTACGGAGTGGAACTGGATCGGGTGGCCTTCAAACGGGTTTTTCTTCCCAAGGAGAACGAGGAATCCGTGTACCAGTCCATGCAGGCGGAACGGAACCGCATTGCCGCTCAGCTTCGGGCGGAAGGGCGGGCGGAAGCTATGGCGCTTCGCTCTCAGGCGGAGCGGGAGCGCACGGAAATTCTCTCCAACGCCCGGAAAACAGCCCAGGAAACCATGGGGGAAGGGGATAAAAAGGCCCAGGAAATTATCGAAAACGCTACCCGAAACAGCAAGGAACTCTTTCTTTTCCTGAAGACCATGGAGTTCTACAAGGCCAATCTCAAGGATCTTCCCATTATCGTTCGCCCCGAAGGGGTTTTGCGGTATCTTCTGGATCCCTCGGAGAATTTGAGAAAAGGAGGAGGGGAGTAGCGCTTTTTGCGGATACCCCTCACGATATTTCTCGAAATCCATTGAAATTTCCGAGAAGATTCCCCCCTCTTTGCAGGGGGGATTTTTTATGGTATTCTTCTGTCAACCGATTTAAAAATATGGTTGACAGAAAGGGTGGTTTTTTTATGATTTCTTCTTTCGAAGCCCGGCGTTTCATGATTCTGGGAGCTCTCTTCGCGGGGCTTACCGCGGTGGGGGCCTGGATCCGCATTCCCTTTCCCCTGGTGCCCCTCACGCTTCAGGTTTTTTTCGTGCTCCTTTCGGGAGTTCTCTTGGGTCCCTTCTGGGGCCCCGTCTCTCAGGGGCTCTATATCCTGCTCGGTTTTCTGGGGCTTCCGGTGCTTGCGGGAGCCGCCTCGGGGCCGGGCATCGTCTTTCTTCCCACCTTCGGCTTTCTTCTCGGCTTTATCGGGGCCTCCTGGGGGGCGGGATGGTACTCCTTCCGTTTTTCCTCCACCCACGATTCTTCCTTCTTTTTGTATGCCGCGGCCTCGGTGCTGGGTGTCGGAATTCTCTACGCTTTCGGCCTCGCCGGGCTCTACTGGAACCTCAACTACGTGGCGGGAAAGGAAATCTCCTTTCTTCAGGTCTGTCGCATCGGTTTTCTTCCCTTCATTGCGGGAGACCTGCTGAAGGCCCTGGGGGTAACCCTTCTCGCCCAGCGGGTGGCAGTGAGCCTTCGAAGCCTCGGATATCTCCGGGGATAATTAATTCTCGTGGAGTTTTTTCGGAGGGAAAGGTTTGGGCCTTGTGGAGGTTGCATGCCCGGAAAAAAGGGGGTAGGGTTAGGAGGATGCGGGAAGAAGGCTTTTTCCGCATTGTTGCCGGATACTTTCATTCGAGTCTATAAAGGGTTTCCGGAAAGGACTTCCGAAATCATCAATCGAAAGAATCCGACACATTTTCTTTACGGAAAGGATCTGATTTTTCCATGCAACAGTGGCCCTTCATTCCCACCTTTCGAGATGCTTTGGAAGCCTACGCTTACTTACGATCCAGGGTGCGCCATACCCCTTTGGAATATTCTCCCTCTCTGAGCGACCGGACGGGAAGGGAAATCTATCTCAAGTGGGAAAATCAACAGATTTGCGGGGCCTTCAAGGCCCGAGGGGCTCTCTACCGCATGTCCAAGCTCTCCTCCGAGGAGCGCTCCCGGGGCGTGGTGACCACCTCCAGCGGCAATCACGGCCAGGTGGTGGCCATGGCGTCCCGGCAGCTCGGTATCCGGGCCACGGTCTTCGTGCCGGAACTCTGCCCGAAAACCAAGCAGGAGGCCATTCGCCGCCGGGGAGGAGCGTGGGTGGATCTTCGGGTCACCGGAGCCCACTTCGATCTTGCGGAAGAAGCGGCGCACCGCTTCGCCGAGGAGGAAGGAAAGTTCTACTTCTCCTCCTTCGACGATCCCTGGCTTGTGGCGGCCAACGCGAGTATAGGAATAGAGATGCTCTTCGACGAACCCCGGCTGGAAACCATTCTTTCCCCCGCGGGGGGCGGAGCCCTCATGAACGGAGTGGCCCTGGGAACCCGGAGCATGGTGCCGGAGATCTCGGTCTGGGGAATCCAGTCCGTGGCATCCCAGCCATGGATAGCCTCCTGGGAATCCGGAAAGGTGCAGACCGTGGAATACGATCCCTCCCTGGCGGACGGCCTTATGGGGGGCATTCCCCAGACCCTTCTGGATCTCGCGAAAAAACGGATTGCGGGAGTTCGGGCGGTGCGTGAGGAATCCATTGCCCGGGCCATCGCCCTGCTGCACCGGGAACATCACCAGGTGGTGGAGGGAGCCGGAGCGGTGGGAGTGGCGGCCCTGCTGGAAGGTGTGGTACCTCTGGAGGGAAAGAAGATCGGAGTGGTGATCTCCGGAGGAAATCTGGATCATGAATTGCTGATGGATATTTTGAAGCTCCAGGCGTAATTTTTTACGCTCTTTTCGACAACGTAAGGCAACGTAAAGTGATTTCGGCATGGTACATCGTGATTACTGGGATTGCGGATAGCTTTTGCGGAAGTCGGGAACTTCGAATCACGGGATATCGGAACGATAGATCTTGAACGACAGATCCTTGAGAGGTTTTCCGGACAAGGTCCGTGCAAAATTCGTACAAAAAGAGAAGGTTCCGGAAATTTCACAGGATTTCCGGGACCTTCTTGTCGTAAAACCGCTCTAGGCGGTTCGGGAGAGCACGATGTGTTCCAGCCCCTTCTTCTGGAGTTCCCGGAAGCAGTCTCCCTGAAGAATTCCCTTTTCCAGGGCTTCGGGGTTTTGCACTCGGGAGCCCGCGAGGATGTCCGCCCCGTGGTGGAAGAGGATTTCCATCATGGGGGTGGAGGGTCCCAGAATCACCGTAAAGGCGGAGGCTCCCTTTTCCAAAAAGTAGGCCAGGGAACGGGTGAGTACGGCGGTTCCCGTAATGCCGAGAACGTCGGTTTCGCCGAGAACCTTTTCCCAGTCCTTTCGGGGCACCGCTCCGGGAACCTCCCGCAGTTCCAGAAGGTGCAGGGCTGCGGCCTCCTTTTTCAGCCGGGGAAGAAAGGGAAAGTTTCCCACGATGGTGACGGTTTTTCCCGTTCCCCTTTCGAGAAGATATTCCAGAGCCCCCCGGAATTCCGGCTTTTCCGGAAGAGGAGTTCCCGCTCCCAGGGCGGCCATGCCGAGGCTGCGGCAGAGAATAAGAGGGTGATGAAGCAGTTCCGCCGCCTCCTCCAGAGTTTTACCCTCGAAGGAGCGAATGATTTCCAGCTCCTCCGGAGAGTTGGGAAAGAGATTCGATGCGGTGCCCCCCCGGCCCTCCTCGGTGATCAGGCAGACCGCCCGTTCGCCCCGGGTAATGCGGCGGATCTTTTCCTTGCGGCGGACCATTTTTTGAAGAAGATTTTCCACCAGGTCGGTTTCTTTCGGAGAGGCTTCGAAGAGAGGCGCCGCCTCCTCCTCGAAAGGACGGTTGCGGCAGGTTTTGGTTTCTTCCTTCACGGTATCGGAACTCCTTTGACCATCGTAAAAGAGCTGAAAAAAGCGTTTCCTCAGCCCTCGAAAAAAAGAAGAAAGGCCCCCGTCCCGGGTTTTCGTGGAACGAAAGGGAGGGGGGTCTTCGATTACGTGTACATGGATTCTACTACGGGGATTTTCTATCTAGGGTTCCCTTGGTTTCGAGAAACGCTACTCCTTCTGCTTTATGGGAAGGAAGGGGAAGACCCAGCCTCCGAAGGCGCTGGCGTTCCGGGTCTGGATGAAGACGAGCCCCGGGCCGGTAAAGCGGCAGACCAGAGCCTCTCCGGAGGTGAAGGAGGAGATCCATCCCTTGGAGGAGGCCTTTTCGATGGAGTACTTGGTGTTGGCGGTCCAGGCCACGAGGTGCTGGTTATCCACCACCAGTTCCTCCCCCGAAGCGAGTTCCTTCCGCATAATGCCTCCGTAGGAGCTTACGAAGAGGGTTCCCTTGCCGCTTGCCCGAAGCACGAAGAATCCTTCTCCCGAGAAGAGTCCCTTCATGAGGTTCTGCATCTTCGTGGAGATATCGAGACCCGTGGACCCCGCGAGAAATCCGTTTTTCTGTACCGTGATATCCGTGGAACCGTCGAGTTCGATGGCTTCGATATCTCCCGGATAGGGGGGAGCCAAGGTTACTTCTCCGGGGCCTTTGTTGGCCTGAACCTCTTGGAAGAAGAAGGATTCTCCCGAGAACATCTTACGTCCCAATCCCTTGAGAAAACCTCCATCCATGGTTCCCTTGATATCCAGGGAACCCTCCATGGATACCATGGCTCCCGACTCGGCCTTGATATTTTCGTCCTTTTCCAGATCCACTCTGAGAATGGCGTTGGCACTGCCGCGATAGAGCACTTCGTATTTCATGGGCCTGTACAACTCCTTTCCTTCATTACTATTTTTTCCGAAAGTTCGAGAAAAAGCACATGTTTCGTTTATTGTAGCACGGGAGATTGCGGGAAATACGCAATCTGCCAAAAAATCCGTTCCTCTTTATAATTTTGCCGGCATGGACATATCAGGAGGGGGAAGTATTCTTCTCCTCTTCCCGAATCTGGGAACGATAGCGCTCCAGAAGCCCTTGAAGCCGCTCCTGCACGGAGTTGCGCTCCTCCTCCAGATGCTGCACCCGCTGGACGGATTGTTCCGTAACGGAGCCGTCCCGCTGGGCCTTTTCGAGCTCCTCGTCCTTTTCCAGAAGTGCCAGCTCCAGGGCGGAGAGCTTTTCCGCAAGATCCCGATTCTTTTGCTCCAAAAGGGCGATGCGTTCGAAGGCCTTCTCTGCGGCCTGTTCCAGTTCTGCCACCAGATGGATCATGGTGATGACGTACCTCCTTGTTCGGTTGCCGCAAGTTCTGCGGACTCCTTCGGAAGATCCTCGACGATCTTTCCGGGATTCAAAATAAGATTGGGATCGAAGGCCCGTTTCACTCGCCGGATCAGTTCGATCTGTTCGAGGTCGAGAAAGTATTTCAGGTATTGCTTCCGTTTCAGCCCGATGCCGTGCTCTCCCGAAAGGGTGCCTCCCATGGCGGAGGCCGCCTCGTAGAGTTCCCTCCGGGCCTTTTCGATGCTCTCCTCCCAGGAAGCATTTGCCGGGGGCACCAGGAAGTTGATGTGAAGGTTGCCGTCCCCGGCGTGGCCGAAGAGAACCAGGTCGAAGGCGTACTTTTCCGCAATGCGGTGCACCTCCTCCAGAAGGTCCGGTATGGCTCCGGGGGGTACCGAGATATCCTCCTTGGTGTAGTGGGAGTAGAAGGCGATGACCGCTTCGGAGATGCACTTCCGGGCCTTCCAGAGGCGTTCCCGGGTGGTTTTGTTGTCCCCCACGAAAACCTCCAGGGCTCCGTGCTCGATACAGAGATCTCCCACCTTCTCGTACTGATCCGCCAGAATTTCCGGATCGTTTCCTTCGAGCTGGATGATGAGATGGGCCCCCGCGTCTCCGTAGGGAAGGGATGACCCGAGAAAGCGTTCCGCCATCTCCAGGGCGGAGCGTTCCATGAACTCCAGGGAAGAGGGAAGAATCCGGGCTTCCGTCATAATGTAGGGAACGAAATCCATGGCCTTCCGGGGAGTTTCGAAGGGTACCAGAAGGTCCACCGTGTAGGCGGGTTTGGGAAGGAGCTTGACGACGATCTTGGTGACGATTCCCAGGGTGCCCTCGGAGCCCGCCAGGAGGTGCAGAAAGTCCAGCCCCGTCACGTCCTTCCGGCGTTTTCCTCCGAACCAGGTAACGGAACCCTCCGGAAGCACCACCTCCAGGCCCAGAACGTTGGCTCCCGTGGTACCGTACTTCAGCACCTTGTTGCCCCCGGCGTTCTCCGCCACGTTTCCCCCGATGAAGCTCACGTCCCCGCTGCAGGGATCTCCCGCGTAAAAGAGCCCCTCTTTTCCGGCGGCCCGGTTGATTTCCGCGGTAATCACCCCGGGTTCCACCGTGGCGGTAAGATTTCGGGGATCGATTTCCAGAATCCGGTTCATCTTTTCCAGGGAGAGCAGAATGCCTCCCCAGGCGGGTACGGCTCCTCCGGAGAGCCCCGTTCCCGCTCCCCGGGGAGTGACGGGAATGCGGTGGGCATTGGCATAACGCATCACCGAGGCCACCTGTTCCGTGGATTCCGGAAAGAGCACCACCTCCGCGCAGTACGGTTGGTGCCAGAAATGGCGTTCCACCTCGTCGTAGGAATAGGCCTCCCGCTTGTCCTGCTGGGTTGCCATATTTTCCTTTCCCACCAGGGTTGCGAGATCCTCCAGCACCTGGGGGGTTACCGGGGCGTATTCGGGGTTCATTGGGAGCGCTCCTTTCGGATCCGTTCGATAAGCCGGGGAAGAATGGCGTGAAGATCTCCGCAGAGGGCCAGGTCCGCCACCCGGAAAAAGGGTGCCTGGGGATCCTTGTTAATGCCCACAATATACCCTGCGGTCTGCATTCCCGCAAGATGCTGCACCGCTCCGGAAATTCCCGCTCCAAGATAGAGTTTTGGGGAAACCACCTTTCCCGAAAGCCCTACCTGGTGGGGATAACCGATCCACTGGGCCTCCACGGCCTGGCGGCTGGCTCCCACGCCCCCTTCCAGAAGTTCCGCAAGCTCCCGGAGAAGCTCGAAACCCTCGCTTCCCCTAAGCCCCTTGCCTCCGGAGAGAACTACTTCCATATCCTGAATATTACCGCTCTCTCCTTCCAGTATCTGAACTCCCTCGGGAACTATGCGGCTTTCGAAGCACTCCCGGGGAAGGGGAGGACGGAGGATTTCTCCCGAACGTTCCCGCTCCGGAGGAATCGGAAAGGTTCGGGGGCGTACCGTGGCCATCTGGGGGCGGTGTTCCGGGGTCTTGATGGTGGCCATCACGTTGCCTCCGATGGCGGGCCTCGTCTGGAGAAGCAGCCCCGTCTCCGGGTCGATGGAAAGCTCCGTGCAGTCCGCGGTAAGCCCCGTACCCACCAATGCCGCCACCGCGGGAAGCACCGTGCGCCCCGAGGTGGTGGCGGGGGCGAGAACGATCTCGGGCTTTCTTTCCGCTATCAGGGCGGCGGTCACCTTGGCGGCGATCTCCTGATTGAACTGGGAGCAGGAAGGGTGCTCCACCAGATGGACCCGATCCGCTCCCACCCGAAAAAGTTCCTCTGGAGCATCTTCGAGAAAATCCGTAAGCAGAAGCACCTCCACCGAGAAGTTCCCCCGGGCGTCCCCCAGCTCCCTGCCTTTTCCCGTCAGCTCCCGGGTTACCGAGTGAATCTTTCCCTGCCGTACTTCGCCGCAAATAAAAATGCGCTGTTCTGTCGTATTCACTCCGAAACTCCTCTCCATTCTATAGCTTCTTACAGAAGGGCCAGCTCTCGAAGCTTCCGCATCAGAAGATCCAATCCCTTTTCGGTATCCTTGGGGCCGAAAAAGGCGGTTTCCCGGGCCAGGGTGGGATAGGCGATGCGTACCACCCGGGTGGGAGAGCCGGAGAGCCCCGTTTCGGTTTCCGAAAGGCCGAGATCCTTTCGGGAAATTTTGGATATCGAGGTTCTTCGGGCCCGTTTCTTTCCCGCCAGGGTGGGCATGGAGGGCTCGTTCAGATCCCGAAGCACCGTAAGAAGGCAGGGAAAGGGAAGATGTTGCAGCTCCGAACCCTCCTCCACGCTGCGCCGCACCCGGAGGCCTCCCTCTCGAAGCTCCAGGGCGCTCACGTAGGTGCTGAAGGGGATATCCAGCATCACCGCCACCTCGGGACCCACCTGGCCGGTCTCTCCGTCCGTGGCCTTTTCTCCTCCCAGAATCAGGTCGAAGGGGCCGTATTTTCTGCAGGCCTCCGCGAGCACCCGGGCGGTGGCCCAGGTATCCCCTCCGGCGAAGGCTGCATCCGTAAGAAGATAGGCATCGTCCGCTCCCAGAGCGAGAGCTTCCTTAAGGGCCCCCTCCGCCTGGGGAGGTCCCATGGAAAATACCGTCACCTTGCCTCCCCGGTTCCGGCGGAGCTCCAGAGCCCCTTCCAGGGCGTTCAAATCCAGGGGATTGATAATGGTTCCCACCCCCTGGCGGATCATGGTGCCCTTTTCCGGATCCATTCTAACCTCGTCCGTATCGGGCACTTGTTTTATCAGCACAGCGATATTCATGAACCGGGCCTCCTCGGCAGAAAGATTCTGTGATTATACGCTGTTATTTGTAGGGGAAGATTTCTCTTTTGGCAAGGGAAAAGAAGGTAATTCCTTTTCGAAGAGCTGTAGATTCCACAAATCCACTGGTTCTTTACAAAGATTGTGTGAAGTGATACTCTGTGTCTATATATACAATACAAAGTGCATACGAAAATCATTTTTCGCTTTTTGAGAAACTCTTTCTCTCGGTGCTGTTCGGAAGCGTGTCTGAGGTGGGGTATGCCCGGAAGTTTTTCTCTTAATTGTCAGGAGGTGAAAATGGAAAATTCTGTTATTATCCGGAGCAAAGGATGCAGGGAGTTTCGAGTAACTCTCTGGAAAGTTCGATTTTCTCCGGGAAAAGCCGTTCTCTGAAAAAATGCATCCTTTCGAGTAAGCGGCAAGAAGAGCTTTATCTCGTACCTATAGAACTTTAGGAATCGAAAGAGGAGGTACTTCATGAAACTCAGCACAAGAAACGTACTGAAGGGAAAGATTGCGGAGATTCAGGAAGGCATGATTATGGCGAAGATAAAGGTGGATGTCGGAAACGGTAATATCCTCACTTCCGTGGTGAGTGTCGAGGCCGTGAAGGATCTTGATTTGAAAATCGGCGATTCCATCAATGCCTTGATCAAGTCCACCAATGTGGCGTTGGGAAAGGAATAATTTTTCCCGGAGGAACAAAAGGAAGCTTCCGTTTGTAGAGCGAGAAAGGGGCTTTGGTAAGCCCGAGAAGGAGATCGGAAATATTCCCGGAGTTCCCGGAGCGAATCGCTCCGGGGTTTTATTGTGTTCATACGTTGATTTATACGGATCTTTTATGCGGTTCTCCGGGAAAATAGAAAAAGGAGATGATCTAACGTGAGATTTGGTAAGAAAAAGATTTTTTCAGCTTCTCTACTGATTGCCTTGTTCGTGATGGTTCTGGGAATCGGGGCCGCTCTGGCTTCCGAGGGAGACGTAACGGTCTTCGCAGCGGCTTCCACCACCAACGCCATTACGGAAATCGGAGAACTCTACGAGGCCCGGGGATTGGGACATGTCACTCCCTCCTTCGCCTCCTCCTCGACTCTGGCCAAGCAGATTGCCAACGGGGCCCCCGCGGATGTTTTTCTTTCGGCGAACACGAAATGGATGGACTTTCTCGAAGAGAAAAACACCATCGACAAGGCTACCCGGTTCGATCTTCTGGGCAATCGTATCGTCTTCATCGCTCCCGTGGCAAGCCGGATTCCGAATGTAACGGTGGATTCGGCACTCGATCTTGCGGGGCTTCTCGGAACCGACGGACGTCTCTCCATGGGGGATCCCGAACACGTTCCGGCGGGAATGTACGGAAAGAAAGCCATGGAAAACCTCGGATTGTGGGATCAGGTGAAGGATCGGGTGGCTCCCATGAAGGATGTTCGGGCGGCTCTCGTTCTGGTGGAGCGCGGCGAAGCTCCTCTCGGAGAGGTTTATGCCACGGATGCGGCCATTTCCGACAAGGTGCGCGTGGTGGGGCTCTTTCCTCTGGAAAGCCACAATCCCATCGTCTATCCTGCAGCCGCTGTGGCCGGAGGCAATGCCGCAGGGGCCGCGAAATTTCTCGATTTCCTGAGAACTCCCGAATCCAGGGCGGTCTTCGAGAAATACGGTTTTGAAGTTCGGTAATGCCCTTTTGGCATCTTACGGATGTTGAGGTCCAAGCTTTACGGTTGAGCCTCTGGGTTTCCGGCTGGGCCGTGACAGCAAGCCTTCCCGTGGGAATTCTGGCCGCCTGGATTCTGGGTCGCCGGAATTTCCCCGGGAAGGGGCTTCTGGACGGAGTGATTCATCTTCCCCTGGTACTTCCTCCGGTGGTTACGGGGTATCTCCTTCTTCTCCTCTTCGGGCGAAACGGCGTTATCGGAAAGGGGCTTTACGAATACTTCGGAATAACCCTGGCCTTCAACTGGAAAGGGGCGGTCCTCGCTGCGGCGGTGGTCTCCTTTCCCTTGCTGGTACGAGCGATACGGCTTTCCCTCGAAAGCGTGGACTCGGGTTTGGAAGCCGCGGCCCGCACTCTCGGAGCGGGGCCCTTCCGTGTTTTCTTCACGGTTACCCTTCCACTCATGATTCCGGGAATCATAGGCGGATTGATACTCGCGTTCGCCCGCTGTCTGGGGGAGTTCGGAGCCACCATAACCTTCGTCTCCAACATTCGCGGCCAGACCCAGACCCTTCCGTTGGCTCTCTACACCCTTACCCAGGTTCCCGATGGAGAAGGGGGAGCCCTGCGCCTTTGCATTCTTTCCATATTGATCGCCCTCGTGGCCTTGGTTTGCTCTGAAATACTGGCGCGGCGTTTCGCGGCCCGCATGAAAGGATAGCTTCCATGGAAATTTCCGTTATCCGCCGACAGGGAGATTTCACCGTGAATGCCTCCTTTGAAGGGGCTCCTTCGGGAGTAACCGCCCTTTACGGTCTTTCCGGTGCCGGTAAAACGTCGATTATCAATATGGTGGCGGGGCTGGCTTCTCCCGATGAGGGGCGTATAACCGTGAACGGCCTCTGTCTCTTCGATTCGCAGAAGGGCATAGACCTTCCTCCGGAGCGCCGCAGAGTGGGGTATGTGTTTCAGGACGGTCGCCTTCTTCCTCATCTTTCGGTACGGAGCAATCTGACCTACGGCATGAAGCTGGTTCCCAAAAAAAGACGGGTAGTGGATTTCGACACGGTGGTGGAACTTCTCGGAATCGGCCACCTTCTCCATCGTCGTCCCAACAGGCTTTCCGGAGGAGAAAAACAGCGGGTGGCCATCGGCCGGGCCCTTCTTACGAGTCCCGCCATGCTGCTCATGGACGAACCTCTGGCCTCTCTGGATGCGGCGCGAAAGGCCGAAATACTGCCTTTTATCATGCAACTTTCCCGAAAATTTTCCCTTCCCATTCTGTACGTCAGTCATCAGATGGATGAAATACTCAACCTTGCGGATCGCCTGGTGGTTCTCGATCAAGGGCACGTAGCGGCTTCGGGGGATCTGGAGGATCTTCTTTCCCGGCAGGAGTTGCAGCAGTATATGGGAGGAGCGGACGAACACGGATCGGTTCTTGCCACGGTGGTGGAAAATCCTCTGGATGCTGCGGGGCTTACCTTGTTGCGCTTCGGCGATCGTATCCTCAAGGTGGCTCCCGTAAACATGCCCATGGGCACTGCCATTCGAGTACGCATCGCTTCCTGGAACGTGGGAATCGCCCTGGAAGCTCCGAAGCGAACGAGCTTTCAAAACATTTTTCCCGGCAGGATCGATACCATCGTGGATGACGGAAAGTTCTTCGTGGATCTGCGATTGGATGTGGGAAAACCCCTGTGGGCCCGGGTTACCCGTGAATCCTACAGAGATCTGAACCTTACCGAAGGCCAGCCCGTCTATGCCCTTATCAAGAGTGTGACGGTTTCTCTGGGCATGTATGATCCCACGTGGAAGGACAAGAGAAGCTAGAGCGGTTTTACGAATGATGTGTCGCGACATGTTTGACAGGAGCCTCCGTTTATATGCTCCCTCTGCTCCGCCAGTGGTCGAACCGCTCCCTTGCTTTGCCGCTCCGGCCCGTCGTCTCAGACTTCCGCCGACCAGGTGCGCGGCTCTAGACTTGTCGGCACGTCCTGTGCCGCCACCGGCCCTCCACGACGCAAAGCCGCACTCGCCGACCACTATGTCGCTGCCGGGAACATATAAAATCCGGCTCTATAGTTCATTCAATGCTCCATGTCAACGAAAACCGCTCTATTGATAAAACCTCTCCAAACGATGGAATTCCCCGGCCAAACCGGGGAGTTTCATCGTTTGCTTTGATGCTCCTATGGGTCATTTCTGTAATTGGGGCTTCCTGAATAAGAGACTTCTCGGGAAAGCCCTTCAAATTATGCCGCAAAAGCGACATTGTGGATAAGTGACCCTTGAAAAATCAAGAAAAAACGCCTCAAAATCGATTGGAATAAGATTAAGCGAGGGCGCAAAAAATCTCGGAGCATGCTCCAGAGATTCATCGTTATGAACTGAAGAACGATGAGAGTTTCGCTTGTATCTTTTCGCTTTCCCCGGATGCACCCCAGGTTGTAGGCTCTTTTGGCTTCTCCGAATTTGCCCTCCACGCTGTTTCTCGTGGCTGCATCCTGCCGGGTTATACGTTTGCGTTCCCTGTTTTCTTCGGGATCTACGGGAGGCCTTCCCAGAGGAGGACCGCTGAGCCGAATTCCCCGTTCTCGACAGTAGGCGAGGTTTGCTCGATTCCGGTAGATGGCATCCGCACAGATTACTTCCGGGTAGTGTCCATGGCGGTTCCGATAGTTTTCCGCAGCCTGTGCGAGGGTAAGGCCTTCGTTGAAGTTTTCCCAGCTGAGCAGCTCCACCAGGGAGTAGCCGTTGTCGATACTGAGGGCCAGTTTCGCTCCGAATTCCGTGTCGGTCCGGGCTTTCCCCCGAACTATGGGGCGTACGTGGGGCTGAGCGATGCTTACGATGCGGTGCTCCGTCCGGTGGTTGCGGTTTCGGTACATTTCCAATTGCTGCCGATAGAGGGTTTCCAGAATGCGGAGGCGGGATTCTTCCTTTTCCGAAAGGAGCTTTCTTTCCGGGAATTGTTCGAGCATGTCCGCTATGAATTTGAGGTTTCTTCGAAGGTAACCGAGCTGCTTGCGGAGAGCCTTACGAAGGAGAGGCCCCCGAATTCTTCTCTTTTTGGCGGCTTTGAGGTATTCCCGCCTCGCTTTTTTACGATGCATCCTGGGTTTGGAAAGAAGTCCCTCGCTGCGCTCACAGATGCGGTCTATGAGGTTTTCAAGGCATTCTCGAGCATGGTTGAGAAGTCGAAGATCCGTGGGATAGGCGATGTCCGCGGGGGTACAGGTGGCATCCAGCACAAGCGTTCCCGAGGGGGAACTTTCCGATGATGCCGCCTCGTTATCGGAGTCTTTTGGGGGAGCCTCCTCTTCCGGAGGATTCCCCTCTGGAGATTCGGGGTTGTGGGAATCCTCGTTCTTCTTTTGGAGTTCCAGGATTTTCAGGTTGAGACGATTCATGGTTTCTCCGGGGAGACGTTTGCGGAAGTGCACCATCAGGGAAGGGCTGAAGGGGGCGTGGGATTGGTACACTTCAAGCCCGAGAAAGTATTGGAGATAGGGGTTTTCCGATACCTGCTGGCAGGTTTCTTCATCGGTGAGTTTGAGCTTTGCCTGGATGAGAAGGGCACCGAAGGCGATACGGAAGTTTTTGGCCACCTTGCCGCTTTTTCGGAAGTTCTTCGTGTACTCCGAGACTTCCTCAAGTTCATTCCAGGGGATGAGGTGCCCCAATCGGATCCACCGGTTTGTCGGGTCGAGTTTTCCACAAAGGAAGAGGTCGAAAGGAAGTTTTTTCTGGGGGTCCGATTTCTTATACACAGGCATCTCCTCCATATATGCAAGCCTTTGAGCCCTTAAAGCCCTTTTTTCGTGCACCATTATGGCAAATATGGGCACATAAATCCAGTGTTTCCAAGAGCTTTTTCTTATTCAGGAAGCCCTAATTGTGAAAAGAGAACGCCCCTGGAAGTGGCCTGAAAGAATGTGAAAGGTTTTTTCCACTTGACCTTTTTCGTCTCTCTTTTTATGCTGGACTCCACTGAAATGCCGTATTCGAGAGGATCGGCAGAGAGATTTTCAAGGAGGTTTTTGCAATGAGGAAAAACGGAAAGATTTTGCGGTATGGAGTGATGTTGGTCCTGCTCTTTTCCTGCTTTATGCTCGTCGGAGGAGGAGCCTGGGGAGAGGAGCCGATTCTTCCCGTAAAGGTATGTGTGCTCTCCATGTTCGAGGTGGGGGAGAATTCCGGAGATTTTGCGGGAGAGTTTCAGCATTGGTACGAGAATTTTTTCGAGGAAGCCCGAGCTTACGAAGTTCCGGGAATGCCCGATTCCTTTTATCTCGATTCCCAGGGCATGGGAGGAACCGTAACGGGTATGGGAAAGGCTCAAAGCGCTTCCACCCTTACCGCTCTTTTGCTGGATCCTCGGTTCGATTTTTCCCGAACCTACTTCATCGTTTCCGGCTGTGCCGGAGGTTCTCCCGAGCGTACCACCTTGGGGTCCGTAGTGTGGTGCTACGCGGCGGTGGATTACGAGTTGGGGCATAGCTGGAAAGAATCCGACGGTCCTTTGGAGAAGCCGACTTTCCTGATGATGGAAAGTCTCCGGGATTCCGGATACATTCCCCTCAACAAGGATTTCGTGGCCTGGGCCTGGGAGTTTACCAAGGATATTTCCCTTCAGGACGATCCGAAGGCTCAGGCCTATCGGGAACTCTATCTCCAGGAAGCCGCCAACGGAGCTCCTTCGGTGCAGCAGGGGGTTTCCGTCACGGCGGATTCCTACTGGCACGGAGAGGGCAGCTCCGAGACCGCGGAATATATCTGTTCTCTCTACGAGGCGGGAACCTACGGCGTAACCCAGATGGAGGATAACGCTTTCGCGAAGGTGCTCAAGAATTTCGGCCTTTTGGAAAGAATGCTCATTCTCCGGGATGTGGTCAATTTCGATCAGCCCCATCCGGATCAGACCGTGGAGGAGAGCCTTCAGGCGAGTTCCGGCGGGTTTTCCATCGGCATGACCAATGGATATCGGGTGGGGTCTGCCGTGGCAAAGCATATTTTGGAAAATTGGGAAACTTGGAAAGAAGGATTTCCCGGGAAATAACGTCTCTTTCCGTATTATCGAATAGAGAGCTACGAAATAAAAGGGGTGGACTCCTCCGACACGGGAGTCCACCCCTTTTATTTCGTAGCCCCTAACGGTGAAGATCAGGAGAGAGATTTTCATCGATTCTCAGAGGTTTTCGTTACGTATATCGCGGCACCTTCTTCGGGAACCATTTAATCCGAGAGAAGGCCCTCCTTTGGGGAAAGAGGGCCTTTGAAAGAGAGAGAGAATGTATCTGTGATACGTTTAAGGAAGAAAACAGCGGCCTTTGTTTTTTGCTTCTTGGTCCGAATTGCTTCGGATAAGCAAAAGGCAAAGTGCATCTGTGTTGCATTGTATGCGTTTTGGGGGATTTCGTCAAGATCGAAAATCTTCAGAATTCCATGGCACGGTGGAATCGGGCCGTTCCCAGTTTCTCGCAGAATCGTTTTAGAACGGTTTTTGTCGATATGTGACGTTGGATGAACTGTAGAGCCGGAACTGGTGTATTCCCCGCAGCGACATAGAGCGGTTTTCGTTGATAAATTCTGACGTCAGGCGGATAGGGCGGAGCGGAAAAGCGGGGGATCCTTCGACCACGTACATACTTCGCGGCACATCCTTTGTAAAGCCGCTCTATATTGGCATTTGACATAAAGACATGTTGTTGCGTATTATGCATATATACAGACATGCATAGTATGCAATAACATGTGTGGTGATTTTGAAGCATTTTTTACTTGGGAGAAGAAAAGAGAGGGCTTTATGGATCGAACACGGCTTTTCGGAGTACTTTTCCTAATCCTTTTCCTTCTCGGCGGAGGCTCTCTCTTCTTCGGACGTTATCCTCTTTCTCCGGAAAAGATCTGCACCTTTTTTCTGGGCTTCTCCGGGGAGGAGGAAACAATTTTGAAGACCCTTCTTTGGGAGGTGCGTTTTCCCCGTATTGCCGGAGCGGTCTGTGTGGGAGGAGCTCTGGCGGTTTCCGGAGCGGCCTACCAGAACCTTTTTCGCAATCCTCTGGTTTCGCCGGGAATTCTGGGCGTTTCCGCAGGGGCCAGTTTCGGAGCCGCCCTGGGCATGCTCTGGGGTTGTTCCTGGGGAGGCATTCAGGGAATGGCCTTTCTCTCCGCCCTTTTCGCGGTGGGAGGCTCCTTTCTCATCTTTTATTTTCTCGGTTCCCGTTCCATGGTGGTGCTCGTTCTCGGAGGCATGGTGGTGTCCGCCCTCTTTCAGGCCTTTCTTTCCCTCGTCAAGTTTCTGGCGGATCCTTTGGATACCCTGCCGGGAATCACCTTCTGGCTCATGGGAGGACTTTCCCGAATGAACCGGGGAGATCTGGCCAGCCTGATTCTTCCCCTTCTCGGAGGCATGCTCTGTTTCTTTCTTTTCCGCTGGCAGATTCACGGTCTCTCCCTGGGGGAGGAGGAGGCCCGTACCCTGGGGGTTCCTCTGGGAAGAATCCGATGTCTCGTCATTCTGGCCTCCACCCTCATGACCGCCGTGGCCATCAGCGTAAGCGGCATCATAGGCTGGATAGGCCTTCTGATACCCCATGTGGCCCGGGCTCTCGTGGGTTCCGCATTTCCCTCCCTCCTTCCCGCCTCTTTCCTTTTAGGAGGAATTTTTCTGCTTCTCGTGGACGATCTCGGGCGAGTTATGAGCGCCGCGGAGATTCCTTTGGGAATTCTTACGTCTCTCGTGGGGGCTCCCTTTTTCGTACTTCTTCTGGCGAAGGCCCGAAAGGAGTGGAGTTGATGCTTTCCGTGGAGAACATCTGGTTTTCCTTCGGCTCCCGGAGGGAGATCCTTCGAGGCATAAGCTTTTCGGGAAAGGCCGGGGATTGCCTCTGTCTGTTGGGGCCTAACGGTACGGGTAAAACCACTCTTCTCAAGTGCGTTCTCGGCATACACCCGCCCCAACGGGGGCGGGTGCTTATCGAAGGCGAGGAGCTTTCCTCCCTCTCTTCCCGGGAAAGAGGGCAGCGGGTGGCCTACGTGCCCCAGGCGGGGAGTACCACCTTTCCCTACACCGTGAGGGAACTCGTGCTTCTGGGGCGTCTTCCCTATCTGGAATGGGGGAGAGCCCCGGGGAGGAAGGATCACCTCGCTGTGCGGGAAGCTTTGGAATCTCTCGATCTCCTCTCTTTTGCGGAACGGCGTTTCAACGAGTTGAGCGGCGGAGAGAGGCAACTCGTGCTCCTCGCCCGGGCTCTCGCCCAGAATGCCCCGGTACTGATTCTGGACGAGCCCACGGCGAACCTCGATTATGCCAACCAGATCCGGGTGCTTTCGGCCCTCTGGGATCTGGTGAAGAAAGACTACACCATTCTTATGGCCACCCATTTTCCCAACCACGCCTTTCTTGCGGGAACCCGGGTGTTGCTTGCCAAGGATGGAAAGATTCTGGCCCAGGGATTTCCCGAGGAGGTGATTACCGAAGAATCCATGAGCCAACTCTATCAAACGCCCCTTCGGGTTCTTTCGAGTTCCGAGGAACGTTGCCGGGGAGGGGAGATTCGGGTTTGCGTTCCCCTGATGGTTTCCTGAAGCTTGGGGTTTTACGGAGAAATATAAGGGCTGAGCGGTGGCGATTTGTCCTTTCCCCGATCCGTGGGCGTAAAAAACTTGCGGGTACCTTCGGGAAAGTGGAAAATAAATTAATTTAAAGAAACGGGGTGTAGGAAGGAATGGTGGTTTTGCGAAATCGAGAGTTTTTCAAAAGAGTGGTCCTGAGTTTTATCGCGGGATTGGCGTTATGTTTCGTTTTTCTCGGAAGCCCCTGGGGGGCCGAGAGAAACGTGGTGGATATGGGAGGAAAGAGCGTTGAGGTTCCCGAAAAGGTGGAACGCATTCTCATCACCTGCTACGGCGGGGTGACCCAGGAACTCGCGGTGCTGGGATTGGCGGACCGGATCGTGGGACAGCCGAAGATGGATAAGTTTCCCCTTCTCCTCTCCCGGTATCCCGCCTTCGGGGATCTTCCCCATGCGGGATCTTTCAACAACATCAACGTGGAGGAGGCCCTGAAGCTCCGGCCGGATCTGGTTCTCGCGAGCGTTACCGCGGAAAAGGGAAACCAGCAGCTTCGGGATGTGGGGCTTCCTGTGGTGACGGTACTCACCGGAAGGGCCACTCTGGAAACCCTCCAGAAGGAGTTTCTCCTTATAGGATCCCTTACGGGGCAGGATCTCCGGGCCCGGGAACTCGTGGATTACTGGCAGAAAGTTCTCGGACTTCTGGAGGAGCGCCTCGCCTCTCTATCCGAGGGAGAGCGGAAACGGGTGTACTACATGTTGGGAAATCCTCTTCACACCAATGGCAGCTCCTGGTGGGGAGAGGCTCTCATCCGTACCGCCGGAGGCGTAAACGTGGCCTCCGAGATGGGGAAGGTTCGGGATATCGATGTGGAGCAGCTTCTTCGGTGGGATCCGGACGTACTCATCCTCAGCTCCAACGAGGGAAAGCCGGTGCTCCGGGGGGATCTCGAAAAAGACCCCCGACTCTGTAATCTCCGGGCTCTCCGGGAGGGGCAGGTCTACTACTGTCCCATCGGGGCTTTCTGGTGGGATCGCCCCTCTCCCGAGGCGGTTCTGGGCTTTCTCTGGCTCGCCACCACCCTCTATCCCGAAAAATTTACCGATATCGACCTCTATGAGGAAACTCGCGTCTTTTTCGAGAAGTTCTACGAAATGCCCCTGGAGAAGGAACAGATCGAGCAATTCTTCGATCCCTTCGGCGTTTCCGGTTCCTAGGGAGGCAGAGATATGAAATATTCCGTACCTTCCAGACTCGGCAGCGTATCCCCTCCGGAGGGGCTTGAAACGCTTCAGGATCTTGGCCGGGGCTACAAGGCCTATAAAACGGTGATCGTAGCGCTGGATCTGGGGCTTTTCGACTGGCTCGAAGAAAAGAAGAAAGCCCATAAGGAGGAGTTTGTGCAGGGCCTCGGTATCAACGGAGCGCTTTGCAGAAGTTTTCTCCATACCCTGGAAGAGTTGGGTTTTCTCGTTCAGGAGGAGGAGAGCTTTTTCCGGAATTCTCCCCGGGCCTCGGAACTGTTTGTTCGGACCTCTCCCTCCTATCAGGGAGACTGGTTCACCGCCTGGGGAAGTCCGGAGAGCCGGTGGAGCTCTCTCGAAGAAACCTTGCGTCTCCAGGAGCCGGTGCTCCGGGAATTTTCCTCGGGTCCCGGAGAAGCTTTTATCCGTTCCCTCGGGCAGAGGCTACTCCAGGGAGAACTTCAGGAGATCGTGGGAGCCGTAACCTCCTGGGAGCATTTTTCCGAGGCTCGGAGCATCCTCGACCTCGGAGGGGGACACGGTCTTCTCGGCATGGCCTTCTGCCAGGAAAATCCCGAAATGGAGATGGTGCTCTTCGATAAACCCCACGTGGTGCCCTATGCGGAGCCCTACATTGCGGGAGCGGGGCTGGAGAGCCGGGTGATCCTTCGGGGAGGAGATGCGGTGGCGGAGGACCTGGGAGGTCCCTTCGACATTATTCTCGTCTCCCACGTGCTCTACAAGTTCCGCAAGGAACTTCCCGCCTTTTTCGAACGCATCGGAAGGGCACTTTCCCCGGGAGGGCTTTTCGTCTCGAACCATTGGTTTTGCAATCCCGGATGCGCTCCCGGTAAGGGGTTGCAGGATCTTGAACAGGGGCTCCACAGCTTCGGTCATCCCCTCTGCCACGTGGAGGATTTTCCCCGGCTTATGGAACAGGCGGGGCTGATACCGATGGACGAGGTGGTGCCCGTTTCGGGAAGTTTCGGCACCTCCCTTCTTCATCGTGCGGTCCGCAAGGGGACCTTCGAGGTTTCCCGGAAGGAGAAAAAAGCATGATTTCCTTCGATCCCGGAATCATTCTCAAGGAGACCCGGAATCATATCCGCCAGGCTCTTGCGGGAGAGTATGAATCGCTTCGGGTGGAACGGGTGGTGTTCGGACTCTTTTTCACGGGAATCAAGCTGAGCAACGGGGACGGGGGCATCTGCTTCACTCCGGTGAAGGCCATTCCCGAAGCGGTCTGCTGTCCCTCCTCTGCGAAGGCCATGCCCCTTTCGGGACGTTTGAAAGGCATGGCGGTGGATAAGGTGCTTCAGGAGATGGAGGAGGGGAGCCCTCTCAAGAAAGCTCTGGGAATCGCCACGCTGAATGCTCTTTCCCTTACTCTGGAGCGCTCCCAGGGAACTCCGGATTTCGAGGTGGTTTTAGAGAAGGATGCTCTGGATGCGGTAACCCTGAAAGAGGAAGATTTTGTGGTGGTGGTAGGGGCTCTCGCTCCCTTTCTGAAGCGTTTGAAGGCCCGGGGCAAACCCTTCCGGGTGCTCGAAATGGATCCACGAACCCTGAAGCCGGATGAAATGCCCTTCTATGCCCCCGCCGAGGAGGCCCCCCGGCATGTTCCGGAGGCGGACGTCCTGGTGATTACCGGAACCAGCCTGGTGAACGATACCCTGGAGGGGCTCCTCTCCCTGGCCCGGAAGGATGCGAAGGTGATCGTCCTCGGTCCCACAGCAAGCCAGTACCCCCGGGCCTTTTTCGAACGGGGAGTGGATATGCTCGGGGGCATCCGGGTGACCGCTCCGGATGACCTTTTGGAGCTTCTCGCCGAAGCGGGTTCGGGATATCACTTTTTCGGGAAGTCCGCGGAAAGAACCACCATCGTACCCCGTTCTTGCTGAAAAAACTGGGTCCATCATCGAGAGAGGCATGAAAAAAAGGAGGAACTCCGCGTTTTTAAGGGAGTTCCTCCTTTGCATATCGTATGTGGCCATGATCCGAAGAGAAGCACTCCGATTCAGGTGTCCGGAGAAAGAAACCTAGGCTTCGGATTCTTCGGGGTTTTTCACTCTTTTCCCGGCCTTTTTCGCCTCTCTGCAGGCTTTGCAGATGCCGTACACCAGAAACTGCTTTCCCTCCACGGAGTAGCCCTCGGGAACGTCCACTCTCGGCATGGGCTGGTCCAGAAGGCATTCCATGGCACCGCATTCGAGACAACAGAAATGAGCATGATTTCCGGGACATCCCGGAGCGTTCAGGGGATGAGCCCGAAAACGCCAGGATCCGTCGGTACCCTGGATTTTGTGAATAACCCTGCGTTCTTCCAGAAGTGCCAGATTGCGGTACAGGGTTATGCGATCCCACTCGTTGCCGAGGAGTTCCATAATTTCCCCGTGGCTCAGAGGTTTTTCCGTGCTGTAGAGAAGCCGGAGAAGCTCCAGCCGCAACGAGGTGAGACGTATGTCGTGGGCTGCGAGAATATGGGCGTATTCATTCATATCACCGAATTCCGAAGGGACATCGGGGGTAGGTACAGGGAGAGCATCCCGCGCAAAGACCGCCCACGCCCCAACGGCGCACCTCCTTTTCCGTAGGATAGATATCTGCCGCTATTTGCGTCAGCAGGGGATCCAGGGAAGTCCGCTCGTCGTGCACCACACAGGCGGGGGCTCCGATAAGGGCGGTTTTTCCGTGCATTCCCAGCATGAGCATGGAACCCGGAAGGGCCGGAACTCCCCGGAAGAGAACGGAATCCGCCACTTCCTGAATGGCTCCGGGAGTACGGTCGTCCGCATCCACGCTCATTCCTCCCGTACAGAGTACCACATCCGGGTTCTTTTCGAGAGCCCTTCGGATGGCTTGGGCGATTTCCTCCTGAGCATCTCCCACGATCTGCTGCTCCAGCAGGGTGCCTCCGAAGGGAATCATTTTACGGCGGAGCTTGGGGGCAAAGGCGTCCGAGATGAGCCCCTTTTTCAGCTCCGAACCCGTGGTGACCAGGGATACCCGCAGCGGCCGGAAGGGACAGATTTCCAGAGGTTTGGCGAATTTCTGCGCTCTCCGAACCGTCTCCTCCTTTACCGCCAGGGGGAGAATCCGGAGGGCCCCAACCTTGTCCCCCGGGGCCACCATGCTCTGGGGAGGAAGGGTGGCGAAAATCCAGAGAGGATCCTCGTTAATGGCGTGGACCATCTCCGGGTCGTATCGAAGAAGCCCCGGTAGGGTTGCGGAAAGCACGCATTTCCCCTCTTCCGGTCCCGAGAGGGAGAGGTTCTTGCCCCGCAGGATTTTTGCCAGTTCCAGGGCCGCGTCGTTTTCGTGCACCTCGTCCTCCTCGAGATAAAGCACCGAAAGATGTTCCCGTCCCATGGAACGGAGAATCGGAAGGTTTTCCTCGGTTACCACGTGTCCCTTCCGGAAACGGGCTCCCTTGTACCCCGTCTCGGGCAGTACCTGGGTGAGGTCGTGGGAGAGAGGCTTGCCAAGGGCTTCTTCCAGGGAAATGACTTTTTGCTCCATACGAAAAATCCTCCTTCTGTGGTTCTGTTTTTATGGTTTTCGGCTCCCATCGGAAGCTGCGGCGGGAAAACCCTCTTCCTTTTCCGTCGCGGCAAGAGAGAGGGCATGTGTATGCATCTTTATTGCATGTTATACATAATCCCGAAGAAGGTCAAGGGGGAAGGGCTTTCCATGTCCTGTGATTGGCGTGATCTATCGGTACATGGGGAGTTCTCTCGGGACGTTTTTTGCCTCTTTAGGAGGATTTTTCTGTTTCCACAATGAGAGAAAGGTATTTCGTCCTATGATAGAATCAAAAGACACAATATTCTTTCTATCACGAGGTGTCGCATGGAAATCTTTTCCGCCCTGGACGTGCCCACGCTTATCGTCACGAATGTGTGTCTGCTGGGTTTTTGCGCCCTGGTCCAGTTTTTTCTCTTTCGCTTTTTGTTCTTCCGCTGGAGTCCCGAAGCTTCCGGAGTGGTTCTCCTTGCCTGGGGAAACCTCTCTCTCTGTGTGGGATGTTTCGTACTCCTTCTTCGTAGATTCGACCTCTATCTTTTTTCCGTTCTTGGAGGAAACGCTTTCATCCTTTTGGGGTACTACCTGTTTTTCCTCGGATTGGGAGGTTATCGGTGGAGCCGAAGGTTGAAGTACGGGATTTTCGGAGTTCTTTTTTCTCTTTTCCTGGTGACCATGTTTTACTTTTCCGTGATAAAAGATTCCGTGCCCGTCCGTTCCGCCCTGACCTCTCTTGTTCTCGGACTTCTTTCCTGGGCCGTGGCGGGAGTGTTGTGGCCTCAGGTTCGGGAACGAAAACCCGTGGGGAGCGTGTTGGCCTTTCTTTACGGATGTCACGGAACCTTTTTCCTCTATCGGGTGTATTACAACCTGTGCCATCTTCACAAAAATTTGGGGATCTTCGAAGGAGGAGGCCTTATGGGGCTGGCTTCCCTGGAGGGAGTGCTTTTTACCTACGTGGTCAGCATGGGATATCTTCTGGTGGTTTTCGACAATCTTCAGGAGAAATTGCAGTATCAGGCTCGGCGGGATTATCTCACGGGACTTTACAACCGCATGGCCTTCGAGGAAATGGCTCGGGAGGTCTTTTTCAAGGCTTCTCAGGAAAAAACCTTTGTAGCCATGATGATGCTGGATCTGGATCATTTTAAAAAGATAAACGATACCTACGGTCATGCGGAAGGAGATCGAGTGCTCTCCCTCTTCGCCAAAACCATTTCGGCGCTTCTGGAGCCCGGAGAGATCATGGCCCGGGTGGGAGGAGAGGAGTTCGCGATCCTTCTCCCTCGAGGGGATCGCGAAAGAAGCCTTTTTTTGGGAGAGCGATTCCGAAAGGAGACCGAGAAGATGCGGTTGCCTTCCGGAACGAATTCCGAAGCCCTCTCGGTGACGGTAAGCGTGGGAGTGGTTCTGGGAAATCCCGCAGCGGGAGATACCTTTGAAAAGGTGTTTCGGGGGGCGGATCAGGCCCTCTATCGAGCCAAGGATCTGGGGCGCAATCGAGTGGAATTCGGGTAGAAGAATTTTTACTCCAGGGGAATTTTTATGCCAAACTGAGGGAGAGAACGCATTTCGGGGGACGAAACTTCTTTCGTCCCCCGAAATGGTTTCCGCTCGGAAGGTTTGGAAGTTCTTTCGCTACAATCCCTATAAGGCCGGCGAAAGAGGGGAGGCGATCTTTTCGAAAAGATCCCAGTGATATTCGTGCTTTTCCTTACTCTCCTCCAGGGTTTCCAGAGAGATGCCGAAAAGCTGCAGCGGCAGGGCGGGTTCCACCAGGGCCTCTCCTCGGGGACGCACATGGCGGAAAAGGATTTTCAGCTCCTCCTCCCTTTCAGTAACCCAGAACCACCAGTTCACTGAGTCGTATCCCGTGGTGTCCCGGTCGAAGTACCAGGGAAGGAAGATTCGCCGTTGCAGCATCATCCAAAGCTGAAACTGTCCGAGTTCGTTCCAGAGCTTTCGAGGGATCTCCTCCGGAGAGGGGAGAAACTGAAAGTAGAAGCGGTCCGTGTGAAAGAGTTTCTGACGGTCCTCCGGAGGAGGAGAGAGATGCTGAAAGTGCTCGCTATCGTAGTGATGAAGAAAGAGCAGATCCAGCTCCAGAGCATTTCGAAAAAGTCCCCTTTCCCGAATCCAGGATTCCCAGGCCGATCGGTTATGGGAAAATTCCTCCGGCATTTTTCGAGGAAGGGGCCAGGTTTCCTCCAGCGAACGAATATGGGGGTTTTTGGAATAGAGCCATCGAAAGCCTTCCTTCGATTCTTCCCATAGAGCTTCGTTCCGAAGGTCCGGAAGGTATTCCAGGGGTTCCCCGGGACGAAATTCCTTGATGCCCCAGCGTCCCTGAAAACTTCGGTTCAAGAGCAGTTCCAGAAGAGTTCTCTTATGTTCCCGAGGAGCATCCTTCGATATTCCCGGAGGTAAGGTAACGCAGTAGGTTTTCGCGGTTTTTTCGTATCTTTCCCTTCCCCGGTTCGTAAGGAAAAAGAGATTTCCCCTTTTCCCCAGAAGCCCATCTTTTTCGAGGAATTCCAATCCCGAGGGGTCGATTCCTTCGAGCATCAGGGTTTTTTCGGACCAGCAGGGATGAGAAGCATCGAAAAGCAGTAGAATCTCTTCTATAATAGCCACCTCCTCGGGGTCTTCTTTCAGCCTTTAGAGCGTTTTTTGTTGGCATGTGGCATTGGGCGAACTGCAGAGCCGGAGTTTATATGTTCCCGGTAGCAACATAGTGGTCGGCGAGCGCAGCTTTCCTTGGTGGAGGGTCGGTGCCGACAAGTTTCAGCTGTGCCAAGGTAAGGGAGCGGTTCGACCACTGGTGGAGCAGAGGGAACATATAAACGGAGGCTCCTATTGAACATTCCACGATACATTCGTATGTGGCGTTATCGATGCAGTTCCTCCAGCTCGGGAAGATCCTGGTGCAGGGCTTTCCAGAGAGACCAGCAGGAAAGAAGCATAACCACGGCGAAGGGAAAGGCCACGGCGATGGAAGCGATCCGCAGAGCGTTGAGACCTCCGCTCTGGAGCAGCACGAAGGCCAGCGCAGCTTGAAGAATGCCCCACATGGCCATTTGCATCTTCGGGGGATTCAGGTTTCCCCGGGCGGAATACATGGAGAGCACGAAGGTGGCGGAATTGGCGGAGGTAATGAAAAAAGTGGAAATGAGCAGCAGAGAGATCAGAGAGAGTGCCATTCCCAGGGGGTAGTGGCCGAACACTTCGAAAAGTCCCGTGGCGATATTGTCGATAATCTTTTGAGCCGCTTCGGGAGCGATCTGGGCGATATCCAGATGGAGCGCGGAGGTGCCGAAGACCGCAAACCAGATAAAGCTTCCCAGGGCGGGGACAAGGAGCACTCCCGTAACGAATTCCCGGATGGTGCGTCCCCGGGAGATTCGGGCGATGAAACTTCCCACGAAGGGAGCCCAGGCGATCCACCAGGCCCAGTAGAAGAGGGTCCACCAACCCATCCACTGTTTGAAATCCCCTCCGTAGGGAGCCATGTGAAAGCTTTCCCGCATCACGCTTCCCATATAATCTCCGATTCCCGTCAGAAAAGCCTCGATGATGTTTACCGTGGGACCCAGAAGGAACATGGCCACCATGAGAAAGACGGCAATTCGAAGATTCATGTTGGAGATGAATTGAATTCCCCTGTCGATTCCCGTAACTGCGGAACCCGTATAGATAAATCCGACTACGAGAATAATGAAAAATTGTGTTTGCACGCCGTAGGGGATGTGAAAAAGATATTCCAGGCCGCTGTTGATCTGCTGGGCCCCCATACCGAGAGAGGTGGCCACTCCAGCGATGGTGGCGAAAATGGCGAGAATATCGATAGTCTTTCCGATGGGACCCCGAATTCCCTTTTCTCCCAAAAGAGGAAGGAAAACCGAACTGACCAGGCCCGGAGCGTTTTTGCGGAACTGGAAATATGCCATGGCCAGGGCCAGGGTGGCATAGTTCGCCCAGGGATGGAGTCCCCAATGAAAGAAGGAGAGTTGCATGGCCTGCGTTGCCGCTTCAATGGTTCGGGGTTCCGCGAAGGGGGGTTGCATGTAGTGGAAAATGGGTTCTCCTACCCCGAAAAAAACCAAACCGACTCCCATGCCCGCGGAAAAGAGCATGGCGAACCAGGAGAGGGTGGAGTACTCCGGCCGCGAATCCTCGGGACCGAGGCGAACCTTGCCGAATTTACTCAGGGCAAGCATTATGGGGAAAATTACGAAAATACTCATGGCCAGCATGTAGAGCCAGCCGAAGTCATTGATGAGAAGATTGAACAGTTCCTGGGCGGCGGCTTCAAATCCCTTGGGAGCCAGCCAGCCCCAGGCCACCACTCCGAAGGTGATGATCAGGGAGATCACGAATACCGGATTCCAGGGTGATTCCTTGTGCAGGTCCTTCATGGAAAACCTCCTTATTTGTCTATCCTCAGAAGAGATGCCGCGTTTTGAAATGCTTTTCCGGTTGCCCGGAAGTTTCGGAGGGGCCTCCATGTTTCACGTGAAACATGGAGGCCGAAAGAGGATAAAGAAACGGGGCCCAAAGCAAGACCCCGTCGCAAAAGCTCTTTATCCTCGTTATATTTTGGTAGGAAAGACCGTGTATCCTTCCACGTCCTTGGTAAGAGCGTCGAGAGCTACGCCTACCCGGTGATACCGGAGTTTCCACTCTTCTTCTTTGGAAAGCTGAGGATTTCCAAGGGGATAGGGGACCGATACGGTTTGTACCAGTCGGTTGTTACCCATGGATTTTGCTACGTTGAGAAGATTGCACATGGTGGTAATGGTAAAGCCCGCCCGTTCGATTTCCTTTGCCATCGTTGCACCGCAACGAGTGCAGGTTCCTCAGGTGGCGGTGAGAATTACCGCATCCACTCCAGCTTTTTTGAGATCCTCCGCGATCTCCCGGCCCATCCGGGCTGCTTCGCCCTGGGTAGTGCCGGTTCCCACGGTGACGTAGTAATAATCGTGGAGTTTTTTGAAGCGTCCCTCTTTTTCATAGGCCCGCATGGCGTCCAGAGGAACCACTCGATCCGGTACGGTGTCCGCCGCTTCGGGATCGTACCCCGCGTGGATGGTTTTGTAGTCCGGTACGGGGAATACGTCGAGCTTGGAAATGTCGTACTTTCCCCACTTGGTGGCGGAGGCGGACTGAATGCGGTCCGGATTGTCGGAAGGTACGATGCCCCCGGAGGTTACCAGGGCGATGGTGATGTTCGAAAGATCCGGAATCGCCGGTGCCGGTGGAACCTTGTCCATCTTGGGAATGGGCAGCTCCGTGAGAAAGGGTTCTCCCTTCAGTTTTTTGAGCATCATGTCCACCGCTCGGTCCGCCGCCATGACGGGTTCCTCCAGGAAGGTTTCATGCCGGATTCCCCGGACGAAATATCCCTCTTCGGGGGCGGATTTCAGGGGAGTTCCGGTGGCGAGTTTTTCCCCGAAGGCCGCCAGGACCTCGAGGTCCTTTTTCATGAAGGTGGCCTTCCGGCCCCCCGGAAAGATGTAGAGATCTTTCTTGTAAATCTCCACTCCGGGGTTCTCCTCGTTCATGGAGGAGATTACGGGAACTCCGAAACGCTCCTTCACCGCCTTGCCGATGGCGCCGCAGGCGTTGCCGTAGCGTCCCGCCATAAAAGCGGGGCCCGCGAAGAAGAGGTCGAAATCCTTGTCCTCCAAAAAGCCGAGAATGCGTTTTATGGCTTCTTCGGTGGAACTGGCGGCGAAGTTGTCCCCGCAGATTATCGTGTGGGTGACTTCCACATGGGGCATGAGGCTGTTCAGCAGCCCTGCGGCTCCTACGGTTCCTTCGTGGAGGGTGGGTTCGTAATCCGCCTTGTCCTCCCCGCCGATCTGGCCGAAGAACTGGTTAAGATAGGAAATGGCTTTCATGGCAATCCCTCCTTAAAATTCCTTGCAGGTCTTTACGGAGGCTCCGCAAACGCGATCCGCGCAGAACATGGCGTTGTTTTCCATCACCAGAGAGCCATCCTCTCGCACGCAGCCTTCCCAACCCCCGGAAAGGCCGTCCCGGGCAAGAGCTTCCAGTTCGCCCAAAACCGTGGGCATGGGAGGAAGTTCCAGATACTGGGATACGTTGCCGCAGGAGACGATTGCATCCGCCGCTTCGTCCAGAGCTACCAGAGGCTGGGAAGCTCCGTCCCGGCCGGTGCACTCGTTGGTGATTCCCACGGTCTTGATACCCACTTTTTCCAGTTCCACCAGAACCTGAATGAAGTCCACGTCGGGATTACCGTAGCCCTCTTCCGCCACGAAGGCACCCGCAGCGCCCAAGTTGAAAGCCATGGAGGCCACCATCTGAGCGGAGCGCTGCTTCTGATCCATGGCCACGTTGAGGTTGGACATGATCACTCCGAGGAAGTTGAGGGTTTTGCCGTGTTCCGCCATGATGCTCTTGATGGTGGCGCTGTTTTGCCACTGGTAGGTGGAAATTTTGGAGGATACGGGCATGAAGCTTCCCGAAACCACTGCGCCGTCCAGTATTTCGTTGGGATGCATGAAGGTGGGGAGCATATGGTTGCCGTCCCATCCGTAGATCAGGGTGTTGTAACCCATGGCTTCCATCTGGGTTTGGGGCTGCAGCACGTAGACCACTCCGGGAAGCTTTCGGACCTCCGGGGAACGTTCGCTCAGGGGGGGAAGATCGAAAATCTCGATGTCTTCGGGGGTGAGATCCTTTAAGCAGGAGCCCACATATTCCGCAAGGCGCATGCCTGCCCAGCGCAGAGCGTGGTTTTTCTTCTGCTGTTCCCGCTGTTCGAAGACTTCGTCGGTGTCCGCTACCAGTACCAGGTTGCGGAGGGCGCCAAAGAGAGTGTTTCTCTGGAAGGGGCCTCCCATGTCGATGAGGCCGTCTTGAAAGCTTCCCCAATGTTTGCCTACCACGATAAGGGAAGCATCCTTCAGGGCATGAAGCGTGCCCTCTCCTGCGGGGGCCAGGTTTGCGGTGACTCCGGGGAAGAGATTTCCTCCCACCTTACAACGCATCTCCACGGCTTCTTTTACGGGACAGAGGCGCACCATGTCGCCGGGGTTGACGATATGGAGATCCGCCTCGGTAATGTGTTCGTCCTCATGAACCAACTGCAACGCTTCTTCTTTATTGATGGTGAGGACTCCTCCGGAGAAGGCGGTTTTCTCTCCGAAGACGATTTCCTTTACGCGGAAATTGCCGATTTCCAGTCGCATATATGGATCACTCCTTTAATCGTGGAAAATCTGGAATCCATTTCCCCCCCGCCTTTCGCATGGGAAAGGCGGGGATCCGGGGAGATGGAAACTGTACGAACTGCTACAGGCGTAAATCGCTGTGCTGTTCCCGAATGGAACGCACCGCATCCGCCAGGGCTTCGGGTTCCAGCACCATTTCCATCATTCCCAGATGTTCTTCCCAGATTTCGGGAGCGACTTCCTCTCGAATGTCTTGCTCGAACATGTGATATACCGGGAGTCCCAACGGAACTCCCGCCAGGGGCCCTGCAAAGGTAGGATCTCCGGCGGTCACCGTTTCGGCGTAGATCTCCGCTCCTTCCGCATCGGAAGAGCCGAGAAGTACCACAAGATTTTCCTTGCCGAACTTATCTGCGGCGTCCTTGATCCTCTGTTGATTCTGCAGGTCCATGGCTCCTGCGGCGGTTCAGACGAAGCATTCCGTAACGGAGAAAACCACCTCCGCTCCGGAGCCCTCTAAAGCCGCTTCCATGGCGGGGCCGGGAATGCCGTCCCGTTCACCTAAAAGCAATAATTTCTTTCCTGTAAGTTTGGACAATAGGTCCACCTCCTTTCCTTCAAAAAGTTCAACGCTCTTTCTCGGAAAATCGCGACGTTCACGCTCCCAAAAGCCCTTCGAAAGGAACTTCGGATAATTTGCGAAAAATATCGCTTTTCCCGAGCCTGAAGGCTATCCGAATTTTATGAAAATTATGGTGTTACCTTCCATGAGGAAAAACGTGATTCTGGGGATAGTACAAAACGTGAGGGGGGGGGAGAGAAGATACGAAAAGATCCGCTGAGAGAAGCCCTCTGCGGATCCAAGGGTACGTAAGCTATTACAGCTCCCGAGGCTGTGAGCCCTTTCGAGCCTTCTCGTAAGGGCTCATTCGTCGTTAGCCACGAGTTTTTCCCGAAGAGCGAGCCGGGTGAGTTCCGCCAGGTTGTTGCATTCCAGCTTGTCCATGATTTTCCGCCGGTGGGTGTCCACGGTGTTTTTGCTGATGTGCAGGGTGTACCCGATCTCCCGGGTGCTGGCACCCTGGACGAGAAGCTGTAACACTTCGGTTTCCCGGGGAGAGAGAAGCTCCTTGGAGGAGGAGGCGGGTTTGCGGAGGAGTTTTCGATAGTCCTGCAGCACCAGGCTGGTCACCTTGGGGCTGAGGTAGCTCTCTCCGGAGGCGAGAACCCGGATGGCCGTTACGAGTTCCCGGGGATTGGATTCCTTGAGCACGTATCCCCGGGCTCCGGTAAGAAGAAACTCCGCGATCATTCGGGAGTTGTCGTGCATGGAAAGCCCCAGCACCGCCACATCCGGAAGTTCCCGTTGCAGAATCCGGGAAACCTCGATGCCGTTCAGATCTCCCATAGTAACGTCCAGCACCGCCACGTGAGGAATCAGTTTTCTGGCAAGGTCCAGGGCCTCCTCGCCACTCTGGGCCATTCCCACCACATCGAGATCCGGCTCCTTGGAAAGCAGTTCCTTCAGTCCGTTCAGTACGATGACGTGATCGTCCGCCAGCAGGATGCGACACTTCATTCGGGAAGTCCCTCCTTCTCGGGAGTTTGCAGAGGAGCCCAGAGCGTTACCCGGGTGCCTCCTCCGGGAGCCGCATCCACCCGGAGATATCCTCGAAGATGCCGAAGCCTTTCCCGAATGCTGAAAAGCCCGAAGGCCTTGGTTTCGGAAGCCCGAAAAACCTTGGGATTGAATCCTTGGCCGTTATCCTCCACGGAGATGCCCAGGCCCTTTTCGTCCCGGTGGATTTTCAAAAGCACCCGACTTGCCTGGGCGTGCTTGACCACGTTTACCAGAAGCTCCCGGGTCATCTGAAAGAGAAGTACCTTGATCTCGGGATCCGGGGTTTCCGGAGTTCCCGTTTCGGCGAAGCAAAACTCGATTCCTCGAGAGGGGAGGATTTGTTCCCCCAGGGATTCCAAAGCCGCTTCGAGCCCCACTTCGTAGAGGAGGGGAGAGCTGATTTCGAAGGTGAGGCTTCGGGTTTCCCGGATCACGGACTGTACCATGGGAATGAGCTCCTCCAGGGATTTCGCGCAGGGTGCCGGCAGTTCCTCCGATGTGAGGTGAAGCTTCTGAAGGATCATGGCCAGGGAATAGCCGATGCGATCGTGCAGGTCCGTGGCGATCTGACGCCGGGTTTTCTCCTCCGCCAGGGTGAGCCGGGTGGTGAGATTCCGGAGGGATTCCTTGTATCGGAGTAGGTGTTTTTCCTTTCGTTTCAGCGCCTCCTGGGCGAGAATCCGAGGAGTGATATCCAGAAAGAGTACCGCCACCTCCTCGGAGCCGATGGCGAATCCCAGGGCCTGGAAATAACGTCCCGTCTCCTGATTGAAGCCCTGATAATCCACGGAGTTTCCCGTACGGATCACCTCTTCGATCAGTTCCTGCCATGCGGGCTCCGTGGACGGCCATATCTCCCCGAAGGTGCGGCCCGCCACTTCGGAGCGCCGGACTCCCATAATCTCTTCGTAGGCGGGATTGATGTCCCGGAAAAGCACTTTGGGATTCTCGGCATTTCCCGGATTTCGCAACACCTGATAGATGGCGAAGGGACAGAAATTCTTTTCGAAGAGAGCTTCGTAACGTCGACTCTCTTCGGTTATGGAGGGTTCGGAAAAATCGTGTCTTTCAGTCTGTTCGGATAAACGCATCGTGTCTCCTTGAAGCAAATAGTGGATGTGGTTTCCTTATGCCGCTCTTTCGGGGATTTTGGAAACGATCAGAAGGAATCGAGAATCTTCCGGGCCTTTTCCATCTGGTTGGGATAGAGGTCGGAAGGAACGGGCTTTCCCGCAGAAGCCACCGCATATCGAGCGCATTTGCTTTTATCCTGAAGGCAGTATCGTTCCTTCATGGAATTGGCAATACTCTCGGGCATGGGAATCTGACCGTTGAAAAAGGGGCATTTTTCAAGTTTTTCACATGTAGCCATAGAAGATCACCTTCCTTTTGGTTAGGAGACAAAGTTTCAAAATTCAGTATAACATGTCTCCTTGGAAGGTTTGGCGATAAATTTTGTGAAAATTGCTCGAAATTATCGAAAAAAATCGAAGAGGCATCCCATATCGAAGGAGCCGAATCGGGATTTGCCGAAACGTTCGTAAACCTTTCGCCGGGCTTCCTCCAGGCTGGGAGAGGTAACGCCGTGGCGGATGGAGAGGGATGCCTCCACGTAGGCCGCCAGCTTGTCGCAAATTTCCACCAGCACTCCGTCCAGGGGGACCGCTCCGGGGAGAATCTCCTCGGAAAGGGCCTCGGGAGAATCCTCCAAACGGCGGATCTTCCCCGACGGAAGCCGGAGTTTTTGAAAAAACACGTCTTCCGTGAAGAAGCGCAATTCCTCTCCGCACTCCTCGGAGAGGAGGGGATATACCTTGGAGTGCATGGCCTCCCGTTCATACTGTTCGATAAGCTCCTCCAGTCCCTCCACGGAGCGCTTTACGGGGCTGATGATATCCCGGGTAAGCACTTCGGGAAGATCGTGAAAGAGACCCCCCAGAAAGGCATTTCGTCCCCGGAGGGGGGGGAGGTCCATGTGCACCGTTACCATGTAGGCCAGAAAGGCCACGCAGAGCATGTGATCCAGCACCGAGGTCTGAGGAATCCGGGGAGTCTGGGACCAGCGCTTCTGGAATCGAAGTTGCCCCACCAGATCCAGAAAGGCATAGAGCCCGTTCTTGCGGGAGGAACCCTCCATGCCCGAAAGCATTTCCTGCACCGAAGGGATGTCCTGATACTCTTCGAGCTGGGAATCGATGGAACGTTTGGTTTCCTCGATGCCGTAGAGGGACTGGCTCCAGTGATAGACCAGTCCGAATTCCCACTTGGTGGCCAAATAGTGGGCGGCTCGAAGAATGCGTTTTTCCTTCTCCAAGGAGGAAGTGAAGAAATAATGTTCGAAACGATCTCGAAAGGCGAGGCTCACTCCCCGGAGATCCTCCTCCAATTGTTCCAGCACCCAGCGGTTGAGTTTTTCTCCGGATTTTTCCATCATCATATGAAAGATGGGAGGTTTGATGTCCGTAAGAAGTACCCGGTGCAGAAATTCGAAAATGCCCCCTTCGAGAAGGGCGATCCAGGAAAGGGGGGCCTCCGGGTTTCGGCGTTCCTCCTCCATGGCGATAAGATAGGCGATGATCATCTTGTGGGCCTGTTTGCCCAGTTCCGTAAACTGAATGGGCCGGGGATGATCGTTCCAGCGCTCTATGGAGGCTGCGGAAAAAAGGCGTTCCACCATGCTTCGGCGAATCATGATACGCTCGATCTCCCTTCTTCGTTCAAAATTTGAAAATGTTTATTCTCGCATCATAGCACAGGAAGGCTTACTTTGTTTCTCTGCCAAAGGATATCATAGAAAGAATGGTCAGGGTTGATCCATCTCTTCTTCCGCAAAAAAATCGTCGAGAATTTGAAGGCATGCGGAAATCCAGGAAAAACGCCGGTTTTTCCTCTTTGAAAGAGGCTTCTTCATGTACTATGATCTCTAAAGAAATACTGTGTAGATAGAAAAGCGAAGTGTCGAAGGGGGATTTCCCTCGCAGGAAAGCCCTCAAAACCGCCCTCTTCGGGGCTGAAGGAGGTTTGTAAAACATGAGCGAACTCAAGCGCAGGCGAGGAAGCGTCACTCTTATGGTGGTGGTGGGAGCGGCCCTGCTGGCTCTCGGAGCAGGAGGAACCTGGTTCCTCCTGGACGAACGTTCCGAGGGCTTCCGGCAGGAAATGCAGAAAGCCCAGCTCTGGATGAAGGAATCCCTCAAGGATGCGGAGGAGGAACTGTCGGAGGCCAAGGAGGAGTTCCAGGTTCTGGCGGCGGAATTTTCCCAGAAAAAGGAGGAATGGCAACACCTCCTTTCGCAAAAGGCGGATGAGGCGAAAGCCACCATGGAGGATCTCCGGAACAAGCTGAAGAATGCTACCGAAAAGGGGGCGGAGATGCAGGAAAATCTGAAGCGGGAATACGAAGCCCGGCTGGCCTCCCTCAAGGAAGAGTATGGGGCGAAGGAATCCGCCTTTCAAAAGCAGATGGAGGATCTTAGAAACCGCATGACCCAGGAGCGCAAAGAGCTCGAGCAAAATTTCGCCTCCCTTCGGGAGGAGGCGGTATCCGCAAAGGAGGAGCTTGCGGCTTCCTACGAGGCTACCGTGGAATCCCTTAAAAAAGACCTGGCCCTTCGGCTGGACGAGGGAAAAGAGGAGATGCAAAGCCGTCTGGAGGAACAACGCCAGGAATTTCTGAAGGAGAAGGAGGCTTTGGAGCGGGAAACTGCTCGGATCCTGGAAAGTTCCAAGAAGGAGATGCAGGCTTTGCTTGAAGAGAGGGAAGGGGAGATTCGGACCCTTCGGCAGAAGCTGGAGAACCAGGCTCTCCTCAGCGAGGATATGAAGCCCTGATTCGAAAGAATTTCCGTGTCTCGGGAGGAAAAAGAGAGACGTTTCCTCCCCTTCGGCAGGTGTGGTACAATACGGTGGAATGCGCGTAAGCCCTGAAAAAACAGGGATTCCACAATTTCAAGGAGGGAAGAACCATGACTGAATACGGTAGCGGCGGCGAAACGAAGGATAAAAAAATAATGTTTATCTCTTTGGGGGTTCTCTGTGTTATCTTTCTGGTGGTGACGGCCTTCGTCTGGACTTCCGTGAACCGCCGGAACCAGACTTTGGCAAACTCCGTTGCCGCTTTGGAATCCCAGATAAAAACCATGAAGGGCACGGAACCCGGCGCGGCTTCCCCCTCCGACGGCGCTTCCGCGAAGGAAGTGGCGTCCCTCCGCGAGGAAATCCGTCTGCTCTCTTCCCGAATCGATGCGGTGCAGCAGAATGCCCAGAAAGTTGCGGCTCTCGCGGAGAGCGGTCTGAGCGATGCTCGAGCGGAAATGGCTGAGGCGTCCCGGAAAGAAGGAGAAACTCTCCGGAACGAGATGGAGCGAGTCCGGCAAGGCTTTGAAGAAAAATTGCAGAAGATTTCTGCCGAGGGAAAGGACGCCCGGGCGAAGCTTCTCGAAGGAGCTCGGAAGTCCCTGGCCTTTCAGAAGGAATTCCTTCAGCGCCTGGAGCTTCTTCTGAATTCTCAGGAAAAACTTATGCCCTCTTCTCAGTAGCCTGCTTCGGCATCCCCGCGCATCGGTACGGAGCACCCCGGTAACGGGGTAGGAGAAGGTGAACGAAAGAAACTGTATGCCCCAAAGGCATCGGCGATAAAGCATTTTGTTAAAATTCAAGGAGGTTGCAGGTTCTATGGTTGGATCGAAGGAATCCGGAAAAGGCGAAACCCTCGCGGACAAGTGCGGGGTGGGGGGCGTGACGAAGAAAACCTTCATCATCGGTCTTGTGGGAGTGGCACTTTTTGCACTCATTCTGGGGAACATTCTCTGGACCCAGATGAGCGGCAGAATCTCCGCGGTGGAGGAGCAGGTTGCGGCCATGCGTTCGGTAAACGAAAACGTAAAGGCCATGATGAGCAAAGCCGAAGAGAGCATCAACGCCATTACCGCCACCGCCCAGGAGCTGGAAAACACCGCTAAGGTGCTGGGAGAGCTTCAGGGAAAGGTACAAACCCTCGAAGGAGGCTTCGGGGAGTTGCGGCAGGATATGCAGAACGTGGTTTCTCTGGCGGCCCAGCAGGGACAAGCCATGAAGAAAGCCATGGAAGTGCAGAAGGAAACCCTCGCGCAGCTTACGGAAATCGTTTCCTCCCAGGAGGCCCTGCTGCATCAGGAATAGAATCGCAAGAAGGATGAGGGAGGGAAAACCCCTCGTCTTCTTTTCGAGTGTCTTTGAAAAGACCGGAGCCCCCTTGATCTTGAAAGGGCGCTCCGGTCTTTCGTATCCGAGCCCGCCCGGAAATTCTATTTAAGGAGCATTTGGAGCACGTCACTTGTGAAGCCGCGCTAGCGGACCATTCCGCCTAATATCGTGTCTTGGATCGCCAGGGAATTCCTGCCTGGAACTGGGCCGGATATCTTTCTTCGGTGCTTACGATATAAGCTGGAATGCCCCATGAAGCCTTATTAGGCCTCCTCCTCCTCGAGTTCTCCGCAGGCCTCTTTCCGTTCCGCCCGCTCCAGCCGGTGCCGCTGCCGTTTTCCGTGGGGATCTCCGTGGGTGGGAACGATGCAGACGAAGACGAAGTCCTTTTCGGGATGGTGATTTTCGAAGGTATGTTCCGTGCCTCCCGGAATATGTCCCCAGGATCCCTGGGGCATGGGACCCACTTCACCGTCCACCACGATTTGCCCCTCCCCCGCGATGCCCAGAATGAAATGGTCCCATTCGTGGGTATGGGGAGGAACGCAGCATCCCGGAGGCAGCACGAAATGGCGCACCGTGTAGTCTCTCCAGAAGCGCTCGGGGCCGAAGACGATGCGCTTGGTAATGTTCGGGGCCAGAGCCGAGGCGTTGTATGTGGGAAGATCCTCGATGCGTCCCGTAATAGGTTCTTTCGGTATTTCCTGCATGGCAAAGCCCTCCTTCTAGGGTTATGTCGTGCCTTTTTCGGAGAGGGGTTTCTCTCTTTGCTTTTTCCCTTCCGTTTTTCCCTCGTGTTTTCTTTCGTGTCGGCACAGAACGAAAGCTACAAAATGCACCGGCTTTCGGAGAAGAGTATATACGAAAAAGCGGGGTCTTTGCAAAGACCCCGCTTCAAAGGGAGAGTTCAGGAGAAGCCGAAAGCCTCCCCTATGATTTTACTACTTCTTCATGGCCTCCAGAACCTTCTTGGGAAGCGCGGGCAGCTCGGTGATCCGGGCGCCGCAGGCGTTGTAGATGGCGTTCAGCACTGCGGGATGTGGCGCGGAGAGGGGAAGTTCGCCGGTTCCGGCCGCGCCGAAGGGACCGAATTCCCGGGGGCTCTCCATGTGGATCAGCCGGATATCGTCGGGAATATCCTTCACGAAGGGAAGCCCGCAGCCGATGAGGTTGTTGTGCTTGTCCACATCCTGGAAGTCCTCGGAAAGGGCGAAGCCGATACCCTGGGCGATGCCGCCGTAGAGCTGGCCTTCCACCACCGCGAAGTTGTTGATCTTGCCCACGTCCGCCGCCAGGGTGAACCGTTCCACCGTGGTTTTGCCGGTTTCGGTATTCACTGCCACTTCCGCGAGGAAGATACCGAACATGTGGTTGGCGAAGGGATAGCCCTGACCGGTGACGTCGTCCATGCCGGTGCAGTGCTGTACCACTCCGTCCACGTTCCGGAGGGTGGCGGTCCACTGGCCCCGGTAATGTACGGGAATGCCCTCGGCGATCATCTCGTCGTAGGTGCGGTAGGTGCCGTCGTCCTTGCGCATGGCGTCGAGAAGCTTCTGGCAGCTGTCCACGATGGCGTTCCCCACCATGACCTGGCAACGGCTCGCCGCGGCGGCTCCGCTGTTGGGTGCCTTGGAGGTATCGTTGCAGACGAGCTTGATCTGCTCGGGGGTGATTCCCAGAACTTTCAATGCCTCGTGAGCGGTGCCCACGCAGCCCATATCCGCTCCCTGGCCGTGATCTTCCCAGGTGTTGTAGAGGATGACCCCGTCCTTAGTGAGTTCCACATCGCTCTCGGCCTCGTCGGGGCCGTCGTCGTTGGAGTTGTAGATACCGAAGGCGATCCCCACGCCCCGCTTGATCTTATCCGTGGAGTTGGCTGCGGCGAAGGCCTTGGCCTCCTCGTAGTAGGGACGGATCCGCCGGATCATGGCCTGGAGGGGATATACCTCGAGGCGCTGGCCGCTGGGGGTGGTGTCGCCGGGCTGGATCACGTTGTGTTCCCGGAATTCCAGGGGATCCATGCCGGCCTTCTCCGCCAGCATGTCCATTACGATCTCTCCGGCCAGGTAGGTCTGGGGTGCTCCATAAGCCCGGAAAGCGCCGCACCACTTGTGGTTGCTGAAGGCGGTGTAGCCGCAGCCCTGGATGTTATTCAGCCGGTAGGGAGCGAAGAGGAACTGGCCTCCCTTGTTGGTGAGGTCCTGGCTGGATTCGGAGTAGGGGCCGTGATCAACGTACCAGGCGGACTGTACCGCGGTGAGTTTGGCGTTCTCGTCGATTCCCGCCTTGACCTTGAAGAGGAAGGGCGAGCGCTTGGGAGTGCGGATGATGTGCTCTTTCATATCCAGCCGCATGTACACCGGGCGCTGGGTGGCGATGGCGCAGATGGCGAGAAGAGGCTCGTTGGTGGGGGCCACCTTGTAGCCGAAGCTGGCGCCCATGTTGTTCTGGATAACCCGGATCTTGCTGGGAGCCACGCCCACGCCCCGGGCGATCATCATCTGATGCCGGTAGACGCAGATGCTCTTGGTCTGGATGGTGAGAAGCCCCTCGTGGTCGTAATAGGCGAAACCACAGTCGGTCTCGATGGTGAGGTGAGGCTGCCGGGTGCTGTAGAATTCCTCTTCCACCACGTGAGCGGCTTTTTCGAGAAGCCCCTTGGTCTCTTCGGGATCCCCCTTGATGATGGGGCGCTTGTTGAAGACGTTGGGCATGCCGTCGATGCCTTCGATCTCGTCGTATACCTTCACGGCGTCCGCCTTGATGGCATCCTTGATGTGCAGAAGGGCGGGAAGCTCCTCCATCTCCACCTTCACCGCAGCGGCGGCCGCCTTGGCCTGCTCTTCGGTGTCGGCGCAGACGATGGCCACGCACTCGCCCATCTGGCGGATCTTGTCGCCCTCGGCGACCATGATGCGCCGTTCCCAGCCGTCGGTGGTGGCGGTGCCGGAACCCGCCTGTCCCCGGATACGGTTGGTGCCCTTATTGGCCTTGATGTCCTCGAAGGTCACTACCTTGAACACTCCGGGCATCTTTTCGGCTTCGGAAATATCGATTTTGAGAATCTTCGCGTGGTGGGTTTCGGGGCACACGGGAACCGCATGAAGGGTACCCACGGGGAGCTTGAGAGCGATGTCGTCGCCGAAATCCCAGGTACCGGTGGCCTTGTAGACCGCGCTGGGTCGGGGATAGTAGGTTCCCCAGACGGAGCCTCCCTTGCCCATCATTTCCTTGAAGTCCGTCATTTCCTCTTCGCCACGGAGAACTTTGGCGGCGAGCATCACCGCATCCACCACCTGGACGTAACCGGTGCAGCGGCAGGCGTTACGGTGCTTCTGGAACCAGTCGCGCACGTCTTCCCGGGTGGGGTTCTTGTTCTCGTCGAGAAGAGCCTTGGCGCTCATGATAAAGCCGGGAATGCAGAAACCGCACTGAATGGCGCCGCTCTTCACGAAGGCCCACTGCAGAGCGTGGAGACGACCGGGGGCTCCGAGTCCCTCGATGGTAAGGACTTCGGCTCCTTCTTCAACCTTGCTCCACTTGACGATACAGGAGCGAACCAGCTTGCCATCCATAATGACGCTGCAAGCGCCGCACTGACCTACGCCACAGCCGACCTTGGTGCCCGTAAGGCCAAGCTGCTTTCGAATGACCTCCGCCAGAGATGTGTCGGGGTCCGCCACCACGTGGTGAGGGATACAGTTGACCATAATGGTCTTCCGCAAAAACTGTTTCATGCCGCTATTCCTCCTTTTCGCTTTGGAAGGCATTGACCGTTTCCGGTCAAACCCTATCGGTTCGTCTCCATGAATGGTAAAATCATTTTTAGGAAGACGAACTCGGAGCTTCTTTGTAAAGGGTCTTGGTAAAGCATCTTGTGTATAATGTATCCAGGTTATGCATGCTGACTCTAACGAAAGACCCCAGGGTTTGTCAATAGCAGATATTCTGCATATCTGTTGCAATTAGTGACTTTTCTCCATTTTCCCAAGGAATTGCGGAAGCGAAGGAAGGCTTTTTTGCGTATACTGGTTCTCATAACGGAGATTCGGGAGAGCGAAAATGAAGAATGGTTTCGTTGCCGGAGAGAGGAGAGGACAATGGATTACATCGCGGAAGGTTTTGTGCAGGCTCTGAAATTCCTTTTTTCCGGCAATGAGGAGTTGTGGTCCGCCATCAGTACCACCCTCAAGGTTTCCAGCCTCTCCATCGCCTTGAGCCTTCTTCTGGGAGTTCCTCTTGGGTTTCTTCTGGGATACGCGGATTTTCCGGGAAGAAAATTCTGCCGCACCCTGGTGGATACCCTTCTGGCGCTCCCCACGGTGGTGGTGGGGCTTTTGGTGTACGCTTTCGTTTCCCGCCGGGGACCTTTGGGAGAGCTGGGCATGCTTTTCACCCTTCAGGGGATCGCCCTGGGGCAGACCGTGCTGGCCCTTCCCATCGTGGTCGCTCTTACCGCCTCCGCCGTGGAAACCCTGGACCGGCGCCTTCATCTCACCCTTCTCACCCTGGGAGCCAAAAAGGGGCAGCTCGCCCGGGCGAGCCTCATGGAATCCCGCTATGCGGTGCTCATGGCGGGGGTTACCGCCTACGGTCGGGTGATTTCCGAGGTGGGCATCTCCATGATGATCGGGGGCAACATCAAGTGGCATACCCGGACCATCACCACCGCCATCGCCCTGGAAACCGGCAAGGGGCAGTTCGCCGAGGGCATCGCCCTGGGGCTGGTGCTTCTTTTTATCGCCTTTCTGGTGAACGGTTTCCTCTCGCTGCTTCGGAGGAGGGTCCAGGTATGAGTACCCCTCTCTACGAACTCCGAAAGGTGGAACGCTTTTACGGCAGCCGAAAGGCTCTGGACGTGGAGCATCTCAAGATAAGGCCCCAGCGGGTGGTGGGATTGGTGGGACCCAACGGAAGCGGCAAGAGCACCCTTCTGCGGATTCTCGCCTTTCTGGAGCTTCCCGACGGAGGAACCGTCTCGTATCGGGGAAGGCCTTCCCTGTCCAGGGAAGAGGAAAACCGCAAGGAGGTAACCCTCCTTCTTCAGGACCCCTATCTTCTCAAGCGCAGCGTCCGGGAGAACGTGGCCTACGGTCTTCGGCTGCGGGGGGAGACGAAGGAGCTGGACGGCCGGGTGCGGGAGGCCCTTCTGATGGTGGGGCTGGAGCCCGCAAATTTTCTGCGCCGCCATTGGTATCAGCTCTCGGGAGGAGAGGCCCAGCGGGTGGCTCTGGCTTCCCGGCTCGTGCTGCGTCCCCGGGTGCTCCTTCTGGACGAGCCCACCGCCAGCGTGGACGTGGGAAGTGCCGCCAAAATCAAAGCCGCCCTGGGGGAGGCCCGGAAAAACTGGGGCACCACCCTGGTGGTGGTGAGCCACGACTTTCAATGGCTCTACGAAGTGGCGGACGAGGTGGTAAGCCTCTTCAACGGGCGCATCGCCTCCTTCGGACCGGAGAACCTCTTTGCAGGAACCTGGAAAGCCTCCGCTTCGGGAGAGGCGGAATTTTTTCTCCAGGACGGCCAGCGGGTAAAGGCTTCCAATTTTTCCGGCGAGGAGGGCGTGGCATCTCTCAGTCCGGACAGCATCATCCTTGCGGAGGAGGAACCCTCCCTCCTCTCGGTTCGGAACTCCCTGAAGGGATACATAAGCCAGATGCTCTACGAAAACGGCAGCGGCCGGGTGCTCGTACGGGTGGTGGTGGGAGGTCATGCCCTTACGGCCCGGCTTACCGCCGAAGCGGTGCGGGATCTGGCGTTGCATCCGGGAAAGGACATCTGGGTACTCTTCAAGGCCAGCGCTCTCCGCTGGTTGGGATGAGAAAAAGACTCGTAACGTTTTTTCGTTCGGGGCTCTCTTGGGGGGCCCCTTTTTTCATGACACCACCTGGTTGCGGCCCCCCTCCTTGGCGGCGTACATTTTTCGGTCCGCCTTCTCGATAATTCCCGGAAGATGTTCCTCCAGGTCCTCCACCTGGTACACACCAATGCTGGCGGTCACCTGCAGGGCCTGCAGAGCCGAATCCTCCCCGATATTTCGCCTGAGTTTTTCCGCCACCCTGGCGGCGGCAACGGCATCGGTTTCCGGAAGAAGGAGTACGAACTCGTCCCCTCCCCAGCGGCCGAAGACGTCGTAACTCCTCACGGAATTTTTCACCAATCCCGCCACCTTTTTGAGAACGAAATCCCCCGTATTGTGACCGTGCAGATCGTTTACCCTCTTGAAATTATCCAGATCCACCATCACAAGGGAAAGGGGGTGCCTTTTGCGGAGGGCCCGGCTTTTTTCCTTTTCCCCCGCCTCCAGAAAGGCTCCCCGGGTATGGGCTCCCGTAAGCTTGTCCAGCACCGCCATATGCTCCAGTTTGATCAGTACCCGATACACCAAAGTGGCCACTCCCATGAGGAGCAGAACGAAAAGCACCAGGAAAAGGGAGAGAAGAAAGTAAAGGCTTCTTCCCTGTGAGAAATTTGCGGCCTTTTCGAAGGTAAGGAGGAATTCCCGGCTTTCTTCGTTTTTCGAAGGAAGAGAGACTCCCAGAATATCGAACCATCCCCGGGGAGTTTTCCAGGAAAGGCAGAAATCTCTCTCCTGAAGCAATCGGGGGAAAAGCGTTTCTTCCAGGTCCTCCGGCAGGGTAAGCCCCGGGAAAAGTCCCAGAAAACGAAGATATTCCCTCCAGAAATAATGGGGAACGAAGAATCGGGAATCTCCTCCGAAGGGACCTCCCTCCCGGGAGAAAATGTCCCGGGAGACCTCGCTTTCCAAAGCCACCACCACGCCGAAGGTGGGAAGGTCGAAAAGAAGCAGAAGCTCCTTGGCGAGAGATTCCATCTCCTCTTCTCCGGGAAGGGCGTATTTTTTCCCGTTCCCCTGACAGGAGCGCAGTGTGGCTTGGAGCTGCATACGGAAGTTCTCTATCCGATCCTTTTGATAATTCATGGTTCCTGCATGGCGGTAGGTGCCTAAAAGGCGGAGGCTGAAAAAAAGAAGCCCTCCCAATATCAGAAGCAGGGCGTAGTAAGCACGCCGCCGACGGGCGGAAAAATCCGCATGGCCTCGAAAAAAACGCATGATATTTCCTCGTTCCCTGAAAAAATACGGAAATACCCCATGCGTTCTCCGCTCCGAAAAATTCCGGGGAGAGAATGCGCGAAGGTTTCCAAAAAACGTCAATTCGATCTTTTCCCCTCCCTGGAAGGAGGAGAATTGTCGCAGCTCCTCAAGCGGAAAGCCCAGATTTCCGCGGGTTCCCGTTTTTTCGAGGATACCCGGAAAAAGTCGCCTCCGGAAACACATAAACTCCGGCTTGGGGTTTCCAGAATGTCACGGGCTGACGAAAACCGCTCCGGTAGTCGAGACGTCCTGTTTCATTCTCCCAAAGATCTTTCCGGAGAGCAAGGGACCTGTTTCATACAAAACCACGGCATCCGGGAAAATACCGCATGAGAGATTTTCGTTTCCCGGATGGATGAAGTCCACCACAGTACCCTTGAAGAATTTACATATATACAGTATGGATGGAAAAACAAAAACTGTAAATCCTGTCGAGGAGAGGTTTTCCTTGGTATATGTCGTTATGGAAAAGCTAAAAGCTTTTATTTTTTTCTTTTTTTGACGTCAAGGGCGTTTGGTCCTATCTTTTTCTGTTAGAATAGGCGCGAAAAAGTCGCCCGTTTTTAGAAAAGTGGATAAAACTTTAAAATTTTTCGAAGGAGGAGAGCCTAAAAAATTTGAAAGCAGAGAAGAAACTTTTGTGCAGAAAATATTTCAGCCCCGAAAAAAAGCCGAAATTGTTGCGAGCACGTTTTTCCATGAACCCACATTTTTGAAGGAGGTACACATTCATGATGAGACTTTTCCGACGTCTTTCCATTCGCGTCCGTTTGATGCTTCTTACGGGTATTCTCTCTCTTCTCCTGGCTCTGGTGGCCTTTATCGGGTACTACAACATGAAAAATGCCGCAGCCGATTTGGACGCCATGTACCGTAACTCTCTTTTGCCGGTGCAGTGGCTCAATGACAGCCGGGCGAATTTTCAGGGTATCCGGGGCAACCTTTTGGCTCTCATGCTTACGGAGGATCGGGGGCGGGAAAAAGAGCTTTTGGAGGATATCCGGCGACGGCGGCAGTTGGACGATGAGAGCCTTGAGAATTACCGTAGGGCCCGGCTCGATGCTGCCGGAAAAGAAGGGCTCGTAGATTCTTTCGAAAAAGAGCATTTTGAAAAGGCCGAAAAAAGTCTTCAGGAATTTCGGCGGGCTTCGGAGAAGGTCATTTCCCTTGCCACCGAGGGGGGCAGGGATGTCGAGGCCTACGGGGTTTACGAAAACGAAGCGCGGGATCCTCTGAACGCTTTCAACGATACCATAGTGCTTCTCGCGCATCACGCTACGGAAGATGCGGCCGAGGTTAACGATATCAACGAAATGACGACGCAAAAGGCCCTTCGTCTTCTCGTTTTCCTCTCCCTGGGGGCACTTTTTTCCGGAGCCCTTCTGGGCTTTCTCATTACGGTATCCATCAATAAAGCCCTGGAGAGATTGCGTGAAAGAGTGGACCTCTTCGCCACCGGGGATCTTACGGTATGGTTCGATACCCAGGGAAGGGACGAAATCACCAAGGTGGCGCTCTCCCTGGTGGAGATGGGTAAAAAACTTCGGGAGGCCATGGGAGCCATTGCGGGGGCCTCGGAGATCCTGGGGCGGAGTGCGGAGGATTTCTCCGCCGTGGCGGAGGAGACCAACGCCAGCGTGGAGGAAGCCCGAAGCGGAGCGGAAACTCTGGGGAATGCCATGGAAAGCGTTGCCGCCATCGGTCAGGAACTCAATGCCAGCGTGGAGGAAGTGGCCGCCGGAGCTGGTACCGTGGCAACCCGGAGCGGCGACGTGGCGGAGCAGGTGCAAACCGCCCGTAAAGCGGGGGATGCGGGAATCGGGGCGGTTCGGAAAACCGTAACCGATATGGCGGAGCAGATCCTTCGGGTGGAAGAATCCGCAAAAGCCACGGAGAATCTCGCGGAAAAGGCCGCCCAGATTCAGAAAATCGTGGTTACCATTGCGGGAATTGCGGATCAGACCAACCTTCTTGCCCTGAATGCCGCCATTGAAGCCGCCCGGGCGGGAGATGCAGGACGGGGTTTCGCGGTGGTGGCGGAGGAAGTGCGCAAGCTTGCGGAGGATTCCAGCGAGGCCGCCCGGAGCATCGCGGACCTGGCAAGTTCCATCTCCTCGGATCTCGTTTCCGTAAAAGAAGGGGCGGAACGGAACAAAACGGGGGCCCGAAACGTGGAAAATCTGGTCCGGGACGTTTCGGAAAGAATTTCGCTCATTATGGAGGCTCTGGAAAATATCGCCGAATCCTCCCAGGACGTGGCGGCGGTAGGACAGGAACAGGCGGCATCCAGCGAAGAGATTGCCGCGGCGGTGCAGGGTATGGCGGGAAAGGTGAACGATTCCGCCCAGGTGGCCGAATCGCTTCGGGAGCAGATGGCGGAGGTGGCCGCTGCGGCGGAGCGGGTGGCCCAGGGAGGAGAGGAACTCGCCAAGATCAGCGGGGATTTGCAGAAACGCGTAAGGGTATTCAAAACCGAAAAAACTTCTCCGGAATCCTCCGCTTCCGTGAAAGCTCTTTACGGAAAATCTCGGTAATAAGTGAGATAAGGGCGCGTTTTTTCCGAAGAAATCCTTTTCATACGTGTGAATTCTTAATCCTCGGTCCGGAAGGTCTTTGCCGGGCCGAGGATTTTTTGTGCTCCAGGCTCTTGGGGAAAGAGCGTTTTCAAGGAGAGTTTCTCTTTTGCCATGTTTTTTTCGTATATTTTCCTTGGAATCTCCGGCATAAATCGGTAGGCTTGGATATCGGCAGTCGTTTCGGGTGAGCAGCTGCGGAGGGGGAGGGGAGGCATTTTCGAAGTGAAAAAGCCCGGAGAAAGGGTTTCTCCGGAGAAGGGCGGAAGAATTCCGGAGAATTAAGAGAGGAGTCGATCAAAGATGTTTACGTCACTACGTGCCCGATTGATAGCGGTTTTTCTGGTTATGGGTTTTGTCACCATGGGAATTCTCGGATTTTTCGCACTGAACCGTTCGAGTAAAGCTCTTATGGATGCTTCCTGGAAAGAGGGAGAAGGTATCGCGGAAGCCTTGTCGTGTAACGTGAATTCCTATCTCAAGGTGCGGTCCAATACCATCGAAATGCAGGCGAGACGTTACGTTATTCAGGATATGCAGTGGGAGGAACAGGAAAAGGCCCTGGCTCCCCTTTACGATTACTACGACGATTTTCTGGACATCTTCGTGGCGGATGCCGAGGGGACGGCTCGCTTCGTGCAGCGGGATATGCCGAGCGTCAATATCAAGGATCGGGATTATTTTAACCGGGTTTTGAAGGAGAAGAAATCCGTGGTTTCCAATCCCATCCTGCATCGGGGCACGGGAGAGCTTACCTTCATATACGCTTCTCCCATCATCAAGGACGGCAAGGTGGTGGGAGTTCTCGGAGCCTCCCAATCCCTGGAATCTCTTGCGAAAAACGTTGCAACGATCAGATGGGGTAAAAGCGGCTACAGCTATCTTCTGGATAATAAAGGGATCGTGGTGGCACACCCCGTGGAAGATCTTCTTGGAAAACTCAACGCCACCGAGGAGGGAGAAAAAATTCCCCCGGAACTGGCCCAGGCCATGCGCAACGGCCTTTCCGGCCATAGCGGAACGGTAGCCTATTATTTCAATGGCCGGGACCAGATGAACGCCTATGTTCCTGTGCCCTTTACGGGATGGCTGGCGGCTCTCACGGCTCCCCGGGATCAGTTTCTGGCACCCGTGCGTTCCATGCGCAACCTTATTCTCGTGGCCTGTTTCGTGCTTACCCTGATTATTGTAGGAATTTCTCTCTTTTTCGCGAACAGCATCGCCCGTCCCATCGTGGCGGTTACCAGGATTCTGGGAAAAAGGGGAGAACTCGATCTTCGCTCGAATCCTTCGGATGCCTGGCTTCTGAAGGTAAAGCTCAAGGAAGTGGCCCAGATGGTCCGGGGACTCGCCAAAATGGAGACCGCTCTGAAGGAAACCATCGCTTCCATCGCCGAGGTGGCCCGAACCCTGGGACAGAATGCGGAGGACTTCTCCGCGGTGGCGGAGGAAACCAACGCCAGCGTGGAGGAATCCCGGAGCGGAGCGGAAACCGTGGGAAGTTCCATGGAAAGCCTCGCCGCCATCGGAGAGGAGCTCAACGCCAGCGTGGAAGAGGTGGCCTCGGGAGCCAGCACCGTGGCTACGAGGAGCAGCGAGGTGGCGGAAGAGGTGGAATCCGCCCGGCATGCGGGAGAAACGGGAATGGAAGCGGTATCCAAAACCGTGACTGACATGAAGGAGCAGATAGTCCGGGTGGAGGAATCCGCCAAGGCCACGGAGGAACTCGCCGCCAAGGCGGCCCAGATTCAGAAAATCGTCACCACCATCACGGGCATTGCGGATCAGACCAACCTTCTGGCCCTGAACGCCGCCATCGAAGCCGCCCGGGCGGGAGAAGCGGGTCGAGGCTTCGCGGTGGTGGCGGAGGAGGTGCGGAAGCTCGCGGAGGAATCCAACAACGCCGCAGGGAACATCGCGGACCTGGCGGGTTCCATCGCCACGGACCTTCTCTCGGTGAAGCAGGGAGCGGAACGCAACATGGAGGGCACCCGGAACGTTAATGACCACGTGCGGAACGTCTCGGAAAAGATCGCCCTCATCATGGAGGCCCTGGAGAAGATCGCCGGCTCCGCCCAGGACCTCGCCGCGGTGGGGCAGGAACAGGCCGCCTCCAGCGAGGAGATCGCCTCGGCGGTGCAGGACATGGCGGAGAAGGTCAACGATTCCACGGCTACCGCCGATGGATTCCGGGGCCAGATGGCGGAAGTGTCCGCCGCGGCGGAACGAGTGGCTCTGGGAGGCGAGGAGATGGCCAAGATCAGCGCGGATCTTCAGAATCGCATCGGGGTTTTCATTCTGGAGGATCTTCCGCAATCCGCTTCCAGGGCTCTTTCTTCGGGCAAAGGAACGGAAGGGAAACGCAAAAAGGGATAAGCGGAACCAAGGAAATTTCCGGTAACCCGGTTTGGAGCGGATAGCCTGAACCGGGTTACCCCTTTCCGAAAAAAACATGGCATTTGCCCGAAACGGAACGGAGAAATCGAGAGAATGAGGGGGAAGAACGTTATGAATTCACTTCGCGGAAGACTGATCACCGTGTTCCTTCTGGTGGCCTTCCTGGCCATAGGAGTTGTCGGATTTTTTGCTCTTAACCGGTCGAGCAAAGCCCTTATGGATGTTTCATGGAAAGAAGGAGATGCTTTGGCAGGGGCCTTGGCCTCTACGATAAACGATCATCTCGAGGAAAAGCTCGATGTGGTGGCAATGCAAACGGAGTATCCCCTGATTCAAGGGACGAATTGGGAGGAACAGCGGTCTTTTCTCCTTCCCCTGTGCGATCGATACGATTTTACGGATGTTTTTATAGCTACCCTTCAGGGAGAAACCCTCTCCGTGCGGCGCAACACCCCGGGCCCCAACGTGGGAGATCGGGAATATCTTTCCCGGGCCGTGAAGGAAAAAAGGCCTGTCATTTCGGATATCCTTATCGATCGTAATACAAAAAATCTTTCCTGTATTTACGTTTCCCCCATTTTCGAGAACGGCAAGATCAAAGGCTTCCTCTGTGCTCTGGAGTCTCTGGAAAAACTTGCCCAAGAGGCGGGAACGGTAAAATGGGGAGAACAGGGGTACAGCTATCTTCTGGATACCCGGGGAGTTCTCGCGGTTCACCCTGTAAAGGAATATCTTGGAGAAGTCAATGCGTCCGTGAAGGGGGATAAGGTCGCTCCGGAACTTGCGGAGGCCATGCAAAAAGGTTTGAAGGGAAAAACCGGACGAGTGGCCTATTATTTCAATGGCCGGAGTCAGATGAATGTCTACGCTCCGGTGCCCCTTACGGGCTGGGTAGCCTGCGTTATCGCTCCGCAGGATCAGTTTCTTGCCCCCGTGAGATCTCTCCGGAACCTTATCATTGTTACCTGCCTCGTTCTTGTTTTGGTGGTCGCGGTAGTTTCTATCCTCTTTGCCCGAAGCGTGGCGAAACCGATTGGTGGAATCACCGAAGTATTGATTAAACAGAGCAATCTGGATCTGCGTTTCGATCATTCCAAGGCATGGTTGCTGAAGGTGAAGCTCAAGGAAGCGGCTCTCATGATCCAGGGACTCGTCAAAATGGAGACCGCCCTGAAGGAAACCATCGCTTCCATCGCCGAGGTGGCCCGAACCCTGGGGCAGAATGCGGAGGACTTCTCCGCGGTGGCGGAGGAAACCAACGCCAGCGTGGAAGAGGCCCGGAGCGGAGCGGAAACCGTGGGGAACGCCATGGAAAGCCTCGCCGCCATCGGAGAGGAGCTCAACGCCAGCGTGGAAGAGGTGGCCTCGGGAGCCAGCACCGTGGCCACGAGAAGCAGCGAGGTGGCGGAAGAGGTGGAAATCGCCCGGCAGGCGGGAGAAGCGGGAATGGAAGCGGTATCCAAAACCGTGACGGACATGAAGGAGCAGATAGTCCGGGTGGAGGAATCCGCCAAGGCCACGGAGGAACTCGCCGCCAAGGCGGCCCAGATTCAGAAAATCGTCACCACCATCACGGGCATTGCGGATCAGACCAACCTTCTGGCCCTGAACGCCGCCATCGAAGCCGCCCGGGCGGGAGAAGCGGGTCGAGGCTTCGCGGTGGTGGCGGAAGAGGTGCGGAAGCTCGCGGAGGAATCCAACAACGCCGCGGGGAACATCGCGGACCTGGCGGGTTCCATCGCCACGGACCTTCTCTCGGTGAAGCGGGGAGCGGAGCGCAACATGGAGGGTACCCGGAACGTGGATAATCATGTGCGGAACGTCTCGGAAAAGATTTCCCTCATCATGGAGGCCCTGGAGAAGATCGGGGGCTCCGCCCAGGACCTCGCCGCGGTGGGGCAGGAACAGGCCGCCTCCAGCGAGGAGATCGCCTCGGCGGTGCAGGACATGGCGAACAAGGTCAACGATTCCACAGTTGTCGCCGATGGATTCCGAAGCCAGATGGCGGAAGTGGCCGCTGCGGCGGAACGGGTGGCTCTGGGAGGCGAGGAGATGGCCAAGATCAGCGCGGATCTCCGGAAGCGTATCGGTGCTTTCGCCATGGATGATGTTTCCGCTTCGGGTCCCTCCCGGAAGGCCCTAGGAGGAAAGATCGGATAAGCGGAGGATTGCAAAGCGGTCTCCGTTACCATGTGGCGTTGCATGAACTCCAGAGCCGGAACAGCAAAGCAAGGGAGCGGTTTTGCCACTTTATGAACAAGTTGTCCGGAATCGTGGCGTGCCATTCCATGGAAGGAGCCGTTTCTCCGAAAGGATTTTTTGCATATTTTGCAGCCCCCGGAAGGGGGCTTTTCTTTTGACTTTTCTCCCTCTTCGCTCTAAGCTTTTGTCATGAAAAAGTATCGATTCTTTTTGCAAGCAATCTTCGTGTCGGTTCGTTAGAGCGCGTTCGGAGGGGGGAAAAGAATTCTTTTTCAAGAGAGGTGGAGAGTTGAGGTGAAGAGTTATGGAAAATGTTCCCGAAGATTTCCCGAAAAAAGGGATTTTTCCCTTTAAGATCCTGCTCCTGTGGGGAATATTCTTTTCTTTCGGTTTTTCCCCCAAAGCCTGGGCTCAAGCTCCGGTGCTGGATATCCGGGTGGATTCCCGGGAAAACCTGTGTTACGTGGCCACCGGAGAACCCGGAGGGCTCTACCGCTTTTCCCCCTCGGATTTTTCGAACCTGGGAGGCCGTATTCCCGAAAAACCCCTCTACTCCCTTTCCCTCTCTCCCCAGGGAGATCTGCTTCTCGCCACCTTCGAAAAGGTACTCCTTTCCCGGAACCGGGGAGAATCCTGGGGTTCCCTCAAGGGAGGAGGGGAGTTCAAGAATTTTTACGTTACCCGAAAGGGAACCTTTCTCGGAGTTTCCTGGAAACGAGGGCTCCTCTGGGCCTCGCCGGAGAAGCCGGAGATGCAGCAATCTTCCGGCGATATGGGGAATTTCCTGGTCACCGGGGTGCTGGAAAATTCTTCGGGAATGCTCTGGGCGGGGACCTTCGGTGGAGGGGTCTTTTTCTCTTCGGACGGAGGCAGGAGCTGGGAGCCCATCGAAGAGGGGCTGGAGAATCCTTTCGTGCTCTCCCTGGCTTGGAACGCTCTGGAGGAAATTCTCTATGTGGGAACCTACCGGGGAGGGGTCTATCGCAAGGTTCGGGAAAATTCCTGGGAGCCCTTTTCCCGGGGGCTGCCGGAGTATGCCACCGTCCAGGCCCTGGAGATGGATGAGAGAGGCCGCCTCTGGGGAGGAACCTACCGGGAAGGATGTTTCGTCAACCCTCTCGGCGGTGGAGAATGGCGCCCCTTTTCGAAAGGGAATCCCCCTCTTTCGATCACCTGCCTCGCCCCCTTTTCCGATGGCATGCTGGGAGGCACCGATACGGGAAAGCTTCTCTTCGCCCCTTCGGAAAGCGCCGCCTGGATACCCCTGAACTTCTCGAACCCCTTTACGGGATTTGCCGAGACCCAATCGGGAAAGCTGTACGCCCTTTCCCGTTCGGGGGTTTTTTATGCTTCTCCGGACGGAGGAAAAAGCTGGAAGGAGGAGGGCAGCATGGAGAGTGCCTTTCCCTGTAACGCTCTGACGGCTCTTTCGGAGGAATCCTTTCTCGCGGGAACCTCTCGGGGGGCCTGGCTTTCCGAGGATCGGGGCAAAAGCTGGATCTTCCGAAGCTTTCCGGAGATCCCCGAAAGAGAATCTTCCAACGAATTTTCCCCTCCCTCCGGAGAAAGGGGCGATTTGGTGGGTATGGTACGGCAAGGGTTTTCTCTGGTGGCCGCCACGAGGTACAAGGGGCTTTTCCGCTCCTCCCAAGGATGGAGCTGGGAGTTCCTGGGCGGATCCGAGGCCGTGGAGGGGGAATACGTCTCCTGTATCACCTCGGACGGAGGAAGCCGCCTCGCCCTGGGTACCGAACGGGGGCTCTCCTTTTCCCTCGACGGAGGGGAGAGCTGGGAGAACATCTACGTGAACTACGGTATTTCCTCCGCTCTCTTCGACGAATCCGGCACTCTCTGGGGAGTTTCCCGAAACGGGCTCTGGAGGTTTTCCCTCTCCGAAAAGGAGGCCTTCCGGGCCTCCATAAAGGGGTACGAGTGGTCCCCCTTCGCATACTTCACGGAAATTTTCCCGGGAGAGAAGGGGCTTCTGGGGATTCTCAGGGATAGCCTGGTGCGACTGGATCGATCCTCCGAAGGAGAATTCGACTTCCTTCTGCAAAGCTCCTCTCTTAGGAACGTGAATGTCCGTTCCTATCTCCGGAGTTCTTCGGGAAAATTGCTTCTGGGAACGGAAAGGGGATTCTATCTTTCCGAGGATGGAGGGGACCGCTGGACCGAGGGAACCCTTCCTCTCGGCATATTTCATCTGTTCGAGAAGAGGTGAGGAAGATGCGGGAACTTTATCGCCGGGGAGGAGCCTTCCTCTGTTTCCTTCTCGCCCTGGTATGTTTTTTCTCCCTCCGGGAGATCTATCTTCAGGTCGAACCGGTGGATATGGGAGAACGATATCGCAGGGCCTACGCTCCCGCTCCGGAATGGGGAGCCTTGGAAATGGCCCGGGAGGTGATCCGGAGCTCCGAGAACTTCCTTTCCCTTCCCGCCTTTATCGACGAGGAAACCCGAGATCGCCTGGAGACGGTCTCCGGTCCCTCTTGGGAGGCCTTTTTTGCGGACCTCTTCTCTTCCTCTCCGGAGGAATCCCTGCTTGCCCGGAGGGGAGAGCACTTCGGCGAAGAGAGCTATTATTTTCTTCCTTCCGAGAAGCCCTTTGGGGAAGTCTATTCCCGACTCGAGAAGACCGGAAGAAATTTTTCCTATCTCTCCCTGGAATCCTCCGAAAATCCCCGGTTCGCCTCCCTTGCTCTTTTGGGGCCCGGAGAAGCCCGTTCTCGAAAGGTTCCATCGGCCTTGCTCCATCCCCTTCGAACGATCGCGCCGGTTTTTCTTCTGCTGGCTCTGGGGATCTACTTCGGTGTTCCCCGCAGAAAAATTCCTCCCTCGGGATTGATCTACGCCAGGGCCTTCGGATTTCTGATCTCCGATCTGGTGGCCTTCCTTCTGTCGGGATTCTTCATGGCTTTTCCCTTTTTTCTGGTTCCCGAAATCTTCAACACCTCGAAGATCTTCAGTTTTACCGAGGGGAGTATCTGGATCACCCTCATCTTCTGGGGTATGGGAGGCCTCTTCGGGGCGCTGCTCTACTGGTCCGCCAAATACGCTTCGTTCTGTCTTTGCTGTCTTTCCGAAGGGCTTGAGATTCGAACTCTTCGAAAGGAATGGCGCCTGTCCTACGGAGATCTCGATCGGGTGGAGTTCGTGGATTATCGGCCTCCCAAATGGCTCCGCCGCCTTCTCTGGATAGGTTCTCTTCTGAACTGGCGGCTTCTCGGGCAGAGCCTGCTCCTTTCGAGCCGACGGGACTGGGGGGTGCGGTTGGTGCGAAGAAACGGAGAGAGCTTTTCCTTTCTCTGTACCGGCCTGAAGGGGGTGGAACAGTTCTTTCGGGCTCTGAAGGAGGCGAAAGTTCCCCTCTCTTCGGAACTGCGGGAATTTCTGGAGTCCCAGGAATAGAAATCGGACCGAAGGCCGGGAGAATGCCCTGGGGATTCCGGGGCTTTTCGAGGGCTTTCGGAGAAAAGAATCTGCAAGGTGGTGAAAAGAACATGCCCATATTCCGACGTTCCCTGTGTCGTTTCCTCCTGGCTCTGGGGCTTCTCCTTCTTTCGTTCTTCCTGTTTCTTCCGGAAAGTCCCGGGGGGACCTTCGCCGGAGAAAGCCCTCTCGTAAAGCCCCTTCAGGAGAGGATTGCCCTTCTGGAAGAAGCTTTGCAATACCGCATGGAAGGCGAAAGAAAGGAAGGGGAAGGAGATCTTGCCGGTGCCCTGGAGGCCTATGGCCGGAGCTATGCCCTCTACGAGGATGCTCTTCTGAGAGCCAAGATCAACTTCCTGGAAGAAGCCGTAAGAAATCTTGATGTTTCTTCAGGAAGAACCCCTCCGGATCTGGAACCTTTGCGGAAGCGCATCGCCTATCTCGAAAGGCTTCTGGGAATAACCGGTACTCCCGAAGATTTCGCGGATTTCCCGGAGGAAGATCTCTTCGAGGATGAGGATGCGGACTGGAGAAACTATCCGGACCTGCCGGAGGAGAAGGCCGCCATCGAGGAGTCCTTCGAAAAATTCCGGAGCGCTCTGAAGGAGAGCGATATTTCCCGGGCCGTGGATTGCATGGACGAGGGACGCCGGGAAGAGTACGCCGCCCTCTTCGCCCACAATCCGAAGGCCATGCCCTCTTTCGCGGAGGTTCTGGAGAAGGCGGAGATGAGCTTTCTCGCCGCTCCGGACCGTGCGGATCCCGCTACCACCACGAGCCTCCGCACCTCGGAATACGCCGTGGAACTCGACGGTTTCACCTTCTACATCCGATGGATCAAGGTGGACGGCAAATGGGTGCTCTTCGATTTTTAGCACTCCCCCTTGGGGAACCTCTTCTCCGCCGAAAGGGAGGGAAAAGCCATGTTGTTTCGTAAAACCAAAGCCTTGAGAAGCATTTTCTTGTCCATGCTGGTCTTCTGGATTTTTCTGCTTCCCTCCTTGGCGGGAGCCTGGAGCCAGGCTCCCCACAGCCAGATCAACGCCCAGGCGATCCGCCTTTTTTTGGGACAGATGAAGGGAGAGGAAAAATTCCGGCTGGGTCCCCTCGCTCCGGGAGCCCTTCAGAAGACGTTCCGGGGGGTGTGTGTGGACAGCTCCTCCCTGACAGCTTCGGAGTTCGTCTCCAAGGAAGCGAACTTTTCCATGCAGCGCTGGATCATCATGGGGGGCGATTGGGCCGACGAGCCCCATCTCTACTCTTCGGTGCGCCATTTCTACGATCCCCGGCGGATCGAGGGGGTGGCTTATCTCACCGACCAGAGCTGGGCTCACGGACTCTACGACAGTCCTCAGGTCGATGCCCGGTCCTGGGGGCTGGACTATCCGGATAATCCCTTCACCTTCTTCACGGCCCTCTCCTCCTACAAGGCGGCCCTGGAGGTTCGGGAGGATATCCCCCTTCCTTCCCAGATCGGGATGCCCCATTTCAAGACCACCTTGAATCTCACCGCGGCAAATCCCGAGGATCAGCGAAATCTCTACCTCTCTCGGGCATACCGCGCCCTCGGGGAATCCATGCACATGCTAGGAGATATGACCCAGCCCGCTCACGTGCGGAACGATTCGCATCCCATGGACGAACCCATCGAGATTTCCATTTTTCCGGAACATGTCCGGGCCGCCGCGGCAAGCCCCTTTATCGATTCTCGCATCCGCCCCTATCTGAAAAGCGCCGGGGGGGCCCTCCAGAGGCCCTCGGTGCTTTTTCATCAGGTAGCCCTTTTTATCAACGCCACCTTCTACTCCATGGATACCATCTACGACGGTCCCTCGGGGGTGTTGCCGAACAACCGCCAGACTCCCTATCCCTCCCCGCAGTTCAAGGATCTGGAGGAGGTAAAGACCACGGTTCAGGGTTTCCTCATGCCTCGCACGGTGAAGAAATACTACGGTCTTTTCGACCGGGAAAAGCGGGTTCCCATGGCCCAGGAGCGGCTCAGCTTCCATTGGTTCGATCCGGAGCAGAGCTTTCTGGGAGGATTCGATCAGACAAAGGAGAAGGTTGCACGGGGAGGTGTGGGAGCTCTCGGAAGGCTCGGGCGCTACCACGTTCCTCACGCCTTCGGTCCTCCCCAGGGGGAGGTGCTGCTTCCTCTGGCCATCTACGCCTGCGCGGACCTGATGAATCTCTTTTTTCCCACCCTGGAACTGAAGGCGGAGTTCGAGGAGAGGGAAGCTCCTTCCGAGAAGGATCCCGAGGGAGTGCCCATTACGGTGGTGGAGGTGGATTCCTCCATGGAGCACCATCGAAAGAACGATCCCGCCTGGGAGGTCTTCGATCTCACCATTCGCTACTCCGGCCCCGCGGAGCTGGTGGTGTCGGAGAAGGGAAAGGAAGTTTACCTCCGGAAGCTCCTTTTCAAACAGGGAGCCTTGGAGAAGATCGAGACCCTCGAAGGAACCCTCCAGGAGGCTCCGTTGCGTCTTTTTGCCGCGCCCTCCGGAGCTTCTCTGACGGAGGAACAGGCCTTCTACGAGTTGCAGCACGGGCAGAGCGCTCTTCTTCGTATAGAGGCGGGAAGCCGCCGTTTCGAAAGCCCCTCCTGGACCCTGGAACAGGAGGCGGAGGTTTCCATCTTGCCTCCCCGCATCCTGATCCTGGAGCTTCGCGAAGGAGCGGACCGGGAGGAGATCGAATTCGAAGCTACGGCGACTCCCAAGGGAATCTACCGTTTCGAATGGAACTTCGATGACGGAAGCGAAAGTGTGGAAAATCGGCCGAATCCCGGCGAGAGATCCAAAGTTACCCACCTCTACAAGGAACTGGTGCCGGAAAAGGAGTTCTCTCCCCGGGTAAAGCTCTTCGACCATAAGGGAGATTTCCTGACCGAGGATGCCATTTCCATCAGCGTCATCAAGGGGGCGGAGCGGCATTTCTTCGAAAACCGCACCTTCTGGATCACAGGCTCCCCCTTCGCCAACGACCCCTCGGTAACCTTTCCCGAGGTTCCCCTCAAGCTGAAGCTCGAGGCAACGGGAGTTTCCGGAGATATCCTTCCGAATACTCCCGAGGCGGAGCGGTTGGAAAAGATGATGGGAGCCCTGGGAAATGCGAAGGATACCATGAAGGAGCAGATGCTCCAGGAGATGGCCAGAATGGGGGTAACCCTTACGGAATCCCAGCTCCAGCAGGCTTTGGGTCAGGCTCTGGCTCTGAGCGGCCTCGGAGAAGCCGGAGGAAATCCCCAGGCGGCACCGGGGCGGAAAGTTCTGCTTTCGGGATATGCGGTAAAAGGAAAGCCCCTCACCCTCACTCTTTCGGTGGCTCTCGACGCCATTCCCTCCGTGCCGGTCTCCCTGCCGGAAACGCCTCCTTTGGAGGGACGGGTAGGGGTGACCAAATGGTTTTTCACCACCGGATTTACCACCAGCCCCGAGGTGAGAGGAAGCGACGGCAAGGCTTCGGTCTCCTGGACTCCGGGAAGGGATGCGAACATTCCCGAATCCTTCTCGGTGGATCTTGTCATGTACTACTCCCTGGATTTCTACAAGCGGGGTACCCGGGAACCCTGGCTCGACAGCGGCGTCCCCGTGCGCTACGACAATCTTTCTGTAAGTTTTCCCGTGGGAATGTGCTTCCTTCCTCCGGAAGGGAACGCGAAACCTTAGAAAGAAAAGGAGGTCCTTTTCATGGAAATCGGACATTTTTCGGCTCCTTCCGGAAGGAGAACATCTTTATGGAGATGTATGATTTTTCTCCTCCTCCTTGGCCTTTTCTCGGGCCTTCTTCCCTCTTCCGGAAAGGCCTCTTCCGATACGGTACAACGCTGGATGGATCCCTACTGGCTGGAGGTTCCCGCTTCCTGGAAGCCTCTGGTGGAAAGCCGGGAGGGAGTGATGTTCTTCACCGGGGCCCCTCCGGATATGGCAGGCTCTCCCGAGGCGGAGAACCTCTCCATCCTGGCCCTGGGAGTGATGCGCCAGGCTCCTCCCAAGGGAGGAGGATACGAGGCCTTTCTGGAGGACTTCGAGAAACAGGCCCAGAAAGGAGAGGCGCGCAATTTTTCCTCCTCCCGGGAGGAAATCCTCCTTGGATCCCTTCCCGCGGTGCTCTACTCCTTTTCGGGGGAGGCGGAAATCCACGGGGCTTTCAAAAAGGTAGGAGGGAGTATGGTCATTACCAAGGAGACCGATGAGGCGGGACAACTTACCCTGGTGATGCTCATGGGCAACTTTGCGGGCCTGGAGGAGCACAAGGAGCGAATCCGGAGCATCCTCGGCTCTGCCCGGGAGGGAGAGCCTCCTTTGAAAACGGGAAAAATCTTTGCCTATGGAGCCACTTCCGACGCCTTTCATTATACCTTCGGTCTCGCCTGGGCCTCGGACGGAGTGCTCGCTCTGGGGGATTCCCGAAACCGCAGAATCCGCCTTTTCGATTCCCAGGGAAATCTTCTGGAGGAGTGGGGAAAGGAGGGCAAGGGGGAGGAGGGTACCTTCTCCTATCCCCGGAACTTCGCCTTCGCTCCGGAGGGGTCTCTCTGGGTAGCGGATGAAGGATACAGCGTGCGGGCCAGGTTGCAGCGGTTTTCCCGAAAGGGAGAATTTCTTCAGAAAATCGAGCTGAGCCCCAAGGTTATGGGAGAGAAGGGAATCTACAAGCCCTCTGCGGTGGCCGTTACGGATAGCGGAAAGATCGCGGTGGCGGGAGTTACGGATATCAGGGACGGAAAGGCCCGGATGCTCGTTTTCGCCCCTTCCGGGGAGCTTCTCGCCGCCTGGGAGCCCGAAGAAATGGAGGAAGTCGTAACCTTGGCTACCCTTCCGGGGGACCTGCTGGTTCTGACGGAGCCCCGGCCGAAAGAGGGAAAGGGAGGTTTTTTCCGGGTTTACGATTTGGAGGGCCACAAGCTGCGCCAGTGGTCCTTTTACGGTACGGATCTGCCCTCCACTCCCGGGGATGAGGAAATCTACTTTCGTCCCGAAGCGCTTGCTTCGGATGGGGCGGGGCGGATTTACGCCTACGACGATGCCGAGGAGGGACTCTGGATCTACGACGGGGAGGGGAAATTTCTGCAGGTCCTCCCGATGGGACGAGATCTGGGCATCTTTATGGGCATGGCCGTTTCTCCCGAAGGGAATGTGGTGCTTCAGGACCGCCCGGGAGGATACTCTGCGGGAGAACCCTCGCTCCATCTCATGAAGAACAACCTTCCCTCGTGGGAACCGTTGTCGTCGAAAGCGGATGTTCCCGGTGAAATTTCTTCTCCGGATTCCAAGCCCCTGGAAAAGCCGGAATCCCATCCAGAGGAATCGACGGAGCCGGAAAAAGAAGATCTCCTGAGGGAGGAGCTGAAACGGCTCAAAAAGGCCCTCGCCCTTCGGGAAGAGGCGCTGGAACTGGAGGCTGCGGGGAATATCGAGGGGGCCGCCTCGAAATATCGGGAAAGCCTTCCCCTTCATCCGGATCCGGCGGTGGAGGCCTATGCGGCGGAACTGGGGCGGCGGCGGAAAGACGCCTCGAAAACCTCGGAAACCCTGGCAGAGGAGAAAGAGGAGACGAAAATTCCCGAAATTTCCGGAGAGGCGGCTCCTCCTGCGGAGGTTCCGGAAGTGCCCGCGGTGCCGGAGATTCCCGACATTCCCGATATTCCCGAGGTTTCCGGAAATGCGGAAACCAGGCCCGGGAAAACGCCTCCGGCTCCTCCCGTTCTTTCCCTTCGCTCCCCTCTCTACGACGAGGCGGAAGCCCTGGAGGCCCAGGGGCGACGGTACGAGGCCCTTCTCAAGTATCAGGAGGGTTTGAAGGAGGAACCGGATCCGGAAATGCAGACCCATGCCCGGAATCTGGAGAACACCCTTCGCCGGGAGGCCCGGGAGATGGTGGCCCAGGCGGTGGCGGTGCAGAACCAGGGGAACTATGCGGAGGCCCTTCGGCTCTACCGGCAGAGCCTGACCCTCTTTCCCCTGAAACAAGTGCAGGAGTATGCGGATCGGCTGGAGGTCCTTCTCGACCAGGGAGCCCGGTCCCGGGAGGCTCGGGAAAAGGCGGAAACCCTTTGGCGGGAGGGGGCGGAACTGCAGAAACAGTGGCGGTACCGGGAGGCTCTGGAAAAGTACAAGGAAGGCCTCGCCCTTTCTCCGGATCCCAAGGTGGAGGAACATGTGCGGAAACTGGAAGCCTTCCTGGAGGGAGGAAAATAGAAGCATTTCCCCCCCCGGAGGGAAGCCTCGGGAGAGCCGAGAGGTAAGAGAACCGGAAAAGCGCAAGATTCCGGGGACTCAGCAAAAAGGCGGAAAAGATTCTGAAAGGTTTAAAAATGTATCCTTTTCATGGTATCATGCTCCGAAACGGAAATATCGGAACTTCGGGGGATTTTTTCTCGTCGCTCAAAGACTTTTGCGTGATAAAAGGGTTGCGGGAAAAATCGCTGACGAGAAAAAATCTCCGAAGTTCTCATCGGAGGATTGCATAAAATGTATAATCGTAACAAGCCCCATATTTTTATCACGAGTCTTCTCATTCTTCTCGGTTTCGGCGTCACCAGCGTCGTCAGCTATATGGTTTCCGTGGCCGCCCTGCGCCGGCAGATCGAGAAGCATGCCCTTCCGCTTACCAGCGATACCATCTATTCCGAGGTGCAGCGGGATCTTCTTCGCCCCATCTTCATCTCCTCTCTCATGGCCCGGGACACCTTCTTTCGGGATTGGGTTCTCCGGGGAGAACGGAATGTGGACGAAGTAACCCGATATCTCAAGGAGATTCAGAGTCAATACGGTACGGAGACCAGCTTCTTCGTCTCCGAGAGAAGCTCGAAATACTACTATCCCGGTGGAGTGCTCAAGACGGTATCCCCCGAAGAACCCCGGGATGCCTGGTACTACCGCCTGCAAGGGCTTTCGGAGGATTACGAGGTGAACCTGGATGTGGATATGGCCCATCGGGATGCCCTCACCATCTTCATCAACTACAAGGTCTTCGATTATCGGAATAATTTTATGGGGGCCACCGGAGTGGGGCTGGGAGTAAGCGCCGTAACGGATACCATCCGGGATTATCAGAAACGCTACTCCCGGAACATCTGTTTTTTCGATTCCCAGGGCAAGATCACTCTCGGATGCCCCAACTTTCTGAAAAGAAACGATAATATCCGGGATATTCCCGGCTTGGGGGAACTTTTCAAGGCCATTACCGCCCAGAGATCCGGAACGTTTCAATACGATTACGCGGGAGATGTCTATCACGTAAATACCCGGTTCATTCCCGAATTCGACTGGTATCTTCTGGTGGAGCAGGGAGAGGCGGAGGTAAAACGGGACATCTTCCTTTCTCTTCTCCTCAATCTTGGAGTCTGCGGTATTCTTGCGGTACTGGTGATTCTCTCCATGAAAGCCCTGGTGGAAAGGTACGAAAAGAAGCTGGAAAATCTGGCAATTACGGACAGGGTTACGGGAATCTACAACCGCCACGCCTTCCAGATTTTCTTTACCCAGGCTCTGGCGGAGTATAAGCGAACCCGCACGCCCTTTTCTCTGGTTATGGCGGATCTGGACGATTTCAAGGCTATCAACGATAAGTACGGGCATCTTCAGGGGGATAGAGTGCTGCAGGATGTGGCCCGAGTCTTTCAGGAGAATCTCCGGGGAATGGACCTTGTAAGCCGCTGGGGAGGCGAGGAGTTCGTGGTGCTCCTCAAGGCATGTCCCCGGGAATTTGCCTTCGAGCGGGGGGAGATTTTCCGGAAACAGACGGAAAACCTTTCCTGGATTCCTCAAAAGGGAAGTGTTCTTTCCATAACCCTCAGTTTCGGGGTGGTGCAGTACGAAACTGGGGAAACCCCGGAGGAAATGCTTTCCCGGGCGGATCAGGCTCTCTACCGGGCCAAACGAAAGGGAAAGAACCGGGGAGAACGGGGATAGGAACATGTTTGCGCAAATATACAAAAGAGTGAAGATGGCGGAGATTTGTATTTCCAAGAGGAGTGATGGAGCATGAACTTTATGGAACAGGCCCGGGTACGGGCCCGGGAAAAGGATAGAGCGGATTCTCTGGCCCCCTTTCGGGGGCGATTCTATTCCGTTCCCGGCAAGATCTATATGGATGGCAATTCCCTGGGCCTTGCGGGAAAGGATGCGGAAAAGGCTCTTCTGGAGACGTTGGAGGAGTGGAAGCGCCTTGGTATCGACGGATGGCTGGAGGCGAATCCTCCCTGGTTCTATATGGGAGAGAAGGTGGGAGCCCTCATGGCCCCTCTGGTGGGGGCCGAACCCGAAGAAGTGGTGATGACCGGAGGAACCACCATCAACCTCCACGCTCTGACCAGCACCTTCTACAATCCTCGGGAGGGACGCAGCAAAATTGTGGCGGACGAGCTGAACTTTCCCTCGGATATCTACGCTCTCTCCAGCCTTCTTCGGCTTCACGGGCTGGACCCCCATAAAGAGCTGAACCTCGTGAAAAGCCGGGACGGGCGAACCCTGGATGAAGATGACATTATCGCCTCCTTCGGAGAAGACGTGGGATTTGCGCTGTTTCCCTCGGTGCTCTATCGGAGCGGGCAGCTTCTGAATATTCCCCGACTTGTCCAAGAGGCTCATCGCAGAAATATTATTATCGGCTTCGACTGTGCCCACTCCGCGGGATCCGTGCCGCACCGCCTGAGTGAGGACGGGGTGGATTTCGCCTTCTGGTGCTCCTACAAGCATCTCAATGGGGGGCCCGGAAGCCCGGGGTTCCTCTATCTCAACAAAAAGCACTTCTCCCGTTCCCCCGGCATGGCAGGGTGGTTCGGCTACGTCAAGGAAAAGCAGTTCCAGATGAACCTGGAGTTCCAACACAGCCCTTCCGCCGGAGGGTGGCAGATAGGTACTCCCTCGGTTTTCTCCGGTGCCGCCCTTAAGGGAGCACTGAAGGTCTTTGCCGAGGCGGGAATAGAAGAGGTGCGGAAAAAATCCCTGGATCTCACGGATTATCTTATGGAACTCGTGGATACGGAGCTGGCTCCCTTGGGATATTCCGTAGGTACCCCCCGGGAGCATTCCCGCCGGGGAGGGCACGTGGCGGTGGAGCATTCGGAGGCCTGGCGCATCTGCTGTGCCCTTAAAAAGCGGGGAATCGTGCCGGATTTTCGCCCTCCCCGGGTGATCCGTATAGCTCCGGTGGCCCTCTATAACAGCTACGAAGAGGTCTGGGCGGTGGCCCAGGCTCTGAAGGAAATCGTGACTTCCCGAGAGTACGAAAACTTTTCGAAAATCCCTGCAGCGGTATCCTGATCCGGAGTAACGGAAAAGAGATCTTCTTTCCATAATCCATGAGAGCGGCCTCCTTGATTGGGGGTCGCTTTTTTGTGGATTCGGGGAATTTTTCTCATTTCGAGGCGTGGAAAAATCAAAATAAGCGCATAAAGAGGTTGACGAATTTTGACTATTTTCCCGAAGGTTTTTCCGGCCAGGGGGGTTTTCGTCGATATGGAGCATTCCGGGAACCCCGGAGCCGGAGTTTATGGATTCCCGGCGGCGACATCGGAGTCGGGGGGGGGAGGAATTTGTGTCGTGGAAGGATCTTTTCCCGTGGCAGGCGAAATGTACCGGCAAGCCGGGATCCGTGCCATGGAAGGCACGGATCCCGGGAACGGGCCGGAGAGCGGCAAAGCTAGGAAAGGTTCTTCAGCACCATGGCCACGCCTTGACCGCCGCCGATGCAGGCGCTCACGATGCCGAATTCTTTCTTCTCATGTTTCAGTGCGTACATCAGGGTGGCGAGAATCTTGCCTCCTGTGGCTCCTATGGGATGTCCCAGGGCGATGGCGCCTCCCATGGGGTTCAGCTTTTCCATGGGAAACTTCATTTCCCGATGACATGCCAGAACTTGGGCCGCAAAGGCCTCGTTGATCTCGATGATCTCCATGTCCTCCAGGCCCATTCCCGCCTTTTCGAGGGCCTTGGGCATGGCCACCACGGGGCCGAGCCCCATGTGTGCCGCATCCAGGGCACCCGAAGCGTAGCCCAGAATCTCCGCCAAGGGAGTATAGCCATGTGCGGCGGCCCAGTCGCTGTCGGCGATGATGCAGGCGCTTCCCGCATCACAGAGGGCGGAGCTCGATGCGGCGGTGATGGTGCCGTCTTCCTTGAAAAGAACCGGGAGCTTTCCCAGGGCCTCCATGGTGGTGTCGCTCCGGGGAATCTCGTCGGTATCGAAGAGAATGGTTCCTTTCTTTCGATCCTTCAGCGTTACCGGAACGATCTCCTCGGCGAAGAGTCCACCTTCGATGGCCGCCAGGGCCTTCTTGTGGCTGTTCAGGGAAAATTCATCCTGCTCTTTCCGGCTGATAGCGTATTCCTCCACCAGGATCTCCGCGGTGGCTCCCATGAGCATATCCGCAAGGGGACAGTGAAAGCCGTCCTTGTGCAGGGCGTCGAGAACTTTCTTCTCTCCCATCCGGTATCCCCAACGGGAGTCCGGAAGAATGTAGGGTGCGTTGGAGGCGCTCTCCATGCCTCCCGCAGCCACCGCCACCATATCCCCGAGGCGGATTTTATCCGCTCCGAGCATGGCCGCCTTGAGGCTCGACCCGCAACGCTTGTTTACCGTGAATGCGGGAATGGACTGGGGAAGTCCCGCTCTATGCAGAGCGATCCGGGCAGGATTGGCTCCCACTCCCGCCTGCCAGCCGTTCCCCAGGATGACCTCGCCCATATCCTCGGGAGAAATTCCCGAGCGCCTTACCGCCTCGGCAAGGGCAAGGGCGCCGAGTTCCGGAGCCGTGGTGTTCTTGAGGGACCCCCCGAACTTTCCTCCGGGGGTTCTGCATGCGCTTAGAATAACCGGTTTGCCCATGATAGGCTCATCCTTTCCCGCTTCCTTAGAGCGGTTTTACAAATGATATGTTGCGAAATGTTTAACGGGAGCCTCCGTTTATATGTTCCCTCTGCTCTGGAGTGGTCGAACCGCTCCCTTGCTTTGCTGCTCCGGCCCGTCGTCTCCAGACGTGCCGTCCATGGCACGGCTGAGACTTGTCGGCACGTCCTTGTGCCGCCACCGGCCCTACTCGACGCAAAGCTGCACTCGCCGACCACTATGTCGCTGCCGGGAACATATAAAATCCGGCTCTGTTTTTATGCAATACTCCATGTCAACGAAAACCGCTCTAGGCAATGCCCTTCATGGGGGCAAGATCCGGAGAAACGTCGTACTCCATGGTGGTATTTTCCTTAAGTTCCTGGGGAGTTATCTCGGGGGCGATTTCGCAGAGCACCATGCGCGTTCCGATTTTCCGCATAAGGCAGAACTCGGTAACCACCACGCTCACCACGCCCTTTCCCGTAAGGGGGAGAGTGCACTTCTTGATCAGCTTGGGGCGCCCCTTCTTGTCGCAGTGGGTGGTGGCGATATAGACGGCCCGAGAGCCCGTAACGAGATCCATGGCTCCTCCCATGCCGGGAACCATCTTGCCGGGAATCATCCAGTTGGCGAGGTTTCCCTCTCCGTCCACCTCCAGGGCACCGAGTACGGTGGCATCGAGATGCCCCCCCCGAATAAGGCCGAAGCTCGTATCGCTCGCCACGAGGCAGGATCCCGGAAGAAGAGAAACGCAGCGCCCTCCCGCGCCGATGAGGCGGAGATCCGGCACCTCGGGTTTGGGGCCCGCCCCCACCACGCCGTTCTCGGTTTGCATCAGAACGTGCACGTCCTCGGGAATGTAATCGGAAACGAGAGTGGGAATGCCGATGCCGAGGTTGACCACTGCGCCGTCCTCGAAGTCCAGGGCGATGCGTTTGGCTATTCTGTGCCGGACAAGCTCTGCATCAAGTACGGGAAGCATAGTATCCGTCTCCTTTCAGAACGAGTATGTCCACGAGGATTCCCGGGGTGACCACGTCGTTGGGATCGATTTCCCCCTGGGGAAGAATGGCGTCCACTTCCGCGATGACCAGGTCCGCGGCGGTGGCCATGGCGGGGTTGAAGTTTCTTCCCGTGCCGTAGTAGGTGAGGTTTCCCCACCGGTCCGCCTTATATCCCCGGATAATGGCCACGTCCGCCCGAAGGGGAAGTTCGAGAATGAACTTTTTTCCGTTTACTTCCAGAACCTGTTTTCCCTCTTCGTGGATGGTTCCCACTCCCGTGGGCGTGAGGAACCCTCCGAGGCCGAAGCCGCCGCAGCGGATGCGTTCCACGAAGGATCCCTGAGGAACGAGTTCCAGCTCGATTTTTCCCCGGTTGTAGAGATCCTGGGTGGTCCGGTTCAATCCGATATGGGATGCGGTTACCTTGCGGCAGAGTTCGTTCACCACGAGCTTTCCCTGTCCGATTCCCTCGGGGTGCTCGTCGTTGGCGTAGAGGGTATCGTTCGCGATGAGATGAAGATCCTTGGTTCCCTGGGCCACCAGGGCATCGATGAGAGTGTAGGGAACTCCCGCATAGTTGAAGCCTCCCACCATCAGGGAGGAGCCGGGTTTGATGTGTGCCACCGCCTCCTCGGCGGACATGACCGGCTTGATGAGCTTATGTGCCATGATTCGGATGACACCTCCTTAAGATTGTGAGCCGTCGGAAGAAGGAATCCCCGAGGTTTGTGCCGTGGCTTTTCTCTTCTGAAAAAGGAAACCCCCTACCAGAATCACAAGAGCGAGAAGATCCGTATAGATGTTCGGAACGATCAGCAGGAAGGGCACCACGAGAAGAAAGAGCCTTTCCACGAGGGAGAGTTTCGAGAAGTAGTACCCCTGGACGGCCGCGGCGAGGCCGATAATAGCCATGAGCGCCGTGCCGAAGGCGAAGACGATCTGAAGGAGATTTCCCTGGAAGAGGAGATGACTGTTGTAGATGAACATGTAGGGAACGAGAAAGCCCGCCATGGCTGTGAGAAGCGCGGTAAAGCCGGTCTTGATAGCGTTGCCTCCGGCGATTCCCGCGGCGGCATAGGTGGCCAGCGCCACGGGAGGGGTTACGTCTGCCAGAACTCCGAAGTAGAGGCAGAAGAGGTGCGCCGACATGAGGGGCACTCCCATCTGGAGAAGGGCCGGAGCCGCCAGGGTGGAGGTAATGATGTACTGCGCCGTGGTGGGAACTCCCATGCCCAGAATGATGGAGCCGATCATGGTGAGTATCAGAGCCAGAGGAAGAATGCCTCCCGAAAGGCTGATGACGAAAGATGAGAAGGCCAGGCCGATTCCCGTGATGCCGATGATGCCGATGACGAGGCCCGAGCAGGCACAGGCTGCGGCCACTTCGATAGCTCCGATGCCGCCGTCGATGAGGGCGTTGAGAATACGTAGGGGGGTCATGCGGTATTCCGCCTTGCCGAACCAGGAGACGATTACCATCAGTACGATGGACCAGAAGACCGCTTTCACCGCGGAATAGCCGAGAGCCAGGAAGACCACCAGGGTAATGATGGGCAGGAGAAGATGCCACCCTTCCTTGAGAACTCTGCCCACCCGGGGGGCGGTCTCTGCGGCGATACTCTTGATGCCGAGCTTACCCGCCCGGAAGTGCACCATGGCTATGATGGAAATGAAGTAGAGTGTGGCGGGAATCGCTGCGGCCACCACGATGTTCCAGTAGGAAATGCCGAGGAACTGGGCCATGATGAATGCAGCCGCTCCCATAACGGGAGGCATGACCTGACCTCCCGTGGAAGCGGCGGCCACTACGGCTCCCGAAAAGGCCGGGCTGAATCCGGCTTTTTTCATCAAGGGGATGGTAAAGGCCCCTGTGGTTACCGCATTTGCCACGGAGCTTCCGGAAACCGTTCCCATAAGGCCGCTCGCCACCACCGCCGCCTTGCCCGGTCCTCCCTGGCTGCGTCCCGTAAGAGCGAGAGCGAGGTCGATGAAGAATTGTCCCGCTCCGGAAACCTTCAGAATGGCTCCGAAGAGCACGAAGAGGAAGATGAACGAGGCGGAAACCCCCAGAGGTACTCCGAAGATCCCGTCGGTGCGAAGATACTCGAAGGGGGCGATCTCCTCGATGGGGAATCCTCCGTGCCCCAGAATGCCGGGGAAATAGGGGCCGAAGAGCGCGTAGAGTATGGCGATGATGGCCACGATGGGAAGAGGCCACCCCATGGTACGGCGTCCTCCTTCGATAACCAGGATAATCATCATTATCCCGAGATAGATATCCGAAGGTATGGGCATTCCTTCCCGCATGGCGATGGCGTTCCAGTTCAGAAGGATATTCAGACAGCCCGCCACCAACATTCCCGCAAAAACCCAGTCCCAAAGATCGATCTTGTTTTTGGGGCGGGATTTCGTGGCCGGATAGAGAAGAAAGACCAGGCTTCCCATGAACATCCAGTGAACCCCTCGCTGGTACATGGCCGGGAGAAGTCCGAAGGCTGCCGTGTAAAGGTGGAAGATGGAGGCTGAAAGGGCAATGCCCGCCACCACCCAGTACTGCCACCCCGAAAGCTTGCGTCTGTTTGTTTCGATAACCTCTTCTTCCAGAGCCGGAGGAGAATTCTGTTCCTCGGGCAGATTGTGTTCAATTTTCATATACAGACCTCCACTATGGAACACCATAAATTTTAGGGGAAGGCTCCCGGCGAATTCTGGAAAGGAACCGCCGGGAGCCTTTTGCATTAAAATTTTTTGAAAACGTGATTGTATATCAGGGGTACTGCGGTTATTTCATTTCGATGCCCTGTTCCTCGAAGTACTTCTTGGCTCCCGATGCGAAATCGGTGATACCCACACTGGCGGATTCGGGCACGAAATGTGCCGCCTGCTGGGTGATATTCATGAAGCTATCCCGGTTATCGATGATGGTCTTTACGAGATTGTAGGAGAGGGTCTCGTCCATGTCGTTCCGGACCACGAGGTAGTTGCTGTCGGCGACGGTGAGGACATCCTCCTGGATGCTCTCGTAGGTGCCGCTCTTGATGGTGTAGGGGATGAGGAATGGATTGGCCTCCACCACCTTCTGCACGAGCTCCGCCTCCAGGGGAATGAGAACCACGTCGCGCTGGGCCGCCACTTCGAGCACCGCGGAGCCCGGGGCCGCGAAGTTCCAGAACACCGCATCCACATTGCCGTCTTTCAATGCCATGACGCCTTCAGGCTGGGTAAGCTGCTGCCTCGAAAAATCCTTTTCGGGATCGATTCCCGCAGCGGCCAGAATGAGATTGGTCAGAATCTGGTCGCCTCCCCCGGGGGCGCCCACGGAGACTTTTTTCCCCTTGATGTCCTCGAGCTTGGTGATTCCCGTACCCTTGGTGGTTACGAGATGCTGGGGGGCGGGGTACATGCTCATGAGGATCTGCAGGGGAAGCTTGCCGTCGGGCTCGAAAGCTTCGGTGCCCGTAATGGCCTGATAGAGGGCGGATCCCATGGTCATGCCGATCTGGGCGCGTCCCGAGGCCACGAGACGGCAGTTCTCACGGGAAGCCGAGGTGGCCCGGGAGGTGGCCCGAACCCCGATATCCGCGTTCGTCAGCACTTCCGCCATGGCTCCTCCCAGGGGATAGTACGTTCCCCCCACGCCGCCGCTGCCGATGGTGATAAAGGTGGCGGCAGAACCCAGAGATGCGAACACCATAATGCCTATAAGCGCGAATGCCAGAATGCCCTTCTTCATGTACAACTTCCTCCTTTTTGGTGCGAGTTTTTTGGTGCAAGATACAGGGCCTTTACCCGTTATCCTTTTCCTTCGAGCGCCTCCGCGGCGGCCTTCAGGGCATCCTGAAGACGATCCGTCATGATGTCCATCTCCTCTTTCGTGGCGATCAGAGGAGGGGCGAAGAGAAGCTGGTCCCCTGCCATACCTCCGATCTGCCCCGTTCCTGGATAGACCACCAGATTGCGCTTCATGCACTCCTGCGTTACCAGGGCGGCGGCTTTCAGAGACGGGGGGAAGGGAGCCTTGGTGTTTTTGTCCGCCACGATTTCGATTCCCCGCATCAACCCCATACCCCGAACATCTCCCACGATGGGAATTTCATAAAGGGCGGGGATTTTTTCTTCGAAATACGCTCCCATGACGGCGGCGTTTTCGAAGATCCGGTGTTTCTTCATGTACCGAATGGTAGCCACCACCGCGGCGGCGGTAACCGGATTGCCGTTGTAGGTATGGCCGTGCTGGAAGGAGCCGCTACCGTCCCGGATGGTTTCGGCGATCTCCTTGGTGACGATCATGGCTCCCACCGGGGCGTATCCTCCGGTAAGGGCCTTGGCGGAACAGATGATGTCCGGAGTTATATTCCAGTGCTGGGTACAGAAGGGTTTTCCCGTCCGCCCCATGCCGGTCATGATTTCGTCGGCCACCAGAAGCACGTCGTACCTGGTGCATATCTCCCGGATTATGGGCCAGTACTCTTTCGGGGGATTCAGAGCTCCCGCGGTGGAGCCCACCACGGGCTCCGCGAAGAAGGCCGCCACGGCCTCGGGGCCGATCCGTAGAATCTCGCTTTCGAGAGCCCGGGCACAGGCCACGTCGCACGTGGGATACGTGAGGTTGTAGGGGCAGCGGTAGCAGTAATGCGGCTGAATCTTGGGATGTTCCTTGAAGAGGGGGGCGAAGGTGCGGCGTCGGGCCATACTGCCCGCGAGCCCCATGGTTCCGAGGGTTCCTCCGTGGTAGGAGTTCCAGCGGGCGATAATCTCGGTTTTTCCGGAACCCTTGCCGTCCCGCTCCACGAAGAACTGGCGAACCATTTTCATGGCCGACTCGATGGCCTCGCTTCCGCCGCTGATGAACCAGGCGTAGTCCAGTCCGTCCTGGGTGAGGGAACAGACTTCCTCCGCCGCCTCCACGGATTTCTTGTTGTTCCACCGGGAGGGATGGGCGAACTCCATGGCCAGGAGCTGTTCGTAGATCGCCTGGGCGATCTCCTTCACGCCGTGTCCGATGTTCGAGAGCAGCGCACCGCTGCATCCGTCGATAAAAGCGTTTCCGTCCTCGTCGTAGAGATAAATTCCCTCTCCGCGAACTGCCGTCCTGAGATTTCCCTTGAAGCTTCTAGGTATGAAATGTCCGAGATCCACTGAAGAAGCAACTCCTTCCATTTTTTGGACTTGAAAACGGGTTTGTTACCGATCTCTATAGGTTTGTATAGACCTTATCCTCCCTCCAGCGGCTCTCAAGCATTTCGAGCTTCTTCGCGACATCCTTCCCCAGGTGCTGGGCCACGCTCAGAATAAGGCAGTTCAGAACGCTCATGGGAGCTGCGAAGGAGTCGATGAACGCCACGGGTTCGTAGGGCACGGATAGAACGTAGTCCTTTCGGGCCGCCAGAGGACTTGCAAGATCGTTGGTGACCACCGCGGTGGTCAATCCGAGCCGGGCTGCCGTTTCGAGAACCTGTACGGTCCAGGAGGAGTATCGAGGAAAGCTTATTCCGAGGACGATGCTCCCGGAGGGAGCGTTCGCCAGCATTTCGAAGGGCATGTCCAGGCTCACGTTTTTGACGTTCGGGAGAATCCAGGAGAGATAGAACGAGAGGTAGTAGGTAAGGGCGAAGGAGCTCCGGTATCCCGCAAGATAGACCGCATCGGCGGTGGCCATGGCTTTTCCCAGGCGGTTCAGGTTTTCCGGGGAAACCGTGGAGAGAGCCAGGGTGAGAGTTCCCAGATCTTTCCGGATGGCACGCTCGAAAAAGTCGTACTCCTGGGCGGATTCGTAGTCTTTCAGGCGCTCCAGGGTGGAGAGATGATTCATCAGAAGATCCGTCATGGTGCTCCGCATCTCGTGATATCCCGAAAAATCCAGAAGGTGGGCAAGGCGGATTACCGTGGTTTCGCTTACCCCCACCCGCTTGCCGAGCTGCGAGGCGGTGAGAAAGGCCGCTTCCCTGGGATTTTCGAGGATGTAGTTGGCCACCAGAGCCTGTCCCGGGGTCATGTCTTTGCGTCGGAAAAGAATACGTTCTTTGAGCATAAGCCCTCCTTGAAGGCAAAAAAACTTTTTATATGATAGAATGAAGTTGTTCCTGCACAAAGAATAGTAAAAAAATTGTGCTTTGTCAAATGTGTATGCCTCAATTTTGATGAATATAGTGAAATTGACGGCAAAAAAGGAGGCTCCCTTTCGGGGCCTCCCTCGGTATGCGCTTATAAGTTTTCTTGGAGAATGCAGGAATTCTTACTTGCCTTCCATCATGGCGGCTACGTCGGTTTCCACATTCCCGATGCCTTGAATGCCGAAGTTCTCCACCAGCACCTTCGCCACGTTGGGGGAGAGGAAGGCGGGAATCGTGGGGCCCAGGCGGATGTTCTTCACTCCCAGATGGAGCAGCGCCAGAAGCACCGCCACCGCCTTCTGCTCGTACCAGGCGATATCGTAGGAGATGGGAAGATCGTTGATATCCGCGGCGCCGAAGACCTCCTTGAGCTTCAGGGCGATCACCGCCAGGGAGTAGGAGTCGTTGCACTGTCCCGCGTCGAGCACCCGGGGAATGCCCCCGATATCGCCCAGGTCGAGCTTGTTGTAGCGGTACTTGGCGCATCCCGCGGTGAGAATCACCGTATCCTTGGGAAGGGCCTTGGCCACCTCGGTGTAGTAATCCCGGGTTCGATGGCGGCCATCGCATCCCGCCATCACCACGAAGCGTTTGATAGCTCCGCTCTTTACCGCCTCCACCACCTTGTCCGCCAGGGCGAGCACCTGGTTGTGGGCGAAGCCTCCCAGGATGCTTCCGGTTTCGATCTCCGTCGGAGGAGGGCAGGTTTTGGCCTTCTCGATGATAGCGGAAAAATCCTTGGGCTTGCCCTCCACTCGGGGAGGGATGTGAGGCGTGTCGGGATAGCCCGCCATGCCCGTGGTGAAAAGCCGGTTCCCGTAGGTGTTGTTTTTCCGGAGGGGCACCAGGCAGTTGGTGGTCATGAGAATGGGACCGTGGAAGGATTCGAACTCCTCGTTCTGCTGCCACCAGGAACTTCCGTAATTTCCCACGAAGTGATCGTATTTCTTGAAAGCCGGATAATAGTTTGCCGGAAGCATTTCGCTGTGGGTGTACACGTCCACCCCGGTGCCTTCGGTCTGCTTGAGAAGATCCTCCATGTCCCGAAGGTCATGGCCGCTGATGAGAATGCCCGGATTGTTCCGAACTCCGATATTTACCTTGGTGATTTCCGGATTGCCGTAGGTGGAGGTGTTGGCCTTGTCGAGAAGAGCCATGGTCTGTACGGCTTTTTCTCCCGCCTTGAGCACCAGTCCCGTCATGGTATCCACCGAAAGATCCTTGGTTGTGGAAGCCAGGGCGGTCATGAAGAAATCGTAGATCTCGTTGTCCTCGTACTCCAGCACCGCCGCATGTTCCGCATAGGCGGCGATTCCCTTGAGCCCGATGACGAGCAGCTCCCGGAGGGAGCGGACATCTTCGTTTTCCGTGGAGAGAATGCCCACGGTTTTCGCCTTCTCCCGGAAGGCCTCCAACCCATCGGCGTGCCAGGTGACGGCGTCGTGCATCTGCTCGGTACAGGGCTTTCCATGCTTCTTCTCGTACTCCTTCAGAAAGATCTCTTTCAGAGCGTCCCGGCGTTTCAGCCCTTCCTCCACCCGGGCCACGAAAACCTTGTCGTCCCAGTTGGCGTTGGTGATGGTGGTGAAGAGGCTCTCTCCCACGAAGCTCCCTTCCGAGGGAAGGGAAATGCCCTCTTCCTTTCCCTTTTCATGCCAGAGGGCTATCCCTTTGAGCGTATAGATAAGCAGATCCTGAAGATTGGCGGTCTCCTCGGGTTTGCCGCAGGCCCCTCGGACGGTACAACCCTTGTTCTGCGCGGTTTCCTGACACTGAAAACAATACATATGCATCCTCCTTTTCTCGTTCTCGTTCATCCGTGCTCGCGTAAAGCACGCCCTACGAAGTCCTTTTTCATCCGAAGGCCTTCACCGCTTCGGTGCCGCTTCGTTGCTCCGTTAAAGAATTTTCGTGGGAGTTTCGGGGCGGGGAGTTTTTACCACCAACACCCGGAAAAGTTCGCCGCTCTCGTTATACCAACAGTGAGGAATATCCTTGGGGCTCTCGATAAGGGTATCCCGGGAAACCTCCTGCCTCTCTTCGCCGATCTCCACTATGCCGGTGCCTTCCAGAACGTAGAAGAACACGTCCACCGGAGTGATGTGCCGTTTCAGGGATTCCCCGGGTCTCAGGGTAATGTGCATTGCCTGGGCATGGGGGGAATCGTAAAGTTTGCACGCCGACACTCCGTGAGGGGTTTGAACGTTGTCCATGTGAAAAGGGTTGCGATATTTCATGATGTTCTCTCCTCTTTCTCTCATTTTTTCATCGAAATTTCCGTGGAAAAGATGCGGTTTTTTACGCTATCTTTTCGCCACGCTCACCCGGGGATTGGATTCCCCGAACTTTTCCAGCAGGGCCTTCATGATGGCGGCATGTTCTTGTTTGCGGGCTTCCATGTCCTTGATGAGCTGATAGGCTCCGAAGAGGGGGGAGGGGCCGATTTCCGAGGCGAAGGTTCCCATGCCTCCGTTCCAGGCGAAGAGGGAGAACATCTCGTCCATCTCCGCCGTGGAGAATCCCAGAGCGTAAGCCTTGATCAACTCCCGGGTGGCCTGGCGGAACCGTCCCGCCCCGACTCCGTTCGCAAGGGAGAGGAGGAGCTTGGTTTTCAGATCCAGGGCGGGTTTTTCCTTACCCCAGATCTCCTGCCAAAAGTTTACCGCCAAACCTGCAAGCTTGTCATCAATTTTCTTAAAATTCAGAATGGCCGTGGGCTTGAGCGGAAGATCTCCCGCCTCCGCGTAGGAAGCCTTTCTTTCTTCGGTTCGGCAGAACCATACCCGGTACTCCAGATCCGAAATCTTTTCCGTCACGTATTCGAACCCCATATCTTCCAGGGCGGCATAAAGCGGAAGGGGCTCGAAGGTCTGAACAACGCAGAAACCCTCTCCTTCGGGAGTTCCGGCGGCCCGTTTCAAAAGCCCCGGAAGGAAGTTTTCCGTGGCCCTCCGAAAATCCAGAGAAGGAAAGGATTTCTTACGGTTTTCCCATTCTTTTTTCATGATATGTGTACCTCCTGGTAGAATTTACGACGTAGCGCCGAGGGATGTTTTTTTTCGAACGTTTCGGATTGTTCCGTGTCCTGACATTTTTCGTATTTCGGTAAAAGAATACCAAAAAAGGAAAAGGTTTTCCTTGACATAGATCAAGAAAAAACCCTTTTGAGGGATAAGGGGGTAATGGAAATAATTATGAAAAGGAAAGAGGAGATGTTCCATGGGGTTCCCGGTTTTGCGGGGCTTCCTCCGGAGGATATGCGCAAAATCGCTTCTCTCGCTCTTTTCCGGGAATACGAAAAGGGGGAAATTCTCTTTTCCGAAGGCGAGAAGGGAGAGGGGTTTTACGTGGTACGGAGGGGAAGCCTCAAGGTATTCAAGGTTTCCCCCGAGGGAAAGGAAATCATTCTGCACCTCTGCGGTCCCGGAGATCATCTGGGACATGCGGCGGTGTTCGAAGGGAGCGGCTTTCCCGCCTCCGCCCAGACTCTGGAAAAGTGCGGCATCTTTTTCTTTTCCCGAAAGGCTATGCTGCACCTTATCGGCGGAGAACCCAACATTGCCCTGCACATGCTGGGGGTGCTCTCCTCGAAGCTCCGGGAACTTACTCTTCAGGTGGAAAGCCTGGCCCTCAAGGAGGCTCCCGGACGGCTCGCCTCGTACCTACTCCGCCTTCGGAAAGAAAAAAAGGAAACCGTGCTGAACCTGGAAATTTCCCGCACCCAGCTCGCCCGGGTGTTGGGTACCACCCCGGAAACCCTTTCCCGCATTCTGGGGGATATGGCCTCCCGGGGCATTCTGGAAATCTCCCGGCGGCATCTCGTCATAAAGAACGTCTCCGCTCTGGAATACCTGGCAGAGTGGGGAAAATACGGAGAATAGATCCTCTTGCGGCATTTCCGGAAGCATGGGGCCCCTCGAGGTTTGCCATTGCAAGGGTCCGCACGGTATTTAGGGAAAAAGGGTTATTCCGGAATATTCGCTATCTCGTCCAGCACGGGCTTGAGATATCGCACGCTCCGGGGTTTTCGCCCCAGAAGGCCCGGATCGATAAAGACGAGCTGAACCGGTTCGCTCAGGGTAACTCCGAGCCGGGTTCCCTCATCGTAATCCACCACCTCGAAGGCCACCAGATATTGGGTATTTTGAAAAAGCCCCTCCCGTTTGGAGAAAACCAACAGATTTTCGGAACTTCTTTCGGGAAGGGGCACGAAGTCCCGGGAGATCATGGAGGCGGTTATTCGGGGAAGCACCACTTCTCGGGGATGGGGAATATCCCGGGAAGCCTCGAATTCCGCAAAGGCATGATCGAACAACAGCTTTCCCGCAGGCATGATCAACTGGGTCGCGGGATCCGCTCCCCGGGCGGCTTGGGGCCCCTCGAAGAGGGGAAGTACCAGGAACAGCAGAAAAAAGAACGCGCCTTTTCGTATCATGTATGTTCTCCTCTTGTCCGGCATTGTGGATGCGTAACCGTAGAGTCGAATTCTAGCGGAAAGGCCCGAAAAAGCAAGAACACGTTTTTCGCGTTGCTTATTTGCGTGGATCAAGTTTTTACGAGGTTTCAAAGGAACGTGAAATTTCCGGATTGTTTACGATAAAAAATCAAAAAGACACCTGGTGAAAGGGGCGTGCATTTCGTGAAAAACGAACGTGAAACCCTGCGGCTGAAACTGGTGGAGATGGAACCTGACGACGCGGAAATCGTTCGGGCGTATCTGTTGCAAAACAGGAAATTCCTCGAAGAGTGGGAACCGAAACGAGAGGATTCATACTACGAAACGGAAGATATACGGAAACAAATAGAGGACCAGGCAAAGCAAATAGGCGAAAGAAAAGCTTTGATAAAATACCTGATCCTGAAGGAAAACGAGAAATTGATAGGAAGCATTGGAATTACGAATATCATTTACGGATCGTTTCTGTCCGGCTTTTTGGGATATAAGCTGAGCGAAGAATACATAAACAGAGGGTTCGTAACCGAAGCGCTGGAGAAGATGATGGAAATGGCGTTTTCCGAATATGGACTGCACAGAATCGAAGCCAACGTAATGCCGAGAAATGAACGGTCGAAAAAGGTATTGCTGAAATGTGGATTCGAATATGAGGGAACCAGCAGAAAATACCTGAAGATAAATGGAAAATGGGAAGATCATGATCAATATGTAAAGTTGAATGAAAAAATCGAGTAGAAAAGGCGGCAATTGAGATCCCATCGTTTCAACCTGGCGGCTCCCTTGTCACGTTTTTTGCATTACCATACTCCCGGCGCAAAAAACACACCAATGCTCGCAACCTGAATTAGGCGGGCGTTGGTTATCTTCGGGGTGGTTGTGGGGTTCTCTGCTTGCCAACGTTACATCATTTTGAACTGTAATGAAAATAGAGTGGATCCCTCCGTTCAGTGAAAGAGAGAAGGGGAAATCTTTCAGGCCTTCCCTATCATTGAATGAGGGAACGGCACCACAAAAAAGGAGATCTATGAACGTTACTCTTGTTCCCTTTACGCATGATCATCTTGAGTCGGCACGTGAGATATTCATCGAAAATTATGCCTGCGAGCGTCAGCACAACCCCATACTTCCGTCACGAGTTCTCGATGAACCGGCATGGTTTCGGGAGATGCTGCAGCCGTACCTCTCGAACCCCGGAGTCGCCCTTGTTCATGGCAATCGGCTTTTCGCATATATGCTAACAGGGCCTCACTTTTCCGTTAAAGGGCAAAATGCCGTATTGGTTCCTGAATATTGTCATGGGACTGTGAAAACAAACAAGACCGTACTCTATCAGCAGATGTATCTTCGTCTTGCCCAAGAATGGGCGGGCAATCGGTGGCACGTGCATAACATCGGCTACTTCGCCCATGATACCGTTCTTCAAGAAACCTTGTATCAATTGGGATTTGGGGCCATTCTGGCCGAGCGGATTCGCGATCTCTCGCTCCTTGATGATGTTTGTACCGACAACATTGTGGAAGAACGGCACGCGGAGAAGCTTCTTTCTCTCCAGCTTGAGCATAACAGCTACTACGCGGCATCTCCCATCTTCATTCTCAAAAGAGCGGGCAAGGATGAGGCCCTTTCGCAGTTGGAAGAACATGTTCGACAGGGTGATGCCTTCTTCGTATATTACGAACAGGATGAACCTTGTGCCTACATGATTGTGGGGACGTCCCCCCTGGACGAGGAGGGATACCTGCTTCAGCATACCAATACCGCCCAGATAAAATCAGCCTATGCCCGGCCGCACGTACGAGGAAAGGGCGTTGGAAAGGCCTTGGTGCACTATGCGATCCTGTGGGCTCGGAAGCATGGATATGATCGGCTCTTCGTGGAACATGAAACGGCAAATTTTTATGGCGGTCGTTTTTGGCAGGCCCGTTTCAGCCCGTATGTGTGTTTTGCAATGCGGTACATCGATAATAGAATCTCATGACAAGGGCACGCCGCCGGTCGTTTCCGGGACCGGCGGCGTGCCCCACAGAAGGCGCTTTCTGCTGATATCGCAGTAATTCCAGGCTCAATCCTGCTCCGTAAACTGAAACACCTCTTTTGCCCATTCCCGAGACCAATCTCCGAAGGGACGGAGAAGCGTTACGAGTGTCTCGCCTCGTTTCGTTAGTTGATAACCATCGAGAATGCGCTCGACCATATCGGCTTCTCGCAAATCCTTGATTCGGCTGTTGAGAATGGAAGGAGAAATCGACTCACACCGTTCCTGAAGCTTCCTGAAGGTATGCGGGCCATCCTGCAATTGCCAGATCACGCCCATGGCCCAGGTCCTTCCCAGCAGATCCAACAGCGCCATAATGGGAACCCCCGTTTTCGAGCCTCTCACCGGTTTTCCCGGAGTTGGAATCGTCATATAAGCTCCTTATCTTCGATAGTCTGGTTTTTACGGAATTCTCATCCGGATACCTTGAGAACGCGAAGGAACATGTGTTCAGTCCGTGGAGGCCCTAGAGAAAGCATTCCGGTTCCTTCCGCTCCTTGTACAGAGTGGAAAGCCGTATGGCCGCATCTTTTACGGGGCCGTCTTTCATCGTTCTGGCATGTTGCGGGCAGCCTTTGATGCAGGCACAGCAACTTATGCATTTTTCCACATCCACCACATGCGCATCCTTCGGGTCGATAGCCCCCACGGGGCAGATTGCCGCACAAAGCCCCTGTTGCGTGCATGCATCGCTGACGGCGATGAAATCCACATCCCAGAGTTCCGTTACGCCTCCATAGGGACGGGTTCCGGGAATATGCGCCTCCGAAAGGGAATCGAGAGATGGCGCGGCGAGAAGTTTTTTCCCTATCTGGCGGCCGAAGGCTTCCGCCTGCCGGAGATCGCGTGCGTCCGGACGGCCTTGGGCGGTGGGGAGTTCGGAACTCGAAAAGGAGTGTTCTCCAATATAGGCCGCCCCGGCGATGGGGGTGCATCCCCGGGCTCTCACGATATCCTGCAGCTCGAGAAGCGCATTTTCATACGCCCGGTTTCCGTACACCACCACACAGACCGTCGGCGTATGGCGGGCCCGGATTCTCTGCAGCCAGTTTTCCAGCAGGGCGGGTACCCGGCCCATGTACACGGGTACCCCAAGGATAAGCAGATCGTCTTCCGCCATGGAGAGAGGGTGAGTTCTCGCTTCGGGCTTGGTAATATCGAGAAATTCCGCAGGGCCTTGATTGATTCCGCCTGCGATACCCTGGAGAATCGCCTTGGTGGTTCCTGTGGGTGAAAAGTAGACAACTTTCAGTGATTGTATGTTCATCGATTTCCCTCGCAATAATATTTTCAGCGTCGAGCACATTCGATAGTGTGATAATCGATAGTGCGGGCGGGTTCGTTGCAAACGACCGGGGTGCATTCCTTCTGTTCGAGATTTTCAAAAGATCCTGTTTTTTATCGCGCCATCAACGGCGTAGGTTGCCCAAAATAGTGCATCCATGCAGTTCCGCCGCTTTTTATACGGAAGAGATCGAGTCCCTTGCGGTGAAAAACAATCCTTCTCATGCCTGCTGAAAAAATTGCACCGTCAGACCATCCGGATCTTTGACGCAAAAAAATCGCGACCCCCCGGGAATATCGATGGGTCCACGGAGAACGGGGATGTTGTGGTGTTGCACCGTTTCCAGCATGGCATCCACGGAATCCACCGCAAATCCGATCGAGATGCCTTCGCCATACGGAGCAGTGCCCGCGTTGCTGTCCGCCAGCAGTTCCACCAGGGTTTCGTTCTCCGTACCGTTGCCCATAAAGGCGATTTCCACGCCGGGTTCCGCGGGAAAACGCCTCACCACACGCAATCCTGCGAATTTTTCATAAAACGCTATGGATTTCTCCAGATTGTTGACGTAAATTGTTGTCCACAAAAACTTCATGACTTCCCTCCTCGAATATGTCGCCGTTCTTATAGTTACCGAATGTGCACTATTCTTCGCATAGCTTGCTTCTATTTTTATAGTATGCTACGAATAATATAGCGCCAAGTTGCTTGATTGTCAAGGCTTTGCCGAAGCGGAAGGTTTGGGAACTTCCATCTCTTTTGGGAGCTGTTATACTCGAATCGGCAGTGGGAGTGATAGGGGCGCGTGGCATCGAAGGATCACGCCGCCAGGATTTTTTAAAATCCCGTTACCGCAAGAGGTTTTTCGAGAACGCACGAATTTTTTGACTATCATCAACTTTTAAGGAGCCGAAATGAACGGATTACAGAAAATATCAGCGATCCTTGGCATAACGGCCTTGGTTTTTGCTGTGGCCTGGCTGGGGTTTGTGATTCCCCGGATGGAAAAGGTTTCTGCAAACTATAAAGCAGCTTTTTCCTATATAGCCCGGTCTACATTTGCGGAAACCATAGGAGATTCTTTGGCAACGCATAGTTTTATCGAGCGTCATCACGAGCGCATTCTTCACGGATATGATGATGATATAGTTGTTGTGGAAATGACTACGGAATTTGTAGATGCGGTTACGGAGCGCCTTTTGTTTCAGGCTACCAATCGAGTTTCCATGGACCGAAGATCTCGCTTGATCGAAGGCCGGAAGGTTCTGTTGCTTTTTCCCCCGCACCTTCAGAAAAGGAATTATGTGCTGCGGCGCTTTTCCTATCTGCCTGAAGAGGGGGTTCTGTGCACCTTCGAAGGGGAGGAGGAGATCCTCGGGCTGAGGAGCTACCGTTTTTCTTTTCATGCCGCAAATCTGGATTGGACTGCCAACTATCCCAATCTTGCGCTTCCCGAAGACGCAACCATTTTTGCCCGGGATTGGGGAACGGTTTGGGTGGAGCCGTGCAGCGGCATTATAGTGAAGCACGAGGAGGAGTGGGAGGCGCTCATCTCCGGCGGAAAATACGACGGTAATCTCGTGGATGCCGGAAAGATGTGGTTCGTGCCGGATAGCATCATTCGGCAGGTTTTTATTGCGAGCAACGAGCGACGACGCCTACTGCTTCATGAATGGGTGGCTCCCGGCACGCTGGCTCTGATCGGGGGCATTCTGTTGCTCATGGCCCGGCCTTCCAAAGGGAGGAGCCCGAGATGAAACTGCTAACCTTTCTTTCCGGCCTTTTTTCCATACTGATTATTCTGGTGGCGGTGCTAAGCTGGTTCTCTCTGGATTTTTCCGTCCAGGCAAGCAATTTGCTGGGAACGGGTCACGATGCGGCCTGGACCATAGCGATTATGTTCGGCATGGTTCTGGCTTTGGTGCTGGGTATCAGCTTTTATATTTACCGATCCGTGGTCAAGCCTTTGGCGGAGTTGCGGAACAAGGTTTCCAGGGTAGCCCGTGGAGATCTCGATGTTTCTTTTGAGCTGAACAGTACCAATATGGAATTGGCGGATCTTTTCGCGTCATTCCGGAGAATGACGCAGAATTTGCGATCCATGATGGAAGCCAAAGATCGTGTCAATGCGGAGTTGCAGGAGAGCGAAGAGTTTCGCAAGCAGGTTTTTACAAGCTCCCGAATACCCATGGTAATCATGGATGCGGGGAGTTACCGTTTCTTGGATTGTAACCCCGCAGCGGTACGTGCGTATGGTTTCCGTTCGAAAGAAGAGGTCCTGGGCCTGACGCCGCAGGATGTGGCAGCTCCCTTTCAGGAGAATGGAACTCCCTCCGGAGAAAAGGCCCTTTTTTATATGGAAAAGGCCCTTTCCGAAGGCTCCGTGGTCTTCGAGTGGAAACATCGGCGGGCCGACGGACATGTTTGGGAGGCGGAGGTTCACCTGCTCAGTTTCGTTGCGGGGGGAAAATCCTTGCTGCAATTTGCTCTGTTCGATATCACCGAGCGCAAGCAGGCGGAAGCGGCGATACAGGCGGAGCGGGATCAGTTTCTATCCCTGTTCCACAGCATTGACGAACCCATTTACATCGCGGATCCCGAAACCTACGACCTGTTATACGTGAACCGATGCCTGGGAGAGATTCTTCCCGGTAACAGTATCGGGAAAAAATGCCATCAGGTGTTACAGGGGTTGGATGCTCCCTGCTCCTTCTGCACCAATGCCATCATTCTCGAGCGAAACCCCGAGCCCTATCACTGGGAGTTCTACAACCCCAACCTCCGCCGACATTACACTATCGTGGATCGTATCATCCGCTGGAGCGACGGTCGGAATGTCCGTTTTGAAATGGCCGTGGATATTACCTCCATCAAGCAGGCGGAAGAGGCACTACGGGAAAGCGAGGCTAATTTCAGCGCTCTTTTTACCGCCATGACCGAAATGGTGGTTCTCCACGAGCTGGTTTGCGATGAGGAGGGCAAGCCGGTGGACTATCGCATTCTCAACTGTAACGACGCCTTTACCAGGATTATGGGCATATCTCGGGAGAGTGCCGTGGGGCGCCTGGCCACAGAGGTATATCGAACCCATGTGCCGCCTTATCTCAAGGAATTTTCCAGGGTAGCCCTTTCGGGCGAGCCCTGCCGTTATGAAATCTATTTTCCTCCCCTGGACAGACATTTTGTCATATCCGCGGTAAGCCCCGAAAAAAACCGCTTTGCCACGGTAACCACCGACATTACCGAGCGCAAGCAGGCGGAGGAGGCTATCGAATATCTCAGCTACCATGATTATCTTACCGGATTGTATAACCGGCGCTTTTTTGACGAGGAGTTATCCCGTCTCGATGTTTCGCAGAATCTCCCCCTGTCGTTGATCCTTTTGGATGTGAACGGCCTCAAGCTCACCAACGATGCCTTCGGTCATCAGGCGGGGGATCGATTGCTCCAGAAAGTGGCGAGGATTTTGCAGGAACACTGCAAGTCCGACGAGATCGTCGCTCGGGTGGGGGGGGATGAATTCCTTATCCTTCTGCCTCGACTGGCCGCTTCGGAAACTCAAAGGTTCGCCGAACGTATTTCCGCCGATTTGGGACGGGTGGAGATGATGATAGGTCCCATTTCCGCGGCTTGCGGTTGCGGAACGAAGAACCGGCGGGAAGAGAAAATGGAGGATATCTACAAAGCGGCGGAAAACAAAATGTATCAAAATAAGATTCGGGAACAAACGGGAACTCGCAGCGAAGCCATCGCCTTTATTCTGAAAACCCTTTACGAAAGAGTGCCTCGGGAGCAGTATCATTCCGAGAGGGTAGGTCATCTCTGCGGGCTTATCGGCCAGGCTCTGGACCTCCCCGCATGGGAAATCAAAGATCTGGTGGCTGCCGGCAGACTCCACGATATAGGCAAGATTACCCTCGACAGTCTGATCCTGGATAAGCCAGGCTCCCTGAATCCTGAGGAATGGGAGGAGATCCGGCTGCATCCCGAGGTGAGCTACAAAATTCTCAGTTCCGTCAACGCCTATGCTTCGTTGGCCGAAATCATTCTCGTCCATCATGAGCGTTTCGATGGAACGGGATATCCCAAGGGGCTTCGTGGAGAGGAGATTCCTCTGGAGGCACGCATTCTTGCCGTGGCGGACGCCTTGGATGCCATGATCTGCGGCCGCCCCTACAGAAAACCCCTGTCCTTGGCCGCCGCCGGGCAGGAGTTGCAGCGCTGCGCGGGGGAACAGTTCGATCCCCGGATTGTTCGAGTCGTTATGGATTTGCTGGATGCGGGGAAAATTCTCTTTCCCGATTCTTGGGATTGCCGGGGGTTGTAGAAAATGGAATCCCCTCGCGATAAAGTTTTCGTTATCTTTTGAAGGGTATCGGATTTTGATATAACTGCCATGATCTATGACATGATGTTCCCGGGGGCATTCGTTATTTCTCTTGAAACCATCGAATATGTCGGGAATAGTTCCTGACAGGGAATGTATCGGGAAAGCCACTCCACCAAGGAGTGGCTTTCTTGGTATTCTTGTTCCGAGGTTTCGGAGTTCGCATATTTCCTCTGTGGCTTTTTGAGCGAAGTCGTAGAAAGATCATATTTGATCAGTCCCTTTGAGCACAAAAATACGTATTCAAGGGCCTCTTTTCCGTCTTTTTTTGAGGAAGAAGGGCCGAAAGGAGCGATTATGAAGCTTATCCATACCTCGGACTGGCACCTGGGCCGAGGGCTTTACGAAAAGAAGCGTTACGAGGAGCACGAGAAGTTCCTCGACTGGCTCGCATCCCGGATTGCAGAGACCGCCCCGGAACTTCTGATTATCGCGGGGGACGTCTTCGATACGGGCACCCCCAGCAATCGGGCCCGGGAGCTTTATTACCGTTTTCTCTGCCGGGTGGCCTCTTCGGAGTGCCGCCACGTGGTGGTGGTGGGAGGCAACCACGACTCCCCCTCCTTTTTGAACGCTCCCCGGGAGTTGCTTCGGGTGCTGAACGTGCACGTGGTGGGGTGTCTTCCGGATTCTCCCGAGGAGGAGGTGTTGCTGCTCCGGAATGCTCGGGGGGAGCCCGAGGCCCTCTGCTGCGCGGTTCCCTACATTCGGGATCGGGATGTGCGGCTTCCCGATGAGGGGGAGGATTTTGCCGCCCGGGAGGAGAAGCTCCTCAAGGGCATCCGGGAACACTACGCCCGGGTTTGCGAGGAGGCCCGGATACTGCGGGAGCGGCTGGAGGAAAAGGGGAGCGGAAAAATCCCCCTTCTCGTTACGGGGCACCTCTTCGCGGCGGGGGGCGTGGTGCACGAGGGGGACGGGGTGCGAGAACTCTACGTGGGTTCCCTGCCTCGGATCGGAGGGGAATGTTTTCCCGATTTCGTGGATTATGTGGCCCTGGGGCATCTCCACTCTCCCCAGATGGTGGGAAAAAATCCCCGGTGCCGCTATTCCGGAGCTCCTCTTGCCATGAGTTTCGGAGAGCCTCCCCGAAAGTGCGTGGTGGAGGTGGATTTCTCCGGAGAAGTTCCGGAGGTGACGGAAATTCCGGTTCCCTCCTTTCAGAAGCTCGCCCGGCTTTCGGGAACCCTGGAGGAGATCGAAAGGGGATTGAAAGAACTTCTGGAGGAGAACGAGCCCTGCTGGATCGAGGTGGAATGTCGGGAGGCTGCCGGAGGAAGCGCTCTTCGGGAGCGTCTGGAGGCGGACATGGCGGGAAGTGCCCTGGAAATTCTGCGTATCCGGCCCCCCCTGGATCTTCCCCGAAGGCTTGGAGGCCTTTCCGAGGAGGAGGAACTCGGCGACCTGGATCCCGAGGAGGTTTTCGTTCGGTGCCTCGAAGCCTGCGGCATTTCCGAGGAGGAACGCCCCCGAAAGATAGATCTTTTCCGGGCCGCCCTGCGGGACATGTGGGAAGAGGATTTCCGGGCGGAATAGGAAGGGGGAAGGAGAACTCTATGCGCATCTGCAGCGTTTTACTGGAAAATATCAACTCCCTCGTGGGAACCTGGAGCGTGGACTTTCGTTCCTCCGCCTACGAGGAGAGCGGGCTTTTCGCCATCACCGGCCCCACGGGGGCGGGAAAGAGCACCCTTCTGGATGCCCTTTGCCTGGGGCTTTACGGAAGAACCCCCCGGCTGGAGAACATCAGCAAGAGCACCAACGAGGTTATGTCCCGTCAGAAGGGAATCTGCCGGGCCGAGGTAATTTTCGAGGTTCCCCGGGGTCTCTTCAAAGCCTCCTGGGGGCAGCATCGGGCCAAAAAAAGTTCCGCAGGAGCCTTGCAGCAGCCTTGGCGGGAGCTGGCGGATCTGAAGGCCGAAAGGATTCTGGAAACCTCCGTGGGGGGAGTGAACGCCCTGGTGGAGGAGCTTACGGGAATGGATTTCCATCGGTTTACCCGGTCGGTGCTTCTCGCCCAGGGAGGATTCGCCTCCTTTCTCCGGGCCTCTCCCAACGAAAAGGCTCCTCTGCTGGAGCAGATTACCGGCACGGATCTCTATTCCCGTTTCTCCATCTACGTGCACGAACGGCGTAAGCGGGAGCAGGAAGCCCTGAGGGAAATCGAAAGCCGGAGCCGGGGGATAGGGCTTCTCTCGCCGGAGGAACTCCGGGTTTTGGAAGAAGAACATGGCCAGGCTCTGGAGGCGGAAAGAAAGCTGGAGCTTCGAGAGAAGGAACTCCTTCGGGGAAGGGAATGGCGGGCAACCCTGGAGCGATTGGAGAGGGAAGTTCGGGAGGCGGAGCGCCAAGGGGTTCTTCTGGAGGAGCGCCGAAAAACGGCGGAGGGAGATCTGCAAAGGCTTCGGCGGGGGCGGATGGCCCTTACCCTGGAGGCGAAATACGAGACTCTGGAAAATGCTCGGAAGAACCGGGAGGAGCGGGAGCGCAAGGCCGCATCGTTGCAAAAGGATATGGAAGATCTGGAGAAGCGCTTGGAAGATCTTGAGGAGGAGAAGGAGGAGGCCCGGCTCCGGGAGGAGAAGGCCCGGGAAAAATGGGAGGTTCGGCGTCCCCTTCTGGAGGAATGCCTTCGCCGGGACGAAGAATTGCGAATTCTGGAGGAACCCCGGAGGGAGGCCGCGGAGGTTCTCGAAAAGAAGGAAGTCCTTTGGAAAAAGTGCGGGGAGGAACTCCGAAATCTGGAAGCCCCATGCGAGGAGGCCCGAAACAAGCTGGAGGCCTATGCCCGATTTTTTTCGGAACACCGGGAGGATGCTTCTCTGGGGGAGTCCTTCGGTGTTCTTCGGGAAAAATGGGAGCAGTTCAAGCAGAAGCAGAGCCGGGAGCGGATCCTGAGAGAGGAAAAGAATCGAGAAGAGGAGCGATACGAGGCGAAGGTACGGGAAAAGGAGATTCTCGCCTCGGAGCTGGAGGAGCTGTATCGGAAAAGAGCGGATCTGGAAACTTTCCGGAAGGAAGAGCGGCGGAAGCTGGAAGAGCTTCTTGAAGGGCAGGAGGTTTCCGTCTGGCGTTTTAGGGAAGAGCGTTGCCGAAAGAATCTGAACCGGACCGGCGAGATGCTGGAGGTTGTGGAAAGCCGAAAAGCCCTTCAGGAGGAACAGGGCCGGCTTCGAAAGGAGGCGGAGGAGCAGGAGCGCCGGAAACAAGAACTTCTTCGGGGGCTGGAGCATGCGGAAAAGCTTCTGGCCCAGATGGGAGAGCGCTCCCTCGCCCAGGAAAAGCTGCTGCACCTCTCCCTTCGGGTGGAAAGCCTGGAGGAGGAACGCTCCCGGCTTCAGAAAGGCGTTCCCTGTCCTCTCTGCGGTTCATCGGAACATCCCTATACGAAGGAAAAGGCCCTTCCTCTTCGGGAAAAGGAACGGGAGGCTCTGGAGGAAATTCGAAAAGAGCAGCACCGGGAGGAAGAAGCCCGAAGAACCCTCGAAAAAAAACTGGCCGCCCTGGAGAGCCGACTGGAGGAACGCCGCAAGGAAGGGGAGCGCATCGAGAAGGCCCTGGAAGGAGCAATCTCCTGTATGGAAAGCCTTCGGGAGGATACGCCCTTTTCGGAAGAAGGGGAGATCCCCCTTTCCGAAAAGCTTCGGGAACGCCTCGAAGAGCTTGAGGAGGAAGAGCGGCTCCTCAAAAGGCGCCTGGAGGAGGTGGAGGCCCTTCGAAAGGTGCTGGAGGATCTGGAAGAACGGGAACGATACCAAAACGAGGAGCTTCAGAACCTGGAAAAGAGTACGAACTCTTTGATCTTTGCTGTTCAAGAGATGGAAGGAGAGAGAGCACGACGACAAAAGGAGCTGGAAGAGCTTTCCGAAGAACTCCGCCTTCTGGAGGATTCTCTCCGCTCTCTTCTGGTTCCCTACGGAGTTCCTTCAGGAGAAAAGCCCCTGGAGGAGAACCTTTTCGAGAATCTCGAAGCCCGTAAAAACGTCTGGAAGGAGACTTCCGCAAAGGAGGAGGAGGAACAACTCCGTTTTAGGGAACTTCGGGAACGCCGGGAAAGTCTGGAAAGCCGGAAAATCCGCATGGAAGAGGAGCTGGAGGAACTTCGAAAGGACCTACAGAAGAAGGAAGATTTTTTGGAGGAGAAAAGGCGGGAGCGGCGTTCTCTCCAGAAAGGGGATCCCCGGAAGGAACTGAAGATTTTGGAAGAAGATTTCGAGAGTAGCCGAAAAGAGCATCAGCACCGGATTTCCCAAAAAATGGAGCTTTCCGGAAAAGGGAAAATTCTCGAAGCCTCCCGAAGGGAGGAGCACAAAGCCCTCGAAGAGGCGGTACATCTGGAAAACCTTCGAAGGGAGACCTTTGCGAAGGCTCTGGAAAAAAGTTCCTTTGCGGATGAAGAGGATTTTCTCGGTGCCCGCATTTCCGAAGAACTTCGGGAGAAACTCACCCTTCTTCAGGAGGAACTGGAACGAACCGAGGCGGAACTGAAAGGACGGCTTGCCCGGGGAACCGAAGCTCTCAAGGTGGAAAAGGAAAAAGAGGTTACCCCTCTTTCGGCGGAGGATCTTGAAGCGGAGCGGCGTAGTTGTGAAGAGGCGCTTCGGGAAAAACGCCGGAGCCTCGGTGCCTTGAAGGCCAGGGCGGAGGAGCAGGAGATCCTCTCGAAGAAAGCGGAGGAGCTCTCTTTGAAGGCGGAGGCCCAAAAAAAGGTTCTCGGGGAATGGGAGGAGCTTCATTTCCTGGTAGGGTCCTCGGACGGCAAGAAGTTCCGGAACTTCGTTCAGGGGCTCACCTTCGAGATGCTGGTACGTCAGGCAAACCGGCAGCTCGAAAGAATGACGGATCGCTATCTACTCGTTCAGAGCCCCCAGGAGCCTTTGGAGTTTTGCGTTTGCGACAGCTATCAGGGAGGAGAGATCCGATCCTCCAAAAATCTTTCCGGAGGAGAGAGCTTTCTGGTGAGCCTCGCCCTCGCCCTGGGGCTTTCCCGGATGATCGGAGGAAAGAACCGGGTGGAATCCCTCTTTCTGGACGAAGGCTTCGGCTCTCTGGACGAGGACACCTTGGAAGTGGCCCTTCAGGCTTTGGCGGAACTTCAGGGGACTTGTCGCCTGGTGGGGGTGATTTCTCACGTTCCCGCCCTTTCCGAACGGATGGCGAACCAGATCCGGGTTATTCCGGAAAGCGGAGGGCGAAGCCGCCTGGAGGGGCCGGGAGTTTCCGGCGGAATGAACGCGTAGGGTGGTTGTACAAACGGTGCCTTCTTTCTGAATGTTTTATGGGGGCCTCCGTTTATGGATTTCCTCCGCCACGCGAAATCACAGTAGCCCACTTAGATCGGATGCGCCTCACCATATCCGGGAAACCTTGGGGAAAAATTTTCACTGAAAAAGCGTAAAGAGTGGGGTTGTGGATTGCGGACAGAATGAAATTTGTGCTATTCTCGCCAAGGTTGAGGAAATTCTTCCGACCGGAGCAGCCCTGCTCGAAGCCTGTTCTTCTATTTTTTGTCTTGGGAAAGGATATGATGGAATGACGGAATCTCTGCTCTCTCAAAAACCCCGTATGGCGGGGCTGGACGCCCTTCGGGGGCTCCTGATGGTGTTCATGGCTCTGGATCATTCCCTGGCCCTTATTTCCGGGGTTCATTTCGGGGAATTATGGATTCGCCCCGCCTGCGACTACGGAGGTTCTCTGTTGGCCTTCTTCACCCGATACGTTTCGCACTTCTGTGCCCCGGGGTTTGCCTTCCTCATGGGGGCGGGGATGGTGCTCTTTGCGACATCCCGGGCCCGGAAAGACTGGACGTTTTGGCGGTTTCTCCGCCATTTCTGGGTGCGGGGGCTTCTGCTTGTGACGGTTTCTCTCACCCTGGAGAATTTTTTCTGGTGGTGGGGCTTTTTTTCAAGCCCTGAAAGCTCCTCCTGGATCGTCTTTTTCAGCATCCTCTCCACCCTGGGGGCTGCCATGATGGTGGGGTCTCTCTTCCTGCGGCTTTCCACTCTGTGGCTTGGGGTGCTCGGGGTCCTTTGTGTGGGGATTACCCCCTTCATGCTGCCTCTGGGAGTTTCCGTTCAGGAGGTGGTGCCCCTCCTTTCGCTTCCAAAAATTCTTCTTTTTGTGCCCTGGGAAACCTCTACTCCCCTAGGCATGAGAATTATCTTCTGGTATTCCCTGGCGCCCTGGCTGGGCATCACCCTGGGGGGTATGGTGCTGGGGAGGATTCTTGCCGCCAAGGGCAAGGATGGGCTCAAGCATATCACTCTGGCGGGGTTTCTCTTTCTGGGGGCCTTTGTGGTGCTTCGTTTTGCGGGCCCCTTGGGGAACATCCAGCAGGGAGATGTTAAGGGGATCATCGGTTTCCTGTACATCACCAAATATCCTCCCAGCCCGGCCTTTGTCTGTGCCACCCTGGGGTGGAACTGCCTTCTTCTCGGAGTGCTCGCGCCCTGGGCCTCCAGATGGAACCGGGACAACCTGTTTCTTCTTCTCGGACGGGTGCCCTTTTTCTTCTACCTGCTCCACATTGCTTTTTTTGCCGTGGCGGGAAAGCTCTTGGGGGGAAAAGGCCTTCTCTGGGGGTATGTCTTTTGGATTCTCGCGGTGGGGCTGCTCTATTTTCCCTGCCGTTCCTTCGACCGGTTCAAAGGGGGCACCTCTCCGGATTCTCCCTGGCGGCTTCTGTAGGTTGTACCCCGAGGAAACAGCCAAATTATAAGAATTGCTCTAAAAATAACACTGCGGGGGAGATTTCTTCGGAAAAACCGAGGAGATCTCCCCCTTTTCGTGCGCCGTGTTTTTCCGCAAATGCTGCAATTGGCGGGTCACTTTCACTGTTTCCTATTGTAAAAAAATTTTTTTACCAAGACTTTGCGGAGTTTGTTGTAGGAAATGCATTTTCTTCCCGACTTCGGCGCTTTGTTACAAAACCCCGGCTCTCCCCAAAAGGCATATCAACGCCAAACCCTGTAACCATAGGGCTTGGCGTTTTTTCATTGTGCATTCTTCCGGATTCTCAAAATTGTAGTGCCTAATATTTTTGTTAGTTGACGCATTGTGGGTTTTACGGTATGCTTTTCGGTATGTATATCCGAACGAAGTCCTCACCCAACAGTCCCCGAAAGACTGTACAGATCGTGGAATCCAAACGCAACGGCAAATCCGTTTCCCAGCGTATCGTTCAGCATATCGGCGTGGCACAGGACGAGAAGGAGATGGAGGAGCTCAAATCCCTTGCTGCCCAGATCATGGAGAAGCTGGAGGAGGAGAGGCGGGAGGCGATTCCCCAGCAGAAGACTCTTTTCGGAGAATCCGGAACGAAGGCGGCAGAGATGGAAGCCGCTGAGATTGAGGTTCCCGTGGAGGATTCCCTTCTGCTCCGGGCTTCGGTTCTGGAGAACGAGGAGGATGTCATAGAGGGGCCTTTTCTGGCGGCGGAGTACCTTTTCGAGTTTTTCGGCCTGGAGAAGCTTTTTACCCGGGCTCCTCGGGACACCAACAAATACCATCTTCTGAAACAGTGTCTCGGGGCTTCTCTGGCCTTTCCTTCGAGCAAACGGGGTATGGCAGCTTGGCTGGAGAAGCATTGCGCCTCCGAAACCTCTCTGGACCGGATCTATCGGTTGCTGGATGCGTTGGCCAAGAAGGAGGACCGGCTGAAGGAGCTGGTGCGCTCCTCCTCGGAGGGGCTTTTCCCGGAGAGGCCCACCCTCATGCTTTTTGATGTCACCACTTTGTACTTCGAGAGCTTCGAGGAGGACGAGCTCCGGCAGAAGGGGTTCAGCAAGGACGACAAGGTCAAGGAGACCCAGGTAGTGCTGGCTCTGGCCGCCACTCCCGAAGGGTTGCCCCTCTGGTACCGGCTCTTTCCGGGAAAGACCTGGGAGGGAGCCGCCTTCCAGGAGTTCGTTGCCGCCTGGAGACGCGAACGCTATTCCGGAAGCACCGGGGTGGTGGCGGCGGACCGGGGGATGTTCTCCTGTGCCAGACTTGAGGCGTTGAAGGAGAAGGGACTCCACTTCGTTCTCGGGGCACGGCTCAAGAGCATGAAGGCCTCGGAGAAGGAGGCCATTCTGGACCGTTCATCCTACACCCCTCTTGGGGAAAAGAACACAAAGGAAAGCCTGGAGTACCAGATCTTTTCGCGGGAGGACGGGCAGAACCTTCTGGTGACCTGGAGTTCCAAACGGGCGGCCAAGAACGCCCGGGACCGGGAGGAGTCTCTGGAGAAGCTGCTCAAAAAACTGAACAAGAAAAAGACCATTCCGGAAAAGCAGCTTCTTTCCCAGCGGGGGAGCAACAGATATTTGAAGGTGGCACATGGAGAAAAAGGGCATTCCTACGAGCCGGACGAGGAGAAGATCGCTTCGGAAGCCCGCTGGGACGGGCTTTTCGGCATCCTCACGGATCTGCCCCTCACCACGGAGGAGGAGATTCGGGAGGTGCTTTCCCATTACCGCTCTCTCTGGCGTATCGAGGAGAGCTTCCGCATCAAGAAGCACCACCTCCGTATCCGCCCCATCTTCCACTGGACCGAATCGAGGATTCGGGGACATGTGGCTTTGCAGTATCTCACCTTTGCGGCTCAGCGTCATCTGGAGAAACGGGTGCTCCTCCAGCAGAAAACCGCCATGAGCCCCGGGGAGATCCGGGAGGCTCTTCTGGATATCCGGTCCACCCTTATCCGGGACACGAGCACGAAAAAGCTCTACCGCTTTCCCCGGAAGCTTTCTTCTCATGCGAAGAAGCTGCTCAAAAGCCTGGGGATTCCCTATTCCACCACTCCGAGGGAGATCCTGTCCCTCTCCCGGTACCGCCACCGTTTCCGGGAAGGGATGCCAAAGGACTAGAGAGCGGTTCTTTTCAAAAAAGCTGAAAGAGAAAGAAGCGAAGGCGCTGCATTCCCTCCAGGGGATAATGTAGTGCCTTCGCTTTTCCATGAACCCTTGTGGCTACTGGGTTTGTGAATAACTTTCGCCGAAGTCGGGTAAAAAAATTTTTTTACCAAGACTTTGCGGAGTTTGTTGTAGGAAATGCATTTTCTTCATGGTTTCCACGGAATGGGATTGTGGGAGTACATGACGCAGTTTTCCGGAAGCGAATTTTTATAGTCAGGAAAGATCTATTGCTTTACGCTTTTTTGAAATTCTCGAACCTTCGAATTTTCTCTTCAAAATGCCGATTTTTCGAAAAATCCGCCTTTCTTGCAAAGACTCGGCAGGCCAAAATGAGATAAGGGTTCGAGACATGTCTTGAAGTACCGAATTTTGTCGTGACCTGAATAATCTTTTCGGTGTATACTTGTAGAGTCATTTATTCCACCCATAGGGTACTCCGACAGGGAATGCGTTTCCGGAATACCCGGAAGGAGAAAATCCATGTCTTTTTTCTTTCTCTCCCCTCCCCCTCCGGCAAATTTCTAGTTGAGTGAAACTTGTCGTTTCGATGGACCGAGCAGGCCTCTTCGTGTTTTGCAGAGGCACTGATGGGGTGTGCAGATAAAGAAGAAAGGTGTTTTTCATGGAAAAGAATACGTCCTTTGCGGCCCTCTGCGGGGCGGCTTTTATTCAGATGGTGGGAGTGGGACTCATCGTGGCTCTTCTTCCCGGCCGGGTTATGCAGGTATCCCATTCCATGGAGTACGTGGGATATCTCGCGTCGGCCTTCGCGATTTCCTTCGTGCTGCTGCAGCTTCCCGTGGGATACGGGGGAGATCTCTGGGGATACAAGCTCTTTCTCGTGGGGGGATATGTGATTTCCTGCCTGACGGGATTGTTGTACTTCAAGGCTGGAAGCATCTGGGGTTTTCTTGGAGGAAGAGTGTTGCAGGGATTGGGAGAGATTCCCGCCTGGGCTCTGGCTCCGGCGCTACTTTCTCTTCTTTTTCCCGATTCCAAGGGAGAACGCATCGGAAAGTACAACGCTTCTTTCCACTTGGGATTGACCCTCGGAGGCATTCTGAGCATCTATGCGTGCCGGATCTGGAGCGGCAACGAGGCGTTTCTGTTTTATGCGGCCACGGGGTTCCTCGGGGCGGTAACGGTGGCTCTCTTCGTGAAAAACCCCGGCCTTTCCTGCGGGAAAGTGGCAGAGGACCGGGGAAGTTACCGGGATATGATGCGGGCCATACGCAAGCTTCGGATGCCCGCCCTTTTCGGAGGAATATGTCTGTACGGCGGGAGTTACGGCCTCTTTCTGACGATCGTTCCCGGAGTTCTTCTGAGCGAGAAGGGGTTTTCCCAAACCGGAGTATCCCTCTTTTTCGCCCTCTTCTACGTGGCCCTCAGCGTAGCCCAGGTGGTGGGAGGAAAAAGATCGGACACGAGAGGACGGTACGGCACCATGTACCTCGGTTTGGGGCTGGTGACGCTGGGGTTGGCTCCCTTTATGGAGCTGCATGGAAAAGCGGTGTTGATCCTTCTCTTTTTCGCGAGTTTCGGGCTGGGAATGTTCTGCGTTTCCGCCATGACCCTGCTGAACGAGACGATGCCGGATTCTCTGAAGGGATCGATTTCCGGGGTCTTCTATCTTTTCTGGGGAATCGGTTTCTTTCTGATTCCTCCGGGAGTGGCCAAGCTGGGGGCTCTTTTGGGATATTCCCGGGTCTTTCCGATTCTGGCGGTTCTGGTGTGCCTGGATCTTCTGGCCCTGCGAGGACAACAGAAAAGGAGCCTCGGATAGGATGCTCGAAACCATGCCGATAAGATGAGGATGGTATCGTTGCGACGTAAAGCGGGGGGCTTCCATACGGGAAGCCCCTCGCTTTTATCTCTGCCGGGAAACCGGAAGATACTTTCCCGGATGTTCTTTTCTACTCGAACTGTTCATCCAGCCAGTCCAGGGCCACCGCCCAGGAGAGGGGCATATTGTCGAGCTGGCAGTGGATGTTGGCTCCCTCTTTCTCCTCGAAGATATGGAGATTTCCCCGGGGGGCGAGTTCCGCGAAGCGTTTCGCCTGGTTCAGTGGAACCGTTCCTTCTTTCTCGCTCACCATGCCCAAAGCGGGCATTTCGAGAGATCGAATGCGGTCCTCGGGCACACGAAAGTCCTTCATGGCTTCCAGGGTGGCCTTTATCGAAGGTTTTCCGTAGCGGATACAGAGGTCCAGCAGGGAGAAGCGGTATTTCGGGGGAAGTTCCTCCTTCGGAAGCTCTCGGATTTCCTCCACCGTCAGATCCTGGCTCTGGAATCTCTCGATGAACTTGGGCCCCACGGCGGCGTAGAAGTATTCCCCCGCATCCATAATGGGAGAGTCTGCCACGAGGGCTCCCAGGCGGTTTTCTCCCACCGCGCCGGAGAGGACGAAGTAGCCTCCGAAGCTGGCTCCGTAGAGGGCGATCTTTTCGGGGTCCACCTCGGGGCGGGAAAGGGCGTAATCCACCACGGCCCTCAGAGGAGGAGCCGTATCGGGGAGGAAGGTGGAATCCGGGTGAAAGCGGCGCTTTCCCACTTGTCCGGGGCCCTCGAAGAGAAGCACGTTGTATCCCCGTCGGAGGGCGGCCTCGCCCAGGGCGAAGTACATCTCCTCCGCGGTGCCGTCGAATCCGCTCTGGGCGATGAGGGTTTTGCGAGGTCCTTTTTCGTGAGGGGAGGAGAGAAAGTATGCCGGCAGAAAGTCCTCTCCGAAGGGAAGAAAGATGGGTTCGATCTTCCAGGGGGAGAGTCGCATTCCTTCCAGAAAGGTTTTTCGGCACTGCATGCCCCACTGGGCGGTTTTGGGAGAAAGGGGATCGCCGTAGTACTCCGCCGCGCGGTAGTAGGATGCGGCGCGAAGCAGGCTCTCCCCCGCACTGATGTTATGTCCCCGCTCAAGTCGGGCCTTCCCGTCCGCCTCCACCCGTTCCGCCAGGGCGAGAAAGGCGGCGGACCAGGAAGCGGGGTTTCCATCCTCGATACTTTTGGCGGCCAGAAGAATCTCTCCGGGAGTTCCTCCTCCCGTAACATTGGCTCCCAGACTTCGAAGGAGCTGGAAGTCCATCTCGGTATCCTGAAAATAGGAAAGCAGAACGCTTCCTCGGGAGAGCCCCTCCGGGATTTCCTCCTTTTCGGTTCCCTCCGCCAGAGGAGGGATCAGGGCGAAGAGGAGCAGTAGGAGCGTGCCGAACAGGCGTTTCATGCGATTACCTCCTTAAGAATATGGTGGATCGTTCTCGTTGAATGTTTCCAAATGTAGCACGTTCTGCTTCCGGAGAACAGGTCCATGGTTTTCTCAAAGAAACCGCGAAATCGATAAAAACGCTCCCGGATCCCTATTCCAGATCTTTCATGCTCTCCAGAACCCGTTGCATATCCTCCTCGGTGCCTACGGTAATGCGGATCCAGGTGCCCTCCCAGGGAAGGTTCAGGGAGCGTACCTGCACTCGGGCTTCCCCGAAAGCCTCTTTCAGAGTCTCCTCGGAGTGATCCGTCTTCAGGAGAACGAAATTGGCGCAGCTTTCGAAGGCCTGCCACCGGGAAAGCCGGTTCACCTCGGTAATGAAGGCGTTTCGGGTGTACTGAATGGTAAGAATGCGTCCCTCCACCCACTCCCGATGTCGCAGCAGCAGCACCGCAGCCTGCTGGGTAAAGACGTTCACGTTGAAGGGGCTGCGAATGGCGTTGAGTTTATCCACCATCTCCCTGGAGCCTACTACGAAACCCAGACGGAGTCCCGCCATACCCCAGGCCTTGGAAAGAGTGCGCAGGAAGAGCATGTTTTGCGGAAGGTCCCTGGTTTTCCACAATTCCAGCATGGAAGAGGAGTGAAAATCCGCATAGGCTTCGTCCACAAGAAGAGGAGCCTTTGTGGATAAGGCGGCCTGAACAAGAAATTCCGGATCCAGGGGGGTTCCCGTGGGATTGTTGGGAGAATCCAGAAGAACCAGCCGGGGATCATCCTCCCGGAGAATCCGGAAGAGCTCCTCCTCTTGAGGAATAAAGCGGTTTCCCGAAAGAGTGAAGCCGAAGGTTTTTTCTTTAAGGGAAAAAACTTTTCGAAGGTGAGCATATTCGGAAAAGGATGGGTTGGGGTACGCCACGGTGTTCCCGGGCTGCGTGAAGGCCACCACGAGAAGCCAGAGAATTTCGTCTCCTCCGTTGCCCACCACGATGTTTTCCGGGGGAATGCCGTAGGCCTCTCCCAGAGCATGCCGGAGTTTCCCGTATTCCGGATCGGGATAGCGGTTGATTTCCAGGCGTGAAATAAGTTCCCGCAGCTCTTCCCGGGAAGAAGGGGGAAGGAAGAAGGGGTTTTCGTTTTTATCCAGCATGGCGGGAGAAAGATCTTTGTGCGGTGCGAACATAGAAGCAGCCCTCCAGTGTTGCTTTATCAAGTTAGAGTGTCATCACAAAGCAAGCGAGGGTAGGGTAGCACGATAGGGAGAATCCTGTCAAGGCGCAGAAAAAGATATGGGAAAAATTCGGGTATGTCATATTCTTTCCGGAAAGAAGCAACTTCTGGAGAAAAAAATATTTTTCGGGTTGCGCAAAAGCGAAAAAAAGCGCATACTATACCCCAAGCGGTATGTGGAATAAAGTAGATGCTATCTCTTTCGATATGTTGAGAGGAGTGAGGGTGCGTGAGCAAAAAAGTGGTAGTTATCGGCGGCGTGGCCTGCGGAGGCAAGACGGCGGCCCGTCTTCGCCGGTTGGATCCGGAGGCGGAGATTCTCATTCTCGAAAAGGGGCCCTATCTCAGTTATGCGGGATGCGGTCTTCCCTACTACATCGAGGGAGTCGTGAAGGAATATAAAGACCTCATGTGCACCCCCATAGGGGTGGTGCGGGATGAAAGCTTCTTCCGGAACGTCAAGAAGATCGACGTGCTTACCCGGCACATGGCAACTCGCATTGACCGGGAAAAGAAGGAAGTGGTGGCGGTGGATCTGGAGATGGCGGTGGAAAAGCGCTTCCCCTACGACGATCTCGTGATCGCCACGGGAGGATCCCCCATCAAGCCGGATCTTCCGGGAATCGAACTCGGCACGGTTTTCACCCTCTGGACCTTGAGCGATGCCCTGGCCATGCGGGCCGCCATCGACAGCGGCAACGTGAAGCGCGCGGTGGTGGTGGGAGCGGGGCTTATCGGCATGGAAGTGGTGGAGGCTCTGGTGGCCCGAGGCATCGAAGTCTCCGTGGTGGATCTTCTCTCCTGGCCTCTGCCTAATATGCTGGACGAAGAATTCGGTTCCCGGCTTCTGGGGGGACTCAAGGCCAAGGGCGTGCATTTCTACGGGGGAGAGAAGGTCCTGGAGATCCTCGGGCAGGACTCGGTGCTTACCGGAGTGAGGACGGATCAGCGTACTATTCCCGCGGACATGGTGCTTCTCGCCATCGGAGTGCGTCCCAACATTCATCTGGCCAAGGAGGCGGGGCTCGACATCGGTCCCTGCGGCGGCGTGGCGGTGGACGAATATATGCGCACCAGCGATCCTCATATTTATGCCGGAGGGGATTGCGTGGAGGTGCGGCATATTCTTACCGGAAAGGGTGTGCGCCAGCCTATGGGTTCCTCCGCAAACCGGGAAGGCCGGGTTATCGCGGATAACATTATGGAGCGGGGCATCACCTTCAAGGGAGTTCTCGGAACGGCGATCATGAAGTTTTTCGAGTACACCGTGGGGCGTACGGGTTTCAACGAAGATCAGGCCCGCAAGGAAGGTTTCGATCCCATCTCCATAACGGTCACCGCCGCGGACATTCCCCACTTTATGCCCGGTGCCGCCTGGATGGTTATCAAGATCGTGGCGGATAAAACCACCAAACGCATTCTGGGAGGGCAAATCTTCGGCCCCGGAGTGGTGGACAAGCGGGTGGACGATCTGGTTACCGCCATCACCGGAGGACTTACGGTGGATGACCTGGCGGATACGGATTTCGCCTACGCTCCCCCCTATGCCACCGCCCTGGATCCCATGACACAGACCGCCAACGTGCTGCGAAACAAAATAGAAGGGCTTATGGCTTCCTATTCTCCCCGGGAACTGGCGGCAAAAATGGAGCGGAACGAGGACTGCGTGCTCCTGGACGTGCGGACGGAGTCGGAAATCAAGCTTCAGGGCAAGCTTCCCTACGACAATCAGGTGCACATTCCTCTCGGAGCCCTCTGGACCCGGGCGGAGGAGCTGCCCAGGGACAAGGAAATCATCGCCTTCTGCAAAATTTCCCTCCGGGGATGGGACGCCCTGACGGTGCTCCGGGCGAAGGGATTCGACAAGATCGCCATTCTCGAAGGCGGCGTGGTGGGCTGGCCCTACGAGAAAGCCAAGGGATAGAAAGCGTTTTCCTTGAAGAGGAAAATCGAATAGGGATTTTTCTGAAACGAAAACCCCGGAGGTCTCGAAAAAATTTCTTTTCGAGACCTCCGGGGTTTTTCCATTTCCTCTTCCGAGGACCTAGTGCTTATATCCTCCGCTTTCGCTTTCCGTGAGGGAGACCGTTACGGGGTTCTTTTTAAAGTAGTCCAGGCAACGCTGGAGATCCTCTAAAAAGAGATTTCCCAGGTCGAGGCTGAATCCGTGGCGCACCAGAATGCGCATAACCACCAGATCCTCCCTGTGAGGAGGCATGGAGTAGGCCGCCACCTGCCATCCCCGGCTGCGGAGACGATCCGAAAGATCGTAGAGGGTGAAGCCCGGAGATGTTCCCTCCTTCAGGCTCCAGCTCAGAGCGGGAATGCCCCCTTTGCCGTCGTAGATTACCTCGAAGGGCCCCATGGCTCCGATCTTCTTCGCCAGTTTCTGGGCGGTGTCGTAGCAGGCCTGGTGAATCCGGCGGTATCCCTCCCGGCCCAGGCGGAGAAAGTTGTAATACTGTGCCACGATCTGGCCTCCCGGACGGGAGAAGTTCAGGGCGAAGCAGGGCATATTGCCCCCCAGATAGTTGACCCAGAAGATGAGATCCTTATCCAGATCTTCTTTGCTGCGCCAGAGCACCCAGCCCACCCCCAGAGGGGCGAGGCCGAACTTGTGCCCCGAGGCGTTGATGGATTTCACCCGGGGGAGGCGGAAATCCCACTCCAGATCCGGATCCACGAAGGGGGCCAGGAACCCGCCGCTGGCGGCGTCCACGTGAATGGGAATGTCCAGTCCCGTCTTCTTCTGGAGCTTGTCCAGGGCATGACTGATTTCCTTGACGGGCTCGTACTGGCAGGTAAAGGTCACTCCCAGGGTGGGGACCACCCCGATGGTGTTCTCGTCGCAACGCTTGAGAACCTCCTCGGGGTTCATGAGAAGCCGCCCCTTCTCCAGGGGAATCTCCCGCAACTCCACGTCCCAATAACGGGCGAACTTGTGCCAGCAGACCTGCACGGGGCCGGTGACCAGGTTGGGCTTGTCCGTGGGCTTCCCTTCGGCCTCCCGTTTCTTGCGCCAGCGCCACTTCAGGGCCATGCCTCCCAGCATGGCGGCCTCGCTGGACCCGGTGGTGGAACAGCCCAGGGTTTGCTCGGCCTCGGGGGAGTGCCACAGATCCGCCAGCATGTGGACGCAGCGGGATTCCAGCTCCGCGGTCTGGGGATATTCGTCCTTGTCGATCATGTTCTTGTCCACGCACTCGTCCATGAGCTTGTGGATCTCCGGATCCACCCAGGTCTGGCAGAATGTGGCAAGATTCTGCCGGGAGTTGCCGTCCAGCATCAGCTCGTCGTGCACCAACTGGTATACGTGCCTCGGATCTCGCTGATCCTTGGGAAAATGGAACCGGGGAACTGCGGCCTCCGCATCGCTGGCCGCATAGCGGTCATCCAAGAGGCCGTTCTGTACGGTTTTCTTTATGTGTAGCGGCATTCGAAATTCCTCCTTATTATTTTTAAAATAATAGGTTGTAAAAAGTAAAGGATCACCTTAACGGATTGCTGAAAATTCTCAGGCCTTGCTTTCCTGCTTCCAATCGGGTTTTTTCAGGGCGTTGATCAGCAGGGGCATCCCCGTGAAGAGCACCAGGCCACCGGCGACCAGCCCAACGTAGAGAACCGGATTGCCCACGGGAAGGTTGGTGGGAGGGAAGAAGCCCACCAGTAGCGAGAAGGTCACTCCAACCAATCCCAGTCCCGCCACGGCACACATGCCTGGAACACCTCCGGGAATCCTGTAGGATCGGGGCAGGTCCGGCCGGGTAATGCGAAGCTTGATGGCGGTGGAGTACATGAGGATGTACATCACCAGATAGAGCGTGGCGGTCATGGCGGAGAGAACGAAGAAGGCCACGCTGACGTCGGTCATGATGAAGTACAGCCCCGCCAGGAGGCTCACCACCACTGCCTGGATAAGCAAAATGGTGCTCTGTACGCCCTTCTTGTTCACCTTTGCCATAACCGGGGGGAGTTCTCCCTGCCGGGCGGTTTCCAGAAGCCCCCGGCTGGGTCCGCTGATCCAGGACATCACGCCTCCGATGGCCCCGAAAGCAAGCAACAATCCTATCACCGGGGTAAGGAATCCAAGATGGAATTTTCCCAGAAGCAGATGGAAGGCCTGCATCAGACCTGCGGTGAGGCTGATCTCCTTCGCGGGGATCACCGCCGCCACCGCCAAAGAACCGAGCAGGAAGAGAAGAAAGATAATTCCCGCCGCCAGGAACATGCTGGCGGGGTACTCCTTGCCGGGATCCTTCATCTCGTTGGCGTGCACTGCCTGAACCTCAACTCCTGCAAAGAGCAGGATAATTCCCGCGAGAAAGGCCACGCTTCCCAAGCCGGTAATATGGGGGAAGAACCGGGCATGGGCATGCACGTCCCCGGAGGTGGTTGCAAGAAACTGAAGAGGATTTCCCTGAATCACCCAGAGCAACCCCAGGGCGATAATCAGAAGCCCCGGCAACACGGTTCCCGCCAACACGCCGTATTTCGTCACCGATCGGACCGCATCCGCCCCAGCCAAAGAGATGAAGGTGGCTCCCCAATAGCATGCCAGAATGACGGCCCCCGTATAGACCCCATTGCTTGCCAGGTCCGGTTTCATGAAGAGGTAGGCCAGAGCGCTGGCGGCGAAGGCCAACACCGTGGGATACCACACCACGTTCTGAATCCACTGAAGCCAGATGGCGGTAAATCCCCAACGGGAACCGAAGGCCTCCTTCACCCAGGTGTAGACGCCGCCTCCCTTGCCGCTGAAAGCTCCTCCAAGCTCCGCCGCCACCAGGGAGGCGGGTATTAAGAACATAACCGTGGCGAAAAGAATGTAGAAAATCATGGAAAGACCTTCCTTGGCCATCATGGGAAGGCCTCGAAGACTTACCACCGCCGCCACGGTCATCATACAGATAGTGAACATGGACATACTCTTACGGGATTGCATGGAATTCATCTCCTTCTGTAGTAGTGAATGTAGCCGTTTTGCATTCTTCGGGGTATGGGTAGATGTCCCGGAGATTTTTTGGAACGGGCGAACCCGAGGGAGCGCCCCTTGTGCCGGATCGTTCATAACAGGAACTTCGGGCATTTCGATACATCGAAGGATTTTGCGTGCGCACTCCCCCAAAGCATGGCATAACCGTGCCGCATGGGAGAGCTTTCTTTGCATGGTGAAAAGCTTGCCGGGGATGACCATGAGGCAGGACTTTTATATCAGAAAATCCGGAATGATGCTGATTCTTTCTTCCTTTCTGGCTTTTCCGCCGAAATCTTAAATTTAAACATGTATATAAGTTTGTACTCCTTCTGATGTGGCCTGTCAAGCGGGTTTTCCGCATAACGCCTTTTCCCTGGAAATGCGGAGATCACGTGGATTCTCATGCCCATCTCTGGGAACGCTGTGTGGAGGTCCTTTTTCGGAGGTGCATAGTGAAAATTTTGATGATTTGCAGGGCTTGAGATGTGTATCCGAAGGAGAGTTTCTCAGCTTTTTCAGACTCCCAATCCAATCAGTTTGTTGAACTGAAGATAATGAGGCCGGTCGATTTTCAGGGTTTTTTCGGGAGTATCGTGATGCTCGGCACTCCTGGTAATACGGGTTTTTTTCTTTGGAATGCTTGTAGTATGGCTGATACTGACGAAACAACTCTTATAATCATTAAGAAAGTCTTTTTCGTCCCAGAAACCCTTGCCAACTTCCTGGCAATATTTCATGAAGCATTGTGCTCCCAACAACTGCCTAACGATATCCTTCCGTCCATGTTTTGTGCGCTTCATCTCGATATAGAGAATACATTTCTTCTTTTTACTTATGATGACATAATCTGTAGGAAAAGCAAGCGTTGTTTACAAAAACTCCGGAAAAAAGTAAGAGCATAAGGCCTCTCCCGGAGTAGCATTCTCAAGAGATCTATGAGGTTTTACCCAGTTGTAATAGTTAACGAAGCGAATGAGCGAGTTTTTACGATGTGCCGGAGACTGGAAGTGTTCCTTATCGTGCCACATCTCCATGATAGTCCGAATTACCCATTCGGCTTTCCCGTTGGTACGAGGCGTTGCGGGGCGTGTGAACTTCTGGCCGATTCCGTTATGCAGGCATAATCCCGCAAAGGCGTGGTGTTCCGGATTTCCCCGAAATTCTCTACCGTTATCGCTGTAGATGGTTTCAACGGTGTAGGCACATTCTTCCAGTACCTGCTCCAGGAACCTGCCCGCCGAGGCGGCGGACTTGTCGGGCAGAATGGCCGCAAAGAGTTCCCTGCTGAAGTCGTCTATGGCTATGAAAAGATATTCCCGGGGTGATTTCTGAGTCTGTCCTTCCAGAAGGGGAAGGCGTTTGCAATCCACATGGACCATCTCTCCGGGATAGTTCTTGTTATAGCGCTTCGCTTTCTTCTTCAGCTTATCTTCGATATCTTTTTCGATCTTGGAGAGGCGTTTCATTCCCCACCGAAGATTGCGAAAGCGGGCATTGGTGCTGTTATGAACGGAAAAATCCCGCTTCCGGCCGCGAGCCAGTATTTTGTAGATGGTGGGCCGTGAAACATGGTATTCCTCGGCGAGCACCGCCACGCGAACATTGTCTTCGTAGCGACGAGAGAAAATCTCTTTTCGCTGCTCCGGAGTTAATTTGGTTCGTTTGTGAATTTGCAAGGACATTATCTCCTTTCTCCTCTAAACCTCCTCTCTATCTTCCGAAATGTCCTGCTTTTTGTAAACAACCCTAGGATAACCTACAGATAAGGTTACCTGCCTTCGCATGCACAAGTTGATCGAATTCTACTGGAACGAGAGAATCCGAGAGCTGGAGAGGAAACTGTCCTCGGTTGGGGACGAGCAGGATGAACAGTACCGCCGCCGTTAGATCGAGTGGATGTGCCAGACCCAAACGGCGGTGGTGATCAGCGAGGAACAGGGAGAGATGGAAAAGTTTAGACGGTGGAATCTGGATACCGCGTCGCACCGCCGCCTGATCAAGGAAGGCATCGCCCTGCCCGAGGCCTATTCAGAGGCGGAGGCGCGCGAGAAGACCGAGGCGGTTTTCATCCATGTGTTTCGGATGTACTCCGCGATGCCGTCACCCGATTACGCGAGCATGCCTTCCTAAGGAACCCCTTTGTGTAAAATTCACACTTCTCTGGAGTAATAAAGGTGTTTTTCCCGTACCCGATTCCCCATATCTCCTTGGGCCGCACCGCCTCGTACTATGAGAGCTCCTCCGCCCTCATGTGTTCGCGTGCTGCCATCAGGCCGCCACAGCCGCCAGGACAGGAAAAGCGATAAGTCCCCCCACAGTGATGCCTGCTGCGGTGCCAATGGCAAGGCCCCCCGCAATGACAAGCCCCAGAATAAGGTAATCGTTTCCCCCTACCACAGCCTCCAGCTCCTCTTCGGAAATATCGGGATTCCGCTCGAAAATGACCTTCTGCATTTCCTCCGCTGTGAAATCGTATCCAAGTTCACCCTTCACGTGCCTTTCGATGTTCTCCTTGGCGTTCAATTCCTTCAGCTTCTCCTGGAGCGCGGTATCTTTTTCCAATCGCTCGTAGAACGCCACTGCCGATTCCATGGACATCTTGCAGCACCTCCCTTAAAATTCCTTCCTCCCTGCAGAGCGGGGGGAGGGGTTTGTGTTCTTTTCCGAAAGTTGTTTCGATTCTAAAAGAAATATACTCTTTCCCACTGTGTGAAGGTCAACCCCTCATCTGCTGAGAATTTCCATCTCAAATGTTTGCTTGGATGTTTTGGAGTTCCCTAGAAAGGGGCCCTTCTTCTTCCGACTTCGGCGAAATTTATCCACAATCCCAGTAATTGTAAGGGGTTGCGAAAAATCCAAGACACTACACGTTCCCCTTTCCGGTAAACGAAAAGGGACACACCCTCGAATATGCTTTTCCTCGAAATTTTGAAGGGGTTTTTGCGTTTTCTTTTTCGCCCAAGATTTCTCTATCATGCTATACTCTTAACCAAATGGTGCTTATTTGTTGTTTATTCCCTGAGGGCATGAACAACATGGCCTTTTGAAGAAATTCGGAGTATTTCAAGGGAGGATGAGAGATATGTGCCGCTGCGGTGAACATGTGGAGCAACGAAGGGTCAAAAGCTTTTTTCCCCTGCCTTTTCTGTCTTTCTTGCTTTCCCTGTCTTTTTTATTCCTTTTCCTAGGAGAGCTCCTTCTCTTTCCCTCCGGCTCCGGCGCTGCCGCCCCTTCGCCGGAGGTGCTCTTCAAGGTGGGGGAGGCGGTTATAAATTGGGACGGCCAGAGTCCCGGGGATCTTTTCGGTGCCGTAAAGAAGGCGAATCCGGAGCTTCCCGCCATCGAATCCATGCGGGCTCTGGATGCGGCCCTCAAGGCGGGGCAGATTCCCCAGCTCGGGGGGTACGCCAAGAACATCGAGGCCCGGCAGAGGGTAGCCCAGGGAAAGGTGCGCCAGATTCTTCTGGAAAGCCGCAGAAAGGCCTTCGGGGAGTACGCGGCACAGCATCCCGAAAGCGCCCGAAGCCTTTACGGAGTGGGGGATATCGGTTCCTGGACCGGAGGGGATCCCACTATCGCCATGGATGCGGATTACACCGTATTCGGCGTGGATGCCCAGGTGACCGGGGAGCTGCAGAGCCGATGTGCACAACAGACCTTGCAGGATCTCGGAGCTTCCGACAAGGGGCTTGCCCTGGGAGATTTCGACGTGGTGATCACCGCGGAGGGGCACGAAGGGGAGGCTCATGTCTTCGAGAGCGAGGCGGGAAAGGATTGGGCCCGGCGCAATCTGAATCGTTTCGTTCCTCTGGACGCTTCGGGGAACCTCGTTTCCTTCGCGGTGGAGAAGGGGCGGGGGGACGTGCCGGGAGAGCTTGCCATGGCGGAACGGCTTGCCCGGATTCGGGAGTTCGCCACCCGGCGGGGGGAGTACGAGAAGCTCTTTACCGAAAAGGGAAATCTCCGGAATATCGATACGGTGGATCCGGAGTTGCTCAAACACTACGCCGCCTTCTTTCCGGAGATGGATTTCTACAAGGCCAAGGCGGAAACCGCTTCGGGAGGATGTTTTGATATGGCGAAGCACCTCAAGACGGAGGTGCTGGACAAGGCGGATCAGTTCAAGCCCGAGGATCTGGGAGGCAAAATTTTAAAATACCTCGAACGGGGTGACAGCATTGCCCGAACCTCCGGAGCGGCCTCCGAGAGTTGGGCTCAGGATCCGGTGCTTTCGGATCCCGGAGTGAAGCGGGCCCTGGAGCTTGCCCGGAAATTCCGGAATCTCCGGGGAGAGGCTTTCCGCAAGGCCTGGGCGGCGGAGTTCGGTACAGATCCCACGCCCCAGGAGATGAGGGTTCTGGGAGAAAATGCCGCCCGGGCCCTGGAGCAAATGGGAAAACTCGCCTTTAGGGGCGAGGCGGAACGGATTTGCAAGGATCCTTCCGGGAAATCCCGGCAAAGTTCTCTCGAAAGACTTGCCCGGGATTTCGAAACCCTCCGGGATGCCTATCCCGAGGATGCCCAAAACGCTTTGAGAACCCTGGGAATTCTGGAATCCGCCAACGAGACGGGGCTGTTGGAGGAAATGCAAAAGTCCGAAAAAGCCTTGATGGAAATGGAGAAAACCCCCAAGAGTCTCCGGGAGAAGGCGAGAAACTATTTGGAGCAGACCGATTTCGGCCGGAGCCTGATGCGGAAATACGGAGCCCTTCTGGAAATCGGAGCCACCGAGATTCCCGCCCTCCAGGCCCTGGATACCTTCCGAACGCCTCAGACGGAGTTTATGGGAGATATTGTCGAGGAGAGCCGGAGCACGGGGCTGAAGGTGATGGACGTGCTCGGTTCCGCCGCCATGTGGGCGGATGTGCTTCGGGACGTACGGCAGGCGAAGAGCGATGCGGAGCTGGCGATTCTGCTGGGCAAGACTCTGGCCCAGAACACCTATTACGGTATGATCGCCACCGCCTTCTATGCGGGAATCGTGGAGGGGGATAGCGAGGCCCTTTCCAAAGCCATCATGTACCTGGTGGTGCCGGAAACGGCCATGCCCGCCCTGATGGCGGCCCTGGGAGAATCCGCGGTTTCCGTTACCTCCGCGGTGCTCTTCGACCATCAGATGGAGGTGCTCTATTTGGGGGCCTCCTTCAGCGAGGCGGGGGAATTGACGGGAATCACCACGGAGATCAACCGTTTTGCCGGGCGCTCCCAGGCGGTGTCGGGTTTTCTCGATGCGGTGCTCGCTCCGGGAGGGGATGCGGAGATCCAGGGGCTTCTCGCCTGGGTGAAGAAGTACTCGGATCCGGGACTTCTCCAGGAGTATGCCTCTTCGGTGAACCTCTTCTCCGGCAAGGGATTTCAGGAAGTTTTGGAAAGCACCGTGTACGGGGGAAAACCATTAATCATGCAGGATTACGGTCCCTTAGCCCAAGTCTGCGCCGCAGTGGGCAGGACCAACAGAGATATCGACGATTTCGCCCAGGCCTTCAGCCTCGGAGGCATTCCGAAACGGGAAGGTCCTTCATGGGTGGACGAGCCCTCGGGGGACGGTTCCTACCAGGCTCTCCATGAGGCTCCTCCCGAGGTGAAGCGGGTGCTTCGCAAACTCATGACTCTTCGGGCAACCCAGTGGAAAGAGGTAAAGGCAGTCTTTGCGGAGGGAATTACCCTCAGCTTCGAGGAGCGTCACGCCGCGGAAAAGCAGCTTGTCCGAGGTAAGGAAGAGGCCTTCGCGCTGCTGAAGCGAATGGAGGAGGTTTTCCGAAAGCTCGGTATCGAAAAGGAAGGTATGGCGGTCCTGAACTACGAAGGGACTTCCTCGAACCTTCTGGAAAGGCTCTTTTCCCTCACGGATACGGAGCAGCGGATTCGGGCCATGAAGACCTTGCAACGCTATCTCGGAGCTTACGAAGAGGTGCTTCGGATTCGCGGTCAGATTCTTCTTTCCTTCGTGGCGGTTACCGGGGACCAGCCTTTGCAGAAACCCCTTACCGGGGCTCCTCCCCTTACGGGAAATCCCGAATTCGATCTGTATCAGGCCCGGAAGATGCTCGGGGATACTGCAAATCTCATGGGGAAAACCGAGAAAACCCTGGAGGCCATCAAAAAAGCTCCTCTGGAAGAGGGATTCGATCGTACTCTGGCGGTGCGGATCTACAAAATCCGCTTCGCCCTGGCCTCTTACGAGGCCCTTCGGGAAGGAGCGAAGAAGCTGGAAGAACAACTCTGGTTCTATCAGTGGGAAAGCAAGGGGGATATGCAGGTCCGAAAAGAGGAAGCCCAGGGATTTTTGAGCACCCTCCGGGAGAAGGAGCGCCAGGCTTTCGACGAATTCCGGGCTCACTATGCCACGCCTAGGGTTACTCCGACTCTGGAACCCAGCCCCACTCCGGAACCGATTCCTACGCTGGAGCCTACTCCCACGCCGAAACCTGCTCCCGCCCTTTCGCCTACTTCCGCTCCGGAGCCGGATGTTCAGCCCACGCCGAAAGCCACCGCTACTCCCGTACTCCCCACTCCCACTCCGGCGGTGCGCCCCTTTTCGGAGCTTTCCGAAGGGGAAATCAAAGATCTGCTCAACTGTCTCTGCAACTGCGCCATTCGGGCGGCTCCTCCCAACGCGGGAATTTACGCTCCCGAAACCAGGTGTGGCCCCGACTCCAAGGGAGGCCCCTGTATATCCGTGGGAACCTTCGGCTGCTGGCATGCCTTTATCGCCTCCTCCGGAGAGTGTGCGGAAAATTGTTTGAAGCGTTTCCGGGTGGATCCCGAAGAGGCGAAAGCCTTTATTCAAAAGAAGAACAAGGAGTTCGAATTTCCCCTGGAGATGGAGCTGACCTCTTCCGGAGGGCGGCTCCTGTCGGGAAATGTGGTTACCCTCAAGGTTCGGGTTTCGGGAGGTCAGGGGTGTTACGAATATCTCTGGAAGGGCGTAACCGAGGACCTTGGCCGGGAAGCCAAGGTTACTCTTCCCTGCGGGGAGGCTCTGGACGTTTCCTGTACCGTCCGGGATTGCGGAGGCCAGAGTGCCACCGCCTCTCTTTCCCTCGAGCCGGAGCCTTTTCGGGTTACCTGCCGACGGGGAGGCACGGGTCCCGTGGTTGTCGGCCAGCCCGTGGAGTTCGAGGCCCAGGTGGAGGGAGGGGCCGAAAACCTTCCTCCGGGTATACGTGTGGAATGGCATCCCGTACCGGAGGTGGATTTTACGGGGGGGGGCACCGGCCCCAAAACATCGGCGATCTTTACGGAGCCGGGCTCCCAAAAAGTCTGGGTGCAGCTTCTCTGCACCGATAACGGAACCGGAGCGGGGGAGTCGGATCCTCTGGAGGTTTCCGTGGAACTCCCCAAGATATCCCTGAAAGCGCTTCCTCCGGAGCCCTATGTGGGGCAAACCGTGCAGGTGCGCCTGGAGGAAGTGCCGGAGCTTTCTGCGGGAACCCTGGAATACCGGTGGGAAATCGAGGGGGATGTACTGCGTTCCGGAGCCGAGGCTCGGGACAGCCGGAACTTCTCCTTCGTTCCGAAAAAGGCGGAAAAGGTCACCGTGAAGGCTTCCGGGATCACCTCCGGCGGAGCTGACGCGGGGGAGGCCAGCCTGGAGATCGCTCCGAAACTCTACGAGGTTCTTACGAAGGTGACGGGGGCTCTCATAACCCGCCCGGGCCAGGAATGGCAGGGCAAGGATAGGCTGGAGGAGAAGACGCGCTCCTCCTTCCTGACGGGGGAACAGGTGGGGGCCTACGCGAGCCTCAAGGATTATTCCGAGCCCTCGGAGGTTCGCTGGCAATGGAGCGTCAATGCGGGAACCACCCTGCATTCCGCTTCCACCGCCCAGGAAGTGCTTCTTTCCCGGAGCGAAGCGGGAACTGCGGAGGTCACGGTGGAGGCCCGCAACGGGGATAACCTCCTTCTGGGCTCCGGAACCCTGAGCTTTGCGGTGCAGTCCCAGGAGGGAGGCCCCTTATCCCCCAGGGAGCCGGATCTTTCGGTGGCATTGGAAGGGCTTGCGGAAACTCTGCAGCCCGGGGAGACTCTGCAAATGATCGCCCGGACAACCGGAGGAACTCCTCCCTATCGTTACGCCTGGAGCGAAAACGTGCGGGCCAGCGGCGGTACCGCCCGATTCGAGGCGGAAGCTCCCGGAGAAATTTCGATTTCCCTCACCGTACTGGACAGCAAGGGGAAAACCGCAGAAGTCCGCAAAGGCCTTACGGTGGTGCCCCTGGAGGTGCGGGTGGAACTGTTGGGAATCTTCACTCCCCAGGGAAGTCCCCACAAGAAGGGATCCGAAGAGATCATGGCGGGGGACCGGGTGCATCTCAAGGGCATTACAAGCCGCCGGTATCCCGGCATGACGTACCGCTGGAAGGCGGAAGGGGGAGTGCTCTTCGAAGGGCGCACCTCGGGAGAGACCGTGGCGCTCTACCGCAACGACGAAGGAAGTGCCGCCATCTCTCTGGAGATCCTCTCTCCCAGGGGAAATCTTCTGGGAGAGGGAAGCTATCTGTTTCACGTGAAACAGCTCCGGGATCCTCGGGGGGCTCAGGAACTTTTAGCGCAATCCCAGGAGGCCTGGAAGAGGGGGAACTACTCCGAGGCCCTTTCCCGCATTCTTGCGGCGGAGAAGCTGGACCCGGAAAATGCGCAAATCCGGGAGGTTCGGGAGAAGCTGGAACGGCATCAGGAGGGGCAGGCCCGGGCCTTGGAGCTTCGTAAGGAAGCGGAGCAGCAGATCCGGGAGGGCAAGCTCGAAGAGGCTCTGGAATCCTACCGGGAAAGTTTGAGCTATGCGGAGGATGCCGAAACCCGGCGGCGTCTGAAAGCTCTGGAGGATTTTGCCGCAAAGTACCGCCAGGCCCAGGAATTGTGGCAACAGGCCGCCAAGCTGCAGGAGCACAAATACTATCGGGAAGCCCTGGAAAAATATCGGGAAGGTCTGCAATATTACGGAGATCCCCGAATAGAGGAACATGTACGAACTCTGGAACAGTATCTCCGCAAAGCCGAGGAGTCGGAACGCCAGAAGAAGGAACATGCCCGAAAGCTCTGGAAGGAGGGGGCGGAGCTTCAGAAGAAGGAGCGTTACGAGGAGGCCCTGGAGAAATACCGCCAGGGGTTGGAATACTACGACGATCCTCAGATGCGGGAACACGTGAGGAAACTGGAGGTCTATCTCGGAAAGCCCGAAGAGCCTTCCCGGCCTTCCCCCACTCCGGAGCCTCTGCGGGAACCCACGGAAGCCCCCAGGCCCTCTCCTACCCTGGTTCCGCCGGTACCCACGGAGATACCCCAGCCCTCTCCCACCTCGGCGCCTTTTCCGGCACCTTCGGAAAGTCCTCTGGGGAACCGTATAACTCCCACCCCGGAGCCCCTTTCCGACAATCTTGAGGACTGCGGCCTGGCCTGGCAGGAGATACGCCGGTTCGGCCTGGTCTTCGAGGTGCCCCGAGAATGGACCTTCGATGAAGGAGGATGGCATACGGGAAATGACGACAATCCCGATGCGGTGGTGGGAGTGACCCGGGAAACCAGGGAGGATTGGCAGTCCCTTCTGGGCTTCCTCAATCCCGAGGACAGCCGTACCGTCACCGTGGCGGGGTGTGCTCTTACCCTTCACATTTCCCGCCACCAGGACGACGGTTCCGGAGAGTTCAAGGTCCTCGCCATGGGCATCCTGGAAGACCCCACCTCCACGGAACACGTCCTCCAGATCGGGTACGGCCTCTCCTTCCGGGGTAATTACGACTGCGTGGCGGAACGGTTTCTGCGGTCCTTCCGGTTCGAGTAGGAGGAAATGTTTGGAAAACGGGAGAAGACTTTGTCCCGTGTTTGTTGACGTAGATTTCCGCGGCATCTCCGGAATCTCGCGTGCAGTGAGGAGGTCGGTATGAAGCAATCGGAGAAAATCTCCTTTCGGGAGCTTGCTGTTCCGCTGATAAAATCCATCGACAGTTTCAACTATCTTTTGAGGTCCCACCACAGAAGGGTTGCAGTAATTTCATATCATATCGGGAGAAAAATGAATCTGGAGGACCAGCAAATGGTCGATTTGATCGTTGCGGCATCTCTTCACGACATCGGAGCGCTGTCGGTTCAGGAGAGAGACATGCTCGTGCGGGAGGATGTCGAAAATCCCGAGCCGCATTGTCTGATGGGATATCGGATGCTGTCCGCCTGCGATATTTTCGATAGTGTGGCACAGATCATCAGGCATCACCACGTACGGTATGATCGGAACCGGAAAGAAGACGTGAAAATTCAAAGCTACATCGTGCATCTTGCGGATCGGGTGGATATCTGTACATCCCCGGACAAGTTCATTCTCAACCAGAAAAGAGATGTTGTAGAGAGGATCGAAAAAAAGGTGGGAACGGTCTTCAGCCCCGTGGTTTTCGATGCCTTTTTGGAGGCTGCAAAAGCGGATCTGTTCTGGATCGAAATCGACAATCTTTCCATGGAAAAGCTTTTCGACAGAATCAACTTTATTTACACCCGGATGCTGGATTCGGAAGAGATGATTCATTTTGCCCTGATGATATCGAGAATTATCGATTTTCGAAGTAGATTTACCGCTTCCCATTCGTATACGGTAGGAAAGCTCGGCTATCACATCGGGAAAATCCTCAATTTCGACGAAAATTTTTGCACGAAAATTCTTGTTGCGGGGCTTCTTCACGATATAGGAAAAATAGGTATCGATACGGCTTTTATCGAAAAGAACGGACCTCTTACGGAGGGAGAATTTAATCAGATGAAGCTGCACTGTTATTATTCGGGGCAGATTCTCGGCGAACTGAGTGCGTCGGATTGGTTTCGGGATGTGGTTTACTGGGCGGAACACCACCATGAAAGGATCGATGGTTCCGGGTATCCCTATGCGTGCAGCGGCGATGCCGTAGACTCCGGAACGAAAATAGTGGCCTTTTCCGACATAATTTCCGCTCTCATGGAAAATAGGCCCTATAGAAAGAAGTTTGGGACCGAAAAATCCTTTGAAATAATAGAAAATGAAATCGCGCCATCCCTAGGGCCGGAAATGTTTCGGGAACTAAAAAATCATAAGAATAAAATTGCAGAAATCGTTTTTTCATGTCAGAGGGAATCTCAGGAAGTTTATGCGGCAAAACTGGAAGATTCTTGATTTCGGAAATAAAAAAACAAATATTTTTCGTTGACTTCCCCATGTCGTTTACGGCTTGTGCAGCTTTCCAAGGAGGCATTCGACGTATGCAAGGAAAACGAGGCATTCTCTACATCCTTTCGGGGCTTCCCGGCTGCGGTAAAACCACTTTGGCCCGAATGATGGCTCCTTACTTCCATGCGTTCCATTTGAGGATCGATACCGTCGAACAGGGTTTGAGAGACCTCTGCGGCTGCCAGGTGGAAGGAGAGGGATATCGCCTTTCCTATAGGATTGCGGGGGATAATCTCAAACTCGGCCTGAATGTCGTTGCGGATTCGGTAAATCCCTGGGAGCTTACCCGGAAAGAATGGCGGCAGACCGCCGTGGATGCGGGAGCTGCATATATGGATATTGAAATTGTCTGTAGCGATAGCTCGGATCATCGTTCCAGAATCGAAAACAGAATTTCCTCCGTTCCCGGGTTTGATCTGCCCGAATGGAAGCATGTTCTGGCGAGGGGATATCATCCGTGGAAAACGAGAAGAATACGGCTGGATACGGCGGGTAAAACTCCTTCCCAATCCTTTTCCGAACTGGCCCGGCTTATCGAAGGAGAGCGTTCCGGAGTGTGATGTTTCGGGGCGAAGAGCCCGATAGGGGCTTGAGGATGCTGTTTTCGGAAATCACCGAGAATGTCCTTTTTCGAGAGAGGAGAGACTGAGATGAGAATTTTGCGAAAGACTTCTTTCTGCCTTTTGATTTGGACGGTTTTCTTCGGAGCGGGAGAGATTCGGATAAGAGAGGAATTGCAGAATACCGCGGAGGCTTCGGAATCGCGAACCCTTACGGTGGGGAGCTTTGCGGAACTCCGACAGGCGGTGATCGCGGTCAACGACGGAACCGGGGATGCCACCATCCTGTTGCGGGACGGAACCTATCAGATTCCTGCGGGAGAGGGGCTCTACGTCACGGCGGAGAACGTAACCATCCGAAGCCTCTCGGGGCAGCGGGAAAACGTGATAATCCAGGGGCTCGGCATGGAGGAGGGGGCGGAGGTTTCCCACGGATTTCTCGTGGGAGGAAGCAACTTCGTTCTCGAAGATCTCACCATACGGAACGTCCGTAACCACGGGGTGCAGGTTCAGGGAGAGCTGGATGCGGACAATCCGGTTTTCCGCAATCTGGTTTTTCAGAACACCGGGGAGCAGATGCTCAAGGGATCCTACAACGATGCGAACCTCGCCGCGGGAAGCGATGGGGGGCTCGTGGAAAAATGCCTCTTCGAATATACCGCCGGCGTGGGGCCCCGCTACTACATCGGGGGTATCGACGTACACAACGGAAAAAACTGGATAGTCCGGGAAAATACCTTTCGCTTCATTCAGAATCCCGGCGTGGCGGGGGACGAGGAGGGCCCCTCGGAACATGCGGTGCATTTCTGGAGCGGTTCCGCCAACACCCTGGTGGAGCGCAACCTCATCGTCGACTGCGACAGGGGAATCGGCTTCGGTCTCGGTGACCGGGGGCACCAAGGGGGAATCATCCGGAACAACATGATCTACTCCTCCGGCTCGGGAACCTTCGGGGACGTGGGAATCGGCCTCGAAAACGCTTCCCATGCGGAGGTGTACAACAACACCGTCTACCTGGAAAACGGTTATTCCAACGCCCTGGAGATCCGCTTCGCCGGCACCGCCGGAGGCTTCGTGCGGAACAACCTCACGAACCGAAATATCGCGACCCGGGACGGAGGAACCGCCGCTCAGTCCAGTAACGTCAGGGATGCGCTGGCCTCCTGGTTCGTGAATGTTGGAGAGGGAAACCTCCGTCTCGCTTCGGAGGTACCCGGAGTGGTGGATGCGGGGGAAGCTCTCGAAGGGCTTACGAACGACTTCGACGGTTCTTCCCGCCCCGTGGGAGGGGGATACGATATCGGGGCCCACGAATACGGCGGCCTTCCGGTACCCACGGTAACCCCGATCCCCACGGCGGCTCCGGAACCCACGGTGACTTCGGGACCCACCATATCCGCCACTCCCGGCCCAGGTGGCGGCGGCGGAGGATGTTCCGCCGGAGGAATCGTCTCGGGAGCTTCTTTTCTTCCCTTTCTCATTCCCCTCGGAGGGCTTGTCCTTGCCTCGGTGTTCGAGAAATGAGCGGAAATACGTTTTGAAAAGGCTTCTCCTGATTTTAGCGTTTTTCTTGTAATAAGCAGGGAAGCACTTCTTGATCGAGAGGTGCTTCCCTGCTTATTTTCGAGCGCTACTTCTTCAGCGATAGCGACTACGATTCGGGAAAAAACTCCTCGGAAAACTTCAGAGTTCCTCTTATTCCGGCCAGGGCATCTTTCGTAAGCTCGCACGCCGGAAGTACCTCCCCGCTTGCAGGGGGTATATTTTGAAAGGCCCCCTTCACCATGTCGTAGGCCCTGTCGAGATCCGTTTCGGTTTTCTGCCGAATGATGATATTCACATCAATATCCGTGTTTGCGCCGATTTTTTTCTTTGCCGAATTTTCGGGCGTTTTTGATGCCCCCCACCTCGGCGAACATGGAGGCAATCTTTTCAGCTTCGATCTGCCGGGAATTCAGCCCCTCGTACCGGGCCTCCTTCTTCAGCTTTACGTAGCTTGCCAGCCGTTCCGGCGAGAGACGCCCCTCCTCGATGGCCTGCCGTACCGCGCAGTAAGGCTCTTTGGTATGGGTGCAATCGCGAAAACGGCATTGTGCTGCCAGTTCGTCGATATCCCCGAAGGTTTTCGTAAAATCCGCACTCTCGATGCCGAGTTCTCTCATTCCCGGCGTGTCGATAACCACTCCCCCCTGGGGAAGGGAAATCAGTTCCCGTCGGGTGGTGGTATGCCGTCCCCGGTCGTCCTTTCGGATTTCCTTGGTCTGGAGGGCCTTCGTGCCGAGAAGCCTGTTGATGAGGGTGGATTTGCCCACTCCGGAGGAGCCGATAAAGGCTACGGTTTTGCCGCTGCCGAGGTATTTTCGGAGAGGTAGATGCCCCTCCTCGGCGAGGCTCGACGTAACGAGCACGTCCACGCCGGAGGCTACCGCATGAAGTTCCGCCAGCTTTTGAGAAAGGTCTTCGCAGAGGTCCGCTTTGGTGAGCACCATAACCGGAATTGCTCCGCTGTCCCAGGCTACGCTGAGATAGCGTTCGGCCCTTCGAAGGTTGTAATCCCTGTTAAGAGCCATGCAGATGAACACGGTGTCGATGTTCGAAGCTACCACCTGCTCATTTTGGGCGGTCCCGGCGGCCCTTCGGATGAAGGCGCTCTTTCTCCTCAGGATATGATGGATGATTGCATTTCCCGTGGAATCCTCATTCCGGTCCAGCATAACGAAATCTCCCACTGCGGGATATTCGGAAAGCTTGTGTACCCCGAAGCGAAATTTTCCGGAGACCTCCGCCCGTACCTCGCCGCGTTCCGTTACTGCCCGATAGAGATCTTTATACTGCGAAACGATGCGTCCCAGGTATAAATTTGCATAAAAAAAGGATTCGGCCATAACTTCTTTGCCGAAGCCAAGATTGTTCATATCTATGCTGTTCAAGAGTATAACCTCCAAAAGTTTTGGTTGCCGTGAAATGTTGGAATGGATTGCGCAACTTTTGGGAGGTATATGGATTGGTGTGCCTTATATATACCTCCCCGTAGAGAGGACAATCTCCTTTGTTCCGCTGTTTTTCATGTAAATCATACAAACAACAACTCCTTATGGAAAAAGATTGAATGGTGCGGCCTGATGGTATCAGAAAATCATACTATTGCAAGATCCTCGGAAACCTGGTGGTCCATTCCGCCTCATATTGTGTCTTGGATCGCCAGGGAATTTCTGCGCAAAATCGAGCGGGCATCTCTTCCCGGTGTCCACGATATAAGCTGGAGCGACCCGCTAGGCAGAATCTCGTTTCGGTTTCCGGGAAAATTCCGGTGGAATTTTGTGCCTTGCTTTCTTCAAATCGAGCACAAAAAACTCCCTCCGAAGGTCGGAAGGAGTTTTTTTCCGTTTCTGCACCAAGAAACGGCGGAAACCGTATATGAAGATTAGCCTTTCGATTCTCTATTTGCAGGGGCTGGATGGTTACGTTTTTTCGGTGCTACTCTCCCCAGCGCAGGAAGGAGATTCCCTGGCTTCCCTTGGCCCGGAAGTAAGCGGATTTGCCGAAGGACTGGAAGAGCCAGCCCGCGTTGATGCGTGCCACCACGTCGATTTCTGGATCCGGATTCTCCACCGTGGCGGGATTGGTGACGTTGGATACCTGGGCACTCACGTTGAGGTACATTCCCCACTGGGCGTAGGCACTTTCCACGTCGAACTGCACGTTCTGCAGGTACTGACCGCCGAATTCGGGAGTGGTGGCGGCGTAGGAAGCGGAGCCCCGGAACTTGGTTTCGATGAGAATCCAGGATTTGATCCACGTATCGTTGACCTTGTAATGAAGAATAGATGTCTCGTTACGTTTCGCGTTGCCGTAATCGAGAGCGGTGGTTCCCTTTCGCAGAACCGACGTGAAGGCTCCGTCGGTCTGCACCTGGGCTTTGCCGTCCTTGATGACGTCCCAGCCGAACTTGAGAACGTCCAGCCCCAGTTTTCCCAATTTTACGGGATCGATTTTGGGGGTATCCCCACAGACCTGCAGGGATGAGGAATCCTTGAGATACGCGAGAAATTCGGCGAAGGAATCTTCCAATTCCGTTTCCTGGGTCATGTACCAAGATATGTAGTTGTTATACAGGTTGTGCATTCCCGTGTCGAGATTGACAAGCTTTGTGCAGAAAGCCGCATGAGTGCCGAAAACCTGTTTGATGTCGGTGAAAAAGCTCCCGAGTTCTATTCCCGCAAGGTCGCAGAAGGATTCGATCTCGTTGAAAACGTCCTCGCCGTCCAGGGAGTCCAGCTGGGTGGAATAAACCTGGATAACCTCGAGAAATTCCACCATGGAATAATTCAAAGCTTCCAGAAAACGGAAAAACTGATCCATGGGCATATTGTGCTCTTCCAGGAAATCCAGAAATTCCTCGGCGTTTACACCTTTATCCTCGGTTCCCTCGTAGGATGCGTCCCAACTGTTCGTGAGAAAGGTTTCCACCTCCTCCGGAGTCGGCCCGGAAAGATCCTCCATGGTTTTCAAGGTTCCCGAGGTCTCGTCCAGGTATTCCTCCTTCGTGACGAAGAGGGCCACTGCCGGGGAGAGGGAGGAATCCGTCTCGATGTTGCGGGCCTCGTATGCAACCCGCATGAGCACCGTATCCTCTCCGTTTTCCTGAAGGATCAGGGTTCCTTCGTACTGGGCTCCGGGCTGAATATCGTCGGGGCTGGCGGGAAGGGAGTCCGAACTGCCTCCGCAGCCTCCGCCTCCTATCATGGCCGCCATCAGTAACAACATGGTGCAAATCGAAGCAAACCCATATTTTGATTTCAAAATGAAACCCCCTTCTTTTCCACGTAAGGTACACCGCTTGTCCTTTTCCGCCTCAACCATACCGCTTGTTCCGCCTGCCGCGATTCCCCTTTTTCCCGGGGTATTTCAAGCATAAACTATGACACTGTGTGAAAGTCAACCTTTGAGGAGGGTGTCTTTCAGCGAAAGGGATGTTTTTGTGAAGGCATTGCGCTCCTACGGTTGCTATGCTGCGGCTGCTATGGATGTCGTGAATCCTATAACGCCAATACCGGCGGCACTTTCCACGATGCCGCCGATGATGCAACCCGCTATCATATCCTCGACGGAAGTTCCTCCCGCTATAGCCTCCAGATCTTCGTCGCTAATCTCCGGGTTCTCCTCGAAGATCACCTTCTACATTTTCGCCAGTGGGCTAGGCAGCTGCCGCAGCTGCGGCGGCTCCGACTCCGACAACGCCGATGCCCACGATGGCGCCTCCCACGAGGCCCGCCACGATTACCGGAAGAACGCTGGCTTCGTTGGAGGAGGAAGTTCCTCCTATCACGGCCTCCAGATCTTCATCGGTAATCTCCGGGTTCTTTTCGAAAATCACCTTTTGCATCTCCTCCAGGGAAAAATCGTATCCCAGCTCTTCTTTTACGTATTCCTCGATACCTTTCTGGGTGCCAAGCTCCTTCAGTTTTTCCTGAAGCTCCTCGTTCGCCTCCACCTGTTCGTAAAAAGCTACTGCGGATTCTCTGGACATATCAAAGCTCTCCCTTCTGAAATAAGTTTTTTTCCTACAAAAGCGAAGGTGTTGAGAAATCGTTTCCGTTCGCGATCTTGGAGAAAGTATAAACTCTCACACTATGTCAGAGTCAAATCATTTTTCTTGCAATTTTCAATTGAATCTTTATATGTATACTAAAAGACTTCCTGTCAGTAGGATTTCCCTATCTGACTTCCACTCACGATATGTTCCGTCTCTCGTTGTTATGTTCTCTTTTTGCATTTTTATCAGATAAAGTGCAAGAGAAGCAAGCGTTGTCTGCAGAGATTCCGGGGAAAAAATAAGAACATAGGGCTTTTTCCGAAGTGGTAGCGAATAACGAAAAAACCAAAGTTATTTATTCGTTGTTTTTTGAAGAGATATTCCGATGGTTGCTTGGCTTTCGAAACTGTGAAATCGCAATTTTTTATAAACTATGTTTTGGTAAAGTACTACAAGTATCCATCCAAAACCCGTTGCCAGTGCGACAGCATATAATCCCAGTTTTGATATGAGAAGATACGAAATGACGACGCGCAGACCGATATGCAGTGTCGTTCCAATTACGGGTACGATGACCTTTCCAATACCGCGAAAATATCCGACAAAAGCGCTGCCGATGAAGCATAGCACATAAAAAACGGAGATTGTTTTTAGATACAATGTTCCGTAATTCAAAGCCCTTACCTCGTCTGCCTTCAAAAAAACGAGTATGCTCGTTCTTGCCGTGGTGAACATGGTGAGTGAAAGTACGATTCCCAAAAGAGCAAGCAGTATAAGCCCCTGGCGTAAACCCTCGGATACGCGTTTTTTGTTCCCGGCGCCATAATTCTGTGAGATAAACACAGATACCGCTTGTGCACCACTATCCCCGAAGGAGTTCGCAAAGCCCTCTATGCGCGTTGCTGCCGTATAGGCAGCGATGCCGGATATCCCGAGAGTATTGACCGCACCTTGGATAAGAATCTTACCGATATAAAGGCTTGTCTGATGTAAAGCGGAGGCACATCCATAGGTGAGCGTTTGTTTCACTAAATCGGCATGTATGCCCATGTCCTTTCGCCTGCAAAGCAAATGTTTGTATTTTTTTGAAAGATAGCAATAGCAACATGTAGCGGCAAGCATTTGTGCCAGCACTGTCGCATAAGCGACTCCGGCAATACCTGATGAAAATATGCCGACAAAGAGGTAATCCATCACCGCATTAGAGACGACGGAGAGAAACAGGAAGTATAGCGCTGCTTTGGTGTTGCCGATGGAACGGAGAACGCTTGAAAAGAGGTTGTAAAAATAAGATAGAATCATCCCTGTGATAATAATAGTCAGATAGGATGTTGCATGGTGGAGCAGATTATCCGGTGTTTGTATTACGTGTAGAATGGAACTCAGTGTTTCGATAAACAAGATGCTGAGCAGAACGGTGATCAGGCTGCCTAAACTGATGGATACAAAAAATTCCCGACGGAATGCATCCTGATTTCCGGCTCCGTAAAACTGTGCGAATATAATTGATAATCCTACACAAAAGCCGTTGAGCACGAATACGAATAAATTCATTATGGTGCCGGATATGCCGATAGCGGCAAAAGCTTCCGTGCCAAGAAATTGCCCGACGATCAAAGCATCGATCGTATTATAGAGTTGCTGCAGTATGTTTCCCAAAAGAAGCGGAACGGCTAAATTGATCATCTGTTTCTTAATGCTGCCGTTTAAAAGTGTTTTTTCAGACATGATATGCACCTCGTAAGCAAGTATACGAGGGGAAAGCACCTTTGAAAAATGCTTATTTTAAGCATAAAATATAAATAGTGACTTATATTTTTGAAGGGGAATACCACATGACTCGGTTGGAAGTCGAAGCTTTTCTTGCAATTATCAAGTGCGGGAACATTACGGCGGCGTCAAAAAAACTGCATGTAACGCAACCGGCGCTCAGTCGCAGGATACGGGCCATGGAGGCGGAACTGGGGTACGAATTGATTCTACGTAACAAGGGAGGCAGGACGGTTTGCCTTACGGATGAAGGCAAGGCCTTTATTGCGGTGGCGGATAAGTTTTGCCGTTTATATCAAGAAGCTGCAGCTATCTTAAATATAAATCAAAAGCCCGTGTTTCATTTATCCTCTGTCGGAAGTGTGAGCACCTATCTGCTGCCCAATGTGCTTCATAAATTTCTTGATTTGCAACGGTACAGTCTGTGTTTTCACAATTACCATTCGTTTGAAGCATATAGTTACGTGGAAAGCGGTATAGTCGATGTCGCACTGATTTCTGATGACATGTATTCCAGAGAAGTTCTTACGATTCCCGCTTTTCAGGAACCCTTTGTTTTGGTAGGAGGGGAAAGCTGGAAAGATGCGGAGAATGTTCATCCCACGGAATTGAATCCTGAAAATGAGATCAGGCTGCCATGGAGCCCGGAGTTCGATATATGGCATGAGAAATGGTTTGATATAACGGTGCGCCCTAGCGTCAATATCGATCAAATGTCCCTTATGGAGGAATTCCTGACAGGAGAGAATTGGGTGATCGTTCCGCTGACGGTTGCCAAACGGTTAAGGGATACGCGGCTACAGGTTTGCAGTATGAACGATGGCCCGGAAGATCGGGTTATCTATTATTTGATTTCCGGAAGCGGAAAACGGGATTTAGTCGATCATTTTTTGCGGTTGCTCCATGAAGAATTAGTTTCGATTGCTGGGGTCAAGTCTTTCTTAGCAAAGAATTACTTTGCAATATAGTTTCCGGCGTTCTTGCGTGGTCCTTCTAGGGGCAACCTTTTTCTCTTCGAATTTGCAGGAGAAAGTAGGCGGAGAAACAGAATATCACCCCCGACAGTATCCATATCCCGGAAATTTTTATACTTCCCACCAGAGTGCTGAACAGTAACGAACCTGTAATACCGCCCGCCTGCATCATCAGGGATGAGAGGGATAAAAGGGATGATCGCTTTTCGTCGGGAATCAGAGAGTTGAGGAGCGTGCCCTCGGGTATGTTCATCATGCCGTTTATCATGAAAAGAGACAGGTATACGAAGGAAAAGGAGAATATTCCTTTTTGGAATGACATGCCGATAATCAGGGCACCTATGGAGATTCTGCCGATGAAGAGGAGAAGGTTCGGTCTGGTAAAACCTTTCCGGAGGATCAGGCTTATTATCCCGATTCCCGCCAGGGAGGCCAGAAAATAAGCGCTATTTATGATTCCGAAAATCCACGTCTGCGATTCGCTTCCCAGGATAGAGAGAACCTGCGGTTGCCAATACAGTTCTATTGCGTTAAAACAAAACCCCCATGTTATGGCACCCCACATTAACAGAGTGATATTTCTGTCGCCGCATGCGATGTGTAGGGATTCTTTTATGTGTCTGGCGGCTGATCTGTTTTTGCCGTTATTTACGCGTGTATCCCTCACCTGGAGGAGTGTGAAGAAAAATAAAAACACGAGAATCAGAATTTGTAGGGAAAGATTTCCATTATATTTATTGTGAGTGGGAAGATGTTTTTCCCAGATCATCGGAATAATGCCGCCAAGCAGTGCGCCTACAGCCAAACCCAGTATCTCTCCGGCATTGAGTACGCCGAGGAATTTATGCAACGTGCCTTTTCCTTGTTTTTTGATATATTCGCTTATAAACAAAGCTTCCAGGGATCCCGAAGAAAATGCTCTTGATACGCCGCAGAAAGCGAATCCCGTGAAAAGCCACGTAATATGGTTTGTGACGAGAACGGTGGCGTATCCGATTATGGATAGTATCAGCGAAAACAGGTAGATCTTCTTTTGTCCCACCAGGTCGGACAGAACACCGCTGGGAAATTCGAATACCACAATGGATACGGAGTACAACCCGATGATGAGTCCGAGCGTTTCGATGCTGCTGCCCTTCGATAACATCATCAGGGACATCACGGTGGTTCCGATGCCCACGGTAAGCCAGTGGAAAAATCTATTTAGGAATGGAGCAAGATGTTCTTTCATTTGCCCCGCGTACCTCCTCATGTTTTTCCCTTTGGGAACCTGCCTTTTTCTTCATCCCTTCACAACTCCCAGGGGTTGCAGCCGGGCCACCTTTCGGCTGATCCCCGCCTCGTGCACCACATCCACCACCGCGGAGATCTCCTTGTACGCTTGAGGGGCTTCCTCCCCGAGAGTTCGGGGGCTCGCCGCCATTACCGAGATTCCCCGCTCTCCGAGCTGTCGGAGAAGGTCCTCGTTTCGAGTCTCCTTCAGAGCCCTGCTTCTGCTCAGAACGCGTCCTGCCCCGTGGCAGGTGGAGCCGAAGGTTTCCTCCTCCGCCCGTTTCGTTCCCACCAGCACGTAGCTCGAGGTTCCCATGCTTCCGGGAATCAACACGGGCTGTCCCGCAAAGGCCCGGGTGGCTCCCTTGCGATGCACGCAGAGGGTACGCTCCTTTCCCTCCCAGAAATGTTTTTCCAGATGCGCCAGGTTGTGGCTTACATCCCAGACCGTTCGGAGAGGCTCCTCGGGAAAGAAGGCCTGAAAGACTTGCCGAACTCCCGCTGCGATGACCTGGCGGTTCGCCATGGCGTAGTTGGCGGCTCCCCGCATGGCTCCCAGGTATTCCTGCCCCTCCTTCGACTGGAGGGGGACGCAGCAGAGCTGGCGGTCCGGCACCTGGATCTTCCATTTTCCCATGGCCCGCCGCATGATTTTCAACGAATCATCGCACACCTGATGCCCTAGTCCTCGGCTTCCGCAGTGAATCATCACGGCGGTGCAATTCGGTTCGAGGCCCATTCGGGCCGCCTCGGGAGCATCGAAAATCTCCTCCACCGACTGGATCTCCAGGAAATGGTTTCCGGACCCCAGGGTTCCCAGTTGGCTACGCCCCCGTTCCTTGGCACGTTCGGAGAGAATGGAAGGAAGGGCTCCTCCCAGGCATCCTCCCTCTTCGATGTGGTCCAGATCCCCGGGAGTTCCGAAACCCTCCTTCACCGCCCAGGAGGCGCCCCGTTCCAGAACCTTTTCCAATTCCTTGGGGGAAAGTTTTTTGCCTCTCCCGGGAACTGCCCCGGAGGGTATCGCCTGAAAGAGGGCGGGCAGGAGCCGGGGCATGGCTTTTTTCGCCTCCTCCGCGGGAATGCGTGATGCCATGAGGCGGACGCCGCAGGAGATGTCGTAGCCCACGCCGCCGGGGCTGAGAATTCCTTCTTCCGCATCGAAGGCCGCCACGCCGCCGATGGGAAAGCCGTATCCCCAGTGGATGTCCGGCATGCCGAAGCTGTATCCCACAATTCCCGGAAGGGTGGCTACCTGAGCCACCTGAAGAAGGGCGTTTTCCCCCGCGAGCAGGGACTCCATGTATCTATTCGCGTAGATCATACCGGGAACCCTCATTCCCGACACCGCCTCGGGGCGGAGAAGAAGCCGGGTGTCATCGATACGTTCCAGATATTGCAGCATAACGGTCACCTCCTCTTACATATCCAGGAAGATGCGGAGAAAAGCCGAGGGGAATTCCCGGATTTCCAGGCCTCCGTATGTGGCGGCCTTTACGGAAATTCTTGCGAAGCCCAGAGGAAGAAGAATTCCTTTCGCCTCGAGAGTTATGTCGCTCTTGCGGGTTATGGCGAGCTTTTCCGGCATAAAAATGGAGCAATCCCTTTCCAGAAGGAAGAGCAACTCGTTGATCCAGGAAACCGCGAGCTCCTCGAGATCCAGGGCCTCGATTTTCACGACATATTTTTTCCCCGATCCTTCGAGGGCTTTTTCCGGAAAAGTTTTTTCGAGACAGAGGTAGTAGAAGGCCTCCCGGGCCTGAAGGAAAAGTTCCTCGAGAGAATCTGCGGTTACCTCGAATCCGGCATCCGCGGTATGGTCGACGATCTTCCAGGTCATGGCAGCCTCCTTGGATGTTCCGGGTTCTCAAAGAAGAGATTCACCTTCGGAAGAGGAGCTCCATCGCTCGGAATTCCGAAAAGATCAGGAGCGAAAGAATCCCGCTCCGGCGCATTCGGAATAGCAACGGGGGATTTCCGGCGGAGAGGGGTCTTCGTAGTCGGGACCCGAGAGGAGATTCTCCCGGTCCATGTATTTTTCGTAGGCCACGCCCCACTCGCGCATCTCCAGCAGAATGGGAATCAGGCTGCACCCCATGGGAGTGAGGGAATATTCCACTCGGGGAGGAACTTCCCGGTAGACCTTTCGAAAGACCAGTTCATCTGTTTCCAGTTCCCGCAGCTGTTTCGTGAGCATCCTTTCGGTGATGCCCAGGATGCTTCGTCGCAATTCCCCGAACCGGAGAACCTCTTCCCGGGCAAGGTGGTAGAGGATAACGGGCTTCCATTTCCCTCCCATGATTTTAAGGGTAAGCTCGAAGAAACAATGATATCTCTTCTCCCCAAGAATTTTTTCCTTACATAATTTTTGCATAGGTACTCCTTCAATACTATACTTTTTGTATGTATCTCACATAAAAGACAGTACTTTCTCTAAAAGTTTGTTTGAAGTATAGTGGCCCCGGCAAGAAAAATCAAACACCACGGAGGTATATCTGCATGTATGCTTTGGCTCTGTCGGGAAGCCCCCGCAAGGGAGGCAATACGGAAATTCTGCTTGACCACGTTTTGGAGCCCCTGAGGGAAGGGGGATGGGAGACGGAGCTTCTCCGGATAGGAGGGCAGGAGCTTCGGGGATGCCTGGCCTGCGGAAAATGTTTCGAGAACCGGAACCGCCGGTGCGTGATCGAAAAGGATATCTTCAACGACGTGGCGGAAAAGATGTTCCGGGCGGATGCGATTCTTCTGGGATCTCCCACCTATTTCACCGACGTTACTGCGGAAATGAAGGCCTTTATCGACCGGAGCGGTTTCGTCTCCATGGCCAACGGAGGGCTTCTGGCGGGAAAGATCGGTGCCGCCGTGGTGGCGGTGCGCCGGGCCGGCTCCACCCATGTTTTCGATACCCTGAACCATCTCTTTTTGATTTCCCGGATGATTGTCCCCGGTTCCACCTACTGGAATATGGGAATAGGTCTCGCTCCGGGGGATGTGGAAAAGGACACGGATGGATTGGAGAACATGAACAATCTTGGAAAAACCATCCGCTGGCTCGGAGAAATTCTGGCCCCTCATAAAGATTCCTTTCCCCGATAGATTCATAGAATAGAGAGGAGATTCGCATGAAGCTTTCGGTCTTTCAGGTGGATTCCTTCACCACGGAACTTTTTGGAGGAAATCCCGCGGGGGTGGTTTTCAACGCCGAGGGATTGAGCGAAAAACAGATGCTCCGGATTGCCCGGGAGCTGAACAATTCCGAAACTGCCTTCCTCTTTCCGGGAAAGAAGGGCAGCTATGATCTGGAGGTGCGTTTTTTCACCCCCCTGAAAGAGGTGCCTCTCTGCGGGCACGCCACGGTGGCGGCACACTACGTCTATGCGAAGGAACACGGCCTGGAGAGGGGACGGCTTCTCCAGAAGACCAGGGCGGGAATTCTGCCTGTGGAACTGGAGCCCGAAGAGGGAGATCTCCGGGTCGTCATGACCCAGGGAGCCGTGGAGTACGGGGAGATCCTGCAGGGTTCCCTGAAGGAGCAACTCCTCGAGGGATTGGGAGTGGAGGAGGATGATTACGATTCTTCCCTCCCCATTCAGATCGTTTCCACGGGGCACTCGAAGGTGCTGGTTCCCCTGAAAAAGAGGAAGACCCTGGACGATCTCGCGGTGCGGGAGGATGCGCTCATCCGGCTGAGCGGGGATCTGGACTGTAACGGCTACTATACCTTCACCTTCGATTCCGGAGAGGAGGGAATTCTCGTGAGCGGAAGGATGTTCGCCCCCGCCCTGGGTATACGGGAAGACCCCGTAACGGGAAACGCCAACGGTCCTCTCGGAGCCTATCTTACCCGATACGGTAGATTGGAGAGAAAGAGCGAGGGTTCCTTTTTCACCATCAAGCAGGGGGAGGCCATGGGAAGAAAGGGGTACATGCAGGTGCAGGTCTTCAGTCCCGAGGGAGCTCCCCAGATGGTGAAGATAAGCGGAAGAGCCCGGCTCGTCTTCCGGACGGAAATTTTTCTGTAGAAATCGAGAATCTTTTTCCCCGAAGAATCTCAGTCGAGATGGGCCATGTCCGCGATATCCATGATGAGGAGTCCCACGTACAGTTCCAGTCGGATCCGGGGATCCGAGAGATCCTTTCGGAGTATTTCCGAGATTTTTTTGAGGCGGTAGATCAGGGTCTGGCGATGGATGACCAGGATATCCGCAGTTTCCTGCTGGCTTCCCCTTTCGAGAAAGATCCGCAAGGTTTTGCATAATTCTCCGGTATGCTTTGCATCGTATTCGAAGAGGGGAAGCACGGATTCCTCGGCGTAATCCCGCAGAACCTTCTTGTTTTTTATCTGGCATAGTAGCCGATAGAGCCCGAGATCCTCATAGCGGACCACCCGAAGATCCGATAACGTGGATCTTCCGATTTCCAGAGCGATAATGGCCTGGTAATAGCTTTCTTTGAACTCCTGCCAGCTTTTCGTGGGTTTTCCCACGCCTACGCAGAAAAGATTTTTGTGGATTCCTCCCTCAAGAGTGCTGCTGATGTTCTTGAAAAAGGAATCTTCGTCTTCCTCCGAATAGTCGCTCAAGTACATGAGTACCACCTGATTTCCCCGAATGCGGCTATGCAGATTCCGGGGAGCGAAGGGGTGAGAAACTATAAGATCCCGGATTTTTCCCAGAAGGGAATCCGGGTTTTCTTTTTTTCCGTGAAGATAACGGGAACAATCCACCACCGCTACTTTATAGGAAGAAAAGATTTCGAGGCCCGTCAGTCCCGATCGTGCCATAGCTTCGTGGTAGGAGTGAAAGTTACCGTTGAGAAGATCGTCGAAAAATTCCTCCAGAATACCGGATCTCCAGTTATCCAAGGTCCTCGATGGAAAGGACCCTGAAAATTCCATGCCGTGAATGGTATGTTTCGTCAAAAAATCCAGAATTGCCTTGGTGACCTTACCGAAGGTTATCTTGGGTTTCAGGTGGATAACGGGAAAATCCAGTTCGTCCGCCTGATCGAGAATTTTGCGGGGAATTTTTTGGATGTAGTATCCCGGCTGTATGGCGATGCCCGCCAGCTTCTTCTCGTCCAATCTTCGGATGAGATCCACCACGAGAGGGGATTCTTCCGTAAGCCCGTATCCCGTGGATATGAGGAGTTCCCCCGGTTGAAGCTGTTCCAGGGAATCGAGAATTTCCATCATGTTGACCCAGGTAACCTCCCGATGTATTCCCCTTCTTCCCGCCGCCACTTGGGATCCTTGAAAAACCTCCAGTTCAAGAAGATGCGAAAGCTCCACCCTCAGTCCTCCTTCCAAAAGACACGGCAAAGTCTCGGTGTCGAAAAAGATCTATACAAATCCAATTATACATTATGTATGAATAACCCGAAAAAACTTCGTATGCCCCGACTAATTGAAATATTCGCTTTTGAACACAATAATGGTGGCAAGGCAGTATATTTTGAGGGGGGAAGCAAAAATGAGTGAAGAAAATAATTTGAAAAAGAAACGGTTCCAAATGCCTCATGTCTACGTTCTTCTCAGCGCAATTTTGATTATCGTGGCCCTTTGCACCTATGTCATCCCCGCAGGGGTTTTCGAGCGGGTTTCGGATCCCGCCACGGGAAGAATGATCGTGGATCCTACTACGTTCCATACCGTGGAGAAGAGCCCCGTGAACCTTTTCAAGCTGGCTGTGGCCATACCCAAGGGAATGGCGGCTTCCGTGAGCATCATGATGCTCGTGATCCTCGTGGTGGCGGCTTTCGAAATCGTCACGAAAACCGGAGCCTTCGATTCGGGAATAACCCACATGATGAAGAAATCCCAGGGAAAGGAAAACCTGATCGTAGCGGTGATAACGGTTATGTTCGCGAGCATCGGGGCCTTTCTCGGTTGGGCCGAGGGAACGCTGGTCTTCGTTCCTCTTGGGGTCTCTCTCGCCCGGGCCATGGGATACGATGCCCTTATGGGGGCGGGGATGGTGCTTCTCGGTACCGCCGCGGGTTTTACCTCGGGGGTGCTCAACATCTACACCACCGGCATCGCCCAGGCCATTGCAGGGCTTCCTCTTTTTTCCGGCCTTGGCTTCCGGATGGTAGGTTTCTGTCTCTTCACCTTGGCGACCATACTGTTTTTGCTTTCCTATGGAAGAAAGATCAAAAAGGATCCTTCCGCCAGCCTGGTTTACGAACTCGAACTTCAGGCGGGAAAGGATGAGGACAAGACGAAGGATCTGGTTTTCACGGGAAGGCATCGGGCCATCATGATGGTGGTCTTGCTCGGCTTCATCACCGTGGTGATCGGAACCACCAAGCTCGGATGGTATCTCAACGAGATAACCGCGGTATTCATTCTGGTGGGGATTCTGTCGGGTTTTATCGGCGGCATGTCTCCCAACGACATGGCCCTGAACTTCGCCCAGGGAGCGAAGAACATCATTCCCGCAGCCCTCACCATAGGGATCGCCCGGGCGGTTCTGGTGGTTATGGAGGAGGGAAAGATTCTCGATACCGTGGTTCATGGATTGGCGTCCAGCCTTCACGGATTGCCCACGGTGGGAATAGCTTTGGGAATCTTCATTATTGTAGGTCTTTTGAATTTCTTTGTCATTTCCGCCAGCGGCAAGGCGGTAACCATGATGCCCGTTCTGGCGCCTTTGGCGGACATTCTCGGCATCAATCGGCAGGTGGTGGTTATCGCTTTTCAGTACGGGGATGGCTTTACCAACTGGTTCTGGCCCACCTCGGCCATCACCATGGCGGGGCTGGCCATGGCGGGAGGTATTTCCTGGGAAAAATGGGCCCGCTGGTCCTGCAAACTCTTCCTGATCTGGATTCTTACCGGGGCGGTGCTCGTTACGGTGGCTCAGATGATTGAGGTAGGACCCTTTTAGGCCATTCGGAAAAGAAACGGGCAACATAGATAGCTAATACGGCGATAACCAGGGGGCTTTTGCCGTAAAAGCCCCCTTTCTTTCCGGCAAGGAGGAAGAGAATTGAAGGTAGAGAAGATTTTCGTGAACGGGAATTTCTACACCATGAACTGGAAAGCTCCCCGGGCCGAAGCCGTGGGAGTGTCCGGGGGGAAAATAGAGGCCCTGGGATCCCGGGAATATATGGCATCCCTCGCCGGGGCCAATACGGAATGGATCGATCTGGAAGGAAAGGTAGTGTTTCCCGGGTTCATCGATGCCCACGTTCATTTCATGCAAACCGGGCTGGATCGCACCGCGGTGTATCTCAACAAGGCGAAAAATCTTGAGGAATTCTTTCGTCTCGTTCGGGAAAAAGTTCGAAGCACTCCCGAAACGGCATGGGTACGGGGATACGGGTACGATGAGACCAAGCTCGAAGAGAAGCGGATTCCCACGCTGCAGGAGCTAGACGATCTCTGTCCGGATAAACCCCTCTTTCTCGGTCGGGTGGATGCCCACGCTTGTCTCGTCAATTCCGTGGCCTTGAAAATGCTGCATCTGGATACGGAGCTCGAAGGATTTGATCGGGAGGATGGAGCCGTTACCGGAAGGCTTCGGGCCAAGGCCAATTCTTCCGCCAGAAGAAAGCTTCTCAACGGCCTTATCGGAGAGGAGGAAAAGAAAGGGGCTTTTTTTCAGGCCTCCCAGGAAGCTTTGAGCGTGGGGGTTACCACGATCCATGCCCTGGAAGGAGGAAGCCTTTTCGGCGACGGGGATTTCGAAATCCTTCTTTCCGCCATGCCGGAGCTTCCCCTCCGGGTATTGCCGTACCATCAGATTATGGACGTGGAGAGAGTTGCCGCCATGGGGTTCAACCGGATCGGAGGATGTATTACCGTGGATGGTTCCGTGGGTTCCCGAACGGCGGCGTTGCTCTCTCCCTATGAGGATCAGAGCGATTGTACCGGTTGCCTGTACATCGAAACGGAGGAACTCGAGGCTTTCGTTCTGGAGGCTCATCGCCGGGGAATGCAGATTGCCATGCACACCATCGGGGATGCCGCCATCGAACAGCTTCTTCGGGCCTACGAAAAGGCCCTGGAGCGATATCCCCGGAAGGATCACCGGCACCGGTTCGAGCACTTCAGCATTCCCACGGACGATCAGGTCCGAAGGGCCGCGGCTCTGGGATGCTCCATCTGCGTGCAGCCGAGCTTCGATTTTTTCACCCGGGAAATGATGCCCCTGAGGTTGGGAAAGAAACGATTCGAGCGAGCCTATCCCCTGCGGACGCTGTTGGAGGCGGGACTTCTTGTGGCGGGGGGATCCGACAGCAGCATAACTCCCTTGAACCCCATGCTGGGAATATACGGGGCTCGAACCCATACGCATCCTTTCCAGAGGCTTGAGGTGTATGAAGCGGTGAAGCTGTTCACCCTCAATGCGGCTACCATAGGCTTCGAAGAGAATCTCAAGGGTTCCATGGAAGCGGGAAAGTACGCGGACTTCGCGGTTCTGTCGGAAGACCCCTTTACGGCGGAGGCGGAGGCGCTGAAGGACATGGGGGTTGCCATGACCATTCTGGGGGGAAACGTGGTTTATTCGAAATTCTGAGGTATCTCAAATCCGGTTCAGGAAAGGATCCCGACAATCATGAAAACTTCTGCTCGTCTACTGGAAACTGCACAGAACTGCCTGGAGGAGGAAGCTCTTCTCGACCTCACCCGAAAGCTGATCTCCATACCGAGTTACCACGGCCTGGAAAATCCGGAGGCGGAAATTTCCCTCTACCTTCGGGATTTTCTCGCTCAGGAGGGATTGAAGGCGGAACGGCGGGAAACTCCCGAGGGGCGGTTCAACGTTCTCGCCCGCTACGGAGAGGGCAGATCCTTCGAAAAGACCCTCATGCTCAACGGCCATACGGATACGGTGGATATCGCAAACATGGTCGTTCCTCCTTTTTCGGGAGAGGTGGCGGAGGGAAAGATCTTCGGCCGGGGATCCGTGGATATGAAAGCCGCTCTGGCCGCCATGATTTTCGCTATTTTGGCGGTAAAAAGGGCGGGGATTTCCCTGGAAGGAGAAGTGGTTTTCGCGGGGGTGGCGGACGAGGAGTTCTGGAACGCGGGAACCCGGGATCTCGTGACCCGGGGGCCGAAAACCCGTTACGCCATCGTGGGGGAGCCTACGGAACTGAAAATCTATCACGGTCATCGTGGCCTGGAGTGGATCGAAATCGTCATCAAGGGAAAATATGCTCACGGAGGAACTCCGGAGAAGGGAATCAACGCCATCGAGAAGGCGGGGCTTCTTATCCGGGCCCTTTCTGAGGACCTTCTTCCCCGAATCCGGGAACGCAGCCATCCCATCACCGGCCCCGCCACCCTCAATCTCGGGCAGATTATAGGGGGAACCCAACCGAGCACCGTGGCGGGGGAGTGCCTTCTCCGGCTGGACCGCCGCTGGATACCCGGAGAATCCACGGAATCCGTGCTCCGGGAGCTGGAGGATTTGGGAGAAAAGCTCCATGGTATGGACGGGAATTTTCGAATGGAAGTATCCAACATGAGGAATATGGCGGAGAACCTTCTGGGGCAGCCTCCTCTGGTGACGTCTCCGGATTCTCCGCTGGTGAGAGTTCTCGAGGAGGCGCTGCTTCAAATGGATAAAACTCCCCAAAAGGGGCATTTCCCCGGCTGGACCGATGCGGGGCTTCTCAGCTATTGCGGAAAGATCGAGACCGTGGTTTTCGGCCCGGGAGACATCAGTTGCGCCCACACCGAGAGGGAGTACTGCGATATCGACCAGATCCTGGCGAGCGCCCGGGCCTACATTGCGGCGATTCTCGAGCTTTGCCTCTGATTGGTTACCCCGTGGGGATCGAAATCGAGGGCTATGAGATCTCCCTGTTTCGGAATATAGCGAGGCATTTATCAGGTTTCCCGTCCCTGGGGTTTTCCCCAGGATACCTCTTCGGAGCGGTGCTCTTCGGGAATTTGAGCCACAAGATCTTCGAGGCGGTACTTTTTCGAGAGCTTCCGAGTTCGGGTTATGTGGAGTACCCCATCCTTTACTTCGATATCTACCGAATCTCCTACGTTCATGCGGGCTTCCTCCAGGATTGCCTTCGAAAGCCGAAGTCCCTGGCTGTTTCCCCATTTTTGAATTTTCGCAAGCATCATGTGAGCCCCCCTCTCAGGTATATACAAAATATATCCCCGAGAGGGGGGCTTTGCAATAAGCCGCAGCGGTTACGGTTTTTCCCCTTGCCGGGAAGGCTAAGCGGAATAGAGGATTTCTCCGTTCACCAGGGTGGTTCGGGTCTTCACCGAGAGGAGTTCGTCGGGCTTCAGGACGGTGAGATCCCGGTCCAGCACGGTGATATCCGCCCGGTAACCTGACCGGAGATAGCCCTTTTTGTCCGGTCTTCCCGTGAGGTGGGCGGGATTGCTGGTGTACATTCGCAAAGCCTCCTCTAGAGAGAGCTTTTCTCCGGGGTTCCATCCCTCTCGGGGATAGCCCTCGGGGTTACTTCTCGTCAGAGCACCCCGAACGCTCAGAAGAGGATTGATGGGCTCCACCGGACAGTCGCTGGAGCCTACCAGCAGAACTCCCGCATCCGTCATGCTCCGGAAGGGGAAGCACCAGTCCTTCCGTTCCTCTCCGAGGCGTTCCGGAGCCATGTGCACGTCGCTTACCAGCTGATGGGGCTGCACGTCTCCGGCGATGCCCAGCTCCGCGAGCCCTTCTACCTGGTCCGGTCGGCAGACCTGGAGATGGCTCGCCTTCACCGGTCGGGGCCAGGAGAAACCTTCCTCCCTGGCGGTCCGGACGCAGCGGATAAGCTGGTCGATGGCGGCATCCCCGATGGCGTGGATCTGGGGCTGAATCTGTCGTTCTCCCATTTCCCTCAGAAGGTCCGTGAGCTCCCCATCCGAGTGGACCAGGGTTCCCGTGCCGGGGCGATCCGCATAGGGGGCGCTGAGGGCGGCGGTACCTCCTCCGAGGGAGCCGTCGAGATAGAGCTTGCATCCTCCGTAACGCACCCAAAAGTTCCCGAAGCCGCTGGTGACGGGAATGTTCGGCAGATCGTCGTAGTAGCCCACTATGCGGAGCGGCAGTCCTCCCCGGCGGTGGAGGATTTCGTAGTATCCCAGCTCGTCCCCCAGGCCGATGCTTCTTCCTCCGATAACGTGCACTTCTCCGATGCCTGCTTCCAGAAACTCCCGAAAGAGCTGCTGAAAGGCCGAGTCCATCCGGGGATCTCTCCGGAGGGAGCGGGCCAGGGCATCCGTGACGGGGCGCGCCTCGCTCTCTTCGAGGATTCCTCGGGACGTGGGATCCATACCTCCCAGGGCGAGCCCTTTGGAGTTGGCCACATGGATATGGGTGCATATCCGCACCAGCAGTACCGGGTTTGGAATGTCCAGAGCGTCCAGATCAGCCCGTTGAAGCAGGCGTGGATCTTTCCAGTTCTGTTCGTTGAGAAGGACCCCGTAGATCCACTGATCCGGTTCGGTTCGTCGGGCCTCTTCCCGGATCATCTCCAGGATCTCTTCCTGGGAGGCGGCGCGGGAGCAGTCCATTCCCAGTCGATGCCGGGCCGCCGAAGCGAGATGTACGTGGCTATCCGTAAAGGCGGGAAGAATGGTTCCTCCCCGGGCGTCCAGTGGAGTGGCGGCGGCGTACTCCGGAAGAGCCCGGAGTTCTTCCTCTTTTCCTCTTCGAAAAATGTTGTTTTTCTGAATTAACAGGGCTTCTCCGGGGGGAAGAAAGGTTTCGCCGTCGAAAATTCGTCCGTTGTGGAGATAGAGCATGGAGTCCTCCTTGATGTGGAAAATAAGTTTTAGAAAAAAATCATCCCGATAGCCCCTCCCGCAAGAATAGCGATAGCCGGATGAAGGTTTGTAAAAAGCAATGCCGCGAAAACAAGAATTCCAAGCAGGATCGTGGAGGGGGATGTTACCGCCTTGGGAAACATCTCCCAAACCACGAGAGCGAGAAGGGCAAGAATGACGGGACGTATTCCTTTCAGCATTCCCTGCACCCTGGGGTTATCTCCGAAATTCGTGAAGGCCAGGAAGAGCAGCATCATCATGAAGATGCTTGGGAGAATAACCGCAAGAACCGCTACGATGGCTCCCGGAATGCCGAGAACCCGGTATCCCACCACGGCGGATATTTTGGTGACGATGGGGCCGGGAAGGGAATATCCCATGGCCAAGGCATCGATAAAATCCGTGGGGGACATCCATTTCCACGTATCCACCACTTCAGCCTGCATAAGAGGGATCATGGAAGGCCCTCCACCGTAGGCGAGGCATCCGATTTTGGCAAAAGAAATAAACAGTTTGACAAAAAGCGACATGGTTTACATCCTCCTTGTCGGCTGTATCGGGAGTTGTTTTTGATGAGTTCGAATTTTTATGGGGAGTCGGGATTCTTCCGCTCCAGATATTCCTCCATGGCCTGAACCACGATTTTGGATTGTGCCACCGCCTCCACCACGGTTTTCGCCCCGGTTACTACGTCTCCGGAGGCGAAAATGCCTTCTCGACTCGTGTGCCCCCTGGAATCCGTGATAAGAAGTCCCTTTATTCCCGTCTCCAGACCGTTCGAGTTATCCGGAATGGTGGCGCAGGGATCCTGGCTGATGGCGATAATCACGGTGTCGCAGGAGAGCAGGGCGGTCTCGCCGGTATCATTATACCGTCCCGGAGCGCTTTCTTCCTCCAGGGTTTTTGCATATTGCACCCCTTGGGAGGTTATCTCCAGAGGACGGGCACGGTAAAGGAATTGAACGCCGTCGATGAGGGCGTATTCCACCTCCACGTCTCGGGCGGGAATATACTGCTTGTCCTTGCGATAGAGCACCGTTACCTCCCGAGCCCCCCGGCGAAGGCAGGATCGGGCCACATCCATGGCGGTATTGCCCGCTCCGATAACGCAGACCCGTTCTCCCAAACGATAGACTTCGGGATTTCGCAGATAATCCAGGGCGTAGTGAACGTGTCCCAGGCTCTCTCCCTTGATATCCAGCCGGTGGGGATTCCAAACCCCGGTGCCGATGAAGAGGGCTTCGAAACCGTCCCGGAAAAGATCTTCCAGGGTAAGGCGTTTTCCGATAAGCGTATTCGGGCGTATGGTCACTCCCATGCGGATAAGGTGTTCCTCCAGGCGATCCAGAAGAGTCTTGGGAAGCCGGAAATCCGGTATGCCGTAGCGGAGCACTCCCCCGATCTTATCTTTGGATTCATAGATGGTAATGTCGTACCCTCGGAGAGCGAGAAGAAAAGCCACGGTAATTCCCGCCGGACCCGCTCCGATAACCCCCACTTTTTTGGGGATTTTTTCCTCCGGAAGCGTATCCATGAACCGGAGATAGTAGTCGGAGATATAGTGTTCCATGGAGCTGATGCGAACGGGTTTGTTCTTGTGTCCCAGAATGCAGTGGCCTTCGCAGAAGCTTTCGTGAGGGCAGACCAGGGAACAGACCACCGAGAGAGGATTGTTTCGGAAGAGCATTTCCCCGGCCCGGCGGATATTGCCCTCCAGAAGCATCCGGATCATCTCCGGAATGGGAGTGTCCACGGGGCATCCCCTAACGCACTGGGGATTGGCGCACTGAAGACATCGTTTGGATTCCTGAATGATTTGGGTTCCCATAAAAGGCCTCCTTGTATTTTTGGTACGATCCGTATATGGGGAAATATGGTAATTCCTTCGGGAAGAAATGTAAACTCTCGTTGCTTTTTTATTTGAATAGTAAAACACCTTCGGCTTTCTCTCGCGTTTCACGAGAACATCGAAAGAAGCGGAAGGTGTTTTTTGTTCGTTCCTGTCCGGAGCGACAGAGCGAGGAAGTGGTGGAACCGTCGTTTTTCTTCCTCGTGGTAACCTTAGAGCTTGTTGTTGTGTCGAGAAAACAGGGTGCCCAGAGAGGAAAGGTTCGTATGACAGAGAAATGATACGGCAAACCTTATTCAATCTGAACGTGCCGTCCCTCTGTGCGGCCTGGTCCTTTATTTTGATCCAGCTTGTGGTGTTGTTTGTACCTTGCGGGTTTCGTCGATTCTTTTTACTGCTCCTTGGAGCGGAAGAGAAACGCCCGGTCATGGAGAATTTCCGTATAGGCCGGGGCGATCTTCGTTTCCGGTTCACAGTAAGCGCGGAAAGCCAGTGCAAGCTCCTGAAGCTTCATGCGATCGCAGGATGGAGCGGGAACTTCGAGACATGCTACGTTTTCATTGGGGTCCGTACCGTTCCGGGAGACCTTGAGAGCGTACAGTCGATCTGCGTAGGAGTTGTTCGGAATAAAGGGAAGGGCGCTGCTCGCAAGGGTTTTCTTCGAGTTTGCCTCGGCGACACCCAGAAGTTCACGAAGCCCTTCGAAGCGGGTGCCGTTCAGATCTTCCAGAACGGTCCAGCCGTAAATGGTTACGTTGTTGTAGAGAGCTTTTTCCGTAACATCGTGAAGAACTCCGCAGGCCATTACGAAATCTCCTTCTTCCAGAGTGAAAGGATCCGTAATGAGGTAGGTGGTGTCCGAAGTGGCTCCCAGGGTATCCACGTTGTCCGCCAGGGGATCCAGGCCGTCCGGAAGCCACTGGGTTACCGAAAGAGTTGTAACGTCATAGTCGGGATAGGCTGCTTTCAATGCCTCCTCCAGCTCGTTCAGGGCCGGAGTGAGGTAGAACTCGTTATCTCCCGTGCCGTGTACCCGGAGATTTGGAATGTCGTAGGGATTGGCGGGAATTTCCTCCTCCGGGGTGAGGCGCAGAAGCTTCATGCCTCCCATGTCTTTCCAGTAGGAGGTATTTTCATCCTCTATGAGAGCCGCCCGGAGAAGAAAATTGAACTGATCCGATTTTTCATCGAGTCCGAAATGTACCAGCTCCGAGGGAAGAGGATGCAGGTTGCGGATATCCTTCTGGTATCCCGCTTTTTCCAGGGCCTGGACCACTCGTTCCTCCGTGGTTTTGTTTCCCGTGGTAATGAGGACGAAATCGGCATCGAAGGGAGCCTTCTCCCCCCGGCTATTGATGAGAAGATGGTTCGTGGCGTCTCCTATCATGGCATAAAGGCGATCGTTGTAACCCTTTTCGGGAAAATACCGCATTCCCAGGAATTCCTGCATGCCGAAGTAGACGCATGCGGGCGGGGTTTTGCCGAAAAGCACCAGGGCTTCGTCCTGTCGGAGCCGGTATGTCCAGGGAAACTGGTTGGGGGGATTTCCGGGGAGTTCGTCCAGGCTGAGGCATATGTAGGGGGTAGCGAGGTTGTTGCCGTATCCGCAGGGGAGAATGCCCTCGCAGAAAAGCTTTTCCATGTCCATGACGATGGTCTCGCCTTCCCGAATTTCGAAGGCGGCTTCCCGAAGATAGTTTGCCAAGGCTTCGGGATCTCCCGTTAGCAGACCTGAATCACTGCCTCCACCGCACCCGCCGAGAAACAGACACCCCAGTAACAAAAGAATATACGCCGCATATTTTCTTATGAAACGTACCATGAGATACCCAGCACCTTCTCTTTTCGTGATTTTCCGCTATCGCGGAGTCTCCATAAAAGCATTTTTATCGTAATTTACAGCGAGGATCATCTTTTTTCAGCATGTCGTATCCTTTTCGAAGGAATTTCGCTCCGAGCTCAAGGTCCCGGGGGCCTTGGTAAACGTATTCCGTCAGAGCAAAGCCGGTAACGGGAAGGGTTTCTTCCGAGAGGGCCAGGAGATGTTCCAGGGTTTCCGGAGAGATCCCTCCGGGGGCGGGAGTGAGCAGACCGGGGATGTGCCCGGGTTCTAGGACATCGAGATCAAGATGGATATACAGATGTCCGTATTCCATGGAGAGGAGAGCCTCCCGAAGGCTTTCGGGATTTCGGGAAAGGTTTTCCGGAGAGAGCCTCCGGATGTTGTTATCCCGAAGAAATCGCTCTTCCGGAGGATCCAGGTCGCGGACTCCCGCAAAGAGGATCTGTTCCGGTCGAAGGCGGGAGAAGCAAAGGGAGAGAAGCGCCGCATCTCCTTCACCCAGGGCGGTGCGGAGGGGCATGCCGTGAAAGAGCTTGCTCGGAGAGGTTTCAGGCGTATTGAGATCTCCGTGGGCGTCGATCCAGAGCAGGGCCATATCTCCTTTGTGGCGGAAGTTTCGCTCGGTGATGGCGAGCATGTCCGCATCGCATCCTCCTCCGAGGGTAAGGATTTTTTCCCCTGCCAGATCTTCGAGAGAGCGGCGCATCTCCTTCTGATGTTTCAGGATGCTCTCGTAGCCCAGAATATCGTTTTCTAAGGAAAGCTCCTCCTCCTCCGTAACGGGAACGGAAGCGAAGGCAATCTCTTCGAGGGTATCGCGAAGTTTTGTGGCTCCCCCGAAAAGGGTATTTCGGGGAGATGAGCCCTGCCAGAGGGGAAAGAAGAAGTTCCTGGAAACCATGGAGACACATCCTTTCGGAATGGTTTGAAATGCCTGGAATTCCTGTGAAGAGAAGGGAGAAGCAGGAACGAAATCGTCCTCATGTTCATCAGGAAATTGTCTTCAGAGCGGAGGTGAGGGAAATTCTCCCAAGGCCTTTTCGAGATATTTCGCTACGGCCAGAGAAATGTCTTCCCGCCAGGGATGGGCGATGATCTGGATGCCTATGGGAAGCCCTTCGGAGGAGGTACCTCCCCGTATAACCGCGGCGGGCCATCCCGTAAGGTTGTACGTCATGGTGTAGCTGAAACCCCGCAGGTCGTCCCGTATGGCTCCATGAGGTTGGGCGGGAAAAGCATTCACCGGAGAAAGCAGGAGATCGTATTCCATGAAAGCGGAAAGCATGGTGCTTTGAAAGCGGTACCATCGCATAACCAGGGCATCGAAGGCGGCGGCTTCCAGAGGTTGCCCGAGGCCGAGCCAGGGAATGGAGTGTTCCAGGGTATGCGATTCTTTCAGCAATCTTCTTATGGAAGCTCCTCCGTCGGCGGAGAGCAAAGCCATCATGATTTCGTAGGATTCTTCCATGCCTCGGGGTCGCACTTCCTCGACTATAAGGCCATTCTCATCGAGAATCGAAGCTACGTTTCGCACCGTTCGAGCCACTTCCTCCGAGGCGGGGAGGATGCCGTTATCCGTGTGAAAAGCCACCTTCAAACCCTTGACGGATAGATCTTCGGGGTTTCTCAGGGGCATGGGAACTATGGAGGGATCTATTCCGTCGGGGCCCGATATCAGGGGAAGAAGAAGCTCCAGATCCTCAACGTCTCTCACCATGGGGCCGATCTGCTGAAAGGAATCCAGCACGCCTCCGAAGGGAAGAATATGTCCCGTTCGCGGAACCCGTCCGGAGGTGGGCTTGATGGTAGTTATGCCGCAGCAGTGCGAGGGATAGCGCAAGCTTCCGCCGTAATCGCTTCCGATATCGAAGGGAGATCCCTTGGAGGCCACGATCGCTGCGGCTCCTCCGCTGCTTCCGCCGGGAGAACGAGACAGATCGTAGGGGTTGTTCGTTCTTCCGTAAACGAGATTGTGCGTTTCGTACAGAAGGGTGAACTCGGGGGTGTTCGTCTTTCCGAGAAGAATGGCCCCGCTCTGCCGCAGCCGTGAAAGCACCGTGGCATCCTTCGAGGGCTTGAAGTTCCTTCGTCCGAGAGTGCCTCCGGTGGAGATGACTCCCTCGGAATCGAAGGAGTCCTTGAGGGTCATGGGAACTCCGGAAAGAGGCCCGGCCATGGCGCCTTGAGATAGCAGGTGGTCCGCCTTGCGGGCCTCTTCTCTCGCGGATTCCTCGGAGATCTGCACCACCGCGTTGAGTTTCGGGTTGACCTCGTGAATGCGGCCGAGAAAGGCATCCACCACTTCGGCGGAGGATACCTCTTTTTTACGAATTGCCGTGGCTATTTCCTTCACGGACATGCCTAAGATCTTTTTCATAAAGCTTCCTTTGTGTTTTTGAACCGACAGGGCCGGTTTTTTCTATTCTCCGGAGTAGCGTATCTTGCCGTCCACCATGGTGTACCGGGGGCGGACTTCCTTCAGTTTTTCCGGAGCCTCCGCAAAGATATCCCGGTCGAGAAGCACCATGTCCGCTTTGTACCCCGGCTCGATGTGTCCCAGTTCGTGTTCCTGACCGATAAGTTTCGGAGGATTCACCGTAAAGAGGGTTAAGGATTCCTCCAGGCTCAGCTTCTGCCCCGGGTTTTGTCCTCCCTCGGGATATCCCGCATCGTTCGTGCGGTTCACCGCCGCCCAGACCCCCCGCCAGGGGTTGGGGCTCTCCACGGGGGTATCGCTGGATCCTCCCAGCAGAAGCCCCGCGTTCAGCAGATCCTTCCACCGGTAGCCCCAGGGTTTACGCTCCTCGTCGAGGTGGCTTTCCACCAGGGCGATGTCGCTGGGGAGAAAGACCGGCTGAATATCGCAGGCTACTCCCAGCCGGACCATACGTTCGATCTGGTCGTCCCGGCAGATCTGCACGTGCACCGCCCGGTGGGGAAGGCTGCAGCTTCCCGGGGATGCCTCCAGGGCGTTCAGAAACTGATCCAGCGTGGCGTCCCCGATGGCATGAACCTGGCATTGCACGTTTCGCCGGTTGGCCTCGGAAATCTGCTGTCGCACGTAGTCCTCGGTATAGTTCAGGATACCGAAAGCATCCTCGGTGCCCGCGTAGGGGCGGGAGAGGGCGGCGGTGCGTCCTCCGAAGGAGCCGTCCAGGATCATCTTGTACCCCCCGTAACGTACCCAGGAAGTGCCGGAACCCGAGGGAAGATGGTCCTCCCGGAACTGGTCCGTAAAGGAGACGATCCGTAGGGGAAGGGCTTCCTCACGCTCCAATTTCTGGAAGAGCTCCAGGCTCTCGGGCATTCCCAGGGAGACCAGCCCGCAGGTATGCACCCCCGTAAGGCCGTAGGAGGAGAACTCCCGAAAGACCTCTTCGAGATATTCTCGTTCCCGTTCCTGAAAGGAGGGGTTGGCGTGCATGGCCTCCAGAAGAGGAGTGCAGGCATTCTCCAGAAGGATGCCGTTTCCCTCCGGAGACACTCCGGATTTGCGCAGACCTTCGGTATTTGCCACGTGCACGTGTACGCAGACCCGGCGGAGAAGAATGGGGTTCGGAAGGTTCAGAGCGTCGAGATCCTCCTTGTTGGGAAGACGATTATCCTTCCAGGGAGTGTTATCGAAACGTACTCCGTAAATCCACTCCTCGGGAGCCAGTTTTTTGCCGTACTCCCGGATTTTCTCCAGCATTTCCTGTCGGGATTCCACGTCGTCCAAGGGAAGGGCGGATTTCTGGCGGGCACAGGTCATGATGTGTACGTGGGTATCCGTGAATCCCGGTACCACGCTTTTTCCGGAGAGCTCCAGCCGGGTAGCCCGGGAGGTTCCGGGATGAGCGGCGATCTCTTCGGGAGTTCCGACAGCGGCGATGCGATCCTCTTCCACGAAAATGTCCAGCTTTTTGGGGGAACCGTTTCCGGTCCATACGCTTCCTCCGGTAATGAGAAACGACGTCATGGTAAGGTACTCCTTTCATAACTCACAAACTTTTTCCGTGTCTTTCTGGGTCATTTTGATGTCGAAAGGAAAGACGGCACAGTATACATTCCAGCGTTCTCCATGGTAGCGCAAAAAAAGAAAAGAATCCACGAGAAAAAAGTTGTCGGAAATCGATGTTAATATCGGGCCATGCCCGGGCTTTTGTCGTTCTATCTGCACGAAAGCCTTTGACAGTCCCTTCTTTTTATATAAATATATCGAGAAGGGTTTTGTGGAAATCCATGGAAATTCCCAGGCACGGGATTTCCATGGAGAGCCGGGAAACGAGCGACCTGAATGAAAATAGAGCGGCTTTCTCTGAAAGGAACGGAGACTGCGGGAAACGATGCTACGCGGAAAAAATTCAAAGTAGAAGCGGTAAACATGGTTCCGGAATCTTGTTATCACGGATTTTTGCATTAATAACGCTGCCGGAGCTTCTCCTTGGGGAGTGGCGAAGGCAGCGATTTTGAGAGGTGCTTTCATGACGTCACATCTGAATACGTTGCTTGCCTTTATTACCCATCATTCCCTGCTGGCCTATGTGGTGATTTTTATGATCTCCCTGTCGGAATCCCTGGCTATCGTGGGATTGCTGGTTCCGGGGACGGTGATCATGTTCAGCGTCGGCACCATTGTGGCCACGGGCAGCCTGCGCCTGCTTCCGGTCCTCCTGATGGCCATGACCGGCGCGGTTATGGGAGACGGTGCCAGCTATTGGCTGGGGCATCATTACAAGGATAGTCTGATGGGAATCTGGCCCTTTTCCCGCTATCCCGGAATGCTGAAGAAGGGAGAGGAGTTCTTTATTCGGCAGGGGGGCAAAAGCGTCCTGTTCGGCCGTTTCGTGGGGCCCGTACGTCCGGTGATACCGGTGGTGGCGGGAATGTTGGGCATGGCTCCGCTGCGTTTCAGTATCGTCAACATTTTTTCGGCCGTCGGCTGGGCCTTGGTGTACATTTTGCCCGGAGTCTTTTTTGGAACCTCTCTGGCGGTGATTCGGATCGTCAGCACAAGGCTGGCGGTACTCGTTTTAGTTATCGTGGCCAGTATATGGGGCCTTGTATGGCTATCCCGCAAGACCTTCTCTTTATTCCAACGTAAAGGACCCATATGGCTGGCTAGATTGCAGCAATGGGCAATCACGGAACGTCCACATCAGGGAAGAGTACCGGGTTTTTGCAAACGAATTCTTTCGAAACTGATTTGCGGCAAACAGGGAGAAGAACTACTGTTTGCCTTTCTGGTGCTGGTACTTTTTGCCGCGGCCTGGGGGTTTTTAGGGGTATTGCAGGATGTGCTGGCAAAGGATCCCCTGATTGTCGCCAATCAGGCGGTATATCACTTTTTTGAATCGCTTCGAACCCTCTGGTCGGATAGCATCTTCGTGGTGATAAGCGAACTGGGGGATCCCTTCGTCAATATCATTCTCTTCTGCGCGGTGTTGCTCGTTCTGCTCGTGAAACGCTGTTACCGGGCTGCGGTATTCTGGGTTCTGGCGGTGGTCGGAGGATTGCTGACCGTTCAATTCCTCGAATGGGCCGTTTCTTTGCCGTTTCCCGTCGCTGCTTACCGCGGAGCCTCGGCCTACGGCTTTCCCAGCGGCCACATTGCCATGGGCGTGATCCTTTATGGATTTCTGGCCATCCTGATCGTTCGGGAGATCGCCGCAGCCCGGCGGTGGGGATTGGTCTCCGGTGTCGTACTCGTTGTCTTCGTTCTCGGATTTTCCCGGCTCTATCTGGGGGCACATGGGCTTTCCGATGTGTTGGGGGGCTATTTCGTGGGTACGAGCTGGGTGGCTATCGTGGGGAGTGTCTATCTGCAAAAGGCGGAGATGACCGTTCCCAAGGGTTTGCTGGGAGGAACGGTTCTCGCTGTTCTCGTTCTTGCCGGCGGATGGCATGTGACCCAGCAATATAAGGAAGATCTGTCCTTTTACGCTCCTCGCCACGAGGTACAAACCATGGCGTTCGCAGCGTGGATGGCGGAGGGATGGCGGAATCTTCCCGCCTATCGCATTGACCTGGCGGGGGAGAGGGAACAACCCCTCATTCTTCAGTGGGCGGGATCCACGGAAGAGCTGACGCGGTATCTCCTGTCCCGGGGATGGCAAAAACCGTCGTCTCTGGATCTGAAGGACCTCCTGAAAATGTTTTCCCCAGATACGCCGATCGGTGAATTGCCGGTGTTGCCTTGTATGCACAATGGTCGAATCGACGCAGTACGTCTTGTTCAGCCCCTGGACGAGACGCACCGATGGGTACTGAGACTTTGGCCCACAGACGTGGAGATATCGGAAAAGAGCCTTCCCGTCTTCGAGGGAACCCTAGAGGTACAAAATCGGCGGCAGCTTGCGGATATGATCTTTATGGCTAAGGATTCCGGGGAGTATGACGTGCCTTTGAAGAGGTTGACGAAAGTGCTCGGCGGAGGATTTACCGTGAAGCTGGTGAACCGCGGGGAGAAGGAGATTCTTCCGGAAGACGAGGGGCGAAGGGTGGATTGGCACGGCGGGGTGTTGCTCCTGTGTCCGAAATAGGGCTTCCTGAATAAGAAAAAGCCCTTGGAATCACTGGATTTACGTGCCCATATTTGCCATAATAGTGCACGAAAAAAGGGCTTTAAGGGCTCAAAAGCTTGCATATGTGGAGGAGATGCCTGTGTATAAGAAATCGGACCCCCAGAAAAAACTTCCTTTCGACCTTTTCCTTTGCGGAAAACTCGATCCGACGAACCGATGGATCCGATTGGCGCACCTCATCCCCTGGAATGAACTTGAGGAAGTCTCGGAGTACACGAAGAACTTCCGAAAAAGCGGCAAGGTGGCCAAAAACTTCCGTATCGCCTTCGGTGCCCTTCTCATCCAGGCAAAGCTCAAACTCACCGATGAAGAAACCTGCCAGCAGGTATCGGAAAACCCCTATCTCCAATACTTTCTCGGGCTTGAAGCGTACCAATCCCACGCCCCCTTCAGCCCTTCCCTGATGGTGCACTTCCGCAAACGTCTCCCCGGAGAAACCATGAATCGTCTCAACCTGAAAATCCTGGAACTCCAAAAGAAGAACGAGGATTCCCACAACCCCGAATCTCCAGAGGGGAATCCTCCGGAAGAGGAGGCTCCCCCAAAAGACTCCGGTAACGAGGCGGCATCATCGGGAACGCTTGTGCTGGATGCCACCTGTACCCCCGCGGACATCGCCTATCCCACGGATCTTCGACTCCTCAACCATGCTCGGGAATGTCTTGAAAACCTCATAGACCGCATCTGTGAGCGCAGCGAGGGACTTCTTTCCAAACCTCGGATGCATCGTAAAAAAGCGAGGCGGGAATACCTCAAAGCCGCCAAAAAGAGAAGGATTCGAGGGCCTCTCCTTCGTAAGGCTCTCCGCAAGCAGCTCGGTTACCTTCGAAGAAACCTCAGATTCATAGCGGACATGCTCGAACAATTCCCGGAAAGAAAGCTCCTTTCGGAAAAGGAAGAATCCCGCCGCTGCATTCTGGAAACCCTCTATCGGCAGCAATTGGAAATGTACCGGAACCGCAACCACCGGACGGAGCACCGCATCGTAAGCATCGCTCAGCCCCACGTACGTCCCATAGTCCGGGGGAAAGCCCGGACCAACACGGAATTCGGAGCAAAACTGGCCCTCAGTATCGACAACGGCTACTCCCTGGTGGAGCTGCTCAGCTGGGAAAACTTCAACGAAGGCCTTACCCTCGTACAGGCTGCGGAAAACTATCGGAACCGCCATGGACACTACCCGGAAGTAATCTGTGCGGATGCCATCTACCGGAACCGAGCGAACCTCGCCTACTGTCGAGAACGAGGAATTCGGCTCAGCGGTCCTCCTCTGGGGAGACCTCCCGTAGATCCCGAAGAAAACAGGGAACGCAAACGTATAACCCGGCAGGATGCGGCCACGAGAAACAGCGTGGAGGGCAAATTCGGAGAAGCCAAAAGAGCCTACAACCTGGGGTGTATCCGGGGAAAACGAAAAGACACAAGTGAAACGCTCATCGTTCTTCAGTTCATAACGATGAATCTCTGGAGCATGCTCCGAGATTTTTTGCGCCCGCATTTAATTTTTAACCAACCAATTTTGAGGCGTTTTTTCTTGATTTTTCAAGGGTCACTTATCTACGACGTAGCTTTTGCGGCATAATTTGAAGGGGTTTCCTGGAAAGTCTCTTGTTCAGGAAACCCGAAATAAACGTATCGTAAAACGGAAAAATGGGTAAACGAGAAACGAGAGAAAAGAAACGAGCTTTCTTGCGGGATCTTTGTAAACAACGCTTGTTTTTCTTACATCCTACATCTTATCTTTTTGTCTTGGAGTTTGGGGACTGCAGGATTTTTGCCGAGAACGCCAGGCCACATAATGATATGTGCGCAATTCCTCGTTATCTAAATGACACTCAAAACTGAATTGATTTTGCGTTTTCATGACGGAACCGATGAGGTGCCACTCCATAGTAAAATCGTTAGCTTTGAATGTGTGACGGATATTTGAGAAGGTGTAAGCGAGTGAAGCGCTTTCGGGATATTTTAATTTTACCATCTGGCGGGATCTGGCATTGGGTGGAAGGGACATATATGAACCCAGGATAGTTGCATGCTCGGAAAAATATTTTCCCGTAGCTTCGATCAGAGTATCGTCATGGTAAAACTGATGTTCATTGCATGCGAAAAAATCAATGCCTACGTCTACACAATTTTTCTCCAACGGATAGTTCAGGGATGCGTCCGCCACGTAAAAAATATCCAGGTCTAAATTTAAGGAATCGATCAGTTCCTTGTACATGTAGATCGTCTCGGGGAATTTATCGATAAAAATATATAAACAATTTTTGGGAAGTTCTTTTAAATGTGTATATAAGCAAAAATAACCATTAATGTTATTTTCCATTACGATCTTGCCTTTTAAATCTATGGCATGGAGCGCATCCATGATTTTGTTTGAGCAGTGTTGATGTAGTTTAAGAAAATCGGGACACAGACCGTGGTAAAGTTCGCGTTTTAAATCCGGTTTATCATAAGGTTGCGTGTAGCGATTGCGGGTTACGACAACGCCGCGTTCGATGGAAGCATCATAACCGCAGGCACAGAACAGAGAACCACTTCGTACGAATTTGTAGGAAAGGGTCGCATTATAAAGCTGTAGCTGCTTTCCGCAATAGGGACAATGTAAATGCAACAGTGCGGTTAAAGGCACTTCCGTAGTCAAGGAAGGGGTCTTCGGCATTTGTAAAATGCGTTTATGTTCCTGATCGATTTTTTCGAGTGTGTCTTGCAGTGACTGTATGGTCGTTTTTATCTCATCACGCTTTGTTTGAAGCATGTAGTTATATTGACTGATCGTTTCCGGTTCAACCCAATTTGAAAAACGTTTCAGCGAAATAATTTCCTGTATTTCTTTTAAATTGAATCGCATCTGTTTGAGCTTTTGAATATGGTGTAAATATTCTATTTCGCTTTCACAAAAAGTGTACTATTTACCATTGCGCATGGGTAGCAAAATGCCGATGGAAATGTAATAGCGGACGGTATCGATAGAAACATGACAGTATTTTGCAAATTCCCCGATCTTTATCGCAAACGCCCCCCTTCTTACGAGAAAATTTTCGATATTCCGGATACGGGTTTTTACGTTGAAGACTTCTACGAAGGTTTCGAAAAAGGTTGTTCCGAGATCTTCAACGCCTATCAAGATATCCAGTTTATCAGTAAAAGCTTTTTCGCTCCCTTCCGAGGTGCAAACCTCCGGGGAGAAGTGTTTTGAAAATCAGGGTTTTACGGCGGTTTGCTCGTAACGAATGTTTGGATCGAAATGGCTGGCCATGGGGGTGCTGTATGTATCACGTCGGGCAAAACAAAAAAGCGGGCAGTTTGGACTGCCCGCTACAAGAAACGGAAAAACTAGCAGTAACCTATGGCTAAGGCGATGTAAAGCGTTGCACAGGAAATAAGAATCAAGATACCCACCAAAGGCAGAATGAAACGTTCCCATTTAACGAAAGGTACACGGCCGAAACCCAGTGCCAAGAGCAGCACACCCAGCAAAGGCGTGCAAAGGTTGGTCAGACCGTCGCCGAGTTGATATGCCAATACCGTGATTTGCGGCGTGATACCCACGATATCCGCAATGGGCAGAACGATGGGCATAACGACCAAGGCCTTACCGGAGCCGGAAGGAATGAATAAATTGATCGCCATAATGACGATCAGGATACCGATCATTGTAAAAACATGAGGTAAGTCTTTTAACGGAGAGGATGCATAGTAGACGATGGTGTCCAGAACGTCGGCATTTTTAAAAATCCATGCAATGCCATATGCCACGCCCATGATGAAGGATGCGGCAACCATGTTTTGTGCACCCTTCAAGAAGGTTTCGGTAGTACCGTTGATACCCATTTTATTGATGATTCCGGCGATAATACCGATCACTAAGAATACGGCGCCCAGCTCGTAGAATCCCCATCCGAAATTCACGGAGCCGAGAACGTAAGCCGTGATGCCTGCCACCAGAGTGATGAGAGTCAGAATGTGAGTGACGGTGAAAGCTTCTGTCTGAAAATCTTCAGCCTTGAAGGCCAGGTCGGAAATATCGACATTTGCGACATGGCTTTTGGAAGGATCCGCTTTGACTTTCTTGGCGTAACGAAGAATGTAGAGCAGACACGTAACAGTGAGAACTACCCATAGAACAAGGCGGAGACCTATGCCGGAATACATTTCGATACCGGCGATGGTTTGTGAAACACCGACGGTGAAGGGATTGGTGGGGCCGGCGGTAAAGCCGGAAATGGCGCCGACCATGGCGATGGCTACACCGACGATGGCGTCGTAGCCTAGGCCGATGGCGATGGAAATGGCGATCGGAATAAACGGAATAGAGCCTTCGATAAATCCGAGAAAGCCACCCATCAGTGCAAAAACGTAAAACAGGAAAATCAGGATGGTATTGCCCCGTGAAATACCCACTCTCTTGATAACATGGCTGATGCCGATATTGATAGCGTTGCTGGACTGAACGACCTGCATACCGCCACCGATCAACAAAGCGCCTATAACCAGTTGCATCGCGCTGGCCAGGCCGTTTGGAACCGCCAGGAAGATATCGAAGAAGTTGATCGTCTTGGTGGCGAGAAAAGTGAACGTGTCTGGATCTACGACGCTACGACCGTTTAAACTGATACGAGTATAGGTGCCGGCAGGAATCAGCAGGCTGATTATCCACGCCCCGATTACCATAAGAAACAATAGCGCCACGGAATGTAAGCTCTTTTTATCTTTTTTCATACCTACTCACTCCTTGTCTAATTTATTTAATATTGCGATAGCGTTATTGATATGAACATTCACTCCAATGGATAAGGCTTTGACGTCCAAGTGAAAATAAGGGTTGTGCAGCGGTTTGACATCTTCCTCTTCCATGTCGTCGGGGCGCGTACCCAGCCAGAAAAATGCGCCGGGAACCTTGGTAAAGTAGATGCCGCAATCCTCGCTGCTCATGGCGGGCACCTCCGTCAGCCTGCAATGGCTGTCTCCCAGGGTTTTTTTGTTGGCTTCTACGATGGTGCGGGCGATTTCCTCGTTATTGATACAGGGCATATAGCCCTCTTCATGGTTGTAAATCAGTTCGCAACGATTGATTTTACAGATTCCTTCGGCTATTTCCTTGATGCGTTTAGCCAAATGGGCGCGAACGTCTTGATTGAAGGTACGGAAACCGCCGGAAATGCAAAATTTTTCCGGAACCGCGTTCCAAACGGAACCGGGCGTTTCGACGGAACCCACGGAAAGCACGCATGTTTCGACGGCGCTTATTTCGCGTGTGGGAAGCATATGAAGTGCACCGATTAATTCGGCTCCTGCGGGAGTCGGATCGATGGCGTTCTGGGGCATGGCGCCATGACCGCCCTTACCGACGATGGTAATGTTATATACATCGCTGGAAGCGCAGGCGTTTTTCTTGGCAACCTGAATGGTACCTACGGGTAGGGAGGGCTGATTGTGCATGACGATGCAGCAGTTGACGTCATCCAGGATCCCTTCCTGGACGATGAATCCGGCGCCGCCGGGGCCGTTATAACCGGCGGCGCGTACTTTTTCGCACATATCGTGCGGAGTTCCCTCTTCCGCGGGCTGAAATACGAATTTTATTTTGCCCCTGAAAGCTTCTTTATGACGCGACAGAATTTTGGCCGCTCCCAATAGCATGGTTACATGAGCATCATGGCCGCAAGCGTGCATCAGTCCATTCTTCTTGGACTTGTACGAAATCTCGGCGAGTTCCGTCATCTCCAGGCAATCCATATCGGCGCGAATCATGAGAGTCTTGCCGGTTCGGCCGGAATCCAATATGCCCACAACGCCCGTAATGGCTATGCCGGTGGTGACGTGTAAGCCGCATTTCTTCAGATATGTGGCGATTATGTCGGCTGTGCGTATCTCGCCATATCCGGGTTCGGGATGCTGGTGCAGATCCTTGAAGATTTCAAAGATTTCATCAGAAATTGCTTGAACTTCTTTCTCGTACATTTGCTTCCTCCCTATAGAACTGTGGTTGGAGCCTCGATTCGACAGGCGTCGATGAAGGCTTTGAAAATCCTGGCCATCAGTTCGGAGTCGTACATCATTTCAGGATGCCATTGAGTGGCGAGCGTAAAGCGTTCCCCTGGAATGGAAATGCACTCGATAATACCGTCTTCGGATGTGGCATTTACAACGAAGTCGGGTGCCAATTCATGAATGGCCTGATGATGATAGGAATTGACCATCACTTTCTGTTCTCCCAGAAGGGAGGCTAGGCGGGTATCTTCGTATATCTCGATGGAATGGGTGGGAATATTGCGCTCGGTGACATGAATGTTATGAATGGGGAATCCCTCCGAGGGGATATCCTGATAGACGGTGCCTCCCATAGCGACATTCATGATTTGGATGCCGCGGCAGATGCCCAATATGGGTTTTTGAGTGTCATTGATGATGTGACGAACAAGCGTAATGTCGAAGGTGTCACGGATAGGCATCAAATTTCCGCAATATTGACTGATGCGTTCTCTGAACAAGGTAGGGTCGACATCGTTACCACCGCTGATCAGAATACCGTCACAATGATGGACCACCTCTTTTGTACGCTCCATATCGGAATCATTGGGAAGGATAATGGGAATTCCGCCGGCCTTGCGAATTACACTAATATAATCTTCGGCGATTAATTGCCATTGCTGCCGTTCCGCACCGATACAGGCATGGATAGTACATGGAACTTCGTGTAAATAGTTGCAAGTCAATCCTATTAATGGTTTTTTCACTTTAAAACCCCCTTTTTGAAAGAATAGCATCTTGACCTAAGTCGATATCAAGACCTGAAAATGGGGGCTTGCCTCAAGAAAAGTGGAGCTAACTCCAGATAATGGAGATTGAGGCATAACGAAAAATCTCTAGCGGCAGGAACTGGAAAAATAGTTCCTTCCAAATTGGCGGGTGTCATATTGCGAGGGTTTTTCGATGAGATGGTTGTGGCGGGATTTTTTGAAACGAATGGATTCTCGGCCTTTCAACTTTGGTGAAGGAATTGGCAACCGAGGTTGCGAAAACGCTCTGCTTACGCAGAGCGATAAAAAAGGGACTCCGAAAGTTTTGGAATCCCTCGAAAAGAGATTTGGAAAAATCTTCTTAATGGTTTCTTTTCTGTTGTTTGGTTTTTCCCGTTTCTTCCCTTTTTATTTTACAAATACTTGGTTCGTCAATAGAGCGAAGCACTTGGTCTATCACGGGATTCATTCCGGTTCCTTGAATTTGCTTATTGCCGACAAACCAATGGAACGCTGCATGTCTATGTTTTTTGGGGAAGTTCGGACTTTGCGGATCAAGCCTTGGATAGTCGATCAAATCTTTGAAAGCATTATTAAGTTTTGCAATTTTTAAAAATGCCCTGATAGATTCTGGATCGCCTCCAAGAAGATGTGCTGTCTTTTCGATTTTTTCGTCCTCATTATTGTATGTAAGTTTGATAGAATCGATAAAATCTTGACGAGAAAGAATCTTGTATTCCATACTTTTTTCTTCGCAAATCTGAATGGATCGTACAATAACATCTTTGATCTTGACGGAGATGCTGCCAAGCCCCACTGGTTTTCCCATTCCGATTTTGTGTCCGTGTTTATCAGAATTGCCCACAGAGAGAACCCAGAGAAGCTTTTGTAACTCATCCTTGGTAATCTCATCAAAATGGACACTGAAACGGAACGAGATGTCTTTTCGTATTGGCCTGACTTTTACGTGGCGTTTCGAGATGTTTTCATCTTGCAGTCTCTCAGGTCTTTTTTCTAAGTTGCGCACCTTCCCTCCGTGCCAGTAAAACTTACGCCCCCGTATTTTGGCATGGTAGTTCCTTAATTCTTTTAGTTGCATTTTTTCCCATGAACCTGCATAGTCGTAATTCCAGAGAGCTGTATCTACTTCAGGGCGCTGCAGATAAAATTCTGTCGCCGAAGGTTTGGGAGAAGCCAACTCGGGAAGAACCATAGGGTCCAGAAAAAGAGTTTGCGAATTTCCCCCCGGAGAGATGAGTTCTGCATCACTGAAGCGAATTCTCCCGGCGACGGAATCTTTTTCTCCCGCGAAGCCGAAAAGCGCACATGCAGGACACAATTTCCCCGAAGTCTCACAGGGGGCAAATGAGCCGATAAGATCCTTGAGCCTTTTCTGGAAAACCTCTCTGCCTATTGTCGCAGGGCAAAGGTGGAGACAGGAATCCAGTTGCTTGAAGTAGACGAGGGCATTTTTTAGGTGGTCCTTTTCGAGATCTGCGGCATTTTTTATCTTTAATTTAATTAAAAAACTATTGTATCCTGTGTGATTCCCTGTTGCAAGACTTTGATTAATTTTTTCATCGGCGTAAAGTTTGAAGTTATGGAGAAGGTTTTCGAGATCCCTTTCTTTAAGTGCTATTTTTTCTTTTTTCGTATCTGGGACGAATAGTGTTTCGTGGTGTTTGTTGATAAAATTCTCACCTTTGTGAAGAAAACCAAGCTCTTGACCTGGTTTTAGCTTTTCAAGACAATAATTATTGTCAAGTACTTCAAACATTTCTACAGTATCAAAAATTTTTTTACCCTCTTTTTGATATCCATTTTGCGATCGTTTGAAGAGCACCCGATCGCCTTCGGATGCATTAGATATGTCTTGTGAAAAATCTTTCGGATCTTTTTGGGGTCTGTCTTTTTTGCATCTTGTCCAGGCGGAGACGCCGATTCGTTCCTGACACGGTTGGATATACCACTTCCCATTTTCGAAGAGCACTATTCCAGGTTGCCCGGGGGTCGTTGTCCGCTTGAAGAGCACGTTTTCGTCGTCAGTGGTGGACATGCACGAATTGGTTACGGCCTCGAAGGCACTGCGGAATACCCCTCGCAGCTCGCTTCCGGGAATAACTGGCCTGTCAGGAGGAGGTGGATTATCTTTCCCGGCGAGGTTTTCTCTCGAAAAGAAGTCGTAGCTTTTTACCTTCTCCTCTCCGTTTCCGGTGCTTTTTTGAAAAACGTCATCGTTGGATGAATTTGGCACGAATATAGGTGACTTCGTTTCGAGTTCGCATTCGATCCATCCGGTGAGAAGGCCGTTTTCTTTTTTAATGGCCCGGTAGTCATATTGTCTATCACATTCCTTCCCGAGAGGGACGAAGTGGTATGGGTTGACGAACTTGTTAGATCCTTTGCAATATATCACTTTTGCCATTCGATTTCCCTCCCATCCTGATCTTTTAGAGAAACTAATCTGGCGTCGCGGAAGTGGAGAAGGCCGTCCTTCTCGAAGTCGAAGTAGTTTCTAACCAGCATTTTCAATGGCAGCGAGGGGATTTTTGCAAACGAAGGGGTGCGGAACGAAAAGCCGCGGCCGGATTCTTTCAGGAAGGTTTCTTCGCTCGATTCTTCATAAATCTTGTCTCCCCAGAGAATTTGTTCTTCCTCATATGTGTTTGCAGTTTCTCCTGGGTTGTCGATTCGCAGACGCCATCTGATATCGTTGTTCCATTTCCAAAGCCGAAGCTCTCCCGACTTATTGAACGCTCGAAGCTCCTTTAGTGAATCGGAAGAAAGTTCCCGAAGTGGTGCGGAAAGCTCCCTGCCGTTTTCCAGCGAAAAGAAGACTCTATCGTTAGTATGAACTAAAACGAGAAAAGGATCTCCAAGTTTTCTTATCTCTTCACCTGTAAGGAATGAGCGAAGCTCCTCCTTCAATCTATCTGTTTTCAAGATGTTCACGATCATTTCCTCCCGAGATATTCGGCTGCTGCCCGAAGATAGCCTCCTGCGCTTTCCTGGACAAGCGGAGTGGAAGATGCTGATTTATTCAGTATATTTTCCCCATCTATCCGCAATGAACGCAAAGAGAGGAGTCCACGGCCGATGGCGCCAGCGCCTCCCACGGGCTGAATCCCATTGCCTATTTCCAGTACGGCAAGAAGCAGTGCTCCCACGCATGCTTCCGGAGACGGAATTGCGGTAGGGGGGGCAACATTTGTTTTATGAAATTCTTTTCGGATAAGGCAGTTTAGTTCTACCGTTCCGCCGAAAGAAGGCTCTTCAGTGAAGAGAGCGGAGGGGGCAACACCTCCCGTGAAACGATCAATTTTGTTGCGAGTGTATTCCAGGCTCTGCGCGTCCATGATTGTTGATTCGTCTACGATGATGTTCGAAGCGAAAGCTTCGTTTGCCTTTTCGCAAACGTCTCCGAAGAGACTCTTGGTCAACAGTTCCATTTGTCTGGAGGTATCCATGGCTCGTCCGAGGTTGAACAGGGCATGCCTTAGTGCTCCTGCCCATGATGTTCCGGGGATTACCGGGGCGTTATTGGATTGTATGTGTACCGCATCTGGGGCCTTTGGGTTGGTTGAATAGGAGCGTATGAACATGGTTCCCGGAATATCGAACGCAGCATGTACGGATATGTGCTCCGAAGGTGTTTTTGAAGAAGCAGCGGTAAAAAGTTCGAGTTGTTCTTCAGCCCAATCGAAATGAAGCCATTGTTCCCCTTCAGCCTTTCGTTTCAAGGGATCCGAAAAGTCGAAGATGGTGAAGCGCGGATTTTCAAGGACAATTCTTCCGAATCCCCTGCTTCTTTTAGCTCCGATACGCATTTCGCCGTCCGTTAACATACCGGAAATTTCGTCAAGGAGCTTCTTCATCGAAGCGAACGTTCCGTTCTCCTCAAAGTCTTTCTCTCTAAGAATTGCTTCCATACGGAAACGGAAGATTTGTTCTCGTTCGATGACTTCGTAGTCGAACTTTTTTTTGTCTTCCGCCGTTTTCGTTATTTTGTCCAGGGCCACTCCGTCACGTATCGTACTGTGTCGCTCCTTTTGCTCTTTATGCACGGAAAGCAGCGGTGCGTCGTAGAAAAGAAGAAGACTTTGGCGCCCGTCATCCCTCGCCTCGCCGAATGCCCTTGAAGCAAAGGACGATTCTGCGGGGTTTTCGAGAAGCGAATGTCGCAGAATACCCGCCAGCGTTGTTCCGGGAATGAAAAATTCTCCTTCGCCGTCCCGTATGCACTGAGTGTCGGCGTTTTTATCCTCTCCTGAACCGAGGATAAGAGGTGTGGTCGTCTTCAAAGTACCGGACAGATACCATCTCCATGCAATGTGATTGGTAGAGTTCACCACTACAACACCCCCGTTCCATTCATGATTTGGATTCCCGGCCCTTCAGCTTAAGGGCTGTAAGAAAAGCGACGGCATATTCTCTATAATGATCGTAGTTCACGTCTAAATTTTCGAGTTTAAGACCTCTCAGTGTGATATTTTGTGTAACCGGATCAAACTGAACCGCTTTTCTCCTGAAATTTTCTGCATCCACGTCAAGATTTTCTGTGTTTATGAATAGCTTTCCTGCGATTTTTTTTAAGGACTTTTCTGCCGGTTTTTTTCTAAAAAGATATATGTTTTCGTTAAGCTCTTTGAAGTTTGTCGCCGCTTGAATGATGCCCGATAATCTGGCGATGAAGGAGCCCGGGAGAATGGAAACTTCGGATGCGGCACTACGGGCGTCTTTCCTGAGATTTTTCAAGAAGGAACGTTGCTGCAGTCCCTTTACGAGTGGCGCAGCCTCTTCAGGAATTTGATTAGGGAATTCTTCGGAATCTGGCTCTCCAGTAATCCTGACGTTTTCTTCGAGATCGTCAAGGTTGTTCCACGTCAAGCGACCGAAGCCATCGGCAGTCCGGAGACCGATGCCTGAATGACTCAATTTTTTCATATCAATTCTTTTCCCCGATACGTTTTTTAAAGCTATCACGCTTCCGGCGGCAAGCGCTGGATATTGAATGCGCGGAAGATTCCAAATGCGCAAATAGCCACCGATAAATCGTTTGTGAATAAAAATTTTGTCTTCATCGGTAATAATGCTATCTCTTGAGATGTCTAGGATCTGTGCCAGTTCCTTTGCCAGAAAAAGGGGGTTCGGCTCCGGATGACCGCAGTCGTTGAAAAGAATAGCGTCCGAGAGAAGGCGAAAAAGCAGCGTGTCCCCATTTTCCCACGTTTCATCGGCTTTATCCTGGTGATCTAGAGGACGGGGAGAAGAGAAGAAAATGTGGCATTTTCCATACTGTGCAGATCGGGACTTGCCCAACCGTAGCACACCCTTCGTTGGAAGCAGGGATGCAATGATTTGGAGATCTTCAAGATGTCCGATAATGCTTCCTTGAAAAAATTGTTTCCCCTCCAGTGCCTGGAATTGAAAAAAGGTACCTTTGTCTCCTGATATAGGTGTTTCCGGATGGAGCGCTCTTCCGTAGGCGGGATCTTCAGCTCGGCGGTGGTGGTATTGGATGGTCATGCGGGGACGATGTTCGTAGTATTCTCCGTTTGCACGGGATGCCAGGAATAATTCTCCCAGTCCTTTATGTGCCTCCTCAAAAGATCCCTCGGCATAGGAGAGATCGACGTATTCTTCACGGTCTTTGAGCTTTCTGATGGAAAAAGATGCCGGTGCGTACATCGTAGAAGAATTCTGCTTTGGTACGGGATACAGATTGCACCATAGGGTTTTTCCGGAGAGGAAGATGCGGGAAAAGAAGGGATTTGAAGCGTTGTTTCCTTCAATGGAGAGGTACTGTGCTGCAAAGGCCCCCAGCAGGAAAGTTCCCGGAATATAGGTGCCGCTATCGTCACTTCCGCCAACGCTGTCCGAAAGTATGAGATCTGAAAGGGCGCGCACGGAGACCGGCATTTCGTAGAATTGATTTCCCGAGTTCTGTGCCGCAAAAGATACCTTTTTGGTCGTGGCAGTATTTTCAGGCGTTTCTTCACAGACCAGACGAATCGCTCCAAGTCCCCTGTTGCGGGATGAGCCAAAGGTTCTGGTTGCTGCGCATGTTGCCTCGAGGGCGGTCTTGTATTTTGGAGGACATTCCGTGTCGAAGAAAAAGGTTTCTTTCTTTTTCAGCACGCGGCTGATTCTGAGAGTGTTTTCTTTCGCCACGCCGTTTTCCACAGAAGTTTGAGTGCGAAGATATGAAAAGTGCTCAAGGATAAAACGGGGTGCAAAGAAAACGGATAGTTTTGCCTCCGATTGTATCCGATCAAGAAATATGGTGAGCTTATCTGCATTTTCTATCTTTCCATCATATATTCTGAACGGAGACGAATCCGAGTTTCCGGGCATTCCAAAAAGTGCTTGGGTTGTTCCGGGTTCTACAAGTCCAAGAAACTCGAGTTCGCCCATAGATTCCCGGAGAATTCCCCGGATTCTTTTCGCAGGAATGAAAGGTAACCCCCTCTCATCGAATGCGATATCCCTGTCTACTGTACCAGTGAAGGTCTCCCCAGAGCCTGCCAGTGCATCGGATAAGAGCTTCATTTTAATTCTCAATCTTTTTCACCTCCTTTTTCTAGCGAAGGGATTTCTATATGAATATCGAGCATGTCTATTGGGTCGAACCACTTGGTTCTATCGCCTTCAAATAGATCTCCCTCATTTTCACATAGGAAATTTCCCCGGCTTTTACACTCGGCATAAAAGCTCGCAGCATCTTCTTTTGACATGGTGAAGGCCTCTTCCAATCCCTTGAGTTTCGAGCGGGGCCACTCCTTTCCCATGCCGTCAGTTCCGTTAATCTGTCGCAAGCGTTGCATCGCTTTGGACCATGCACAGGCAGGAGCATTGTTCTTTGTAGAGCCTGCAACGAAATATGGCCGCCAAAGAAGATGATATTCTTTTCCTTTGTTCAGGTCTGGAAGAGGTGTTAGCCCTGGAATGCTGTATTTTTTCATCCGGTAAGTGTGAAGATCCAGGGGAAGACCAGAATAGACGACCTCGAAGTCGAGCCAGGATCCGGGCTGTTCGGAATCGTTACCCTTGGCTTTTGCCTTTGCGCTTTTGCAGAGCTCCTCCGAAAGGCGATAGGCTCTATAAAACGGGAAGTGAGGTTTGACTACGGCAATTCCGGCGCAAGCGGTAAAGATCTTGCCATCAAGGTTTTTTGTGTCTGAAAGTCTTTTTAGGAAGCTTGCGGTCAGGGACAATGCGATGCGTCCGTCGCAAACGAAGGTAACGTCGTCTCCGGCACAGATAAGAGGACGAAGGGGAAGGGTATTTTCTTCAAGAATGACTCCTTTCCTCTGTAGTCTCTCCTGCGTTTCGGCAGAGGCGAGAGGCGAGATCGTGTCTCGGAGTGTTTGTTGGTAGGTTTCCGCAATTTGGGTTGATATGGCTCGTGTTCGCGAAATCGCATCCTGGTAGGAACCGTCTCCCTTGGTAAGATAGTTGTTAATGGTCTGTCCCATGTTGTTTCCATCAATATGAACGACAGCGAGAAGGCTTTCTCCCCCTTCCCTGTTCCGGCCAAGCCTATCAAACTCCACCGGGAAGTGGAATCCTTCAGGAGCAAGTCTTGAAAGCGTTGCAGGATTCTTTGCGATATCTCTTTTTTTGGATGCCGGGCAGGAGATCCAATCTCCACCCTCTCCGCATTTAACGGCAGGGAGTCTGTCGGATGTTCCCTCTCTTGTGATGGCAAGCCCGAGCAAAGGGGAGCTGTGAGGAAGATTAAATTTTCTCCTCTCCAGTTTTTGCCTCAGAATATTCATGTCCTCGGTAAAGTTCCTCATATTTGTTTCATGGTGGGCTACCGCAACACTTAAACCGCCTCCAGTCTCCTCAAGTACTCTTTGTGAGAAAGCCTGGGTTAGTGCCACTGCATTTTCGTAACTTTGGAATGCGATGAGAGCATTTCCTCCACCGAGATAAACTATTTCGGCGGGAGGAGGAGCGGTTGACGACATGCGGAACTCTCCTGTATTTCCCCAGCAGGTTACTGCCATGGGAAATTTTTTCAGCAGCTCCTCAACGAGAAAACATTCAAAAACGTTTTCCAGCAAAGAAGATGCACCGACATTTTCTTTCGCCTTTTTTGTTGCAAAAACGAAATTCTGAATTCCTGCGATATCGAACAAGCTCATGCAGAACACGAAATCACCCCTTGTCCTGCAAAACGTTTCGTATCGCTTTTTCCAGTTCGTTTTTGTTTGAGAGAGAGGCTCTTCCGATAACGGAAAAATTCTGTGCCGCATCGAATTGGGCCATATCCGCCTTGAGGCTTTCAGGGCAGGGGTTCTGATCGTTCAAATTATTATCACCCAGACATATCAAGACGCTTTTAGCATGCTCTCCTCCCATTTGAACAGCCCTGTAATTTACCTCGAACGCTTTTTGCTTGCAGAGCGTTAAGTGACTTTCGCTTGTGCAGGAAAAAATAAACATTTGATAGCCTCGTAAAGCCATGACGTCGATCTGAAAATTCCGTTCGCAAGAATTGCCATTGATATCCCAAAAAACTTCGGTCAAGCCAAATTCTTGATTTTCGCACCGTATTTTTTCTAAAGTGCTGAAAACTGCCTCTTCCAGCCATTCGGAAGAGATAAGTTTGTAAAGTTTTTCGCATTCGTCTTTGTCTGGAGAAGTGCTCTCATCAATGAGTCCTTGTGTTTGCAAAAAAATAGCAAGGACTTCTCTTTCATGGCTGTCTTTAAATACATTCTTTTTACTTTTGTGTTTTTTGCGTTTTTCGCGCATATTATTCTCTTTTATAAATTCTTTTAGCTTTTCCTGAAACTCCTTACTTGCCAGTTTGCTGAAAAAATCTTTCCCTTGAACGATATTCTTGTATTCCGATGTGATTTCTTCTTTAGGTTTGCCTTTATCCTCTTCAAGTTTAAGACAGTGCAGCGTAAAAAGTTCTTTTATGCTCATCTTGATACAGGAACGCAAATCCTGTTTGCGAGGAAAAGATCCTTCTTCAGCAGTCATTAATTTATGGTTCTGTGGATCCACATAAGAAAAAATTTTTTTCTTTGCATTTCCGCAAAAAGACTCAATGGCATGGGATGCTGCAAGTACCATGGCCTTTGTTCCCCCGGTATAGTTCAAATGTATTGAAGAAAGGGATTCCTGAAACATTTCGAGTTTTTCTTGAAGCTTTTTTTTAATTTCCTTGTGGTTACATTCATCGCTCCCCAGAGGGACATCGACAATCTTTTCGTTTGCAACTTCCAGGCACTCCACAAGAGCGTTCCTGAACTTTCGAGTATCGTTGGAAAATAAGAGAAATATTTTTTCAGGCAGGGGAAGTTCTTGACTGTCGTCCCGTTCTTGGGTCAATAAATATTTTGCAGTAACAAAATTAGGGATATTGTTACTGCCGATCAGCAGAACCAGTGCGTCCATATGCTTACCTCCTATTCGTGACTGGTACCTATTTATGTCGCTTTCTTTCTTAGTATGGTGAAGAGCCATTTTCAGGATAGCAAATACTGGTAAATAATCAATGAACAATTGAATGGAAAAATTTTGGGGATTTGGTTGGTTTTATATTTTTTTGGATTCTTGCAAATATTTCGCAGAACGGAAATCATCGGTGCGACATTGGGTAGAAGAAGCCGCATTTCGTTTAGAAGGGTTAGTGCTTGTTTTTACAATGATTTTTTACAGTGATAATTCGAAAGATTCATGTCTACTACCCATCGGATTTCGTATTTCCGCATGAAAAGAAGGGCCACTTTGATTATGGTATGATGGCAGCGTCTGTCGAGGTGATATCTGTAACTTGGGGTGTGAAAATCCAAGTCGTATGATAGGTTGCAGGGTGTTCAGCGGGGCTTATTGGACAATGTGGTCGCGGATTGCGGGGGATTCCAAGTTTTCGAATTTCTTTCATTTTCTGGTCGGGACAACTCCTACTTTTCGTAGCAGGATGAATCCCCTCATCGCGCTGGGCAAATGAAAAAAGGGATTCCGAAAGTTTCGGAATCCCTCGAAAAGAGATCTGGTAAAGATCTCCCTATTTTTCCGCGTACTCCCGGAAGGTTCCCCGGATTTCCCCGAGAAACCACCGTCCTCGGGCAATCTGCTTTTTCACCTGCTCGAAGCCGGTGCCTCCGTAGGTGTTTCGTCCTTCCACGGCCTTTTCCGGAGTGAGAAGAGGAGGCAGATCCTCCCGCACCTCGGGAATCAAAGCCTGCCATTCCTCCAGGGAAAGTTTGTCCAGAGGGCGGCCATGCTCCTGACACCAGGCCACGGAACGCCCCACCTTCTCGTGGGCCTCCCGGAAGGGAACCCCTTTTCGTACCAGATATTCCGCCACGTCCGTGGCGAGGATGGTGCCTCCCTCGAAGGCCCGCTGAGCTTCCTTCTCCCGAACCTCCACCCGGCTCAGCAGGGGAGGAAGCACCTCCAGAATCGCCTCCAGGGTTTCCAGGGAACGCCAGAGTCCCCGCTTGTCCTCCTGAAGGTCCCGGTTGAAGGTGGTGGGAAGTCCCTTGAGGGATATGAGAAGGTCCAGAAAATGGCCTATCACCTGCCCCGTCTTGCCCCGGATAATTTCGAGAACGTCCGCGTTTTTCTTCTGGGGCATCATGCTCGATCCGGTGCAGAAGGCGTCGGGCAGTTCGATCCACCGGAACTCCTGGGAGCTGTAGACGATGAGGTCCTCCGCCAGACGGCTGCAGTGGATCGTGAAGAGGGAGGCGAAGTAGTGGTAGTCCGTCTGGTAATCCCGGTGTCCCACGGTGTCCAGGCTGTTTTCCGTAGGTTCTCGGAAGCCCAGGATTTCCGAGGAGTATTCCCGATCCAGGGGAAGGGTGGATCCCGCCAGGGCTCCCGATCCCAGAGGGCACTCGTCCAGGGATTCCAGGGCGAAGAGAAGCCGTTTCGTATCCCGCCGGAGTGCCGCGAAATGGTTCATCCAGTAATGCCCCATGCTGATGGGCTGGGCCTGCTGGAGATGGGTGTAGCCGGGCACCACCTTCTTCAAATGGCGTTCCGCGTTCTCCAGGAGCACCTCCAGAAAGTCTCCCAGGGCGATACCCAGCCGGGCGAGCCGGGAACGCATATAGAGCCGCACCGTGGTGGCCACCTGGTCGTTCCGGCTTCGTCCCATGTGAAGCTTGGCTCCCAGAGGACCGAGGATCTCGATGAGCCGGGATTCGATGTTCATGTGCACGTCCTCCAGCTCCACCGAGGGCTCCAGTTTCCCCGAACGGATCTCCTCCTCCACCTGGTCCAGTCCCCCGCAGAGTTCTTCTCCCTCTTCCGGGGAGAGGAGCCCGATCTTCACCAGCATTCGAACGTGTCCCTTACTGCCCCGGATGTCCTCCGCATACATGCGCCAGTCCAGGTCGAGGGACTCCGTAAATTTCTGCACCACCTCGGCGGTGTTCTCCTTGAATCTTCCCTTCCACATGGTTCGTCCTCCCTGCCATATGCTTATTGCTCCGGTTTCCTCCGGAACATATCCTCCGTCTTGGAAAGCCCCGAATATTTCTTCTCCCGGGAGGGTACGCTCTTTTCGGTTTTCCTGTCAATCCTTTATTCCCCCTGGTTTGCCTGAAGTGTGGAAAAATCCCCGGCTTCGGAGTCTGGAGAGATGCTCCGAAGGCCGGGGATTTCGGGGAGGGGAGAGATTTTTTAAGGATTTTATTCGGTGCCGAGGTTTTTCAGAACGTAGCCTCCCAGGGCGGCGCTTCCCCGCCAGAGCACGTCCTCGTTGATGTCGAACCGGGGATGATGGTGAGGATAATCCTTTCCGTCCCCCTTGCCCGCTCCGAGGAAGAAGAAGCCCCCGGGGCGGTGTCTCAGATAGCAGGCCATGTCCTCTCCCACCATGGTGGGGGAGGTAAGCTCCCGGGCTCCGGAATCGCCGAAAAGCTCTTTGGCGAACTTCAGGAAGTCCGCCGCTTTTTCCGGAGGATTGATCACCGGAGGAGCTCCCCGGAAAAGTTCGATCCCGCAGCTTCCTCCGAGAGCGGTGGCTATTCCCGAGGCGAGTTCCTTCAGCCGAAGGGTTACCCGATCCCGATCCTCCGGGGTGACCGTGCGGAAGGTTCCCTCCATCTCCGCTTTTTCGGGAATCACGTTGTAGGCGGTGCCCCCGGCGGTACGCCCTACGGTGACCACCACGGGATGCACCGGGTCGATCTCCCGGCTCGCCAGGGTCTGGAGGGCCGAGAGGAACTGCCCTCCCATAACGATGGGATCCACTCCCCGGTGCGGTGTGGCTCCGTGCGTGCCGGCTCCCCGGAATTCCAGGAAGAAGCGATCCATGCTCGCCATGGCGGTGCCCCGATGGATGCCGATCTCTCCCGGGGCGAGCTCCGGAAAGATGTGCCCGATATGAAGCCCCCAGACCTCGTCCACTCCCTCAAGAACCCCCCGGGCGATGAGGGCTTCCGCCCCCTGGGAGATCTCCTCTCCCGGTTGGAAGAGAAGCCGTACCCGCCCCGCCAGGGAGGGGAGGTGTTCCCGAATCAGTTTTGCCGCTCCGAGGAGCATGGCCATATGGGTGTCGTGGCCGCAGGCGTGCATGTTCCCCGAATCCGAGGCGAAGGGAAGCCCCGTGTTCTCCCGGATGGGAAGGGCGTCCATGTCCGATCGGAGGAGAATCGTTCTGCCCGGGCGGGAGGTTTCGATATCCGCAGTGATGCCCCAGGTATCTCCCACCCGGTGTCCCGGAATGTTCAGTTTTGCGAGCTCCTCCAGGATTTTCGTACCCGTCTGGGGAAGCTCCATTCCCGTCTCGGGAATGCGGTGAAAGTCCCGCCGCCAGGCGATCAGGGCGGGCTGTAGTTTATGAGCGGATTCCAGAAAGGATTGCATCTTCCCGGCCTACGCGCTTTTGGTCATCCAGTCCAGAAGGTTCTTCCAGAAGGTGTTGTAGTGTTTCCAGTTCACGAACTCCGGAGGGCCCCAGTGAGGGGCGCAGTCCGAGGTGAAGGCGGCGGTGCGTCCCTTCTCGCATTCCCGGAGGGCGATGAAGGGATCTCCGTTGAGCGAGGCCACCACCTTTCCTTCCTTCAGGGGAAGAGTGGCGTTGTATCCCAGGAAGAAGGGCCAGGGTTCGTCGATGCCCCGAAATACGGAATGTTCCGGATCGGAAATCTCCGGCAGAAATCCCTGGGGAAGCTCCACCCGGTCATCCCGATCCAGGCAGGCCACGGGAAGAACCTCCGAAAGAGAGGTCTGACCGAATCGGGCCTTGGCGTCGATTCCAGAGAAGGACATGTACCCCCCCACCATGCAGAGGCTTCCTCCCCGGCGCACGTAGTCTCGGAGGAGATCGCACCGGTTGGGGGTGCGCTGGCTGCGGTTGAAGGTGCCGGGAGCCAGAAGCAGGGTGTTGGAGCCGATATCCGAAAGCAGTACCGCATCATAGATATCCAGAGCCTCCGGAGAGGAGGGGAATTCCTCCGGAGCGAGGTGGTTGGGAAGAAAAACAACTTCGTAGCCTCCCGCTTCCAGGGCCTCCCGAAGCCATGCCACTCCTTCCTCGTATTCGCAGGTGTTGAAGGTGTCGAATCCCTTCACGTGCACCGTGTGTTTCATCCAGGATTCCCCGGCGATAAGAACTTTTTTCATGATCTTTTTCCTCCTGTCCAGTTCAAGATCAGATGGGCGTAAATCAGAATGCACTGCAGATACTCGTCCAAAGGAAGCCATTCGTCCGGCATGTGGCAGTTTTCCAGAGGCCCCGGCCCGAGTATCACCGTGGGCATCTTGCCGATGTTGCGGAGCAGCCGGGCATCGTTTCCAGCGGCGGAGCCGTTTATCACCGGAGATTTTCCGGTGCCCCAGGCCACGGAGGTCTTGAGGGAATCCAGGAAGGGATGATTTCCCTCCATTTCGAAGGCTCCTCCCTCCTGATAGATGGAGATCTCCGGAGGATGTTCCCGGAGCCAGGGATCTCCCTGGGCCCGGATTCGCAACCGGGAGAGCACTTCCTCCACCACGGCGTCTCGTTCCATGACTCCCGGAAGATAGTGAAGGCAGATCCTGCTTTCGCAGAAATCCGGCACCGTGGAGCCCGCGGTGCCTCCCCGAATGACCCCCAGATTGAGGGTGGGGGGAGGAAGCAGGGGATGCCGGTATTCCATGAGCCACTGGTGTTCCATTTCCCTCAGAGCTTCCGTGAGGAGAACATTTTTTTCGATGGCGTTGATCCCCCGCCACTTGGTGCCCGAGTGGAGCGCCACCCCCCGGGTGACGATGCGGAAGAAGAGAAAACCCATGTGGGCCCGGGTGATGGCGCATCCCGTGGGTTCGCAGACCACCGCCGCATCCGCCCGGTATCCCCGGAGGAGAGCCCCCAGGGTGCCGTTGCCTCCTCCCTCCTCGTCCACCACCGAGAGAATGGTTACGTTGCCGGGAAGGTCGTATCCCGCATCCCGGAGGAGCCGTACCGCCATGATGGAGGCCATAAGCCCCCCCTTCATGTCGCAGGAGCCCAGGCCGTAGAGGCGATCTCCCCGAATTTCCGGTTTCAGGGGATCCAGGCTCCAGGAATCGAGATCTCCCGGAGGCATGGTGTCCACGTGGCCGTCGAAGAGAATCGAGGGACCCTCGCCTCCGGAGAAGGTAGCCGCCAGGTTGTACCGGTCCGTATAGTCGTGCCCCGGGTTTCCCTCGCCGAAGCGTTTTCGTCCCTCTTCCACGAGGGATTCCTCCAGAGGTTCCCGGACTACCCGGGCTCCCATATCGAGAAGGAGAATTTCCAGGTATTCCTGGCCATTTCGTTCCCGGCCTCCCTCGATGCCGTGTCCCAGTACCCGGGTATCCCGGCTCACCAGATCCAGAAGGGGAGCGATGTATTCCTCCCGCCGTTCCTGCAGGAGGGTACGGAGCCGTTCCATGATCAGGCGGGATTACAGCCCGGGCAGGGGAGGTGGTCGTAGAGCTTCAGGGTATCGTGGATCAGATCCCAGAAGCGTTCCGCGTCCAGTTCCAGGGCCACCTCCGCGTTGGGGGCCTTCCGGGTCATGCCGAAGTAATCGCAGCAGGTACGGCCGTAGGTATGCTCTCCCCGGAGTTCCACTTCCACCGCCATGGGTTTGGTCTTTATCAGGGTAGGATCGATGAGCCAGGCCACCGTGGTGGGATCGTGAAGAGGGGGGCCCTCCCAGCCGAAAACTTCCTTCTGGGTCTTGGCGAAGAATTCCATGAGTTCCACGAAAAGCTCGGAGACGGGATTGCCGATTCCCCGCATTCGTTCCACCACCGAGGGAAATACCTTGGCCTGCCGGGTGAGGTCCAGCCCCATCATCACCAGAGGCCGTCCCGAGGAGAAGACCACGTGGGCCGCCTCGGGATCCGCGAAGATGTTGAATTCCGCCGCGGGGGTGATGTTCCCCAATTGATAGGATCCCCCCATGAGGACGATGCGCTCGATCTTTTCGATAATCCGGGGTTCCATCCGCATGGCCATGGCGATGTTCGAGAGGGGGCCCGTGGGAACCAGGGTGATATCCCCGGCGGAGTTCATGAGAATCTCGATGATGAGCTGCACCGCGTGACGTTTGTCCAGGGGAACCGTGGGGTCCCCGAAGGTGGGGCCGTCCAGACCGGTAACGCCGTGAATGTCGTCGGCGATGACCTGGGAACGTACCATGGGCCCCGACATGCCCGCCGCCACGGGAACTCCCGTAACGCCCAGGGCGGTGGCCACGTTGAGGGCGTTCCGCGTGGTTTTTTCCAGGGTCTGGTTGCCCGCCACCACCGTGATGGCCTGAAGGTCGATCCGGGGATGGGCCCAGGCGAGCATCATGGCCACCGCATCGTCGTGGCCGGGGTCCATGTCGAGAATGATTTTTACGGGTTTGTGGGTCATGAAGGAATTCCTCCTTTTAAAAGTCTGAAATCTATTCTTTCGTCTCGGATATTTTCAAGGAACTTTGGGCCTTTTTCTCCTTCCGGCTCTTGCGGATCATGGCGAGGGAAAGCACGGATATGGTGGCCACGTAGGGAATCATGAGAATGAACTGGGAGGGCAATCCCAGAGACTGGAGCCGGGATCCCACGGAGTCCGTAAAGCCGAAGATGAGGCAGCCGATCCAGCTCCGAATAGGGTCTCCTCCGCCGAAGAACATGGCCGCCACTCCCATGAAGCCCCGGCCATTGGTCATGTTTTCCGCGAAAAGCCGGGAATATCCCAGGGAGAGGTAGGCTCCCGCCATACCTCCGAGCAGTCCCGAGTAGAGCATTACCTCGAACTTCCGCCGGAAGACGTGAATCCCCGCGGTGGAGGCCGCCAGGGGATGGAGTCCCACGCTCCGGAGGCGAAGTCCCCATACGGTGCGGTAGAGGATCCACTGGAGCGCGAAGACCATCAGAATCCCCAGAGGTTCGAAGAGGGAGTAGTTGTTGAAGAGGGTGTTGAGAACCTCGTTTCCCGAAAGAAAATCGAAGTGCAGCCGGGGAAGGGGAACGATGGCGCTGTCGTAGAAGGATCCCGAGGTGTGCAGAACCTTCTGCAGCAGAAACCGGGTTACCGCCAGGGCGAGTAGATTGATGGCCATGCCCACCACGAAAATGTCCGCCTTGTACTTGAGATGGGCGAATCCCATGATGATGGCGATGAGAACTCCCACCCCCATGGCCGCGGCCAGGGCAAGAACCCAGCTTCCCGTGAGGTAGCTCGTGGCCACCGCGGTAAAGGCTCCGCAGAGCATGATGCCCTCCACCCCAATGTTCAGGATATCCGCCTGCTGGGTGAGAATACAGGTAAGGGTGGCGAAGAGAATGGGCGTGGAAGCCCGAATCGTGGCGTGAATCAGGGTGACGTTGAAAACCATAGAAAGGTTGTCCCACATGGTTTAATCCTCCTGTTCCCGAAGGGCGGCTTTTCTCCGGCGGCGCAGAAGAAAAAGCCCTTCCATGGCGGCGAGAAGAATGAACATGGCGATAATGGCATCCACCAGGGATTTGGGAATTCCCGTAAAGCGCTCCATTCCCAGGGCTCCCGCCTTGAGAGCCGCCAGGAAGAAGGCCAGCACCGGAAGAAGGCGGATATCGTTTCGGGCGATGAGGGAGGCGAGCATGCCGTCGAAGGCGATGCCCACGGAGAAGTTATCCAGGAAACAGCCGTAGATCCCCATCACCTCGACGGCTCCCGCCAGTCCTCCCAAGGCGCCGCTCAGGACCATGCCCCACACCATGGTGCGCCGGGGGTTGATTCCCACATGGGCGGCGTAGCCCGGATTGTCCCCCACGCTCCGCATGCGGTACCCCCAGGTGCTGTGGTGCACGAGCCAGTAGATGATTACCAGGGCTGCCAGGGCGATATAGAGTCCCGTATTGGCCCGGCTCGGCATGAGAATGCGCCCCAGGATGGCGCTTTCCGACAGAGGGGCGGTCTGGGGAACTCCGGTCTTCGCGGAGAGGGGATATCCCACAAGATAGGACGTAATGTAGATGGCCACGTAGTTGAAGAGGATGGTGGTACAGACCTCGTTCACCTTGTAGTAGGCCTTGAGGGCTCCCGGAATGGCCGCCCAGGCGCCTCCGGCGATCATGGCCACGAGAATGCAGAGAGGGATGTGGAGCAGTGCGGGAAGCCCCGTAAAAGCAGCTCCGGCCCAGGCGGCGGCGATGGCTCCGAGATAGAGTTCTCCCTCCACCCCCACGTTGAAGACCGCCACCTTGGAGGACACCGCGAAGGCCAGGGAGGTGAGAAGAAGGGGCACGAAGCGTTCCAGGGTACCTCCGAAGTTGAACTTGCCCCAGAAGGCTCCCCGCAGGAGCTCCCGGTAGGCCTCCAGGGGATTTTCCCCAAGAAGGAAGATCACCAGGGCTCCGAAGAGAAGGGAAACCACGATGGTGAAGAGAGTGTTGTAGAGCGCGTTCTTACGCATGTTCCGCCCCTCCCGTCATGAGCAGTCCCAGGCGTTGTTCGTCCGCTTCCTCCGCCCGGAGTATTCCGGTGATGCGTCCCTCGAAGAGCACCGCCATGCGATCGCAGAGAGAGAGGATCTCCTCAAGATCCGCGGAGACGAGAAGGATGGCGGTTCCCCGATTCCGGGCCGCCACCAGGGCCTTGCGGATATTTTCGATGGACCCCACGTCCACTCCCCGGGTGGGCTGGGAAGCAAGAAGCAGATTTCCTCCCGCATCGACCTCCCGGGCGATGACCACCTTCTGGGCATTGCCTCCCGAGAGGTTCTGGGTGGAAAGCTCCGGTTTGGGAGGACGGATGTCGAAGGCCCGAATGAGTCTTTCCGCGAAACGCCGCAGCTCCCGGGCGGAGAGGGCGAGTCCCCGGGAGAGAGGGCTTTTCCGGAAGGCGAAGCCCCCGAGATTTTCCTCGATGGTCATCTTTCGATCGAGCCCCCGAGCGTTCCGGTCCTCGGGAATGTGGGCCACTCCGGCGCGGCGCACCTCCAGGGGAGTGCGGTTCTGGATCTCCCTGCCCCGGAGGCGGATGGTTCCCTTTTCCACCCGTCGGAGTCCGGCGATGGCTTCCACCAATTCGCTCTGGCCGTTGCCGTCGATGCCGGCGATGCCGAAGATCTCTCCCCGACGAACCCCGAAGGAGATTCCCCGAAGCTTGGAGAGCTCCTTTTTGCTCGGCACGAAGATGTTTTCCACCGAAAGGACCTCCTCTCCCGCCTTGGCGGCCTGGGAGCGGGAAACTCCGAGAAAAACCTCCCGCCCCACCATGAGCCGGGCCAGCTCCTGCATGGAGGTTTCCGAGCGGTTTCGGGTGCCCACGTGTTTTCCGTGGCGCATCACCGTGATCCGGTCGCTGATCTCCATAACCTCCTGAAGCTTGTGGGAGATGAAAACGATGGATTTACCGTTATTTCGAAGAATGCGGAGGATGCCGAAGAGCCGGGAGGCCTCCTGAGGGGTGAGCACCGCGGTGGGCTCGTCGAGAATCAGGATTTCCGCTCCCCGGTAGAGGGTCTTTATGATTTCCACTCTCTGGGCTTCTCCCACAGAGATTTCGTTCACCTTTTTGTGGAGCTGGATGGAAAGGTCGTAGCTTTCCACGTAAGAGCGTATTTTTCGGGTGGCCTCGTCGAAATCGATGCGGTGTCCCTTTCGGGGTTCCGCTCCGAGAATGATGTTTTCCAGCACCGTAAGCTCCTGAACGAGCATGAATTCCTGATGCACCATGCCGATGCCCCGGCGGATGGCCTCGGAGGGAGTGAGGGATGCAAGCCGTTCCCCTCGAAGAATGATCTCTCCCTCTTCGGGTTCGTAAAGGCCGTAGAGGGTTTTCATCAAGGTGGATTTGCCTGCCCCGTTTTCTCCGATGAGAGAGTGGATCTCACCGGGGCGGAGATCGAAATTCCCCCCGTCGATGGCCCGGACGTTGGGAAAGGTCTTCACGATATTTCGTAGGGTTACGAGATTTTCGGTCGCCAATCTCACCACTCCAATCGGAATTGACATAAAGGGGCGGTCCTTTTGGGGACCGCCCCGAAGAGAAGGGGAATACTAGTTGCGCTGGAAACCCTCGTAGGCCTCCACCTGGATGGTGCCGTTCTTGACCTCTTCCGTGAGAACCTGAATTCTATCCAGCAGATCCTGGGGGAACTTGTCTCCCAGAGCTTCCTTCATGACGGACATGTCCGTAAGGCTCACGCCTCCCGAGGCGATGCCCATCTCGATTACCGTGTCGCCCACGAAGGTGTTTTCCACCACGTCCTTCACCAGCTTGTAGCTCGCCTGGTCCACCCGCTTCAGCATGGAGGTGAGAATGTGGCCGGGATAGATGGCATCCTGATCGAGGTCCACCCCGATGGCGTACTTGCCCGTTTCGTTGGCGGCTTCCAGAATGCCGTTCCCCGTATTGGAGGCCACGTTCATGACGATATCCGCTCCCTGGTCATATTGGGCCAGGGTAAGTTCCTTTCCCTTGAGGGGATCGTTGAAGGTGCCAGCGAAGGAAACCAGAACCTTCACGTCGGGATCGATGTACTTGGCTCCCTGTTCGTAGCCCACCAGGAAGTCGTGAAGCACGGGAATGTCCATGCCTCCCACCCAGCCGATGATTTTCTTGTCGTTCACTCCGGGAATATCCGTCTTGGTGGTGAAGAGGGCCGCCGCAGCTCCCGCCAGGAAGGAACCCTCGTTCTGGGCGAAGACGATGGACTGCACGTTGGGGGCCTTCACCGCGCCGTCGATGACTCCGAACTTCACCTCCGGGAATTCCGCTGCGTGCTTCGCCACGAGTTCCGCGATCTGGGTGCTGCATCCCAGCACGAGATCGTATCCCGAAGCGGCCATGGCCATAACGTTGGATTCCCAGTCCCCGGGGTTTTTGGACTCCATGACCTTCACTTCGATGCCGAAGTCCTGCATGGCCTGTTGCAGGCCTTCGTAGGCGGAGTCGTTAAAGGACTTGTCTCCCAGAAATCCCGCGAGTACCAGAGCCACCTTCACGGGCTCCGCCGAAGCGGGCTGAAGGGAAGCGGTCATAAACGCAAAAGCGCAGACGAGGCAGACAAAAGCCGTAAGAAAGGTTCTTTTTTTCATAATTTCAAAATCCTCCTTTGCAGACATGAAATAGCGGCACACCGCACGTTCCTCCGGGTTCCTTCTTTCCGGAAACTCGGGGATCTCCTCAAAAGCCTCCGATAAAAACACATTTCCTTTACTTTCGATGATCACCTCCCGGAAGGGGCCCCGAGGATTCCCGGACCCGGAGTTCCGTTTTCAAAAGCACCTGCTTGTTCGGGGTGCTGTCGGTCTGATGCATGCGCTCCAGCAAAAGGGTTACCGCCATGTGTCCCATCTCCTGCCGGGGCTGGGCCACCGTGGAGAGGGAGGGATTGAAATACGAGGCCAGCCGGATGTCGTCGAAGCCCACCACGGAAATATCCTCGGGAACCCGAAGCCGATTTTCGCAGAAGGCGGTGATGGCCCCGAAAGCCATGAGATCGTTGCAGGCGAAAAGGGCCGTGGGAAAAGCCTTTTTCCGCATCATCATCCGCTGGGCGCAGCGGTATCCTCCTTCGGGAGTGAAATCTCCCCGGAAAATAAGATCCGGATCCATCTCGATTCCCGCATCCTTCAGGGCCTGACCGTATCCCTTTACCCGGTCGCTGCTGGGAGAGACCTGAGAGGGGGCTCCCAGGCAGGCGATGCGGCGGTGTCCCAGGGAGAGAAGATGTTCCGTGGCCTGACGGCCTCCCAGGGCGTTATCCACCTGAATGGAATCCACAGGAAATCCCGGAATCTCCCGATCCAGCATCACCAGGGGAATATCCAGATTTTCGAAGATCGCCGCCTCCTGGCGGGTCATTCCCACGTTCACCAGAACGAGCCCCCCCACCCGGTTCGACGCCAGCACCTCCACGGCGTTTTTCTGGCGCTCTCTCCGGCCGTCGGAGTTGCAGAGAATCACTCCGTATCCCTGGGCGGCACAGGCATCCTCCACGCTTCGGGCGATTTCGGCGAAGTAGGGGTTGGTCACGTCGGGAACGATAAGCCCCAGGGTATGGGATTTGCCCCGCCGAAGTCCCCGGGCCAGCACGTTGGGCTGATAGTCCAGATCCTTTATGGCCTGAAGGACTCGTTCCTGAACCTTTTCGCTCACGAAACGGGTTTCGTTCAATACGTGGGATACGGTGGTTATGGATACTCCCGCCCGTCTGGCGATATCCTTCATGGTGGCCATGCTTTCCCCTGCCTCCTCGCAAAATTCTTTTGAAAAAGGTTTTCGGTAAAGCAAACGATTGCGCAAACCTTTTCCTCATGCTAGGCTATGGAAAAACTTCTGTCAAGTAGAGAAAAGAATTTATGTAACCGAATCGTGTATATTGATTGTCGTGAAGGTCTCGATCTTGTGAAGAACTGACGTGGTTTTCCAAAATAGAAAAGGAAGTGGTTGGATTGTCCCGAATCGTTGTGGTGGGTTCTCTGAACATGGATCTTATCGTGCATACTCCACGGCTCCCCGCTTTGGGAGAAACTATTCTCGGAGGCCCCTTCGGAGATGCCCGCGGAGGCAAGGGAGCCAATCAATCCGTGGCCTGCGCCCGGCTTGGGGCGGAGGTGGCCCATATCGGCCGGGTGGGGGAGGACGCTTACGGTCATCGCCTCAAGGAGGCTCTACGCTTGGAGGGGGTGGATGTGCGGGGCATCTACGGCACTTTCCAGGATCCCACGGGGGTGGCGGTCATCACGCTCGTGGAGGGGGACAACAGCATCATCGTGTCTCCCGGAGCCAACTCCCGGCTTCTTCCGGAGGATCTGGAGAATTCCCGGAGTCTTCTGGAGGGGGCCTCCATGCTGCTGGCCCAGCTGGAGGTTCCCGTATCAGCGGTGATGGAGGCCTTTCGCATGGCCCGGAAGATGGGCATTACCACGGTGCTGAATCCCGCCCCCTGGACGGAGCTTCCCGAGGAGATCTACTCCCTGGTGGATGTCTTCGTGCCGAACCGCATCGAGCTTGCCCAGGCGAGCGGTACCGAGGACGTGGCTTCCGGAGCGGCGCGCATTCTGGAGAGAGGCGTTCCTTCGGTGGTGGTCACTCTGGGAGGCGAAGGGGCAGCCTACTTTACCCGGCAAAGTTCCGGTACGGTTCCTTCCTTTCCGATTTCCGTGGTGGATACCACCGGAGCGGGAGATACCTTTACCGGTGCTCTCGGAGTTGCACTGAGCGAGAAGAAACCTCTGGAAGAGGCGGTGCGTTTCGCATGCTGTGCCGGCGCCCTGGCGTGCAAAACCCTGGGAGCCCAGCCGAGCATTCCCCGCCGGAAAGAGGTTGAGGCCCTGCTCGGGAAGGGATAAATGGAATTTACACCATCTGCCGCCGGGCGAGTTCCGTGAAAAGTCCTCCTCTGGCGAAAAGCTCCCGGTAGGTTCCTTCTTCCACAAGCTGCCCCTGTTGCATGACCAGAATGCGGTCCGCTCCCATCACCGTGGAGAGCCGATGGGCTACCACGATCCGGGTGGCTTCGATGTTTTCCAGGCTTTTGCTTACAAGCTCCTGGGTCCGATTGTCCAGGGCGCTGGTGGCCTCGTCGAAGAGAAGCACCTTGGGATTTCCCGCCAGGGCCCGGGCGATGAGAAGCCGCTGTTTCTGCCCTCCCGAAATGGTATTGGCCCCTTCGGTGATCACCGTGTGCACTCCCATGGGCATGTCCGCCAGATCTTCCTTCATTCCCGCCCTGGCGAGGGCATCCTCTACCTGGGCTATGGAAAGCGGGCGGGAGCAGCGCACGTTGGAGGCGATGTCCCCCGGTAAAAGCCCTCCTCCCTGCAAGACCACCCCGATCTGTTCCCGGAGCTTTTTCAAATCCAGATCTCCCAGATCCTTGCTGTCGAAAAAGACTCCTCCCGATTCGGGGCGGTCGAATCCCAGAAGAAGCCGGATGAGGGTGGATTTGCCCGCTCCCGAGGGACCCACCACCGCCACGAACTCTCCGGGTTCCACGGAGAAACTCAGATCCCGGATTACCGGAGGCCCGTCGCTGCGGTAGCGGAAGGTTATTCTATCCAGATCGATGCGTCCGGATATTTCTCCGGGATCGCTCTTCCGTTCCCCCGTTTCGGGCTCCGTTTCAAGCAGAGGTTTGAGGTTTTCCGCCAGGGGAAGCACGTTCAGGGCGGTGGTGGTGGAGGAGACGACCTGAAGAAAGGAGCCCTGAAGGGCCGCGAAGGCGGTCCAGAAGGCCATGAAGCGCCCCGTGTCGTAGGAACCGTCAGTGGCGCTCCAGCGGATGAGGGCGTAGAGAATGGCCATGGAGGTGATTCCCGAGAAGAAGGCGGTGGCGGTGTTCAGGCCGTTTTCGAGGGTTCTCGCTTTGGTGGAGAAACTTCGCTGGCTTCCGAAAAGTTCCGCCCAACGGGAGAAGGATCGCTCCTCCGCTCCGGCGATGCGGATTTTGGCTATTCCCGTAAGGATCTGGAAGGTAAGGCTGGAGAGCCGGTTCTGGAGGGCGGCCATGCGTCGCTGGAACCGCAATTGCAGCAGGTTCACCCCCACCATGAGAAGGCCTTGAAGAGCCAGGCATCCCAGGCCGGTAAGCCCCAGCTTCCAATCGTACCAGAAGGACTGTCCCAGATAGAAGATGACGAAAATGCTTTCCACCAGAAGGGTTTTTACCGCCAGAGAGGCCACGTTCCGGAGCATGTAGAGCCCCAGAGCCCGGCTGGCGAGTTCTCCCGCGGTGGTTTTGCGGAAAAAATCCACCGGAAGCCGGAGAATCCGATCCCAGATTCCCACGGAAACCGAATGGTCCAGCACGCACTCGGTGCGCAGAAAGGCTATTCCCTGGGCGAAGCGCAGAAGCCCCGAAGATATTCCCAGAGCCACGAGAATGGCGAAGAGCTGAAGCATGCGTCCCCGCTCAGCCTGGGGAATCACCTCGCTGAAGAGAATGCCGTTCACCTCGGGAGGAATGAGCCCCAGAAGGGCCAGAACTATGCCCACGAGAAAGGTGAAAAGCAGATCCTTTTTCGATTCTCCCAGGCCGAAACGCAGAAGATCCATTCCCCTGAGGGGTTTTGCCGGAAGAGGCCGGTAAAGGTGGTAGGCTTCGGGGTCCAGGGATGTGCCGATTTTTTCCGTAACCGCAATGCTTTTTCCTTCCCCTACCATGCGGTATCCTCCCCGTCCCGTGGGAAGAAGGGCCAGAGGTGCCCCTTCCCGGAAGGCCACGAGAGGAGCCCCGTCGGAGCGCCACCAGGGCCCGGAGAGAGTAACCCGGCGAATCCGGAGGTTCGCGCTCCTCGCGAGATCCGGAACGTTTTCTTCGAGAATTCCCTCCGGAGGAGGGGGAAGCTGCACGCCCAGACTTGCCGCGGCGGCGGCGCAGGCCCGCCGCAGAGGCGTTTCCTCCCGGGATACCGCAGCTTTCCGGAATGTGCTTCCCAGAGCGGAGGCCAGGGTTTCCAGTCCCCACGCCAGAGCGCGATTCCGGGAGCGCTGCATCTGTCGCAGTTCCCCCAGATCGTCCGCCGCCCGAAGCCGGGTGTTCATGGCGAGGGAGGAGAAGAGGGTTTCGCAGAAGCCGTCGAAGGCGGTTGTAAGAAGCTCCCGCTTCAGGAGTTCTTCCGTGGAGCGCGCTTCGAGGGAACAGTCTTCGAGAGGAGCGATCCAGCAGCGGGAGGGAAGGGCGAAGAACCCCGATTCCGGCGAAAGATCCTCGGTGCCCGTAAAGAGAGCCCGCCCTTTCAAAAGTTGTCCCCAGAGAAGGCTCGAAGCTCCCGCGGGCTGGTCGGGTTGCAGCTCCGAGGTCCCCGGAGAAAGGCTCTGCCGGATCCGGGGAAGGGGAACGATATCCTTCACGATGCCTCTCCCCAGTCCCTCCAGGAACGTGTCGATCAGGAAGGCCGCTTCGGAAAGGCCCATTTCCTCCGCTTCTCGCAGCAGGTCCCTTCGGGATACCCGAAGCACCTTCGTGCCGGGAATGCCGCTTGCCAGAAGCCCCATGGAGGCCCCGAAAAATCCCGTCTCCACCCCGAAAAGAGCCTGATCCCGCTGAAGCGTGAAGAGGTAGTCCCGCCCTCCGGTCTGTTCCTCTCCGCTTCGGGAGGTGACGTATACGTGCATTTCCCCCTCCAGAATGCACCATACCCTTTCGGGATCGTCCAGAAAGAAGGGGGTTTTCCCGGTGATGTCGAGAATTTCTCCCCGGGAGAGAAGTTTTTCGAAGAGAGGAATCATGAGAAGCTCCTTTGGAAGAACGGCCAGGAAAGTATGTTAAAGCGAATCCATAAACGGAGGCTTCCGTTAAACATCTCGCAACACGTTATTTGGAAAACCGTTCTAGTTTTCGATAAGATCCGCATAGCGTCCTCCAAGGGCGATCAGTTCCTCATGGGTTCCCCGTTCCTCCACCTTGCCATGATGGAGTACGATAATTTCGTCGCAATCCCGGATGGTGGAAAGCCGGTGGGCCACGATGAGACATGTACATCCCCGGCGCCGAAGGGCTCGATCGATGGCCTCTTCCGTGGGGGGATCCAGGGCGCTGGTGGCCTCGTCCAGTACGAGGAGCGAAGGTCGCCGCACCAGGGCCCGGGCGATTTCCAGGCGCTGCCGCTGGCCTCCGCTGAAGTTCCGGCCGTTTTCCTCCACCGAGGCCTCGTACCCTCCGTTGCGTTCCACGATATCCTGATGAATCGCCGCATCCCGGCAGGCCCTTACGATCTGTTCCATGGGCAGAGTCTCATCCCAGAGGGTGAGGTTTTCCCGCACCGTTCCCTCGTAGAGGGAGATCTCCTGATCCACGAAGGCGAAGGAGGTAATGAGCTGTTCCCGGGGAATTTCTCTCAGGGGGCGGTCGTCCAGAAGCACCTCTCCGGACCAGGGGGTGAAGAGCCCGCAGACCAGCCGGGCCACGGTGGACTTTCCCGAGCCCGAACTGCCCACCAGAGCCACCCGGGAACCCGGCACCAGCTTGAGGGAAAAGTTCTCGATAAGGGGCTCTCCCAGAGGGGAGTATCCGAAGGAAACGTTCCGAAGTTCCAGGCGCCCCGAAAGGCGCACCTCCTGCTGTCCCGCCATGCCTCCCTGCTCCAGAACCGGGCGTTTCTTTTCCGGAGCGTACCGGAGCACGTCGTCCAGGCGGTTGATATTTCCCTTGGCGGCTTCGAAGGAGCCCCAGAGACGCACGAGATCGGACATGGGGGCCAGAGTCTGCTGCATCAGGGTTTGGAGGGCGAGAAGCATACCCATGGTAAGGGCGCCGTTCATCACCCGGAATCCTCCGAAGCAGAGTACCGATGCGGTGGCGAGTGACGTGAGGAGGGGCATCATGGGTTCTATGCGAGCCGAAAAGAGTCCGAGAGAGGTTCGGGCGTCCGAGACCTTGGAGAGGTGTCCCGCCAGTCGGGCGAACTGGTCGTCCTCGCCTCCGAAGGATTTGATGGTTTCGATCACGTTGAGCCCTCCCAGGGCGGTGCCCGCGAAACGTCCCATTTCGCCGATAAGTTTCTCGTTCAGGTCCGAGCGTTTCCGCTTTACCGAAATCAGCATGCCCAGGCTGAGAATTCCCGCTCCCAGGGCTATCAGGGCAAGGGGCGGATCGTAGAGGGTGATCATGATGCCGTAGAAGACCACCATGATGCATTGAAGCACCGTGCTGGCCAGTTCCCGGGAGAGAAGCTGGGCCACCTGGTCGTTCAGCTGCACCCGATTGCCGATCTCTCCAGCGTAGCGTTGGAGAAAGAAGGTGTAGGGGAGCTTGAGAAGATGGGTTACGAAGCGTGCGGAATCCCGGAGGGCCATGGCAATCTCCTGCCGGAGCAGGGTAAAACCCTGAAGCCAGGTGAGAATTCCCGTTACCAGAGCCATGATGCCCATGAGGGTGAGGAGGGGGCGGAACCATTCGATACGCCCCTCCACGAGAAGGCGATCCACGAAGATCTGCTGGAACGAGGATTTGAGAATTCCCGGCACCACCAGCCCCAGCCCCGCGAGCACCGCGAAGGCCACCGCCCACTTGGCACCGTAGAGGCGCCGTTTCAAGGCTCCCCAGGGATTCCGAGGCTTTCCTCGGGGTTGAAAATCCGGTCCCGGAGTTACGGAGAGGGCCACTCCCGTAAAGGAGCGGTCCAGGGTTTCCCGATCCACCACCCGGGGTCCCGAAGCGGGGTCGTTGAGATAGACCTTTTCTCCCCGAATGCCCTCGAGCACTAAAAAGTGGTTGAAATTCCAGAAGAGGATGATGGGCAGAGGAAGATCCCCCAGCCGATCCGGCTCCTTCCGGTATCCCTTGGCGACCATGCCGTGCCGCCGGGCGGCCTTGAGAACGTTTACCGCCTTGCTTCCGTCCCGGCTGATGCCGCACTCCTCCCGAAGGGTTTCCAGAGGAAGGTGAACCCCGTAGTATCCCAGAACGATTCCCAGGGAGGCGGCACCGCACTCGGTGGCTTCCATCTGGATCACCGTGGGGGTGGTTATGCGTTTGTTCTTCCAGAGGGTTTTCGCGGTCGGTTTATCGGTCATGGGATTCTTCCGGAGCGATCTCCTCCCCCACTCCCAGGAAGAACTTCTTGAGGAAGGGGAGCACCAGGGTTATCGGGGCCTGGCGGTGTACCACCACGGTGATTCCCGCCAGGGTTCCGCTCTGGAGTTTGAGAGGAGGCCCTCCTCCGGAGGACCAGGCGTAGCCGCTTTCGGTTTTCACGGAAGGGCGCAGAGCCACGGTGATCGTAATGGGGGCACCTCCCTGGGAAAGGGTCTTGGCGAGCTGATCGTTGCCGAGAATACGCATCATTCCCTTGAGGGACGCGGGATAGCGGGAAACCCGGGTGACGTGCCCCAGAAGAACCCCGAACTCCTCCTGCTTTACCACGGATGGAGAAACCTGGGCCTCCATGCCCGAAGAGATTTTCTTGCCGTGCTGGGGCTGTACGAAGGCGTGCACGTAGAGGGGCTGCTTCTCATCCCCGGCCTTTTCCACCGAAAGAAGGGCCTCCCCGGACTGGATGACCTGCCCCGGAGTCTTGAAAATCTCCAAGACCCGCCCCGTGGCGGGGCTGCGGACGAAACTTTCCAGCTCCAACCGGTCCTTCAGGGCCCGGAGTTGTTCCCGGCTTGCCAGAAGGCGCATCTTCACGTCGATCTTTTCCCGTTCGAGCTGGGTGGTGGAGTCCGCGGCGGTCATGGGAAGCCGGGCAAGCTCTTCCCGGCGGGAGAGAATTTCCTGAAGTGCCGCATTGTATTTATCCTTTACCTCCAGATACTGGCTCCGGGTAATGTACTTCTTCCGGTAGAGTGCATCGTACTGCTGAAGCTGTTCCTCCAGAGACGTCGCCCGCTCCCGGGACACCTCCAGGGAGGCCGTGAGGGCTTTGCGGCGCCGGGTAAGGTATTCCGTCTCCAGGCTTTTCTTATCCGCCCCCATCTCCGCCCCCATTTCCTGTTCGATCTGGAGAATTTCGAGCTTTCCTTCGAGTTCGCTTATCTGGTGCTGCAGATCCGGCTGGGCCAGCCGGGCGATGATCTGCCCCTTTTCGATGGAGTCGTCCACGTCCACCAAAACCATCTCGATTCTGCCGGTTCCCGGAGAGGGGGCCTCTTCCAGGGCTCCCTGGCGCAGAAGAATTCCCTGCCCCGTTACCTTGGTGGCTACGGTGCCGTAAAAACCCCAGAGAAGAAGGGTTCCCAGAAGGAGGAGGGTTGCCAGAAGCACGAACCACGCCGCAGGGGGGACCACCCGGAAAAGGAGATCGAGCTGTTCCGGAGAGGAGAGGCGATCCAGGGCGGATTGGCGGAAAACCTGTTTTTTCATGTTCGAAGGACTCCTTTAAGATGCCTTTAGATGGGAATGAATTCCGGAAGAAAATTTCCCTCAAGGAACGACTCGATGCTATAGTAGCGCAGGATGTACGATATGGAACGAATTCTACCTCAAATGCCGCATGGGGAGGAGAAAAAAAGAATGAAAAACCCCCGCCTTTTTTTACTGATTATCCTGATAGTTTTTCTTGTTTTCCCTTCGAACATCTTCGGAGCCTCTTCGGAAGTGATGGAACTTCCCGAAAAGGAATATCTGGCCCTCGTGATGGAACGCAATGAAGATCTCGGGGCTCTCCGGAAGGAGATCGAAGCCCGGCTCTACTCCATCCGGGGGGAGCTTGCCTCCCAGCGCACCTCCGTGGGAATTACCACCGAGGTGGACCGCTGGCTCAACCACAGCCGGGGGGATCGGTATGCGGATCTCGCGGTGAGCCAGCGCATCGATCTTGGAGGGCGTTACGGATTGCAGGAGCAGGATCTGCTTCTGGGGCTCCGGATTATGGAAAGCCGTTACGCCAATTCCGTAAACGAAATGCTTGCCAAGGCCTCTTCCACCTATCGTCAGGCGGTGATGGCAGGGTTCAACCGGAAAATGCGGGAGGAAGTCCTGGAGCATCGCCGGCAATCCCTGGAGGTAACCCGGGAGAAGTTTCAGAAGGAGCTGGTGCCCCTTCTGGATTTTCTGCGGGCCCAATCCCAGGTGGACGAGGGAGAGGCTCTGCTGCTCCAGGCCCGGCAGAATTACGAGCAAAATCTTATCGAAATGCGGGCTCTTGCGGGGCAGACGAAAGTGGCTCCCCTTCTCGAAGTGTCGGATATTCCGGAGATCGTCAACCGAGGGCCTGGGGTGGATTACGAAAGAGCCTGGGAACATCGCCCGGACGTGGAAACTCTCCGCTTTTCCCGGCAGCAGGCATCGGTGCGGCATGCTTTGGCGGCCCGAGGGCTGGCTCCCTTTTTGGATCTCTCCGTGGGATGGCGGGGAGGGGAGGATTACCGCTCCTCCTACGTGGAGGATCACCAGGGAGAGGTGCTTACCAAAGCGGTGCTTTCCATTCCTCTGGGGGACGGGGGGAAAACCCGCAACGCCACCCGGGCCGCGGAATTTGCGGTGGAGAAGGCGGATCGGGAACTCCAGGCCAAGGAGGATGCGGTGGAAAAGGAGCTTTCCCTGGTTCGGGAACGCTGGACCCGGGGATTGGAGCTTGAGAAGGTGCGCCGTCGTCAGATGCAGCGATCCGCGGAAGAGCTGGAGATCGCGGAAATGCTCTATCGAGAGGGCCTTGCCTCCCAGCTGGATCTCCTGAGCGCCCAGGAGAGGGACCAGCAGAGCCGGGCGGATCACCTCGCCGCGCTTCAGGAACTCTGGCTCACCCTCGCCGAGGCGGATCGCGCCATGGGGCGGTGCGGAAAAAACTTTTAACAACTATAGGAGGTATGCAAGAGAGGGGAACTCAGCCTCTCGGTTCCCCTCTTGAAAGCTTTATGCCGCAGCAGCGGCAACTATCGCGACAGCTACGCCTAGCCCCGCAGTAGCCCCCACCAACACGCTGAATGTATCCAGCTGTCCTCCCACCACGGCCTCCATCTCCTCGTCGGTTATCTCGGGATTCCGTTCGAAAATCACCTTCTGCATCTCTTCCAGGGAAAAGTCGTATCCCAGCTCCTCCCGGACGTATCGGCCGATAGCCTCGCGGGTCTGAAGTTCCTGTATGCGGGCCGTCAGCTCCGTGTCGCTTTCCAGACGCTCGTAGAAAGCTGTTGCAGATTCCATGGACATGATGATGCCTCCTTTTCGAGTCGCTTTTTCGTGTTTATCTATGCTTATTATCGAGCAGTGCCCCGGCAGAATAAAAACGCCAGAGAGCGGCTTGGGTCCTTTTCGGGAAAATCTCCGGAGCCTTTACGAGATTTCCAAGTTCCGTCTCTTCCAGCATTCGCAGCACCGAAGGGAGCAGATCCGGCATTCCCGGACCAAGGTTGTGGAATCCTTTAAAGCGTATAAAGGGCTCCGCAATCTTGGTGTCGGTTAATTGGTCTTCATGCGAAAACGTTATGACCCAGGCTTTGGATTTTTGCAGCCCCCGGGAGGAGATTCAGCTCCCTAGCGACGCCGCTATCGCTGCCGCTGCTTCGCCCAGGGTGGTGGTAAGTTGCGTCATGAGAAGCCTCAGAGTTTCCAGTGCAGCCTCCATAGTCATAAGATCGCCGAGTCCTCCCACCACCGCCTCCATCTCCTCGTCGGTTATCTCGGGATGTCGTTCGAAAATCACCTTCTGCATCTCTTCCAGGGAAAAGTCGTATCCCACTCCTCCCGGACGTACTGGCCGATAGCCTCGCGGGTCTGAAGTTCCTGTATGCGTGCCGTCAGCTCCGTGTCGCTTTCCAGACGCTCGTAGAAGGCTGTTGCGGATTCCATGGACATAGCACCTTCCTCCTTTGCAAAACCTAAAAAACGCTACGCCGCAGCAGCGGCAGCTATCGCGCCAGCTACACCTAGTACGCCTAGCCCCGCAGTAGCCCCCACAAGCATGCTGAATGTATCCAGCTGTCCTCCCACCACGGCCTCCAGCTCCTCGTCGGTTATCTCGGGATGCCGTTCGAAAATCACCTTCTGTATCTCTTCCCGAGTGAATTCATATCCAAGCTCATCCCTCACGTAGGCAGCAATCTTTTCCTTACTTCCAAGCTCCTGAATACGCGTTGTCAGGGCCTCGTCACTTTCCAGCTTGTCGTAAAAGGCTGTTGCGGATTCCATGGACATGATGAAACCTCCTTTCTATTCTCTATTCGTTTTTTCGTGTTTATCTATGCTTATTCTCGAGTAACACCCCGGCGGAGTAGAAGCGCCAGAGAGCCGGGAGAGACATTTTCGGCAAAATCTCCGGAGCCTTTACGAGATCTCCCAGTTCCGTCTCTTCCAGCATTCGCAGCACCGAAGGTAGCAGATCCGGCATTCCCGGACCGTTGTGCCAGAAACCGGTTTTCCGAGTGTGGAAGCGCACCCTCTTGGGAATCTCCGGAAAGAGCTGTCGCAGGGGATATTTGAGCATTCCTCGGGAATAGAGAAAGTCCAGCTTGAGCCGGGAGACGAGATTCACCATATTTTCCGTCAAAAAGGGTGCCCGCCCCTTCATGCCGAAGGAATGTGACAACCGGTGATCGTAGTGAAGCAGATAGCGCAGGCTCCGGTTGCGGAGTCCCTGAGAACGGATTTTTTCCCAGGTGGCGCAATCTGCCGCGAAAAACCGCACCCCCGGATGTTCCGCCACCTCTTGCCGGGTAAGTCCCAGAGCTTGGCAGGCCCCTCCGTCGTTCAGGGTCACCCAGCTTTCGGTGCGGGTGAAGCTGCGCCTCGTGAGACGGAGTTCCAGAGGGCCGAAGGGAGGGGATTCCTGGTGCAGAGCCTCCCAGGCTTCCGTTTTTTCGGGATTTCGAAGGGCGAGCTTCTTCATGGCCAGGGGGAAGTGCCAGGGATAGCCGCAGAAGAGTTCGTCTCCTCCCTGGCCGCTGTAGACCGTGGTGATTCCTTCGTTTTTCATGGCCCGGAGAAGCCGGAATTGAGGCAACGGCCCCAGGGGAATGTGAAGAGGAATTTCCAGAATTTCAAGCATAGTCTCCAGTTCTTCCGAAGAGACTTTCGGATTCGGTTGCAGAAGAAAAGGTTTTATTCCGAGGCTTTGAGCTACCTCCAGGGCGAGTTCCCTATCCGGGGTTTCCGAAGCGGCGTAGAGAAAGCACCGGGGAGTGCCTCGAGTGGCCCAGGCGGCGGCGATGGAAGTGGAATCCAGACCGCCGCTCAGGCAGAGCCCCGCCTTTTCGGAAATCTCTCCCAGGCTTCGGATAAGTTCTTCCCGAAGGAGGGGAAGGGCCTCTTCTCCGAGTTCCTCCCGAGGTTCCGGCAGATCCTGCCGGAGAATGACGGAGGCCTTGTTTCCCGAGATGTGCAGATCGTGCCCCGGAGGAACCTCGAAAACTCCCTCGAAAAAGGTCTGCCCCTCGGGAAAGACCACGATTCCTGCGGCGAGGAAGTCCACCAGAGCTTCCCGACGCCACTTTTTTTGTACGAGTTTTGTGGCGAAAAGTTCCCGGTAGGTGCGTCCCACAAGAACCCCCTCCTCGAAGGGGGCGTAGAGAATCGGGGATGTTCCCAAAAGATCCTGAGGAATTCGGGCCTCTTCGTTGCGGAAAATCCGAACTCCCTCCCAGTCCTTTTCAAGATCCGGCATCTTCGGAGGTTTCCTCGTTCTTTTTCTGCCCTCCCAGGGTTTGGCTGAGACATGCCCGAGCTACCCGGGAGGCCAGCAATTCATCCTGAAAATCCACGAGTTCCATTCCCGTTTCCGAAAGAATTTCGATAAGCGAAGCCTTCCAGGGAAGTTTTTCCGCCCGGAGATGTTCCCGCAGGAGCTGCATGAAAGGAGTGTTGCCGATCACGGAGGCTTCTTTCCGGAAAAGTTCCTCGTTTTTCCGCAGCAGAGCCTCCCGGCGGGCGGCCTTTTTCTTCCATTCTCCGTATTTCCCCTGAAGCTTCATCTCGTCCAGCAGGGAGCCCGTATTTTTTTCGTGAATGCGTCCCTGCATGAACCAGCGGTGCAGAGAATGGATGATCGCTTCCTCCCGGATAAGCCGATCCAGATCTTCCCGATCCAAGTCGTTTTCCTTCATCCACCCTTGAAGATCCTCCTCGGTTTTCAGGCCGAACCGGCGGCGGAGGCGCTGTTCCTCCAGCTTGAGAAATTCCTCGTGGGGTTTGATATTCCAGAGAGTTCCCAGCAGGAGAACGAGCCTGCGGTTGAGTCCCTGACGGTTCAGATCCTCCGCTTCGGCATGGCCGAAGGTGGCCATGTCCCCCAGGCACCACTGCCGGAGGGGGCCCGAGGCGGAGGGTACCGACCGATCCCGACGGTTCAGGGATTTAAAGAGGCTGGAAGAGTCCGAATTTCCGCGAGGAAAATCTTTTCTTTCGCCCGCATCTTCTTCCGTCCCCAGCTCTTCCAACCGTTCCAGAAGGGCCAGGGCGTCTTCCCGCACGGGATTTGGCGCCTGGGGAAGCCAGGTTTGGAAGGAGCTGCGGTCCTCTTCGGAAACTCCTCGGGAGAGGGCCTGCGTAAAAAGGGTTTCCCAGGTGCGGTGCCGCCAGAAGAGTTTTTCCGCAACTTCCGTCAATGCCTTCGTTTTTTCCGGAGAGAGTATTCCCTCCTTTGCCGCCGCTTCCAGAGCATCCCGCATGGTCACCAGAGGTAATGAAAGCTGCCGAAGTCCCTCGGGGGTCCGTTCCCAATCTCCCAGTACTTCGTCGTCCCGCACCAGCTCTCCCGAGGCCACCCGGCGGTAGATGCTTCCTATTCCTTCCATGCCGTGGAGAGCGAGTTCCGCCGCCCGGTGAGCCCCTACCGAAGCGGCTCCCACCACGGGAATGCCGAGATTGAGGGTGTGGATAATCTCCTTGTGCCAGGTGGGAAGATCTCGGTGGGGGAGTTCGCAATCCAACAACCCCACGGCTCGGGGGCGTAATTCCTTGACATACCGAAGCAGATCTCCCTGGGCTGCGGGAGGAAGCAGGGTGACCTCGCTTTGGGAAAGGTCGAGTCCCTCCAGAGAGGGGCCGCCGAAGAGAAGGGTTACCATGAGAAATCCTCCTTGCGATAGAGGGGGCTTCCTTCGTTGAGCCCCTTTTGAATGGACCGGATTCCCCGGTCTCCCGGCCGGTAGTAGGGGAAGATATATCCCTCCGCTCCGGGAACCACCACCTTTACCGCCTGCACGGGATCCTCCTCTCGGGAAAGCCGAAACGCCAGTACCCGATCCAGTCCCACCGCCCCGAGGGCTTCCAGGCAGTGGTGTACGTCCTCTTCAAAGGTCTTTTGGGGAGCGTCTTCGAGGAACGAAAGGTCGGAAACCCCTTCAATTCCCCGCCGCATCAGTTCCAGAGAGGTTTTCGCGTCTCCCCGGAGAGAGCGCCGGAATTCCTTGGAGGGCACGATATCCCGAACCCCCGAAAGAAAGACGCAGCGTCCCTGTACCGCCTCGGTGATGGCCCGGATCATGGCGGTTTCGTGTTCCAGGGCGCTTCCCATGCCGTGGGCGGTGCTCGCCACGGAACAAGGATTCTTTTGATCCAGGAGATAGCAGTTCCAGGTGGGAATGCCTACATCCGTACCGTTATCTCCCAGAAGGATCTCGATTCCCGCTTTCCGGATGCGTTCCAGCAGCTCCCGAACCCGGGGAAAGGGAAGAGAATCCAATTCCGCTACCCGAAAGACCGGGGCGGCGTATCCCTTACTGCGGCTTGCGAGAATGGAGCAGGTAACGGAATCCCGCTCGATCACCTCCAGCAGGGCCTGGGAGAGGGCCTCCAGAAAATGCACTCCGCAGGCGAGGCCGTTGGAACTGCACTGAAAAAGGAGCCCCTCGGAAAGGTCCACCAGCCGGGCTTCCTCTCCTCCCGGAGAAAGGCGTACCAGTTCCAAGGGGAGGGGAATCTCCTCCTGATGTACGAGATCCCATCCGAAAACCCAGGGAATTTCCAGATCTTCGTGAAAGAAGGAATGAGGCGTGAGGGCCAGACGTTCCAAGGGAATCATGGGGTAGGTCTTCGAAAGCTCCCCCCAGGTGCTTCGGAAGGATTTCAGGGGAGCCGAGGTACCGTACCAGCGTTCCAGGGATTCCCCCGCTGCGGAAAGCCGGGCGGCGGTGGCGGTGAAGCCTTTGCCGTGGGCGGCGGTATAGCTGTCGATGCTCGGGCGGAGCACATTGAACACGGGAATGCCGATGCGATCGAGTTGGGTGATGTCCGAAATGCGGGTCACTCCGGTTTTTTTGAGAAAGGGTTCGAAGCGGCTCCAGGCCTCTTCGGCGCTTACGGGATGTGCGGAAGTTCCCTCCTGATCGAAGACCTTGGAGAGCCGAAGCTCCTCTCCCCGAAAGAGAATCGGGGAAGTGCGTTGTGGTATGGCATTGCCGGAAGCCTGAAGCATGAAACCACATCCTTTCTTTGGTAGGAGATTTCTTCTTTCGTTTCAATGGTTTCTTCGATTGCCTGTGCTAATCATTCGTATCCGGAAGAATCTTTTCCGCATGCTGCGGTGCTTCAAGCTCCCGCGGCAGCCACGCCTATGACGACCACCCCCGCGGCCAGGGTTCCCAGAACGAGCCCTACTGCGGTAAGAATCTGTGCTTCCGAAGAAGCTCCTCCCACGATGGCCTCCAGCTCCTCGTCGGAGAGTTCCGGATTGCGTTCGAAGATAACCTGCTGCATCTCTTCTTTTGTGAAATTGTAGCCCATCTCGTTTTTTACCAGCATCTCTATCTGGGGGGCCGTCATTCCCTTCATTTTCTCCACCAATTCTGGTTCCTTTTCGAGCCTTTCGTAAAAGGCCCCTGCGGATTCTACGGACATGGAGCTTCCCTCCCTCGTTTCGGCCAAAATGTTTTTCGAGAAAGAATTCTGCACATCGAAAAAACTCGCTCATTCACTTTGCCAACTCTATAAAAATAGATGCAGCGTCATGGATCTCTCAAGAATGCCACTCCGGGAGAAAGCTTATGCAAATAACGCTGGTGTTTCCTGTAGATTGGAAAATAGCCATATTTAAGGATAGTAAAACGGTGGATCACTAGGTTCCGGACGAGGCGTCGGGAGAAGAATGCCGCCGACCACCGCCTCCAAGTCCTTGTCGGTTATCTCCGGATACCGCTCGAAAACCACCTTCCGCATCTCCTTCTCGGTGAAGTCGTAGCCCAGTTCATCCTTTATGTAGAGTTCCACTTTCTCATTGCTTCCGAGTTCTCTCAGTTTCTCCCGCAACTCCGCATCCCTAGCCACATGCTCGTAGAACGCTACCGCCGATTCCATAGACACCTCCCCATACCTCCTTCGCAAAATGAAGTCCAGAATTTTCCTACCGCTCTTTGGACATAACCTTCGTTATGGCCTCCTCAAGATTGGATCGTTTGCTGTGAAGAAAACGGGCGATCATATCGGCCTTTTCCGTAACCTCGAAGCCAAGCCGGCCATGTTCTTCTTTGCCCACGGGTTCTTTCAGCCTCTCCCGCAACTCGAGAGTTTATATATCTCCCTGTTCCTTCTCTCAATCTCAGCATACTCCTTCACACGGTGTCAGAGTCAAGTGGGTTTGATATATCTCGATTCACAAAAATCGGCAAGGCTTGTAGCATCTTGATCGGTGCGTTTCCATCAGTGAAGATTGAACGGGCCGAAAATGAGCATTACAAGGGCTTGCCGATTTCTGATGCGATTGTTCTGTTACTATTTTTATAGTTTGGAGCGTTTCTCTTTAGTATGTGGCATTGTATAACTGTAGAATCGGATTCTATGTGCTCCCTTTGGTCCGGGGCGGTTCGATCACTCGGGAACAGCGGGAACCCATAAACGGAGGCCCCCGTTAAACATTTCGCGGCGCCTTCTCTGCAAAACCGCTCTCATCGACTATTTGGAGGAAGAATCGAAGGATTCGTCGAAGAAATCGAAAACCACCTGGCTCATGATGCTGCGGTTTTCCGTAAGGCAGTGATTCGAAGCTCCCTCCTCGGCAGGGGTTACCACGAGGGCCTTTTGCACTTCGGAAGGAATGCCCTCCAGGAACATTTTCTGTTGTTCCTGTACGTGGGGATCCGCATATTCTCCCGCTCCCACGAGAGAAAGGGCGGGACAGGTGATCTGGGCGGGATCGAAGGAGAAACCCCGGTTGGCTTCCACCAACCCCGGAATATTATCCATGGAAACTCCCCAGCGCCAGGCGATAACCCGGATGGTATTTTCCTTGAAAGAAGAAAATCCCTTCATTTGCTCTTCCGTTATGGTGGCCACGGGCATACCGGCGAAGAGGGGGTACGCATCCACCACGGCGGAATTCATGGCGATGGCCTGAATGCGTTTGTCGTACTGCGCCGCTTGAGGAACGAATCCGCCGCCACCGCTGATGCCGAACATGGCGAGTTTTCCCGGGTCTACTTCGGGTTTGGAAAGGGCGTAATCCACCACGGCCTTCAGAGGCACGTTCATGTCCGCCCGGAAGACGTGCCTCTCCAGGGGAAGCAAGCCCTGCCCAGGAAGGTCCACGGTGAGAAAGTTGTAACCCCGTTCATGCGCCAGGGGAGCGATGTAGAAAAAGAGATCCTCCGCGAAAGTCTCGCCTCCTCCTATCATGAGGAGGGTTTTGTGCTTTTCCGCATCCTGCGAGGCTTTTCGGTAGTAACCCGGAAGAACGTAATCTTCGAAGGGGATCTCGAAGTATTCCAGAGGAGGATCCATAAGCTCTCCTGCCTTTCGTAGGAGAGAACGGCTTTTGTTCGCGGTTTCTCGGAAAAGGGGATTTCCGGGAAGCATGGATATCAGAGCGGCCCGGTAGTAATAGGAGGCCCGCATATACTGTCTTCGGGCACTTATGGGATGCTCCTTTTCCAGGCTCGCATCTCCCCGGACTTCTGCGAGTTGGGCCATGTCAATCCACTCCTTCTGCCAGCTTTCCGCATTTCCCTCCTCGATGCGCCCCGCGGTAACGAAGGCCTCTCCGATTTCGCATCCTCCGTTTACGGTGGCTCCGAGAACGAGAGCCAGGGAAAACTCCATCTCGTTATCCTGAAAGTGCATCCGGGTTTGAGATTCGTGGGCGTCCCAGCCCTCTTTTTTCGAATTTTCTTCCGCCCCCGAGGTTCCGACGGAAAAGGAGAGCATTCCTGCGGTTGTGATGACGCATATCCATAGGATGATTCGGGAAATCCTTTTGCTCGTTTTCATTTCTTTTTCCTCCTGAGTAGATGTTTTTGTATGTAAAACTGAGACCCTTGACCTGCTAGAGACCTTTGTAAGCTGAAAAGAGCCTTCCCTATTGCTTCATCTGTTTGTCCATCCAGTTCAGCATCCGTTCGCTGGAAATGGAGGGAGCTCCGTTTTGGCAATGAAACTGGGCGCCTTCGGCATCGGAAAATTCCAGGTAGGTTTTCGGAGCCTTCAGGGCGTGGAAGAAAATCTTTCCCTGTTCGTAGGAGCCCGCCACCTGATCGTGAATGGAATTTGCCACCAGTACGGGGCACGTGATTTCTCGAAGTACGTCCTTTACCGTGTAGAGCTGTAATGCCCGGAAAAGCTGGAAAGGGGATTCTTTCTGAAAGGTCCACAACATCTGGTTCATAAACTGCCGCAGTTCCGGATGAACCTCCATTTCCTCCCGAACCATGGCGTTGATTTCCGCCTCCGCCGCAGAATTCCCCATATTTTTCTTCACCTCCGGGGGGAATTTGGTCATGAGTCCGTCGAAAACGCTGAAGACTCCGGAATCCACCGCTACCCAGGCGAGACGGTGCTCGAAGGCCGCCGCTCGCGGAGCGAGATAGCCTCCCATGCTGTATCCCAGAAGGCCGATTTTTTCGGAATTCACCTCGGGAAGCTTTGTCAGGTAGTCCACCACCGGAGTGATGACGGTTTCCCAGTTATACCGGAAAGGAATTTTCTTTACCCGAATCATCTCTCCCTGGCCGGGACCTTCGAAGACGAGGCAGTTATAGCCCCGCTGAGCGATCTTTTTACCGATGATGAAGTAGAAATCCTCGGCGGTGTTATCCAGCCCCGTATGAACGATTACGGTAGGCCGAGGGGTTTTCGTGCCGCTGGGTTGAATCCAATAGGCGGGAAGCGTGGTTTCTTCGAAGGGAATTTCGAGAAAGGTTATTTCCCCTTCCGAAAGCTTTGCAGCCTGAAGAAAGGAGTCTCGCCCCCGCTGCCACACTTCGAGTGCCCGGGAATCTTCGGGTTGGGAGAGGTAAATTTCCGCAGCCCGATAGTAATTGCATGCCCTGAAATAGGCTTCCCGGGCGCTGATCTCGTGTCCCTGGGTCAGAAACTCCGTGGCGGTATCTTCCAGATGTCGCCCCATCTCGTACCACGAGGCGTACCAGCTTTCGGAATCGCCGTCCACGATACGGCCGGTAACGGTAAGGCCCTCTCCCAGGTCGGCCCCCCCGGCGGCGATGGTTCCGAAGCGCCAGAGGCATTGAAACATGAAGGAGGTGTCTTTGAAGAGAAAGTTCTCCGGCCCCTTCCGCTGTTCTTGACTTTCCTTCTTCGGAGAAGGTTTCTGAATCTTCGAGGGGGGATCCGAATTACCCTGATAGTGATCCCAGGAAGCTACCCCGCCGGATATGTACACCTGTTCCTGCCGGGGGAAATGAGTATGGATAAAAACCCATTTTTTATCGATTTTCGTAAATTTTTCGATGTTGTCCGCCATGCTTGTCATGATTCCCTTGATCTCCGAAGTGGTGAGAAATCCGGGAACGTAGAGATCCACGAAAATCGGGTAATCCACGGTCTTTTTCCCCATGCAATTGATGCTGTCGATGCTCTGCCAGTAATAGGTGATGAATTCCTGACCAAGGCCGGTCTCTTCGGATACCCCCTTGCTGATGCCCGCGAGGATGGCATCGATATCTCCACTGATGGGGAGTGACATGATACGTACCATGGGATCTTCGAAAAGAAGCCCGGAACAGTTATCTTCGGCAGCTCTGGCGTAATCTGGAAGAATCGCCAGAGAAAGAGCGAGGATCAGGACGGGGAAAATAAAAACAACATGGAACGGTTTTTGGAGAAGAAAATATCTCATTTGTGCATATACCCTCCTTATTTAATTGGTGATGCGCTTGGCGGCGTGCTTTATTTCTCCATTTTTCCGCTTGCTTCCGTATTTACTTGGTCCAGCATTTTCATGGACAAGGTTTGTCCCATGGCGTAGCGCAATCTTGCTTGTGCCATGTAGTAGGAGTGAAGTGCTCGGTTGAAATCCAGTACGGTATCTTTGAGGGCATTGATGGCATCGATCACTTCGAAAGAACTTTTGGTCCCCTCTCGGTATCTTGCATGAGCCAGAGCGAGACTTTTTTCGGCCTGTATTTTCCCGGACTCCGCCACATGGATGCTCTCCTGGGCTTCCTCCAAAGCCAGCAATGCCTGTTTTACCCGGAGAACGATCTCGTTTTCCAGCATCTTCCTTTCGGCTTCTCGGACTTCCCGGTTGCCCCGATTTCTCTGGAGTCGGGCTACGGTGATACCGCCATCATAAAGGGGAATCGTCAGTTCCACTCCAAGTCTCCAGGAATCCTCCTCGTGAAGGGAATTTCCCCCAATATTATATTTTCCCAGAGCCGAGAGCGAGGGAGCGTTTTCCCGAGCGATGAGGGTGCGCTCCTCCTGGGTACAGAGAACTTGCTTGGAGGCTCCCAAGAAATCCGCCCGGGAAAGGAATGCCTGATCTACGGCTTTCGTAAAGGGAATCGATATGGGGCTGTACCCTTCCAGATCCGCGATGGTATATTCCAGTGAGAGAGACGGGGGGCGTCCCATACTGTAATAGAGAATCCCCCGGCCATTTTCCACCGCCGCCTCTGCCTGAATCAGGCTTATCCGGGCTTTGCTTGCCTCTACTTCCAAGGCGGCTCTGTCGGAAGCTCTGGCTTCCTCGAGATAGGTTTCGTAACGGAAAAGATTTTCTCTGTTGGCCTTGGCGTCCCACCGGGCCCGAAGAAGGCTGTAGTAGGCTTTTTCCACCTCGAAAACAATTCCTTCGAGAGATCGATACTCTTCAAGTCGGGAGATGGCAAGTCTTTCGAAGGCAATAAGGGTTTTTGTATCGGTACGTCCCCAGTCGAAGATGGATTTGGAAAGGGTAATTTCCGTATCGTAGGTATCTCCGGGATTGGCCTGAGTCGGTGTTTTTTCGCGCTTGTAGGAAAGGGCGAGATTAAGAGTGACCGCATCCCCCATTTCGGCGAGAGAGAGATTTCCTAAGGCCACAGAAATCAGACCTCTTGCTTTTTTTGCTTCCGGGTGCCATTGAAGAGCCTGGTGAATGCTCTCGTCCAAGGAGAGGAGCATTTTTTCCCCGGGCATACCTTGTCGTTCCGAGGAAAAGGCAGAAGAAGATAAAAAGAGTAGAACGGCAAAACCGAGAGCCCAAGTAAAGTGAAAATAAAAGTTTTTGTTTTCCTGTTTTGCGGATATTTCCCAAAATTTTTTTGTTGGTTTGTGCACGAGTTCCTCCTTGATGGCCTGAATGGGTATTTTCCGTAACAGTATTTTGGGCTACGCAGTTCTCGATGAGAAACTTCAAGATAGCCGAAAAGAACACGAAAAGGGAGGGTGATTTATCTCACCCCCCCTGTAAATTCCGTAATTCCAAGAGTTTTTGCCCTTTCGAGTTTATTTGTTATTTTTTCAAAATAATTTTTTACTGCCTTAAAAAGATGAGCAAAGGCAGACCCAAAAGAAGCACCAAGGGAAACAAGCCCACCGCACAACCTCCCCCCCCGCTTCCCGAAGGAATGCCCGAAGGGGTCGCTGTGGGGCCATCTCCGGGGATTACAGCCACTGCAGCGGCGAGATTGGGCAGGACGAGTCCGCTGTCGGGATTGCCGTCGATCTCTCCGTTATCGGTGATAACGACATGCCATGTCTCTGCCGTAGTGGTGTGGCGAAATGCGGAAGCCGCTTCTTCCCGGGAAAGAAGCGTGAAACCCACGGGGTTTCCAGCGTCATCGAAGGTGCGGGCCAGCAGAAAGGTTGCCACGGTGTAGCCGTCCGGTACGTTTTCCATGGTCATTTCGAGAAGCAGGGAAAGCCCCGGCTCATCCGGGTCGAGTTGGGCGGCGAGCAGGGAGAGGAGCTGTGCTAGATCCAGATTATACTGTCCCGCCGCGACGGCTTCGGGATAAAGTGCAGCCAGTTCGGCGAGCAGGGCCGGAGAGGAAAGAGCTTCTTCCAACGTGTCCGGATTGGTGATTTCCATGGGGCCCGCGAGGATTTCGCCCCCCGATACGAGGGTGAGGGTAAGAGTGACCTTGGGGAGCGGAATGTCAGGGTTTGGCGAAGGAAATGGCGTCGGTGAACCTGTTGGTGGTATGGGCGTACTTGTTGGCTCGCCTGTCGGTTCCGGCCCGGACGTGGGGCCGGATGTGGGTGTGGGCCCGGATGTGGGTGCAGGGCCGCCTGTAGGTATGCTCGTTGGTGTCGGATTGGCGGTAAAGGTGGCCGCAATGGTATGGTTCGTCGTTACGCCGAGAAAGGTGTGGGTCGTTATGGCGCCCACTGAGATTCCGTCCACCCTTACATCAGCGATGGAATATCCGTTGCCGGGGATGATCGTGAAGGTTTGGTTCGCTCCGGGAAGGATCACCACGTTTCCGGCGGGAGCGATGCTTCCCCCCGTACCGGCGGAAACGACAATGGTCCATGTCCTGGCAAAGCAGGCGGTAACGCTCTTGTTTCCGCTCAGCGTCACCGTTGTGGTGCCATCCGTTCCCGAGGTGTCGCCACTCCATTCCACGAAGTACCAGGGTGTCACGGCATCGGCGGAGAGAGACACCACGGTATTTTCCGGATAATCCCACTCGTTGCCCGATGTTAGAGCTGTTCCCGAGGGGTTTCTTGATACGGTCCCATCCCCTGAAATGACGACGGTGAGGATTTTTCCGAAGGTATATTCGTAGGCACCGATGTCGACGCCGAATCCTTGCGGGCGTGTCACACCGCGCTGGTCCGTGTCGGGAACGGTGATGGTTGTCAAGCCTACAGATTGATCTCCCGTGCTCAAACCCGTGTCGATCGCGGAACTGGTTGCGGGAATGGCACAGGTTCGGGTGGTTCCACCGTTATCGGCCAGGGCGTCGAGCTGTGGGTCGGTAGAGATGATGTCCGACGAGATTGCCTCCGTTCCCGTGTCGTTGTTCCGGACGACGCAATTACTTACGGTAGGAATGCTTTGGGCGGTATTGGCGATTTCTCCGCCGGAGGTATTCCAGAAAATGCAGTTTACTACAAAGGGACCCTCGTAATGGACATCGGTGGAGTTGTATATGCCACCACCGCCGGTACCGCTCAGGTTGGTGGCGGTATTGACCGCGAAGGTGCAGTTGACGACCTTGGGCCTGCTATTCATGTAGTTATACATACCGCCGCCGCAATCGGCGGAATTCCCGTAAAAGGTACAGTTGGTGACGAGAGGGCTGTGGCTGTAGTTGAACATGCCACCACCGTAGCTGTTGTCGGTCGTGTTTCCCGAAAAGGTGCAGTTTTTCACGGTGGTGACGTTGGTGGTGATCGGATCGCTGGTGTAGTTGTACATACCGCCGCCGCCGCTCGAGGCGGTGTTGTTTGCAAAGGTACAGTTGGTTACGGTGGGATGGCTGGAGTTGGTGCTGTACATACCGCCGCCTCTCAAGAGGGAAAGATTCTCCGCAAAGGTGCAGCTGGTTATGACGGGTTTGCTGTATTGTGTATTGGTCATGCCGCCGCCGTCGGCGGCTCCGTTTTCCCTGAAGGTACAATCGGTAATGATGGCGGAGCAGCCATAGTTGTATACGCCGCCCCCGCTGGTGGTAGCCCTGTTTCCGGAAAAGGTACAGTTGGAGATGGCAGGGCTGTTGTCGTAGTTGCATATGCCGCCCCCGCTGGTGGTAGCCTTGTTTCCTGAAAAGGTGCAGTCCATAACGGTGGGATTGTTGCCGTTGTTGTACATGCCGCCGCCATATCCTCCCGTGCCACCGCTTCCGGCGGTAACGACAAAGCCGTCGAGAACGGCGGTGTCGTTGCCGATGACCACGGTTTTGCTGTTGGTTCCCTGGATCTGGTCGGCGCTGAGGGTGATACCGTTTACTTTACCCGTGTCGTCATTTGCCAAATCTCCCGTGAGGATCGTGAGATTTGTCTCCCAGTTGCGATCGGCGCTGAGAGCCTCCGCTCCCGTAAAACCGCCATAGAGGGCCACACCGGTTTTGAGGGTGAACGAGGCATTGCTGTCGCTCGTTGTGGAAGGACGATAGATGCCATTTGCAATCCAGAATTCATCTCCGGCCGCGGCGTTTTGTATGGCCGTGGGCAATTCCGCCTCTCCGAAGGCATTGCCCCAGGAAGTGCCATTCTTCGTTACTGTTCCTCCGCCCTGTGTAACGTACCATGTGGTGCCCTCAGTGGAAGGAGGATTCCAGAAACATATCCACAAAAAAAGCGCCAAGGCCAGGACAGGCCCCCCTAAAGCCCCGTTTTTCCTACTCTTGAAAAACACAAGATTTCCGGTCATGACACATTGGAACTCCTCTCTGAAAAGAATTTTTCGGCAAGAAGTTTTTTTATCTCAAAAATGTCTTTTCTGCCGAGCCGAATTTTTCTCCCATATTGCCCCGCTTGTGCAGATATCACAGAACCTGATATGGTTTCTGTTCTTTAAAACGCATAGTCCTAAGGTTTTGTCGACAATCCTTCGCGCATCTTTCAGAAACTTTTAAATTTTATAATTTCTTGTCTCTGCAAATTCTCATTATATCCTGAAAGTGAGAGAAATGGAGGGGTGATTTTTGTCACCCCTCCTCTGCAATTCCGTGATTCCAAAGGCTTACGATTTTTGCGGGTTCCATGATATTCTTAAGAAAAATGGAGGGGTATCCGTGATACGAATTTTGGGGTTGGGATCGATTCTTCTCTGGCAATGGCTTACCGTTTTGGAGGGTTCATTTTTCTCCTCTCTTCCTGGGACATCTTTTTTGAAACCCAACATGAGGTACGCCTTTTTTTCACTGGTTCTCTGCATGACATTTTTCTCCCTGGCCAGATGGGGAAAGAATCTTCCGGAAAGATGGTTTGCCCGGGGCATGTGGGGGGCGGGTTTGCTGATGTCTTTCGCCTGGCTCCCCTGGGGAGCCTGGCTCCGGGAGATTCCTCTTTTGGGGGTGCCTCTTTTCCTGGGGCTTCCCGCAGTGGGATCCGCATGGCAGCTAACGTGTTGGGAGTGGCGTCTTTCGAGATGCCCCTTTTCTCTTCAGGCTCTTTCCTTCGGTTCCGCCTGCGTTTTCCGGACCCTCTTCATTTTCCTCGTTCCCCTGCTTTTTCCTTCCGGGCTTACGGGAGTGGCGATGCTTCTTCCCTTTCTCGGAGCTTTTCTATGGAATCTTCCGGAAGGAGTTCCGGAAAATCCCGAGGGATGGGAATTTTGGAAGAAGGAAAGACACATTTTCCCTCCGAAGCTTGCCTTTCGGGTAGTTTCCTTTTTCGGAGCCTCCGCCATGTTCCTTTCCATACTTTTGGTTTGGCATAATCCCGTCATGGCCCTGGCTCAGAAGCTCTCGGATCCCCTTTACAGCCTGGGAGCTCTGGGGGTAGGGGGGCTGTTGTATCGTTTTTCCGGCCTCGACCTGAGATCTCTGTATCCCTGGGCTCAGATCTTTGTGGGATCGGGATTTCTTTTGTTTGCGGCTCTCGGAGAGGAACGTCCATTCGTGCCGTTAGCCTTGATGCAGCTCGGATTCGGCATTTTCGGAGCCTACATCTTCACCCTTCTCCTGTATTTGGGCTCTCGGGCCGGAAGAAAGAGAGCCCTTTCGGTGGTGGCTACGGGGCAGGCGATCATTACCGGATCCGTCCTTATGGGGTTGCTTCTCACGAAAATATTGGAATTGCTCGCTATGTGGGGAGAGATACCCTTTGTCCGTACTGCCAGCCTCCTCGGCGTGGGGGTGCTCTTCTTTTCGGGATGCTTCTTTCGGGATTCTCCGGAGAGCTTTGCGGGGTACGACCTTGAAGAACCGGAGGATGCAAAAATTCCGGTGCCCGAGGAGGATTTCCTGCAGTTACACCTTCTCAAGGAGGGACTTTCTCCCCAGGAGATTCGGGTAGCCCTTTTGGTGGCTCAAGGGCTTTCCAACGGAGAAATTTCTCAAAAGCTGAATATTACGGGGAATACCCTGAGAACCCACTTGAAGAAGATTCACAAAAAGGTGGGATCCGGTAACCGGGAGGATCTTCGGGAAGAGCTTTTGAGCCTGGGAGGATGATTCCGGAAGGCATTGCTTTGAAGTGTTGAGAATGGAAAAACTGCAAGGGCTCTCCCGGGGCCTTTGAAAAGCCGGGAAGAGCCCTCGTTATGAAAGACAGAGCCTTCGTCTTTCTGAGAATTATAGGAGCTCCGCTACGCCGCAGCCACGGCGGCGAAAGCCACGCTTGCGGTTACAATCCCCAGCGTGCCGGCCACCCCTACCCCCACAAGAACGGCGCTCACCGCGACTCCTGCGAATGCGATAGTCGCGGTCTCTGCGGAGAGCCCCCCCACCACGGCTTCCAGTTCTTCATCGGTCAACTCCGGATGGCGGTCGAAAATAACCTGCTGCATCTCCTCGGCGGTGAAATCGAATTTCCACTCCTGCCGTACCAGGTTTTGAACCTCCAAAGGGGTCATTCCGTTGATGCGCTCGATAAGAGCTTCGTCGTTCTGGAGTTTTTCGTAAAAGGCTATTGCGGACTCTTGAGGCATGTCTATCCCTTCTTTCCGAGGGTGGATCTTCTTACGCTGCGGCTCCCGCCGCGGCGGCAACGATAATGATGCCGTTGAGAACGTCGTTGACGGTAAGGTCTTTTCCTCCCACCACCGCCTCCAGCTCTTCATCGGACATTTCGGGATGGCGCTCGAAAATAACCTTCTGGATCTCCTCCCGGGTAAAGTCGTAGCCCAGTTCGTTTCGAACGTAAGTCTCGACCTTCTCCTGGGTTTCAAGCTCCCGGATACGCGCTTCTACCTGACTGTCGCTCTCCAATCGTTCGTAAAAGGCTGCTGCGGATTCCATAGACATATTAGTGCCTCCTTAAAAGTGGGGGAACCTTGTTCCTCCAGAAAAGAAACGCTCTGGCGGGGATAACGGGAAAATTGTCCGATTTCCATGTCCTGGGAAAAGTTTACACTCTTCCACTGTGGAAGAGTCAAGGAGTAAAACGAGTTAAAGGGAAAGAGGGAAAAAGAGGCTTCATGGGAGAATTCAATATTGCATAGTTCTCTTTTTTGTGCAATCCTTTTGTGAGGAAAAATAATTCGAGATTTTCTCTTGACTTTCCCACCGTGTGAGGGTGTAGGCTTTCTGCGAAGAAGGAATTCTGTCCGAAGGAGGAGAAAAATGGACAATCTGCATGCGATGCTGCGCTCTTTTGGTTTGGATCCTCGATGGACCTGGGAAAGGCTGCAAAAGGGAGAGCTTCAGGAGGTGTTGGCTTTGCTGGAAAAGGAAGAATCGCGCATCTCCCTTCGGCAAAGGGAACTCCAGGATCTTCGGGAAACGCTGATTGCCCGGAGAGAGGAAAGGTGCTCCTCTCAGGATGAAGAGGAACTTTCCGATGAGGATATGGAGCTTCTCAGCGCTGCCGGAGAGGAGAGAAGGGTGGATCCGTGAACCCTCGGGAGTTTCCTTCCCTTCCTCCTCTTCTCCTTATAGGTCAATTCTCCCGATTAAGCGGCCTTTCCTGCCGAATGCTTCGCTTTTATGCGGAGCAGCATATCCTCGTGCCCGCCTATACGGACCCCGAAACGGGATACCGCCGTTACCTCAGCTCCCAGCTCGGAGAGGCCCGGTTTTTGCTGCGTCTCCGCAAGGCGGATTTCTCCGTGGAGGATATCCGGAGTATTATGGGGGACATGGGAAAAAAGGAGCGTGCCGGTCTGGGAAAGGAACAGCGGAAAAGTCTGGAAAATAAAATTCAAGCCTTGGAAGATGCTCTGGATGAATTGGGCGTTCTGGAGAAGGAATGGGGAACCCCCCGATATGGGCTTTTGCGTACGGAACCTCTCAGGGTGTACAGTACCTTTTTCCGGGGAGAACGGAAAACCCTTCGGGAATGTGCCCGGAATACCATGGGGCAGTTCCTGGAATCTCTTCCGGAACCTCTTTCGGGAAGTCCCTTTCTTTGCAGCTATAGCCTGAAGAAGGGGCCCGAAGATGCGGCCCTCCATATTCCGGGAAACGAGAACTCTACGGAAATTTTGCCGGGAGGGCTTGCGGCGGCAGTGCTCCACCGGGGAGCCTATCAAAACCTTCCGAAAACTCTGGAGGGGCTTCTCGGTTGGGTGCGGTGCCAGAACTACGTTCCTCAGGGAACCGTGCGGGAGTGGTATTTCCCCAACGGCGAGGAGGATACGGCCTACGGAGAGGTGGAACTCTCCCTGCCCTTGATAGAAGAATGAAAGCAGTTCCCTCCGCAACCGAAAGACCGTAACAACCTTTCCTTAGAAAATTCCTGAAATCATTTTCGTTTTATGGAACGAAAGAAAAGATTCTCAACGCGAATGCAGTGAAAGCTTCTAATGCTTTGATCGACGCATTTTTGTCAACGGGGATTGCATGAGCCGAAAATGTGTTTTTGCAAGGGCTTGTCGACGTTCGATGTTTTTGCCTTGAGAAAGCTTTCCGGTCGCTTGACCGTATATGGAAGAAATGATATCTCTTTCGGTACGGGCTATGGGAGACATTCCAATTACGAGGAAAAACATCTGCGGTAGCTCTTTATGAAGTGCCATCTTCCCGCAAGATCGACGGAAATGATCCAGTGGTGACGTTATGGATAGCAGGCAAATTGCGAATACGTGAAAGGCGGTGCCGCCGGATGGCCTGCTGGAGTTTTGCAGCATGAGGAAGATATTTTTGTTAATTTTTGGCGGAATTTTCCCCGCGCTCCTGTTGCTGCTTTGTGCTTCCCCTTTATATGCGCGGGCTTCCTATACTTTTGCGGTCTGTCCGATGAGCGATCTCGATCAGATGCACGAGGCCTTTCAATCTCTTGCGGACGTTGTAGCCTCCGAGACGGGATGGGAGATGCGTGTGATCCTTACCAGAGACTATGAGGAGATGCGGCGACGTCTCGAGGACGGTTCCGTAGATTTTGCAATAATTAACTCTTTTACTTATATTCGTCTCGCCTCCAGAGTTTCCTATGTGGCCACTCATGCACGGTGGGACGGAGAACACCGTAAGGTTATGCCCTATTACTATTCGTTTATCATTTCTTTGAAGGATGGTCCCGTGAAGACCCTTCGGGATTTGGAAAACCGAAATTTCGGCTTTACGGACCGGGAATCCACGACGGGACATCGCATTCCCCGGTTGATGCTGCGTTCCGCCGGAATCGATCCGGAGAGGTTTTTCAGAAAGGTGTTTTACCTCGGAAGGCATGATAGGGTGATCGAATCGCTTTTGGCGGGTTCCATCGAAGGAGGAGCTGTGTCGGAATATGCCTTGGAGGGGATGATTGCCCAACGTGGAGAACTTTTCCGAATTCTTTCCGTCTCGGGTCCCGTTCCCTCGGGGGCGGTGGTGGCCTCTTCCAAGGTCGAAGAGGAGCATGTGGAAATTCTGCGAAAGCTGCTGCTCTCCCTTTCCCCCGATGCTGCTCCGATGCGTAAAATTCGGGAACTCTTCGGATGGCCTGCCGCAGGTTTCATCTTTTTGGAGGAGGAAAGCTACGATATTCTTCGCGCTCTTTATTCCGCTTCGGAGATCTCGATTTCCGCAGATGAGGATACGAGATGAAACTCTACTGGAAAATAGTTCTTCTGGCACTCCTTCCGCTGCTTCTGATCGCGGGAGTGGGGTTTTTTCAGATCGAGGGAATGCGGCGGATCAAGAAGAAGAGCAGAGAAGAGGCGGAGAATTTAAAAATAACACTTTTGCACTCCCGTTTTCGCGCTTTCCGCGAAGAGAGAGAAAAGTGTGCCTCCCTCCTTGCCGGAAGCAGCGATGCCGCCAGAGCCGTGAAGATCGGTGATACGGGCTTTCTGCTTCCCTGGGGAGAGCTTTTTCTCGATCCCCCCAGCCTCTCCAGAGTGTTCTTTACCGATATGGAGGGTGTGGTTCTCGCTCGCGCTCACGCTCCCTACCGTTTCGGAGATAATCTGGGGGACCACCCGCTGGTGGCTTCGACCCTTAGGGGGAAAAGTTCCTCGGGAATTTTCGAGATGGAAGGAGATCTGCTGATTCTTTACGCTCTTCCAGTGAAGCTTTACGGTGAAATTCAAGTGGGATCTGTCATGGTGGGAACGGAACTGACCTCGGAATTTCTTGCGACTCTCATTGAAGGGTCTGTGGTGGGAATGGAGCTTGAGGTCGAGGGATTTCCTCTCCTTGCAGTGGGAAATTGTAGCGGTGAAAAACATACGGTACCCCTTTTCCCTGTCTCTTCCGAAAAAACTCTAAAGGTTGAACGAGTTACGGCTTTCTTCGGGGAGGACCCCCTCGCGTCGGGATTGTTTCTCGTTCAGCGTAACCTGACCTTGGCTCTGGCGATTCTCCCGGTCTTTCTCGCCTGGGGATTTTTTCTCCTGCTACGCCGTTATCTTCGTCCCTTCTTCCTCCTCGCCCAGGATGTAACGCTCCTTTCGGAGGAGCCGGAGAATTTCTCCAAACTTCAAAAAAAGCTTAGCCTGCATTTTAACAAGTATAAAAATCACGAAATTTTAATTATACTAGGGGCCCTTTCGGGGCTTATGAAACGGGTACAGAAGACCATTCTTCTCCTCGAATGGTCTTCCCGAATGGATCACCTCACCCGGATCAGCAATCGGCTGCATCTGGACAGTATCCTGAAGAGCGAGACCCTTTCAGCACAGCATACGGAGGAACCCCTTTCGGTGGTGATCTTCGATCTGGATCACTTTAAGCGTGTGAACGACGAGTTCGGGCATCAGATGGGAGACAAAGTGCTTCGGCGCACTGCGGAAATACTCAAGCTTCTCGTTCCCGTAGGTTTTGTGGGGCGTTGGGGAGGCGAGGAGTTCCTCGCGGTTTTACCTGGAGCAACCGCTTCGGAGGCGTTGGATTTCGGCGAGCGCACTCGAAAGGCCATGGAACGGGAGCCCTTTTCCATTTTCCGAAGCGTTACCATCAGCGCGGGAGTGGCGGAGATGGCTTCCGGAGATACGCCGGACTCTCTGGTGGCCCGGGCGGACAAGGCCCTTTACGAAGCCAAGGAGGCGGGGCGAAATCGAGTGGTCTTTCGAAAAGCCTGAAGATGCGCTCTCTCCTGAATTTTTGTCATCAAATTTCGAGAAGTTTAAAAAATTTCTTTGTCTTTCTCCCAGAACTTTTTCGAGTTCCAGATACTTTCGTTTTTTCGACCATTGGTGAAAAAAGAGTTTTAAAAACTAGAAGTCCCTTAAATTTCGGGCTTGACAGAAGGGAAAAGCCCTTTATAATAACCTCCAACAAATTCTGGATTTTTCCGAAGAATGTTCGCCCCTTCGGGGCGGCGCGAGGAAAAATCGTATCGGTGAGGAATCAGGGTGCCCGAACCCGAACTTTTCGACAGAGAGGAACGCCCATGGGCTGCAAGGCGTTCTCGAAAAAGGGGAGGAGCCTAAAACCTGAGGAGCCCGCGGAGAAAGGCGGTTCGTGCCGTTGGAGTATCCGTGCGGGTAGCCCCCGTTATCGGGCTTTCAAGAGGGATTGTTCCGGCCTTGCCGGAGGAGTCCAAATTGGGTGGTACCGCGAACTACGCCAGTTCGTCCCAGTAAGGGACGGTCTGGTGTTTTTTTATTATCTTTTCTTTCCAAAAAGAGGGGAGAAAATCCAAAAGGAGGAAACTATTATGGCAAACGTAACTTGTGTGGTCTGTGAGGGAACGATTTCGGTGGCCTCGGACGTGATGGAGGGAGAGCTGCTTCTCTGTCCCGATTGCGGTACGGAACTCGAGGTGGTGGGGCTTTCTCCTCTCCAGGTGGCGGAGGCTCCGGAAGTTCAGGAGGATTGGGGAGAATAGCCGTGGTTCTACGGATGCTCTACACCCGTCTTCGGACGGAGGAAAAGCTTCTTGCCCAGGCGGCGGAATGGCGGGGAATACCTTTTTCCCTGCATCATCTGGGGGACGATTTCTGGGGAGGCGAAGACGGAACAAGCTCCTTCGCTCCCGGAGATGTGTTGCTTCTGCGCTGTATCGCCCATGGAGAGAACGAACTTCTGGCCTCCCATTTCGCCTACCGGGGATGGCGTACCGTGAACCCCCGGGAGGTAATTTCCTGCTGCGGACACAAGGGAGAGACCTCCATGCTTCTGGAGGCCGCGGGCATTCCCCAACCCGCCTTTCGATTCGCCTTTTCTTCCGAAGGAGCCCTCAAGGCTGCGGAGGATCTGGGCTATCCCGTGGTGTTCAAGCCCATGAGCGGAAGCTGGGGGCGCCTTCTGGCGAAGGTGGATACGCCTGAGATGGCGGAGGCGGTAATCGAGCACAAGGTGCAACTTGGAGGACAGCATCGACATCTCTACGTGCAGCGGTACGTGGAGAAGGAGGGCTTCGACGTGCGAGCCTTCGTTATCGGCGGAGAGCCTCGCTGCGCCATTCGGCGGTACAGCGAACACTGGATTACCAATACAGCTCGGGGAGGCCGGGCGGAAGTGCAACCTCTGGGAAGGGACTTAGTGAATCTTCTGAACCGGGTACACCGTGCGGTGGGAGGAGATTTTCTCGCGGTGGACTGTTTTGCCACTCCCTCGGGGTGGATGGTGAACGAGATCAACGACGGCGGAGAATTCCGAAACTCCATCGACATCACCGGTGTGGATATTCCCGGGGAGCTGTTGGAGCATTGTGCTTTTCTCGAAGAGGGTTTTTCTTCGGATTCCGGAATAGGCATAAAGTCCATAAAACGGATAAAGCGAGCTCCCCGAGGAGTTCGAACTGTTGCCGCATGCGAGGCCGAAGAGGAGAGGAGTACCCTGCCCTAGGGAAAACCACAGTTTTTTCTCCGTAAGTATTTTCGGCCCGCTTCCAGAAGAGGAAAGCGGGTTTTTTTGTACCCAAAAATGTATGTTTATGTCTACCACAGTGAAGAAAGGAGAAAGGCTATGCAGCATGTCGTAATTTGGGGGGGAGCGGGAATGGCGGGAGGAGAACTGCTTCGCATCGCCGCTACGCATCCCGCCATGCAAATCGCCGGAGTGGTTTCCCGGAGCAACGCGGGGCGTCCTCTCTGGCACATCCATCCTCATTTGCGTTCCGCCTACGGGGATCAGCGTTTTCTCTCTCCCGAAGAGGCTCGAAATATCGAGACGGATCTCGTCTTTCTGGCCCTGCCTCACGGAGCCTCCCTGGAAGTACTTCCCTTCTATTCGGAGAAGGATATCCCCGTGGTGGACCTTTCCGCGGATCTTCGGCTTCGTTCCTCCGAAAGTTATGCCCGATGGTACGGAAAGGAGCATCCCTTTCCGGAGTTGTTGGAAAGATCTGTGTACGGCCTTCCGGAACTGCATAGGGAAGAAATTGGCCGAAGCCGCCTGATTTCCGGGGTGGGGTGCAACGCCACCGCGGGAATCCTGGGACTTTATCCCCTCGCCCGGGAAGGTGTTATCGAGGATGTGGATATGGAGATGCGGGTGGGTTCCAGCGAGGGCGGAGCCTCTCCCTCCCGGGGAAGCCATCATCCTTATCGACGGGGAGTGCTGCGGGTGGTCTCCTTCTTCGAACATCGCCACCTGGGGGAAATACTGCAGGAGACGAAACTCGAATCTTTCCGAGTCCGCATGACCCTCACCGCAGCGGAAATGGTGCGGGGGGTGCAGATGTTCGCCCGGGTCCGGCTTGCCCGGAAAATGGAGGAATCCGAAATCTGGAAGATTTTCCGATCCTGCTGGAGAAACGAGCCCTTTATCGATTTCTGTCCCTCCCGGCCGGGACATCTTCGTTTTCCGGATCCCCGGATGGTGCTGGGGAGCAATCGGGCCCAGATCGGTTTCGCCCTCGCCGAAAATGGTACCACCCTTCTGGTGGGAACCGCTCTGGACAATCTTTTGAAGGGAGCCGCGGGGACTGCGGTGCAGGGGGCGAACCTGATGTTCGGGTTGCCCGAAACCTCGGGGTTGGAAATGATGCCGGTCTACCCGGCCTAGAATATGAAGAAGGAGACTTGGTTATGAGAGGCGTTGTCAAGATCGGAGGGGCTTCGGGAAACCGTACCGCTCCCCTTATGGAAGAAATTGCCGAACGGGTGAGCTTGGGCGAGGAGTGGGTGGTGGTGCACGGGGTCAGCGCCCGAATGAATCAGCTCTGCGAAGGGGCGGGAATTGCCCCCCGGCATGTGACGAGTCCCGGAGGATATCGGAGCCGTTTCGTGGGTATCCGGGAACAGGCTCTCTTCGAGGCTGCGGCGGCCCGAAATTCCGTGGAACTCCTGGAGCTTCTGGGTGAACGGGGAGGGCGAGGCTGCCCTGTCTTTCCCTCGGCGAATCGCTCTGTCCAGGCATCCCGAAAGGATTCTCTGCGGATTCTGGAGGAAGGGCGCCTTCGGGTGCTCCGGGGGAACTACAGCGGCCGCATTTCCCGGGTATGTACGGGAGAGATGGAGGAAATTCTCGGAGGCGGAGGTATCCCTCTTCTGCCTCCTCTGGGATATGACGAGGAGAGCCGTCTCTGCCTCAATGTGGACGGGGATCGTCTCGCCGCCGCGACGGCGGGGGCCCTGGGAGCTTCGGTGGTGATCATCGCCAGCAACGTTCCGGGGCTTCTGGAGGATCCCTCCCGGGAGGAGAGCCTGATTCCCCGGGGAAGCCTGGAAGATTGGGACTCTCTGGATGCCTGTGCCCAGGGAAACATGAAGCGCAAGCTTCTGGCTTGCCGGGAGGCTCTGGAAGCGGGGGTTTCCCAGGTTATTCTATGCGACAGCCGGAGGGAAAGACCTCTGGAATATGCCCTGCAGGGAGGAGGAACGCACCTATGGAGCCGGCGCTCTATGGCACTCGCGGGATAGAGGCGGTTCGGGGAGAGGGAGAATATCTCTGGGATTCCCGGGGAAAACGGTACGTGGATTTCCTGGCGGGACACGGTGCGGCCCTCTTCGGGCATGCTCATCCCCGACTGAGAAAAGCCCTTGAGGAGGCTTCCGGAAATTTCTGGACCATCGGAGGGAGCCTTCAGGCTCCGAGCCGTCGAACCTTTATGGAAAGGCTGGAGGAGCGTTTTTCGGGTTATACCTCTTTTCTCTGCAACAGTGGTGCCGAGGCGGTGGAGGGGGCCTTGAAGCTGGTGCTGGCCCTTCGACCGGAGCGCCCCCGGCTTCTCGCCCTTCGCAGGAGCTTTCACGGCCGCACTCTGGGAGCTTTGGGACTTACCTTCAATCCCCGGTATCGCCGCCCCTGGCAATCCGCCCTTCTTCCGGTGGAACATCTGGAGCCTTCGGAGCTTCTGGAATCTCTGGATGAACGGGTGGCGGGAGTCTTCGTAGAGCTCCTTCAGGGAGAAGGGGGGCTGGATATGTTGACTCCGGAGTTTTGCCGGGATCTGCGCCGGAGGTGTTCCGAGGTGGGAGCCCTCTTGGGAGCGGATGAGATTCAAACGGGCTGGGGACGCTGCGGAGCTCTCTCCCTTGCCCGGGAGTGGGGGATGAACCCGGATGTCCTCTGTTTCGCCAAGGGTATCGCCGGAGGACTTCCCGCGGGGCTGACCCTCTGGAAGAAGGAACTCGGGGGATTTCCCCCCCGGGGGCACGGTTCCACCTACGGAGGCAATCCCCTGATCTGTTCCGTGGGGCTGGAAGCCCTGGATCTGCTGGAGGAGGAACTACTAGAGCAGGTGTCTCTTAAGGAAAAAATCTTTCGAAAGGTCCTGGAGGGGATCTCTTCCCCTCTGATAAAGAGTTTTCGGGGAAAGGGGCTTCTTCAGGGAGTGGAACTCTCTATTCCCGCCGCTCCGGTGGTGAAGGAATTACAGGAGGAGGGAGTGCTCTCTCTCGTTTCGGGAACCTCGGTGGTACGTTTCCTTCCTCCTCTGACAAGCCGAAAGGAAGCTTTTTGCGAAGCTGCAGAAGCTTTGGATCGGGTGCTTCGAAGGCAGGAAGGGAGTTAGATCATGCTGGAAAAAAGCCTCTACACCCGGGCCTCTCAGGTTCCCGGCGGAGCGGAACGGCTGGAAAATCTCGAAAGAGGCGGAAGGGGGAAACAGAGAAAGGCGGAGGCCCTTCTTATGGCTTCCGTGGGTATTTCCAGCGAAACCTTCCGGGAGGAGGCTTTCAGCCGGTTTCTGGAAGAGTCTCTTCCTCTCTTCGGCTGGGAAAAAGTTTGGAGGGACGAGGCGGGGAATTGTCTCGCCTCCCGAGGGAACGGGGAACGGGAGTTGCTTTTGCTGGGGCATCTCGATACGGTTCCGGGAGGACCGAGCCCGAAAGTGGAAGGAGAAATTCTCTACGGTCGGGGGAGCGTGGATGCCAAGGGGCCCCTCTGTGCCTTTGCCGTGGCGGGAGGAAACGCAGCTCTTCCCGAGGGATGGCGAATCACTCTGGCGGGAGTGGTGGGGGAAGAGGTGGATTCCCGGGGTATGCGGCATCTCATGAAAAGCCGGGAAGGACAGGTTTCTCCCGCGGGATGTCTCGTGGGGGAACCTTCGGGGCTTTCGGGCATCACTCTCGGCTACCGGGGACGTTGCCTTCTGAGATTGTGGAATGAAGACGAAGGGGCCCATCGGAGCGGGGACGGAGGGCCCCAGACCCGGGTGCTCCGGGCCGCTGCGGCGATTCTCGACTGGGTGGAGGAACGGGATTCGGAGGAGGAACCTGTGATCCGGCGTCCTTCGGGGGCGGTGCTCTCCATGAAAGGGGCCGAAGCGGGAAAACGCTTCGCGGAAACGATTCTGGATATTCGGCTTCCCCTTGGGGCGAATCCCGGAGAATGGGGAGCGGCAATGCTGGACGTCGGAAGTTCCCGGGAAATCTCCGGAGAGATTCTGGAGGCTTTGGGGGCTCACATGACTTCCAAGGGAGATCCCCTGGTACGAGCCCTCCGGGTGGCGTTGCGTCAGAGAGACTATGAGCCGAAACTCCTCGCCAAGGGAGGTACTGCGGATCTCAATCATGCGGCGGTCTGGAACTGCCCTCTCGGGGCCTACGGCCCCGGAGACAGTCGGTTGGATCATACTGCGGAAGAGCATATTTCTCTGGATGAGTACGTTGCAAGCGTGGAAGTGCTGCAAGATGCCCTGAACCGCTTTATGGTTTCTTGAAATGAAGAAGAAAAAAGCGCGGGATCTCTTTCGAGAGGTCCCGCGCCGCATAGGTTGTACACCAGAGAAAACTCGAAGCCTGGAATCTAGAAATACTTGCTTACCAGGTTCTGATAGGTACCATCTTCCTTCAGCTCGTCCAGGGCCTTCTGCATGGCTTCGAGAAGAGCCGGGTCCGTATCCTTGTGGAAGGCGTAGTAAAGAGAGCTTTCGCTCAGGGTCCATACGGGTTCGTAATCTTCGGGGTTGAATCCCGCCTCGGCAAGCTGGATTTTTGCGGCCCGTTCTCCGTAAATCCAGATATCGATACGTCCGGCGTTCAGCTTTTTGATGTTCTGCGCGTTGTCGGGAGTGCGCTCGATATTCTTGATGCCGAAGGACTGCGCCAGAGTATCCCCCATATCGTCCCGAATGACTCCCGCCCGAAGACTTACGAGATCTTCCGGGGAAGTTACCTGGAAATCTCTTTTTTTGAGGGCCATGGCATCGAAGGTGCTCGTATAGATGGGGCCTACCCATGCGAAGAGATTTTCCCGTTCCTCCGTGCGGGTGGTGGAGAAGAGACAGGTGTTGGGCTTCTTCTGGACGTCGTTATATCCCCGGGCCCAGGGAACCACCTGAATATCCTTCACCGTGACGGAAGCTCCCAGCTTTTCGAAGATGCTTCCCAGAAGATCCACCGCGAACCCCGTGGGAGTGCCGTCCGCACCGGCCATGTTATAGGGGGGGTATTCCTCGGTGAGATAGGTAAGATCGTTCACCGTCACAGCCCAGGCACTTGCGGAAAAAAGACAGAAAACCGCTACGAGAAACAATTTGAGCAACTTCACCTTTGCATCCTCCTTGTCGAACTCGATCGCACTTCCCCTTGGAGAAATATCGCTTCCCCTCCCATATGCACCGTATCGCCATACAGCCCGGATCCTGAAGTACTTCCGATTATAGAATCATATCAAATTTTTTGAAAGAGGCCATCTTGATTTTTTCAAAAACATGATGGAATTTTTTCTTTCTTTGTCAGGGTTTTTGCCCCAACCGGGCAAGGGCTTTTTTCGCCCCGCTGTGCCCTTTCTCGGCGGCCTTGCGGTACCAGGAGATGGCGGCACTCAGGTTTTTGGGTGTACCCGTACCGTTTTCGTAAACCTCTCCGAGGTTGAACATGCCGTATTCGTTGCCGTGATCCGCAGCTTTTCTGTACCAGGAAATGGCCTTGGCATAATCCCGGGGAACCCCGTTTCCAGCCTCGTAGAGACAGCCCAGATTGTTTTCCGCCGAAGCGTATCCCTGATTTCCGGCCCTTTGATACCAGTAGGCGGCTTCGGCGTAGCTTTGAGGTACGCCTCGTCCCTTTTCGTACATCCATCCCAGGCTGAACTCTCCCCGGGCATCGTTTCGTTCCGCCGCCTTGCGGTACCAATAAACCGCCTGATCGTAGCTCTGAGGAACGCCGTATCCTTTCTCGTACATGTAGGCCAGATTGCACTGCCCCCGGAGGTTCCCCTGTTCCGCCGCCTGGCGATACCAGTAGACTGCGGTTTCATGGTTTTGGGTCACTCCACGGCCCTTTTCGTACATATAACCGAGATTGCACTGTCCCACGGGAGATCCCGATTGGGCTCCCCGGGCATACCATTCCACTGCGGTCTTCAGGTTTTTAGTAACCCCGTATCCTCTTTCGTACATATATCCCAGGTCCGTCTGAGCCTCCGCATGCCCCTGCTCCGCTGCCTTACGGTACCATTGGGCGGCCTGGGTATAATCCTTTTTTTTCCCGTTCCGGCCATAGTAGAAGTCCTTTCCTCGGTTGAACATCTCCTCGGAGGAGAGAGAAGGGGGTGTCGCCGGTTTGGACGGAGTCAGAAAGGCCGGAGGGGAGGATGCGGGAACCGAAGGAAGTACCGGTGTTTTCGGAGAACCCTGCTGCTGTAAGGCAAGGTAATCCTTTTTATAGGAGGCGAACTTGGCGGGATCGATACCGTGAAGCACTCCCCGAGCGTAGCCGCTTCCCCGGGCCGCCGCATCTTTCAGAAGGGTGAAAGCCTTACCGGAATTGCGGGAGGTTCCCCAGCCATGATAATAGCATTCCCCAAGCCGCGCGGAAGCCTCCACATGTCCTGCTCCGCTGGCCTCCTGCCAGTAGCACACCGCCTCGACCCGGTTGCCTTCGTTAAAGGCCCGAAGCCCGAGGAAAAAGCTTTTTTCGGCATCTATGGGTATAGGGGTGGCCGTGGGAGGAACTGGCCGGGGAATCGGCGTGGGGGTTGGTGTCGTGGGTGTGGGAGTAGGTAACGATGTGGGAGCCGGGGTTGATGTGGGGGATACCGGCGTGGCTGTGGGGAGAAGGGCGGGATTCATGGCGGCGATGCCCTTTTTCGAAAGGGTGGTGGTAATCTGGGTTCCAAGATCTCCCAGGGCGTAGTACAGTCCTTCCACGCCCTGTTTGCTGGGCACCTGGAAGGCTTCGATTACGAGCCCCTGCTGCACGTCCACCAGCCGGGCCGTAAGAAAGACCATGCTCCCCATGGCGTTCACCGAGCCCAGCACCACGTAGTCCGCCCCGGCGATTTTTCCGATTTCGATGGCGGTACTTTCGTCCACCAGGGCGGAGTACTGAAGCTCGTGCTCCTTTGCCAGGGCCTTGAACTGACTTCGCTCCACCACGAAAACCTGGGAATTTCGCACCACCACGTTTTGGACGAGTTCCGATGCGGCCACTCCGAGATCGTCGTCGAGATCCTTGCCGTTCACCTGAAATTCCAGGAAGGCGATTCGGGTATCTTCGGCCCGGGCGGAGGAAGGAGAAAAAAGAAGAGCTCCGGTGAGAAAGAGCAGCAACGCGGCCCCGAGAATTCTCGTTGCCGTTCTCCTCGGAAGTAGCTCTTTTCCCTGAGCCCATGGAATCTTTCGTTCGTGTCGGTTCCGCATGGAATATCACCTCGTCGTCGTAATGGGGAAGTTTCTTTATAAAGAAACTGTAATGCTATTGTCGGGGATCGAAGGAAAGGGAAGGGAGCATTTCCTGAGAGCCCCGGATTGCTCTAAAATACGTAAAAATTATACATGAAAATCCCGACTTTTCGAAAAATCCCCAGGACTTTTTAAAGAGCGGAAAAAATCCCCCGGAAAAGGGCCTTGTGGCCTTTTCCGGGGGAAAGGATAGAAGGAGTAGGTGGGAAAAATTAGAAGAAGAAGTGGTTTACTCCGATCAGAATGAGGGCACCGAAAACGGGAATCAGGGCGGTGGAGGGAGTCCATGTTTTGAGGCTGGTTTTCACGTCCATGCCGGAGAAGTTGGTGACCACCCAGAAATAGCTATCGTTGGGATAGGAGATGAACATGGCGGTGGTGCAGACTGCCAGGGCCGCCATGAGGGGATTCAGCCCAAGAGTGCCCAGCATGGGAGCGAGGATGGAGCCGCTGGTGATCATGGCCACCGTGCCGGAGCCCTGGGGAATGCGGATCATGGCGCCCATGAGAAGGGGTACGAGAATGGCGGGAATGTGCAGGCTCAGGATGTACTCCGCCATAACGTTGCCGATGCCGGTAACCCGGATAACGTTTCCCAAAGCACCGCCGGCACCGGTGACGAGCATAATCAATCCTGCATCCGCCATGGCGCTTTGCATGATCTTGAGACATTCTTCCCGGGGACGGTCGTTGTTGAGGCCGTACACGCTGAGAAGAACTCCGATAAAGACCGCCACGATGGGATGTCCGAAGAGCTGCACCACGGACATGGCGGTGCATTCCGGAGCCCCCAAGGCCTTGCAGATGGTGTTCAGCAGAATCAGCACGATGGGAATAACGATGGGAGCGAAGGACATGCCCGTGCCGGGAAGGTTGGCGGAATCCAGGGTATCGAGAAAGACGCTGTCATCGATGGGTTTTCCCTGGCTGAACTGTTCCATGATATGCTGCACTTTTTTCTTGGCATCTTCGCTCATTCCCGTATAGTCCGGTTCGAGAATGAGTTCCGGATGTTTGCTTCCCACGTATCGGAAGTAGATGATGGAAAGAAGAAAGAGAGGAATCGAGAGAAGAACGCCTCCGAGGATCATGAGTCCCAGATCCACGTTGAAGAATCCCGCCACCGCCAGAGGACCCGGAGTGGGAGGAACCAGAAAGTGGGTGATGTAGAGCCCCATGCCGAGAATGCCTCCCAGGCCTACCATGGATTTTCGGGTAATCCGGGAAAATTCCTTGGCCAGCTGGGAAAGAATGACGAATCCGGAATCGCAGAAGACCGGTACCGATACGATAAGCCCCGTAAGGCCCACCACCACGTCTGCCCGCTTGATGCCCACAAGGCGGAGAATGGCTACCGCCATCTTCTTGGCTCCGCCGCTCTCTTCCATGAGTTTTCCCATGATGCAGCCGAAACCGATGATGATACCGATATGTCCTAAGGTGCCTCCGAAGCCTCCCGATACGGCTTTCAGGGTCTCCTCGATGGAAAGCTTCGAAAGAAGCCCCATAATGATGGAGGTGATGATAAGTGCGGGGAAAGCATGAATCTTGGTCCGTATAATGAGGAAGAGAAGAAAAGAAATACCTACTCCCAGAGCGATACATGACATCATAAGGTTCTGCCCCCTTTATAGTAAACGAATGGAATGGTTTCCCCGGGCTGCGTCGTGATCGTCCCGGGGGCGAGGTGCCCTTTCGGGCATCCTCCGGCGAAAGAAGCGGATCTATGCCGCAGAATCTCGGTAAGGTTTCCTAGATCACGGGTCCGAGACAGTAGATATCCAGGGATCGGGTGTATCGAATGGCTTCGCCCTTGGTACGCTCTCCGTTGGCTACCCGAAGCAGCTTTCCGAGAGCTTCCTCTCCCACGTCCTTGAGAGATTTCTCTCCGGTCACCATGGTTCCCGCGTTGATATCCATATCGTTGATCATGTGATTGAAGGTGTTGGGATTGCCGCAGATCTTGATGACCGGTACCAGGGGAAAACCCTGAGGGGCTCCCCGGCCGGTGGAGAAGCAGATGATGCTCGCTCCCGCGATGGCCATGGCGGTGAGCACCTCGATCTCCCGCCCCGGAGTATCCTTGATCCACAGCCCTTTACAGGCAGGTATTCCCGTATAGGAAAGAACTCCCTCGATGGTTTTGGTGCCGGACTTCACGATGGCCCCCAAAGATTTTTCCTCGATGGTGGAAAGTCCTCCCTCGATGTTTCCCGGCGTGGGCTGGCCCTTGCGCATATCCACCCCCACCGCCTTGGCACGATCCTCCATTTCGTTTACAATGCGGGCAATATCAGCGGCCACTTCAGGAGTTCGCGCCCGACGCTGCAGAATGTGCTCCGCTCCGATGAACTCCGTGGTTTCCCCAAAAACCACGGTGCTTCCGTTTTCCACGAGCCGATCCGTAACGTATCCGATGACGGGGTTCGAAGCCACTCCCGAGGTAGTATCCGAGGCACCGCACTTGATGCCCATGGTGAGGCTGCTGATATCCACTTCTTTCCGGAGAGCTCCGGAGATTTCCAGAGAAAGCTTCTGAGCCAGGTCCGTACCCTGTTGGATGGCCTTGCTCATGCCTCCCAGTTCCTGAATGTTGATCCGCTCCACGGGTTTTCCCGTCTTGCGGAGCTCCGCCTCCAGACGGTCCGTATCCACTCCCTCGCAGCCCAGGCTTACGATGAGCACCGCTCCGGCGTTAGGATTCTTTCCTATGCCGATAAGGGCTTCCGTAACCCGCTCCAGATCCGGAGGGGTCTGACAGCATCCCTGGTGATGCAGCACCGCCTGGGTGCCCTCCACCTGCCGGGCGATATCCTCCGCCACTTCGTTGGCGCAAACCACCGAGGGAAGAATGGCCACATAGTTGCGTACCCCTACGCTGCCGTCGGGGCGTACATATCCGTAGTATTTCATTTCTTCGAGCCGCCTTCCTTGACTTACTTGTTCCAGTCGCCCCGTCCCCGGGCGCTTTCCACGTTGTGCACGTGAACGTACTCTCCCGGAACGATATCCTTCGAAGCGATGCCGATGGCCTCGCCGTACTTCATTACCCGTTCTCCCTGAGCGATGGGAGTGATGGCGATCTTGTGCCCGAAGGGAATATCCGCTTCCACCGTGTAGGCAGTGACCTTTCCTTCGGGGTCCGTTACCTCCACCTGCATGCCCCGAGAGGCGCCGGAGCCGAAAACCGTGGCTACGTTATCCTTTTCGTGGTTCTGCAATCCCTTGATCGTTTCCTGCTGCATGCCGTATTCCTCCTTTCTTTACGAGTTCTGCGAATCTCCTACAATGACTGCCACGCCGTCGGGAATAACCGTTACCGAGGCGTTCGCTCCCTTTATTTGAAAGGCCAGATCCAGGGCTTCCCGAGGCGTTTTCGCGGGAAGAAAGCCCATCTCCCGGAGAACTTCCGGATCCAGCTCGCTTACCAGAATGACCTGATGTTCCAGCATGATCTTGGCGAAGATCTGGTTGCACCACTGTTCGGAGATGGTCTCCTCGTCGGAGAGGGAAAGAAGATAATCCATCATCTTCCGGGGAGATCCCATGAGCATGAGACGTTCGAAGTTCTCTCCTCCCATGCCCTCGGCGCAGGCCGCCACGGCGACGATAACTCCTCCGGGATTGGCGCACTCCTTGGCGGTGGCGATGGATTTCGGAGCCTGATAGAGATTCTGGTCCAGAGGATAGCCTCCGTTGGAGGTCACCACGATGTCCGCCATCACCGGGGGGGTGCCGCAGAGTTCCCAAACCTTGCGGCATCCCTCCCGATGGGCCTCCTCCACGTCTCCCGCCACGGCGTGGATGATCTTCTTCTCCTCGTCCTGAAGCACGTTGAGAATGAAATCCACCCCCGCCGCCCGGGCGGCGTAGATCATGTCCTCGTGAATGGGATTGCCCTCGAGAATTCCCGTCTTCGCCAGAGGATGGGCGATGGCCCGAGCGGAGTGGTTGGCGTTTACCGTCTCCCGGGAGGAGATGCCAGGAAGAATGCTCTTCCGGCCTCCGGAGAAACCCGCGAAGAAGTGAGGTTCGATAAAACCCTCACAGACGAGGAGGTCCGCCTCCACCGCAAGGCGGTTGATGCTGCAGGGACATCCCGAGGGAAGCTGGCCGATGGGCACCATTTCGTGGGTGCGTTCCACGTTGTGCACCACGATGCGTTCCGTTTCGGCGATCTCTCTGCCGAAACGCGAGGCGATCTCCTCCCGGGTGGTTTCCCGATGAAGCCCCGTGGCGATGAGAATGGTGATTTCCGCCTCGGGATTGCCCCGGCGAATTTCCCGCAAAAGAAGAGGGAGGGTGATATGGCTCGGTACCGCCCGGGTATGATCGCTGGTGATCAGGGTTACCCTGGCCTTGCCCTCCGTAAGATGCCGAAGCTTGGGAGACCCTATGGGGTTTTCCAGAGCTCCGAGGACCATTTCCTCTTCGCTCAGATCGAGGGGAGGCATTTTTGCCGGCACCAGAAGCCCCCGGAGGTTCTTCCGGGGCACCGAAAGTTCCAGAGCGCTCTTGTGGTAGGGAAGGGAAACGGAAACGGTCATGCGGTACAACCTCTTTCCTTTTTGGGATTTCCCAGGGGACCGTTCTGCTCTTCCTGCATTCGGCTTTCCAGAACCGCGTTGGCGGTCTCCCTGGTATTTTTCAAGTGATAAAGAATGCGCTCCTCCGCGAGATCCGGCTCCCCGTCGAGGATGGCCTCCACGATTCCCCGGTGACATTCGATGGTCATCTCCACCTGTCCTGGCCAGGTGAGGGCATCGTGGCTGTATCCGAAAAGGGTCTCCCGGATGGTCTGGAGCATCTGTACCAAGGCCCGATTGTGGGTGGCCTCCGCCATGGCGAGATGGAGGCGGAAATCCCACTCCAGAAAGGCTTCGGGATCTTTCCGATAGGTAAGGCCCTCCTCGAAGATCTGTTGGATTTTCTCTCGGTCCTTTTCGGTTCCCCGGACCGCCGCGAGGCGCACCGTTTGGGATTCCAGAATTTCCCGGGCCTCCATGGACTCCCGGATGGAAAACTTGCGCTCCATGCAGGAGTAGCGGTACTGATCCGCCGGAGCGAGAAGGGCAGGCTCTTTAAGAAAACATCCCTCTCCCACCCGGATTTCCACGAACCCCATGTATTGCAGAGCCTTCATGGCCTCCCGCACCGAGGAGCGGCTCACGCTGAACATCTGGGCCAGAGCCCGTTCCGAAGGAAGCTTGTCTCCCGGAAGCAGCTCCCCTTCGGCAATTTTGTGCTGGATTTCTTCGATAATGGTTTCGGGAACGGAATTTTTTACGATTTTTTCGAACATGTTTTCTATCCTTTCATCTTTCTCGAAGGACGTCTTCGCAAAAGGAAAAGGGCCTCTGTGGTAGGAGGTCCGACCACCTGGCATCCTACCGTTCCTGCGAGATTTTGTCAACGCTTAGAACGGTTTTGCGGACAGTGCGTTTCGAGATACTTTATGGAGAGCTTCCGTTTATGAAATGTATCCGTTTCGATCAACCCCCTTTCTTGCGTTGCTGCTTCGGTTCATGGAATACCGGATTCCCAAGAAAATTCCCCGGAAAAATATTTCTACGCAATATGTGGCGGTTCTCGTTCTGTAAAAAATATGTAAAAAAACGTCCGTAATAGGTCTTTCAATATTCTCTTCAAGACGTTAACGGGAGATCATGATAAGATAAAAGGCAGTTTTCAAGAATTTTGCAGAGTGCTTATGAAAAATTTCAATGATTGCGAGATGATGAGAATATGAGAGTACGAGGGATTATTCGACGAAGCCTTTTGTGGAAGATGCTTTTTATTGTGGGAGGCAGCACCTTGCTCATTTTTTCCGTAGTTTTCGGGGTGCTCTATTGGGAAGTGCGTGGAGAAACGGAAAAGAATGCGGTCCTTATCGTGGAGGAACTTGCGGGAAATTTTGCGGGGGAAATGCGTCTTGAAATCGAGAGACCCCTTGCGGTGGCTCAAGCTTTGGCAAATGCTTTCGAGGGATTGTGGAATGAAGGTGTTCGGGATCGTACCGCTTACAGCGCTCTCCTCAAGGGGGTGCTCGAAGATCACCCTTCCTATCTGGGGGTGTGGACTCTGTGGGAGCCCGATGCCCTGGACGGAAAGGACGCTTCCTTCAAGAATACCTCGGGATACGATGCTACGGGGCGGTTCCTTCCTTATTGGTATCGAAGCGAAGGAGTTCTGGCCTACGATGTGCTGGTGGATTACGAAAACTATTACGGTGCATCCAAAACCCGGGAAAGTGTTATCGAACCCTTTCCGTATGAAATCGAAGGTAAAACGGTGCTTCTTTCCTCTATTACGGCTCCCATTGTTTCTCCCGAGGGAAAGTTCCTGGGTGTGGCGGGAGTGGATATCGCCCTCAGTACTTTTGGCGAGAATATCCTGAAAGTGCAGCCCTATCAGGGATCCCGGGCTTTTCTTTTCGCCAACGGAGGTACCATGGTGGCTACCAGCGATCCTGCCATGTCGGCGAAATTGAAAGAGGGGACCTCGCAAACTCTGAAGGATCTCTCCGGGGGAAGGGTTTGGGAAAAAGCTCTCCGGGAGGGGAGAGGTTTTTCCGAAATGCTCGAAAAGAAGGAAGGCCTTGGGGATGAAAACCTGCTCGTCATGGTTCCCATGAACCTCGGAAATACCGGAACTCCCTGGGGGCTCATGATTTTCTCTCCCGTGGAAGAAGTTCTCCGGGGGGCCAGAAAGCTCGGATTGATCATGCTTTTTTCCGGAATCCTGGGCATTCTCCTGATTGCGGGAGTGCTCGTTATGAGTGCCCGTTTTATCGTCCGCCCCATACGTTATCTGGCAAACCATTACTTTCCCCGTTTGGCGAAATTGGATTTTGCGACCCACCAGGAGGATCGTTGGCTTGACGGTTATGTGGATGAGATCGGGAGAATGGTTTCCGCAAGCAGAAATATGCGTGAAGAAGTAGGGAGTATGGTAAGGCTGGTACAGGAAAAAACGGTTTCCTTCGCCCAGAGCGCGGAAAGCCTTTCGGCCCTTTCTCAGGAAGGCATGGCTGCCATGGAGGAAATTCGGGGGCAGATAGAACAGGTTGCACAGCTTTCGGAAAACAACTCCGCCGCTCTGGAAGAGACCAATGCCGGAGTGGAGGAGGTTTCCGGAAGCGCCGCTTCCAGTGCCAAGGCAGCCACGGAAGGAGCCGAAGCTGCGGAACATACCCGGGAACTCAGCGCCCGGGCCGTGGAGGCCATGGATGGGGTGACGGAAGATATCGGCCGGGTGGGAGAAACCTCCCGGAGTGTCACGAACAGCATGAAACTTGTTAACACTTCGGTGGAATCCATTGCGGGGTTGGTGAACACCATTACGGGTATCGCGGACCAGACGAATCTTCTTGCCCTGAATGCCGCCATCGAGGCCGCCCGGGCGGGAGAGGCCGGACGGGGGTTCGCGGTGGTGGCGGAGGAAGTCCGCAAGCTTGCCGAAGAGAGCAATCGCGCCGCCCGGGAAGTGGAGAAGATCATTGCCTCTCTGCAGGAAGGGGCCAAGAAGGCCGTTACGGATATGAACCATACGGATTCCATTATTACCGCCATGGTGGAACGCTCCCGAAGGACTCAGGGAGAGCTGAAAGAGGCTCTGGAGGGAATTTACCGGCTTAACGAGGTTATTCATAACATCGCCGCCTCCGCTCAGGAACAGGCGGCATCCTCCGAAGAGATGTCCACTTCCGTGGATAGTGCCACCAAGGCTACGGTGGATGTGGTTACGGCCATGGAAAATATCCGGAGCGCCACGGGAGAAACCTCCCGTTCCTCCGAAAGCGTGGCGGAGGAAGCTCAGGAAATGAATCGGGGAGTCCTGGAACTTCAGGAACTTCTGAGAAGATTTGTGGTGGATACCGAAAAAGCGAGAGGGGCTTTGTCGGGAAAAAACTGAGGAAATAATCCCGGTAAGATGCGTTTATATGCTATGCTCGTTCAGGCCTTTTGCGTTGCAACCGGGGGCCTGAACGTTTTTTTGAAAAGGAGATGAAGGAACCCGTGAAGAGACCGGAAGATTCTTTCTCGAATTCCCGGAAGGCCCTTCAGGAGTACGGAAGGCGTATTTGCTCTGCCATGAACTTCATCGAACAGCACCTTGAAGAAAATCCTTCTCTCGATGAGATTGCCCGGGCCACATCCTTTTCGAAATATCACTTTCATCGTATTTTCAAGAACCTTACCGGAGAGAGCGTGGGGGAATTTACCCGGCGTCTTCGACTGGAAAGGGCGGCGTGTATGCTCCGCTTTTCTCCTCGGACTTCGGTTACCGAGGTGGCTCATCGCTACGGTTTTTCCAGCTCCCAGAACTTTGCCCGGGCCTTTCGAAAACACTTCGAATGTTCTCCCTCGGAATTCCGGGAACAGCTCCGCAAGAAAGGAATCATGGCAAGCAACGAGGGAAACGGTTTCGGAGAAGAGGAAGGGTATGCTGGGTGGTACCATATCTCGGTTCCCGAAAGGAGCGTCATCATGGCGATGAATGTGGAAATAAAGGAAATGCCCGAATATTTCGTGGCCTACGTGCGTAACGTGGGGCCCTACGGTCCGGAGGGGTGCGGCGGTGCTTTCCAAAAGCTCATGGAATGGGCGGGGCCTCGGGGTTTTACGGGAAAGGGAACCATCTTTTTCGGGCTCTGTCTGGATGATCCGGATATCACGCCCCCGGAAAAATGCCGCTACGATGCCTGCGTGGCGGTTCCCGAAGGGACCTCCGGGGAGGGGGAGATAGGATTTCAGACCATTCCCGGAGGGCTTTACGGCGTGTACCGCCAGGCCGTGGGAACCGGGGGGTATACCGAAGCCTGGAGAAAGCTCATCGGCGACTGGCTTCCCCAGAGCGGCTACGAGCCCGATGCCCGGCCCTTTTACGAACGGTACGTCATCGAAGACGATGCCATGAGTTGTGAATCCATGCCGGTGGACTTCTGCGCCGCTTTGGCCCCTTTGCCGTAAGGAATGGGAAGGGGGAATAGAAAATTTAGAGGAAGCCCCGGGGAAATCTCCTCGGGGCTTCCTCTTTGTTCGTTCCGGCGAGAATTTTTGTTCTGTCGGAAGAACCGAGGCCCTGATTTCATGTAAAGAGCGAAAGAATCTGGGTCGTAAAAGGCCCGGGTCAACCTGAAACTTTCCGAACGAGGCAAAAGTGTTCCCCGCAAGGCTCAAAGGTATTCCGATTTTGCGATTTGGAGCTTTGGATTTGGTTATTCCTCTTCCGCAGGGGTTGGACCGCTCGCTTCCGAAGCGTAGCGATGCGGTTCCCCGAAGAAGGTGATATCCGCATAACCTGCGTGAATCTTGCCTGAGTGTGGCGTCCCCTCGGGAATGTAGTACTGGTCTCCCTTTGAAAAAAGATGTTTCCTTCCACCGATTACCAGCTCGATAGTTCCTTCCAGGACCATACCCACCTGGGCTGCGTGGGAGTGTTCGGGCAGATCCACGTCCTTTTCGAAATGCATGAAAATGATCTGATGGGTCGTAGCCTGGGAAAGGTATGCGGTAACTCCCTCCAGCGGAATCGCCGCCCGGGGGAGTTTCGTAATGGGTTCCGGGAAATCGTATGACATGGGAAAGAGCCTCCTTATTACGAAAAATGTTTTTTTGCATCACCCATCATAGCATCTGCATACAGAGGTATGAATCGGATAGGTTGATGGTTCTTTGGTTCCCAGATTTTACGGTCCCCTTGGCTGTTTTCGGGGACGTGCCGGGGGAACGAAAAATCGAGAGAGGAAAGTTCGCGTTGACAGAAAAATTTCTACAAGATATTCTCAAGAAGAAAATTCTTCAGAAAGGTTCGGTGCAGCTTCGTGGAAAATCGCTCCTCGAAAAGCCTTACCCGGCTTTTTTCCGAACGCTCCTCCAAGCTTTCCCCCGCTCAAAAGAAACTTCTCGGTTTCATCCTCGAAGATCTGCACAGGGGAGCTTTCATGAATTCCCTTGCCCTTGCCCGGCACGGAGGGGTTAGCAATGCCACGGTAATTCGCCTGGCCCAGAGCCTGGGTTTTTCGGGATTTCCCGATTTTCAAAAGGCATTGCAGGAAGTTCTTCAGGAACGTCTTTCCTTCCTGGAACGCTACGAAGATGTGGGGGATCCCTCCCGGAAAGAGGGTTTTTCCCGGAAGGCGCTCTCTCTGGAGCATGCGATGCTGGAGAAGATGGAGAGCAGGCTTTCCGAGGAGGCCATAAAGGATGCGGTGGCTCTGCTGGAGCGGGGGGAGCAGATCTTTGTGGTGGGGCTTCTCGCCAACCTTTGTCTTGCGGAGTATCTGGCGTACTTTCTCGGTATCCTGCGCGGCGGAGTGCATCTTCTCCGAGGGCTGGACGAAAACGCCTTCAGCCGTATTCGGGAGGCCGGAAAAAATGCGGCGGCGGTGGTGTACAGCTTTCCCCGGTATCCTCGAAATACCCAGATTATGGCGGAGATGCTGAAGGAGAAAAAGGTTCCTCTCATCGTCATTACCGACAGCCCCCTCTCTCCGGTGGCTCCTCTCGGGGATATCCTTCTGGAGGCTCCCATGCAGTTTATTTCCTTTATCGATCCCTGTGCGGGGGCTTTTTCTCTTACCCATTATCTGCTTACCTCCTTTTATCTGCGCAATCCCGCGAAGATGCGGGAGCGGCTGGAGGCCTTCGACAATTTCGCTTCCCGGGAGGATTTTTTCGTGCGCCAGGATCTGGATATCCGGGAACTTTTATAGCACCTGGTTTGGCAAAATTTCAAGGGAACAGGGGTTCCCATTTCCTTATAAAGGGGGTTGCGTATCATGAAGGTGCTCTGTATTTCCGAAGCCCAGGTACGGTCTCTGGGGATTTCCGTAAGGGAAGTCATGGAAGCGGTGGAAAAGGGATTTCGCCTCAAGGGGGAGGGAAAGGTGGAATTGCCCGCCAAGATCGGCGCTCATCCCCGGCACGATTGCTTTATCCACGCCATGCCTTGCTGGCTCGGAGGGGATATGGACGTGGCGGGAATCAAATGGGTGGCGGGATATCCCATCAACCAGGCCAAGGGGCTTCCCTACATTACGGGAGTTCTCTGTCTCAACGATCCCGAAACGGGGTTCGTAAAGGCCTTCATGGATGCCAACTGGATTACCGCCTGGAGGACCGGGGCCGCCAGCGGAATATGTGCCAAATACATGGGAGATCCCGCTTCGGAAGTGCTGGGAATTATCGGCGCGGGGGTTCAGGGATGGACCAATGCCATGGCCATTCTCGAGGCCCTTCCGAAAATACGGGAGATCCAGGTGTACGACCTGCATCCGGGGCAGATCGATACATTTATGGAACGGGTCGCTCCGGGAGCTCCGAACGTAAAAATTGTGGCATGTGCGGAACCGAAGTGCGCCGTGGAGGGAGCGGACGTGGTGGTTACCTGCACTCCCATCGTGGCGGATCCGGAACGTTTCGTTCCCGCGGGGTGGCTCAAAAAGGACGTTCTCGCCATCTCCGTGGATTACGATTCCGCCTTTGATGCGGAGGTGATGACCGATTCGGCCTGTTTCGTCTGCGACGATCTGAACCAGTATCTCTGGACCCAGGAACAGGGAATCTATTTTCAAAGGGAATACCCCCGAAAGGAGCAGATTTTCGGCGATATGGGGCATCTCTGCGCAGGCCTGAAAAAGGCGCCTCTTTCGGGAAGGCGGAGCGCGGTGCTCATGGGAATCGCCAGCCACGACATGATGACAGCGGATCTCATCTACCGAAAGGCCCTGGAGAAGGGGCTGGGAGTGGAAGTGGAGATATAAAGGGGTATTTTTAAAAGCCTAGCAGCATATCGATAATCCGCCGCCCGAGAGGAACTCCTCTCGGGCGGTTTTTAGAGCGGTTTTCGTTGACATGTGGCATTGAATGAGCTGTAGAGCCGGAGTTTATATGTTCCCGGCAGCGACATAGTGGTCGGCGAGTGCGGCTTTGCGTCGTGGAGGGCCGGTGGCGGCACAGGACGTGCCGACAAGTCTCAGCCGCGCCATGGACGGCGCGTCTGAGACGACGGGCCGGAGCAGCAACGCAAGGGAGCGGTTCGACCACTGGAGGAGCAGAGGGAGCATCTAAACGGAGGCTCCTGTTAAACATTTCGCGACACTTCATTTGTAAAACCGCTCTAGGGGAGGGGGGGAGATGTGGTACGTTCCCGGGCGAAGTCCCGGGGGGAGAGTCCCGTATGATTCTTGAAGGTGAAGCTGAAATAGGAGAGATTGCCGTACCCTACGGAAATCGCCGCATTCCGCACGGAATCGCCTTGAAGGAGGAGTTTCTTGGCCTCTTCCATGCGCATCTCCTTCACCAGGTCGATGAATTTCTTGCCCGACACGTTGTGAAAGAGCCGGCTCAGATATTGGGGCGAAACGTTGATGTGCCGGGCTGCGCTTTCGAGGTTCACCGAATCGATATTCTTCTGGACGTAGTCCGTAACCTCCGCTATAAGGGCGGTGTTCTTGTCCTTCAAAAGCTGCCGGGCCTCGAAAAGTTCCTGCAGAATGCCCAGAATTGCGAGGCGGTTTTCCGAGTGTCCTCCCTCCCACAGGGGGCTCGCAAAGATTTGCCTTCCCAGAGCCGTATAGATGGGTCCCGGACAGTTCATGGAAAAACAGTAATCCAGCATGGATAGAAGCAATCCCTTGATCAGGATGTTCGCACAGGGGGGCCCCATGTTCTGGGCGATCTCGGTAAAGAAGCTCCACAGGCTCGATTCCAATTGCGCGTCTCTGGCGTTCTTGAAGAGTTCCAGAAGATGCTGCTGTTCGAACCGGTATTTCTGGCGGTCCTGAAAGCTCGAAGGAATGTGCCCGAGTTCCTCCCGCTGGAGAGCTCCTCTGGAACTGACCATGCCTCTTCCCAGCAGAACGGTGTCCTCCAGCTCCTTTTCCATCTCCGGAAGAATTTCGGGGAGTTCCTCCAGGGAAAAAGGCTTTTCCTCGTACAGAACATTCGCGGCACCATGGTTTTTCGAAAGAAATCCTCCCAGGGAGAGCATGGCCTCTTCGGGAGAGAGCTTCGTGGCGCCGGGGATGATGATAAAGAGAATGCGGGAGCTCCAGGGTATGGTCATGACTTCTTCCGGAAAAAGATTTTGGATATGCTTCTGCTCTTTCAGAATGCCGGTCCGGGAAGTTTCCTTGCAATCCATCAGGAGCATTCCCAGAAGAAGGATCTTCCGGGTTCGGGGAAATCCGAGCTGTTCCAGAATTTCCAGATTTTCCGGTGTAAAGCCTTTGTGGAGAATTCCTTTTTCCGCCACGGCCTTGAAGGTTTGTTCCCGGTTGGATGCGAGAAAGTTTCTCAGAGCCCGGTCGCCGCTTTTGTGCAGGGCCTTCTCCTCGATCTTGTGCCGGGTTTTCCGGAAGGCCTCGGCGATTTCCTCCCTTCCCGCGGGCTTCAAAAGGTAGAAGGAAACGTCCAGGGTCACCGCATATTGGGCATACTCGAAAAAATCGTAGGCCGAAAGAACCACCACCTCTCCCCGAAAGCCCTTGTTCCGGAGTTCCCTCAGCGCGTCCAGGCCGTTCTGCTCGGGAATCTTGATGTCGAGAAAAACCATGTGGGGATTCCAGGCCGAAGCGGTTTCCACGAAGGATCGCCCGTCCGCGACGCTGCGGAGATCCGAAATTTCCGGATTTTCCCGCAGAACCTCTTCCAGGAATTGCCGTTCGTGCTCTTCGTCTTCCACGATAAGAATTTTCATTGGGTTTCTCCCGTCAATCAGGATGGCCTTATTCCAAGGGAAGGGTGACCGTCGTAAGAAGGCCTTCTTCGGCATTGCCCGAAACGAGGAGGGTTCCTCGATGGGAGTAGTGGTATTCCAGGCGTTTTCGTACCGGAAGAAATTCTCTTGCCCCCTCATCGTAGGGGGCGGAAAGGGTTGGTCCCGTTTCCCTTACCGTGAGGTGCAGATCGGTTTCCGTGGTGTCCGCTGCCACCTCTATGCGCACGGGGCCTGAACTTTCCTCGGCTCCGTGGAGAAGGGCCTTTTCTACCAGGGGCAGAAGAATCAGAAAGGGCACGAAGAGAAAGAGGGTTTTCTCTTCCGGAAAGATCCCATACTCCAGCTTGCTTCCGAAGCGTTTCCCGAAAATGCCCAGAAGATGCCGAACCGCTTCCAGTTCCTGACGAAGCGGAATCAGATCTTTTCCGGTCTCCCTGCGCAGGAGATGGCGCAGATACTTTGCCAAAAGAAGAATCGTTTCTTCCGTTTCCGGGGCCTTCTCCTTTTCCGCGAGCCGGGCCATGAGGTTGAGGGTGTTGAAGAGAAAATGCGGGTCCAGTTGTCCGTAAATTCTCGGGCCATACGTTTTTTCCGGAGTTTCCCGGTTTTCTCTTTCCCATGCAATCTCTCGCCCCATGATCTCACGTCCCTTCGCATCTCCGGAAGCGAATGTTTCGTCCTCTTTCTTGCACCACCGCATCCCTTCCGCTCTAATGGCCTGGGATGACGAATTATTGCGAAAAAGAGTTGCCCTGGAGTGTTTTATTGTAACAAAATTCCGTAGAAAGCATAGGGCCCCGGCATTTTTGGCTGCCCGAAAGCCTTCTGTGCCGGGGCCTCTCTTCGCAAAAGGGCCTCCTCAGAAAAGGAGCTGTTCTTTTTTCAGGATATCCCGAGTTATTTCCAGGCTCCGATCCAGGTCCTGCAGGGGAACATTCAGGGCCGGACGATAGCGGATGGTTTTGTTCTGGCAGGGAAGAATGAGAACTTTTTTCTCCCAGAGGGATTTGAGAACTCTATTCCGGATTTCCGCATTCGGAAGATCGTAGGCGCACATAAGCCCCTTGCCCCGGACATTGCGAAGAAGGGCGGGAAATTCCTGCTGCAGATTTTTCAATCCCTCCAACAGGCGGGGGCCTGCGATTTCCGCCACGTACTCGATAATGTTTTCCTCTTCGTATATTTCCAGATAGCGGGTGGAGCGAACCATATCCACCAGGGTTCCTCCCCAGGTGGAGTTGATGCGGCTGGATACGGAAAAACAGTTCTCTGCCACATCATCGATGCGGGAGGTGGCGCAGATGCCGCATACCTGAGCCTTCTTGCCGAACACGAAGATGTCCGGCCGCACTCCGTGGTGCTCCCAGGCCCACATCTTTCCGGTAATTCCCATGCCGCACTGCACCTCGTCGAAAATCAGAAGGATATCGTGGTTGTCGCAGATTTCCCGGAGTTTCTCGAGAAATTCGGTGCGGAAATGGTTGTCCCCTCCCTCTCCCTGAACGGGTTCGAGAAGAATGGCGCAGATGTCGTCGGGATTCTCCAGGAGAGCTTTGTCAATTTGAACCAGAGAGACCTCCTCGAGCCACTCCACCATTTCCAGATTTTCCTCCAGGGGCCATTGAATCTTCGGATTGAGCACCCGGGGCCAGTCGCAGTATTTCGCGAAATACTGGTATTTGTTGGGATCCTGGGTATTGGTCACGCTGAGGGTATATCCTCCCCGGCCGTGAAAGGCCTCGTGAAAATGGAGAACCTTGGTTCCCCGAATGCCCGCCACGGCGTCTCCCCGGGAAATTTTTCCCTGGGCAAGGAGTTTGCGAACCTTCCAATCCATGGCCACCTTGAAGGCGTTTTCCACCGCCAGAGTGCCGTAATCGATGAAAAAGAGGTGGCTGAATCCTTCGGGAACCGCCAGGTTCGCGAAGGTCTGGACGAACTCCGCCATCTCCTGAGTGTAGATGTCGGAATTTGCCACCTTGTTGATGCCGGCCCGGAAAATTTTCTCCTTGAAATCCTCGTTGGCGAGACCCGGATGATTCATGCCGAAGGGAGAGGAGGCGAAGAAGGTGTAGAAATCGAGCCATTCCTCCCCGTTACGGGCATCCACGAGATGGCTTCCCAGGGATTTTTCCATATCCACCACGATATCGAAGCCGTCCCGGAGAATCCATTGTTCCAGGGTTTCAAAAACCTTATCGGGTTTCACTTTGAACATGTGCGAGTACATAATGTATTCCCTCCCGTAAAGAACCGTGTTGTTGTGTGGAGCGCTCCCGTCGTAGTCTGAAGGATTTCGCGAAAAAAGCATGCACAGGAGGGGCTGTTTTCTTGTTCATTTTTTTGATGAAAAAATACCTTCGTTTCTTCTCGTGAGTTGGAAGTGATGTTTTTTTGTTCAGAAACGAAGGGAGGATAAAAAACACGATTTTTTTTCGACAGGGAGTGACTGGATCACGCCGGAGTGGGGGAGACACGTAAATGAAGGCTTCCATGGAGCATCTCGGAAGACATTATTTCCAAAAAACCTCGGACTTTAGGTTTTGATGGGAATTTGAAATTTCGTATATCTCAAAAATACGTCGATAATATCGCTTTGCTTCTTTACACTCCGGACTTCCGCGAGTATTATGCGGGGCTATTATGCGGGCTTTTTCCGGAGCTTCTGGAACTCTCCGCCGGAAAAGGCTTTTTTTGTACCTTTTTTCGGGAGAGTTCTTCCCGGAAAGTTAAAGAAGAAATCCTATGCAAGGAGATGATGTTCATGCCCGAAACTCAGACAAACCGCATGGTGGTGACCGTGCTGGGAAAGGACACCATGGGAATTATCGCGGGAATTGCCGGAACCATCAGCGAATATCGGGGAAACGTGGTGGAAATCAGCCAGACCGTGATCGACGGTTTTTTCACCATGATCATGATGGTGGACCTGGAGCACTGTACCACCAGCCTGGTGGATCTGCGGGACCGTCTTCAGGCCCGGGGGGAGGAGCTGGGAGTCAAGGTTACCGCCCAGCACGAAAACATCTTCCGTCAGATGCACAGGATTTAGGTGTGTCATGGCCTTCCACTTTACTCCCAAGGAGATAATGGAAACCATCCGGATGATCGAGGACGAAAAACTTGATATCCGTACCATCACCATGGGAATCTCCCTTCTGGACTGCGTCGCCGGAAGCGGAGGGGAGATCGCCCGAAAGATTTACGACAAGATCTGCACCAGGGGAGAGCGTCTCGTTGCGGTGGGAGAGGAGATCGAAAAATACTACGGCATTCCCATCATTCATAAGCGCATCGCGGTGACCCCGGTTTCCCTCCTGGCGGGTGCCGCCTCCTCCGAGGAGATGGTGCTCATGGCCCGGAAGCTGGACGAGGCCGCCCGGGAGGTGGGGGTGAACTTCCTCGGGGGATATTCCGCCCTGGTACACAAGGGAATGAGCCTCCAGGAACAGCTTTTTCTCCGCTCCATTCCCGAGGCTCTGGGGAGCACCGAACGGATCTGCTCCTCCGTGAACGTGGGAACCACTAAATCCGGAATCAACATGGACGCGGTGAAGATCATGGGGGAGGTCATTCTCGAAACCGCCGCGAGGACCGCCGAAGAGGGAGGCCTGGGGTGCGCCAAGCTGGTGGTGTTCTGTAACGTTCCCGAGGACAATCCCTTCATGGCGGGGGCCTTCCACGGCATCGGAGAACCCGAGACGGTAATCAACGTGGGGGTGAGCGGTCCCGGAGTTATCCGAAACGTGGTGCGCCGGGAGCCCGGCATTCCCTTGGGGCAGCTGGCGGATCGAATCAAGCGCATGGCCTTCAAGATTACCCGCATGGGAGAGATGGTGGGGCGCGAGGCTTCCAGCCGTCTGGGGGTGCCCTTCGGCATCGTGGACCTTTCTCTGGCTCCCACTCCCGCAGTGGGGGACAGCGTGGCGGAAATTCTCGAAGCCATGGGGTTGGAACGCTGCGGCGCTCCAGGAACCACCGCCGCCCTGGCCATGCTGAACGATGCGGTGAAGAAGGGTGGCGCCATGGCGTCCTCCTACGTGGGAGGGCTGAGCGGAGCCTTCATCCCGGTGAGCGAGGATGCAGGCATGATTCGGGCGGTTACCGAGGGGAGCCTGAACATCGAAAAGCTCGAAGCCATGACCTGCGTCTGTTCCGTGGGGCTGGACATGATCGCGGTTCCCGGGGATACCTCCGCCGCCACTCTGAGCGCCATCATCGCGGACGAGGCCGCCATCGGCATGATCAACCGCAAAACCACGGCGGTGCGACTCATTCCCGTACCCGGCAAGGACGTGGGGGACTCCGTGGAGTTCGGAGGGCTTCTGGGTACTGCTCCGGTGATGCGGGTGAACTCCTTCGATTCCTCGGCCTTCGTGGCCCGGGGAGGGCGGATTCCCGCGCCCATTACGGCGCTGAACAATTAAGGAGGTCCATGGGTGATGGAACATTTTCGGAATAAAAAAGTGGCCATTCTCGGAGCGGGAATCATCGGGGGCGCCATAGCTCAGGCTCTGGCTCCCTACTGCGAGGTGACCGCCACGAGGAGAAACCTCGAAAAGCTGCGGCATCTGGAGAAGATGGAGGTTCGTATTTCCACGGATAACCGAGCCGCCGCGGAGGAGGCGGATGTCATCATCGTGGCGGTGAAACCCAAGCAGGTGGTGCCGGTGCTCCTGGAACTTCGGGGAGCTCTGGAGAACAAGACGGTGATCTCCATGGCCGCCGCCATTCCTCTGGAGATCATGAGCCAGACCGTTCCCGAGGCCCACTATATCCGGGGCATGACGAACACCGCCGTACAGATTCGCCGGGCCTTCACCATCTTTACCTGCGATTCCGGAGTTACCTCCCGGGAGCGGGATATGGTGCGGGCTCTCTTCGGACACCTCGGAGAGTTCGAAGAGGTGGAGGAGCAGTATCTCGACGTGCTCACCGCCATGTCCGGTTCCGGTCCCGCCTACCTCTATACCGTGCTGGAGGCCATGATTTACGGAGCCCTCCGGGTGGGACTTCCCCGGGACCTGGCTCTCAAGGCGGCGGCCCACACCTTTATCGGAGCGGCCCATCATCTCCTCTCCTCGGGAAAGCATCCCGCGGAATTGCGGGATCAGGTGGTCACCCCCGGAGGGGTTACCATCGAAGGCATCTACGAGCTGGAGGACGGGCGTATCCGCACGGCCTTCATGAAAGCCGTAAGTGCCGCCTCCCAGAAGGCTACGGTAATTGCCGAGGGCATTCGGGAACATGCGGAGAAGCAGCTTGCCCGGGGGGAAGAAAAAGACTGAAATCCTATACACCCTATTGAACTGTTCCGGGAAGAATCATGCGGATATGAAAAATAGGAAAACGGTAAACGTTCCCCTCTTGCCTCTCGGAAGGGGAACGTTTTTTCTTTTCTCAAACTGCTCGTTACAGTGTGGGAATGCTTTCGTAAATCCCCGGCTTTTTCACAAAGAAGATCCCCGGTGTGATACAGTGCTCGGTAATTCCCATCTTTGAAAAAGGAGAGATGTCCCATGTTTACCAAGGTATCGACTTTTTTACTGGCGTTCTTTTTGTTTGCCGCTTCGGCTTCGGGAAATTCCCTACCCCAGGCTTTTATCGATGCCCTGGAAGATGCGGCGGTGGCGGAGGAAAGCGAAATTGTCTATACCCTCGTGGACATCGACGATCATAATCCCCACCTTATTTCCAGGGATTTTGAAGGGCAGACCTTTATCCTGGTAGCCTCTCTGGTGGATGGAAATTACTACGACGCCTATGAAACGGATAGCCTCTACGAAGGAAGCCATCCTGCCCTGTGGGTAACGGCGGTGCCGGAACTCAAGAATTTTTTCGTGGAGGATATTTCTTTCCCCGAAGATGTCTACGGAAGGATAATTCAGCTTCTTGGGCTGCGCCCCGAGGATGCCCCGGGAGGAAAGGAATATTCTCGAATCGTGGAATTCTGGGTTCGCCCCGGAGATCTTCTGCGTCCCTCGCCGGATCCGGAGGTTTCCGACCGGGAGGCGGAGCTGGAATTTCCCGCTCTCGTTCGGGAATATTCCCCCGATTTTTACCTCGCCGTGGATTGGAGTACCTCTCCTCCGACGCCGGTGCGGGTGGATTGGATGGAGTGGTTCAATAACAACGGCAATTACGATCCTCGGAGCGAGGCTTCTTTTCCCTGGACCCGGCTGGGTTATACCTACGACTGGGGGGACGAGGAAAACCACGTGGGATTGAGCGAATTCCTTATGGAAAGCCATGCTGTAACGTATATCCATAGCGTGCAATCCATGGATAGCTCCTATTTTTCGCCTCCCCGGGGTAGCCAAAGCGGCGGGAGTGGAGGATGTAGCGCCCATTCCGGGGATTCCCTGCTTGTGCTCGTGCTTTTTGGAGGAATGCTTCTCCTCGGTTTGCTCCGGCGTTTTCGTAAAGCTGGATTCCGAAATGGGGGTAGGAATACGGGAGTGTGAAGCGAAGAGAAGGATGATAACGACTGGAACATTTTCACGACAAAAAGTGACTATTGTCGGAGATCCATGTTTTTACGGCAACCGGAAAGATTGAAGAACTTTGTACGAGAAAGATATTGATTCCTTGAAGGTATAGCAGAAATAAGCGGAGGAATTCTTTGCCTGGGGTTCTAAAAAAATGCATTTTGGACTTGCAATAATAGTAAAGGTGCTGTACTATCCCGGTCATGGATACGAAAGAAGACCTTATAAGGGTCACAATACAGCATCTTTTACAGGTAGCGAACAAATACGCACGTATCGAGAAGTTGCCGATTCGTATAGGTGATGCTATAGAAATCTCCACGAGAGAGATTCACACGATTCAGGCTGTAGGAGCACGGGGGCAGATGAGTGTTACCGATGTGGCTACCCATTTTGGTGTTACGAAGAGTGCTGCCTCCCAGACCATTGCGAGACTTGAAAAAAAAGGTTTTGTGAGAAAGGAGCAGGTTCCCCTTAATAATAAAAAGCTTTATCTTTCGTTGACCGACTTGGGGTGGAAGGCTTTTTATGCCCATGAAAAGTTTCATGGAAAAGATATGGGCGAGCTTGTCAATCTATTGAAGAAATATCCTCTTCAGCAGATAATGGCACTCTCCGCTTTATTGGAAGCCATGAGTACTATTATGGATGATCGGCTTGAAGATCTATGATTTCAGTGAGGTGGTTCTTTAGGGTCTGTTTCTAAAAAAACTTGAAGCTTGTTTTTCAAAATGCTATGTTGCATCAACTATGCAAAGACACGCCATTGCAGATGAACACTGGGGAAGATTCGAACCTTTTCTTTGTCCGCCTAAACGGGAAAAACGCGGTAGGCCTGGCAAGGATGCACGAACCGTACTCAATGGCATACTCTGGATTCTAAAAACAGGTGCGCCATGGCGTGACATGCCAAAAACATTTGGGGCATGGCAAACAATCTACAAACACTTCAACAAGTGGGCAAAACTTTCCGTTTGGCAGGATATCCTTGCTTTTTTCATCCAGGACGCCGATTTTGAGTGGATTTGTATTGATGGTTCTTATATCAAGGCGCATCAACACTCTGCGGGCGCACGAAAAAAAGAAGGCGATCAGGCGATTGGACGCAGCCGGGGTGGGCTGACATCGAAAATCCATGTTGCCGTGGATGCTTTAGGAAACCCTGTCAAGATACTTCTTACAGGAGGAGAAACACACGATAGTGTGGTCGCCACGGAACTTCTTGAAAATATTGAAGCTGAGCATGTGATTGCAGATAAGGCTTATGACGTCAATGCAATTCTCGAAAAAATTGAAGGAAGAGGCTCTATCCCTGTAATACCACCAAAAAAGAATCGCTTAAAACAGCGTTTTTACGACAAGCACTTATACAAGGAACGTCACCTTGTGGAAAATTTCTTCTGCAAAATCAAAGAGTGCCGTAGAGTTGCGACACGATATGAAAAACTTGCTGTTACCTTTTCTTCAATGGTTCTTCTTGCGGCATGTCTGATATGGTTGAGATAATTTAGAAACAGGCCCTAGTTAAAACCATTTGGCGTTGTCGGATTTCAGCGGATTCCTGTGCTGATAGGGTCAGAAGAAATTGCCTCTAAGACCCTGTATGAGTAGCCTGTGAACCTGTGTTTTTTTAGAATTTTAGTTAAGCTACTTAACTAAATATGGCTGATCCCAACAGAGTCTAAAACTGTGATTCTCGGCAGAATTTTGATCGAGAGCGTATGTGAACAGTTTGGGAGTCTGTATTTTTTCGGGAATTAAGTTAAGCTCCTTAACTGTCTTTCGTGTTGCTTTCCGTCGAATTCGCATGCAAAAACTCCTGTATGTTTTTTATTTTATTGCAATAAATCCTTTTTTGCTACGCATGTCTTGCCGTAAATTGGTTGGAAAGATTGGAGAAAAAAGGGATATCGTGGTTTTTGACCGAGGAGGAGAACCGATGAAATTGAAGAAAAGCATTATGGTTACAATTGTTAGTGGTATGTTTCTTATTTCGGCCCTTGTTTTTTTTGTTTTGAAAAACCGTGGCGAGGCACAGTCCGCTGTGTCCCAAAAAACGTTGATTGTTCGTTCGGTCCCGACGGCGGTGGTGCAATCGCCCCCTAAGGATTGTGTTCGTCTATTCCCGGGTAAAGTGAGGGCGAATCGGCGGGTGGAATTGGCTTTTTCCGTCCCCGGGCTTTTGGATCAACTCAACGCTGAAGAGGGATGCAGCATTCGAAAAGGGGAGATAGTTGCCCGACTGGATCAACGCGATTATCGGTATGCTCTGGACAGGGCCAAAGCTAAATTGGAAAACGCCAAGCGTGAATTGGCCCGATACGCGAGTTTATGGGAGCAAAAAGCTGCTGCCAGAGTTGAATATGAAAATGCCGAAACTTCCTATCATGTGGCTCTCGCGGAGTTTCGTATTTGTCAGAAGGCACTGGAAGACACCATGTTGCATGCCCCTTTTGACGGGGTCATCGCCAAACGATATGTAGAAAATCAGGAGCATGTTCAGGCTAAAAAGGCGATCGTTTCCTTTCAGGATATTTCGCGCATAGAAGTAATTATCCAAATTCCCGAACGGTTGATCGCGCACGGTGGCATTGCCGCTCTCAAGATACTGCAGGTTCGATTCGATGCCGATTCCGAACACTGGTTCGATGCCACTGTGCGTGAGCATAGTGCAAAATCTGATAGTATTACGCAAACTTACGATGTGGTTCTTGTTTTGGCTCCCCCGGCGGATCTGAAGGTTTTCCCCGGCATGACCGCCACGGTACGGGCCAGAATAACGGAGCCTTCTGCCCTTTCGGCATCCCTTCAAGATGTCGCCCGCATACCTGCTGAAGCCTTATGCCGTGGCGATGCTGGACGATCCTATGTATGGGTTATAGACCCCGCAGGAGGGAATCCCAAGAAAATATTGGTCGAATCGGCGGAGTTGTGCGGTGATTACGTGGATGTTCGTTCCGAGTTGCACCCCGGAGAACTTGTGGCTATCGCGGGATTGCATATGCTGCAGGAGAATTCTCTTGTGCGTCCCATGCTTAATGGCAAAGAGGGGCTTGACGGATGAATTCTGCTCGATATGCCATCCGGCATAAAGCCATTATGCTTGTCTTTATTGTTCTGGTGATCTTGGGAGGGACCTTTTCTTATGGCAAGCTCGGACGTTTGGAGGATCCGGAATTTACGATCAAGGAAGCCGTAATCTATACGCAGTATCCGGGTGCCACTGCCGAACAGGTGGAGCTGGAAGTTACCGAGCCCATCGAAATTGCAGTTCAGCAAATCAAGCAACTGAAGGAAGTCCGTTCTATTTCCAGGGCGGGTTTATCGATTGTCTTTGCGGAAATACAGGAAATATACGATAAGGAAACCTTGCCTCAGGTCTGGGATGAATTGCGACATAAGGTTGCTCTTGCGGGGCAGAGTTTGCCCCCGGGTTGTCAAGAGCCTATGGTGAATGATGATTTTGGTGATGTGTACGGTGTTTTTTTTGCATTGACCGGTGATGGTTATTCACAGCACGATTTGCAGGAAGTTGCCAAGGATTTGCGTCGCGAGTTGCTTTTATGCCGAGATGTGGGACGCATTGACTTCTGGGGGCTTCAAACCGAGGTCATTTATCTGGAGATCGATCGCGTTAAGCTGTCGCAGCTTGATCTCGATCCGACGGCCATTTTCGATGCCATCCAGCAGCAGAATACGATTACCGAAACGGGACAGACTACCGTGGGTTTTGAAAATATCCATTTACGTGTAACGGGTGACTACAGCGACGTGGAAGATCTGGCTGAACAGCTTGTACAGGATGATTCCAACGGTCCTATGATACGTCTCAAGGATATAGCTCAAATCAAACGAGGGTATTCGAGTCCTCCCAGCGAAATTTTGCGATGGAACGGGCAATCGGCGGTAGGAATCGGTATTTCCACTATATCCGGCGGTGATGTCATAGCCATGGGTGACGACATTGCCCGACGGTTGGAGCAATTGAAGAGCCGTATTCCTTTGGGAGTCGAGATTCATGCAATTGCGCATCAAGCCGAGACGACCAAGAAAGCTACCCGCGGTTTTGAGCTGAACCTCGTCTCTGCTGTGGCCATTGTAATGCTGTTATTGGTGTTTTTTATGGGACTACGCGAGGGGGTTATCATTGGAATCGTTCTCCTGCTGACAATTTTGGCAACGTTTATATGCATGTCTGCGATGAGTATCATGCTGCAGCGTATCTCCTTAGGGGCTCTCATTATTGCCTTGGGTATGCTGGTGGATAATGCTATCGTAGTGGCCGAGGGGATTGTCATTAAATCTCATCAAGGTCTGAGCAGGGCGGAAGCTGCGGAGGAAACCGTTCGTGAAACGCAATGGCCTTTGCTTGGTGCAACGGGCATTGCGGTTTTAGCTTTTGCCGCCATAACCTTGTCCAAGGATATGACCGGAGAGTGGCTTAAAAGTCTTTTTCAGGTTATTTTCATTTCCTTGGGGCTTAGTTGGGTTTTTGCCATTACGATTACCCCGTATCTGTGTGTTGCACTCCTTCCTTCCGAAGTCGAGCATAAAAACGAACCTTACAATCATTTCTTTTTTCGCCTTTACCGACGTTTTCTTGGAATATGCGTGGATCATCGCTGGTTCACGTTGTCCGCCGTGGTTCTTCTGCTGGCGGGGGCCATGTGGGGTTTCGGGTTCGTTAAGCAGGATTTCATGCCTGATATGAACCGTCCTCAGATGACGGTGGATGTATGGATGCCAGAAGGAACCCACATAGACCGTACCCGGGACGAGGTGGCAACTATAAGTGATTATATTCGTACCCTTGAAGGGGTGGAGGATGTGGCAAGTTTCATCGGGCGTGGTCCCCTGAGATTTCTGCTTACTTACGAACCTCAAATGCCCGATAGCGCTTATGGTCAGTTGCTGATCGGTCTGGATGATTATAAAAAAATTCCAGCTTTGCGGGCTCACCTGACCACGTATCTGGTGGAACACCACCCGAGGGCAATTACAAGTGTCGATGCTTTCAAGCTTGGCCCTGGAGGTGGTGCTGTAGTAGCCCGGCTCAGTGGTCCGGATGAGAAAATTCTCCGGGAGCTGGCGGAGAAAGTCAAAATCGTTATGCGGGATCACGATAATGCCCGCACCATTCGTACCGATTGGGGCGAACCGGTCAAGGTGCAAACGGTGCATTTGGCTGAGGCGCGTTCCCGAGAAGTGGGTATTACCCGACCGACGATCTCGCAAGCCCTGGCAATGAGTTTCTCCGGAGTTCCCGTTGGTGTGTACCGTCAGAAGGACGATCTTTTGCCGATTATACTTCGCCCTCCATACGAACAGCGGCACGGCATCGAAAATATCGCTAACATTCATGTTTGGAGCGGGTCACGGCATGATTGGATCCCTATTGAGCAAGTCACGGACGGAGAAAGCGTCGAATGGGAAACCCCCGTCATTCATCGGCGTAATCGCATGCGGGTTCTTCGCGTTTCGTGCAAACAGATTGAAGGTACCACCGATGGTTTGTTGCGGGAATTGCGCCAACCGATTGAAGCCATCGAGTTGCCTGATGGATATTCCTTGGAATGGGGTGGCGAACACGAAGAACAGGTTGAGGCCAATGAAAAACTCATGTCCAATGTGCCCATCGCCTTTACCGCCATGTTTCTGATTTCGGTATTGTTGTTCAACACACTGCGTCATCCCTTGATTATATTTCTCGGGCTTCCTCTGTCGATTATTGGCGTGGCGGCGGGTATGCTGCTGGCGAACAAACCTTTTGGTTTTATGGCTATGTTGGGATTTTTGAGCCTTTCGGGAATGCTCATTAAGAACGAAATTGTTTTGCTTGACCAGATCGGTATCGAAATGAGTGCAGGAAAGGATCCTTATCTTGCCGTTCTGGATTCCGCCGCCAGTCGAGTCCGGCCGGTGTGTATGGCTGCTTTTACTACTGTTTTTGGTATGATTCCACTTTTGTGGGATGCTTTTTTCGCACCCATGGCCGTAACCATTATGGGGGGATTGACCTTTGCCACGGTGCTTACTCTCGTGGTCGTACCCGTACTGTACAGTACCTTTTTCGGAATACATAAGCCTTCTTGAGAAGGTTTTCTGTTTTCGAGAATAGAGAAAATTTTTGAACAAATTTTATTGTGAGAGTATAATAACCGGAAAAGAATGACATGCTGGCTTTTATTGAAAAAAGTGTTTTGTGCGGGATTCTTTATCCAAGGTATTTTTAAATGTATCTTGGGTTGCCAGCAAGATGAGGGGTTTAAAAGGAGAGACGAGAGATGAGTGATTATAACAGTATGGATCTCCGAAAAGTAGTGATGCCCGAGTTCATTTTCGGCCGGGACGCCCGGCTGTTGGCAGGAAATTATGCCAGAAATCTGGGGGTACGCCGTGCCTTGATCGTGACGGATCCGGGGGTCATGAAGGCGGGATGGGTGGAGGAAATTTGCGGCAATCTGGAACATAAGGGAATCTCCTATCACATTTTTTCCGACGTGCAGTCGAACCCCCGGGATGGCAACGTGCATGAAGGTACCGAAGTGTATGTCCGGGAGGAGTGCGATGCCCTTGTCGCTCTGGGAGGAGGAAGTCCCATGGATTGTGCCAAGGGAATTGGCATCGTGGCCCGGAACGGCGGAAATATTTGCGAATACGAGGGAGTGGACCGGGTGGGCATTCCCATTCCTCCCATCATTTGCATTCCCACCACCTCGGGTTCCTCCGCGGACGTTTCCCAGTTTTCCATCATTCTGGATACGTCCCGACAGATCAAAATTGCCATTATCAGCAAGATGATCGTGCCGGATATCGCTCTCATCGATCCCCTTCCTCTTAACACCATGGGGCCTCATCTCACAGCCTGCACCGCCATGGATGCTCTCACTCACGCCATGGAGGCCTACGTTTCCAACGCCCAGTCCTCGGTGACGGATGCCCACGCTCTTCAGGCCATTCGTGAGATTACGGGACATGCGGTTCCCTCCATAAAGGATCCTCATAACCTGGAAGAACTCTATCATCTCATGTCCGGAAGCATGCATGCGGGATTGGCCTTTTCCAATGCCAGCCTTGGAGCGGTGCACGCTCTGGCCCACAGCCTGGGAGGTATGTACGATCTTCCCCACGGAGAGTGCAACGCCATTCTGTTGGATCTGGTGATCCGTATGAACGCTCCCTGCGCGAAGGAGCGTTACCGGGATATTGCCTCTGTCATAGGTATTGTGGGCCCCAATACCTCGGAGGATGCCGCCATGGAGAATCTTGTGCATTACCTTCGGGAGATGCGGGAGGCCCTGGGAATTGGAGAAGATTTCAAAGGGGCCGGAATCCGGCACGAAGATATTCCAAGGCTTGCGGAAAACGCTCTGAACGATCCCTGTATGGCCACCAATCCGGTGTTGCCGGATATAAAGGAGCTGGAAAAAATCTATGAGCGGATCCTTTAATTCCAAGGATAAACCTCGCCTGGACAGCTCCCGGGTGCGAGCCAATGCGGAAATGCTTCGGGAGAGCATTATCGGCCTGGGAGATAATTCCCTTCGAAAAAGCTATTATCCGGAGCTTCAGAAGCGTTTGGAGGAGCTTGAGCGGGCCAACGAAAAACAGAAGGCCCTGCTCGCCGCCATTCCGGATACCCTTCTGGTGATCGATCTCCAGGGGCATGTGCTCACGTTCTACCTTCGGGAAAAGAATCTCGTCAAACCCTATGTGGAAGCCACCGCTCGGGGACAGCCTCTCTCGGATCTTATGGAAGAAAGCGTGGCGAACCTTCTTCTTTCGGTGGCTGCCAAGGTTAAAACCTTCCGGAAGATGGAGGAGTTTCGCTTTTCCGTGCAGCGGAGGGGCAACGATTTTCATTACGATGCCCGGGGAGCCATGGATTCGGAAACTTCCGTGCTTTTCGTCATTCGGGATATCACCGAACAGAGAGCGGCGGAAGAGAAGATGTATAACATGGGCATTCGGGATAATCTTACGGGGCTTTTCAATCGGACCTACTTCGAACAGTCCCTCATGAACTTCAATCGAAGCTGTAAGGGTTCCATGGGGGTCATCGTCTGCGATATCGACGGGCTGAAGTTTATCAACGACACCTTCGGAAGCCGCACGGGGGATATGCTGCTCAAAACCGTGGCGACCCATCTCTCTGCAAGTGTGCGTCCCGAGGATATGGTTGCCCGGATCGGAGGAGATGAGTTCGGAGTGCTTCTCTGCGATACCTGCGAAGCGGAGATGGAGGGTTTTTGCGAGGCTCTGGCCCGGAAGGTGGAATCCTTCAATCGGCAAAACCACGATATCCATCTCAGCCTTTCTTTCGGATATACCTTTGCGCGGCGGTGTCCCGACGATAACCACGCTCTCTTCCTGGATGCGGACAACGCCATGTACCGCAAAAAGCTTCTGCGCAGCGACAGCGTGCGTAATTCCATCGTGCGAACCCTCATGAAGGCCCTGGAGGCTCGGGATTACAATACCGAAGGACACGGACAGCGTATGGTGGCTCTCTCGGCATTTCTGGCTCAAGCCCTGGGGCTTTCGGATGCGGAGGTCAATGATATCCGGCTTTTGGCTCAGTTCCACGACATCGGCAAAGTGGGCATTCCCGACAGCATTCTCTTCAAACCCGGTCGTCTGGATGAAGAGGAACGGCGAATCATGCAAACCCACAGCGAAATCGGGGCCCGTATCGCCGAAGGAATTCCCGAGATCGCCCACGTGGCCCCTTATATCCGGGGGCATCACGAACGATGGGATGGCGAGGGATATCCCGACAGGAGAAAGGGAGAAGATATTCCGTTGCTGTGTCGTATCGTTGCCGTGGCGGATGCCTACGATGCCATGGTAAGCGACCGCCCCTACCGGAAGGCCCTCTCTCAGAAGGAGGCGGTGGAGGAATTGCAGAATCATGCGGGAAAGCAGTTCGCCCCGAAGGTGATCGAAGTTTTTCTCCAAAACCTCGAGAAAATCGAGAGGCTTGCAGAGTAAACGGTTGTAATCTTGATTCCCGGTGTTGGTAATGTTTCTCGTGAAACATGGCGGGAAGAACCGGAAAAGAGAGAGGCCGGTCATGGGAATAGAGTATTTTCATTCGGAATTTTTCAATGTGATGGAGATCAAGACCTGTTCGAACGATCTTCACGCCTATAAAAGTCACGTACACCGGGAACTTTCTCTGGGTTTTATCGAACGGGGAGCTACCCTGCTCGAGGTGGGTTCCCGGGAATACTGTCTCCGGGCGGGGGATGCCATTCTTATTTCTCCCCTGGTGAGCCATAAATGTCAGCCCCTGGATTTGCAGAACTGGGCCTTTACCATGATGTACATCCGGGAGGACTTTGCCCGGGAGTTTTTGGAACATTTTTCGGAACTTGGAGCCATTGGCATTCTCAAGCTTCGGCCCGAGCAGTTTCGCAGGGTCCGGGATCTGGTGGCTTTTCTGAAATCCTGTAAGGGGCGATTCGACCGGGAAGTGGCTTTGGGGGAGGTTTTGTCGGATATGGCCGAGGCGGCCTGGATTTCCATAAGCCTCGAAGATCGAAAAAGGATCCACGAGATACGAGAGTATCTGGAAGCCCATTATCTGGATTCTTTGAACCTCCAGGATCTGGAAGAACGTTTCGGCATCGGCAAATTCACCATCATTCGAGGTTTCAAAGAAGTTTGTAACACCACTCCCAATGCCTTTCAGCTCCAACTCCGGGTGGAGTATGCCAAAAGGCTTCTGGCGGAATCGGAAGAGAGTCTTTCGGCAATTGCCCTGGCTGCGGGTTTTTACGACCAGGCGTATTTTTCCCGGGAATTCAAGAGATCCTACGGTGTAACCCCATTCCAATATCGGCAGTCCTTCGGGTAGTAACGTCAATTTTCTACAATACAACTCTTTTCTTCTCCTTCATACTGAGCCTTGCCGAAGAAGGCGAGGAGGTAGGAAAGAATGAAATGTGTCATGATCGTCAATCAGGAGCTTCCTTCGGGGCTTGTGGCCAATACTGCGGCGGCTCTGGGAATGAGTCTGGCGAATTTGGTGGGTGGTTTGATCGGGGAATCTCTGGAAGACGGAGATGGAAGGCTTCACGAAGGGGTGACCAATATCCCCATCCCAATTCTTTGTCTTTCCCAGAAGGAACTCAAGGAAAAATACGATGCCCTTCTGGAAATGGGGGATCCCGAACTGTGCCTCATCGGATTCAGTCGGATTGCCCAGGGATCCGGAAGTTACGAGGATTATGCCGCAAAGCTGAAAGCCGCTTCCGGAAAGGATATGGACTATGCGGGGCTCTGCCTCTACGGGCCGAAGAACAAGGTAAACAAGCTCACGGGAAGCATCAAGATGCTGCGATAGCGCTTCGAATCGGAAAAATTACGGAAAAGCCCCCTCAAAAGAGGGGGCTTGCCTTTTTGTATGAAGGGAATCCTTCGGAGGGAGCGGCTTTTTCCAGGGAACTTCCCGGAGGGGCTATTTTTTCTCCAGAAAAGCCACGGTCTCCACGTGGGCTGTTTGGGGAAACATGTCGAAGGGGCGGTAGCTTCGGAAAAGGTAACCTCCGTCGCAGAGGATCCGCAGATCCCGGGCCAGGGTGGCGGGATTGCAGGAGACGTACACCACGTGCCGGGGCATGAGGCGGAGGATTTCCCGGAGCACCGGGGGTTCGCAGCCCTTTCGAGGGGGATCCAGGTAGAGCATATCCGGGGGAGTGTTTTGAGATTGCAGAAATTCCCCCGCATCCCCTTCGAAAAATGCCGCATGAGAAAAGCCGTTGGCCTCCATGTTTTTCCTGCCGTACTCCACCGAGGTGGAACCGAATTCCACTGCTCCCAGCTTTTTCGTGTGGGGAGCGAGAAAAACCGTAAGCGCTCCCACTCCGGCGTAGAGTTCCAGAACGGATTCCGGCTGATACGCTGCGGCGTATTCCGCAGCGTGGGAAAAGAGCTGTTCCGCCTGAGCCGTATTGACCTGAAAGAAGGAGTTCATGGGAAAAGAGAGTTCCCGATTCCCGAGGCGCTCCCGGAACTCTCCGGAACCTTCGAGAGAGCGATACTCCTCGGCGAAGAGAGAGTTGCCCGGTTCCCGATAAATTCCCAAAGAGAGATGTCCCTCTTTATCGAAGGAATCCAGAAGCCCTCCCACCTCTTTCCGAATCCAGGCTTCCTGCTCTTTCGAGGGTGTTGCCGCCACGAGGAGGGTGATGCCCAGAGAACAGGCGGTTTCCCGCAGAAGAATATGCCGGAGAAAGCCCCGATGTTTTTCCTCGGAATATCCCGGAAGGTATTCCGAACCCACAAGAGTTTCCATGCGGCGGTAAAGGTCATTGAGAGGAGCGGGAAGAATGCGGCACTTCCGTACCCGCACAAGCCGATGGCTTCGCTCCCGGTAAAACCCCGTGATGGCTCCCTTTCCAGAGAGTTTGGCCTGTACGGGAAAGGCCGCCTTGTTTCGGTATCCCCAGGCTTTGGGGCTTGCCACGCAGGGGGCGGGCTCTTCCTGGGGCTCCAGTTTTCCCAGTCGTTGTAGGGAGCCCCGGACCATTTCCGTCTTGAGTTGAAGCTGCAGCGGATAGGCGGCATGCTGGAGCTGACATCCTCCGCACTCTCCGTACCAGGGACAGGGAGGTTCCGTTCGCAGCTCCTGGGCTTTGAGGACCTCCAGAACCTTTCCCCGGGCGTAGTCCTTTTTCTCCTCCAAAATTTTAAGGCGTACCTTCTCGCCCGGCAGCGCTCCGGGTACGAAGATGATCTTGCCTCCAGGAGAGCGGGCAATTCCTTCTCCCTGATGGGTCATGCGTTCCACGGGAACTTCGAGATACTGGGGGAGCTTATCTTGATTTGCCATTATTTTCTCTCCGTTTTCAGGGATTCCGGATTCCTGGGATATCCGGTCTTATTTTTTTGAAGAAAAGCATGTGGATTCCATGGAAAAGTATGGGCCAGAGAGCGGAGAAAGTCAAAGGGTCCCCTCGGGAAAAGGAAGGAATATCGCCAGGGAGCGGAAAAAAGGTCTGCGGAGTTTTTCCATAATATGGAGCGAAGTTATGCCCTTTCCGAAGCGATGCTTCTTTTTAGAAATTCGCAGATCTCTTCCATGGCCTGTTTCGCCTCGGGAAAGAGGGGGGAGCATACGGGGTAGCAATGAAAGAGGCCCTCGTCGATCCGTAACGTGGTTTCTACGCCGCTTTCCCGTGCTTTTTTCGCAAAAGCTACCGCATCGTCGTAAAAAACCTCGTTTCCTCCGACATGAATGAGCAGAGGAGGCAATCCTTCAAGCTTTCCGTAAAGAGGAGATAGCCAGGGCAATTCCGGGTTTTCACAGAGGCAGCGTTTTTCGAGTCGGGTAAGGGCTAAAAATGTTCGGAGCCGGTTCGGTTCCCCTAAAGCTCTCATAGTTTCAAGCATCTTTTCCATAAAAACACCTCATTCGAGTTCGTCATTTGCGCAATTGACGAATTGATAACAGGATTTTCTCAGGCTGTTGTCAATCCAGGAAAAGAAGAAAATAGTGTAAAATGAGCTTCGAGTCTTCTCTATTATGCACATTCCTGTTATTTTCGATCTCTTCTTTGATAAGCTTTTTTGTGTGAGCGGTATTCGGGAAGGGATTTGACGCGGTTCGTGAGGAAGTGAACGAATGAGTTCCGGCGATGTTGCTGAAAGACGGCGTTCCACCGAAGAGGAAATACGACGATATCGGGAGATCCTTGCCCGGGCGGATAACGTGGAAAAGCTGGTGGATTCCTTTTCCATCTGTGTACTGGTCCTCGACGAAAGACGGCACATCCTTTACGGCAACAAAATCTTTCGGGAGTCTCTGAACGAGGATTTTCTGCAGACTTGCAAGGCCCCCCGGCCCGGAGAGTTTTTCGGATGCCGCTATGCCTGGGAAAATCCTTTGGGATGCGGCGAAGGAGAACAATGTCGTTACTGCGGGGCGGGACAGGCCCTTTTTGCAAGCCTTGAAGAAAATCACAGAACTATCAAGGAGTGCGTTATCGAAACCTCTCGGGAAGGGAACTTTACGGAGTTGGAATACCGGATTACCGTGGATCCTCTGTCCTTCGAGGGATATCGCTTTCTTCTGGTGACTTTGGAGGATATTTCCCGGGAAAAGCATCGGGAACGAATGGAACGAACCTTCTTTCACGATATCATGAACTCCGCAGGGGTCATTCAGGGAATAGCGGAAATCCTTGAGGTTACCGAGAACTTGGGGGAACTTCAGGAAACCTTGCCCCTCCTGAAACAGGGTGCCTCCCGTCTGGTGGAAGAGATTGAAGCCCAGCGAAGCCTTCTTTCCGCCGAGCGGGGAACTCTGAGGGTGGAGTTCGAAGCTCTGCATGCGGAGGATTTCATGAAAAGAATTGCCGAGGAAGTGAGCTTTTTCCCCGATGTGGCCCGGGGAAAGGAAATTGTGGTGGTTCCTCCTCGAGAACCCTTACAGGCCCGAACGGACCGAATTCTTTTCCGCCGGGTTCTGATGAACATGATGAAAAATGCTTTGGAGGCCACTCCCAGAGAAGGATTGGTTTCCATGGGATGTGAAAGACAAGAGGCGAAAGAGGGGGCGGAAGAGAGAATCCTTTTTTGGGTGCACAATCAGGGAGTTCTTTCTTCCGAGGTGCGGCACCGGATTTTCCAGCGCTCCTTTTCCACCAAGGGAGAGGGGCGGGGCATAGGAACCTATAGCATAAAACTCTTTCTGACACAGTATCTGGAGGGGAACGTTTGGTTCGTCTCCGACGAAAAACGGGGAACCCTTTTTTACGCTTCTCTTCCTCTCTGGAATTTCGAAGAAACGAAAGGATCTCCGTGAACGGCGAGAAAAGGGACGATCTTTTTCCGAAAGAAAGCACAAAACCACAACGCCCCGGAGGGGGCTTTTTTTATTTTTCGGACATTTTTTATTGAAAAAAATGTTTCTCTCATTTCATGTAAAAGAACGATTGCTTTCTTTTTTGGCCTTTGATAGAATAATGAAAGAGGTAAATCGTTCCGTATCCTCTTTTTTTGAAATAAATATTTCTTTTCCTGAAAATGAAAGTGTCCTTTTCAGATAAAAAAAACGGGCCTTCCAAGGCCCAACAAAAGGAGGAGCATCTGTCATGAGTGAAACCGGCGTAACTACTCTGTTGCTTTCCCAAAAGGATCTCATCCGAGCGGGAGTCCTCGATATGCCCGCCTGTGTGGATGTTATCGAAGAGGTCTTCGGCCTTATCGGCAAGGGAGACTATCTTATGGGAGGACCCTTGGAAAACGAGCACGGTCAAATGATTTATTTTCCCGAGAAAGAGCGTTTTCCCGGTATGCCCGTTACGGGGCCGGATCGACGTTTTATGGCCATGATCGCCTATCTCGGGGGGCGTTATAGGATTTGCGGCGAGAAATGGTACGGTTCCAACGCGGAAAATCGTAAAAAAGGACTTCCCCGATCGGTGCTTACCACCATTCTCAACGATGCGGATACGGGAATTCCCTTCTGTATTATGTCGGGGAACCTGGTAAGTGCCATGCGAACCGGGGCCGTTCCCGGCGTGGCGGCGCGTCATTTGGCTCGAAAGGGAGCCAGGACCGTGGGCATCATCGGAGGAGGGGTTATCAACCGGGCTTGTATGCTTGCCATCAAGGCCGGATGCCCTTCCGTCGAGGAGGCTTGGCTTTACGACATCAACAAGGAGGCTTTCGATTCCTTTGAGGCGGAAATGCAGGAGAAGATAGGGGTAAAAGTCTTCCGGGCGGAGAACGTGGAAGAAGCGGTACGTCCCGGAGATATTATCACCATCGCCACTTCTGGAGAGGTCTTTCCCCGGATCGAAAAGGAATGGCTCAAAAAGGGATGTCTCGTTACCTTTACGGGGGCTGCGGATATGGATGCGGCGTGCTTTGCGGACAATACGGTGATTGCGGATAACTGGAAAATGCATCAGGCCTTCATTGCGGACGGAAAAGAGCACCCCAAGGGCATCGATGCGGTGGGCGTGGTGGCTCCCTCCTTTTTCCTTCTCAAATACGTGGCGGAGGGACGTTATGACGAAAGCCGCATTCGGAATCTGGGGGATGTCGTAAACGGCGTGGATTCCGGAAGGAAGGGAGATGACGAGATTATCCTTTTTCCTACCGGAGGGATGCCGCTCCATGATATCGCCTGGAGTTATACTCTTTATGAAAAAGCCCGAGAAATGGGCCTTGGGGTGCCCTTCGAATTTTTCGACCAGGCTTATTGGCGATAGCAAAACCGTGCTCTTCCGGGAAGGTTTTGGCTTCCCGGAGAACATTTCTGTGATGGTTTAGCTGAGGGATCGAACAATATCGTTAGACCTTGTTCTTCTTTAGTTTTTTTGGAATTCCGTTTTTTTTCTGTTTTGGGTACAATGAAGGAGGTTTTCAAATCTCTTTTCCGAAGAAAGTTTCGAGTGAGCCGCAGCCCTGAAAATGCGCACTTTTGCGGATGAAGGGAGGAGAGACGTATCGTTTGTTCCTGGCGGAAAAGAGAAAATTTCTACGATGTGTGCGGGGTGTTATTGTGGAAGCCGAGCTTTGTTCGAGAAAGGTGTACAAGAAAAGGAGGGATTTGTTCGTGAAACGTGGAATGCTGTGTGCCGTAGCGGCGGCGTTGGTGCTTTCCCTCGCGGGAGTGGCTTGTGCGGGAATGCAGTTCGTTACCCTTGTGACGGGATCTACCGGAGGAACGTATTATCCTGTGGGAACCATCTTCGCGAATCATTTCAATAAAACCTTGTTGAAGGATGGGGTGAAGTGGTCCGCCCAGAGCTCCGGAGGATCCACGGAAAACCTGGATATGCTCAACAAGGGCGAGGCGGAGATGGCCATAGCCATGTGTAACCTCACGGGGTTTGCCTACACCGGCACCAATCGGTACGAGGGCAAGGAATATCCCAATCTGCGTTACGTCTTCGGACTCTGGCCCGAGGCGGCCCAGTTCGTTTATGCGAAAAACTCCGGCATTACCGGATGGGATACCCTGAAGGGCAAGAAGATCGCCGTGGGGCCTCCCGCATCGGGTACCGAGTTCAGCACCCGGGTGGTGCTGAAGGGGCTTGCGGGACTGACCTTCGATGATATCGTGCCGGAATATCTTGGCTACAGCGAGGCGGGGCAGGCCATTCAGAACGGCCGTATCGACGCGGCCCTTCTGGAGGCGGGAATTCCCACTTCCGCGGTAACCGAACTCTATGCGGGGCGTACCGAGGTGGATATGCTTCCCATCGAGGGAGAGCTTCTGAATAAGCTCGTGGCGGAGGCTCCCTGGTACGCTGAAGTTACCATCCCCGCCGAGACCTACCCCAAACAGGATAAGGACATTCCCCTGGTGGGAGTGAAATGCGCCCTTCTGGCATCTCCCAAGCTCGAGGCGGAACTGGTTTACAAAATGCTCCAGGTGATCTATGCGGATAAGGAAGATTTCCTGAAAGAGCATGCGGTTTTCAACAAGGTAGATTTCGCAAATCCTCTGGCGGGACTCTACGGAGCCCCTCTCCATGCGGGAGCGGTGAAGTTCTATCAGGAAAAAGGTTTCGATATTCCCGAAGCCCTGATTCCTCCGGAGATGAAGTAGCGGAAACCGAGTTTTTCTGGAAAGGCGCACGGATATGTTTTTCTCGTGCGCCTTTTTTCGTCCCCCCTTGGGCACGTTTTTTTCGAGAATTCGAGCGACTGCGAAAACGGGAATTCCCGGTTCCCTTCGGGAAATTCCGAAAGACGAGATTTCTTCGGGAGGTATAGTTCATGAAAATACCGTCTTTTCTCAATCCTGCAGAACATATTCCGAATCGGGAGTTTGCGGGCAAATTGGGGGTGGGAGTGCTTGTTCTTACGGTGATTACCTCACTGATACATTGCTGGATGAACAGCTTCGGCCTTCTTATGACCATCAAGATGAATGCCATTCATCTCGGTACCATGATGGCCATCACCTTTCTCTACTATCCCGCCCGGAGCAAATCTCCCCGGGAGGTGCCGAGCTGGTCGGACTGGATCTTGGTGATTCTCGCTCTGAGTGGAAGTGCCTACATCCTCTTGGGCTATGATCGGCTTTTGGCGTCCTATCTCACCCCCACCAAACTGGATCTCACCATGGCGGTGATGACCATGGCGCTCCTGGTGGAGGCCAGCCGCCGGGCGGTGGGGCTTCCCCTCACGATTCTGGGAATGCTCTTCGTGCTCTATACCAAGTTCGGCCCCTGGTTTCCCGGACTTTTCGCCCATAAGGGATTTACCTGGGAGCGGATCATCATCCGCATGGGCCTTACGGATGAAGGTATTTACGGGGTTTCCCTAACGGTTTCCTCCACCTACGTATTCATGTTCATTCTTTTTGGAGCCTTTCTCTCCGCCACGAGGACCAGCGAGTTTTTCAACGATTTCGCTCTGGCTCTGGCGGGACGGTTCCGGGGAGGTCCCGCCAAGGTGGCGGTGGTGGCTTCCGCCCTCATGGGAAGCATTTCCGGAAGCGCCCAGGCCAACGTGGCCACCACCGGAGCCATTACCATTCCCCTCATGAAACGGGTGGGGTACGCTCCGTACTTCGCGGGGGCCGTGGAGGCCGCCGCCAGTACCGGAGGCATACTCATGCCCCCCATCATGGGGGCCGCCGCCTTTATCATGAGCACCTTTCTGGGGGTGCCCTACTTCAAGATCATGCTCGCCGGAGCGGTCCCAGCGGTGCTTTACTATGCCGCGGTAATGTTTATGGTGGATCTTCGGGCCAAAAAAAAGGGACTCTTGGGAATCGAGAAGAGCGAGCTTCCTTCGCTTCGGGAGACCATGCTCCATCGGGGACATATGCTTCTTCCTTTGGTGCTCATCATCTACTTCCTCGTGGCGGGTTATACCCCCCTCTTCTCCGCTTTTCTGGGGCTTCTTTCCATTATCGTGCTCTCCTTTCTGCGCAAATCCACCCGCATGTCCTTCCGGGATTTTCTCTCCGCTTTGGATATGGGAGCCCGGAGTGCGGCTCCCGTGGCCATCGCCTGCGGAGTGGTGGGATTTATCGTGGGTTCCGTGGCCATGACGGGAGTGGGGCAGATCGTGGCGCTCAACATCATCATGTTCTCCGGGGGTAAGCTGTGGGCGGCACTCATTCTCTGTATGCTGGCGGCCCTGGTGCTGGGCATGGGGCTTCCCGCCACGGCGTGCTACATCGTAACCGCCACCATTGCGGCTCCGGCGCTGCAGCAAATGGGGGTTCCTCCCCTGGCGGCGCACTTCTTCGCCTTCTACTACGGTACCATGTCCGCCGTGGTTCCTCCCGTGGCCCTTACCAGCTATACCGCTGCGGGGCTTGCGGGGGCCAAGCCCATGAAGGTGGCAGTCACCGGTTTTGGCCTTGCCCTCTCAGGGCTTCTACTTCCCTATCTTTTCGTCTATAACCCCATGCTCCTCTTCGTGGATTTTCATCTGGGGCAGTTTATTTTCGTGACGGTCATGGCGATTTTAGGTATCTACTCCCTTTCCTCCGGAATCATCGGCATGCAGTTTTACGGTCTCGCGATTTGGGAGCGGTTGCTTTTCGTGGCCCTGGGAATCTCCATGGTAACCCCCTTGGGGCTTTACAAAGTGATCAGCCTGGGAATTTTTTTGCTGCTTACCCTGCAGAGCGTGTTGCGGCACCGAAAAAACGTCGGGGCTTGAGTATTTTTCTAAGGCGGTTTCTCTTGAAGTGTGGCGTTATAAGAACTCCGAGCCGGAGCAGCAAAGCAAGGGAGCGGTTCGACCACTCCGGAGCAGAGGGAACATATAAACGGAGGCTCCTGTTAAACATTTCGCGACACATCATTTGTAAAACCGCTCTATCGTTTTCATGTGAAATAAAGAATTTCTTTATTTCACGGAAGCGTTAATAGCATGAAAAATAATTAAAAAATTATTTGAGGGGACACGCAAGATGGAGGAAATTCTTGCAACTTTGGTGGCTCGAAGTCGCGGTTGTTACATTGAAGGCCGGGTGGCTACGTATATTCCCGAACTTGCTTTGGTGGATCCTGGGATCCTTGGGGTATCCCTTGTAACCGTGGAGGGGGAGCAATGTACTGCGGGAGAGGGAGAACATCTTTTTTCCATTCAATCCATATCCAAAATTATTTCTTTGGCTCTGGCCCTGGAGGAAGTGGGGGAGGAGAAGGTTTTCGACACCGTGGGTATGGATCCCACTCCGGACCCCTTCAATTCCATCATGCGTCTGGAAATGCACCAGGTGCACCGTCCCTATAATCCTGTGGTCAACGCCGGAGCCATTGCCGTGGTGTCTCTCATTCCCCGGGAAAACGGCCGGGAACGAGGAAAGGCGGTGTTGGAACTCGCCCGGCGGCTCATGGGAAATCACGAGCTTGAAATAAACGAGAGGATCTTCGAATCAGAGAGGGATACGGGGCACCGCAATCGCTCCCTGGCGTACTATATGAAAAGTACCGGCACCTTGGAGGGGGATGTGGAGGATGTGCTGGAGGGATATTTCCGGCAGTGCAGTATCGAGGCTTCCGTAAAGGACTTGGCGGTATTGGGGGCCACTCTGGCCACGGGGGGTATCAACCCCGTTACGGGAGAACGGGTACTCGTCAGCCGCACCTGCCGCATCATTCGAGCTCTTATGGTGACTTGTGGTATGTATGACGGTTCCGGGGAGTTCGCCCTGCGGGTGGGAATTCCCGCCAAAAGCGGTGTAGGGGGAGGTATCGTAGCGGTGGTACCCGGCAGGATGGGCATCGGAGTTTGCGGTCCCGCCCTGGATTCCAAGGGAAATTCTCTCTGTGGCACGAAGCTCTTGGAAGATCTTTCCCGGGAACTCAAACTCCGGGTGCTCTAGAGAGGAAGGCGGAAGATGTAACGAAGAAGTTCCGGCAAGGGGAGGGCCGGAACTTCTTCAAAGAGAGAGGGATGTCGTTTTATCTATGTCGCATTCGGAGAGATTCCCCGAAGGATTTTTTCTCGGAACCTCGGACCTATCCGGCTTTGGAGAAGGCTTCCGCATCCTTTCGAGGGGCCAGGTTGCGGAGAAATTCCTCGGTGCAGGCTTGCCAGGAATAGGTTTCTCCGAAGTTCCGGCAGTTCTTTCGATTCAGCGTAAGAGCTTCCAGAGCGGCTCTTTTTAAATTTTCGTTCAGCACGCCGGTTTCGCCCGGCAGAAGGATATCCTTGGGGCCCGTCACGGGATAGGCCGCCACGGGAAGCCCCGAAGCCAGGGCTTCCAGTATAACCATGCCGAAGGTGTCGGTTTTGCTGGGAAATACGAAGACGTCCGCGGAAGCGTAGATTCGCGCAAGGTCTTCTCCCGTCCGGGCTCCGAGAAAGCGTACCTCCCGATGCGCCTTGCGCAGTCTTTCCAAATCGGGGCCGGACCCCACCACGACCTTGATTCCCGGAAGATCCAGAGAGAGAAAGGCGGGAAGGTTTTTCTCCACCGCCACCCGTCCCACGTAAAGAAATACCGGGGATTCCGGAAAGAGCCGATCCCTTTTGGAAGGAGAGAAGAGCCTCGTGTCCACTCCTCGGGACCAGGAGCGGAGATTGGAAAAGCCCCGCTGCCGGAGTTCTTCGATCAGGCTTTCCGTGGAAACCATGGTGGCCGAAGAGGGAGCGTGAAACCAGCGGAAGAAGCTGTAGAGAGGTTCCGGAGAGATGCGGAAGCGGAACTGGAGATATTCGGGAAATCGGGTGGTGAAGGAGGTGGTAAAGGGAACTCCGTGAGCGACGCACCAGCGCCGGGCTCCCAATCCGAGAGGGCCTTCGGTGGCGATATGAAGGGCCTCGGGAGAAATGTCCTCGATATATCGGTACATCTGCCGAAAAGGCCAGGCCAGGGAAATTTCCGGATAGGTGGGGCAGGGAATGCGGGGAAATCCGTCGGGAGTGAGAAGGGAAACCTCGTGCCCCAGGCTTTTCAGAACGGCTCGGGTGGCCTCCAGGGTTCTTACCACGCCGTTGATTTGAGGGTGCCAGGCATCGGTAACGATAAGAATTTTCATCGAAGTACTCCCGGAAGGTTCTCCGCAGTTTCGGGAAACTCCGCCGTAAGGGCTTCGGGAAGAATCAGCTCGCCCTGGGCGGTTACCCGGGGAAGATGGCAAGGCTGGTTCGTTTCCTCATGCCAATGGAGAATTTCGAAGGCTCCGTTCCAGTGTTCCACCAGGGCGGAGCAGCTTTCCACCCAATCTCCGCAATTGGCGTACATGCAGTTTCCCAGATGCTTGAGTTCCGGCCGATGAATGTGACCGCAGATAACTCCGTCCAGGTTCCGTTTACGCACCTCTTGGGCAAGACGAGCTTCGAACTCGCTGATAAAATTCACCGCATCCTTCACTTTATGCTTAAGGTATTGCGAGAGAGACCAGTAGCGCATTCCAAGAACCGACCGAAAGCCGTTCACCACATAGTTCAGCCAGAGAGCGCCGTCATAGGCGTAATCTCCCAAAAGGGCGAGCCATTTCCCGTAGGTCATCACCGCATCGAATTCGTCCCCGTGAATGACCAGCATCTTTTTACCCTCCGGAGTCTTGTGAAGAACCTGGCGGTATATGCCGATGTTGCCGAAAAGGCTTCCGTGATACTCGTCCAGAAAACTATCGTGATTTCCCGTAACGTAGATAACGGAACTTTTTCGGGAGATTCGCAGAAGTTCCTGAAGAACCCGGTTATGCGAACGGGGCCAGGAGCTTTTTCTCTGGAGCTTCCACCCATCGAGAATATCCCCCACGAGATAGAGCTGCTGGCAGGAAATTTCCGAAAGAAAGGCCGCAAGATCTCCGGCCTTGCACCATCGGGTACCCAGATGCAGATCCGAAAGAAAAACGCTCCGATAGGTTCGCATATTTTTCTCCTTTGCCCGGAAGGACCTCCGGAAAAATCTCCGAAGGAGCGAGGAAAAATCACCGCCGTATCATCATGTGGCTTCACCATACAGGGCAAAGGTAACATTCGTGTTGCGAAACTCTTGCGTTTCGTGAAAAATCGGGAACCCCTCCCGAAGAATGGCGGAAGAGGGCAGAAGAAAAGGACCTCCGGATTGTGCCGGAGATCCTTTGAGAAAGCTCGTGCTCCGGATTTCGGAACACCCTGTTTCCCAAGCCCCTTCAGGGGAATTGCATGCCCCAGAGGTTTTTGAAGACATGACGCTCTTCCGGGGAAAGCATGGCGGGAAGGCTTTGCTTTTCCGGGAGGGTCTTTCCGTCGGAAAGAGCCTTTTCTTCGCGCCAATGCAGAATCCGAAGGGTTCCGTCGGTTTGCTCCACCAGGGCGGAGCAGCTTTCTATCCAGTCCCCGCAGTTCGCGTAAAGCCCCTGCCGCAGTTTTTTCAGCTCCGGACGATGAATATGGCCGCAGATAACCCCGTCCAGCTTCTGCCTTCGGATTTCCTCGGAAAGATGCTCTTCGAACTCGCTGATAAAATTTACCGCATCCTTCACCTTATGCTTCAGAAATTGGGAGAGGGACCAGTAGCGCATTCCCAAAGCGTTTCGCAGACCGTTGAGAATCCAGTTTATCCAGAGAGCGCCGTCGTAGGCCACGTCGCCGAGCCGGGCGAGCCAGGCTCCGTATTTCATGACCGCGTCGAACTCGTCTCCGTGAAGCACCAGCATGTTCTTGCCGTCCGCGGTTTTGTGAATGGCCTGCTTGCAAATTCCCACGTTGCCGAAAATGCTTCCGTGGTAGGGATCCAGAAAGCTGTCATGATTTCCGGGAATGTAGATGACGGAACTCGTGCGGGAAATTCTCAGGATTTCGTGCAGAACCCGCTGATGCCAGAAAAAACGGGAGTTTTTCTTTCTTCCGAGCTTCCATCCGTCGAGGATATCCCCCACCAGATAAAGGCGTTCGCAGGAAACTCCCGAGAGAAAGGCCGCAAGGTCCTTGGCCTTGCACCATCGGGCTCCCAGATGGAGATCCGAAAGAAAAACGCTCCGATAGGATTTCATGAGCTGCTCCTTTGTGCGTATGCTATTCGCGGCGGAACGAAAGGATTTTTGCGAAATAGGGAAAAACGGAAATGTCCTTATGTGTTCTTCATCATACCATAAGGGGGAAAAGGGGGGAGAAAAAACCGGGGCGAACAAGCCGCCCCGGAAGGGTTTTCAGCCTTTCGGCTGCAATCGGGGAAGAAGAGCTTCCGTCATTTGCCGCAAAGGCTCCAGAGAGGGGGATCCTTCGAGAGTGCGGAAGGCGTGATCCGCTCCGGAAACTATCGTAAAATTCCGGCGCATCGCTGCGGGAGCCCTTTCGAAGAGTTCCCGGCAGGATTCCTCGCTGAAGGTACTGTCCAGGGAGCCGTAGAAGGAGTAGAGGTGTTCGCACTCCAGGGATTCCGCCGCTTCCAGAAGCACCGTATTCGGAGGAAGGGAGTTCAGGATCGGAGCCCGGAGAAGCAGGGCCTGCTCGGGACGCACGTAATGGCCGCTTCCGGAAAGAACGATCCCCTTTAAAGGACTCCGGGGAATTTCGGGAACTTCGAGATTTTCCCGTTCCAGCACCTTTCGGTAAGCCAGGCTTCCCAGAAGCACCGAGTGGATTCCTCCGAGAGAAAAGCCCCAGAGCCACAGATCGAGGCGGGGATATTCGTTTCGGAGAAAGCTCAGGGCCCGGGCGAAATCTGCCAAATCCTGGGCGTAGCTCTTGCCTTCGAAGGCCGCCAGGGTCCAGGCGGGATAATCGTCGCCGAAGGAAGTCCGATCCCGTCGCTTTCGGCTGGATTCCACCAGGCACGAAGATATGCCCTCCTCGTAGAGAAGTTCTCCCAGAGCCCGATACTTGTTTCCTTCCTCCATGTCCGCGCAGCCGTGAACTCCGTGAAGGAACATAACCAGGGGGGAGGATGGGAAGGGAGGCAGAAGGTGGAGACGTACCGAGCGGTCTCCAAAGGTGCCTTCCAGGCGAATTTCAGTCCATTCCAGGTTTTTCATGTGGGGGAACCTCCTTCAAGGGTTCTGTTCTTTCGCGGCTTTCCCGGAAGCGCGCTCTTCGGGACCTTTGGCGGGGCTCCTTCTATTCGGGTTTGTTTTCCAGGGCCTCTTCTCCGACGACGTAGGTTTTGAGAGGAGGAAAACCGTTGAAGTTTACCGCGCAATAACTGCTAGTATAGGCCCCGGTGGAAAGGAAGTAGAGCCGGTCCCCCTCCTCCAGGCTTTCCGGAAGCAGATATTTCTCGTTCTCGTAGAGAATATCCATGCTATCGCAGGTGGGGCCCGCCAGAATGACCTCACTGGCGAGGCCTTCCTTTTCGGTGTAGATGGGATACTTGATGGCCTCGTCCATGGTTTCGATGAGGCCTCCGAACTTACCGATATCCAGATAGACCCAACGGTACTGGTTGAAATCGGACTTCTTGGAGATCAGCACCACTTCGGTTCCCAATATTCCCGCATCCCCCGAAAGGGAGCGCCCCGGTTCTATAATGATTTCCGGCATGGAACCGTTGAAATCCTCGTTGAGAAACCGGGTGATCTCCTGAATATACACCTCGTCGGGCTGGGTGGGGGCGATGTAGTTGGCGGGAAAGCCTCCTCCCAGGTTGATAAGGGAAAGGTTGATTCCCTTGGTTCGGGCGGCGTCGAAAAGGTAGGTACAGGTGGCGATGGCGTTATCCCATTGGCCGATATCCCTCTGTTGGGATCCCACATGAAAGGAAATGCCGTAGGGAATCACGCCGAGACCCGGAGCGTCGAGAATGAGGTTGTAGATCGTATCCGGGTGGGCGCCGAACTTGCGGGAAAGGGGCCAATCCGCTCCGCTTCCGTCGGTGTGAATGCGAAAGAAAACCTTGGAACCCGGAGCGTTTTCCGCGATCTTCCGCAGATCGCTTTCGGAATCCGTGGCGTAGAGGCGGATTCCCTTCTCGTAGGCGTAGGCGATATCCTTGGCCTTTTTGATGGTATTGCCGTAGCTCAGCCGATCCGCCGAAACCCCCAGGGCAAGCATCTGGTCCAGCTCGTACCGGGAGGCGATGTCGAAGCAGCTTCCTCTTTTTGCCAGCAGTTCCAGCACCTTGTCGTGGGGACAGGACTTCACGGCGTAGTAAATCTTCGCAAAGGGCATGGCCTTGTGGAGGGCATCGTACTTTCGGGCTATCACGTTGAGATCGAGAATAAGAAAGGGGGTCTCCAGGGTATCTCCCAAGGCGCGCAGGAACTCGAAACGTTCTCGGGGCATATACCGTTCGAGATCGAAATCGTATTCCGTTTCGGGAAGAGGGTTGAACATAACAATGCACCTCCGTAGCAAAATGTCGGGGGTCCGGCACAACTCCATTCGCGGGATGGAACCCTGTGGATTTCATGCCTCCCGGAACTTCTTTTCTCATAAGCGGAGAAGAATGTCAATTCTCTCGCATCATGAAAGATTTTGCAAAGTGAGGAAGCCCGAGAGAAGAGGCCGGAGCACCGAAGCCGGAGAGCGGTTCCACCAGTTCCACTACGCTTTTATATCTCTATCCGTTCCCACCGTTTGTGGCTCAGAAGAATGCCGAAAAAGAGCAAAAGCCCTCCGAGAGCTACGGATCGGGGCATTCCGGAGGGGAGCCGCAAATTCCTTTCGAGAGGCGGATAGGGAAGCCCCTGCTGCCGGCAGAGTTCCCGCAGATGCAGCAAATGGAGCACCGGAAGTTTTTCCGCGAGAGCCCAGCGGATCAGTCCGTTTCCCGAGGGGAGTTCTTGAGAGGGGAGAAGCAGCCCCGGCGGCAGATGCAAAATTTCCGGATCCTCCCCAAGGGAAGCGGAGCTTCCTCCTATGGATACCAGGCCTTGGGCACCGAAATTCCGGATACTGCGGGCCTTGAGGGAGATCATCTCCTCCAGGGAATCTGCCGAGAGCAGAGGTACGTGGTAGTGCTCGGCGGAACCCCGCAGCAGTTCCTTGGCCTCTTCCGAAAGACCTCCTCCGGTATCGCCGTTGCCTCCCAGAGAGCAGGCTTGAGGGGAAATGTCCAGAAAACCCCGGCTCCGGAAAAAGCCCAGCAATTCCAGAAGAGAAAGATCCTCCCTATTGGCTCCCCAGGTGGAAGAACCCAGGGATGGGAGCAGCAGGATCTCCAGCTTCTTCTGCTCCGCCGCCGCGAGGGCCGAGAGTATGAGCCCCGGAAAGGAGCCCGAGCAAATGATGGCGATTCGGGAACCCTCTTTCAATCCCATCTTTTCGTACCATTCCACGAATATCCCCGCCCATCGGGGATCCGATGCGGCCTGTTTGGCCTCCAGATCTCCGAGAGTCGTCGTGAGAGGACTCCATTCCACACCGATAAGGCCGCTTTGCAGAGGATCCTCCTCGGGGGAAGAGGTTATTCCTTTTTCCCGCCGCCAGGCATAAAGGGCCTTCTGGGCTTCTCCCACGGTATATATGGCTCGTTCCGTCCCGGAAGGAGGAGAAAAGATAAGAGGAGCCGCGCCGAGAAGCCCCGCGAAAAAGAGCCCCAGGAGAGCGAGCCTTCCCGGAAAGGGGATGCTTCCACGAAAAAGGGATGTCAGCTCCTCCGCGCATATTCGTAAAAAAAACTTCATGGAACCAGCCTTTCGAGCCCTAAGGACGCTCCTCCCACGCTGGCCAGGGAGAGAAGCGTGGGAAGGATTCCCTGGCGTTGACATTCCGCACCGGCCAACCCCGGAATGATCCAGCCGTACCAGTGGAGGGAGAGGGGAAATACCTGGTTCAGAAGAGCCAGCATTCCCAGGGAGAGCACGCAGGCCGCGAACATGCGCTCCCGCCCGAAAAGGCGGAACCGCCGCACCATATATTCCAGGGGGATCGCGAGAAGAACTCCCAGCAGAACAAGCAGAAAGGCTCCGGCCAGGTCGTTCCGGTGAAGCACCAGAAACCCCGGAGTTACCATCCCTCCGGCGCTCCATCCCGTACGGCGGTAATAAAACCATCCGAGAAGAAGGGAGAGAAGAAAAAGCAGCATTTCCCGATTCATGAAAAATTCCTTTCCTATGCTTCGTTTCTGTTTAATTTTATGAGTGATGAGAAAGTTTTTTCCCGGGAAGGTTCGCAGGATTATCCGGAACGCTCCGTAAGATATTCCTGCAGATCCAGGGGAAGTCCCTTTACGTTGCCGCAGCCGAAAACCTTTTCCTCCAGAAGGGCGCATATTTCTCCGATTCCGGGAGTTCCCAGAAATTTCCAGCCGGGGATTCTTCGAAAGGGGTGGGCTCCCGTGAGGATTCGGCGTCTCCAGGGGAGTTCCGCCAAGGGCCGAAAGGCCTCGAAGCGTCCCGGCCGATCCGGTCGGTTATGAAACCAGAAGGTGCACTCCTCGGGATTCCAGCGCAGCTCTTCCAGAATGTTCCTGGTACTGGCGGGATCGTTGGCTTCGAAGGCCCGGGCCAGAATTCCCCGGGGGAGATCCAGAAGCATTTTTTCTTGAGGGGCTTTTCCGAGATCCGGAAAGGGTTTTCGCAGATCCAGCACCTGCCAGAGACGCTTTGCCAATTGCCGCCGCTCCTCCCGATAGTCCACCGGTAAAGGGGTTTTTTCGGGGCCGTAATGGGGGCAATGCCGGCGTTCCAACTCTTCGAGAAGTTCCGGCATTCCCGAAAGCCCTCTTCCGAGAAAGACCGGGGTGTTCGAAGGAATGCCCCGAAGCAGCACCCTTCGGGCCCTTTCGTTTCCGGGGCCCCAGACCTCCTGATGGTCCTCCAGGGCGTTGGTCCATATTACTGCGGAAGGTTGCAGCCATTGTGCCGCCAAAGGCTGCAGCTCCGGATGCACCGCGCTGTTTTCCAGCACCACCGCTTCCACGCGAGGCGGAACCTGGCGCAGCCACCAGCGCATTTCCTCCACCGAAGCCGGAGCGGTGCGCTGGATGCTTTTCCAGATTCCTTCCTCGAAGGAAAGGGCCTTGGTGCCCGTGCTCTTTCCCCACACCGCGTACCCTCCGGCAGAGAGCAGGGAGCAGATATATGCCACGAAGCCGCTCTTTCCCCGGGTGCCCGTAACGAGAATGCGGAGAGAGGCCCCGTTCATGAAGAAAAGGGCTCCTTTCCTCCGGGAGCGAGAGCGTATTCCCACCGGGGTCGTCCGGGCTGCCCTTCCCGATAGAGGGCGGAACGTATGGCTAGGTTCGAAGAGACCAGGTGTTCCAGATAGCGGTGAGCGGTGGGGTAGGATACGCCGAGTTTCTCCGCCACTTTTTTGGCGGTACCGTGCCCTCCCAGGGAATCCAGGGCCTGAAGCACCCCCCGGAGGGTTTCCGTGGATATTCCCTTCCGGGCGTCCTCCCGATGGATATCCCGGCGCATCCGGGCAAGCTCCCGATGCAGGGCGATGCGGGAGGAAAAATCCGCCAACCGCAGAGGTTTGGAGATAAAGTCGTCCGCTCCGGCGGTAAGCATTTCCCGGGCGATCTCCGGACGTTCCTCCACGGTGAGGGCCAGAAGCACTACCGCCGGAGAAACCTCCCGGCTCCGGCGCAGGAATTCCGAGCCGTTGCACTGGGGCATGTGGTAGTCCACCAACAGAATATCCACCTCCTGCCGGGTTATCCAGAGGAAGGCCTCCTCGGGATCCGTGGTGGTGCGCACGTCCCATCCCTGACTCTCTCCCATGGCTTCGATGGTATAGAGAATGGCGGGATCGTCGTCCAGAATGCCCAGATAGAGGGTCATGACATCATCTCCTTTTGGAAATACTCCGGAAGGGCGATCACCGCAACGGTACCTCCTCCGGGAGGTTTTTCGAAGGAGAGGGTTCCTTCGTGCTCCCGAAGAACCTCCTTCACGAAGGCCAGCCCCAATCCCGTGGAATTCCATCCGGAGGTCCCCGAAGGGGAAAGCCCTTCGAAGCCCGGACCGTTATCCCGGATTCGGAAAAGAATTTCCTCTTTTCGCCGTTTCAGGGAGATTTCCACGAAGGGATTCTTTTGGGGGGCTGCCCGAAAGGCGTTGTCCAGAAGGTTTACCAAGGCCCGGGAAAAACGGATGAGGTTTACCTGAATTCGAGCCTTTTCCGCCTCTTTCTCCAGGGATCTCTTCAGATAACGGTGGAAGGAGAGCGCCGAAGCCTGGCTCAAAGCGTAGGCCAGCACCTCCTCCGCCGGAAGGGGACGCTTGGAGTCGGGGCGTAAAATTTCCCGAACCATCTGCTCCATGGATTCTCCCGCAGCCTGGACCACTCCGAGATGCTTGGAGACCACCGGCGAAACCGCGGAGGCTCGCATTACGTCCGCCAGACCAAGAATAACCGTGAGAGGGCGTTTGAGGTCGTGTACCAGCTGCTGGGTTTCCCGGTCGCTTCTGGACCGGAGCCGTTCCTCCCGGAGCCGGGAGAGTTCCCGTTCCTGGGTGCGGATGCGTCGGAGCTGGAGAATCTGCCGGTTCCATCCCACCAGAAGCTCCGTGGTTACCGCTCCTCCCGCGAGAACCGTGAGAAAGGCGATGCTCCCCAGAAGATTCAGCAGATGTTCCCGCTCCAGAAGATGAGCCATATCCTTTACCGCCATGGAAAGCTCTCCCCGGCCGAATCCGTAGGGGGTGAGCCGGGGAATCACGTCGAGCCACTGAAAGGAAAAGAGAAGCAATCCCAGCGCCAGGGCCCGGGAAAGGTGTCCCGGCACGTCCCGGATAAGATACTGGAGAAGCACCACCGTGGCGATGCCGAACAGGGCGGGCACTCCGAAGTGAAGTATGGTTCCCGAGGCGAGGGTGGAGGAAAAGGAATAGGAGAGGGGAATTGCCAGAGCGGCGACGCAAAGGGAGAAGAGGGGACCCTTCTGCAGCAGCGCCGCCATGCCGTCGGCGGCAAAAAACCATCCCACGTAAAGAAGTGAGGCCCGGGCGGTATTGGTAAGTACAAGAACGCCTGCGGCAAAAAAAAGATATCCGCTGTCTCCCCAGGAGGCGGATTCCTCCAGAAGGGTCAGTACCCGTTCCGCCGGAGTTACCAGCAGAAGCGAAACGCTCCATCCCAGAAGAAGCCCCACGCCCCAGAACAGGGAATACCGATGCCGGGAAAAGAAGCGGGGTTCTCCTTCCCAGGAGAGAAGAGAATTCTTGGGATCCTTGGAAATCACCGGAAACAGCGCCCTTTCGAGAAAAGATGCTTCTATTCTACCCGATTCGGAATCGATTCGGAAAAGAGATGCAAGGGGTTTTGCAAATGAGGCCTTCCGCAATATCGACCGGGAGCCTTGACTTATGAAGTCCCTTCGCTTTGAGCAATCTCCTCTTGCAAGAGCTGGCGGGCCTTGAGAGCAAGAAAGAGATTGATCCGTACGTGGGGGTTTTGGAGATCCCTCTGAAGAAGCTCCTCGATCTGGCGCTTCCGGTAGCTCAGCGTATTGGGGTGGATATGCAGTGCTCGGGCAGCCTCGGGAATGGAGGAATACTCCAGCAGAGCTTCCAGGGAATGCAGAAGCACCGGAGCTTCTCCCTCTCCGGGAAGCAGGGGTTCCAGAGTGTGTTGCATGAAATGCTGCCAATCCTGGCTTCGGGGGGTAAGAAAGGCGCCGTATCCGATTTCCCCGAAGTGAACCACCTTTTGGGTCAAGCCGAAGAGAGATCCCCTGGAAGCCCTTTCTGCCTCTTGCAGACTGAGGCAGAGCTTTGAAAGGGGGCGGGGCATTTTGGCGAGTCCCGCGGAGAAGCTTTGGCCGGGAAAAAATTCTTCGCAGAGTTCCAATAAAAGGAAGGCTTGGTTTTTCTGCTCCTCCTCCGAGGAAAGGGGACCCTCCTCCTGAGGGAGTAGGACGCCCAGACCCCTGTCGAAATTCCAACAGAAAAGTTCCCGATCCCGCAAAAGATAGCGGGAAAGCCGAAGGAGCCAGGAAGAATCCCTTCTGAGGGGTTCCGGGAGATCTCTCTTTACCATAAGGCATGTAAGATATCGGGTTTCCGGAGAAAGTCCCAGAAAAAGAAGCTCCTTTTTAGCCCAAAGGGTGAGCTTTCCGTGGGATTGAATCTCCCGGATAATCTCGTGGCGCTGGAAACTTTCGTGCTCGTCCTCGAGAAAGAGGGGGTTTCCCGTAGAGCTGATGTGCTGTGCAAAAAAGGCGATAACCGGTTTTGTCTCCACGAGAAAGGGAGTGTGTATGAAAATGGTGACGAAGGTATGGGGTTTCCCCGAAATCTGGTGCTCGAAGAGGCGAAAAAGAGGCACCTGTTTTTGCAGAGTGTAGCGCAGATAAAAAAGAATGTTCGATTCCAGCTTGGAAGGAAAAAGGTCTTGGAACCGCCGATTTTCGAGCTTCTGAAAGGAGAGCAGATCCGAGTCTTCCGAAAGGGGAAAAGCTCCGAGGCAGAGCCCCGTGAGATCGAGGAAACCGTATATGTCCACGTACCCCAAAGCGTAACGACGTTGAATGTTTTTAAGAAAAACCTTGCCTTCTCTTCCCTTGAGAAAGTTCCGGGAGATTTCCTCCGCCAGGGGCTCTTCTTTTTTTTGCAGGGGCATAGGAACCTCCTTAATAACGCGATGGATAGAGTACATGAGGGGAGAAAATTCTGAACCCAACCTTTTTTTTGTCGGGAAACGACAAAAGGGATTGAACTCCTTGTTTGTACACCACAAAAACGAAAAGGGCAAGCTCTTCTTTGTTGACAGGTATTCTCGCAAGTTGCTAAATAACAGGACAAGGATTTTCTGCTGTGCTCCGGGTGTATTTTTGATGGCAAAATGGCTCCTTTTTCGTTATGCAGTTCATTTATTCGATTCCTTGCCAAAGGTAAGGCTAAAAAACATCCTAAACGTTGGATGAAGGAGGAAGTTGTGTGAAGAATTTGCGTTTCGCGGTAAAGCTGACTTTCGGCTTTGGAGTGGTATTGGCTTTGATGATGCTCGTAGTTGGAATAAGTTGGATTTCCTTACGTCGGGTTGCCAGGGATTCGGAAATTCTCGCGGTGGTAGAGGTCCCTCGAATGACCATAACCTCCGGGGTAGAGACGTCGGCTCTCGAGGCCATGATGGCCTTGCGGGAATATGTGCTTGCGGAAGATGAGGAGATACTGCGACAAGGCCGGCAGCATGTAAAGCTCCTTCGGGAGAGAATTCTCCAGGCGGGGGAACACGGAGCTTCCCACGGCTATCCCGAACGCCTGGCTGCGGCTCGAAAAGTGCTGGAAGAGGAAAAGCTCTTCGAAGAATCCATCGGAAAAACGGAAAAGCTTGTCCTGAAACTCCGGGAATTGCGGGAAGAGGCGCAAAAGGCATGTCGGAATTACGTCGCCGAGGCCACGGAGTTTCTCGATGCCCAGAATAGCCTGCTGGAGAACGACGTGGTTCGGGGAACCATGACCGCCAAGCTTTTGGAGCGTACCGAGAAGATCAAGCTTATGAACGGTATCGTGGATAAGGGGGGCGAAATTTTTCTTCAGGTGGAACGGGCTCAGCAGCAGCGGAATCCTCAGATTATGGAGGAGGCTCTCCTGATGTTCGGGGATATTCAGAAGAACCTCAAAAGCCTGGAGAGCATGAGTCATGAGGAGCGTAATCTGGAAAGAATCAAGAATATCCGAAAAGCCTGTGAAGAATATCAAGGGGGGGCGGAAATCTTTCTCGGCACATGGAAAAACCTGCGGGAAGAGAAGGCCGTCCTTCTCAAGGCCGGAGAAAGAATGATTTCCATCGCCCAGGCCGCTTCCGCCAGCGGACTGAAAAATGTGGAAAACCTCGCCACAGAGGCGTCGAAAACCATGCTCAAGCTTATTTCAACCATGCTGTTCCTTACGGGAATTGCGATTTTTCTGGGATTGCTCATGGCGTGGTACGTCTCCCGGCAGATTACCAAACCCCTCGCTTTGGCGGTGGCGTGCGCTCACCGAGTCCGGGAGGGAGATTTCACCGTGGTTCGGGAGGATTTCGGCAAGCCCTGCCGGGATGAAACGGGAATTCTGGCGGACGCTCTGGCGGAGATGGTGCTTCGGCAGCGCCAGGCTTTACGGGCTATTCTCGAAAACTCTCTGGAAAATTCGAAGGCTGCGGAATCCCTGGCGGCCTTTTCCGAAGAGTCCGTGGCCTCGCTGGAGGAAATTCGGGGAACCGTGACGGAAATCACCTCTCTTTCGGAATCCAATGCGGCAGCTTTGGAGGAGACCAATGCGGGGGTGGAGGAAGTCTCTGCGGGAGCCAGCTCCGCCGCCCAGACCGCCACGGAGGGTGCGGAGGCTTCGGTAAACACTGCCCAGATCAGCGAGAAGGCGGTGTCTCAGGTGGAAAAAGTGGTAACCGAGATGCGGCAGGTGGGAGAACATTCCCGTACCAGCGTCCGAAGCATGCGGGAAGTTACCGAAGCGGTGAATTCCATTACCTCCTTCGTTACCACCATTACGAACATTGCGGATCAGACGAACCTTTTGGCGTTGAACGCCGCCATCGAAGCCGCCCGGGCGGGAGAAGCGGGGCGCGGTTTTTCCGTGGTGGCCGAAGAGGTGCGCAAGCTTGCCGAGGAAAGCGGCAAGGCCGCCCAGGAGGTAACCGCCATCATCGAATCCCTTCAGAAAAGTACCCGGCAATCCTTGAAAATTACCGAAGAGTCCGGGGGAGTCGTGGAGCACACCATTCAAGAGGCCGAGGAAGCTCTCAGAAATCTCGGAGAGGCTCTTGAAGAAATTTCCAAGGTTGATCGGGCCATGCAGAACATCGCTGCTACCTCGGAAGAGCAGGCTGCGGCGAGCGGTGAAATGGCCCAGGGGGTGGATCGGGTAACCCGGGCGAACGCCCAGGTGGTTTCCATGATGGAGAGCATCCAGGAGGCCACGGGAATTTCCGCTCAGGCAGCGGAGGACGTGGCTCGAGAGGCTCAGAAGGTTTCCCGTGGAGCCGAAGATCTGCAGGAACTCCTGAACCGTTTCCGGGTAGAGGAAACGGGAGTGAAGGCTTTGATGCTCCAGGGCGAAATAGGATAGATTATAGATTCATTCCGGTAAAAATCGACTCTGTCTCGGGCGTTATCCGGAATAGAGAGGGAAAGTCAAAAGATGCGGGGCTTCTATGAAGAAGGAAGCCCCGCATCTTCTGTTGCCTTTTCTGCCTTCGAGACTAAAGATAGGTCGATAATCCCGGTTTTTGCGTACTTTATCGGGCCTTCAAGCCCGTCCTTCTCGAAGTTGATGCACTATCGTAAATGAAGGATTTTTCAAAAATAAAGTCGGAAGTATTCGAGTATCCAAGAGAAGAGGATTTTGATGAACTTTTTGTCGAAAAATGTTTTTTCATGTAAGTTTCGAGTCTTTATACCTCTCCTGATGCGCAATTTTTCTCTAAGAGCTGCAAATCCTCCTCCGGCTCTCATAAGTTTTCCAGCTTTCTTTCCAAACTTGTGTAGTAAAAATATGTGTAGCATTTTTGTTTGCGGGCTGTCCGTTTTTTAGCGTGCTGTCCGTAAGTTTCGACATGAAGATTTGGTGATAGTGACTCATTTCTGCCCATCTCATGAGCGTCGGGGCAAGACCTCGCTCAATCTCGCCCAGGGGTTCAAAGCGCGATATGAGATGGAAGCGCCTGGTAGCGCGTGGTAAAAAATGAGCATGGTTTTTGTTGTGAATTATTATCGCAAATTTTTATTTAAAGGAAGTGTTTCTGTGAACTCATTGCGCGGAAGACTGATCACCGTGTTCCTTCTGGTGGCCTTCCTGGCCATAGGAGTTGTCGGATTTTTTGCTCTTAACCGGTCGAGCAAAGCCCTTATGGATGTTTCATGGAAAGAAGGAGATGCTTTGGCAGGGGCCTTGGCCTCTACGATAAACGATCATCTCGAGGAAAAGCTCGATGTGGTGGCAATGCAAACGGAGTATCCCCTGATTCAAGGGACGAATTGGGAGGAACAGCGGTCTTTTCTCCTTCCCCTGTGCGATCGATACGATTTTACGGATGTTTTTATAGCTACCCTTCAGGGAGAAACCCTCTCCGTGCGGCGCAACACCCCGGGCCCAAACGTGGGAGATCGGGAATATCTTTCCCGGGCCGTGAAGGAAAAAAGGCCTGTCATTTCGGATATCCTTATCGATCGTAATACAAAAAATCTTTCCTGTATTTACGTTTCCCCCATTTTCGAGAACGGCAAGATCAAAGGCTTCCTCTGTGCTCTGGAGTCTCTGGAAAAACTTGCCCAAGAGGCGGGAACGGTAAAATGGGGAGAACAGGGGTACAGCTATCTTCTGGATACCCGGGGAGTTCTCGCGGTTCACCCTGTAAAGGAATATCTTGGAGAAGTCAATGCGTCCGTGAAGGGGGATAAGGTCGCTCCGGAACTTGCGGAGGCCATGCAAAAAGGTTTGAAGGGAAAAACCGGACGAGTGGCCTATTATTTCAATGGCCGGAGTCAGATGAATGTCTACGCTCCGGTGCCCCTTACGGGCTGGGTAGCCTGCGTTATCGCTCCGCAGGATCAGTTTCTTGCCCCCGTGAGATCTCTCCGGAACCTTATCATTGTTACCTGCCTCGTTCTTGTTTTGGTGGTCGCGGTAGTTTCTATCCTCTTTGCCCGAAGCGTGGCGAAACCGATTGGTGGAATCACCGAAGTATTGATTAAACAGAGCAATCTGGATCTGCGTTTCGATCATTCCAAGGCATGGTTGCTGAAGGTGAAGCTCAAGGAAGCGGCTCTCATGATCCAGGGACTCGTCAAAATGGAGACCGCCCTGAAGGAAACCATCGCTTCCATCGCCGAGGTGGCCCGAACCCTGGGACAGAATGCGGAGGACTTCTCCGCGGTGGCGGAGGAAACCAACGCCAGCGTGGAAGAGGCCCGGAGCGGAGCGGAAACCGTGGGGAACGCCATGGAAAGCCTCGCCGCCATCGGAGAGGAGCTCAACGCCAGCGTGGAAGAGGTGGCCTCGGGAGCCAGCACCGTGGCCACGAGAAGCAGCGAGGTGGCGGAAGAGGTGGAAATCGCCCGGCAGGCGGGAGAAGCGGGAATGGAAGCGGTATCCAAAACCGTGACTGACATGAAGGAGCAGATAGTCCGGGTGGAGGAATCCGCCAAGGCCACGGAGGAACTCGCCGCCAAGGCAGCCCAGATTCAGAAAATCGTCACCACCATCACGGGCATTGCGGATCAGACCAACCTTCTGGCCCTGAACGCCGCCATCGAAGCCGCCCGGGCGGGAGAAGCCGGAAGAGGCTTTGCGGTGGTGGCGGAAGAGGTGCGGAAGCTCGCGGAGGAATCCAACAACGCCGCAGGGAACATCGCGGACCTGGCAAGCTCCATCGCCACGGACCTTCTCTCGGTGAAGCAGGGAGCGGAGCGCAACATGGAGGGTACCAGGAACGTGGATAACCACGTGCGGAACGTCTCGGAAAAGATCGCCCTCATCATGGAGGCCCTGGAGAAGATCGGAGGCTCTGCCCAGGACCTCGCCGCGGTGGGGCAGGAACAGGCCGCCTCCAGCGAGGAGATCGCCTCGGCGGTGCAGGACATGGCGAACAAGGTCAACGATTCCACAGTTGTCGCCGATGGATTCCGAAGCCAGATGGCGGAAGTGGCCGCTGCGGCGGAACGGGTGGCTCTGGGAGGCGAGGAGATGGCCAAGATCAGCGCGGATCTCCGGAAGCGTATCGGTGCTTTCATTATGGATGATGATACCTCCCATTCGTCTTCCTCCCAAAAAGCTCTCGGAGGAAGGATTTCTCGATAAAATTAAAGAATAAGTACGTACTTTTGAGAAAATAAAGGAAAAAATCCTTGGAGAAAAACTTTTCAAGGGAAGGTCTTTACGGAGGAAACGAAAATTCCTTTTTTGCGAAGAAGGTTTTTCCGGTTCCTCCGTAATTTTTCCCGAGGAATGAAGGGAAAGCGAAGAGGATCGGTTTTTGTTGTATCGAGACAAGAAAAGCATATTTTTTTGTGCTTCTCTTATAGTGTGCCCCTTGGACAAACGTGCTACTCTTGTAAAAATATTCTCATGTTTTTTCGTTTTTTTGCACGCCCTTCTCGAAGGTAAAGAACATTTTTGAAGGGAAGAGGAGGCCGGGTTATGAAACTACAGTACAAGATTGCCGGAAGAGCCCTTTTGGGGGGAATGTTCTTGATGCTGCTCCTCTCGGGTCTGTACTATTTCGTAAGCTACCGGCAAACCCTTAAACACGTTTTCGAACGGACCCGCAGTTGCACTAACGTCCTTGCCTCCACCCTGGACCGGCATTTGCGAAATGCCGAAAGAACCGCCTTCGCCCTCGCTTCGGCCCCCTTGGTCCGGCACATTGCCGCAGAAAGCCTTTCCGGGGATTCCTCCTTCCTTTTTTCCGAGGCAAACCCGCCTTTTCCGAAGTTGAAGAAATTTTTCGAAAATGACCGTGAGCTTTTCTCTTTGACGGAAGAATATTTACGGCGTCAGCAGGAGCTTGTTCCCGGAGAGTATGAACAGATTTTCCTCCTCAATCGGGAGGGGGATTACCTGATTTCCACGAAGGGTACTCTTTCTCCGGACTTTTCCGGACTGCCCTGGAAATCTTTTTTCCTCTCCCGGAAAGAGCCTTCGGGATTGTTTTACTTTCTTCCTCCGGAGAAGGAAAAGGGAAAATTTCCTTGTATCCGCATATTGGTTCCGGTGGAACAGGATGATCTTCTGCTCGGAGTGCTGGGCTGCGATGTCTCCTTTGGAGAAATGCTTACCGGATTCTTGCGGGATCATGCCAATCTCGGGCTCGGAGGAAGAGCCTGCATTCTGAGGGCCACGGGAGAAATACTGGCCTGGGGACGAGAAGGGACCGGGAAAATGGACCTCCCCGAAAATCTCTCCGATTTTATTCCTCTCCACGAGCATTCCCAGGCTATTTGGGGAAATTCCGGAGATGTCCGGGAGTTTCTGGGGATTTCTTCCATTCCGATCACTCGGAAGGGAGGCTTTTTCTCGGAGGTTCGGGGAAGCTTGCAGGAAGATCCTTCGGGATGGTTCGTTCTGCTGGGGGTGCGAAAAAGCCAGGGATTGAAGATGTTTTACGCGAATTTCCGCATGCTTCTTCTTGTGGGAGGCGTTTCGGTGTTGCTCGTGGCTCTTCTCGTTTTTTCCCGGGCTCGGCGGGAAGCTCGGCCCATCGAGGCTCTTGTGGCGGGAGCCCGGGCTTTGGGGGAAGGGAATTTCGGCACCCGGATAGCCGCCGAAGGATTCCGGGAATTGAGAGATTTGGCGGAAGCCTTCAATGCCATGGCGGAAAAGATGCAGCGCACCATGATTTCCCGAAACGAACTCGTCAAGGAAGTTCTGGATCGGAAAAAGGCTCAGGAAACCATAGCCCGAAGCCAGCGTCAGTATTCGGAGCTTGCCGAAGAGGCCCCCGTGGGAATTCTTACCTGCAATCGCAGGGGGGACATCGAATATTGCAATGCCCGATTGACCCAGATTCTGGGGGCTCCTCATCGAGACGCTCCCCGGGAATTCAACCTTCTGCACTTCCCTCTTCTTGTGGAAGCTGGAATTTCCGAGAAGATCGAGCTTTCCATGGGAGGGAAAAAACCGCTTATTTTCGAAGTGTTTTACGAATCTAGATGGAAACGGAAGGCCTGGCTTCGGCTGCACGTAACTCCTCGGCTTGCCGGAGGCATTGCGGAGGGGGCCCTGGTGATCGTGGATGACGTAACCAGCGAGAAAAAGGCCCTGGGGGATTTGAAGGAGCGGGAGGAGAAGTTCCGCCAGATCTTCGAAAACACCAACGATGCCATGTATCTTTATCGGGTGAGAGAGGACGATCTGTGGAGCATCGTGGAGGTGAATCAGCCGGGATGCGCTCTTCTCGGATATACTCGGGATTCTTTCTGCGTTATGACGAGCCGGGATATGGTGCCCCCCGAGAGTCTCGGAGAAATGACGAATTTCATGAGCGAGATCTGCCTGAAAAAACGAGGCCGCCGCGAAATGGAGCTTCAGGATGCGGGGGGATTGCGGATTCCCGTGGAGATTCGGGGACATCTTTTCGTCATGCAGGGAGGGCGTTGGGTTCTTTGCGTCGTCCGGGATCTTCGGGAGTGGAAGAAAATCTACGGAGAAGTGCTGCTTCAGGCCCGGGCGCTCAATGCGGCGGCGAACGCCATGGTCATTGCCGATAGCTTGGGAAGGGTGGAGTGGACCAACCCCGCCTTTTCTCGCCTTACGGGATATTCCCAGGAAGAGGTGGAGGGGCGGTCCTTCGAAACGTTCAATCGCTCCGGCGAGCAGGACGAAAGCTTCTATCGAGATATGGACAGGACCATTTTCGAAGGAAAACCCTGGCACGGAGAGCTTGTCAATCGCCGAAAGGACGGTTCCTTGTATTTTGAAGAGGAGACGGTTACTCCCGTATTGGACTCCAACGGCCATATCGCTCATTTTATTTGTATAAAAAATGACATTTCCTCGAGAAAACAGATGGAGACGGATCTTCGCAGGGCTCGGGAAAAGGCGGAGGAAGACCATGCCACGAAATCCCGTTTTCTTGCCGTGGTGAGCCATGAAATCCGTTCTCCCATTCACAACATGCTGGGTATGCTGGAACTTCTCCGGGAGTCCGGGCTTTCCGAGGAACAGCGGAGCTATCTGGAGGCCATGGAGGGGAGCGGAGAAATACTTCTGACCCTCGTAAAGGATGTCCTCGATTACTCCAAGATCGAGGCGGGAAAGGTGGATCTGCAAACGCTGGAATTTGCTCTCAAACCGCTTCTGATCAATCTTTTCCGTCCTCTGGAAGTGCGAGCCCGGCAAAAGGGGCTTGCGTTTTCGCTTCAGATTCCCGAGAATTTGCCCTCCCGTCTTTGGGGAGATCCCCGTCGGCTTCGGCAAATACTGCTGAACCTTGGATGTAATGCGGTGAAGTACACCGAGAAGGGGCATGTGTCCGTGCACCTTCAAATCCAACAGCAGTTTGAGGAAGAGGCGCTTCTGCGGTTTTCCGTGAAAGATACGGGGCCGGGGATACCCGAGAAGGACCATGCCCGGCTCTTTCAGGAGTTCGTGCGAATTAATCCCTCTCCCGAGGAGGAGCATTACGAGGGAACCGGTCTCGGTTTGGCCATCGCCAAATCGCTGGTGGAAAAAATGGGGGGAAAAATCGGTTTCAAGAGCGTAGAAGGGGAAGGAACCGAGTTCTGGTGCCTTCTTCCCTTTGCCACGAAGGATCCCGGAAAGGAGAACGCCCTTCCGGAATAATCTTCAGTTGTTCCAAGCCCTTTTGATTTTGGAATGCCTCAGGAAGGTCTCCGAAGCTTCTTCCAAACGGATCCGCCGGGGCATTCCGGGAATTTTTCGCAGCGCTTCCCGCACCTTTTCCAGGGGAAGCGCTTTTTTATGCGTTCCCGCCAGAATTCCCGAAAGCCCCGTGGGGAGATCTTTCCGGTACTCGAGAAAAAGGGAAAAATCCCGAATTTCCCCGAAGCTCCACAAGGCGTTTTCCACATCGTAAAGATCCAGAGACATTCCCCGATTTCCCCGTATCGGAAGACGGCCGGTGACCTCAAGACGTTTCAGGAGGGAGCCGCAGGGGCAAATTCCCGAAAGGAGCCTTCCCCGGTCTCCCGTGCGGTACCGGATAAGGGGAAAGGACGGGCGCCCCAAGGTGGTGAGGACCACCTCTCCCCAGGCATTGTCCGGAAGCCTTTTTCCTCGGGAATCCACGATCTCCACCAGCAGGTCCAATTCCCGAATGTGGCATCCCTCGTGGGCGGTGCATTCCACCGCACATCCCCATCCCGATTCGGTGAGCCCGTAGTGGTTGAAAATCTCGCAGTTCCAGGCCCTTTCGATACGTTTCCGCAAAGCCGGAGGGGCCATGTCCGCGCTGAGGAGCACCACTTTCGGAGCGAAGGGGCTTTCCTCCGCGAGATGGAGCATTTGAACGGGAAGCCCCACCGCCACCTTGGGGCGGATTTTCTCCGTCCATGCGGCGGCTTCCGGAATATTCCCGATAAGCCCGAAAAGGTGGGGAGTGCAGTCCATTCGCCGCAGAGCCTTTTCCAGAAGATTTCCGATGCTGTTCGGGCGGGATCCCTCCATAAAAATTCCTACCACGCTTTTCGGAGGAGTGAAGGTACTCATTCCCAGGAGAAAGAAATCCTCCGTTCTCCGAAGGTCCTCCCGGGTAAAGCCCAGACGCTTCGAGGTTCCCCGGGTTCCCGAAGTGGCAAGGGAGACCATGCGTTCGATCTCGGATCGGGAAACTCCGAGAAACCGGGATTCTCCCTTCCGGAGATCCGAGGGGAAGGTGAAGGGAAGTTCCTCCAGAGGCGCTTCCAGGTATCCTCTAAGATGTTCCCGGTAGAAGAGGGTTTTCTCCGCCGCCTGCCGGAGAAGGATGCGTAAGGATCTTTCCTGAGCCCTTTCCAGATCCTGCCGGTTTTTCAACCTCCGAGGGGATTCGAAGGGGGCCGAAAAGGATACCTCCTCAAGTTCCCGGGCGATCCAGGAATCCAGAGGGGTTCGGGAAAGATTCATGGGGATCGGTGAAGGGGTGTTCCCTCCCGGGAGGTGAGGTTCCAGGCGCAGAAGGGTATCAAGTTTCCCTTGGGGGAGATCACGTGGATGCAGCAGGAGCGTAGCCGTTCCAGATCCAGGTTTTCCGCGTCCTGAAAGGCCATGGCGCTGACGGTGAAGTTCCCTCTTTTCGTGAGTCGGAGGAACCGATCGAAATCGCTCTCTTCCGAGGGGACCCTGCAAGAGCACGTGGAGGAACTCCAGAGCTCGGCTTTCGGCGTTTCTTCTATGGGGGCTCCCCAGCGGCGGAGCACGCTCGCCACGGAGCTGGGAGGGCCGTCTTCGGAGGGGCGGCAACAGTCGCAGGATTGTTCCCCGAGAAGAAGAAGGTTCTCGGGGTTTTCCACCAGGTATACCCCCCGAAAGGAACACTGTTCGTGTTCGCATCGGGAGGGACGGAAATGGGAGGTTCGTACCATGCCGCAGCTCTGCTCTTCCAGCTCTCGCATAAGCTTCGGAAGGGTCATCCGAGGGGCCTTCTCCGGAGGAAAGAGGGCACGCCCCGCATAGGTGGCGGGCTGAAAGTGTACTCCCCGCACCGTGGGGAACCGGGAGAGTCCGAACCGCAGAAGATCCCCGATCTCTTCGGAGTTGATTCCCTCCACCAGGGTGGGGACCAGCACCACTCCCAGCCGGGCTTTTTCGCACGCTTTCAGGGCACGTTCCTTGATTTCCCGGAGATCCCTTCCCCGCAGGGCTTTATGGGTCTCCTTTCGGAGACCGTCGAACTGAAGAAAGATCCATCCCGCCCCGGCCTCCTTCAGCCTTGCGGCGTATTCCGGTTCCGCCCCCAGGCGAAGCCCGTTGGTATTGACCTGGATTCCAGGAAAGCCCAGGTTTCGGGCGTACCGGAGAAGCTCCGGAAGATCCTCCCGAAGAGTGGGCTCCCCTCCCGAAATCTGGAGAATGGCCCGGGGAGCCTTTTCCCGGGCAAACCGAAGCAGCTCCTCGAGGAAATCCGGATTCGGCTCCGGCTCCCCGGATTTGCCCGCATCGGCAAAGCAGATTGGGCACCGGAGCTGGCATCTCTCGGTTACTTCCAGCAACACCGCACAGCTCCCCTGAAGGTGCCCTCCACAGAGACCGCATCCGGCGGGGCAGTTTTCGGGGGGTATGGCGGGGGGAGACGAAAGGGGGAATCGGGAGGAACTCCAGCTTTCGAGGGAGGGGGTACCCTCCCAGACGAGGCAGGAGAACTCTCCGTGCTCGGGACACGTTTTTCGCAGAAAGACCTTTTCCTCTTCCTTCTCCAAAACCGCGGGAATCTGCCGAAGGCAGAGAGGGCAGACGCTGAAGGTGTGATGGAGGCGTGTCATGGGGTATAGGGGCTTTCCTGAAGGTCGAACCCCTGTTCCTCCAGAATTTCCAGGGTTTTCAGCAATGTTTCCATCACCAGGGAGGAACATGCCAGAGGAGGAGACCCCGGAAGGGTGGCGAGGATTTCTCCGCAGGTGATTCCTTTTTCCGATGGTCCGAAATTTTCGCAAAACCATTGACGCAGGGCATATATCATGAGGGGGAGCCGGGGATCCTTCTCCCCTTCGGGGCTTCCTTTTCCCGCATGAAGCCCCAGAAGGCAACAGGCTCCTGTAAAGGCACCGCAAATTCCTCCGGAATCGTATCCTCCCCGGCAGAGTCCCTCCAGAGAGGCCACAAGTTGCGGATTTTCGGAGCCCCCCAGAGCTAACCCTGCGAGAAGCATAATCTGGGAACAGCAGAACCCTTCCCGTCCCCAGACGAGCACTTGCGATTCGAGTTCACTCATGAGATCTTCCTCCTCATGACCATATTCGAAAAGGTCGGTTTTTTCAGGAAATCCCGTTTTTCCGCCATATCCAGAGGCCGTATCCCAGGGGACGGCAAAGGCAGTTCCTGCCGGGGCTTTCGATAAATCCCTCCCAGACGAGCCGGGCGGCGTACTCCCGAAGCAACCGGGAATGATCCTCGAAGTGAAGCAGCTCGAAGCCTTCCTCCAGAAAAAGGGCTTCCATTTCTTTCCGGAGCAGAGCCCCTTGAGAGCAGGGCCGGGGTCCCTCCGCAGATTCCGGGGCATTGTCGTTGCCGGAGGAGCCGGGTTCTCGGGCAAAAAGATCGTTGAGGCCGAAGAGGCTTTTTTCCTGAAGAATCCGCCGCACTTCCCGGAGGACCTCGGCGGGGCGGGGCTGCTGGGAGAGTACGCACTCGCAGATTCCTCCCTCCAGAGAGTTCTCCTCCAGGGGAATTGCCTCGAGATTTCCCGCCAGAACCGGCCCATGAAGGGGAAGCTCGGGCCAGCATGCTTTCCGAGCGATCCAGCCCCCAGAGCATGCGCTCCCTGTGCCCGAAGAAGCCCCAGAGTGCCTCCGGGACCGCAGCCGAGATCCAGAATTTTCGCTCCTTCGGGAAAGGCGCAGAGCGAAAGCAATCGAAGGGAGAGGGCCTCCCCTCCGGGATGGAGAAAGG
>CAXXQU010000002.1:0-318554 GCA_963666395.2 uncultured Aminiphilus sp.
AGGTTGGGCTCCATTCCCTTTCCCTCGATATAGGCTTTGCCGATGTAAAAGGCGGCCTCTCCGCTTCCCCGCTCGTAGGCCTTCTCGAAGACCTCCAGCCCTCGCTCGAACTCTCCCGACTCCAACAGAGTTCTGCCCCGGAAAATCAGGTCCTCCGGGGTGGGAGTGGGCGTAGGTTGCGGTGTGGGGGTCGCCGTAGGAACCGGGGTGGGAGTGGGTGTTTCCGGAGGAGCCGAAATCCGGGAGGACGCCTCCGGAGTTCCCTCTTCCGAGAGAGGTTTCTTTTCCTCCGAAAGGGTCCTCTCTTGAGAGCCCGGCACTTTCCCTTCTTCGGGCTTTTCCGGAGCCGCCAGAGGAATATCCCGCTTCCGCAGAAAATCCTCGGCCTGGAACAATTTCTGGGATGCCGCCCGGCGGACCCAGGAAACCCCTTTTCCTCTATCCTCCGATATGCCCCGACCGAAATAGAGCAATACCCCGTAGTTGAACTGCGAGGCGGGGTAGCCGAGCTCCGCCGCCTGGGCATAGAGTTCCGCCGCCTGAGCGTAATCCCGGGAAACCCCGTTACGCCCGTAATAATAATCTCCTCCGCGCTCGTTTGAGCACCACCGGATCCACCTGCACCACCGCAGTTCCCCGAAGGCGTTGCACCAATCGGCGAAGCACATCCTGCTTGGAAATCAGAATTCCCGCAGTGCCCAGAAGAAGGAGCAGAACCATTCCCAGAGAAAGACCGATAAGCCAGTAGGAGTGCCCCTCCTGGGGATCTTCGAAAATCTCCCGTTCCTCTTCGGGGGAAACTCCGGAAAAGGCATCTTTCTTCGGGATCGCCTCCGAAGCGTCCTCGGGCATTTCCTTCACAGAAGGTTGGAGGTTTTCCGGTTCCGGCATCTTCCGGAATGCCGTATTCTCCTCGGGGCTTTCGGAAATGCTCTTTTCTTCAGTCTCCTCCCGATCCGTTCCGGGAGAAGAACTCTCGTTCTTTTCTTTCCGAAAAGGCACCTCCTCCAGCTCTCCTCGGGGAAGCAGGGAGTAACCGTCCGAATCGGCGGAAAGATCTCTTTCGAAGGAATCCGAAGGCAATGTCCCAAAGGGATCTTCCTCTCCCAGGGCCTTTCCCAGAAGGGACCAGAACTCCCTTATTCCGGAAAATCGATCTTCCGAACGGAAGGCCAATCCTCGAAGCAGAATCTCCTGCAACGTGGGAGGAATGCGCTCCCGATCTTCCCGAGGAATGACCATTTCCGTATCGATCCACTGCACCGGATCCGCAGGGAACTTGCCGGTGCTCATTCGGAAAAGCAGGGATCCCAGAGTAAAGAGAGAGCTTCTTTCGGAAGGCTCCTTGCGCTGATAGAACTCGAAGGGGCTGTACCCGCCCAAGGGAAGGGGCAGGAATGTTTCCCGGAGTTCGTCCCATTCCCGGCGCACCATGCCGAAATCCTGAAGAAGAAAGGCCCGATCCTGGCTCCGCACGAAGAGAGACCAGGGGCCGATCGTATCGGCGACTCCGAATTTTGCCATATTTCGGCTCAAGAGAACCGCCACGGGAGAAAGAAGGCGGTATGCCTGCTCCCAGGGAAAGGGCCTTTCGAGGTTCTGGAGAAATTCCCCTAAACTACGCCCCTCCGCGTGCTCCATCACCCGCCAGACGCTACCCCCGAAATCGAAAAGGTTCCACAGAGGCAGCACATGGGGATCCTTTTCGTAGGAAGCGAGCATTTCCGATTCCCGCCGAAAGATATCCCGCCCCTCCTGAAAAGCCTCGGCCCTGGCGGGACTTACGGGAAGAAGAAGCTTCCTTTCGGGAACCCGGCGTACCAGGTTCTGAGGATGATACTCCACAAGAGTGCAACGTTCGGAACGCAGAGAATCCCACCCTATGTAGGCAATGAGAAAAGCACTGTTCCAGAGGGGATTCCCGAGAAAATAGCGTCCCTCGAGAACCGTGCCGTGAGGCAGATACAGGGTGCTTTTCGGAACTTCCCCCCGCAGGGTACCGCAATAGGGACAAGGCTCGTCTCCCCGGTGAATACGCATACATCCTGGACAATGATCTTCGGGTCTCAAGAGACGACTCCTCCTCGTTCCGGATTCAACATGACAAGGCGGGAAAACGAGGGCTCCCCCGCCATAAGACGCCGCATCTCCGCAGTCGCATGGAATGCTCTTTTTCCATAGTACATATCTGTCATCTCCACCGGGTTTTCGACGTTCCCGGCTCCCCCTTCCGTTCTCAATCCATACCCCCTGAAAAGGAGCCTTCCGTCTTTCCGCCACGCTTCAAGAATCTTACTTTCAAAAAACATGCGCACCCGTTTCTCCCCCCTTGGACAATCAGGTGTCGATTATTTCTCCGGTTCCGGAGAAAATTTTTCTTTTTCAACTCCCCCTGCGGCACATCGCTTCAAGCTTTCCAGAAGTTCCCACGCCGCAAAGGGTTTGGGACAGATTTCATATCCCCGCCGCCGGCACTCTTCGATATCTTTTTCAGACATTTCCTCTCCCCGTAAAACCACGACCTTTCCCGGAATTCCCCGGGGAAAATCGAGATGTTCGTACCCGAGAAGAAAGAGCCAATTGCCGGGTTCTTTCGCCTCCGCCAAGGTTAAAAGCTCCTCCAGGTTTTCTCCGGTATGCACCGGCCAGTTTTCCCATTGAAGCGTTCGGAGTGCGAAGGCCCGGACCGTGGCGTTCCGCTCCAGGAGGAACACCTCGGGAGGCACATTGAGGACAGCCCTCCCGGATTGAGGCGAATGCTGCCGGGAAGATTCTTCCCAGGTGTTCTGGGAATCTTCGATTTTCTCGATAATTCCGAGAGCCTGAGAAAGCTGCTCGGAAAGAGCGTTTTTCACTTCGGCCTGTTCCGCCGCAACCCGAAGAATCCGACCGAGGCGTTCCGTATGTTCCCGAAGGAGTCCCAGAGAACGTTCCGCAGAGCGCAAACGCCCCTCCAAAACGGCTTGACGGGAGAGGTCCCGCAAAACGCTTATTACCAGCGTATGCCCCGTAGAACCCTCCCGAAAGAGGATCTTCACCATGTGAATCCGGGTTCCCGAGGCCCCCGGAAAGGGGACCATGCCGCAATCCAGAGAACGTTCTTCCCGAACCACCCGAAGATCCTGTTCCTGAAAGAGATCCTGAAGTCCCCGGGAAAGCACGGATTCTCCGGAATGATGCAGTATGCGCTTCCGGGAAATTCCCGTAAGCTCCTCCATGAAAGCGTTCCAGAATACGTAACGCCCTCCTCCGGTCATGTCCCGCCCCATGATGCCCAAAGGAAGCTTTTCCACGATATCCCCCAGCAGACCGGAACGAGAGAAGTAATGAGGCGAAAGAGCCCGGGGTTCCTCAAGATGCCGAGGAGAATTTCCCTCGGTGCCCTCTCCGGAAGGAAGGATCTCTTCGGGAGCATCCTTGTGAACATGAGTGGAAATGGGAGCATTTTCCTTAGCGGGAATTTTTCCGGCGTTTTTCTTGCGCCGAATACGGGAAAGTTCTTCCTCCATTATCTTCCCTCCCTTCCTCCATCCTAACGTTGAGCATTATACCGTTATCTTCGGGACTTTTTGAAAAAAAACGCCATAGATACGACGAAAAAGCCCTTTTCCCCGCAAAAATACGGAGCCTCCTTCCTTTGCTCCGCCGGAAAGGAAACTTCGAAAAAACTTCGAAAGCCTAAAAAATCCTCTCATTTTCTCATGTAACAGAATAGTATGCTCTCTACTTTCCGTAAACCCCGAATTCCTCGACAGAAAAGCCGGAGGAGCATTATACTTATTTTCTGAGTAGGTCTCTTCGGTTTTGCCGCTGCATCACCCGATTTTTTCCGGGAAAATCCCGAAGAAACTCCATACCGTTTTTTGAAAAGAGGGAAATTGCCATGGGCATCGCCACAGATCTTATTATCATCGTTATCGCGGGACTTCTCGGAGGTCTCGGAGCTCGCAGGCTCAACCAGCCTCTCATTATAGGGTACATCCTGGCGGGTATCGCGGTGGGCCCCTTTACGGGGGGCATCACGGTTTCCGAAATCTCCGAGGTGGAGCAGCTTGCGGAAATCGGGGTGGCCCTTCTTCTCTTCTCGCTGGGATTGGAATTTTCTCTGAAGAGCCTGAAGCCCATCAAAGGAATCGCCCTGGGAGGTTCCGCCCTTCAGGTGGGACTCACCTTTCTGGCCTGTTACGGCCTGGGGCATTGCCTGAAATGGGATAATTACTCCTCTCTATGGTTCGCTGCAGCCATGGTATCCTCCAGCACCGCGGTGATTCTGAAAACCCTCTCCTCCCGAGGGCAGATGGGAACCCTCTCCAGCCAGGTCATGCTGGGCATGTCCATCGTGCAGGACATTCTGGTTATTCCCTTCATGGTCATTCTCATGAACCTCGGCGTTTCCGGGATCTCCCTCTGGGGAATTCTGCAACCTCTTCTCAAGGTGGTGCTTTTCGTGAGCGTCATGCTCTTCGCGGGCTCCCAGGTGCTTCCCCTGATTATGCGCCGGGTGGCCCGTTGGGAATCCCGGGAACTTTTCGTGCTGGCGGTCACCGCCGTAGGATTGGGAGTGGGATACGTTACCTACTGGCTGGACCTCTCCTTCGCCTTCGGAGCTTTTCTCGCGGGACTCGTGCTGAGCGAATCCGACTACGGCCGGTCAGCCTTGAACGACCTGATTCCCGTGCGGGATCTCTTCGGGCTCCTCTTTTTCGTCTCCATCGGCATGCTTCTGGATCCCACCTTCCTGCTTCAGAACGTCAAGATCATTCTGCTTCTGCTGGGAGTTCTCACCTTTCTTCGGGGAATTCTTCTCGGAGGAACCGGACGGCTCTTCGGATACCGCAACGTCATTCCTCTGGCCATGTTTCTGGGAATGATTCCCATTTCGGAAATCGCCTTTATCGTGCTCCAGCACGGCCTGGATTCGGGAGGCCTGGATCCGAAGGTCTACGCCACCGCTCTAAGCATCGTGGTGCTCTCCATGCTCCTGGGACCTCTTGCCACAGGCCTTACCGCCCCGACATACTCCCTTATAAAACGCCTGCGCACATCTCCGGGAACCGCCACCATAACCCTCGGGGCTCCGGACCTTCAGAATCACGTGATCATTGCCGGAGGAGGATCCCTGGGGGCCAGGGTAGGTTCGGTGCTTCAGAGCCTGGAACATCCCTACGTCATTCTCGAACCTCATCACGCCACTTTCTTGAGAGAGCGAAAGGAGGGACTTTCTCTCCTCTACGGGGACCCGGGGCAGGACGTCATGCTCGAAGCCGCGGGAGTGACCCAAGCCAAGCTGCTTCTCGTCACCCTTTCGGGACGCATGGACACTCTGGAGGTGGTCAAGAGAGCCCGCAAACATAATTCCGCTCTCCCCATCATGGCTCGGGGAGAAAGCCCCGAAGAATGCCGCCTCCTGGAGGAACACGGGATAACCCGGATTATCAATCCCGAGCTGGAATCGGGGCTGGAGATGGCCCGGCAGACCTTGCTGCAGCTGGATCTTCCTGCCACTCTCGTCCAGAGGGAGATCGAGGCCCTTCGACGACTGAGTTCCTGGGACTCCCTCGAAAGCCTTCCGGAACACAAGGCCCTGGCGGACCTGCGCAACGCCACTTCCCGGATCCACCTGGAATGGCTCTACCTCCGGGAAGAATGCCCTCTGGCACACCAAACCCTGGGAGAATCTTCCATACGAAGGAATTTCGGCCTTTCGGTGGTGGCGGTAAAACGGGGGGAAGAACTTTTTTCCAATCTGGACGGCACCTTCCTGCTCCTTCCGGAGGATTACATCGCCGTGGTGGGAACTCACGAACAGAATCAAACCTTTCTCAAAACCTTCGGCCCTCCCCGGCCCCGGTGGTAACTACCGAAACAAACGAAAGGGGCAAGCCCGAATTTTCAAGCTTGCCCCTCCACATCGACTTTCACCGAGATGCTCCACCTAGCGAGTCGTTCCTGCCCATAGTGTAAACATGAGAGTGGAATGCCCCTTTGATTTCGCACAAAAATTTCCCGACCACTCAAAACAAAAGAGTAGGCGAAATGACCTACTACACGTAATCCAAATCCTCGGGCCATCCCACACAGTCGAAATAGGCCCGCATGGAAATATCCAGATGTTCCTCCCAACCCCGGCGGGCCTCCAGAGGATTCCGCTCCTCCAGATCCTCCAGGAGTTTCTGGCGATGATCGATGAGACTTTCCCCGCACCGATCCAACACCTTATCCACGATATGGAAACGTTCGAGAAGCTCCCGATGTTGCCATATAAGATGAATGAGCCGGGGAACCCCGCAGGAATCGATCAACTTCGCGTTGAACTCCCGGGTAAGTTCCACGTACCGCTCCAGAAGCCCCTCCCGATTTTCCGAAAAGAGTATCCTTCCCCGCGCCACAAGTCTCCACAGGGAGGAAAGCTCCTCCGCCTCGATATGGCGGCAGGCGTACACCACCGCCAGCCCCTCCAGATTCTTGCGGAGAGAGAAAATGTGCGCCACATCCTGAAGGGAGAGGTTCACCACTTCATATCCCTTCATGGGGGTCTGCTGGATGAGCCCTTCCGTCTCCAGGCGAAGCAGGGCTTCCCGCACGGGCATGCGACTCACTCCGAATCGGGCGGCCAGTTCGGTATCCTTGAAACGGTGCCCCTGGGGAAGTTCTCCCGTAACGATGGCCTTTCGAATGTACTCGTAGACGATCTCCCTTACGGGCTTCGTCACCACCCTACCTTCATCATCAAAGAAGGATTCCATGTCTTTTCAGTCCTCCACGATGTTACATGATCGCATATTTCTCCCCTTATCATAACAGCTTTTCTCACGAAACAGCGAGACGGAGGCAACTCTTCATTCCCGGATCTGCGAAAAACCTCAAGCTTTCGCGTTCTTTCTGCGCAACACCAGAGGAGCCGCTATGGTCGCCAGGGTGAGCAAGGCGAGCATAAGCGTGATGGGACGCAGAAACATGTCCATTCCCTCCAGGCGAATGGCCCAGATGAAGTTGTTCTCCGCCAGCCGCCCCAGAATGAGAGAAAGCAGAAAAGCTGGAGCGGAATATCCGTACTTCTTCAGAAGCCATCCCACGAGGCCGAAAAAAAAGGTGAGAAAGAAATCGAAATACATCCCCCGGAAGGCAAAGCTTCCGGTAAGGCTGAAAAGGGCGATCACCGGCACGAGAATTCTCGTGGGCACCGAGGTGGTTCGGGAGAAGAGCGGAAAGGCCAGAAGCCCCAGGAAAAACATGATCACGTTCGCCACCACCAGAGAGGCGAAGATTACATGGGCTTCCGTGGCGAACTCCCGGAACATGGAGGGCCCGGGCTGGATGTTATTGATCATCAGGGCCGTCATGATTACCAGGGTGGTACCGCTTCCGGGAATTCCCAAGGTAAGAGTGGGAATGAGGGCTCCCCCGGTTACCGCGTTATTGCAGGCGCTCACCGCCACCACCGCCTCGGTGCTGCCGGAACCGAACTTCTCCCCCTCGGAGGACCACTGTTTCGCCTGACCGTAGCTTATCCAGGAGGCGATGGCGGCACCGGTACCGGGAATGATCCCGATGATAAGCCCGATAACCGCGGACCGTAACATGCTGAGCTTGTACCGAAGGGCTTCCTTCATACCTCCCAGAAGGGCGCTTTCCGGAGCGTTGGTTCTGGCGGCGCTCTCCACCACGCTCTCCTCGTTCACCATGTCGAAAAGCTCCGCAAAGCCGAAAAGCCCGAGAAGAACCGGTATGAGAGGAAATCCGTCGTAGAGTTCCATGAATCCGAAGGTGCTCCGGAGAGCCCCTATCTGGGTTTCCATGCCCACCGTGGCCACGAGAAGCCCGAAAACTGCGGAAAGAAGGCCCTTGAGAGGATTTTTACCCGCCAAAGTGGCCACTGCGGAAAGCCCGAAGAGGGAGAGCATGAACATCTCCGGAGGTCCGAAGGTAAGGGCGTAGGCTCCGATGACTGGCCCCAGCAGAACACAGGCCAGAGCTCCGAAGATACCTCCCAGGGTAGAGGCGAGAAGAGAGGCTCCGAGAGCCTTCCGGGCAAGCCCCTTTCTCGTCATGGCATATCCGTCGAGGCATGTGGCCGCCGCAGAGGGGGTGCCGGGCATGTTCATCAGAATGGCGGGAATGGGTCCCGCCGCCTGGGAGCCTCCGAAGACCGCCATCATGAGAATAACCGCCTTGAGAGGCCCGAGATAGACCGTAAAGGGAAGCACCATGGCGAGGATATTGGTGTCATTGAACCCCGGTACCGCTCCGATAAGAAAGCCCAACAGAAGCCCCGCCACGAGATACGCCAGAATCTCCGGCTGAAAGACCACCCCCAGGGCATGACTGAAAAGTTCGTAATCCACCGCATCCACCTCCTACAAAGTTCCCAGGGGCGTAACCAGCCGGGGAAGGGGAAGATCCATGAGAGAAATCATCACTCCGTGAAGCACCAGAGTGAGCACGAGCGCGATAAGGAGGCCCCGCCTTGCGGGAGTTCCGAGAAATCGCATGGTCACGAAAAGAAACAGGAAACTTCCCAGGGAATACCCGAGAAAGGGCATGCTTCCGAGATAGGCCAGGGTTATGACGAAAAGCACTGCGGGCTTCTTCAAGGACTTCTTGTCCGAGGCTCCCTTTTCCTTTCCCCGAATCTGCAGGAATACCGCCCCCATAAGCAGCACGAGCAATACCGTAACGATTCGGGGCCAGAGAAGCACTTCCGGCGAAAGGGAATGCACCTGTACGTGATAGGCTGCCAGAAAGGCGATCATCAATCCGGGAACTACCAATTCCCCCTTATCGAGCCCTTTCATTCTACGCTACCTCTGTAAAAGATCGCCGTACTGATCCAGGATGCCATCGAAGGCATCCACGAAATCCTGGCACTCTTCGGGAGTCCAGTAATCGAGGAATTTATCCATGCCCAAAGGCTTTGCCTTGGCCACAGCCGTTTCGCCGGTCATGGCCTTTTCGAAGGATGCCACCAGAGTTGCATATTCCTCGGGATGTTTTTCCTTAAAGCTCCGGGCCACCACGATACCGAAGGGTTCCAGGAAGGAGGGGAAGAAAATATCCGGCAGCGCTTCCCCCATGGTGGGCATCTCGAAGATCCCCGCCGCCTTGTTATCCTTCGCGAACACTCCCAGCCCCCGGAAAAAATCCTTCATGGAAACCGCCGAGGCCGAGGCGCTGACGATCATATCCACGTGTTTTCCCGCCAGAGCCTTCCGGGAGGCGGAGCCGCCATTGAAGGAGACCACCGTGGCATTGATTCCGGTCTCACGAATGAAGAGAAGCGCTGCCAGGGTGGATACCGCCTGGGGATGCGCCGTTCCTACCCGAAGAGGCTTTTCCGAGGTTTTGCCGTATTCGATAAGATCTTGCAGTGTCTGGAACTGAGAATCCTTATGCACGAAAATCGCATCCTGATCGGTAATGATGTTCCCCACGAAGGCCAGGTCGTTCCAATTTGCTCCGGCACCTTTCTGAAAACGGTCCGCCATGTTCACCATGTTGAAGGTGATAATTCCCGTCTCGTAACCATTTTCCCCAGTGGCCGCCAGCTTTTTCATACCGATCATTCCCGAGGCTCCGGGAATGTAACTGTACTTGAAGGGCTTGCCGAGGATTTCTCCCCACTGATCCGTCACGATACGGCTGGAGGTATCCCATCCTCCTCCGGCGGAGGCGGGAACGATATGGGTTATGGGTTTTTCCGGATAGGCTCCGAAGGCGGCTCCTCCGCACAGAATCAGCAAAAACATCCCCAGGGCGCACAACTTTCCTCGTTTCATAGCGCAAAACCTCTCTTTCATAATTGATCCGCATTTCTTCGACAACACGCACTCTAGCGACACGCACTTTCCGCACCAACCCTTTGTATCAAAGACTCAAAAGCTTTATCGGGATCGAAGAACACCCCCTTTCGGGACCAGATTTCCCGGGTCTCCCGAAGAGCGGCGTACTTTTCCTCCGAAGTGGCTCCCTCTATTTTTCCCTCGTTTTGCGTACAGGGCCAGTCGCTTCCCCAGAGAATACGATGGTCTTTCAGCATCACTGCCAGCATGGCCGCAAGATCCGAGCAATACCGTACCGCCTCGGCATGGGGAAGATCGGGAAAAACCCGATAGGCTCCGGAGGCTTTCACCCATATTTTTTCGAGATCCACGTAATGCTTGACATTCCGATAGAGATCCGGAATTTTTCGGAAGGTTCCCGGAAAACCTTCGTAGGGGCGCATAAAATGATCCACCACGATTCTATTCACCTGAGGAGAGATCTGTTCCAGCACTTTCATGAGACGATACCCCTCCACGTGAAGCTCCACGTGCATATCCAGCTCGTTCAGATAATTCCAGAGATTCCTGAAAACCGGACCGGAAAAATCCAGAGCCTCCTCGGACTGTTGTACCAGATTCCATCGAATTCCCCGATAACCTCGATGGAAAAGGCTTTTCAGCTCCGGAAAGGAAATTTCCGGATCCACCACGGCGACCCCGAAAATCTCCTTTTCCGCATTCAGAAACTGGGAAATATAGCCGTTGTGGGTTCCGAGAAAACTCGGCTGCACCACAAGGCAGCCCGTTATACCCCGAGGCTCTGCCAAAATATGATACTCCTCGAAAGAAGCGCTCTTCTCGGGTACATAGCGGAGTTTTGTCGGCGAAGGCCGAAGTTGTTGGATATCGAAAACGTGCATGTGGGCATCGATCAAAATGTCTATCTCCTTCCTGAAACGGGACGAACCGTGCATTTTTTGGAATTCTTCCGGAATATAGAGGATATTCCGAAGGAGTTTTTGGATTTTGGATCCAAGATCCATAATACAAAAAGAAACGTGCTTGTCAAGAAAAAATTCGGAAATCCGATTTATGTGGTATAAGATTTTTTATCGGGCCATACCATGCTGAAGACGACGAGCCGAAGCGACAAAGCAAGAAAAGGGTTCGTCCACGCCGGAGCGGAGGGAATCCATACATCATGAGAACTCTCTCCAAAAACATCCGGAAGCGCGTTCTTCGCCGCACCGTTCCAGGAAAGGAAGGGATTTTTATGAAACGCTGGATGGTACTCACGGTAGGACTTTACGGGTTATGCGTACTCGGCATGTTTCTTTTCGGACTTTTCCTTTGGGGGGATATCGCGTTTTTCGAAGATTTTCGCTCTTCCCGGGGAATGCTTCTTTTCTTTTCCGGTTTCGTGATACTCCCCTTGATGCTTGCCGAAGGAGTTCTCCTTTTTCTCCCTCCCCGGAACGATTCCGAACGCCCCCGAAGACGGCGCAGCCTCTTGACGGCGGCGATTCTGGGATCTCTTCCCATGGGGTTGCTTTTTTTAGGATTTCTCCTTTCTCTGGGCCTTCTGATCTTGGGAGAAAAGCGAGGGGGCACGTTTCTCTATTCCTGGCCGGTCCTGATCTTTCCGGGGCTTTTCTGGATTTTCTGGGGATACCTCTTCTACCATCACCTCTCGGAGAAAGATCCCGAATCCTCGCTCTCCTGGATTACCTCCCGTCTTCTTCGGGGGAGTATTCTGGAGCTTCTCGTGGCCCTTCCAAGCCACGTGCTCGCCCGACATCGTCAGGAGTGCTGCGCCCCCTTCTTCACCTACTGTGCTATCATTGCGGGGCTTTCCGTAGCCCTTCTGGCGTATGGTCCGGGAATATACTTTCTTTTTTCCCGTAAAATACGATGTAAACGAAAAAAGAGCAGATTTCAAAAATAATTTCGGTTCCACATATGTTCTTGCAATCTAACTTGTGATATCCTCTCCGGAAGTTCCAATACTTTTTCTCATCGGAGGTGCAACAATGGTAAAACGAATCGGTTCTATCCTTTGCGCTCTTTTTCTTTTCTGGGGATTTTTCCTGCCTTCAGCGGAAGCTTCCATACAGGACCCTCTTCATGTGGTGGTTCCCATTCCGCCTCTGGAATTTCTCGCCAGATCCATCGGAGGAGAGTTCGTGGCGGTACATACCCTGCTTCCCCCCGGACGGGATCCCCATACCTACGCTCCCCTTCCGGGACAGCTTCGAGAAATGGGAGAAGCCTCATGTTTCTTCTATCTCGGACTCCCCCTCGAAAAAAATGTGCTGGAAGCCTTGAAAAGCTCGGAACAACTGCACATGGTGTCGCTGCAACCGGGGCTCTCTCTCCGGACCATGCAGGGGGGACATTCTCACGGAGACGAAGCCGTACATGAGCATGAACAGGAAGGGCATACGGAGCAGGATCACCGGGCAAAGCCGTCATCTCCCGAGAAGGAGGATTTCGCGAACCTCCAGGGATACGATCCTCACGTCTGGATGGCTCCTCTCAATATGGCAATCATGGCGAATACCATGGCGGATACCCTCCAGGAACTCGATCCGGCTCACGCGAAGGAATACGCCGCCAACGCCCAAACGTTGACGGATCAGCTCGAGGTGCTCCACGGCTATCTTCAGAGCATCCTGGCTCCCGTAAAGGGGAGAATTCTTCTCGTCTATCATCCCGCCTACGGCTATTTCTGCGACGCCTACGGATTGCGCCAGATGGCAATCGAACGGGAGGGAAAACCTCCTCGGGGACAGGATCTGACAGCCCTTATCCAGACCGCTCGGGAAGAAAAGATCCGGGCCATCTTCACCCAGCCTCAGTTCGATCAGCGCACGGCCCGCACCATAGCTTCCGCCATAGGAGCCAGAGTTCTTTCCTTCGAACCTTTTCCTCAGGACTACATAACCTATCTCCAGACCATGGGGGCAATTCTTCGGGCGGAACTGGAAACACCCTGATCGAAAAAAAGGAAATCCCATGAAAGGAGCATTCGTCAGGTGATCTCAGAAACGGCTTCGATTTTACAATTTCATGACGTCTCATTCGGCTACGAAACCAGACGAGTCCTGGAAGGAGTCAATCTTTCCATCGGCCCCCGAGAGTTCGCCAGCGTCATCGGCCCCAACGGAGGAGGAAAGACGACTCTTCTCAAGCTGGCTCTGGGATTGCTTACCCCCCGGGAGGGACGGGTGCTCCTTTTCGGAGCCTCTCCGGAGGGAAACCGTTATCGCGTAGGATACACACCCCAGCACGCTCTTTTCGATCGGGCCTTTCCCATATCCGTGCTGGATGTGGTACTTACGGGAAGGCTCCAGGGCAAGACCTGGGGAGGATATTCCCGGAAGGATCTGGAAGCGGCCCGAAAAGCTCTGGAACAGGTACATCTCTACGACCTGGAGCATCGATCTTTCCGGGCTCTTTCGGGAGGGCAGCAGCAGCGGGTTCTCATCGCCCGGGCTCTCTGCGGCAATCCGGAACTCCTCCTGCTGGACGAGCCCACCGCCAACGTGGATCCCGATACGGGGGAGCAAATTCTGCACATTCTTCGGGAGCTGAACCAAACCATGGCGATTCTTCTGGTTTCCCACGACGTGGGGTTTGTCTCCTCGGTGGTGCGCAGCGTAATCTGCGTAAACCGCCAGGTGGTCATGCATCCCACCCAAGAGCTTTCGGGAAGCCACCTTCAGGATCTCTACGGAAAAAACTACCGGGTGGTGCGGCACGACAAGCGCTACAGCTCCTGCTTTGCCGGAGAAGAACCTCATGCATAGCCTTGCGGGACTTTTGAGGGATCCGAGCTACACCTTTCTCTGGCTCGCTCTCGGCGTGGGGTCCCTCGCCTCGGTGGCCTTCGGCGTGATCGGAACCTTCGTGGTAACAAAACGCATCAGTTATCTCGCGGGGGCCATCGCTCACTGCGCCTTCGGAGGGATCGGCCTGGGGCTCTATCTTCAGTACCGATGGGAGATCTCCTGGGCGGGCCCCCTTTCGGGAGCCCTGACGGTGGCCCTGGGAGCGGCACTGCTCATCGGATGGATCGGCCTGCGCTTCCACGAGCGGGAAGATACGGTGATCGGAGCACTCTGGGCCATAGGCATGGCGGGGGGATTGCTGCTTCTGGACCTCACGCCGGGATACTTCAACGCCAGCAGCTATCTTTTCGGGGACATCCTTCTGATCTCTCCGGAGGATTTTTACACGGTGCTTCTTCTGGACGGGTTCATTCTGGGGGTGGTGGCTCTCTGGTATCGTCAACTTCTCGCCACAGCCTTCGATGCGGAGTTCGCCCTTCTTCGGGGTATTCCCGTGGAGTTTCTGCATCTCCTTCTGCTCTGCCTCACCGCCCTTACGGTGGTGCTCATGGTGCGCATCGTGGGAATCATCCTCGTAGTGGCTTTGCTCACCCTTCCTGCAGCGGTGGCGGCTCAATACACCCGACGGTTTCTTCCCATGATGATCCTGGCGGTGGTTCTCTGTCTTTTCTTTACAGGAGCGGGGCTTGGACTAAGCTACTATCTCAATCTTTCCAGCGGTCCGATTATCGTTCTCCTGGCGGGAATCGGCTATCTGGTCAGCCTCGGAATCGGAAAGATTCAACGGGAAAAATAGTGAGTGAGAAGAAAATTTCGATATTGTTGACAAAAGAAGGGAGCAGTATCTCTTATGAGCTTCTGTCTTGATTCGCTTTTCCTCAAGAGAAGTACGAACTCCTTCGGCGAAGATGTCCTTTGGATAGATCTGGAGGGTACCGACCAGGAAGCCCGGAAATGGCTCGAGGAGGAAAGCGGCCTGGAACCGCTTTACAGTGAAGCTCTTCTCGCAGAGGAAACCCGCCCTCGAAGTCTGGGACTTCCTTCGAAAAAAGCTCTGCTCCTTACGCTTCGGGGAATCAACACGAATCCCGGAGAGGACCCCGAGGACATGGTCTCCCTTCGAATCTGGGCAGAGGAAAAACGGATCATTACGGTACATTTTCAAAAAGTCATGGCCCTGGAGGATCTGCGCACCGCCATCGCAGAAGGGGAAAGTCCCGAAAATGCCGGAGCCTTTCTCGCTCGTCTCTGCAATCTGCTGAACCGGCGCATGGGGCTTCTGGTTTCGGAGCTGGAGGAGGTAGGGGATGATCTGGAGGACCGAGTGCTCTCGGAAATCTCTTCCCTGCTGCGCAGTGAAATCAACCGTCTGCGGCGCCAGACCCTTCGCATGCACCGTTATCTCACTCCCCAGCGGGAAGCGCTGCTCCACCTCCAGAGAGAGGAGCTTTTCTGGCTCCTACCTCCCGATAGAGCCCGACTTCGAGAGGAAGGAGATCGAATCACCCGATATGTGGAGGACCTGGATGCCCTCCGAGATCATGCGGCGGTCACCCAGGACGAGCTGGAAAGCCGTCTTTCCGAGCGGAACAGCCGGACCCTTTACATGCTTTCCGTGGTGGCCACCCTTTTTCTTCCTCTTACCTTCATTACGGGACTTCTGGGAATGAACGTGGGGGGAATTCCCTGGGGGAGCGCTCCCCAAGGGTTTTTCCTCGTTACGGGGCTTCTCCTGCTGCTGGTGGTTCTGCTTCTCTGGCTTTTTCGAAGAATTCGCTGGCTCTAAAAACTTCAAAACCGCCCTCCTTGAAGGAGGGCGGTTTTTTACACGGAAGTAATTTTTCGAAAGGCATCCACGATACGCTCCGCATTGAAGGGCTTCACGATAAAGTCCTTCGCCCCAGCCCGGATCGCCTCTACCACCATGGACTGCTGCCCCATGGCGCTCACCATGATGATTTTCGCTCCGGGATCTTTCTTCATAATCCTCTGTACCGCCTCGACACCGGAAACTCCGGGCATGGTAATATCCATGGTAACGATATCGGGCTTCAGCTCCTCGTATTTCTCCACCGCCTCCGCGCCGTTTCCCGCTTCACCCGCTACCACATAGCCATTATCCGTAAGTATTTTGGAAAGCATCATCCGCATAAAAGCCGCATCATCCACCACAAGGACCTTGGTCGCCATGACCATCCCCTCCAGAAAAACAATGTAGGTTTCTACTCTACCATTGAAGAGGCTACGAAAAAAGGCGGAAGGGTTCCTCTTCCGCCTTTTGGACCGTTATTTTGCATAGATTGCAGGAATTACCTTCTTTTTCTCGTTATTTTCCCTGAAGAACGATGCGATTGTCCAGATAGGGAGTCAATGCCCCCTGCTCCCGAGCATATTCCGCGATAACCTCCACATCCATCACTCGGCTGTCGTATTCGGCACCTTCTTTTTTGCATCTCTCGAAGACGTAGTACTTGTCTCCTCCGCCGGAGGTCCAGTTCATGGTGGCCACGGAGTAGACCTCGTCATCTCGAAGAGGAAGCCAGGTGCCGTCCTCCTGAAGCACTTCCGCGGAGACCAGGCGCTTACCGGGGCGCTGGAGCACGCTGTCGTTATCGATGAGAGTGGGTTCCGCCGCCAGATCGTAGACCACCTTCAGACCGGAGATCTGGAGGAATCCCCCCGTGGGGGTACGCAGAGCGCTGTCGTAGTCGTCATCGGAACCCACCAGAGCGGAAGCGGAGGTTTCGAGGATCTCCCGAATGTCGGAACCCTTGAGATCCAGCATGGTAAGGGTGTTGCCGTAGGGGAATATTTCGTAAAGAGTACGGTAGGAGAGATCCCCCGCAGGATACACCTTGTCTCCCCGGATGCCCCCGCCGTTGAGTACCGCAATGCGGCTCTTGGATTTCCAGCGCAGAGCATCCGCCAATACGTTTCCAAGAGCGGATTCCTGGGCTCGCACCACCGCCTTCCGGGCATCCGCATCCACCGCGAGAGTGGAGAAAGGCTTGCCGAGTTCCGCCTCGATCTTTTCCTCGAAGGGAAGAAGAGCCTTCACCACCCGAGGATCTTCTGAAATGGAGGCCACCAGTTCCTTGAGTTCCCAGGTGCTCTTTGCCAGGTTCACCTTGTTTTTCTCCACCACCAGGTGCACGATTCCCGCATAGCGGGTCATGGATCCCGCCTGGGTTACCAGGGTTTTCCATTTCTTGGGACCTTCCACCACGACCTTGTCCGCCACTGCGGTGTGGCTGTGCCCTCCAAGAATGAGATCGATTCCCTCCACCTCTTTCGCAAGCCGGAGATCCTCGCCGTAACCGATATGGGTAAGCCCCACCACCACCTGGCATCCCTGATCCCGTAAAGTTTTCACCATTTTTCGGGCCACTTCCGGATAGTTCGCGTTCACATCGAAACGCCCGGCTCCCCCCGTAACGGAGTGGAGTTCTCCCGGAAGAAGGCCGAAGAATCCGACCTTAATGCCGTTTTCCGCAGTCATGACGTAGGTGGAAAGCATCTTTTCCGGAAGCGTTCCCTCCTTGGGAGTCAGATTGGAAACCACGAAGGGATAGTTCGCCTTGCTCATGGCCTCCAGAAGAACCGGTTCCCCCAGATCGAACTCGTGATTGCCCAGGGTGGCGATCTCCACTCCCGCCTGGTTCAATCCGGAGATTTCCGCCCCGCCGTGGAAAAAGTAGTAAAGAGGCCCTTCGTTGATATCTCCGGCGTTGGTCACGAAAAGGTTGCCGGGATTCGCAAGTTCCTCCTCGTTCACCACCGTGGCGAACCGAGCGAGGCCTCCCACCTCCACCTTTTGCTTCTCCCCGTCGATTTTCACCGATACCATGTAGGGGAAAATGTGCCCGTGCATATCGTTGACGGTGACGAAGCTCAAATGCCGCTCCGCTCCCAGGGCAACCCCCGCGAAGAAGAGCAGTGCCCCCAGTACCGCCAGGCTTCGTTTCCAGATCCGCATGGTCCTGATTCCTCCTTCGATCCTACAAGATTACGGGAACAATTCCCGTTACAGCCCCAGGTTCCGGGAAATCCGAAAATCAGGCTCCCGCAGCCTCCCGTAAAGCCCGGGCTTCCTTGGGGGAGAGAATTTTCTCCTCGTCCACCAGGAGAATGATCCGCTCCCGATCCTCCTCACGAATCCGGGCCACCCGCCGTACCACTTCCGCAGCCTCTCCGAACTCCATCCGGGCGTCACGAAGCAGCGGGGGAGCCCCGATTTTCGAGCGGGGCACCTCCGCCACTCCGGAGACTTCATCCACGATGAATCCCGCCAGGGTATCCCCGGTTTCGATCACCAGCACCCGCCGATCCTTCTCTTCCACCCTTTCGGAAGACCCCATGGCAAGCCGTTTCGCCAGGCTGAGAGCGGGTACTATCTCTCCCCGAAGGTTCATTACCCCCTCCACGTAGGAGGGCATTCCCGGAAGCCGGGCGATCTCGTCCAGCCGGTTGATCTCACGGATGGTGGTAATGGGAAGTCCCATGGCCTGCCCCGCCACGAGAAAAACCACGAAGGTTTCCCGTTCCTCTCCTCTCTGGCGAAGCAGGGAATCCTTCTGCATCTCCCCGGTCATGGAAGCCATGGCCTCCCGATCCACCAGGCCATCCTTTCCCAGAAGGGCAATTACCTGCCCCCGGGTGTGCACGATGCCGATCACGCTGGAAGGCCCCGTCTCCGAACGGGTCACTCCGGGGGGAGGACTGATTTCGTTTTCCGTCACCGTAAGCACTTCACGGATGCCGTCGGCGATAAAACCGATGCGGAAGGAGCCATAATCTCCCACGAGGATTTTTCCGGCCTCGGGGCGGAAGGAGGTATCTTCCAGCTGAAGCCGTTTTCGGAGGGAGAGCACCGGAAGAATGCTTCCCCGCACGTGGAGCACCCCCTTGACGAAAGCGGGGGAATCCGGTACCGGCACGGGATCCTGATAACGCAGAATTTCCTGTACGTCCTCCAGAGGGAAGGCGTAGACCTCTCCCTCGAGATCGAAGGTAACGATCTGCCGGGAGGAGGTGCCATGCTGCTCCCGAGATTCCGAAGTTTCTTTCTTTCTATTTTTTCGGATTTTCTCCAGGGATTCCCGATCGATATTGAGAATGCGTTCCGAATCGAGCACCACCACAAGTTTTTCATTGTAGTGCACCACTCCCCGGACGATGCCCCTTCCGGTTCCCTCCTCGATTTCGATGCTCTCCTCTTCCAGTTCCACCACCTGCTGGGCCTGCTCCACCACCACTCCCAGGGAATAGCCTTCCATATTGAGGATGAGCACCTCCTTGCGCTCTCCTCTTTTTTCGGTGTAGCTCCCGAGCCGGCTGTCCAGGTCCACCACGGGCATCACCTCTCCCCGCAGGTTGATCATGCCCCGAACGTTCGCCGAGGCCATGGGAAGGGGAGTAATATCCGGAAGGGCGATAATTTCCCGTACATCCTCCAAAGGAACCGCAAATTCCCTGCCGTTCAGCAGAAACTCCACATAGCTTCGCGCACCGCTCATGCTATCTCCTCCCTTATCACTTCGCCTCCCAGGGAAAGGCAAAGGCCGTAATTCTATGAATGAGTAGGCTTTTTCCGGGATATCGCCGGGGTAGATCCTGCCCCGCCCAAAGACTTGTAAAAAGGGCCCGGCCGATAATATACCGTCCCTCCCGTCCCTCTTCCAAAGTTTTGATTCCCCAGGTGTTGTGGAAAACCACCGGGGTTTCTCCGTAATTTCCCACATAAAGCATGATATGCCCCGGCAAACCCACCAGAGTTCGGAAAGGCTTCCCCTCTCGGGCAAGCAGCATTTCCTTTTCCCGAGGCTCCAGGGCATCCACCTTCATAATTCGCCCCGTCTGGGCCTGGAACCGGGAGTTCCGAGGAAGCCAGAGTCCGAAGGGAAGAAAGAAATCCCGCACCGTGGCGGAACAATCCCGGTTCTGCACCAATCCCCCCCAGCCGTAGATTTCTCCCTGAAGCTGTTCGAGAATTCTCATGGCGTTCCATTCCGTGAAGGCCAGGGGCATAATCTCCCCTTTCTCCCGTAAAAGGGAACATTCCAAAGGAATCGCCTCGCCCCGAAAACCCCGACGCGCTCCCAGCACCGCGAAGGATTCCCCCGGAAGGGGCCTACGCACCAGGGGAAGGAGGGTGCCCGTTTTCGCCATGCCGAGATAGTTCCCCTGGGGGTCCTTCAAAGAGGTTTTTTCGTGCACCACCACCGCCTGGGGCAAAACCTTCCAGGTGCGGCTCATCTCGGGGGAGACGAAAGCCAGATGTCGGGCATCCACCCAGCCCGAGGCGAAGCCCCCCTTGACGTAAAACCATCCCCCATCCTCGGAGACATGGGATATAGATACCGGTTCCAGAGGTTTGAGGGTGGAGTTCTGAAGGTAATCGAAGGGATATCCCTCCCCCGCCCGAAGGGGGTCGAAAAAGGCGGGCTCCCGGGTGGGAAAGAGCCGGAGATCCGTCTCCTGTACGGTAATTCCGGGACAGCCGAGTTCTCCCGCCGCTTCGAGACGGGCATTATGCCGTTGCCGTGCCAGCCAGGAAGCGTTTCGAGGAAGAAGATTTTCCCCGAAAATTTCACGCTTTTCCAGCCAGTCGAAGGGCCAGAGCGCATCGCCGCTGGAGACGGAAAAATCTTCGTTCCAGGGAGCGAAGTAACGATTCCGAAAGTCCTCGTAAGCCCGGGATTGTTCCTCCGGCGAAACCAACGGGACATCGCATTCCCGGGAAAGATAGTGTACCGGACGCTGGGGAATGCGTTTCAGATCCTCCAGAGGCTCTTCCGCAAAGAGAGGGGAAAGGAGAACTCCTGTCAGAAGAAGCATTCCTCCCGCTAGGCACCCCGCAAATCTCCGAAAGAGCCTCGGATTGCTCATCCCTTTATGGCCCTTTCCATGCGCTCCAGCCCTTCTTCGAGAAGAGCCCGGGGGCACGCCAGCACGAGGCGCTCGAAGCCGCTTCCTGAATCCCCGAAGATGTATCCCTCGTCGAGCCACACCTTGCCTTTCTCGAGCATGCGTTTTTCGAGTTCCTCCTTGGAAAGTCCGTAATTCCGGAAATCCACCCAGCCGAGGTAGGTTCCCTCGGGTTCCATAAGCCGGGCCTGGGGAAGATTTCGGGCCAGAAAATCTCTCAGGAAGGCCACGTTTCCCGCCACATATTCCATAAGCGCGTCCACCCAGTAGGCGCATTTCCGAAAGGCCACGGGAGCCGCCGTCAGGGCGAAGACGTTGGGGCGACTCAAATGAGCCGCGTCCAGAGCACCCTTTACCCGGCTCCGCTTCGCCTCGTCGGGAACGATGATGAAGGAGCATTGAAGCCCAGCAAGGTTGAAGGTCTTGCTCGGAGCCACGCAGGTAACTGAATTGGCCGCGAAATCCTCTCCCAGAGAGGCGAAGGGACGATGCCGGTATCCCGGAAGCACCAGATCTTCGTGAATTTCATCCGTAATTACCAACACTCCGTGGCGGGCGCAAATCTCCCCGGCCCGACGAAGCTCCTCTTCGGTCCAGACCCGCCCCACGGGATTGTGAGGGCTGCAAAGCATCAACGCCGTTACATCCTTGCGGGAAGCCTGTTTCTCGAGATCCTCGAAATCCATGACATAGCGGTCATCTTCCAGACGGAGGGGGTTCTGCACGATCTGCCGACGGTTATCCCGGATCACTCCGTAAAAGGGATAGTACACCGGGGGCTGAAGGATAATTCCATCCCCTTCCGCCGTAAGGGCTTGAAGAATGAAGGCCAGGGCGGTTACCACTCCAGGAGCGTATACCAGCCATTCGGGGGAGCACTTCAAACCATGACGCTTCTCCTGCCACGCCGCAGGGGCGGCGAAGAAATCCTCCCCCGGAGCACCGTAACCGAAAATTCCGTGAGCGCTTCGTTCTTCCAGAGCCTTGCGCACTTCGGGAGGAGCGGGAAAATCCATATCCGCCACCCACATGGGGAAAAGATCCGCCTTTCCCGTATCCCACTTTAACGATCCCGTACCGCGCCGAGAAAGTACCGCGTTGAAATTCATCGTTTCCTGCATAATTCATCACGCTCCAAGGAAGGTATGGTATGTTTTTCTTTGCAGAGCATAAAAATTATGCCACACCCACGGAAGGAAGGCAAAAAAAGAAAGTATTTTTCATATTTTTCGCCGTAAAAGACACATGAGGACCTCTCTTCTTTTCCGGGGCTGTGCTATTATTCTTTTATGCATTCCGCCATCATGCAAAAAGCCTGATGGTGCTGCACAGTGATTGTACACCATAAAAGGAGGAATTGCTGTCATGCGAAAACCGTTTTATTTCAGTATTCCCGCACTCATTCTTTTGGCCTTTGCCCTTTTCTTTACTCCCCCCATCGCAGCTCAGGAATTTGAGGCTTCTCAAGCTCTGAATACCTGGGAACCCGGATCTCCCCACTTTATCGCATCCTTTCCCAACCTGGGTTCTCTCATCGAGGCCACCCGGAAGTTCAGTCCCTCGGGGATGGAACAGGGAAGCCCTCTGGCCGCATGGTTCCAGCCTTACAAAATTCGCAGCCTGGCCTTTGCGGCGGGTTTCAACGGAGGAGTTCTCCAGGTACAGGGCATTCTCGGGTACGCCCCGGAAGCTTCGGAGTGGCTCGGGCATATCGCCCGGGGAGAACTGGATGAAAAGGACCTGGCCCTCTGGAACGAGGAGGATGTCCTCGTAAAGGGCCCCGAAGAAGTGGAAGGGGTGGGACAGGTTTACACCCTGGTTTTGGATCCCTACGATCCCATGGCCCGGATTTTTCTCACCGCCCGGGACAATCTGCTGCTCTTCGCCTACACCGAGGACAATCTCCGGGTCTCTTTCAAGGCCCTGGAGAATGAAACCGCCCGGTTCCAACCCCAGCGGCGCTTCGCGAACCTCCCGAACTACATCCTTTTCGATGACGGCGGACTCACCCAGATCGGGCTTCTCGGAAACGAAATGCCCATCTTCCTTCACGATAGCATCGCGGGGGAAATCTCCTTCGGCAACGGAGAGACCCAGTGGGATCTCCAGGCCTTTTCCACCGCCGCCAAGGCCTGGCTCGACAAGGCAGTTCTCGACTCCATCTCTCCTCTCGCCAACGAAACTCCTCTCATCGGAGGTGGCCGTACCTTGCTCGCTCTGGCGGCGAATACGGATTTCATGGCCCTCAAGAGAACCCTCCTGAGCCTTATGGGAAAAGAAGAGATCACCCCCCTCTACGATGAAGCTTTCGCCATGCTTTCCGGCATGGGGCTTTCCGAAAAAACCATTGCGGACCTGTTGACGGGATCCTTCCACTTCGTCCTGGGAGGCGAAGCGGCTACCCTCTTCGCGCCGTTTCCGCTTCCCGGAGGCTACCTCGTGCTGAAAGGGCGGGAAAATGCGGCCCAGAACGTGGTGGAAATCGCCGCCGCCATGATCACCGAGGCGGGAGGGTTGCCCTTCCAGAAGATGGACGTTCCCGAATGGGATGTCTTTTACGGCATGAACATGCCCGCCACGGCATTTCTCGGCGCCAAGGGCCCCGATCTCTACGTGGGCTTTTTGGACCCCTCCAAGGTCAATGCTCCCAGCCAGGCGAGCCCCCGAATGCAGGAACTCGCCCAGGCCAAGGGAGAGCGCATGGGGTGGTTCTACCTGGACATTTTCGCGGTGGATTCCCTTCTGCTGGATCTGCTGGAACAGCATAACCTCTGGACCATGCTGGCGGGGGATGCCGCGGGAGATATCGGACACGGCATTCTCCTGACCCATCAGCACGTTACGGAAACCACCGAAGGCTTCTTCGCGGAAGCCCAAAATCTCGAGGAAACACACCTCGCCCTCTTCCGGGGCATTCTTTCCGAAGAGATTCAGACCCGTTGGCAGGCTATCGGAGAGTTCTGGAAGGGACAGTTCGGATCTCCCATGCTGGACATGCTGGAAAGCAGCATCAATGTAGAACTCGACGGATCCGAGACCTCCGCCCCCACCGCAGAAGAGACCCCCCAGAATCCCTAGGGTACTCTTCACACTCTTCACGAAGACAGCAATCAGATCCGCGAAAAAGCCCCCGAAAGGACGGGGGCTTTTTCGCTTTGTGAATTTTCCGGGCTCTCCTATAATATCCGAGAAACGAATTCGTCAAGCCAAGGGAATTTGCTTCCGTCAGTTTCGGCAACAACTCGAGGAGGTCTTTTTGTGAAAGCCACGGTCATCGTACACAGCGTTTCGGGAAACACCTTCTTCCTGGGGCGGGAAATCCATCGGCATCTTGTGAGGGAGGGGATCAATGCATCCTTCTATCGAATCCATGATGGGGATGCCCGAAATCTGCTTCCGTTCTTTCCTCACATCGCCGCCATACTCCCCCAAATCGAAGAACTTCCTACCGCGCTTCCCGAGAATCTTCTGGAATCGGATCTGATCTTTTTGGGAAGCCCCACCTATTTCGGAAACATGTCCGGAGAAATGAAAAGCTTTCTCGACAGTACGGGAATCTACTGGCCCCAGGCGAAACTCCGGGGCAAGAGAATGCTTCCCTTCTCCACGGCGGGAACCTCCGAAGGAGGAGCCCATCTTTGCCTCCAATCTTTGATAACCTACGGCCTGCACATGGGAATGTATCCTCTTTCAATTCCCATGCATCTGGATCTTCCCCGAACCCTGCCCTCTTACGGAATCGTAAGCTATTCGGGAGCGAAATCAGACACGCCTCCGGAGGAACCCGTACTTCAAAGCGTGGGCATCATCGTTTCGTGGATTTTGAGGAACCTTTGACGAAACAGAAAAAAGCTCTCTTCGAAAATTTCCCCGAAAAGAGCGAGGAACCCTCTATCAAAAAATCGAGGGACCTCGCTCTTTTCCGATGCTCTCCGGAAAGGACGGTGCCTCAGAGGGCCTCGTTCCTCACCTGAACCGCCGTATCGGGATAATCCGTAAAGAATCCATCCACTCCCATGCGAATCCACTTGCGGTACTCCTCCCGGGGATCCCCCGCATATTCCTCCGCAAGATAGGAATTCTCGTTCCGCATGGTGTAAATGTGCACCTTCAAACCCGCTTCATGGGCATCCTTGATGAAGGTGGAAGCTTCCTGGAGGTGATTGTTCGTGTCCCGGGGCAGAATGCTTTCTTTCCAGGGTCCCGCACCGTAGGCATACGTTGCGATTTCACGGAAACCCTCGGGAGTGGCCATATCCCCGTAGGTCCCCTTCTTTCCCGCCGCAAGAAGACACCCGGGCTGCAGATGGAATTCGTCGAAGAGCTGCACCAGACGAAGCCCCGTTTTTTCGTGAAGCTCCTTGAGATTGGCAACCTCGAAAGACTGAATGATCACGGGATCCGATGCGGAGGAATAGCCGTTCTGTTTGAGGATTTCCAGCAGAGGTTCTTCCAGAGAAAGCCCCAGGGCATCGTGATAGGAAGGATGCTTGGTCTCGGGATACATTCCGATCTCCCGCCCCTTTTCCCGGCTCTTCTCTTTCACGAGAGAGAGAACTTCCTGGAGGGTGGGAACCTCGTAAAGCCCGTCCCGGGAGTGATCCCGGAATTCCAGGCGTTCCTTGGCCCGAAGGGTTTTAATTTCATCCAGCGTAAAATCTTCCGCAAACCATCCGGTCATTTCGTTACCGTCGATGGTAACGGTCTTTTTCCGCTCGGGGAATTTTTCTCCCGCATCCGTGGTGCTTCCCAGCTCGCAATCATGCCGGCAGATAAGAACTCCGTCTCTGGTGGAAACCACGTCGGGTTCCACGAAATCCGCTCCCATCTCGATGGCCAAGGTGTATGAGGCAAGAGTATGCTCCGGCACATGCCCGCATGCTCCGCGATGACCGATAATCAGCCAATCCGGCTCCGCCGCCGCAACCGGCAGAGCTCCGGAAAAAGCCAGCAAAACCCCCAAAAGCCCTAAAAATCCCATTTTTCGCACCACCTGACAACACTCCTTACGTTCAGATTTTTCCTCGCTTGCGAAGAAGTGTTTTCATGCTACCGGAAAAGGATTGCTCTTCTGTCACAGGAGCCTTGCGGTTCTGCAAAAACTACTTGCTGTACCGATCCGCCACCTTGGAGGCTCCCCAGGCCTGGGGCTTGGTGCGGCAGATGTAGCCGCTTCCGCGAATCATTCCCACCACCGAAGCCAGGATCTGACGGCTCTTGCCGCCTTCACCGAGATCGAGATGAATTTCCCAGGGAGAAGCGTCGCTTTTTCCGAAGGCGCCGTTTCCGCTTTTTTTCAGAGTCTCCGCCATTTCGAGACAGAGAAGGGCTTCCCGAAAAAGCCGCTCGGCAAAACTCATGGCTTGATGGGTCATCTCCCGGCGGTAAAAAAAAATGCCCCCCCAAGGAGCATAGTGAGCCGTTACGGCACAGACGAAACAGATATCCTCCCCGTGACATTGAGAATCAGCCCCGATGACGATGTGGGGAGCAATGCCCCGTTCTTCCGCCAGGGTTCCGATACGGTGAAGCATATCCTCCAGGGAAACCGACCCCAGAGTGGGGCTTACAAAAGCCCGCTCGGTTCCGGAAAAAAATTGTTCGTATGCTCCGTGGATGTTCATCGGTACCCCTCCTCGTTCGGATTCCCCGGAAGTATGGAATGCAAGCACTCTAAGGTTGCTCAATTCCGCCCATTATACGGCAAAAAGACTGTTTTCTATAAAGGAGATTTCACAAGTTTCCGGGGCTCTCCCTCGGCAACGGGGATTTCTTTTTTCAAGGGATTCGCAAAGAGGAAGGCCCCCACCAGAGCCGTAAAGGGAGCCACCGTAACCAGCCCGAAACTCCCCACCAGCGTGTGCAACACCTCCGCCGCCACGTAGTTGAGGTTCAGAATGTTCGCCATTGGAATGCCCTGGCTCATGAAATACATGAGCATGGTGAGATATCCTCCGGAGTAGGCCAGTACGAGAGTGGTGGTCATGGTGCCGATAACCGACCGCCCCACGGAGAGCCCCGAACGAAAAAGCTGCCACCGGGAGATGTCCCGTTTATGATAGGCGATTTCATCCATGGCGGAGGCGATGTCCATGGCAAGATCCATTACCGCTCCGGAGGAGGCGAAAAAGATTCCCGCCAGGAAAAGCCTTGTAAGATTCAAATGGGCAAAACCGGAATAGAGAAGAATTTCCGCAAAGGGACGCACCGCTCCGGAAAGCCCGAAGGGCCGGGAAAAGAAAAGCGCCAAACCACAGGTAAGAAGAAGACCCAGAAGAGCCCCCAAAAAGGCTGTCACTCCTCTTTTACGGCATCCCCCCACAAGAAAAATAATGGCGGACGTAAGAAGAGTGAGAAGTCCCAGAGAGATTACAATAGGATCGTATCCCTTGAGAAAGAGAGGAATCATGGCCTTCCAGAGAAGCAATACGGTAAAGACAAAAGAAAGCAGGGCCTTGAACCCCGTAATACCTCCGAGAAGAATCAGGCCGATTCCGAAGAGGGCAAAAAGCCAACCTTCCAGGTTCAATCGGTAAAGCCCCACGGCTCGGACCACGCCAAGCTTTCCATCCCGGGATGCGATATTAAGCAACACCTTTTGTCCCGGAGCGTAAAACGAGTCCAGCTCCAACTTTCCCGTAAGGAGGTTTTCCGCATCCGCCACCTCCCCCTTCCAGGGACCGTTCAGAATACGCACTTGCAGATCCTGGGTTCCCGTGCGAACAATGCCGCACTGACGCACTCCGGAGTTTTCCGTTTCGAGCACCATTCCCCGGGCATTATGTACCTCCGGGGAAATGCGCTCTTCGAATCCTGTGGGAAGAAACAACAGCACCGCACAAAACAATATAATTACCGAACAAAAAAACGCATCCCGATACCGCTCCGTCATAAGGCTGCCCGACATGGTTTCGGTCAACTCCTTTTCTGCAAAACCTAGAAATAAAGGGAGTTCGGGGGCGAAGGAATCTCCGCCCCCGAAGGTTGGGGGAAAAAGGAAAACCTGGAAAAGAGGGACGCTACAGATTCATGAGAGAAACCATTTTGGTGAAGATGTCGGTATTATCGTAGTAACCGTTGAAGTTCTCCGCCCCGGTTCCGATGGCGGAAACGGGCACGGGAACTCCCGTGTGGGAGTAGGAAGTCCAGGCAAGCCCAGCCTTCCGGTTGAGGATGTGCGTAATGGTAACGCTGAAAGGTTCGTAACCGCCGTAGAGAAGGTATTCCTCCTCGTTGGAAGACCCCGCCTTTTCACCCTTCATGCTGGCAACGAAAGCTTCCCGAAGATCCTTCACTTCGAAAGGCTTCAGGGCTCCCGCAAGGATCGCCTTGGCCTTTTCGTCTCCCTCGGCAGCCTTTTTCTCAAGTTCCGCCCTTTCGGCATCCGGGAGAATGCTCAGGCCGAAAGTCTCTTTCACCAGGGGAATCATATCCTCGAAAGCCGGAGCCGGTGCACCGGTTCCGCCGTGAGCCTTGCGGTACGCATCCAGGGTAGCGTCGAAGACCTCATAAGAACACTTCTGCCCCTGAAGCTCCAGAAAATACGTCTCGTACTGGGTACCCGCAAAACCAAGGGTGAGTCCGCCGGTTTCGTGATCCCCCGTGACCACCACCAGGGTCTCCTCGGGGTGTCTCCGATAGAAATCGAGGGCCACCTTCACCGCATCGTCGAAAGCCAGGGTATCCATAATGGAAGCCACCGCATCGTTGGCGTGACAGGCCCAGTCGATCTTGCCGCCCTCCACCATCATGAAAAAGCCCTGAGGATTATCCAGAAGCTCGATACCCTTGGCGGTGAACTCCGCAAGACTGATATCCTTACCGTTCCGATCCATGGCGTAGGGAAGAGCCTTGGAGCCGTCCAGCACGGGATTGATAGCCACCGCCTTGGCACCGGGATTGAGGGCCAAAAACTCCTCTTTGGTGTCCGCCACAAGATACCCTTCTTCCTGCAGCATCTCGAAAACGCTCTTCTGATCCCCCTTCTTGCCCTGGGGCTGCGTAAAACCGCCGCCCCCGAAATAGTCGAAACCGCTCTTGGCGAGCTGGCAGGCAAGGTCGTAGTAGTTCTTGCGGGAAGGATTGTGAGCGTAGAAAACCGCCGGGGTAGCATGTTCGATGGAGACGCTGGAGACGATGCCGACTCGCATCCCCTTGTCCCGAGCCATTTCCGCCATGGTCTTGTAGGATTCCGTTCCGGAAGGATCCATGGCGATAACGCCGGACTTGGTTTTGTTTCCCGTGGCGAGAGCGGTTCCCGCTGCGGCGGAATCCGTGATGAGGGAATTGGTGGAATAGGTGGTGCACATTCCCTGAGCAGGCAGTTCATCCATGGCAAGTTTCACGATACAGGGCTCGCCGTTCTTGTTCTGAAGGGCTCCGAGGTACATCTCCGCCGCATTTCTCTGGGGCAAAGCCATACCGTCCCCTATAAGAAGAAAAACATATTTGGCCTCCCCCGCCAAGGCCCCCGTGGCCAGAATCAGAGCGAGAAAAAACGCGGAAACCGTTCGGAAACTCCACTTTTTACAACAATAACGCATAGTATCCCTCCTTAAAGAATAGATCCGTCACGAAGGGGATTCTAGCGGAAGAAGGTTACAGAAATGCTACGGAGAGCTTTCCATATGGCTACATGCGGCAAAAGGGAGCTTTCGAGGGAAGAAAAACGAGAAAAAGAGATAATCTTCGGAAGGGGTGAGTACTACGCAATCATCGATCAATCGCTAAATTTTATTTTCATGACTATTTAGGGCTTCCTGAATAAGAGACTTCTCGGGAAAGCCCTTCAAATTATGCCGCAAAAGCGACATTGTGGATAAGTGACCCTTGAAAAATCAAGAAAAAACGCCTCAAAATCGATTGGAATAAGATTAAGCGAGGGCGCAAAAAATCTCGGAGCATGCTCCAGAGATTCATCGTTATGAACTGAAGAACGATGAGAGTTTCGCTTGTATCTTTTCGCTTTCCCCGGATGCACCCCAGGTTGTAGGCTCTTTTGGCTTCTCCGAATTTGCCCTCCACGCTGTTTCTCGTGGCTGCATCCTGCCGGGTTATACGTTTGCGTTCCCTGTTTTCTTCGGGATCTACGGGAGGCCTTCCCAGAGGAGGACCGCTGAGCCGAATTCCCCGTTCTCGACAGTAGGCGAGGTTTGCTCGATTCCGGTAGATGGCATCCGCACAGATTACTTCCGGGTAGTGTCCATGGCGGTTCCGATAGTTTTCCGCAGCCTGTGCGAGGGTAAGGCCTTCGTTGAAGTTTTCCCAGCTGAGCAGCTCCACCAGGGAGTAGCCGTTGTCGATACTGAGGGCCAGTTTCGCTCCGAATTCCGTGTCGGTCCGGGCTTTCCCCCGAACTATGGGGCGTACGTGGGGCTGAGCGATGCTTACGATGCGGTGCTCCGTCCGGTGGTTGCGGTTTCGGTACATTTCCAATTGCTGCCGATAGAGGGTTTCCAGAATGCGGAGGCGGGATTCTTCCTTTTCCGAAAGGAGCTTTCTTTCCGGGAATTGTTCGAGCATGTCCGCTATGAATTTGAGGTTTCTTCGAAGGTAACCGAGCTGCTTGCGGAGAGCCTTACGAAGGAGAGGCCCCCGAATTCTTCTCTTTTTGGCGGCTTTGAGGTATTCCCGCCTCGCTTTTTTACGATGCATCCTGGGTTTGGAAAGAAGTCCCTCGCTGCGCTCACAGATGCGGTCTATGAGGTTTTCAAGGCATTCTCGAGCATGGTTGAGAAGTCGAAGATCCGTGGGATAGGCGATGTCCGCGGGGGTACAGGTGGCATCCAGCACAAGCGTTCCCGAGGGGGAACTTTCCGATGATGCCGCCTCGTTATCGGAGTCTTTTGGGGGAGCCTCCTCTTCCGGAGGATTCCCCTCTGGAGATTCGGGGTTGTGGGAATCCTCGTTCTTCTTTTGGAGTTCCAGGATTTTCAGGTTGAGACGATTCATGGTTTCTCCGGGGAGACGTTTGCGGAAGTGCACCATCAGGGAAGGGCTGAAGGGGGCGTGGGATTGGTACACTTCAAGCCCGAGAAAGTATTGGAGATAGGGGTTTTCCGATACCTGCTGGCAGGTTTCTTCATCGGTGAGTTTGAGCTTTGCCTGGATGAGAAGGGCACCGAAGGCGATACGGAAGTTTTTGGCCACCTTGCCGCTTTTTCGGAAGTTCTTCGTGTACTCCGAGACTTCCTCAAGTTCATTCCAGGGGATGAGGTGCCCCAATCGGATCCACCGGTTTGTCGGGTCGAGTTTTCCACAAAGGAAGAGGTCGAAAGGAAGTTTTTTCTGGGGGTCCGATTTCTTATACACAGGCATCTCCTCCATATATGCAAGCCTTTGAGCCCTTAAAGCCCTTTTTTCGTGCACCATTATGGCAAATATGGGCACATAAATCCAGTGTTTCCAAGAGCTTTTTCTTATTCAGGAAGCCCTATTTAGATCATCACAAAAAAAAGCTCCCTTCCGGGAGCGGCAAGAAAAGCAGGAAATATTAAAAAAGCCAGCGTAAGAGGCCGAAAATGCCGATAATGACAAAAATAACCACGCCCCAAAGAAAGGTTCCCACGAGGAAAAAGGGAAGGAAGCCGAGAATCAGAAGAACCACAAGGCACCCCAGGCAGCTTCCGCCGCTTCCGAGAGAAAAATACTGCACCTTTTGGGAGGGTTCCTCGTCCTTCCAAAAAGGTTCGTCCTCAAAATCCTGACGCTTTCCGAGGGATTCGGAAAAAAAGGTTTCCCGCTCCTCCGGATCATCCTCCGCATCTCTTTTACGAAGCCGTTCCAACATGTTTTTATCGTCCATTTCCGAACCTCCTCAAAGGTCGCCGTTTCCTTCCAGGAACTTCCGAAGAAGTTTTTTTCGCCCGCATCATACCACATACCCCGGAAAATCATAAAGAGCCCCCCGCAAAAAGCCGGGGAGCCCTCGAAAAAGAGACGATCCTTCAAAGAGAAGAAACTTACCAGACATACTCCTCCACGAGGATTTCGCCAGAAACGATTTTATTTTTAATTTCCTGGAGCTTTTCATACACCTCGGAAGGAACGTTCTTTCGGGCCACCTCGGTCCAGGAAAGTCCCACGCCCTCGTCTTTGAGACCGTAGCTCAGCGTAGCTCCCTCGGGAAGAGTTCCCTCTTTTTTGGCTTTCACGAGATCGAAAACTGCGGAATCCATTCGTTTCAGCATGGAGGTAAGAGTGGATTCGGGCATAAGCAGCTCCTGGGCGGAATCCACTCCGATGGCCCAAAATCCCGCATCCTGGGCGGCGTTAAGAACTCCCTCGCCGGTTCCGCCGGCGATCTGAAAAATAACGTCCGCTCCATTTTTATGCTGATTCAGCGCCATCTCCTTGCCTCCTGCGGGATCATCCCAGCGCCCTACGAAACCCGTAAGGATTTTGATATCCGGATTGATGTATTTGGCTCCCTGCTCATATCCCACAAGAAAGTTGTGCAACACCGGAATATCCTCCCCCAACACGGCTCCGATCACCGCATTGGAGGGATCCACCCGGGGATCTCCCTCCCGGGTCGTCATAAGAGCCGCCAGGGCTCCCGCCAGAAAACTTCCCTCGTTTTCCTTGAAGTTGGCGAAGGTTACATGTCCCAGATCGCCGCTCATATCGGTCTGGACGAAGCTTTTGTCGGGGAACTTGGGAGCCACCTGTTCCAGGGCATCGTACATGCCGAAACCCACCACGATAACGAGATCGAACTTCTTCGCCGCCGCCGCGAGATAGGGCACGTAATTCGCGGGATCATAGCCGCACTCGATGGCTTTCGTGGTTACGCCGAGTTCCTCCCTTGCCTTTTCAAGTCCCCGGTTAGCGGAATCGTAAAACGAGGCGTCTCCGAGCTGCCCTTCGATAACCACCGCCACGGAAAGCGCCTCGGCTCCCCAGGCAACTCCTCCGAAAAGAAAGCACAGCACGAACATTCCCACCACAACTTTTCTCATGAAGACATCCCTCCCGTAAAAATAGATTGCTCCGCTTCACATTATAAAGCCAGAAAGGATAAAAGTCGTGCTTGAAAAGGTCGCTTCAATTCCGGCGGTCCCCTTCGTGGTTTTCCTCCCGAATTTTTGAATGAAAGAATCTCGCTTTGCGAAAAACCGGAAGAAAGGGTTTGCACCCCTCTCTTCCGGCAGTATCACTTCAGAGGGAATCCGAGAATTTTCATTTACAAAAAAGGGACCTTCGAAACGAAGTTCTTTCAGGAGATCAGGGTTTCCAGCTTTTCCAGCACCGTGGCGGCGTGAAGCACCTCGCAGGTTTTGCGTTTGCTCCGCACCCGCACATTCCGCCATACCCCCTTCACCTCTCCCTCGGGGGAGATGATAAAAGTCGAGCGGACAACTCCTTCGTACTCTTTGCCGTAATTCTTTTTGATTCCCCAGGCACCGTAAGCCCGGAGCACCTTTTTTTCGGGGTCGCTCAGCAGGGAAATGGCGAGATTTTCCTTTTCGATAAAGCTGCGGTGCGATGCGGGGCTGTCGGGACTGATGCCGACCACGCGAGCCCCTCTTTTTGCGAACTCTCCCTTGAGATCGCTGAAATCCAAAGCCTCCCGGGTACATCCCGAGGTGCTATCCTTGGGATAAAAATAGAGCACCAGCCAGGTTCCCGCATAATCTCCGAGAGAGACCTCCTCTTCCCGGGCGTTCAAAAGAGTAAACTCCGGAGCCTTCATACCCTCTTCCACCATGGCACTTCCTCCCTTCGGGGCCTTCGAAAACCCCCCGGAATTTCAAGCTTTCCCAGTGGTTCCAACACTCTTCTGCGAAGGAAACACAGCATGTGCGAAGCTTCTTTAGAGGGTAAGCTTTTTTTCCCCCAACACCCTTTCCAAAGCCCGCAGCTTCTCCACCGCCTCATTCCGGGAATGCTTGCCCAAAGCCACCACCAGAGCTTCAAGAAGGGTAACCGCCGGAACGATAGAGTAGTGTTCCTTGGTAGCGGCGACGCAGAGCACGTGGTCAGCCCAGGCTACGGCGGGACAGGCCAAATCGTTGGTAATGAGCACCACCTTTACGGAACGTTCGTGCACGAAGCGCACCGCCTCGATGGTGGAAACCGCATAGTGAGGCCCCCCCATGGAAAGGGCAAGTACCGCATCCCGAGGCGAAAGATCCATGAGAGGAGCGTATATTTCGTCCGCCCCCTGAAGGGAGGGACACGAAACGTTTTTGCGAAACTGCTGGAGCAGGGAGAAGGCATAAAGAATAGCTCCCCGGGAGGAACGCATTCCCAGAAGAGCCATATGCTCCGCCGAGGCAAGACACTCCACGGCCTTGGTGAATTCCTCCGCCAGATGCGCCGAAAGGGAATTGCGCACGCTTTCCGCATTTGCCGCAACGACCTGAAAGAGAAGGTCTCCTTCTTCGGAGGAAAATGTCAGGGTTTCCTCCTTCCAGGATTCCTCAAGCTGCCACCAGAGAGAGGTGCGGGTGGTGAGAAGAAGCTCCTGAATTTCATCCTGCAACGAGGCATAGGAAGCGTATCCGAGATGAGCCACCGTACGAACCACCGTGGCGGCGCTGACCTGGGCCTCCTCGGCGAGCTGTTCCACCGTGAGAAAAGCCACCCGTTGATATTCTTGGATAATAAAAAGACATACCATACGCTGGCGCTGAGAAAATTCTCGGGCTCCCTGACGGAGCTTTTCAAAAAAATCACTGGGCCTTTTCTCTTCGTTATAGGGCATTTCATTCTCCTTAGGTCAAGCTCGAAAAATCTTTTTGTTCGCCTCTTTATTTGAGTATACCAATGAAAGATTTTTTTCACAAGCAGAGGCCCCGACTTCGAGGTTTTACAAAGCAACTTGCAGGGCAACAATTTATTTATTTCCTTTCGGCAAGCAAATTTCGAAAGAATCACTTTTTGCCGTTTTCATTTTTCCCCATGCCTATTCGCGTGCCGGGCATGATAGGATAACTTGTATCGGCACTTCCCGAAATACCGAATTTAAAAAAGGGGATGCACATCTTTGGGAACCTCTCTCTTTCTGAAGCATCTTTGTTTCCTTATCGCTTTCTTCCAGGTTTTTCGTCTGGGAGCGGAAAATCTTCTTCTTCCGAGGGAAATTTCTTTTCTGAAGGGATTTTTCCTCTTTCGCCTGCACTATAATCGGGGAATCTCCTTCGCGCTTTTCTCCTCCTCTCCGGAATTCCTTCCCCTGATCCTCGTCTGTTCTTTCTTCGTGGCGGCTCTTTTTCTCTTCACCCAAAGGGAAAATTTCTGTTCCCGGAAACGTTTCTTTTGGGGAGCCCTCCTCCTCGGGGCGGGCAGTCTGAGTAACCTGGGAGAACGTCTCGTTTTCGGAGACGTTACGGATTATGCGGGCTTCCCATTTCCCTTTTTCGGTTATCTTTTCGTAAATCTTGCAGACCTGGCGCTTCTTTCGGGTACAGTCGTACTGTTTCTCTCCTTCAAAAAGCCCCTCTAATAGATTGGAGAAGCCAAAGAGGGTAATGCTTTCCTAAATATAACGCGGTATAAACCGGAGCCTCGAGAGTTTGTCACAACGTAGGACTTCCCGAGGAATTCCGAAGATTTCTGTTAGATCATAAAAACCTAATCCCCCCCTTTTTTCCTCGACAATTTTCTCTTTCCCTTCTCCCAAGAACTCTCTAAAAGCCATAAAGTGACCATTTTGCAGGGAGAAAAGCCTCTTTTCTCGAAAACTTCTTTTTTTCTCCCCGGAAACCCATTGACAGAAAGAGACTCTTTAGTTAGACTACAAAAACTTCAAGAGGGCCCCTTGAATCGTATGTAGAATATCTGCACCAATCTAGAAACGAGCCGTTTCCAATGTTCGAGGTTCCTCGGAATTTTCGTTCGAAAGCAACCATTGTTCCTTGTCTGAAAGGAGATCATCATGTTTCAGAATTTCCGTAAAAACGCCTCTTTCCGCCTCGCGGCGGCTCTTATGTTCTCTCTCGTACTTGGAGTTTCCGGAGCAAGCGCCCACGACATGTGGCTCAACACCTCGGCTCCTGAAAAAGGAGTTGTCCTGATCGATATCGGCTACGGTCACGATTTTCCCAATCCCGAACCCATTCCGGCAGAGCGGACCCATCTTTTCGAAAAGCCTCACCTCGTAACCCCCGAAGGTATTCTGGACTCCGCTCCTCTGCAGGATAAGGAAAATTACGCCTACCAAGTCGAAGCGGATCTGGAAAAGGGAAGCTACCTCGCTACGCTGAACTACGTTCCCACTTTCTGGTCCAAGGGTCCCGGAGGATGGACGCAGCAAAACCGTCAGGAACGTCCCGATGCCACCTACGTGGAAGAAGCTATCATGTATGCCAAGACCATCCTCGACGTGGATGGTAGCAATGCGAACGATTTTATCTGCAAACCCGTGGGGCAGAGGTTGGAAATCGTACCTCTGGTGCATCCCTCTTCGGTAAAACCCGGCGAAGCTTTTCCGCTTCAGGTTCTTCTGGATGGCAAACCCCTGAAAACCGTGGAGCTGGTGGGTACCTTCGAAGGCTTTTCCAATAAGGAGTACAAGGCCTTTTCGGGAAGAACCGGACTGGACGGCAAAATCGATTTCATTCCTCTCAAGGAAGGATATTGGTTTACGGAAGTGACCCATACCTATGAACATCCGGATCAGGAGAAGGCGGACGAGGTTATTCTCGTAGCCACTCTCACTTTCCAGATCAACCCCTAAAGCTCCTCTCGCGACAACCTCTTTCCCAGGCAGACTCCTCGGAAATCTTCGATTTCCGAGGAGTCTGCCTTTTTCAACGCGCCTCTTCCTTTTGAGCGAAGACGAAGCGTGTATTTGCAAATAACAAATAAATTGAAATAAATCATGAAAATTCCCTTCTCTCCAGAAGAGTTCTTTTTTTCCTTCATTTATATACATAAAAAGAAGCTCCCCCTTCCAAAGAATTTCTTTCCGCACAAAAAGAAAAAAGCTCTTTTTCAACCCCCTTGAAAGCGTGAATATTTCCCGTATTCTGATACAATATGGACGTATCCTCTTCGATCATTCTAAAAAAAGCCACTTCTCTTTTTTTTATGATACTTATTTTCTTTTCCGGGGGGTGAGAAAAAAAGCAAATATCAAAAAGTTTTTGAAGCAGTAGGGAAGAACACAACAGATCGAATTAAGGAGGGATACGCGTATGTCGGAAAACAATAACAAACCCGGATTGGGACTTTCATTGCTCGTACTGGCTCTGTCCGCCGCAATGATCAGCTACGGCGTGCTTTCACTGGGAGTGGATGCTCATATTCCCATTATCTTTTCCGCAGTGCTTTCATGCCTTGTAGGTGTTTTTATCATCAAAAAACCCTGGGAGGAAATCGAGGCGGGAGGCCTGAACGGTATTGCCATCGCTCTGCAGGCCATCGTGATTCTTATGATCATCGGTATGGTTATCGGTATCTGGGTTCAAAGCGGCGTGGTACCCACCCTCATCTTCTACGGTTTGAAAATTCTCTCTCCGGGCATGTTCCTTCTCGCTTGCCTTCTCATTACATCCATCATTTCTCTTTCCACGGGATCTTCCTGGACCACCTCCGCCACCATCGGTGTGGCCCTTATGGGCGTGGGCTTCGGCCTGGGCATTCCCGCTCCTCTGAGCGCCGGCGTTATCGTGTCGGGAGCCTACTTCGGGGACAAGATGTCTCCTCTGTCGGACACCACCAACCTGGCCCCCGCCGTGGCGGGAGCCACCCTTTTCGACCACATCAAGGCCATGATCTGGTCCACGGGCCCCACCTACGTTATCGTGGCGGCCATATGCTTCTATCTGGGCCAGAAGTATGCGGGGGGCGAGCTTGACGCGGAAAAGATCCTCTCCATGCAGTCCATGCTCCAGGCGGAGTTCGATATCAGCTATCTCGGATTCATTCCTCCCGTGGTGGTTATTCTCTGCGCTGCCATGAAGATGCCCGCCATCCCCGGCCTTTTCATGGGCGTTATCATCGCCCTCGTCATGTCCCTGGCTCAGGGGAACGCCATCGGAGATATCATCGGTGCCCTGCATTACGGTTACGAAGGCTCGGTCTGCGCCGAGTTCGGCGGTGCCGAAGGGGATGCCCTGGTGGCCCTCATCACCCAGCACGGAGTTCAGGGAACTCCGGAGATCGTGGTGGAAGTGGGGAACATGATCAACGATCTCGTTACCCGGGGCGGTTTGGACTCCATGATGTGGACCATCTCCCTCATCTTCGCGGCCCTCTTCTTCGGCGGCGTCATGGAGGCTTGCGGCTTCCTGGAAACCATCGTGGGAACCATGACCAAGAACGTGAAGACCGTGGGAGGCCTTATGGGATCCGTCATCGTCTCCTGCTTCGTGGGGAACCTCTTCCTGGGAGACCAGTACATGTCCATCGTGGTACCGGGACGCATGTTCAAGACCAAGTTCGAGGAAAAGGGCCTGGCTCCCCGGATGCTCTCCCGAGCTACGGAGGATGCGGGAACCCTCACCTCCGCTCTGGTCCCCTGGAATACCTGCGGAGCCTTCCAGAGCAGCGCACTGGGCGTGCCCACTCTGGAATACGCTCCCTACGCCTTCCTGAACTATCTGAACCCCATCGTGTCGGTACTCATTTCCTACATGAAAATCGGTGTCTACTGGCGCCTCCCCAACGGAGAGGACGTGGTGGCCCGAAATATGCCCGAAGGCGAGGGCCCTTCCGAAGCTTAGGTTGCACAAATTCGTTTTTTCGCCCCCAGGGGCAAATGGTTGCACAAAGGCGAACCTTTCGGTTCGCCTTTGTGCAACTTCCGAGAGCTTCATACGCAAATCCTCTCCGAAGAGATAACCCCTTCGGAGGTTACGCCAACCTCTGAAACATGCTATTCTGAGTATAGAAGATTCTCCCCTTTTCTTCGAGAAATGTCGTGCCGTAAAGGAGGTGTGTCTATGCGGATTTGCCGAAAGAGCTTTCTCCTTTTTTTCGCCCTTTTCGGCCTCTGGATTCTTCTGACAGGCCGGGGAGACGCGGTGTTTCTCTCTCTGGGGGCCTTGGTGAGCTTCGGTATTCTCAAACTGGTATGGGATATCTTCTTTCTCGGCTTCGAGGATCCTCATGCGCCTCATACCTGCCGGGAAATTCACTTTTTTCGGCTTTTTCTCTTTCTACCTCTTTTTTTTCTGGACCTCATCGTAGCCACCTGGAAGGTGGCGCTCCTCGCCCTGAACCCCCGCCTGGAGATCACTCCGGGGATCTACCGCATTCACTCCACTCTCAAGGACAAAACTCTGCTGGTGCTTCTGGCGAACCAGATTACCCTGACTCCGGGAACCCTGACTCTGGACGGAGATCCCGCCACCCACGATCTTTACATTCACACGCTGGATACGGAGGAGCTGCCCCGGGAAGCCCTGCAACAGGAGGTACGACAACTCGAAGATCGCTTAAGGAGGGTGGTGCAATGATTTCCGTGGCTCTTTGGGGCCTGCTTTTCGCGGCCCTTCTGGGATTCTGGCGGGTAGTGGCGGGCCCTACGGTACCGGATCGCATCGTGGCGGCGGACACTCTGGCCACTATCTTTACCACGCTTCTGGTGGTGCTTTCCCTCTTTTTCGACAATCCCGTCTTTCTCGATGTGGCTCTTGCCTTCGCGGTGCTCTCCTTTGCGGATGTCCTGATTATGGCGAAGTACTTCGAACACGGAGAGCTGTACAAATGAGCGCGCTTCTTGCCTTTCTTTCGGGGGCCTGCATTCTGGGAGGAACTTTTTTCTCTCTCGCCTCGGTAATCGGCATTCTCCGATTTCCCGATGTCTATACACGGCTCCATGCAGGCACCAAGGCCCTTTCGGGGGGAACTATGCTGGTACTTCTGGGAGCGGCCCTACGCATGGAAGGATGGCAGGGAACCGCGAAAATTCTTATGATCGCTCTCTTTCTTCTGGGCACCAACCCCCTGGCATCCCATGCCATCGCCCGGGCCTGCTACCGCCACGGCATTCTGCCCCAGGGCACCCGGGTGGACGATTACGCCTCGGCTTTGGAAAAACGGAAAAAAAGAAAACCCGGAAAAAGGAGGAAAAAGAAATGATCTCCCCCTCTTTTTGGATATTCGTTCACCTTTTCCTCTTTCTCGCCGCCTTCGCCGCCGCGGAGGCTCGGGACATGTTGAGCGCGGTGATCGCCCTTTCGGTGTTCGGCATTCTTCTGGCCATGGTCTTCGCCCTTCTCCAGGCTCCCGACGTGGCCCTTACCCAGGCGGTGGTAAATTCGGGGCTCCTGACATCCCTTTTTCTGGTGGCCTACAGCCAGACCCGAAAGAAACCTCCCCGGGGACCTTCCCGAAAGGATGAGGATAGCCTATGACCTTCTCTTCCACCCGCCTTATCGATCGTCTTCCGGGGCTTCTGCTCGCGCTGGGAATCGGTTTTTTCCTCTGGCGGGGGCTGGTGCTTCCCTCCTTTCCCCATCTCGGAAGTACCGCCGCCCATTACGTGGCCCATACCGCCTCGGAGACGGGAGCCTCCAACGTGGTGGCGGCGATTCTTTTCGATTACCGGGCCTTCGACACCCTGGGAGAGGTGACGGTGATCTACACCACCGTCTGCGGGGTGGCCCTCCTCTTCGCGGGGCGGCGCTACCGGGCCTCCCGGCGGGGGCTTTCCTTCGTGGTAAAGCGGGGAATGGCTCTCATGGTTCCCTTCATTCTCCTCTACGCCTCCACCATAGTACTTATGGGGCACCTCACTCCGGGAGGGGGCTTTCAGGGAGGGGTCATTCTCGCCACGGTAACCGTGCTCTTCTGCGTGGTTTACGGCTCCCATTTCGAAGCGGCTCAGATCGACCCTCACAAAAAGGACGTTCTCGAATCCTTCGGAGGCCTTTTCTTCGTGGGGCTCGGCCTGGTAGGCCTTCTGGGAGGAGCGGGCTTTCTGGCAAATCTCCGGGGAGGCTTTCCCGGAGGCACTCCGGGGGAGTTTCTGAGCGCCGGCACCATCCCCCTGCTGAATCTGGCTGTGGGCGTCAAGGTGGGAGCCAGCCTCTCCACTCTCTTTTACAGCATGATCAAAATTCTCGAAGCCCCTTCCGAAGGGCCTCCTTTGGAGGTGTGATCTTTCGTGATCCTTCTCAGTTACGGTACGGCCATCGCGATTTTCGTTCTCGGCCTCTACACCCTGCTCTTCCGGCGGAACCTCTTCAAGATCGTCATCGCCCTTTCCCTTATGGAGGGAGGGGTCCTTCTGCTGATCACCTCCCTGGGCTATATTCCGGGAGGAGTCCCCGCTCTGCTGCCCCTTTTGGGAGAATCGGCGGTGAATCCCCTCCCCCAATCCTTCACCCTCACCGCCATCGTCATCGGAGCCAGCGACATCGCTCTGGCCTTGGCCTACATCATCAAGATCTATCATCACTACGGCACGGTGGACGTGGATAAAATCCGGGGGCTCCGGGGATGAATCCGGTTTTTGCGGTTCTTCTGCCTCTTGTCACGGCCTTCACCCTTCCTCTGGGATTCATTTTCTTCCGGCGGGGCATGCCTTTTTTCGTTCTCCTCGGAGGAATTATCTCCTCTCTGGGAGGAGGAGCCGTGGCCGTTCTGGGCTGGAAAGGAATTTCCGTAGTCATGGGGGGATGGGCTCCGGACCTGGGCATAGCCCTGAGAGTGGATGCCCTTTCCTCCTGTTTTCTGGCGCTCACCTCTCTGGGTTTTCCCCTGGCCCTCCTCTCCTCGGCGGAGGAATTCGGATGGCATTCCTGGCGGTTCTACGTCATTTTCTTCCTGAGCTGGGCCTCCACCAACGGTATCCTGGTGGCGGGGGATATCTTCAATCTCTTCGTCTTTTTCGAGATTTTTTCCGTGGCCGCCTATCTTCTGGTGTCCTTTCCCGCTTCCTCCTGGCAGGCGGTGGAGGCAAGCTTCAAGTACCTGATCTTCGGAACCCTGGGAGCGCTCTTTCTCCTCCTCGGAATTTCCTACATCTTCATGGCCACGGGACAGTTGAACCTCGCGCTTCTGCAGGAGCTTTTTCCCGCCCTTCCCCGGCCCACCCTGGGAGTTGCGGGAGCATGTCTTCTCGGGGGTCTCCTGGTAAAGTGCGGTTCCGTGCCTGCTCATTTCTGGCTTCCCGATGCCCACTCCTCCGCCAGGGCTCCGGTGAGCGCCCTCCTTTCGGGAGTTCTCGTAAAGGCTCCCCTGTACGTTCTGCTGAGATTGGGAAGGCTTTTCTTTTTTTCCACCCTTCCTCAATTCTTCCCTCTTCTTCTTTTCCTCGGAGTTCTCTCTCTGACGGTGGGTCATCTTATGGCCCTCCAACAGGAAACTCTCAAACGAATGCTGGCCTATTCCACGGTGGCCCAGATCGGCACGATCCTCCTGGGAATAGGATGCGCCTCCTCCCTGGGAGCTGCCGCTTCGATCTATCACATCTTCACCCACCTGAGTTCCAAGATGGGACTCTTTCTCGTGGCGGGAATTTTTCTCGAAGACCGCCACGCACATACCATGGGAGAGATGCGGGGATTCCTGAGACACCGCCCCTTTCTGACGGGAGCCTTCGCTTTCTTCGCGGCATCCCTGGCGGGAATTCCCCCCTTCAGCGGTTTTCAGAGCAAGTGGCTTCTTCTTCTGGCCTGCGGGGAGACGGGGCATTTCCTTCCCGGACTCTTTCTCGTGGGAGGCACGGTGGTCTCTGCGGGATATTACCTCAAGGCTCTGGGGGCCTTCTGCTCTTCCGCCGAAGCGCCCCCTCCCCACCGCCGATCCCGTCCCATGGTCCAAGGAGCCATCCTTTTTCTCGCGCTCCTCTCGCTCCTTCTAGCAGCGTTTCCGGAACTTCCCGGCGGAAAGGATTTCCTTCTTTCCCTCCTCCGAGAAGGGGCATTGCCATGACCTCCCCGGATTCGCTCTCCCTCGTCATGGTAGGGCTCGCTCTTTACCTCACCCTGGGAACCCTGATCTACGGCATTTCCTCTTTTTCGGGCATTCTAAAGCCCTCGCTTCTGCTGCTTTTCTGCGTTTCCGCCTGCATGGCGGCTTTGGCGAAATCCTGGTTCGGCTTCGTGATTTGGGCGGAACTTGTTTCCATTTCCCTGGCCCTCCTTATGGCCTTCACAAACCACGTTAGCGCGAAACTTTACCTCTACGTCCAGCTCGCCGCAGGAGGTATTCTTCTCTTCGGAACTTCTTTGATTTCCACCCCTTTTATTTCCGCACCCCTGGGTCCCGTCCCGGGAAAAGTCATTTTCTTATTCTTGATCGCCCTTGGAATCAAGAGCACATTTCCATTTTTACATTTTTGGATCCCCCGGATTTACGAAGACGCCCCGGTGGATGCCCTCCTTCTTTCGAGCTATGCCGCCACAATGGGAATTTACGGTCTTTTGCGCCTTATAGAGGGTCCCTCCCAGGAGCTTATGATAACGGGAGTCATCATGGCCCTCTACGGCGCCTTTCAAGCTTTGTTGCAAAGTAACCCCCGACGAATGCTGGCCTATTCCACCATGAGCCAGCTTGGATTCGCGGTAACCGCCCTTGCCACGGGAACATCTTCGGGAAGACAAGGTGCCATTTTTTTCGCGGTGATACATGTTCTTTCCAAAACTCTTCTGTTCTGTTCTACGGAAAAAATTCCAAAAGCATGGTCGATTAAAAAAATATTTGATAATTTCCCGACCTATCAGGGAAGATTCTTCTTCCTTATCGGGGCTCTTAGCATGGCAGGTTTTCCCGGTACAGGAGGATACATGGCAAAGAAAGCGATCCAGGCGGCTCTCGTCTCTCCTCTGGCTCTCGGAGCACTTCACCTTGCGGGAGTGGGAACCATGCTCTATCTCTGCAAGCTCGGCAACAAAGTTTTTTTTAACACATCTTTCCTTGAATCCTCCTCGGGAGAATCAACCACGAGAAGAAACTCTTCCGGTTTTTCTCTCACCTTCACGGCAAGTATGTTTTTTTTCGGAATACCTCTTCTCTTTCTGGGGACCTCCCCGGGAAGCGCAATCTTTCTCGGCCTTTCCCAAAAAACTTCCCTGAGTTGGAATTCTCTGGTTCTTCCCCCGATCCTTTTAGGAGGAAGTTTGGGGATTTTCGCTCTTATCCGAAGAATTCCGGGCTTTCAGGAATGCTCCTTTCCGGATATGGATGTTCTGGCATACCAGATATGCCTTATAGGAAAACCGGGCATACAAAACCTCCGGAAAATTCATTCCGGGAAACTCCGACTTCATTTCCTCGTTTTCGCCTTCGCTCTGCTGGGTATTTTTCTTCTTTTTTCCCTCCAAGCCCATTAGAGCGGTTTTCGTTCACATGTGGCATTGTATGAACTGCAGAACCGGAGTTTATATGTTCCCGACAGCGGCATAGCGGTCGGCAAGCACAGCTTCGCTTGGTAGAGGGCCTTTCGACGGCAAGCGGACGTGCCGACAAATCCAGAAGCGTGCACCTGGTCGGCGGAAGTCCGAAACGACGGTCCGAAGCAGCAAAGCAAGGGAGCGGTTCGATCACTGGAGGAGCAAAGGGGATACATAAACGGAGATCCCTGGTAGATATCGTGTGACACGTTATTTGTAAAACCCCTCTAATGAAGGAATGCCCGCTTGATTTCACCCGGGAATTCTTCCACGATTCAAGACACGATATGAGGCGGAATGGTCCACCAGGACCCGTTTCCAATTTCCGAAGAAACCTTTTGGCGATAAAGAAGATGAACCTTTTCAGAGATATTTTTGCAAGGTTTTATAAATACAGGACTCCCGGCGCTCTTGAAAACAAAACCTGAAGCGATGGCACAAATACCGCGCTCCGAAATATCTCATGGGGTCTTCCGTTCATATCTTTCCTCCGTCCTCATGCGGTCGAAACACTCTCATGAAAATCCTTTTTGAAGGGGAACAATCGAGCTGCCGCGCTGGAATAAATGGCTTTCCCAAACAAGCAAAGGAGAAATATTCATGAAAAATATACGCGAAAAAGAGTGGGAAACCATATCCTCGTCTCCGCTCTCCCTCAGAGAGGCTGCATGACCCCGGACCTTCTTTCCCAGGTTATGATAGGGCTCGCCCTGTACCTCACCCTGGGAGCCCTGATCTACGGCTTTTCCTCCTTTTCGGGCATTCTGAAGCCCTTGCTTCTGCTGCTTTTCTGCGCCTCCGCCTGCATGGCGGCTTTGGCGAAATCCTGGTTCGGTTTCGTACTCTGGGTGGAGCTTTCCTCCTGCTTTCTGGCCCTTCTAGTGGCTTTCAGGGATGGGGGTACCGCAGCAATCTATCTCTTTTCCCAGCTCGCCGGAGGAGCATTGCTTCTGCTGGGGGCCTCCCTGATCTCTCCCCCCGGCAATGCCGCTCCTCTGGGGCCGGTGCCGGAAAAGTGGTATTCCCTCTTTCTCCTCGCTCTGGGATTCAAGGCAGCCTTTCCGGGACTCCACTTCTGGCTTCCCCCCACCCATAGCCGGGCCCCCTCGGAGGTAAGTCTGCTCCTCTCGGGATACGCCGTGAAGATGGGAATCTACGGGCTTCTGCGGCTGGTGGACCGCCCCTCTCCAGGGCTCCTCTGGATCGGGGTCGCCATGGCTCTCTACGGCGTGTTTCAAGCCCTTATGCAGCACGATACCAAACGGCTTTTGGCGTGTCATACCGTGAGCCAGCTCGGGTTCATGGTAGCGGCTCTCGCCACGGGAACTCCCGAAGGTCGAAAGGCGGCTCTCTTTTACCTCATGGCTCACGCCCTCTTCAAGGGGCTTCTCTTTCTCGTGGCGGGAAGTCTGGAAAAAATCCGGGGCACCCGGGATCTGAACCGGCTCGGAGGAATCGCTCGGAAGGAACCCCTCCTCTTCGTCCTCTTTCTTCTGGGAGCCGGAGCCATTGCGGGGTTTCCCGGCACCGCGGGATATCTGGGAAAAGGCATGGTAAAGGCCGCTCTTACTTCTCATACCGCAGCGCTCTGGAGCCTCCAGCTCGCAGGGCTCGGTACGGTGCTTTCCTTCTGCAAGTTCGGCAGATACGGCTTTCTCGGCTCTTCGGATCAAAAAGAAGAGGAGTTTCCGCATCTCCGGAAACTCCCTCCGTCAACCCTTTTCGCCATGCTTCTTATGGCTTTTCCTCTTTTCGTTCTAGGCGTTTTTCCCCGAAACATACCCTTTCTTTCGGCATTTCCCGGGGCATTCTGGAATTCCTCGTCCCTTATGAGCGCCCTTCTTCCTCTGGGCGTAGGGTTCGGGCTTTTTCTGCGCTTTCCCGAACTCTTTCGCCCCCGAAGCGCTCACTTTCCCGATGCGGAGGACCTTCTGCCCCTCCTGGCAAAGGGAATAATGCAACCCCTGAAGGGGCTTCGAAAAATCCACTCCGGCAGAGTGCGGCACTATCTGTTTTTTCTCGTTCTCGGGTTGTTGGGAATCCTGGGTTTTCTCGCTTTCTGAGAGTTTCAAAGACCTGCCTCTACTCCCGGCGGAAGACCACCTCTCCATCGATCACCGTAACGAGCGCCCGGGAAAGGGGATCCAGGGGATCGCCGCTCCAGAGCACCAGATCTCCCCGCTTTCCCTCTTCGAGGGAACCGATTTCGTGAGAAAGTCCGAGATGGGCCGCAGGGTTCACCGTGAGAAGCTTCAGCACCTCCAGAGGAGGAACCCCGTGCTGCCGGAGAAGGATTCCCTGAAGGAGAAGGTTTTCCAGAGGCACCACGGGATGATCCGTGGTAAGCGAGAGAGGAACTCCCGCCCGCAGCATCACGAGAAGGTTCGTGATGTTGCGGTTCTTGAGTTCCAGCTTACTCCGGGAGGTGATGGCCGGACCGTAGGCCACGGGGACCTTCCGTTCCGCCAGGAAGGAAGCGATGAGATGTCCCTCGGTGCCGTGCTCCAGGGTGCAGGAAACGCCGAACTCCCGGGCGATGCGCAGGGCCGTGACGATATCGTCGCTCCGATGAGCGTGAATCCGGAGAGGAACCTTTCCCTCCAGCACTCGTAGAAGGGCCTCGTACTTGAGGTTTCTTTCGGGTTCCTCTCCCTTTTCGAGGGCCTTCTGTATCTTGCTCCGATAATTTCGGGTTTCCGTGAAAGCCTCTCGCATGCACGCCCCCACGGCCATTCGGGTGGAGGGATATTTTTTAAGGGATTTGTAGATGTTCTTGGGATTCTCTCCGAAGGCCCCCTTCATTCCCGAGGGAGCCAGACGCACCATGAAATCCGCCACGGTCCCCGCGGTTTTCACCACCGCTCCTTCCCCTCCCAGCACGTTGGCACTTCCGGGAAGAATCTGGATGGTAGTCACTCCGGCGCTCCGGGCATCCTCAAAGGCCTGATCGAAGGGATGAAAGGCGTCCAGCACCCGTAACTGCGGCGTAAGGGGATCCGTCATTTCGTTGCCGCTGGATTCGCTTTCGGGGTATCCCTCCTCCCAAAGCCCCACGTGGGTATGGGGATCGATAAGCCCCGGAGAAACCACCAACCCCTTGCCGGAGAGTTCCGTTTCATCCCCCCGGGGAGATACGGCTCCCACCTGATGGATTTTCCCCTCCCGCACCAGAATATCCGCATCCTCCAGGACTCCCGCCTTGCCCATGGTGTAGAGGGTGGCGTGCCGGATCAGGAGATTTCCGGAGCACCCGGGGGAATTCTTTTTGTGGGTCATCATTCCACCGCCTCCAGATAATCCAACCCTACCTGGGCGTAGAGAGCCGCCATCTGGTAAAACTTGCTTTCATCGATATCGAACTTGGGATGATGATGGGATTTCGAGACCTCGGGATCGGAACTCTTGCCTCCGAAGAAACCGAAGGCTCCGGGAACAACCTCCACGTAGCGGGAAAAATCTTCCGCTCCTCCCACGGGAGGCACCGATTCGAAGCAATCCTCTCCGAGAATCTTCCGGGCACTCTCCCGAGCCAGGGCCGCCACGGTGGGGTCGTTTTTCGTGACGGGAACCCCCATAACATATTCCACTTCCGCCTCGGCCCGATAGGTTCGAGCCGTGTTTTTCGCCACCCGCTCGATGGCCTCGGGAATGTATTGCCGCACCTCTTCGCTGAAGGTCCGAACGGTACCGTCGATAAGTCCCTTGTCGGCTATGACATTGTACCGGCTTCCGCTGTGCACCTCCCCCATGCTCACCACCACGGGCTCCAGGGGATTCATCTCCCGGCTCACGATGGATTGAAGGGCCAGCACCGTGGCGGAGGTCACCACCGCGGCATCCACGGTTTCGTGAGGAAGCCCCGCATGCCCTCCCTTGCCTTTGATATGGATGGTAAAGCGATCCGCTCCGGCCATGCGGGGGCCATCCTCGATGGAGACCTTTCCCGATTCCAGGGAGGCCCAGACGTGTTGCCCGAAGATGGCATCCACCCCTTCCAGAACGCCTTCTCGGATGAGCACCGCCGCCCCTTCCACGTTTTCCTCCGCGGGTTGGAAGATGAGCCTCAAAGCGCCCTTGAAGCTCTTTTTCCGGGACACCAGAAGCGCCGCCGCTCCCAAAAGCGTGGCGGTATGGGCATCGTGTCCGCAGGCATGCATGTATCCTTTTTTTTCGGAAGCGAAATCGAGCCCCGTCTCCTCCTCCACCCGAAGAGCGTCCATATCCGCTCGCAGGGCGAAGGTTTTTCCTCCCGGATTACCCACGATATCCGCCATAACCCCGGTTTTTCCTATACGCACCGGTTCGAGCCCGAGATGCCGCAGCTCCTCCTCCACCTTTTCCGCGGTTCGGTGTTCTTCGAAAGCCGTTTCGGGATGCCGGTGAAAATCCCGGCGGAGCGCCACCATGTGCTCCTGAAGCTCCCGGGCCTCCTGAAGAAGCTTTTTGGAATTATCCTGCATGGTCATATACTATGCCTCCCTATGGTTTTTTGTTTGCCGAAAATATTCCAAGAATCTCCCGAGGGGCTTTACAATTTATCCTCCTCGTATGAAAATGGGAATATCCGGAAAGATACGCTTCCTGTCGTTCATTGTACAACGAAACGTATTTTTCCACGGAAACGAGTGCTGTTGTTTCTTTCGGAAAAATTTCGAGAATATAAGCGTACGATGCGGAGAGAATTTTTCTCCCGAAAGGATCCGGCTCGCATGAATTTTCATTTCAAAGATTCTTCTCCTTCTCCTGATACCGGTATCGGCAAAAACAAGCGCCTTTTCCTGCATGCCTTCGGCACTCTCGCGCTCCCTTCGCTGGTTATTTTCATCCTCTTTCTCGTCATGGGTTACGGTTTTCTGCTTCCCCTGCTGGAAGAAACCTTTACGAAACAGAAATACGATCTCTGCCGCCGCATGGTGGAATCCACCATAAGCAGCCTTTCTTCGCGGCATCAGGATTATCTGGATGGCCGAGACACCCTCGAAGCGGTTCAGGAACGAGCCATACGCCGTATACGGGATCTCCGGTTCGGGGAAAACCTCAAAGATTATTACTGGATCGTGGACGGTCGGGGACATTTCATCATGCACCCCTACCGGGAGGACTTCGAAAACAAGGATCCCTCCACAGTCCAGGGTCCTGGAGGGGAGCTTCTTGCTCAGCTTCTCGACAGGATGAGAGAGGTCGTAAAGGACAAAGAGGGGGGCTTTCTCCGCTATCAGTGGCAGTGGATGGACAACCCCGGAAGAGTGGAACCCAAAATATCCTACGTACAGCGTTTCGAACCCTGGAACTGGATTATCGGCACCGGAGTCTACGTGGAGGATATCCGGCAGGAGCTCGCGCTGTGGCGAAACCGCTTTATCGCCATGGGTCTGGTGCTTACGGGCGTCGCCTGCGGCATCGCCTTTTTCCTTTCTCTCCGGGCCGTGAAGCTCCAGAAGCGGGAACTTCTGGCACTCCAGAAAATTCAGGACAGCGAAAAAAAACTTCGCGCCGTCTTCGACACCTCTCCTTACGGTCTCAGCGTTCACGACCTGGAAGCCCGGGGAGCCGTAACGGAAGCGAACCAAGCTTACTGTGCCCTTTTCGGAAAGACGCTTCCGGAAATCCTCGGAAAAAACCCCTTGGAGCTTGGAGTGGAACCCTCGGAAGACTCTCTCGACAGTTCTCTGAGCCAACTGGCCCGAAACATTCCCATTTCGAACGTTTATGAAACCCTCCGCCACGTCTCGGGGGAGGAGCGAAGCGTCCTCTACTCGGTGGCACCCCTCGAACTGGGAAACCAGAAGCTCGCCATTTCGGTTATCGTGGACATAACGGAACAAGAACTTCTCTCGAGAAGCAACGAAAAGCTTCAGAAGGAAATCCAGACCCGATCGAGGGATCTGCGGCATCTGGACGACATGCTCCGGAAACGCCAGAGCCTTGTGGAAAAAATACAGCATCAAATGGAAATACTGGAAAAAACCTTTAAGCATGTCAGCGAAGGGATCTACATTACCGACAGGGGCCGCAACTTTCTCCTGGTAAACCCCGCTTTTACCGCCATTACGGGATACAGCCTCACGGACGTGGCGGGGAAAAAGGCCACCTTTCTCCGTCCGGACGACCTCAATCCTCCCGGGTTCCATCAGGAAATGGACAAGCAACTCGAACAAAACGATCACTGGGAGGGATCGGCCTGGGGACGCCGGAAAGACGGCACTCCCTATCCACTGCATCTCATTCTCACAAGGCTTACGGACCGGGAAGGAACCGTAACGCACTACATCGGAGTTTTTCAGGACCGGAGCGAACTTCACCAAAGCCAGGCGGCTTTGGTGCACGAAACCCTGCATGATAACCTTACGAAACTTCCGAACAAGGTGCTCTTTCTCGATCGTCTCACCATGGCATGCAAGCAGGCGGAGGAATCCCGAAGCCGTCTGGCGGTGCTTCTCCTTGGGCTGGACCGCTTCAGCAACATCAACAAGAGCCTGGGTTATTCCGTGGGGGACGAGGTTCTCGTGCAGGCAGCTTCCCGCATGTCCGACATTCTTCCCGAAGCGGGAACCCTGGCCCGCTTCGGAGGAGATGAATTCGTGGCCTTCATTCCCTTCACGAGAAACCCCCGCCAGGCCCTGCGTTTCACGGAGGAGCTCATCGAATCCATTCGGCGCCCCTTCCTTTTGAAAGAGCACGAAGTCCGCATCACCGTGAGTGCGGGAATCAGCATTTATCCCCAGGATGCGCCCACTCCCGAGGAGCTTCTCAAAAACGCTTCCCTTGCCCTGGGCAGGGCGAAACAGGAAAGCCGCAACTGGTATCAGCTCTTTACGGAAGACTTGAACGAACACATGCAGATTCGGCACGACGTGGAAAACGAACTCCGCAAGGGCATTTCGGAACAGGAATTCTTCATGTACTACCAGCCGAAAATTCATGCCACTACAAAGCGGATTGTGGGAGCCGAGGCGCTCATGCGCTGGATTCGTCCCGGAAAAGGCATTATCTCTCCGGTAACCTTCATTCCTCTGGCGGAGGAGATCGGGGAAATCGTCTCTCTGGGAAAGGTGGCCATATCTACGGCATGCCGGCAGACCCGGGAATGGAACACTCAGGGGCATCAACTTCAAATAGCGGTAAACGTATCGCCCCAGCAATTTTCGGACAATGCCTTTTTCTCCTCGGTCATGGAAGCCATCGAGAAAGCCCAGATGGACCCCGCCATGGTGGAGCTGGAAATTACCGAGAGCGCCTTCATGACCAACCTCTCCCGGGCCGTGCGAATCATGAAGGATCTTCAAAAGGAGGGAATCCGCTTTTCCCTGGACGATTTCGGCACGGGGTACTCCTCTCTCTCCTACATCCATCATCTTCCCCTCTCGGGAATCAAGGTGGACCGATCCCTCACCTTCGATCTTCACACTAACGCGGATACCCGGGCGGTAATCTCCACCCTGGCTTTCATGGCCCGGGAACTTGGATTGGAACTTACCGTGGAGGGCGTGGAAACCCAGGAACAGTTCGAATTCATCCAAACCCTGGGAAAGGACCTGCTGGTACAGGGATATTTCTTCTCTCCCCCCCTGCCGCAGGAGGAATTTTTGCGGTATCTCCTGAAAAACCAGACGCTTCCGAACGAGAAGTAGCTCGGAAGAAACAAATCGGCCCCCTGACAACTCTATGAAGGAACTTCGCGAAATCCGGGAACGTCCCTTCGGGAAAGGACGGCATGTTATCATGGCTTCGAAACGCGCCTCGCGTCATACCGCAGGATGGTGGCTTCCCCACCTGGGAATCCGCCTTCTGGGAATTCTTTTGGGAGTGCTCTTCTTCTGGCTTCTCGGTTTCGTGATAACCGATCTCCGCACTCTTCCCATATCCCCTTCCTACGAGGTGTTCCGGCAGGAGCATCTTGAAGCGGATATGGAAGAACGCATCGAAAAAACCCGACTCTCCCTTGAGGAAATCCGCCGGAACCTGCGAATATTGGAGAGCCGGCAGGACATGGATCGGGAGGGTATCCGCACCCTGGAAAACACCATGCGACAGCTTGCGGAAATGCAGAAACTCAGCGTTCAGAAAAACACCGCTCTTTCCAAATCCCAGCGGGAAAATCTGGAAAAGGCTCTCGATTCCTTTCTTGCAAGCCAGGAAATGTACCAGAAAAACAACGAGGAGCGCATCCTACTGGCGGAAAAAGAAAACGCCGCTCAAGAAGAGTTGCGCCTTCTGGAGAAGAGTCTGCAGGAAAGGGAAGAGGAAATCCGCACATCCTATAAAACCCTCCGGGATAAAGAAGCTTTTCGCCGGGGACTGTATCAGCTCGCCTTTTTGATTCCCCTGCTTCTGGGCTGCATCTGGATAACGAAAAAAAGCTGGAATTCCCTCTACCGCCCCGGAGGAGTGGCCCTTACGGCGGCGGTCTTCGCCCGCACCGCCATGACCGCCCACGCCTCGTTCCCCTTTTTCTACATGAAATATACCCTTCTGGGAGCGGGAATTCTCGTGGCCTGGTCCCTTATGGTGCTTATCGCAAGGAGTATCCAGCGCCCACGAAAATCGTCGCTTCTCAAAACCTATCGGGAGGGATACCGACATTTTCTCTGCCCGGTGTGCGAATACCCCCTCCGCCGGGGGCCTCTGCGTTTTTTCAGCTGGACCCGAAAAACCATATTCCGGCTTTCTCCTCCGGGAACCCTTTCCTTTCCGGATACCTCGGGGAAACCCTACACCTGCCCTTCCTGCGGTACCCTGCTTTACAGCCCCTGCGAGAGGTGCGGAGCCCTTCGGGAAACCCTGCTTCCCTACTGCAGCTCCTGCGGGGGCGAAGCCTCGGCGGCAGATGATCCGGGAAACGTAGTGCGGAACGCTTCCGTGGAATCCTAAGGACAAAACGACGAAATCCTACGGAACAATCCGCTGAAACGGTTCTTTTTGAGGCATACTCCCAAAAACCCCGGAGGATATAATATCGTTGAAGCTGTCCCGAGGGAAAAAACTCTTTTCCTTCGGGACAGCTGTGTATGCCCATTTTTGTAAAGGAGCTTCCCATGCAAAACGTATCGAATATAAATCTTGCGCTACCCCTTCAAGACAACCTCCTGCCCTTTCTGCAACGTTCCGTGGAAGAGGCGTCCCGAGCCTGGGGCATGGATGACAAGGGGGCTCTCCGGCTCACCCTGGGAGCGGAGGAAATCTACACATTTCTTCTCGCCCGGAAGGGGAGCGAAGAACTTGTTCGGATCGAGGTCACCCTTTCCGACGAAGGGGCCTCGGTGAAACTTCGCTTTACCCTTCCCAAGGGATCCCTTCCTCTGGAGGCTTTCAACCTGGTCTCCCGCGAGGAAGAACCCTCCATGACCGGATCTCGATACGGGCTCTTCCTCGCGTCCCGCATGGTTTCCTCCCTTGCGGCGGAAGAAGAGGAAGGAGAGCTTCGAATTTCCCTCTTCGTAAATCGCAGCTACCCCTCCGGCAAGGCCCTTTCGAAAGAAGTTCCCTCGCCCGGCCCCTGGAGAATTCGCGTCCCCGAAGCTCCGGAAGCGCAGCAGCTGGCGGACAGGGCGGCGGTACGTCCCCCGGAAGAACGTCCCTCCTTCGTCCTTCAGCACGGCATGGCGGCAGATCTTCTCCGATCTCCTCTCTGGGGAGCCTTGACGGCCCTGGACTCCGAGAATCGGATAGGAGCAGGGCTTTTCTGGGAACGCCGGGGAAAGATGGCCTTTCTTCAGGGGCCCTGGAACTTTTCCGCCTCCTCCTCCCTGGGGGAGGAACTTCTGGATGCCGCCCTGGGAGAACTCTACCATCGAGATTTCGAAGGGGTGATTCTTCTGAATCCTCCGAAAGAAGCGCCCAGGCAGCGCCTGGAAATTCTCGGAGAGCTTCCGAAGAAAAACGGAAACCTTCAGGAGATCCTCTACAGTTCTCTTCGGGAGGATACCGGGGGTCCCCTCTATCTGCACCCATCACTGGAGGAACCTCTAAGGGAAATGACAGATCGCCTCTGCCTTCCCCGAAGGATACATCTTTCGGAACCCCTCCCACATCGAATTCCCGAGGCCTCCGCCCTGGGGGTACGGACGGATCTTCCCCGAAAGGAGGTTTACCTCTCCTGCCTCTCCCCGGGAAAGGACGGAAAGGAAAACCTGCTCTCGCACCTGAAAATCCTTCGAAGCCAGGGAATGGAACGCATCTTCTTTCTTCTGGACCTCGGACGTTCCGAAGATGCCCCCATGGGAGCATCCCTGAAGGAAGCCGGTTTCGTTCCCCGATTTCTTCTCCCCTGGGCAGGAAAGGGGGACCTGCTCCTCTGGACGGCACCGGAGGAGTAAAAGTCCATGCCTTCCATCTATCCTCCCCTGGAGAAGCTGGTACCTTTCCATATCCGGCAGTTCGAGCCGTACATACCCAGCAAACCCGACGATGAACTCTGTCGGCTCTACGGTTGTTCCCGGCTCTTCCGCATGAACAACAACGAGAACCCCCTGGGTCCTTCGGAACGCGCCCGGGAGGCCCTGCGGAATTTCGATCCCGCCCGAGCCTCCATCTACCCCAGCGGCGATGCCTGGCACCTTCGCCAGGCACTGGGAAAACGCTTTTCCCTCCCCCCGGAATGCTTCATCGTGGGAAACGGGGCCAACGAGGTGATCTCCTTCGTTATCTCCGCCTTCTGCGAGAAGGGAGACAACATCATCACCGCGGACCGGACCTTCGCGGTCTACGAATGGGTGGCCACCTTCTCGGGATTTCAGGCCAAAGTTCTTCCTCTCACGGAGGAGGCCTTCGATTACGAGACCATGCTCCGGAGCATCGACGAGAGGACCAAGATACTCTTCCTCTGCAACCCCAACAATCCCACGGGAACCTACTGGAACCGCTCCAAGCTGGTCTCCTTTCTGGAGGCCCTGGGAGGCCGGCAGATCCTGGTGGTGGACGAATCCTACGGAGAGTTCGTGGAGCGAGAGGATTTCCCCGATGCCCTGGAACTCCTTCCCCGCTATCCCAATCTGGTGGTATTTCGAACCTTCTCCAAGATGTACGGCCTGGCGGGACTCCGCATCGGCTATCTGGCGGGGGATCCCGGAGTGGTGGATATGATCCGCCGGGCCTCGGTGGTCTACTCCATCAACGCCCCGGCCCAGCTCGCCGCGGAGGAGGCTCTCAAGGACGAGGAGCATATCCGGGCCACCCGAGAGATCTGCGGAACCGCCCGAGAGATCCTTCGGTTCGGAGCTTCCCGGCTGAACCTCCCCTGCTCCCTGGGGGAGGGAAATTTCGGTATTCTCAAACTCCCCTGCAGCGACACGTGGCTCTACCGGCATCTCATGAAAAGAGGTTACATGATCCGTAGCCTCACGGGATTTCGCATGCCCGGGCATATTCGGATATCCTTTCACATGCCCGAGGTAATGCAGGGTTTCGTGACCGCTCTGGAAGAGACGCTTTCCACCCTTTCTTCAACAGGAGGTTTTTCTCAATGAACGCTTCGGCAAAAACGGTGGTCCGCATTCTGGATGAAACCAACGCCCCCAAGGTGTGTGAACTCTACCGGAAGATCTACCAGGAGAACTTTCCCTTCCCCGAGGTCTACGATCCTTCACTGCTCGTGGAAAACACTCGAAAACATAAAAAGATCCATCTTCTCGCCTTTCAGGAGGATCAGCTCCTCGGACAGGTCATCATAACCCCCGCACCGTGGAACCCGGAACTCTTCGAGATGGCGGGATTCATGGTACCCCCGGAGGCCCGGAACAGGAACGTGGCACGCCCCTTGTACCGTGCACTGAAAAATCACATCTTCCCCTCCCTCTCCTGGAAAGCCCGATATTCCGAGAGCGTCACCGCCCACGTGATCTCCCAGAAAGGAGATCTGCTCCTCGGCAGCTCTCACACCGCTCTGGCCCTGAACCTTCTACATCCGGAACTCTTCCGCCACGATCCGCTTCTTCGTTCCTCCTCCCGGGGAAGCTGCATTCTGGGGTTCGGTGAAACCGGTTCTCCCTCGAACGCCACGGTACTTCCTTTCCGATACGCTCCCCAGCTTCGAGAGCTTGCGACAGGGCTTTTTCCCCGCACCTTCGAGGAAGACGCTTTCACTCCCGAGGAAAGAGCGGAGATCCAGGCCTTTCCCTTTCCCGCAGCCCGCACCGCCTATCTTTCGGCCCTCCGGCTCGGGGAAAATTTCGGGAAGCGCCTGGATTTTCTCCTGAAGGAACACGGGGAAAACGAGTCCCTCATGCTCCAGCTTCCTCTTCAGAACGGCATCACCGAAGCGGTGGAGCTTGCCCGGGAAAGAGGTTTTTCCCTGGGAGGGCTCCTTCCTCACTGGTTCGTCTCGGGAGACGGCATGCTTCTTCAACGGGTAAAAACGGAGCCCCTTTGGAAGGAAATACAGGTGCTCCCCGGAAAGGGGACGGAACTTCTGGAGATGGTCCGTTCCGACTGGAGACGATTCGCATGATCCGTCGGAAAGGACTGCAACTCCGTGGGGAATTTCGCCCGTGATCCAGCCGATTCCCCACGGAGCAATACAAAAGGCTTTGAAGCTTCCGTCACGGACTGCGCAAAGAATACCTCCGACCTCAAAATGCCTGAGAAGAATGCGCTACGGAGCGAGCTTTGGTAAATGTCCTTCACCCATCCAAACATACAATCATGTTTTTTTGAAAAGAAAGCACACACCTCAAAAGGCGCCCCTTGCAAGGGACGCCTTTTGAGGTGTGTGCTTTCTGGAGGAGGATGCCGTTTCAGGGAACCGAGTTCCTTTACCTAGGGTAAGAAGAGATGCTTCCGGGACGTGCTGTACTATACCTAGCAAAGGAAACAGCCCCGTGAATGCGACGTAACAAACGTGAAAAATTCCCTTTTACGCCCTGCTTTTTTCTGGAATCTTCATATTTTCAAGAGGCCCGGTATTATTTCATCCACATCAGCGCACGACTCCAGAGAGAAGAGACAAGAAATCAGTAAAGATCAGTTGGTTCTCTCCCTTTTCTCTCTTTTTTCTCAACAGACACGAAAAAACCGGAGGATTTCCCCTTCGGGAAAACCTCCGGTCCGGTCTTTTATCATCTCTCAATTCCGCAAAGGTACTTCTTCTACACCAATCCCGCCGCCTGCAAGGCCTCATCGAGACGGGGCTTATCGAAGCCAACGATGAAAGTTTCCCCGATTTCGATCACCGGCACTCCCCGCTGGCCCGTGCGGTTCACCATCTCCATGGCCATCTCTCGATTGGCCCCCACATCGATGGATTCATAGGCCACGCTCAGGCTATCGAGATATTCCTTCACCTTATCGCACCAGGGGCATGTCTTTGTACTGAAAACACGAATCGTCATAAAAAAACACTCCTCTCATTCATTTTTCTTATTTGTTAGAAAGCGGCCCTTTCAAAGGCAACATAAATCAGAAGACCCTTTGCTTTCGCAAAAAGAATATACCCTATATAGGTATATTCTTCAAGTCCGTATTCTTACGGGTTTTTCCTCACCAAAAAAATGAAATTCCTCGAAATTATCAGAGGAATTTCTTCAAGCCCTTCCCGAAGATATTCCCTGCAAAGATCTTCTCAAACCATAGAGGATGAGAATAATTCCCACACCAAGGTTCATCCACTGTACGGTTGTTCCGGGAATGGTCGTTCTGAACATGGCCAGGAACACCATGGTCAAAGACAAAAAGATGAAGGTTGCCCCTCCCGCACCCAATCCGAAGATCGTCAACTGCCTTTTCTCATAGTTCTTCTCCATGGCCTTCACGGAAAAGACGCTGCTCCAGAATACTATGGTCAGAGGGCTCGATATGGTAAGAACGAAACAGCTCGCAAAGCTTTTGAAGGGAGTCCACGTGAGCCCTTCCACTCTGTCCACCGTCTCGACACTTCCAAGCCCCTTATAGAGAATAAGGATTCCGAAGACGATCAGAACGATCCCTCCGAAAACGCCGAAAAACCGCTTCGGCCTTTCTTTTTCCAACAACTTTCCAAGACCCAATATGGATACGACGATATATATGTAATCCACCAGAGTTACCGCCAGAATTCCGAAGAGACTGTTCACATATGTGCTGTCCATGGTTATTCCAAGGATGTAAAAAAAGACAGGCCCTAAGGCCAGCTGCAGGAACAGCCCCGTCAACAAACCATTGAATAAGGGCTCCAGCATTTTTCTTTTCCCTCCCCACTTGTATCGTTGTAATTTCCCGGACACGCTCATGAATCCTACGTTAGTCCTTTGCATAGTATAGAGGAATCCATTAAAAAAAGAAACTCCGGAGGTTCTTTATCCGGAGTTTCAGCACATCAGACATTCTAACCGATTTTCTGACTATAACGATAGAGGACGATCTTTTCTCGTCTAGTAACAGTTCTCCATTCCTTTTTTTCGGGCCGCTTCGGTCCATCCCGGCACGGGGGGGAAACATTTGTCTTCAGGCAAACTTTCGATTTCCACGAAAACCGGCCCTTTTAAGGAGAAAGCCTTGGAAAGAATCTCTCGGGGATCCTCCCCTTCCCGGATAAGAAATGCGGTAAAGCCGAAGCCTCGGGCCACGGTACAGTAGTCGGTTTCGGAGAAGTCCGTGGCAAAGAAGGAGGTTTCCCCCTCGTAGGCATCGGTTCCTCGAATCCACCCGAAACAGCGGTTATGAAAGAGAATCACCGTTATGTCCGCTCCGTTGCGAGCGAGGGTTTCCAATTCCCCGGCACAGAAGCCCAGGCTTCCGTCCCCGGTAAGATTCACTACCTTACGCCCTCCTCCGGCCTTCCAGGCCCCCAGAGAAGCGGCGGTGGCATATCCCAGGGCTCCCTGGGAGAAGTTGGAGATAAAGGAGCGTCCCGCCTCGGGAAGCTTGAGGAATGCCGCGGGATAGACCGCGCTGATACCGGGATCCGCCACGTAAAGCACATCTCGAGGGGCCATCTTCTGAAGGGCCTCCACGATTTTCGTGGGATGCACCGTGGAATCGAAGGACTGTCGCCGGGCAACGCAGAGAGCAGTATATTCCTCCCGCTTCTGCCGAATGTTTTCGGCCCAGGCTTCGTCCTTTTCAAAACCTTCCTCTCCGAGCATTTCCAGCATGCGTCGAAGTGTGGCCTTGAGATCTCCGAAAAGCGTCACCGCCTGGGGATAGTTGTTGCCGAGTTCACCTTCCCCCGCGTCGATCTGCAGGAGAAACTGCTCCGTGCCGAAGGCGGGTTTCTTCCATCCGTCGGTTCCCGCGGAGTCCGTGCTGCATCCGAGGAAGAGAAGGGCTTCGGCTTCCGCCACCACACCATTGGAAAAGCTGGTCCCTCCCCGGGCACCGATGCAGCCAAGAGAGAGAGGATGGGTTTCTTCGATACTTCCCTTTCCTCCGATGGTGGTACCCACGCCGTATCCAAGGAGTTCCGCCAGGCTTCGCACCTCTTCGTAGGCTCCCGAAAGGTGTGCTCCCTGTCCGCAGAAAAGCACCCCCCGTGCTTTACCCCGGAGTTTTCGCACCGCCTCCCGAAGATCCTCCTCCTCCGGCTGGAAACGCTGCCCCGGATAGACGGAAAAGGCCTTCTGGGCATAAAGATCCGACACCTCCACATCCTCCTGAAAGACGTTCATGGGAAAACGCAGATGCACCGGCCCGGGACGTCCGGTAGTGGCAAGTCGGAAAGCCCGGCGCACCAGAAAGGGAATATCCTTGGCCCGACGTACTTCGAGACTTTCCTTTACGAAGGGGCCGAAAATGGCTCGGTGGTCGCTGCCGGTAAGCATGTTCCTTTCTCCGAAATAAAGGGGGATATCCGAAGTTATCACGATAAGGGGCACACAGGAATCCCTGGCTTCGATCACTCCCGGAAGCATGTGAGGAGCCCCCACGCTGGGGCCCTCGCAAACTCCGGGACGGCCGGAAACCTTGGCGTAAGCCTCGGCCATGAAAACCGAGTTTCTCTCGTCCCGAACGAGAACATGTTCTATCTGGGGAAAACTCTTCCACTCCCGGTACAGTTCGAGAGTGGTCTCTCCGGGAAGCCCGAAAACGGTTTCCACTTCATAGTGCCGCAACATTTCAAGAAGGATCCGTCCCGCCTTCACGTTACATCACGTCTCCCTTCATCCGCGCGATTACGCAGATCACACTTGAGCAGCCAGAGGCTCTCTTTTTTCTTTTCCTGGCATCGGAAAAACCGAAAATTTTCAGAATACGACAGAAGAAAACCTCCGAATAAGAGGGAGGATTTTCAAATAAAAGCGAGAAATGCAACTCATCAGTGATGCGTGATATTGGGCATTTTTACACGTTTCCAGAGCTTTGTCAAATGAATTTTCGTCATTTTTTCGAAAACGGTGAAAAAGGAACGCCCTTAACGTCTTGACGGGTTTAGAAAGAACCTATAGCCTACAGATATGGGGGCTCCGGCATTACCAAAGGCCCAAAGAAAGGAAGCGTTCCGGCATGCGAAGAAAAGGAGAGTCTCCGGATCAAAGAATTCTCTTCTCCCCTCCTCTCGAAGAGGAACCTCAGGTAGTCTATATGCGAATTCCCGAACGAGTTCCTCTTTCAGAGGGACTCCATCTTATCGAAGACTGTTCCGTGCTGGGAGTGGATTCCGAAACCACCGGCCTGGATCCCCACAAAAGCCGTATGCGTCTACTCCAGATCGCCGGGAAGGATCAGCCGGTGCTGCTTATCGATCTGTTCGCCCTTTCCTCCCCCGAAGAATGGGATCTGCTGGAAAACTTCTTCCGGCAGGAACGGCTTCTGGTCTTTCAGAACGCCCGGTTCGATCTGAAGTTTCTCACCCGATACCGCATCTTTCCCAAGGGACCTCTTTTCGATACCATGATCGCCGCCCAGCTTCTGGATACCTCCGAGGAAAAACGAAGCCACAGCCTCAAAAATCTCGTCCAGCGCTATCTGGGAGAAAGTCTTTCCAAAGAGATGCAGCAGAGCAACTGGAACGCTCCTCAGCTCACCCCCCAACAGCTTCTCTACGCCGCCCGGGATGCGGCGATCCTTCTTCCCCTACGGCAGGCGCTTATTCCCAAACTCAAGGAGAAAAAGCTCATTTCCATCGCCAAGATCGAGTTCGACTGCATTCCCTCGGTGGCCGCCATGGAATACCGGGGCATCCCTTTGCATAAAGAGCGTTTCTCTCACCTCACCGAAGAACTGGAGGAAGAGCGGAAGAGCACTCGCCAGGAATTGCTGCACAAGCTCTCCACAAGCCCACGGGGCAAGATGCCGGGGCAGAAAACCCTTTTCGAGGACCCCCAGATCATCAATCCAGACAGCCCCAAGCAGATCCTCCAAGCCCTTCAGTGGCAGGGAATTCCCCTAAAAAACAGCTCCCGGAGAGAACTGGAGAAACTCGCCCCCCAGTTCGAGGTACTCCGGCTTCTTCTGGAGTACCGGCACGCCGCCAAGGCGATGCAGGCCTTCGGCAAAACCCTGGAGCGTTTCCGACACCCCCTCACGAAGCGGCTTCATCCCCGATACGGGCAGCTTCAGACTCCCACGGGACGCTTCACCTGCTCTGCCCCCAACATTCAGCAGATCCCAAGGGACATCCGCTTTCGAAGCTGCTTCGAGGCCCCTCCGGGCAGGATACTCGTTATGGGGGATTATTCCCAGATCGAGCTCCGGGTGGCTGCGGAGATCAGCGGGGATTCTCGAATGATCCGGGCCTACCGGGAAGGAGCGGATCTCCACCGCCTCACCGCAGGACTTCTTCTGGAAAAGACTCCGGAGGAAGTGCTCCCCAGGGAGCGGCAGCTTGCCAAGGCGGTAAATTTCGGTCTCATTTACGCCATGGGGGCCCAAGGGCTGAAAAGCTACGCCGAAGGAACCTTCGGCATCCCCATGACCGAGGAGGAGGCCCGGAGTTTTCGAAAACGCTTCTTCCAAAGCTATCCGGGGATCGCCGCATGGCACGAAAAGGAGCGGGTATCCCCCTCCAGGGAACTGCGTACTTTAGGAGGCCGCCGGCGCATTCCCTCTCCTTCGGAAACTTTGCCGGGAAGGCTCAACACCCCCGTGCAGGGCACTGCGGCGGACATGCTGAAACTCGCTTTGGGGTTGCTCTATTTCCGACTTTTCCCGGAAGAGGACTATCTCGTGGGATGCGTGCACGACGAAATCCTTCTGGAATGCCCGGAATACCGGAGGAAAGAGGTGACGGCAATCCTGAAAGAAACCATGGAAGAGGCGGGAGCGAAATTGCTTTCCCGGGTTCCCGTAGAGGCCAAGGTAGTATCGGGCAGGAGCTGGGGAGAAAAAGCCTGAGGAACATGGCACATTCCCGCTCGTATGTGCTATCATGAAATCATGGAATTTTACATAAGTTTTCTTCTTCGAACTTGCCAAAGAAGTTCTTCGAAAAACTAAAGGAGGTTACGGAAATGGTAAAGGTTTTTCAAAGTGCGGTTATTTCGGCTCCTCTGAAAAAGGTGTGGGAAGCCATTCGGAGCTTCAACGACCTTCCTTCGTGGCACCCGGGGATTGCGGAAAGCCGAATCGAGGAAGATCGGGCTCCGGATTCCGTGGGATGCGTGCGCAATTTCTCCCTCACCTCGGGGGATCGCATCCGGGAACAGCTTCTGGCTCTGGATGACGTGAACCACCTCTGCACCTACACCATTCTGGAATCTCCCATGGCCCTCACGGACTATCTTTCCTGCCTTCGCCTGTACGAAATCACCGACAATGGAAGCACCTTCGCCGTATGGACTGCGGAGTTCAACACCGCCCCGGAAGATGCGGAGGAGCTTCATAAAACCGTGGGGGAAGGCGTTTTTCTGACAGGACTGAAGGCTCTGCAGGAACGCTTCGCCTGACGTCGAATCCACGCCCTTAAAACCGAAAGGAGGAAATCCTTCCATGAAAAAGGCTTTCGTCATCGGCACCTGCGACACCAAGTTTCCGGAATTAGCCTACGCCCGGGACCTTTTGGAGAAGATGGGGCTCTCCACCCTGTTGGTGGATGTGGGAAGCCATTCCTACGACCATCCCGTGGATATCGCCAACAAAGAAGTAGCTTCTTTTCATCCCGAGGGAGCGGGCTTTCTGGAAAATCCCACGGATCGCGGCAAGACCGTGGAAGCCATGGGAATCGCCCTGGAGCGCTTCCTCGCTTCCCGAAGCGATATCGGAGGGGTCCTGGGCATGGGAGGAAGCGGCAACACTTCCCTGGTAACCCAGGGAATGCGGCACCTTCCCATCGGCACTCCCCGGGTCATGGTCTCCACCATGGGATCCGGTAACGTGGCTCCCTACGTGGGCCCCAACGACATCTGCATGATCTACTCCGTTACGGACGTGGCGGGGCTGAACGGCATTTCCCGGAAGGTGTTGGGAAACGCCGCCCACGCCCTGGGAGGCATGATGCTCCATACAATCCCCGAAATAGCTCAGGAAAAACCCCTTCTGGGATTGAGTATGTTCGGAGTGACCACTCCCTGTGTGGAATCCGTACGAAAACTCCTGGAAGACGAATACGAGTGCATGGTCTTTCACGCCACCGGAACCGGCGGCCAATCCCTGGAAAAGCTCATCGATTCGGGAATGATGCCCTACGTGCTGGATATCACCCTTACGGAGATCTGCGATCATCTCATGGGAGGGGTACTCTCCGCGGGAGAGGATCGACTGGGGGCCATCCTGCGCACGGGAATTCCTTACGTGGGTTCCGTGGGAGCCCAGGATATGGTGAACTTCGGCGCTCTGGACACGGTACCGGAAAAATATAAGCATCGCAACCTCTACGTGCACAACCCTCAGGTAACCCTCATGCGCACCACTCCCGAAGAAAACCGGCTCATGGGAGAATGGATCGGCAAAAAGCTGAACCGATGCACCGGGCCGGTGCGATTCCTTCTTCCCGAAAAAGGGGTTTCCATGATCGACGCTCCGGGCATGCCCTTCTACGATCCCGAGGCAGATCAAGCCCTCTTCGAAGCCCTGGAGCGCACGGTGGAACAGACGGAACGACGGAAACTCATAAGAGTTCCCCATCACATCAACGATGAAGCCTTCGCCCAAGCTCTGGTGGCAAACTTCCGGGAAATCGCCGGATAGGGAAACACGGGGAAAAAGTTCAGTACTCGAGAAAGGAGCAAAAGGTAATGCAGAAAGAGAACACCCGGGAAAAACTGATGGAGAAATTCCGCCGGATGATGGCGGAGAAAAAGCCCATCATCGGGGGAGGAGCGGGAACGGGAATTTCCGCCAAATGGGAAGAGGCGGGAGGCATCGATCTCATGGTGATCTACAACTCCGGTCGATACCGCATGGCGGGCCGGGGGTCCCTGGCAGGGCTTCTGGCCTACGGAAACGCCAATCAGATCGTAAAGGAAATGGCTTACGAAGTGCTCCCGGTGGTGAAGAACACTCCGGTGCTGGCGGGAATCAACGGCACGGACCCCTTCACTATATGGGATCTTTTCTTCAAGGAACTCAAGGAACTCGGTTTCGCGGGAGTTCAGAATTTCCCCACCGTGGGACTCATCGACGGAGTGTTCCGGCAGAACCTGGAGGAAACCGGCATGGGATATGCTTTGGAGGTAGAAGCCATCCGGAAAGCTTCCGAAGCGGGATTTCTCACTACTCCTTACATTTTCAGCGCCCAGAACGCCGTCGACATGGCCAGAGCCGGGGCGGACATCATCGTCTGCCACATGGGGCTCACTACCAAGGGATCCATCGGCGCCAAAACCGCCAAAACCCTGAAGGATTGCGTACCTCTTATCGACTCCTGGGCGGAGGCTGCCCGAAGCGTGAAGAAGGACGTCGTGGTGCTCTGCCACGGAGGCCCCATCGCCATGCCCGACGACGCCGCATACATCCTTCGGAACTGCAAAAACATCAACGGCTTCTACGGAGCCAGCAGCATGGAACGGCTCCCCACGGAGCGGGCCATCAAAGAACAGATCGAAAAGTTCAAGGCTCTTACGTTTTAAGGATCTTGCCACATCCAGAGATTGGAATTTGCCACGAGAGAGGCCGGGGGAAGAATATCATTTTTCCCCCGGCCTCTCTGAAGAATCGCCGACATGCCTACGCATATCTGCGGTTTCGCGACACGCCAACGCTTTGCATTGCCACTTTTCGCCTTTACGTGACCTCCCCTATCGAGAAAAAGGCATCCGCTAGATCTCCGAACTTTGTTTATGGAATTTCTCGCTGTAGGCTTCCTGTATTTTTTGAAAGTGCTCCACCATGCTCGTTACGGTTTTTTCGCAATCCCTTTCCCAAAAACCGTTTATCAAAGCTTCATGTTCGTTTATAATAGCTTCCGGACGCCTTCTTTCGTGAATCGAATAAAGAGCTATTCTGGTAGTCTCATCCCTGATTCGACTCCATATCTGATTTAGCCGACCGTTTTCCAGGTGCTCCACTATCAAGGTATGAAATTTCATATCCTCTTGGTTGAACACTATGGGGCAATCGATATTTTCCTTCATCTTGTTGATCGTGGGAACCAGCAAACCCGCTAAAAGCCGAGGCTCTCCATGAGCAAAAACATCCCGAATAGCAAAGGTTTCCACCATTTTTCGGAGCATAAAAACCTCTTGAACGTCCTTGATGCTTATATCACGGACAACGGCTCTCCTTCTTTCCTGCCAAAGGATCCAACCATCCTGAGCGAGCCGCTTCAAGGCCTCTCTGACGGGGGTACGACTGGTCCCGAGCGAGGAGGCAAGGGTTCTTTCCAACAAAACCTCTCCCGGAAGCAGGCGCAGTTCCACGATCTGCCTCTTAACATCCAAATAAATAACATTCGACAAATTCTGTTTTTCTTCTTCTGAGTACATTTAAAAACACACCAACCCACTCTGACAGATATTCTTTAACATCTTTCGCCCTTTGTAATTGTATTTTAAACGACTAAATCTGGCAAGAAGGGAGAATTTTTCACGAAATTCTCAAACTATCTGGCCCATAAGTTTGGGAATAAATAGCGCAATTTGGGGGAAAAGAACCGTAAGACCTATGGCCACGAGCAACGCAACGATAAGAGGAAGAACCTCTTTGATTAAAGACTCGAAGGGAGCTTTACTTATACCTTGAGCCACATACAGATTGACACCCACAGGAGGAGTGATCATTCCCAAACAAAGATTCATGGTCATAACGACGCCGAACATAACGGGGCTGTATCCAACGGAAGTAACGATGGGGAGAAAGAGAGGCGTAAACAAAACCACATTGGAGGTAGTATCGATAAACATTCCCGTTATAAGGAGAAAAACCATAATCAGAATCATCAGGATTATGGGATTCCCCGTAACGGAAAGCATCGTTTGGGCGAGGGTTTGAGGAATCCGTTGCATGGTCAACAAACGTCCGAAGGTTGTGGCTCCTCCGAGTATGAACATGGAAAGGCAGGAAAGAACGGCAGCTTCGACACAGGCATCAAATAGTTTCTGGAAATTGAGCTGACGATAAATAAAAGCACCCACCACGAGAGCATAAAAACATCCTACCACCGCAGCTTCCGTAGGGGTAAAAATGCCGCCGTAAATACCGCCGAGGATCAGAATTGGGAGTAGAAGAGCCCATTTCGCATTCCAACACTGCTTTAAAACCCATCGTTTTCCTCCGGCCCTCTCCTTTCCCTTGTACCCTCTCTTTTTCGCGACAAAATAATTGACGGCTATCAACGTCAATCCCATGAGCGCCCCCGGAAGAATACCCGCAGCGAACATGCTGACCACGGAGGTCCCGGCTATGACGCTGTAGATGATCATGGGGATGCTCGGAGGAATGACCGGACCGATAGTCGCTCCCGCAGCCACCACGGACCCCGCATAACCGGCGCTATATCCGCGTCGCACCATGGCCGGAACGAGAATAACACCGAGAGCGGCAACCACCGCAGGCCCCGATCCGGAAATCGCCGCAAAAATCATACAGGCCACAATGGAGGAAGCTCCCAGGCCTCCGGGCATATTGCCGGTTATGGCATCTCCCACGTTGATAATTTCCTCGGCAAGCCCTGAGCGGGACATCAGCGTTCCCACAAGCATGAAAAAAGGAATGGCCATAAGGGGGAAGGAGTCGGAAGTGCTGATCATGGCCTGAGCGAGGAGCTGGATCATGGGGCTTCCGGGATAGAAGAGTACGAAAATCAAGGCGCAGGAGGACGCCATGGCAATGGCCACGGGCACGGAAAGAAGAAGCATCCCCAAAAGGGAACCGAGAAGGACCAAAACCATGTTATTGCACATCTCCTTTCTGCGAATTTCTTTTCGACTCCCCGAGAACTCTTTGTACGGTTCTTACGGAAAGTCCCAACATACCTACGGTTCCAGCCGCGTACATGGTCCACGTGGGCAGCCAGGGAATTGACGAAAAAACCTGATTCAAACGAACCTGCATCATGATGGTTCTGAAAATAAGCCATCCCATGGCCAAACCAAAGAGTACGGTAGCTATGTCGGAAAAGGCCGAAACGAGTTTGCTCAAGGAACGAGGCAGTATCTGATTCAGCATATCCACTTTGAGATGCAACCCTTTTTTGGCGGCAAGGCTGATTCCCACCATGGTCAGCCAGACGAAACCTATTCTTGCGGCCTGCTCCGCCCAGGAAAAGCTGAAGGAAAGAACATACCTGCAAAAAACCTGCACAAGGAGTATTCCAAGCATGGATATCATAAAACCGAAGAGAACGTACTCCTCCCATTTGTCCAGAATAAAGAGAGTTATTTTTTTCATCGAACAAACCCCCAACTCGGATATATAATCTCGAAAGAGATGTTTCCACCCATTTAAAAACCGTATTCCGCAAATTAAAAACAAGAGTGCCGAAAAAATCCCGTTCCGGCACTCTTGACGCTACAGTTCGGGAACAAAAATGGAAATATTCCTAAAAATCCACTTTCCTGCCGAGTTCTTCGTAAATCTGCTCGAGAACGCCGTTCATTTCAGGAGCATGCTTCGAATAGAGAGGAAGGATCTTCTTCCTGAATTCACCTTTCTGTTCGGGAGTCAAAGTGATAATCACATTGCTGCCATCCGAAAGAATTTCTTCCTTAATGGCATTGTTGATCTCTTCCTGTTTTTCACGCTGCCAAAGCTTCGTTTCTTCGACCGCTTCGAGAATAATTTCCTGCTGCTCCGGCGTAAGCTTGTCCCAGTTCACCTTCGAAAACACCACAGGCAACGGCCCATAGAGGTGATCCGTCTCGATGATGTATTTCTGCACTCGATGGAATCCGGAATTATAAATGTTCTGGTAAGGGTTTTCCTGAGCATCCAATACACCCTGCTGCAAGCTCGTCAGCACTTCGGAGAAGGCCATGGGAATAGCGCTAGCCCCCAGGGTATTCCATCCCTCAATATGAAGAGGGTTCTCCATGACGCGGATTTTGATTCCCTTGAGATCTTCGGGGCTGCGGATCTCCCTATTGACCGTCATCTCACGGAATCCCTGGGACCACCAGGAAATAATCTTCAGTCCCGCACTTTCCACAGCCTTGCTCATCCCCTGCCCCACAGGCCCGTCAAGCACCTTTTCGGCTTCTTCACGATCATTGAAGAGGTAGAGGAGATCGAAGACCTTCGTCTTATCCGTGAATCCCCCGAGCGCGGGAAGTGCGGGCAAGGCCATATCCAAAGCTCCAAACTGCAGGGATTCTATCATTTCACGATTTCCCCCCATTTGGCCGTTCGGATAAATTTCCAATTTAATTTTCCCGCCGGACTTATCGTCGAGCACTTCCGCAAATTTCAGAGAGCCCAGATGCTCTCCACCCTCTTCCGTAACCACATGGCCGATCCTCAACGTCAACACATCGGACGCCGCCCAGACAGGCGAATTCGATAACATTAAAAAAATCCCAAAAACAGCTACCAAAACTCCAAACCATCGACATTTTCCAACACACTTCATTGTCTCGAACCTCCTTTACAATTTTTAAAACTTAAAACAATAAAGCCTTCAGAACTAGCGAATCTCAAGTATATCCTTATTGACGAGATTTTTCGGAAAACCCTCCGTAAAGAGGCGGACGATCTCCTCCGCCGCCTTGACTCGTAATTCGGGAATCGCGTCTTCGGAGTTCCAAGCCGCATGAGGTGTAACGATAACGTTGGGGAGATCGCGGAATTTCGAGATATCCCTCGGGGGTTCCTCGTGGAGGACATCCAGAGCGGCTCCCGCTATAACTCCTTCCTGAATCGCAGCACAAAGATCATCCTCATCGATCAAAGGCCCCCGAGCAGTATTTATGAGGTACGAAGAGGGTTTCATCATACTCAGGGTTTTCGAGTTAATCATATATTTCGTCTCGGAGGTTAGCGGAACATGCAGGGAAAGAACATCGATTTCCGCGAGAAATCGATCCAAATCCCGATATCTTTTGATGTTATTCCTTGTAAAGACGTCCTCCGATTGATACGGATCGTAACCGGCCAAACACATTCCAAAGGAAGAGGCCCGATGTCCCGTCATCTGTCCTATTCCTCCACACCCCCAAAGTCCGAAAACTTTTCCCTGGAGCCGGGGAACCGGATCTGCAATGGTCATGTCCCATCCGCCATTTTTAACTTGAGAGTTCAGGATACCTACCTTACGGGTTATCTCCAAAAACAACGCCATAACATGATCCGCCACTTCCTCCTGGCAATAATCGGGAACGTTGCAAACCATGATTCCCTTCCGGGTTGCCGTAGCAAGATCTACCGTATTGGTTCCGATGCCCATTCGGACAAGAATTTTACATTTATCGAATATTTCCAGATTCTCTTTACCCATGGGAGTGAACAAGACCATCAACGCATCGCAGTCCTTTCCCTCTTGGCAAATTTCCGCAGGAGTTCCCCCTCGGGAAAGCACCAGTTCCGCATCTATCTTTTTCAGGATTTCCCTCTCAATGTCCAAATCGGGCCACGTTTTATCAGTCATGAAAACTTTACATTTTGCCATTTTCGATCCTCCACAAATTACATAATCAAAAGTTTCATCTCTTTATTTTCAAGCTTGTTATGCCTTATTCGGAGCAGCTGTAAAGTTCGGGTCTCCTCATGTTAAAAACCTGCAAATGTTCGCGAATTTCCGCCACCTTCGCCGGATCGAAGCTGAGAAAACGGCCTTCCTCACCTTCAGCCCCTTCGTAGAGCACTTCTCCCCAGGGATCTACAACCATCGAAGCACCCCCGAAGAGGGTTCCCTTCGATTCACCCACTCTATTGCAGGCAACCACATACATCATGTTTTCGATGGCTCTCACTCTCAAAATCGCTTTCCAATGATCGATGCGTATTTTGGGCCATTCCGCGGAAACGAAAAGGACCTTCGCCCCCTCCACGGCATACCGCCTCAACCATTCGCAGAAGCGGATGTCATAACAGATGACACAACCGGCTTCCGTGCCTTCCCAATCGAAGGAACATTTCGCATTACCGGCTCTCAAAAATTTGGGTTCATCCATCAGGGGAATGAGATGTGCCTTGTCGTAGTATCCGACCAAAGCCCCTTCAGGGTTGATAACCTGGGCACGATTGACGGGCCCCTCCGGGGTACCCGCCATAACGGAACCCCCAACAAACCAAACTCCATATTTCCTTGCCAGGGAGCCCAAAAACTTCGCTGCCAAGTACCCTTCGGGATCCGCCAGAGTGGCGGCGTTTTCCAAGTCATAACCCACATCCCAAATTTCCGGAAGAACAATCGCCGTTTTTTCCGGAGCCGAAAAATAATGCTCGCGCATCCACGCCTCAACCCGCTGAAAATTCGCCTCTCTGTTGCCGATTTCGATATCAATTTGAGCAAGCCCTACACGTAACATACCGTTCCTCCTTAGATTTCCATGAAACAGACAAATCTGAACAATCGTTTCTTTACAAGACAAAAAACTATCCGAATGTGCGATCCGGAATCATCATATCTGGTGCACCATAATATGTCAAGAAACTCCAAACATGCTTTAAAAACTTTTTATACCTATAAAAAACACCAATCAATGTTTAAAACACCGAAAACTTCGGCAACGATACTTCGAAAAAAAGGCCGAAAACTTCACTACAAAAATCAGGATATAAATACCGAGAGCCGATGATTTCCGGTGATGCGATGAAATTTACCGATCTATCCAAAGGAATGCATTTTTTCGATAAACGAAGAAGATCCCCCGATATCGGGGGATCTTCTTCGTTTATCGAAAAAATGAGGCTTTCCATTTCATCCGGGAATTCCAAGAGAAGTTGCGAGAAAGCAATTGAACAATATCCCTTGGCGCAACACCTCTTCATGGGGAACGAAATGCGCGCTGTGGAGAGGGGGGTACGTCGCAGGATCCGCTCCGTGAGGCCGACATCCGAGCCAGAAGAAGAGAGAGGGGACCTGCTCCGCATAATAGGCGAAATCTTCTGCAATCATGGAAGGTTCCGGGCTTTCCAGAAACTGCAGCTCCTCCGGAAGATCCGGAGAATCCAGGCAGGAACGCACCTTTCGATAAAGTTCCTCGGAATTCTGGAGGCTCGGGTATCCTCGGCGGTAGAGGGTTTCACAGGTACCGCCCAAGCCTCGGGCCACGGAGGAGGCCAGGTTGTCGATTTCCCGCTCCATGAAATTCCGCACCTCCGCGCTGAAGGTACGACAGGTGCCATCCAGAATCACCCTATCCGCCACGACGTTATAGCGACTTCCTCCCTCGACCCGGCCGAAGGTAAGTACCGCGGGATCGAAAGGGCTTATCCTCCGGGAAATCAAGGTTTGTATCGCCGTAGCCACATGAGCCGCGGTAAGGACCGCATCGATTCCCAAATGAGGTTTTGCCGCATGGCTTCCCAGGCCTCGAAGCGTCAGAGTCACGTGGTCCGAGGCAGCCATAAGGGCTCCCGGGCGACTCTCGATACTTCCCGAGGAGAGATCCGGCCAAAGATGCAGACCGAAAAGCGCCGAAACCCCTTCGAGAGCCCCCGCCTCGATCATCCCCCTGGCGCCTCCTCGGGGATTGTCCTCCTCCGAGGGTTGAAAGAGAAAACGCATCGGCCCCGGGAGATCCTCATCGAGGGAGGAGAGCACCATGGCGGTACCCGCGAGAATGGCGGTATGGTAGTCATGACCGCAGGCATGCATAACCCCGGGAGTTCGAGAGGCATAGGGAAGCCCCGTGGCCTCATGAATAGGCAGGGCATCCATATCTCCCCGAAAAGCGATCCGTTTTTCTCCCGGCCCCCGAATATCCGCAATCATCCCCGTACCGTAAACATCCTTGCGGAGAGAAATGGGATACCCCGCAAGAAGGTCCTGCACCTTTCGAGCGGTACCATGCTCCTCCCCCGAAAGTTCCGGCTCCCGATGAATGGAACGACGAAGTTCCGTAATCTCGGGAAGTATGGCTTCCACACGTTGCCGCAGTTTCTTCGTCGAAAGAATCATGAAGTTTTTCCTTTACCGGAATATGCCGGGGAGGATACTCCAAAGAGATCCTCCCCACGAAAAAGCAAGCTTTTTGTACGGTAGAAAATGCTCTTACCGGAACAGCTCCGAATCGACCTCGATTCCAAGCCCCGGCTTTTCGGGGCAGAGGACCTGTCCCTTTTCTATCGACAATGGCTCGGAAACCAGATTGGCGCTGTGCAGCTCCGAACCCAGCAGCATGTCGTTCGGAAAGGAAAGGGCGGGCTGACTGGCCACGAAGTGCACGCTGGCGGCCTCGCCGATGGAAACCTCCAAATTGCTTCCGGAAGTGGCCTTAAGCCCCGCAGCCTCGACAATTCCGGCAATCTGGCATGCTCGATAGAGCCCTCCCACCTTGCCGACCTTCACGTTGAAAATATCCGCCGCTTCGTGGCGCACCACGTTACAAAGGTCGTGTATATTCGAGGCACTTTCGTCGGCCATTACGGGAACTCCCCGGGAATGTTCCCGAACGAAGCGGAGTCCTTGCAAATCCCACTTCCGTACGGGCTGCTCCATGGATTCTACCGGACAATCCCGAACCCTCTCCAAGAGCGTTACGGCGCTTCTCGGCGTAAAACCCTGGTTCGCGTCCAATCGGATGGGGACCTCCTCCCCAAGCTCTTCCCGAAGGGTTCGAATCAAGCGGGCATCCTTTTCGAGATCCTTTCCCACCTTGATTTTAATAACCCGATATCCCTCCCGGAATTTTCGACGGGCCTCCTCCAGGGAACTCTGAAAATCCTGGAGTCCCACCACCCAGGAAAGGTCCATTCTTTCCCTCACCTTACCCCCGAGAAGCTTATATACCGGAAGCCCGAGGCTTTTTCCCATGGCGTCGTGAACCGCGATATCCACTGCGGCCTTCGCTGCGGTATTGCCGTCGATGGAAGCATCCATCTTCTGGTGCATTCTTGCGATATCGAAAAGGTTTTCACCCACCACCACTTCCTTGAGATAACGGTTTATGACGGTTTCTATGGTATATCCCGTCTCTCCCATGAAAGCCGGAGAAGGAGCTGCCTCTCCATAGCCCACGATACCATCCTCGGTCTCCAGACGGACCACCGCATGGGCTCGCGTATTTGCGGCATAGAGCGAAATTTCCCAGGTTTTCTTGAGAGGAAGCTCGAAAACCCTGGTTTTGATATCCACGATTTTACTGGTATGCACGTAGGTCACTCCTTGCAATTGTTTGCGGCACAGGCGGCGTAGAGAAGCTCGCCCACTTCGTTGTTAAAAATAATCCCTTCCTGATTGTCCGCGAGATTCTTGGTCATTACCACAATTATAATCGGTCTTTCGGGAAGCAACAGTATTCCCGCATCGTGTTCCGTTCCCGGGAGATCTCCCGTTTTGTGAGCCAAGGGAGTTCCCTCGGGCATGCGGAGAGGCAGCTTGTTATTGCATTGCTGTCGCAAAAGCATATCCAGCATGGCCTCCCTGGAGAAAGAGGAGAGTTCGGGACCCTCCAGATAGTGCCGCAAAAGGAGGGCGATATCCCCGGGAGAGGTGAAGTTGTCCAGCCCTCGAACCTTGGCCTCGGCATCCATCATTTTACGCTGCAGCGAAGTTCCCTTGAGTCCGAGCTTTGCGGCGGTACCGTTGATGTTTTCCATTCCGAGAAGATCCATAAGCAGATTGGTGGCCACATTGTCGCTGAGAACGATCATGAGCGTGGCGAGATCCTTCAGGGAGGGCCGGAGTCCCGAATGCATCTCCTTGAGGATGCCGAAACCTCCTACTTTATGTTCCTCCAGAAGCTCTATCTCCTTTTGAAGGGAAAAATCTCCCTCCTCCACCCTGCGAAAAAGTTCCCAGAGGATGGTGAGCTTGATCACGCTGGCAGCGGGAAAGACCTCCTCCGCATTCCAGTCCTCTCGAAGTCCTTTTCGAGGATCTTCGATAACGAACCCTGCGATACCTTTCACACGTTGCGCCCTGGCGAGAATGGTTTCGAACATATCCGTCGTTCCTAGTGGAAGGCCAGGAAGGCACGGATCATCACGTATCCCGCCACCGCGAAGGTAATGATAAGCCCGTTAATAACCATGGCCTTCAGGTCCTTGGAACGGGCAAGCCCCATCTCCCCGATCATGTCTCCTCCGGGGAAGGCGAAGAAGGTCATCTGGGAACCCACCATCAGGACCAGGGCCCAGAGGGTCATGGGAATCTGCAACTGTTCCACCAGGGGAAGGAACATCTCGTGTATGACCTGGAGCTGGGCAACTGCGGCTCCGGGAATGCCAAAAACTCCCACCAGCATGGAAAGCCCCAGGAAACCCACCTGGCCGCTCTTCTCGATAAGAGGCTGCAACATGTTCGCGAGGGCCGTAAAGGCTCCGGTCTCGCTGACGAACTGGATGAAGGGGTTGAACATGACGAAGAGGAAAAAGAGCCACATCAAACGGCTTGCCCCATGGCAAATGGAGTCGAAAATTTCATTCAAGGACATCTTACCGGCGATCCCCGTAATGACTGCAGTAATAAGCATAACCGCCACGGCGAAGCTGGATCCTCCCTTGACGAGAATACCGTAGGCCACCATGGCCGCCATGGTAACGAGAAAAACCAGGGTCGCCCGATTGACGTGCCCTTCGGGCTTCCAGTTTTCGAGCTCCGTACTCTCGAGATCCTCTGCGGTGTAGGAGTACTTTCCCTGGGTCCGTTTCTGGATGAAAAGAGCCACCACGAAGGTGATCACCCACATGATAATGGAGATGGGAAGCCCCGCATTCAAAAGAACCTGAGGATACGTAATTCCTGTGAATCCCATGAGGGCCACCACGGGAGGCGTAAAGGGACCGAGGAAAAGTCCCGTGGCTCCCGCGCCGTGAAAGACCACCGCCAGGGTGCTGGGGGTGATGCCTACCGCCGCCACGATGGGAATGAGGATGGGAGCGATAATGGCATTGGCTCCCGCAAGGGTTCCCAAGAGACTTACCAGCAGAATGGAGCTTATCATGGTGGTGAGAATGGCCTTTTTGGGGGAATTCACCCCCATCTTCTTAGTGACGAAATAGACCAGGTTCTTTACCACCCCGGTCCGGTTCAAAACCTCCCCAAGCCCCGCTCCGAGAAGAATGATGAGCCCTACGTAGGTAAGAAAGGAACCGAGCCCTCCCCGAATGGCCTGGGCTGCGGAAAGCACCGTCTGACCGCTCATGATGGCCCCGAGAAGCACGGAAACGGAAACCGCCACAAGCTGATTGAACCGTGTAAAGGAGAGAACGATATAGACGACGAGAGGAAGAAGTCCCCAAATGGACGGATGATCCAGCATTTTCAAAAAACCTCCTTAGCGAAAGCGAGAAAAGAGCCTGCAAGGCTCTTCAAAATCAAGGAATAAACGCATTCAGAGATAACTTATGCTGAGAACTTATCGAAAGGGGCATCCTCCTCTCTCTTATCTATACATAAACGTCCTTATCGAGAAGCAACTTGCTCCGCCGCTCGAAAACTTCCCGGGAAGAAAGGTTCATCCCCTTGGCGTAGATCGCGATGAGAGCATTGAGAATCGCCATGGCGGGAACATAGGAATAGAAAGGAGCCTTGTTCGCCCCCAGCAGTACCGCATCCGCCGCCGGAACCAATGGAGATTGCATTGCATCCGTAAGAGCCACCACGAAGGCTCCGAGTTCCTTTCCGTAAACCGCGAGGTCCCGGCTTTTTCGATAGTAGCGATGAAAGGAGATGGCCATCAGGACATCCTCGGAATGAAGATTCTCGATACGCTCGTAGGCATCCCCCACGGAGGAATCGAAAAAGCTGAACTTCCCATCCAACTGACGCAGAAGAAAACCCGCATAGTGAACCAGGGAATAGGAGGTACGCCCTCCCGTGAGAACGACCCTTCTGGCGTCGATCATCCTCTGAGCCACTCTCGCCAGGGTCTGTTCCATTTCCGCCTGCTCGAGTTGCAGCAGATTTTCCCGATCCATTTCACAGACATGCCCCAGAATTTCCTGTTTTCCCAAAGGACCGTCGAAAGATTCCTTAAGCTTTTGCATGGGGGCATTCTCTTCGTAAAAAAAATGCTGTAATTCCCGGGCAAACTCGGGGTATCCCTCAAATCCGAGACGATGGGCGAAACGCACGATGGTGGCGCTGGAAACTCCGGTTCTGGCACTCAAATTTTTGGCGGTAAGCAGGGCGATCTGGCTTCCCCCCTCCAAAATGGCTTCCGCCACGAGCTGTTGCTGCTTTGGAAGGGAGGAATACATCTCCCGTATCTTTTCGAAAACCCTGACACCCTTCATCTTTGCAACCTCTCGCGGTATTTCGATTGCATTTTTGCATATACATGCAATTCAAATTGCATATCCATTCTAATCACACTCCTTTGAATATGTCAAGTACAAAAAATCCATTTATTGCAATTTTATGATGCAATCACCTCCGAAGAATACGAAAAATAGGAGAACTTTTTTAACATAAATTTTCACAAAGAAATTGCTGCATGGAATCCATAGTCCATAAAACACCAGATTGCCGGATAAGGCTTTTGATTTTTCGCATGCAACAAAAATATTTTAAAAATTCCTCTGTTTATTCTACTAAAAATTTGAAAAAACATTATCCCCATCCTTTCACAGCCATATTGCAAAGTCTGAAAATTGATGGTAGCATACTTGTGTTATCTGTTATAACAGATAACACATAACAAATCGGGGAGTGGCGTCAATGATTGCAAAAAAACCGAACTTTCAAACCCTCTCGTTGCGAGAACAGGTATGCGACTATCTTCGAAAAGAAATTTCCCAAATGTCCATCAAGCCGGGAGACTCCGTAAGTTTGCGCAAACTCAGTGCCGAACTGGGAATCGGAATTATGCCCCTCCGGGATGCCCTTTTGCAGCTTGAAGGGGAAGGCATGGTTACGATAACTCCTCGGAAGGGAATAACCATTCGGGAATTTACGATGAAAGATGTGGAAAACTATTACGGAGTTCTCGGCATGGTAGAGGAAGAGGCTCTTAAAACCGCCATATTCTACGTTACGAAAGAACATTGCTCCATCATGCGCGAGATTAACAAAAAAATCAGAGAGAGTACTCTACGGGAAGCTTTCGCCGATCACAGGGCGCTCAACAAAACCTTTCACAATGTTTATCTCAATCTCTCCGAGAATACGTATCTCCCTACCCTCTGGAACAACATTACCCCGAGATTGTATTACTGCCCCACCACGATAGTTCAAAGAACCGAATGGGATCAAATCTGCTGCGATCAGCATGAAAACCTTATCGATGCCCTGGAGAGGAAAAATCTCAAAGAGGCCATTCACTGGATGCGGGACGAACATTGGGGATTCAAGAAACAAAAGAAATATCTGGAAGAATATTACAGTTTCAAGAAGGAAGGAGGAAAACCCTAGGAATTTTCATCTGCTCCAAACAAGTTCCAAAAACAATCTGGAGGTGAAACAACATGTCGGAAATCAACAACAAGGAATCACTCTTTCGCAAGAATATCTTCAAAATATGTCTATTGGCTTTCGCGGGTTCCATTATTTATGGGCTCCCCTACTTCCGGTATTACTACTATGATGCCTATCTTTCCACCTATGGGCTGACAAACACGCAAATGGGCACCCTCGGCAGCGCTTACGGCCTGCTCGGATTGGTTTCATACCTTATAGGAGGAATCCTGGCGGATCGTATCTCCGCAAAGAAACTTCTCGTTTTTTCTCTGGTCGCCACGGGGCTCGGCGGAGCCGTTCATCTCATGTTTCCTTCATATCTCATGCTCGTCACGATTTATGGAATATGGGGAATTACGTCCCTGCTTACTTTCTGGCCCGCTCTCATGAAGATCGTTCGAATGCAGGGGGCGGAAAACGAACAATCCCGAGCTTACGGTCTTTTCGAGGGGGGCCGGGGAGTCGTCAACGCCGTGCATATGGCAATCGCCACGGCAATATTCGGTTTCTTTCAGGCCAAAGCCGCTACCGCCGTGGGGCTGCAGTGGGTAATCATCTTCTATTCGATTTGCCCGATCCTCTGCGGACTACTCTTTTTCTTCGTCCTCAAGGAAGATTCGCAAACGGCGGAAACAGCCGCGAAAAGAAAATTTCATGCAAAAGACATCGTTACCGTTCTGAAAATGCCCGCAGTGTGGATGGTGGCGGCCATAACCTTTTCAACCTATGTTTTCAATCTTTCCTACTTTTACTTTACCCCATACGCCACGAATGTCCTCGGAACTTCCGCAGTATTCGCGGCGATCGTGACCGTGCTCGCCCAATACTGCCGCCCCATAGCCTCCACTTCGGGGGGGTTTCTCGCCGATCGATTCGGCAAGGCCCACTTGATGTTTCTGGGCTTTCTCGTTATGGCCGCGGGAACCTTCGTGATCATGCACATGCCCGAAGGAAAGAATCAACTTTATTTCCTTATAATAATTTGCACTATTTTTTATTTCGCTATGTATTCTAATTTCGGTATTTATTTCTCTCTTCTTTCCGAAGGAGGAGTTCCTATCGAATATGCGGGAATCGCCATCGGTTTCGTTTCTACCCTGGGATACATTCCGGAAATACTCTGCCCCTTCGTGGCAGGTAAAACCCTCGATGCCTACCAGGGAGCGACAGGGTATCATCTCTATTTCACCGGCATGATCGGTATGGCCCTCATCGGAGCGGTACTTTCACTGGTATGGATCAAGCTGTACGCTCCTAAAAAAAGCAACGTCGTCGCGGCAGTGGCAAATACGCAATAATAAATCCGGAGGAACGTATCATGACTGAATATAAAGAGAAAACGGTTGTAAAGGATTTTCCTTTCAAATTTTGCACGGTAGAGCATGACTGGATCACGCTGAAGGACGGCACGAGGCTCGGGGCACGTTTCTGGTTCCCGGAAACGAAGGAACCCGTTCCCGCGATCCTGGAATACATCCCCTACAGAAAAACGGATGGAACGCGAACCAGAGACGAACCTATGCACGGATACTTTGCAGGAAACGGATATGCGGTTATCCGCGTCGACATGAGAGGTTCCGGCGAATCCGACGGCTTTTTAAGAGATGAATATCTTAAACAGGAGCAGGACGATGCGGTGGAAGTCATAGATTGGATAAGCAGGCAAACCTGGTGCGACGGAAATGTGGGAATGATGGGAAAATCCTGGGGAGGATTCAATTCCCTCCAGGTCGCCGCGAGGCGCCCCAAGGCGTTGCGAGCGATTATTACCGTAGGATTCACCGATGACAGATACAATCAGGATATTCATTACAAGGGAGGCTGTCTCCTGAACGATAACTTCTGGTGGGGGGCAATCATGCTCGCGTACATGTGCCGTCCCCTGGATCCCAAAATCGTGGGAGATTCCTGGCGGGAAAGCTCGCTGAAACGCCTGAAGGAAATGCCCTTATGGATGGCTCTCTGGCTTGAACACCAGACTCGGGATGATTACTGGAAACACGGTTCGGTCTGTGAAAATTATTCGGATATCCAGGTACCCGTGATGGCGGTGGACGGCTGGGCCGACTCCTACACGAATACCGTCTTGACTCTGATGGAAGGACTCGATGTTCCGCGAAAGGCCATCATCGGCCCCTGGGCTCACGTATACGCCCATGACGGCATCCCCGCCCCGGCCATGGGTTTTCTTCAGGAAGCCCTGCTCTGGTGGGATCATTGGCTAAAGAAAAAAGAGAACGGAGTTATGGAGGCTCCCGCGATTCAGGCCTGGATAGAGGAAAGCATGCCTCCCTCGGTTGTTCGCCCCGTAAGCGAAGGGTATTGGGTGGGGCTCGATTCCTGGCCCTCCTCCCAAGTTCAGGCTCAGGATTTGTTTCTTTCTCACGGAAAGCTTACCGCAAAGAAAAACAGCGCATCGGAGACAGTGCTTCTTAACACGCCTCAAAACCACGGCCTTCTCGCAGGGGAATGGATGGGAGCCGGAGTTCTCGGCGAAAGCCCCGCGGATCAACGTGTCGATGACGGCATGTCCATGATTTTCGAAAGCGATGCACTCGAAGAATCCCTTGAAATTCTGGGATATCCCCGCTTCGAGGTGGAGCTTTCCAGCGATGTTCCCAAAGCCATGCTCTTCGCGCAGATTTCCGATGTCGAACCGAATGGTGCGGTAAGCAGAGTTTCTTACGGCGTCATGAATCTCACGCATCTCGAAGGACATCACAAAGTGGTGGAACTCGAGGCGGGGAAAAAAGTCAAAGCCTTCGTAAACCTCGACTGTTGCGGACATCGATTCAAGCCGGGACATCGAATCCGTCTCTCCCTGGCAACGACATTCTGGCCCATGTTCTGGAACATGCCCGAAGATGCCACGCTCACCCTCGATCTCGCTACGGCCAGGCTCGTTATGCCGAAATCTAACGGCACCAGATGCAAAGGACCGAACATGGAACCCGAGTGTGCTCCTCTTACGCCGATAACGTGGCTTTCCGAAGGAAGGGTGGACCGCACCATCTCCTACGACATTCTGAAGGACACCTGGACATGCATTACCGACGGTGTCGGCGGAGTCTTCGGGGAAGGGATCTATCGCTTCGACGAAATAGACGTTACGGTAGAACACAATCTGAAGAGAGAGTTGACGTTGAGCAACAAGGATCCCCTTTCCGCGTGCTATACGATTTATCAGAAAATGAAAATAGGTCGCGAAGGCTGGTGGATCGATGCGGATATCACCGTAACTCAGAAAGCGGACAAAACCGATTTCATCCTGACGGGAGAAATGCACGTTACGGAAAATCAAAAACCCTTTTTCGATAAAAAATGGAACCAAAGAATTCCGCGCCACGGACTTTAGCCCGTAATTTCAGGCAAAAAGGCTGCACCTTACAGCGTTAAGATTCGGATGCAACCATGCGGCATGGAGCGGAGAGCGGAACCGAAAGACAAAACGATCTCTTTTCGTTCCATGCCCAATTTTTAAAAAATAGTTATTTCCCGAAAGGGAGTGCTTAAAAATCAACGCAGATTCGAGGTGATTTACCATGCAAACGTCCGGATATCTTTGGATGATCCTCACATATTTAATTTTCGTCGTCTGTTATGGATTGTACGTCGCTCGAAAGGGTGTCAACACCGCGGACGATTTCATTACCACCGGTCGCAAACTGCCCCTATGGGTTCTTATAGGGACATTGATCGCCACATGGTACGGAGGCGGAGGCATTACAGGAACGGCGAACCTCGTTTATACAAAAGGCCCCTGGGCGGGATTATTGTTCGAACTCGCCTCTCCTCTTGCCATCACGATAATATACTTTCTCGCATCGAAGATACGAAGCAACAAAAACACGACCATTCCCGAACTCTTCCACGAAAAATACGGTTCCGCCGCAAGGATTCTAGGAACCATCTTTATCGTCATGGCCTATATCGGAATATGCTCCTATCAATTCAAAGGGGCGGGATACGTGATGAACCTCGTGACGGGGATCTCCGTGGAAACGGGAACCATGATAGCGGCGGTGGTCATCGTTCTTCTCTCCGTTACGGGAGGGCTGGTAACCGTGGCCTATACGGATGCCATAAGCGCATTGTTCATCTTCATCTCCCTTTTGTGCGCGGTACCGATTCTGCTTCATACGGCGGGAGGTTTTTCGGGGCTCGCTCTACGGATGCCTGCGGAAAAACTCACCCTTCTCGGGGGATACAAACCGCTGGACACCCTGGCCTACATCCTGGCCATGCTTTTCCTGACGCTGGGAGATCAGAACCTGTTCACCCGATTCGGAGCTGCCGCAAACGAAAGGGTCGCTAAAATTTCAGCTCTTGGTTTCATTGTCGGAAGCATCATCCTATCATGCCTGAACGTCTTCGTGGCAACCATGGCGATACCCTATCTCCCGGACATCAAGCCGGACACAGCATTCCTCATGGTAGCGATGAACATGCTCCCCTTCTTTCTCGGATCCTGCCTTCTCGCCGCAGCGATAGCCTTTATGATCACCACGGGAGATTCCTTTCTTCTCTCATCCGCCACGAGCATCTACAACGATATCGTAAAACCCTATGCTCGAAGGGAGTTGACGGAAAAAGAAAGTTTCCTCGTAGTACGGGGGCTCATCGTTTTTCTCGGGCTCTTCGCCTATCTGCTCATCACAAAATTCTCGGATATCCTGGGCATGATGATGTATGCGTACACCATGTACGGCGCCGCCATTACCCCCGCCCTTATCGCAGCTCTCTGCTGGAAAAAAGTCACTCCCCTCGGAGGCTTGAGTTCGATCATCGCGGGCGGTGTTACTACTCTTGTTTGGGAACTCGGACTCAAATCCTCTTTCGGTAATCTGGACAGCTCTTTTATCGCGATACCCGCATCGATCGCCATTCTCATAGGGGTAAGCCTATACGGAAAACAGAATTTTTCCAGATCCAAAGAGTTGACGTAAAAAAGTCCCCTCGTTCGGAGCGTCCTTCAGGATCGGGCTCACTGTCAAAGAAACGCCTCCAGGTGCCGGGCTATTGCGGCAGGTTGTTCCACGTGAAGCGCATGTCCTCCGGGAATGGATCTGAAGGTACTTCGAGGAAGAACTTCCGCCAGCCTGCGCATGGAGGAAGGGGGAATCATGAGATCCTCCTCGCCGCTCAGAAGGAGGGCGGGAACGTCTATTTCCCGGACCTTGTCGCTCAGGTCGAACTCCCCGCAGGCCCGGGCCTGGGCGAAAAATTCCGGATCCTTCTGCCAAAGCTGGTCTTGATACCGCCGGAAAAAGGCCAGGCTCTGTTCCATCCGTCGAGGAGAAGAGAAAAAGCTTTCCGAAAGGGTGCAGAGAAGCTGTTGTCGCATCATCAGCTCCGGAGGACATCCCTCTCGCCGAAGATCCTCCCAGAGCGCAAGCTGTTCCCGCCCACGCCCCTCCAGGCGGGAGGCGGTATTGAGAAGCGCCAGCTTTTCCACCCTTTCGGAAAAGCGCCACCCCATCTCCAGGGCCACGAAGCCTCCCATGGAGATTCCCACCGGGGAGATCCGGGGAATCTGAAGATAATCCATCAACTCCACCACAACCTCCGCCAGAGAGGATACCGAAAGTTCCCCGGAAGGGGACTCGCTCCTTCCGGAACCGGGGAAATCGAGGCAAAGAGTTCCCCGGGGTTCGGAAAAAGCCCCCAGCACTCCCCGCCATCCCAAGATGGACATGCCGAGACCTCCCAGAAAGAGAAGTTCCGGCTCCGCCTCGGATCGCTCGTACCAAAGTTTTTCTCCCCCCGAAAGCTGAAAGAACATCACGGGTTCTCCTTTTCTTTTTCCTTCTCCCTCCAGCCGCAGAAGGGGCAGTTTTCTCGGGATTTCAGAAGGACCCGGCGGCTTTCCCAGGTGCACAGGTTCAGCTCCAACCGGGCTCCCCTGGTAAGGGGTTCCTGAAATCCCGTAAGGAATTTCACCGCCTCCAAAGCCATAATGCCGCCGAGAATTCCCACGTAGGGAGCGATTACTCCGTGCCGGTATCCCCTATTGAGGGCAGCCGCTTCGGGGCGGAAGAAATCGGGCTTCCAGGGAGGAAGGGAACACTCGTAACAGGGAGTTTCTCCGGGAACTATCAGAGGCCCCGCACAGAGAGAGGTGGAAGTAACTCCCGCGGTGTAGAGTCCGGGAATGCGGCTTTCGTGGATTCCCCGGTTGAGCCAGGAAAATATGGATTCCCGGGGACTGTCCGCCGTGAGAATTCCCAGATCCTGCCCCTTCAGAAGTCGGGCAAAATCCTCGGGGGATTCGATTTTTTCCTCCCGGAAAACATAGCTGCAGCGGCCATTCTTTCGGGGCAACTCCCGTCGGAGTACCTGTATCTTGGGAAATCCCAGATCCTCTTCGCCGTAGAGGATCTGCCGGTTCAGATTGCTCGGCTCCACCCGATCATACTCCACCAGAGTGAGATGCCCCACTCCGAGGGCCACCAGATTCTGCAGCACAGAACATCCCCCGCCGCCGATTCCGAAGAGGATCACCCGGCTCGATTCGAGCTTTGCCTGGATCTCCCTTCCCCGAGGGAGCCCCCGGGGCTCCCAGGCTCCGAAGAAGAGCCGCTGCCGTTCGTAGCGATCCTCTTCCGGTAGAAGACCCGCTTCCTCCCGCAGATCCTCCAGAAGAAGTTTCGCGTCCAGACTGCGGCAAAATTCCATAACCTCTTCACAGGAACAGGAGTGCCCCAGCATTCCGAGAAGCGCCCCAAGCTCCTGCACCGTCCGGACTCCGTCGAAGAGCTGAAAAAGCTCTTTCTGCCAGGGCTTGAGGGGCTCCAGCAAAACCCCTTCGGGAGGTACGAAGGGGCAGAATATGCGATCTCCCGGCAATCCCACCCCCATAAGGCTCTTCTTAAAAATCGGCTTGCTTTCGGGCCGGAGCATGATCTTCCTCCTCTTCGAAGGCCTTCGTTCTTTCGGGCTCCCTCGCGGCGATCTCGGCGAGATACGATCCCTTCTGCTGTCGAAGCTTGGCCCGGGCCAGATACATGTTCAGCTGGGCGTCCAAAAGCTGGGTTTTCGCCTCCTCATCCTTTTCGAGGGCATCCATGAGAGACAGCACGTCCTCCAGGCGTTCCTGATAGAGGGTCCAGGTATCGTTGAGATTCGCCTCGGTATATCCCTTCTGACGTTGCAGCACCGAAACGTTTGCCGAAGCTCCCTCCCATTCCGCCCGGGCCTTGCGGTACTCCGCCCGAACGTTCTCCTCCACCGCCTCCAGGCGCTTTTCCGCTTCCTCCAGGAGATTCCTATTCTTCCGGATATTCGCTTTTTTCTTTCCTCCATCCGAGATGGGCACTTCCACGTAGAGGAGCAGATCCCACTCTCCCTCCTCCACATCCGAATAGTGGTAGGTATAATCCGTCCAGATGCGATACGTTCCCTGGAGCTGTACCGTAAGGGAGTTTTCTCGTTTCGCGATGGCATAGAGCATGCGGGTATAATCCAGATTGCTCCGGGCGGAACGGATATCCGGATTCCTTCCGAAATTCTCCCGCAGATCCTCCGAGGAAAGAAGACTCTCCGGCATAATCGGAGGGTTTTCGGGAAAAATCGTCTCTCCCGAAACGTATCCCGCAAGTTCCTCCAGAAACTCTTCGTAGTTCCCCCGGATTTGGGCAAGGGAGGATTCCACCTCTCCCACATTCACCCTTCCCTTGGTGACATCCAGCCGGGTAATGAGCTTTTCTTTCAATTCCAGCTCCAGGAGATCCAGCATTTTTTTCCGCTGTTCCAGGATTTTCTCCAGAAGTTCGATTTTGCGCTTTGCGAAAAGGCATTTCCAGTAGGCCTGCTCGGCGGCCCCCAAAGTACCGTTGAGAGTGCTGCCGTAATCGTGAAGAGCCGCCCGGTAGGCGTAGAGGGCCTTTCGCTCCTTGGCCCGGTAGAGCCCGGAAAAATCCAGGGGCTGCTGAAATATCATCGAAAGCGTCTGGTCGCTCCGCTCGTTGGGATAGTAGGTCCATCGTTCCACCGAAGGGGAAAGGGTTATCTGCATTCTCTGGTCCCCCACGGTAACCCGCACGTCCTCCCACTGGGCCCGGGCCTGAAGCCGGTCCGCCTCGATGGACGGATTCCGCTTCAGCACCTCGAAAAGATACCTCTCCAGATCCAGAGTTCTCTCCGAAGTCCTTTCCCGAATTCCTTCGGAAAGGGGCCACGCCGGAAAGGACAGGGACAACCCCACACTCAGGCATAGAGACAACAACAGGAAAATTTTTTGCGGCTTTCTCAGAGGAGTTCCCTCCTTTCCCGGGCAGTTCATATCAGATCATCTGCCTCCGGCTCAGCTCGTAGAAGAATCCCCGCTTTGCCATGAGTTCTTCGAAGGTTCCCTCTTCTCCGATGCACCCTTTGTGAATGACCACGATGCGATCCGCATTCCGGATGGTGGAAAGCCGATGGGCCACCACGATGCGGGTGGCGTCCAGCCTCTCCAGGCTTCGGGCCACCTCTTCCTGGGTTCGGTTGTCCAGAGCCGAGGTAGCTTCGTCGAAGAAGAGAATCCGGGGCTTGTTCGCCACCGCCCGGGCGATGACGAGTCGCTGTTTCTGCCCTCCCGAAAGGGTATTGGCTCCCTCGGTGATCATGGTGTGCATTCCCATGGGCATGGCCTTGATATCCTCCTCGAGCCCCGCTATCCGAACCGCCTCCCAGGCCTGATCCAGCGTAAGAGGCCGGGAACAGACGATGTTGGAGTAGATATCCCCCGCGATGATCCCTCCCTGCTGCAGCACCGCTCCGATATAAGAGCGCATTTTCTTGAGATCCATATCCTTGAGAGGCTTGTTATCGAAGAAGATCTCCCCTCTTTCGGGGAACTCGAAACCGAGAAGCAGCCGGATAAGCGTGGATTTTCCGGACCCCGAAGCCCCCACCACCGCAAGGAATTCTCCGGCCTTTACGGAGAGAGAGAAATCCTGGAAAAGCGCGGGAGCATCCCGGTGATACCGGAAGGTTACGGAGGAAATATCGATATTTCCCCGAAGCTCTCCCGGATCCGTCCGGGCCTCGCTGGTTTCGGGCTCCTCCTGAAGAATGGGATCCAGGGATTCGTAAAGAGGAAGCACCCCCAGAAAGATGGTGATGCTCGATATGAGCCCCATGAAAGCCCCCTGCATGGATCCGTAGGCGGACCAGAAACTGACGAAATGTCCCACCTGATACTCGTGGGATCCCATATCGTCGGGATATCCCATGCGGAAGTACATGATCACCAGAAAGATGGCGATGGCTCCGAAGGCGGGAAAAAGGGCGGAAAAGGCGCTCAGCAGATTCGCCGCCCACCGGGCCCGATAGCTGAGTATGCGCTGCCAGGAAAAGAGAGAGGCCCATTTGGCGAAAACCTCCTCCTCCGCCGCGGCCACCCGAATCTTGTTGAGCCCCGTGAGGATCTGGAACACCACGCCGCTCAGCCGGTTCTGCACCGCCACCATACGCCGCTGAAAGCGTATCTGGACATAGGCGGAAATACCCATGGCAAATCCCAGAAGAAGCAGGCATCCCAGGGCCGCCAGAGCCACCTTCCAATCGTAATAGAACATCTGCCCCAGATAGAGCAGGGAGAAGGCCACGTTGGGCACCAGGGAGCGCACGGACTGCCCCAGAAAGGTGCGAATACTGTAAAGCCCCAGGGCTTTTCCCGCGAGATCTCCCGAGGTGAACCTCCGGAAAAAGGTTACCCGAAGGCGCAGAAGTCGATCCCAGAGGGCCATTTCCACGTCGTGATCCATACGGCTTTCGGTGCGGAAAAGAGCGATCTGCTGGGAGAGCCGCAACAGAGCGGTGGTGATTCCCAGAGATACGAGAAGAAAGAAGAACTGCCAGATCTGCCCTCTCTCGGCGCTGGGAATGACCTCCTGAAAAATCTTGCCGTTGATCATGGGAACGAAAAGCCCCAGAGTTCCCATGCAGAAGGCCACGCAAAGGGCATAGAGCAGCTCTCCCCAGGAGCGGAAGAGTCCGAAGGAAAAGAGATCCTTCCGGGATATGCTCCGGGAGGGAAAGGATCGGTAGACTCCCCAGGCCTGAAAATCGATCTTCTCGACCCCCTCGGCGTCGAGAGGTTCCTCCCGATCCTCCTCGGGGAAATAGATCGAGAATCGCCCCTTCCGGGGAAGAAGAAGAACCTCCTTTTTCTCCTCCCCGAAAAGGCCCACGAAGGGAAGGGTATCCCGACGTTCCCATCCCTTCTCCAGCGTCATGCCGCGTATTCGGAGATTGAAGGCCCTTCCCAGATCCTGAAGGGTCCGGATCCTTTCGGGATGATGGATCACCTTGGGAAGCTGGAAGTTCATCTCCTCTCCCAGCCGGGCGGCGAGCCGGAAGAGGGGGGAGAGGGGAACCGACACCTCCTCCTTCTTCCGGAAAAGCACCCCCCCCAAAGAAGAGAAGGCTTCCCGGAAGCGCTCCTTCCGGAACATCTTCATGGATTCCCCGAGATTCCACTGATCCCCCAGAGCGAGCCGGGAGTGCAGGTTGAGAAGCTTCAGATCCAGTTCCAGGTTATCCTCCAAGGCCTTCCAGAAAAGCCCTCGGGCGCGGAGATCCTCCCCCTTCGAGCTTTCGAAGGAACACTCCTGGAGGCTGCGCATCCAGAGATGTTCCCCGGTATAATAGAATTTTTTGGGCTCCATCTCCTCTTCACCGAGGAGAAGAGCGCTCCCCTCGCGCAGCTCCAGCCATAGCCCTTCCTTTTCCGAAGGCCCCGCATACCGATCCGCCCCGAGAGATTGCAGTTCCTCCCGGGAAAGGCGATCCAGATTGCCCGCGGGAAAGGGCACATCCCGGGCAAGCACCTCTCCGAAGGCGGAGAGCAGAACCTCCCCCCGGGAGATAAGCCAGGCTTGCAGATCCGGATCCTTCCGTTCTTCCAAAGCCTCCCAGGGAACTTCGAGAATCCGGGACTCTCCCCGGGGAGTGATCTCCAGCAGATAGGGGATCTCTTTCTTTCGGGGAAGGTCGAAGAAGGCTTCTCCCGGAGAAAGGGAAAAAAGATATTCCCGGGGTCCCCGCCTTTTCTCTCCCAGCAGGGGAACTCCGTGGAAATCGAGCATTCCTTCCAGTACGAAGAGCCCTCGACGCACTCTTCCTCCTTCCTCGGGAAGGCTCGAGGTGCTGTGACGCTCCGTACCGAAAGGCCGAAGAAGGTTCAGAAATTCCTGCATGATCCCTTACCCCTGAATAAGGTCATAATACCGCCCCCGGAGGGCCACCAGCTCTTCATGCCGCCCCCGCTCCGCCACCTTTCCCCGATGGAGCACGATAATCTCGTCGCTGTCCCGTATGGTGGAAAGACGGTGAGCCACGATAAGGCAGGTACATCCCCGACACCGCAGGTTCTGATCCACCACCTGTTCCGTGGGAGGATCCAGGGCGCTGGTGGCCTCGTCCATCACCAGAAGGGAGGGGCGCATCACCAAGGCCCGAGCGATCTCCAGGCGCTGTCTCTGACCGCCGCTGAAATTTCTGCCGTTCTCCTCCACCAGGGAATCGTATCCCTGAGGACGGGCCACGATATCCTCGTGAATATCCACGTCCTTGCAGGCCTGGATAACCCACTCCTCGGGAATTCCCTCTCTCCAGAGTGTGAGGTTTTCCCGAATGCTCCCCTCGTAGAGCACGATATCCTGATCCACGAAGGCGAAGGACCGGGCCAGGCAGTCCCGGGGAATTTCCCGCCGGGGATAACCGTCGTAGAGCACCTCGCCGTTCCAGGAATCGTAAAGGCCGCAAACCAGCTTCGCCACCGTGGATTTCCCGGATCCCGAGCCTCCCACCAGGGCCACCCGGCTTCCCGGCGTAAGGCGCAGGGAAAGATTTTCGATCAGGGGAGGCTCCAGCCGGGAGTAGCCGAAGGTAAGGTTCCGGACCTCGAGATTTCCCGAAAGGCGAAAGGGCCGAACCTCCGGAAGGGGAGACCGCTTCTCCTCGGCTCCGGGATTCCAGGGAGAGTTTCCGGGATACCGAAGCACGTCCTCCAGACGGTTCAGGGTTCCCTGAACCGTTTGAAAGCTACTGCTCAGATCCACCAGCTGCCCCACGGGGCTGAGGAAGTTGCTCATCAGGGTCTGCATGGCCAGAAGCATTCCCAGAGTAAGCACCCCCTGCATCACCTGAAGCCCTCCGAAACAGAGAACGCAGGCGGTTACCACCGACGTGAGAAGCGAGGGCACCGGCTCGATGAGGGTGTTGAAAAACTCCATCCTCACCTGGGCATTCTTGGTTTTGGTAAGGTATCCGGCTATCCGGGAGAACTGGTCGTCCTCTCCTCCGGTGGATTTGATGGTTTCGATGAGCTGAAGCCCGCTCATGGCGATGCCCGAAAATTTCCCCCGATCCGATAGAATGCGCTCGTTCAGATCCGACCGTTTTCGCTGAATGCCCCAGAGAAGGAGCACGTTCATCGAGGCGGCAGCCACGCCGATGAGGGAGAGCAACGGAGAGTATCCGAACATGACGAGAAAGTAGAAAACCAGGGTGGAACAGCTCAACAGCGTGGTGGCGAGCTGCCGGGAAAGGGTGGTGGCCACCTGATCGTTCAGGGCTACCCGGGTTCCCACCTCTCCGCAGAAACGCTGAATGAAAAAGGAGTAGGGAAGCCGGAGAACGTGCAGAAAGAACCGGGAGGAATGGCAGGTGGCGAGAGCCATCTCCTGCCGGAGAAGCATGTTTTGCTGCAGCAGGGTGAGCGTTCCCTGAAGCAGCCCCAGAAAACCGAGAAAGAGGAGCAGGGGCTTGAAGTATCCCGGCTGAAAACTTACCAGCACGTTATCGAGAAAAACCTGAGAGAGCCCGGGCACCAGAAGTCCCGGCAACACCAGCCCGAGCCCCGCGAGAACCGCGAAGAAGAGCATGGTTTTCACCGGACCGAGACGCTGTTTCAGGGCCTTCCAGGGGCGCTTGGGGCTGCCGCCGGGAGCAAATCCCTCCCCCGGCGTCAGGGAAAGGGCCACCCCGGTAAAGCTTCTGTCGAAAACCTCGGCGGTCACCATTCGGGGACCCGAGGCGGGATCGTTGAGATAAATATTCTTTCCCCGGATGCCCTCGAGAACCAGGAAGTGATTGAAATTCCAGAAGAGAATCAGAGGAAGAGGCAGCTCCTTGAGATCCTCCACCTCCACCCGGTAGCCCTCGGCCTGAAGGGCGTAATTTTTGGCGGCCTTCAGAATATTGTTGGCCTTGCTTCCGTCCCGGGTGATGCCGCAATCCTCCCGCAAGATTTCCAAAGGAACGAAGCGACCGTAATAGGCCAGTACGATGCCCAAACTTGCGGCACCGCATTCGGTGGCTTCCATCTGCAGCAGCGTGGGAGTCTTGACCCGCCCCTCTCCGGAACCCCATTTCAGGGGCAAGGGATTTTTCCCGAGCCTTCTCATTCGGTTTCCCCCACTCCGAGAAGGTATTTTTTCAGGAAGGGAAGCACCAGGGTAATGGGTTTCTGTCGGCGCGTCACGATCTCCACGCTGCAGAGGGTATTCCTTTCGATTCTCATGGAAGGCCCCTTGCCGGAGGTCCACTCGTAGCCGCTCACGGTGTGATCCGACGACAGAAGTTCCACCGCCACGAGCATGGCGGCCCCTCTCTGGGCGATCTGATCCACCAGGTTCTCATCCCCCAGCATGCGAAGCATGGTTTTCTTGGAAACCGGGGCATCGGAAAAATTCCACACCTTTCCCCGAATGGAACCGTACTCCTCCTCCTTGATCATGATCAGGGAAACCAGAGCCTCCATATCCGCACGGATCTTCTTGCCCTCTCCCGCGGAAACGTAGGTCTGGGCGTAGAGGAGAGGATTTTCCTCCTCCTGAAGCACCTCTTCCACCAGGAAAATGGCCTCTCCATCCCCCACGATCTCTCCGGGATTCTTGTACACCCCCGTGATGTACCCGGAAACGCTGCTTTCCAAAACCCGGTTCTCCTGGTAGGTGGTTTCGAGCTGCCGTACCTGTTCCTGTTGCTGCAGGATCTGATACTCAAGATCCCGGCGCTCCTTTTCCCATTGCGATTGGGACTCCACGGTGGAAACGGGAAGTTTCGCCAAATCCTGCCGGTAGGTCAGAATGTCCTCCAACACCTGGTCGTAGTTATCCCGTACATCCAGGTACTGCTTTTCCGTGACCAGCTGTTTTTCGAAGAGTCTGACGTACTTTCGTTCCATCTCCCGGAGACGCTTCATGCGCTCCTCCGCGGCGGCGATGGAGGCGTTCAGGGTCTGACGCTGCTTATCCGTGTAGGTACCCTGGTACCCCTTCCGGGAAGCTTCCGTGGTCTCTGCCTCCGTCAACTGTTTGCGAAGGTTTTCGAGTTTTTTCTCCGCCTCCTCCAGCTTCTGCTCCGCGTCGATCTGCTCTATCCAGGCCAGAGAATCCCCCTTCTCCACATAATCGTTGATACGCGCCGAAATGCGGGAAATGCGCCCTCCTCCCTTGGGGCCCATTTCCACGATATTTCCCATGCCCATCAGGATTCCCATGCCGGAAATCTTGGTGGGAACGGAACCGAAAATTCCCCAGAGAAGCAGTGAAAAAAGGAGCACCAGGCAGGCGAAAAGGAAGATCCACTGTTTGGGCCCCACGTAGCACATCATCTGGTCCAGCTGCTCCGGAGAAGAGAGCTTTTCCAGGGCTTTCTTGCGAAAGAGATTTCCCGGATTGCCCACGAATTTTTCCTCCTTTCTCAAATCTCGCGACGCCTTAGAGCGGTTCGACAAATAGTGTGTCACAAAATGTTTAACGGGAGCCTCCGTCTATGTATTCCCTCTGCTCCGGAGTGGTCGAACCGCTCCCTTGCTTTGCTGCTCCGGCCCGTCGCCTCAGACGTGCCCTCCATGGCACGTCTGAGGCTTGTCGGCACATCCTGTGCCGACACCGGCCCTCCACGACGCAAAGCTACACTCGCCGACCACTATGTCGCTTCCGAGAATCCATAAACTCCGGCTCTGCAGTTCCCAGGACACCACATATCAACGAAAACCGCTCTATGTGCAAAATCGCTCTAATGTCCATGCCTTCGAAACACCCTTCCCCGGCCTCCCCGAAGATAGCCGATAAAATCCACGTGAGGAGGAGAGGCTTCCCGCAGAGCCTCCGCCACTTCCCTAAGAGGAAAACCGAGACGCACCTTCCGGGGGCCGAAAAAAAGCTCCTCGGGAGGGCAAGGCCGGGAGGCGAGGCCTTCCTCCCGCAGAAGGGAGGGAAATTCCTGGGCCAGCCGAAAGGCGGTCTGCCGGGTCATTCCCGGAGCCTTGAAATCCACCGCCGGAGGATCCAGGTCCGCCCCTTCGGGAAAGGTTACGTCGTGGATACCGAACTTTTCGGGAAATCGCATTACCGAAGAACCCGGAGCGATCTGAAAGGCGGAATAGAACACGGATTGCACCGCTCCCCGGCGGAGACATTCCCGGATGGTTTCGAAGGATTTTCGGGCTTCCTCCTCGGTTTCCGAGGGAAATCCCGCCATCATGTAGGCCCCCACGGGAATTCCCGCCCAGGAGGCGTTGGAAAATACCCGCTCCACCAGATTCCAGGTAATTCCCTTGCGCATGTGCCCCAGCAGGCGGTCGCTGCAACTTTCCACTCCCATCACCAGGCGGCGGCATCCCGCCTGACGGAAGAGCATGCACCGCTCCAGGGTAAGCCGGGCATCCGCCCGGACGTTGACGCTCCAAGCTATATCCAGCTTTTCCCGGCACACCCAGGAGGCGAAACGCTCCAGCATCTCCGGATCCGCCTCGTCGTCCCCGAAAGCGAAGGAATGCTGCCCCCGATTCCGCACGAGGGAAAGAAGCTTCTCGAAAAGCTCCTCCCCTCCAGAGACGGAATGCCGGATAAACTCGTCTTCGGTACGGCAAAAGGCGCACTTTCCCCAGGAACATCCCCGGGAAAGCCGAAAGCCCGCGAACTCCCCCGAGGCATCCTGATAATACTCCCCCTTCGGAAAGTGACGATACTCCGGGGCGATCTCCCCAAGAGGAAAGGGAGAAGCCGGAGGATTACGCCGCACCTTTCCCTCCTCCAGCCAAATGAGCCCCGGCACGGAGTCCAGGGTTCCCCTGGAGAGCCCCCGAACTTCGTAAAGCCTTTCAAGGGGAATTTCACCATCCCCCACGATCATACCGTCAACCATGCGGAAAAGCCCGGGATGTTCCGTTTTGCCGAGATGCAGAGAGACGAAGGCTCCTCCGAGAACGACATAGGTCCCGGGATAACGTTTCTTGAGTTCCCGGGCCATGCGAAAGGCGGGGATCACCTGTCCCGCATAGGTGACGGAAATACCGATCACCGGGGGCTCCTCCTTCTCCAGAACCCGGGAAAACCAGGAGGCGAAGAAATCCTCGAAGATCCCATCCTCTTCGGCGCACGCCATAATCTCTTCGCTGCTGTAACAGCTTCCGGGAGCTTCGTAGAAAATGCCCTCCCCCACGTTCCAGAGGCTTTCGGGAAAACGGGAAACCCAGAGAAACTTGGCCATACTTTCGAAGAGAGCGCTCCGAACCTGGCCGGGAAAAACCTCTTGAGGGTCCAGGGAACGACGCATCCGCCCCGCTCCCGCCATATCCAGCACGATTTTGGCCTTGGCGAGGGAAAGGTATTCCATCATCTCCGAAAAGTCGAGGCTTTTCCGAGAACTCATCTCCGCCAGACGATCCGCCCCTTCCTCAAGGCCCCCCAGAAGGCGTTCCTCCCGAAAGAAATGCCGGAAAAAGGCAAGATTCCCGTCCAGGCAGACCAGAGGGATGCCCCGGCTTTCCAGATATCCCGCAAGCTGAGGCACCGCCGCTCCGGGACGGTGCAGGGCATCGCAGGGAGGAAGAAGGAGAAGGAGCGCTTTTCTCATGGAGTTTCCCTTCGCGGAAAGGGAGGCACCGTTCGGGCCCCGCCGGCCAGAAATCCGTCGAAGGAGATATAGGGTTCCAGGTTGCGGCCGATCTGGGCCCCCATCTCCATAAGATCGTAGCGGAAAGGTATTTCCTCCCCCGAGATGCCAAGCACTTTCAGCGGAAGAGGGGTCCTCTTTCCCAGGGTCTTCCATATGGCCCAGGTATATTTCTGTAAAAGCCCGAAGGATTCCCGTCGGGTCATTCCCTGGCCTTCGAACCATACGTTGGGAGGATCCAGGTCGAGCCCTCGGGGAAGATTGAGGTTTTCGATGCCGTATGCCCGGGGGTTTTGGCCTATGCAGGAATCCGTAAGCACCTGATAGGGGGAGTAGAAAACATAGCTCACGTCGCCCTCGGCACAATAACCGGATATGCGGGAAAAGGAATATTCCGCCTCCTCCGGAGTCTCCGAGGGAAGCCCCACGATCATGTAGATGCCCGCCCGGAGCCCCGCCCAGGAAACGTTGGAAAGTACCCTTTCGATGAGAGGCACCGTAATGCCCTTTTTGATGAGCTTGAGAATGCGGTCATGAAAACTTTCGAGCCCCAGAATGAGGTTGACACACCCCGCCTCCCGGAAAAGCCGACACCGATCGAGGGTAAGTTTTTTATCCATCCGCATGTTGATGGACCATTCCACGGGAAGCTTCTCCCGGATAACCCGTCTCGCGAAATGCTCTACCAGCTCCGGAGAGGCTTCGTCATCGGTAAAGGGAAAGAACACCGCCCCGGTCTCCCGGGAGTAACGGCGCACCTGTTCGAAGAAACGGTCCGGATCCCCCTCCTGATAGCCCGAAATAAGGGTGGATTTGGTGCGGCAGAAGGCACACTTCGCCCAGGAACATCCCCGGGAAAGACGGAAAAAGACGAAGGCATCCTCCTTTTTCCGATAATAATCCTCCGGAGGAAAGTCCCCATACTCCGGATAGACCTCCTCCAGGGGAAGATGGACCGATTCGGGATTGCACCGGCGCTCCCCCTCTTCGAGATAGATCAAGCCGGGAACTTCCGCAAAGTCGGGTTTTTCCTCTTCCAGGGTTTCGTAAAGCCGAAGCAGGGGAATCTCCCCGTCCCCCACGATCATGCTGTCCATGTAGCGGAAAAAGGCGTTGTGAGGCACCCGGGAAAGATGAAACATCACGAAGGGGCCCCCGAAGACGATGTGCGTTTTCGGCGAGAGAGCGCGGATCACCCGGGCTATCCGCAGGGCCGGCACGATATGCCCGGGAAAGATTACCGAAAGCCCCGCCACCCGGGGAGGCTCCTTCGCAAGGTAGGGCCGGAGATACTCCTCGAAAAAGTTTCCGAAGAGCCCCTTCTCCTCCGCCGCCTCCAGAAGATCCGCGCTGGAATAGGGATTACCCCGGGAGGCGTACTGCATATCCTCGTCGTTATAGCGTATGCTTTCGGGAAAGTGGGGAGCGAAAATCAACCGGGAAGCCGCATCCAGAATTCTCCCCTGAAGCTCCTTGGGAATGTTGCGCTTTCTTTCGATGTACTCCGAAAAAAGATCTCTGCCGAAGTGTTCGAGAATTCCCCCGGATCGGGCCAGGGAAAGGTATTCCACCATTTCTGAAAAGGAGAGCCGAGAACGCCCGTCCAGCTCTTTGAGGCGGTGCAGAGCGTAGGCCTCGCCCTCCCGAAGCCGGGACCCCGTAAAGGCGGCATGGCAAAAGGCTATGTTCGCATCCAGGGGAGTTACGGGAACACCTTTTTTGCGAAGAAATCCCGTAAGCTGGGGAACGCTGGGATAGGGTCTCGTGGGAGAGCTTACGGGAGGAATGACGAGCATCATGCCTCGCAAGCTTCCTGGGGAAACTGTCATAGGGACGCCTCCTTCGATATGGTGATTTCCTGCATGCTTTTGGAAAATTCCTCTGCCAGTTCCCGAGCCCGCCGCATTCCCATGCCGGGCCCTTCCCAGGCCACCGCGGGGGCTTCCAGATCCTGCCGGGGATCGTAGATCACCCGGGTGAGGCCGAACTTCTCGGGATTCCGCCCTACCGGGGAATCCCGGAAAAGAAGAAAGGAATTGAACTGACATGTGGCGGAAAGCCCCTTTTCCCGATGTTCCCGGAGACGCCGGAAACCTTCCCGGGCCTCCTCCTCGGTCTCCGAGGGAAAACCCACGATCATATAGAGAAGGGTATCCATGCCTCCCCAGGCGAGATCCATAAGGTTCTTTCCGATGAGCTTTTCCGTTATTCCCTTGTCCATGAGCTTGAGAATGCGGTCGTTGTAGGATTCCAGCCCCAGAAAAAGCCGGGTGCATCCCGCTTCCCGGAGAAGAAGGACCTTCTCCAGCGTGAGGGAGGGGGAAAAGCGGAAATGGGCGTTCCAAAGAAGCTCCGCCTTCGAACGAAGCAACTCCTCCGCAAAGCCGAAGAGCACCTCCGGAAGAATACAGGCATCCGCAAGAACGAAACCGGAAAAGTCCGTCTTTTTCCGCAGCCGAAGCACCTGGGAGCGAAGGAACTCCGGAGAGGAGGCATCGTAGGCGGAGGTATAGCCCCGACAGAAGGCGCATCGGTTCCACCAGCACCCCCGGGAGAGACGCAGGGGAAGAATGCCCTTCCGGGGAGCGAAAAAGTATTTCCTTTCGGAAAAACCCTGAAAATCCGGATCCGGCAAGCTCTCGATCTTTTTCGGCTTTTCCGGAAAATTGCGCCGGAGATGCTCCCCTTCCCGCCAGAGGAGTCCGGGAATTCCCGGATGAGCCGAATTTCCTTCATTCTCATACCGGAGAAGCCGATCCAGAGGTTCCTCCCCCTCTTCCAGAATAACGCCGTCCAGAAGATCGAAAAGCTCCTTCCCTTGCAAAGAGTGCAGATGATAGGTCGCAAAGGGGCCTCCGAGATAGATTCGTATCTTCCGGAAACTCTCCTTTGCCAGCCGGGCCAGCCGGAGGGCGGGGGAGAACTGTTCCGCGAAGGCCACGGAAAGCCCCAGAAGGGCCGCCTGGGATCTCTCCAAATCCGGAAGAATATGCTCTTCGAAAAAGCCCTCCAGCACGCTATTTTCCGCATGCGCCGCCTCCAGGGATTCTTCGAGGGAATAGGGAGACCAGGGGGAGAGATAACCCAGGGAGTTGCTGGCAGAATCCACCACCACCCGATCGGCTCTGCCGAGGGAGATCAGGGAGAGGACCGCTTCGAAAAGGGCGTTCCTCTCGCCGGGAGAGCCGATCTTCTCGGGGGTGTTCAGATACGAAAGCCGAGGCCCCAGAAGATCCACAAGCCTCCGGGTGCGTTCCGCCCAGAAGGGGGCGGTTCCGGATTTTTCCAGAAATTCCAGCTTTTCCAAACCTTCCCGGATTTTTTCCGGAGTTCCCGCAAAACGGATGAACCGGTTGTTTCCGTCTTCGCACCACACCCGGTGCCCTTTGGAACGGAGATATCCCCCCAGCACGGGAAGGCTGAGATAGGGGGATGTGGGAGGCCCGAAGGGAGGATAACAGAGATAGAGGCTCATGAGAGATACCCCAGAAGGTCGAGCTCCAGGCGCTCCACCAGAGGAGAATTTCCCGTCAGAAGGCGGGCGTGTTCCAGAAAATTCCGGGCCTCCGAACGAAAGGAGTCTCCCTCCTTCAGGGCGATTTCCGCCCCCCTCAGAGCTATTCCGGCGCTGTCCGGAGCATCCGGAAAGATTTCGAGCCATTCTTGTAAGGTCCGAAGGATCTCCCGTCTTTCCCTTTCCTCCAGAGAGGGAGCGATCCGGGCACCAAGGCGGAGCCATCCTCCCCCTTCCTCCCGTTCTCTCCAGGGGCCTTCCCGCCCCTTCCAGAGATTCCAGGCGCTTCCGAAATCCTTCTCGAGAAATGCGACGACACAGCGGACGTAGCGTTCCAGAGGAGAGAGAAGGGAAGTTTCTTCGAGGAAGTTCAGAACGTTCCGGGCCTCCGCCGCACGCCCCCGTTCTCCCAGAGCGAGAGCACAGGCGATGCGGGAAGAACGAAGAGCATCCTTTCGCAGACCGCCTCGAAGATAGGGATGCTCCTCTCGAAAAAGATTTTTCCGAATGGGGGGCTCCGAGAGAAAAGGAGAAGGCCGCTCTTCCTCCTCTGCCATTTCATGAGCGAAAAGACGCCCCAGGCTTTTTCGCAAAGCCATTTCCAGAATTCCCTGAATCTCCTCGGCCTCGGAGTAACCCGGAGTAAGTTCCCCTTTCATGCGCCGGAGCCGACGCGAACAATCCCGGCGGTGGCACTCGAAAAGCTCCTCCTCGGAAAGAACGTTCAGCGGGGCGGTACGCCCCAGAATTCCCCGGTTTCGAAGGTTCTCCGCCAGGGGGAGAACCTTCTCTTCCAGGGCCTCCCCGAGCATCTCCCGATACCGGAATCGTACCGTTTCCGGCCTCCAGGGAAAATCCTCCTCTTTGGGAAAATTCGTCCGCGGTAAAGAACATAAACCCTCGAAGGCCCGGGCAATTTCCGCGATATCCAGCGAAGGAGTTTCTCCGTAAGGCTCCTCCCGGGGAGAGACGAGAATTCCCCGGGAACCCACCACTTCGGGAAAGGCGCTCCACCGGGTGACGAGAAGAGGAATTCCCCGAGCCAGGGCCTCCGCAGGAGTCTTTCCGAAGGATTCCTCCAGAGAAAGGGAGAGGTTGCATACTCCCCGGGCGCGGCGGAAAAGCTCCTCCTTGGCGCCTCCCGTAACGGCCCCGGGAAAGAGTACTTTTCCGTCCAATCCCAGGCGCCGAACCCGCTGCCGAAGAGCCAGATAGTAGGGAAGAGGGGTTCCCCGCTCCTCCTCCACCTGGGGCCCCGCGATCACCAAAGAGGGAATATCCCCGGAAGAACTTTCCCGAAACAGGGCATATCCCTGAATAAGCTGATGCAGGCATTTTTCCCGCCGAAGACGCCCGAGCACCAGAAAATGCTCTCGTTCCTTTTCCCGGGAGGGAAAATTCGAAAAATGTTCCGGAAGAGGGATGGGATGAGGGATTACCCGGATCGCCGGGGCAAGCTCGGGCATGAACCAACGGATGATCCGGGCCGCATGTTCGCTGGGAGCCACCACACGATCCCCCGGACGGAGAAGAGGCGGAAGAAGCCTCCAGATCCAGGGCATTCCTCCGGGAGCGTGGGCGATAAAGAGAAGTTTCAGGGAGCTCCCGACGGCATTGCGCAGGGAGAGAAGCCAGGGGACCAGGGGCTGGAGTTCGTAGTTGGGAGAGAAGAAAGTTCCCTCTTCAAAAGTTTGAGAGAAGAAATGCTCCCAGGATTCGGGCTGTTCCATGGAGGTAACCCGAAGCCCTCCCTTTTCGAAGGCCTTCCGAAAATTTTCCTCGAAAATGCGGGCGGTGAGGGCATTGTTTTTCCAGTAAATCCGCAGGATTTCAGGAGCCCTCTCTTTTCGGGAGACCATGAGGAAAAAGCCTTATACCTTATCGGGATCGTCCGGGAAAAGTTCTCCGAGATGACGCCGAAGTCTTTCCCGTGCAAAGATCTGCCGGAGAATACTGCCGGTACCGAGCCCCATCTCCTCGCACCAGGCGGGGAAGTTGCGATCCAGGAAAGAAGGGCCTCCTCCCTCCATAAAGGACGTGAGATATTCCTCGGATTTTCCGGGAATCGTGGACTCCCGGCGAAGATCCTCCTCCAGAAGCCGAAGCATCTTTTTCTGCTCCCCCGCCCCCTGGGCGCAGGTCTCGTAAAGTCCCTCGAGGCGCAAAACGTCCAGCAGAGACTGTACGGGAGTGCCGAAGTGTTCCACCGTAACGAACCAGTGCCGCAATCGGCCGAGAAGAGCTTCCTCCCTCATGAGCCGCCGGAACTCCGCCTCCTCGATATGATTGCGTCGCAGCCATTCCTCCAGGCTCTCGGGAGTGATCATATTTCGTCTGCGCCGGAATCGAAGGGTTTCCCGCTCCACCTCCTCGGAAGAGACCTCAAGCTCCAGATGTCGGGCAAACTCCAATCCCAGCCGACGATTGAGGCCGTGCCGGGCCAGGGAAAACCCCCGGGAGGTTTCCAGAGCCCCCCAGGCGGCAATCTCTCCCGAAGTAACTTTCTCATCCCTCACCGAACAGGGACGCTCTTCCTCAAGGATGCGCCGGAAGATATGGGAGGTCTCCCATTTCCCGCAAGGCATTTTCCCGGCCTTCTCCGACACCTTTTCCTCCCGAAGATATTCCAGAAGTGCCAGAGCATCCTCTTTCAGAAGATCCACCCGGTTTTCATCAAAAGCCTTTTCCAGCTCCCCTCTTCGGGATTTTCCGAAAAGGTTCCGTTCCTCTCCCTTCGACAAAAGGCTTTCGAAGGAACGTTCCTTGTAATAAAGGCTCCGGGCGATCTCTTGGAGGGAATCCTTTTCCTCCTTCGACAACTCCCCCCGGGATTCGCACTTTTCCAGGGTACCCAAGAGGTTCACCATGGGTTCCCCGAGGCGCATCCATTCCCCTCGGTCCGGGGAGAAGCGAAAAGGCGCCGCCACGGCATCGTCCCTTTCGAGAATGCCCTCCCGGTAGAGCCGGAAAATTTCCCCCACCCCCTCCATGCCGTAGGGATGCAGCTCCGCCGCCCGGATGGCTCCCATACCGGAACCTCCCACTACCCGAAGGCCCCGGCGAAGGGCATGAAGAATTTCCTTATGCCATACCAGAGGCCCCGAGGTGTAGTCCTCCCCGTCGAGAAGGGCGAGCGTATCGTATCCCTCCCGAACCGCCCAAAGGAGGTCCCCCTGCCGGGCGGGGGGATAGTAATCTCCGGAGAGAATTTCCCTTGCTCGGGCATGGGAGAGGCTGGGGCCGAGAAAAACGGCGATTCTCATGATTGCGCTCCTTTCCGGGCAAAACGGAGCCCCCGTTCTCCCGGCGCGTAATGGTGCATCCGCCATCCCTCCAGGCCGGGAACGAGAATGCGAAGCACCGGAACCCCCAAGGCGGGATCCGTGAGATCCCACAGGAGCACCCGGAAAAGTCCCGCCTCTCGAAGCCGTTTCAAAAGCAGATGCACGTCCTCCTGAAAGGTGGGGGCCTCTTCACAGGAGGGCAATTCCTGCACCTCTTGGAGCCTGGCTCCCCGGGAATGCAGGCTCTCCCGGGCTCCGAAGGCCACTCCGTACTGGGTTTCCAGAGAAGCTCCGTCGTGGCCGCCGAAGAGGTAGACGCACCGCCCCTGGGCGGCTTCGGTGAGGGCCCGCACCATGGCTATTTCCGGATTCAAATGGGTCCCCCGGCCGTGGTACACTCCGTACTCGGGATACCGCTCATCCCGGATATAGCACGCATAGGTAGGTATCAATGTATCCACGGTGCAATCCAGCATAAGCACCTCCACTCCCTCCCGGTCGCACGCTTCCAGGAGTTCCTCCAGAAGGGGATGGGTCAGAAACTTCCGGGGCACCCGGCGTCCCGGAAGGGGAATTCCCCGGGATCGGTTATACAGCTCCCAACAGGTCACCGCATCCCGCTCGATGCACTCGTAAAGCCCCGAACAAAGGGCCTCCACGAAGCTGTTCCCTGCGGAAAGGCCGTTGGAGGTACATTGAAAGGATTCGGTTTCTCCCGGAAGATCCCGTTGAAAGGAGAGACGTACCAGATGAAGGGGAGCGTAAACCTCCTCCTGTTCCATGAGATCCCATCCCGAAACCCAGCGTTCCCGCCGCTCGGGAGAAAAGAGATGGTCCTTCTTCAACGCCAGGAGATGCAGGGGAATTTTAGATCCCTCCAGGTTCGTCCAGGGAGCCCGCACCGAAGAAAGCTCGCAGCTCTCTCCGCAGTGCCGCTCTATGGCTTCCATCATGCCGGAAACCTTGGCCTGCAGGAGGGTGGCTCCTTTTCCCCAGGAATAGACCTGAATGGGCGAAAGAGGACGAACCACTCCCACCACGGGAATACCGAGACGATCCACCCCGGTAATATCCGCCACCCGAGTTACTCCCATGAAAGACATAAGTGGGGCGATGCGCCCATAAGTATCCTCGGCTGAGGAACCCCGCCCCGCTCCGGGAAGAGCCTTTTTATCGGAACGGTAAGGACGGCCTCGAAAAAAAACGGCATCCGTCATAAACGTCATAGAGACATTCTCCTTTGCAGGAAAAACTGCTTTCCGAATCCATGGAAGTGAGAACGCGAAAAAAGATCCCTCGGCAGGGAAAAAGACAACGATAAATCAGATAGCCGCCGCCGCCGCACCAATCGCCGCTCCCGCGGCAGTTCCCGTAGCGCTTACCCAATCGGACGCACCGCCTCCGGCCACCGCCTGAAGATCCTCCTCACCGATCTTCTGGGGACCTCCGCCGATACCTGCGGCCTCCTTCAGCTCCGCCTTGGTGAAATCAAAACCCTGCTCTTCCACTATCTGCTTGCGAGCATCGTCGGAAGAGGCACTTTCCAGGGTCTTTCGAAAATCTCCGTCACTCTTGATTTTTTCCAGAAATTCCTTGGCACTCGTTACGGACATGAACATTCCTCCCTCAATCGATATCGAGCTTCAAAAAAGTTAGTGTTACCCTATGGTGCTCCAACGATCCCCGCCGAAGGATCCTTGGAAAAGATTCTACTCTTATTCTTGCGAAATTGCACCACGCAAGACCATACGCTGCTATTTTTTCGCATTATTCTCCCTATTCACCATTCCCTCTCCTCTTTTTTCGGAATTTCGAAAAATTCTTTTCTTTTCAGGAAAACCCTTTATGATAAAGGATGGAACGCATTTTTTCACGGAGGAGGTACCTTCATGAAGGATTACGCCCACAATTCCCACAATGTTCAGGATATCCTGGAAAGCCTGGAGGAAGGGCTCTACTTTACGGATCTCCATCGAAAAATCACCCGATGGAACAGGGCGGCGGAACGCATTACGGGATATGCGGCGGAGGAGGTTCTGGGAAGCTCCTGCAAGAACAATCTCCTCGTACACGTGGACGAGAGGGGAAACTCCCTCTGTACGGGCATGTGCCCTCTCGCCTTTACCATGAGAGACGGACAGCCCCGAGAGGTAAAAGCGTATCTGCATCATAAGGAGGGACATCGAGTTCCCGTAATGATTCGGGCTCTTCCCCAAAGAAACGAAGCGGGAGAAATCGTGGGAGGCATCGAACTCTTCACAGACATGAGCGTTCGGGAAAATCTGGAGTTTCAAATCGAACAGCTTCAAAGGCTCGCCATGCTAGACCCCCTGACGGAGCTACCCAACCGGCGTTACCTCGAAAGCCGTATGGAGGGAATGCATCAGGAGCTCCTCAGAAGCGGACTCCCCTGGGGAGTGCTCTTCTTCGATATCGACCGGTTCAAACGGGTAAACGACACCTACGGACACGACATGGGGGATAAGGTGCTCACCATGGTGAGCAAAACCCTCTCCCTCGGAACGGGTCCTTTCGACACCATCGCCCGCTGGGGAGGCGAGGAGTTTGCGGGAATTTTCCCCAATACCACCCTGGAATCCCTTCGGTCCACTGCGGAAAGGCTGCGGCTTCTGGTAGCCCATTCCTGGACCGAGAAGGAAGCGGTGCACATCAACGTCACCATTTCCGTAGGAGGAACCTTGGCGACCCCCGAAGAAACGCCGAAAGAAACGGTTACCCGGGCGGATCGACTCATGTACCGGAGCAAGGAGGGCGGAAGAAACTGCTGTACCTTGGAATAGAGATCCCCCAAAACAAGGAGCGAGGATGATCATCAGCGCCAGCAGACGAACGGATATCCCCGCCTTCTACACCCCCTGGCTCATGAACCGTATTCGTCAGGGCTACTGTGTCGTGCCGAACCCCTACAACACGAAACAAATTTCCCGTATTTCCCTCGCTCCGGAGGACGTGGAGGCCTTGGTCTTCTGGACGAAAAACCCCGCCCCGCTTCTTCCCTTTCTCGAAGAAATCCGGAACCGCGGGCTGGAACCCTTCTTTCTCGTAACCGTTACGGGATATCCTGAAGTCTACGAACCCCATACCCCAGGAATCGAGAAGATTCTCGACTGCATGGAGAAGCTGGCCAGGGTCCTCGGCCCCTCCCGGGTCGCCTGGCGGTACGATCCCATTATCCTGAGCGAGGAAACCTCCCCCCTCTGGCATATGGAGAACTTTGCCGTCCTGGGATCCTCTCTCCGTTCCCTCACCTGTCGCTGTATCCTCTCGATTCTGGATATTTATCCCTCCCTGGAACGACGTTTCCGCACCCTTCCTCCTTCTTTACAACCCTGGAAAGATGCAAAGCTTCTTCGGGGTATGCACGAGCTCTTTCCCGCCCTTGGGAAAATCGCCAAAGATCTGAATATGCCTCTTCAAAGCTGTGCGGAGATCCGGGATCTCACCCGTTGGGACATTTTTCCCGGAGCCTGCATCGACCCCGCCTGGATCTCCTGGAACCTTGCCAGGCCCCTCAAGATCTCCAGGGATCCTCATCAGCGCCCTCTCTGTCTCTGCGCCGCCTCCCGGGATATCGGCATGTACCGAAGCTGCCGCCACGGCTGCCTCTACTGCTACGCCTCTTCCCTCTCTCCGGAAAAGGAACCGAAACCGCCCCATTTTCCGGAGAGTCCTTCTCTTCTAGGCAGGTTTCCCATTCAGGAATAACTTCATTCGCAAAAAAACATTCTTCCCTTGATTGATACACCCACAAGTATGGACAATATGGGGATAGATATTCCCCGGGAGCTTTGTATACTAAGACATTGAAGATTAGGATTGAGATCGGATGCCTTTTTACTTTTTGAACTATATATGGAACTTTTTGCAGAAAGGGGATATCATTGAAGATGGATGACTTGTCAGGTTTTTTCGCTTCCTTGGAAATTTCCCAAAAAATAAGCGATCGTTTTAATGATATTTTTTCAGAAAAATTCAACAAGCGTACTGCAATAAGGTGCTATGGAATATTTTTACCTTTAGACGGAAATCAGCCACATCATGGAGGTCGAATATGATTTTAGCTTTTCTTGCCATTGCCTTCGGTTTGCTTTTGCTTGTTTGGAGTGCTGATCGCTTCGTAGGTGGTTCCGCCTCGACAGCCCGTTATTTCGGTATGCCACCGCTACTGATTGGCATGGTGATTGTCGGGTTCGGTACTTCTATGCCCGAAATGATGGTTTCGGCTCTCGCCGCTTTCCAGGGAAATCCGGGTATCGCTCTCGGTAACGCCTACGGTTCCAATATTACGAATATCGCCCTTATTTTAGGCGTTACGGCACTTATTAAGCCTATTACGGTTCATTCCCATGTTTTGCGTAAGGAACTTCCTATCCTTACGGTTGTAACTGCATTGGCTGCCTGGCAGCTCAGAGATGGCGAAATCAGCCGCTTTGATGCGATCGTGCTGCTTGGCGTATTTGCAGGATTGATGGCTTGGACCGTATGGCAGGGGATGCGGAGAAAGCAAGATTCCTTTGCTAACGAGATAAAAGAGGAAATTGATACCCATGCCATTATCATCCATAAAGAAATTTTTTGGTTAGTCACGGGTTTGGTCTTTTTGATTTTCAGTTCTCGTATTCTGGTTTGGGGAGCCGTGGAAATTGCACACACTTTGGGTGTCAGCGATCTAATCATTGGTCTGACTATCGTGGCGGTTGGCACGTCACTTCCAGAATTGGCATCCTCGGTTATCGCAATCCAAAAAGGAGAACATGATATCGCTTTGGGGAACGTACTCGGTTCCAACCTGTTCAATACTTTGGCCGTAGTAGGTATCGCTGGTGCAATTCGCCCGATGGCTGTGGGACCGGAGGTCTTTAACCGAGATATGTTTGTTATGGCTGGGCTCACGTTGTCATTATTTGTCATAGGCTATGGATTCCGCGGACCCGGCTGCATCAACCGCATTGAGGGTACGGCGCTGCTACTTTGCTACGTATTCTATACAGCCTGCCTGGTAATACCGATTTTGTAGAAAACACCCTCTCGGTAAAGTGATAAAATGCTCGCCATAAAAATTTTGGAAGGTGGTTTAGGACGGTCATGTCTAAAGATATGTATACCTTTCTTACTTCTGGAACATTTCCGGACTTTTTTTGCGAAGCTTGTCGGGAGCAAATCTATCTTTTTTCTCCATCCGGGAACCTTTACGGTTCCCTCGATGATCGGGAGATAGTTTTACCATGGATTAAAACCCCCCCCGAACCAAGCAATGTAATAGATCTTTTTCCTACAGAACCCCTTCGACAGCTCGGCATGGAGATCCTTCCAAGGCTGGAAAAGACAAAAACGGAATTTTATTCCTTTCCCTGGATTCAGGGTGCGGATATCCGCAAATATTGGGTACGCTGGAGTTCTTTAAAGGGCTTGGGGGGGCCCTGTTTTTTCGAGATATTACAGGATTTTTATGGACAAGCCAAAGTTTTAACGTGGTGGCTAGGATTCTCCAGATTGCCTGGGGAGGCGTAATAGTTACCGATCGGAAGGCTAACATCATTTCGGTGAACCCCGCCTTTACCTCCATTACGGGCTATACCCAAGAAGAGGTTCTTGGGAAAAACCCCCGAATCCTTAAATCCGGGTATCATTCGTCTGATTTTTATGAGGAAATGTGGGGACAACTCCTTCTTAAAGGCTTCTGGGAGGGAGAAGTCTGGGATCGCAAAAAAAGCGGTGAGGTCTATCCAGGACGCCTCAGAATTTCTGCAATTTACGATGAAAATGGATGTGTAGAACAATATGTTTCGGCCTTTTACGATCTTTCGGAACTTAAAGAAATGCAAGATCGAATCACACATCAGAAATACCACAACAACCTGACCTCCCTCCCAAACCGTCTTTTCTTCTCGGACCGTCTTTCCGTAGCCATCAAGAGAAAAAATCGTAAAAGCGACTCTAGAGGACATATAGCGGTACTTTATGTGGACCTGGATAGGTTCAAGAAAGTCAATGATAGTTATGGGCACGTCTTGGGAGACAAGCTGCTCGTTCAAATGGCAGAACTTTTCAAAAGAAATAATCTGGCAAGGGGAAATCCGGGCTACATGGGAGGTGACGAATTTGCCTTTTTCTTCGTAGGTTCTTCGGTGAAAACAGGTTTTATTCCAAGGCTAAATAGAATTTTGGAAATCCTCCGCTCTCCCATTACTTTGGGAAATAATGTCACGGTACAACTTTCAGGAAGTCTTGGGGTAAGTCTTTTCCCCGAGGATGGAGAAACTCCCGAAGAATTATTGCAACATGCGGAAATCGCCATGTACAGGGCAAAGAAAAATGGCGGCAATCAATATGCTTTTTTTTCCCAAGATATGTATCAAAAAGTACGACAGAAAGCCACCCTCGAGCTCGGGCTTCAGCGAGGAATGGCGAAAAATGAATTTTTCCTTCTATACCAGCCCAAGGTGGATTTGCATACCCACCAGATTCTTGGAGTGGAAGCTCTCGTACGATGGCAGCGAGGAAAGCAAAAGAACGTAATTTTTCCAAAAGAATTTATTCCTCTCGCTGAGGAGTCGGGGTTCATCATTCCCTTGGGAGAATGGATATTTCGTCAAGTTTGCATGGACATGGTAGCATGGGACACTGAAAAAATTCCTCCGATACAGTTTTCCGTTAATATCTCCGCAAAACAGCTCCATCGAGAAAACTTTTATTCCATGGTCACTCAGATTATTGAAGAAACCGGTGCGGACCCAAAGCGGTTGACCCTGGAGATTACGGAAAATGCTATGCTCGAGAAAAAAGAGAGTATTGCCTTTCTTTTCGAACGTTTGCGTAATTTGGGATTTCAGCTTTCCATCGACGATTTTGGAACGGGATATTCTTCCTTGGCATACCTACGGCATATCCCTGTCAATGAATTAAAAATAGACAAAACTTTTGTGGATCCTCTGGGAAAGGACAATTTGTCCAAAGAGCTGATACAGGCAATCATTTCCTTGGGAAAGAGCCTGAAGCTTTCTCTTGTGGTGGAAGGCGTAGAAACCCCACAGCAGCAGGAAATACTTTTAGGCTTCCAGGCTTCCATGGGTATTCAGGGTTTTCTCCACGCTCAACCTATAAAACTTGAAGAGGTAAAACATCGTTTTTTTCAGAGTTAACGAATTCGGTGGAGAAATAGCTTTAATTTGCACCTTCAGCAAGATATTCGAATTTTGATGCGGCATAAAAGCATGATATGTAAAATGTTGCAAAAAAAATTTATATTCGATTATTTTTTCCTGATGGGCCATTCCGCCGGATATCGTGTCTTGGATCGCTGAAAATTTCCTGCGCAAAATCGAGCGGAGGGCTGCTTCTCATGCTCACGGTATAAAGTAGGGTTTCCTGAACAAGAGACTTTCCAGGAAACCCCTTCAAATTATGCCGCAAAAGCTACGTCGTAGATAAGTGACCCTTGAAAAATCAAGAAAAAACGCCTCAAAATTGGTTGGTTAAAAATTAAATGCGGGCGCAAAAAATCTCGGAGCATGCTCCAGAGATTCATCGTTATGAACTGAAGAACGATGAGCGTTTCACTTGTGTCTTTTCGTTTTCCCCGGATACACCCCAGGTTGTAGGCTCTTTTGGCTTCTCCGAATTTGCCCTCCACGCTGTTTCTCGTGGCCGCATCCTGCCGGGTTATACGTTTGCGTTCCCTGTTTTCTTCGGGATCTACGGGAGGTCTCCCCAGAGGAGGACCGCTGAGCCGAATTCCTCGTTCTCGACAGTAGGCGAGGTTCGCTCGGTTCCGGTAGATGGCATCCGCACAGATTACTTCCGGGTAGTGTCCATGGCGGTTCCGATAGTTTTCCGCAGCCTGTACGAGGGTAAGGCCTTCGTTGAAGTTTTCCCAGCTGAGCAGCTCCACCAGGGAGTAGCCGTTGTCGATACTGAGGGCCAGTTTTGCTCCGAATTCCGTGTTGGTCCGGGCTTTCCCCCGGACTATGGGACGTACGTGGGGCTGAGCGATGCTTACGATGCGGTGCTCCGTCCGGTGGTTGCGGTTCCGGTACATTTCCAATTGCTGCCGATAGAGGGTTTCCAGAATGCAGCGGCGGGATTCTTCCTTTTCCGAAAGGAGCTTTCTTTCCGGGAATTGTTCGAGCATGTCCGCTATGAATCTGAGGTTTCTTCGAAGGTAACCGAGCTGCTTGCGGAGAGCCTTACGAAGGAGAGGCCCTCGAATTCTTCTCTTTTTGGCGGCTTTGAGGTATTCCCGCCTCGCTTTTTTACGATGCATCCGAGGTTTGGAAAGAAGTCCCTCGCTGCGCTCACAGATGCGGTCTATGAGGTTTTCAAGACATTCCCGAGCATGGTTGAGGAGTCGAAGATCCGTGGGATAGGCGATGTCCGCGGGGGTACAGGTGGCATCCAGCACAAGCGTTCCCGATGATGCCGCCTCGTTACCGGAGTCTTTTGGGGGAGCCTCCTCTTCCGGAGGATTCCCCTCTGGAGATTCGGGGTTGTGGGAATCCTCGTTCTTCTTTTGGAGTTCCAGGATTTTCAGGTTGAGACGATTCATGGTTTCTCCGGGGAGACGTTTGCGGAAGTGCACCATCAGGGAAGGGCTGAAGGGGGCGTGGGATTGGTACGCTTCAAGCCCGAGAAAGTATTGGAGATAGGGGTTTTCCGATACCTGCTGGCAGGTTTCTTCATCGGTGAGTTTGAGCTTTGCCTGGATGAGAAGGGCACCGAAGGCGATACGGAAGTTTTTGGCCACCTTGCCGCTTTTTCGGAAGTTCTTCGTGTACTCCGAGACTTCCTCAAGTTCATTCCAGGGGATGAGGTGCGCCAATCGGATCCATCGGTTCGTCGGATCGAGTTTTCCGCAAAGGAAAAGGTCGAAAGGAAGTTTTTTCTGGGGGTCCGATTTCTTATACACAGGCATCTCCTCCACATATGCAAGCTTTTGAGCCCTTAAAGCCCTTTTTTCGTGCACTATTATGGCAAATATGGGCACGTAAATCCAGTGATTCCAAGGGCTTTTTCTTATTCAGGAAGCCCTAGCTAAGGTTGGATTTTCAACTAACGAACACATCAAAACATTTTTTCTATACCCCTAAAGTCCTAACACGAAATCGAGTAATACACTTGAGCTATTCGTCCCCAAAACTTACTATTCTCTTTTCCAAGCAGTTCGAATTTCCTCTATAGAAGCGTCAATCGCGTCAAATGAATTCAAGTTCATGCGGTATGCGCTACAAAGCCAACTATGCAAACATCGTGTGTTAGTTCGAAATGCATGCACAAGGGCTAATTTTGTATACCTATGGAGTGATTGGTCATTAATTAAAAATGGCATTCTTAAAAATACGCCCTCGTAAGAAGCATAAACTACCCCTACCCAAAATATTGGCAGCATTCCGAGCGAAAAAACTATCGGCAAAAGCAAAGCACGAACGTTATTAGCAGTAACTATATCTTCATAGTTTCCTATCATTTCACGAACTGTGCATATTAAAAATATGAAACCGATACTAATAATCAATTTATTTCTAAGAGCTTCAATTTTCTTATATTTTTCATCATGACTACTATAAGCAACTACGACACTCAGCACTGCAATGAATGGCACGAATAAAAGCTCAGCAAATAACGGCATTCGATACAGGTTGACAAAAAAGTCTAAAAATACCGAAATCGAAAAGTTGTTTTTTGCTTTTTCCCAAATACGTGGCTCTCCGTCTTCAACCTCTGCCACAGAAGCAAGCCCAACAAGCCCAACAGAGAAAAACCAGAAAAGCGTTAATTTAAACTGAGATTCGACCCAAACTCCAAGAATCGAAAGAATCCAAACAAATCCGACGAAGTAAGTCGCAAAAATTAGTACACTTACCACTATCTGTCTTGCCAAAACAGCATGGACAAGATTAATAATTGACGAACGTACGTTCGCTTTTCTTGCAGCAAACCAACAGGCAAACCCAAACATCCATATACACACTGCAATTTCACGATTATCGAAACTCTGAAAAAGTCCTACCATTTATCCTCCCCGTAAGATCTAACGCACCACTACGAAGAACATGCTAATTTGCATATCCCATAAAAAACATTAAATACAAACCATGACTTTCTTCGCAGTCCAAACCCATGACACAGTAACTTTTCAAAACAACAACGAGGCTCCGTTCAATCAAAATTTTACCATATTTTTTTTGTGCTATCCAAACAATTTGATCCACAATGCAAATCCCTTCTGTTGAAGTCTATATTCTCCTCGCTTCGACGAATTTTTCAAAATTATTTTCCTATCAGTCAAAGCGTGGAGTGCATTATTTAATGTCTGCTCAGACCCAGTAAATTTTTCTCTTATTTCTTTTTTCATAACCCATTCATTCAGGCTTTCAGCCATAATGCTTAACACTTTTCGATATTCATCTGATTTTATTTGCTCATGATAGCGAGACGCATAATAACGCAAACCTATCATATCAAGAGCTCCACCTGGATCGAAAGCACCTCTTAAAACGTCATTTTCAGATATCTCATCATCATCATTGCACTCATACGCAGAAAAAGAAAATTGCTGTATAAAATGAGGATAACCTTCCGAAAGTGTCGAAATAAGCTTTTTAGCATCAGATGTTATATTTATTTGCTTTTCGTTTTTACTATTTCCTTCCTTTATGCCGAGATCAATGACATAGTATCTATCTCGAACTTCAAGCTCTCGGATTTCTAGTTCTGAAAATATGCGAAGAGAAGAAGGGTGGGAGTTATATAGTTTATCCCTTATTTCCGGCAACCCTGCCACTAAAAACATTATATTACTACACCCATTTTGCTGTAGAAGCTCGGTTAGTATTTTGAAAAAAGAACCAATTCGAAGTTCGGGAGAAGCATTATCTGCTTCATCAATAAAAAAAATAATACCATCTTTTTGCTCTTCACCTTTCTCCGGTGAAGTTAGCCTCAAGCAAGTCATAGACAAAGAATAAGCCAATTCATCAAGGAGCAAATCTGGGTCTTCTAAAGATTGTTCTTTATCCACACCAGAATCCATAAGTTTAATGCGCTGAATAAAATTCCAGGTTTTATCTAAAAAATCACGAATCTTTTCGACTTTACCGACCTGCCTTTTAATGCGTTTTTCAATCAACCTTATCAATGTAACTAGATTCATGCTCTCAGAGATAAGCATATCTATTGCGATAAAGTTAAAAGATTCAAAGTCAGGACTTTTTATGCTACCTTCGGCAAGAGGTTTGAGATAATTTAGTAAAGAAGATTTCCCAATACCCCTCTCACCAGTAATCAAAAAATTCTGGGGGTTACTATATTTGGTTTGATGAAGACCTTTTTCCAAACATTCTATTTCTCTCAGCCTTCCCACAAACATTCCGAAGGAGACTGGGCTATTCGGTTGAAATGGATTTATTTTCGACATAACTTTTTCCTTTCTTATCTATAAACTCGCGACATGAAGATAATATACACTTGCAAGTATTAATATTATACATAAAAAAGAACCCCGAACAAAGGAGAGCATCAAAAAAGGCCACTCCAATGCCACAGGGTCCCAACTTCTGGGATTCAAATTTCTGAAGTTCTATTCTGTAGAGAAAAATACCAAAATTTCTTCAATTCCTCAAAGCTTGATTTAAAGCTAGTTATCACATTTTTTGAAAATTTCTTTCGAAAGCTACAGCTCTATAGCTTCCTTCAGCCCACCCGCAAACGTCCCAACCTCCTGCAAAAGCTCCTCCCGATTCTCTCCGTACCGTTCAACCAGTTTCACCAAGGCGCTTCCCACCACCACTCCCTCGGCATATTTCGCCGCCTCCGCGGCCTTTTCGGGAGAGTCGATGCCGAATCCCAGGGCCACGGGAAGGTCCGTGGCTTCCTTTACCCGTTGGAGATAGCCCTCCACGCCGCTCCGAGGGCCTCGGGAATCTCCGGTTACTCCGAGAAGGGAGACTCCGTAGATAAATCCCCGGCTCAAGGCCGTTACGGTACGCAGGCGTTCTGCCCCCATGTTGGGGCTTACCATGCCGATGGGGGCGATTCCTGCGGATTCAAGAAGAGGGCACCATTCGGGATCTTCGTCCAGGGGAAGGTCCGGTACGAGGATGCCCGCCACTCCCACCGAGGCGGCCCGCTGGGCAAAACGCTTCTTGCCGTAACGATAGACGGGGTTGCAGTACCCCATGAGCACCACCGGAGCTTTTAGTTTTCCCTTCAGCGATTCCAGCAGGGCGAAGAGAGATTCCAGAGTGGTTCCCCCCTCCAGCGCCCTCTGTCCCGCCGCCTGAATCACCGGTCCGTCCGCCTGGGGATCCGAGAAGGGCATTCCCAGTTCCAGCACGTCCGCTCCCGCCCTATCCAGCCGGAGCAGCATTTCCCCGGTGATGCCGAGAGAGGGATCTCCTCCCATGATGTAGGGAATAAAAGCGGTTTTATCCGCAAAGGCCTGGGTCAACCGGTTCATGCCGCATCTCCTTTCCCGGCGTTTCGATGTTCGCGCACGGTTTCCATATCCTTGTCTCCCCGTCCGGAGAGGTTGATCACCAGCAGGGTTTCCTTTGTATATTCCTTCGCCAGATCTTTAGCCCGGGCCACCGCGTGGGCGCTTTCCAGGGCGGGTATGATTCCCTCGGTACGGCTGAGAAGCTCGAAGGCTTCCACCACCTCGTCGTCGGTGGCACTGCAATACTCTATTCGACCGGAATCCTTGAAATAGCTATGTTCCGGCCCCACTCCGGGATAGTCCAGCCCCGCGGAGATGGAGTGGGCCTCCTGAATCTGTCCTTCCTCGTCCTGCAGCAGATAGCTCAGGGCCCCGTGAAGCACCCCGGGAATTCCCGCGGTAAGGGTGGCCGCATGATAGGGGGTATTCACGCCCTTTCCCGCCGCCTCCACGCCCACCATGCGGATCGAAGATTCCTCCACGAAGGGAGCGAAGAACCCCGCGGCGTTGCTGCCTCCTCCCACACAGGCCACGAGAACCTCCGGCAGGCGCCCTTCTCTTTCGAGAATCTGCTCCCGGAGTTCCTCCCCGATGATGCGCTGGAATTCCCGCACCATTTTGGGGTAGGGATGAGGCCCCACCACGGAACCCATAACGTAGGCGGAATGTTCCACGTTGGTTGTCCAATCCCGGATGGCCTCGCTGGTGGCGTCCTTGAGAGTACGGCTTCCCGCGGTAACCGGGTATACCCTGGCCCCGAGAAGTTCCATTCTCTCCACGTTCAGCCTCTGGCGCACCGTATCCTTTTCTCCCATGTAGACCACGCATTCCAGGCCGAACCGGGCCGCCGCAGTGGCGGTGGCGACTCCGTGCTGTCCCGCCCCGGTTTCCGCGATGATGCGCTTCTTTCCCATGGATTTTGCCAGAAGCACTTGGGCCAGGGCGTTGTTGATCTTGTGCGCCCCGGTGTGGTTGCAATCCTCCCGCTTGAGGTAGATGGTGGCTCCTCCCAGATGGCGGCTCAGATTTTCCGCACAGTAGAGCGGTGAAGGGCGTCCGGTGTAGTGATTATGCAGCTTTTGCAGCTCCCCCCGGAATTCCGGAGATTTCCAGGCCTTTTCGAAGGCATCCTCTAGCTCGTCCAGGGCGGGAATCAGGGTTTCCGGCACGTACCGGCCCCCGTAGCTTCCGTAATATCCTCGTCTCATTTTCAATGACCTCCTCGGCTCTTCTCATAAAAAGCTCATGCATGAAGCGTCTTTTTCAACTGGCATTACAGGCTTTCGGGCATGGTATTCCCGCACCGCTCTTACCAGTTCCCCCATTTTCTCTCTATCCTTGATTCCCGGAGCGCTTTCGACACCGCTGTTCAGGTCCACTCCCCAGGGATTCACGGCTTTCAGGGCCTCCCGAATATTCTCTTTTTTCAAGCCCCCCGCCAGAAGAAAGGGGCGAGAGCAGGAAAATTTCTTCAAAAGCTTCCAGTCGAAGGGCTTTCCGGTTCCTCCGGAGCGGGAGCCCCTGCGGCTGTCCAGAAGCAGAAAATCCGCCGCCTTCTCGTAGATTCGGGCCTTTTCCAGGTCCTCCGCCGAGGCGATTCCCAGGGCTTTCAGGGTGAGGCAGGGCACCGCCTTCAGCATTTCCGGAGGCTCCTCCCCGTGAAACTGGAGGGCCGAAAAAAGCTTCGATTGGAGCACCTCCTCCAGGAATTCCCGGGAAGGATTGCACAGCACCCCCACGGTACATATTTCGGGTGGAAGATCTTCCAGAATTTCCCGGGCACTCTCCAGGGAAACGTACCGGGGGCTTTCGGGAACCAGGATGGCCCCCAGTGCATCCACCCTCAACATCGCCGCGGCGAGGGCATCCTCCCGGCGGGTAAGGCCGCAAATCTTGATGCGGGTCATGAGGCCTTCTCCGCAGCTCCTCCGGTGAGCTCCCGGACCAGAGCTTCGGGATCTTGGGATCGCACCAGAGCGGTACCCACCAGCATGCCCTGCACTCCCAGGTTCTCCAGGTAGAGGGCGTCCTCCCGGCAGGCTATGCCGCTCTCGGATACTACCTTCCGGGTGCTTCCGGGTTCCCGGCGACGCAGCTCCCCCAGAAGTTTTTCCGTGGTCTTCAGAGAGACCGAGAAATCCCTAAGATCCCGGTTGTTGATGCCGATAATCGGTGCCGGAGTATCCAGCACCCGGGCCAGTTCCTCCTCGGAATGCACCTCCACCAGGCACTCCAAACCGAGATCCTCCGCTATGTGCAGCATCTCCTTCAAGGTACGGTCCTCCAGGATGGCCGCGATGAGAAGCACCGCATCCGCTCCCAGAAGATAGCTCTCATGGATTTCCAGGGGATGGAGCAGAAAATCCTTGCGCAGTACCGGGCAGGAGCAGCGTTCCTTCAGATACCCCAGCAACCGGGGATCTCCCGAAAAAAAGTTGGGTTCCGTCAGCACCGAAAGGGCCCGGATGCCCCCCTTTACGTAGCTTTCCAGAAGCCCTTCGGGATTCCAGGAGGAGGCTATGGTCCCCTGGCTGGGGGAGGCCCGCTTGATCTCTCCGATAAGGGAGATTCCCCCCTTTTCGAGAGCTTTTCCCAGGCTCCGCCGAGGAGCGGCGAGGCGTTCCAGTTTCTTCTGCCGGGAGGCCACGATTTTTTCCAGAATCACAAAGCCACCCCCAGGGAGGCGTCTTTCGAGGGAGTCAGGGAGCGAAGTTCCTCGATCTTGCGCATTCCCCTGCCGCTTTCGATGCACTCCCGGGCGAGGGCCACCCCTTTTCGGAAATTCTCGGCAGCTCCCCCCGCCACCAGAGCCCCCGCAGTGTTGCAGAGCACCATGTCCAGAGGAGCTCCCGTAAGGCGCCCCTGAAAAATATCCGTAAGCAGAGCCGCGTTCTCCTCCGCCTTGCCTCCCGCGAAGGAGGAAAGGGGATGCCGGGGAAGTCCGAAGTCCTCGGGATCGAGAGTGCCTTCCTCCAAATTTCCGTTCCGGAGAAAACAGAACCGGGTGGAGCCGGAGAGGCTGATTTCGTCGATTCCTCCCGCCCCGTGCACCACCAGGGCCCGATCCGCCCCGAGATTGCGGAGCACCTCCGCCAGGGGACGCAGCAGATCCGGGCTGTAGACCCCCATAAGGTAGCGGGTGGCTCCGGCGGGATTGATGAGAGGCCCCAGCACGTTGAAGAGGGTGCGGAGTCCCAGGGAGGATCGGGCGTTTTTCACGTGCTTCATGGCCTTGTGAAAATAGGGGGCGTAAAGAAAGGCGAATCCCCTACGCTCCAGGGAGTTTTCCACGTCGAGAGGATTTTCGAAGAGAGGAATTCCCAGGGCCTCCACCACGTCCGCGCTGCCGCAGCGGCTGGATACGGAACGATTGCCGTGCTTGGCCACCGCGAGCCCCGCGGAAGCACTCACCAGGGCGGCGGCGGTGGAGATGTTGAAGGTTCCTCCTCCGTCTCCTCCGGTGCCCACCACGTCGAGAAGAGGCTTTCGGGCCACCTCCACCTTGAGGGCGTTCTGCCGTAGCACTCGGGCGGCGGCGGTAATTTCGTCGATGGTCTCTCCCCGGAGACGCAATCCCATGAGAAAGGCGGCGATGTGAATATCCGTTACCTCTCCCTTCAAAATGGCTTCCATGGCTCCCTCCATGGCCTGGGAGGAAAGCCGCTCTCCCGCGGCAACCTGTTCGAGATAGGTACGAAACATTTCAGGCGCTCCTTTCCAGCCCCCGGGGGGCCACGAAATTTTCCAACAACCGCTTGCCGTATTCGGTTCCCACCGATTCCGGATGAAACTGCACGCCGTAGATTCCCAGCTCCGGGGATTCCAGGGCCATGATCTCCCCATCCTCTCCCCGGGCGGTTATATGAAGAGGCGAATCCTCCGGGAGATGCCGCACCACCAGGGAGTGATACCGAACTCCCCGGAAGGGAGAGGGAATACCCTCGAAAAGCCCCTCTCCGGAATGGAAGATCCGGGAAATCTTGCCGTGCACCGGCTCGTTTCCCCGCTCCACGGAAGCTCCGAAGACGGAGCCGATCACCTGGTGTCCCAGACAGACCCCCAATATGGGAATCTCCCCTCCGAAGGTCCGGAGGATATCCGGACAGATCCCCGCATCCTCGGGGCCTCCGGGCCCCGGGGAGAGCACGATTCTCCGGGGATTGAGCTTGCGGATCTCCTCCAGGGTTACGGCATCGTTCCGACGGGGAAGCACCTCGTCGAAATCGCTGCAGTACTGCACCAGGTTGTACGCAAAGGAATCGTAGTTATCCACCAGAAGAATCATGCCTGCACCTCCTCCATGCTTTCGAAACTGCATCCCAGACCCCGGGCGAGGGCTTCCGCCTTATGCAGGGTTTCCCGGTATTCCTTCTCCGGGGAGGAATCGAAAACGATCCCCGCCCCGGCCTGAAGATAGACCCGGTCCTTTTCGTGCAGCACCGTGCGAATGGTGATGCAGCTCTCGAAATCCCCGGAGGGATCCATCCAGGTCAGCACGCCTCCGTAGGGTCCCCGGGCATCGGGCTCCAGGGTATCGATGAACTCCAGGGCCCGAACCTTGGGAGCCCCCGAAAGGGTTCCTGCGGGAAAGGTCTTGCCCAGCATCTCCAGGGAGAAGATCTCCGGCGCCGCCTCTCCCTCCACCTGGGAAACCAGATGCATCACCCGGGCATAGCGATCCACATCCTGAAAGAGGGAAACCTTTACGGAGCCGGTTCGGCAGAACCGTCCCAAATCGTTCCGGGCGAGATCCACCAGCATCAGGTGTTCCGCACATTCCTTGGGGTCCTCCCGAAGCTCCCGCTCCAGCCGAAGATCCTCCTCCTCGTTTCTTCCCCGGGGACGGGTCCCCGCGAGAGGCCGGGTGTACACCCGGTTTCCCCGACGGCAGAGATGAATTTCCGGAGAGGAGGAGACCAGAGAGAAGTTGCCGCATCCCAGGTAGACGTGGTAGGGGGAGGGATTGCTCCGTTTCAAAGCGGCGTAGATATCCAGAGGATCCGTGACCCCGTCGAAACGGAACTTCTGGGAAAGCACCACCTGGGAGAACTCCCCCTGCCGGATGGCCTCCTTGCCCTGCTTCACCATTTCCATAAAGGCATCTTTGGTCATGTTCGACCGGGGCGGGGAGAGGGGAAAGAAGTAATCCTTCTTCTCCCTGGAGATATCGGAAGATCCGAGGGCGAAGAGGGCCCGCTCCTTCAGAGCCTGCACCTTTTCGGAAGCCCCGGAGTATTCCTCTTCCGAGGAGTGCACGCAGTAGAGGCGTTTTTCCGAGGCATCGAAAAAGTAGAAGGATTCCACCTCAAGAAGCACTCCCAGGGGATATTCCCCCTGCTTCAGGGAACGTCCCGCCTCCCGGGCGAAGAGGTGCTCCCACCGTTCCGACATGCCGTGCCCGAAGTACCCCGCGTATCCCCCCCGAAAGAGAGGAAGTTCCGGCACCGCATCGTAATCCACCATGACGGAGGCGGCGAAACGCCTTTCCACGAACTCCTCCAGAGAACGTTCTTTCCGAAAATCTCCGTCCTTTCCCTTGCCCGAACGGATCTCCACTCCCGAGGGAAATCCCCGGAGAACCCGAACCGGCTCGGGTACCAGAAGGGCGTACTCCAGCTCTCCCCGGGAAGAACATCCCTCCCAGAAAAGGGAATAGGGATTTTCCCCCGCAAGCTTCCGGAAAAGTTCCGGAAGCTCTTCTTCCTCCATCTCCAGGGAATCGAAGAGGGGAACCCGGAAACCTTCCCGATGTAACGCCTCGTAGCGGGATTCCTCCATAAAGGGGACTTTGCCGCATTCCCGCTCTTCTCGCATCTCGGCTCCACTGCCCATAGCGTTTCCTCCTTCTAGGCTTCTCATCTCGGCTCCAACGTTTTTTCGAAAATAGTTTCGCTCAATAAAAAAAGAGGGGTCTCTTTTCGAGCCCCTCTTCGGCAAATCCGTATAACCGTACAAAAAAAGGGCCCTGAATTGAATTCCTCTTAGGGAATCCACCTCCAAGGCCCGGTCATTACGTAACTTCAAGGCATCCTCTGGATGCCCCGGATCTCGGCGGCAGACTTAGAAAGCCCGCCACCACCAGTTTTGTAAATTTTTTAAAATCGAAGGTGCGAAAATTTCGCCCATGGAAATATCTCCTTTTGAAATATTGGGGAGGATTATAGAGGACTTTCTCCTTTGGGTCAACCGGAAAATCCGCAATTTCGTCAAATTCTCGTAATTCTTCGTGCCAAGCCTCCAAAAAGAGAAGTCTCGAAAGGCTTTACTTGGAAGGGCTTTTCCGCCTTCTTTACGACAAAAATCGAAAAACCGCATGGGCCCGCTTTTCTTTTCTCTTGCCACTTTTTCCTCTTCGTTGTATTCTACGGATGCAAACTATGGATACATAACAAAATACACAAGTAGATACGCAACGAAAAAAACGAAGCCGGAGGAAAAATTCGTGGGAAAAAATCTGAATGCCGAGAAGAGAGCCTTCCATCACGTAGTCAATCTCATTCTCTCGCACAAGTTGCGGCCGGGAGACAAAATCTACGAGCCCGACATGGTGGAAGAATTGGAAATGAGCCGAACTCCCATACGGCACGCCCTGGCCAAGCTCGTTTCCGAAGGGATGCTGGAGAAAAAGGACCGTGAAAGAGGGTACGTGGTTCCCCTGTTGACGCCGGAAGATATGGAACAGGTCTTCACCGCCCGGGAAACCCTGGAAGGCAAGTCCGCCTATCTGGCCGCCAAATACGGAGACAAGAAGAGCATCGAGGAACTTCGGTGGCTGAACGAAAGGGAAAAGGAACTCTACCAGACGGACGACAAGGGGGAATATGCGGAGCTGAACGAAAACATCCACCTTCGTATCGCCCAAATGGGCCGTAACGTCTACATCGAGCGTTACGTTACCCAAACCTATTGGCGATCCCAGCTTTACACCTTCTATCTCGGAGAGTTCTACGCCCAAAACGGGGACGTTCGGGAGAACCACAAATACATAAGCCATCGGGAGCACGCCAGCCTGATCGACGCCATCGAAAGGGGGAATGCCGAGGAAGCGCAAGAAATCATGATCGAGCACATTCGATCCACCCATCAGCGGCGATTCAAGTAAACGGGTTTTCGCCCAAGCCCTGGGACGAACGAATTCCGGACTCCACGTTCAATAAGGAGGTCTACCGCAATGGATGTTTTAAGCAACGCTTTCGAGAAGAAATGGTTCTGCATTTTCATGTTCATGTATTTCATCATCATGGTTCCCTTCCCATTCTTCTTCTCCACCAGCTATATTCCCTCTCTCTGGGGAATTCCGCTTTTCGTGGTGGGATGGACCGTGCACACCGTGGTTACGCTTCTTCTCATTCTCATTTTCGCCTGGCAGGCCCTGGGACGGGAAGAATACCACGAGTTCGACGAGCAGTAATTCCAACAGGAAGGGAGATTTGTTACCATGGATGCCGTATCGCAGCTTATAAGTCCCGCCCCGGTTCCCTTTTATTCGATTCTCGCGATCTACTTCGTGATTCTCGGAGCCATCGGCTACTATGCCACCAAGGCCACCACGAATCTTAAAGAATTCTTCGTCATGAGCGGCAAAGCCGGAGCCATCGTCAGCGGCCTCGCCTACTTCTCCACCCAGTACAGTATGAGCACCTTCATGGGATGCCCCGCCACCTGCTACAAGGTGGGCTTCGCGGGGCTCACCATTTCCGTTCCAGGCCTGGTTTTCAGCATGATCATTCCCGCCCTCTTCGTGGGAAGAAAGCTCGTCAAACTGGGACACAACTACGGATTTCTCACCATGGCGGACTATCTCGGAGACCGCTACGAATCCGACGGAATCCGCTCTCTCCATGCCCTGATGATGGTGATCTTCCTGGTTCCCATGATGGGAGCCCAGACCATCGGGGCGGGCATCATCCTCCGCACCTTCACGGGAGCCCCCGAGTGGGTGGGCATCGTGGCCATGGGAGTTATCGTGATTCTCTACTGTATGGCCGGAGGCATCCGGGGAGCCATGCTCACCGACGTGCTTCAGGGAGGCCTCATGCTGGTTACCGCCATCGTCACCTTCATCATCTCCGTGAGGATCGGCGGAGGCTTCGAAGCCATCAATGCCAAGCTTCTCGAAATGAATCCGGATCTGCTCAGCCATCCCGGTTTGGGAGGATCCTACGGCTGGGGGAACTACGTCTCCATGATCATTCTCTGGAGCTTCTTCACCATCGGGCAACCCACCCTCTTCACCAAATTCTTCGCCATGAAAAATTACCGGGTCATGTTCAAGGCGGTCATCCTGGGCACCGTGGGCATGTGGATCGCCGCCACCCTCATCGAGTGGTCCGGGGTCAACGCCCTGGTCTCCATTCCGGGGCTCGCGGGAAAACAGATCGACTTCGTGGTACCCCTCATTCTGCAGCAGGGACTCGGCCCCGTTATGTCCGCCCTGCTCATCTCGGGAATCATGGCGGCGGGGATGTCCACCATCGACAGCCTTCTCATCGTGTCCACCGGAGGCATCACCCGGGATATCTATCAGAATATCCTCAAGAAGGACGCCACCGATCAGGACGTGTTCAAGCTCTCCCGGATCGTAACGGTGATCATCGGTATCGTGGCCATTCTCTTCGGCATCTCCCGTCCCGCCACCATATTCAAACTCATCCTCTTCGCCTTCGGGGGACTGGGAATCTGGGTGGCCCCGGTAATTCTCGGCATGTACTGGAAGGGAGCCACCAGGACGGGGGCCATGCTTTCGGTGATTCTCGGAGAAATCCTCTTCGTCCTGATAACCCTCAAGTACAAAGCCTGGGCTCTGGGATTCAATCCTCTCATGGTATCCTGGGCAGTTACCATGATCCTCATGGTGGTGATCAGCAAAGCCACCACCGCCCCATCTCAGGAAACTCTGAAACGGCACTTCGAGGATCTTCGGTCCTAGAGCGGTTTTTCCGTTGACATGGAACATTGTATGAACTGTAGAACCGGAGTTTATGTGTTCCCGGCAGCGACATAGTGGTCGGCGAGTGCGGCTTTGCGTCGTGGAGGGCCGGTGTCGGCACAGGACGTGCCGACAAGCCTCAGCCGCGTCATGGACGGCGCGTCTGAGGCGACGGCCCGGAGCAGCGAAGCAAGGGAGCGATTCGACCACTCCGGAGCAGAGGGAACACATAAACGGAGGCTCCCGTTAAACATTTCGCAACACATGAAGGCCATGCGGAGGGCCTGCTTCCACGAGGCCGGGCCCTTCGTTTTTTCCGAGGAGGAACATATCTATGATTTTGTCGAAAATGACCTGGAAAGAAGCGGAACGATCCTTCGGAAACTCCAAAGTGGCACTGCTCCCTATCGGGAGCGTGGAACAGCACGGCCCCATAGGCCCCCTTGGCACGGACTACCTCATTCCGCAGGAATTTGCCGAAAGGCTGGAGGAAAAAAATCCGAAAGACCGGATTCTTCTGCCCCCGGTACCCTACGGAGTCTGCCCCTATCATCTGGGCTTTCCGGGAACCATCAACATCGGGGACGAAGCTCTTTATGCGGTGGTAAAGGGAATCGTGAACTCCCTCGTACGGCACGGCATAAAAAAGTTCGTCTTTCTCAACGGCCACGGAGGCAACGGCCCCGCCCTGGACAAGGCAGCCCTGGAGGTCTATCGGGCGGGAGGGCTCGTGGCCATCGTGGATTGGTGGGTTCTGGCGGGGCAGATCGACCCCGAATGGATGGGAGGACACGGAGCGGGGCAGGAAACCTCGGTGATGATGGCGGTGGATCCCTCCTCGGTAACCAAGGAAAATTGTTTTGGCGCGGAAATCGGACACCTTTCGGAAAAGCTGCGGAACACTCACATCAACTCGGTACGCTACGGCAAGGGATCGGTGCGCATCATCCGGGACGTTCGGGATGTCACCTCCAACGGAGCCTACGGGGGCGAGGACGCTCCGGAAGATGCCTCCGCCGAAACGGGAAAGGCCATTCTCGACACCCTCACGGAGTACATGGATGCTTTCATAACCGAATTCACGGCCCTTTCTCCGGACAAGCGGTAGGAAAAGGATCTCCCCAGCCATGCTTTCGCCTCTCGAACGTTCTCTGCTGCAAAAATCGGACCGGGCTCTCCTGGAAAGGGACCTGGAAAACATAGCCTCCCACAACCGTCTTTCGGGATCTTCGGAAGAACGGAAGGCGGTGGCATACATCGCCTCGGAATTGGAAAAGGCGAAGATTCCCTTCGAAATTCAGGAACACCGGGTACGGCTGAGCAATCCCAAGAGGGCGCGTCTTCTCTGCGGCTCCGCAAAAAAATCCTTCTTCGAGGTGCCCGCCAAGGCCTGGAGCTTTACCCATTCCGGAGGGCTTCTCCGAAGCCGGGGAAGGGTTCGTTTCGTTTCCCCGGAGGAACTGCCCTCCACCTTTCCGGAATACCTTCTGCAACGGGAAACCTCTTCCGGAGATCTGGAAGGACTCGTTCTTATCGGAAGGAGCTGCACCCCCTTCCAGCTTCTCTCTCTCCAGGATCGGGGAGCCGCAGGGTACATTTTCTGCTGGAACCAGGGTGAGGAGGAGGAGATTCACGAGGGGAACGTGAACATGGTGTGGGGCACTCCCCTGCCGGAAGATCTCGGGCTCTTCCTCCGGCTTCCCTTCGTAGCGGTAAATCACCGCCGGGGAGAGGAGCTTATCCGGCTCGCCCAAGAGGGAAATTTGGAGGCGGAAATGGAGGTGGAGCTGGAGGATCTTGTAACGGACATTCCCCTTCTGGAGGCCACTCTTGCCGCTCCCTCGACAAACCGGGACTACCTTCTGATAGGAAACCATCTGGATTCCTGGCATTACGGAGCCTGCGACAACGCCACGGGAAACGCCCTCTGCCTGGAACTGGCCCGAAGGCTCAAGGAAGTCCAACACCACCTGCGGTACGGTGCTAAGATCGTCTGGTGGTCCGGGCACTCCAACGGACGGTATGCGGGATCCTCCTCCTACGCGGAAAGGAACTATCCGGATCTCCTGGAACATTGCCTGGCCTACATGAACGTGGATATGCCGGGGCTTAAAGGAGCCCGGGACTACTCCATCCTCACCGCCGGGCCGGATCTCTTCGAACTGGGACGGGGAGTTCTGGGGGACCTTACGGGATACGAAGGAAAACCCGCCCCCCGCATACGGGGATGGGATCAATCCTTTCAGAACATCGGCATCTCGCCTTACTTCATCTGGGCCTCCGCTCTTCCTCCGGAACATCCGGACCGTACCGGAAACAGCTTCATGAGCTGGTGGTGGCACACGGAAAAGGATCTTCTCGAATACTGCGATCCGGAAATTCTGCGCACGGATCTTTCCCTCTATCTCCTCGGAGCCTTCCGGTTCCTCACCGCCCCGGAGGGAAATCTCCACCGACCGGAAAAACTCTTCGAAAGCATTCTGGAGAGGCTTTCCCTGCTGGAAGGAAGAATCGAAGCTTCCCGCACTCTGGATGCCATCCGGGAACATCTGCTTTCCGCCGCAAGGAGCTTTGAAAAAAGAAGAGAGGAAGGAAGACTTTCCTGGAATCTTCAGAAACAGGTGCTTCGGAAACTGAATCGGTTATACTATGCGGAAAAGCCTTCTTACGAACAGGATTACGCCGTACCGGGAGACTATCTTCCGGGGCTCTCCGAAGGGATTTCCCTCTCCGCAATGCCCTTGCGGGAGGAACACGAGGTCCTTTACGCATCCCGGTATCTTCAAACCCGGAAAAACCGCCTCCACTCCCTGGCCTGGGAGCTGGAGTTTCTCTGCTCGGAAAAGGCCTCATCTCAGGCAACGTACCTTCAACTCGAATAAGAGGTGGCACCATGACGGTTCTCGTACAAGGAGGATGCATCTTCCGCCCCGAACCTTCGGGGCGGCAAGACCTGCTCTCTCTGCACTCCCATATCGCCGGAATATCTCCAGACATGGACCTCCAGGGAATTCAAAATCTTTTTCCTTCCCTGAAGGTGCTCGACGCTCGTGGATGCCACGTACTTCCGGGGTTTATCGATCAACACGTACATCTTAACGGAGGCGGCGGCGAAGGGGGCCCCCGATACCGCACGCCCCCTCTGGAACTGGGAGCCTTTATCCGGGGAGGCGTAACCTCCGCGGTGGGGCTTCTCGGCACCGACGGCATCGCCCGATCCCTGGAAGAGCTCCTGATGAAAGCCCGGGGACTCGAAGAGGAGGGCATCAGCACCTGGATTCTCACGGGATCCTACGAAATTCCCTCCCCCACCCTTACGGGAAGCATCGCCCGGGATCTGCTGCTCATCGACAAGGTTCTGGGAGTGAAGATCGCCCTCTCGGATCACCGGGCGGATTATCCTTCCTTTTCCCAGCTCGCCCGGCTCTGCTCCGAAACAAAACGGGGAGGACTGCTGGCGGGAAAGGCGGGAATCATTACGGTGCATCTGGGAAGCGGCAAAAGAGGGCTTCGGGATCTTTCCGAAATCGTGGAGAAGACGGAAATTCCCATAACCCAGTTCGTTCCCACCCATCTTTGCCGAACTCCGGAACTCCTGGAGGAGGCCCTGGATTTCGGCAAACGGGGAGGGTACGTGGACATCACCACAGGGACCTCCGAGAAGGACCTGGAGGAGAGCACCCGGGCGGTAACGGACCTTCTTCGCCGGGAGGTTTCCCCGGAGCGCATCACCCTGAGCAGCGACGGCAACGGGAGCCTTCCCAAATTCGACGCCTCCGGAAAGATGACGGAAATCGGCATAGGCTCCATATCGGGAATCCATCTGAACCTGGCGCACCTGGTGCGGCACTGCGGCTGCGACCTGGAAAAGGCCGCCAGAATAAGCTCCACCAACGTGGCGGAACACCTGGGGCTTTCGAAAAAGGGACGCCTCGCGGAGGGCATGGATGCGGACCTGGTGGTGCTGGATGCAAAAACTCTGGAAATCCGGCACGTGATAGCCAAGGGGGAGATTCTGATGGAACACGGAAAACTCCTGAAAAAGGGCACCTTCGAAGATCTTCGCTGATATTTCACGGGAGCCTTCGTTTAGAAATTCCCTCCGCTCCTCCGGCGTTGGAACCGCTCTCTTGCTTTGCCGCTTCGGCTCTGGTTTCCGTAACCCTCCTCTCCAAGGCAAACCTCACCGGAAAGAACGCGGTTCTTCGGGCTTTTCCGAAAAGGGAAAGCCCGATTTTTTTCATTTTATACTCATTCACTGAAATATCTGCTCCAACTCTTTCAAAATCTCGTTCTCTTTCCTTTCAAAAAATCCCAAAAACAGCCTCTCTTCCTCGAAGAACGGGAAAAAACGAAGAAATCCGGGCTCTGCGAAAACAGATCTACTCCTTGCACCGGAAGTTCCCTTTTTCTCCAAAAAAACAATCGAAATTCACGAAACCTGGTTCCGCTTTATCGAATCGCCTTGACAAGCTTTTTTGTGGAGCCTAGAATGCATTTGTGATATTTCACAATTATTTTCTCAACATCTTTCTTGCCCTTTTTGTCCGTACCATTTTTCATGCGTATTCGCGCATATTACGAAGAAAGTGCTGCGAAAATAAGTTTTTTAACTAAAAAACCAAAAATATCCAAAATATTTTTGGCATTTTATTTAATTTTTATTCCAAAATGGAGATGATCGACATGACCCGAATGGGAAAAATGCAAAAACGCATGGAAGAACTCGGCCTTCCCGCCTTTTTTTCCGCAGAGACCTCGAACATACGTTACCTCAGCGGATTTACCGGAGAAGAGGCCTATTTCCTGATGGTGGGGAGCAAACCCTACATGATCGCAGATAACCGGCTGGTGGACGCCATAGCCGAAGAATGCCCCAAGATGAAGATCGCCCGTTGGCGCAACCCCTATCCGCCTCTTACGGAGGTAATCGGGGAGCTTCTCGCGAAGGAAGACATCAGGACCCTGGGAATCGAGGCTCATCGGATCGGCTACAAACTTTTCAAAGAGCTGGAAAACCGGCTTCCCCACCTGGAAATCAAACCTGTTTCGGAGGTGGTGGAACCTCTGCGCTTTACCAAGGAACCCGAGGAAATCGAAAACGTTCGCCGGGCTGCATCCTTTGCGGACAAGGCCTTTCGGGAAGTTCTGAATTTCATCCGTCCCGGCGTGACCGAACGGGAAATCGCCTACGAACTGGAGTACGCCCTGGCCAGGGCGGGATCCCAGGGAACGGGGTTCGCCACCATCATCGCCTCGGGACACCATGCCGCCATGCCCCACGCCACCCCCTCGGAACGAAAGATCCAAAAGGGAGATTTTATCGTTATGGACTTCGGAGGGCTTTCCAACCTCTATCCCTCGGACATAACCCGCACCGTAGTGGTGGGTAAGGCCTCGGAGGAGCAGAAAAAAGTTTACGAAACCGTGCGGCGTTCCCAACTGGCTGGGCTCGAAGCGGTGAAGGCGGGAGTGTCCGCCGGAATTCCCCACCAGGCCGCCACCAAGGTTATTGTCGAGAGCGAGTATAAAAAGCATTGTTTCACCTACGGCGTAGGGCACGGAGTGGGGCTGGAAATTCACGAGGCTCCCTTCATGAACGCCACCGCCAACGTGTCTCTGGAGAAAAACAATCTGGTTACCGTGGAGCCGGGCATCTACATTCCCGGCTGGGGAGGCGTTCGCATCGAGGATACCGTGGTGGTTTCCGAGGGGGAACCGGAAATTCTCACCCTCTCTCCCAAGGAGCTTATAGAACTTTAAAAATTCGGGATTCGTGCGGTAAGACGGCATATTTTCGGCAGGCGCCGTCAGGGGAGGTATTTTTCTCCACTTTTTCTACATTTCATATCTAATAAGGAGGAATACGGGATGCACACGTTTTGGAAGCGCGGTAGTTTTCTGGCTCTGGCTCTTATCTTTTCCCTTGTCATGGGAGCCTGTGCCATGGGAGGGGACAAAACCCTCACCTTTTCGGTGCCCTCCGAGGTAACCGGACTGGATGCCCAAAAGGCGAACAGCCTGGACGCCATGAACATCTGCACCCACATCTTCGAGGGGCTCGTTCGGGTTCATGACGGCAAAATACTGCCGGGCATGGCGGAAAGCTGGGAAATTTCGGAGGACGGCATTACCTACACCTTCCACCTTCGGGACGCCCTCTGGAGCGACGGGGTTCCCGTAACCGCCAAGGATTTCGAATACGGCATGATCCGGCTTCTGGATCCCGCCACGGCTTCGGAGTACGCCTTTGCGGGCACCGCTACCATCGAAAACGGAGAGGAGTTCAACGCCGGAACTCTTACGGATCCATCCAAGGTGGGAGTTAAAGCTCTGGACGACAAAACCCTTCAGATCCGGCTGAAACAGCCCGCGGACTACTTTCTGGGATATCTCTATCAGTGCAACTTCTATCCGGTCCGTAAGGATATCGTGGAAAAATACGGAGAACGGTTCGCCACGGAGGCCAAGTACATGGTCTACAACGGTCCCTTTATTCTCAAAGACTGGAAACACGAGCAGGAGCTGGAACTCCTCAAAAACCCCACGTACTGGAACGCGGAGGCGGTCAATCTGGATCGGGTGAACATCCTTCAGATCTACGACAGCAACACCGCCCTCAGCATGTTCGAGACGGGGGAACTGGACATGGTGGACATTCCCTTCAACATGTACGAGGAGTATCTCAAGCAGGGACAGGCGGAGGTCTACTTCACCGGAGCCAACGACTGGTTCAAGGTAAACGTGCGGCCCAATCCCGAAAAACCCTGGCTCGCAAACAAGAATTTCCGAAAGGCCCTGGGCTGCGCCCTGGACCGGGAGAACTACCTTAAAATCGCCACCAAGGGGCTCTACGTGCCGAACCAGCGGATTCTCCTTCCCCTCATCGCGGGAGTGAAGGAACGGTACTTCGTGGAGGAATATCCTCTGGCATACTACTCCGTCAAGGCGGACGTTCCCAAGGCCAAGGAATATCTCGCCAAAGCCATGGAAGAACTCGGCATTTCGGATCCCTCGGAAATCTCCATCACCTACCTGATTCAGGACGAAGAGGTTTGCCGGGTTATGGCGGAAACCCTTCAGAATCAGGTAACCACCAATCTGGGCATCAATTTCGAGGTGCGCATGGTAACCCGGAAGCAGCGGATGCACTGCGAGCAGAAGGGCGATTACGACGTGGTCTATCACGGATGGGCTCCTGATTACGACGACCCCATGACCTACCTGGAAATCTGGCAGGGAAGCAGCAGCCAGAACAACTCGGGCTACGCCAATCCCGAGGTGGATCGGCTCATCGACCAGGCTCGGGCGGAAACGGACAAAACCAAACGGGCGGAAATGCTCTTTCAGGCGGAAGAACTCCTTCTGGACGATGCGGCGGTGATTCCCCTGCAGCTTCGCCGTAACGCATGGAGCTTGAACCCGGAAATTACGGGAATCCTTCGCCCCTTCGTGGGAGGAAGCATAGACTTCGTTTACGCGGACCGGAAAAACTAAAACCGCTCTTTTTTCAGAAAGTTTTTTTCGGAAAAGGAATCCCAAGCCGGAGGAGGCCTTTTAAGGATCCTCCGGCGTTTTTTTCAGGCCCTCTTTCGGGGCCCCATCTTTCAGGAAGCTCATCCATTTCTTTCAAGGCAGGTGATTCGGATTGAAAAAATACATTCTTCGCCGTCTCGGCATTTCTCTCATCACGCTCCTCGTACTGGTGACCATCGTCTTCATCCTCGTTCGGCTATTGCCGGGGGATCCCTTCATCAGCGACAAGCTCACTCCGGAAGCCCGGGCCAACATGATGGCCTACTACGGCTTCGACAAACCTCTCTACGTTCAGTATCTGCAATACCTGGGCAATCTCCTGCGGGGAGACCTGGGAATTTCCCTCAAATACAACAACATGCCGGTGCTCAAGATTATCCGGGATTCCTTTCCCTACTCCGCGGACCTGGGAATACGCAGCATCCTCTTCGCCCTCGCGGTGGGACTTCCCCTGGGCACGCTGGCGGCTCTCAAGCGGGGCACCTGGGTGGAGTACGCCTGCATCATCCTTGCGGTCATCGGCATATCCCTTCCGGATTTCGTAACGGGCTCCCTGTTGCAGTATATCTTCGGGCTCAAACTCAAGCTCTTTCCCGTGGCCCTCTGGCGGGGATTCCGCTACACCGTGCTCCCCGTACTGGCCCTGAGCTTCTACACCATAGCGGTGATCTCCAGGATCATGCGGGCAAGCATGCTGGAGGTGGTACACCAGGACTACATCAAGACCGCCCGGGCCAAGGGACTTTCCCCCTTTCGGGTGGTATGGCGCCACCAGATACGCAACGCCATTCTGCCGGTGGTAACCGTGGTGGGACCCATCACCGCGGCGATCCTCACGGGGACCTTCGTAATCGAGCTTATATACGCCATTCCGGGAATGGGAAAATACTACGTTCTGGGAGTTCAGAACCTGGATTACTCCATGATTCTGGGGCTTACTGTCTTCTACGGGGCTTTTCTCATTACCGCAAACTTTTTAGTGGATCTCCTCTACGGCATCATCGATCCCAGAATCCGATCGGGAAATACGAAAGGGTAACGACATGAAACCATACGACATGCTGGAACTACAGGAAGACATGTTCTCCCCCGTGGGCAAGGACGAGGAGAAAATGGAGGCCCTTCTCCGGCCGAGCCTTACCTATTGGCAGGATGCATGGCTGAAACTCAAGAAGAACAAGGTGGCCATGGCGAGTATGTGCATCATCGGGCTCTGCTGCCTTCTGGCCCTTTTCGGCCCCTATCTGGGAGGGCACGACTACACCCGGGTCAATGCGGACGCCATCGACCAGACTCCAAGCCTGAAACACTGGTTCGGCACGGACAGCCTGGGAAGGGATCTCTGGGCCCGGCTCTGGATGGGAGCCCGCATCTCCCTTTCCATCGGCTTTCTGGCTACCCTGATAAACTCCGTACTGGGCTCCGTGGTGGGAGGCATCTCGGGCTATCTGGGGGGTAAGACGGACATGTTTCTCATGCGCACCGTGGACGTGCTCTACGGCATCCCCTACATCATCATCGCCATTCTGGTAATGGTGGTGCTGGGTACGGGAATGCAATCCCTCATTCTTGCCATGGTGGTGGTGGGATGGATCAAGACCGCCCGGCTCGTGCGGGGGCAGGTGATGCAGCTCAAAAACCAGGAGTTCGTGCTGGCCGCCAAAAAGCTGGGAGCGGGAAACCTGCGCATTCTCTTCCGGCACCTCATTCCGAACACCCTGGGGGTCATCATCACGGACCTCACCATGGCGGTACCCTACGCCATCTTTACCGAAGCCTTTCTCAGCTACATCGGCCTGGGAATTCAGCCTCCCCAATCGAGCTGGGGCCTTCTGGCCCGGGCGGGAGCCCAGTGCCTGCGCACCGCCCCCTACCAGATGTTTCTTCCCGCCTTCTTCATCGGCATTACCATGCTCTCCCTGAACCTTTTCGGGGACGGCCTGCGGGATGCCCTGGATCCCCGTATCCGTTAGGTCGGTGCCAAAATGACAGAAAAACTACTGGAAATGAAAAATCTCGAAGTGCGTTTCGCCACCTACGGGGGGCAGGTGCAGGCGGTCCGGGGAATTTCCTTCGATATGAAGGAAGGCGAATGCCTTGCCATGGTGGGAGAATCGGGATGCGGCAAATCCGTTACAGCCCAGACCATCATGGGGCTCACCCCCTCGCCTCCCGCCACCATCTCCGGAGAGATCCTTTTTCGGGAAATGGACCTTTTGAAACTACGGCGCAAACAGCTTCAGGCTCTCTGTGGATCCAAAATAAGCATGATTTTTCAGGATCCCATGACCTACCTCAATCCCACCATGACCGTGGGAAAGCAGCTTGAAGAGGTACTGCAACAGCATAGGAAGCTTTCGAAAAAGGAACGACTCGAAAAGATAGTGGAAACCTTCGAACTCGTGGGCATTCCCAATCCGGAGAAGCGCATCAGGGAATATCCTCACGAATTTTCCGGAGGCATGCGGCAGCGGGTGCTCATCGCCATGGCGGTGCTCTGCGGCCCGGAACTGATCATTGCGGACGAACCCACCACCGCCCTGGATGTAACCATTCAGGCCCAGGTTCTGGAGCTGCTGAAATCGCTTCAAAAAAAGCTCCGCACCTCGGTGCTCCTCATCACCCACGATCTCGGAGTGGTGGCGAACATGGCGGACCGCATTCTGGTGGTCTACGCGGGAAAGGTGGTGGAAAGCGGCAACGCCGAGGAAATTTTCCATACCCCCTCCCATCCCTACACCAGGGCATTGCTGGCCTCGGCTCCAAGCCCCGACTGGAAGAGCAAGCAGGAGCTGATCTCCCTGGGAGGCACTCCTCCGGACCTTTTCGCTCCTCCCAAGGGCTGCGGCTTCTCTCCCCGTTGCGACCAGGCCATGAGGATCTGTCGGGAACTGCATCCACCCCTTCTGGAATGCCGGGAAGGGCACTTGGGGGCCTGTTGGCTTCTGCACGAAAAATGCAAAGAAGCCCGGGCAAAACGGGGATGCTCGCAGGAGGAGGTGCTTTCCCGATGACTTTCGAAAATCCCCTCATCGAAGCGAAAAACCTGAAAAAATACTTTCCCCTGGATAAACAGCACACCCTGAAAGCGGTGGATGATATTTCCTTTGCGCTCCGCTCCGGAGAAACCCTGGGGCTGGTGGGAGAAAGCGGTTGCGGCAAATCCACCGCCGGTCGAACCCTGGTGAACCTCTATTCCCCCACGGGAGGCTCCGTTTTCTACAAGGGCAAGGATGTGGCCAAACTCAAGCGGAGGGAGTTGCGGGAATTCACTCGGGAGGCCCAGATGATCTTTCAGGATCCCTACGCCTCCCTGGATCCCCGCATGACCGTGGGAGACACCATCCTGGAGGGTATCGACATCCACCGCCTGGCATCGGGAAAGGAACGGCTCCGCCGGGTGCAGGAACTTCTGGAAATGGTGGGACTCCGCAAGGAACACGCAGACCGGTATCCCTACGAATTTTCCGGAGGCCAGAGACAACGCATAGGCATAGCCAGGGCCCTGGCGGTGGAACCCAAGCTCATGGTCTGCGACGAGCCCACCAGCGCCCTGGACGTATCCATTCAGGCCCAGGTGGTGAACCTCCTCAATCGCCTTCAGAAGAATCTTGGGCTCACCTACCTCTTCATCTCCCACGATCTGAACATGGTGAAATATATCTCGGACCGGGTGGCGGTGATGTACCTGGGAGTTATGGTGGAAATCGCTCCAAGCGAAGAACTCTATTCCCGGCCGGAACACCCCTACACCAAAGCGCTGCTCTCGGCGATTCCTCTGGCGGACCCCTGTACGGAGCGGCAGCGGCAACGAATCCTTTTGGAAGGAGACGTGCCGAGCCCGGTAAATCCTCCCCGGGGATGCCGCTTTCAGGATCGCTGCAGCTCCGTGCAGGAAATCTGCCGCAAGGAACAACCCTTCCTGAAGGAAGGAAGCCCTGGACACTGGACGGCCTGCCACCTCCGCTAGGGAATAAAAGGGGCCTTGCAGAACATATGCAAGGCCCCTTTTACAAACACCTTCCGCTTGGGCATGGAAATCCTTGATATATCTGCAAAAAAGCCTTCGACCCCCTCGAAACACTCCAGCAGCAAAACTCTCGAAAAAACCACTTTTCCCATTTTCAAAAAATCGCTCTCAAGAACGTCGAAAAAACCCGAAAAAGCGGAAACTCTCGACTTTCACCAAATTTAATTTAAAAAAATATAAGGAAACTCAAAATTTAGAATGCATGCGCTCTGTACTTTCGTTCCTTGACAGGATTTTTTATGAGGACTAGAATGCATTTGTGATATTTCACAATTATTTTTTCAAAATATCGCTGATTTTCTTCTTTCGTTCCACTCTCGTCTTTATTACGCCGGCCGCCGTAATCGAGAAACTCCGGAAAACCTTCGGGGAACCCGGAAAAAACGATACTCTACATGCACACTCTTCCGAAAAGAGAGGCATATCCGCGTTTCTTCGGAAGGCTGTACAACAATCGCATCATGGTTACTCGACATTTTCTTAAGCTGGAGGTGCTTCTTTATGGAACTCTTTTCGCCTTTTTACGCCGGGGTGGTTATCGCCTATATCGTACTCATGGTGGGCATGGGGCTTTACATGTCCAAAACCCGGGTGAATAACGACGAAGACTTTATCGTGGCGGGAAAAAGTCTGCCCTTTCTGGTTCTCATGGGAACCATGCTGGCCACCTGGTGCGGTTCCGGAAACGTTATCGGCCAGGCCAACTTCATCTACCAGCACGGCCCCTGGGCAGGCATTCTCTGGGGCATCGGCGAACCCATCGGCATGCTGGCGGTATTCTTTCTGGCCGCCAAAATCCGCTCCATGTCGGATTACACCATTCCCCAGATCATGGAAAAACGTTACGGCCGGCTGGCCCGGATTCTTACGGGAATCTGCATCGTCATGGCCTACGTGGGCATCGCTTCCTACCAATTCAAGGGGGGCGGGTACGTTCTCAACCTGATTCTGGGAGTTCCCGTGGAAACCGGCACCATCATCACCGCAGTACTCGTAATCGTGCTCACCATATCGGGAGGTATGTTCTCCGTGGCCTATACGGACGCATTGAGCGCGGGGCTTATCACCTTCGCCCTTCTCGCGGCGGTACCCTTCGTAACCGAGGCCGCGGGAGGCCTGGATTTCTTCTCCCGCATCGAAGAAACCAAGATGACCGTCGCGGGGGGCCTCAACATTCCCCAGCTCATCGGCTACATCTTCCCGGTGCTCTTCCTGGTTCTGGGAGAACAGAACCTCTATCAGCGGTTCGCCTCCGCCAAGGATGAAGCCACCGCCAAAAAGTCCATGATGGGCTTCCTGTTGGGCAATATCGTCTTCTTCGGAACCATCACCTTCCTCGTCTGCGCCGCCATCGTGCTCTATCCCAACATCAAGCCCGACACGGCGCTGCTCACGGTGTTCCGCCACGGCATGCCCGCCTGGGTGGGAAGTCTGGGACTTGCGGCGGCCACAGGATTCATCATCACCACTGCGGACTCCTACCTCCTTTCCTGCTCCACCAACATCACCTACGACTTCGTGCTTCCCTACGTGATGCCCAAGGCCACGGCAAAGCAGAAAATTTTCATCACCCGGCTGAGCGTCATCGTTCTCGGAGGGCTCGCCTACTCCCTCATCACCTTCTTCCCCTCGGTGCTCTCCATGCAGATGTACAGCTACACCATGTACGGAGCCGCCATCACTCCGGCCCTTCTCGCGGCGTACCTGTGGAAAAAGGCCACTCCCCTGGGAGGCCTGGTTTCCATCTTCGCGGGAGGCGTGGGAACCCTTGTCTGGGAGCTGGTTCTCCAGAAACCGGGGGATCTCAACTCCATCGTCTTCTCCGCTCCCCTCTCCATCGCCTGCCTCATTCTCGTAAGCCTTGCCACCTGGAAGGGCGAGAACGGGCTGGAGAGAATGCGCAAAACCCAGGAAGCATAAATCCTTTCGACCTTTCCTCTATATCTCCCTCACCGAAGTGGGCCTTCTTTAAAGGAAGGCCCACTTTTTTTACACCTTGCAATTACAACTTCGGATTTCAGGATTTCGGAAATTTTTCCCCAAAAAACCCATGAATTTCTATCCACCGCACCTATTTTGTCGTTATCTCCTGCTATACTTATTTAAAGAGTCTTTCCGCAACACAAAAACGGAGGAGGTGGCATATTTGCCAAGGGATCTTTCTTCTGTGCACCTCGCACGCCTGAACGCGCTTCTGCAACTGTTGGCGTCCACCACATATCTTTCACGGAAGCGGCTTTACGAAAAATTGGATTACACCAATTGCCGCACCCTGGAACGGGATATCGCCTATCTTCGAGAAAGTTTCGGGGCATCCATACGCTGGGATTACAAACACCAGGGGTACGTCCTCGAAAGCAGCGGCACCTTTATGATGCACCTCGATCTTTCGGGAAGTGAAGCCACCGCCCTGGTGGCAGGGCTTGGCATGGCGGGCCACTTTCTGCCCCATCTCCAGGAAGGCTGCAACTCTCTTTGGCAGAAAATGCAGACCGCCCTGCCGGAGCGGCTCGCCTCCCAGGCCCGCAAACTCGCCCAGAGCACCGTGGTGGCCCTCCCCGTATCATCTCTGGATCCGGGAATCTTCTCCCGAATCCTTTCCGCCCTGGGGCGCAAATGCACCCTCTCCGCCCGATACACCTCACCCTATGACAGCCCTCCCGTAACTAAACACTATCATCTCTCCCCCTGGGGCGTTTATTTCGCCGGCCACGCCTGGTATCTCTGGGCCTGGTCCCACACCTCCACTCCCGAGGGGGAGCGGGCCTTCCGCATCTCCCGGTTCAGCGACATAGGCATAACCGACGAAAAAGCCCGGGAAATTCCGGAAGACCGCGATTTGGTCACCTACGCAAAAGGAGCCTGGTACGCCTTCTCCGGAGGGGAACCTCAAAAAGTACTCTTAAAAATATCCCCTCCCATGTCCCGGGTGGTGGCGGAAACGGAATGGCACACATCGCAACAGATAGAAGAATGCCCGGACGGAAGCATTTACCTTTCCGCCCAAGTGCCCCACCTGGAGGAAGTGGCCAAATGGGTGCTCGCCAGCGCCCCCTATGCGGAGGTGCTGGAACCCCAAGAACTACGGCAAAGGGTGGCGGAATTGGCGGAGGGAGTGAAGGAGAGGCATGGAAAATCAATAGAGTGAATTTTTCGCTTAATATTTTGCGCGTAAAAGTTATGGAGGCACAACTATTTTAGTTATACAAAAACAATAAACGGAGGAAGAAATGAATAACAAAAACATGGAGCTCTCGTATGAAATTCTGAAGGAATCTGTTGAAAACGCTGTGGCCTTTCGTCTTCGCAGAAGACTCCAACCCGCAGGAGGAAGCGGAGACAAGGTTTTTCCGCCAACCTATGAGGGAGGGAAATACGCCTGGGAAGAAAGAATTATTGACGGAGAAAAAATTCCTTGTGTAATTCTCGACAGCGTTCAATCTCAAGCCAATCGCATGGAACTGGCTCTTCTAAGAGCATGGGAACAAGAGGAATTCACCCTCCCCGTAATTTCCGTGAATTTTCAAGGGCATGGCATGGATGATCTTGGGAAAATCACCAGCCTGGAAGTTCCTCATAGAATCGCAGATGCCATTCTTCGGGACAGCAAATTTGAGGGAAAATCATTTCGAGAAAGTTTGTATGGGAAATACATTGACACTGCAAAACCTAATAACGCCACAAATATTTTTGGTATTTGCCCTACAGCACTTCTTTTTGGTTTTTGGGATTCCACAGGTCCCATGGGAGGACTTGGCACCAAATTTCAAAGAATGATTATCTCAGAGGTTTTTGCAATCAGAGCCCAAAGCGGCATTCGGACATCAAGCCGTATTGATCCTCTGCAAATTCAACTGGGAGCAGGCCCTCTCTATGAAGATAAAAATAACGAATGGACTCTTGACCCCGAAAAAGCAAAAAAAGACAAAAAAGGAGAATCCCTAAAACTCAAAACAGGAAGACCAAGCGAAGTAGTCCATGGAAATATAGCCCCCACCATTGAAGAAACTAACGGCGGCATCACTATGAGCTATGCTCTGCAAACAGTGGTACTTTCCCTTACAGCTCTTAGGAACCTATCATTTCCTCTCGAAAATAGAGATAGCGAATCTCAAAAAGCACGCAACATACTTGCCAGAACGGTACTCGCAGCGCTTGGGCTCTGTGCCGCCACCAAAAGTGCGGAAGAGAATTTCGATCTTCGTTCCCGTTGTCTCTTATACCCGGAAGCTCCCGCATCCTGGGAAATCCTTCGTAAAGACGGCTCCAGCGAATCCTTCACACTCTCCGGAAAAGGAGCATCAACATTGGTAGAAACAGCCGTTAAAGAAGCCCAAAAAAACGACCTTCCCTGGCATGAGAAAGAAATAATACTCACCCCAAGTGAGAAACTTATTTCTATCGTGAAAAAAAGCCGCGATTTAGTTAAAAAATCTGCTGAGCCAGAGGAAGCGTAACTCCATGTTCGCTCTAGCGTGGACCTACCTTATAGATCGGGTAGTAGCCCGAGCTTATCACAAGGGTAAAAACTCTCCTTTTCCGGAATGGCCTGTTCATCCCGACAGGGTTTTTCAAGCTCTAGTGGCGTCCTGGGGAAACCTCGGGGAACCTCCAGAAGGAATTGAAGCTCTTGAATGGCTTGAGAAACAAGATCTCCCGGTTCTTTTTGTCCCCGAAAACGAAACTATTCCTGAGGATTACACAGTTTTCGTTCCTACAAATGATAGGAAAGAACTCCCCAAAAAACGGGTTCCTCGAAATTTCCCCTCAGTTCTGTTGCCACAGCAATCAACAGACCGGGAAGAACGAAAAAACTGCTCATGCGCTCTTATTTGGGAAAAGGCAACCCCCTCAGAGGGAATCCTCGAAACCATGGAAAGACTATGTGATGGAGTAACCCATATCGGACATTCTCGATCTCTGGTACATCTCCGGATCACCCACAATCCACCCGAATCGAACTGGAGACCTGCCACGGAGAATTCAGGAAATGGGGAACCTCTTCGGGTACCTCATAAAGGCCGATTAAGAAACCTCTGTAAAGCCTATGCCGGAGGCGGCGAAAGATGGCAACGTCCTCCAGAGGCTCCCTACAAGAAATATATCAAAATACAATTTCCTCTCTCTGACCTCAAAATCTATCAGGGAGACTTCTCTTCACGTCTCATCATTCTTCGTAAAATTCAAGGGGATCTTCTCTCTCTTCCTCAAACCCTTGCTTTTACAGAGGCTTTTCGAGGAACACTGTTGAAAAACGCCGATCCTATGGCTAAAGAAATCGTCAGCGGCCATGACGAGAGCGGTACCCCCACGAAAGTTCCTCACGTCTCATATTTTCCACTGCCTTTTGTGGGAAATACCCATGCGGATGGTCATATCATGGGTTTTGCCCTGGCAGTTCCAAAAGAATTATCCTGGGAAAAAGAAAATGCTCTTTGGAAAAGCCTTGCAACAGCTATGAATGATGATGAAACCCTGCGCCTCTTCGCTGGCTCCTCCGGAGATTGTCGGCTAACACTCGAAAACAGCTCTATACAAGCCCAAACGCTCCAAGAAAACACATGGTGCTGCACAGCATCCGCCCCGTGCACAACCTGGAGCACCGTTACCCCCTTTGTCCTGGATAAGCTCCCTCCTCGAAGACATAAAAATCTGGACCAATGGACGGAACAAGAGATTTGTGCGGCCTGTAAAATTCAAGAACTTCCAGAACCAGAAGAGATTCTTTTTTCTCACGTATCCTGGCTGAAGGGAGTACCCCAAGCAAGGAATTTTCCTCTTTTAAAAAGGAAGGATGGCAGGAAACGCTGGCATATTCACGTAAAAATCGTCTTTCCGGAAAAAACGCCCCTGCGAGGGCCTTTAATTCTAGGTTCGGGGCGGTTTCAGGGTTACGGAATTTTCAAACCCCTCAATAACAATTCAAGGAGGAATGCCTGATGCTAAGCACTTCCGAATTCCCCACTTTTTTTAAGGAAATTCATGGCTATCCTCCTTTCCCATGGCAAGAATGCCTTTTCCATCAGGTCATGGAAGAATCATGGCCTGAAATTATCACACTTCCCACTGCCTCGGGAAAAACGGCGATCATGGACATAGGGATCTTTGCTCTTGCCTGTCAGGCACATAAAGCACCGGAACAACGGAATGCCCCCAGGCGCATCGCTTTCGTGGTGGATCGTCGAATTGTGGTGGATGACGCATACCGTAGAGCACAAAAGATCTGCCGGGCTCTTGAGGAAGGAAACACGGAAATACTCAAAAAGACTCGAGATGCTCTCCTTTCTCTTGGCGGAGAAGTTCCCCTGGAAAGCGCACTTCTTCGGGGAGGCATTTACAGGGAAGATCGCTGGGCTCGTACACCGGTACAACCGGTTATTCTCTGTTCCACTGTAGACCAGGTAGGTTCACGACTTCTCTTTCGAGGATACGGACTCTCGAACAAAATGTGGCCCATTCATGCGGGACTCCTGGGCAATGACACACTCATTGTGCTTGACGAAGCCCATTGCAGCCAACCTTTTTCCGAAACCCTTGAATGGATAGAACGGTACAGAAATCATGCTACCACGCCTCTAGACCTACCCTTTAAAGTAGTAACTATGACCGCCACACCCCATAAAAACGTAGAACCCTTTCAACTCAAAAAAGAAGATTACGCAAATTCCTGCCTGAAAAAACGCCTGGAAAATCATAAAAAAATCCGCCTTGTGAGAGGCTCCGAAAACGTTTCTACCGCTTGCATGAAAATTTTAAAGGGCCATAAAACACAGCAATCCCCAGCACAAAAAGGATCCACTCTTCTCGTGGTGGTCAACAGAGTCCGCACCGCCCGAGAAATCCGAGAAAGCATCAAAAAGGAACTCCCCGAATGTGAGGCGCTGCTTCTTACTGGAAGAAGCCGTTCTGTGGAACGTGATCAGCTTCTGGAACGATATCGAGAGCGCATTATGGCGGGAAGGGCTCGAGGAAATGTCAAAGATTTGCCTCCTTTAATTGTAGTGGCAACCCAATGCGTGGAAGTAGGAGCCGACCTCGATGCGGATGTACTGATTACCGAAGCGTGCCCTTTGGATTCTTTTCTTCAACGGCTGGGGCGGTTGGATCGGCTCGGAGAGCTTGGTACAACGGAAGGCTTTTTCATCATGCCACGCGAAACATCCAAAAAAAATAACGACAAGCCAGATTCCATTTATGGAGAGGCTCTTCCGAGAACCTGCACATGGCTTATCGAACATGCAAAAAATGACATCATCGATTGCGGCATTGCCTGGTTGCAAGAAAAACTCCCCTCTTCCGAAGAACGTAAGGAACTCTGCGCACCTACTTCCCAGGCTCCCATAATGTTTCCCGTCTACTGTGACTTATGGGCCCAAACCGGACCGGAGCCGGCTATAAGCCCAGATCCGGCCATCTTTCTCCACGGTCCGAAAAATGACGCAGGAGATCTCCAACTAATCTGGAGAGGAGACATACAAGTCCACGAATCGGGGAAAAAGCTCGAAGAAACGGAGAGAATATGGAAAGAAACCGTATCCCTATGCCCTCCGGTAACCGGGGAAGCTCTCGCTCTTCCTATAGAACACGTTCGAACTTTTCTGGAGAGCGAAGCATCTTCGGAAGATGTTACAGACCTGGAAGGAGCTTTTGAAACTTCCTCAATCTCTACCAAAAATACAAAAACAAAAAAGATTTTCTCCCCCGTACTGAGTTGGAGAGGTCCCGAAGAAAGCACAATTATCCGTTCTGCCAAAGACCTCCGGCCTGGAGATGTACTGATCCTTCCAGCCTCTCTGGGAGGTTGTGATGAGGAAGGCTGGAATCCTTCATTTCGAGAAAAAGTCCTGGATATCGCAGAACTGGCACGACAAAAAAACCGACGTTTTCCCATACTACGCTTGCACAAAAAATTGCTTCCCCATTGGAGTATTGAAAATACCCCCTTAGAAGAAACATTCCGTCCTTTCCTGAATTTGAACGATCAAAAAAATCAAGAAGAACTTCCGGAGAAATTAGAAGATCAAATAAGGGAACTTCTGGAAAAACTGCCAAATCACGAATCATTTACCAACCTCCCGAAATCGGTTCAGGAAATACTATCGCTCCTCCGGGAAGAGAAATCTCTCCGCATCACTCCTTATCCTTCAAAAGAGGGAATTGTGATTCAAAGCAGAAACCGACTGAATGAAAAAGCTCGAGATTTTTCCGATGAAGATGCACAGTCTGCTCTATCAACACAAAAAACGGTTCTTCTTGAGGATCACCTTTTGGAAACGGAAATCTGCGCCCAGCAATGCACCTCCGCTCTTCCGGAACACCTACGGAAGGATGTTTCTCTCGCAGCTCGGCTCCACGATTTAGGGAAAGTAGATCCTCGATTCCAAACATGGCTTATGGACGGCAATCGGATAAAAGCTCTCAAAAGCAAGCTTCTTGCCAAATCAGAAGCACTTCGGGGAAATTCTAGAGGAATTGAGCAAGCCCGAGAAAAAGCAGGCTATCCTAAAGGGGGCCGACACGAGCTTCTTTCCCTCAGGCTTGCGGAATCTTGCGAAGATTACATTAACAAGGCTCATGATAAGGATCTTGTACTCCATCTTCTGGCAAGCCACCATGGACATGCCCGACCTTTCGCTCCAACCGTAATAGATCCTAATCCAATTACGGTAAGCTGCTCTTTCTGGGAACAGATCTTCTCGACCTCCAGTGATACAGGACTTGAAGCTTTGGATAGCGGCATAGCCGAGCGTTTCTGGAAACTTCTCCGAAAATACGGGTGGTGGGGGCTGGCCTATCTGGAAGGCTGTCTTCGTCTTGCAGATCATCGCACAAGTGAAGAGCCGGGGAAATTTAAGAAAGAGGGAGAAAAAGCATGAATAGTTTACACGAACACCTCGGTCCCGGACTAAAAGGAAATAACCCCTTGCACTTTCTCGCAAGTCTTGGGACCTTCCGCCTGCTCTACCTTCACGATTCCGAGGCTCGAATGAAATGGGATTTAGAAAACAATCCCTTTCCCATCTATCAAACTACGCTGGATGAAAAGAACTTTTGCGGACTACTCGCAGAAGATTTTGGATGGAATGAAAACAAATTTAAAGCTCTCAAAAAGTCCTCCAAAGCAGAAAAACCGAAAAAAAATCCTCAAAACAAGGGAAAAAACTTTGAGGCAACTCAAGCAAATAGGTTTTTCACCCTCTATCCTGTAATCAAAGGGAAAAAACGTATAGAGGATTACACCTCAGAAGATTTCAGAGAGCTCTCCATAAAATTAGTTGCTTCTCAAGATACGACAAAGACATTTCCCCTACAGCTTGAGATTTTAGCCGCTTTTGGAAGCGATGGCTTTCTCAAGGGAGAAAATTCCATATGTCCCTCGCATCTTAGCTTTTCAAACGGGGGAAGCGGACAACTATTATTAAAAGATTTCGCCCAATGTGCATTGCACGTCTCTCCTATAAGCCTCCAGAAAACTTTTTCCGGAGAAAAAGCAAATGATGACGAGGTAACAAGTCTTAACTGGGATCCTGCAGATCAAAGATCATATGCACTTTTATATGGTGATCCTGGTAATCCTAAAAATAAGGTCCCCTGCAATGCAACGGTGAATGCATTAGCATTTTTAGGATTCTCTTGCTTTCCTTCGGTTCCTGGGAAAAAGAATTTGCATACTACCGGCTTCTTCAAGAAAAACAAAACATTTCGCTGGCCGTTATGGGAACCTTTTATCACATTCCTCACAATGCAAAGCTTGCTTGTCGCGAATTCTAAGGCCCACCTAGGAAGAGAACCTTCCATTCTATGGCTAGAATCGGAACGTTTTGTCCTGAACAAACGATCCTTTTTCTCCCCATCAACTCTCGTAACAACCGAAGGAGGATAACGCCATGGAATCCTTGCAGGCAACTCCGCCCAATCAGGAACAATCCGAATATCTCACCATTGACATGGTGCATCAGTTTGCATACTGTCCCCGGCGTATGCAGCTTATGTACTTGGATGAACGATGGGCGAGCAACCTATTTACTGATCAGGGGCGTAGCGTGCATAAAAGGGTAGATAGCAAAGAGGATGTTTTTCCAAGCTCCGAAGGAGATCCAGAGCCGATTATTGCTCGTTCCGTAAAGCTCGCATCAGATAAACTTAAACTTATCGGGAAGCTGGACCTTCTTGAAGTGAGCGATAATAGCTCCATTCCGGTGGAAACAAAAAGGGGAATTCCTCCAAAAAATCCTGAAAGAAGCTATGAGCCCGAAAGGGTTCAACTCATGTGTCAAGCTTTACTTCTTCGAGAACATGGGCATAACGTCACTCAAGGAATTCTCTACTATGCGGGAGCCCGTAAGCGAGTGCCCGTAACCCTCACTCCCGAACTAGAAGCTCGCACCCTGTATCTCATCAACGAAAGCCGAGCTGCTTTAAATACTATGGAAGTACTTCCTCCTCTTCTGGATTCCCCTAAATGCTATGGTTGCTCTCTTGTAGGAATCTGCCTCCCTGATGAAACAAATATGCTCACGGGAAGATCTATTATCTCAAAAACGGAAACTCCTCCGGACATACGTCGTCTCTACCCTGCCCGAGATGACGCCCTCCCGCTTTACATTCAAGAACAGGGAGCCCGAGTAGGAAAGTCCGGAGAAGCCCTTACTATTAATCAAGGAAAAGAACTCCTTCGAAGTTGCCCTCTCAAAGACATTTCACAGCTCGTTCTTTGCGGTAATATTTCTATTTCCGCTCAATGTCTACACCTTCTCTGCGAATGGGGAATTCCCATAATACACCTCTCTAGAGGGCACTGGTTTTACGGCGTCACAACTGGAATCACCCTTAAAAATGCTTATTCCAGAGCAGCACAATTTGCGGTGGCTGCCGATGAAGGAAGATCTCTTACTCTTGCCAAAGCCTTTGTGCTGGCAAAAACGCAAAATCAACGCAATTTTCTTCGAAGGAATTCCCGCATTTCCTCGCAGCAAACTCTCAAGGACATGAAAAAACTAACTGAAAGAATTGGTGATTGTACCAACATTGAAGAGCTCATGGGCATTGAAGGCAGTATTGCAGCCCTTTATTTTTCCTCTTGGAAAAGCATGCTTGCAGAAAACTTTTCTCCAAAAAGTTTTGCCCCGGGTTTTCGGAACAGGCGGCCTCCAAAGGATCCACTTAACGCCATGCTCTCCTTTGGCTATGCGTTGCTTACAAAGGAAGCTACTATTGTGTTGCTAACCGAAGGCCTTGATCCATTTTGGGGATTCCTACATCGCCCTCGACACGGGAAACCAGCTCTTGCTCTGGACCTTATGGAAGAATTTCGTCCTCTTATTGTAGATTCTGCAGTACTTTCAACCGTAAACAACGGCATGGTAGAAGAAAATGATTTTCTATGCTCTTCTGCAGGATGTGCCATGAAAGATTCCGCACGAAAAGCTTTTCTACGAGCTTATGAAATGCGACTAGACCAGATGGTTACCCATCCTCTTTTCGGCTATCGATGTTCTTGGCGTACAATTCTTCGGGTACAGGCAAAGCTATTGAATAAAGCACTTCGAGGAGAAATTTCGCAATATACGGGAATAATCACAAGGTAGGTGGATGCCATGCGGAAGTTTTATATCATATCCTACGACATCCCTGACGATAAAAGACGAAACCGGATATCGAAACTCCTCTCAAGCTGGGGAGAGCGCATTCAATTTTCCGTATTTTGTTGTCAACTCAACCCTCGGGAACAACATAAATTGACAGAAAATATCCATGAAATTATCAAACAAACCGAAGATCAAGTTTTTTTGGTAGAAGTCGGTAAAGTTTCCGGAGAGCATCCCACCCCGGAAATAACTTACTTTGGCAAACCATGGGAACCGGAACCACGTACACAAATAATTTAAATATTTTTTCGAGAGGTCCAATGATACAAAAATCCCCTCGAGTACTCGAGAACCTTGAAAACAGAAGATTTGTCAAAGACATGGGTAAAGAATTACTAACACCTCAAGATGGTAAAGAACCTTTTTCCTTGACGCATCGATATTGACACTATATTTTATTGATACCACCTACCTCAAAAAGGGGTGGATTTCCGCACCTAAAAGGGTGCGATTTCATTGAAGCTTTTTCATAGTGTCTTAGTAATTACCGCCCCCCCTTATTTCCGCACCTAAAAGGGTGCGATTTCATTGAAGCTACTGCATGATCGAAACATTCCCGCTGCTCCGGACAGATTTCCGCACCTAAAAGGGTGCGATTTCATTGAAGCGCTCTCTGGCCGTTAATAGCGGCAATCATCTTCCGAAATTTCCGCACCTAAAAGGGTGCGATTTCATTGAAGCTTTATGCAGCATTTGAGGATGTAGTTCTTTCTATCCTCATTTCCGCACCTAAAAGGGTGCGATTTCATTGAAGCTATCGCAGCTTGCTTGTGAAACCGTCGCGTCTCTCAAATTTCCGCACCTAAAAGGGTGCGATTTCATTGAAGCTCGGATCGAAGGAGTCGGTTCAATTCGGTCCGACGGCATTTCCGCACCTAAAAGGGTGCGATTTCATTGAAGCTCCGCAAACCACACCGCTATGGAAACGTCATAGTAATTTCCGCACCTAAAAGGGTGCGATTTCATTGAAGCGCGATAACTGCGGGACCGTTCGCCTTATCTTCAATCAATTTCCGCACCTAAAAGGGTGCGATTTCATTGAAGCATACAAATATAGAAGTGGAACCTATTCGGGGGTATGAATTTCCGCACCTAAAAGGGTGCGATTTCATTGAAGCTCAACCGGGCTCTTAAGAATCACTCTGCGTAGCGCTTATTTCCGCACCTAAAAGGGTGCGATTTCATTGAAGCGCTTGTCGGTAAGTGCGTACTTAACCTCTTTCCAGATATTTCCGCACCTAAAAGGGTGCGATTTCATTGAAGCCAACAACGCCGCCGCTTTCCGCTGGTTACTTGCATTATTTCCGCACCTAAAAGGGTGCGATTTCATTGAAGCTCAGGTCTTCGTGGGGCTCGGAAGACACTGGTTCTATCATTTCCGCACCTAAAAGGGTGCGATTTCATTGAAGCGATTGTTCCGCGATCTTCAACAGCTTCTTGATACGATATTTCCGCACCTAAAAGGGTGCGATTTCATTGAAGCTATATCTTAGGTGATTTTAGCATGTCTTCGATTTTGATTTCCGCACCTAAAAGGGTGCGATTTCATTGAAGCAAATAAAGGCCGGGTGCTGTGAACACCCGACCTTGAATTTCCGCACCTAAAAGGGTGCGATTTCATTGAAGCCTCAAGGGATTCCGCATAAACGAGATTGTTCGAGAGATTTCCGCACCTAAAAGGGTGCGATTTCATTGAAGCTGGGTATATCCAGACCCGGCGCGGCTTTTCTTTTTTCATTTCCGCACCTAAAAGGGTGCGATTTCATTGAAGCCTGAAATATATCTGTCGTGCTGGAAAAAAACATTCTGATTTCCGCACCTAAAAGGGTGCGATTTCATTGAAGCTTGGGGTTTTTAATATTAACATTGCTAGATTGGCGTAATTTCCGCACCTAAAAGGGTGCGATTTCATTGAAGCCGGCCCGGAAAGCTCCTTCTTGTCAACGAACATTCCATTTCCGCACCTAAAAGGGTGCGATTTCATTGAAGCTCGGAAGGTCTTAAACCTTCGGGAAAATCGCGGATCAATTTCCGCACCTAAAAGGGTGCGATTTCATTGAAGCGCATTCCAGAATATGGCGGTGGGTTCTCCGGAGAGAGATTTCCGCACCTAAAAGGGTGCGATTTCATTGAAGCTCGTGACAATTTCGCCCTCTTTTGTCACGTCTTCTGATTTCCGCACCTAAAAGGGTGCGATTTCATTGAAGCTAGAGTTCTCCGGTCTCCATGTTTAACGCTAATTCAATTTCCGCACCTAAAAGGGTGCGATTTCATTGAAGCCGGGCCTCTTGCGGGCCGTGGATCTGCTCCTGCGCCATTTCCGCACCTAAAAGGGTGCGATTTCATTGAAGCTGCAAAATGGCGTGGCCTCCGGCTCCGACGGCTCCGATTTCCGCACCTAAAAGGGTGCGATTTCATTGAAGCTTTCCTCTGTCGGCGGCTTCGTGGAGATTGTCGTTGTATTTCCGCACCTAAAAGGGTGCGATTTCATTGAAGCATCGTTGGCCAGTTCCGCCAGTTTCCGGAAATCTTATTTCCGCACCTAAAAGGGTGCGATTTCATTGAAGCGCGTACAGGTTCAAGACTCACTCCGGGGTGCTTCCTATTTCCGCACCTAAAAGGGTGCGATTTCATTGAAGCAAATAATCACGGCTCCCGTTCTGTTGTTCGAAATAACATTTCCGCACCTAAAAGGGTGCGATTTCATTGAAGCCTCCGGATGCGAATTGCGACTGTGGGGCAAATTCGAAGATTTCCGCACCTAAAAGGGTGCGATTTCATTGAAGCTTCCCGCCGCTATTCATTGTCGGGCTGGTTGTGCTCATTTCCGCACCTAAAAGGGTGCGATTTCATTGAAGCTCGGAGACCCGGCAACGCTCCATGACCTCGGAAGTGATTTCCGCACCTAAAAGGGTGCGATTTCATTGAAGCTAACGGCATCCAGGGCGAGTGGGCCGTAAAAATCGAATTTCCGCACCTAAAAGGGTGCGATTTCATTGAAGCTTAAAAGAGGAGGTTCCACGACTCATCAGAGCACCTCATTTCCGCACCTAAAAGGGTGCGATTTCATTGAAGCAGATATTCCGGGGGCTTTTCGGGCTTGAGCATTTCGAATTTCCGCACCTAAAAGGGTGCGATTTCATTGAAGCCAGCAACTACTGGCGCGCAGAATGGCGATGTCTGAAAATTTCCGCACCTAAAAGGGTGCGATTTCATTGAAGCAGTGTGGCACTCCCAGCAACCCCACGGACGGAAAGCGATTTCCGCACCTAAAAGGGTGCGATTTCATTGAAGCAGTGAAAGCAGATCCATAGACGAGGGCTCCCGAACGATTTCCGCACCTAAAAGGGTGCGATTTCATTGAAGCTAGAATTAGCAAAACGTATTGCGGAATTTGTTCGAATTTCCGCACCTAAAAGGGTGCGATTTCATTGAAGCTTCCTGAAACTGCTTTGGATCGGCACGCGGCTAACGCATTTCCGCACCTAAAAGGGTGCGATTTCATTGAAGCTAGACCTTGGCGAGTTCTTCAAGGGCGTCCGGGGGGATTTCCGCACCTAAAAGGGCGCGATCTCATTAAAGTTACACTCTCTAAACTCCAGAAAGAATGGAACAGAGAGCATTTCCGCACTTGGAGTGAAATTTCATTGATACATTTTCAGGCAAAACAGAATTCTACAAATTTTCCCCCATATCTTTCTAAGTAAAATACTCCGTGAGAATCTGTAATCAATATGACAGGATAGCTTTTACATTCTTTTTGCGGTACAATTTATCTTACAAAAATCTTGTAGTTAGAATATTCAATCCCTATCTTCTCGAAAGCTACGCATTTACAAAAAAGAATTTTTCTAAATTTCAAGAATGAAAATATTTCTCATTTTTTCTAGCACGTTATGAGATCAAGTCAAAACCAAATGTGCGCATTACTTCAAAAATGTATTTTTGATTCAAACTCTCCGAGGGGAAGGTTTGTTGATGACTGTTTGCGTTTTTCTGCTTTATCAGGACGGCTCCATTTGCGGCAGTTTTGCTTCTCAAGCCACGGAAAGCACACGAATAGAAGAAATAGCTCCGGAGGTAGATTGGTCTTCTCTGTTCGCCCGGAAAGAACACCGCATTTTTTCATCTCTTACCACTGCTCTGGGAGAGCGAGAAAAGGCATGGCGGATGGAGTTTTTCCCTCTCGAAAAGAAAACTCCCCAGGCGGATTCCCCGTGTTTTTGCTGCGTTTTTTCGAGCCGGGAGGAGCGAAAAATCGATCGCCTTCAGGATGAGCTTGCCAATCTGCGGCATATTATCGATGCCATGCCCTTCGGAGTGGCGGTAATCCGGCGGGATAAGCACGTGCATATTATGAACAGGGCCGCTCTGGATTTGGCGGGATATGAAAGCATGGAGGAGTTCCGGGCTCTGGACAAGCCTTGCCAGGAGACGTTTTGCCCCGCTCCGGAAGGGAAATGCCCCGTTTGGGATCTTGGAAATCTTTTCGATAAAACCGAGAGGCCCTTTCTTTTGCGGAACGGTTCGGAGATCCAGGTTCTGAAGAGCGCGGTGCCCGTGGAGGTGGAGGGAGAAACCATGATGCTCGAAGGCATTATCGACCTCCGCAAGCAGAAGGATCTGGAGCGCATGGCGAAGACGGACCCCCTTACGGGCGTTTTAAACCGCAAGGGAATGGAAGAGCGGCTCGAAGAATATTATCTCCGGGCGCTTCGGGGAGAGGCGGAACTTACGCTCCTTATGATGGATTTGGATAACTTCAAGAACGTAAACGATAAGTACGGGCATTTCATGGGAGACCGGGTGCTTCGGGCTTTTGCGAAGATTATGGAACATCATCTGGATGAGGAAGATCTTCTGAGCCGCTGGGGGGGCGACGAATTTCTGATAGCCACCCCCTTTTCGGAGGAACGAGGCATAAGCCTGGGAGAGAGGATTATCGAGAGTGCCAAGGCTACCTGCTTTTTTCAGCAGGACCATGACGATCGGGTTACCCTGAGCCTGGGAATAGTCTCCTATTCTCCGGGAATTTCCCTGTACGATCTCCTGCGGGAAGCGGATTCCTTTATGTACGGCGCCAAGCGGAGAGGGGCGGGTGTTTTCTCGTCCCGCTACGGAACCCGAAGCTGAGGTTCCAAGGAATTCCAGAAACTTCCAGAAAAGGAGAGGAAGGTGTTCGTGATGGAAGAGAAGAAGAGAGAGAAAGAAAAGGAGAAAAAAACGAGAACCCCCTGCGAGATTTTTTCCAGGGTGGTGGGATTTCTCACGCCTCTTTCTCAGTGGAACGTGGGAAAAAGGGAGGAATTTCGCCAGAGAAAGACCTACGACAAGGTGCTTCGAGAGGGAAGAGAATCCGAAGAAAAGGCGGAAAACAAGTCTTCCCGATAGATTGCAATACCCCTTTTCGTTTCGGTTTTCTCTCCCCGGAAGCCCTCGTTAGGTGTCGGGAATTCCCGGTTACGGATTTCCTCCGGTTTCGTCGGAGGTTCTGGCAACTCCGTTTTTCCGGAGCTTCCAGAGGGGAGGATTATGATAGCAACGGCGGCATACGGGGAGGTAGCTTTCGGTTCCTCCGATGAGAAGCTGTTCCCCCTCGTATACGGGTTGGCCTTTGGAAAGCCGCAGATTCATGGTAGCCTTGCGGTTGCAGAACCAGCATACCGTTTTTACCTCTTCCAGCGTATCCGCATGAAGCAACAGATACTCCGCCCCTTCGAAGAGCCGGTTACGAAAATCGTTTTTCAGTCCGAAGCATATAACGGGAACCCCCAGGCTGTCCGCCACGGAGCTGAGCTGCATTACCTGGGCCCCCGAAAGAAACTGGGCCTCATCCACAAGAACGCAGTGCAGGTCGTCGGACATGGAACTGAAGATCTCCGCATAGAGATCCGTGTCTTTGTCGAAGCTCAGGCTTCTTGCCTTGAGACCGTTTCGCGAAGCCACGGTGTTCTGCTCGGCCCGGGTATCCAGGGCGGCGGTAAAGATAATAACCCGTTTTCCCTGAATTTCGTAGTTTTTGGCAACCCCGATAAGCTGGGCGGTTTTGCCGGAACTCATGGCTCCGTATCGAAAGTAAAGCTTTCCCAAGGCGGTTCCTCCTCTTTTTTCGTCCCTTTTCTAGCGTTCGCCCTCTTCGGGCAGATCTCTTTCTTCGAGCAAATCCTCCAGCATCGGAGGCCGGTAGTTGGGGCCTTTCAGCAGTTTTCCGTCTTCCCGTTTCTGCATAACTCCGTTGACGAACTTGGTAAGGTTCGAGCGGTGCACCCGGTCGAAGGCTTCCGGCAAAGGAAGTCCGAAGGCCACCGCAAACCCCGAAAGGACGTATTGAATATCCGCAAGCTCCTTGAGTACCGCCGCATCGTTTCGGTGAGGCTCTTCCAGGGATTCCCGGAGTTCCCGCACCTCTTCCTCGATAAGCCGGAGCCGCAGCTCCACCAGGTTCCGATCATCGAGGCTTCCGGTCTTCACGGGGTGATCGCACCCCTTGTGAAAGGCCGCTACTCGGGTCATGTAGGAATCCATAGACAAATCTTTTCACTCCCTTAAAAATACTTCCATACCTTTTCCATTATACCCCAGAGGAAAACAGAAAAAAACGCCGGAGTTTTTCTCTCCGGCGCGCATATAGGATATGTTCTTTGCGGATTCCGCCGTTCGGCCTTGGAATTCTCAGGCCCTTTCGGCATCCTCCCGGAGTTTTTTCTCCCTCGCCCGGCTCTGCCATGCGTGGAGAGCCAGGGCCATGCCGATAACCCCGTAGGTTACGAAGACCCGGAAGTACTCCCCTATCATGGCGTTGCCCATGAGGTTCTTCCCCGCCAGGGGGGAGACGATGAACATGGTGTGGAAGAGCAGGGTTCCCAGCAGGGCCTGACCGATGGTGGCCTTGCTTACCGAGGCTCCTCCGATGAGAATGGCCGCCACCGCGAAGGTTCCCACCTGGACGTGGCTTCCGTAGGTGTTGATGTTGCCCAGGTTCTGAAGGAAGATAACCTGTCCCCATCCCGCGAGGACCGTGGAAAAGACCACCGCCAGAATACGCACCCGATCCACCTTGATGCCCGCCACCGCCGCGATGTGCCGATCCTGCCCCACCGCCCGGAAGTCCTGGCCGAGCTTGGTTTTGAAGAGCTGGTGCAGGAGAATGCAGAGCACGATAACCACGATAATGGTGACCATGGGAACGATGATGGGGAAGATAACTCCCGGAATTTTGAAGCGCAGTTTCCAGAGGTTATCCAGGGCGTAGTGCATGGGTTTGATGTCCACGGTATTCCGCAGGCCGATTCCCGTGGAAAGGAGCATGGATTTTACCGGTATGGGAATGAATTTTCCCAGCAGATACAGGGTAACGAACTGGTAGATTCCATTGGCGAAGAAGCCCAGAATGATTCCGGTAATCATCTCTTTGCCCTTGGCGTTGTTGAAAAGCATTCCCGTGAGCCAGCCGAAGACCACCGCCATAGGGAAACAGAGTACGCAGGTCCAGAGAAACCCCGAAAGCCCCGCCATGCCGAGGTTTACCGTGATAACGTAGGCGAACTGCCCCGCCATGGCTCCCAGAACGATGCCGAAGTTCAGCCCCATTCCCGCGAGAATGGGAATGATGAGGGAGATCACGAGAAAGGAGTTCCGGGCCATGCGGGTAATGATTTCGTTGATGAGAAAGGGAAGAGGCAATCCGCTGTAGTACCCTCCGAAGATGCAGATGACGAGGAAGAAAATGGGCACCACGTTGCGCTGCAAAAATTCCCCCAGCTCGAAACCCTTCTGCCGTACCGGGAGTTCCGGTGCTCCGTTACCGTTTATGTTCTGTTCGAGTATGGATTTATCCGTCACCGTACGTCAACCCCCGCTTCTTTCCGTGTCAGAGCGTAGAGAATGATCCCGTTGCTGATGATGATGCGCACCACCTCAGCGAGATTATCCGCCACTACCACGTTCGCCACCGGCATGGAGACCACCAGGATGGACTGGAAGAGAAAGCAGCCGATGACGGCGTGCCATACCGTAGCCCGCCGCAAGGAAGCTCCTCCGATGAGAATGGAGGCCACCGCGAAAAAGGCCATGAAGAGAGGAGCCATGTAGAGCTGGAGAAAGCCGAAGCTCTGGGCGTAAACCACGATGCCCACCGCCGCCAGGGCGTTGGAGAGCACCGATCCGACGATACGGTATTTGTTGACGTTCAGCCCGGAGGATTCCGCAAAGCGGGGATTGTTTCCTACCGTAAGCATGGCGATTCCCGTTTTAGAATGGTTGAAAAGCCAGATGAGAATGCAGAAAAGCCCGAAGAAGAGAAGCAGCCCCGTGGGAACCACCACGTTTCCGATGTTAAAGGAAAGGAAACTGTCCAGCACCTTGTCGAAACGATCCTGGAGCGAAATGGTGACCCGAAGTCCCGTGCCCCCGTAGGGCCAGATCATTTCGGGGCTCTTGAAGGGCACCACGGTCCAGAAGATGCACATGAGGGAAACGATGGAAAAACCGAAGTAGGTTCCCACCGTCAGCTCCTGCCCCTTTACCTTGTTGAGAAGAACTCCGTAGAGATATCCCGTGAGGGCTCCCAGAGGAATCGCTACCAAAAGGGCGAAGAAGAAGGCCGTAAAGCCCATCAGATTCAGTTCGATGCTGAGGGTGGCAGCCACGATGCCGCAGGTAACCCCCAGGGGAAGGGCGAAGTTCGGCCCCGTACCGCACTGAATGGAGGGAATCATGGCGAGCACCAGCACTCCGTTCATGCCGAACCGGGTGAGGATGCTGCTCAGGATCTGCCCCATGGGAAGCTTGAGAAAGTAGGCGGACACGATGAGAAGGGTCAGAAAGGCGAGAATGATAAGCCGGGGAATACCGAAATCCCGAACCATCTCCCGGAGACGATCCCCCATGCTTTCCCGATCTTTTTCAATAGCCAGCATTTAAGATGCCTCCTTTCGAGAATGGGTGCCCTCTCCCGCCATGAGAAGCCCGAAATCCTTGTCGCTCGCGTCGGGAGGAAGAATTCCCTCCAGCCTGCCCTCGTAGATGATGGCGATGCGGTCCGAGATGGATCGCAGTTCCGCCAGCTCCGAGGAGGTCATAACCACGGTAACCCCGTACTCCCGGTTGAGGTGCACCAGAAGATCCAGCACGATTTTCTTGGCTCCCACGTCGATTCCCCGGGTGGGTTCGGAGACGAAAAGGACATCCGGATTCAGGGTAAGGGCCTTGGCGATGCAAACCTTCTGCTGATTGCCTCCGGAAAGGCGTCTCGTGAGCTGCTCCGGCCCGGTACAGCGGATATCCAGATCTTCGATGAGCTTGAGAGCGTGCTCCCGTATTTTTTTGGAATCCATCATCTTGAAAAAGGACCCCTTAAGGAAGGTGTTCTGGCTCTGCATGGCCTGGACCACGATATTCAGCTCGATGGACTGATCCAGAAGCAAGCCCAGCCCCCGGCGGTCTTCGGAAACGAAGGCCATGCCTCCGTTGAGAGCTTCCACGGGATTGTTGAGAGGAATTTCCTTGTTTCCCTTGAAAATCTTTCCCGTGGAGGGGAAAAGCCCCATAATGCCGTTGGCGATGCCCACCTTGCCGTGTCCCGCAAGACCTCCGAGGCCAAGGATTTCGCCCTTGTGCACCTCCAGGGAAACCCCTTTTACCTCTTCTCCGGGCATGTGAACCCAAAGGTTTTCCATGCGAAGCAGAACTTCCGATTTTTCCACGGATTCTTCCTTGGCATGATCCCGGGCGGAAAGATCCAGCTTACGCCCCACCATGAGTTCCGCCAGCTTTTCCACGGAAGCCTCCGAGGTGGAAAGGGCTCCTACCTGTTCCCCATCCCGGAGTACCGTGATGTTGTGGGATACCGAAAGAACTTCATCCAGCCGGTGGGTGATGAAAAGAAGCGAAATGCCCTGATCCGCCAAACGCTTCATGGCAACAAGCAGACGATCCGCCTCGGATTCCGTAAGCACCGCCGTGGGTTCGTCCAGCACCAGAAGCTGAAGCTTGTTTTTATCCAGCTCCCGGGCAATTTCCACGAACTGCATGTATCCCACGGGAAGCCCCGCCACGGGAAGCATTTCATCCAACCCCATATCGAGACGGTCAAGGGATGCCCGGGCATCCCGGCGCATGGCGGGCATATCGAGTTTTTCCAGTTTTTTGCCGAACATGCGGCTTGCCAGGGTTTTGGAAGTGATTTCGCGATTGAGTTTGATGTTTTCAGCGATACTGAACCCTGGAAGCAGCATGAATTCCTGGTGCACCATGCCGATGCCGAGGTCCATGGCATGCTGGGGAGACTGAATAACCACGGGTTCTCCGTTAAAGAGAATCTCCCCGCCGAAGCCGCCGGTGTTGTGGATCACCGGCATTCCGAACAGGATATTCATGAGAGTGGATTTTCCCGCACCGTTTTCGCCCACCAAAGAGTGAATCTCTCCGGCATCCACGGTAAGGTTTACCCCTTTCAGCACCCTGTTGCCAAAGTACTCTTTCACCACGTTGCGCATTTCGAGGCGACGTTCCGCCAAGGATCTATCCCTCCCCTAGACAGGGTGCAGGGCCGCCTCCCGAAAGCTGCGGCCCTGGGTCCCCACGCTATCTGTACGTATGGAGTCTACGGACAAAAAGCTTACAGTACACTATTTGCCGGCCTTGTCGGCTCCGTAGATGATGGATTCGCCCACCACGAGAATGAAGTTATCCGCCTTCTCGTCGCCCTTGGCATAGGTGGAGGTACGGATTTCGCCGGAATGCTGCCGGAGAAGATCTTCCATGTGAGCCCGATCGTATCCCTTCACCTTGCCCTCGCCGATGTCGAAAGCGTAGTCCGTGGCGGCATAGGCGAAAGCCATGTTGATGGGCACCTTCCAGGTGGCGAAACGGCCCGCGCCGCCACCCTCGACGATTTTCTCTTCGATGGCCTGGTGGATGAAGGCCACGTCTCCCGCCTTACCCTCGGGAATTTCGATGCCCAGGGCGCCGGGATAGGCGTGGTAGGGGCTGGGGCAGCACTGCTCGGGATAGAGAGCACCGGTGTTCAGCACGGATTTGATGAGGGGTTCCTGCATGCCGCAGTTGGTGCAGAAGAAGGCGGTATTGGTGCCGTACTTCTCCACTTCCCGAGGAATATCTTCGAGGATGAACTGCTGAGCCCCGGCGATACCCGCATCTCCCGTGGGATCCGGAGCGTTGATGAAGACCCATTCGATGCCCCGTTTTTTGCATTCTTCGATCATGATATCCCGGCGCTGGGAAAGGAGTTCGTAGGACATATGCCGGGGGAAGGAAATGTGGCAGAAGGTTTTGGCGCCCATTTTCTCGGCCAGCTCGATGATGGTGACTCCCCGGGTGGGGTTGTCCGTCTCGAGAACGATATCCGCCTTCTGGGCGGAGAGGATGGGATCTTCGTGAGGAACGATGTTGATGAAGAACATGTCCGGACGGATTTCCTTCACCTTGTCGATGGCGGCGGCAGTGCCGGGAACGCCCTGGACCAGCACGATGGCCTTCACGTCGGGATCCGCAGCCATGCTGAGGATCTGCTGAATGGTGGTTTCCTGCTCGTCCATGAACTTGTCGGGATAGGTTACGTGAATTATTCTATCCTCGCCGTATTTCTTGATCATTTCCTGGGCCGCCCGATACTCTTCCTCCCCCTGGGAGGTGGTACCGGTCATGATTCCCACCTTGGCGGGACCCGCAAAGGCCATACCGCAGAAGGCCACCGCAAAAGCCACTGTCAGAAGAATACATACGGATTTCTTAAGCAACGAAAGTACCCCCTTTTACATAGTTTCAGCTTCGTTACCGAACCATCTCAAACCGATCCGGCAACATTCCAAATTCCCTTTTCCGCCAACACCACCGAAAGAAATAACGCCATGTTCCGAAAATCTTTTCCTTCTCGCACTCCCCCTTGCCATCCAATATATTTTCCGAAAAAAGCCATTGCTTATCCGGTAGTATACCACAAAATATATCGAGAATATTTGCATTGCATTTCTGACTTTTTTTAACCTTTTTTCGTTTTTTTTGTTTTTCTCTTCTTCTTCGTTTATTGTTTTTTGGCGGGGACCCCCTATAATGAGACGATGTAAAATTTGCAAAGGGCTCCTGGTCATCAATAAAACGCTAAGGAAAGGGCTGCATAATGACAGAACGAACACGGGAAACCTGCCATAGTGCCGAGGAAATTTCCCCTCTTGCGGAATATCTCGCTGCGGAACTGCCCAAGGACCTTCTGGACTCCCTGAAGGAAGCCAAGGGTTTTCTGGAGGACCACCAAAGACTTCCTCAGGATTCTTCGGATCCCGAGGTGCGCAAGGAGCTGCGCCTGCTCGACGAAAAGCTGCGCACCTCCTACTGGACCATTCTGCAGGGACTTTGCAACTACCGCATGCAGAAGGTGGACGAAGAACCCGCGGCCAATCCGGAGTTTTCCGCCACGGATGTTCTTCTTGCGGACTACGGCTATCTGGCGCCCCAGCTTTCTTCGGCGGAACCCGAAGTTTTTCTTAAAAAAAGCAGAGAGCAGGCTCCCCTGAGCCGTTATCAGTTCTATCTTTTAACGGATTATCTCAAGGAGCTGCACGCCTGTTATTTCAACCGTCCTCTGCCTTCCTCCTCGGTGGATTGCTCCAGAGAGAAGAAAATCAAAGAGACCGAAGAAACCGTGGAAAAGCATAAAAAGCGGCGTCAGGCCCTTCAGAACATTCTTCTTCAGAATCTGGGAGAACCCCACCATACGGAAAAGGGAGAAAAATTCCTGAAGAACCTGGAGGAAAAGCTCGCCTCCCGTACGGAGGTGGTTCTTCGCACCCAGAAACTGCGCTACGCCCCGGATCGAACGCAGATCGAGATGCGGGAAGCCGCAAGCCTTTACGACAAAAACCGGGAGGAATACATCAAATGGCTCGGCCTTCTTCGGGAGGCCCTGGAGGGAAAGGAGCACCTTCTCACCATTACGGACGAGCTGGCAACCTTCTGTTCCCGCATCGAAGAGGCCAAGGAGCTGGCGGTTTCCATCCGGGAGGAACAGGCCAAGGACGAGGACAAACGCAAACGCTACGCCGCGAAGTACAAGGGCAAGGGAGGGCCGGAACTCCGCATGGAAATCCAGGAAAAGCTGAAACAGATCCGCTCCTTCTCCGAGATGTCCGCCCGGCGGAGCCGTTTGATTCCCAGTCCCTTCTTTCAGGATTCCCTCCAGGACATGCTTTCCCTGAAGGACCTGGAAACCTGCCTGAGCGAGATGCCCGGGCTGGACCCGGAGGTTTTCCACTCCGTGCGTCTCCGGGCCCGGGGATATCCCCGGATATGCCTGGTACCCGGCAAGGGAGACGGCATTTACGACTGGGATGAACACACCCTGCTCTTTCCCCTGGTGCCTACCAAATCCGCTTCTCAAACCGTGGCCCACGCCTTCGCCCTCATGCGCTGGGATGCGGACGAGGATCGGGAGCTGAAGGATACCTATGCGGCCCTGAAGGATAACAAGGGCAAATCCCATACGGGGCTTCAGGAGGCCTTCGTGAAGGATTATCTGATCTGGATTACCAAGGAAGCCCGGGGATACCGGATTCTTCCCAAGGACAAGTACAAATGGTTTCGGTGGCAGATCGCCCGGGAGCACACTTTTTGAGAAATTCCTCGGAGAAAACCCTGCGGATATTGCTGTACAACATCCGCTACGGTACGGGCACGGGATGGCATTACCACGTGCCCTTTCCCTTTGCGGGATGCCTGCACCCCACGGTATGCCGCATGCAGAGGATCGCCGCCTTTCTGGAAGAACAGGCTCCCGACGTGATGGGGCTTTTGGAGGTGGATTTCGGCTCCTTCCGCCATAATTCCCGCTGTCAGGCCCAGAGCCTGGCACATTCTCTGGGAATGTCCTTTCAAAAGACCGTAAAGTATGCTCCGGAAAGCCCGGCGACGCGGCTCCCTCTTTTCCGGCATCAGGGAAACGCGGTGCTTTCCCGGCTGAAGATGGAACATACCGAGATACATCAGCTCAACCGAGGAATGAAACGGGCGGTGATAGAGGTGGATTTCGGCAGTTTCACCTTTGTGCTGGTACATCTTTCCCTGGGAAAGAGCGCTCGGCATCAGCAGCTTCGGGATCTGCTGCTCCTTTTGAAGAAGATAGAAAAACCTCTGATCTTCGGAGGAGATTGCAACACCTTCGGAGGCGAGGAGGAGCTGCGGGATTTTCTGAAGGCCGCCAAGCTGCGGCGCACGGACCCTAACAACCTGCCCACCTATTCCAGCCGAACTCCCCAGCGGCAGTTGGATTTCCTCTTTACGAGTTCCGAGTTTTCGGTACGGTCCTTTTCGGTCCCCCGCTCCACCCTTTCGGATCATCTTCCTTTGGTGTGCGATCTCTCTCTGGAATGATATTCGAGGTTTTTTCTTTGTTTTTCGTTTCTGAAAAGCTCTTCCCGTGGTATGATTTTTCCGCGTTTCGAAACGCACCACCACGGAAACATGCCTTTACACAAGGAGGGATTGACAATGCGTAGAAGCTACGGGAGTTTTTTTGTTCTTCTGGGAACCCTGATGTTCGTTCTCTTTGCGGGAACCTGCTGCATGGCTCAGGAGGGGGATCGCCTTTTTCGGGGAACCTTTATCGGGGTCGGGGATTACGGATCTTTTCTCCTCTCCTCCTCTTTCGAGGGGGCCCTTCGGGGAACCCTCTTCTCCGCCAAGTTCGACGGCACTACCGCGGAAGTCCAGGGAAGGATCTCCCCCGAGGGAGTCTATCTTTTCGAGGATCCCCAGAAGATCTACCTCTTCGAGGGAACCCTGGATACGGCGGGGCGTCTGATGGGTAACTGGAGCTTCCGAAACGAACGAGGAGGATCTTTTACGGGGCTGGAAACCACCGCCTCGGGAGGGGAATCCTTCGGCAACATTTCTCTTCCCGGACCGACCCCCTTCTCCGAAGCTCTCCGGGGAACCTATACGGGAGAAGCGGATTACGGCACCTTTCGGATCGTCGTGGGACAGCGGGGACACATTTCGGGCATGATAATCTCCGCCAAGGAGAATAATCCCCTTCCTCTCCAGGTGGAGGGAGAGGCCCAGGGATCTCTGGGAAGCTTCAAGACTCTGGACGGAAGCCGCAGCTTTTACGGCACCTTCGACGAAGTGGGGCGCTTTATCGGAAAGTGGCAGTTCGGAGACGACTCCCACGGAGGTTCCTTTACGGGGCTGGTACAGCGGTAAAAAATTCGGAGAATATAATTCGAGCATAATCCTCGGTCTATCCAGCCGAGAGGAGGACCCCCTTTCGTTCCGGGAGGGTCCTCTTTTTTTGCCTTCCCCCGGGCGAAGCTCTAGGAAGCGGAGGAGAAATCCACCGTCAGGGACTTCCCGAAGACCTTGCGGAACCCCTTGAGATGTTCCCGAACTCCCCAAAGTTCCAGGGGACAGTCCTTTACCGATTCCACGAGAAGGCGGATGTCCTTTTTGCGCCGCTCCATGCGCACCGACGCCACCACTCCCGAGTGCCCCCGGTCGAGGCTTTCCGCCATGCGGAGGAACATGGAGAGCAGGGACACCACCTTCTGGGATCGCTCGTCCAGCATGCCGAAGGGCTCGTGTTTTTTCCGGGGGAGCTTTTTGCGATGGTAGTAGGCGAGGGCCGCCATAATGGCGATTTCGGTTTGATCGAACCCCAAAAGCTCCGCATGGCGGATGATGTAGTGGGAATGCATCTGATGCCCCGAAAAGGAGATGAACATGCCCACGTCGTGGAGAATCGCCGCGTAGTGAAGAAGCTCGCGCTCCCAATTCCCCAGAGAATGCAGCTTCACCCGCCGGGCCTCGTCGAAAAGGTCCGCGGCGATGGAAGCCACCCGGAGAGCGTGCTCCTCGTTGAACCGGCAGGAGCGACCAAGCTGAAAGACGCTCTTTTCCCGAATGGACATGCCCTGAAAGAGCCCGATTCTCCGGAGATAATCCACCAGGAGCCCCTCCCGGAGCCCCCGATCGCTGGTCTGAAGCTCCCCGATTCCCGCCTCCGCCATGAGGGTGACCAGCACCATGCCTCCCGCCACGATGATATCTCCCCGCTCGGGATTGAGGCCCGGCACCTTGCGTCGATCCTCCAGGGGAAGGGAGGCCAGATAATACACCGTTTCCCGAAGCTGTTCGAGCTTGAGCCCCGAGGAACGGAAATTTCCTGCCCCTTCCAGGCGCCGCTGGGTTGCCGCCGCAAGGTTGAGAATGGTGCCGGAGCTGCCTACGGCGAGGGTGGGCTTGAGATCCCGGATTTTCTGGATGGAGCGTACCACGGAGTTGCGTACGTAGTTTTCCATAAGCCCCAGACGATCATGGGAAAGAGGCCCCGCCTCTCCGGAGGGAGAGAAGAGGGAGGCCACCCGAATGGCCCCCAGATGGAGGCTGTCGAGAAAAAAGTATTCCTGCTGGTCCCCCACGGCGAGTTCCGTGCTTCCTCCGCCGATATCCACGAAGAGTCCCCGGCGCCCCCCGAGCTGCATTCCCTCGGAAACGCCAAGATAGATGAGCCGGGCCTCCTCGCGCCCGGAAATGATGCGCATGTCCAGGCCGGTTTCCTCCCGGAGCCGCTCCAGGAAGGTCTCCCCGTTCTGGGCGTTCCGGGTGCCTGCGGTGGCCACCGCCATCACTTCCCGGGCTCCGTAAGAGGCGGCGATATCCGCGAAACCCCGGGCGGCCCCGATGGTGCGCTCCATGGCGGGCTCCTGAAGATATCCCCCCACCTGGGCTCCTTCTCCGAGGCGCACCATTTGACGCTGCTGCAGAAGAAGGGAGTAGGAACGGTTCGGATTGAGCCGCACCAGAAGAAGCCGGATGGAGTTGGTGCCGAGATCGATAAATCCCAGGACCTCCTCCCGAAGGGGCTCTCCGGATTTCTCTATTCCTGAAGAACCCATGAGATGTGCACCCTTCGCCCGAAATATTTTTCAAAGAGACTTTTCTTGCGCAGAGCCGCATCGTCCTCTCCCTGAGGAGGCTGTACGGCGAGGCAGGTAACGTACAGGTCCTCATCTTCCACCACGCAGGAAAGATCCTCCACGAGTCCCAAATGGCTGCAATCCAGCCCGTCCGCCAGGCGGAGAATACCCCCCAGAGCGCAGACCAGGTTTTTTTCCTCCTTGGGCAACTCCGCATAACAGTTATGATCCTCCGAGGGAAGGGAGCGGCGGTGATACCGGGCGATACAGGCCACAAGCCGTCTCTGGCGGGCGGAAAAGGGGAGATCCGGAATTCTCATGATAAGCTGCCGGGATTTCTTGTGATGCCCCCGACGCCCTTCGCACCAGCCGATATCGTGCAGAAGCGCCGCATATTCCAGAAGCTCCCGCTCCTCCCGGCCATAGCCGTGGAGGTTCCGGAGCCAGTCGAAAAGGACCAGGGCCAGAGAAGCCACCTGTTCCGCATGATCCCGCACGTCCGCATATTCTTCCAGAATGCCGAGAATGGCCCGGCGCACCGCGGTGCCGTCGTTTCCGGCGGTACCTCCGAGAACCGAGTCGAGGCTGACCCCCTGGAGAAACATGCGGCAGAAGACCTCGGGCAATCCCAAACTCCGCAGGCCGTAGAGCACCTGATCCACGTCGTATCCCACCCGATAGAAGGAGGTCTGTACCGCATCCTTCTGAATCTCCAGAAGGCAGTAGGATGCCCGGGGATCTCCGTCGTCGGGACGCCCCACGCTTCCGGGGTTGATAAAGCGGACGGAACCTGCGGAACGATCGAAGGGAAGGTGGGAATGCCCGCAGAGGACATAGGCCGCTCCGGTGGCCCGGGCAAGCTCCTGCAACCGTTCTTCTCCGGTGCTGTCATCGAGATGTTCCCCCGGTGATTCCGGGCTTCCGTGGCAGAGGAAGAAACGCTTTCCTCCGTAACGGAGCCGGAAAACCTCCGGCAGGGCTTCGAGATAGTTCCGGTCCTCCTCGGAAAGGGATTCCCAGCAGGTTCGGAAGGCCAGGGCCTTTTCGGCCCTTTTGGTACCGAGCCATTTCTCTCCCCTTTCGGGCAGCCGAAGCACCTTGGTATCGTAGTTGCCCCGGAGGCTGAGAACGTATTCCTTTCGCAGAAAGGCGAGCACCTCCGAGGGAAAGGGACCGTATCCCACGCTGTCCCCGAGGTTCCAGAAATCTTCCGCTCCGAGCCGACGGGCATGAGACCATACCGCCTGAAGGGCGGGAAAGTTTCCGTGAATATCCGCAAAGAGAGCGACTTTCAAAGGGCCTTACACCTCCTCGGTAACGTCATGATCGTGTTTCTCCCCCTCCTCCGGAATGGCGGAAACCCCTTCGGAGGGCTCCTTTTCAAGCGGCAGAGCTTCGAAGGAAGCGTAAAGGTTTTTCCAGAAGAGGGTTTTCTCCAGCTTTTTCCAGAGTTCCCCGGCTTCCCCGAAAAGCTTTTTTCGCCTCTCCCCCACATACTGCTCCAGGAGAATCGTTCCCCGCTCGATTTGGGGAAAGCATCGGAGATGCCCGTAATAATCGAGAGTGCGTTTTCGCTCCTCCTCTCTTCGAAGAGGGAGCATTTCTCCCCATACGTCGAGATCGTGAAGATCCCCAAGCAGGGTCTGCAGATCCTTGAGAGCCTTGATGCCGTTCTTTACCGCCTCTTCCTCGAAGAGAGATTGAAAGAGTTCCAGAGTGTACCGTAAATGCTTTACCGCAATTCGCAGGTCGTGATGCCCCTCGGAAAAATCCGGGGCCCCCAGAACGTATTCCAGGGCCAGCACCTCTTCCAGGCGCAGCACCAACATCTCCCGGGCCCGATTTCGCAGATTTCCGCAATGTTCCGTTCCCTCCCCCTGAAGGCGAAGGTGCACCAGCATTTGCCGCAGGGTTCGTTCCATCCGGTGCAGATGCTGATCCCGAGCCTCCCTTTGGAGAACCCCCACGACCTTTCGCTGCAGGCTCCGGCGTTTTTGAAAAAGCCGGAGAAGAAGCCGCCGGATTCCCGGAGTTCCTTCGGGCGGAAGGGTTTTTCTGGCCAGAAGCTCCTGAAGAAAGAGCTGTTGCACATCCACATCCCGGGCATCTCCCAAGGCCCGGGTAAACCGCCGGATTTCCCTGCGCCAGTGCCGGTACTCTCCGGAGGGTACACAATTTTCCATCAGAGGAAGGGCGCTTCGGATCCGTCGGGAAGCCACCCGCATACGATGCAGATTTTCGGGATCCTCCGAACCCAGAACTCCCGGAATTTCCGAAAAAAAACCCCGAAGCCGCACCAGTAATTCCTCGGCTCCGAAAAGGCAGATTCCCGTCTCCTCCGGAGGAGGAAAGACATTTTCGGTTTTAGACATTGGGGGGACCTCCGTCGTTGCGCTTGTTCCACATGCCCCGATGCTCCAGCATCCAGATCTGGGCGTTTATCCGGGGATCTCCCTCTCCCGGAACGAGGGGGCGGTAGGATCCATCCGGAAGAAGCTCCCGGGCCTGCACGTTATCCTCCAGGTGCACCCGCAAAATTTCTTTGAGCGTTTTTTTCAGCTCCGGATCCTCCACGGGAAAAAGCACCTCCACCCGGCGATCCATGTTCCGCTCCATGAGGTCCGCGCTTCCCAGAAGAAGCTCCTCCTCCCCTCCGTTACGGAAGTAATAGAGCCGGGAATGCTCCAGGAAACGCCCCACTATGGAAGTGATCCGGATGGTATCGCTGGTTCCGGGAATTCCCGGAACCAGGCAGCAGATGCCCCGCACCTGAAGATCGATGCGCACTCCCGCCCGGGATGCCTCATAGAGGGCGAGAATACACTCCTTATCCACCAGGGAATTCATCTTGAAGGCCAGATATCCGTTTCCATGCTCCCGGTGATGCCGGACCTCCCGGGCAATCCGGGAGAGAATCCCCTTCCGCAGATGTTCCGGAGCCACGAGAAGCTTTTGATACTGTACTCCCGATCCGTACCCCGTAATGACGTTGAAAAGGGAAGCCACATCCTCCCCCAGGATCTGATCTTCCGAGAAAAGCCCCACATCCGTATAGATTCCCGCGGTGGAAGGATTATAATTTCCCGTTCCCAGATGCACGTACCTCCGGATGCCTCCCTGCTCCCGCCGGATGACGAGGCACATCTTGGCATGCACCTTGAGACCCACCAGGCCGTAGACCACGTGCACCCCCGCCCGTTCCAGCGCCCGGGCCCATACGATATTGTTCTCTTCGTCGAACCGGGCCTTGAGCTCCACCATCACCGCCACCTGCTTGCCGTTGTGCCGGGCCTCCATGAGGGCTTCCACGATGGGAGAGTTTTTTCCCACCCGATAGAGGGTCATCTTGATGGCCAGCACCTTGGGATCCCGGGCGGCCCACCGGAGAAAGTCCACCACCGGGGAAAAAGAATCGTAGGGATGAAAGAGCAGCATATCGTGGCTCCGAAGGATTTCCTGAAAGGGAACATTCAGGCTTACCGCCTTGGGAAGGTTCGGGGTGAAGGGAATGTCCTTGAGATCCGGCCGGCTCACCTTGCCGTAGAGTTCCATGAGATCCGAGAGGCAGACCCGACCGTCCACGGGGTAGATCTGATAGGGAGCGAGCTCCAGATGCTTCCGGAGAAAATGCCGGATCTTTTCGGGAATCCGCCAGTCCAGAAGAATGGCCACGGGAATGCCGAAGAAGCGCTGCTCCACCACTTCCGACACGGTTTCGAGAAGGTCCGGAGCCTCATCCTCCTGAATTTCCAGATCCGCATCCCGGAGAAGCTGAAAGGGCCAGGCCCCCATAACCTCGTATCCCGGAAAAAGGAACGGGATCCCCGCCATTACCACGTCTTCGAGCCAGACGAAACGACAGGATCTTTCTTTTCGTCCGGCTTCGGATACTCCCGCAAGAACGGAATCGCCGCAATCGAGAGGAACGAACCGGGGAAAGGTTTTGGGCACCTTGATGCGTGCGTAATGCTCCCCCCCGTCGCTGTCCCGAATCTGTACAAGAAGATTCAGACTACCGCTGGAAATATGGGGAAAAGGGCGTCCCGTATCCACTCCCTGGGGAGTGAGGACCGGCAGAATTTCCTGGCGGAAGTAGGCATGGAGAAAATCCTTTTCCCCCTCGGAAAGAACGGAATATTCTTCGATGCAGATGCCCTCTCCCCGAAGAAGGGGAAAGACCTCGTCGATCCAGCAGGTACGATGACGCCCCAGGGAAGCCGCCGTGGTTTCCCGAATGAGCCCCATCTGCTCCGGAGGAGAGAGACCATCCTTGGAGGGCACCGCAATACCCCGCAGAATCTGTCTACAAACTCCGGCAAAGCGGATAATGAAAAATTCCTGCAGGTTGCTCGCGTAAATGGAAAGGAATTTCACCCTCTCCAGAAGAGGATGGCAGGATTTTTCCGCTTCCTCCAGAACCCGGTCGTTAAAGGCAAGCCATTGAAGTTCCCGATTGAAAAGGGGATCCTCCTGGAGAATATTTTTTCGCGCATCCTCTTCCCGGTTCATCTCGTTCTCAATCCTTCCTCAAGTCCTTTTCAAAACCTGGATCATGCTTTTTTCGCATGCCCTCGAATTCCGGGCAATCCGCAATCTATCCCTTATCGGAGGGAGGAACGTCTTTTTCCGTTTTTTCCGCAGTTTCCGAAGCCTTCTGAAGCTTCTCCAAAAGGCTTCCCGCCAGGCTTACCGCCCGGGAGGAATAGGAGCCCTCCACCACCACCACGAAGGCCACGTCCCGCTCCATTCCCTGGGTAAATCCCGAAAAAACCCCCATAGGAAGGTTGGTGCCGGGAATATTGATGGATCCCGTCTTGCCGTATACGTCGCATCCCGAAATATTGGCTTTTTTTCCGGTTCCCTCGAGAACCACCTGGCGCAGGGATTGCCGTATGAGGGCGAACTCGTCCGGGGCCTTGATGCGGGCCACCACCTTTTTGGATTTCCCCGAGTTGGGGAAGTAGGGGCGAAGCTGCTCTCCTCCGTTGCCGAAACAGCCCATGATCACCAGCATCTGAGCCGCGGTAAGCCGGGTAGTCTTCCCCCCCCAGCCGAGAAAATGCAACGCCTCCACCCCTTGGAGCTTTTCAGGAAGAAATCCGGACTTTTCCCGTTTCGGATCCAATCCCGTGGGTTTTCCCAGATTAAAGGAGCGGTAAAGGTTGCGCACCACATCCTCCCCCATCCGGGCTCCCAGGGCGTAGAAATAGACGTTGTCGCTCACCGCCATGGCGTGGTCGAGATCGAGAGGCCCCCGATCCACCCGCATGTACGAGAGAAGAACGTTGCCGTACTCCTTGAGGAAGTCCTCCCGGGGGCCGTCGATTTCCTCCCGGGCCGCCAGCATGCCGTACCGAAGGGCTCCGAAGGCCACCACGGGCTTCAGGATGCTGCTGGAGGGATACTCGAAGGAGAGGGCCCGGGAAACGTTATAGCCGTCGAGAATCTCTCCGGTACCGAGATCCATCACCAGGGCGCATCCCTGAACGCCCTTCATAATCGATGCCACTTCCCCTCCCAGGGCGGGAAGAGGAGAAACGAAAAGAACGCACATCAAGATCCAGGACAGAGAAACCTTGGAAAACCCTCGGAAGGATTCCCGGAAAAATCTGCAGAACCACACCAGAACATCACCTCGTATATGATTTCGCGGAGCCGGAGGTTTTCCGGCCCTCTTTACGAATTCGAAAATCGATTGTACCTTGAAAGACCCTTTATCAAAAGGGCGGAACCGGGGCTGTAACGTTTTTGCAACACAAGAATCCCTCAGAGAAAGGCTCTCTCAAGATCCCTTTCTTCGCTTCGATTTACGCCATTTCCTCCAGAAGCCTTTCCAGGTCCTCCCGAATTCCGGGAATTTGCGAAAGAAGCTCGGTTCCCCGGTCCCAAAGAGAAACATTCCCCTTTTCCATCTCCTTTTCCAGATATTCCGCCTCTCGGGCTTCGGAAAAGGCCGCCACGGAGCTGAAGATTCCCTTCAGGGCGTGCATGGCTTCGGCTCCTTTCGGAAGATTTCTCCCCTCTCCCGCGGCGATCATCTCCCGGCATATCCGGGCGGTATCGTCACAAAAAGCCTGAAGCACCTCTTCAAGAATCTCCCGATCGGAAAAGATGCTTCGAAGAAGCGCGTTTTTATCGATTCGAAGATACTCGGACATGGATTTTCCCCTTTCCCGGCATAATGCCGTGCCCAGTATTCCATGGAAAGCCCAAAGACTCAAGGGCACGGAGAAGGGGAAGAAAATATTTTTTCCGGTATTCCCGAAATCCAGGGGAATGTTAGAATATATTTTGGAAAAGGAGGTCATCCCATGACAGACGCCATAAAAATGGAGCTTCCCCCGATTTCCTCGATTCCCCTCATTCTTCGGCGAGAGGTGGAGGCCCGCTATTTTCAATCCCTCATAGCCCCTCTCTGCCATGCCTTCGGAGAGGCGGCAGTACGCGAGGTGGTCACCCGGGCCATCGCCGAGGAAGCCCGAAACCAGGGAAAAGCCCTTCGGGAAAATGCCGGATCCCGGGGCTGCGAAACCTTTAAAAAAGTGGTGGCGGGATGGAACCGGGGGGACAGCCTGCGATACCACGTGGAGGAGGATTCTCCGGAGCGCTTCGCTTTCCGGGTTTCCCGATGCGCCTTCGCGGAAATGTACCAGCGTCTGGGCCTTGCGGAATGGGGCTTCGTTCTTTCCTGTCAGCGAGACTTTCCCTTTCTTCAAGGTTTCAATCCCGAAGCCCGGCTTTTGCGTTCCCACACTCTCATGGAAGGGCACGGGTTTTGCGATTTCGACTACCGTTTTCCCCCCATCACGAAAGAGGAGGATGCGAAACAATGAATCTCGGCGAATACGTACAGTCTCTGGAGCCTCAAATTCTGCAATCGATCCAGGAGTCTATCCGGATTCCCAGTGTGGAGGGGCCTCCGAAACCGGGAATGCCCTTCGGAGAGGGAGTTGCCAAGGCCCTGGAACATGCACTGAAAACGGCGGATTCCATGGGCTTTCACACGGTGAATTTAGAGGGTAGAATAGGATATGCGGAGTACGGTGAAGGAAAAGAGATGATCGCCGTGCTCGGACATCTCGACGTGGTTCCCGAAGGCGAGGGCTGGACCCATCCTCCCTACGGCGGAGAAATTCACGAGGGTATTCTTTACGGCCGGGGCGTACTGGACAACAAGGGACCCATTATAGGCGCCCTTTGGGGGCTCAAGGCCATCAAGGACTTGGGGCTTTCGCTGCGTCGGCGTGTTCGCATCATCTTCGGCACCAACGAGGAAAGCGGCATGAAGGGGGCCGCCTGGTACGCGGAACACGATGAACACCCCCTTATGGGATTCACTCCCGATGCGGACTATCCCATTATCAACGTGGAAAAGGGAAGCCTGGGAATTCGGGCTACCCTGCCCCTGCCGGAAAGCTCCCGATTGGAAATTCTGGAACTTCAGGGAGGCACCGTGCTCAATGCGGTTCCCGAAGAGGCCTGTCTCAGGATATCTCTTCCCGAAGATTTCCGGGGTCTCGATGCCACCCTGGGTTCCTTCGGGGCCGAGCGCTCCTGGCGCCTTCGGGCGGAACAGCGAGGAGGGATCCTGAACCTTTCCGTAAAGGGCAAATCCGCCCACGGCAGCACTCCGGAACTCGGAGAGAATGCGGTAATCCGGCTTCTCTCCCTCCTGGGAGCCCTGAACGAGAAGGATCCTCTTTTCGAAGTTTGCCGCAACCTGGCGAAGCTTTTGGAAGATACCCGGGGAGAAGGGCTGGGCATCGCGGTTCGGGACGACCTTTCCGGAGAGCTTTCCTGCAATCTGGGGCTTCTCTCCTGCAAGGAGGAAAAGCTCGTTCTCACCTTCGATATCCGCCATCCGGTCACCGCGGATCCCGCGAAAATCGTGAAGGGCATGGAAGAATCCCTGGCCCCCCTGGGATTTTCCACGGAAACCATAAAGCAGGCCTCTCCGGTGCACGTATCGGCGGATTCCGAGCTGGTGCGCGCTCTTCAGCGGGTATATGAACGGGAAACCGGAGAAAAAGCCACGCTTCTCGCCATCGGAGGAGGAACCTACGCCAAATCCATGCCGAACATCGTGGCCTTCGGGCCGGTTTTCCCCGGAGATCCCCATGTAATCCATCAGGCGGACGAACGAAGCTCCGTTTCCCGGCTCATGGAGAGCATCCGGATCACCGCCGCAGCTATGCATGAACTCGCAGGGTAGACTCGAACCCAGCGGTGCCGGACGCTCCGGAAGGAGTAAAAGGCTTCGGCGATGGATACGGGGGGGCAAAACCAAGGCTACCGGAGGAATGTCTATGGAAGTGCGGAATCTTAAATTGCGTAAGGAATGCCTGGACCGGGCGGAACGACGATGCGAAAAATGTGGCACCTTCAAGGGATTGCGTGTATACTACAAAATCGCTCCTTCCAAAGGAGGAGCGGATACCCTTGAGAATGCGGCGGTGCTTTGCCCGGATTGTCATCGGGAGTACCTTTTTCTTTCGGAAAGCTCCGTTCCCTACGAGACATGGCGTTCCCTTCCTCCGGCACCGGTGGTGACGCAGATTCTTCTGGAAAGCCCCGGCGAGGCCTCTGCGGCGGACCTTCGGGAGCTTCTGGAGCATCTTGCCCGGGAAGCCCGGCAAACTCCGGGCTTCTGGTGGGGAAAACACCACCACGAAAACCGGCTTTTTTGAACGATCTCCACAGTGGCGGTTACTGTCCCCTTTTCCGGAAATGAATTCTTTTCGGGAAAGGGGTTTTTTCTGGAGCCATTCCGAACCGAAAGGAGAGTGTTGCCCCCTCTTGCGCGCAGCTTCCGGAAAATCCGTTTTTTTTCGGAGGCCTTTTCGTACCCCCCGGAGTTTTTCTATTTTTTGGAGGTGTTCTCTTTGAGCGAACAGAAACGACTCGTTTACGGAGTGGATGCGGTGCCCCCCTTTCCCATTCTTCTTCTTGCGGGAGCCCAGCACGTACTGACCCTTTTCGGAGCCACCACCCTGGTTCCTCTCGTTCTCGGCCCCGCCATGGGTATGAATACCGCCCAGATGGGTTTTTTCATTTCCTGCGTCTACCTGGCCATGGGCATCGCCACCCTTATCCAAACCCATCCGAAACTGGGATCCGGCCTTCCCATCGTCCAGGGATCCAGCTTCAGCTTCATTCCTCCCATCATGACCATTATCGGCATCTATGAAGCCCTGGGACCCAACGCCATTATGCAGTATGTGGGAGGAGGTCTCGTGGCGGGGGGCGTGGTGCTCTCCTTCCTGGGATACAGCAAGCTGGTGGGAAAGATTCGGAAGTTCATCACCCCCGTGGTGATCGGCCCCACCATCATGGCCATAGGTTTTTCCCTCTATGACGTGGCGGTAAAATTCAATGCCGCCAACTACTGGCCCATCTCCCTCACCGTGGTGGGAGGCGTTTTCTTTTTCGGACTCGTCAGCAAAAACAAATACTGCCGGATCTTTTCCATTCTCGCCTCGGTGGTGCTAGCCTATCTGCTCTGCCTCGCGGGAACCTTCACGGGATTTTTCGCCGAAGGACACCCCTGTTTCATCTCCATGGCAGCGGTACATGAAGCTCCCTGGTTCCGCTTCACCGGTCTGGCCCCCTGGGGAATGCCCAAGATCAGCGTGGTCTCCCTGGGAGCCATCGCTGCGGGATTCTTCGCGGTAATGATCGAATCCATCGGAGATTACCATTCCTGCTCCTATGCGGCGGGATTACCGGATCCTTCGGAGGAGACCATCAGCCGGGGGATCGGTGCGGAGGGTTTGAACTGCGCCATCGCAGGAATGCTCGGAGCCCCCGCCACCACTTCCTATACGGAAAACATCGGTCTTATCAGCCTCACGGGAGTGGCCTCCCGCTGGGTGGTCCGCACCGGAGCGGTACTCCTCATCGTTCTGAGCATGGTGGGTAAACTCGGGTCCCTCGTGGCCACCGTACCGAGTCCGGTTATCGGGGGGGCCTACATCGCCCTCTTCGGCACCATCGGGGCTCTGGGAATCCAGGTGCTCATGAGGGCGGATATGGGAAGCCAACGGAACGTACTCATCGTAGGTTTCTCCTTCCTCATGGCTTTGGGCCTTCCCGGCTGGGTAAGCGAACATAAAGAGGCCTTCTTCGCCCTCTCCATTCCCGGCCAGATTCTCTGGGCCCTTCTGAAAACTCCCATGGCGGTGGCGGGAATCTGCGCGGCCTTCTGGGATACCCTCATTCCGGGAACCCCCAGAGAACGGGGCATCGCTCCGGAAAGCTCTTCGAAATAAAGCTTAACGCCGCACTTCATGAAGAAAAAGGGAGATTCTCCGCATTTCGGGGAACCTCCCTTTATTTTTTATTCATTTTACGTTCCCGCTCCCCCGAGAATGTTCTATTCCCCCAGAAGCCGCTCCTCCAGAAGCGTGGGCACTCCATCCATGACGAGGAGTTTGAGGGAGAAATCCCCGAACCGGAAGAGCACCGCGAAAAGCTCCTTGTCCAACCCCTCCAGCACCGAGGCGGAAACCCCCAAAGGAGGCTGCATCATGAAGTGTTTGCCGAAATCGGACATGTTCACCGCGAAAAGCCCGTTCACGAGGTTGAGAAACTCCTCGGTGGCGGCCTTTCCGAGAGCGTCCAGAGAGGTGATATCCTCTCCCGAAAAAGCCCGCCCCAGGGCTGCCAGGGAAAGGGGATCTCCGGAAATGGCGGTGAGCATGGAAGGATTGTCCCTCCGGGTAATGAGCTGAAGGGCAAGATATTCCGCGGCGAGGTCGTCCTCTTCGGGAAAGGCGGGACAGAGCACCACGAAACGATCCACGAAACGTATCATGCTCCGAGCAAAAACGGAAACGTAATCCGTAAGGAGGTGGTGTTCCAGGATGCGCTTTCCCTGAAGGCAGAAACGCACCGTCACGTCCACATCGTCTTCCGTGAGGGCTTCGAAGACATCCCCTCTAAGATTATATTCCCTTTTATACGTCTCGATGGCATCGTTGAAATCTTTTATGGAAAGGATGTTCTGATCGATGAGAGTCTGGCCGAGCATCACATGCCCTCGTTTCTGCCTGGAGAGGAGGGCATCCACCTGTTCCGGCGCAAGATATCCCATTTCCACGGCGATATCCCCGAAACGCCGATCCTCGTGGATTTGCATGGAGTGCACCGTTTCCACCTGGTCCGAAGTCATGTACCCTTCGTTTATGGCCAGCACGCCGAGCTTGGGGCGGGTATTTTCCACCGCTCCGTAGGCAACACGAAGCTGTTTGGAGGTAACGTACCCCTTCTGCAGCAGAAACTCCCCGAACAACCCCATAAACATCAGTGAGCCTTCCTTTCTTCGTTATCCAGAATATCCATCACCAAGGAAACCACCCTTTCCCGGCGAATGGGTTTCTGAATAAAATCGTAGGCTCCCGCGAAAATCGCTTCCTTGATATTTTCTTCGGTTCCCGCGGAGGAGGCAATAATAACCTTCGTACTGCGATCCCCTCCTCCGATCTCGACAATTTCCTTGAGCGCCTCCAGGCCTGTCTTCGCGGGCATCACGATATCCATAATCACGATTTTCGGCCAGTGTTTGCGGAACATCTCCACCGCATTCACCCCGTTATCCGCTTCCACCACCGCGAGGCCGCAGGTTTTTTCGAGAATATCCCGCAATTGCTTTCGAATAAGAAGAGAATCATCACAAATCAGTACGTCAGGGCGATCCGCCATAAAAAAGTTCCTCCTCTCAGCACCGCGTATCCGTAAAAAGGGGTTTTCCAGGAGGCTTCTTTCCTCTCCCGATTCTATCCCACATAAGAATCCCCGAAAGGGATTTTTTTACATTCCTCCCCTTGTGCATTATACCAAGAAAAAAAGCCCTTTTTACATTTTTCCGCAGGAATTCTTCGGGAATTGGTGGAAAAATGAGATTTTCTCAGGCGGGAACGGGGAAAACCCTTGAATAGAGCTCCTTTTTCGGAGTGCGGAAGAAAAAACCGAACAAATCCGAGCAATTGCGGTTGAAAGATAGCTTTTCTTGGAGTATGGTGTTTTCGCTTTTATCCACATAAAAAATCTCCGAATACAATCTCTGCTGGAGGTGCAACCATGACGCTGATCATAACGGATCCTCGGGAACTTCATCAAAGGACCCAGGAAGAGCGAAGAAGAGGGAAAAAACTGGGCCTCGTTCCCACCATGGGATTTCTCCACGAAGGGCATCTTTCCCTGGTCCGCAAAAGCCGGGAGGAAAACGATTTCACGGTGGTATCCATTTTCGTGAATCCCACACAGTTCGGCCCTTCCGAGGATTTCGAAAGCTATCCCCGAAATATGGAAAAGGACCTCGCTCTCCTCCGAAAGGAGGGGGCAGAAATACTCTTTACTCCCGAGGCTTCCCGAATGTATGAAAAAGATCATTCGGTCTTCGTGGAGGAAGTTCTGTTGAGCAAAGATCTCTGCGGAGCCTCCCGGCCGGGGCATTTTCGCGGAGTCTGCACGGTGGTGCTGAAGCTTTTCAATCTGGTTCAGCCTCATCGGGCCTACTTCGGACAAAAGGATTATCAGCAGCTTCAGATTATCCGACGGATGGCGCGGGATCTAAACGTTCCCGTGGAGATTCGCCCCTGCCCCATCGTGCGGGAATCCGACGGGCTCGCCAAAAGCAGCCGCAACGCCTACCTGTCCCAAGAGGAACGCCGGGAAGCCCTGCTTCTGAACGCTTCTCTGAAAACCGCGGAGAAAGCCCTGAAGGAGGGAGAAGTCTCGGTTTCGGGACTTCGGAAAAAGGTGCTGGACCTCTTCGAAAAAAGTCCTCTCGCAAAACCGGAGTACGTGGAATTTCGACATCCCGAAACCCTGGAACCCCTGGATACGATTACGGAATCCGCCCTCCTGGCTCTGGCGGTGCGGGTGGGCGAAACCCGACTCATCGACAACTGTCTCCTGGAGATTCCCCGATAATGCAGATTCAGATGCTGCGTGCCAAACTTCACGGAGCCGTGGTAACCCAGGCAAACCTGGAATACGAAGGAAGTATTTCCATCGACCGGGATCTCATGGAGAAAGCGGGCCTGCTTCAGGGAGAAAAGGTTCTCGTGGCTAACATGGCCTCGGGAAGCCGTTTCGAAACCTACGCCATAGAAGCACCCCGAAGAAGCGGCATCATCGGTCTCAATGGAGCCGCCGCACGATTGGGAACCGAGGGGGATCGGATCATCATCATGGCCTGGGGAATTCTGTCCCTGGAGGAGGCTCGGAATTTCCGGCCTCTGGTAGTAAAGGTGGACTCCCGAAACCATCCGGTTCGAACGTTCCAAATGGAACAGTTGGAAGGTGAATGACGATGAAAAAGATTACCCTCCACCGTCTCGCGGAAATGAAAGTTCAGAAAGAGCCCATTTCCATGCTCACCGCCTACAGCTTCTGGCAGGCCCGGTTGGTTGAGGAAGCCGGGGCGGATATGATTCTCGTGGGGGATTCTCTGGGAATGGTGGAACAGGGTTTTTCCGGCACCGTTCCGGTTACTCTGGAGATGATGCTTCTCGCCTGCCAGGGAGTGACCCGGGGAGCTTCCAGGCCCTTCATCGTGGGGGATATGCCCTTTCTCTCCTACGAGGTGAGCGAAACCCAGGCGGTGCATAATGCGGGAAGATTGATCAAGGAAGCCGGAGTGGACGGCATCAAACTGGAAGGGGGCAAGAGACAGGCATCCACGGTGCGGGCTCTGACCCGGGCGGGAATGGCGGTGATCGGCCATATCGGGCTTACTCCCCAATCCGCCACCCTTCTGGGAGGATTTCGGGTTCAGGGAAAGGATGCGGAAAAGGCCCGGGAACTTCTGGAGGACGCCCGTGCCCTGGAGGATGCGGGGGCCAAACTGCTGATCCTCGAGTGCATTCCCGCCCCCCTGGCGGAAAAAATCACCCGAAGCCTTTCCATTCCCACCATAGGCATCGGCGCAGGGAAAGGATGCGACGGGCAGGTGCTGGTTTTTCACGACGTCCTCGGGCTTTACGGAGATTTCCGGCCCCGCTTCGCGAAACGTTACGTCGAGGGAGGAACCCTTTTGGGAGAGGCTTTGAAAACCCACGTCGCGGAGGTTCGGTCGAAAGCCTTTCCCGGAGAAGCCCATTCCTTCGGCATGGACCAGGCGGCTTTGAAGGAGGTCGAAGATTCGTGAAACTCACCCTGGTGGGCTGCGGTGCCCTTGGGGGACTTTTCGCCGCCCGGCTTTTGGCAGCGGGAAAGGATCTTCAGATTTTTCAGCGTTCCGGAATCCGGCTCGACCAACTCCTTCATCAAGGTCTCCGCTTTCGGGATTTCTCGGGCACAACCCACACTTTTCACCCCAGGCTCTCTTCCTCTCCCGACGAGCTGGCCCCCGCCTCTGTGGTCATCGTAACGGTAAAGGCCTATGCCACGTCCTCCATCGCTTCTCTGGTACCCAGGCTCCTGCAAAAGGACGGCTGGGCCGTAACCCTGCAAAACGGCCTGGGAAATGCGGAGATTCTGGCCAAAGAATACAGAGCGGATCGAATCGTTCTGGGCCCCTGCACCTACGGGGCCTGGCTGGATAAAGAAGGAACGGTGCATGCGGGAGGTGAGGGGGAACTGGTGCTGGGACCTCTTCGGAAAGGAGAGAATCTTCTCTTTTTACAGCGGCTTTTCGAGGAGGTGGGTTTTCATACGGCTCTTCGGGAAGATCCCCGCTTCCCTCTCTGGGAAAAACTGCTTCTCAACGCCTCCATCAACCCCGTCTCCGCCCTGACGGGATGTTCCAACAACCATCTTTTAAACTCGGAGGACCTGCAATATCTCATGCGGGCTCTTCTGAAGGAGGCCCTGGAGGTGGCCCGAAGCGAAGGAGTTCTTCTCGATTTCGAAGGGGCATGGGAAAGATGCCTCGAGGTTTGCGAGAAAACCCGATCCAACAAGAGTTCCATGCTCCAGGACCTGGAGGCGGGGCGTCCCACCGAGATCGACGCCATCGGCGGAGAGGTGGTTCTCCGGGGCAGCAGGGCGGGCGTTGCGGTTCCTTTCACGGAAAGTCTCTGGCGACTGCTTCGGGGAAGGGATGCCCTTGCGAAACTTTCGCGAGAGAACCCCAAGGAGATTTTCGGAAAGATTTCGAAATAACTTTTTTATTGCCACGCTCTTGACATGGCGAAAAAAGTTTCACAAAACCTTTTCCCATGCGGAAAAGAGCCTTCGAAAAAACATTTGTTAAAAAAACGTATTTGTCGGTTTCGTCTATACATTTCAAGCATTGTGCCGTATAATACTTGAAAGTAGAGGATATTTTGTTTGGCCCCATAAAACGAAAGTTGACGGTAAAGACGGAATGCAAGGGAAGAAATTTTGTTTTGCTCCGGCCCTTGTGAAACTTCCGTCTAATTGGTGTGGGCCACGGAAAATGCAATACCCTTTTTCCGGGCAGACTCATTCCGGCTATATCTGTGGCACATGCCACGGTATGCCGGACTATCTATAAGGAGGTAGGCAACATGGCCAGACCCTATGTAGTTGTTGATGGGAACGAAGCTGCGGCGTATATCGCTCATATGACGAATGAGGTTATCGCCATCTATCCCATCACCCCCTCTTCCCCCATGGGCGAATGGTCCGATCAGTGGACTTCCGAGAATCGGACCAACCTCTGGGGAACCATCCCCCAGGTAACGGAAATGCAGAGCGAAGGCGGCGCTTCCGGAGCAGTACACGGAGCCCTTCAGGCGGGGGCTCTCACCACCACCTTTACCGCCTCCCAGGGACTTCTCCTGATGATTCCCAACATGTTCAAGATCGCGGGAGAACTTACCTCCACGGTGTTCCACGTTACCGCCCGTACCGTGGCCACCCATGCCCTCTCCATTTTCGGCGATCACAGCGACGTGATGGCCGCCCGGAGCACGGGCTTCGGCTTCCTGGCTTCCAACAGCGTGCAGGAAGTTATGGATCTGGCCCTCATCGCCCAGGCGGCTACCCTGGAATCCCGGATTCCCTTCGTGCACTTCTTCGACGGCTTCCGCACCTCCCACGAGGTCCACAAGGTGGAACAGCTCACCCGGGAAGATGTGCGCGCCATGATCGATGACGACAAGGTGGCGGAGGTTCGGGCCCGGGCGTTGAACCCGGAAAAACCCGTTCTTCGCGGTACCGCCCAGAATCCGGATCACTTCTTCCAGGCCCGGGAAGCCTGTAATCCCTTCTACGACGCCTGTCCCGAGATCGTGGAAAAAGCCATGGAGAAGTTCGCCAAGGTGGTGGGCCGGGAGTATCATCTCTTCGACTACGTGGGCGCTCCGGATGCGGAGAAAGTGGTCATCCTCATGGGCTCCGGCGCCGAAACCGCTCACGAAGCCGTGGAGTACCTCGTGGGCAAGGGCGAAAAGGTGGGACTCGTCAAGGTCCGTCTCTATCGTCCCTTCTCGGCGAAACATCTTCTGAAGGCCCTTCCGGAATCCGTGAAGGCCGTGGCGGTGCTGGATCGCACCAAGGAACCCGGAGCGGACGGAGAACCCCTCTTCCTCGACGTGGCCAATACCCTTCGGGAAGAGCGTTGCGGCGTAACCATCATCGGCGGCCGGTACGGTCTCTCCTCCAAGGAGTTCACCCCCGCCATGGTGAAAGCGGTTTTCGACGAACTCGGCAAGGAGGACCCCAAGAAGCGCTTTACCGTGGGCATCAACGACGACGTCACCCACATGAGCCTGGACTACGATCCCCACTTCTCCACGGCGGATCCCAAATCCACCCGCTGCCTCTTCTACGGCCTCGGTTCCGACGGCACCGTGGGAGCCAACAAGAACTCCATCAAGATCATCGGAGGCAATACGGACAATCACGCCCAGGGCTACTTCGTGTACGACTCCAAGAAGTCCGGAGGCGTTACGGTTTCCCATCTCCGTTTCGGCCCCAACAAGATCCGTTCGCCCTACCTCATCAACTCCGCCAACTTCATCGCCTGCCACCAGTTCACCTTCATGGAGAAGCTGGACATGCTTAAGGATGCCGCAGAAGGCTCCACCTTCCTGCTGAACAGCATCTACGGCCCCGAGGAAGTCTGGGATCACCTTCCCAAGCTCACCCAGCAGCGGATCATCGACAAAAATATCAAGTTCTACGTCATCGATGGCTACAAAGTGGCCGCCAAAACGGGCATGGGAGTCCGCATCAACGGCATCATGCAGACCTGTTTCTTCGCCCTGAGCGGCATTCTTCCCAGGGAAGAAGCCATCGCGGCCATCAAGAAGGCCATCCAGAAAACCTACGGCAAGAAGGGCGAAGCGGTGGTGCAGAAGAATTACGCCGCCGTGGACGCCACCCTGGAGGATCTTCATGAAGTAAAGGTTCCCGGCAAGGTCACCAGTAGCTTCGACCTTCTCGCGCCGGTACCTGCGGAGGCCCCGGAAGAAGTCAAGAAGATCGCGGGCCCCATCATCGCCCTGGAGGGGGATTCCATTCCTGTCAGCGCCTTCGCTCCGGACGGCACCTTCCCCACCGCCACCACCCAGTGGGAAAAACGGAACGTGGCTCTGGAAGTTCCCGCCTGGGATCCCAACGTCTGTATCCAGTGCGGCAAGTGCTCCCTGGTATGCCCCCACGGAGTTATCCGGGCCAAGGTATACGACGAGGCGCTTCTCAAGAATGCCCCTGCAACCTTCAAGTCCACCGGTGCCAAGTGGAAGCAGTTCGAGGGCAAGAAATATACCCTCCAGGTGGCGGCGGAAGACTGCACGGGCTGCGGCCTTTGCGTAATCAACTGCCCTGCCAGGAACAAAACCGAAGAGGGCAAGAAAGCCATCAACATGGTTTCCCAGCCTCCCATCCGGGAAGAGGAGAAGAAGAACTGGGAGTTCTTCCTCGATATTCCCGATGCCGCCCGGGGCGAACTGAACCTCAACACCGTGAAGGACGTGCAGCTTCTGCGGCCTCTCTTCGAGTTCTCCGGCGCCTGTGCGGGATGCGGTGAAACCGCTTACGTGAAACTTCTCAGCACCCTTTTCGGCGATCGGGCTCTCATCGCCAACGCCACGGGTTGCTCCTCCATTTACGGCGGCAACCTCCCCACCACCCCCTGGGCGGTGAACAACGAAGGCCATGGTCCTTCCTGGTCCAACTCCCTCTTCGAGGATAACGCGGAGTTCGGTATGGGCATGCGCCTGGCGGTGGACAAAAACGAAGAGTTCGCCCGGGAACTGGTGGTGCGTCTCAAGGACGTTATCGGAGAACAACTCGTCAAGGCCCTTCTCGAAACCAACCAGAGCGGCGACGAGGGCATCGCAGCCCAGCGGAAGAACGTGGAGGAGCTTCGCAAAGTCCTCGCCAACTCCAAGGAAGCGGATGCCAAGGTGCTTCTCGGCGTGGCGGACTATCTCATCAAGAAGAGCGTCTGGATCCTCGGCGGTGACGGCTGGGCCTACGATATCGGTTACGGCGGGCTGGACCACGTGGTGGCCTCCAACCGGAACGTGAACATTCTGGTTCTCGACACCGAAGTGTACTCCAACACGGGGGGACAGATGTCCAAATCCACTCCCATGGGGGCGGTGGCAAAGTTCGCCGCCGGCGGCAAGCCCATGGGCAAGAAGGACCTCGCCCGGATCTGCATGACCTACGGATCCTGCTACGTGGCCCGGGTAGCCATGGGAGCCAACGACGCCCAGACCATCAAGGCTTTCCGGGAAGCCGAAGCCTATGACGGCCCCTCCATTATCATCGCCTACTCCCACTGCATCGCCCACGGTTTCGCTCTCGAAACGGGACTGGTTCACCAGAAGCAGGCAGTGGATTCAGGGCATTGGATCCTCATGCGGTACAACCCCATGCTGGCTATGGAAGGCAAGAACCCCCTCGTTCTGGACAGCAAGGAACCCACCCTTTCGCTGGAGGAGTACGTCTACGGCGAAAACCGGTACAACATGCTGAAGCGGGCCCATCCCGAGGAGTCCAAAGCTCTTATCGAGATGGCTCAGAAAAATATCAAGCAAAACTGGAAGATGTACAAGTATCTGGCGGATATGCCCTGGGAATAGATTTTTCGGGATAGCCGCAACGTACATCTGTTTATCTGCCAATAAAAAACATCTCCGGGGAAATTCCCCCGGAGATGTTTTTTATTGGCAGAGCGGCTTCACAAAGAATGTATGGGCTCGCTATTTTTCCGCAAAAGCCTCGCAGGCTTCCACGAAACGCCGGAAAAGGAGTGCCATCCCTTCGTCCTCGGGCACCATACCTTCGGGATGCCACTGCACTCCTACCACGAAGGGGCTGTCCTTTCCTTCCAGAGCTTCGATGACGCCGTCCGGGGACCGGGCCGCCACGGAAAGGCCCTCTCCGGGCTTCAGCACAGCCTGATGATGGAAGCTGTTTACCTCCACCCGCTCGCCCCAGAGACTCCGCAACAGGGAACCCTCTTCGAGGATCACCGAATGGGAGGCGTAGGAAATGCCCGCACTCTGGGTATGCTGCATCCAGGCCTCGGAGGAGGTCCGAAGATCCTGCACCAGGGTCCCCCCCAGAGCTACGTTGAGGACCTGAACTCCTCTGCAGATTCCCAGAAGAGGCAGATCTCTTTCCAGAGCCTTCCGGGTAAGGGCAATCTGAAAGCGGTCTAGAAAGGGAAAGGTGTCTCCCAATCCCCGTTCCGGCTCCGCCCCCCAAAGAAGGGGATGCACGTCTCCCCCTCCCGGAAGAAGCACTCCATGGACTCTCCGGAGCTGTTCCTCCAGAGCCTCGAGATTGCGAAGCTGGGGAAGCACCAGGGGAATTCCTCCGGCATCTTCCACCGCCCGGACATAGGCATAGGGCATATCGCAGCGGATCTGCCCCTTGGACGTGTGGGTTTCATTGCCCCCGATTCCCACGATGGCTCGTTTCGACACGAAAAGCTCCCTCTTTTCTTATTTTCCGGAAAAAATCTTTCCGGCATCTATTTTCCTTCCACGTAAGCCCAGGCATCCTCAGTTTGAGAAAGATCGAAATATTTCTCTCCGAAAAAAAGCCCATCCGCTTCTACCAGAAGTTTTTTCCACCAACTATCTCCCACCATGGCCATACGACCAAAATGCTTCAGGTGCCGGAACATCCACATCATGTCCGCATAAAAGGCCCGAAGATTTTCATAGTGAAGAGATTTCCAGACGCACATCCAATGAAGGGTTCCGTAAGTTTCGATGACCTTCTCCAACCGATTGCCCAGCTCTTCCAACTCCTCTTTCGTGACGACCCCTTCCACTTCAAAAGCGAAAAAATTCTCGTGGCTCCTGTCGAGAACTCGAATCACGATACTCCCTCCCTCGTTACGCTTCGGATTTGTCCGTAAAGGACTTCAAGAGTATAGCATCCTCATCCCGCCAGGGATATAACTCCCCGGAACCAAAGATAGACATCCTCCATGGAAGGGCTGGAATACTCCAGGCTCCGCCCGTCCACCCGGACCGCTCCGGGAAAGACCTCCGCCTTGTCCGCACAGAAGCTGGAAGCCAGGGTAACCCGAAGACGGTACTCTTCTTCTCGCTTCAGAGCCTCCTTGGCCTGATCCCGATGGGCCTGCTCCAGAGCCATCCGGGCGGAATTTTCCAGGAGGGAGGCGCTTTCCTCGGGATGCAGCAATTCCGCCGCATGGCGCCCCACCCCCTTTTTCACGGAACAGGCGATCACGGGATGGGAGAAGAAGTTCCGAGCCTCCTCGCAAACCGCACAATCCCCCGTAACGAGCAGTACCGGCACTCCCCAATAGGCCCCCAGGGCTGCGTTGACTCCGAGTTCTCCCACGGAACGGCCGTTGAGGGAAACCTCGTGGATGGCCATGCTCATGGTGTGATCCAGAACTCCCCGATGGGTTCCCGCCTTGGCGTGATAGGCCACGAAAAAGATAGCGTCGCATCCCTTGGCTCCCTCCATCATGCTGAAGGGCTTCGGAGTGCCGCTGAGAAGGCTCACCTTTCCGGGAAGGGCTCCGATATCCAGGTTTTTCATGCCGTTGTGGGAATCGTTTAGCAGAATTTCCCGGGCTCCTCCCTGAAAGGCTCCCCGGATCACCGCCAGGGCATCCTGAAGCTGCCAGTGCCGCCCGAAGGCATAGGGTTCCTTGCCGGGAGTACATTGGTCGGGATGCACCACTCCCGTGGCTCCCTCCATATCACAGCTTATATAAAGTCTCATGTCCAAATCCTCTTTTCTTAACATACCCCGGATTCAAGAACGGTAAAAATTTCTTTCGTGGCATCCACCCGAGCCCGAGCTCCCAAGGGAAGCGTGGCCTTCTTGATTCCGTGTCCGAAACATCCTCCCATAAGAACCGGCTTGTCCAGGCAAGCCAGATGGCTTTGCCAGACTTCCTCGAGAGTAAGACTTTTCTCGGGCTCCTTGGCTTCCGCCTTTTCGATCTGCCCCACCACGATGGCCGCGGCATCCCGAAGTTTTCCCGCCATTCGCAGAGAACAGAGCATGCGGTCGATTCGGTAGGGCTCTTCGTTGATATCCTCGAAAACCAGGATCTTTCCCTTGGTATCGATCTCCCAGGGAGTTCCCAGAAGGGCGCAGATCAGGGCGAGGCATCCCCCCACAATCTCCCCCTCCGCGGTTCCCCCCACGAGCCCTCGCATGGAAGGAGCCCCTTCGTAGGGAAGGATGTCCCCCAGGGGTTCCGTGCTCATGAGAGCCCGGAGAAAGGAATCCTTGACGTACCCCTCGAAGGTGTCCTTGACGAATTCCGTGCTCGGCATGGGACCGTGAAAGGTGCAGAATCCCGCCTCCTTGAGAATCATGAGATGAAGCACCGTAATATCGCTGTATCCGAGGAAGACCTTGGGATTGTTGCGGAGAAGGGACATGTCGATCCGTTCGGGAAGCCGGGTGGCCCCGTCTCCTCCCCGAACGCAGAAGATTCCCTGAATGGCGGGGTCCGCGAACATGAGGTTGATATCCCCCGCCCGAAGATCGTCGGCCCCCGCAAGATATCCCCAGGAGGCGTAGCAGCTCTCTCCCACCACGACATTGAACCCAAGGGCCTCGGTTATCTCGATGCTCCGCTCCAACTGTTTGCGGGGGGTGGGGCTGGAGGGAGCGATAAACCCTATGGTATCTCCTGGCCGAAGAGCCGGAACCTTTCGCATGAGTACATCATCGTCCTTTCGTATATGTGTTTCCCTAGAGTCCCCTTTAATTCAGGGGATAATGACAGGCCACGCCACGGCCTCCGGCGAAGACGAAGGGAGGCTCCTCCTCCCGGCACAGGGGCTGTGCGTAGGGGCACCGGGTATGGAAGCGGCATCCCGGAGGGAGGTTGATGGGGCTTGGAATATCTCCCTGGAGGATCATCTTCTCCCGATCCCTTTTCCGGGGATCCGGCACAGGCACCGCGGAGATGAGAAACTTGGTGTAGGGATGCCGGGGAGAGGCGAAGATGTCGGCGGTGCTCCCGATTTCCATGCTCTTTCCCAGAAACATGACGTTCACCCGGTCCGCCAGATGCCGTACCACGCTGAGATCGTGGGTTATGAAGAGGTAGGTGAGGGAAAACCGCTCCTGAAGATCCTTGAGGAGGTTCAGAATCTGGGCCTGAATGGAAACGTCCAGAGCCGAAACCGCCTCGTCGCAGACGATAAATTCCGGATTCAGCGCCAGAGCCCGGGCGATGCCCACCCGTTGGCGCTGCCCTCCGCTGAACTGATGGGGATATTTCGCCATGGCTTCGGGAGAAAGCCCCACCAGGTCCAGCAGTTCCGCCACCCGGGAACGGATTTCGGTTTGTGAAAGTTTGGTGTGGGTTTCCAAGGGCTCCGCGAGAATGGAGCGGATTCGCATACGGGGGTTCAGGGATGCGTAGGGATCCTGAAAGATGATCTGCATTTTTTTTCGAAGAACTCGCAGTTTCTCCGGAGAGAGGGAAAAAATCTCCTGCTCCTGGAAAAAGACCTTTCCTTCGGTCTTTTCGAGCAGCCGGAGCAACAACCTTCCCAGAGTGGTTTTACCGCATCCCGACTCTCCCACCAGCGCGAAGGTCTCCCGGCGCTCCACCGTAAAGGTCACACCGTCCACCGCATGCACCACTCCTCCGGCTCCTCCGAAAACTCCCGGAGATACGGGAAAATGCTTTACCAGATTTTCCACCTGAAGAAGGGGCTTCATGCGGCACTCCCCCCCGCTTCGGTGGCGATGCGCCAGCATCGAACCCGATGATCCCCTTCCAGGCTCCCCAGATCCGGGATCTCCTCGAAACATCGGGGAAGGGCCCGGTCGCACCGGGGTGCGAAGGCACAGCCCCGGGGAAGATGCAGCAGGCTCGGCACGGAGCCTTCGATGGTATGGAGCTTACACCGCTCTCCGCCGTTTTCGATGCTCGGAATGGACCGGAGAAGCCCTTCCGTATAGGGGTGCAGGGGATTTTCGAAAAGCTCGAAGACCGGAGCGGACTCCACCACCTTTCCGGCATACATGACGTTTACGTAGTCGCACACCTCCGCCACCACTCCAAGATCGTGGGTTATGAGGATGATGGAGGTATGAATGCGGCGCATAAGGTCCAGCATGAGCTGAAGAATCTGGGCCTGAATGGTAACGTCCAACGCCGTGGTGGGCTCATCCGCAATGAGGAGTTTCGGCTCGCAGATCAACGCCATGGCGATCATCACCCTCTGGCGAAGCCCGCCGGAAAGCTGGTGGGGATAAGCTCGATAACGGGAGGCAGCCTCGGGAATACCTACGAGATCCAGCATGTGGATCACCGCATCCCGGCGCTCCTTTTTTTTCATGGACGTGTGAAGCCGCAGCACCTCTCCTACCTGTTTTCCCACGGTGTGCACCGGATTGAGGGATGTCATGGGCTCCTGGAATATCATGGAGAGATCCTTGCCCCGAAGAGAGCACATCTCCTGAGAAGACTTGCGGGCGAGATCCATACCGTCGAAGAGGATTTCCCCCTCCACGATGCGCCCCGGAGGAGCCACGAGCCCCATGACGGAAAGGGAGGTAACGCTTTTACCGCAGCCGGACTCTCCCACGAGCCCCGTAATCTTTCCCCGGGGAACGTCGAAGGAAACTCCGTCCACTGCGGGAACCACTCCCCGGCTGGTATAAAAATGGGTTTTGAGATTGCGCACTTGCAGAGTGTTCTCGTTCACTGGTGCTCCCCCTTTCTCTAGTCCTTCATGTAGGGATCGATGGCATCCCGCAGACCGTCTCCCATGAAGTTGAACGCCAATACCGTAAGAAGAATGGCCACCCCCGGAAGAATCGCCACCCAGGGAGCGGAAAAGAGAAACTCCTTGCCCCGGGAAACCAGAAGCCCCCAGCTCGGCGTGGGCGGCTGGGCTCCCACTCCGAGAAAGCTCAGAGAAGCCTCGGACATGATGGCCTGGGGAATGCGGAGGGTAAAGAGCACCACCAGAGCGGGAAGACAGTTGGGAAAGATATGCCGGAGCATGATGGTGCGGCGCCTCACGCCGATGGCCCGGGCGGCCTCGACGAACTCCTTCTCCTTGAAGGAGAGGGTTTGGGAGCGCACCACCCGGGCGGTGCCAGCCCACCCCACCAGACTCAAGGCGATGAAGATGTTGAAAAGGGTGGCCCCCAGGGTATACATGAAACACATGGCCAGAAGAAGGGAGGGGAAAGCGAGAACCATATCCGCCAGGCGCATGATCCAGAAATCCGTCCATCCCCCGTAGTACCCCGCCAGAATGCCGAGCACCGCTCCGATGAACATGGAGAAGAAGCTCGGCACCAGACCGATGACCAGGGAGATCCGGGCTCCGTAGATAACCCGGGTGAGAAGGTCCCGGCCGAACATGTCCGTGCCGAACCAGTGGCTCCAGCTCGGCGCCAGAAGCGCATTCTCCAGATCCACCTCGTAGGGGTCGTAGGGAGTGATCACCGGCGCCGCCACGGCGAGCACCGCCAGAAAAAGGACCATCAGAAGACCGAGGAAGGCCATGCGGTTCTGCCGAAAAGCCCGGATAAGATCCTGAAAAAGGGAGGGAACTCCCAGACGTTCCTCCAGGGACTGTTCGGGCTTTCCGTTGTTTTCGGAAGAAATGTTTTTAACCGCTTCCATACCGCGCACCTCCTACCGATCGCACCGGATCCGGGGATCCAGAGTGGAATAGAGCAGATCCGCCACGAGATTGCCCAGAATGACGAGCACCGTGGTAAAGAGGACGGACCCCTGAAGAAGGGGCATATCCCGGTTCTGAATGGCCATGATGGCGATGCGCCCCACTCCGGGAATGCCGAAGATACTCTCGGTAATGACGGACCCCGAAAGAAGGAAGGCCACCTGCATGGCCATGATGGTAATCACCGGCAGAAGGGAATTTTTGAGGGCGTGCCCGGAAATGACCATTAGTTCCCGCACTCCCTTGGATCGGGCGGTACGAATGTAGTCGGACCGCATCACCTCCAGCAGGCTGGAGCGGGTAAGCCGGGCCACGGTACCGCAGGAACTCCACCCCAGAACAATGGCGGGAAGAATGAGATACTGCCATCCGTAGAAACCCGCCACGGGGAGCAAATGCAATTTCACTCCGAAAACGTACTGGAAAAGAAGAGCGGACCAGAAGACGGGCATGGAAACCCCCAGCAGGGAAAAACCCATAAAGAAATGATCCGGCAGAGAGTACTGTTTCACCGCCGAAAGGATTCCCGCGGGAATACCGATGAGCCACGCCACCAGAGCTGCCGCCATGGCCAGCATCAAGGTGTTGGGAAAGGCCTTCAGAATGAGGCTGGACACGGGGCGGCGAAGTTTGTAGGAAACTCCGAGATCCCCCCTGACAGCTCCCCCGAGAAAACGCACGTACCGCACCGGCCAGGGATCGTCCAGATGCATCTGGGTCCGAACCCGGGCGATCACGTCGGGATCCGCCTTCTCCTTGAGCATAAGGGCCACGGGATCTCCCGGAATGACGTTGAGAAGGAAAAAAAGCAGAAAGGTAATACCGATAAGAACGGGAATGGAAATAAGAAGCCGCCGAAGAATGTAACGTCCCATGGATTCACCTACTTTTTCGTCTTTGTAAAAGGCGTCGCAGGGGAAGGCCCCCGCGACGCCTTCACGTTCCGTCAGGTAAGAGAGAAAGCCCCGGGGGCTATTCCTCGATGTCCATGCCGTAGTAGCTCATGTCGCTCCACCCCGTCCAGGGGACCTGGAATCCCTTGATCTTGGGATTCACCACGTAGAGGTGATCCACCGAGAAGAGGGGAAGAATCGCCGCGTCGTCCTGAACCAGGGTCTTTTCGATGGCCCGGTAGAGGGCAATGCGCTCTTCGGGGTTGATGATGGTGCGGGCCCGCTTGATATCCTCGATGGACTGCTTGTTCTGGTTGTTCCAGGAACGATGGCGTCCTCCGTCGTTATCCGCGAAGAACATGTAGAAGATGCTGTCCGGATCGTTCACGCCGAAGGACCAGCTCTGGGTGTAGGGATCCATCTCTCCCTTGTTGCGGATGGAGTAATAGGAAGCCTCGTCCATCTGCTTGATCTCCACGTTGAAGCCCGCCTTCTTCGCCATGGCCTGAATGATTTCGTTCATACGCACCCACTTGCTGGACCAGCTCGCCACCTGCACGAGAGCCATGTTCACGCCGTCGGGATATCCCGCCTCGGCGAGAAGCTCCTTGGCCTTTTCGGGATTGTACTCGATGGGCTGAATATCGGGATTGTAGCCGATGAGCCCCTTGGGCATAAGGCCGTTCGCGAGCACCCCGTCCCCGTGGAACATGCTGTCCAGGATCTTCTGGCGGTCCACCGCCATCTGGAAGGCCTTACGCACCCGCACGTCCGTGAAGGGCTCCTTGAGCTGGTTCAAATGGACGTAGTAGATTCCCACCCGAAGCCCCTTATGGATGCAATCCTTCCATTTGGGACTCTCCAGGAAGTAGGGAAGCTGGGAAATGGCCTGATCGCAGTCGAAAATGTCGATCTCTCCGGTTTCGAACATCATCCGCATGGTTTCCGCGTCGGGAATGATCTTGGCCACTACCCTGTCGATTTTGGAACGCCCCTGATAGTAGTCGTCGAAGGCTTCCAGCACGAGATGATCGTTGATGACGTACTCCGTAAGCTTGAAGGGACCGGTACCGCAAACGGTTTCCGCGGAAAGCCCGAAATCCTGCCCCACCTCTTCGGTAAATTCCCGGTTGTACACGCTGGAAGCGTAGTCCGAAAGCCGAGCCAGAAAAGGAGCGAAGGGTTCCCGAAGAGTGATCTGCAATGTGTAGTCGTCCAGGGCCTTGAGGCCTTCGGTGGAATCGGCCTTTCCGTCCAGTCGGGCCTGGGCGCCGAGAACGTAGTCGAAGTTATTCGTGTTCAGAGCCTTGGTCTCGGGATCGAGCATGCGGTCGAAGGTGTAGATCACGTCATCCGCGGTCATCTCCTCGCCGTTGTGGAACTTTACGCCCTTCCGGAGATGGAAGGTGTACACCAGGCCGTCCTCGGAAACCTCCCAGCTCTCCGCAAGCCCCGGTACCAGCTCGGGATAGCCGCTCGCTCCGGTAACGCATTCCACGAGGCGATCGTAGCAGTTTATGGGAACGAAATATTCCGAGGTGGTTTTCTGCACGTCGCACGTGCCGGGCTCGAACCCCGCAATCTGAATGACCTTTTCTCCTCCCAGGGCTCCTGCGGCTCCCACCATAAGGACCATCAGGACCATACTCCACATCAGTACGCTCTTACGCATTTTCACGATATTCTTCCCCCTTTCCGGGATAGCTCAACCAGGGTTTCTGCAACTTCAATCCGCACCACCGCGCCACACGAAAAGATAGACTGCATGATCTTCCGGGTTTTCGGTCACCCCCTGTCCTCGGACTTCAGCACCATGCCCCGCTTTTAACTCATCAAAGATGACTATTCAAAGGGGGCGCTTTCAAAGTTCACGAGATCAATTATAGGAAAAAAGTTCCCTTTTGGAAAGGCCTCTTTTCGAAAAGAATCCAAAATTCGGTCAATATACTATGGGAGAACCGTCGGAAAAACAGGACCTCCCTCTCGGGGAACAGACGCAAAAGCAGTTTTTCCAAGGCAAACGACGGAAAGGGAAATTTATGGAGTTCCCGTTTTCGGAAGCCCTCAAAACCGCCTTGACGCACTTTCAAAGCTTTAGTAAAGTATAAACACTCATCATCAATGACAAGTTTTCCTTCTCGGAAGTTCCGTTTCTCCGAAAGGAGTTCGTAAGGAGGATTTTTTATGGGGGAACATGCAAAATCTCTGGAGCATGCGGCACTCTCCATTCTCCAGGAAACGAAAAAACCCCTGGGGGCCAGCGCTCTTTCCCTGGCTCTGGAATCTTTGGGAGTGGAAGTCAGCATGGCTACTGCGGGAAGACTTCTCTGGACCCTGGAGCAAAAGGGGTATGCCCAGCAGGTGAGCAACAAGGGGCGGATTCTTTCGGAAAAGGGACAGATCCTGGTACGGGAATGGAATCAGGAGGAACATCAGCGTTCCTTGGCGGAAGATTTTTTTCAAACCCTCCGGGGGCATTCGCCGGAACGGCTTTTAAACGTGCTCTTCGCCCGCCGGGCTATCGAACGGGAGACGAGCCGTCTGGCGGCTTTACGGGGAAGCGAGGAGGATATCGCCAAGATTCTCACCTACGGGGATATCCTGGATAATCATACCAAGGGAAACACTCAGGTGGCGGTGATGGACCGAACTTTTCACGAATCCATCGCAGGGGCCGCAAAAAACGATGTCCTCGCGGCGGCCCTGAAACTGGTGCGGCAGAACGCGGCAATCCGGAACATCTTCATCTCCATCCGCTCCCGGGAGGGGGAAGGGTACGTACTGGGAGGAGATCATCAGGCCATCGCCAGGGCCATCGCCAGGAAAGACCCCGATCAGGCGGAGGAAGCCATGCTGCGGCATATCGACAATCTCATTCGAGACGTTCAAAAGACCCTCCGCACTGAAAATTAGGGCCTCCTCCGGGCAAAAAGAATCTTTCCGAAGAGAGGGCTCGGCTTACGCCTTTTCCTCCGCCTCTTTCGGAAAGATTCCGGCGTTGTTCCGCCCCTGCTCCCGGAGAGCCACTTTTCTCTGTACGTACCGTACCAGATCTCCCACGAAAAGAAAAAACTCCAGCTCCTCTTCGCCCACCCGGATGGAATACTCCTGCTCGATCTCCAGCACCACGTCCATCATGTTCAGAGAATCGAAATCCAGGCTTTCCAAGGTAGTGGACATGAGCACCTCCCGGGAGGCATCCACATCAAGCTCCCGTCGGATGATCTTCACTACCCGCTCCTCTATTTTTTTCGCGTCCATTTCGCATCCTCCTTATCAGGGAACGGAAAAATTTTTTTGTGCAGTTCTCCCCAGGCTCGGGCATATTGAGCTCCGAAAAGGGTCACCTGGGCCATGAAATAGATCCATAAAAGAAAAAGCATGAACATTCCTACGATACCATAGAGAGAGGAAAAAAGGCTTCTGGAAATCATCAGAAAGACCGCATGTTTTCCCAGGGTAAAGATACCGCTTCCCACAAGGGCTCCCGCCAGGGCCTCTCCGGGGGAGACGGAAAAACGGGGAATGCCGTAGTATATTCCCCAAAGCATGGAGGCCACCAGAACGAAGCCTCCCAAGGTGTCCATGACGAGCAGAAGGAGAGGCAGAAGAGACAGAACGGGGGTCCCCTGAAAGAGAAGATGCAGAAACTCCCGCAGTTCCTCCAGAAGAAACCCCAGAGAAGGAACCACGAAAAGCACCGTCTCCCCCGCCAGAACGAGAAGGAGAGAACGAAGACGCGTGGAAATCCAGCCGAAAAACCCGTATTTCCGCAAATGATCCGGAGGAATCCAGAGGCTCTCCAAAGCATATCGAAGAGCCACCCCGAACCGGGTGGCCCCGAGTACGAGGGAGAGCAGAAAGATGAAGGAGGAAAGGAGATTCCCCGAAGGCCCCGCAAGACGGGGAACCGAGAGAAAACCCTGGGCCAACTCCCACCCCTCCTCTCCGAAGGTTGCCCGGAGGGAGGACAGCAGTATTTCCCGAGCAGGCCCCACACCTACGAACCACCCCAGCACGTAGAGCCCCAACAAAAGCACCGGAAGAGCCGAAAGAACCGCATAAAAAGCCACGGATCCCGCATAGAGCCAGGTCCGGTGTCCGAACCAGCGCCGCAACGCCTCTTCCAGAACCCGAAGAGCGTAGATTCCCGGGACAACGATATTCTGCCACTTTTTCATGAGCCTAGAACACTACCGAGGAACCACAAATTGCATATTTTTCATCCCCCAGGTCTCGAATTGGAGGTATACTGTAGAGGAAACTTCATAAAATGGACTTCCGAACACCGAACCCTCTCGGCCAAGGAGATAAATCATGGGATCGAAAAGCTTTCTCGTCTACGTAGCCCTTGCAGCCGCGGTTCTCTTCGGAGTTACCGCTTTTCCCTTCATGCTTTTCATGGAAAAACAGCTTTGGAAGGCATTGTACTATACCACACGAGAGGAAGTAACCCAAGATGCACAACGCCTGGGAAAAATACTGGAACCCCATGTGCAGCATAACGACACCTCCCAGATACGCAAGGTGCTCTACAGCTACATGAACGATCCTCACATTCTGGGAATTCTGCTGTACGATTCCCGGGGAACCCTTCTCGCCAGCATCCGGCGCACCGGTACGGGGGATCTGCTTCCCGTACCGGACCTTCTCCTTTTCCGCTCCACTCTTCCCAAAAGAGCCTACTCCATCAACGACAGCCTCTTCTACGAGGGGGCCTTCAAAGGGCGCGTGGAAACCTACGTGCACATCCAGCCTCTTCAGGAGGAAACGCTTCTTTTCCGGCGTTCCTTTCTCTACACCTTCGTTCTTTTCGGAACCACCTTTCTTCTGTCGCTCCTCCTTTTACTGCATCGCTTTCTGAGACAGCCCCTTCTGGAGGGGCAGGAAAAGCTTTTCCGCCTGAAGAAAGCCGATTCTCTATCGCTCTGGCGCCAGAGGGCCCGGAAAAGCGGCAGAGAAGCGGAGGAAGAAAATCCTTCTCGTAAGCCCTTGTCTTTCGCCCTTTCCCGGAAAGACGAGATGGGCAGGTTTTTCACCTCCCTCCAGGAGTATCTGGATGCCCTGCACCGGGAAATTTCCCAACAGGAGAACAACATGGAAGCCCTGGAGAAGAATAACGCCCGGCTCATCGAGGAACTCTGTTCTCTGGGACAGCAGAACAGCGAGAAGGAGCAGTATATTCTGGAGCTTGAAAAAAGGATACGCCTTCTCGATGAAAAAAGCCGCAAAACCTCGGAGGAGGAATTTTCATGAATTCCCTTTCCGAAAGGAGTATGCGGAACTGGATGCGCCAGGCTAAACTGAAAATCTCGAACTTTCTTCCCTTTTTCGAGGAGAGAGAGGAACTTCTTCGAGAGATGCGGCTCCAGAAGGGTCCCTGGCTCCTTCACGTTTCCGATACCCCCACGAGCTTCTACCGCCCCTTAAAACAACTCGTCTCTCTTTTGGCTCCGGAAATAATCGTCCATACCGGAGATCTTGCGGACGAGGTAAAAATCGGCATCTGCCGAAGGGATCTGCCCCTTTATATCCGTCGGGTCCGCATACTCGCGGCTTTTCTGGATTCCCCCCGCACCTACATCGTTCTGGGAAACCACGATAATCTGGAGGAATTGCGGCGTGTTTTTCCCCGGAGCACCCTCTTTCCCGAAAGCGCCCTTCTTCGCCGCAAGGGCGTATCCATGGGGTTGAGCCATCGGGCGGAGGATCTGCCCCGGGAAAAGGCGGATTTCTACCTTTACGGACACGACGACAGCCCGCCTCCGGAGGGTTTGGAAGCCATAAGCCATAACGGGCTGGAGAAGTTCGGCTGCTACAATCTATGCACCCGGGAGTGGCGCTTTTTCGAGTATCCCCGATACGTGCGAGACGCACGGTCTCGGAAATTCAAGATGGGTTTGTGATTTTTTCTTCAAGAGGTCCGGAAAGGAGTGACCGAATATGCTTCCTCTTCTTCGGGGCAGCTGTCGGGTTATGGAAATGGAAATGTCCGAGGAACAGTTTCTTTCTCTTCTGCAACCCCACCACACTTTGAGCAAAAATCGGCTCCCCTGCCTTTTGGGAACCGCCACCGCAGGGGATACGGTGGTTCTCCTTCCCGAGGGACAGGAACGGGAGGAGGCGTATCTTCTTTCCGAAACCTCTCCGGAGCAGGTGCTGGCCCTCCTCGTCAACGAGGGAAAGAAGGCCGAGGTAGGGCAGGTCCGGCTTCTCCCCCGGATTATTCTCATGCGGGTTCCCGGAAACCTTCCCAAGGTTTTCGATCAGATCCGGGAAGACTTTTCGGGAACTCCGGTGCCTCTTGACCGCATCGCCTCCCACCGTTCGGAACTGCAAGGCGTGGGGGTGTGCTTTACCCCCTCCCGGCTCAACCGGAACATTTCGCCGGAAGAGTTCCACTCCCAGGCTCTGGACATCCCCGTACCGTACAACACCCTCTATCAGCAGCTCCGGGCCCGGGCCTTCGAGTACGTGAACCAGGGAATGGAAAAGCGGGACTGGTACGAGGTGAACATCATGATCTACGACAAGTACGAACGGTATCTCCTTCAGTACAAACGGGTGATGACGGTTCTCGTGGATCTCGGGGTGGGGCTGGTGCTCGGAGAGGCATGGGAAAAGGATTACGGCCGGGTGCTTCTTCCTCTCCAGGTGTATCGGATCCGGCTTTTCACCTTTCTTCCTCCCGAGGAAATCAAGGAAATCCTGATCGGCCTGGAGTATGCCGAGGACGGCTCCCGGCTCTGCGATCTGGACATCCGGCTTGGAAAGAAAAAGGGCCTGAGCTGGACGGACTCCAAGGGAAAGAACTCGGGAAGCCGGGAGGAGTTCGGCAGAATCTGCCGGGAAAAGCTGCTCCGCCAGGTAGATCCCCGGCGGGGAGAACAGCTTTTCCAGCTCGAGCGGGAGCTTCTGCGGGAGGAGCGCCGGGAATCCTGAGGAGTCCTCCCGTTCCGGCATCTTCCGGCTCCGAACTTCAGAAGAGTCGGCTTTCCTCGATTTCCTGAAGGCGCTCCTCGAAGGTAAACACCGTGGAATCCGCCCGATGGATTTCCTTTTCCAATACCGCCATTCCCTTGAAACCATATCCCCGGGGCAGGGCATTGGCAAGGCGCTTCACCCGAAGCAGAGCCTGAAGCCGGTTTCGCTCGTAGGGCTCCAGGAGCCGCACCGCCGAAAGGGCATGGGGCATTCCCTGAAGGCAGAAGAGCCGGGCTATTTTCATGTTCTGTTCCAACTCCATTTCGTCGAACCAGATCTCCCCGAGAATATGGCGGTACTTTTTGTGAAGATGGGGCTTCACCAGGCGCTTCGAAAGGCTCCCCACCTTGCGGAGCACCGAGCGGATCTCCCGGATTACCTCCCAATAGTCCCCTTCGGGAAGGGAATACCGGGCAATCATGCGGGCCTCCGCCTCAAGAGTGCACTCCTCCCGGAGAAGCCGACCGTAGGAGGGATAAAGCTGGATATCCGCAGGCTCCGAGGGCTTTTCGAGAAGTTCCCGGTAAAGCTCTCCGGTATCGTAAAAGCGATTTTCCCAGGGACTCCGATCGAACCAGGTAACGTATCCCTTTTCGTAAAGCCCCTTGCGCCCCGCCCGGCCCGCCATCTGAAGAAAGTGATTTTTCGAGATGGGGGCATCATCGTGGTACGAGGCGAGCTGGGCGAAGATAACGTACTCTGCGGGGAGGTTCACCCCCAGGGCGAGGGCGTCGGTGCCCACCACCACGTCCAGAAGGCGTTCCCGAAAGGTGGTTTCCACCAGAAGCTTTTCCCGGGGAAGCAGGCTGCCGTGATAGAGCCCCACTCCGGAAAAAAGGGATCCGGGAATTTTTTTCACTCCCAGAATATCCCCGATGAAACGAATCCGGGCGATCTTCTCCCGGGAGAGCCGCTCCCGACAAAGGGCGGTCTGCTCCGCCATCTCCTCCACTCCCTGGCGGGAGAAGAGAAAGACCAGGGCGTTCCGGATATCCGCAGGATGGGAAACGGGTTTCTTGGAAAAGACCAGCTCCGTGATGCGAGCCTGGCTTTCGAAAAGCACGAAGGGTCTTTGCAACACCCTTTCGAGATAGCCCTGCACCCGGGAGGCCTCCCCGAAGGTGGCGGACATCACGAGAAGGGGCACCTCGGGATCCGTGAGACGGAGCCCATCCATGTAGGTTCGCGCCCGGGGGGAGTCCGTAAAGATGTAGTGGAATTCGTCCACCACGAGCCGGATATTCCGCTTTCCCGCGTACTTGAGGGTGTAGATTTCCTGGGTACAGCAGAGCACCGGGGCATCCGCATTCTTCTTGAAATCCCCCGTCTCGATTCCCACGTCCAGCCCCATTTTACGCAGGTCGAGATACCGTTCGTTGGAAAGAGCCTTGATGGGGGCGGTAAAGATGACCCGCTCCTTGGGATGTCCCGGTAGGCCCGAAGCGTTCAGGAGATGGGCCCACCGGTAGGCCACCCAGGTTTTACCGGATCCCGTGGGGGCCGAAAGAACCCCGCTTCGATCCCGAAGGGCCTCCACCGCCTCCTCCTGCCAGGAATAGGGAACGGGAGGAGCGTAGGCATCTCCCGTTCCCTCCCGGAACTGCTCCTGCCCCTTCAGGACTAGGCCTCCCCCAGAAGGCGGCTCAAAAGGCGGGAAACGCTGCGGCTGAAGGAACCGGGATCCTCAAGCTGCTCTCCCTCCGCGAGAAGGGCCTCGCCGTAAAGGACCTCGGCATATTCCGGAAATTCCGAATCCTCCAGGTGGCGCAAAAGCCCCTTCACCGTGGGATGTTCCGGATTCAGCTCCAGAATGCGCTTTACCTTGGGCACCGACTGCCCCATGGCGGCGAGCATCCGCTCCAACTGAGGAGTCATGTCGTGGGTATCCCCTACCAGGCACGCTGGGGAATCCACCAATCGGGAGGAGAGGCGCACCTCCTTGATCCGATCCCCCAGATGGCTCTGCATTTTGGCGAAGAGAGGAGCGTAGTTCTCCTTCTGGACTTCCCGCTCCTTTTTCTCCTCCTCCAGCTCCTCGGGGGTGCCGAGTTCCACGTCCCCCTTGCCGACGGAGACGAATTTCTTGCCCTGAAATTCCGGAAAGGCCTGGGTCCACACCGAATCCACGGGATCCGAAAGGAGAAGCACTTCATACCCCTTCTTGCGGAAGGCCTCCAGATGGGGAGAAGACCCCAGGGCTTCCTTTCGCTCGCCGCTGAGGAAATAAATCTCCTCCTGGCCTTCCTTCCGGCGTGCCAGATATTCCTCCAGACTTACCAGTCCCGCCTGTTCGCTGGACTCGAAGAGACAGAGCCCCAGGAGAGCCTCCCGGTTCTTCTCGTCGTGCACAAGCCCTTCCTTGAGGACCTGGCCGAACTCCTTCCAGAATTCCTCGTACCGGGAACGATCCGAGGCGAGAACGTTTTTGAGGGTATCCAGCACCTTCCGGGTGAGACTGCGCCGGATGATGCGGATATGCCGGTCCTGCTGCAGGATCTCCCGAGAAATGTTGAGGGAGAGATCCTCCGCATCCACCACCCCCCTGAGGAAACGCAGATATTCCGGAATCAACTCCTTGCAATCCTGCATAATGAAGATCCGCCGGATGTAGAGGGAGATGCCTCGCTCCACGTCTCGAATAAAGAGATCCATGGGGGCCTTTCGGGGAATAAAGAGAAGCCCCCGGAAGGAAGTGGTTCCCTCGGCGGAGTAGAGAATCCGCTCCCAGGGGTCTCCCCAGTCGTGGCTGATGTGATGATAGAACTCCTTATACTCCTCCTCGGTGACGTCCTTCTCGGAACGCATCCAGAGAGCCTTTCGGGAGTTGAGGATCTCGTCTTCCCCATCCTTTTCCTCTTCCTCCTCCTTCTCCCCCTTCATGCGAATGGGCCAGGAGACGTAATCCGAATACTTGGTGACGATGCTCCGGAGAACGAAGGGATCCGCATAATCCTTCACGCTCTCCTCTTCGTCCGCCTTCTTGAGATGCAGAATGACGGTAGTTCCCGGAACTTCCCGGGAAGCCTCCTCCAGGCTGTAGGTGCCGTCTCCGGAGGATTCCCACTTCCAGGCCTCGTCCTCCCCGGCCTTGCGGCTTACCAGCTCCACCCGGTCCGCCACCATGAAGCTGGAGTAGAAGCCCACTCCGAACTGCCCGATGAGTTCCGGAGAGAGTTCCTTTTCCTCCCGGTTCTCCAGCATGGAGAGAAATTCCTTGGTGCCGGATTTGGCAATGGTGCCGATGAACTCGATGATCTCCTGACGGTTCATGCCGATGCCGTTGTCCCACACCCAGAGAATCCGCTTCTCTCTATCCACCTCGAGGCGAATGTGCAGATCTTCGGTAAAATGCCGGAGTTCTTCCTGGGTCAACCCTTCGAGACGAAGCTTGTCCAGGGCGTCGGAACTGTTGGAAATAAGCTCCCGGAGAAAGATATCCTTGTTGGAATAGATGGAATGGATCATGAGATCCAGAAGTTGCTTTCCCTCGCTTTTGAACGCGAAGGTTTCTTTCCCTGTCATGCATATCCGCTCCTTTTGTAGAATATATGTACTCCGGAACCCCGAAAAAGGTTTTTCCGGAAAACGGCCCATATTATAAGAGATTTCAAGAGAAATCGCACCCGTCTTCTTACGGGGGGTAAAGAAGTGGACCTTTTTCTGGTACAATTTCAAGGTCATCGCAAAAACTTTTCTTCAGCATATTCCCATACTCGATTAAAGGAGGTCTTTTTCATGGACACGAAAAACAGTCCCGTTTTTATGCGGCGAAGCATTCGGAAGTATCTTCCCAAACCCGTGGAGGAGGAGAAGATCGACGTTCTTCTCCGGGCCGCCATGGCGGCTCCCAGCGCTCATAATCAGCAGCCCTGGGCTATCGTGGTGATCGACGACCGGGCGCTGCTCGACGGCATTCCCGAATTCCATCCCTACTCCAAGATGCTTCTTACGGCCCCCCTGGCCTTTCTCGTCTGCGGCACCACGGAAAACCTGAAGGCGGAGATGTTCTGGGAACAGGATTGCGCCGCGGCGGTGGAAAACGTGTTGGTGGAAGCGACCCATCAAGGGCTGGGAAGCTGCTGGATGGGAGTGCATCCCCACGAGGGGCTCAAAAAGGGCATGAAAGATCTGCTGCACCTTCCGGAGCATCTGGTACCCTTCGCCCTCATCGCCCTGGGGTATTCCGGAGAGGAGAAACAACCCTCCAATCGCTACGATCCTTCCCGGGTTTTCCGGAACGCCTTGTAACGAAACTCCGGGAAGGCGAATTCGTTTCTCCTTTCGGGAAAGTTCCTTCGGAACTTTCCCGAAATTTTTCATTTCCCTCCCCGGGAACCAATCCTCTGAACATTTCAGGGAGTTTTCCAGCCCTTTCCATACCCGAACGGTAAGGGTAGAATGAGCGAATAGACTCAATCGTGACTTCCCGGAAAGGTCACGCCATTTCCCCTTTCGAGAAAGGAGTGTCCATTCATGATTCCCTTCCAGGAACCTCTTGCGGTTACCCTGCCGAGGCATCCCGCTTTTTTCCCTCCCCTTCTGACAATGGGAACGAGCTTCTTCATCAATTCCGGAGGAGCCCGAAACCGCAGCCTCCGCATGGAACTTGCCCTGGAGGAACTTCTTCTGGCACTTTTCCGGGAAACCCCCCATGCGGCACCGCCTCTGGAAATTTCCTTTCGCAGGGCTCCTCTGGGAGTGCGGGTGATTATTACGGATTCCGAGCAAAGACATCTCGATCCTCTGATGCTTCAGAACGAAGAACTCCCTCCGACTCCGGATTTTCTCGAAGAGAAACTGGGTATTTTTCTCATGAAAAAGATGGCGGACCTCGTTTCGCTGCACCAGCGGGGAGAGGCGGGAAACGCCTATCATCTTTTCTTCTCTCTCGAAGAACCTCCCGTTCCGAAAGAGCTTTCCAAAACGAAAGGCTCCCCCCCCGGAGATTACCGGGTACTTCAGGTGGGATCTCTCCGGTCGGGAGAGGCCGGAAAAATTACGGCCTTTCTGCAGGAGTTCTGCCCCGACTCCTTTCGCCAGGTCCCATGGCTCTCTCCGGAAAAGATACGGAACCTTCTCCTCTCGGAAAAGCTCGTTCCCTCCACCCTTCGCAACAAGGAAGAGGAAATTTTCGGATTCTCCGGGCTTCTTTACCAGGAGGAGAATCCCCAGGCTCCCCACATGCTCTGCCCCTGGATTCATCCGGAGCTTCCCTTCGCGGAAACCGGGGGGCAAATGCTATCGTATCTCCTGGATCAGGCGGATTCCCGGGGATGTTCCGCCGTGAATTCCCTGCTTCCCTCGGGGGAAACCTCCCAGATAGATCTTTTTCTCAAACACGGCTTTTTCCAGTGCGCCCGGATTCCGGACTGCTTCGATTTCACCCGGCACGCTCCGGGAAAAACCGGAGATCTTCTTTGCCGCATTTCCCGCAAGGAATCCCTGCCTCCGCTTTTCGCGAACTGGGAGGACCAGCGACGCATCGAACCTCTTCTGCGAAGCGCCGGACTTTTCCCCGCTTTCACCATACCCCAGCTCGACACCCCTCTTTTCGGAAGAAGCGTTCTGCACATCACCGCCTCGGGGGAGGAACTGCGGGGAGAAATCCGCATTCTTCATTTCGGAGTGGACGTTTTCCTGCAAATTCGCCAGGCCTTGAAACATCTGCGAAAGCTCGGCATTCCCGGAGTTCTGCTGAAACTTCCTCTGGAAAAGCCCCAAACCGCCGCTTTTGCGGAAAAAATTCACGAAATGGGGTTCAACACCTGCGGCGTTATGCCGAACCTTCCCGGAAGCATGGAAATGCTGCTCTATCTCCCTTTCAAACCTTGAGGAGCCCGGATTTCATGGAGAAGAACGACGATTGCCGAAAAATAGAACCCTGTCCCTCTTTTCCGGAAGATCCGAAGCTCTCGGAACTTTTCGAGGTGCTTCGAAATCTCCGGAGGGTCACGGTGCTTCTCTCGGGAGGAGTGGATAGTGCCTGCCTTGCCTGGGCGGCCCGGAAGGCCCTGCCGCCTTCGGATATCCATCTTCTCACCTTCACCTGTCCTCTGGTGGAGGAGGAGGAACGGCATCTGGCCCAAGATGTGGCTTGCCAGCTCGATCTGCCATGGACCCTTCTGGAGGTTCCCTCTCTGGAAGTTCCGGAGGTCCGGAAAAACGGCCCCCGGCGCTGCTACTTCTGCCGCAAGACCATGCACGCCCGGGGCGAAGCCTGGCGCCGAGAACACCACAAGGGAATTCTTATGGACGGCGTGCACCGGGAGGATCGGAAGGAATACCGACCTGGGCTGGAGGCTGCCGAAGAGGATCACATCCGGCACCCCCTGGAAGAGGCGGGGCTGGAAAAAGAGGAAATTCGCCGATATGCCCAAAAGGCGGGATTTCCCCATTGGAATCGCCCTCCCCGCCCCTGCCTGGCCACCCGATTTCCTCCGGGCACGCCCCTGAAAGAAGAGAATCTCCGCCGAGTTGGGCGAGGAGAGGCCTTTTTACGAGAGGCGGGGTTCCCTCGAGGACGGCTCCGGTTCTTTCCTCCCGGAGCGGGAGTTCTGGAACTTCCCGAAGAGGATCTTTTTCGGGCTTTCGAAAAACGGGAATACCTGGTTTCCTCCCTCCGAGCTCTGGGGTTCCCCGTGATCTCCCTGGATCTCGAAGGACACCGGCGAGGCAAGATGGAACGCTTTCTCGAAAACGAGACAATGGTGGAATAATCATGAAATATATCTTCATCTTTCGGAAAAACGAGGTGTCTTTATGGAAAAGCAGCAAGCGGATTCTCTGTTCATAGCGGACGCGCATTTCGATCTCGCTCCGGACCTCTGGTACCGGCATCTCCGGGGAGAACGAAATATTCTCGCCTCCCACTACCTCCCGAATCTTCGCAAGGGAGGCGTTTCCCTGGTGGTTTCCTCCCTCTTTCTCAACAGCATCTACCTCCCCGAAATGGCCCTCCGGGGAACCCTGGATCAGATCAGCGTAACCCTCGAAGAAATTGAAACCGAGAAGGATTCGGTGGTTCTCTGCACCTCCGGAACCGAGGCGGAAGAGGTCCATCGAAAGGGAAAAATCGGTCTGCTTCTCTCCTTCGAGGGAGCGGAACCCCTTGGAAATGATCCCTATCTCCTGCGCATCTTCCACGCTCTCGGCGTTCGGGGCATAGGGCTGGTGTGGAGCCGGAGAAACTACGTGGGGGACGGTTGCTTCTTCTCTCCCAAAGACAGCGGCACCCCCGGAGGCATTACGGATTTCGGCGTGGGAGTTCTCGCCGAGGCGGAGCGGCTCGGCATGTTTATCGACGTAAGCCACCTCAACGACCAGGGATTCCGGGACGTTCTGAAGCTGACGAAAAAACCCTTTATGGCTTCTCACTCCAACTGCCGCAGCCTCACCCCCTCCATGCGGAACCTCACGGACGAACAGATCCGGGCTCTCGGCGAAAAGGGAGGGATCATAGGGCTCAACGTCTGCAGCGCCTTCGTGGGAGAGGACCATCGGAAACGCCGGCTCGCCCTGGAGGACCTCGCCCTGCATCTGGATCACGTTATCTCCATTGCCGGATCCGACTGCCCATGCTTCGGCTTCGACATCTGCGACCAGCTTCCGGACCTCGGATTTTCCGACGACCTCCCCTCCTACGACGTGCTGAAGAATCACGGGGAAATTCCCGCCTTTCTCGAAGTTCTTCGCAAAAAAGGCTATTCCGAAGAGCTTATCGCAAAGATCGCGGGAAAGAACTACCTGCGGTTCCTCAAAGAAACCTTGGGGTAAAAAACGGACCGAGAGGCACTACTCCCTTTACGTAAAGGAGTAGTGCCTCTCGGAAACAAACGAAAAAACGGGACGGGGTTTCCCCGTCCCGCAATTCCGATACAGCGGCAGGAGACTCGCCTCTCTCCACTCGCGCCTACCGCCCGGCTCCCTTTCGGCCCTGTGGATTACGCCTTTCGGATAGTCTACTCCGCTCTCGTCTCTATCTTTCCGAAACGACTTCAGGGCTTCCGGGAAACGACGTTCTCGCTGGGTGCCGCTACGCTTCGTTTAAGCATCTATATTTTCCCTCGAACCACATGGAAAATCAAGATTTATGCCATAAATGTTTTCTTTTTCCCTTTTTTCTCTCAAAGGTCCTCTCTTTTCTTTCCTCCAGGTTGACATACGCCACCGGGAGTTCTATCATGTGAGCGCCTGTTCTCAGGGCGGGGTGCAATTCCCCACCGGCGGTATTCCGGCCTCGAGCCGGAGAGCCCGCGAGCGCCTTTCCGTAGCCGTATTTTTTCGTTTCGGAAAGGGTCAGCCGATCTGGTACAAAGCCAGAGCCGACGGTAACAGTCCGGATGAAAGAGGATGAAGGCGCTTTTTCCTTTCCGTACCCATGCCCTGATTCCGGCTATTTCGATTTCCTCACGGAGGTAGATATGTCATGAATCAGCGGTCCTGTTATTTCCACCAATCCTCCCCCTCTCTACGCATGAAGAAGGCCCTGGAAGCCCTTTCCCGGGGCAAGGGGGTTATCGTAACGGACGATGAAAACCGGGAAAACGAGGGAGATCTCATTTTCTCCGCCGAGCTTATCCAGGAAGAGCAGATGGCTCTGCTTATTCGGGAGTGTAGCGGTATCGTTTGTCTTTGCCTCACCCCCGAAAAGGTACGCCAACTGGCCCTTCCCATGATGACGGAACATAACAGCAGCGCCTTCCAAACCGCCTTCACCGTTTCCATCGAAGCCGCCCAGGGAGTAACTACAGGAGTTTCCGCCCGGGACAGAGTGCAAACCATTCGCACCGCCATGGCTCCGGAAGCGCGCCCCGAGGATCTGCACAGACCGGGACACGTTTTTCCCCTTCGGGCACGCCCCGGAGGAGTACTGGAACGTCGAGGACACACCGAGGCCACGGTGGATCTCATGCGGCTTGCGGGACTACAGCCGGGGGGAGTTCTCTGCGAACTTACCAATCCCGACGGCTCCATGGCCCGGCTTCAGGAACTCGAGCGTTTCGCCTCCCGATACGACATGCCCCTGCTTTCGGTTCAGGATATCGTTATCTACAGAACGGAAAAAGGGATATAGCAGATTTTTTCATTCAAGATAAAAATTTCGAGGGGAGATGAGCCCATCTCCCCTCGAAAAAAAAGAGTTTTTCCTTTTGCCATATTTCACGACTCTCGATCATTTTCTTGTTTTTCGGGAAACCCCTTCAATGCCCCAAGGTTCCCTTATGCTCCCCCTGGGGAGAAAATTCGTGCTCCCAATTAGGCTTGCCGAAAAGCTCCTCCAGAAAGGCGCAACGTCCCGCCAGAGCAGGAAGATAGTGTTCCGCCTCCCGCAAATCCCCTCGCTCGCAGGAAAAACGGACCTTTTCCGCCAAAAGGGCGGCATCGTTTTTTCCGAAATAGCCGAGGTTTCCCTTCATCTTGTGGGCCACTCTTTCCGCTTTCTCCAGCTCTCCTCGTTCTACAAGACTCTGAAGTTCCTCCAAATCCCTGTGAATCTGGGGAAGAAAGCGGTTCTCCACCGCCATTTTCAAAAGCTCCCAATTCCCTCGAAGCAGTTCCAGCATGCCTCCCAAATGGATTCCCCTCAGAGAAGGCTGGGGGGCTCCGGGAATTTCGGGTTTTTCCGCCTTTTTCGAGATCCGCCTCCGTTCCTTCCGAAGGCATCGTTCGAGAATATCCTGAATCTGTCTTGCCGTAACGGGTTTCTGGAGAAAGCAATCCATTCCCGCGGCTTCGCAGCACATACGATCGGTTCCGGGATCCCCTCCGGACATGCCAGCGATAAAAGTTCGTCTTCCTTCCCGTACCTCCCGACGCCGAATTTCCATGGCCACTTCGATACCGTCCATGCCGGGCATGCGAAGATCCAGAAAAAGGCAATCCGGCTTCTGGCTCTGATACTGAGCCAGAGCCTCTTCACCTCCCGATGCGAGAAGAACCTCCGCCCTCTCTCTGGAAAGAAAGAGGCGGAAAAGCTCGAGATTCGCCTCCACATCGTCCACCACGAGAATACGCACGGGAAGCCCCCCGGAAAATCTTTCGGAATTATGGTTTCGTGCCTCCGCATATAAAGGACTTTGTCGCTCCGTAGAAATCATGTTTCCACGCCTTTCCCCGCTCCATCTCTTTTTTGCAAAAAAGTTTTATGCAATATAATAGCCTTATAGAGGTGCTCTTCGTCTCTATTATTGAAGATTTCTCTCAAAAAGCAATATTTTTCCCTTTTTTCCCGCCCCGAGGAAGTTATTCCAAATAGACGTAATATTGCAGAGGGCGCCCCTGCTTACGGTACTCCACCTTGAGATCCACCTGCCGGGTTTCCTGAAGATACCGAAGATATCGGCTCACGGTGGAGGCGGAAAGGCCGCTTTCCTTTTGGATATCCGCGGAACAGAGAGGTTGTTCCGCCTTACGCAGCATCTGGCGGATCATCTCCAGGGTTTCCACGTGGAGCCCCTTGGGCATTTCTACGGAAGAGCGGCCTCCTCCCCCAGCATGCCGCAGAATGACATCCACTCCTCGCTGGTCCACATCTCCCTCCAAAGAGCCCAGGGAGCCTCGATACTCTTTGTAGGCCATAAAAACTTTCTGAAGCCTCTCGAATGTAAAGGGTTTGGTAATGTAGTCGAACACTCCAAGCCGTGCCGTAAGGGCCACATCCTCCGCCTTTTTGTCCGAAGAAACCACGATGACGTCCACTCCATCATGCCTTGTCCGGATTCGACGCAATCCTTCCAGGCCGTTCTGGGATCCGAGATAGATATCCAGCAGCACCAGATGCACCGGACGCTCCTCGAGAATCCGAAACATATCTTCCAGAGATGCCGCCACCCCGAGCATGGAAAAGCCCTCCACGGAACTTACGGCGTTCTCCAAAAGAAAGGCCACCATACTGTCATCCTCTACGATCAATACGCCTATTTCCTGTTCCACCATGTCAGCCTCCAAAACCTAGGTTCTCACGATAGCCCTTTCGGGCGTTCCGACCGCGCCATTTCCCCTATTTCCCGCTTTCCGGAAAAAGCTCCTCCATTTTCTCCCGGAAATCCTCTACTCCAAAGGGTTTCTTCAGGATCAAAATGCCCTGCCGGTCTTTAAACTCCTCGGGAAGCCCCGTATCCATAAAGGCGGTGCAGAAAAGCACCGGCGGAGGAGGCCCCATGGAAGCGATGGCCCGATAGGCATCGAGTCCGTTCATTTCGGGCATCATCACGTCGAAGACCAAAGCGTCGATGCGGCTCCGCAGCAAAGAGAAGAGGTCCACCGCCTCCCGGCCGTTCTTGGCCACGATAACCCGATAGCCCCAGGAGAGCAGCATCTCTCGGGAGAATTCCCGCACCACCTCGTCATCCTCCGCGAAAAGAAGCGTAAGAACGCGATTCTTCCTCTGGGAAGCTCCGGAGAGAGCGCCCCTGGGAGGAGCTTCCGAAGGAAGTTCCCGGCCTCCGAGAGCAAGTTCCTTCTCTTCCCGGCAGGGAAAATAGGCGTTGAAGGTACTTCCCTTGAGGGGTTCGCTTTCCACCTCCACATATCCCTTGTGGCGCATCACCACCGCATAGACGATGGAAAGCCCCAGACCGGTCCCCTTGCCCCGTTCCTTGGTGGAGTAAAAGGGTTCGAAGATCTTTTCCCGCACCTCCCGGGACATGCCCGGGCCGTCGTCCCGCACCGAAAGGAGCAGATACGAAGAGTGCAGGTCCTCCGAGGAGATTTTGCCCCGAAGGAGTTCTTTGGAAACGCATTCCGTGGCGATACGAATTTCTCCGGACTGCCCCAGGGCATCCCGGGCATTGACGCAAAGATTCATCAGGACCTGTCGGATCTGTCCGGGATCCGCCAAAAGATCCGGCAGATCCTCTCCGGGACGGAAGGAAAGGGAAATGCCTTCGGGCATGACATGCCCCAGCATTTCCGTCATATCCCGTACCAGATCGTTGAGGTGCACCCGCTCCAGCCGATAGGTTCCTCGGCGGTGGAAAATCAGGAGCTGTTCGATGAACTCCCGGGCCCGTTCACATCCATTGTATATGGAGGTGCCGAAAAACTCTATTTTTTCCCTCTCCTCCGGAGGATTGTGCATCAGAAGTTCCGCATATCCGTGAATGATCTGAAGCATGTTGTTCAAGTCGTGGGCAATGCCTCCCGCAAGACGCCCCACGGCCTCCATCTTCTGGGATTGGAAGAGCTGGGCCTCCAGAGCCTTCTCTTCGGTGATATCCTCGATAACGCCGAGAATGAGCTTCAATTCCCGGGATTCTCCGGGATCCAGAAGAGGAAGCTTTATCAAGCGGACGAGATGTTCCTTTCCCTCCCGAGAGAGGCGAACCTCTTCCCGAACCAGGGGTTTACCGGTCCGGAGCACCTCTTCGTCCTGTTCCCTGAGATGTTGGGCCATTTCGGGCAGGCAATATTCCGAATCCCTTTCTCCGAGAATCCTTTCCTTGGAAATTCCCGTAATCTCCTCCATTCGGGAATTCCAGAAGACATACCGGAATTCCTGGGAAGGATCCTTGAGAAAAATTCCCATGGGAATGGAATCCACCAGACTCTGGAGCAAATTTTTCTGATATCCCAGCTCCTTTTCGAAGCGCCGCTGTTCCCGGATATCCCGGGCGAGAATGCCGAATCGGGGGGGCTGTCCTTCCAGATGAATGGGTACCACCACCTGGGAAACCGGAATTTCCTCCCCCTCCAGGGAACGAAGCTGCCGCTCCCGGGGATGGATGAACATGCCCTCCAGAAGGGCGGCGCTTTCCTGAAGAAGCGAGGAAACTTCATTCCCCGGATAGATATCCTCCAGCCTCTTGGGCTGCCCCAAGGCGCGCCACCGCAGAAGCTGCAAACCCGATTTGTTGACGTACTCGATCTCCCCCCGGCCGGTGATGATACAAACGAAATCGCTGGTATTCTCGAGAATGATGGAGAAACGATGCATGCTTCGGAGCAGCCGCTCCCGTTCGTATTCTCCAAGAAAACGGGCGGTAACGTCCTGCACGATGCAAAGGACCCCCGAAGGCTCCCGCCACTCGTTCTCTTCCGGCACGAGCCGCACCTCGTAATACCGCCCCCGATTTCGTATGGACACGGGGTCCTTCGGCAATTCCAGGGTTTTCTGAAAATAGGGCTGAAAGTACTCCTCTTCCAGAGCCCGGAAGGTGAAAGGAAGTTGGGTTTCCCGAAGGAGCTTGCCCAGAATGAAAATGGCCCGGGGAATATTGAACATCTCAAGCCCCTGGGGATTGACGAAGAGCAACCGTCCCTCGGCACTGATGCGGAAAAGCCCGTCCGGAAGGTTTCCCGCCAGAGAACGCCACTCCTTCTCCTTCGATTTTACCCTCTCGTGAGCCTCCCGGAGAGGCGTCAAATCGTAGGAAACTCCCCAGAAGCCCTTTTCTCCCTTCTCCCACAGAGGCACCGCCGTATCGATAAGCGTACGCCATCGACCGACATTATCCCGAATGCGGTAGGAGAGGGAATACGATTTTCCCCGAGCCACCGCGTCCGCATAAACTCGGGAATACCGTTCCCGATCCTCCGGATGAATCCGTTCTTTCCAGGAAGGCTCCCTCCCCTCGGAGGGATTGCCCAGCAGGGAAACCCAGGCGTGGTTCCAGAAGAATCGGGCTCCCTCTTCGTCGGACTGCCAGAGGGGAACCGGAATATTGTGCAGAAGCCGAAAGGTGGCATCCCGGGATTCCTCCATTTTTTCGTAGGGCTTGAAAAGTTCCGCCACGAGAAGGCTGCGGAAAAGACAGTAAAAGGAAATGCCCTTGAAAATATGCCCCATCATATTGAAAAAGGAAAAGGGACTTCCGTAAAGGGTAAAGCAAAGCTCCGCCATCATGGTAAACACCAGAGCGCCTTTGAAGGGAAGCAGAGGAATTTCCCGGAATTCCTCGGGCCGCAGAAGAACCAATATCAAGGCCCCTCCCAAGAGCAGCATAAGGCCGTATTCGCTGTAGATCTTAAAGGGTGTAAGCCCTTCTCCGGGAACAGAACAGGAGGGAAAAATCGGAAGAACCACGATGCTCCCGAAGGCGAGGGCGAAAAGGACATAGTAGAACAGGCGAACTCCCAGAGGAGAAAAGGATCGCTTCCGGCATATGAGAGCTCCCAGAAGGGAAAAAATCTCCACGTATCGGGCGGCCATCCAGAATTGTGTGGCCACCGAAAAACCCCCGAAGGGAAGGAGGTTCATTCCCTCGTAGGCCAGGGTATGAATGAAATCCAGCCCTCCCGTAACGAGGTAGGCGTATCCCAGGATGAGGAACATGGTGTTTTTGGAATAGGTGTAGGAAGCGCTGCCGAAGCAGTAAATGCTCCAGGCCACCAGAAGGGACCATCCCTCCACGGCCACGTGGGCCACGAGAAAGTCGTATTCTCCGAGAGCAAAGAAAAAGAGAGAAAGCCCGAAAATCTTCAGACTGAGTTCCAACGCCTCGGGCTTGATGTTCACGAAAGGCCTCCTTATCCCCGGGATATTTCAGGAAAGGTTCAGAATAAAGGATTTCCAGTCGGAATAGCTTCGGAGAAGCTCCGAAGCTATTCCGGCCTCGTAATCCTGCTCCGCATATTCGGGAGAAACGGTAATGCCGAAAAGGGCATAGGCTCCCGGAGAGGGCGAAAGAAGCCGGGCCCCCTGCCAGGCTCCGGGAGGCACGAGAACGAAAGGTGTTCTTTCCGGACCGGCCCCCAAAAGCGTTCGTTTCCGGAGCGACGGAGAAAGCACCAGATGTTCCACGGGGCTTCCTTCCAGGAAAAACCACAGTTCCTCCGCCTCCCGAAGGCGATGCAGCCGGGACATATCCCGCTCTCCCAGAAGGTAGAGAATTCCCGAAGCGCTCCGGCGGGGGGTCCCGGAAAATTCCAAAGGTTTTAGGGCAGTATAGATTCTTCGAAAATATCCCCCTTCTCCGGGAAGCGGAGAAAGTTCCAGCCCCCGAATACAGGCTTCCGCATTTTCCCAGGAAAGCCTCTCGGAAAAAACCTTTTTTCCCGGCATGCCTTCTCTTTCCGTCATGGCAAATTCCAGCCTCCTTCAGGACAATTCCGACACCGTAGATGTTTTCGTTTCTTCTCCAGTATAACGGAAAAGAAAAAAATCTGTATTCTTGAAATCAAAAAACACGAAGTTTTTCGGTATTGGTTTACATAGATCAATGATTACACTCTCTTTTAGAAGGTTTTTACGAACAATGTCTCGCGAAATGTTTCATAGGAGCCTCCGTTTATATGTTCTCTCCACTCCGGACCGTCGTCTCAGGCTTCCGCCGACCAAACACGCGGTTGAGACATGGAGGATGACATTTTCCCTGTCCCGTCACAAGGGGGAAATTAGAGGTTGACATTTTTCGGCATCCCCGCTACAATTCCCGCTAATTTACGTTACATTGCCATCGGGCAGAGAAAGGAGGGACCTATCTATTATGATGATTATGAGCGATCTTTACGCCGTCGTCGTTCTCATTCTTGTACTGCTTATTACCTGCGGGTCCTCTCCTGGAGAACCGGTGGTAAGGTAGCGCAGTACTTACCCCAGGGATTTCAGGACCGGGGCCCGTGGATGCGGGCTCCGGTCTTTTTTTATATCTCAAGATCCTTTGTTAAGGAGGAAATTAAGCTATGCTGCACACCATCAGTGTTTTAGCGGAGAATCATCCGGGTGTTCTCTCACGCCTTGCGGGACTCGTTTCCCGCCGGGGATACAACGTGAACAGCCTGAGCGTAGGAAAAACACACTGCCCGGGACTTTCTCGCTTCACCCTCGTAGTGGACGGGGACGACGTGATGGTAGACCAGATTACAAAGCAGATAGCCAAACTTGTAGAGGCCGTGGAGGTCACCAATCTCAGCGAGGGTTCCTTCGTGGAACGCTGGCTCACCATGGTCAAGGTGCGGGCCCCCATGAACAACCGGCCTCACCTTCTCCAGACGGCGGAGGTTTTCCGTTGCCGGGTGGTGGACATGGGAGAGGATGCCATCGTCCTCGAAGCCACGGGGGATGCGGGGAAGGTTGGGGCTCTTCTCGAAGCGGTGCGCCCCTTCGGCATTCTCGAAGTGGCCAGCAGCGGCGCCGTGGCCATGTCCCGCACGGGATTCGCGGGGACCCGGGAACTTCACTGATATTTCCCCTTTCCCCAATTCTCATTACGGTAGCACTCTCCGCATTCGCCACATTTCCGAAAAGAGGCGGAGATTTTCGTTCATAAAAAACAATTTCACAATTCCGAGGAGGTACTCTTTTATGGCAACCATGTACTACGACAAAGACGCGGATCTTTCCCTTTTGAAAAACCTTACCGTGGCGGTCCTTGGCTACGGAAGCCAGGGGCACGCCCATGCCCAGAACCTGAAGGATAGCGGAGTATCCGTCATCATCGGGCTTCACGAGGGAAGCCGCTCCAAGGCCAAGGCGGAACAGGACGGATTTACGGTTCTTTCGGTGGCGGAAGCCTCCGCTCGGGGAGATGTGGTGATGTTCCTCATGCCCGACCACATTCAGGCCCAGGTATACACGGAGCACGTGCGCCCCAACCTCAAAAAGGGTGCCGCCCTTGCCTTCGCCCACGGCTTTACGGTCCACTTCCATCAGGTAGTTCCTCCCACGGAAAACGACGTATTCATGGTGGCCCCCAAGGGACCGGGACATCTGGTACGCCGCATGTATCAGGAGGGCAAGGGGGTTCCCGGACTCATCGCGGTCTATCAGAACGCCTCGGGAAAGGCCCGGGAAATCGGGCTGGCCTATGCTTCGGGAATCGGCTGCTGCCGGGCGGGAGTTATCGAAACCACCTTCGAGGAGGAGACCGAAACGGATCTTTTCGGAGAGCAGGCGGTACTCTGCGGAGGCGTTACGGAGCTGATCAAGGCGGGATTCGAAACCCTGGTGGAAGCGGGATACCAACCGGAAATCGCCTACTTCGAGTGCCTCAACGAGATGAAACTCATCGTGGACCTCATGTTCGAGGGGGGCCTGGAGTGGATGCGCTACTCCATCAGCGATACCGCGGAATACGGGGATTGCATCGCGGGACCCAAGGTCATCGGCGAGCCTTCCCGAAAAGCCATGAAGGAACTCCTGAAGAACGTCCAGAGCGGTGCCTTCGCCCGGGAATGGATTATGGAAAACCAGACCAACCGGCCGGTGCTCAAAGCCTGGCGGCGCCGGGAATCCCAGCAGCTTCTGGAAACCGTGGGCAAGGAACTCCGCACCATGATGCCCTGGATGGAAGCCAAGGAAGCCCCTCGAATTAAGTAGGCCCCGGAGGGCCTTTTTCGGATAGGTAAGGAGTTGGAAAAGATGGCCGAGGATTTTGTACGTATTTTCGATACCACCCTTCGAGACGGAGAGCAATCCGCAGGAGTCAATCTGAATACCGCAGAAAAAATACAGATCGCCCACCAGCTTGCCCGAGCCAAGGTGGATATTATCGAAGCGGGATTTCCCGCAGCCTCCCCGGGGGATCTCGATGCGGTGCGCCGCATCGCCCGGGAAGTGGAGGGCCCCATCATCGCGGGGCTCGCACGGACCCGGAAGGAAGATCTCCACGCAGCCTACGAGGCGGTAAAGGATGCCGCCAAACCCAGAATTCACACCTTCATCGCCACCAGCGACATTCATCTGGAGTACAAGCTCAAGATGACCCGGAAACAGGTGCTGGAGGAAGTTCGCCGGGGAGTTTCCCATGCCCGGAGCCTGGTGGAGGACGTGGAATTTTCCGCAGAAGACGCCAGCCGATCGGATCCGGAATTTTTGGCGGAGGTTTTCCGCCTGGCTGCGGAGTGCGGGGCCACCACCCTGAACATTCCGGACACCGTGGGATACTCCGTGCCGGACCGCTTCGGATCCTTCGTAAAGCGGATTATCGATCTGGCGAATCTGGGAAATCGGGTAACCTGGTCCTGCCACTGCCATAACGACCTGGGGCTCGCCACGGCGAACTCCATCGAAGCGGTGCGTGCGGGAGTGCGCCAGATCGAATGCGCCGTGAACGGTCTGGGAGAACGGGCGGGAAACGCCGCCCTGGAGGAGTCCGTTATGGCCCTTCGCACGCGATCCCAGCATTACGGGGTGGACACCCGAATCGACAGCACCAAGCTCTGCGGATTAAGCTCTCTCGTTTCACGACTTACGGGATTCTCGGTCCCTCCGAACAAGGCCATCGTAGGCGCGAACGCCTTCGCCCACGAGGCGGGAATTCATCAGCACGGAGTTCTCTGCAACAAGGAGACCTACGAAATCATGCGTCCCGAGGACGTGGGCGCCTCGGGAACGAAGCTGGTCATGGGAAAGCATTCGGGAAAACACGCCTTTCAGGATCGGGTTTCCTCCCTCGGATTCAACTTGAACAAGGAAGAAATCGCCCAGGGCTTCGCCATCTTCAAGGATCTCTGCGACCGCAAGGAAATCGTTACGGACGGAGATCTGGAAGCCCTTATCGTGGACGACATCCTGGCCATCGTGCCGGAACGCCGCTACTCCCTGATGGATCTGGCGGTACAGATGACCGTGGGACAGGCCACGGCAACGGTTACTCTTTCCGACGGCAAGGAGGAAAAAAAGGACGCCGCTCCCGGAAACGGTCCGGTGGATGCCACCTACGCCGCCATTCGCCGGATTACCGGACTGAATCCCGAACTGCTTTCCTACGATATTAAAGCGGTAAGCGAAAAATCCGATGCCATGGGAGAGGCCCGCATACGCCTCCGTCTCGGGGACCTCGAAGCTCCCGGACGGGGCGTAAGTACCGACGTGGTGGCCGCCAGCGCCAAGGCCTATGTGAACGCCATCAACCGACTTTTTCAATTCGATGCCGTACGAAAGGGGCATAACGGTCATGCCTAAGACACTTGTAGAAGCCATCATCGCCGCTCATACCAAGGATCCCGTCCGAATCGGAGAGATTTGCAAGGTCTCCGTGGATTTCGCCTTCGCCAACGATATCACAACTCCTCCGGCGGTGACTTCCTTCAAAAATATGGGAGCCAAACGGGTTTTCGATCCCCAGCGCTGCGCGGTGCTGCCGGATCATTTCACGCCTCAAAAGGATATCGCCGCGGCGGAACAGGCCAAATCCTCCCGGGAATTCGCCCAGGAGCAGGGCATGCTTTACTGGGAGGTAGGTCGGGTAGGAGTGGAACACGCCTTTCTTCCCGAACAGGGATACATTCTTCCGGGAGATATCGTTCTCGGAGCGGACAGCCATACCTGCACCGGAGGCGCCCTGGGAGCCCTGGCCACGGGGGTGGGAAGCACGGATCTCGCCGCCGCCTGGGCTCTGGGGGAGTCCTGGCTCCGGGTTCCTCCCACTCTTCGGGCGGAGTTCACCGGATCCCGGCCTTCCTTCATAACGGGGAAAGATATGATTCTCGCCCTTCTGGGCAAGATCGGGGTTCAGGGAGCCCGGTACATGGCCATCGAGTTCGACGGGGATACCCTGGAGGATCTCCCTCTGGACGATCGATTCACCATGGCCAACATGGCCATCGAGGGAGGAGGAAAGACGGGGCTTTTCGTACCGGACGAGCGGGCTCTGAATTACGCCAACGAGCGGGGAAAACGCTCCTTTACCCCCCACTATCCGGACTGGAAGGCCCGATACGCCCGGGAAGAGGTGATCGAGGTGGATTCCCTGGAACCTCTGGTGGCGTTGCATCCTTCTCCGGGCAATGTCTGCCCCGCCCACGAGGCTTCGCACATGAAGATTCAGCAGGTCTTCATCGGGTCCTGCACCAACGGAAGAATCCGGGATCTCGAAGGAGCCGCAAAGATTATGAAGGGCCGAAAGGTGGCTCCTGAGGTGCGGTGCATCGTCATTCCCGCCTCCTACGAGGTCTATAGCCAGGCCTTGGAGCGAGGCTACATCGCCACCTTCATCGAGGCGGGAGCCGTGGTATGCACTCCTTCCTGCGGTCCCTGCCTGGGAGGGCATCTGGGCATTCTCGCTTCGGGAGAGCGCTGCGTGGCCACGAGCAACCGGAACTTCGTGGGCCGCATGGGATCTCCCAAGAGCGAAGTGGTTCTCGCAAGCCCCCTCACCGCCGCCGCCAGCGCCCTCACGGGGCACGTTACGGACCCCCGGGACTATCTCGGGGAGACCCTATAGAAAGGAAACCTTCCATGTCCATCATTCAGGGAAAAGTATGGAAGTACGGAGATGATGTGGATACGGACGTGATCATTCCCGCCCGGTATCTCGTAACGGGGGATCCCGAGGAACTCGGCAAACATTGCATGGAGGATCTGGACGCTTCCTTCGCCTCTTCGGTCTCCCCCGGGGACATCCTCGTGGGAGGGGAGAATTTCGGCTGCGGTTCCTCCCGGGAACATGCCCCTCTGGCCATCAAGGGAGCCAAATGTGGCGGAGTGATCGCCAAATCCTATGCCCGGATCTTTTTCCGGAACGCCATCAACGTGGGGCTTCCCATTCTGGAATGTCCCGAAGCGGTGGAGGAAGCCCAGCCGGGAGATCTCCTTTCCATCGACACGGAAAAGGGAATCATTTCCAACAAAAGCCGGGGAAAATCCTATCAGGCCGCGGCATTTCCTCCCTTCCTTTCCGAGCTTATCGGCCTGGGAGGGCTGGTGCCCTACGTACGCAAACAGTTGGAGGAATCCGGACAATGACGAATAAAACCTACAGCATCGCCACCATCCCCGGAGACGGTATCGGCCCCGAGGTTATCCGGGAAACGAGAAAGGTCCTCGAAGCAGGGGGGAAACGCTTCGGCTACGCCCTGGAATGGAAGGAATTTCCCTGTTCCGCAGATCATTACCTGAAAACCGGAGAAATCCTGACTTCCTCCATGCTGGAAGAGATGAAAAAGCATGATGCCCTGCTTCTCGGAGCCATCGGGGATCCCCGGGTGAAACCGGGAACCATCGAACGGGGCATCCTGCTCACCCTGCGGTTCGAGCTGGACCAGTACATCAACCTCCGTCCCGCCAAGAGCTTCGCCCGTACTCCTCTGCCGGTAAAGCTCCCCGAGGGAGAGAAGATCGATGTTCTCGTGGTGCGGGAAAACACCGAGGATTTCTACATGGGCATCGGAGCGGTGGGACAAAAGGAGCTTTCCTGCGATCTCGCCACCTCCCGTGGGCTCTATACCATGACCGGGAGCTGCTCCGCCAGCTTCGACAAGGATATCCGGGGAGCTCTCCAGTTGGGCATCGCCACGGAGCCCGGAATTCGGCGGGTCACCGCCTGGGCCTGCAATGCCGCGAAAAAACGAGGTGAAAAGCAGGTTCTCCTGGCATCGAAATCCAACGCTCTTCCCCAGATCTACGGCTTCTGGGAGGAGATCGCCAAAGACGAAGCCCGGCTCCAGGGAATCGAACTCTCCGTGGCCAATGTGGACGCCCTCTGTTATCACCTGGTGCGGACTCCTCAGAAATACGGAGTCATTCTCACTCCCAATATGTTCGGAGATATCGTGAGCGATCTGCTCGGAGCCATTGCGGGAGGGCTGGGAATCGCCGCGGGAGCCAATATCGGAGACGGACTCTCCATGTTCGAACCCGTGCACGGATCGGCTCCGGACATTGCGGGAACCGGCAAGGCAAGCCCCGTGGCGGCGATCCTCTCGGGGGCCCTTCTTCTGGATCACCTCGGGCTTGCCGCAGAAGCTCGGGAAGTGGAAACCGCCGTATCCACCTACCTCGAAACCGCATCCTTCACGGATCTTCCCGTAGAGATGGGCGGACAGGCCTCCACGGAGAAGGTGGGAGACCGCATCGCCGCCATCCTGACCGGAGCATAGGCCATACAAAAGGAAAGGAGTTACCCATGATTCTTTCGGGAGCGGAGATGATCGTTCAGGCTTTTCAAAGGGAAGGGGTGGAATGCGTCTTCGGCATTCCCGGAGGCTCCGTAATTCCTCTCTACGATGCCCTGTACGATGCCCCCTTTCGCACGATCCTCACCCGGCACGAACAGGCCGCATGCCACGCCGCGGACGGTTATGCCCGGGTTTCGGGAAAGGTGGGAGTCTGTATCGCCACTTCGGGCCCCGGAGCCACCAACATCGTAACGGGACTCGCCAACGCTCACATGGATTCGGTTCCGTTGGTAGTGGTGACGGGACAGGTGGTCACTTCCGCCATCGGCACCGACGCCTTTCAGGAAGCGGATATTTATGGGGCCTCCCTTCCTCTCGTGAAACACAGTTTTCTGGTACGCACTCTCGAAGAGCTTCCTTACGCCCTTCGAGGGGCCTTCGTTATCGCCTCCTCCGGAAGGCCCGGACCGGTACTCGTGGATGTGCCCTCCAGCGTGCAGAAGGACCGGGGAAAGTTCGACTATCCTCCGGAAGTGCACTTTCCGGGATATCATCCCGAGGATCGCAAGGATTTCACACACCTGGAGCGGGGAATCGCCACGCTGAGCGCCTCTTCGAAACCGGTGCTTCTGGCGGGAGGAGGCTGCATTCTCGCGGAGGCGGAAGCGGAACTTCTGAAACTTGCGGAAACCTGCAATATTCCCGTGGCCACCACCCTTATGGGAAAGGGAGCCTTTCCGGAAGCCCATCCCCTCTCCCTGGGGATGGTGGGCATGCACGGTACGCCTCAGGCCAATCTGGCGGTATCCGAGGCGGAGGTTCTTCTCGCCCTGGGAACTCGATTCAGCGATCGGAGCACCGGAGGCAAGAACACCTACGCCCCGAAGGCCACCATCATTCACGTGGATCTGGACGAGGCGGAGCTTGGCAAAAACATTGCCACCCCTCTTCCAATTCTGGGAAACGCCAAGCTGGTGCTCTCCCGATTTCTGGAGGGGCTTTCCGGTCAGGAAGATCGAACTGCCTGGCTCGAACAAATCGCCGGATGGCGTCAAAAATATCCCCTCCGGGAAGACAATCCCAAGGATTCCCTCAGCGTTCCGGGAATTCTTCGAAAAATTCAGGATTTTCAGGGGAAAGAAGGAATTCTCACCACCGACGTGGGACAGCATCAAATGTGGGCGGCCCTCCACTACAAGGTGAACCGCAGCCGCACTTACCTCACCTCGGGAGGACTCGGCACCATGGGCTTCGGCCTTCCCTCCGCCATGGGAGCCGCCTTCGCCCGGCCGGGAGAACGCATCGCCTGCATCGTCGGGGACGGCAGTTTTCTGATGAACCTCCAGGAACTCGAAACCTGTAAACGCTATAATCTTCCTATCACCATGGTGCTCTGCAACAACGGAACCCTCGGCATGGTGCGCCAGTGGCAGGATCTCTTTTTCCGGCAGCGCTTCTCCGGAACCTGCGAAAGTCCCACATGTTCCTTTACCGAGGTGGCCCGGGCCTTCGGGCTGAAAGCATGGAGCGCCACCGACGAAAAAGAGCTGCAGGAGGCTCTGGCTCAAAGCTTCACCTCCGACGGCCCTTCTCTGGTGGAATGCTTCGTACCTCCCGAGGACAATGTGTATCCCATGGTTCCCGCGGGGGGCAACCTCAAGAACTTCCTGTTTTACCCAACCTAATTGCCAGTACCCGTGCTGGGTGCCGAGCCATTCGGCACGTTCCACAATCTCCCAAGGTAGGAAGAGCGGCTTCCGCGAGCCGCTCTTCCTCATTTATTTCTCAGGATCTCTTTTTCAAGCAATTCCGCGAATCACACCGCGTTACGAAATCGCTTCATATCCGCCGCCGCAGTTTCTATCTTCTCTTTCTAAGCGAAAGCAGGAGCAACCCCATTACGAGGAGATTCCCCAGGGCCGTTCCCGTTCCGGCTCCGACATTGCAGCCACCGCTTCCACTCCCTTCCGCACTTCCGAGTACCCTAATATCCAGCGATACGATATTGTCCTCGAAATCCGATTCCCCGGACTTGCCGAGCACCTTGACGTAGATGTGATGAATTCCGGGTTCCGTATCGGAAAAGATGGCCGACATTTTCCCCGTCGCTCCGGGGAGAAGCCCCGCCAGGAGGTTGGCTTGGAAACCCTTTCCGTTGTCCGGGTGATCGTGAAAGAATAACGCATGGATGTTCGTCGCCACCTGAGGTCCGTCGTTTTTGCAGTACACAGTAACCTTCGTTCGTTCTCCCGGATCCAGAACGGTTTTATCGGCGGAAACGCGGTCCCGCAGCAAGGTCAGATTGCACGGATTGCTTTCCCGGTTCTTCGCCACCCCCGAAGTAGAGGCGGAACCCGTGCCGGAGTTCTCTTCGTAAAGGAAGATATCGAACCATCCTTCATTGTTTCCCCGGGCGTCACCATTATCGTGATCCGGAAGTTCCACAATGGCATCTTCGGGGTCCAGGGTAACGAAGATTCGGTAGTTCCCGGCGGCGAAATCCTCCGTTTTCAGCGTCCCTTCGGCCATCTTCCAGTTCGAGGAGGTATCCCCCCAGGCGGGAATGGATGCCACCACCGGAGTCGCCAGAAGGATTCGATCCCCGGTCTCCCCCGTTTCGGGATCCAGAGGAGCCATTTCGAAACGCACCGCCACGCTCGAAGCCGACAGGAGGCTATAGTTGTAGACGCGGCAGGAAAGGGTAACATCCTCCCCTATGGGCAGGTCCGTGGGCAGCTTATCTCCAAGAACGCTCGAAAAGAAGATCCCCCGGATCATGCTCGCATCCTCATCGTCGCTCCACTCCCAGTCATCCTCTTTCGTGGAAGCGTTCTCTCCGACCCAGCGCCACTTGCGGGGCAGATTCAGCGCGGGATCCGGGGCCTTTCGGTAGAAAGCCCACCACCCCTTGTTGTGGTCGGTCAGCTCCTGGGGACTCACCGCATACCGAAGGGTGATGGTACCTCCTCCGGTCTTATACATCAGCGAGTCGAGGCGGTAGGGATATGTGCTCATGTTCGGACGCCCCGGAATGACCACCGAAAAGGCCTGCTCCTTCTCCACGGTGTTTTCGGAGGATTCCATGGAGGAGGTGGTCTGATCGTAGTTGCCGAAAACGCTCACTTTCCAGGAACTGCTGTTGCTCAGGGCTTCCCATTTTCCGGAACACGATACGGATGAATCCACGGCGTAGGTCTTGGAACTTCCCTCGGACAATTCCTCTTTCTTGCCCGAGAGCCATGAAACGTTCTGTTCCACGTCGTTTCCTCCCACCGCAAGCTCCACGATGTCGGTGAGATGCTCCGATCCGCTCTCTCCTTCGATCTGAAGGGATGAAGAGGGATACGAGAAAATATTGCCGTTTTCGTGGACCGGCTGATACCAGGGAACCTGCATACCCGGAATGAGGGAAAGTACCGAAGTATCATCTTCGGGAATCGTGACCTGATAATAGAGCGGCCCGGTTACCGAACCGTCATCCGCCGTCTCGAAGTGCCCCAGAACCTTGTAGCGCCATACATGGATATGCCGGCATCGGTACAGAAGAAGATCATCGGTGTTGGTCTGCCCCGAAATCGAAAAGGTCTTTTTCGAGTAGCTCGTTTCAATTTCTTCCTTTTTCTTTTTCCAGGATGCGCTGAACTTTTCCTTGATGTTCGCCTGATACTCGCTGGATCCTAAAAGGAATTTGAATTTTGTTCCGAAACTGATCTCGGCCTCCTCGCCGACTCCGTATCCGGTATCCGTGGCGGAGGTATTGGTCGCTTTGTCCTCGGTGCTCTCGGTATCCTCGAAACGAGCGTACAGGCCGGAATAGCGGCTCACGTTCCTCTCTTCTCCGTCAATGACATCCATGTGCTTCGGAGGTTCATCGAGGAAAAGCACCGGCGCGATATCGTGCTCGATGACGAAATGAAGCGCCTCTCCCAGAATCGCACTGTCCCCGTCTGCATCTCCCGCCACCGGAAAGAACGGCCCTTCGTAGGTCCGGATGTACCATGGGGGACCGTAGGTAACTTCGTTTCCATCGTTTCCGTCCGCCCGGAGAAGCATGAGGGGCACCGCGCAGGACTGGGACGAATCTGACTCCGCGGAATCGGCAAAACCCGAGATGGTGGCGATGAACTGAGGATTGTTCGTCATGGCCGCTCCATCCGAGGTTCCCGAAAGATGCGCTGCCATAAGAAATCCGGTCTTACGGCACTTTTGGGCGGTCCGCATAACCCGACTCGCATCCTCGCTACCCATTTCGAACCAGGTACTGCCATTTTGGAGGGCCCCGGAATCGTCGTGCCACGCCATGGCGACATAGGCCCGGAGAATCGGATCGGATGCATCGTGGACCGGCCAATCGCCGCGGAGGAAAAGCAGTGCCGCCTCATCCATGGCGACTTCGTTTTCCGTGAATTCCCGCTCCCGGTCCCGATCCACATCGGCCATGGCCACCCGAAGGCAATACGGATGCACATTGCAATCGTCCTTGTAAAAATTTCCGTTCGTGGCGGCTCCCTTCGCGAGAAGATCCGAAATAGGGTTCTCCGATGACGTGGAAAGGGTAACCACGAAGTTGCCGTTTACATCCCGTTCCGCATCGAAAAGAGCCGTATGGGTATAGACATCGTTGTCGTCGTTGCCATCGTAATTCCAAAGATAGGCGAGAAGGATTTCGTCCTTTCCGTCACCGTCGAAATCTCCGAGGACCACGTCGAAAACGTCGCTCCGGGTATTCTGGAGAAAGTAGGAAAGCGGAAATACCGCCATAACGGTGGTAGCAGTCTGCCCCTCGTGTAAACGTTTCAGATGGTACGATTTCGTATCGCCCGTCTCGACGACCTCGGTATCTCCCGCGATGTGAATGCCGATCTGCCCGGTAGCCCAATGTTGGGTTTCCTTCGTATCGTCCCCGCACTGAAAGGCGGCCACCACCTCCTGTACTCCGTCACCGTCAAGATCCCCCGCTGCAAGCCGAACACCGCTGTAGACACCGGAATTGGTGGAATCCGCCGGAGAGACCTGAGCGATGGTGTTGTTCGCATGGTTGATGCCATTGGCAAGACTGATGCCGCCGAAAACCAGGGGCGCCCGATTTTCGCGCCTCCCCGCGACAACGATCTCCGAGATACCGTCCCCGTCCAAATCCGTGGCGACAGCGCCGAAGGGTCCCTTGTAATACGTTTCGCTCGTCCGGGAGGAACTTGTTCCAAGCCCCTCCGAATCGACCTGCCGAAGTCGAAACTCCACATTTCCTTCAAGGTCCCCAGGGTTCGTCCCGATGGGAGTCGTTGTGCTCCCCCGGGAAACTTCCACGATGTGCGGCGCATAATCTTCGGCATAGCCGAAGAGCACCGCGTCGTCCTCATGCCCCCACGGGCTCAGCCCGCTGCTCATCCATGCGGAATCCTCCGCAAGCACCTTCCACTGATTCGGCGCCCGTCGGTTCGACAGATCGAGAAAATGTTCCGGTGCGAAATACCAAAGGGCAGCGTAATTTCCCGAGGTCCCCTGTCGGACGAGGAAGAACTCGTCGTCCCGTATGAGACCGTGTTCTTTCTCATAGGGATCCTTGTCGTAATCGGTCGCCCCCACAGGCGGCGCCGCCATGGTAAGGAGGAGAAAAAAGAGAAGGAGGACAACCGGTATGGAGAGTACACATCGAAGACTGCGAAACCATGGTTTCCCGGAACATGCGCACACGTACATCTGAACCACCCCCTGCGATATGCCGGAGATCGACCCCGGAGATTCCATATTTTCTCCCCTTCCCGCCTTGGAGTGAAAATTTTCCGAATGCAAGCCGCAAATAAAGTGGGGAGTTCAATACTTTGAGAGGATGACAAAGGCTCCGAAGATGACGCAAAGGGAAAAAGCATGGCTATCTTGAAACGCTCTTCTCCTTGCGCCGTTGTTCCGTATTTCGTTGTTCTTTCAAAAGTATGAGAAAAATTTAAAAGTGGGAAGGGAGAGGAATCTATCTCGTAGGATATACCTTGACAGTGTGTGAGAGTCAAGGGGATTTTTCAAATCCCCTATACGGAGTGGTTCTGCAAATAATGTACCCCGAGATATTGAATGAAAACATCCGCAGAAGAATTCTCTCTGCTCCTCAAGTGATCGAACCGCTTCTTGCTTTGCCGCTCCGGGCCATCGTCTCAAGATACGCTGTCGCGGCTGAGATTCGTCGGCACATCCGCCTGCCGTCAGAAGGCCCTCCACACGAAAAGCTGCGGGGGGACATATAAACTCCGGCTCTGCAGTTCATGCAATGTCACATGCCAACGAAAACCGCTCTATCGCACTTTCCGGTAAATTTTCCTTGCCTTCCTCTCTCTATTATGATAGAGTGCTTCCCGGAACACGAGGAAATCTCGATAGCACTTTATCATATAAAAGCGACAAGGAGGACTTTTCATGTTTCAGAAATGCGCTTTCGAAGATTATCAGGAACTTCGCAAAAACCTCGAAAATCGTTGCAGAGATCTTTGCAACATGTATGCGGAGGTTTATTTCGGATCCCCCCAGGAGGAGGATCTGCACGTTATCAATGTGGAAAACGACAGCCAACAGCTTTCCGTGCACTATGCGGTTCGGGATATCGAAGAAACCCTTACCTTTCCCGTGGAATACCTCTGGCGAACCAACGAAGAGGTGGGAGTTCTCATGGGGCTGAACAGGGAGGCCCGGATTTTCGCCTGATTTTTCCCCCGACAAAAGAAATTCCGGTTTTTTCGGATTCCCCAGAAATCTCCGGGGAACCGGAAAAGCCGAGGGGAACATACGGAAAGAAGCCCTTCCTGAAGGAAGGGCTTCTTTCTGGGGGAAGAAACGGGCCGTTTTGGGGTTTTTCAGGGTGGTACTCTCTATCTCTCTCCTCTTTCGGCACGCTTTCATTCTCTCAGGTTTCTTCGAAAAGACAAGATTCTTTGCACATTTTTCAAACTCTTTTCTTTTATTGAATTTTTCTCCCCCGAAACCACGAAAAAAATCGATAAAAGCCACGGGAAAAACTTTTCCGAACAGCCTTTCCAGGGAGTCTTACGGATCTTTTCCGCAAGGCTTCGTCAGGAATTTTCTCCATTCCCACATGGCCCGTGATGGAAAGTGCCGTCGAAAGACGCTCAAACATCGCAATTCCGCGCCATGCCCCTCAGCAAAAGAAGCGGCCCGATTTCTTCAGTCGAAGAAATCCGTTCGACATACCCTTTTTCCCTTTCTCCGCCTTTTCTCTCGTTCTTTCAAGAAATGCGGTACAATACCGCCACCCCCGAGGGGGATATCTATTTTCGTGCGCTCTCTTGGCGCACCGAAAGGGAGGTAACACGGAATGCGACAAAAAATGCGTCTTTGCAGTACGGGAATTTTGGGCTTGCTTTTTTCTCTGGGAATCCTTCTCCTTCCCGCAAGCGGCGGAACCCTCTATCAGGTTTCCACCATCGACGCTCTTCTCGACGGAGTCTATCAGGGAAGCCTTTCCATCGAGGAACTGGAAAAACGGGGAAATGCAGGAATAGGAACCTTTAACGCCCTGAACGGAGAGATGATCCTCAGTCACGGCATCTGCTACAGGGCTCCCATCTCGGGAGAGGTGGAACGGGTATCTCCCGAGGAAACCACTCCCTTCGCTTCCGTGGCCTCCTGGACCGAAGAGGAGGAAGAGCATCATTCCCTTCCCGCAATAACAACTTTAGAAGAACTTGAAAAAACGCTTCTCCGCCACATATCCAACCCCAACGTTCCCTGGCTGGTACTCGTGGAGGGAACCTTCGACCACCTCCGTTACCGGAGCGTTCCTCCCCAGAAAGAACCCTATCCTCCTCTGGCGGAAGCCGCCAAGGATCAGCGCTTTTTCTCCTCTCGAAATCTCGAGGGGGAGCTGGTGGGCTTCTGGGCTCCTTCCTACGTGGAGGGCATCAACGTGCCGGGGTTCCATCTTCATTTTCTCTCCAAGGATCGCACCCGGGGAGGACATCTGGTGGAATGCGGCGGGCAAAACCTGCAAGCCACCCTGGTACCTCTCTACGAATATACCCTCTCCCTTCCCGATTCCGAAGCCTTTCGGAAGACGGACCTCCGCAAGAATCGCAGCGAAGCCCTTTCCGAGGTGGAACGCCCTTCGGAGTCCCCGGAAAAGAAGAGCGAATAGAAAAATCACGCCTTTCCGGAGCGGCGGTTTCTTCCGCAAGTTCCAGAAATCTCATTAAGCCGGAGTTCCTGCCCTTTCTTTTGGAAGAAGCGGGAACTCCGGCTTTCGTTTCCGCCATGCCCTATGCCGACGGAAATTCCTCAAGACTTCTCACGGAACCCTCGGAAACCCGTCCTTTGCAAAAACACTCAAAAATAACGGCAAATTCCGGAAAATACACATACAAGGGGGGGGCGAGGTGACAGAAAGAGGATCTTCCCATATACTTTGATAATGTGATGTATGTCGGAAGAGGAAAGGAGGTGCTCCCGAAAGTATCCGAAAGAGCAACGAGCGCCGAGAGCGAAAGAAAAACGAAACTCTTTTAGAAATTCAAGGAGGAAAAACATCATGAAACGATGCACTGTGGCACTTCTCGTACTCTGCCTGGTTATGATCTCTCCCGCAGCCTTCGGAGCACCGAAGACCATCAAGCTGGCTCACCTCAATCCGCAGCAGCCCTTCGACGTTGCCACCGCCGCCATGTCCGCGGTATTCAAGAGCATGGTGGAGGCGGAAAGCAACGGAGAACTGAAGGTTACCATTTTTCCCGCGGGACAGCTCGGAAACGAACGGGAAACCATGGAACAGGTAAAGCTCGGAATCATTCAGAGTTACATCGCCTCCGCGGGAGGCATGGCGGCCTTTTATCCCCTCTACAGCATCGTGGACATTCCCTTCGCCATTCCCAACTACGACATCGCCTGGAAGGTCTACGACGGTCCCTTCGGAGATCGTCTCGCCGCGGAGATCGAAGAGAAGGCGGGTTTCAAGGTCCTCGGATACGGCGAGGCGGGAGGATTCTTCCAGCTCTCCAACAACATTCGCCCCATTCGAACCGTGGGGGACATGAAGGGGCTCAAGATGCGCACCATGACGCTCCCCTCGCACCAGAACCTCATGAAGGCCTACGGCGCCGCAGCTACCCCCGTGGCATGGGCGGAGGTCTACACGGGGCTTCAGACCGGCGTGGTGGACGGCCAGCACAACCCCATTCCCATCATCCTTACGGGAAAACTTTTCGAGGTACAGAAGTACCTGACCATCACGAACCACCTCTACAGCAGCTACTGCTGGGTGATGAACAAAGAGTTCTACGAGGGACTGACGGAAAAAGAGAAGAAGATCGTGGATTCCGCGGCGAGAACCGCCATCATCGCGGGGCGCGGACTGAACCGGATCATCGAATCCTCCGAGAAGGGGCTTCCCGCCCTGATGGAGGCGGGCATGGAGATCAACACCCCCTCTCCCGAGGCCCTTCAGGAGTTCCGGGAAGTGGGGCTTGCGGCAGCTCTGGAATTCATTCAAGAAACCTACAAGGATGAAGGGGTAGCCCTGGCCCGGATGTACCTGGATGCCATCGACCAGGCTATGGAGGAGGAAAAGTAGGGGGAGTTCCCCCGCTTCTCCTCGCTCCCGGAACAACCTCATGAATAACGAAAACCTCCGGGAGAAAGACCGGGAGGAGAGAGGCCTCTTTCTCCTGGCAAGAAGAATCGGAAACGGCCTGGAACGGGCCCTGGAGATTCCGGTCTTCCTCCTCTCGATTCTCATGACCGTCACGGTGCTGGGAGGCGTTTTCTTCCGCTATGTCCTCCGCTCCCCTCTCGGCTGGACCGAAGAGCTTTCCCGATACGCCATGATCTGGATGGCCCTTCTTTCGATCGGGCTCTGCATCTGGCGCCACGAGCACGTGGGAGTGACCATGTTCGTCAAGAAGCTCCCCCGGCTTCTCGCCAAGACGGTGATCTTTCTTTCCAACGCGGTGGTATTGTACTTTCTCTACGTTCTTGCCTTCCAGGGGTTCCGCATGGCCGAGGGAGGAAGAGCCCAGATTTCCACGGCCCTTCACACCACCATGATATGGTGGCTTCTGGCGGTGCCGGTAAGTGCGGCGCTCTGCATGATCTTTCTCGTCTGCAAGATGATTCTCGATGTCCGGAGAGAGAATCTCGATGAAATCCTCATGTCCGAGGATATGGTAACCACGGTGAAGCGTGAGGAGGGGCTGGATTTCGATTCGGTCCCCCTGAAGGAGAAGGAGAAGGAGAAGAGCATACCATGACGGGATTTATCACTCTCTGCTTTCTGATTCTCATCGCCGTGGGAATGCCCATCGGCTTCGTCCTGGGCTCCACGGGACTCGGGGCGATTCTCAAGATGGATATTCCTTCCATTCTGCAAGTCGTACCTCAGCGCTACTTCGCAGGGGTGGACATGTTCACCCTCATGGCCATGCCCTTCTTCATTCTCGCCGGAGAGATCATGAACAAGACGGGCATCACCACCCGGCTGGTGAGGTTCAGCAACGTTCTGGTGGGACACCTTCAGGGAGGGCTCGCTCACGCCAACATTCTGGCGTCGGTTTTCTTTGCGGGAATCACAGGAGCCGCCGTGAGCGATACCGCCGCCATCGGCTCCATGCTCATTCCCGCCATGACCGAGGAGGGGTACGACAAGTCCTTCGCCGCCGCGGTGACCGCCTCCTCCTCCATCATCGGCCCCACCATTCCCCCCTCGAATATCATGGTGATCTACGGAGCCTTCATGCAGGTCTCCATCGCGGGGCTCTTTCTGGCGGGAGTCGTACCGGGACTTCTCGTGGCAGGAGCTCTCATGATCCTCACCGCCAGGATTTCGAAGAAACGAGGCTATCCCGTTGGAGAACGTCGGGCTACCCTGAAGGAGATCGTGGAAGCCTTTCGGGATGCCCTCATCGCCCTTCTCATGCCCGCCATCATTCTGGGAGGCATTCTTTCGGGAATCTTCACTCCCACGGAGGCTGCGGCGGTGGCGGTGGCCTACGCCCTGTTCATCGGCTTTTTCGTTTACCGGAACCTCGCTCTTCGCGACCTGTGGCCTCTCTTCATGAAGATGGCCCGTACCACGGGCGTGGTCTTTCTGGTCATTGCGGCGGCCTCCATTCTGGGATGGGTGCTCACCATCGAGCAGATTCCCGAAAAGGTGGCCACCCTCATGCTGAGCGTAAGCACCAACAAGTGGATCGTCATGGGTATGATCCTGGCGCTTCTTCTCTTCGTGGGAATGTTCATGGATATCGCGGCGGCTCTTATCATTCTGGGCCCCATTCTGCATCCTCTGGCGGTGAAAATCGGTTTCCATCCTCTGCATTTCGGGATTATCATGGTGGTGTCCCTCAACATCGCCCTCATGACCCCCCCCGTGGGAGCCTGCCTCTTCGTAGCCTGCGGCATAAGCAAGCTCACCATCGAGGAACTGAGCCGGGAGATCTTTCCCTTCATCCTCGTGGTGTTGGGAGTGCTTCTTCTCATCACCTTCGCTCCCGCCATTCCTCTCTTTCTGCCGAAACTCATGGGGATGGTGCATTGATATCGACACACAAGAGAAGGCCCGAAAGGAATAAGCCAAAGCCTTTCCCTTCGGACCTTCTTGTTTTATCCGGCGTTTTCCGGAAATAACACTACTTTACGTTACACTTTTCTGCGGCACTTCCAGAACTTACGGTAGAGGGCGGGACCGAAGAGAACCGCCTCCAGAAGGATAAGGACCACGAGAACCCCACCGAACCCGTTCATGAACCGGGTAAAGGGGGCATCGTACCGCAGAAGAAGCTCCTGGGCCTCCCGGTGGAGAGAAACCACCTTTCCATTCTTCAGGATGGTGCCGTAAATCTCTTCCAGAGCGGGCTGAAGAACCTCCTTCATCTTTTCCACGTTCCCCTGAACCGCATAAGCCCGGGCAAGCTGATAGGTTCCCACGTCCCGCACCTCCGCCTCGGCGGGAAGAATCAGAAACTCCCGCACCTCCGAAGGTTCTCCGGAAACACTCCGGCTCTGGAGCCAGCGCACCCGATCCTCCTGGTAGGCTTTTTGGCCGTACCGCTCGATAATCTTGAGGATATCCTCGGGTTTTCCCTTCTCCGCCGCATAGTCCGCATACTCCGCGAAAGCCACGGGCTTCCAGGGAATCTGCGTCCGGGGCTCCACTTCCTGAGGATACCGTCGGACGATGCGATAGAAGGCGTTGACAGATCGGGAATAGTCGTCCAGCCTTCGCAAGGTTATTCCTTCGAAATAGGTATAAAGAGCGCGCTCTCCGGCGGAACAGGAAATCCGAGAAAAGGAATCCGCCGCATTTTCATAATCCGTTGCATCGTATTGTTCCCACGCCACGCGCGGTTCCACTTGGTTCCCGCCTCACCCTTCGGCAAGAAGAGGGAACCACACCGTGGTCATACCCATAAGGAGCAGAAACAGAATTTTTCTTCTCAAGGTCCTTTCCTCCACTTCCAGGATAAAATCTTTCGGATTATACATGCTTCGCTTTCGGAATGCATCCACAGAAGTACCTAAAAGGTGTAGAATGAAGAATGATGTATGGTTTGTCCGTCCCAGAAAAGGAGGAACGAGCATGGGGCTTTTTTCTCATTCACATTCCGAAAAGTGTCTTTTTATCCTTTTCCCGGAAGTTTTACTTCTGGGCTCTCTTTTTCTGGGGGGATGCACTCCCCGGCATGAAGAGCCTCCTCTCCGCGAGAAACCTCCTCTCGTGGCGGTGCCGGTGTATCCTCACGTTACGATTCCCGGAAAAACCCGGGAATTCCGGCCCCAGATTCTTCGCCCTCTGAATCCTCCCACCCCTACCCTGGAACCCATTCCGGGCATGGGAAGCGGGAAACCTTTTTCCGCGAGGGATATTCCCGGAAAGGATCTCGGCCTTTCTGAACTCGCCTCGGCCCTCAACAGGCCGGCACCGAAAGAGAAGAACATTCTCACCTCCCGAGATCTGGGAGTGCTTGGAGATATGGCGGATTCGGTTCAGGATTTCCGGGATTCCCTGGAAGAATCCACCCTCCAGAAGGGATCGCAAGCCCTCAACGCACTTCCCTTCGTCTACGCGGAACCCGACGAAGCGAAGGTGGACTATTCGGGGGGCACCTTTTCCATCGGCATTTCCGTGCCGGTGGAACGGCTCCGGATAGGGAAACCTCTGGATCCGGAACCTCCGGAAAGCGAGGACGGGGCTTCGGAAGCTTCGGCTCCCCCACAGTAAAACTCCGGGAGTTCGAAAAAAAGGCAAACCCCTTACCTTTGCCCTTTCAAGACCATATCTTGCAGAGAAACGGAGTTCTCTTATCATGCCCGCATACCATGGTCTCTTCCAGAAACGCAAGGTTCCCATGCCGTTAAAGCGATATGTTCGCTCGCTTTTCTCTCTTGTTCTGCCCCGAAGAATTCCCCTCTTCTTTAAAAGAGGAAGGCTTTCCTTCGTGCAATTGGCGCTTCTCCTTCTCCTCGCCCTTCCTCTGCCTCTCGCCTCGGAGGCCCTCAAGAGCCGCCCCGGAATGCACAGCCTCCCCGCCGCCGCATCGGAGCGCATCATCCGATACGGCATGCCCGAAATTCCTCCGCTTTTCTTTCGAGGGGAGGAGGGCTCCTGCCAGGGGTACATGGTGGATCTTCTTCGGGCCCTTTCGGAGGGAGAGCCCTGGGAGGTTTCTTTCGTTACGGCCCACGGAGACGAACTGGGGCAAATGCTCCGCCGTGGAGAGATCGACCTTCTCAGTGTGGTCCCTCTGCCTCACCGGGATTTCGACCTCGGAAAGGTACATCACTACGCCACGTGGTACACCCTCTTTACCCGGCCGGGGCTCAATCTCCTTTCCTTTCTGGATCTCGAAGGAAAACGCATCGCCATGCAGGGAGGCTTCTTCGGCATCTACGAGTTGCGGCGCATTCTCAACGGCCTCGGTCTGAAGTACGAACTCGTGGAAACCCAAACCGTGGAAGAGGCCATGGAGCTTCTCCGCCGGGGAGAAGTGGACGTTTGCGGAGCCGAACAGATACCCACCACAAAGCTCGTCCGCCGTTACGGATTCTGGCGAAGCCCCGTGGTTTTCGCCCCTTCCCGGATCTTCTTCGGCAGCACCAAGGGAAAACACGGGAAACTTCTGGCGGAGCTGGACGCGAAACTCGAAGCATGGCAGAAGAGCCCCTTTTCGCCCCTCAAGGACATCCAGCGACGCTGGTTTTACGACGAGGAGTTCACCTTTTTTCCCGAATGGGCACGGTGGAGTTTCTGGGTGGCCGCCCTGATCCTGGGGCTTCTCAGCATCGGCCTCGGCATCCTCTGGCGAAAGGAAAAAACTATCACCCTCCAGAATCTGGAACTTCGGGAACGCATCGAATCGGAGCAGTTCCTCCGGGAAGCCGCCCACGTTCTTCTCGCCCAGGATAATCGGGAGGAAGCTCTGCGGGAAATGTGCCGCAAACTCTGCGACACCCTTCGCCCCCATCGCTTTCTTCTCCTTCGAAATACCTTTTCCGCCGAACGCCGCCGGGCTCTTGAGATTTTCTTCGAATACACCTCTCCGGAAACCGAACTTTTCTCGGAAATGGTGCAAGACGACAGTCCTCTTCTGGAAAGCTTTCCCAAACCTCTCTTTCTGGAACTCAGCGCAAACAAGGTGATCCGGCATAGCATCGAGGAAATGCCTTTCTTCCATGCCCTTCTTCCACCCCGGGCCTTGAGGGATACCTCGTTTTCCCTTTATCCCATCTTCGAGGCATCCCATCTCTGGGGGGCCTTGGCGCTGAACCTTTCGGACAACGGAATTCCCTCCCAGGGAACCGACGTCACCCTGGAGACCTTCGCGGAGATCGTTTCGGCCCACCGCCTTCGCAAACGTGAAGAGAAACGGCTCTTCCGCATGGCCACCACCGACGCCCTTACGGGGCTTCCCAACCGCCGGAGCTTCTTCGAAAACCTCAATCGGGAAATTCCCCGCTGCCGCCGCCACGGCAAACCTCTTTCAGTCATTCTCTGCGATATCGACTTCTTTAAGAATGTGAACGACACCTACGGTCACGATGCGGGAGATTACGTGCTCCGGCAGTTCGGCCGGATTCTGCGCAAGGCTCTGCGGACCGAGGATCTTCCCGCCCGTTACGGAGGCGAGGAGTTCGGCATTCTTCTTCCCGAGACGGACCTTCCCGAGGCGGTGCTTATCGCGGAGCGCCTGCGTCTGCTGGTGGAGAAAACCTCCTTTTCGGGAGGCCGGGAAAAGGCGGAATCCCTTGAAATACACCTTACCGCAAGCTTCGGCGTGGCCCGGTACGAGGAAAAGGAAGACCAGGCGGAAGTCCTTTTCTCCCGGGCGGATTTTCTCCTCTACGAGGCAAAACGCAAGGGAAGAAACTCCGTGGCCTCCTCGCCGGAGCTTTTTAACCGGGTTTCCGAAAAACACGCAGGCTCGGGCCCGCAAAACGCCGCATTTCAAGCGTAACCGCTTCAGGCCGAAGGAGAACCTTCGAGGGAACTTGCCTTTTCGAAGGTTTCTCTTTATCTTGTATCTTGGAACCGTCTTCCGCCGTATTCGAGGCGGCACATCTTTTTTCCTCAAGGAGGCACGCGAACATGACAACTTCAGAAACCCTGCATCTCGAAGAACACCAGGCGAAAGAACTTTCCACGGAGGAGGTTTTTCAAAAACTCGGCTCCTCTCCCCAGGGGCTGTCTCCGGAAGAGGCGGCACGGCGTCTCGAAATCGAAGGCCCCAACGGAATTCCCGAAAAAAAGGAGAGCCTTCTGGAAAAGCTCCTCACCTTCTTCTGGGGTCCCATTCCCTGGATGATCGAGGTGGCGGGCCTACTGAGCCTCTTCGAAGCGGTCACCGAAGGAGGAGCGGAACATTGGCTGGACTTTTCCATTATCGCCCTCATGCTCCTCATCAATGGGGTTATCGGCTTTCTCGAGGAGTACAAGGCCAGCGACGCCCTGCAAGCTCTCAAGAGCTCCCTGGCCCTCAAGGCCCGGGCGAAACGGGGAGGAACCTGGCAGGAGATCGACGCGGCGGATCTCGTTCCGGGGGACGTGATACGCATCCGCCTGGGAGACGTGCTTCCGGGGGACGTGAAGCTCTTCGGAGGGGATTATCTGAGCATCGATCAGGCAGCCCTCACCGGGGAATCCCTTCCCGTAAGCAAGGGCCCCGGAGATATCGCCTATTCGGGATCCGTGGCGAAACAGGGAGAAATGGAAGCGGTGGTTACCGGAACCGGAATCAACACTTTCTTCGGCCGCACCGCCAAACTCGTGGGAGACGCGGGAGCGGAATCCCACTTCCAGCAGGCGGTCATGAAAATCGGGAACTTCCTCATTCTTCTTTCGGTGGCCCTGAGCGTACTTCTGGCGGTGGTTTCCCTTCACCGGGGCATGAACATCCTCTCCCTGGCCCAGCTCATCCTCATTCTGGTGGTGGCCTCCATTCCCGTGGCCATGCCCGCGGTGCTGAGCGTTACCATGGCCCTGGGAGTAACGGACCTTTCCAAGCATAAGGCCATCGTCTCCCGCATTCAGGCCATCGAGGAAATGGCAGGAGTGGACGTGCTTTGCAGCGACAAGACCGGCACCCTTACCCAGAACAAACTCACCCTGGGAGACACCCTGCTCTACGCCTCTCCGGACGAAGAGGACTGCGTTCTCGCCGCCGCCCTGGCATCCAAACGGGAAAATAACGATGCCATCGACCTGGCGGTGCTGGGAGCATTGAAGGAACCCTCCCTGCTTGACCCCTGGTCTTTGGAAAAGTTCATTCCCTTCGACCCCATAAACAAACGTACCGAAGCCCGGTTCTCCTCCTCCGGGGGAATCTCCCTGGAAGTCTCCAAGGGGGCTCCTCAGGTGATGGCGGATCTCTGCGGTCTTTCGGGAGAAACTGCGGAAAAAGTGGCCCATGACGTGGCATCCCTAGCGGTCCGGGGACTTCGGGCTCTGGGAGTGGCTCAGAGGAAAAACGGAGGCCCCTGGGAATTCCTGGGGATTCTCTCCCTCTTCGATCCTCCCAGGGAGGATTCCGCGGAAACCATCGCCAAAGCCCGGGAGTACGGCCTGGACGTGAAGATGGTAACCGGAGACGACACCGCCATCGCCGCTGAAATTTCCGGGCAGCTCGGCATGGGAACCCACATCGTACCGGCCCCGGAGATCTTCGCTCCCGGAGCGGATCCGGATCACCTCTCCAAGGAACTCCAGGAACGCATCGAGAAGGCGGACGGCTTCGCCCGGGTCTTTCCGGAGCATAAGTACGGCATCGTAAAGGCTTTGCAGGCTCGAGGACATATCGTGGCCATGACGGGAGACGGGGTAAACGACGCTCCCGCCCTCAAACAGGCGGACGGAGGAACCGCCGTATCCGGCGCCACCGATGCGGCCCGGGCGGCGGCCACCCTCATTCTCACCGCCCCCGGCCTGGGAGTCATCATCCGGGCCATCGAAGCGGCGAGGCAGATCTTCGCCCGCATGATGAGCTACACCATCTACCGCATCGCCATGACCATCGACATCATGGTCTTCGTGGTGCTCAGCATGCTCCTCTTTCCCACCATTATGCACCAGGGACATGCCATCCCCTTCCAGCCCATCAGCACGGTGATGCTTATTCTGCTGGCCCTGCTGGACGATATCCCCACCATGACCCTGGCCTACGACAACGCCCCCATCGCTCCCACTCCCCAGCGATGGAACATGTCCCGGGTGCTCACCGTATCCTGCGCCCTGGGAGCCCTAAGCGTGGCCCAGACCTTCGGCCTTCTCGGGCACTGCATGCATCACCTGGACAGCACCCTCTGGGGAGTCGATCTGGATCCGGAACACATCAAATCCATGATCTTCCTCCAGCTCGTCATCGGAGGGCATCTTCTGGTCTTCTGCACCCGCACCCACCGGGCCTTCTTCACACCTCCCTATCCGGCGTGGCCCCTGGTGGCAAGCGTTTTCGGCACCCAGCTTCTGGCGGCGCTTCTTGCGGGATTCGGCATCATCATTCCTCAGCTTCCCTGGCCCCTTATCGGTCTGGTCTGGCTCTACAACCTGGTGTGGATGGGCATTCTGGATTTCGTGAAGGTGGTTCTCTACCGCAGTATGGACAAGAAACTCCACACCTTCCGGCTTCTGCGGCGCTACCAGCGCAATCTTTTCCCCTTCGCTTCCCGAAGGGTCCAACGCCGAAGAGGATAATCCTAGAGAAGTACAAAAGAGAGGAGCGGGAATTTTCCTTTTCCGCTCCTCTCTTCTATGGACTTTTTCCGGCTCCCACATTTTGGGGCTTCTTCCGGAAGGAGGTTCTTCTCCTACCTTTCCGCCACCAGATAGAATCGATGACAGAGGAAATCCATATACCCCCGTTTTTCGATTCCTTCATGCATAAGTTCCAGCCGATCTTCATATTCCTCTATGCTGAAACCGGGGATCTGCCAGGGAATGCATTTCAGATAATAGACCACCGCTCCGATGTCGAAGAATCGGTAGGTTCCCATATTTTCCCCGTATTCCAGAATCCGGAAATGCTCCCGGCGGAAATCCCGAACATTTCGGGACAAGCACCAATCGTCGGGCGCCTTGAGGTGTCCCAGAGCAAGGCTGAGATCCATGGCATTAAGCCCTCCCACCTGCTGGGTCATGAAAATTCCCTTCTTTTTCAGTAACCGCCCTATCTCCCGGCAATCATAGGAGCCGTGTCGGTTAAGAATCAGATCAAAAGACGCATCCTCCAAGGGAAGAGGCTTCGCATCCTCGGAAACCACCAGAGTAACCCCTTTGCTTTCGAGTCTTTTCCGAGCCACGGGAATGTTGGGTTCATACCCTTCGGTGGCGCAGACAAGGGGAGGAAGAGAGTCGAGAGAATCGAGAAATTCTCCGCCTCCGGTATCCATATCCAGGAGGGCGGAACTCGTTTCGAGGCGCTTTTTCACCATTTCCCGATAACTCCATGGAAGGGGCGTTTCCGCCATCCGTCCGTCCAGATGGGAAAAATCCCATCCCTCGAGAGGATGGGCATATTCTTTTGCGAGAAGGTCATGTAATCGTAGGTTTTTCATATCTTCCTCCGGCTCCGGACAAATCCGGGACATTGGATAAAGGGACAAGGAATCTAGGAAAAATGTTTCGCCAGACGTTGCAGCGATTTTCCCGCCAAACGGTTGACCAATTGATGCTCCAGGGTCTCCGCCCCCAGGGAATGGTAAAAGGTGAGAGCTTCGGTATTCCAATCCAGTACGCGCCATTCGAAGCGGGGACATCCCTCTTCGACGGCTCGTTTCGCGAGATAGGCGAAGAGAAGGGTCCCAAGTCCCTTCCGCCGCACGGAAGGACGCACGTAAAGATCGTCCAGATAGAGCCCGGGGCATCCGGTGAAGGTGGAAAAATTCCAGCAAAAGAGAGCAAATCCCACGGGCTCTCCTTCAAGGCAGGCGAAAATAACTTCCGCCGCAGGTTTTTCTCTTTCGAAAAGGTTGGTCCGCAGCAAATCTTCCGTGGCCTCCACCTCGTTCCGCAGCCCTTCATACTCCGCAAGCTCCAGAATGAACTCGAGGATTTTCGGCACATCCTCCGCAGTGGCACTGCGGAGAGTGCATTCCGGAATTCTGGTGGGCATGTTCATTTCGCTCATCTCCTTTTCTTTTTCGTTCTGAAAATAAACGGCAAAGCCTCGGGGGGGGAATTCCCCGGAACCCTAAAAATAGTTTTATTGGGAGAAGCATAACATAAAAAAGGTGGGGGAATGGAAAATTCCATTCCCCCACCCTTTTATCCGGAAATATTTTCCGGGGCGCCCGCAAAAAATAACGATATCGGAAAAGCTATTTCTTCAGAAAGAAAACCATGCCGGGAACAGCAAGGAGAAGCATTTCCACCCAGGAAACGTTTCCCAGGGAACAGCCTCCGGAACCGCTTCCGCTACCGCTGGCGGCACCTTGAGAAATCTCCACGGCAAACGCATCGGAAGCGAAAGGAAGAGCCGTCATAAACTGTACGATCCGCTTCCGCAGAGCCTGCATGCTTGCGGTTTCCTCTTCCGTGGCGGTACCGTTTTTATACTTGGAGCGAAGCTCCAAAAAGTTTTCGGGATAAATTGCCGAGGTTCCCCGGAAGAAATAGGTTTTTCCCGTGGAGAGCACCGTGATCTTGTACCAGGAATCCTCAAGGGTAAGATCCTTGTCCGGAGTGGCGTTTGCAGCGTAAGCGAGAGAATGCACTTCCGCGGCATCTTCGAAAAATTCTTCGGGACCATCGGTATTCCATCCGGTTTCCACATCCACATCCCAGGAGTGAAACGTACCATCCCCCCATACGGTTTCCGCAAGAATCTGGGAAATCCGAAAAGCCACGCCCTGACAGAGACAGAACTTGGTGCCCCCATCGGCGGTGGCTTCGGTACACTGTTCGGACATCACCAGCTTTACCGGATCGGCCCCCGCCTGTTTGAGAATGCTAATGACGTTGCTACTCACGTTCTCCGCCACGTCCAAAGCCATGCCGGAAGAGACCGTTCCAAAAAGGCAAAACACACCAAAAACCATACCCGTTACTGCATTCTTCCACCCTTTTCGCATTATGCCACACTCCTTATAGTTTTATTAGGCTAATAGAACTTACACCGCCTCTCCTTTTTTTGTCAAGCAAAAAAAGGCATGCGCCATGGGATTGACAAAAAAATCCGGGCGTTCTATACTCGCTTGAGTGTTTTATTAGCCTAATAAAACTAAATTTTAGCTGTTCCCGTAAAAGCAATTGGAATTCGGATGGAAGCGGGAAAAAACGGTCATGGAAGGATGATGGATTTTGAAGATGAGATTGGGAAAAAGTACGTTTCTTCTCGGTGCACTTCTCCTCGGGCTTTCGGTGTTCGCTTTCGGAGGATGCGGCGGGGGCGGAAGCGATTCCGCAGCCTTGGCACGGTGGAACGGAGAATGGAAAGGCATGCAGACCTTTCTGGATTCCTCCGTTATGGATGCCGCCTACGAAACGGTGGCAGCCGATGTTCCGGGATACACCGCGAAGGGCGTGAAGATGTTCATGGCATCCATGTACAATTCCGACGTGGCCGCCATGAACATACAGGGCAATACCATCACCTTCACCCTCGAAAACGCCGGCAGCGGCGGAAATGAGCGGCAAGCGAGCACGGTTACCCGTACCTACGTTTTGAAAGGTACGGTCCCCATGACGGGCTACGAAGGTTATTACTGGTACCAGTTCGAAGCTTCTGACGAGGCTTCGGGGGGTTACAAATATCTGGTGGCCACGACGGCTCATGCGGATTCTCCGGACAGCATGAAGCACTGGCATTTCCGGTGTGGCAACGACAGCTTCGAGGCTCTCACGGACAGTGCTCTTGCCCTTTGGTGGCCTACCATGGTAGCGGGAAGCACCACCGCGGAAGTTGTGGCGGAGGACACCGCAGGAGCCGCCGAGGAGTATGCGTCTTTCCTCGCCCAGATGCCTCCCCTGAGCGGCTGGAAGGGTGAATGGGTGAGCATGGCGGAATATCTCGGAAACGACGAGCTCATGATGCCCGCCTATGAGGCCACCGTGGCGGAAGCGGCGAAGCTCGGAAAAACCTACACTCCCCAACAGGTAAAGACCCTTCTCCAGGCCATGTACGCCACCTCCTGCTCGGGGCTGACCATTACCGGAGAGGGAATCAGCTTCCTTGACGCCGAGGGGAACGTTATCGCTCAAAGCAAGTACGCTTGCGCGGGGCTCCTTCCCATGACGGGCTATGCCGGATATTACTGGAACGTTTTCGAGGCCACCGGCACCGCCTCGGGATACTCCAGCGTCGTGGCCACCGAAGTGCACGGACACGAGGGCGGTTTGACCCACTGGCATCTGCGGTACGGGGACGGCGGAGCGGAATCTCTCGTCAATTACGAAGATGCTAACTGGTGGCCCACCTTCGTCACGAAAGGCACCTCGGCGGAGACGGTGGCTGCGGATGCCCTGGAGGATGCGGCAAGCTTCGCGGCCATGCTTCCCTAAAAACGCTTTTCGGGCAGAGAAAAGCTTCCTGATGTTTTTTCCGTCCGATCTCGGGAATTTTTCAGCCTTCGGAGATCGGACACCTTTTGGATCTTCTGAAAAGAAGTTTTTCTTTTCTCCCGAAGACGGAACGAAGGAGAATCAACGTTATGGAAGGATTACAAGGAGTTCCTGAAACATTGCTTATTACGCTCTGGGCCCGGAGCGTGGAATCCAAACGAGAGGACGCCCTCTTTAAAGATCCCCGGGCGGAGGAAATTCTTTCGTCTCTGGAGGGTACATACGATTTCTCCATTTTTCAAAAGGCTTGGCGCTCCCAACTCGGAGTGTCCATACGTACCATGCTTCTGGATCGGGGGACCAGGGATTTCCTTCTTCGCCATCCCCGGGGAACCGTGATCAATCTCGGGGCGGGTCTCGACACTCGTTATTACAGGATGAATCGTAAAAACATCTCCTGCTGGTACGACCTGGACCTTCCCGAAGTTCTTTCGGTGCGAGAAAAGTTTCTTCCTCCTTCGGAACAGAATCTTCACATCGGGGCTTCGCTTTTCGATTACTCCTGGATGGAGCGCATTTCTTTCCAGGAAAAGGAGCCCCTTCTCTTTATCGCCGAGGGCATCCTTATGTACTTTCCCGAAGAGGAGCTTCGCCCGCTCTTCCGGGAAATTGCGAAACGATTTCCCCGGAGCGAGATGCTTCTGGACACCCTTCCGACCTTTCTTGTGGGAAGGGAGAAGTATCACGACACCATAAAAAACATGGGAGAATCCGTACGATTCCGATGGGGAGTGAAAAACCCCCAAAGCCTGGAAAGCTGGGTTCCGGGGCTTCAAATTCTTCACGATTGGGATTATTACGATCATTGTAAAAAACGCTGGGGATGGTTCGGCTATATCGGAAAGGTTCCCTTTGTAGGGCCTCGCTTCATAAGTCGTATCGTGCACCTGCAATTTCCCTAATTCCGGCTCCCCATGGCAGGCCATGGTTACCCGGAATCGTTTTTCCTCTTTTCAGGAAAAAACATGCTTCAGGCATGATTTTTCACATCCACGCAACTCCTCTCTCTCAAGAAAAAAGCTCCGAGAAAGGCATTCTTCCCCGCCTTTTCGGAGCTTTTTTCTTTGCAGCGACTCGATTCGCAAGCGCAAAAAGGTATCCGCCGGGCAGCCTTCAAACATCATTTTCGTTTTTCAAGGAAAGCACCATGGGAACGAAACGTATGCCCGAGAGTTGCTGTTCCTCCTTTTGGGGAAAAAATCCCATCTTTCTGTAGGCCTCCACAGCGTTCGGGGAAGCGTTTACAGTGATTTCCCGAACCTCCCGGTTCCGTTTACGGCACTCTTCCAGCGAAAGCGCGAGCAACTGCCTTCCTACGCCTCGCCCCTGAAAGGCAGAATCCACGAAAAAAAGGGACACGTGTCGACACTGCCGTACCTCGATAACCCCCACGAGAGCATCTTCGTTTCGTGCGGTAAATACGAATGCTCCGGAGTTGCACCGCTCTCTCAAAGCATCTTCGTTCGCAAAATCCCGGAAGGTTTTCACTCCTTCCTCAGAGTAGGCGGGAGCCACGAAGACATCGAAGGTGCTGTGCACCACTTCCATTACCGCCCTCTCCTCCCCTTTCCGCATGGGAGCGTAAAGGATTTCGGAATCCACGATGTTTCTCCTTTCTTTTCAAGCTCAAGAAGGATCTTTTTTCTTCTCCTCCGCCTCTAAAGCCTTTTCCGCCGCCCTGGCGGCAGTTTCAAGCACCTTGATGCGGGCGAAATACTTGTCGTTGGCCTCCACCACCGTCCAAGGCGCCCAGTGCGTGTTGGTACGCCAGAGCATTTCTTCCACCGCCTCTTCGTAGAGAGGCCATTTTTCCCGGTTACGCCAATCTTCGTCGGTAATTTTCCACTGTTTGTAGGGATCTTCCTGGCGAGCCTGAAAACGCTGAAGCTGTTCCTCCTGATCGATGTGCAACCAGAATTTTACGATCACCGTACCGTATGCCGCCCACTGGCTTTCCATGCTGTTGATCTCTCCGTAGGCCCGCCGCCATTCCCGGGGAAAGCAGAATTTTTCCACCCGCTCCACCAGAACCCGGCCGTACCAGGTTCGATCGAAAACCGTTACGTGCCCCGCCTTGGGAAAGCTCTCCCAGAAACGCCAGAGATAATGATGGGCCTTCTCCACATCGTTGGGAGCACCCACGGGAACCACTTCGTACCCCCGGGGGTCCAGGTTCTGCACCAACCTCTTGATACAGCCCCCCTTTCCCGCCGCATCCCATCCTTCGAAGGCTATTACCATGGGAATTCGCTTCTGGTAAAGCCCGTACTGGGCGATGCGGAAACGCTTCTGCCACTTTTGAAGCTCCTTCTGGTACGCATCCTTGTGAAGAGACTGGGAGAGATCCACCCTCTGAAGGACCGTGGGCACCGCAAGGCGTTTCTGGGGCTCTTCCGTTTGGGGAAGTTCCGAAAGATCCCTGGCCACCTCCGAAAGAGCCCTTCGGTTTCGTACGGCCTCCTCCATCTTGAGGGCCACGGATTCCAGCACCTTCACCGCCGCATAGCGCCGATCGTGGGCCTCCACCACGATCCAGGGAGAGGATCCCGCATCGGTACGGGGAAGTACGTCCTCCACCCGGGCAAGAAGCTTTTCGTAACGATCCTTTTCATCGAGAAGATCCCGGGAGACTTTCCAGGCGGTGTTGGAATGTTTTTGCAATCTCCCGAGGCGTTTTTTCTGCTCCTTTTCGCTGATATGGAGGAAGAACTTGAGAATCAGGGTTCCTCCCTCCGTAAGAGTTCGCTCGAAGGAGGCGATGTCGTCGATTACCGTTCGAGGAAGCTCTCGGTCCAGAGGAAAGGCGGAGGGAAACCCGATAACCCCCTTGTACCAGCTTCGGTTGCAGATAAGAATACGTCCCTTGGCGGGAGTCCAGCGCCAGGGGCGCCAGAAGGAGGGATAATAGGTGTCGCCGGGAAAATCCGTATGATAGTTGCGCACCTCGTATCCCCGGGGATCCAGGGGGAGAATGAGTTCGTTCATGATGGTGCCTTTTCCCGCAGCCTCCCAGCCTTCGAAAACGAGAAGTACCGGAATGCCCAGCTCCTTGATTTCCCGCTGCATCTCTCCGAGGCGTTTCGAAAGATCCGGAAAAACCTCTTTGTACTCTCCCTTGGAAATTTTTTTCCTAAGATCCAGCTGTTCCAGCATACTCTTCACTCCCCTTCTCCGAGCTTTTCCACACAACAACGCTGCCAATGCAAAGAAGACATGCCTCCGTTTTTGCCGGAGGCATGTTCTTCGCATCTTTTGAAAACTCCTCTGAAAAGGTCTGGAGGGGAAATACCTTTTTCTCTATTACCAGCCCTTCACAGTTTCAAAAATGCTGTCGGGAATGTTTCCGGCAAAAAAGTCTTCGAAAGATTCCTCAAGAATGCCCATGGCACAATCCGCCTGTTCCTTAGAAATAACCAAAGGAGGCTGTATTCTCAAAACACTACCACTGAAAAAGGAAAGAAGCAAACCTCTTTCCCAGGCTCTATAGCAAATTTTGGCTGCCGCCTCGCCGTGACGCTCTTTCGTTTCCCGATTCTTCACGAGATCAATGCCTATGGAAAGGCCTTTTCCCCGTACATCCCCGATAATTTCATATTTCTTCTGCATATCGAGAAAACGTTTTTTCATGTAGTCCCCGAGTTTCGTGGTATGTTCCAAAAGCCCTTCTTCCTGAATGACCGCTATGGTGGCGGAAGCTGCGGCACAGCACACGGGATTCCCCGCAGCGGTAAAAAGATGTGCCGGCGCTTCCCATTTTTCCATCAAATCCGCCCGGGCCACAACGGCACCGAGAGGAAGCCCCGAGGCAATGGCCTTTCCCATGACAATCGCATCGGGAACCACGTCGAAATGCTCTATACCGAACCATTTTCCGGTTCTTCCAAATCCCTGCTGCACTTCTTCGGAAACGAGAAGGATGCCATATTCGTCACAGAGTTTACGCAGGGACGTCATATATTTCTTGGGAGGCACCACAAATCCCGAATCCCCCTGAATAGGTTCTATCACGATGGCCGCGGTTTCATCGGGAGGAATGTTCGTGGAGAAGGCAAGGCGAATCTGTTCGATCGCGTAATCCGCCACATCATCCTCGGTCATACCGGGAAAGGGAATGCGATAGGTATCCGGATAAGGCACATGATAGATATCGGGAAGCAGGGGCCCAAGCTTCCGATGCATGGGCAGACTTACGGCACTCATGGAAAGGGCACCGTAGGTACTTCCGTGATATGCCCTGAGATAGGCGAGAATCTTGGGACGCCCCGTAGCGATTCTGGCAAGTTTGATGATACCGTCATTGGCATCGGATCCCGCAAGACCATAGTAGACTCTCTTGCGATAGTCCCCGGGGGTAATGGTGATAAGCTGCTTTGTAAGGTTTATAAGAGGTTCGTGATACATATACACATGGGTATAGAGAATAAGTTCTTCCGCCTGCTTCTTAATGGCTTCCACCACTTTGGGATGGCAATGCCCCACGTTTACCGCACCGGCGCTTGCAAGAAAATCGATATATTGGTTCCCGTCGACATCCTCCACGGAAGCCCCACGTCCCCGGCGCACCACAAGCGGATAATAGGGAAGCTTGGCCGCCGGAGACGTAATAGCCTTATCCTCGTCCACAAGTTTAAGACAGTTATGTATTTCTCTCTTTTCAAAAGACATCCCCATTCATCTCCTCATCAGGGTATTCCCTCTGCGTAATGTACCGCCTCCCGAAAGCGGAAAGGCGGAAAGCCTCGGTAAAAAAGGGCCTTCCGCCTTCTGCAAAAAAACAAGCTATCGGGAAATACCGGACTCCTTGTAAATTCGATCCATCAGATCCTTCCCCACAAGCTCTTCCATCTTGGGCCATACGATTTTACGAACGTAATTCGCCATGGCATCCAATTCTTCCTGAGAAAGGATAATCACGTCCCAATCGTATTCCTTGATCAGCTTCTGCCGATATTCCTCATCAAGCTCCTCCGCCCGGGCCCATTGGATGTCGGATTCCTCCTGGGCCGCCTGAAGCATAACCGCCTGATCTTCCGGGGAAAGCTTGTTCCAAAGATCCATGTTAATGGCAAACCACCAGGATTCGAAGTAATCGTTATACTGAATCCAAACCTTGTTCACATCCTTAAACTGCCATGCCTGGAAAGGAGGGCCTCCCATCTGTCCGTCCGCGATGCCCGTCTGAATGGCACTGTACGCCTCGGCATAGGGAATCGGTGTGGCGATATATCCCAAAGCCTCATAGGTCCATTCACAGGGTTTGATGGGCATAACCCGGACTTTCAAACCATGTGTCGCCCCGGGCTTGGCATAGTTTTCCGGAACCTTATTGAGAGAAACCCCGGACATACCGATGGGAATCACGGAAAGGGCCTTTATATTATGTTTCGCCCAGAGATCCTGAATAATCTTGTAAGCCCATCCTTCGGGACCATATACCTTCTTAGCCTCGGTGGAATTCGTAACGATATAGGGAAAGTAATAAGCAAGGTTCAACTGAGGATCGAAATTGGCATTTGCTTGAGCCATGCTCATTTCGATAGCTCCGCGCTGCACCATTTCGAAGATCTCCGTCCAATCGCCGAGAACGCCTCCGGAAAAGACATCGATTTTGATTCTTCCGTCGGTACGTTCAAAGACCTTTTGAGCAAAGGACTTCGCCCTTAAATCATAATCGCTGTCCACGGGATGAACCTGGGCAAGCCTCATGGTAAACTGAGGCGCTCCCAAGGCTACCCCGAAGAAGACGAAAAGAAACGAAAGAGTGACAAGACAAACCAAAATTCGCTTCGATATCTTTGAAAAGACCATGTTTTCTTTCCCTCCCTTTTCAATTCATTTAAATTAAAAAATGCCCGAAAAACCCTCCGACGCTCGTAAACCTTTCTTTCGAACCTCTACCACCTCCATTCCAAGTAAAAAAGACATTCGTCTTTATAGTGAAGATTGCATTTTACCGAATTCCCATGATGAGCCGGGGAAGAAAAAGCGAAAGGGCCGGAAGATAGGTCGTAAGAATAATCACCGGAATAAACCCGAAAAACATGTAGATCAAGGCGGGTTTTAAATACTCGTCAATCTGTACGCCCCCCACGCGACCTCCGAGATACAGAATGGGGGCCGTGGGAGGTGTCACGTTGCCAAGTCCCAAATTCGTTCCCAGAATAGCCGCGAAGTGAATCGGGTGTACCCCGATCTTCAGCATGAGAGGCATAAGTAAGGGGGCCGCAAGCATGGTTCCGCTCAAATCATCCATGAGCATACCGATAATCACGAGAAAAACATTGACCATGAGGAGAATGAGATACTTGTTGTCGAAGGTCCCCAATAAAAAATTGGCGATTTTCATGGGCACCTGCTGCATGGTATAGAGGCGTCCCAAAATAGTCACGAAAAAGAGCATGAGTACGATGACACCGCTTGTCGTAGCGGCGGACCGCAGGGAATGAAAAAAGATCCCCGGCTTGAGTTCCTTATGCACGAAAAATCCGATGATGATGGCATAGAACACCGCCACCGCCGCCGCTTCGGTGGGAGTGGTGACACCTCCGTAAATTCCTCCGAGAATAATCACCGGCATCAGAAGGCTCCAAATTCCCTTCCGGGCAGTTTTACGAATAAGCGTATTTCGCTCGACCCTTGGAAGAGGAGGATCCACCTTGATCGAGGGGAATTTTCCCACCATAACGTAGTTGATAATGCAAAAAATGGTGGTCGTAAGAATGCCCGGAATGACCGTCGAAAGGAAACACGCCGCTACGGACTGCTGTGTAACCCATCCGTAGAGAATCATGGGAACGCTCGGAGGAATAAGCTGCCCCAATACGGAGGCGCAACTCAGCATACCCGTGGAATAACCCCGGGGATATCCCAACGCCTCCAGCCGAGGAATCATAATGCCCCCGATACACGCCACGGCGGACGAGGCGGTTCCCGAAATGGCCCCAAAGATGGCACAAGCCACGATGCTTGCGGCCCCCATACCGCCCCGCAACCGTCCCAGCATGGAATTGGCAAAGTCCGTAAGCCGCTCCGCTATTCCAGCGGAGCTCATAAGGGCTCCCGCAATGATAAAGAAGGGAATGGAGAGGATGGTAAGGGAGTTGAGCCCTCGGAAACCGATAGTCATTAAAAAGGAAAAATCCGGGAAATAAATAGCCCCCATGTAGACCGCCGCGAGCATAAAGCAGAAGGGCACGGGAATACCTACAACGATGCTCGAAATCAGTATAAGAAGGTCGATAAGAATATGATTCATGAAATCCTCCTTCGTTCAGTCTATTCTTCGTAGGGTGCCCTCGGGAAAACAAGAGGCGGTTTGTTCAGCGCTTGGCGTAAATGATCCAAAAGCTCTACAGCGAAGTAAAAAGACATGAGCGCTGCGGAAACGAGAAGGCTCATTTGGGAATACACCATGGGAATCATCAAGGCCGGGGAAAGCTCTTTCGATTTGAAGGACCACGCAACATAGCTCCAGCACCATTTCGTCATGATACATGCGAGGATAAAGGTAATGCAGCAAACAACCGTCTGGACCGCAGCGTAGGCCCTCCTATTTTTCATTACGGAATGGAGGAGATCCGCCCGGATATGATTCCGCTCCCGAGAACCCGAGGCAGCTCCCATCATGTACATCCAAAACCCCGTCATGGTAGCAAGCTCTTCCACTCCCATAAGAGGCATTTTAAAGATGTAGCGAAGAGCTACCTGGGTAAGGACAAGACCAATCAAAAGAATGGTGCTGAAAATCATGATACCGTTTTCAACTTTTCTCAAAAAAACCCAAATAAAATCCATAATTTTTTTCATTCCATCATCCCCCCTTAAATCCTCGGAATCCTCACAGTCTCGCCAAAACACTTCGAACAAAAGCCGTATTTCCACGCACTTCCGCAGCGAGAAAGGCTACATCCCGCTCCGAGAGATCCGAAGGCTGGAGATTACGATATTTCAAGGTATTCCTGATAAGGGAGGTTCGCATGGAATCGAGATTCATCTCGCGAGCCCGAATCATGCTTGGATGAGAGGGAAGAACTATGGTAGTACCGGGTTCTTCCGTTTCGGGATTTCCCATTTCCACGCGAATGCCGTTTTCTTTGGCGAAAGCGAGCTGGGCGTAATGATGTTTGCCTGCTCCGGTATATTCCGTCTCCTGAACCACTATAATCTGATCATTATCGAACTCCTGGGCCAGGGCAAAAGCGGCGGTAAGGGCGGTATTTCCCGCAGGGCCTCTTTCGAGCCCTTCCAGAACCGCAAGGGCTTCGGTTATATAAAAAACTTCCCCCTGACCTACCGTTACATATCGATGAAGGTATCGCAAAGGCCGGGCGGCATTGCGAGGCACATCAGAACGATCGGGCCAGGTCGCGAAGGGGACTCCGAATCCGGTATGCCCGGTGGTAAAGGATTTACGATTGAAATCCCGATCGCTCGCCATATGAAGCCCCTCAAGATTGACACTCACTCCGACAATGTCCACATCCCCTGCCTGGGCTTTCAAAAGCCCCCGGGCGGTACCGCTGACGTTACCCCCTCCCGCATGGGTAATTACCACCGCCGCAGGAAGTTTTCCGTGAAATTTCCGGCATTGCTCGGCGATCTCATATCCAATGGTTTCTATCCCCGCAATGCTCAGAGGGCTGTAGAGAGAGGCGTTGAAATACCCCGTTTCCTCTAAGATGGAAAGAAAACAATAAAAAAGTTCGGGACCCACGCTCGTCTGAAGTACCTCGGCCCCGTAGGCCTCACATTTCCTCGTTTTTTCTATGATTTCGGGTTGGCCTTTGCCGGAACTATCGAAAACCTCCTGCACGATAAGGCTTTTCAAATTACGCATATTCGCCTGGGAAGCGAGAGCGGCTCCATAATTGCCGCTCGTTGCGGCGGCCACGCCTTCGAAACCTTTGGAAGCCGCGAAATGACAGGAAACGGAAGCCCGGCGATCCTTAAAGCTTCCCGAGGGATTGGCAGCTTCGTCTTTAATCATGATTCGAGCCCCTTTACCCTTGGGAGCAAGAGCCCTGGCTGTACGGGTAAGATTGCGAAGCTCTATGAGCGGGGTGTTTCCGACATGCACTTCTCTTTGAATTTTTCGAACCTCTTCCAGAGAATATCCGTATTGGCCCATCATTTTTTCATAATCAAAAGCCAGCTTTCCTTCTTCCAAGGGAGAAAAATCCATAAGAAGGGATTTTTTCATAATCTCATTTCTTCGGGCCATCACATTCTCATACGAATTATTCATGAGGATTCTCCCAAAGAGAGCGCAAAAAATCCCCAAGCCCCAGGAACTCTGGAATCGGAGAACCGAAAGAATGTGTAAAGGGAGGATTTTCCGCCAGAAGGACCCCGCGCAATTCTCGCCCGCAAACGGTTATTACCGAAACTACTTCCCCGGGAGAAGCGCTTTTCAAAAGACGCCCCTTTGCACGGGCTTGAAAAGGGACCTGGCGTGTTTCGGGAGGAAGAGTTTCCGGTCGTTCCGATGGTTCCAAAAGAGTCCATTCAATCTGGCTCCAGCTTCCTTTTTCAATCATATCCACTCGACCTGCCTCCTTTCAGCTCAAAAAGGGCTCTTGCGGAAAAACACTCTCCAACATGCGAAACAATCTTAATCTTGAGACATCATAGTAGCTATAAAAAAATACGGGGCGAATAAGTGTACACAAGATAACCCTTTCGCCAAATCCATGTCAAGACTTTTTTTATTATTTCGACATTTAAAGGAATCCTTTCCACCCATCAAAACGAAATGCTATGAAGCAACCCAAAAAAATCAATTTTTCTCTTGACATTATCCAAAGCTTGTGTAATATCCATGGTATATTGAAATTCACAAAATCCTCCTTATCGAACGCTGCGGGAGAGTTCCGTTACAACGGACGCCGAAGGGGCAAGGCTCGTAAAAAAGCTGAAACTCTCAGGCTCAGGGACCGCAGCGGGAGGGTCCTCTGAAATACAATCCCTTCGGTGGGCTATGTGACAGAGAGTGCCTGGACTTGCAAAAAGCACTATGTCGCATGGGCTGCTTTTTTTGTACTTTTCTCTTTCCGTATCGCCGGAACACCGGAAAAATCCCATGAGACGGAGTGCCTTACTTTCTATGGTTTCCCGGGAAGGTGGTCTGTTCTTGCGCTATCCATCCGTTCTCCGTTCTCCGAGCCATAATCCCTACGATAATCTCGCTCTGGAAGAGTACCTTCGCCGGAAAGAAAATTTCCTGCAACCTCTGCTCTATCTCTGGCAAAACGAGAAGACCGTGGTTTTCGGAAGGAATCAAAACCCCTGGCGAGAGTGCCATCTGGATCTTCTCCGGAAAGACGGAGGACTTCCCGCAAGGCGAGCTTCCGGAGGGGGTGCGGTTTTTCACGACCTCGGAAACCTCAACTTTACCTTCCTGCTTCCCACCCCCCTTTTCGATATCTCCCGGCAGATTTCGGTGATCGCCCAAGCTCTGAGATCCTTCGGCATTGCCACATGCTACAGCGGCCGGAACGATCTCCTCGCCCAGGGAGCCAAGTTCTCCGGCAACGCCTACTACAAGACCCGGAACGTTTCGTATCACCACGGCACGCTTCTCGTGCACGCGGATATGGAACTACTGGGAAAATATCTCCGGGTCTCCCCCGCGAAACTTCGCTCCAAGGGAGTGACTTCCGTGCGCTCCCGGGTGATCAATCTCGCCTCCCTTCGGAAAGATCTCACCGTACATTCCCTCGAAGAGGCCCTGGTTCACGCCTTTACGGAAGAATACCGTCTGCCCAAGAAAAACCCTTTTCTCCTGGACCTCGAAGAACTCCGAAAAGACCCTCTTTTCGGGAAACTTCGGGAACACTTTTCCGGAAGAGACTGGATTTTGGGCAATTCCCCCACCTTCGATCTGGTGCTGGAACACCGCTTTTCCTGGGGAGGTCTGGAACTCCTGATTGTCAGCGCCAAGGGGAAAATCGCCTCTCTCCAGATCAATTCGGACGCCCTGGAAACCGACGAAATTGCCCGGATTCCCGAAATTCTCGAAGGCTGTTTCCTCTCCTTCGAAACCATGGGGGAGCGCCTGGCAAGGCACTCTCAATCCCTTTCCTCCGAAGAAAACCGGAAAATGTTCAAAGACATCGCTCTATGGCTGGCTTCAAATCCCCTTTGCGGGGAGTTTTCGATAGAACCGTAGCACCACAAAAACGTAACGTTCACAGAAACGGGAGGTGAAGAAGTTTGCGGAAAACACCCATGTATGAGGATCATGTGAAACTCAAGGGAAAAATCGTGGATTTCGGAGGGTGGGCTCTTCCCATCCAATACGATTCCCTGGGAATCAAAAAGGAACATCTTCAGGTGCGCAGCGCTGCTGGGCTTTTCGACGTCTCTCATATGGGAGAGGTCTGGATTACCGGGGAGGATGCGGCGGCCTTCGTCTACAACCTGGTAAGCAACGACACGAGCCTTCTTCGAAACGGACAGGTACAGTACAACATCATGTGCTATCCCGAAGGAGGAGCGGTGGACGATCTGCTGGTGTACAAATGCTCGGATTCCCGATTCTTTCTCGTGATCAACGCCGCCAACATCGACAAGGACGTGGCATGGATCGAGGAACAGGCAAAAGGGAAAAAGGTGACGATACACCACGCCTCGTCGGAATACGCCGAGATAGCCCTTCAAGGCCCCAAGGCAGAAAAAATTCTTCAGAAACTGGTTTCGGAAAATCTGGCGGAACTTCCCTTTTTCCATTTTTACGAAAAAATCGCCCTGGGGGATCTGGAAGCGTTGATTTCCCGCACCGGTTACACCGGAGAGGACGGTTTCGAGATTTACGTACCCTGGAACGACGGGAGCCGCCTCTGGAACATGATTATGGAGGCGGGAGAAGAGGAGGATCTGCAACCGGCGGGACTCGGCGCCCGGGACAGTTTGCGTTTCGAAGCGTGTCTCCCTCTGTACGGTCACGAAATCAGCCGGGAAATCTCGCCTCTCGAAGGAGGCCTCGGCTTTTTCGTGAAGCTGGACAAGGAAAATTTCATCGGCCGAGAGGCCCTGCGAGAGAGCAAGGAGAAGGGACTCCATCGGCGCAGTATCGCCCTGGAAATGGTGGAAAAGGGAGTTCCCCGGGAGGGGTTTCCGGTACATCTCGCAAACGGGGATACTCTGGGATACGTCACCACCGGAGGATATTCTCCCTCCCTGGACAAGAATATCGCCCTGGCCCTCATCAGCCCCGAGGCTTTCGAAGAAGAGGGACCTTTCTACATCGACATTCGAGGTAAGAAAAAGGAAGCCAAGCGAGTAAAAAAACCCTTCTATAAAAAACGATATAAAGCATAAATTTTTTGCCCATTTGTTTATTATCAGGCTAAAGAGAAGAAAGAGAGGAAAAAATTATGGAACTGCGTTTCGACGCCGCTTGCAAGTACACCAAGGATCACGAATGGATCCGCCTGGAGGGAAACCTGGGATATGTGGGAATTTCCGACTACGCCCAGCATGCCATGGGAGACGTGGTCTTCGTGGAACTCCCCGAAGTAAGATCTTCCTTCGCGGCGGGAGACGATTTCTGCGTGGTGGAATCCGTAAAGGGAGCCAACGACGTATACGCTCCCGTGGGATGTACAGTGCTGGAAGTCAACGAAAGCCTGGAGGACGAACCGGAAAAAGTGAACGAAGAGCCTTATAAAAGCTGGATCGCCAAGGTGGAAGTAAACGACCCCGGCGAAGCGGAGAAACTCATGGACAAAGATCAGTACGAAACCTACTGCGCTTCTCTGGAAGAGCACTAAAGGCATTCTTTCGAAAAAATCACCCCATCAAAGGAGGTGCCCCATGCACTATATACCCAATACTCCGGAACAGCAGCGGGAGATGCTGCTGCGTATCGGCGTATCCTCGGTGGAGGACCTTTTCGGGGATATTCCCGAAAAGGCGCTGCTTCAGAAACCTCTGAACCTTCCGAGAAGCCTTTCGGAACCCGAACTTCTCCGACACATGGAAGATCTGGCATTTCGGAATGAAAACCTTCGGGAGTACCCCAGTTTTCTCGGAGCGGGAGCCTACGACCACTTCGTGCCTTTGGTAATCGACCATCTCCTCTCCCGGGAGGAATTCTTCACCAGCTACACCCCTTACCAACCCGAAATGAGCCAGGGAACTCTTCAGGCGATTTTCGAGTACCAGACCATGGTTTGCGAACTCACGGGCATGGAGGTTTCCAACGCCTCCATGTACGACGGCGCTACCGCCCTGGCGGAAGCGGTGGTTATGGCCTGCACGGTACAGAAACGGGAAAAGGTCCTCGTATCCCGAAGCGTGGATCCCCAGTACCGCAAGGTTCTCGCCACCTACGCGGCTAACCGGGATATCGAGGTGGTGGAGCTTTCCTTCGAAGACGGACAAATCCGGGAAGAGACCCTGAAAGCGGCTCTGGACGATCAGACCGCGGCGATACTGCTCCAAAGCCCCAACTTCTTCGGCTGTCTGGAAAAGATTCCACCCCTGGCGGAACTGGCCCACAAAAAGGGCGCCCTCTGCATCGTTTCCACGGATCTTCTCTCCCTGGGGCTTCTCGAAGCTCCGGGAAACCAGGGGGCCGATCTGGTTACGGGAAACGGCCAGAGTGCGGGGAACGACCTCCTCTTCGGAGGTCCCCATTTCGGCTTCTTCGCCACCACCCAGAAGCTCATGCGCAAGATGCCCGGCCGAGTGGTGGGAGAAACTCTGGACAAAAAGGGACGCCGGGGGTACGTACTCACCCTTCAGGCCCGGGAACAACATATCCGCCGGGAGAAGGCCACCTCCAACATCTGCTCCAACCATAATCTCAACATCCTCGCGGCGGCGGTCTATTTCAGCCTTCTCGGTCCTCAGGGGCTTAAGGAAGTGGCTTCCCAATGCCAGAGCAAAGCCCTCTATACCCGAAAGAAACTTTTGGAGACGGGAAAATTCTTCCCCCTCTTCGAGGCTCCCTTCTTCCGGGAATTCGCTCTGAAAAGCGGCGAAAAGGTGGACGAATGCAACCGGCGGCTCCGGGAAGGACATATTATCGGAGGATACGATCTCTCCAAGGACTATCCCGAACTCGGCCAGGCCTGGCTCGTGGCGGTTACGGAAAAACGTAGCCCCCAGGAGATTTCCCGGTTCGTAAAGATTGCCGCAGGAGGTGAATCCCATGAATCGTAGCGACACCCCCACCATCTTCGAACGAAGCGTTCCCGGTCGGAAGGGTTACTCTCTTCCGGCCCTGAACGAAAGCTTCTCCTCCCCGGAACCCCTGATTCCTCAGGAATACGCCCGGGCAAAGGCCCCGGAACTTCCCGAGGTGTGCGAGGTGGACGTGATCCGGCACTTTACGGGGATTTCCCGCAAGAACTACGGGGTGGACGACGGATTCTATCCCCTGGGCTCCTGCACCATGAAATACAATCCCAAGATCAACGAAAACGTCTGCCGCCTTCCGGGATTCACCGCCCTTCATCCCCTCCAGCCTTCGGAAAGCGTTCAGGGAGCCCTGGAAATACTCTACGAACTCTCCTCCATGCTCGCGGAAATCACCGGTATGGAGGCGGTTTCCCTCAATCCCGCCGCGGGAGCCCACGGAGAGCTCACGGGGCTCTACATCATCAAGGCTTATCATCGCAAACGAGGGGATGCCCAACGCAAGGTCATGCTCGTGCCGGATTCCGCCCACGGCACCAATCCCGCAAGCGCCACCGTGGCGGGATTCGAAACCCGGGAAATTCCCTCGAACTCCAGGGGGAACGTGGACATCGCCAAACTCCGGGAGGCAGTGGGACCGGACACTGCGGGACTCATGCTCACCAACCCGAACACCCTGGGGCTTTTCGAGGAGGAAATTCTGGAGATCGCGGAAATCGTACATCGGGCGGGAGGGCTCCTCTACTACGACGGTGCCAACGCCAACGCCATCGTGGGACGGGTACGCCCGGGAGATATGGGATTCGACGTACTGCACCTGAACCTCCACAAAACCTTCAGCACCCCCCACGGAGGAGGAGGCCCCGGCTCGGGCCCCGTGGGGGTTTCCAAAAAACTGGAACCTTTTCTTCCCACCCCGACAGTTCGCAAGGAAGGAGATCTTTACCTTCTCGAGGAGGAACGTCCAGACAGCATCGGCCGGATCCGTTCCTTCCAGGGCAATTTCGGAGTGCTCCTCCGGGCCTACGCCTATCTGCGCACTCTGGGGGCGGAGGGGCTGAAGGCGGTTTCGGACAATGCGGTACTCAACGCCAACTATCTCGCAACGCTCCTGAAGGAAACCTTCGACCTCAGCAATCCGGACCGGCACTGTAAGCACGAGTTCGTGGTCTCCGCAAAGAAACAGAAGGAGGCCCATCACGTTACCGCCCTGGATTTCGCCAAGGGGCTCATCGACGAGGGATACCACCCTCCCACCATCTACTTCCCCCTCATCGTGGAGGAGGCCCTCATGGTGGAACCCACGGAAACCGAGGGAAAAGAGAGCCTGGATCGCTTCGCCGCAGTCATGGAGGAACTCGCTCGTAAGGCCGCATCCCCGGAAGGGGCGGAAAGCCTGCACGAGGCTCCGCAGAACACCCCGGTAACCCGGCTGGATGAAACCCAGGCGGCCCGGAAACCCGTGCTGCGCTGGCGGCGTTCGGATTCCTAGGGAGACTCCATGCTCTACGATCTTATCGTTCTCGGGGGAGGTCCCGGAGGATACCGGGCGGCGGAACTGGCCGGACGGGCGGGACTCGCCACGTTACTGGTGGAAAAGGACCGCCTGGGAGGCACTTGCCTGAACCGGGGATGCATTCCCACCAAGTCCTACTATGCGGACCTTATGGAGGGAGCGGGATCTCCCGAAAAAATGTGGGAGAAAAAGGAGGAAATTCTCGCAAAGCTTCGGGGGGGCATCGAAACGTTGATGAAGATGTCCTCCGTGAAGGTATGCAAGGGCACCGCCTTCCTGGAAGACCTGGAGGGGGAGGAAAAACGCATCCGCATCGAGGGAAATCCGGAACTCTCCGAAGCCCGGGGGAAACGGTTGCTTCTCGCCACGGGGGGGAAAATCCTGCCCCTGGAATTTGAAGGAAAGGATCTTTCCGAGGTGATTCCCGGAGATTGGGCCGTATCGGAACGTTCCCTCTGGGAGGACCCGACCATCGAAAAGGTTGCCCTTCTGGGAGCCGGAGTCATCGCGGTGGAGATGGCCACCCTGCTCCGAGGCCTCGGCAAAGAGGTGGAGCTTCTGAAGCATTCGGACCAGATACTTCGCCGCTGCGACGGGGACATCAAGAAAAAGATCCGGCAGAACTTCAAACGTCAGAAGATCTCCATGACCGATTTCTTCAAGCTGCACCGCGCGGAAAAATCCGGCCAAGGGCTATGCCTCTCGGGGGAGACCCCCGAAGGTCCCCGGGAAATTTTCTGTCACCGCCTCGTGGTGGCTTCCAGTATGGTACCCGCTCTGGAGGGCTTCGGGCTGGAGAACACCTCCATCGCCCACTCCTCCAAGGGTATCCGGGTTTCCCAGGAAACTATGGAAACCAGCGTTCCCGGAGTCTACGCCATCGGAGATTGCATCGGGGGCATGATGCTGGCCCATGCGGCGGAATACCATGCCCTGGCGGCGGTTTCCGCCATGACCGGGCAATCCTATCTCTTCCGCCCCGAAGCGGTGCCCTACTGCATCTTCGCACATCCCGAAATCGCCGCAGTGGGGCTTACCGAAGAGGAGGCCCTCGCAAGAGGAGAGGAACTCGTTACCGCCAAAGCCTATTTCGCCGCCAACGGCATGGCCCTGGCGAAAAACGCCTCGGAAGGTTTCTGCAAGGTGGTGGCCTCCAAGCCTTCGGGAAAAATCCTGGGAGTGCACATTCTCGGCCCTCACGCTTCGGACCTCATCGGAGAGGCGGCTCTTGCCATCCATCACGGCATGACCGCCCGGGACGTGGCCTACTGCGTGCATGCCCATCCCACTCTGGGAGAGTGTTTGAAAGAGGCCTTTTTCCGTATTCTGGAAACCCTGGAATAAATTCCGGCAAAACAACGCAAAAGCCCAGGCCCCCGAAAAACCGAGGGCTCGGGCTTTTGTACGTTTTACGTTGTTTATATGGATAAATTCTATGGTCTACTCCTCGTAAAAAACCTTGAAATCCGGATCGATTTCTCCCTGCCCCATGTAGCGGGCCCGGTAATCCCGGAGAAGGGCCATAAATTTCGGCGTGAGAAGGAGAATGGCGAAGAGGTTGATGAAGATGGGAATTCCCACGGAAACGTCGATGAACATCCATACCTTATAGGTGGGAAGACCGTTCATCTGGGCATAGAGCACCAACAGGAACCCCGGAAGAGGATAGACGAACTTATTGAGCCGCAACACTTTTTTGAGATGCTTCGAACGCTCCCCCACAAGATACGTAAGGAGCGTTTCGAACTGAGCGAAGAGCCCCGTGGAGGTGGTGAGACCGAAGAGGAAGATTCCCAGCACCAGTACGATGGTCCCCAAAGATCCTATTCCCTTGGAAAAGGCGCTGAGAGTGAGAGTGGCCCCGTCGAGACCGGAACTCCACTCCCCGGAGTTGATAATCATGAAGGCCGTGGCGGTACAGATCACCAGGGTATCCATGAAGACCTCGAAGATTCCCATGATTCCCTGTTTGATGGGATGGTTCACCTTGGCGGCGGCGTGGATCATGGGGGAGGATCCCCATCCCGCTTCGTTGCTGTACACCGCCCGGGCCATGCCCACCTGAATCATTTTGGCGAAGGCGGCTCCCGCAAAACCTCCCACCGCGGCGGTTCCCGTAAAGGCACTGCTGAAAATCAGCTTGAAGGTGGAGGGAATGGCAGCGGCTTCTTTGAAGATTACCAGAAGGGCTCCGCCAAGATAGAAAAGGCACATGAAGGGCACCACCATCACCGCGATCCTTCCCAAACCCTTGATGCCTCCCCAGATGGAGGCGTAGAGAAACACCAGAAAAATGAAGCTCACCAGCACCATGTTGACGTCGAAGGTAGCTGCCACGGCCTCCGCCACGGTGTAGTTCTGAATGGTGAAGATATACCCCACGAAGAATCCCAGGAGAAAGAGGGTGCTCAGTATCTTCGCCAGGAGCTTCCACCCCTTTTCCTCTCCGATACCTCGCCGGATGTAGTAGGTAGGCCCTCCGTAAGTGGCATCTCCGTCCACCACGGTGCGGTAGTGCACCGCCAGACTTACCTCCACCATCTTGATGAGCTGCCCGAAAATGCCCGCCATCCACATCCAGAAGACCGCTCCGGGGCCTCCCACCGCCACTGCGGTGGCCACACCTCCGATATTTCCCACTCCCACGGTGGATCCGATGGCCACGCTCACCGCCTGATAGGGAGAGAGGGTTCCGGGCCCTTCATCCACCTTGCCCGAGAAGATGCGCCCCAGAGTGTTTCGATAAACATGTCTCACGTGGGTGAATTGAAAACATCCCGAGATGAGGGTAAAGAAAACTCCGGAACCGAGAATCAACACGATGAGAGGGGTTCCCCAGATCCAGTCCACCAACTGCTCCACAAAGTTCAAGAACCACATAGTACGACCTCCCTTTCCACACCGCACAGTGGAAAAAAGAGCATTCACAAAAGGGAAATGCTCTTTCTTCAAAACCTTCTAGCGCCGAAAAATCGGCCGGGTAAGACAGGTGGGGCCTCCCGTACCGAAATAGGAAATATGTTCTCCCGGATATTCGAAAACCTCCGCCCCGGCGCTACGCAGATCCTCAGCCACCCGGGGATTCCCCCCGGGAATTACGCAGACCCGGGGAGCCAGAGCGAGGACGTTGCAGCCGAGGTTATCGTATTCCTTTTCGGATACCTCTATGAGGGAATAGCCCCGCTGCAGAAGAAGCTGTCGCAATCGCACCGGCATGAGAGGAGAATAGACCACCGCAAGGTCCCTATCCACTAGGCTCACCACGGACATGAGATGCAAACACGCTTCGGGCCCCTGATCATGAGGCATATCCATCACCAGAATTTCCTCCACCCAGGGCTGCACCAAAGCCTGGAATTGGCGAATTCCCTCGTCGTTCGTCCGATATCCCCTCCCCAGAATCAAAGTGTGTTCATCCAGCCAGAGGACATCTCCGCCGTCCATGGTGGCGGGAGCCTCAAGGCGCCCAAGGATGGGTACTTCCAAGTTTCGGAGCATTCGTTCCATAGGCTCCGTTTCTGTACGACGGAGTTCCTTGCCCATGCGCATCATCACCGCCCCGCCCCGGCAGATCTTTACGGGGTCGTGTACGTAGATGGAATCCAATCCGGCGTTTTCGTTTTCGGGAAGATAGAACACCCGGGGCACATGCTTTTCCACGAGAGAAGCGAAAAACTCGTATTCTTTCAAAGCTTTTTCATAATCCGGACAGGCGAGATAGCCGAAGTCTTTCCAGGAATCTTCGAGATAGTTCCGGGAACGAAAAGCCTCCCGGGCATGCTTGAGCAGAATGGACTCCACCGGAGCGATCATAGATTGACAACCGAATTCCAAGACACCAACCTCCTCGTGTTCCATCTCTTAATAGCGCCGCAGCAGAGGCCGGGTAAGGCAGGTGGGGCCGCCGCCGCCCTTCCAGCAGATTTCGGTGCCCGGAAACTCCAAAACCTCCATTCCCGCCCCCTGAAGGCGCTTCTTCGTTACGGGATTGCCTGCGATCATCAGCACCAATCCGGGCTCCAGGGCCAGTACGTTGCAGGCCATGGTGTCATATTCCTCATCGGGAACCTCGATAAGGGAAAAGCCCCGGCGCAACAGCTCCTGCCGGAAGGTTACGGGCATCTGTTTCGAATAGACCACCGCCGCCTTTCGGTCCACGGGACTGATAAAGGACATGAGGTGCAGACACTCCTCGGGGCCGTTCCAGTGAGGAATCGGATAATCCAGCACGGTAAATTCCCCCCGGGCGTAGGCTTTAAGCTGCCGCACCCCTTCGGGATTGGTGCGGTAGCTGATACCCACGGCAAGAGTCTCCGAATCCAGCCAGGCCATATCTCCCGCTTCCATGGAACCCTCCTCATTTATGCTTCCCGCATGGGGAAGGCCGATCTTCTCGAACAGATCCCCCGCTGCGGCGGCCTCCGCCCTGCGCTGGGGCTTGCCCATGTTGAAGAGAATGGAACCTTTGTCGGTAACCATGCAGGAATCCCGAGCATACAGAGAATCCGGCCCCGTACCATCGCTCGGAGGGAGAAAATACACTTCCGGAACATGTTGCTTAATAATGGAAAGGAATTGTTCGTACTCCTCCAGAGCCTTGGTGTAATCCACCGGTGCGGTATATCCCAGATCCTTCCAGTTCGCATCCAGCACTTCCTGGGTTCCGTAAGCATCCCGGGGATGCTTGACGAGAATTTTTTCGATCTTCTCCACCTCGGATTGAGAACCCCATGCTCGCATATACAACGCCTCCTCAGAATATGCAGATAATTTTTTCTTGCATACATAGCATACGTTTCCACGGCCTTGGGGAACAGAAGTTTTGTAAGAAATAAACTTGCTTTTTGAGATAAAAGTATGCTATTTTTTTAAAAAAATAGCGATATGGTTTGAAAAAAGGAGAGTTTTCAGATGAATGTAAACCAAAAAAATCTTCTTGATCCCACGGGGCTCGCCATCCTCCGGGAACTCCAGATTTCCGGACGCATTTCCTATCGGGAATTGGGCAAGAAAATAGGCCTGTCCGCTCCGGCGGTGATCGAACGAATCCGCCGGATGGAAAACGAGGGCATCATCACCGGGTACGGTGCCCGGATCGACCCCCAGAAGGCGGGATTTCCGCTTCGGGCCCTTTCCGCCATGTCCACGGACTTCAAGAATCCCGATCCTTACATCGCGGACAAAATTCATGCCATTCCCGAGGTGATCCGCTGCTGGAGCGTTACCGGTGAAAACGACTATTTCATCGAGATCGTGGCTCGTTCCATGGGAGATCTGGAACGCATTCTCGGCGAACTCACCCGGCTCGGGAAGCTCTGCACCTCGGTAATTCTTTCTTCCATGGAAAAATCGACTCTTCCGGAATAAGTGCTCCGGCCCATGCAGAAATATTTTTCCTTATTTTGTTTTTGACATATAAGTGTCTATGTGGTAGCTTTGCCACAAATAGAGCATTGCAACTGCTTATAAAAAAGCATTCCAGATTCACTTCAATAAAGAAGGGAGGGGAAAAACGATGAAAAAACAAAAGGTTCGGATTACGTCGGAATACTGGCTCCAGGAGGTTCGAGAGCACGGCAATGAATGCCGGATCTTTCTGTCCGTGAGCCTTGCGGGGTGATGAAGCGTCTACCGAGGCCCGGTGGGCCTCTGGGGCAAACCCGAGAAGGACGGGAAAGAGTATCTGCTCTTCGAAATCGAAGGGCATCCCGAAATAACCTGCCATATCGAAAAGGACGTTTTGGAGTGGATACACGAGGCAAAAGCCTCCTCCGAAGGGGATTATCTCTTTATGGTGGAGGGAGTGGGACGTCTTCGTTTCTGCCTGGTCTAAAAACCGAAGTCCGGGATTTTTCCGAGAAATCCCGGACTTTCCGCACACAAGCTCCGCTAACCTTTCAAAAAATATAAAATTCCTCTTCCCTCCATCGAGCATCCCTCCTGATCACTGTGTTACAATTCTGCAAGGTTCTTCCTTAGGGAGAAGAACCCCTATCTTGAGTTTGGGAGGGATTGTCAGTATGAAACGGTATGGAAAGCTGTTCTGTGTCGTAACGGCGGTAATTCTTGGAGCTCTGCTCTTCGGCGGGGCCGCTCTCGCGAAGGAAGTGGTGGTCTATTCCAGCGTGGACGAGGAGAACGCCAGAAACATTCTGGATGCCTTTTCCAAAGCCACGGGTATCGAGGTAAATATGGTCTTCCTCTCTTCGGGACCCGCCATGAGCCGCATGGAGGCCGAAAAGGCCAATCCCCAGGCGGACGTATGGTTCGGCGCTCCCAACGAGAACCACATCGTGGCCAAGGAACGGGGCCTCACCCAGCCCTACGTTCCCGCGGCGGCGGCGGATCTGGCTCCGGGCTTCAAGGATGCCGAAGGATACTGGCACGCCTTCTACATGAACCCCCTGGGTTTCGGGATTCTCGCGGAGGAATTGGAAAAGGAAGGCAAGCCCCTTCCTGCATCCTGGGAGGACCTTCTCGATCCCGCCTACAAGGGCATGATCCAGATGCCCTCTCCTCAGTCCTCGGGAACCGCCTATGCGGTGATAATGACCCTTATTCAGACCTTCGGAGAGGATAAGGCCTACGCCTACATGAAGAAGCTCAATCCCAACATCCAGACCTACACCCAGAGCGGCACCGGCCCCAGCAAAAACCTCGCCATCCGAGAAACCTCCATCGCCATTCAGTTCACACCGGCCTTCCTCAAGCTTGTGGACGAGGGATACCCCGCCAAGGTGGTCTTCCCCGCGGAAGGTGTGGGATACGAAGCGGCGGCCCTTTCCATTCTCCAGGGAGCCAAGAACCTCGACAGCGCCAAGGCCCTGGTGGACTGGATTCTCTCCAAGGAGGGGCAGCAAACCCTGAACGAGAAGAAGACCTACTTCTTCCCGGTTCGTACAGATATCTCCGCGGGAGAAGGGCTCCCCGCCCTTTCAGAGATCAAGCTCATCGATTACGACCGTTTCGAGGCGGCCAAGGAAAAGACGCGCCTTGTGGACCGCTGGGTAACCGAGGTCCTGGGGCAGTAGTTTTTTTCACGGAATCCCAGAACCGGGGGAGGGGGGAGACCCCTTCCCCCTTCGTTTAAGGAGGAATCAAAAGATCGCATGACCGCCTTCGCAAAAAGACGGAGGGAGATTCGGCTTCTCGTCCGGGACCCCCTTCTCGCGACCCTCGTGGTACTTCTCTTCCTCTCCCTGGGGATCTTCGTGGCCTATCCCCTGATCTCGGTGCTCCTCAAGAGCTTTCACTCTCCGGAAGGCATCTTTTCCCTGGAGAACTACGCCCGCTTTTTCAGCTTCCGCTATCTGCGCTCTGCCCTGTGGAACAGCCTCACCGTGGGCTTTTTCACCGCCGGATGCAGCGTGGTCATCGGCTACGCCGCGGCCTTCACCATCACCCGCACCTCGGTACCTCTGAAGAAGTTGCTCCACCTGATCTTCCTCCTTCCCATCATCTCCCCTCCCTTCACGAGTGCCCTCTCCATTCTTATGCTCTTCGGCTCCAACGGCCTTATCACCCGAGGACTTCTGGGGATACGCAACTACAATATCTACGGTTTCAAGGGAGTGCTGCTCTCCCAGATCTTCACCTTCGCCCCCGTGGCGTACCTCACCCTCAAGGGAGTGCTGGAATCCCTCAATCCCACTCTGGAGGACGCCGCCATGAACGTGGGGGCCCGGAGGCTTCAGACCTTTACGCGGGTCACCCTGCCTCTGAGCCTTCCGGGAATCGCCAGTGCCTTTCTGGTGGTGCTCATCGAATCCCTGGCGGATTTCGGCAACCCCCTGGTGCTGGCGGGAAGCCGTTTTCCCATGCTCTCCACCCAGGCCTACCTGGAAATCACGGGTTCCTTCAACCTTCCCCTGGGGGCGGCCCTGGCGGTGGTGCTGCTGATCCCCTCCATTACCGCCTTTTCCATTCAGCGTTACTATCTGCAGAAGCGGCAGTACGTCACGGTAACGGGAAAACCCGTGGCATCTTCGTCGAAACTCGTCAGCCGGGGTGCCCGGCGGGGGCTCTTTCTCTTCTCCGCCCTCTTCTCGGGATTCGTCCTCCTCTTTTACGGCACCATCTTTCTCGGTGCCTTCACCAAGGTATGGGGTTTCAACTTCTCCCTCACCCTGAAGCACTTCGTGTACGCCTTCAGCGTGGGGATGGAAACCATTCAGGACACCCTGGTGGTGGCGCTGCTTGCCACACCTCTCTCGGGCATTCTGGGAATGCTCATCGCCTTTCTGGTGGTGCGCACCGCCTTTCCCGGCAAGGGACTGATGGAGTTCACCTCTATTCTCAACTTCGCGGTCCCCGGCACGGTAATCGGCATCGGCTACATTCTCGCCTTCAACCGCCCCCCCCTGCTCCTCATCGGAACCCTGGCGATTCTGGTACTGAACTTCGTCTTTCGCTATATTCCCGTAGGAATCCAGTCGGGCATAGCGGTACTGCGCCAGATCGACCCCTCCATCGAGGAGGCCGCCCAGAACCTGGGGGCGGACAAGATCACCACCTTCCGCAAGGTCACCCTGCCCCTCATCGCTCCGGCCTTCTTCTCGGGGCTCGTCTTCGCCTTCGTCCGGGCCATGACCGCCATCAGCGCGGCGATCTTTCTCGTTTCCGCCCATTGGAACCTGCTCACCGTACAGATTCTGAACCAGGTGGGGTCGGGACGTCTCGGCGTGGCGGCAGCATTCAGCGTGATTCTCGTGGTCATCGTTCTCGGTGCCATGGGGATCATAGCCCGGCTCGTTCCCGGCCGCACCGGCGGCATGGGGCCCATACAGATTCAGGAGGAATAGATTCGTGAAAATCACCATAGATTCCATCATCAAGGACTTCGGAAGCTTCGACGAACCGGACAGCCTCTTCCGGGCGGTGGATTCAGTCTCCCTGGAAGTGAAAGAAGGAGAACTGGTAACCCTCCTGGGTCCCTCGGGATGCGGCAAAACCACGTTGCTCCGAATGCTGGCGGGCTTCGAGGATCCCACATCGGGAGATATCTTCTTCGGGAGCCAGCGCATGAACGATCTCCCCCCGAACAAGCGGAACGTGGCCATGGTCTTTCAGTCCTATGCCATCTTTCCCCATCTGAACGTACGGAACAACATCGCCTTCGGCCTGAACCTCCAAAACCTGCCGCGGAAGGAAATCCGGGAGCGTACCGAAAAGGTGGTGGAACTCGTGGGGCTGGAAGGGCTGGAGGATCGGCAGCCGAGCCAGCTCTCGGGAGGGCAGCAGCAGCGGGTCGCTCTGGCACGGGCGGTAATCATGGAGCCTTCGGTGCTGCTCTTCGACGAACCCCTCTCGAACCTGGACGCCAAGCTGCGGGAGCAGATGCGCATCGAGATCCGGAATCTCCAGCAGCGCCTCGGCATCACGAGCATCTACGTTACCCACGATCAGATAGAGGCCATGAGCATCTCGGATCGGGTGGTGGTGATGAATCGAGGACGTATCGAGCAGAGCGGTACTCCTTGGGAACTCTACACCCGGCCGGTGAACCGCTTCGTGGCCTCCTTCATCGGCAAGGCTGCCTTTCTGGACACCACAAGGGATTCCTCGGGTTCCTGGACTCTCCTCGGAAAACCCTGGAAACCCGAAACGGAAAGTCCTTCCGAGCCGGGAAAATATTCCGTCATGGTGCGCCCCGAAGCGGTACGCCTGACGCCCCGGGAAAGCTCCGAAGAATCCGGATTTACCGGAAAGATCCTCCGGGCCACCTACCTGGGAAGCCTCATGGAGTACGAAGTGGAGCTTTCCGGAACGAAACCTCTCACGGCTCACGTTCCTCTCCCCTTCGAAAAAAATCCCATGCCCCGGGGAGCCGAAGCGGAGCTGCACTTTCTTCCCGAGGGCTTGCATTTTCTCCCGGAAGAAGCATGAACACTTCCTTGGCCGGAAAAATCCGAATCACCCGAGAAGCAGGACGCCTACCCTAAGGAAACACGGAAAAATACAGCAAAAATCGAAGAAGGTGCCTCGGAGTCTTCCGAGGCACCTTCTTCGATACAACAAACGTTTCCGGCAGGTCTATCTTAATTAGTCCGCGGCCTCGGCGCCGCAGCAATTCGCCACGCCTTCACGCATGAGCTTGCGATAATCTCCCATAATGTCGTGGAACCAGCAATCGTCGTTCCCCGCGCTCTCCCGGAAGGTGAGGGCCACCACCGAAACCACCTCCTGGAGGGTTGCTCCCGCCTGAAGGGCTCCGTAAAAATGCTTCTTCACACAGGGGGCGCTTCGCCCCTTGATGGCAAGAGCAAGGCAGATGTACTGGTAGGTCTTTTCGTCGATGCCACTCTTCTCCTTGTACATCGCATCGATCTCCTCGAACTTTTCCGCAAATTCCGGGAACCACTCGGCAATCATTCTCATAACGTATAACCTCCTTCTGCAAAATATACTCGGATCTTCCGTAGGACCAAAAAACTCCCAAGCATAAGATGTGTATGTGGTCATATTTGCATCTGTATTCAGTATACCAAAAGATGTTTTATAGCGCAACAGGGCTATTTTTCGGCATACACAACTTGACTTTGTGGCAAAATAGCCATATAGTTCTTCCGTTCGACATGGAGTTCCTTAAAAAACAAAAGATTATTTTTCGTAAAAGCATATCCACAGGATCCCATTTCGCCATTTCTTCTTCAAAGAGCTTCAAATTTAATGAAAAAAGTCCATACAGATCGGAGGAATGTACGTGTTTGAGAAAGCATTATTTGGGACAGATCTCTCCGCAGCCTCTTTTTCCGTAATTCATTGCAATTGTTTTCAAACTCTTCTGCGACAGCTAAACACCAAAGAATGCGTTCTTGCTACATACCTGGAGAAAGAAGATTCAAATTACCCGGCTTTTGAGATACAGATGGAAAAGCAAAAAAAAGTGCTTGAGCAATATGGGTTAAAAACGTTCATCGCAAGCTATGACAATTCCCCCATTAAAACTATCCCCCTTCTCGCGGGAGAGTACGAGTGTGATTACGTTATATTGGGATCTCAAGGCGAATGTTTTATAAAGAATTTTCCCTTAGGGCCTCTTGCATTCGAAATTATTCACAACACCGTGGTCCCTGTTTTTCTCTTCCGGCTGGAAGCGACTAAAAAAACATCGTTTGAAAGCGTTACATGTTTCCCATCCATGAAAAACATCCTCGACTTCGTTTTGTTTCCGACAGATTTTTCGGAAAACGCCGAACCGGCCCTTGAAGTTCTTTTCAAATTAATCCAAAAGGGTTGCAACGATGTAGAATTACTGCACGTTCAGGAAGGGAGGAAAGTACAATCATATCCGGGGCACCAATTGGAGGAATGCGATAAAGTGGCTTTGGAAAAACTTCAGGAAATGAGGTGCCGAATTTTAGATGTCGCACCGATTAACGTCCGAATCCGATTGTGTCAGGGATCGGCAGTACATAAAATATTACAGCACGCCACAGAGATAAACGCATCTCTCATACTGTTGGGAGTAAAAGGGGCCAGCAATGTAGAGAAAACGCTCATGGGAAGCGTCAGCCAGAATGTTGCCCGGCTTTCAACAACCCCCGTATTATTAACCCCCAAAAAAATAAGAATTTAAAATTTTCGAAGAATTCAAGGGAACTATTTAGAAGAAAAACGACATAAGGGCTTCAAAAACTCCTGAATACCGATATGCAGATCCTTTTCTCGTGGCATCGATTCAAAAAACGATTTTTTACGAAAGGATTTTATTCATGAAATCGAAAAGATTTTTTACAGTAACGCTTCTCATCTTCGTTTTTATAAGCCTAGGGTACATCGTTTTTCAACAGAAGAAAATAATTTCCGTATCATCCCCGGAAACACCTCCGAAGGATACCCTCGATTCTTCCTATATCGAAGCCTATTATTTTCATGGCAACTCTCGATGCCATACCTGCAACACCATTGAAGCTTACACCAAGGAAACACTGGAAACGGATTTTGCCGAAGAGATCGCCCATAAGGCTCTGCTCTTCCGAGTAATCAATGCGGAAACCCCGGGAAATCGCCATTTCATTCAGGAATTTCAGCTTACCAACCCCACGGTGATACTTGCACGAAAGGAAGAGGGCCAGGTTTTACAATTTAAAAACCTGAACCAAGTATGGAAGCTGATCAAAAATAAGGAACAATTTCAAACCTATATTCGGGAAGAAGTCCGGGCTATGCTAAAGGGACCGCTATAATGTCCTCTCCGGAATCGTTTCTTGCCATCCTTTCCGCCTTGTGGTTTGGCCTCATGACATCGATCAGCCCTTGCCCTCTGGCCACCAATATCGCGGCGGTTTCCTTCGTGGGAAAAAACATGGGTTCCCCGCAAAAGGTTTTCCTGGCGGGAATCTCCTATACCTTGGGACGCACTCTCACTTATGCAATTCTTGGAGGCGTTCTGGTTTCCAGCATCCTTTCGGCTCCGGAACTTTCTTATTCTCTCCAGAAATACATGAACCTTCTGCTGGGGCCTCTGCTGATCCTCGTGGGCATGGTGCTCATGGAGTTGCTATATCTTCCCTTCTCTTTCGGCACATTCATCCCCTCCTCCGAAAGATCCTCCCGCTTTCAAGGACTTTGGGGAGCCGGAGCCCTGGGAATCCTTTTCGCCCTTTCCTTCTGTCCCACATCGGCGGCACTTTTTTTCGGCAGCCTTCTTCCGCTGGCACTGCAACACCACTCGGGAATTCTCTTACCCTCTCTTTATGGTATAGCCACGGGGCTACCGGTGCTCTTTTTCGCCCTTCTCATTTCCCTGGGCACCGCAAAGATAGGGAAAGCTTTCGAAAAGGCCCGTTCCTTCGAACTGTGGGCCCGAAAAATTACAGGAACATTTTTCATTCTTCTGGGAATCTACTACTCCCTGACATATATTTTCAACCTGCGGATCTTCTGATTCCGTGAAATTAACAGGAAATATGAGAATAGGCAAAGTAAATCACCCCGGGTAGCTTGACCAAACTGTGCTTATGTGGTAGATTTACCACGAAAGAGGTGAAATACATGAAAAACGTGTTTCTCCCCCAAAAAGTGGATATCTTCAAGGCCCTGGCACATCCCGTACGCCTGGAAATCGCGGAAAGGCTTATGGAAGGAGAACGTTGCGTATGCGAGATTGCGGAGTGGTTCCCCTTCGACCGCACCACCATCAGCAAACATCTCGCCATACTTCGCAGCTGCGGCATCATTCGAGATCGCAAAGAGGGACTCAACGTATACTACTCCCTTCGCATGATCTGCCTAGGAAGCCTGATCGCCTGCCTCGAAGGAACCCTGCGGCAGGACCTTCAAAATCAGATGCGGGCTCTTGAAGGAAATCCGAAAACACCAAACACCCTGCAGGAAAACACATCTCAAACGGAACTTGCGAAAGGAGTTCATGACATGAAAATTCAAATTCTGGGAACCGGATGCCCCAAGTGCGCCAAACTGGCGGAGCTGGCGGATACCGCCGCCAAGGAACTGGGACTGGACTACGAAATGGAAAAGGTAACGGACATCAACGAAATCATGGAGTTCGGCGTTATGGCCACTCCGGGGCTCGCGGTGGACGGAAAAGTTCTCGTGGCGGGCAAGATTCCTTCGCCGGAACGCATTAAAGAACTTCTTCAGACGAGCAAATAGTACAACCTTCGGAATAGTGTCTTTTCCCGGAAGCCGGCTTTCCCTCGAAACCTTCCGGGGATTTTTTGGATCCTTACGTGAAATTATTGCCACATAACAATTTTTAACTCAAAGGGAGCCGATACTCATGACCGAAAAAAAGAAATTTTTCTGGATTCTGCTCGTTTTTCTGGCGGCCTGGTTTCTTCCCGCGGATTCCCCCACGGTTCATCAGGCCGCGGGAGAAGCTCTGGCGCTCCTTTCGGATTACGCCCGGGAACACGTGTTGCTCTGTCTGGTGCCCGCCTTCTTCATCGCCGGAGCCATCAGCGTTTTCATAAGCCAGCAGGCGGTCATGCGCTATCTTGGAGGAAGCGCAAAGAAATGGGTGGCCTACTCGGTGGCCTCCGTATCGGGAACCATCCTTGCGGTATGCTCCTGCACGGTGCTCCCTCTCTTTGCGGGAATCTACAAACGAGGAGCCGGACTCGGCCCCGCCACGGCCTTTCTTTACTCCGGCCCCGCCATCAACGTGCTTTCCATCATTCTTACGGCCCGGGTCCTCGGGTTTCAACTGGGAATTGCCCGGGCGGTGGGAGCCATCGCCTTCAGCGTACTCATCGGCCTCGCCATGGGATGGATCTTCCGCAATCACGAGGAGAAACGCCTTGCGGGATTCGCCCAGATTCCCGAGGAGAAGACCGGGCGCCCCCTGTGGAAAACGGTGTGGCACATGGCGAGCATGGTACTCTTTCTCGTCTTCGCCAACTGGGCGGCTCCCAAAATTCCCGGAGGACTCTGGGAAAGTATCTACAATATCAAATGGTATATCGCTCTCGGTGCTCTGGCCTCGGTGGGCATCTCCACCTGTCTCTGGTTTAGCCGGGAGGAACGCCGGGAATGGATGGAATCCACCTGGGGCTACGCTCTTCAGGTAATGCCACTGCTTTTCGGGGGAGTTTTGGTGGCGGGCTTTCTTCTCGGCCGTCCCGGGCATGAGGCTCTCATTCCAAGTTCCTTCGTGGCGAGCCTGGTAGGAGGAAATTCCCTATTCGCGAACTTCTTCGCTTCGGTGGCGGGGGCCTTCATGTACTTCGCCACCCTCACGGAGGTTCCCATACTGCAGGGGCTTCTGGGAGCAGGCATGGGACAGGGGCCGGCCCTGGCACTGCTTCTGGCGGGCCCGGCACTTTCCCTTCCCAACATGCTGGTGATCCGCAGCGTGCTGGGCACTGCCAAAACCCTGACCTACGTAGCTCTGGTGGTGGTTATGTCCACGGTGGCGGGAATGCTCTACGGATTGATGGGATAGACAGAAAAAAGCCAACGAATAGAGAAGTATTTTCAGCTACCTACCATATACCATATATAGGATACACGCAGGCATGGATTCCCCGACAAAATGCAATTTTTGCCGGGGAATCCATGTTTTGAATTTCCCTCCTCCCGCACACGTCTATACACGGCTCCGTCCATGTTCCCTCGCAATTTCAATCGGCATAATCCGAAACAAAAAAATCTCTTCCAGGGACATTTTTTAAAATTTTCTTTTTCCGCCATCATATAGTAAAATAACTGCAATGCTTTATTATACGTTTTTTATGTTTGCCGGATCTTTATCATATACACAACCTAAGCTCACATAAAACTAATGATTTTAATATTTTTCTGCATTCTCGCCACGGGGGCGCTAACATGAATACTATTGGCAAACTACGCAATTACTTATATAAACTGAACGCTTCCGTAGCGGAAAAACCGATTCTCTCCGCCATCCAGAATGGCTTTACGTATATGATTCCCTTTGTGCTGCTCGGTTCCATGGCACTCCTTATTTTAAGCCTCCCCATAGAAGGGTATCAAAATTTCATGCTCCATTTGTTCGGCGAGGGATGGAAAAACGCCTTCCGTCATGTTCAGGATGGAACCTTCAATGTTTTTTCGATTATCCTGGTCATCACTATAAGTTATTCCTATGCCCAGGAACTGAATAGCCGTGAAAATTTCATATCCCCCATAATGGCCTCTATCACGGCCCTGGGCTCATATATCGCCCTTTTGGGGATCAGCAAGACCGGTTTTTCCATTTCGCATTTTGGAGTTATCGGGGTATTTAACGCTCTCATGGTTTCCCTGGCGTCAACTCTCTTGTTCAGGGAACTGAGCGGTGTAAGGGCATTTCGTATAAGAACCTTCTTCGACGGAGCGAACCCGAATTTCAGTAACGTGGTATCCTTTTTCGTACCAGCCGGCATTACGATCGTCATATTCGCCGGCCTCAGTGAGGCGTTACGCTGTTTTGTCGGAATAGAAGATCTCCAGGATGCCCTCACTTCCTTTCTCAACAGCGTGTTTACGCACATAGGGTCGGCGTTTTGGCAAGGGATGGCATTTATGTTGCTCGTTCACGTATACTGGTTTTTTGGAATACATGGCAGCAATATGCTTGAAACCGTGGCACAGAATATTTTCGTTCCCGCCCTTAAGATCAATCAGGAACTTGTTTCGTCAGGCCTTGCTCCAACGGAAATATTTACGAAAACCTTTTTCGACGCCTTTGTTTTCATGGGCGGTTGTGGTTCTCTCCTCTGTCTTATGCTTGCAATGTTTATCGTGGGCAGAAATAAGAGCCATGTAGGACTAGGGTCTGTTTCTAAAAAAAACTTGAGGCTTGTTTTTCAAAATGCTATGTTGCATCAACTATGCAAAGACACGCCATTGCAGATGAACACTGGGAAAGATTCGAACCTTTTCTTTGTCCTCCTAAACAGGAAAAACGCGGTAGGCCTGGCAAGGATGCACGAACCGTACTCAATGGTATACTCTGGATTCTAAAAACAGGTGCGCCATGGCGTGACATGCCAAAAACATTTGGGGCATGGCAAACAATCTACAAACACTTCAACAAGTGGGCAAAACTTTCCGTTTGGCAGGATATCCTTGCTTTTTTCATCCAGGACGCTGATTTTGAATGGGTTTGTATTGATGGTTCTTATATCAAGGCGCATCAACACTCTGCGGGCGCACGGAAAGAAGAAGGCGATCAGGCGATTGGACGCAGCCGGGGTGGGCTGACATCGAAAATCCATGCTGCCGTGGATGCTTTAGGAAACCCTGTCAAGATACTTCTTACAGGAGGACAAACACACGATAGTGTTGTCGCCACGGAACTTCTTGAAAATATTGAAGCTGAGCATGTGATTGCAGATAAGGCTTATGACGTCAATGCAATTCTCGAAGAAATTGAAGGAAGAGGCTCTATCCCTGTAATACCAGCAAAAAAGAATCGCTTAAAACAGCGTTTTTACGATAAGCACTTATACAAGGAACGTCACCTTGTGGAAAATTTCTTCTGCAAAATCAAAGAGTGCCGTAGAGTTGCGACACGATATGAAAAACTTGCTGTTACCTTTTCTTCAATGGTTCTTCTTGCGGCATGTCTGATATGGTTGAGATAATTTAGAAACAGACCCTAGCAAAAATATCCGCGATACCCGTATTCTTCAACATTAACGAACTCATGATTTTCGGAATTCCAATCGTTTTGAATCCCATTTATCTGATTCCTTTCGTATGCGTTCCGTTGGTACTGACAATAGTTTCCTACATTCTCGTGCGAATTGGTTGTGTTCCGTATACCATAAGCGTGGTGGAATGGACGACACCGATTTTCCTTAGCGGATATGTCGCAACGGGCTCCATATCGGGGAGTTGCCTGCAGCTTTTGAATCTGGCCCTTGGAACGGCGTGCTACGTCCCATTCGTCATGCTCTCAGTTAAATCACATGAAGTAAGAAAAAACTTGAACCTGAAGAAAATTTGCGAGGCTTTCAGGGTTTCGGAAGAATGCGGTATAACCACGTCGCTCATATCGCGCTCCGATACCGTTGGAAGCATAGCCAGGTCGCTTTCGCTCGATTTTGAATACGATCTGCGGAGAAAAGCCTTCGATCTACACTATCAACCAATCGTCAACAATGCGGGGAAAGTCGTATCCCTAGAGGCGCTGTTACGTTGGAACCATGAAAGCTACGGTCTTATCAGTCCACCTCTGGTCATCGCATTGGCGGAAGAAGCGGGATTGATCGACAGGCTTGGCAATTTGATCTTCGAAAGAGTCTGCACGGATTTGCAAAAAATGAAGGAAATTGGCATTAGGGATGTAACCACTTCGGTGAACGTTTCGGTCATGCAGCTTGAAAACGACAATTTCATGCGGCACCTTGGAAAAATCATCGCGGATCACGGGGTTCACTTTTCAGACATTGAAATTGAAATTACCGAAAGGCTCTCTTTGTCACGCAATTTGAAAATCGCCCGTCAAATCCAAGAAATCAGCAAGCACGGCATCAAGCTTGCCATGGATGATTTCGGAGCCGGGCACAGCTCGCTCCTTTATCTGAAGGAGTATGAATTTCATACCATCAAGCTCGATGGCTCGTTAGTGTGCGAAATCATTCCCAACGCTAACTGCAGGGATATTATCTCGTCCATCATATCCCTCGGAAAAACGCTGGATTGCCGTGTTGTGGCGGAATTTGTCGAAGATCCGGAGCAAAGGGAAATTCTACGGCAATCCGGTTGTGAGTTCTATCAAGGCTACCTATTCAGCAAGGCCCTGCCCATCGAAGAGGCTCTGAAGTACACTCGAAAAACAAATAGTGTTTCGTGAAAAATTCACGTCAAAAAAACTGCCTTTTAAACGATGTGTCGGCCGTTGGATTTTCGAAATTCGTAACGACGAATCGGGGAGACCTTCCGAAAAGGTCTCCCCGATTCGTCGATGAACCGAAGCCGAATATGGACATGCAGAAATGGAGCTTCCATCGCCAAAAGCGATTGTCCCTTCGTTCCGACATGGTCGTGTCCGGTTAAAAACGCGCCCTATCCTCCCAGGATATGAGGCAGGAACAGGGTCACTCCGGGGAAGTAGGTGAGGAAGAGCAGCACCGCCAGCAATACCAGGAGGTACGGCATGATTTCCTTTATGATCCTGTCGATGGAGATGCCCGTAATACTGGAAACCACGAAGAGGTCCAACCCCACCGGAGGAGTGATGCAGCCGATGGCGAGGTTCACCACCATGATGGCGCCGAAGAAGATGGGATCGATTCCCATGCTCAGGGCCACGGGAAGCAGAATGGGAGTGACGATGACCACCGCCGCGGAGGCGTTGATGAGGGTTCCCAAAAATAGGAGCATGAGGTTCACCAGAATGAGGAACACCACGGGGCTCGAAGTGAGGCTCGCGAAGAGGGCTCCCAGCTTGTGAGGCACCTGGGCGTTGGTGAGAATCCACCCGAAGACGTTGGCTCCTCCCACCACGAACATGATCATGGTGGTGCTCATGGCGGCCTTGAGAAGAACCTTGGGAATATCGCTCAGCTTGAGTTCCTTGTAGACGAACATGCCGATGAAGGCTCCGTACACCGCCGCCACCGCCGCAGACTCCGTGGGAGTGAAGATTCCCCCGTAGATCCCCCCGATAATGATGGCGGGCATGAGAAGGGCCCAGAAACATTCCTTGAAGGTGCGCCAGGTCTCGCCGGGAACGGTGGCCTCCTTGCCCCGGTACCCTCGTTTCTTGGCGATGAAGTAGTTCACCACGCACATGGAAAGCCCCATGATGATTCCCGGAATGAAACCCGCCAGAAAGAGATCCCCGATGGAACACTCCGCCACCACCCCGTAGACCACCATGGTGATGCTGGGAGGAATCACGATGCCCACGGTGCCCGCCGCGGCCACCACGGCGGCGGCGAAGGCCTTATGATATCCCCGCTCTTCCATTTCGTCGATCATGGCGGAACCGATGGCGGCGGTAGTCGCCGCGGAGGATCCCGAAAGGGCAGCGAAAAACATTCCCGATACCGCCACCACCTGGGCAAGCCCTCCCGCCATGGCTCCCACCAGACAGCTGGCGAAATCCACGATGCGTTTGGTCACCCCCCCGGCGGACATGAAGGCCCCGGCGAGCATGAAGAAGGGTACCGCCATGTAGGAGAAGGAATCGATGGAGGTGAACATGCGCTGGGCCACCACCACCAGGGGAATGTGCAACATGAAATAGAGCACCGTTCCCGAGGAGAGGGCCAGAGCCACCCCGATGGGGGCCCCCAGCAGGAGCACCCCGATAAAGACGCTCAGAATCACCCAGGTAACCATCAGGCATGCCCCCCTTCGGAACTCCGCAGGTCCTTCTTTCCCCGCAACAGCTCGAAGAGCCCTGCCAGGGTGAGAAGAAGAAGCACCGCCGCTCCCAGAGGAATGGCAAGATAGACATAAGACATCTTGAGGCCCAGGGCGGGGGATGTCTGAAACTGGGTAAGCCTTACCATGCGGATTCCCTGCCAGAGAAGAATTCCCGAGAAGAGCAGGGTAAGAAGGCCTCCCGCAGCCTGGCAGGCTTTAAGCCAGAAACCGCTAACCCGCTCGGTGATGGCTCCCACAGCCATATGGCCTCCCGTTTTGGCCACCACGGGAATGCAGAGAAAGACGGTCCACACGAAAAGATAGCGGGCAAGCTCCTCGGAAAAGGCAAAGGTGAAGTGAAAGGCGTAGCGTAGAACCACCTGGAGAAAGATGATGGACAGCATGAGTCCTATGGCGAGAGTGACCACCTTCCGCAGAAGGCCGTCGATGAAATGCAGCAGTTGCCCCATGGGGCCACCTCCTCATAGAGTGCTGCGGGGGCAGATGCCCCCGCAGAGGTTGTGGTGTTGGTATATCCTGAAAGGATTATGGAAAAAGAGGCGGGGAAAAAACTACTGCAGATTCGCCACCTTCTCGATGTTGTCCTTGCCGAGACGATCCGCCATCATATCCCAAACCGGGGCAGTAGCCTTCTTGAATCCCTCCCGATCCACCTCGTGGGCCTCCAAGATCTCGCACTTGCCGCTGGCGGCGATCTTTTCCCAGAAACCGGACTCCTCGTCGATGGCAAGCTGCCGCTGCCAGTCCCGGGCCTCGTCCGCAGCTTCCTGCACGATCTGCTGCTGTTCCGGAGTAAGGCCGTTCCAGGCAATCAGGCTGATGAGCAAGGGTTCCGCCGCATAGGTGTGCTCGGTCTTGGAAATGTACTTCTGGACCTCGAAGAAACGCTTGGTGTAGATATGGGCTGCGGGATTTTCCTGCCCGTCGATGACGCCCTTCTGAAGAGAGGTGAAAAGTTCGCTGAAAGCCATGGGAGTGGGACTCGCCCCGAGGGTTTTCATCATTTCGATGTACACGGGCTGCTCCATGACACGGATCTTGAGACCCTTCATATCCGCAGGTTCCTTGACGGGGCGCACGTTGTTCGTCATGTTACGGATGCCGTTTTCCATGAAGCAGAGAATTTTCATGCCCTGGGGCTCCAGCTTGGGACTCATCTCCATGCCGATGGTATCGAGAGCCTTGAAGGCATGCTGCCGATCCCGGAAGATGAAGGGAAGGTCGAATACCGCGATTTCCGGCAAAAAGTTTCCAAGTACCGCAGTTCCCGTAAGAGCCATGTCCACGGTTCCGAAGGTGAGCCCTTCCACGAGATCCCTCTGGGCTCCCAACTGACTGCTGGGGAAAACCTGAATCTCGATCTCCCCGCCGCTCTTCTCCGCCACCAGGTCCGCAAATTTCTGAGCCCCCATGGCATAGGGATTCGAAGGATCCGCAATGTGTCCCAATTTGAGCACCTTCGCCGCGGAGGCGCAGGATACCCCCAGAACTATCGCCAACAACGCCGCCGTACAGAACAATGCCACTCGTTTCATAACCGCATCAACCTCCTCATAAATATTAGGGCTTTCAAGCCCGCACACCCATATAAAAACGCCGTCTTCAAAAAAATCCTATTCTCACAGCCTCGCCACGCCGCTCTTTCTCGCGGCCTCCGCCACTCCCGCCGCCACCGCCGGAACCACCCGGGGATCCAGGGCTTCGGGGATGATGCATTCCGGAGAGAGATCCGCCTGCGATACGAGTCCCGCCAGGGCTTTGGTGGCGGCGAGTTTCATTTCTTCGTTGATGACTTTAGCCCGAACGTCCAGGGCTCCTCTAAAGATGCCGGGAAAGCCGAGGCAGTTGTTGATCTGGTTGGGGAAGTCGCTGCGCCCCGTGGAGATGACCGCGGCTCCCGCTTCTTTGGCTTCGTCGGGGTAGATTTCCGGGGTGGGGTTCGCCATGGCGAAGAGTACCGGGTCCTTGGCCATGTTCCGCACCATGTCCTGGGTGACGAGGCCCGGCCCGGAGACTCCCATGAAGACGTCCGCTCCTCCCAGGGCTTGCCCGAGGGTTCCCTGGAATTTGGTGGGGTTGGTGATGCCCGCGATTTCTTCCTTGATCCAGTTCATGTGTTCCGACCGGCCTTGATAGATGGCTCCGGTGCGGTCGCAGAGGATGACGTCTCTGGCTCCTACCGAGAGGAGGAGCTTGGTGATGGCGACTCCTGCGGCTCCGGCTCCGGAGAGGACGATCCGGCAGTTTTCGATTTTCTTGTCCACGATTTTGAGGGCGTTCCAGAGTCCCGCCACGGCGATGACCGCGGTGCCGTGCTGATCGTCGTGGAAGACCGGAATGTCCAGGACTTCCTGGAGTTTGCGCTCGATTTCGAAACACCGGGGAGCGGCGATGTCTTCCAGGTTGATGCCTCCGAAGGAGGTGGCGATGAGGCGGCTGGTTTCCACCACGGTGTCCACGTCCTGGGAGTCGATGCAGAGAGGAAAGGCTTCGATGTCCGCGAAGCGTTTGAAGAGGACGCATTTCCCTTCCATCACGGGGAGGGAGGCGTCCGCTCCGATGTTCCCCAGTCCCAATACGGCGCTGCCGTCGGTGATGACCGCCACCATGTTGTGCTTGGTGGTGACGTCGTAGAGGGCGTCCCGGTTCCGTTCGATCTCACGGCAGGGTTCCGCCACTCCCGGGGTGTAGACCAGGGCGAGGTCCCTCATGGTGTTCACTTCGATGCGGCTTTCCACGGTGAGTTTGCCCCGGTATTTCCGGTGCAGTTCCAACGCTTCTTCGTAGATGGCTTCCTTCTTCAAAATGATAGACCCTCCTCGAGTTGAGCTTTGCAAAAAACCGTCGCGTTTCCGGAAAAGAAAATTTTCTGCCCCCACCGTAGGTATGGCAAGGCTTTACAAACCTTTCGGTCCGGAGGATAGACAAAATATTCCCGAAATCTATAAAATGCTTTCTCTTCGTCACAAGCATACGAAAGGAAGGTACAAAAAGAAATCCATTCGTACATAAAGAATCTTTTTGTACATTTTTGGTCATTCTTCGACAAAAATATGAACTTTGCCAAAAATATCGATAGAAATTAAAATCAATAAAATTAGAATTTAAGAAATTTTCACATTTACTTTTTTGTGGCGCGAGCATTCCATAGCCTTCTTTCATGAAATGCCATGAGAGAAAATTTAATCCATGCGCAAAAATACCTCGGCTTCAGGAATAAAAATTTCTCGTTCCGCGAATTCCATTCTCTCCTCCGCCGCAGACATCCCTTCCCTCTGTGATAGATGCCGGTAAAAAAGCGGGAAAGTTCACTTCGAACAATTTTCTGTAAATATAAAATTGCAACAGCAACTTTCCTTGACTTAAAAAATAGATTCCCTTAAACTAAATTTTGTTTTGCCCACAAGAAATAGATGTAATTTTCACCCAAAATTTTTCACGGCACAGAACAAGGGATTCTCCGTTTTTCTACTTTCCATATAAGGATGTGGTTTTATATGAAAACACGCAATCATCGCGCCAGATCACGCATTTTTCTGCAATATGCGGGGTTTTTCCTGTTTCTCTTCTGCCTGGGAATGATGATCCCCTCCTGGGCGGAAGCAACGGAACCAACAACCCGGTATGTGGACGGAGAAAATGGCTCAGACGTAAATGACGGCTCCGAAAGCTCCCCTTATCAAACACTGGAAAAGGCCCTTAGTGTCGTCGATGCGGGAGACACCATTCAAATCGCCGGAGGAACCTACACCTACGATACGGAGTACTCCATAGAGAAAAACCTCACCATCCAGGGAGACACGGAAAACCCTGTTATTATTCAGGCAGATGCAACTACCGGAACGGCAAATCACAGAGTGATGAATATTTCTGCAAACCTCACGGTTACCCTGAAAAATCTCACCATCCGAAACGGTAAAGAAACAAAGGGAGGCGGCATTTACGTCGACTCGGGTTCCTCTCTCACCATGACAAACTGCACTGTTTCAAAAAATATCACCACTACAGGTTCTGGCGGAGGGATCTACCTCAAAGACAAAAACTCTCTCACCCTGACAAACTGTACCATCTCCGGAAATGCCACCACAGCCACCACATCCTATGGAGGAGGTATCTACGCCTGCGATAGTTCTGCTCCCGGCACAACCATTACGGTGACAAATTGCACGATCTCAGGAAATTCTGCCAAAAAAAGAGGCGGAGGAATCTTTATCACCACCGATGAAGGATCAGCATCCGCCACGTTGACAAACTGCACCCTCTCGGGAAACTCCGCAGAAACAGGAGATGGGGGAGGAGTTTATAATGCGAATCCAATGGGAAGTTCAACCAACAACAGCCTCACCCTGATAAACTGCACCCTCAAGGGGAACACCGCAAGTGCAGGTTCCGGGGGAGGCATCTACAGTAAAAACGTTTCCGCAATGACCAACTGCATTCTCTGGGGAAACACCGCGAGCACCAATCCCCAGATCGACATGCCAGACTACACCATCCCCACCTACTGCGTTATCCAAGGCGGCAACAGCAATACCTTCACCAGAACAGGCAATCTCTTTACGGACCCCAAACTTGGAGAGCTTGCGAATAACGGCGGCCCCACCCAGACCTGCGCACTCGCTGCGGACAGTTCCGCCCGGGATGCGGGGCTGGGTGTAGGAGAAACTATAACAGGAACTCTCACCGTACCTACTACGGACCAGCGGGGAATAAGCCGCCCCCAGGGCAGTGCCGTGGATATCGGGGCCTATGAGCTCATTCCCCCGAAAACGGTCTATGTGGATGCCAGCGCCTCCGACAATAACGGCGACGGCACCGAAGGCAATCCCTATCAAAAGCTAGAAACCGCCCTCGAAGCGACAACCACCCTTGCGGGAGACACCATTCAGCTCGCCGGGGGCACCTACACCTGCGCTTCGGGATATACAATTCTCAAAGAACTCACGCTCATCGGTAGCACCGAAAGCCCAGTGATCCTCCAGGCTGCGGAAAATGCGGGAGAGGCCACGGCTTCGGTTCTTGTCCTCGGAGACACTACCAGCTCCAGCTTCACGGCTACCCTGAAAAATCTCACCATCCAAAACGGCAAAACAACCAGTAATGGCGGCGGGATTATGCTGAACTCAGGAAACACTCTTAACATGACCAACTGCACCATTAAAAATAACACCGCTAGCAGTAATAATAAAAAAGGCGGAGGGATTTACGTCGATGCGGGAGCGACCCTCACGCTGACGGACTGCACTATTGCGGACAATACCGCACAAGAAGGGGGAGGCATCGGTGTCGTCGGGGCCAACACCACCATTACCCTGACCGACTGCACTATTTCGGGGAATAAGACCGTTGGAACCGGCAAGAGTGGCGGGGGCGTTTATCAAACAAGCGGCTCCCGCCTTTCCATGACCAACTGCACCGTTTCGGGAAATACCGCGACAAAGTACGGCGGAGGAATCTGCAGCTATAATACTAGTGACACCGTAACCCTGACCAACTGCACCATCTCGGAGAATACCGCTGCTGTTCCTGATTATGCCGACAGAACCTCAGGCAACAACAACATCACACCCGAGGGGGGAGGGGTGTATTGCAAGTCAGGACTGACTCCTACCCTAACCAACTGCATCTTCTGGGGAAACGCCGCTACCGCGAACCCTCAAATTTGTGCAGGCGACTCTAACAAAAACAAAATCTCCTACTGCGTTATCCAAGACGGTACTGCGAGTGCGGAAAAACACATTATCACCGGAGATCCCAAACTGGGGACCCTCGGGGATAACGGGGGCTCCACCCAGACCTGCGCTCTCGGTACGGGCAGCTCCGCTTTGAACGTCGGGCTGGGCGTGGGAAACTATACCGTGGCTTCCAACGGCACCATCACTCCCGCAGATAATGGTCGCACTTCGAATGCCGGCACCGCCATCACCGTGCCCGCCACGGACCAGCGCGGAAAAACCCGCCCTCAGGGCAGCGGCGTGGATATGGGAGCCGTGGAGATGGAAATCACTCCCACCGCAGCACCGGCACCGACTTCCGCACCGGCACCAGATCCTGAGCCCACAACGGCACCCACGGCAGCTCCAACAGCGGTGCCCACCGCAATCCCCACTCCGGCGCCTTCGGGAACCCCGGCACCCACCATATCTCCCCTGCCCCTCCAGGGAGATATCCAGCCGGGAGTTACCGTTACGCCCGTTCCCAACGAGGAGGATCCGGCGGTGCAGGAGCTGAAGGATGAACTCGACGATCCCGAGAGCGATGCCCGGAAGAGAGTGGAAAGCACCATCCAGGAGGAAGTGCAGAAGGCTCTTGAGGAAAAGCTGGGCCGGGAGATCGATCTCGAGAATATGCAGGTGAACGTACATACTTCCGAAGCCTACCGTTTCGAGGACGTTCCCCTGAACCTGGACAACGGCACGGGGACCGTTATCGTTCCCGTGGTGATCACCTATGAAGAGCCCGGAGAAGAGGCGGTGGAGATGTTCTTCACTTTGGTACTGGTCTACGATCTTTCCACGAATCCCCCCACTCCTCTGGAGTACCGCATGGTGATGCTGGAAGAAGGAGATGCCGTCTCCGGGGAAAACCGGGATATCGCCTTTATCCGGGCGGAGGATGAGGACGAGGAAAATCTCGTGGGATACCTCCAGGTTCGGGATCAGAGCGAGTACGACGGCAATCCCCAGGTGGGCATGGTAAGCACCAAATACATGTTCCTCTACGCCGACGGCTACGAGGGCACCCCCGCTCCCGAAAGCCCCACTCCCACGGGCACCGCTTCGGGCGGCGGCACCGGCGGCTGCAGTTTGGGATTCTTTCCCCTCGCCCTGCTTCTGGCGTTGCCTCTGGTGCTGTTGAAGAAATAGCGCCGCAGTTCCAGCTTCGTCGAAAAATCACGCCTTCCAAGAAGTCGGGATTATTTCGGAGAAGTCCGAAAAAGCCCGAGGCTTTTCCCCTCCATTCAGGAGAAAAAGCCTCGGGCTTTGCCTATCGGGCTGCATTCAAATCGTTGTTTCCGCAGGAAGATGCGGCACGAACCGCGGTAGCCTTTACATTCTCTCGTCGGATCGGGAGAGAAGCACGTAGGTCTTCACGGGGCGCCCCACGTGCTGGTAGGCGCTTTTGGTAACCGCCTTTCCCGAAGCCACGAGAAACTCCAGATACCGCCGAGCGGTAACCCGGGATACCCCGGCACGTTCCGCCATCTCGTTGGCGCTGCAAGGTTCCGGAAAGGCATGAAGTATGGAAACGATCTGCCGGAGTTTTTCCTCGTGAAGCCCCTTGGGAAGAAGAAATGCCTCCCCCCGGCATCTCCGGAAGGCCAGACTGTCCAGGGTGCTTTGATCCAGGGTTTTTCCGTTTTCCAGGGATTCGGAGTATCGGAAGTAGGCGTTCAAGGCCGCGCCGTATCGCTCGAAGGTAAAGGGTTTGACGAGATAATCGAAGGCCCCGTTCCGGAGCATGCTCTGCACCACCTCGGGTTCCGAAGCGGCGGTAACCGCGATGATATCCACGGAACGCCGGGAATGCCGGATCTCTCTAAGCAGGGTAACCCCGTCCATCCGGGGCATGTAGACATCGAGCATCACCAGGCGCAGAAAGGACCTCTCCGCCAAAAGTTCCAGGGCTTCCTCCCCGTTACCTGCGATCCCTCCCAGCACGAAATGCTCCAGCGCCGCGAGATAGCGCTGATGAATCTCCACCACCATGGGATCATCTTCAACGATAAGTACGGGAATCCGGTCCATTAGCGCCTCCTTCCGGAAAATCCACGATGCACTCCGTTCCTTCCTCGGAACTTTCCAGGTGTAATTCGCCGTGATACATTTCAACCATCCGCATAACATTATAAAGCCCGAATCCGGAGCCTTCCCGGAAAGGGGATTTTTTCGTGCTTATCCCCTTTTCCAGAATGCGTTCCCGCAGTTCCTCGGGAATTCCCTCTCCCCGATCCCGCACGGAGAGAAGCACCCGCCCGGATTCGTGATATATGCCGAATTCCACCAACCGCCGGGGGGGCTCCAAAGAAGCCACCGCCTCCAGGGCGTTTTCCAGAATATTCCCCAGCACCACCACGAGATGCCGGGGAGCGATTCCCGAATCTTCTCCCAGAAAGCTGTTTTCGTCCAGCTCCATTCGAATATCCAGCTCCCGGCACCGTCCCATCTTGGCGAGAATAAGTCCTCCCACTTCGGGAACCCGAATTCTTCGGGTCACCAGAGAAACCAGATTGCTCCGATCTTCCACCACCGCGGAAATGAAGTGTGCCGCCCTATGGTATTCTCCGAGATGCAGAAGCCCCGAAAGCGCCTGAAGCTGGTTCAAGAACTCGTGCTTCTGAATGCGCAATGCCTCCAGGTACCGCCGCACGCCCGTAAGTTCCTCCGCCATGGTCTGAATCTCCGTCATGTCCCGGAAGCTCGCCAAAGCTCCCACCACTTCACCGTTTACCCTCAGAGGAACCCGGTTCGTGAGAATATGAGCGGAGTGGATGATCTGTTCCTGATCGAACTCTCCTCTTCCCGAACGCAGCACCTCGGGAAGCCGGGTGTTGGGGAGCACTTCCTCCACGGGGTGCCCCACCACCTCGGATGTTACCCGGAGAATCTTCCGGGCGGTGCTGTTGAGAAGAAGGATATGCCCTTTTCGATCCACCGAGATGATTCCCTCCCGAACGGAATCCAGAAAAACCTCCCGCTCCTGGAGAAGGCTGAGAACTTCGTAGGGCTCCAACCCTCGGATGGAGCGTTTGATATTCCACGCCAGAAAGCAGGCTCCTCCCATGCCGAGAAGCCCGCCCACCGCGAGGGCCCAGATGAGCCTCTGGGAAAGCTCCCACCGCATGGCCTGCACCGTGGTGAGCATGGTTCCCACAGACACGGCCCCTACGATCTCCCCTTTACGATAAATGGGAACGAAGGCCCGGAGGGAGGGCCCTAAAGTTCCCACCGCCCGGGAAAGATAGGGCTCTCCCCCGAAGACGTTTCTCTCGTCTCCTCCCACGAAAACCCGGCCGATGCGCTCCGGTACAGGATGGGAATAACGGCGGCTGAGGCGGTCGAAAACCACCACGTAGGAGGTCTCCGTTTCCTGGCGGATACGGTCCGCCACGGGTTGGATGTACCGTTCTCCTCCCGGAATTCCCACCCATTGCTGTACCGTAGGAATAACCGCCACGGTTTTGGCGATATTCATGACGTTCTCTCCCAGCCGAGCCTCGAAGGGGGCCACCACACGGGTCTCCACCACCAGTCCCACGCCGACGAGGGAAATCAGGAAAAACACCAGAGTGAGGAGAAATATTTTCGTGCGCAATCGATAGGGGGAACCGGAAATGTGGAACATGGAGCAGCTCCTTTGCTGATATAAAGGCTCGGTACAAACCATACCACAAAAGGAGAGGGTTGTTTTCAAAGAAAGAAAAAAGCCGTCCCCGAAGGAACGGCCTGGTGGATAAAAGAAGTGACTAAGGAACGACGTAAGGTGTAATGTATGCTGGGTCTTGCGCTTCATCTGTAAAGAGTATAGGTTTCTTTGGAGCTGGAATCAAGTAAAAAATTGTAAAGTTATGCAAAACATATGGAAATATCTTGAGATTTCATACCGACATGAGGGTTTTTCTTTTTTCCCCGAAAGAAATCGTTACAGTCCTCGGGCCTCCAGGCCCCGGAAAAATCGGGAAACCTGTTTCAGTCCCTCTTCCAAGGCCTCGGGGCTGTAGGCATATCCCATGCGATACCAGTGTTCCATACCGAAACAGGAACCCGGCACGAGAAGGACTCCGTATTTCTCAAGAAGTTCCAAACAGAGTTTTTCGGAGCTGAGGGAATAACCGAAGTGGAGAAAAGCGGTAGTTCCCGCTCGTGGTTTCACGTAACGCACCCGGGGCTCTCGTTGTACCCAGGCATCCAGGGCCGCCGCTCCGCTGCGAACCACCGGCAGATTGCGTTCCCGAAGAACCTCCCGGTGCTCCAGGGCCAGAGCGGCAAGCATTTCATCCATTTGAGCACAGCTTATGGTGGTATAATCCCGTACCAGCTCACATTCCTTGAGGAATTCCGGTGAAGCCACGATCCATCCCGTACGGATTCCCGCCAGGGAATAGACCTTGGACATGCTTCCCGTACTGATCCCCTTTTCGTACAGGTCCGCCACGGAAGGCACCGAAAGATTCTCGTGATGCACCAGGCCGCGATAGACCTCGTCGCAGAAGAGCCAGGCATCATGTTCCGCCGCGATGGAAACGATCTCCTTCAGCAGAGGGCCTTCCATAAGAGATCCCGTGGGGTTATTGGGATTGCAGAGACAGATCAGATCGACTCCGGGCTCCGCGATCTTCCGGAACTCGTCGAGATCCGGAAGAAATCCCCGGTCCTCCCGAAGCCAGAGAAGAGAAACCTTCGCCCCCAGAGCCTCGGGAATGCTGTAGTGCTGCTGATAGGATGGAACGCAGGCCACCACGCGCTTTCCGGGCTCCGCCAGAGTGTAGAGGGCGAGGAAGTTCGCCGCAGACCCTCCGTTCATGATGAGCACGTTCTCCCGGCTCTGTTTTTGGTAAAGCGAAGCCACCTGATCCTTGAGATTCGGGTTGCCCGTAATGTGTCCGTAACTGAGGCGGAGATTCAGAAGTTTTTCGAGAAGTTCCTCCTTCCGACCGCTCAAGGTCAGCAGTTCCTCCAGAGTCATGGAGTCCACGCAGGTCTCTCCGAGATTGTACTTCACTCCGGTTTCGTAGGTATCCATCCAGCGTTCCACGCCGAATACGGGCATTTTCATGAAAAAGCCTCCTTAATTACGCAAAAATCATGCGAAGTTGTGTAAAAAACGGATTCCGGAACGGCGGAATTCGACAAAACCCAGGTTTCTTCGATTCCGAATATATCCTAAAGGATGGGGGCAAAAAAACAATCCCGAAAACGAATTTCCTGTGATAGGATAAAAACGAATCCGTCAATCTTCGAAAAGGAGGGATCTTATCGTGGCATTACTGGAAAACGTGCGCCTGGCAATACTCGTGGAGGATATGTATCACGAATTGGAGTTCTGGTATCCCAAGCTCCGCATGGTGGAGGAAGGGGCCAAGGTACTCGTCATAGGGCCGGAACGGAAGGAATACAAGAGCAAGCTCGGTTATCCCGTTCTGGCGGATTTGCGGGCCGACGAGGTGGAACCCCGGGATTTCCACGGCGTTATCATTCCCGGAGGATACGCTCCCGACAAGATGCGCCGCTGCGAAGCTCTGGTGGAGTTCGTCCGAACCCTGGACGGCCAGGGAGCCCTGGTGGCCCAGATCTGCCACGCCGGATGGGTGCCCATCTCCGCAGGCATTCTCAAGGGAAGACGGTGTACTTCCTACGGAGCCATCCGGGACGATATGGTCAATGCCGGGGGGCTCTGGGAGGATGCTCCGGTGGTGGTGGATAAAAACCTGGTTTCCAGCCGCTGCCCCGAGGATCTCCCCGCCTTCTGCAAAGCCATTATCGAGGTCCTTTCGTCTCCGAAAGCATAATCGCCGTGTGCTCCCGCTTCTCCACAGCCTTTTCCCTGGAGGATCTGCTTCTTGTGGCATCTCCGGGGAAACGCCTTCAGGGCTGGCAGGGTTCTTCCGAAGACGCCCGGCCGGAAACGGAGCAGCTCGCCCTGGTCTGCCGGAGAGAACTCCTGGTAACCACCATGATCTGGGGATGGAAACGCCCTTGGAGCAGCCGGAGCATCATCAACTGCCGCATGGAAAAGGCCGTTTCCTCGGGGCTCTGGCACAAGCCTTTGAGGGAACGGCGCTGTCTTCTTCCCGTTTCCGCATGGTGGGAAAAGGAGCGGGGCAGGGAAAGAACCTGGTGGAAATTCGAAACTCCGGAAAAACCCTTTTTTCTCGCAGGGCTTTTCGAGCTGGAGAACAATCTTCCCCGGTTCTCCCTGCTCACCCGGCCTGCGGAAAAATCCGTGCTTCCCGTGCATCCCCGCATGCCCGTGCCCTTCTCTCAGGCCGAAGGGCTCCGGTGGATCCGCCCGGGACTTACACCGGAGGAAGCTCTGGCCATGGCTGCGGAAAGTGCCGTGGAACTTCGGAAAGAAGGTTTCTCTCCCCATCTCCGGAGCACTTCCGAAGGCCCTCAGAAACTCCTATTTCTTCCGCCTCAGGAGCAGGAGAAAGGCCATACTTCCTAGAAGAATCAAAGAATTCCCCTCTCCCAGGGAACATCCGCCTCCGGTACTGGCTCCGGGAAGAGGCGTAGGAACCCCGTCCCTTCGGGAAAAGGCCTTGAGGCAGACGTTGCCCTCTTTTTCGTAATGCAGGGTAAGATCTTCCCAAAGTTGCTCGTCCCCGGACCGGACGTAGCTCTCCCCGGCATTGGCGGTGGCCTTTTCGGAGTACCCTTCCCGAGGCCCCTCCACGGAAACGGGATAGGAGTAATCCGGCGTTTCCAAGGCCACCTGAAGCGAAAATTTCTCGCCCTTCTTCACGGGGAATTCCTTATTCAGGGACACCGTGGAATAGCCTCCGTAGGAAAGGGTTCCCTCCGCAAGCACTCCGAGATCGGTTCCCGAAGAGGGATCTTCCGAAAGGTTCCGGCTTCCCCGGATAACGTAGGAGCTCCCTGCCACGGGGGTATAGAATCCCGCGGCCACGATGGTTTCATCCTCCTCGGAGGTGAACACGTTGGCAAACTCTCCCCGTTCGCTTCCGAAACCCATGCGGGAAATCACCCCCAAAGGATCGTACTGATAGATGCCGGAGTAGTTGGAAGCCAATTCGCCGCAGTAGGCCGCTCCTCCCCAGAGAGCCGCGTCATGGTAGGAAACGTAGAAAAATCCCCGGTCTCCGAAATTTTCTCCCCAGCTGTTCTTGGCGATCCATGCCCCATCCCCCTGAGGGGGTTCGAGAAAGTTCTCCGCCTTATAGGTATCGTCCCATCCGATGATCTGCACCGCATGATTGGAGCCCTGATTCCCGGTATAGCAATAGGCGTTGGTCTCCTCGTCGAACCAGGCTCCGTATCCTTCCAAAGGCATGTAGAGGTGGGCGGTGCTTCCCCCGCAGCTCCGTATGAGCTCCTTGAAGCTCGAAGCCAGTTCAGGGCTGGAAGCCCTCCAGGGAACGCTCCAGACCTGCTGCACGTGAGCCTGTACCGACTCGTTTCCCGAGGGATCGAAGATCACGTAAAGAGGAGGAGCCGGATAGGGAACGTCGGATTCCGCCACAGGCCCCCGCCACCGGGCAAGTACTGCCGTGGCCTTCTGATCGTTACCCATTTGATCCAGCACGTTCCGATCCGGAAAAGCCTTGGTGAATCCGGGCTCCCGGGAATCGAAATCTCCATAGGTGTAGTAGGAGAGATAGAGTTCCGAGAAATTGGAGGAGATCCCCTGAAGAAGAAGGGAGGATTCCACGACCCCCAAGGCTGCGAAGGCCCAACAGGTATCGAATTTGCCCTGATTTTTCACGGGGCTTACCGCTCCCAGCACCCGGAGATCGAAGGAAACGGGAAGAGGCTCTTCTCCGGCGAAACCGCTTCCGGAGCTTTCTCCCGATGCAAAGGAAAGCGGCAGAAGCCCCCCGGAGGACCCCGAAAAGGGGTTTTCCCCGCTTCCCGCAGCATTTCCCGAAGAAATTCGATCCCAGGAAACGCCGTAGGAACTTCCGGGAAGGGCGAAAAACAGAAGACAGCAAAAAAGAAGCCCCCCAAGAAGGGGGGTATCCCGGAGAACGCCCCTTTTACGCATGCTCTTCCTCTCTCCAGCAACCGTATCGCACCTTGGAGGAATCCACGCCCTCTCGGGGTTCCTTGCTCTCGTTTCCGTATCCCACCACCGCCAGAGCCTGAACCTCCACATACTCCGGCAGATCCAGAATGCGCCGCACCGTTTCCTCCTTGGGTTCCCGTCGGTACACTCCGAACCAGAGAGCTTCGAGCCCCAGGGATTTGGCGGCAATGAGAATGTTCTCCGTGGCGGCGGCACAATCCTCCAGCCATCCGAGGCTTCCCTCGGGATACCCCCGAAGATCCGCACATATCGCTATGACAAGAGGGGCCTGTTCGAAAAGAACGCCTTGGCCCAGATGTGCCGCAAGGCGATCCAGAATGGCCCGGTCTTCGAGCACGAGAAATCGGCAGGGCTGTCGGTTGTGGGCGCTGGGAGCCGCGCAGGCGCAGGCGAGAAGAGTATCCCGTTTGGCAGATTCCACGGAAAGATCTTGTCGGAAAGCCCGGATGCTTCGCCGGGCGAGAATCGTCTGAATTACGCTGTTGGTTTCCATAAAAGCTCACACTCCTTCATAAAAAAGCAAAAGCCTAAAATCCTATCCACTTCTCGTAGAGAACATCCTTGTTTACCTCCACCACCCGATTCACGAGTTCCCGAAGTTCCGGCTCCCCCTTGGGCAACGCCACTCCGTACCATTCCCGGGAAAGCGTTTTGGGAAGCACCAGGATTTCTCCGTTCCGCACCCGGGGTTCCAGTAGAATGGTGGCGAGATCCGTAACGGTTCCCGCAACTTCTTTTTTGAGAAGCGCATCGTAACAATCCGGAATATGATGAAAGATTACGATAGAAGGATCTCCGAAAAAGGTTCGGGCCACCTTTTCCGATGTGGTTCCTCCGGGAGTGGCTATTTTTTTGCCCTGAAGCTGTTCCAGGGAATGGATTCCCGAATCCGGCAACACCGATACCGTCTGCCCCGACGTGAAGTAGGGAACCGAAAAGTCGCAAACCTTCTGACGCTCCGGCGTAACGCTTATGGTAGCCGCCGCGAGATCGAAGCGGTCCCAGCCGTAGGAAGGATCCCAGGCGAGAGAAATGTCAGCCCATGAAAGAGGTACGAGCTCCAGAGAAACCCCGGCTTCCGCCGCAATGGCTCCTACGAGATCCACGTCGAACCCCCGAATATGGCCGTTCTCGGAAAAGGCGAAAGGATAGAGGCGGAAGTCGGGAACCCCCGCCCGGAGCACTCCCCGAATTCTAACCTCTTCGAGCGAAGCTCCCCAAGCGGTATTTCCCAGGGCTCCGGCCTGGAGAACGATCACCATGCCCACTGCCGCAATAAGGTTTTTCCAAAACCGCCTCATCTTTTTCTTCCCTCCTTTAATGCATAACCCCTTTCCCGTTCCGCATTGACGGTTTTTCCGGTTACCGCGTTACCGCCGAGGCTTCTCCCGAACGAGAAGGTAGACCCACTGGGGGCTTCTCTCACGATGAGAGTTCTTCAAGGGTTGGAGAGGTTCCTTCAGTTCTCCTCCGTCCTTTCCCGAAGCGCTGCCGATCTCTCCGGCCCAGAAAAGGGGCCCCATATTTTCGGAATATTTCGCACCCATCTCCCGCACTCCGGGATCACTGAGAATTTTCACTCCCACCAAGAGCGTTTCTTTCGCATCCTCGCTGAGAACGCCCAGGCTGTAACGACTCGTTTCGAGGGTACGTTCCATGGTTTTCTCAAGATCCTCCAGAGAGAGGGCGGAAAGGGGAATATCCGGAGATACCGCCAGGATCTGCTCCAGAGCCTGCCCCATAGCCTGAAGGTCCGCCACGTGGCGCTTCACTTCGGGTTCCCCCCGGCGGGAAGCGAAAAGAATTCCCACGGTTCCGAGCATAATACAAGCCAAAACTACCATAATGAAAATGCCGAAGGTATCCACCTGGAAAGAAGCGCGCTTTTTTCGAATTTCCTTTTCCTGCATGAATCCATCACCTGCTCCTTCTTTTGAAATACCCGAAAGACCTTACGAAAACATTCTCACCGCAACCATTCCTTCTGTCAATTGAAACAAGCGAAATCTCCGAAAAACTCTTGTTCGAAAGGCCTTTCCCCCGGGAAAAACCCGAAAAATCGAAGAAAATAAAGGAAACACCTTCTTTACGTTACTGGTATAATGCATGGCTGATATTCCGAGCCCCGCGGGAAGGGTTTCGGAAAAAGGCCCGGAGTATCTATCATACCCGATTTTTTCGGAAAGGGATGTGAGATCCATGACGGAAAGGGAAAAGCACCGGCAGTTTCATCGGGAAGCTCTGGCGACTCTCGGGCTTTACGGAATTTTTTTCCTCTGGTGGTTCGGATGGGGATACGGTTTAGGCTCGGGGGCTCCGGAAAACTACACCTATCTCTTCGGTCTTCCCCTCTGGTTTCTTATGAGCTGCGTGGTGGGATGGCTGGGAATCTCCCTGGGGGTTTTCCTGATGATACGGATGTTCTTTCGGGAGATTCCCTTCGAGGATGCTCCCGAAAGTCCCCGATAGGAGCGAGGCCATGACTTCGACTCTTGATATGCTTCTTCCTCTGGGGCTGTATCTCTGCTGCATGCTCGGCATAGGAATCTACGCCAACCGCTCTTCCTTCAATGGAAAAGGTTCCTTTCTGGAGCACTACTTCATCGGAGATCGCCGCATGGGGGGCTTCGTTCTCGCCATGACCCTCATCGCCACCTATACCAGCGCCAGCAGCTTTATCGGAGGTCCCGGAGTGGCTTCCGCCAAGGGGTTGAGCTGGGTCTTTCTCGCCATGATCCAGGTCCCCACGGCCTTCCTCACTCTGGGCATTCTGGGAAAGAAGCTCGCCCTGATTTCCCGCAAAATCCAGGGGGTTACGGTGATCGACTACCTTTGGGCCCGGTATCGCTCGAAAACCCTGGTGCTCTTTTCGTCCCTCACCCTTCTGGTTTTCTTCCTCGCCGTCATGGTGGCCCAGTGCATCGGAGGGGCCCGGCTCTTCCAGGTGATCGCGGGCATTCCCTACAGCGCGGGACTGGCCCTCTTCGCCTTGGTGGTGGTGCTCTACACCACTCTGGGAGGTTTCCGGGCGGTGGTGATTACCGATGCCCTTCAGGGAATCGTGATGATCTTCGCCACACTCTTTCTTCTGGGAGCGGTGATACAAGCGGGGGGAGGAATCGAAACGGCGAGTCAGGCCATTCAAAATCTCCACCCCGAGATGATGGATCCCACTTCGGGAGGAACCCTGAGCAAACCCTTCCTGCTCTCCTTCTGGGTTCTCGTGGGGCTGGGCATTCTGGGACTTCCCCAAACCACGGTGCGGGGCATGGGGTTCAGGGATTCCAGATCCCTTCATCACGCCATGATCATCGGCACTCTGGTGGTGGGATTCCTCATGCTGGGAATGCACCTGGTGGGCTTCTTCGGCAGAATTCTTCTTCCTCCGGAAGGCATGTCTCCGGATCTGGTGATTCCCACCCTCACGGTACAGGTGCTTCCTCCTTTCTGGGCGGGAATTTTCATCGCGGGTCCCCTGGCGGCCATCATGTCCACCGTGGACTCTTTGCTCATCATGGCCTCCGCCGCCATTATCAAGGATCTTTATCTTCGATTCCTCGCCCCCTCGGCTCCCGAAAAAACCATAACCCGCATGAGCTTTATCGCCACCGCCCTTCTGGGGTTGGGAGCCTTTCTTCTGGCCCTCAATCCTCCGGATCTCATCGTGTGGATCAACCTTTTCGCCTTCGGAGGACTGGAAGCGGCCTTTCTCTGGCCCACGGTACTGGGGCTCTACTGGAAACGGGCCAACGCTTCGGGAGCCCTTTTGGGGATGGCTGCGGGAGTCATCACCTACTTCTGGTGCTCCCTGGCCCCCTTCAAACCCTTGGGGATGCACCAAATCGTTCCTGTAACCCTTTTCAGCCTTCTCGGCTTTCTCGGGGGAACTTGGCTGGGGAAAAAGCCGGATTCCGAAACCCTGGAGATCTTCTTCGGAGAATAATACCTCCGGAACGGAGGAAATCCGTAAACCCAAGGCTTGCTCATAAGACAATTGGGAACGCGCTCTTTGTACAACCCCTCTGAAAAACGAGAAAATGAGGGATTCCGGAAAAACTTTCGGAATCCCTCATTGAGTATTTCGATAAAAGTACAGCTTGGCCGCTTTAAGTTTAGGCGAAGACCTCCCGGATCTTCTCCAGAGCCGCATCGATTTCTTCCTTGGTGATGGTGAGGGGAGGAGCGAAACGGATGATCCAGCTGTGAGTCTCCTTGCAGAGAAGTCCCTTCTCCTTGAGAGCGGTGGTGTAGATCCGGGCCTTGCCGGCGGATTCGTGAAGCACCATGCCGATGAGAAGCCCCTTGCCCCGGACCTGCTTGATCTTGGGGGAGTTGATGGCCCGAAGTCCCTCCATGAAGTAGGTTCCCAGTTCCGCCGCCCGATCCGCCAGTTTTTCGTCCACCAGCACGTCCAGCGCCGCGGTGGCCACCGCGCAGGCCAGAGGATTGCCTCCGAAAGTGGAACCGTGGCTTCCGGGCTCGAAGACTCCGAGAACATCCTTGTTGGCGGCGATGGCGGAAACCGGAAGAATGCCGCCTCCCAGGGCCTTGCCCATGATGATGATATCCGGAGTGATTCCCTCGTGCTGGAAGGCGAAGGTTTTGCCGGTACGGCAGAAACCTGTCTGCACCTCGTCCAGAGCGAGAAGTACGTTGTTCTTCCGGGCGATGGCCTCCAAACCTTTGAGGAAGCCCTCGCTGGGAACCGCCACCCCCGCCTCGCCCTGAATGGGCTCCACGAGAATGCCCACGATGTTCTTGTTTACCGCCTTCTCCACCGCTTCGAGGTTGTCGTAGGGCACCACCACGAATCCCGGAGTGTAGGGGCCGTAGTTATCCTTGGCAATCTCGTCCACCGAGAAGGAAATGATGGTGACGGTACGGCCGTGGAAGTTCTCTTCGAAGACGATGATCTCCGCCTTGTCCTGCTCCACCCCCTTGACCTTGTAGCCCCACTTGCGCATGGTCTTGATGGCGGTCTCCACCGCTTCGGCACCGGTATTCATGGGAAGGATCATCTCCTTGCCCGTAAAGTCCGCGAGCTTCTTGGCGAAGAGGGGCCAGCGATCGTTGAAGAAGGCCCGGGAAGTGAGGGTAACCACGTCCGCCTGATCCTTGAGAGCCTGGACGATCCGAGGATGCCGGTGCCCCTGATTGACTGCGGAATAGGCGGAAAGCATGTCCATGTAGCGCCGTCCCTCGGGATCCTCCACCCAAATACCCTCGGCCTTGGAAATGACCACTTCCAGAGGATGATAGTTGTGTGCTCCGTAACGATGCTCCATATCCATCAATTCTTGGGAGGAATAACGACTCATTCCGACACCTCTTTCTTTTTTTCGCCCTTTAGGGGGGTTTTAAACTCTGGGATTTTTTAAGTTTAGGCTTTTTGCCTTTGTAAACTTAAGTTACCCAGAAACAAAATCCGTTCACTTTCACATATCCTACTATGTTTTTTCCTCGCAGTCAACGATTTTTCGAATTTTTCCTCAAGAAAATTCTCGAAATTTTCTTTATTTACGGCCTTTTCCTGGCCGTTCTTCCTTATAAAAAAGGCTTCTTTTTGAAACCCATAAAACTATAACGATTCCCTGCAAGGCATCTTTATCAACCAAAAGGAAACTAAACCTCTCTAAAAAATGGGGTTTCGGAAAAAATCTCCCGAAACCCCGAAAAGCTCTCTTTCGCACACGTTCTACCAACCGCCGCCGCCCCCGCCGCCCCCGCCGCCGCCGGAGGAACCGCCCCCGCCGGACCCCGAAGAGGAACCCGGAGGGGTGGATGCGGAAGCGATGGAACTCGATATCGAGGAGGTAAGAGAACTGATTCCCGATCCCGTATAGAAGGAGGCCATGTGGGCTCCCTGATACCAGACGGGCTCGTATCCCCTCTCCTTGAGCACCTCCTGGAAACGGTTCGCCCAGGTATGCGCCACATCAAGGGCGAAGGCGTAGGGAAGAAGGGCCTCGAAAACCTCGGGAGTCTCCTCGGGAGGATTGAACCGCTCCAAGCGGTGCCGTTCCGCGGTGTGCATGTACATGGCAAGCCCCTCCGCCTCGGCGAGCACCTCGTTCCCCCGAGGGCTGCGGATGGTCATAAGCTCCCGGAAAACCACCGCGCTCCCTCCTATCAGAAGAGAGGTAAGAGGAACGAGCATAAGCCCCGCATCGCAAATAGCGAAGACCACGAGAAAGAAGAGCAACACCAGTAAAAGGGGTAGTACGCTTCGGAAGAGTTTTTTGAAAAAGCCCCCCTCTCTCCTCAATCCCCCCAGGGATTTGACAAGCACGAATCCCCCCAGAGTAAAGAATACGGAAAGAGCTATGGAGAGGGCCCCCATCTCCTCCTTCTGTCCCAGAACGATGAAAAGCCAAAAAGGAACCGGCACCAGAAGCCCCAGAATCCACAGAAACGAATTCTTGGAGAAGAGTTCCCTCCCCTCCGCCCTATAATGAGCCTCCGCCCTTTTCCTGGCATTTTCCAGAAGGGGATGATTTTCCTGACGGAGAAGCAGATCCTGAGCTCCCGAGGGAAAAAGCGCCGAAAGAAGCGTGCTTTCCAGCCTGGAGGGGGAAAAAGAGGATTTGCATCGTTTCAGAAGATAGATCTTCCCCATAAGCTTGGCGGAAAGAGACGCCAGCCCTCCGAGAAACCCCTCCCCCGCTCCTTTGTAGGCGAGGAATTCCTCGGGAGAAAGCTCCTGAATGACCAGATGCCCCCGCACCGCGAGGTTCAGAATCTCCGCGGCGAAACAGGTTTTATCCATGCCCATCCGGCGGATGTAGCGCAGAAATCCCGGGCTCTTTCCGCCCTGAGGAGCGAAGAGAGGAATGATCGCAGGCATGGGAGGATCCTTACCCCAGCGAAGCCAGAGCAGAACATATACCAAAAGAAGGGAAAGAGCGGCTCCCACCAGGAGATGCAAAACGTATTTCTGCACGAACCGAACTCTCCAGGGAATTGCCGGAGGCTCTACGATTCCCTTGGGCCAGGTGTACACCACCGTAAGCCCTTCTCTGGGAACCAGGGGCTCCGTGGTTTCCACCACCGCATCCGGAAGAATCCGAGCCTCCTGCCCCCGTTCGCCCGAATAGCCCGTGTAGAATTCCACCGAAGTAAAGGAGGCATCTCCGGGAAGCCTCAGGGAAAACCGAGCCCTCTCGATGGGAAAGACCCAGCCGTTTCCCGTAACGTTCCAGTAAAGCTCGTCATGATTGTCGAAAAATCCCACCTGTCCCGTGGTGAGGTATTCCAAGGTGTACGTATGCTCTCCCCGGGGGGCCATGCCCTCGGGATCTCCCAGATAAACCCGCACTCCGTTGGAGAGGGATTCCGTTTTGTAAGGAACCTTTTTTCCGTCCAACAAAGCTTTCTTTACGGAAAAACCCACCCGCACGGTCTTTCCCGAGGCGCTCCGATAGAGGGTGGGGAAATCCCGATAGATTCCCCGCCGGATCTGCTGCCCCTCCGCATTGACGAGGATATCCTCCCGCACCGTAAGGGAGGAGTTTTGCGCCACCTCCGCCCGAGCGGAAAAGAGCAGAATCCGCTCCTGGGCTTCCGCGGAAAGGGGAACGGAAAAGAAAAGAAAGAGGGCAACGCCAAGAATTCCTAGCAATCCGAGACGTCTCATGGTTTGCACCCCCGAAAGCCCTAAAAGGAAACCTTGGGCGTGCTCCGCTCCTCTTCCGCCGCCTCGAAGTACGCCGCTTTCGCATAACCGAACTGCCGGGCCACCAGTACCGCGGGAAAGCTCGCGATGGCAATGTTGTAATCCCGGGCGGCCCCGTTGTAGTAGCGACGGGACATCTGAATGTCGTTTTCCAGAGAACTCAGCTCCTGCTGGAGATGGAGAAAATTCTGGTTGGCCTTGAGATCCGGATAGTTTTCCGCCACCGCGAAAAGGCTTTTCAAGGCTCCGGAAAGCATATTTTCCGACGCCACCCGGTCCTCCACGGAAGTAGCCTGGCCGATGGAGGAACGAGCCTCGGTGATCTTGAGAAAAACCTCCTTCTCGTGAGCCGCATAGCCCTTTACGGTTTCCACCAGATTGGGCACCAGATCGAAACGCCGTTTCAACTGCACGTCCATGCCGCTCCAGGCCTCATTCTTGAGGTTCTCCATCTTGATGAGCTTGTTGTAGATCCCGATACCCCAAAGGACTGCCACCGCCGCAACTCCCAAAAGCACGTAAAACACCGTCATGGTTCTCACTCTCCTCGATATCGAAAAATTCGTTCTTCCTTACATTCTATCAGGATTCCGAAGAAGTAAAGGATCCTTTGGGAGGATAATCCAGGGAATTGCGAAGGTCCTTCACCCGCTCCCGGGGAAGATCCGGAAAGGGCAGGTTTTTCTCATTCCGCCAGAGCTCCAGCTCCGACTCGATTTCCTTCCGCCGTGCCGCGTCCGGCGAATCGTCCCGGGCGATATAGGTGGTGCTGGAGGGAAAGGCGAAGCCCGAACCGGAATCCTTCACGATTTCCCCTATCCGGAAGAGCAGGTCCTCCTGCACTCCCAGAAACTTGTCGAAATTATTGGTGTTCACGTAGGCCCGGACGGCGATGTCCAGAGAAAAATTCCCGAACCCCGTGAAGCGCACCCGGGGAACCGGGGAATCCGCCACCTCGGGATGGGCGATGAGAAGCTCCCGGATTTTGGTGAGAATCCACCGGAGCTGATCCATGCTCGTCTCGTACCGCAATCCCAGAGTGGTTTCCAGAAGAGTGCGGTCCCGGCGGCTCACGTTCACCAAGGGCATCTGCACGAAATCCGCATTGGGTATGGAAGTGACGGTCCGGTCCACCCCCTGAATGCGGGTGGACCGAAGCCCGATTTCCACCACCGTTCCCGAGGTATCTCCGAAACGGCAGAAATCCCCCACCCGGACGGGACGGTCCGTAAAGAGCACCAGCCCTCCCAGAACGTTCTCCACCGTGGGTTTCGCCGCCAGGGAGATGGCGAGCCCCGCCACCCCCAACCCGGTGAGGACGGGAACGATGGAAACCCCAAGCCGGCTCAAGCCGTAGAAAAGCAACGAAATGGAGATAAAGATTCCCGTCAGGTTCCCCATGGTCCGCACCATGCTGGCATCCACATCCCGGGTATCGATTCGGGGAGAGAGGATGAGAAGTTCCGCCACGAAGCGGCATCCGTAGAAGAGAAACCAGCAGAAAGCAAGAAGTTGAAGCCCCATCAAGCAGTTTCGGATGAAGTGGAAAACATCTCCGGTGATATTCACCACATAATCCACCAGGAAGAGGGAAAAACCGAAAAGCAGAACGAAGATGAAATTCCAAAGAGCCCGGAATCCCTGCTCTCCCACCGATGCGGTTCCTTGCCGCATCTTGAGGCGGTACCGGAAAATAAGCCAGAAAATAACGGCGAAGGTAAAAAGAAGAATCACCATCAGGCCGATCCACTGCCAGACCGCCTGGCCCCGGTACTCGAGAAGAAGCCACGGAGGCATCCGGGATATGGGGAAGAGGGTCAGAAGCCACCGGGGAGGCACGAGACGCCCCGGTGCGAGCATGTACCAATTGTAAAACCCCGGCTTTATGCCTTCCCTGTGCGGAAGGAAACGAACCCGGTTATAATCGTCTTCGAGGCGTTCCACGGACTCCGCAGAAAAGAGATAGTGCCCCTCCTGCTCTCCCGAGGGCATTCTCTTCAAAGAGATTTCCGTACCGGGAACGTACCATCGAGTGAGGTACTTCCCGCCGGAACCGATCTCCTCCTTCCCCGGAATCTCCTCGGGATTCGGGAGAGGAAGGCGATCCAGGATACCCTTCAGGAAAATCACCGCTTCGATACTTTCCTGATACCGATAGGCCCGGGGAATTTGAGAGTTATCGAGACACTGCATGGCTCGATTGAAATAAAACTCCCCTCGTTCCGCAAGCTCCTTCGCCTCGGGAGAATAGGCCCATCGTCCTCCCTGGTCGGCCAAATCCGAAATCTGGGAAAAACATTCCCAGGCAAGACGGACATTCTCCTGAAAGGACTCGAACGTGGCCCGGGGACTGGAGGTATCCGCAGGGCTCAGAGGATTCAGTTCCGCAGCTTCTCCGGAAAGAGAGAGACTCCAGAGGAGTGCCGCCGAAAGCAGCAGAAGGCACAACTTTTTCCCCTTTTTCCATGTCTTCTTAGGCATTTTCATCGCCATCCTTTCTCTAAAATACTCTCGGAGATTGCGAAAACCATCGACGCACCTCGACAAAAGGGCACCGTGTTTCTCTCAAAAAATACGGACTCCGTCTTTTCCTGGAAGAAATCTCTCACATGCCGAAACGGCATCATACCTTTCCCCGCTCCTCGAAGGAACCCCGGGGAGGATAATCCAGGGAATTGCGAAGGTCCTTCACCCGCTCCCGGGGAAGATCCGGAAAGGGCAGGCTTTTCTCATTCCGCCAGCGCTCCAGCTCCGACTCGATCTCCTTCCGCCGTGCCGCATCCGGCGAATCGTCCCGGGCGATATAGGTGGTGCTGGAGGGAAAGGCGAAGCCCGAACCGGAATCCTTCACGATTTCCCCTATCCGGAAGAGCAGGTCCTCCTGCACTCCCAGAAACTTGTCGAAATTATTGGTGTTCACGTAGGCCCGGACGGCGATGTCCAGAGAAAAATTCCCGAACCCCGTGAAGCGCACCCGGGGAACCGGGGAATCCGCCACCTCGGGATGGGCGATGAGAAGCTCCCGGATTTTGGTGAGAATCCACCGGAGCTGATCCATGCTCGTCTCGTACCGCAATCCCAGAGTGGTTTCCAGAAGAGTGCGGTCCCGGCGGCTCACGTTCACCAAGGGCATCTGCACGAAATCCGCATTGGGTATGGAAGTGACGGTCCGGTCCACCCCCTGAATGCGGGTGGACCGAAGCCCGATTTCCACCACCGTTCCCGAGGTATCTCCGAAACGGCAGAAATCCCCCACCCGGACGGGACGGTCCGTAAAGAGCACCAGCCCTCCCAGAACGTTCTCCACCGTGGGTTTCGCCGCCAAGGAGATGGCGAGCCCCGCCACCCCCAACCCGGTGAGGACGGGAAGAACGGATATTCCCAATTCCGAAAGGCCGTAAAAGAGCAGAGAAATGGAGGTAAAGATTCCCGTCAGGTTACCCATGGTCCGAACCATGCTGGCATCCACTCCCTGATCATCGATTCGGGGAGAGAGGATAAGGAGTTCCGCCACGAAATTGCAGCCGTGGAAGGTGCACCATGCCAGAAAGAGAAGCCGCAATCCCGTGAGAAAACTCCGAAGCCCATGAAGGACATCGCCGGTGATGTTCACCACGTCGTCGATCAGGAACAGAGCAAAGGAGATACATCCCACGATCAGAAGATTGCCGAAAATCCGCATTCCCCGAGCCCGAAGGGCTGCGGCTTTTCCCTTGACATCCCTCCGAGACCCCGTACAAAACCGGAGGATCACGAAAAACAGGAGAAGCGAGATCAGCCCCAGACCTATCCACTGCCAGACCGCCTGGCCCCGGTATTCGAAAAGAAGCCATCGGGGCATCCGGGAAACCGGAATGAGGGTCAAAAGCCACCGGGGAGGAACGAGATGCCCCGGCGTAAGGGCATACCAATTGTAAAAACCCGGTTTGAATCCTTCTTTGCAGGGAAGATGCCGGATTCTATGATAATTCTCTTCGAGGCGTTCCACCGTTTCCGGAGAGAAAAGATAATGTCCTTCATCCTCACCGGAAGTTATCCGCTTGAGGGAAATTTCCGTACCGGGAATGCGCCATCGATTGAGAGGCTCTTCGGAAGAATTCAGGTCTTCCTGCCCCGGCATCTCGCGAGAATCCGGAAGAGAAAGGCGATCGAAGATTTCCTTGAGAAAAATCACCGCCTCCACGCTCGCATCGTAACGATAGGCTTGGGGAATCCCGGAATTATCGAGACATTGCATGGCCCGGTAGAAATAGAAAACTCCCCGGCGTCCCAAATCTTTCACCTCGGGAGAATAGCTCCATTTACCTCCCTGATCCACCAATTCCGAGGCCCGGGAAAAATAATCCCAGGCAAGGCGGGCATTTTCCCGGAATGACTCGAAAGTGGCCCGAGGACTGGAGGTGTCCGCCGGGCTCAGAGGGTTCAGCTCCGAGGCACCTCCAGAAAGGGATAAAAAACAGAGCAGCATTAGGGATACCACAAAACTTCGAAATCCTCCCATACATCGTCGCATTTTCAGACACACACATCTTCATCCTCTCTCTACATTGTTGCCATAAACCGGAAAAGCGAGGCTTTTCATGCCCCTTAAAAACATTTCCGGACTTTCCCGGTCCGGAAATCTCCGGTAATTTTTTGCGAATCGGAAATCCTGAAGGCGACACAGTCCAAACCTCTATCCTCAGGAATAAACAAACTTGCGTCTCCAGGAGAATACCATGCTTTTCCGAAGGGAGCCACCATATCCGTTTCGAATACTCCCGGCGGAATTCCGTCCCATTACGCCATCGAGGCCTCCCGGTATATTTCCCGAGAGGCCTCGATGGCGTAATTTTAAAATCGAGCGGGGAGAAACTCTTTGCGGGTAAACCAAAAGAGTTCTTGCGCTAAAAAATTGATGAAAATCTTCTAGAAGGGGCCGTAATTGATAAGAACCGCTCCCACAACCATAACTACGGCAATAAGATTCCAGATAAGAAAGAGAGGAAAGAAAAAGCGCACCCACTTGTCCCAAGGGATTTTCCCAATGGCCAGAGCGGCCATGAAGTATCCCGAGGTGGGGCTGATAACGTTGGTTATGCCGTCCCCGAACTGAAAAGCCAGTACTGCCGTCTGCCGGGTAACTCCCACCACATCCGCTAGAGGGGCCATGATAGGCATGGTGGCCGCAGCCTGACCACTTCCGGAAGGGATGAGAATATTGAGGGCCGTCTGAACGACGAACATTCCCACTCCACTTATTGCAGGGGGCATGGATTCCACCATGGAAGCAAGGCTATATATGATGGTATCTACGATTTGTCCTTCCGTCATAACCACGAGAATTGCCCGGGCCAAGCCGATGACGAGAGCTCCGTAAACGAGCTCCTTGGCCCCCTTGATAAACTCCTCCGCGATTTTCCCGCCGGAAAATCCCGCCACGACTCCCGAGAGGATGCCGATAATAAGGAACATGGTAGAAAGTTCGTCGATATAAAAACCGAGCTCCACCACACCGTAAACGAGAATTCCCAGCCCCACCGCCAGAATGGCAAGAATGATCTTGTGCCTTCCGGTAAACTCGGGCATCTCATCATGATTCAGGGCGTGATCGGAATCCCGGTCCGCATGATACATAAGGCTCGCCTCGGGGTTCTTCTGAATTTTCGAGGCATACCTGAGAATATAGATAATGGTAACTCCGAGCATGAGCACGTATCCCACCAATCGCAGAGCGATCCCGGAAAAGAGAGGCAGCCCCGCCACGCCTTGGGCGATACCGATGGTGAAAGGGTTCAGGAAGGCTCCGGCAAATCCCGCTCCGGCTCCCAGAAGGACGATGGCAGTGCCTGTGATGGAATCGAAGCCCAAAGCAAGGCAGAGTGAAATTACGATGGGATAGAAGGGGAGAGCTTCTTCGGCGGTGCCGAGAATGGCGCCGGCCAGAGAAAAGATAAAAATAAGAACCGGTATGAGCAATTTCCCCCGGGATCCGAATTTTTTCACCGTGGAGGCGATTCCCGCATTGATAGTTCCCGTGGCCTGAATAATACCGAAGGCCCCTGAAATGATAAATACGAAGAAGATGATTTGTGCCGCCTGATTCATTCCTTCGGGAATGGCTTTGATGGTTTGGAAAAAAGATACCGGCGTGGGGGCCACTCTGACGTAGGTTCCCGGAATCACCACGGTTCTTCCGGTGACTTCATTGACTTCCCGGGCAAACTCCCCCGCAGGGATAACGTAGGTGCTGAGGGCGACAATAACGATAATAACGAACAGCAAGAAATATGTATGAGGCACTTTCATCTTCTTCAGCATGATTCCGTACACTTCCTTCCCTCACATATTTTCAAAGCAAGATTGAAATAGATTTCATAGGCCTGAATCACCTGATCCACCGGCACGTATTCATCGTTGGAGTGGGCTTTCTCCAGGCTTCCCGGGCCGAGAACGATACAATCCACTCCCCTTTCATTGCTCAGTTGCCCCGCATCGCTCCATGCGGGAAATCCTCGAAGAGGCCTCGTTTCACCCAACACTGCGCCAACTTCCTTCGAGGCCATCCGGACGAGGGGATGATCCCTATCTATAATGAAAGGCTTGTTCAACAACGCCGCGGTATGTTCTCTCATGCCCCGAAGTGCATATTCTCCCAGAGTATTGTTTTTCGTTACCCGGGAGGCCAGCTTTTCCACTTCCGCCGTAATACCTTCGATGGTTTCATCCGGAGTCCAGCGCCGATCGAGCTGAACCACGCATTTATCCGCCACGATATTCGGATCGTCCCCTCCGTGGATAACCCCCACATTGATGGTGGGAGCCCCCACCATCGGATGTTCTCTTTTCTCCAGAGCGGGCTCCAGTTCCTCCCGAATCATCCGGATAAACTCCGCAGCCAGATAAATGGCGTTGATCCCCTCCTTAGGGCGACTGCCGTGAGCGGCCTTTCCCGTAAAGATGACCTCAATCCATTCCATTCCTTTCTGGGCAATGCTCACATAAAGATCCGTGGGCTCTCCAACAACCGCCATTTTGGTAACCGGACCGTGCCGTACGATATGCTCCGTGCCCTTACAGCTTTTTTCCTCATCGATAACTCCCGCGAAAACGAGCCCTTTCCGCAGGAGAAATCCTCCACGCTTGAGCCCGACCAATGTCGCCAGCATAGCTGCCACGGCGCTTTTCATGTCTACGGCTCCGCGACCGTACATCAACCCCTTCTCGACAACAGGATCAAAGGGGGAGACAGTCATATCGAAGGGAGGTACCGTATCGGTATGACCATTGAACATCAGATAATTTTCTTCCTCCTCTCCGGGGAGATAAGCGTAAATGTTGCAACGGCCATCCAGTACTTCCACAAGATCGTTTCGAATCCCCTCTCTTTCAAGAATTCCCTGAATATGGAGAGCGATACTTCTCTCTTCTCCTTCGGCAAACTTGTGGCTTTCAATTCTGATGAGATCCGATGCGATTTTGAGTATCTCTTCTCGACTGACAAAGGACATAGGATTAACCATAAAAACACCTCGCTCATCTTTCTTTTCAGAGTGGTACGTTGCCCCCTCCGGTAAAAGGAAAACTCAGATTCTCCAAGAACTCGAATTCTCCGGATCTCGCGTATTACTTCCGGGAGGTACCGAAGACCCTTGGAAAAGGAAGGTCCAGCATGGTAACGAGTCCGGGAGCGGCCTGAAGTACCTGGGGAATCATATTCACCGCCATGGAGATGGTACCGACACCTCCGGGAATCTCGGGTTTGATAGCCATGCTCACCGAGGACGAACTCCCTTGGATTTCGATATAATCTCCGGTTTCCACTCCTTCCAGATGAGGATGAATCTGCTGAGGATGTTCGAGAGAGATCATCGGCACTCCCCGGCACATACCTCGAGCGGCATGATTACATCCCGCCACCATCCCCGGCTCCACCGATACGTGAGGAGTCTTTCGAGAAACCTTGGAAATGATGGGTTCCCGAGTCTCGATCACTTCATCCAATTCCCAGCCGAGAGCGTCCGCAATCATGTGTATAGACTGAATAAAACCTATATGTCCCGTAATACTTCCTTTTTCGAGTCCCTTCTGAAACTCTTCCGGTGTGGTTCCCACTCCTTGGGTTTGCATGACCCCGTGACCGAAAGGAGAAAGATCGTTGATTCTGGAAGCCTTTACGGAAAGAACATTCTCGCAAACCCCCGTTAGCGTGAGAGCAAGGGTATCGAGAACAAATCCCGGATTCACTCCGGTTCCGAGGATCGTAACTCCTCGTTTTTTCGCGGCTTCATCCATCAGAGAAGTAAGATGGGGATCGATAACGCGGGGATACGCCATTTCTTCGGCAATCGTGATAACGTTTTTACCCGCCTCTACCATTTGCAGAATTGCCGGGGCCGCCTCCTTGACAAAGGACGTGGTACACTGAACAACCACATCCGCCTCCCTTGAAAGAGCTTCCTCCAAGGAAGAGACCAAAACTCCGGTTTTTTTCGGCAAATCCAGGACCTCTCCCAAATCCCTTCCTTGTTTCTCCTTACGGGAAGCCACGGCCCCCACAACCCGGACCGCATCCTTTTTCAGCAGAAGACGGGCTATGCCGCTGCCCATGGCTCCCAGTCCCACCACGATAACCTTGATATTTTCAGATTTCATGAAAACCATCCTTCTTCAAAAATACTTTCGAAAATTATCGAATGTCCAGTTCTCGCAGGGCAAACTGCACGTAGGCCCGATCTTTCTTGATCTCCGACGCAAGGAAATCCAACTCTTTTTCGAGCAAATCCGAACTCTGTCGGTTGTTTCGTTTCATCGAATTTTTCAAGTAGGATTTCCGAAGAGTATCCATGTCCAGATCCTGCACGCCGATCATAGAAGGGGCCGAAGGAAGAAGAATGTTTTTCCCGGGAATTTGCTCCCGAGGATCTCCTCTCCGCACTTCGATTCCCCTCTCTCGGGCAAAGGTAAGCTGAGCCGTAAGATGCTTTCCCGCTCCGGTGTACTCGGTCTCCTGCACCACCAGCACCTGATCCTCTTCCATTTCTTGAGCTATGGCGAAGGCCGCCGTGAGGGAGGTATTGCCCGCAGGCCCTCTTTCCAGTCCTTCGAGCTGGGCGAGAGCCTCGGTAATGTAAAAAACCTCTCCTTGAGTGATGGTGACGTAGCGATCCATATAGCGTAAAGGCCTCGCGGCATTCCGGGGAACGTCCGCCCGATCGGGCCAGGTACAGAAGGGCACTCCGAACCCGGTATGTCCGGTGGTAAAGGATTTCCGATTAAAATCCCGATCACTCGCCATGTGAAGTCCCTGAAGATCCACACTTGCCCCGATAACGCACGTATTCACCGCCCCCGCTTTGAGAAGCCCCCGGGCGGTTCCGGTAAGATTGCCTCCTCCGGCATTGGTCACCACCACCGCATCGGGATTCTTACCGCAACACTGTCGTACCTGTTCTGCAAGCTCATATCCCAGGGTCTCCACTCCTGCAATACCGAAGGGAGTGTAAAGAGAGGCATTGAAAAATCCGGTTTCCTCCAGAGTTCGGAGAAAAACGTAGAATAATTCGGGCCCCACCGTAAGCTGAAGGACCTCGGCTCCATAAGCTTCACACTTTCTCCCTTTTTCCAGTATCTCGGGCTGCCCCACCCGGGAACTGTCATAGACCTCCTGCACGATAATGCATTTCAAATCCCTCATGTTGGCCTGGGAGGCCACAGCGGCGCCGTAATTCCCGCTGGTAGCGGCAACAACCCCTTCATAGCCCCTCTGTTTCGCGTAATAACACGACACGGAAGCCCGCCTTGCCTTGAAACTTCCCGAGGGGTTACAGGCCTCATCCTTGATGAAAATCCGGGCTCCTTTACCGGGCCCCGCCAGCTTTCTCCCAGCGGCGGTAAGATTCTTCAGTTCTATCAGAGGAGTATCTCCCACACTGGAAGATCTCTGGATACGACGGATCTCCTCCATGGAGTATCCGGTCTTCTCCATCATTCCCTCATAGTCGAAGGAGATTCCCACTCCTTCAAACTCCTCATAATCCATGCAAAGGGCCTTTTTCATGATCTCGTTCTTTCGTGCCATCACGGCGGCATAGCTCATATCTCTCATTTCCACCCCTCTCCCCTCACCGGGATCTTACGAAACTCCTCCTTGAGCGAGAGAAGTTCCGTAATGGGTCGTCCAAAATCATGTTCGTAAGGAGGATTTACCCTCACCAGTTTTCCCCGAAGAGTGCGACCAATAATCGTTTCAATCTCCACCATATTTCCCAGAACTCCCTCGTCCTTAAGAAACCCCTTTATCCATAAAAGGAGAGGACAACGCGCTGTCTCTTCCGGCAGATGAGGCGCTCTATCCTCAGGATGCAACAAGGTTTGCTCTATCTGAACCCATGTTCGGGCAGGTATCTTTCCATTCATTCGCCATACAAACCTCCTTTTATCCAAGTTTATTGTTTCCAGAAAAAATCCTCAAAAAAACCTTCGTCCCGCTTTATGGGACAATGTCCCGAAATATGGAACTATAGGCTATAGTATAATGACGACATGGAATTTTTGCAAGAGGAATTCCCCGAAAACAATAACGGGAACTACGAAAACCAAATCTTCTCGGAACTCAAAAAGACAATACCCTCATCCATATTACATATCACCTCAATGCATAAAATGGAAAAAGCCCATCACTTTATCGGGAGGAATCACCATGGATTCGAACGGAGAGCTTATACAGTCGGTTCTCAAGGCCTTGCAAATTATGGAAGAACTGGACCGCCACGGAACTTTGGGCATACGGGAAATCGCCCAATCGCTCAACATGGGGAAAAGCAGCGTTCACAGAATCGTCTCCACCTTGAAACATGCGGGATGGGTGGCGGAAAACAAAAATACCGGCAAAAACGAGTTGAGTTATAAGCTTTTTTCCCTTGGAAGCAATGTGGTAAAGCGAATAAGTCATCGAGAATTTTTCCATCGGGAAATGGAAAAACTCGGGGAAATTACCGGGGAAAACGTAAATTTGGGAATTTTCTTCCGGGGAGAGGTTTTTCACATCGACAAGGTGGAATCCACCTCTCCCATCAAGGTAGATGCCAGCTTGGGCACCCCCACAAGCGCCTACAATACTGCCCTGGGAAAGGTCCTCCTCGCGGAAATGCACGAGGAGGAAGTACGACAGCTTTTTCACAACTACTCTTTCGTAAAAACAGGGAAAAATACCATCCTTTCTTTGGAAGGACTTTTGCAAGAGCTGGAAAATGTTCGACATCAGGGATATGCTTGTGATAATGAGGAATATGCGGAAAGCATGATCTGTTATGCCGTACCGGTACGAAACGCTGAAGGCAAAGCGGAATATGCCTTGAGCGTTTCTTTTCCCAAATACCGATACGAAAAGGAACCCGAAAAAATGCATCAAATGCTGGAAAAGCTCATCGAGGCAGGGCGAGTTCTTTCCAGAGAAGGCTAGCGGGTCATTCCTGTTTATATTGTGAGTATGAGGAAGAGACGCTCGCTCGATCTTGCGCAGGAATTTTTCAGCGATTCAAGACACAATATTAGGCGGGATGGCCCACGAGCGGCAAATTTTGAAAGGAAAAGCTATTTTTCCGTTGACAACTCCCGAAAAGGGCTCTATAATGCCAAACAATTTATTGAAAGGGAGGAGATCCTGATGACGTATAAAACGAAAGTTTCAGTTTGTGCGGTTTCGAAGAATCTCCTCTGGTGGCGGGCCTGGAGAGGTCCGTCGCGTTAGCCTGCTGCAACTGCAAAATTTGTAACATTCCACAAGCGCTGAAGGCCGCGACAGGAACGAAATTCTATCCTGAAGCGGTCTTTTTTCGTATTTTCATTTTCCCCAGGGGGAAAAGAGATTATTCCGGGAGGTTAGACGAGCATGAGCGTTAGAACGAGCACGAGCACAGAGGAGATTACTAGGGGGTTTTTCGGAGAGTACGGAGGGAGCTATGTTCCCGAGGAAATTCAGGGGCTTCTGGAACAGTTGAGCGAAGCCTACGAGGAAGCCCGGCAGGATCCGGCGTTTCAGAAGGAATATCTGGGGCTTCTCAAGGAGTACGTGGGGCGCCCCTCGGCAATCACCGAATGCCGCAACCTTTCCAGAGAACTTGGAGGAGGCCGGCTCTTTCTGAAGCGGGAGGATCTGAACCATACCGGAGCCCACAAGATCAACAACGCCCTGGGGCAGGCCCTTCTGGCGAAGCGCATGGGAAAAACCGAACTTATCGCGGAAACCGGAGCGGGCATGCACGGCACCGCCTCCGCCACCGTGGCAGCCCTGATGGGCATGAAGTGCACCGTGTACATGGGAGCCCTGGATGTGGAACGTCAGGCTCCCAACGTGCTCCGGATGAAAGCCCTGGGAGCCCAAGTGGTGCCGGTGGAGAAAGGACAACGATCTCTCAAGGAAGCGGTGGACGCCGCCCTGGAGGCGTGGATGCAAAACACCGAAGCCTTCTATCTCCTGGGCTCCGCCGTGGGTCCCCATCCCTATCCCTCCATGGTCCGGAATTTCCAGAGCATCATCGGCACCGAGGCCCGACAGCAAATTCTGGAACGGGAAGGAAAGCTTCCCCACACCATCGCCGCCTGCGTAGGGGGAGGCAGCAACGCCATCGGGCTCTTCTCGGGCTTTCTGAAGGATCCGGAGGTACAGATCGTGGGGGTTGAACCCGCCGGAAGAGGCCTCGCCACGGGAGAACACGCCGCCACCCTCTGCGTGGGAGAGCCCGGAGTGCTCCACGGCTTTCGGAGCTACGTCCTCACGGACTCCGCAGGAGAGCCCGCCCTGGTCTACTCCATTGCGGCGGGGCTGGACTATCCCTCGGTGGGACCCGAGCACGCCCACCTCAAGGATACCGGCCGGGTACACTACACCTCGGCGACCGATGAAGAGGCTCTGGATGCCTTCTTCCGACTCTGCCGCACCGAGGGCATCATTCCCGCCATCGAGAGTTCCCATGCCCTGGCCTACGCCCTGAAGGCCCTCCCCGAGATGGATCCTGAAGACATTCTTTTGGTAAACCTCTCGGGCCGGGGAGATAAGGACATGCCCATCGTGGAGCCGCTCCTGGAAAGGGAACTCTAGCTTCCGGAGTTCTTCCGAAACACGCCTGGGGAAGATCGTACGATCTTCCCCAGGCGTGCGGAGCTTCTTTATCTTTGTGTGAGGTTGAGGATGCGTCGGATTTTCTCGATTATTTCTAGAACCCTTCCTGGGCGGTACGGGAGATAATCTCTTCCTGGTGATAGATATCAAGATCTACGAAGTAGTCGCTGTATCCCGCCACCCGGACGAGGAGATTCTTGTACTCTCCGGGATTCTTCTGAGCATCCCGCAGAGTGGCGCTATCCACCACGTTGAACTGCACATGGTGTCCTCCCATTTTGAAGTAGGTCCGGATAAGCGAGACGAGCTTGTCGATACCATCCTCTCCCTCGAGCACCGAGGGAAGGAAGCGCTGGTTCAACAGGGTACCTCCGGATTTAGCCTGATCCATCTTGCCAAGCGACTTCACCACCGCGGTGGGACCGTGCCGGTCCGCTCCGTGAGAGGGAGAAGTTCCGTCGGATTCGGGAAGAAAGGCGAGGCGTCCGTTGGGAGTGGCCCCGAGCTTCTTGCCGAAGTACACGTGACATGTGGTGGAAAGCATGTTGATGTGATGCGAGGTTCCCTTGGTGTTTGGCTTGCCGTCGATGGTGGCGAAAAGATCTCCGTAAACCCGCTGCATAATGCTATCCGCATAGTCGTCGTCGTTGCCGAAGCAGGAGGTCTTGTTCATCAGCATCTGCCGGAGAGGCTCCTTGCCTTCGAAGTTCACCGCGAGAGCCTCCAGAAGCTCTTTCATTTCCAAGGTCTTCTCCTCGAAGATGTGCTTCTTCATGGCGGAGAAGCTATCCGTGATGGTACCGATGCCGCAGCACTGGATATAGGTGGTATTGTACCGGGGGCCGCCGTCGTAGTAATCCTTGCCCTTCTGGATGCAGTCCTCGGTGAGCACCGAGAGGAAGGTGGCGGGAGCATAGGTGGCGTACATGCGCTCCAGATAGTTGTTCACCCGCACCTTTACCTCCACCACGTAGGCGAGCTGCTTCCGGAAGGCCTCGTAAAGCTCTTCGAAGGAGGTGAACTCCATGGGATTCCCCGTTTCGATGCCGATTTTCTTGCCCGTAAGAGGATCCGTGCCGTTGTTGAGGGTGAGTTCGAGGATCTTGGGAACGTTGAGATATCCCGTAAGGAGGTAGGCCTCCTTGCCGAAACATCCCGTTTCCACGCAGCCGCTGGTGCCGCCTCCCCGGGCATCCTCCACGGTTTTGCCCATTCCCACCTGCTCCATGATCACCATATCCGCATTGAATACCGAGGGATATCCCATGCCGTTCCGGATAACCTTGCAAGCCGCCTTGAGGAAATGATCCGGCGTGAGGGGGCTTATCTGCACGTTCGCCTGGGGCTGAAGAAGTCGCAGCTCATCCAGCACTTCCAGACAGATGTAGGAGACCTCGCTCACTCCGTCAGAACCGTCCCGCTTGAGCCCCGCCAGGTTGATATTGGTGAAGTCGTTATAAGTACCGCTCTCGGCAGCGGTAACCCCTACCTTGGGAGGCGCGGGGCTGTTATTGAATTTGATCCAGAAGCAGGAGAGTAGCTCCTTGGCCTTCTCCCGATCCAGAGTTCCCTTGGCAACTTCCGCTTCATAGAAGGGAGCCAGATGCTGGTCCAGATGCCCCGGACTCATGGCATCCCAACCATTGAGTTCCGTAATGGTCCCCAGATGACAGAACCAGTACATCTGGAGGGCCTCCCAGTAGGTCCGGGGAGCCTCTGCGGGAACCCGACGGCAGTTGGAGGCAATGATCTGAAGCTCCTCCTTACGCCGAGGATCCTTCTCCTCCGCAGCCATTTTCTCTGCCAGCTCCGCATGGCGCTGGGCGAAAAGTATGGCCGCATCACAGGAAATGTCCATGGCTTTGAGCTCTTCATCCTTGGCGGTGGCTTCGGGATCCTTCAGAAAATCGAGTTTTTCCCGGGCCTCCCGAATCTCCCGCTTGAAATCCAGCATCCCCTTGCGGTAGATGTTGCCTCCAAGGGTGGTATGCCCCGGAGCGCGCTGTTCCATGAACTCCGTAAAGACTCCCGCCTCGTAGAGATCCTTCCATTCCTGAGGGATATCCGCAAAGGCCCGATCCCGCATGCTTCGCCCCTGCCAGTAGGGAATCACCTTTTCCCGGTAGGTGGCAATATCCTCTTCCGCCACGTCGTAGCTTGCCATTTCTCGGGAGTTGAGAATGTTCAGGTCCTCTTCGGAGTGACAGGTAAGTTCGGGAAAGGTGGATACCGCCTTGGGACGGGGCCCCCGCTCTCCCACCACAAGCTCTTCCGGGCCGATGTAGATGGCTTTTTTCGCACAAAGGTTTTTAAAGTTCAACGCCCGCAGAACCGGAGTGGAATACTTTCCCGCGTTTTCCCGATAAAATTCCGTTTCCAGCACCGCCCGTTCCACGGAAATGCTGGGATGGGCCTCGAAACTTTCCTTCCGCAGCCGTGCAATTCTTTCGTTCATGCTCCTCATCCCCTTATCTTGACAGTAAGGCCGTAGCCTTCCAATATCCTCGCCGCCCGCCGCAACTGATGTTCCGTAGGGGGCAAAACATCCTTCATGCGGTAGTTCTGCCCGAGTTTATGATATTTTTCCGTGGCCGCCGCATGATAGGGAAGCAGCGACACCGTATAGGCCTTAGGTAGAGAGGTAAGAAACAGGGCAACCTGCCGAAGGTTTTCCGGAGAATCGTTAACTCCCGGAATAAAGGGGATTCGGACGTTCACCTCCGCATTGCGGGAGGCAAGTTCTCGAAGATTGCTCAGAATCAGGGCATTGTCCACTCCGGTATACTTTTTATGCTCCTCGGGGTTCATGTGCTTGAGATCGTAGAGAAAAAGGTCCGTCTCCTCCGCGATTTTCCCGATCACCTCGGGAGACGCGCACCCCGTAGTATCCACCGCCCGATGAATTCCCCGGGCCCCACAGGCCCGGAGAACCTCGAAGAGGAACTCGTGCTGTACCAAAGGTTCTCCTCCCGAAAAGGTCACCCCTCCCCGGGATTCGTCGTAAAAGGCCCGGTCTTTCAATATCTCCGCCACAAGTTCCTCCAGGGACAGAGGAATTCCGTTCATTTCCAGAGCCTCGGTGGGACAAGCCTTTACACAGGCTCCGCAGCGGATGCAAGCTTCCGAATCTACCAGAACTCCCCGGGCGGAATAACGCACCGCCCCTCGGGGACAGGCCTCCACACAGGCCCCGCAGCCGATGCAGCGCTTGGGGGAATAGAGTACCCGAGGTCTGGGATCGATGCTCTCGGGATTATGGCACCACCAACACTCCAGAGGACACCCCTTGAGAAAGACCGTGGTCCGGATTCCCGGCCCATCGTGAACGGAATAGCGCTTGATATCGAAGACCAACCCTGTTTTGGACACCTTACAGCATATCCTCCCTGTGTTTTTTCTGATCCAGCTCTTCCTGACTCGCGAAATAGTAGCGTCGGATGTAGGGCTCCTGGACCTCGAAGTTCCAGTGCACATCCCGGGCATATTCCGCAGCCCCCTTGATATCCCCTTTTCGCAGAAGCTGAGCTACCATGCTGTGTTCATCCGCCGAGGCGATTTCCCACTCCTTGATGAACCCCTTGTTACGAGGAAAGTCGTAAAGCCGTTCCCGGAGAATTCCCACCATTTTTCGGAGGTCCCCGTTTTCGCTCAAGCTGACGTAAACCCCGTGAAAGGCCACGTTTCTTTCGTGGAAAAGATCGAAGTCGTCTTCGTCGAGAGCTTCACGCATGCCCTTGTAGAGAGAATCCATGTAATCGAAATCCTTCTCGGCAAGCTTGCTTCCTACCTCTAGAATGGCAGCGCACTCCAAGGCTCCCATAATCTGGTAGATGTTGCGAATCTTCTCCAGGGTCAGAACGTTGACCATGGCTCCCTTGCGGGGAAAGATAGTGACGAACCCCTCCGCTTCCAGCTGAAAGAGGGCGTCCCGAAGAGGCGTTTTGCTGATGCCGAGCTGCTGGCTGATCTCGTTGACATTGAGAAAGGCTCCCTGAGCAAGGCGTCCTGCGTTCATCTCTTCCTTAAGGTATTCATATACCCTTTCCCGCAAGGACTTCAAAACAAATCGATTTGGCCGTTCCAATAGCGTTTCCCTCCTTGCATTCCCATTCACACATGGGATGCAATACATCAGAAGTGTAGAGCACCCCGCCGTTATTGTCAAGAAATTCCTTATTTTTTTCACTGCGCTACAGTTATCTTTTTTCAAAGACCACAAGAAAACGCTGCAAAACCTTTAAAGACAAGGGCTCAAAAACTTTTCTCTTCTTTCGAGAAATTGAAATAAAACCAGAAAAATTGCCCAACTATTGATATATCACTGCCCTCTTCAAAGACCTCGCATACCCTCCTTTACAGAATACATATTGTGGGACGATAAAAATATTATACACAAAATTCGGCATTTTCTCTTCTGCAACATGCTCTCTTTTCTAAATACGCTCCACCCGAAGACCCCGTTTCCGGGCATCCTCGAAAAAGGTTTTTTCCTCTTCTTCGAATCCCTGCACGGGGCTCATGGCATTTTCCAAAAGCACCATGCGAGGGGCTTCCACGAATTCCATCAAATCTTCCACGGTGGAACGAACGCAGTGAGACGAAGCCTCCCCCGCAATGTAAATGGTGCGGTATCGAAGAAAAAGCCTAAGCAGATCCTGATGCAGAAGGGTTTTTTCGTCCTCCCGGTCCTCCACCTCCGCATGAAAAACGGAGTAGTGCTCCGTTTTCGGAGACATTCCCTTCAGAACGAATTCCACCTGTTTTTTCTTCCGGCGCTCCCAACGCTGCAATTCCCGGAAAAGGTCCGGAGAGATACAGTGCCCCCAGGATCCGATAAGGCAATGTTCGGGCCATATCATGAGTTTATATCTTCCGAGCCTCTCCAGCTCCCGGACATAATAGACTCCCCACTCTCCGTAAAGATCTTCCCGGGAAGGACGGTAGCGGGCAAAATTTTCCCTTGTAATCATCGTGAAGGGAGGAGGATTCGCCCCTTCCGGATCCACCCAAAAAGCGGGATGGGCGATATCGAAGGTGTGATGCGAATCCAGGGAAACCACCACGTGATCTATCCGATCCCCCTGAAAGGCAAGATGCGAGGCGAGACGTTTCATATCCTCCTCGGCGCCGGGAATGAAGAGGGCTCCCCGGGGATCGCAAAAATCGTTTTGGGGATCCACGATAAAAAGAAGAGCCTCCATTTTCATAATCAAAACTCCTTTAGTGTGAATATGATCTATCCTCCCCTTAAGAATACCATCAATAGGCCTTTTCTTGGGGATTCTGAATTTCTTCCTTCGGAGGAGATGTACAAACAAATGCGTTCCGAAATGCTCCATGGGAAACTTCCATTTGTATGTACTCTCCGCGAAGCTGCGGCTCCCGATAGCGAACACATCTGGAGGAAACACGAAAACTCTGGTTTCAACTTGCAGAGTGCCATGTCTCACAGAAAACCTCTTAAATTTTAAGAAATCCCCGTTTTTAAGGCACACAATATTTTTTGACACAAAAAATCATTTTTGCTCTTAAAAAGAAAGAATCTTGACAAATTTACCGAATTAGCTCTAGAATAGATTAAAATAAATTCTTTTTTCCTGGGGATTTCAGAATTTTTACTAAAAATTAACGCTTTTGACATCATCATCACGTCACGGGAAAAAGCCTTTTTCCAAAGAAAACGCGAGACGAACAAGAGCATCGGGCAACTGCCCCTCCGGGGGAAAAGCGTCATAGAGTGAAACAGGAGCAAAGTATTTTCAGGAGAGATCGAAAGGGGTTGAAAAAGGGTGATTCAAAAGAGCTTTTTCGTAAACGGCGTGGAGCGCAGTATCGTTGTCGACAGCGAGGATTCCCTGGCAAAAATACTACGGGAGCAGCTGGGGCTCACGGGAACCAAGGTAGGGTGCGATACGGGGCAGTGCGGCGCCTGTAGCGTGATCCTCAACGGAGAGGTGATACGCTCCTGCGTTTTCAAGGCAAGCCGCCTCAAGGAGGGGGATCAGGTTACCACCATCGAGGGAATCGGCACTCCGGAGAAACTGCATCCTCTTCAAAAGGCATGGATCAAGTACGGCGCCGCCCAATGCGGCTTCTGCACTCCCGGGTTCATCGTCTCCGCCAAGGTTCTTCTCGACAAGAATCCCACTCCCACCCGGGAGGAGGTGCGGGAGTGGTTTTCCAAAAACCGCAACGCCTGCCGATGCACCGGATATATTCCCATCGTGGATGCGGTGATGGAGGCCGCCAAGGTTCTGCGGGGAGAGCTTCCCGAGGAGAAGCTGGAATTCAAGATGCCCGAAAACGGGCAGATCTGGGGGGGCAACTATCCCCGGCCCACCTCGGTGGCCAAAGTTACGGGAACCCTGGACTACGGTGCGGATCTGGGACTGAAGCTCCCCGAGGGCTCCCTCCAGATAGCCCTGGTGCAGGCCACGGTGAGCCACGCCAAGATCCGGGAGATCGACGTTTCCGAGGCGGAGAAGATGCCCGGAGTCTACAAGATCGTCACCCATAAGGACATCAAGGGAAAGAACCGTATCACCGGACTCATCACCTTCCCCTCCAACAAGGGAGATGGCTGGGACCGCCCCATTCTCTGCGACGAGAAGGTTTTCCAGTTCGGAGACGCCCTCGCCATGGTCTGTGCGGACACCTACGACAACGCCTGTGCCGCCGCGGAGAAGGTGAAGGTGGATCTGGAGGTTCTTCCCGCCTACATGAGCGCCCCCGCCGCCATGGAGGAGGACGCTCTGGAAATCCATCCGGGAACCCCCAACATCTATTACATCCAGAACCTGGAAAAGGGAAATTCCACGAAGCCCATTTTCGAGAGCGCCTCGGTGACGGTGGAGGATGATTTCTACGTGGGCCGGCAGCCTCACCTCACCATCGAGCCCGACGTGGGGTTCGCCTATCTTACCGATGAGGGAGTACTGAAAATCCATTCCAAAACCATCGGGGCCCATCTCCATCTCGCCATGATCGCTCCAGGGCTGGGAGTGGAGCCGGACAAGATCGCCCTGGTTTCCAATCCCATGGGAGGAACCTTCGGCTACAAGTTCAGCCCCACCATGGAGGCCCTGGTGGGAGCCGCCACCCTGGCCACGGGGAAACCCTGCTTCCTGCGCTACACCTACTTCCAGCACATGACCTACACGGGAAAACGCTCCCCCTTCTTCGTGAACATCAAGTTCGCTGCGGACAACGGGGGAAAACTCCTCGCCATGGAGACGGACTACAACGTGGATCACGGCCCCTATTCGGAGTTCGGAGATCTTCTCACCCTTCGGGGGGCCCAGTTCATGGGAGCGGGATACGACATTCCCAACATTCGGGGCACCGGGCGGACCGTCTGCACCAATCACGCCTGGGGCTCCGCCTTCCGGGCCTACGGCTCTCCTCAATCCCTCTACTCCTCGGAACTTCTTATGGATGAGCTGGCGGAAAAACTGGGCATGGACCCCTGGGAAATTCGCTACAAAAACTGCTACCGTCCGGGGTCCACGAACCCCAGCGGCCAGGAACCGGAGGTTTTCAGCTATCCCGAAATGCTGGAGGCTCTGAAGCCCAAGTACGAGGCCGCCAGGGAGAAGGCGAAGAGGGAATCCACGGAAAAGATCAAGAAGGGAGTGGGCCTCGCTCTGGGATCTTACGGCTGCGGCCTGGACGGGCCGGACGGCTCCGAAGCCTGGGCGGTGCTGAACGAGGACGACACCATCACCATCGTTACCGCCTGGGAGGATCACGGACAGGGAGCGGACATGGGAGCCATCGGCACCGCTCACGAGGCTCTGCGCCCCATGAAGATAGCTCCGGAACGCCTGCGTTTTACCTGGCCTGATACGTCGAAAACCCCCAATTCCGGACCTTCCGGAGGCTCCCGGCAACAGGTCATGACGGGCAATGCCATTCGGGTGGCCTGCGAGGAGCTGATGAAAGAGCTCCGCAAGCCCGACGGCTCCTGCATGACCTACGCCGAAGCGACCTCCGAGGGAAAGCCCCTCAAGTACGTAGGAAAATTCTCCGTTCCCGGCACCGCCTGCGACGACAAGGGACAGGGACGCCCCTTCGTGGTCTACATGTACGGGGTCTTTCTCGCGGAGGTCTCCGTAAACACCGAAACCGGCAAGACCACGGTGGACAAGATGACCCTCATGGCGGATATCGGCAAGGTGAACAACCGCCTCGTTACGGACGGCCAGATTTACGGAGGCATGGCCCAGGGAATCGGCCTGGCCCTTACGGAGGATTTCGAGGATCTCAAGAAACATTCCACCCTGGTGGGGGCGGGACTCCCCTTCGCCAAGGACATTCCGGACGACATGGAGATCGTCTACTTCGAGAACTATCCGAGAGAGTTCGGCCCCTTCGGCGCCGCCGGAGTGGGAGAGCTTCCCCTTTCGAGCCCCCATGCGGCCATCGGCAACGCCATCTACAACGCCTGCGGCGTGCGGGTGCACAATCTCCCGGCTCTGCCGGAGAAAATCCTCGCGGGCCTCAAGGGCGAGCGGGTTTAAGCGAAGCACGGTTCTCCCCCGCCCCGCACAAAGGAGGCGGGGGAGCCCTTTCCCCGGAGGTGTTCATGGAACAGAGCCGACTCAAAGATCTGGAAGGACGCTGCATTCAGGAGGAACTCCCCTACTGCCAGGCCGCATGCCCCCTCAAGGTGGACGTTCGGGGGTTCTGTGCCGCCCTGGGAAGGGAAAGCTTTCAGGAAGCCCGAAAAATTCTCGCCCGGGGAATACCTTTGCCGGATCTTCTGGGGCGCCTCTGCGAACATCCCTGCGAGGATGCCTGCATCCGCAGCAAAAAGGGAGGAGCCATCGAGATAGGCAAGCTGGAACGGAGCTGCCTCGAAAAAAGTTCTCCCCCTCCGCCCCCTCTTCGGCCCCCTTCGAAAAAGGGAGAAATTATCCTTTACGGAGGA